>CAVXAI010000021.1:0-23609 GCA_963759645.1 uncultured Acidimicrobiales bacterium | reverse complement strand
CCGTCCACACAAGTCGCGCTGGCCTATGAAGGCGAGCTCGTCGCGTTCGAACATTCGGCGATGCCACGCTCGACACGCGCTACGCGGTCTTCTCGTGCACAAAGGCGTTCGTCGCGTCAACGGTGTGGACACTGATCGGCGAGGGACAGATCGATCCGTCCAAGCTCGTCATCGACTACATCCCCGAGTTCGGCACGAACGGCAAGGACGTGATCACCGTCGAGCAGGTGATGCTGCACACGGCCGGCTTCCCCCACGCCCCGCTCGGCGCGCCGCAGTGGTGGACACGCGAAGGTCGTGTGCAACGGCTCGCCGAATGGCGCCTCAACTGGGAGCCCGGCACGCGCTACGAGTACCACGCGACGTCGGCCCACTGGGTCCTCGGCGAGATCATCGACCGGGTCACTGGCAGCAACTTCTGTGACGAGCTCGAGCGCCGCGTCACCGGCCCCTGGGGATGCCCAGCGTCCTCGGCCTCGCGAAGGACCAGCAGGATGGCATCGCCGAGCTCGTCCCCGTCGGCGAGCTCGCCGACTGCCGACGAGATCAAGGCTGTGTTCGGCATCAGCGAGCTGCCGGTCACCGAGGTGACCACCGAGGCCCTGCTCGGCTTCAACCATCCGGACGTGCGGGCGCTCGGCGTGCCCGGCGGTGGCGCGGCGATGCGCGCTGCCGACCTCGCGCTCTTCTACCAGGCACTCCTCCACAACAAGGCAGGCGTTGGAAGCCCGACGTCCTCGCCGACGTCACGACACATGTGCGCAACTCCTTGCCGGACCCACTGAGCAACACGCCCGCGAACCGCAGCCTCGGCCTGATCCTCGCGGGCGACGACGGTCGCTCCAACATCCGGGGCATGGGCCGCACGGTGTCGCCCGGCACGTTCGGGCACATGGCGCCGCCGGCCAGATCGCGTGGGCCGATCCCACGACGGGTCTGTCGTTCGGCTACTGCACGAACGGCGTCGACCTCAACGTCATCGGCGAACCCGGCGCGGCACCGCCCTCGCCAGCCTCGCAGCGGTCTGCACGACCTGACCCTTCACGCTCCCGGGGCGTTTGCGCGTCAGAGCGACAATGCGTCGGACTGGCGCGCAAACGGTCGGGCGTCAGAGACGCTTGAGGAACCAGTTGTCGCTGCTGCCCCGGGGGTAGTCGTCGACCGTCGCGACAAGCGTGTAGCCGTGACGAAGGTAGAAGTCGGGCGCCTGGAACCCGTGGCTGCCGAGCGTGACCTGCGTGCACCCCCGCCGCCTCGCTTCCTCCTCCGCGGCGCGGAGCATCAGCGTCCCTCTGCCCTGCTTTCGCAGCGACTCGTCGAGCCAGAGCATGTCGATCTCGCACGTGCCGCCCCACGTCCACCCGTAGATCCCGGCCACCATCTGGCCATCGTCGTCGCGCTCGAAGATCGCGAGCTCGAGTCCGTCGCGGATGCCTGTCGTCGCGAAGTTGAACTCGTTGAGGAGATCCTCGAGCTCGTCGATGTCCGCCTTGCTCGGATGATCGTCGATGTCCACGTCGCGATCATGCCGGGAGAAAGAGCTCGTCGCCGTCGCGATTCGCGCGCTCCGCGTTCGTACGCTGGAAGATGCCTTGCGCGTCGACGCCGATAGCGGTGTTCGGGCAGTCGCCCCCCGCCGGGAAGGTCGCCCGCACTCGTGTAGGCGCGAGCGTCTGGCCGTCGACGAGCGTCCACTCCGGTGTCGACCAGCGCACCGCGACGGTCGGATGATCACAGCGGGCGAACACCTCCGACCACATCACCGCCGAGGTGAGCCGGTCGCCGGGCGCGAGCAGGTGGCGCACCAGCTGCGTGGCGCCGGAGCCAAGGTCGGTGATCTCACCACGCCAGCCTTCGTCGGCGTGGGAGATGCGGAGCCGGTAGGGCACTCCGGGCCGCCAGGCATAGTCGCGCGTGTTGGGGTCATTCGGCGTGCTCGGCAGCGGCGACGGCGTCCCCTCCAGGATCGACGTGACGTTGCCGACGTCGGCGTAGCCACCCCAGTTCGCGGCGCGGGCGTCGGGAAACCGGGGATTCCACTGCAACCCGAGGTGCGCGCCGCCATAGGCGCGGGCGCCGTCATGAAACGTCGCCTGCAGCTGCCCAAAAGTAGAGACGGGACACCGTCGGCGGCTCGAGCACCTCGAGTGTCACCGAAACTGCGGTCACCGCCTCCCGCGGCGCGTCGAGCCACCAGAGGTGAAACGACGACACGCCCTTGCCCGGCTCGCCGGTCGGAGCCGGCGTCCCCCGCTGCCACCACCGTCGCGCCGCCACACCGTCACGCTAGGCAGCCGTGACAGCGAGAGTGTCAGCCCGCGACGCCGCTCGTGCTCGCCGCGATGAGCTCGGTGGCCTTGGCGATCTCGACGCTCCCCGCGCTGATCAGCTCCGCCGCCGTGTCGGCCTCGAGGTCAAGACACGCGTGAGCCGCCTCGCGGAACAAGTTGGCGGCGCTACGGGCGTGACGACCCGCCTGCGTGTCGGGCGCGTGGTCGGCCATCGACTCGGAGGCAGGGACAAGTTGGGCGCATGCGGAGAGGACGCGTCCGACGTCGCCTGCACCACCCGCACTGCTGATCTCGTCGAACAGGCTCTCCAGTTTCTGGGAGTCCTCCATCGCGACCTCGGTCCACACCAGGTTGCGGGCCATCTCGCTGCCCGCGTCGATCTCCCCACCCGCTTCGCTGACGGTCGTCACGGCGTCGCTCGGCGCGCCGTCCTCGTCGTGCTTCGATCCGCAGCCGGACCCGACGACGAGGATCGCGCCAATCGCCAGCGCGACGACCATGCCACTTGTCTTCAACATCTCGTGTTCAACTGCCGAAGATCTCGCTCGGCTTGAGGTTCGGATGCGCTGTCGTGAGCGTGTCGTAGGCGTCGGGATCGACGAGCTGTGTCACCTCGTCGAGGCCGCCGTAGACACCCGACGTGATCTGCTCGATCCAGAGCTCGCGGGCTCGTCCGAGCCAGCGGAAGAGCGCCGTCACGTAGCGCTCGAACTGCGCATCGTCGAGCGCGAGGGTGCACGTTGCGATGGACCGCGCGTTGTAGCGGAAGATGAGCTGACCGTCTTCCCACTCGGGCGGCGAGAAGCCGAGCGGGTACGCAGCCTTCCACTCTTCAACTTCGGGCCAGCCCTCGGGGCACAGCTGAAACTCGATCTCGCGGCACTGCTCGCGCCACGTGTCGTCCTCGATGTCGGAGACGTCGGTCATCGCGAGCGGGATGATCCCTCGCTGCTCCACGAGCACTTCGGGGTCGCCGGCGGTGGCGTCCACCTGCACGGTCACATCGAAGTGCACGGCATACGCGAGGGCGTAGGCCTTGTCACGCACGAACGCCGTCCGTCGAGCGAGGTACTCCTCGACGATCTTTTCCAATACGTCGTCCACCGGCCCGGTCATCATTCCTCCTGCTCGATTGCCAGAGGAAGGAACGCCTGAACGTCGGCGACGGTTCCGCCGTAGGGCGCGGATGAGCCGAACGGCCCATGCGGTCAGGCCGGAGGCGGCAGCTCAGGGCCGGGAGGCGGCAGCTCAGGGCGGGGTGGCGGCAGCTCAGGGCCGGTGCGCGAGGACGTCGAGCCGCACGAAGGTCTGGTCGTAGGTGCCGTCGGCGCGACGCATCTCGTCGACGCGATCGAGCACCTGCCGCCGCAGCTCCGGACGCAGTTCCGGAGCCAGCAACGCCTCATAGGCCTGGAAGCACTGGCTCTCGAGCCACCCGACGAGCGACGCCCGGTCGAAGGCTCGTCGCTGCGCGACGGTGCGCACCCAACCATCGCCCGCCGAGAACCCTGCACCCTCGAGCAGCTCGAGGTAGCGACCCGCTCCGAGGTAGGTCCACGGGCATCGGGGACCACCGAGCCGGTCGGAGCAATCGTCGAAGAGCGCAAGCATGGCCCGCACGTTGTCGCCGCCCCCGAACTCGAGACGGAGGCGCCCGCCCGGCCGCAGCTGCCGAAAGCACTCGGCGAGCAGAGGTGGGTGGTCGGCCTCAGGTACCCAGTGCAATGCGGAGCGGCTCATGACGACGTCGAAGCCGCCCGCGTCGGGCAGGAATGTGCCGAGGTGCTGCACGGCGCCGAGCACGAAGCTCTGGTTGGGCGCCGCGCCCGCTCGAGCCAGCTCGATCATCGATGGCTGCGCGTCGACCCCGACGACCTCGCCACCGGGCACCAGGTCGGCGAGCGCGCGGGTGAAGTCGCCGGATCCGCAACAGAGGTCGAGGATTCGTTCGTCGCCTTCGAGGGGCAGCGTGGCCAGGAACGCGGCGTCGAACACGCGGTGATGGCCTGTGTTGGCGGCGTAGGCGGCGCCGTCCCACGCCGGCAGCCAAACTCCCGTGTTACTCACTATTTGGGACGATCGTTCTGCCATGTGGTCAGCCTAACATCACGCCGTGTTCGACTGCGATGTGTTGATCGTCGGCGGAGGCTTCGGCGGTGCGTACGCAGCACGGGAGCTCGGCAGGCGGCTCGGCTACCGCGCCGACCGGGTGGTCCTTGTCACGCCGGAGAACTTCTTGCTGTTCTCTCCCCTCTTGGCCGAAGCCGCCTCCGGGACGATCGAACCTCGCCATGCCGTCGTCCCGCTCCGCCCGATGTTGCGCCGCGTGCACGTCATCACCGGCGCGGTCTCCGAGCTCGACGTGAAGGCGCGCACCGCGACGGCCGTCGACCATGCCGGCGTCCGCCACGAGCTGCGCTTCCAGGCGCTCGTGCTCGCGCCGGGATCGGTCCCGGCCACACTTCCGATTCCGGGCCTCGCGGAAGAGGCCGTGGGCTTCAAGACCCTCCCCGACGCCATCTGGTTGCGCAATCGAGTGCTCGCGCAGCTCGAAGCCGCACACGACCTCCCCGAAGGAGACCTCCGCCGCGAGCTGCTGACGTTCACATTCGTCGGTGGCGGCTACGCCGGGGTCGAAGCGCTAGCCGAGCTCGAATCGTTGACACGCGACGCGTTGGATCTCTATCCGCGACTGAGGCCCGTGGATCTGCGCTGGGTGTTGATCGAAGCACAGGGCACGCTGCTCCCGAGCCTGAGCCCGAAGCTGGCGCAGTACGCGCTTCGCCATCTCCGTAGTCGGGGCGTGCAGGTGCTGCTCGACACTCGGCTGCGCTCGTGTGTCGGCAAGGTCGTCGAGGTGGACAGCCCGACCGCGATCGAGCCCTACCGCACCGGCACCCTCGTGTGGACCACCGGACAGCGCCCTTCGTCGTTTGTGATGTCGCTCGGGCTCGCCACTGACGGGCGTGGGCGTGTGATCGTCGACGAGTTCCTCGCGGTGCCGGGCCACGATGGCGTGTTCGCGATCGGCGACGCGGCAGCGGTCCCCGATCCGGACGGCGGTGCCTCCCCGCAGACCGCGCAGCACGCATTCCGCGAGGGGATCCTCGCCGGGCGGAATGTTGCCGTGTGGCTCGGCCACGGTGAGAAGGCTCCGTTTCGGTACCGCGACCGAGGTCTCGCCGTCACGCTCGGAAGGCGGCAGGGCGTTGCCCAGGTGCGCGGGGTCACGTTCAGCGGCTTCATCGCCTGGTGGATGGGGCGCAGCTACCACCTGCTGATGATCCCGGGCCTCGCCCGCAAAGCTCGGGTGGTGACGGACTGGACGATCGGGCTGCTGTTCCCCCGCGACGTCGCCCAGCTCGGTACCCTCGGCACCCCCACTCCCCTGGCTTGAGCCGAGTCTCTTGGCGCGGTGGGGTCTCAGGGACCCGTTCGCGCCACGAGAATCAGCTCTCGGTGAGTGGTGGGGCGAGGTCTTGCGAGGTCCAGAAGCCCACCGTGGGCTCGACATGGTGATCGCCGGCCGCGTAGGTCGCGAGGCGGGCGCGTGCGTCGTCGGACTGCAGGTCGATCACGTCGAACAGCGCACGCGGACCGGCGGCACGCAACGCGAGATCGCCCTCGCTGCCCTTGCGCGGCAGCTGCGAGGAGAGCACCAAGAGCGGCCCGGGAAGGTGATCGCGGACCGCCGCCGCGCGACCGAGGGTCCGCCACACCACATCGGTGCGGGCCAACCCTCCGCGGTGCGACGTCGCCTGACCTGCGACATCCACGAACCACAGCACGTTCGCCGCGTCCTCGGCCACGAAGGTCAGTGCGACCCCGGTACGTCGAATGCGCCGGTTGCGGGCGACGATCGTGAATCCCGCATCGGCGAGGGCGGCTTCTCCGATCTTCCTGGTGGACTGCACGGGATCGACACCGATCGACACGGCGGGCGTCGCGAGCTCCGACGCCACGCGGTGACGAGCGATCTCGACGTACTCGGGATCGAGGTCGTAACCGATGTACCGCCGACCGAGGCGCGCGGCAGCGACGAGCGCCGACCCACTCCCCATGAACGGGTCGAGCACGAGATCGTCGGCGTAGGTGTAGAGCGCGATGAGCTTCTCGGGGAGCTCGACCGGGAATGGCGCGGGATGGCCGACGCGGCGCGCGCTCTCGGGCGGGATCTCCCACACGTCGAGCGTGAGGGACATGAAGTCGTCACTCGTCAACGTCACCTCGTGGGGCAGACCTTCGGCCCGGCGGACCCTCGCAGCTCGGGCGCGGTCGAAGCGGCCCTTGCTCGCGATGACGACGCGCTCGGTGAGATCGCGCAACACCGGGTTCGCTGGGCTGCGATAGGAGCCCCACGCACACGAACCGCTCGCTCCCTCACCCTTCTGCCAGATCACTTCGCCCCGGAGAAGCAGGCCGAGGCGATCCTGCAGGATCGCGATGACGTCGGCCGACAGGCTCCGATACGGCTTGCGGCCGAGGTTGGCGACGTTCACCGCGATCCGGCCGCCCGGCTCGAGGGTGCGGACGCAGTCCGCGAACACGGCGGTGAGCAGCTCGAGGTACTCGAGGTACGAGCTCGGCACACCGTCCTTCTCGAGCTCCTCCTCGTAGTGCTTCCCCGCGAAGTACGGCGGCGACGTGACGACCAGCGCGACCGAACCGTCGTCGATCGCGTCCATCGAGCGAGCGTCACCACAGACGAACGGATCGGCCACCGGCTTCGGCGGCGCGACCTCGTCGGCGTCGGTGAGGACGGGGGCCTGGAACCGACCGTAGAAGGCGGACGCGTCGTGGCTCTCGCGCCGCCCGACTCCGAAGTTCGACGTGGACGTGCGGCGACGCTCCCGCATCCGACCTCCCTCCTCGCGACGCTAGGCGGTCGGTCGCTCGGCCGAGGGTGACCAACGACTCAACGGCTACGAGACCGCCCGATGCGACAATGGGCCGATGTCTCCCCCTCGCCTTCGGGTCTCGACCATCTCGGGCCGGGTGACCATCGTGGGCGAAGACCGCGACGACGTCTCGGTCGAGCCCGAAGGCAAGCAGGAACGCGGCGACGATGGCTCGATCGAGGTGAAACCGCACCGGCGCTCCTCGTCGGTGCACGTGCGCTGCCCCGAAGGCAGCGAGGTGATGGTCGGCACGGTGTCGGGAGACGTCGACCTGCAAGGCAGCCTCGGTGCCGTCCGGGTGACCTCGACGAGCGGATCGATCACGGTCGACACCGTGGAGAGCGCGGACCTACGCTCCCTATCCGGCCGCGCGACCGTCGAGCAGTGCACCGGGCTCTGTCGCGCCTCGACCAAGAGCGGCAAGATCAACGTCGGAGCAGCAGGCGGCGGCAGCCTCAGCACCGTGTCGGGCGACGTGCGCATCGGCGCGACGAGCGGGGTCGAGGTGCGCACCGTCAGCGGCAAAGTCGACATCCGGTCCGGCGCGCAGGGCCCCGTGCGGGCGCGAGACGATCTCGGGCTCGATCGAGGTCACGCTGCCGCAGGGTGTACGGCCGAACGTCCGGGCCAAAGGGCGGGGCAAGGTGCGCTGCGAGTGCGAAGAAGGCAACGACGTGGACATCGAAGTCAGAACGGTGAGCGGCAAGATCGAGATCGCCGCGCGCTGATGGGTCCCGCGTCGAGCCGCACGACCACGGCCGCCACCGCGACGTCCAGTCTCGGGCGCGATCGTCTTCACCGACATCAGCGGTTTCACCGAATTCACCGCGCTCGAGGGTGACGACCAGGCGCTCGAGGTGCTCAACACCCAAGCGCGCGTGGTCACCGAATCGCTGCCGGCGGGCGCACGAGTCGTGAAGGAGCTCGGCGACGGCTTGCTGCTGTGGTTTCCCGACGGCCCGAGCGCGGTCACGACGAGCCTCGAACTTCAGGACCGATTCGAGAACGAGATCGAGCTCCCCCTCTGGGTTCGCATCGGTGTCCACTGCGGCACGGCGCTCATGAAGGGCACCGACCTCGTCGGACACGACGTGAACGTCGCGTCGCGCATCCTCGACATCGCGGGGCCGGGCGAGGTCCTCGCGTCCGAGCCCACCCGCCTGTCGGTCGAGGGCCGCTTGCCCGGGGTGTGCTTCGACGAGCTCGGACCGGTCGTCATGAAGGGCATCCCCGAGCCGGTGCGCCTCTGGCGGGCGACCAAGGAGCGCGCCTGACCGTGACGGCGCCGACATCGAGAGTGGTCACGGTCGTGCTCGATCAGCCGCGCGGCGCGCTGCCGACGTTCACGCTCGACACCCCGTGGTGGCAGGAAGTCGAATCGGTCGTCGACGCCGTGCGCGACGAGTTCGGTCTCGACATCGTCGTGCTCCGCGTGCTCGAGGGCGAGACGCCGTTCGTCTCGCCGGTCACCTATCTCGCCGAGGTCACCGCGGGCGACCCGGCGCCGCTGCTCGAACCGTGGACGAAGCCGATCGCCGACGACCCCCTCCGCGCCGCGTACGCGCGCCCCGGCGGACCGCAGGCCGACCTCGACTGGGCGGCTCGCCACGTCGCGTTCACGGGACAACCGGTGCAGGTGCGCACCTGGAACCTCTCGTCGATCTGGCGGATCCCGACCGACCGACGGGCTCGTGTGGCTCAAGCACGTGCCACCGTTCTTCGCTCACGAGCCCGCGATGCTGCGCGCTCTGGACGGTGAAGCTCCCGTGCCCCATCTCATCGCCGGGGAGCCCGGTCGCATGTTGCTCGCCGATGTTCCGGGCCACGACTGCTACGACGCGACGCGCCCGGAGCTCGAGGCGATGGTGGACACGCTCGTCGACCTTCAGGGGGCGTGGGCGGGGCGTGTCGACGACGTGCTCGCCCTCGGCGCACCAGATTGGCGGTCGTCAGCGTTCATCCATCTCGCTCAGGACGTCGTGGAACGCGACGCCGGTGCGGAGCTGCGCACCGTTCTCGACCCGTTCGTCGAACGGTTGCCGCAGGCGTTCGCCGATCTCGACTCGTGCGGGCCTCCCGAACACGTTCGTTCACGGCGACTTTCATCCCGGCAACGTCAGGTGGACGAACGACGGACCGGTCGTCCTCGACTGGGGCGACGTCGGGGTTGGCCACCCGCTGCTCGACCTGCCCGCCTTCCTCGACCGCGCCGGGCCCCACACCGCCGAGCTCGAGGCCCGGTGGCTCGACCGATGGGCCGTCGCCTATCCCGGCAGCGATCCGCGGCGTGCGGCCGACGCTCATCGCGCCGATCGCCGCGTTGCGACAGGCGATCATCTACCGGGGGTTCCTCGACGGCATCGAGGAGACGGAACGCGTGTACCACCGCAGCGACGTGCCCGAGCGGCTGCAAACGGCGGTCGCACTCATCTCGTAGCCAGCGAAGGGGTGGGCTCAGTCGCACCACTCGCGGCCGTGGCCCGGCTCCCTGAACCTGGATGCGTAGTAGGCGACCGTGTACTCGTGCTGCACCACCACCGGCTCGTCGCCTCCACGGATGGCTTGCACCGCGCGCCGCAACTGCGCGCCGACCGAGGGACGCTCGGCCGGCGCGGCGCTCGCGACTGCATGACCTCGCATTCGGGGTGCACAGGAGGGCCTGAGCCTCAGGGCTTCCGGCCCGACCAGCCGACGAGCTGGTCGATGTACGGAGCGTCGTCGGCGACGGGCACGACCTCGCCGAAGAACGGGATCTCGCTGCGGTCCTCGGGGAGGCCGTCGCGCATCGCTCGGAACGCGTACTCGACGACCTCGGGCTTCCAGTCAGCCCACTGACCGGTCGCCTGGGCGAGATCCCACGTGTGGAGCACGACCTCGCACGTGAAGTCGGCGAGCACGTCCTCGCCGAGTGCCTGCGGGTTCCACGGGAGCGAGATCGCCTTCGACAGCAACGCGTCGTCGGCCCACACCTCACGGACGGCGGCGGCGCTGGTGTCCCAGTCCGCCCGCCACTTGTCGTGGGGGATCGCCTCGGACCGCTCGCTGAACTCCGCGCCGCTGCCGAGGGCAGCGACGGCATACGGGCCGTTGAGCAGGTGGTTGGCGAGGGCAGTCACGTCGAGCTCGGGGCACGGCGTGGAGAGGTCGAGCTGGTCCTCGCGCACGCCGCTGATGACCTCGGCCGCAGTGGCCATGGCGCTCGAGAACAGGCTTCGGGGGTCGGGGGGTTGGGGGTTGCGCTTGGGTGCCATGGGTCAAGGATGCGCCTCGGAACCGGACACCATGTGACCGGTTTGTCGTGAACAATGGATGGATGCGAGCCGACCGCTTGGTGGCGATCCTGCTGCTCCTGCAGTCCCGTGGGCAGGTCACAGCCGCCGAGGTCGCCAGCGAGCTCGAAGTCTCGGAGCGCACGGCCCGGCGTGACCTCGAGGCGCTCGGGATGGCCGGGTTGCCGATCTACTCCCGGCAGGGTCGCAACGGCGGTTGGCAGCTCATCGGCGGCGGGCGCACCGACCTGAGCGGCCTCACCGCGGCCGAGGCACGCGCGCTGTTCCTCGTCGCCGGCCCCTCCTCGTCGGCGACGCCGAGGTGAAGGCCGCGCTGCGCAAGCTCACTCGTGCCCTCCCGGAGCCGATGCGGCCGAGCGCCGAGGCCGCGTCCACCGCGTTGATCGTCGATCCACTCGGATGGGATCACACCGGGCCGCCGCGCCGAGTACCGACGCACCTCGACGCGGTGCAACGCGCCGTCATCGAGGGCGTGCAGATCATGCTGGCTACGTCGCGCGCGACCAGGCGAGCTCGACCCGCGTCGTGCATCCGCTCGGCCTCGCGGCGAAGGGCACCGCGTGGTACCTCGTCGCCGACACCGAGGCCGGGCTGCGGACGTTCCGCGTCGACCGCGTGACCTCGGTCGAGCCCACCGGCGAACCCGCGGTGCGCCCCGACGGCTTCGACCTCGCCGAGGCGTGGAAGCTCATCACGGGCAAGGTCGAAGAGCTCCGCGCGCCGTGCACGCGCAGGCGCTCGTCCATCCGGAGATCGTGTGGGAGTGCCGCGGCACGTTCGGCAGTCGCGTCCGGATCGGACCGACCGTGCCCGACGGTCGTGTCGAAGTCGAGATCCGCGGCCACACCGCGTGCTCGCTTGCGGGCGAGATCGCCGCGTTCGGCGGACTGTCGAAGTGCTCGGCCCGCCTGAGGTGATCACTGAGCTCGCCCGGCTCGCGGCTGAGCTCACCGCTCCCTACGACGCGCGAACGGGTGGCCCCTAGCATTGGGTGATGGCCGATGGTCGAGACGAGCGATCCCGACACTAGCCGCACGCTCGCCGGACAAGCGTTCTTCGACGACGATCTCCAGGCTTGCCGCCGACATGCCGAAGCCGCCTTTCGCGGCTATCCGATCGAGGTGATCTTCCCTCCGCCGCCCGCATGGCGATCGACCTCGCCGGTCTCCCATGGGGCTCCCTCGGGAACCGAGCGGCGGCACAGGGATGGCTCGAACGGGCCCGGCGCACGCTCGAGAAGGTCGGGCCGTGTGTCGAGTGGGGCTACTTCGAGCTGGCGTTCATGGCGTGCGACCGCCGAACTCGAGCGCGATGTCGAGAGCCCGCTGCGCGCTCCGCTCGAGATCGACCGCGTCCGAACGGTCACACGCCATGAGGGCGAGCTCGAAGTAACCCCACTCGACACACGGGCCGACCTGTTCGAGCGTTCGCCGCGCTCGCTCGAGCCACCCCTGTGCCGCCGCTCGATTGCCGAGGGAGCCATGGTGCAGCTGGGCGAGGTCGATCGCCATGCGGCCCGCGGAGCGCAGGTCACCCTGGTCGCGATAGCCGCGGAACGCGGCTTCGGCATTCCGGCGGCAAGCGTCGAGATCGTCCTCGAAGAACGCCTGCCCGGCGAGCACGCGGCTCGTGTCGGGGTCGTTGCCCGCCTCGACCATCACCCGATGCTAGGGGCCACGGGTTCGCGCACGTAGAGAGCCGTGAGCTCGGCCGCGAGTCGGAGCAGCTCCGCGATCACCTCGGGGGGGCCGAGCACCTCGAGCATGGCGCCGAACGCCGCGACCTCGCCGGCAAGCGAGCACGCGGTGTGCCCGCGGATCTCGACCTCGACGCGGCCGTCGGGCACGGTCGGCCCGATGCGGACGCGACCGCCGAACGTGCCGCGGCAGTCCCACACGATCTCTGGATGGACGAGCGCCTGAGCGTGCACAGGCGCGCGGAGTTCTTCGACCGCGCCCGTGATCAGCTTCCAGGCCTCGGCGAGGTCGAAGCCGTCGGGGCGCACCGTGGGATCGCCGGTGGGCTCGACGGACGTCACGCGGTCGACGCGGAACGTCCGCAACCCGGCCTCCGTGTCGGCTACGAGGTACCACGCGGTGCCCTTTGCGGCGAGACCGAGTGGATGCACCACACGGGTCGAGCTCGCCTTGTCGCGAGCGACGTACCCGAGCGTGATCTGCACACCCTCGATGACAGCGCGTTGCACCGCGTCGAGATGCGCCGGTACTCGGCGCGGCGGCCCGGTGTGATCCCATCCGAGCGGATCGACGATCAACGCGGTGGACGCGGCCTCGGCGCTCGGACGCATCGGCTCGGGGAGGGCACGGGTGAGCTTGCGGAGCGCGGCCTTCACCTCAGGAGTCGCCGACGACGAAGGGCCGGCGACGAGGAACAGCGCGCGTGCCTCAGCCGCGGTGAGGCCGCTCAGGTCGGTGCGCCCACCGCCGATGAGCTGCCAACCACCGTTACGACCTTGCCGGGAGTAGATCGGCAACCCGGCCATCCCGAGCGCCTCGAGGTCCCGCCGGGCCGTGCGCTCCGAGACTTCGAGCTCGCTGGCGACCTCGGCGGCCGTGACCTGCCCGCGGGACTGAAGGAGCAGCAGGATCGCCACCAAACGGTCGGCTCGCATCCATCCATTGTTCACGACAAACCGGTCACATGGTGTCCGGTTCGGAGGCGCATGCTTGACCCATGGCACCCAAGCGCAACCCCCAACCCCCCGACCCCCGAAGCCTGTTCTCGAGCGCCATGGCCACTGCAGCCGAGGTCATCAGTGGCGTGCGCGAAGACCAGCTCGACCTCGCCACGCCGTGCCCCGAACTCGACGTGAATGCCCTGGCCAACCACCTCCTCAACGGTCCCTATGCCGTCGCTGCCCTCGGCAGCGGCGCGGAGTTCAGCGAACGCTCCGAGGCGATCCCGCTCGACAAGTGGCGTGCGGACTGGGACACCAGCGCCGCCGCCGTCCGTGAGGTGTGGGCCGACGACGCGTTGCTGTCGAAGACGATCTCCCTCCCTTGGAACCCGCAGGCACTCGGTGCGGACGTGCTTGCCGACTTCACGTGCGAGGTCGTGCTCCACGCGTGGGACCTCGCCCAGGCGACCGGTCAATGGGCCGACTGGAAGCCCGAGGTCGTCGAGTACGCATTCCGAGCCCTGCGCGACGGCCTGCCCGAGGACCGCACTGAGATCCCTTTCTTCGGCGAAGTCGTGCCCGTTCCCGACGACGCTCCGTACATCGACCAGCTCGTTGGCTGGTCGGGCCGGAAGCCCTGAGGCTCAGGCCGTCCTGTGCACCCTGAATGCGAGGTCATCGCAGTCGCGAGCGCCGCGCCGGCCGAGCGCCCCTCGGTCGGCGCGCAGTTGCGGCGCGCGATGCAAGCCATCCGTGGAGGCGACGAGCCGGTGGTCGTGCAGCACCAGTACACGGTCGCCTACTACGCATCCAGGTTCAGGGAGCCGGGTCACGGACGCGAGTGGTGCGACTGAGCCCACCCCTTCGCGGGCTACGAGATGAGTGCGACCGCCGTTTGCAGCTGCTCGGGCACGTCGCTGCGGTGGTACACGCGTTCCGTCTCCTCGATGCCGTCGAGGAACCCCCGGTAGACGATCGCCTGTCGCAACGCGGCGATCGGAGCGATGACGTCGGCCGCACGCCGCGGATCGCTGCCGGGATAGGCGATGGCCCATCGGTCGAGCCACCGGGCTTCGAGCTCGGCGGTGTGGGGCCCGGCGCGGTCGAGGAAGGCGGGCAGATCGAGCAGCGGGTGGCCAACCCCGGCGTCGCCCCAGTCGAGGACGACCGGTCCGTCGTTCGTCCACCTGACGTTGCCGGGATGAAAGTCGCCGTGAACGAACGTGTTCGGGAGCCCGCACGAGTCGAGATCGGCGAACGCCTGCGGCAACCGTTCGACAAACGGGTCGAGAACAGTGCGCAGCTCCGCACTGGCGTCGCGTTCCACGACGTCCTGAGCGAGATGGATGAACGCTGACGACCGCCAATCTGGTGCACCGAGGGCGAGCACGTCGTCGACACGCCCCGCCCACGCCCCCTGAAGGTCGACGAGCGTGTCCACCATTGCCTCGAGCTCCGGGCGCGTCGCGTCGTAGCAGTCGTGGCCCGGAACATCGGCGAGCAACATGCGACCGGGCTCCCCGGCGATGAGATGGGGCACAGGAGCTTCACCGTCCAGAGCGCGCAGCATCGCGGGCTCGTGCGCGAAGAACGGTGGCACGTGCTTGAGCCACACGAGACCCGTCGCGTGTCGGGATCCGCCAGATCGACGAGAGGTTCCAGGTGCGCACCTGCACCGGTGGTCCCGTGAACGCGACGTGGCGAGCCGCCCAGTCGAGGTCGGCCTGCGGTCCGCCGGGGCGCGCGTACGCGGCGCGGAGGGGGTCGTCGGCGATCGGCTTCGTCCACGGTTCGAGCAGCGCGCGCCGGGTCGCCCGAGGTGACCTCGGCGAGATAGGTGACCGGCGAGACGAACGGCGTCTCTCCCTCGAGCACGCGGAGCACGACGATGTCGAGTCCGAACTCGTCGCGCACGGCGTCGACGACCGATTCGACTTCCTGCCACCACGGGGTGTCGAGCGTGAACGTCGGCAGCGCGCCGCGCGGCTGATCGAGCACGACCGTGACCACTCTCGATGTCGGCGCCGTCACGGTCAGGCGCGCTCCTTGGTCGCCCGCCAGAGGCGCACCGGTTCGGGGATGCCCTTCATGACGACCGGTCCGAGCTCGTCGAAGCACACCCCGGGCAAGCGGCCCTCGACCGACAGGCGGGTGGGCTCGGACGCGAGGACCTCGCCCGGCCCCGCGATGTCGAGGATGCGCGACGCGACGTTCACGTCGTGTCCGACGAGGTCGGTGCCCTTCATGAGCGCCGTGCCGCAGTGGACACCGATGCGCACCCAGAGGGGGAGCTCGATCTCGTTCTCGAATCGGTCCTGAAGTTCGAGGCTCGTCATCACCGCGCTCGGGCCGTCGGGAAACCACAGCAGCAACCCGTCGCCGAGCTCCTTCACGACACGAGCGCCCGACGGCAGTGATTCGGTGACCACGCGCGCCTGGGTGTTGAGCACCTCGAGCGCCTGGTCGTCACCCTGGAGCGCGGTGAACTCGGTGAAGCCGCTGATGTCGGTGAAGACGATCGCGCCCGAGACGGACGTCGCGGTGGCGGCCGTGGTCGTGCGGCTCGACGCAGGACCCATCAGCGCGCGGCGATCTCGATCTTGCCGCTCACCGTTCTGACGTCGACGTCCACGTCATTGCCTTCTTCGCACTCGCAGCGAACCTTGCCGCGCCCCTTGGCCCGGACGTTCGGCCGCACACCCTGCGGCAGCGTGACGTCGATCGAGCCCGAGATCGTCTTCGCCCGCACGGGGCCCTGCGCGCCGGACTGGATGTCGACCTTGCCGCTGACGGTGCGCACCTCGACCCCGCTCGTCGCGCCGATGCGCACGTCGCCCGACACGGTGGCGAGGTCGCCGCCGCCCGCCGCTCCGACGTCGATCTTGCCGCTCTTGGTCGACGCGCGGCAGAGCCCGGTGCACTGCTCGACGGTCGCGCGGCCGGACACGGTAGCGCAGGTCCGCGCTCTCCACGGTGTCGACCGTGATCGATCCGCTCGTCGACGTCACTCGGACCGCACCGAGGCTGCCTTGGAGGTCCACGTCTCCTGACACTGTGCCGACCATCACCTCGCTGCCTTCGGGGCAGCGCACGTGCACCGACGACGACCGCCTCTGCGGCTTCACCTCGATGGAGCCGTCTTCGCCGGAGCTCCTGCTTGCCCTTCGGGTCGATCGAGACGTCGTCGCGGTCCTCGCCCACGATGGTCACCCGGCCGGAGACGGCCGAGACCCGAAGGCGAGGCGGAGACATCGGCCCATTGTCGCATCGGGCGGTCTCGTAGCCGTTGAGTCGTTGGTCACCCTTGGCCGAGCGCCGACCGCCTAGCGTCAGAGGAGGGAGGTCGGATGCGGGAGCGTCGCCGCACGTCCACGTCGAACTTCGGAGTCGGGCGGCGCGAGAGCCACGACGCGTCCGCCTTCTACGGTCGATTCCAGGCCCCCGTCGCTCACCGACGCCGACGAGGTCGCGCCGCCGAAGCCCGTCGCCGATCCGTTCGTCTGTGGCGACGCTCGGTCGATGGACGCCATCGACGACGGGTCGGTCGCGCTGGTCGTCACGTCGCCGCCGTACTTCGCGGGGAAGCACTACGAGGAGGAGCTCGAGAAGGAAGGGGTGCCGAGCTCGTACCTCGAGTACCTCGAGCTGCTGACCGCCGTGTTCGCGGACTGCGTCCGCACGCTCGAGCCCGGCGGACGGATCGCGGTGAACGTCGCCAACCTCGGCCGCAAGCCGTATCGGAGCCTGTCCGCCGACGTCATCACGATCCTGCAGGATCGCCTCGGGCTGCTCCTGCGGGGTGAGGTCATCTGGCAGAAGGGCGAGGGTGCGAGCGGCTCGTGTGCGTGGGGCTCCTATCGCAGCCCTGCGAACCCTGTGTTGCGCGACCTCACCGAGCGCGTCGTCATCGCGAGCAAGGGTCGGTTCGACCGCGCCCGAACTGCGAGAGTCCGCCGAGTCGAAGGTCTGCCCCACGAGGTGACGCTCACGAGCGACGACTTCATGTCCCTCACGCTCGACGTGTGGGAGATCCCGCCCGAGAGCGCGCGCCGCGTCGGCCATCCCGCGCCATTCCCCGTCGAGCTGCCCGAGAAGCTCATCGCGCTCTACACCTACGCCGACGATCTCGTGCTCGACCCGTTCATGGGAAGTGGGTCGGCGCTCGTCGCAGCCGCGCGCCTCGGTCGGCGGTACATCGGCTACGACCTCGATCCCGAGTACGTCGAGATCGCTCGCCACCGCGTGGCGTCGGAGCTCGCCGCGCCCGTCGTGTCGATCGCGTGTCGACTCCGTGCAGTCCACCAAGAAGATCGCGGAGGCCGCGCTCACCGATGCCGGGTTCACGATCGTCGCCCGCAACCGGCGCATCCGACGCACGGGTGTCGCGCTCGACCTTCGTGGCCGAGGACGCGGCGAACGTCCCGTGGTTCGTGGATGTCGCGGGTCCCGCGACATCACACCGCGGAGGGCTGGCCGCGCACCGACGTGGTGTGGCGCACACTCGGCCGCGCCGCGGCCGTCCGCGATCACCTTCCCGGGACCGCTCTTGGTGCTCACCTCGCAGCTGCCCCGCAAAGGCAGCGAGGGCGATCTCGCGTTGCGTGCCGCCGGACCGCGTGCGCTGTTCGACGTGATCGACCTGCAGTCCGACGGCGGACGCTCCCGCCTCGCGACCTACGCCGCCGGCGGTCATCACGTCGAGCCCGCCGTGGGTTTCTGGACCTCGCAAGACCTCGCCCCACCTCCTGACTCCGCGCACGGCTGAACCCCAGCCAGAAACTCGATCAGGCCAGCGGAGTGGGGGAGCCGAGGGTGCCGAGTTGCGCGATGTCGCGGGGGAAGAGCAGCGCGATCGTCCAGTCCGTCACCACCCGCGCCTTGCGGGCGAGGCCCGGGATCATCAGCAGGTGATAGCTGCGGCCCATCCACCAGGCGATGAAGCCGCTGAACGTGAACCCGCGGACCTGGGCCACTCCCTGTCGCTTGCCGAGCGTGACCGCGAGACCTCGATCGCGGTACCGGAACGGAGCCTTGTCGCCGTGGCCGAGCCACGCGGCGACGTTCCGCCCGGCGAGGATCCCCTCGCGGAACGCGTGCTGCGCGGTCTGCGGGGAGACACCGCCGTCCGGATCGGGGACGGCGGCCGCGTCGCCGATCGCGAACACGCCGTCGTGGCCCGGCACCGCGAGGAACTCGTCGACGATCACGCGCCCGCGCTCGTCAGTGGCGAGCCCGAGCGACATCACGAACGACGACGGTCGCTGGCCCGTGGTCCACACGAGGGTGCCGGTGCGGTAGGGCTCGATTGCGGTCGGGCTGTCCACCTCGACGACCTTGTCGACACAGGAGCGCAGCCGAGTGTCGAGCAGCACCTGCACGCCGCGGCTACGGAGATGGCGCAGCGCGTACTGCGCGAGCTTCGGGCTCAGGCTCGGGAGCAACGTGCCCTGCGCTTCGATCAACACCCAGCGGAGATCCACGGGTCTCAGTCGCGGGTACAGATGCAACGCGTCGCGTGTCAACGACTCGAGCTCGGCCAGGGCTTCGACGCCGGCGTAGCCGCCGCCGACGAACGTGAACGTCAGCAGCTCGCGGCGAAGGTCTCCTTCGGGGAGGTCGTGGGCGGCCTCGAGCTGCGCGAGCACCCGATTGCGCAACCAGATCGCGTCCGGAAGGGTCTTGAAGCCGACGGCCTCCTCCGCGAGGCCCGGAATCGGCAGTGTCGCCGGGACCGATCCGGCGCGAGCACGAGCGCCTGAAAGCGCAGCCCGTGGCGAACGCCGGCATGATCGATCGCCGTCGCGGTGCGCGCCTTGACGTCGAGCTCGGAGACCGCGCCGGTGATGACGTGGACCCGGCGCAACATCGGACGGAGCGGGATGACGGCATGGCGAGGTTCGATCGTGCCGGACGCCGCTTCGGCCAAGAGGGGAGAGAAGAGCAAGAAGTTCTCCGGCGTGACGAGGACCACCCGGTCGGCGCGGTAGCCGAGCCGCCTCCCGAGCTCGCGTGCTGCGTACGCACCCCCGAAGCCGCCGCCGACGATCAACACATCGCAGTCGAACACGGCGTGATGTTAGGCTGACCACATGGCAGAACGGTCGTCCCAAATAGTGAGCAACTCTGAGGTGTGGCTGCCGGAGTGGGACGGCGCCGCCTACGCCGCCAACACGGGCCATCACCGGGTGTTCGACGCCGCGTTCCTGGCCACGCTGCCCCTCGAAGGGGACGAGCGGATCCTCGACCTCTGTTGCGGATCCGGCGACTTCACCCGCGCGCTCGCCGACCTGGTGCCCGACGGCGAGGTCGTCGGGGTCGACGCGCAGCCATCGATGATCGAGCTTGCTCGGGCGTGCGCGGCGCCCAACCAGAGCTTCGTGCTCGGCGCCGTGCAGCACCTTGGCGCACTCCTGCCCGACGCGGGCGGCTTCGACGTCGTCATGAGCCGCTCCGCGCTGCACTGGGTACCTGAAGCCGACCACCCACCGCTCCTCGCCGAGTGCTTCCGGCAGCTACGGCCGGGCGGGCGCCTTCGACTGGAGTTCGGGGGCGGCGACAACGTGCGGGCCATGCTCGCGCTCTTCGACGACTGCTCCGCCGGGCTCGGTGGTCCCCGATGCCCGTGGACCTACCTCGGAGCGGGTCACTACCTCGAGCTGCTCGAGGGCGCGGGGTTCTCGGCGGCCGAGGGTTGGGTGCGCACCGTCGCGCAGCGACGAGCCTTCGACCGAGCATCGCTCGTCGGGTGGCTCGAGAGCCAGTGCTTCCAGGCCTACGAGGCGTTGCTTGCTCCCGAGCTGCATCCGGAGCTGCGACGGCAGGTGCTCGATCGTGTCGACGAGATGCGTCGCGCCGACGGCACCTACGACCAGACCTTCGTGCGGCTCGACGTCCTCGCGCACCGGCCCTGAGCTGCCGCCGCCGCCCTGAGCTCTGAGCGGCCGCTCCTCCGGCCTGACGGCATGGGCCGTTCGGCTCATCCGCGCCCAGCGGCGGAACTGTCGCCGAGGCTTCGGGCGTTCCTTCCTCTGGCAATCGAGCAGGAGGAATGATGACCGGGCCGGTGGACGACGTGTTGGAAAAGATCGTCGAGGAGTACCTCGCTCGACGGACGGCGTTCGTCCGTGACAAGGCCTACGCCCTCGCGTATGCCGTGCACTTCGACGTGACCGTGCAGGTGGATGCCACCGCCGGCGACCCCGAGGTGCTCGTGGAGCAGCGGGGGATCATCCCGCTCGCGATGACCGACCTCTCCGACATCGAGGACGACGCGTGGCGCGACCAGTGCCGCGAGATCGAGCTGCAGCTGTGCCCCGAGGGCTGGCCCGAAGTTGCGGAGTGGAAGGATGCGCACCCGCTCGGCTTCTCGCCGCCGGAGTGGGAAGACGGCCAGCTCATCTTCCGCTACAACGCGTGGTCCATCGCAACGTGCACCCTCGCGCTCGACGATGCGCAGTTCGAGCGCTACGTGACGGCGCTGTTCCGCTGGCTCGGACGAGCCCGCGAGCTCTGGATCGAGCAGATCACGTCGGGTGTCTACGGCGGCCTCGACGCGGTGACGCAGCTCGTCGATCCCGACGCGTACGACACGCTCACGACGGCGCATCCGAACCTCAAGCCGAGCGAGATCTTCGGCAGTTGAACACGAATGTTGAAGACAGGGGCAAGATCGTCGCGCTGGCGATCGGCGCGATGGTCGTCGTCGGGTCCGGCTGTGCCTCCAACCACGTCGAGGAGGGCGCGCCGAGCGACGCCTCGCAGGGGAGCGTGTCGACGATTAGCGACGCGGGCGCGAGATCGACGCGGGCAGCGAGATGGCACGCAACCTGGTGTGGACCGAGGTCGCGATGGAGGACTCCCAGAGGCTGGAGAGCCTGTTCGGCGAGATCAGCAGTGCGGGTGGCGCGGGCGATGTCGGACGCGTCCTGTCCGCCTGCGCCCAACTTGTCCCTGCCTCCAAGTCGATGGCCGATCACGCGCCCGACACCCAGGCGGGTCGTCACGCCCGTGCGCGCCGCCAACCTGTTCCGCGAGGCCGCGCACGCGTGTCTTGACCTCGAGGCGGACGAGGCGGCCGAGCTGATCAGCGCGGGGAGCGTCGAGATCGCCAAGGCCACCGAGCTCATCGCGGCGAGCACCAGCGGCGTCGCCGGCTGACACTCTCGCCGGACACTCTCGCTGGCACGGCTGCCTAGCGTGACGGCGTGGCGGCGCGACGGTGGTGGCAGCGAGCGACGCCGGCGTCCGACCGGCGAGCCGGGTAAGGGCGTGTCGTCGTTTCACCTCTGGTGGCTCGACGCGCCGCACGAGGCGGTCACCGCAGTTTCGGTGACGCTCGAAGTGCTCGAGCCGCCGACTGTGTCCCGTCTCTACTTCTGGGCGCTGCAGGCGACGTTTCACGACGGCACGCGCGCCTACGGCGGAGCGCACCTCGGGTTGCAGTGGAATCCCCGGTTTCCCGACGCCCGTGCCGCGAACTGGGGTGGCTACGCCGACGTCGGCAACGTCACGTCGATCCTCGAAGGGACGCCGTCGCCGCTGCCGAGCACGCCGAACGACCCCAACACCCGCGACTACGCCTGGCAGCCGGGCGTGCCGTACCGGCTCCGCATCTCCCACGCCGACGAAGGCTGGCGCGGTGAGATCACCGACCTGGGCTCCGGCGAACACACAGCTCGTGCGCCACCTGCTCGCGCCCGGCGACCGGCTGACGTCGGCGGTGATGTGGTCGGAGGTGTTCGCCCGCTGTGATCATCCGACCGCCGCGGTGCGCTGGTCGACGCCGGAGTGGACGCTTGTCGACGGCCAGACGCTCGCGGCCACACGAGTGCGGGCGACGTTCCCGGCAGGGGGCGACTGCCCGAACACCGCTATCGGCGTCGACGCCCAAGGCATCTTCCAGCGCACGAACGCGGAGCGCACGAATCGCGACGGCGACGTGCTCGTCCTCCCGGCATGATCGCGACGTGGACATCGACGACCATCCGAGCAAGGCCGACATCGACGAGCTCGAAGAACTCCTCAACGAGTTCAACTTCGCCACGACGGGCATCCGCGATGGCCTCGAGCTCGCGATCTTCGAGCGGGACGAACACGGTCGCATGGTTGCCGGGCTCTACGGATGGACCTGGGGTGGCCACTGCGAGATCGACATGCTCTGGCTCGACGAGTCGCTCCGAAAGCAGGGCAAGGGAACGTTGATGCTGCGCGCCGCCGAAGAGGAGGCTCGCCGGCGGGGGTGCACCCAGATCTCGCTCGGGAGCCACGGCTTCCAGGCGCCCGACTTCTACCTCCGCCACGGCTACACGCTGCTCGCGACCCTCGACGACTACCCCAAGGGCAGCAGCGACAACTGGTTCCTCAAGCGCCTTTGACCCGACCAAACGACCGTTTGCGCGCCAGCCGGACGCATAGTCGGCCGCTGGCGCGCACTCGCTGGTGGCGATGGGGTCTAGGACGTGCAGACGGCGGCGAGGCTGGCGAGGGCGGTGCCGCGCCGGGGTTCGCGGATGACGTTGAGGTCGACGCCGTTCGTGCAGTAGCCGAACGACAGACCGGTCGCCGGATCGGCCCACGCGATCTGGCCGGCGGCACCGTTGTGACCGAACGTGCCGGGCGACACCGTGCGGCCCATGCCGCGGAGGTTGGAGCGACCGTCGTCGCCCGCGAGGATCAGGCCGAGGCTGCGGTTCGCCGGCGTGTTGCTCAGCGGGTCGGGCAAGGAGTTGCGCACGTGTCGTCGTGACGTCGGCGAGGACGTCGGGCTTCCACACGCCTGCCTTGTTGTGGAGGAGCGCCTGGTAGAAGAGCGCGAGGTCGGCCGCGCGGATCGCGGCGCCGCCGCCGGGCACGCCGAGCGCGCGCACGTCGGGATGGTTGAAGCCGAGCAGTGCCTCGGTGGTCACCTCGGTGACCGGCAGCTCGCTGATGCCGAACACGGCCTTGATCTCGTCGGGAGTCGCGAGCTCGCCGACGGGCACGAGCTCGGCGATGCCGTCCTGCTTGTCCTTCGCGAGGCCGAGGACGCGGGGCAGCCCGAGCGGACCGGTGACGCGGCGCTCGAGCTCGTCGCAGAAGTTGCTGCCGGTGACCCGGTCGATGATCTCGCCGAGGACCCAGTGGGCGGACGTCGCGTGGTACTCGTAGCGCGTCCCCGGCTCCCAGTTGAGACGCCACTCGGCGAACCGCTGCACGCGACCTTCGCGCGTCCACCACTGCGGCGCGCCGAGCGGCGCGTGGGGGAAGCCGGCGGTGTGCAGCATCACCTGCTCGACGGTGATCACGTCCTTGCCGTTCGTGCCGAACTCGGGGATGTAGTCGATGACGAGCTTGGACGGATCGATCTGTCCCTCGCCGATCAGTGTCCACACCGTTGACGCAACGAACGCCTTCGTACACGAGAACACGGCGTAGCGCGTGTCGAGCGTGGCGTCGCCGAATGCTTCGACGTGACAAGCTCGCCTTCGTACGCCAACGCGACTTGTGTGGACGG
>CAVXAI010000020.1:0-17067 GCA_963759645.1 uncultured Acidimicrobiales bacterium | reverse complement strand
TGATCTCGCCGTGACGACCGATCTCATCGTGGGCTTTCCGGGCGAGACCGATGACGATTTCGAGCGCACTCTCGAGGTCGTTGCCGAAGCGCGCTACGACAGCGTGTACACGTTCATCTTCTCGCCGTGGCCGGGCACCGAGGCCGCGGCGATGCACGATCGGTTCGTGGCCGTGGATGTCTGCGCAGATCGGTTCGGGCGGCTGAGAGTCGTGGTCGAGCGTTCTGCCCTAGCTCGCCACTCGGAGCGCGTGGGTCGTGTCGAGGAGGTCGTCGTCGAAGGCCCGAGCAAGCGCGACCCCGCGGTCACCACGGGCCGCACGCGCCAGAACAAGCTCGTGCACTTCGTTGTCGACACAGCGATCAGGCCCGGCACATACGC
This sequence comes from uncultured Acidimicrobiales bacterium, assembly GCA_963759645.1. GTDB lineage: Bacteria > Actinomycetota > Acidimicrobiia > Acidimicrobiales > DATKAS01 > DATKAS01. The sequence goes on along the minus strand of CAVXAI010000020.1, from coordinate 16,686 downwards.
GACGGTCCGGGTCACGGGCGCCGCGCCTCATCATCTGCAGGGAGAGCTGGTCGAGATCCTCGAGCCTGCTCGCCATCGCACCCGGCTCGCGGTGGTCGCCGTCTGAGCGCCTCGTCGGCATCGCCCTTGCTTGCGATCGTCGGCCCGACGGCGACGGGCAAGTCCGCTCTGGCGCTGTCGGTCGCTCGCCACCTCGGCGGCCTGGAGATCGTGTCTGTCGACTCGATGCAGGTCTATCGAGGCATGGACATCGGCACTGCCAAACCGAGCCTCGCTGACCGGGCGGAGGTCGCCCACCATCTCGTTGACGTGGCCGAACCGTCGGAAGCGTTCACGGTCGTTCGGTTCCAGCACGAGTACGACGTCGCGCTAGCGGTGATCGACGCCCACGCTCATCGCGCGCTGCTCGTCGGGGGAACTGGGCTTTACCTGCGCGCGGTGATCGATCGCCTCGACCCCCCCGGTGAGTGGCCGGCGATACGGGCCAACCTCGATGCCGAACCAGACGTCACGACGTTGCACGCCCAACTCACGCAACTCGATCCGCTCGCCGCGTCGCGCATGGCGCCAACGAATCGGCGACGGGTCGCCCGAGCGCTCGAGGTGTGCCTCGGAAGCGGCCGGCCGTTCTCGTCGTTCGGGCCCGGACTCACGACGTACGCCCCCAACGGCATCGTCCAGATTGGGTTGCACGTCGATCGACGGCTGATGACGGAGCGCATTCGAGCCCGGTTCGACGCCCAGATGGCGGCGGGGTTCCTCGAAGAAGTCGCTGCGCTGGCCCGTCGACCCGAACGGCTCTCGCGGACCGCGGCGCAAGCGCTCGGGTACCGCGAGCTCCTCGCGCACCTGCGCGGCGAGCTGTCACTCGGCGAATCACGCGATCTCGCCATCACGCGCACCCGCCAGTTCGCGGTGCGCCAGGAGCGCTGGTTCCGCCGCGACCCCCGCATCCGGTGGATCGACGTGAGCGCGTCGGATGCCAATCCGGTGGAGGAAGTCGTCGGCCTACTGGGAGACTCATCTCAATGCATCTGAGCAAGCACCACGGGCTCGGCAATGACTTCCTGGTCGTGCTGCGCGACGACGTCGTCCCCCTGCTGGACGATGTCGCTGGCGCGCTCGCGGTGCGCCTCTGCCACCGCACGCGGGGCGTGGGTGCCGACGGGCTCATCATCGGAGGTCCCGCGGTGCGGCGAATCGCGTGTGACCTGCAGATGTGGCTCTTCAACGCGGATGGATCGCGCGTGGAGATGAGTGGCAACGGCATCCGCTGCTTGGCGCAGGCCGTGATCGAGGAGCGGGGCGTCACCGAGGCGACGCTGATGATCTCGACCGATGGGGGCCTCCGCCGCGTGGATATCAAGGCGACCGGCCCCGCCGAAGCCTGGGCGAGTGTGGACATGGGATCGATCGTGGCGGCAGGGGCTCCTCCCGGCTGGCATCGGCTCGACCTCGATCCATCGCGGCCGGTCGCCCACCTGTCGATCGGGAACCCTCACGCCGTCGTCTTGGTCGACGATGCCGACTCGGTCGACCTTGTCGTGGCGGGCGCGGCGGTTCCGGAAATCAACCTCGAGGTGATCGCGGCGGGGCCCGAGGCGGGTGCGATCACGATGCGCGTGCACGAGCGAGGAGTAGGGATCACCGAGGCGTGCGGCACGGGAGCGTGCGCCGCGGCGTGGGCGGCTCGCGATTGGGGGCTTGCTGGCGCCCAGGTTGTCGTCCACATGTTGGGCGGTGACGGCGAGGTCACCCTCGACGGTGACAACGTCACACTTGCCGGACCGACAGTGCACATCGCCGACATCGACGTGGCAGAGACCGAGGTGACGGCATGACCCTCATTGAACGCGCCATCCGAGAGCGCATCGTGCTGGTCGGTGTCACGGTCCCGCCCGCTCGAGTCGACGACACGGAGTCGAGCCTCGACGAGCTCGCCCTGCTCATCGCCACCGCCGGCGCGGAGGAGGCGGGCCGCATCATGCAGCGGAAGGATCGTCCCGACCCTGCGACGTTCATCGGCAAGGGCAAGATCGAGGAGCTGCTCGAGGTCTGCCTCGACGTCGATGCCGACACCGTCGTGTTCGACAACGAGCTGACGCCCGCGCAGCAGTACAACTTGGAGAAGCTGCTCGGGCGTACCGCGATCGATCGCACCGCGGTGATCCTCGACATCTTCGCCCAGAACGCGCACACCCTCGAAGGCAAGGCCCAGGTCGAGCTCGCCTTGCTGCGTTACCGGTTGCCGCGGTTGCGACGCGGTCGCACCGGCGCGCTGTCGCAGCAGGCGGGTCGCATCGGCACCCGCGGTCCGGGCGAGACCCAGCTCGAGACCGATCGCCGCAGGTTGCAGCGACGCATCACGAAGCTCGAGCACGACCTGAAGGACCTGAGCCACACGCGTGCGACGCAACGCAAGGCGCGAAATCGCAGCCGCCTGCAGTCGGTTTCGATCGTGGGCTACACGAACGCCGGTAAGTCGACGCTGTTGAATCGCCTCACCGAGGCCGGCGTGCTCGTCGAGGACCGACTCTTCGCGACGCTCGATCCGACGACGAAGCGCATGCAGCTTCCCGGCGGTGAGGCCGTGCTCGTCTCGGACACGGTCGGCTTCGTCCGCAAGCTGCCCCATCAGCTCGTCGAGGCGTTCAAGTCCACGCTCGAAGTGGTGGCCTCCACCGACCTCCTGATGCATGTCGTCGACTCGTCGTCGCCCGATCCGGACGGCCAGATCGACGCGGTGCGCGTCGTGCTCGACGAGATCGGCGCGGGACGCGTCCCTGAGCTTCTTGTTTTCAACAAGGCCGATCTCACCGATGAAGCCAAACGGCTTGTCGACGCCCACCCGGGGTCAGTCGCGATCTCGGCAGTGACGGGGGAGGGGGTCGACGACCTCCTCGTGACCCTCGGCGACCGGCTGCGTGCTCTGGCGAACGTCGTCGAGCTGATGATCCCCTACGGGCGCGGTGACGTTCTCGCTGAGCTGCATCGGGAGGGCGAGATCGTCTCGGAGGCGCACGGCGACGACGGCATCCGAGTGCGAGCGCGACTCGATGCGGCGTCGGCCGGCCGGCTGGCGGAGTTCGCGACGAGCCCCTTGTGACGCAGCCACTTGTGAAGCGACCCTTCGTCCCGCCTCCCTACCCCTATGACCGTCTCGACGAGATCGCGGCGATCGCGGATGCCCACGATGGCGGCATGGTCGACCTCTCGGTTGGCACCCCGTGCGATCCGCCGGCCAAGTCGGTGCTCGATGCCCTCGCATCGTCAGACTCCGAGCGGGGCTACCCGCCGTCGGTCGGCACCGTCGCCCTGCGGGCCGCGGCGAGCGCCTGGATCGCCCGCCGGTTCGCTGTTGCCGAGCCCCCTGCACTCGCCGCCTGCATCGGCACCAAAGAGTTCGTGGGGACGCTGCCTCAGTGGCTGCGCCTCCGTGCGCCGGATCGCGACACCGTGCTGTTTCCCGCCGTCGCGTACCCGACCTATGCGATGGGCGCCGAGCTCGCCGGTTGCCGAGCGGTTCCCGTTGCCGTCGACGATGACTTTCGTCTCGATCTCTCTGGCATCGACCCTGGCGACGCCGACCGGGCGCTCTGTCTGTGGGTCAACTCGCCGAGCAACCCGACGGGAGCGCTCGACGATCTCGCGGCCGCTGCGCACTGGGGCCGCGCCCACGGCGTCCCGGTGTTCAGCGACGAGTGCTACGCCGAGTTCACGTGGGACGGTCCGCCGCGCACGATCCTGGAGTACGGCGCCGACGGATTGATCGCGGTGCACTCCCTTTCGAAGCGCTCGAACCTGGCCGGCGTCCGCGTCGGCTTCTACGCCGGCGACCCCGAGCTCGTCTCGTACTTGTCCGAAGTGCGCAAGCACGTCGGGATGATGGTGCCCGGCCCCGCCCAGGCGGCAGGGGTTGCCGCGCTGAACGACTCGGAGCACGTCGAGCTGCAGCGGGCGCGCTATCTCGCGCGCTTGGAACGGGTCGCCAAGGTGCTCGGGGATTGGTCGGGCGCGTCGGTCTCGCTTCCCGCGGGCGGGTTCTACCTGTGGGTGAAGGCGCCCGATGGTGACGGCTGGGCGTTCACGCGCGCGATCGCCGAGGCATCGGGCGCGCTCGTGAGTCCCGGCGACTTCTACGGCGCTCCCGACCATGTGCGAGTGGCGGTCGTGCAGCCCGATGACCGCATTGATCTCGTCGCCCGGAGACTCAGATCGACGCACGGGTAACCTGCGCCGGATGGCAGACCTGCAGGGGCAGATCGAAGAGCTCTGGGAGCGGCGAAGCGAGGTCGAGCCGGGCGACAAGTCGGCCGCGAAGATCGTGCGTGAGGCCGTCGATTTGCTCGACACCGGTCAGGCCCGTGTCGCTGAGGTAGTCGCGGGCCGCGTCGTCGTGTATCCCTGGCTCAAGCAGGCAATCCTTCTCCTCTTCCGCCTCTCCAAGATCAAGACCGTCGAGCTCGGCCCGTTCGAGTACTCCGACAAGCTGCCGCTGAAGTCCGGGTTCAAGAAGATGGGTGTGCGCGTCGTGCCCGGCGCGTCCGCCCGCTACGGGTCGTTCCTCGAGCGCGGCGTCGTGATGATGCCGAGCTACGTGAACATCGGCGCCCACGTCGGGCACAACACGATGGTCGACACGTGGGCGACCGTGGGGTCGTGCGCGCAGATCGGCGCAAACGTCCATCTCTCCGGCGGAGTCGGCATCGGTGGAGTCCTCGAGCCGCCCCAGGCCGCGCCGGTCGTCGTCGAGGACGATTGCCTCATCGGCAGCCGCAGCATCGTGGCCGAAGGCGCACGAGTCGGTCGGGGCAGCGTGCTCGGCGCCGGATGCATCCTCACCGGGTCGATCCCCGTGATCGACGCGCAGACGGGGGCCGAGATCGGGCGGGGCACGGTGCCGGCGCACTGTGTCGCCGTGACCGCCACGCGCCAGCGCAAGTTCGGCAGTCACGAGTACGGACTGCCGTGCATCCTCGTCATCAAGCACCTGCATGAGGGCGAACGCCACGACAAGGCGCAGCTCGAGACGATCCTGCGCGACCACGGCGCGACGGTGTGACGAGGGCCCGCGTGGCCGACCTTCTCGCCCTCACCGCCGACCTCGTTGCCATCCCGTCGATCAGCCGCGACGAGAGCGCCATCACCGACATGCTCAGGGCGGAGCTCGAGCAGGTGTCGACGCTCGAGCTCGCACAGGTCGGGTGCAACCTCGTCGCCCGCACTCATTTCGGACATCCGACCCGGCTGATCATCGCCGGGCACACGGACACGGTGCCGATCAACGAGAACGGGACTCCGAAGATCGAGGGCGACACACTCTGGGGGTGCGGCGCGTCCGACATGAAGTCGGGGCTCGCGGTGATGCTCGAGCTTGCCCGCACGGTGCGGGAGCCCACAGTCGATGTCACCTACGTCTTCTACGAGGCGGAGGAGATCGACGCGACCCACAACGGGCTCGCGCGGCTCTTCCGCGAGCGGCCCGATCTGCTTGAGGGCGACGTGGCCCTGCTCGGTGAACCGACCGATGGCGCCATCGAAGCCGGCTGTCAGGGGACGATGCGCGCCGAGGTCGTCCTCGCCGGAGCGCGCGCCCACACCGCGCGCCCGTGGATGGGACGCAACGCGATCCAGCGCCTCGGACCTCTGCTGACGCGGCTCGCGGACTACCGCGAACGGCGGCCGGTGATCGACGGATGCGAGTACCGCGAGGCAGTGCAGGCGGTGTTCGTGGAGGGGGGAGTCGCTGGCAACGTCGTTCCCGATCGGGCCCGCCTCGTCGTGAATCACCGTTTTGCACCGGACCGCTCGGCGGCCGAGGCCGAAGCGACGCTGAGAGACTTGGTGTTCGCCGAGGACTTGGAGGACGGCGACGCGTTTGCGATCATCGACTGCGCCCCCGCGGCCGGCCCCTCCCTCACCCACCCACTCTTACGAGCACTGATCGAGCGGAATGGGCTGGAGGTGCGAGCAAAGCTCGGTTGGACCGACGTCGCTCGTTTCGCGGAGCACGGCATCCCGGCCGCGAACTTCGGTCCGGGCGACGCGACGTTGGCGCACACACGGGACGAGCGCGTCAACCGCGCACCCATCGAGACGACGTTCGCCGCGTTGCGCGACCTGTTGACTGCTGATCCGCCGTCATGATCGAGAGCGGCACGTGGACTGTTCTCTTCACCGACATCGTGGGCTCCACGGAGCTCCGTAGCCGGCTCGGTGACGACGAAGCTGACGTGCTGTTCGCAGCGATCGATGCAGCGGTCGCGACAGCCGTCGAGCGCCACCACGGCGTGCTCGTCAAAGGACTCGGCGACGGCCACATGGCCGCGTTTCGAGGCGCGGCTGACGCGATCGGCGCCGGTGTCGCGATCCAGCAGGCGGCCGCCGACGCAGCGGCACTCACTCTGCGGGTCGGCGTGAGCGCCGGTGACGCCCGGGCCGAAGGGGACGACCTCTTCGGTACCCCGGTCGTCGAGGCGGCCCGGCTGTGCGGCGCCGCGCAGGCCGGTCAGATCCTCGTGACCTCGCTGGCACGCGCACTCGCGGGGACCCGCGGCGGGTACGAATTCGAGAACATCGGCCCTCTCACGCTGAAGGGTCTGTCCGACCCCGTCGAGGTCTGCGCGGTGGTGTGGACACCGCTCGACGCCGCGTCCCTCGTCGACCTGCCCCTGCCGCCGACATTCGCGGCCTCGGAGCAGGTCGCGTTCGTCGGCCGCTCGAAGGAGGTGGACCAGCTCCGGTCTGCGTGGCGGGCGGCAACCGGCGCGCTCCCGCACGCCCGTGTCGTGATGCTGTCGGGCGAGCCCGGCATCGGCAAGACACGCACGGCGGCTCAGCTCGCCCGTGAGGTGTACGGAGACGGCGCGATGGTGCTCCTCGGTCGGTGCGAGGAGGAGCTCGGCGTCCCCTACCAACCTTTCGTCGAGGCGCTCCGCTTCATCGTCGATGGGGTGGACCCCGATCGCCTGCCGATGCTCCTCGGCCGCAGCCGAGGCGAGCTCGCCCGTCTCGTTCCCGACCTGGCGGCGCTCTCGCCCGACGTCGCACCGCCCACCCGATCCGACCCGGAGACCGAGCGATACCGGATGTTCGATGCGGTCGTGGACTGGCTCGCGACGTCGAGCGACGAGCGGCCCATCCTCCTCGTGCTCGACGACGTGCACTGGGCCGGCCGGCCGACTCTGCTCCTCTTGAACCACATCGTCCGGTCGGAGCGACCGATGCGTGTGCTCGTCGTCGGCACGTACCGCGACACCGATCTCGAGCGGGGCCACCCGTTGGCCGACACGCTCGCGGACTTCCGCCGGCTCGATCGAGCCGAGCGGTGCTCGTTGCACGGTCTCACCACCGAGGACGTCGTCGACCTCTTCCGTGAGAACGCCGGGTACGAACCAGGTCCCGACGGACTCGAACTCGCGCGCGCGGTTCGCGACGAGACCGAAGGCAATCCGTTCTTCATCGTTGAGGTGCTGCGGCATCTCGCGGAGACGGGTGCGTTGTTCCAGCGCGAGGGCCGATGGGCCGTAGACGTGCCGATCGACCGCATCGGCATCCCCGAGGGCGTGCGCGATGTCGTCGGCCGACGCCTCGGACGGCTCAGCTCGACGACGAACGAGGTGCTGAGGGTGGCCGCGGTCGTGGGGCGCGAGTTCGATCTCGACGTCGTCGTACGGGCGAGTGGCCAAGCGGAGAATGACGTGCTCGCGGCGATGACCTCGGCCGTTGACGCCAGCTTGCTCGACGAGGTGAAGGTCGATCGCTGGCGCTTCTCACACGCGCTCGTGCGTTCGACGTTGTACGACGAGCTCGGCACGAGCCGCCGGGTGCGCCTGCACAGGACGGTGGCCGAGACGCTCGAGGTTCGCCGACCCGACGACTTCAACGCACTCGCTCATCACTTCGGCGAGGCGGCTGTGGCGGGCACGCAAGCCGAGGCGGTGCGCTACTCGTTGGCGGCGGGAGACAGGGCGCTCGCGCGGCTCGCCAGCGACGAGGCCGTCATGTACTTCGAACGGGCCCTCGAACATCTCGACAACGCGCGTCCCCGGGCTCGCGTCTTGGCGCGCCTCGGCGAGGCTCAACGTCGTGCCGGCGAGGCCGGATACCGGGAGACACTCCTCGAGGCCGCCTCACTCGCGCACGCCGCAGGTGATCGCGAGACACAGATCGCAGCAGCGCTCGCGACCAGTCGCGGGTTCTTCAGCGGCGCCGGGCAGGTCGACGCCGGTCGCGTCAGCGCGTTGGAGGCGGCGCTCGAAGCAGCGGGCGAAGGCGACAGCGTCGATCGCGCCAACCTCCTCGCGACCCTTTCGGCCGAGCTGCTTTTCTCCGACGACCCGACCCGCGGCCCGATCTTGCTCCGCGAGGCGACCGCGATGGCGTGTCGGCTCGAGGCGGACGCCGTGCTGGCCCGGGCGCTCTGCTACCAGACCTCGGGCTTCGGCCTCTCGTCCATTGCGATCGACGAGCTGTTTCGCGCCGGCCGCGAGGCCCTCGACATCGCGGAGCGCATCGACGATCCCGCTCTCGCGACCATGGCCGCGTCGGGCCTGCACATCGCCAGCTGCATTGCCGCGGACAAGCAGCGAGCCGACGCCTACCTGGAGCGACAGATCGAGCACACGGAGAGAGCGAGCCAGCCCCTCCTGCGCTTCGTCCTCGCGAATGCGCTGGCGATGCGGGCCATGGCCGAGGGCCACCTCAGCCGGGGTGAGGAGCTGGCCGAGGAGATGCTCGCGATCGGATCGGCGTCCGGGCAACCCGACACGCTCGTGTGGATGACTGGGCATGTCGCCCAGCTGTGGGACGAGGGCCGGCGCGCCGAGGAGGCGGAAGCGATGCTGTCGGCGGCGGCGACGGTGTTGCCGGCCGCGGAGGCGCTGCTGATCCACACGTTCGCCGAGCAGGGCCAGTTCGAACGGGCGCGTCCCCTGTGGGACGACCTGACCGACGGCGGCCTCCCCGATCTGCCGAAGGACTTCCTTTGGGTGCTCGGCACGACATCGCTCGCCGCGGCGGCCTGGTTCCTCGACGACCCCACCTATGCCGCGCCGCTGCAGTTCACGTTGGCACCCCTCAAGGGTCGCATCGTGTTCGTGGGCGCCGGGTTCCACGGTGCGGTCGACCACTATCTCGGTCTGCTCGCGGCACTGAGTGAGGACTGGGATCGCGCGGAGGCGCACTTTGCCGACGCGGCGCGGATCGAAGGTGGCATGGACCACGCGCCCCGGTTGTGCCGCACGTGGATGGCGTGCGCCGAGGCCATTCGTCGCGGCCGGTCATCGGGCTCTGACCGTGCGCGTGCGATCGCGCTGCTCGACAGGGCCATTGATCTCGCGGCAGAGCGGGCATTGCCGCTCACCCTCCGCGGGCGACTGCGCAACGCGCCGAGCTCGCCGAGCAGTCGTGATGCGCCTCCGAGCCCTCGCCGCCGCTGCGCTGGTGCTCAGCGGTTGCTCGGTGACATCCTCGGCGTCCTCGGTGACGACAACGGTGCCGACCATCGCGGCGTCACCACCCTCGACCACGGCCTCGCCGGCCCGACCGAGGGCCCTCAGCGGTGACTCCGTCGAGTTCCTGACTCACGACGGTGTCGAACGTCGCTACGTGCTCCATGTCCCGTCCGACCTCCCCGCTGCCGTGTCAGTGCCGCTGGTGCTCGTGCTGCACGGCGCTGGGGGGGTGCCGGAGGAGATCATCGCCGGGAGCGGGTGGAACGCTCTCGCCGACGAGCGGGGCTTGATCGTCGCCTACCCCGCCGGCGAAGACGAGAGCTGGAACGCCGGAGCGTGCTGTGGGGTCGCGGCGAGCGAGGGCAACGACGACGTCGGCTTCCTGAACGTGTTGATCGCGCACCTCGCCGGGTTCGCGCAAGTCGATCCCGGGCGAGTCGTCGTGGTGGGGCATTCCAACGGCGGGATGATGGCGTATCGCCTCGCGTGCGACCCCAACACGCAGGTGTTGGGCGCCGCGTCGGTTGCAGGCACGAACATGGCCGGTTGCCAGCCCGCCCAGCCGCTCTCGTTCCTCGAGATCCACGGGACCGCTGACCGAATCGTTCCCTACGGCGGCGGGTCGAGCCCCGAGGGGGAGTCGGTAGGCCTGCCGCCGTTCACGCCCGTCGCTGTGAGCATCGACTGGATGGTCGATGCACTCGGCTGCGCATCCGAGCCGGTCGAGCAGTCCGCCTCCCGCACCACGACGGCTCTGTGGTCCGGATGTGCCGAAGGGTCGCAGGTGCAGCTCGTCACGCTCGAGGGAGCGGGGCATTCGTGGCCAACCGGTCGCACGTTCGACGCGACAGCCGCGATCGCCGACTTCTTCTTTCAGTAGGCGACGACTCAGAGGCGGCGGAGCACGGTGACCACCTTGCCGAAGATGGTCACCTCGTCCGCGTCGAACGTCATCGGCTTGAGGCGGACGTTGGCGGGAAGGAGCTCGACCTTGCCGCCGCCGCGCCGGTAGGTCTTCACTGTCGCTTCCTCGCCCGGGATGCCGGCGACGACGATGTCGCCGTTGCGCGCGATCGCTTGCTGGCGCGCGACGACGTAGTCGCCGCTGAGAATTCCAGCGTCGATCATCGAGTCGCCTCGTACCCGCAGCATGAAGAGGTCGCCCTCGCCGGTGAAGTCGGCCGGCAATGGCAACAGCTCCTCGACGTTCTCCTGGGCCAGCACATCGGTGCCCGCCGCCACGTCGCCCACGAGAGGGACGTGGCGCGTCGGCCGGCGCTCCATCGCGGCATCGGACGACGAGTCCCACCGGACCTCGATCGCCCGCGGCTTGGTGGGATCGCGACGGAGGTACCCCAGTCGCTCGAGCGTGTTGAGGTGGGAGTGGACCGTGGACGGCGACGTCAGCCCCACCGCCTCGCCGATCTCGCGCACCGACGGCGGGTAGCCCCGGTCGCGGATGTGCTGCTCGATCACCTGCAGGACCTCGCGCTGGCGGTCGGTGAGAACGATCTCGGTCATGGCCGCATCGTACGGATGTTCGTGGAGCCAGGTCAAACATCCGTTCGATCCAGCGGTTGACAGCGAACAGACGTTCGTGCTGAACTGGCGAACAGATGTTCGTGAGCGCTGCCATCCCTCTGTATGTGGCGCCGAGCCGGCCATGCCGGGCGGCCGCGTATCGCCGGCGCCGCGTCTTGGCGCTGCTCGTGCTGGTCGCGTTCGCGGTCGGCCTCTTCCTCGCCGTGCGAACCGTCACGGCGACCCTCGGGGGCGTCCCTGCCTCCGCCCCCGAGGGCCCCTTCCCGGGCGCCGGCGCACGTGTCGTCATCGTGCAGCCAGGCGACACCGTCTGGTCGATCGCCCGCGCGGCGATCCCCGACGGCGACATCCGCGGCCTCGTCGACGAGCTCGTCGCATCGCACGAAGGGCCCCTTCAGCCGGGCGACCGGTTGCTCGTCCCTGAAACAGGCTGACCACTACCGTCGGGGTGTGCGTTGCCCCGTCTGCGCCTCTCTCGATGACAAGGTCATCGACTCGCGCACGGCCGACGACGGGTCGGCCATTCGACGACGCCGCGAATGCTTGGCGTGCGGAGGCCGCTTCACGACGTTCGAGCGTCTCGAGGAGGCGCCGCTTGTGGTGGTGAAGCGGTCGGGCGAACGGGAGCCGTTCGACCGCTCCAAGCTCGTCGCCGGAATGCTCGCCGCGGCGAAGGGCCGTCCGGTGTCGATCGACCAGCTCGAGGGCCTCGCCGGTGAGGTCGAGGAGGGCTTACGCCTCGAAGGGGGAGGCGACGTCTCGAGTGAGCGGGTCGGCATCGCGGTGCTCGATCGGCTCCGCATCCTCGACGAGGTTGCCTACATGCGCTTCGCGAGCGTTTACAAAGGCTTCGACGAGGCCGATGACTTCGCTCGTGAGCTCACCCTGCTCGCCAAGAGCACCGAGCCCAAGCGCAGCTACCGCGACCCCGACGCCTGAGCGACGTAGCGCAGGAACAGCCAGCCGTCCTCTTCGAGCACATGCGCGAGCGCGACGCGCGTCAGGGCCGACACGGCGCCGTGCGCGACGCGAGCGGACGTTCCCGCCACCAGGTGGGGCGACACGGTGAGGCAGAGCTCGTCGACCAGTCCCGCGGCTACGAGAGCTCCGTTGAGCGAGGGTCCACCTTCGGCCATCACCACGCCCGCTCCCAGCGCGCCGAGGTGCTGCACCGCGAGTGCGAGGTCGACGTCGTCGTCGCCGGCCCGCACGACCGGCATGCCGTCGGGCACCGGGCCTGCGGTCTCGGAGGTGACGACGATCGCCCGCCCGCTGCGCATCAGAGCACCGTCCCAATCGAGGCGGAGCGACCGGGTGACGATCGCGATCCGCAAGCCTTCGCGGCGCGGCGGTCCGTACCGCTCGTCACGTGCGGTGCCCGCGCCGACGAGCACCACATCGGCGAGGTCGCGGAGCGTGGCGAACACGGAGCGGTCGCCTCCGCCGCCAAGTGGTCCCGATCGGCCGTCGACGGAGGTGGCGCCATCCGCGCTGGCGATCATGCACATGAGCACCCACGGGCGTCCGTGGCTTCTGCGGCGCGTTGGGTCCGTGTAGGCCTCCGCGACCGACACTGGGTCACGGGGATCGGGATGCAGGCGGCGCATAACAGGGCGATCTTGGCAGGAGCGGGCGTTAGTGGGGCACGCTGGTGCGCATGACCGACGCTCCGACCCGCACCGCGATCCGCACCTGCCCCTTCTGCGAGGCAGGCTGCGGACTCGAGATCACGCTGCGAGGCGAGGAGATCGTGCGGGTGCGGGGCGACCGCGCGGATGTCTTCAGTCACGGCTTCATCTGCCCCAAGGGGTCGACGCTGAAGCAGCTCCACGAAGATCCCGACCGGCTGCGTCGCCCCCTCGTGAAGCGCGACGGCGAGTTCGTCGAGGTGTCGTGGGAGGAAGCGTTCGCAGAGATCGAGCGGAGGCTCGTGCCGATCATCGACGCCCACGGACGTGACGCGGTCGCGACCTACATCGGCAATCCCACCGCTCACAACCTCTCGGCGATGCTCTACGCGCGACGCTGGCCCAGGGCATAGGCACCCGCATGCGGTTCTCGGCGGGCACGGTCGACCAAGTGCCGAAGCAGGTCGCGGCTGGCTACATGTTCGGCACCGCAGTGACCGTGCCGGTGCCCGACATCGATCGCAGCGACTACATGATGATCCTCGGCGCCAACCCCTACGCGTCGAACGGCAGCTTGTGCACCGCTCCCGACTTCCCGGGCCGCCTCGAAGCCCTGCGTGCTCGCGGGGAAAGGTCGTGGTCGTCGACCCCCGAAGGACCAAGACCGCGGAAGAAGCCGACGAGTGGGTCGCGATTGTGCCTGGCACCGACGCGCACTTCCTCATGGCGATCGTGCACACGCTGTTCGACGAAGGGCTCGCCGACGCGGGCCATCACATCCGGCCGTGGGTCAATGGCTGGGCGGAGCTCGAGTCGCTGGCTGCCGGGTTCGCGCCCGAGCGCGTCGAGGACACGTGCGGCGTGGAGGCGACCACGATCCGGCGACTCGCCCGCGAGCTCGCCGGTGCCCCGACCGCGACCGTGTACGGACGCGTCGGCATCTGCACCCAGGACTTCGGAACGCTCGCCTCGTGGCTCGTCGATGTCGTCAACGTCGTGACCGGGAACCTGGATCGTCCCGGTGGCGCCATGTTCAGCCTGCCCGCCGCGGGCGGCGCGGCGACTGGGGCGCGCCGGGCAAGGGGAAGGGCTTTCGAATGGGACGCGGGCGCACACGCGTGTGCGCGGGCTCGCGGAGGTGCTCGGGGAGTATCCCGTCGTGGTGCTGGCCGAGGAGATCGAGACTGAGGGTCCCGGTCAGGTGCGGGCGCTCGTCACTGCGGCGGGCAACCCGGTGCTGTCGACGCCGAACAGCGAGCGGCTGGCCGCAGCCCTCGAGAGGCTCGAGTTCATGGTGAGCATCGACATCTACCGCAATGAGACGACGCGGCACGCGGACGTGATCCTGCCCCCGAGCTCGAACCTCTACCGCTCGCACTACGACCTGTTGCTCCTTCAGTTCGCCGTGCGCAACGTCGCCAACTACTCACCCCCCGTGCTCGACGGCCCCGCGGACGGGCTCGATGAATGGGAGATCATGTCGAGACTCGCGCTCATCGCCCAGGGTCAGGGCGCGTCCGCCGACGTCGACCTCGCGGACGACTTCGCGATCACGGCGCTCGTGGAGCACGCCGTGAGCGACGCCTCGGGTCCGCTCAGCGGGCGGAACGCCGACGAGATCCTCGGCGCGCTCGCCGCCCGACGCGGGCCGGAGCGAATCCTCGACTTCATGCTGCGCTCGGGGCCCTACGGCGACTGGTTCGGCGCACGCGAGACGTTCACCGATGGGGAAGGTGTCGAGCAGCCGGCCGTCACGCTCGCCCTTCTCGAGGCGAACCCCCATGGCATCGACCTGGGCCCACTGCAGCCGCGGATCCCCGAGATCCTGCGCACGCCATCCGGACGCATCGAGCTCACACCGCCTGAGCTCGTTGCCGACTGTGAGCGGCTGCGGGCGTCGATCGGTCGCGGCCGCAACGGACACCACCTCCTCGTCGGGCGTCGCGACCTCCGTTCGAACAACTCGTGGATGCACAACCTGAACGTGCTCGTGAAGGGCAAGGAGCGCTGCACCCTCCACATCCATCCTGACGATGCACGTGCGCTCGGTCTTTCGTCGGGTGACGTCGCGCGGGTGACTTCACGAGTCGGCAAGATCGACGTGCCGGTCGAGGTCACCGACGCAATCCGGCCCGGCGTCGTCTCGATGCCACACGGCTGGGGTCACGACCTCGATGGTGTGGCGCTCGGGGTCGCGTCGGCGCGGCCGGGCGTGAACTCCAACGTCCTCGCTGACGAGGAGCAGCTCGACGTCGTATCGGGCACCGCCGTTGTCAACGGCATCCCGGTGACGGTCGTCCCCGCCTGAGGGCCGTCAGCCGTCGAGCACCGCCACTAGGAGCCGGCTGGCCGCCCACACACTCGTCTCTTCCGTGAAGTGGGCACCGTCCGGACGCAGCCGCATGCCGTCCATCTCGGTTGGGCACGGGACCCCGTTCGGGCAGACGATCGCCGCGAAGTCCACGACCTCCACCCGATCGGCGTGGAGGTAGGCGAACAGGTCGATCAGCCGGTTGAGGTGTGCCGTTTTCGCAAGGCGATCAGGGTCAGGCGGACCGTTGCGGCCCATGACGGGAGGCGGAGGGGTGAGCATCACCAACCGGGCTCCGTTTGCCGTCACCCGCGTCAGCGTCGCCTCCATCTCATGAAGCAGCTCGCGGTCGCCCTCGGGCGTGCCGAAACGCATGCGGTTCCCGCCGATCACCCGATCCTGTGTCTCCCACGTGCTGAGCCACAACACGAGCTCGGGGTGGTACTTCGCGGTGATCTCGTCCTGGACGATCGGGACGGCCCGCTCGCAGTCGTCCGACCAGGAAAACGGCTGGCCCTGGTCGTCGAGCAGCACGCCCCCCGCCGCGCCACACCCGGCGATCGCAGCGCTGGCGATTCCGATGCCGCGGCGCACCCGCTTCACGTTCGAGACCGGGGACGAGGCTCGCCGCGACTGAGTCGCCGACGACACCGATGACACGCGGCGCGCTCGGTTCGTTCGTTGCGGCCGGTGCCGCCAGCATCGGCGGAGGCCCCCCGAGGCGCATCGGCACGGTCGTCGAGGGCGCCGCTGTCGAGGCCGAGGGGATCGACGGTGGCTTGACTGTGATTGTGACGCCCGGCGAGGGCGCGGCGAACGCCGGCGAAGGCGACGTTGCGCTCGCTGTCGCGACGACGAGGGCAACGGCGACGACGGCCATGCCCACGACCGCCGAGGGGAGCGCGACGCGTCCGCGCAGCGTGGCTCCAGACCGGATCGGTAGCTCGACCAGGTAATAGGACGCGGCCGCGAGCGCCACTGTCAGTCCGACCCGCACGAGGTCGAGCGGTACTCCCGAGATGCCGGCGCGTTCGGAGTCCACGATGAGCTGGACCGGCCAGTGCCAGAGGTACAGCCCGTACGAGATCGTCCCGATCCACACGAGGATTTTCAGCGAGAGGAGTTTGCGGACGGGGCCGGCCGGATGGACAGCTGCGGCGATCACCGCCGCGACGGCGAGGGCGAAGACCAGGAATCCGCCGCGGTACATGAACGATTCGCCGTCGCCGATGCTCACGTAGGCGATCAGCACGGCGCCAAGGGCGAGAACGCCGGCGTACGAGACGGGACGCGAGGTCTGCACGTTCGCGCGTCTCGCGAGGAACACCGCGAGCAACGCGCCGATGAGCAGAGAGTGCACTCGAGTGTCGGTGCCGAAGTACGCCCTCGTGGGGTCGTCGGCGAGCCGCGGCCATGCGCACGACAGATGCGAGCGCGGCACTCGCTGCGATCACGACGAGCATGCCTCGGCGGCCCCGTCCGAGGTACAGACACGCCACGACGACGAGTGGCCACACCGCGTAGAACTGCTCCTCGATCGCGAGCGACCAGGTGTGCTCGAGGAGCAACGGCGCGGCGAACAGGTCGAAGTATGAGTTGTTGTCGGCGATGAAGTGCCAGTTGGCCGAATAGAAGAGCGCGAACAGCCCGTCGGAGCGCAGAGCGGCTTCCGCGTCGGTGGGTGTCGACCACGCCGCATAGACCGCGATCACCGCGAGGACCAGTAAGAGCGCCGGGAGCAGTCGGCGAG
>CAVXAI010000019.1:0-86993 GCA_963759645.1 uncultured Acidimicrobiales bacterium | reverse complement strand
GTCGATCCGTCATGCGCCGGAGAAACGCGGACACGTCAATCTCGACCGCGCGGGTGCGCCGAATGGCACCGACGATCCTCGGCACCATCGTCGTGCGACCAGCACGGTTGGTGACCGGCGCCGGGTGCACAGCGTCGATGCCCTCGAGCGCAGTGACGAGGTGATTCGAGTAGCTCTCGCGGCGGACCTCACCGTCGGTGATCACGTCGATGCCGGCGGCTCCATGTCGCGGATCGCCAGCTCAGCCGCATCATCTTGAGCACCCTCGAGCAGATGGTCCGGAAGAGCCCACAGCTCCACGCGCCTGTGCACGAGGCACGCCCTTCGCCAAGAACGTTCGATCGATCAGCCACGGCGGTTGTGGGTAGCTACCGACGACCGTGGTGCTCACGACTTCCCGGGGGAGCTTCACGGCACCATCGTGTCCCACCTCATCAGCGGTCCGCGGCGCTGGGCTGGATGTTCTTGTTGTTGTGGAACACGTTCTCCGGGTCGTACTTGGCTTTCACCTCGGCGAGCCGGCGGTAGGTGTCATCGCCGTAGGCCTCGCGTACGCGGCTCGCGTCGTCGTCGGAGTCGAGGAAGTTCACGTAGACACCGGCGCGATGGGGCTGCAGGGCGTCGAGGAATGCTCGGGCCACGCGGTCTCTGATGCCCTGACGATGTCGTCCTCCTCAGGGAGCCACACCGCGTCGATGACGATGTTGTGGTCCACGTCGCGTCCCGGGTAGGCCGTGGCGTCCTGCGGGGCTCGGCGTATTGCGCCGCCCATGTGGAACATCGCCGAGTACGACCTCGGGGAGGTGGCGCGGTAGGCGTGCGCGGCGACGACGTCGATGACCTCTTCGGACAGGCTCGTGAGGTTCGTGGCCTTCCAGTAGTAGTGCCAGCCATGGGGGACGGTGTCGTCGATCCCGCTTTGATGGTCGACGTACAGGGTGGGTCCGACCAGATCCACGAGCGGTGTGCCGAACCGGCGGAGCGCACGCAGGGCGCGCTCACCGTCTTCGACGGGGCCTGCGTAGCAGCTGCCCACGGCGATCGCCGGCCGGAAGTGGAGGCGCTCGTCGACAACCGGTAGTGGCGGGATCGTGCCGAGCCGGACGATGTTGCCGAGCTCGTCAGGTGCATCGGCGACGAACTCACGGTAGAAGCGCAGGACGTCGGCGGTGTTCTCGGCTGCCCAGAACACTGGTCCGGCCATGACGGTGGGGCCGACCGGGTGCAGGGCGAACCGGAAGGCTGTGACGATGCCGAAGTTCCCGCCGCCTCCTCGGAGGGCCCAGAACAGGTCGGGGTGATCGTTGGCAGACGCACACACGATCTCGCCCTCGGCGGTGACCACCTCGGCCCGTACCAGGTTGTCGACCGTGAGCCCGTGCTTGCGCATGAGCCAGCCGAGGCCGCCGCCGAGGCTGAGGCCGCCGACGCCGGTGTGGCTCACGATGCCGCCCGTGGTGGCGAGGCCGTAGGCCTGTGTTTCGTGATCGACATCTCCCCATAGGGCACCGCCCTGGACGAGGGCCGTGCGCTCGACGGGATCGACCGTGACGGCGCGCATCGCCGACAGGTCGATCACGATCCCGCCGTCGCAGACAGCGGTGCCGGCGACGTTGTGCCCCCCGCCGCGAACGGCGACCTCGAGATCGCGGTCGCGGGCGAAGCGCACCGCTGCGGCCACGTCGGCGGCGCCCGTGCAGCGGGCAATCAGCCGAGGTCGTCGGTCGACGGCACCGTTCCAAACGGCTCGGGCGTCGTCGTAGTCGTGGTGGTCGGGGACGATCAGGTCGCCCCGGAACCCGGAAATCTGCATCGTGGTTTGCGCTGACATCGTTCCTCCTCTCGTGGATGGGCTCATCGCAACATCGAGGGAAGGCGAGAAGAAGTCAGCGATCTGGACTTGGAAGTAAGGAATCTGGACTTCACGGCGAGCGGATGGCGCAGGACACTGCTCTCATGAGGACTTACGGCCAGTACTGCCCGATCGCCCGGGGCGCCGAGATCTTCGCCGAGCGTTGGACGCCGGTGATCATCCGCAACCTGCATCTGGGGTGTGACACCTTCTGCGAGATCCTCGAGGGCGCGCCCGGACTCTCTCGCACGCTGCTCACCCAGCGGCTCAAGCAGCTCGAACGCGTCGGCATCGTCGAGTCGGTACCGAAGGCTGAGGGGCGCGGTCACCGATACCAGCTCACGAGCTCGGGCCACGATCTGTTCAAAGTCTGCGAGAGCCTGGGCGAGTGGGGGGCTCGTTGGCTCGAGATCGCCCCCGAGGACCTCGATCCATTCGTGGCGCTGTGGTCGATGTGCAACGCGCTCCGGCATGACCGGCTCCCCGACCGGCGCGTGGTCGTTCGGTTCGACTTCACCGGCTACCGGCCACACGAGCGGTACTGGCTGCTGCTCGAACACGGCGAGGCCGAGATCTGCAAGACGTATCCCGGTCTGGACGAGGACCTCTACATCACCGCGGACGCCGGAGCGTTCGTGAAGTGGCACGCCGGGCAGCTCTCCTGGGCGGAGGCCACCCGCGACTCCCGGATCCAGCTCCACGGTCCGTTGTGGCTCGTCCGGGCCTTCCCGAGCTGGAACGGCCGGAGCGCGTTCGCCCACATAAGGCCCGAAGCCGCCGCTGCCACCGCGTAAGACTCTCGTCGTGCTGCGCCTGGGAACAGTCGTCTTGGGTGCCGACGATGTCGCTCGTGCCGCTGCGTTTTGGTCTCACGTGTTCGGCTACGAGGTGGTCACGTTCCCGGGTTCCGTGGACGAGTTCACGATCCTGGTCCCACCTGACGGTGTCGGCACGCGGATAGCTGTGCATCGGTCGGTCAGTCCGGTCCAGGAGCGGCCGCGGGTCCATCTGGATCTCGTGGTCGACAGCCCCGCCGAACAGTGGTCAGAGATCGAACGGCTTGTGGAGGTCGGTGCGACTCGCGTGGCCTGGAGCTACCCCAGCGACCCCGACTTCGTGGTGTTGGCTGACACCGAAGGCAACCGCTTCTGCATCGTCGACGCCAGCCACCCCTGACAGGACCGTCGATCCCCCGAGCACCGGTAGTCGTTCGCATGACCGGGCTACGTTTCGTCGCATGATCGACGTCTCGAACGACCCTCGGATCGACCCTCGGATCAAAACGGTGCTGAGCGGCTTGGGAACGCCTGGTGGAGGTGGCGACGCCGACAGCCGCGAGCAGCTGCTCGCGGAAGCGAGCACCGAGGAGGCGATCGCCCAGCGGGCGATGATCACGACGCTGCTCGATGCTGCCGACAACGAGGAGGTCGCGCCGTCGAAGGGCCTCAACGTGACCGAGCACTCGTTCGTGTCGCAGCCCGACGGCAACACCATCAACCTGCGGCTCATCCGGCCCGATGGACAGGGCTCGCTCCCCGCCGTGTACTACATCCACGGCGGCGGCATGCAGACGATGTCGTGCTACGACGGCAACTACCGCGCGTGGGGCCGCATCATCGCCGCGCAAGGGCGTCGCCGTCGCGATGGTCGACTTCCGCAACGCGCTCACGCCGTCGTCGGCCGAGGAGGTGGCGCCGTTCCCCGCCGGGCTGAACGACTGCGTGTCCGGCCTGCAGTGGCTCGTCGCGCAACGCGTCCGACCTCGGCATCGATCCCGCTCGCATCGTCGATCGCCGGCGAGAGCGGCGGCGGCAACCTCACGCTCGCGACCGGGCTCAAGCTGAAGCAGGACGGCGACATCGGTCTGATCCGGGGCCTCTACGCGCTGTGCCCGTACATCGCCGGGCCGCTGGCCGCTCCCGCAGCACCCGTCGTCCACGGAGAACAACGGCATCCTCCTCGACCTGCACAACAACCGCGGCGCGATGGCCTACGGCATCGAGGAGCTCGAGCGCGGCAACCCGCTCGCGTGGCCCGGCTTCGCCACCGAGGACGACGTCCGCGGCCTGCCGCCGGTGATGATCAGCGTCAACGAGTGCGACCCGCTGCGCGACGAGGGCATCGAGTTCTACCGACTGCTGCTCCGCGCCGGTGTGCCCGCGCGGTGCCGCCAGGTGATGGGCACCATCCACGGCACCGAGATCCTCCCGTTCATGTGCCCGGAGATCAGCCGCGACACCGCGGCGAGCATCGCCGCCTTCGTCACGTCGCTGTAGGACGCGTCGTCGTGGAGACGTGGGACGCGATCCGAGCCCGCCGAAACGTGCGCACGTACACCGACCAACCGATCAGAGACGAACACCTCGACCGAATCCTCGAGGCCGGCTGGCGTGCACCGTCGGCCTCGAACCGGCAGCGCTGGGAGTTCGTCCTGATCTGTGACAAGGCGCAGCTCGAGGCGCTCGGCGGAGTGTGGCAGGGCGCCCGTCACCTACCGGGCGCCCAGGCCGCGATCGTGCTCCTCGTGCCCGAACCCCCCGAGGAGCGGTTCATCACACTCGACCGCTACGACCTCGGCCAGGCGACATACGCGATGTTGCTCGCCGCAACCGACCTCGGCATCGGCACCGGTCACTCCTCGATCGGTGACCAAGACAAGGCACGCGAGATCCTCGGATTCCCCGACAACTACATCGCCGCGTACATGATCGCGCTGGGTTATCCCGCCGATCGGCCCCTGCGCCCAATCGTCAAGCCGGATCGCCGCCCGTTCGCCGAGGTCGTGCATCGCGGCGGGTGGTGATCGTCGGACAGCGCGGCGCCGATTACGAGTAGATCTCGAAGAGGCCGGCCGCGCCCTGGCCGCCGCCGATGCACATCGTGACGACGCCCCACTTGGCCTTGCGGCGGATGCCCTCCTGCAGGATGTGGCCCGCGCAGCGCGCACCGGTCATGCCGAACGGGTGGCCGATGGCGATGGAGCCGCCGTTGACGTTGTACTTGGCGGGGTCGATGCCGAGCGTGTCACGGGCGTACAGGCACTGTGAGGCGAACGCTTCGTTCAGCTCCCACAGGTCGATGTCGTCGACCTTGAGGCCGTGGCGCGCGAGCAGCTTCGGCACGGCGAAGACCGGACCGATGCCCATCTCGTCGGGCTCGCAGCCAGCGACGGCCCAGCCCTTGAAGGCACCGAGCGGGGTGAGGTCGCGCTTTGTTGCCTCCTCGTCAGACATGAGCACGACAGCCGCCGCGCCGTCGGACAGCTGGCTCGCGTTGCCGGCGGTGATGAAGTTGCCCTCACCGCGGACCGGCGGAAGCGCGGCGAGGCCGTCGAGCGTGGTGTCGGGACGGTTGCACTCGTCGCGGTCGACGACGTAGTCGACGAACGACTCCTCCTTCGTCTCCTTGTCGACCTTCTTCATCGTGGTGCTCATCGGGACGATCTCGTCGGCGAAGAGGCCGGCGGCCTGCGCCGCGGCCATGCGCTTCTGCGACTCGAGGGAGTACTCGTCCTGATACTCGCGGCTCACGTCGTAGCGCTTGGCCACGATGTCGGCGGTCTCGATCATCGGCATGAAGATGGCCGGGTACATGTCGAGGAGCTTCTGGTCGATGTTCGCCGAGCCGCCCATGCCCCCACCGGGCATGGTGATGGACTCGACGCCACCGGCGACGACGACGTCGGCGCCATCGGTCTTGATGTAGTTCGCCGCCAACGCGATCGCGTTCAGGCCGGACGAGCAGTGGCGCTGGATCGTGGCGCCCCCCGTGGTGACGGGCAGGCCGGCGAGGAGCCCGGCGAGCCGGGCGAGGTTCGCCGCGCCGTGTGCGCCGTTGCCGAGGTAGACGTCCTCGACCGCTTCGGGCTCGACGCCGGACTTCGACACCGCGTGGCTGATGGCGTGCGCCGCCATGCTCATGGCCGCGGTGTTGTTGAACCCACCACGACCCGACTTGGCGAGTCCGGTGCGGGCGTAGCTGACGATGACGGCTTCACGCATGGCGACATTCCCCTCGGCGTTGGCAGCCGCAGCGGGCGGCCGGGTCGATCTCGACGTCGCCACCCTACGAACGTGTGCGTGTCACGTCGAAATTTGCTGGTGCGCTCAAAGGTCCGGCGCTAGCGAGCGATGCTCACTGCTGACCGAAGTCGGGCACTGTGATCGAGCCGTCCGCCTCGAGGTGGAACCCCGGGTTGAAGGCGATCTCCCAGACGTGTCCGTCTGGGTCGGTGAAGCAGGCCGCGTAGCCGCCGTAGAACGTCTTGCCGGGCGGTCGTGTCACGCTGGCACCGGCGGCCTCAGCTGCCGCGACTACATGCTCCACCTCGTCCTGACTGCGGACATTGTGTGCAAGAACAACACCGCCGAAGGCCCCGCCCTGTCTGTCCGAGATGCCGGAGTCGAGCGCGAGCTTGGTCCGGTCCCAAAGGACCACGACGATCCCACCCGCCTGGAAGAACACCGTCTCATCGACCTCCTGCCCTCGCCACCCCAACTGCTCATAGAAGCGGCGAGCTCGCGGTAGGTCGGCGACACCCAAAGTGACGAAGCTCAAACGTTGTTCCACGCGAGCAACCTATTGCCCGGAGTGCTCAGACGCCGTGGCGGTGCCTCAACCATGCGTGCCATCCCGCCGCGATCGGGGAGGTTCGGTCCGCGGCTTCGATGACGAGCCGCTCGGCCGTTTCCTCCGCCGTGAGACTGGACGTGTCGAACCACCAACCGACGTCGCCGAACTCACGCTTCATGTCGTCATCCAGCCGCTCATACCCGTCGAAGGCAAAGTGATCGTCGGGATGCCGCGTCGCGTTGCGGTACTTGCATGCCTCGATACCGGGTGCGAGGACCACAAGCCTCACGGGTCGCGGTGATAGCAGAGCGAGGAAGAAGTCGAGCTCCGCGCGGTCAGCGAGCACCGTGTCCATCAGGACAGTGAACCCGAAGTCGATGAAGTTCCTAGCGAGGGAGCACATGTTGCGGTTGCACAGCTCGTCCTGCCGCAGAGCCTCGTCGGCCGGCTTGTCCATCCATCCGACGTAGCCACTCTTGATCATCTGATTCATGTCGTCGCCCCGGACCTGAGCCGCCTTTCGCAGTCGATGCGCCGCAAGACCGGTGACGGTCGACTTCCCGGCACCCGGCATGCCGGAGACGATCACGCACCCGGTTAGCCCCGAGACCATGACCGCCGATGCTTCCAATGCACGAGACCGTCGGCAATCAGATTGCTCACCGCGCTCGATGGGTTCCGGGCAGTGACCCGCTCGGTTGTGGTCACAGGCACCAGCCGGGCTGGCAGGCTGCAGCCATGACGAAGCGACTCGATGGCATAGGGATCTGGAGTGCGCAGCTGCGGTACGGCGACGCCGGCGAGGCGGCGGCGCTGGCGGCCGAGATGGAGGGGCTGGGCTACGAGGCATTGTGGCTCCCCGACATCGGCGGCGAGCTCTTCGATTCCGTGGGCAACCTGCTCGGGGCGACGACGACGGCCACGATTGCCACAGGCATCCTCAACGTCTGGTTGCACACGCCGGACGAGACGGCATCCGAGCACGCCCGCCTCACCGCAGCGCATGGGCCTCGGTTCCTCTGCGGCATCGGGATCAGCCACCAGCCGTTCGTTGACCTCGTCAAGGAGGCCGGGGCGTACCAGCGACCCGTCGCAACAATGGCCGCTTTCCTCGACGGCCTGGACGCCGCGGCCACCCCGCTTGCTCGACAGGACCGAGTCGTCGCCGCCCTCGGCCCGAAGATGCTGGAGTTGGCCCGCACCAGGACCGCGGGCACTCACCCGTACCTCGTCACGCCGGATCTGACGGACGCGGCGCGCCGTGGCGTCGGTCCCGATGGCCTCGTGGCGAGTGAGCAGGGCGTCGTGCTCGAGCGCGACCCCGCGGCTGCCCGTGAGATCGCTCGCCTTCACCTCAAGACCTATCTCGGGCTCCCGAACTACGCCAACAACTGGAAGCGGCAGGGCTTCACCGACGACGACATCGCCGGCGGCGGCAGCGATCGCCTCGTCGACGCGCTCGTCGTCTGGGGCGACGAGACGACGATCGCGGCTCGTGTCCAGGAGCATCGCGACGCCGGCGCCGACCATGTCTGCATCCAGGTGCTGACTGCCGACCCACGCGGCTTCCCTGCCGAGCAGTGGCGGGTGCTCGCGCCGGCGTTGATCTGACTCAACAGACTCCGCGCTGGTGACTCGGGAGCGACGCGCTGCTGCCTCAATTATACGACGGCGGCGGCGCTTGCTTCCAACGGCGCGGGCAGCGACGATCCCGGCGTGCAGGCTGACGACGAGCTGCGCTTCGAGCGCGCCTACCTCGACGCCGCCTACGACCGGGTCCTGGCCATGCGGGCCCTGGCCGAGGGCATGGCCGGCAGCGCGCGCCGGCTCGAGACCAGGAATGCGCAGGCGCTGTTCGAGCGCGATAGCGCCATCGCCCATGCCGGCCACCGGCTGCTCGCGCTCGACATCGCGAAGGACCGCCTGCTCGTCGGGCGCCTCGACCTGACCGACGGCAGCTGCCTCTATGTGGGTCGCGTCGCCGTCGCTGACGAGCACGGCGACCCCCTCGTCGTCGATTGGCGGGCCCCGGCGGCCGAGCCGTTCTACCGAGCACTACCCCACGACCCCATGGGCGTCGTGCGGCGACGCCACTTCCGTTGGCGGCACGGCGAGCTGGTCGGGCTGGACGACGAGGTGTTCGACGTCTCCGCCGCGACTGGTGCCGGGCTCCACCTCGTCGGCGAGGGCGCGCTCATGGCCGCGCTCGACGCCCCTCGGACTGGTCGGATGCAGGATGTAGTCGCGACGATCCAGGCCGAGCAGGACGTCGTGATCCGTCGCCCCCGCGTCGGCGTGACCGTCGTACAAGGGGCGCCGGGTACCGGCAAGACGGCGGTGGCGCTCCACCGGGCCGCGTACCTCCTCTATGCCGAGCGGGCCCATCTATCCGGCGCGGTTCTCTTCGTCGGTCCGTCGACGACGTTCCTGCGGTACGTCGAGGACGTCGTCCCCTCGCTTGGTGAGGACCGGGTCGTGCTGGCGACGCCGGCGGATCTCGGCCCAGCGGTGGCAGTGTCGAAGGTCGACCCGCCAGCGGCGGCCGCGGTCAAGGGTGACCTCCGCATGGTCGACGTCCTCGCGCGCGCGATCCGGGCGCACGAACGGGCGCCGCGGGCGGGCATCGAGCTGTGGGCGGGGCGGTTCCGCCTCGTGGTCGACCACGACCACCTCGCCGCCATCGTGGCGACAGCCCGGCGCCGGTCGACGACGCACAACGGCGGCCGGCCGCTGGTGGAGCGCCTTCTCTTGCGCGCGCTCGACGCCGCGTACCGCAACGGCCTCGAACGCGACCACCGGATCGGCCGCATCGGCGCGGAAGCAGTCCGCTACGCGTCACCGCTCCTCGACGTGATGGACCGGAGTGCGCTCGCGCAGGCGCTCCACACCATCTGGCCGCTGCTCACTCCCGAGGTTCTCGTGCGCCGTCTCCTCGCGTCGCCCCGCCGCCTCGCGAATGCCGGGCGCGACATCCTCACGCCGGACGAGCTAGACGCGCTGTCTGCCGGCGATGAGGCAGGCGACGGATGGAGCGAAGCCGACGTCTCTCTCCTCGACGAGGCCGACCTCCTACTCGGACCCGTCCCGACGCGGCGGCAACGCGCGGGCGGGCGCCGACCGTCGCTCGACCACGTGGCCGAGCGGATCCTGGAGGAGCGCCTGCCGGACTGCCCGCGCTGCGGCCGCGCACTCGACTATCTCCCCGGCGAGGCGTCGGGCACCGACCGGCTGGACTGCCGGGAGTGCAAGGCCAGATTCGCGACCACCGCCCTCATGGGTGACTCCGCCGCCAACGAGCTGCACGGCGTATACGAGGAGCTCGCCAACCAGTTCGCTTCCCAGGATGTGCCCGCACTGCGCCCGGCCGACGCTCGTTACGGCCATGTCGTCGTGGATGAGGCACAGGATCTCTCGCCGATGCAGTGGCGGGCTGTGGCCCGGCGGTGCCCCGCGCAGTCGTTCACGCTCGCCGGCGACGAGGCGCAGGCAGTCCGGGCCGGGTCGGCGGCGACGTGGGACCGCATCCTCGCGGCGCTCGCCGTCGCTGAAGGATCGGTGGCCCGCCACGAGCTCACGGTCAACTACCGCACGCCAGCTGAGGTCATGGAGCTGGCGGCCGGGCTGCTCGAGCGGTTCGCACCGCATCTGCACCCGGCCCGCTCGGTCAGGACGGCGGGGGTCGGTCCGCGCCGCGTCCACACGGACGGCCAGCCGCTGAGCGCGACAGCTATCGCGGACACGGTTGCCGCCATCCGACGCGAGGTCGGAACCGGGTTGGTGGCGGTGATCGCGCCCGAGCAGCTGGTCGCCGACTGCAACGGGGATGCTGAGCATCTCACCGCCGTCGACGCGAAGGGGTTGGAGTTCGACGGTGTGGTCGTCGCCGATCCCGAGGCCATCGTCCGCGAGTCACCGGGGGCGACGGGCATGGCGCGCCTCTATGTAGCTCTCACTCGGGCGACGACCAGGCTGACGATCCTCGCCCCGACGCCGCCGGGCCCGCCGCTCGACGACGTGCTCGGACCTTTCGAGCCGGCGCCGGCGCGGTGAACCGGCTGACCCGAAATCAGCGCATCGCGTCGAGCACGAGGCCGATGTCGTCGGTCGTGGTGAGTGGGTTGATGAAACAGAAGCGGAACATCGTCTCGCTCTCGTACACGGTCGGCACCACAAACGCGAGGCCTGATGCGAGTGCCCCATCGGACCAGCGCTGATAGTCCTCGGGACCCCAGTCTCGGCGGCGGAACAGCACGACGGACAGCTCTGGGTCCATCACGAGATCGAGGTGCGGGGAATCGGCGACGCGATATGCGGCCTCGCGTGCCAGGGACAAGCCGCGTTCCACGGCGCGCTCGTAGGCGTGTGTCCCGTTGGACGCCAGCGAGAACCACAGCGGCAGCCCCCGCACCCGCCGGGTCATGTGGATCGCGAGGTCCGACGGGTTCCATGGCGAGGTCGGGGTGAGCACCTCGAGGTAGCCCGCCTGCTGGGTGAGCGCAGCGCGGGCGAGGTTCGGGTCGCGATACAGGAGTGCAGCGCAGTCGAAAGGTGAGAACAACCACTTGTGCGGGTCTACAACGAACGAGTCGGCCCGCTCGATGCCGCGAAACAGTGGCCGTGCCGACGGCGCAACCATCGCCGCGCCGCCGTACGCCGCGTCGACGTGCATCCACACACCAGCCTCGTTGCACACGGTGGCCACGCCGTCGAGGTCGTCGACGACGCCGGTGTTCGTCGCGCCGCCCGTGGCGATCGCCGCGAACACGTCGACGCCGGCGCTCGCGATCGCCTCGGCAAGCCGTTCACCCGTCAGGCGGCCGCGCTCGTCGCCTTCCACGAGCACGACCGGCACGTCGATGACCTTGGCGGCGAGCCGGATCGACGAGTGGGCGCTGGGCGCGCACGCGACGCCGGCGACGCCGTTGTGGCCGCGCCGCTCCCGCCACGTCTCGCGGGCAACAGTCATCGCGGTCAGGTTGCCGGCCGTGCCACCGCTGACGAACACTCCGCCAGCGGTCTCGGGCAGACCGGCGAGGCCGGCGAGCCAGCGCAGCGCATGGTTCTCCGCGTGGATCGCTCCGGCGCCCTCTATCCACCAGTCGCCGAAATCGACGATGCGGACACCACGAGGTCGAACAGGGTCGCTGCCTCGGCGGGCGCGGTCGGGACGAACCCGAGATAGCGCGGATGGTCGCTCGAGATGCAGGCGGGGGCGAGAACCTCACGGAAGAGCGCGAGCGCGCGCTCCACCCCAGCCCGTCCTCGGTGATTGTCTCGCCGGTAGCAGCCGCCAGCTCGCTGGGTTCACGCGGCGCGTCGAGCGGGGGCGGCGACATGCGGATGCGTTCGATGACGTAGTCGAGGATCCGATGGGCGAGCTGCTCGGTGTCGTCGTCGAAGCCGTGCAGGGTTCGCTCGCTCATGCCGGCAACTCTGCGCGCACCACCCGCGTTCCGGACGCCTCTGTGTGGAGCGCGGCCGCGTCGAGCAGCGCCGTCTTCCCGACACCAGCGTCGCCGGACACCAGTAACGCTCCGCCTCGGATGGCCGCTTCATCCACGAACCCGCAGACGGACTCGACGTCCGCGTTCCGACCGATCAGCTCGACGGGAGGACCACCGCTCACGGGGCAGCTCCCTTCCTCTCAGTCCCGCTGCAGGGCGTCTCGGAGCGTAGGTGGTCTGAGCTCGGATTGCTTTGGACGAGCGATCCGTCAGAGGCCGGACGCGCGGCGCCCGCGGCCCCGCGGCTCCCGTCTCGGGCGGAAATTTCGCTCGCACGCCGTAGGTTCGCACCATGACGCGACTCGGCTACCAGATCCCGAACTTCACCTACCCCGGCACCGACCGCGCTGGTCTGTTCGATGTCGTCGTGCAGCAGGCGAAAGAAGCCGACGCCGGCGGGTTCGACACCGTCATGGTGATGGACCACTTCTTCCAGCTGCCGGTGCTCGGCCCGCCCGACGCCGAGATGCTCGAGTGCTACACGCTGCTCTCCGCGCTCGCCCAGCACACCGAGACTGTTCGCCTCTCAGCCCTCGTGACCGGGAACACGTACCGCAACCCGACGCTGCTCGCGAAGACGCTCACGACTCTCGACCTCGTCAGCCGCGGTCGCGCCCAGCTCGGCATCGGCGCCGGCTGGTTCGAGCTCGAGCACGACTCGCTCGGCTTCGAGTTCGGCACGTTCACCGACCGATTCGAGAAGCTCGAAGAAGCCCTCGTGATCATCAAGGGCATGTTCGCGGGCGAGCGTCCCACTGTTACCGGCAAGTGGTATCGGACCGCGAACGCGATCAACGAGCCGCAGCCCATTTCGAGGATCCCGATCATGATCGGCGGCAGCGGCGAGAAGAAGACGCTCCGCCTCGTCGCCCGGTACGCGGACGAATCCAACCTCATCTGCAACCTCACCGACGTGCCTCGCAAGCTCGAGGTCCTCGCCGCACACTGCGATGCGGTCGGTCGCGACCGGTCCGAGATCACTGTGTCACTCCAGGCGAACGCCTGTATCGCGCCAACCCATGACGAGGCGGTCGCCGAGCTCGACGCTCTGCTCGCGAGCCGGGGGATGAACGTCTCGTCGATGGGCGCCGAGGACGCAGCCCGCATCCGCGCGCTCGTCACCCACGGTGACCCCGACGAGATCGGCGAGGACTTCTCCAACCGACTTGCGCTCGGCGTCGACGGCTTCACCGTGAACTCGGTCGCCAACGGCCACATCCCGGGCCGCGTCTCGCTTCTCGGCGAGACCCTTCGCAAAGTGGTCGGTACGTGAGCGGTAGCTCGGACGGAAAGGTCTAGCGGGGTGTCGCCAGCCGGACGATGGTCGCGAGCTGGTCGTCGGTCAGCGGCACGACCGACAGTCTCGACTGGCGGACGAGCGGACTGGTCGCGAAGATCGGCTCCGCCTTCATCTGCGCCAGCGTGACTGCTTGGGCCAGCGCGTCGACGGGCTCGATGTCGACCCAGACCCGCTTGCCATTGGCATCGGTCGGATCCGGGTAGGCGGCCTTCACCACCTTCGCGATTCCGACGGCGGCCTTGTCGGTCTGCGAGTGGTACACGACGACCGTGTCGCCCTCGGCCATCGCGCGCAGGTTGATCTGCGCCTGCGCGTTGGTGACGCCATCCCAATGCGTCCGGCGATCTTGAACGAGGTCCGCCCAGCTGTACTCGCCGGGTTCCGTCTTCACGAGCCAGCTCGCCATCGGCTTCAGCCGAGCGCGGACGCGTAGAGCGCTTCGAGCGCCTGCCAGTGGCGTTCGGCCGCGTCGGTGTCGAAGGTCGGGTTGTCGGGGACGGCGAAGCCGTGTGCAGCCGGATATGTGACGAGCGTGTGCGTCACTCCCGCTGCAGTGAGTGCATCCGACATCCGCGCGAACTGCTCATCGTCGAACGACGCGTCATCCTTCGCTCCCGCGATGTAGATCGTCGCTTTCATCGCACCCGCGAGCAGGTGGGGGCTGTCGGGCGCGGTGCTTGCGATCTGGCCACCGTGGAAGGAGGCCGCCGCGCCGATTCGGTCGGGGAAGCGACCGGCGGCGTTGAGCGCGAGGCCACCTCCGAGGCAGTAGCCCGTCGTCCCCGCCTTCGTGTCGGCGACCTCGGGCTGAGCCGCGAGGAACTGCAACATCGCGCCGGTGTCGCGCGTGGCGAGCTCCTTCGTGACGCTGCCGGCGAGGCTCATCAGCCGGTCACGCTCCTCGGGCACCGTGAACACCGTGTCGAGATCGAACGGCTCATACCCGCCCGATCGGTAGTAGATGTTCGGGAGCAACACCGCGTAGCCGAGGTCGGCCAGACGCTGTGCCATCTCGCGGAAGGTGCCGCGCACACCGCCGGCATCCGGGAACATGATCACGGCGGGCCACGGTCCCGATCCGTCCGGCGTGTGCAGCGTCGCGTCGCACGTGCCGTCGGGCGTCGAGATCAGTACGTCACGCTGGAGCACGGTGTCCTCCTGCCGCTAGGTCGATCCATCATCCCGCAGCGGCGCCGCCCTGTTCTTCTCGAGCATCTAACGGAGGACCTCGAGCACGGCCCTCGACTCGGCGGCCATCCATCGCGACCCTTGGCGATCGTGAATCGCCGCGGCCTCGGCCAGGAGACTTGCGGCCTCGGACCGTCGATCACACGTGGCTGATGCAAGACCGGCGGCGTGCGCCACGGAGCCTCGGTAGAGGCCGCCCGCGTCGACGATGGTGAGCGGCAGCACGCCTTGGACGAGCTCGACGAGTGCCTCAGCTATCCCGGGACTGTCGGCACGATACGTCGCGTCAGCGAGCACGCCCATTGTCGGAAGCCAATAGGCGTCACGCTCGAGGTCGAAAAGGTCGGCTGGCACGATCTCGGTGAGCGCCTTCGCGGCCGCTTCGACGTCGCCGCTGCGCGCAAGCCCAAATGCGTGATAGGCGCGCACCGCGAACCCCATCGATGGTTGGGGCCATTCGATCGCCAGAGGCGTGAAGCTCGGCCGCATCCCTTCGAAGAGGTCGATGACGCCGGACAGGGCGAAGGCCTCGAGGCGCGCCGCCGTCGGGTCGAAGTGCGCGTCCTCGCCCGCGGCTTGCACGTCGGCAACCGCCTGCCGAGCCTCGGGCCAGTCGCCGGCGATGGACGCCGCAAGAACGCCTCGATGGGCCGCCGCATAGGTCGCGACTCGATCGCCCGAGGTCGCCGCCAGCTGTGCGAGCTCGTCGAGCAGCGAGGCGGCGCGTGCGACGTCGCCCTCCAGCGCGGCCAGCGACGCGCCGAGCGGGAGCGCCCACCGACGCCATGGCTGGTCGGGATGAGCATCCGCGAGGCGCATCAACGCATCGAGCCACGCGTGCCGGTCAGCGAGGCGCGTCGCGTCATCCACCACGACCAAGAGCGCGTGAAGCGCCCGGGCCTCGAGCTCGGGCTCGTCGAGCGTGCGAGCGATCGCCAAGGCAGCCTGCGCATCGTGTTCGCCGGCGTCCTGCGTCCGGTGGTAGCTCTGCGCGACTGCGAGACGCGAGAGCAGCCTCGACCGAGCGGGGGTGGGGGCCTTGGGCACGATGGCGACTGCATCAAGGAGCAGCGAGACCACGGCGTCGGTGGCGTCCATTCCCGTCGTAAACCCCTCCCCCGCGGCAGCGAGGGCCGCCTGCGCGAGCCGACGCGCATCACCAGCGGCACGCGCCAAGTGTCCGGACCGGCAGTAGGCAAGCACCGCGGCGCGCTGATCGCCTCGTTCGCGAGCAGCTGTCGCCTCCGCGTACAAGCGGTCCGAGAGCACGAGGGCATCGCCTCGATGCGGCTCGGCTACGAGTCCGTCGCCTTCCGTAAGCAACGACTCATAAAGCGATGCAAGCTCCCGATCCGGTTCGACTCCCAGCTCTGAGATCAGGACGCTCCACGCCGCGCGACGGCGCGCAACGCCTCGGCGCGGCGTCCCGCACTCTTCAGCAGCGCGAACGAGCAAGCACCAACGCTTCTCTCGGAGCGGTTCTGCACTGACCAGCGACTCCAGCTCCGGCACGAGATCCTCGTCGACACCGCTGTCAAGAAGCGCCTCGACTCGGTACTCGATCGCCGATCGATGGAGTTCCTCCACGCGGGCGCGCCGAGCCTCAGCAGGGGGCCATCCCGAGAGGTCCTCGAACGGCACGCCGCCGGCGATGGCCAGAACCGGGTCCCAATTCCTCGACGAGCGAGCCTCGGCGAAGGCTCGCTCGAAACGATCGGCATCGACGTCGACGTCGTCGGCCAGCCGGTAGCCGTGCTCGGTCGTCAGGATCGTCCACGCGCCCAGCAGTGTGCGAAGGCGCAGGACATTGGTCTGCACCGCCTTGTTCGGCGACCGCGGCGGATTGGCAGGCCACAGCACGTCGACGAGCGAGCTCGTCGAGATCGAGTCCGGCTTGCTGGCAGCGAGCGCCGCGAGCACCCGGCGTTCCATCGGCCGAGAGACCGAGATGGGAGTGCCGCTGTCGGAATCGACTCGGAGCGGCCCCAGCACCCGCACGAGCACAGCGGGAGGGTACCAAGGACCCGCATCCGGTAGCCGAGGCGTGCGGTCGATTTGCGGTCGATCTGCGACCGCGCTGTTCGACACTCAAGTCGTCGCTCGACAGCTGGGAGGCATGTCTTCATGCGCCGAACCCACCTCATTGGTCTGCTTGCGATCATCGTCGTTGTCTCGTCGTGTGGTTCGGACGACGACACGACGAGCGCGTCGACCTCCGGGGCCGCGTCGGCGACCGCTGCCTCGTCGAGCACGGTGTCGACTGTGGCCTCGACGACGACGGAACCGCCGGGCGAAGAAGTCAACGCCTCCTCCACCGCCGGCGCGACCACGGTCGGGGACCCGATCTGCGACGCGGAACAGCACTGCATGTATCCCCTCACGATCACGGCGACGCTTTCGGGCGATCTCACGGGAACGACGATCTCTCACAGCGCTGGCACGCTGGTTGGCACCGATTTCGCGGCGAGCGACACTCTGATCTTCAGTGGCACCGTCGCCGGATGCGGCACCGGGACGCTCGTCTTCTTGAGCACCGGTCTCGGTTCGACGACCGGGACGACCACGAGCACCTGGACCATCGCCGAAGGATTCGGCACCGGCGA
Organism: uncultured Acidimicrobiales bacterium; assembly: GCA_963759645.1. Taxonomy (GTDB): domain Bacteria; phylum Actinomycetota; class Acidimicrobiia; order Acidimicrobiales; family DATKAS01; genus DATKAS01. Next base: position 69,974 of record CAVXAI010000019.1, on the reverse strand, counting down.
CCTCGTGCACGCCACCGGCACCGGCACGAACACGGTCGCGCCGGCGAGCGATGGGTCGCTTTCCTCGACGTTGGCCGGCCGCATCACCTGCGAGTGAGCGCCTCGACGTCGTAGGCGGGGGTTCCACCGAATCGGCGCGCTGCCGTGGACGCGCGACCGCCGAGGCAGCCGCTACTGAGCCGGAAGCTGGGCGCCGACGCGCTCGCCGCCCACAACCAGCATCCACGGCTCGACGCTCGTCGTCGCCAGTTGATCTGTGCGCACCCAGGGGTCATCCGCGAGGCGCTGACGGAGTTCGGCTTCGCTGGCGGCGTCCGCAATCAGAAGAACTCGGATGCGGTCGTGCTCGCTACCGGCGAGCGGACCGGCGAACAACACGAAGCCTTCGTCGGCGAGCTTGTTCATGAAGGCGGCGTGCTCGCTCACGGCGGGCTGCTCGAAAGCTCCCTTTCCGTTGGTCCAGCCGGGTCCGGCTTCACGGGTGACGGCGAACAGGGTCATCGTTCGTGCCTTTCCGGTGCGATCTCACAGACGTGGACAGGCGTCGCTCCGGGAGTGTTCTCCTCGATGGCGGCCATCTTCACGTCGCCCGGATCGTCCACGCCGCGGACCCGTAGACGACTCCGAAGCTGGTCAAGGTTCGACGCATCCACTTGGAGTGCATTGGTCGGTGCCATCGCGACCCTCCTGCTACTCTCCCTTTGGGAGGTTAAATCTCTCCCAAAGGGAGAACAATGTCAAGCCCTCCGGCGATGACGACGACGTCGTACGCGATCCTCGGCTTGCTGGCCGTCAAGCCGTGGACCACTCATGAGCTCGTCCAGCAGGTCGACCGCAGCATGAGGCGCATGTGGCCCCGTGCTCAGAGCAAGTTGTACGAGGAACCGAAGAAGCTCGTGGCTCACGGGTACGCCCGGGCTTCCGACGACTCCATCGGCCGGCGTCGCCGCACCCGGTACACGATCACCGCCGCCGGCCGGCGCGCGCTGGCGGTCTGGCTACACCAACCAGGCGACGGACCAGTCCTCGAGTTCGAGCAGCTGCTGAAGATCAGCTTCGCCGACAGCGGCACGAAGGCCGACATCCTCACCAACCTCGACGCAGCACGCGGCATGGGTCGCCGAGCAGAACGAGGAGAACCTTGCCACCGCGCGCGCCTATCTCGACGGCGACAGCTTGTTTCCCGAGAGGGCGGCGCTCAATCAGCTCGGCGGGCGCTTCCTCACCGACTTCTACGTCATGGTTGCGAGGTGGGTGGAATGGGCGAGCGAGGTCGTACAGGACTGGCCCGACGATGTCCGTCTCGCACCGCTCGACCGCGCGGCTCAGCAGGAAGCCGTGCGACTCGCCGAGAGCGTCGACGCAACCCTCGGGCGCTCGATCCCTACCTGACCCGGCGTTCGGACTTGACAGAGCTGAGCGGGTCGGAACAGGTTGGCTGGTGTCGCACGACTTGGTGCTGGCCGGTGGTCGGGTCGTGGATCCGGAGACCGGATTCGATCAGGTGTGCGACGTGGGGATCGACGGTGACTCAGTCATGGCGGTCGGAGACCGTCTCGACGGCGCAACGAGCATGGATGTCCGCGGGCTCGTCGTCGCCCCCGGCTTTGTCGACCTCCACAGCCACGCGCAGACTCTGCCGGGACGCCGGCTCCAGGCGTGCGACGGCGTCACCACCGCGCTCGACCTCGAAGCCGGCCGCGCGCCGGTGGAGGTCGCGTACGCGAGAGAAGCGGAGCGAGGTTCCCCGATCAACTATGGCTTCTCGGCCTCATGGGCGGCCGCGCGCATGCACGTTGTCGCGGACATGCCACTCGACGGAGGTGCCGCGGCGATCTTCGGCGGGTTGACCGGCACCGCATGGCAACAGGCCGCGACCGCGGCACAAGTGGCGCGGATCCTCGACCAGGTCTCCAACGACCTCGCCGCCGGGGCCGTCGGTATCGGAGTGCTCATGGGCTACACACCCGGGGTCGATCCGGCCGAGTATCTCGCCCTCGCGGAGCTGGCCGCCGCCGCCGGGGTGCCGACGTTCACGCACTCGCGTGACGTCGTCGAGTTGGCTCCGGACACATTGATCGACGGAGCGGAAGAGGTCGTTCGGGCCGCCGGCACGACGGGCGCGCACATGCACTACTGCCACATCAACTCGACGTCGGGGCGGCACATCGATCGAGTGCTCGCACTCGTCGGCCGCTGCCAGGCGGAAGGCGCCCGCGTCACGACCGAGGCCTACCCTTACGGGTCGGGTTCGACGGCGATCGGCGCGGCGTTCCTCTCGCCGGAGCGGCTGCACGAGCGCTTCCGGAGCACGACCTCGATCACATACCTCCCCACGGGCGAGCGCATCGCCGACGAAGCCCGACTCCGCGAGCTGCGCACGACTGACCCCGCCGGTCTCGTCATCGCCGAGTTCCTTGACGAGTCCGAACCCAGAGACGCCGCGCTGCTGCGGCGGTCCCTCGCATTCCCCGACACGATCGTCGCGAGCGACGCGATGCCGCCTTTGTGGACCGACACAACGGACATGGACTTCACTGCTTGGCCCTTGCCGCCAGAAGCGGTCACTCACCCGCGTACTGCAGGCACGTTCGGCGCGCGCCCTGCGGCTGTGGAGGCAGGAGGGCGCGCCGCTCATCGAGGCTGTCCGTCGCGCGACTTTGCTTCCTGCAGAGGTGCTTCAGGGGGCGGCCCCCGCGATGCGCCGCAAAGGTCGCGTACAGACCGGCACGGACGCCGATCTCGTCGTGTTCGAGGAGTCTCGTGTGACCGACCAGGCGACGTACGTCGCCTCCACCCGCCCGTCGTCTGGCATCACCCACGTGATCGTCGGCGGGACGTTCGTGGTCCGTGACGGCGAACTCGTGCGAGGCGCCCTTCCGGGGCGGCCCGTGCGCGCATCACCCCAGTGACCCCAAACCGCGCCTCATCGGCGTTCTGCTCACCACAGTGCGGCGCTCGCCAACCTGGCGCCTTCAGCGAGAACGTTGAGCTTGGCCCACGCCAAAGACGGGTGAAGCCGCAACCCCAACCCACAGTCGGTGGAGGCGATGACGTTTTCGCGACCGACCAGCGCAGCGAACCGTTCGATCCGGTTCGCCACGAGCTGTGGGTGCTCGATCAGAGGCGTCGAGTGGGTGACGACACCGGGCGCGAGGATCTTCCCGTCGGGCAGCTTGGTCGTCTCCCAGAGCTCCACCTCGTGCTCATGGCGGACGTTCGCAGCCTCGATCGAGTAGGTCTGCGCCTTCACCGACAGGAGGATGTCGACGACGTCGGGCAGCGGCAGGTCGGCCGAGTGCGGTCCGTGCCAGCTGCCCCAGCACAGGTGGTACCGGATCTGCTCCTCGGGGATATTTCGCAGCGCATGGTTCAGCGCTTCGCATCGCATCTGACAGAACCGGCGATAACCCTCGAGTCCCATCGGGATGCCGATTCGGTCCCACAGCGCACCGAGCCACGCGTCGTCGACTTGCACCTGGAACCCGGCGGCGGCAATCGCTTCATACTCCACCTGCATCGCCTCGGCGATGGCGTAAATGTGCTCCTCGTCTGTCTTGTAGATGCCCTTGTCGCGGCCGGGCTCCACGCTGAGCGGCGCCGTCGACGTCAAGAAGACGTCGGACGCGGGTGTGTCGCCGAGCGCCGCCTTCATCACGTTGATCTCACGCGCGAGAGCAGCCTCACCGCGGTAGTGGACGGGCGATGTGCACACCCAATCCTCGACAGACTGGGTTGTCTCCTCGGCGCCTTCCGGCACATGTTGGGCCGATCCCGACTGCTCGAACAGCGTGCCGTTCTGCAGCACGGCGAGATAGAACTCGCGGAACTCGACCCAGTCGGTGCTCGAGAGCAGCAGCTCGCCGAGCGCTCCGGGATGCCCGGCCGGCTCGTAGCCGCCGAGGCGCGACGCCAGGTACTGCGTCCAGTGGCCACCCTTGGTGAGCTCACCTTCGTTGATGAAGTCGATGCCGGCACTGCGCTCCGCGTCGCACACCTCCCCCACCGCCGCGGCAAGGCGTTCATCGCCAACGTCGAGCCGAGCCCAGACGTCATGAGGAGCCGGCAAGGCACCGACGTGGGTCGTGAGAATCCGGTCCGTGCTGCGTCGCATGGCGTCCCCCAGCGGTGTGAGTGAACGGAACCCGCGGGTCAAGTTAGCCAGGCGGGACGGATCGACTTCCCGTAGTGTCGGGGGCCGGGGATATGCCAGCGCGTCAGCGCTGATGCGAGGTGAGAACAGAGGGGGAACCGATGAGTCGGAGCACCGGGTTTGTCCTTCGCGCGGTGGGGGCGTCCGCTGGTGGTGATTGCCGCGGCGGTGCTGATCGCCGCCGGTTGCGGAGACGACAGTGGCGATGCCGCTGACGACACCACTGCGCCGGTAGAGACGAGCGCACCGACCGCGGAGACGAGCGCAGCCGCCGCGGAGACGAGCGCACCCGCCGAGGAGACAGACGTCGTGACCGACTACGCCGCCTACGTCGGCGGCTCCGGCGCCGCCGATGCCAGCCTCGAACCGATCAAGGTCGGCTACATCAGCCAGGAGGGCGGGCCGATCGAGGTCGGTCCGACGCACGACGACGGTGTCGAGATCGGGGTCACGTTCATCAACGAGCAGGCCGGCGGGATCGGCGGCCACCCGATCGAGCTGGTGAAGTGCTACATCGCATCGACCGAGGAAGAAGGCCAGCAGTGCGGGCAGCAGATGGCCAACGACGACAGCATCGTCGCCGTGGTCGAAGGCCCGATCGTCGTCGGAGCGGAGTCGATGTTCGCCGCGCTCGGCGACAAGCCGGTCATCTCCGGTGTTTCGGTGAACGCGGTCGACACCGTCCAGCCGAAGCGCCGCCGTCCTGTACGGCGGCGCCCAGTACATCCTGGCGCCGTACGCCACGTTCGCCCGTGACACGCTCGGCGTGGAATCGGCGGCGCTCGTCTATCCCGAAGGAGCCGGTGCCGACATCCCCGCTGCGGGGCAAGCATCGGCGTTCGAAGCGGCGGGGATCCCGATCAAGGTCGTCTCCTACCCGGCCAACGCTCCCGACCTGACCGTGCCGCTTCTCGCCGCCGACGCGCAGAACGCCGACATCGTGATGCCGGTCATCAACCCCAACGACTGCGTGAAGTTCGAGCAAGCGATCCAGCAGCTCGGCATCCCCGATGAGAAGGTGCTGGCGAGCCCGATCTGCCTGACGCCGACGACCATTGAAGGTCTCGGCGACTTCCCGAAGTGGATCTACGCGATCGCGTCAGCGCAGACGTTCGACGTGACCGATCCCGGCGTGCCGCCGTACCAGGAGATCCTCACGGGCCAAGGCCAAGAGGCCCTGATCGGTGACCCGTGGGTGAACGTCGGGTTCGGGCAGATCCTGACGCTGGCGAAGTGGCTGAACGGGGCCGGGGCCGACAATCTCGCCCCGGAGGCGATCGCCGAGCAGATGCTCGCGTTCGAGGGTCCGCTCGCACTCGGGTCGCCGGTGATCGAGTGCGGCAAGTACTCGGAGGCTCCGGGCGTGTGCAACGACCACACGCAGTTCTACCAATGGAACGGACAGGGCAGCCCGATGACGAAGGCGGGCGACTGGGTGGGCCCACCGGAGGGATGGGTCGCCCCGAGCTGACCCATTGATGACTGAACGCCCGGCATCCTCTGACGTGCCGGTCCCGACGAGAGCAGGCCTGTGAACCAGATCATCCTGTTCGCCCTGCTCGGCCTCGGGACCGGCGCGGTGACGGCGGGAATCGCCCTCAGCGTCGTCGTCACCTACCGCGGCTCGGGCATCATCAACCTCGCCGCCGGAGCGGTGGCGATGGTCGCGGCGTACACGTTCTGGGCGCTCAAGTCCGACTTCTTCCACGTCAGCCTCGGCACTGTTCCGGCGTTCGTCGTCACCGTGGCCGTCGCGGTCGGCAGTAGGCGCGTTGACCGAGCTCCTCGTGTTCCGACCGCTGAGAACGTCGTCGCCGCTGGCCAAGCTCATTGCTTCGCTCGGGATCTTGCTCACGCTGCAGGCGACGGTGCTGTTGTGGTTCGGGTCGGCGGCCAAGCAGGTTCCGAACATCCTGCCGACGAACACCATCGAGATGTTCGACGTCCAGATCCCCGTGAATCGGTTCTGGATGGCTGGCCTCGTGGTGGCGATGACGCTCGCGCTCGCCGCGCTCTACCGATGGACTCGCTTCGGGTTGGCGACTCGAGCAGCGTCGGAGAACGAGGTCTTCGGGATGCTCGCCGGCCTGTCGCCCAATCAGCTCTCGATGGCCAACACGGTGCTCGCTTCGGCGATCGCCGGGATCATGGGCATCATCGCGGCACCGTTGGTGCAGGCCGACTCGACCACGCTGGCGCTGTTCATCGTCCCGGCGCTCGCGGCCGCGCTGTTCGCCCGGTTCACGTCGCTCGGCATCGCGTGCGTCGCCGGTCTCCTCATCGGTATCGGGCAGTCGTTGATGTACTACGTGTCGACTCTCTCGTGGTTTCCGAAGAGCAAGGCCGGCAACCCGCTTCCCGGCGTGCAGGCGCTGTTGATCTTCATCATCATCTGCGCGGCCTTGTATGTCCGCGGGGCGAGCCTGCCAACCCGTGGCGAGCTCGTCGAACGGCAGCTGCCGGCGGCGCCCCGGCCCCGGCGGCTGGCTGGCCCGAGCGCGGCGCTCACGGTGCTGGGCGCAGTGCTGTTGATCGTGCTGCCGTTCGGATACCGCCAGGCGTTCATGTTGTCGCTGGTCGGCATGGTGGTGTGCCTGTCGCTGGTCGTGATCACCGGGTTCGTCGGTCAGGTCTCCCTCGCCCAGGTCACTCTGGCCGGCGTGTGTGGCTTCGCGGTGGCGCACCTGATCATCGATGCGGGCGTGGGTTTCCCGTGGGGACCGATCCTCGGTTCGCTGGCTGCAGTCGCGGTGGGGATGGCGGTGGGCGCGTCAGCGCTTCGGGTGCGCGGGGTAGCCCTCGCGGTGGTCACGCTCTCCGGAGTAGTAGCGATCGAGCAGTTCGGCTTCGCGAACGAGAGGTGGGGAGCCGGGAGCAGCGGTTCCCCGGTCGAGCAGCCGAGGTTGTTCGGGATCGACCTCGGCGCAAACGCGGCGTTCCGGGGATTGGACGACAAGCTTCCCAGCCCGGTGCTCGGCTTCGTGTTCCTCGTCGCCGTCTTGGGTCTCTGTCTGCTCGTCGCCAATCTGCGCCGGAGCACCCTCGGCCAGCAGATGTTGGCGGTCCGCGCGAACGAGCGGGCGGCGGCCGCCGCCGGGATCAGCGTCACGCGGGTGAAGTTCACCGCCTACGCGATCTCGTCGTTCATCGCCGGCACCGCCGGCTGGATGTACGCGTACAACTTCGGGTCGGTCAGCGCCGCCCGCTTCGGGTTCCTGATCGCGCTCGGCTTCGTCGCGTACGCCTACATCGGCGGGATCACGATGGTGTCGGGTGCGATCATCGGTGGCCTCGTCGCCACCGAGGGACTTGTCCCGTACTTCTTCGAGGAGCTGCTCGGCATCTCCGGGAACTGGAGCCTCCTGCTCGGCGGACTGCTGCTGATCGTGACGTTGATCCAGAACCCGGACGGCGTCGCGGGAACGATCTACCGGAAGCAGCAGCTCAAGAGGAGAGCCGCGCTCGCCGCGAGCGGGGGCCGATCCGCGTCGGACCGGATACCGCGCGCAGGCATCGACGGCGGTGGCGGAATCATGACCTCGGTGCTCTCTGCCCACGCCATCTCCGTCTCGTTCGGTGGAGTGAGGGCCGTCATCGACGTCAGCCTCGACGTCGATCCGGGACAGCTCGTCGGCCTGATCGGACCGAACGGTGCCGGCAAGACGACGTTCATCGACGCGATCACCGGGTTCGTGCCGCATCGCGGGACGGTGAGCATCGATGGGGTGGACGTCACCCGCTCCCCTCCGCACGCACGGGCGCGGCGCGGCCTCGCCCGCACGTGGCAGGGGACCGAGCTGTTCGACGATCTCACGGTGCGGGAGAACCTCACGGTCGCCGCACGCCACCCGACGCCGGTGGAGACGATGAAGGAGCTGTTCTCCCGGCCGGTGAGCCGCGTCGACGCGGTCGACGAAGCGCTCGAGCGGCTCTCGCTCGACGATCTCGCCGACGCCATGCCCGGCGAGCTCACCCAGGGTCAGCGCAAGATGGTCTCCGTCGCCCGAGCCTTGTCGGCACGGCCGACGCTGTTGCTGCTCGACGAGCCGGCCGCCGGGCTCGACGCGCAGGAGTCGGCGAGCTGGGGCATCGGCTGCGCGAGGTGGTCGACCAAGGGATCCCGATGCTCCTCGTCGACCACGACATGGGCCTGGTGCTCGGGATCAGCGACCAACTGGTCGTGATCGAGTCGGGTGTCGTGATCGGACGGGGCACGCCGACCGAGATCCGCGAGAACCCGCGAGTGGTCGAGGCCTACCTCGGCGCCTCTGACCGGCTCGTCGCGACCGATGGCACCGCACCGGCCGAACACGGCGGCGACCGATGAACGCCGAACCGGTGCTCGCCGTCGAAGGGCTGACGGCTGGCTACGACGGCGCTCCCGTGCTGCGCAACATCGATCTTCATGTCGGGGCGGGCGAAGTGGTGGCCCTCCTCGGCCCGAACGGCGCGGGAAAGACGACGACGCTGCGCGCGATCTCGGGCATCGTGCGCCCGCTCGCCGGCACCGTTCGCGTCGCCGGCGAGGATCTCGCACGCCGCTCGCCGGCCGGCCGGGCGCGCCTCGGCATCGCGCACATGCCTGAAGGACGTGGCGTCTTCTTCGGGCTCACCGTCGCGGAGCACTTCCGCCTCGGGTATCCGGGTGAGCGGCTCGACACGAACACGGCGTACGAGTACTTCCCGGCACTCCGCCCGCTCGCCGAGCGTCGTGCCGGTCTGTTGTCCGGAGGTGAGCAGCAGATGCTCGCGCTCGGTCGGGCGCTCGCCCGCAGACCGCGCGTGATGTTGCTCGACGAGCCGTCGCTGGGCCTGGCGCCCGTCATCGTCGAGGGACTGCTCCCGATCGTGTCGAACTACGCAAAGGAAAGCGGCTGCGCGGTCTTGCTCGTCGAACAGCACATTCACATCGCGCTCGCCGTCGCTGACCGCGGATACGTCCTCTCACATGGCGAGCTCGTCATCCACGAGCCGGCCGACGTGCTCCGCGCCGACCACCAGCTGATCCTGTCGAGCTATCTCGGCGAGCAAGCACAACAGAGCCCTATGGAGGGAGCGAGATGACAAACGTGATCGTCCCCGAGTCGCACGCCGGTCTGCTGCAGGAACAGCACGCGACGTTGGCCACGGTGGGTCGCGACGGGCGCCCACAGATGTCGACGGTGTGGTTCCTTGCCGAGGACGGCCAGCTGCAGTTCTCGCTGAACACCAACCGCCAGAAGACGAAGAACCTGCAGGCCAATCCGGCGATCGGTGTGCACATCCTCGATTCTGCAAACCCGGGCCGCTATCTCGAGGTGCGGGGCGACGCTCGCATCGAGTTCGACGACGACTACGCGTTCGCCGACCGGGTCGGCGCCAAGTACGGCGGACTCGACCTGCGCATGGTGGATGCTGGTCAGGGGCGCCGGGTCGTGGTGACGGTCGAACCGTCACGGGTCAACGCGATCGACATGAGCGCCGGCTGAGCCTGCGGGTTTCGCGAGTGGGCGTGCAGCGCCCCGGCAGGATTCGAACCTGCGACCCGCGGAGGAGAAGGGACAGAATGGAGCGGTGGGGTGGGCGCTGCTAGATACCCTCGACGAGGCGGAGCGGCGCGAGGTCCTTTCCGCCTGTCGGAGACGGAAGTTCGCCCGGGGTGAAGTTGTGTTTCATGAAGGCGATCCCGGCGACACCCTCCACCTCATCGCCAAGGGACACGTCGCCGTGAGAACGACGACTCCAAGGGGCGATCAGGCATTGATCCGCGTGCTCGGGGCCGGCGACTTCTTCGGGGAGCTCGCAGTGATCGCGCCGGCGCCGCGCAATGCCACGATCGACTGCCTGGACGCCACCGAAACCCTCGGGCTCCACCGCGACGCCTTCCAGGAGCTTCGCGCCAAGGACCCAGGCGTGGATGCCGTCTTGATGCACGCCCTCATCGCCGAAGTGCGACGTCTTTCCGCGCACCTCTCGCAGGCGCTGTACCTGCCGGCGGAGTCGCGGGTGTGGAAACGGGTGGCCGATCTCACGAGGCTGTACGAGACGGCCGCGAACGACGTCGTCACGATTCCCCTGACCCAAGAAGACGTCGCGCAGATGGCCGGCACCACTCGCCCGACTGCCAACCAAGTCCTTCGTTCCGGCGAGGAGAAGGGTGTGCTCCGCATCAGTCGAGGTCGTATCGAGATTCTCGATATCGCGGCGCTCACGAAGCTCGCTCGCTAGCCGTTCGCGCGCGAACCGCCAATCTGTCGGCTTGCCGACAGACCCGCGCTCCAAGTCGGCGCACCCTTGAGCCCCACCAACCTGGGAGGGCTCGACTATGTCCGGACGTCAAGAACCAACCAGATCGCCCGTCGACTTGTGGGCGATGCTGGGCGAACACCCGAGTCAGCGCCACAACGAGATGCTCGCCGAGCGTCTTCACCTTCTTCACGTGATGCCCGACAGGCGTCGGCATCGGATTCGCAGGCTCATGATCGCCGTGTGGTTCCGACCGTCTGTGCGCGATCGGCTGCCAGTATTGCGGCAGAACGCGAGCGGCGAGTCAGCGCCGGGGATCCTCTCGTTCTAGGCGTCCGCCTCGCGAGAGCACAGTTGCGAGGGTGATCGCGATCCGAAGGCCATCGGACTGGCGAGGACTCAGTTGGACGATGCGCTCGCCGTCGCCGAAGGACCCGCCTGGCGCTGGCCGACGTCGGCGCCCAGCTCGCTCACTCGTTCCGTCGCCGGTAACACCTAGCGGGTGTCGGCTCGCCGACAGACCCGGGCTCCAAGTCGGCGCACTCTCACAGGAACGCAAGACAAAAGGAGCCTTCAGTGAGCACTTCAGTCATTCATCCAAGCACCATCCAGATCAGGCCTAGCCGCCTCACCGGCCTTGTGGTCGGAGTCGCGATCCTGACCGGTGTCACCACCTGGTCAGTCACCCGGGTTGCGACGGAGTCCGATGCGAGCAACTCCAAGTCCGGGGTTGCGTCCGCGCCGAGCGCCGCCGCCCAGGCGTACGTCGACGGCGTCGTCGCACTCGACGTCGAGCAGCGGGCGGCGGTCTTCGGGAATGTCTTCCGGGCCCAGCCGTCAGTCCAGAGCGTCAACGCGCACAGCCCCGAGCTGCAAGCCGTCAACGTCCCGGAACTGCAAGCAAGCAACGTCGATCTCAAGGCGATCGCCGCGATGGCGAGGGCCGAGGGGTTGACCGGCCTCTCGCCCGCATCGCTCAGCGCCCCGACCCGGCAGTCCGTCCAGAGCGTCAACGCGCACAGCCCCGAGCTGCAGTCGGTCAACGTCTCGGAACTGCAAGCAAGCAACGTCGATCTCGAGGCGATCGCCGCGATGGCGAGGGCCGAGGGGTTGACCGGCCTCTCGCCCGCATCGCTCAGCGCCCCGACCCGGCAGTCCGTCCAGAGCGCAACGCCCACAGCCCCGAGCTGCAGTCGGTCAACGTCTCGGGACACGCAGACGCCATCGCCGCCCTACCCCGCGACCAGCTCGTCGCCTCGTTCGGCACCTTCAACTGACATCGCCTCACCCACGAGGTGGCTCCGGGGATGCGGTCGCTCCATGCGGGCGACCGCATCTCCGCGTTCGCCGACGAACATCGACCTCAGCTTTGGGTGGCTATCTGCACTAGACGATGGCGTTGATGACGACGGCGATGAGCACCGCGGCCAGGAGCACGACGGCGAGCGCCGCGAGACCGTCATGATTCACCTTGTCTCGGCCAACGGGTTGAGGCTGTTCGTTCATCGTGTTCGTCTCCTTCCTGGCGTTGTGACGTCGGAGCCCAATTGTGCCAGCGCTCGAGCGGCGGCATTCGCGCCGCACATCCCGTGCGCACCGGCTCCAGGCGGTGTGGACGCAGAGCACAGGTAGGTACCCGGGATGCCGGTGAAATACGGGTCGACCGCGAATCGAGGTCGGAACAAGAGCTGTGTCAGCGAGGCCGCTCCCCCGATGACGTCGCCGCCGACGTAGTTGGGGTTGTAGACCGACATCTCCGTCGTGGAGCGGACGACCATGCCGATGATCCGATCGCGGAAGCCCGGAGCGAATCGTTCGATCTGAGCGACGATCGCTTCGGTTGCGTCGCCGGCGTAGGCGTGGGGCACGTGCGCGTACGTCCACAGCGGGTGGATGTTGCCGACCGACCTGCTCGGGTCGGCGAGATACTGCTGGCCGACGAGAACGAACGGTCGCTCGGGCATCGCGCCCTGATGGACTGTCTTCTCGTTGGCGACGATTTCATCGAGACTGCCGCCGAGATGGACCGTGCCGGCGCGGCCGGCCTCCGTCGCCGTCCATGGCACATCGCCCTCGATCGCGAAGTCGACCTTGAACGCGCCAGGGCCGTGACGGAACCGCCGGTACGAGCGGGAAACGCGATCTGGAAGCCGATCGCCAAGAATGTCGGCCGCGATCGACGGCGACACGTCGAGCATCAGCACGTCACTGGGCGGCAGGTCGTGGGCCGAGGTCACGTGTACCCCGGTCTCGATCTTGCCGCCGTGACGTTCGACGTCAGTCGCCAACGCCTGGGCGATCGCCTGCGAACCGCCTTCCGCCACCACCCAGCCTCGGGCATGCCCCGCCACGATCAGCATCAGCCCGACGGCGCTGGTCATGGGCCGGTCGAGTGGAGAGAACGCGTGCGCCGCTACGCCGGCCCAGAGCGCCTTGGCCTGCTCTGTCCGCCACACGCGACCCAAGGCGGTCGCCGGCAGCATCGCACGGGTGCCGAAGCGCGCCAACGTCAACGGATGGCGTGGCACGCGCAGGATGGGCTGCGAGGCATCGGCAAACAAGTCGTCGAAGCGCAACGCCATCGGCTCGAACAGTCGGCGCCAACGGTGACCGTCGCTCCCGAGGTGTTCCGCGGTCCGTTCGATCGATCGACACATCACGCCCGCCGAACCGTCGTCGAGCGGATGGGCACAGTCCACCGTCGGCTGCGCCCACGTGAGCCCTGCGTCGGCCAGGTCCAGTCCGGCGAAGAACGGTGACGCGGCAGCGAGGGGATGGAACGCGGAGCAGTGATCGTGCACCAAGCCAGGGACGATCATCTCCGAGCTGCGCGTTCCACCGCCGATCACATCGCTTGCCTCGAGCACGGTGACGTCGAGACCAGCACGGGCCAGCCGGGCCGCGGCTGCGAGCCCGTTCGGCCCGCTGCCGACGACGATCGCCGTGGTCACGATGTCAAGCGGGCGGTCGCGCCTGTTGTCACACTCGACCGCCGCTACCCGGATGAGGAACCCCCGGCGCTTCGTATCCGGGGAGGGTCCAGGTGACGGTGTGCGGGATCGGGCCGTTGGGCAGCCACGGCTGCTCGTTGTAGGCGTCGTCGTTGTGGTACCAGCCCTTTTCGACGGTGCCCAGGGCGGCGTCGATGACCCGGTACTGCACCTTCTTGCTGAAGGCCGGCTGCGACTCGGTGAACGCGACGATCACGTCGCCCGGCTCGTACTGGCATCGCTCCTGGAGCGCGGCGATGAGGCGTTCGTCGAGACAGTGGCCATCGCCGAAGTTCCAGCCGGTGAGAACGTTGCTGACGAACTCGCCCTCGCGTTGAATCCTGTTGTCGAGGCTCTCCGTGTGACGCATCAGGGCCGAGATGTGCATCCGGCCCATCGGGTGCATCATGCGGAACGCCACCGCCTTCTGAATGAAGATCTCCGAGATCTCGTTGCCGAACAGAGGGTTGAGCTGATCGATCTGGTTGTCGGCGGCTTTCACGATCCGCTCGTTGATCCGGTCCTCCATCGACTTGTTGCGGAACGAGAACGTGGCCGAGGCCCAGTTGCCGGCGTATTGCTTCATCCCAACCAGGAACGACACGTACTGCGGTCGAAGAGCGCCGAGGACGATCGGCGCGAGAGCGACACACACGACGATCGCGAGCAGGACTGGATCCATGTCCGCGACCCCGTACCCCTCACTGGGCGAGAAGTTGGCGAACAGGAACGCGACGGCGAACATGAAGAACACGTTCCACTCCAACGGGACCGCCAACGGGATCGTGGAGATGATGAAGGTGTGGAGCATCCACATCGAGATGATGGCGATCCAGGTCAACCACGGCCACGGTGAGAACAGCAGCACCAACGGCATCACCAACTCACACGTGGTACCACCGATGTGTGCCAACGCGTGCGTGACCTTCGATGGTCGGATGTCGTTCGGGTAGTCCTTGACGGTCGCCTTGCGGAAACGCTGGGACACCATCCACGGGGTGTTCTGGACCATGATCGCCACCGTGGACGAGAAGCCGTGCTGCAGCTTCGAGAAGCCGGCTCCCATCCAGATCACGACCATGCAGATCTTGGCGGCGACGATCATGTCGACGAAGTTGGTGAACAGCCCGAAGTAGAGCATGGTCGGGACGTACTGCTCCGAGCGCGCCGACAGGAACACGATCTTGTCTCGGAAGCCCATCAACAGGATCAGGCCGCAGTAGGTCACCAGCGCCCATTGCGGCATGACGCCGATCGAGCCCTCCGGCAGACCATCGACCTGCACGCCGGACAGGAACATCATCATGACGAGCCAGAACACGATGAGCTTGTAGAGCCCGGTGTCCCACGGCGTGCGCCGATTCCCCTTGGTGAACGGCACGTGATTGGGATAGGGCGGGACGCGAAGGGTGTCGTTCTGCCACCAGTACAGGACGCCACCGATCGGCGGGTCGAAGTGGAACGCCAACGGGCCGCACGTCGCGGCGAGCCCGAGGATCTCCAGCAGGATCGTCCAGATCATCAGCTTCTGGTACAGGATCGGTTGGTCCCACCATCCCGCGATGTTGTCGAACTCGAGGCCCTTCGTGAACGCTCCGCAGAAGATCAACCCGAAGAGCGCGTAGAAGAAGATCTTCCAGACGTAGAAGTTGATCGTCTGCTTCGGGGTTCCGAATCCCGACTCCACCCAGTGGAGCTGGAGCAGCTTCATCCGCTGGAGGAACGGGATCTTGGCGAACTCGTCGAGCTCGACAGGCGGGAGTTCTGAGGTTCTGTAACCCACGTCCGCTACCTCCTCACGCGCTTGGCCCAGGAACGCAGACGCTGGTCTGTGTCGAGGTAGTAGTCGTCATCCTCTGCCTTCCTCGTGGAAACGACCTGCCCGCTCAGCCGTTCGAGCTCGCGCTCTCGAACCCGCTGGCGCTTCCACTGCTTCTTCTTGTTCTTCCGCCGCAGCCGCTCGATGTGGTCCTCCTCGGTCTCGGAGGTGCCGCTCAGGTAGGCGTCTTCGATCTCGTCGAGGCGCTGGAGCGCCTCGGCGGCGGAGAGCTCGAGCAGGATCTGCCCGCGCGCCATCAGATACATCCGATCGGCGTACCTCAACGCCTTGTGGGCGTGCTGTTCGACGATCAGCGCCCCTGTGCCGCGTTCGTCCGCCGCGGTTCGGACCGCGCCGAGAAGCCGGTCGACGATCTTGGGCGCGAGCCCGAGCGACAGCTCGTCGGCAAGCAGCAGCGACGGATTCCGACTCAGAGCGCGGGCGAGGGCCAACATCTGCTGCTCGCCGCCCGAGAGCAGCCCGCCCCTCACCGACAATCGGGGTTCGAGCTCGGGGAACAGCGCGAGCGCGGCCTCGACCGAGCCGCCGCCGAGGCGCAGGTTGTCGCGTGCCGACATCTTCGTGAACACCAGGCGTTGCTCGGTGATCAGGCCGATGCCACCGTCGCGGACCCGCCGATCCATGGCCGTGAAGGTCGGGACGTTGTTGAACATGACGATCCCGTCGACTGGCGCCAGCTCGCCGGCGATCGTCAGCAACGTGGTGGACTTGCCCGCGCCGTTCGGGCCGAGCAGGCACACGACTTCGCCGCGCTGCACCTTGAGATTGACCGCCCGAACCACCTCTCTGCTCAGGTACCCGGCCTTGAGGTTGCGCGTCTCCAGCAGCGCGGCCGTCATGACGCACCACCCGCGACCGATGCCGCCGCCGGCGACTCGGCTAGTGAGCGATCGGCGTCAGGAGCGTTGTCGCTGTCGTCGCCGAGATATGCCGCGACTACCACTGGATCGGAGCGGACCGCGTCGGGCGGACCCGACGCGATCAGCGACCCGAAGTCGAGCACGGTCAGCTCATCGCAGACACGCATCACGAAGTTCATGTCGTGCTCCACGACGACGATGGCCATGCCCCAGTCGTCGGCCAGGCGCCGGACCACGCGGGCCAGTTCGCTGCTCTCGTTCGAGCTGAGGCCCGCGGCAGGCTCGTCGAGCAGCAGCACGCTGGGATGCATCGCGACGGCGCGGGCGATGGCGAGGAGCCGCCGCTTCCCGTAGGACAGGTCCTGCACGTCGCGATGCAGATCCTGGTCGAGATCGAACTCGGTGACCGCCCGCACCACCTCGGGCGGGAGCGGCGGATTGATCGGCCAGACCAGATCGGTCAGGTACGAGCGCAGATCCTGCGGGTCGGCCGCCACGCTGAGGTTCTCGAACACGGTCGAGTCCTCGAACAGCTCGAGCGACTGGAACGACCGGGCCAAGCCGGCCCGGGCTCGTTTCACCGCTGACTGCTTCGACAGATCGAGGTCGTCGAGGAGTACGCGGCCCTCCGCAGCGGTGAACCCGCTGATCGCATCGATCAGGGAGGTCTTGCCGGCACCGTTCGGTCCGATGAGACCCATGACATTGCCGGGCTCGACTCGGAAGCTCACGTTGTTCACGGCGACCACCGCGCCGTAACGCACCGTCATGCCCTCGACCATCAGTGTGCGCGCCGGAACCCGGGCGTGACGATCGACCTGGGCCCCGAGATCGGCGACATCGGCGAGCTCGATGGTGTAGGGCCGGCTCCACTTCCTCATCTTCTTGATGGCGCGAGACATCCTGAGCCACTCGGCGGCGACGCCGTCCTTGTAGATGACCAGCGTGAGCAGGATCCCGATCCCGCTGATCAGCTGAATCCACCGACCGACCCCCTCCCAGTGCGTTTCGAGCATCTCCTGGTTGACGCCCGCCGTTGCCAATGTGGAACCGACGAGTGCGCCGAGCAGCTGGCCGACACCGCCGAGGAGTGCCAACCCGACGTACGTGATCGAGGTGACGTTGCTGAAGGACGAGTAGCTGATGGAGCTGAGCCGGAACGCGAGCACGATGCCGCCCAGCGCGGCGATCGCAGAGGCGAACGAGAACGCGAAGAGCTTCGCCACCATCACGTTGATCCCCAGCGCCGCGGCCGCCCGCTCGTTGGTGCGCACGGCGATCAGCCGCCGACCGCTGCGGCCCCGCCGTACGTTGGCGACCACGACGACGGTGAGCATCAGCATGACCAAGACGAAGATCCCGTAGCGCTCGGGGAAGTTGATCGAGCCGATGTCGTACCCGAACAGGTCGGGATTGCCGACCTGTGTGCCCTGGACGCCGCCCGTGTAGTTGCGGTTCTTGAACAGCATCAGCTCGATGGTGGTGCCCAGGCCGAGCGTGACGATCGCCAGGTTGATGCCCCTGGTTCGCACCGCGGGGAGGCCGAAGATCAGCCCGAGCGGAACCGCCGCGGCGACACCGAGCGCCAACCCGAGGAGGAACGGGATGTCGAACACGGCGACGGAACGGCCGGCGACGTACGCGCCAAAGCCGGCGATCGAGTACTGCGCGAGCGAGAGCTGGCCGGCGTACCCGGTCAGCACGACGATCGACAGCAAGACGATGGCCACCCCCATGGAAACGGTGATCGCGTCGATCCACTTCGTTTCCTTGGTGACCATGATGAAGACGACTGCGCCGCATGCGAAGAGGGTCCACGCCCACTTGATGCGACCGTTGCCGACGATCGGCAGCTTCTGCAGGTAGTAGTCGCGCAGCGGCAGTGATCGGCCCCGGAACACCAGGACCACGATGATCACCAGGAACGGCAGGGACGGTCCGAGACCCTCCTGGTTGCCGAACCGTCCCACCAGGGCCTGGCCGATGCCGATCGCGAACCCGGCGGCCGTGGCGATGGGGAACGATCGGAAGTCGCCGACCAACGCAGCCGCGAGCGCGGCCAGGATGAGGGTCGTCATGACCGTCACCTGCAGCGTGATGATGGGGACCACGAGGACCCCGGCGACGGTGGCGATCGCGGAGCCCAGCGCCCAGTTCATCAGCGCGATCCGGTTGGGCGACAACCCGATCGCTGCTGCCGACCGTTCACTCTCGGAAACCGCCTCAGTGGCGAGGCCGAACTGGCTCGACCGATAGAGGAGCCACAGGCCGAACGCCGATACGCAACCGATGGCGAGCAGGATGAGTCGATCGGCCGTGATGCCGACATCTCCCCACAGCGTCAACCGGTCGGTCGGGAGCCAGCTCTCGATCTGGCGAGAGTTGGAGCCGTACCGGATCACGAGGGCCGCCTGGATCGTGATCAGCACACCGAGCGTGGCGATCACCCGGACCAGAGAGCTCGCACGCCGCAACGGTCGCATCACCACCCAGTAGGTGAGTGCTCCCAGGAAGGCAGCCCACGCGACGCCGGCGATCGACGCCAGCAAGAAGGGCCAACCGGCCGAGCTGTGCAGCTCCCACTGCATGAAGACGCCCGCAATCGCGGTCGCGCCGAGCGAGAAGTTCAACACCCCGGTGCCGCGGTAGATCACGATCAGGCCTTGGGACGCGAAGGCGTACAACGCGCCAACACCCAGCCCCAACAACGCGAATCGGATGACCTCGTTCACCCGGCCCCCTCTAACGTCCCATGTATTGTGCTCTATTGTCCGTGGTCGGTGCGCGTCCGGCGCCCGTCACATTGTCAGCAACTGGGGGGGAACAAGATGCCTACTAGGGGTGACCCGCGTTCGATTCCGAGTCGGCGTTCGTGGCGACGCTCGCTGGCGCTGATCGCTGTCGCCGGCCTTCTGGTCGCTGCGTGTGGCGACGACGACGACACAGACTCATCTGCAGCGACCACTGCAGCCGACTCTGCGGCAACCACTGCGGCAGACTCCGCGGGAACCACCGCGGCCTCGGGCGAGGCACCGAGCGGCGAGCCGATCAAGGTCATGACCGTGACCACGCTCAACGCCGCGGGCCCGACCTATGAGAACATCGCCAACACCGCCGAGGCGTACGCCGACTACATCAACGCCCGCGGCGGCATCGCCGGCCGGCCGCTCGAGGTCACCGTCTGCGACGAGCAGTTCGACCCGGCCGTCGCGACGACGTGCGCTCGGCAGGCGGTCGACGAGGACATGGTGTCCATCGTCGGCTCGTTCACGTTCTTCGCCGAGTCGATCGTGCCCGTCATCGCCGAATCCAGCATCACCTGGTTCGGTGCGTGCTGCCCGATCACGCCGTCCGAGCTGACGAGTCCCTACTCGTTCAACATCGGGAACCAACCGATGTACGCCGTCGGAGCGGTCAAGAAGGCCGTCGACGACGGATGCACGAGCATCAACGCGGTCATCATCGACGGCGCCCAGATCTTCATCCCCCCGATGGAGAACGCCATGGCGAACCTCGGCACGTCCTTCGGTGACGTCATCATCCTGCCGCCGACCGCCCAGGACTACTCCGCCGAGGTGGCCCAGGCGACCACGGATGCTGACTGTGTGATCGGGATCATCTCCGAGACGCCGTACATCACCTGGAACACCGCCTGGACCCAGTCCGGCACGGAGGCTCGTCAGTACGGTCCGCAGGGCAACCTCAACGAGGTTTCCGCGGCCGGCAACGAAGAAGCCACCGACGGCGACATCATCGTCGGCATGTACCCGGACATCTCGACCGATCCGTGGTCGGAGTATCGGGTCGCGCTCGACGAAGCCGGTCTCGACACCACTGCGCTCGACTACAACTCGCTCGGCGGAATGGGCACCTGGGCCGCGTTCGTCGCGTTCACCCAGATCGCCGAGACGATCGACGGTGACATCACGGCCGAGTCGTTCTACGAGGCGGCGTCGGCCACGTCCGAGCTCGATCTGAACGGCATGGTGCCGGTGCTCAACTTCACCGAGGAGTGGTCCGACGGCCTCGAGGGCTACCAGCGCCTGTTCAATCGCAGCGTCGTGTACAGCACCCTCGAGAACGGCAAGGTCGTTCCGCTGACGACCGACTTCGAGGACGTCGGCGACTTGGCCCTGCCGCCCAGCTAATTCGCCCTTCTAGGACACCGCTCGATCGGTGCGGGCCCAGTACTGGGCCCGCACCGCTTTCTTGTCCGGTTTGCCGACGGGAGTGAGCGGTATCGCCTCGACGTAGTCGATCGACTTCGGCGACTGCTGCGAACCCTTCGCGTCCTTCACCAACTGTTGGAGCTCTCGCGTCAACGCGTCCGAGGGCTGGTGACCCGGCTGAAGCACGACGACGGCCTTCACCGCTTCTCCCCACTTCTCGTCCGGCACGCCGATGACCATGACCGTGTTCACGGCGCGGTGCGTGCTGATCACGTCCTCGACCTCGCGAGGGAACACATTGAAGCCGCCGCTGATCACCATGTCCTTGGTCCGGTCGACGATGTACAAGTAGCCGTCATCGTCGAAGCGGCCGACGTCGCCTGTGTGCAACCAGTCGCCCGACAGCGCTTCGGCGGTCTCGTCGACGAGACCCTTGTATCCAGTCATCACGAGCGGACCCCGAGTGCAGATCTCCCCCGAACTGCCCGCCGCGACGGGTCGGTTGTCGGTGTCGAGCAGGGCGACGTGCATCCAGGGCACGGGGCGGCCACACGACGCAAGGCGATCCGGACGCGCGAGATCGTGCTCGCTCTTCTTCAGGTGGGTGAGGACCATCGGCGCCTCGGTCTGCCCGTAGACCTGGAAGAAGATCGGCCCCCAGTCCTCGATCGCACGCGCGAGCTTGGCCGGGCTCATCGGCGACGCCCCGTAGAAGATGGTCTCCATCGACGACATGTCGGCCGTGTCGTACCGAGGATGGCCCTGCAGCGCGTACAACATGACGGGAACGATCAGCGTTGCCGTAATGCGATGCTCCGCGACGAGGTCGAAGAAGCCGCCCGGGTCGAACGACTCCATCACGTAGAACGCTCCGCCCGACAGCAGCACGGGCGCGACGAGCGACATCGCAGCATGGGACAGCGGCGTCGCGATCGCGATCCGCAGGTCGTCGGGGAACTCCCACTCGGCCATCTGGATCCACGTCATCGCCTGCCACACGCGATGGGGCATGAGCACACCCTTGGGCCGCCCGGTCGTGCCGCCGGTGTAGACGATCGTGCACAGGTCATCCGGACCTACGTCGGGGGCGACGAGCGGCGCCGGCTCGAACTCGTCGGCGAGCGCGAGGTAGTCGTCGCCGACATCGTTCGGACCGAAGCCGAGCAGCGTGAGATTCGGATGTTGCGCCTTCAGGTCGTGAGCGCGCTCGGTGAAGTTGTCTGCGTCGAAGACGAGGCACTCGATCTCGGCATCGGCGATCACGTAGGAGTGGTCCGCGAATGAGCCCATCGGGTGCAGCGGCGTCACCACGCAACCGTTGACGAGCGATGCCGTCAGGTTGGTGAGGACCTCCGGACGGTTCTTCGACAGCACGGCGAGGCGGGTCCCGCACGTCACGCCCCGCGCCCGTTGAGCCTGGATCAGCTGGCTCGTCCGCTGTCGAACCTCCGCGTATGACGCGACCCGCCCAGCGAGATGGATGCACGGCGCGTCGTCGTGGGCGGCGAGGCTCCGGACGATGAGGTGAGGGAGCAGCGGCTGATCGTGGAGCGGCGAGGGCACCCGTGCGACAGTAGGACATCTGACGTTTTGTCGTGCTCCGAGGAGTGCCCATGTCCGAGTCATCCGCCGATCGCGACGGACCTGGCGTCTTCGAGGTGATGTCGACGTGCCGCGCGATGCGACGGCTCCGACCCGACCCCGTGCCCGACGCCGTGGTGCGACGTCTGGTCGAGGCCGCGAACTACGCGCCATCGGGACGCAACCTCCAGCGTGCGCGCTGGATCATCGTCCGAGATCCGGCGCAACGTCGCCGCCTCGGAGACTTCAACCGGCGGGCGAGCCTCGACCACGCCACCGCCGAGCGCGAGGCAGGCCGTGAGTTGCCGCACCATGAGCGCGACCGTCGGCGCCGCATGTGGGACGCCGTGCTCTGGCAGGCCGAGCACATGCACGAGGCACCGGTCATCGTCGTCGCCTGTTGCGTCATGGACGACGCAACCCAGGATCCCGGCCGGTACGCCAGCTCGGTCTGGCCGGGTGTCCAGAACCTGTTGCTGGCCGCCCGTGCGTCAGGGCTCGGCGCGGTGCCGACGACCTACGCGCTGGCGTTCCGCGACGAGCTCGAGTCGGTGCTCGAGCTCCCGAGACACGTCCGCGCCCAGGCGGTGATACCCGTCGGGTTCCCAGTCGGGCGCTTCGGACCGGTACGGCGACTCGCGGTCGACGACGTCATGATGTGCGACAGCTGGTCCGGCTAGCGGGTCCGGCTAGATCGACAGCCCGCCGTCGACGGGAAGCACGACACCCGTGATGTAGCCGGCCTCCTCCGAGGCGAGAAAGCCGACGGCGGGACCCACTTCGGACGGTGCGGAGAAGCGGCCCATCGGGATCTCGGCGCGCAGCTCCTCGCGTCGGTCCTCCGGGATCGAGGCCACCATGTCGGTCTCGGCGTTGGGCGAGATCGCATTCACGGTGATGCCGAACCGAGCGAGCTCCTTGGCAGTCGTTCGGGTGAAGCCGATGATGCCGGCCTTGGCGGCGGCGTAGTTGGCCTGCCCGACGTTGCCGTGCAGACCGGTGTACGACGTGACGTTGACGAAGCGGCCGTAGCCCTGCTCGCGCATGGCCGGTATCGCGGCGCGGGTCATGTTGAACGTGCCGGTCAGATGGACGCCGAGCACCGCTTGCCAGTCGGCATCGGTGAGCTTCCACACGACGCGATCGCGCAGGATGCCGGCGTTGTTGACCACGACGTCGATCCGCCCCGTCCGGGCCAGGACGTCACCGACCCCGGCGGCGACCGAGGCGGCGTCGGCAACGTCGATCTCGAGCGGGATCACGCCGGCGAGGTCCGTCGCGACCGCGGCGAGCGCCTCGCCATCGACGTCGGCGACCGCGACGGTCGCACCGGACTCCGCGAAGAACTGGCTGAGCGCGCGCCCGATCCCACGCGCGCCACCGGTCACGATGACGGTGCGTCCGGTGAAGTCGAAGTCGATGCTCACGCGCGTTCGAGGATCCGCACGACGCCGTTCGATCCGTCGACCTCGACGAGGTCACCGGTCTTGACCAACGAGGTGGCGCCCACCGCGCCGACGACGGCGGGGATCCCCAGATCTCGCGACACGATCATCGTGTGGCTGAGCTCGCCGCCCATCTCGGTGACCACAGCGACGGCACCGATGAAGAGGGGCATCCACCCGGGATCGGTGATCGGAGCGACCAACACCTCCCCCGGCTCGGTTGGGTCGTCGGCGTAGGCGTCCATGACGACGCGGGCACGCCCTGTCGCGACACCCGGGCTACCGGCGGCGCCGACGACCTCGTCCTCGGGGCCCGTGTCGGTGGTGGCGTCCGACTTGAGGACCCACTCCTCGACTGGGGGGACCTCTCCGGCGATCGCGAACAACGGTTCCTGATATCGCAGTAGGTCGGCCTTGGCCGCCTGTCGCGAATGGACCCGATCGAGGTCGACATCGCTGCCGCGAGCCGCGGCGCGGAACTCGTCGAACGTGAGGAAGTAGATCTGATCGGCCGACTCCAACTTGGCGTCCGATGCCAGTCGTCGACCGATCTCGAGCGCGTCGAGTCGCATCTCGTTGATGGTCAGCACACACGTCGCCTTCGTCCGCTCGCGCACGCCGAGCCAGACCTTGCAGCGCTCCAACGACTGATCGAGGTCCGCGAACCTGGCCCGGACGCCGTCCTCCTCGAACTTCGCCATCGCCGCCTTGCGGATCGAGTCGGGATCGCGCTCGGTGCCACCCGCCCTCACAGCGTCGACGGCGCGACGCAGCACGTCCGGCCGGATCTCCCACGACGGTGCGGCGATCTCCCACTCGTTCACGCCGCGGAAGCCGTACTTTTCGAGCACCCGCTCGAACGCCGCTTCGAACTCGTCGCCCTCGAGCCCGACGAGCAGGGCGACCGCCTTGCCGGCGTCGGCCGACTCGATCCCTCCGGTGCCCATCACCGCTTGCCGCCCGAGCTCATATCCCTCGTCGCCGTACACCTCGACCAGGCCCGCCTGTAATGAGCCGAACGCCACGGGGCTGACCGACGATCCGATGAACAGGCTGACGAAGTCGGACTCCATCAACGGCTGCATCGACTCGAACCGAGCGAGCAGCTCCTCGTTCGGACTGGTCCGCCGCTTGGCGCGGCCCTCCACGCGACGAGCCTGCGCGGCGTCGTGCTCACGCTGGATGCGTTCGAGCGGCGGATCGTCGAGGAAGGACGCGGTGGCAGCGGCGATCCGCTCGCCGCGTTCCGCATAGCCGTCCTCATCGGGCGCCTCGTACGGATCGAGCCGGATGCCGCCGGCGGCGAAGAGGGTGCGATCGATGTCCTCCGGGCTCGTCCCCGGAGTGAGATCGGCGAGGCGCCGGAAGGCCGAGATGTTGATGTAGAACCTTCCGCCGACGATCGGTGCGAACGTCGTAGGGCAGTCCGGCCAGTCCATCACGTCCCATGTCTCGGTGAATGAACGTCGCCACCCACGTTCGAGCGGGGGAAAGAACACCGTCGCCGACAGGGGCGACACGATGTCGGGCATGATTTCGCCGGCGTTGCCGCGCGTGAGCACGGGGTAGTTCGGGTCGAGCGTCGTATCGAACTCGTACTTGGTCACGCATGCCCTCCTTGTGCTCAACGCCGGACCGTGATGCTCGACCCACCCGCCTCGATCTCGGCGAACCCGATCCGGGTCCCGGCGAGCAGGTCGTTGATCAGCGACTCGGGGATTCCGTCGTCCTCGAATTGATAGGTGCGGGCCGCCGGTCCCGCGGCGCGCATGGCCTCGACGTCCTGCAACGGGACGAGGTAACGCCGCAAGAGCTCCTCGTCGCTCATCGTTTGATCGCCGTACTGGATCTTGAGCTCGCGGATCGTCGGTTGCGGCGGCTCCCACGCTTGCATCTCGCGGCCCCGATCGGTCGCGAGCATCCGGTCGAGCACGTTCTCGTCGATGGGAGCGGGAGGCTCGCCGAGGTGACCCAGGACGTAGACGAGCACCTCATCGGGAACCGAGCCGTACCGGTCACCGGTGACGACGTTCAACACTGCCTGGATGCCCACC
This sequence comes from uncultured Acidimicrobiales bacterium, assembly GCA_963759645.1. Classification (GTDB taxonomy): domain Bacteria; phylum Actinomycetota; class Acidimicrobiia; order Acidimicrobiales; family DATKAS01; genus DATKAS01. Next base: position 44,657 of record CAVXAI010000019.1, on the reverse strand, counting down.
AACTGCGAGAACGGAGTGGCCGAGATCGGGTGCCCGAGCTCCTCTCTGACGCGCACGACCTCCTCGAGTACCTCCTCGAAGCGGTCGGACATGTCGTACTGGGCGAGCTGCGCCTTGAGTGTGCCGGTCATGCCGCCGGGGAGATGGTGGTGGTACGGGAACACGTTGTACTCATTGGGCACACCGACTGGGTGTCCCTCCTGTTCGGCCACGCGGCGCATGTGAGCGCCGACTCGCCGCACTCGGTCGAGATCGACCCTGGTCGTGTGACCCTCCCAGCGCAGGTTCTCGACGGTCTGCTCCGTCGACGGCACCGATGGGCCGTTCGCCATCGGCCCGGCTGCGCTGTGCAGCACCTTGACCCCGGCCTCGACACCGATCAAGTAGTTCATCCCCGCCACGCCGACTGTGTTGTGGCACTGCATCTCGACCGGGACGTCGCCGGCCGCCTCGATCAACGCCGGCATGAGCGTCTTCGCCCGTTCCGGCTTCAGGATGCCGGCGGCGTCCTCGACGTAGATCGCGTCGGTGATGCCCCAGCTCACGTACTCACGGACCCGGTCGGCAAACCATGCGTCGGTGTGCACGGGGCTGATGCCGTACATGATCGCCGGCGCCACCTCGCACCCGACGTCGGCGACGACGCGACACAAACGTTCCATCGCGTCCATGTTGTAGAGACAGTCGAAGATCCAGAAGCTGTCGATGCCGTGCTTGGCGAGCGTTCGGATCCAGAGCTCCATCAGGGAGTCGGGTGTCAGGCCGAACTTGCCGATGCAGTTGCTGCGCGATCCGGATCTGAGCCGCGAGCTCGGCAGCCACGATCGCCACACGTCGAGCCCGTCCCACGGGTCTTCGTGGTTGTACCGCATCATGCACTCGAAGATCGAGCTGCCGGTGAGGTCGACGACCCGGTAGCCAGCTTGATCGATGTCAGCCGCGACGTCGGCAAGATGGGCGACCTTCATGCGCATGCCCCAGAGGCTCTGCTGACCGTCGCGGAGTGTCTGGTCGATGATGTCGATCTCAGCCACGGGCCAAGTCCTTTGGAGTCGGGGTCGGCGTCACCGTGGGCAGAAGGGTCGTCTCGAGCCATTGCGTGTTGATCACGTTGTTCCGGAAGTCGTCGTGCGACAACACCGCACGCTGGAGCTCCCGAGTTGTCTCGACGCCCTCGATGTCGAAGTCGTCGAGCGCCTTGAGCGATGCCTCGATCGCCTCGGCGCGGTCGGCACCCGAGACGATCAGCTTGGCGATCAAAGAGTCGTAGTACGGCGGGATCTCGTAGCCGACGAAGCCGTGACTGTCGACGCGGACATGGTCGCCTGCCGGTGGCTCCCATTTGGTGATCGTGCCCGGTGATGGGAGGAACCCGGCGGCGACCGATTCGGCATTGATGCGGCATTCGATGGCATGTCCGCGGATCGCCACGTCGTCTTGGATGAAACTCAGCGGTTCGCCGGCAGCAATGCGGAGCTGCTCGCGCACGATGTCGACGCCGGTCACCATCTCGGTGACCGGGTGCTCGACCTGCACTCTGGTGTTGATCTCGAGGAACGAGAACTCGCTGCGATCGAGATCGACGAGGAACTCGACGGTCCCTGCCCCGTGGTAGTCGAGGTGGCGTCCGAGCGCGACGGCGGCGTCGGCGAGGCGTTGGCCGAGCTCGTTGGACAGCGCGGTGGCGGGCGCCTCTTCGACCAGCTTTTGGAAGCGGCGCTGGGTCGAACAGTCCCGGTCGCCAAGGTGGACGATGCCGCCGTGATGATCGCCGAGCAGCTGCACCTCGACGTGCCTCGCGTTCTCGAGGTACCGCTCCACGTACATGCGCCCGTCCCCGAAGGCAGCGCGGGCCTCGCGCGCCGCCGTGCCAAACATCGCTTCGAGCTCGCGCGGGCTGTCGACACGGACCATTCCTCGTCCGCCGCCACCTGCGGCGGCCTTGAGAAGGATCGGATAGCCGACTGCGCTAGCGACTTCGAGCGCGACAGCGGCTGCGTCTCACCGCGTCCGAGCCAGCGCCGGTGGGAACACCGGCGGTGCGTGCGATTCGGCGCGCCTCGACCTTGTCGCCACCACGCCGGATCGTGTCGGCGGAGGGACCCACGAAGATCAGCCCATGGGCGACGCACGCCTCGGCCAGGTCGGCGCGCTCGGACAGAAAGCCGTAGCCAGGATGGACAGCGTCGCAGGAGGTGAGGAGCGCGCCGGCGACGATCTGCTCGACACGTAGGTAGCTCTGCGTCGGACTCGCCGGGCCGATGTGGACGACATCGTTCGCCAGACGCGCCGCGAGCGACTCCTGATCGGCCTCACTGACAGCCGCGATCGCCTCGATGCCCTCGTCTCGGCAGGCCCGGATGATCCGCACCGCGATCTCGCCGCGGTTGGCGACCAGGACCCGACGGATGCTGGTGGTCGGCGTCAAGACGACGACTCGGACGGAGCGATCGCGAAGAGGGCCTGCCCTTTCTGAACCGCCCCGCCGTTTAGGCAGTAGACGGCGACGACCTGACCGCTCACGCCAGCCTTGACGTGGTTCATCAGCTTCATAACCTCGACGATGCACACCGTCGCTGACGCGTCGACGATGTGGCCAACATCCGCGAACGGCGGCAGGCCCGGCTCCGGTGAGCGCCAGAAGATTCCCGGTGAGGGAGACACCACGACGTAGGCACCGGTTGGCGGCGGGCTCGCCGACGTCGTCGATGGATCGGACTCCGCCGCGGCTCGATCGTCGCCGGCGCCGTCCGGCGCCGGAGCGGGCGTGATGGTCAGCGGGCCGGTCGGCGCAGATGTCGCCAGGTGGACGCGCACGTCGCCTGAACGGACGTCGATCTCGGACCACTCTGACCGCTCGAACGCTTCAACGACTCGCTTGATCGCATCCTCCGGCGAGCTCACCGGAAAGGATCCTATGTTTCCGGCTCGGCGGGTTAGCCGGCCGGAAGACCTAGAAGCCCTTCAGCGCTGAGCCTCTTGGCGCAACCCGGGCCAGGCATCTGTCCGACCTTCTTGACACGGGATAGTCATTCGTCGACCGTGGTTGAAACCAAGAAGGACTGATGAGGAGCCGACGATGAATGACCGTCCGCGTTCCAACTATCTCTTCTTGTTGCAGAGACGTTCGACGGCCGCCCGCCGCGAGGCGGCGCGGGTGCTGGCCGAGCTCGGGGCCACCGTTGTGGCGCAGTACGGAAACGTCGCCATCGAGGTGCTGGCCACTGCCGACCAGGTGGATGCGGCCGATGACATCGGCCTGTTCCAGGGCCGCCTGAAAGGCGCGATGGGCCGTGAACAGCTCGGCCAGCTCGACGACGAGCAGCGCCGCGTGGTGACCGTGTGGAACGCCCGCTTCTCTCGTGGGTATCGGCGGCTGGAGCGGGACCGCACGTTGCGAGGCGTGTCCTGGGGATCAGGTGGCGAGGATCGCGAGCCGCCGCTTCCGTTCACACCTCTCGATCCCGAGGATTTCCTCGCGCTCGTGGCTCAGTACGAAGCCGAGAGCGGAGAGCGCATCAGGCCGCAGGAGCGTCCGAGAGGCAAGGGCCAGATCTCGGACGTCATGACGCCGGATGCGTTCGTCGAGTATGAGCGCCGGCTGGTCGCGCATTACCAGGACGAGCAGCTGACGTACCACCTGGCGCGCCTCGCCTACCGCCTCGGCCCCCGCTACTACGAGGTGATCACGCGCCTACCCGACGGGCTCATCGAGCTCATTTGGGAGTGGCTCTTTCCGGAAGCCGCCTGCTGGCGGATGACCGGTGAGATGGCGGTCGGCCTGGTGTTCGTCGAATCGAGCCAGACCGGGGGCCCGAGGTTCACGACTGCCGAGCGGAGCGAGGTGTGCGCGGAGATCATCACCGGTCTGAACTGGCTGTCGTCGCAGCACCCGAGCGGGGACCTATCGTGGGTATACGACTTGCAGTTCATCAGCATTGCGGTCGCCGACGGCACCAACAGCTCCGACGAGTCGTACTGGCGTGATCCGGCGATGGGCGAGGTCACATACGACGGCAACACGTACGCGGCGGCTTGGTCCTCGGTGGCCGAGTACCGCGAGGACATGCGGCTGGCGAACTGGTCCGACCACGCGCTCGTCATCTTCGTGACGCCCTACGCGAACAGCTGGCACGCCTACGCGAGCAGCGGCCGGGTCACCCTCGCCCGACGGAACAACTGGGGCGGCTGGGGCCGGGGCACGATCGACATGATCACGGCCCACGAGGCCTCCCACCTCTTCGGCGCCGCCGACGAGTACACCGGAAGCGGCACCCCGTGCTCGTCCTGCAGCACCACGCACGGGTGCGACCACGTCCCGAACGGCAACTGCGGGGCCTGCGCGTCGCCGCGCCAGGACTGCGTGATGGACGGGAACTCGCAGCGACTGTGCGGATACACGCGTGGCCAGATCGGCTGGTCCGACCTCTTCGTCGAGCTCCGCACCGCCGACGAGGCGTGGGCCGGCACTGACGACGACGTGTGGATCGACATCGGCGACCACACCTTCGTCCTGGACACCGTGGACCATGACGATCGCGAGCGCGGCAACGTCGAGGGCTACCCCATCTGGGCGCCCTGGTTGCAGCAGACCGACATCAAGCGCGTCCTGATCCGCAAGAGCCCCGACGGGTTCGCCGGCGGCTGGAAGCTCGCGCGGGTGCGGGTGTGGTTCCGAGGTGAGCTGAAGTGTGACGTCAGCCCGAACCAGTGGCTCGAAGACGACCACCGCTGGTGGCTCGGCTGTGTGAACGATCGCGAGCTCGTCAACAGGTTGCGCGTCAAGGTGAGCACGGCCGACGTCGCGTGGGCCGGCACCGACGACGACGTCACGCTCACGCTCGCTGGTCGCGACTGGAACCTCGACGACCCCGATCGCGACGACTTCGAGCGCAACCACACAGACGCCTTCGAGCTGGATCCCGGCGTCGGCTTCCACCGCGGCGACATCCACTCGATCCGCATCCACAAGTCCCCGGACGGCTTCGCCGGCGGCTGGCGCCTCAAGGGGGTCGAGCTCATCGTGAACGGAAGCAGCATCTACAGCAACCAGTCCATCAACCGGTGGCTCGAGGACGACGACCGGACCTGGTCCGCCTCGATCTGACTGGTAGAGGTTGTGAGATGTCCGCCGTGAGCTGATCGCATCGGACCGACAGGAGCTCGCAATGCTCAAGGTCATCGCCGACATCACGATGTCACTCGACGGCTTCGTTACGGGACCTGCCACTGATCCCGAGCGCGGGGTCGCCGACATCGACAAGCTTCACGCCTGGGTCGTCCATCAGGACGCCGTCGACACGGAGATCCTCGAACGGACGACGGCGGAGACCGGCGCCGTGGTGATGGGCAGAAGGCTGTTCGATGTCGTCGACGCGCCCGATGGCTGGTCCAAGGACATGGGGTACGGCGCGCAGCAGGTGGGGACGCCCCCGTTCTTCGTCGTCACCCACTCCCCGCCCGAGCACGTCCGGCTGCAACAGGAGCTAGGCCTGCAATGCACGTTCGTGCCCGATCTGGCGCCTGCCATCGAGCACGCTGGCCGCGCCGCGCAGGGCGACGGCCACGTCGTCATCATGGGCGGCGGGGACGTCATCGGGCAGGCGATCGAGCAGGGCCTGGTGGACGAGCTGCGCCTGCATCTCGCTCCGGTGCTGCTCGGTGGCGGTACACCACTGTTCCGCCCGGGAACTCGCCAGCAGTACCGCCAGGTCGACGTCCGCCCGTCGACCAACGCTGTCCATCTGATCTACGAGCAAGTGAGGGACGCCGGACAATAGGTCGACGACGCCCCGAGGTGGGTGGTCGCGTTACGACGCCTCGGGACCACTCGCGGTCCGGCGCTTGAGCAGCACCGCGACGCTCCCATCACCAAGGACGGTCATCCCGATCGCCTCCCACCCGTTCGCCCCCTCGCGGTTCAGCAGTGTCACGGAAGCGGAGTCGCCGGGTGCTGCCTTGCCGATCTCGAACGTCGGAAGCGACACGATCATGTACTCCCACGTCTCGCTCACTCGACACCTCTCATCGTCCGAGGCTCATGACCTCAACGGGGCTGGTCCCAACAGCGTCTCGTAACAGGGCGGGCACAGCCACCAGTCGAGCACCACGCCGGGCACGGAAAGCGGGTCGGTCGGAAACTCCTGCCTGCAGCGGCCGCACTTTCGGGTCGCGACCGGCTCCAACTCGGTTGTCTCTGCGGACATGACGCTCCTCGCTGATCGCTCAGAAGAGGCGTCGGGCCTGTGTGCGGGGCGACAGCCAAGTGGCGTCCTGCCCATAACGAGGCGTCCCTACCAAGATGAGACCTTCAATCTACCGGCGCTCGGCGGTCACTCCGTGTTAGCGGCTTTCGCAGAACGAGCGTACGATCACAGCGACACGACAGAACCCTCACGTGTTGGGCCAACAGTTGCTGGCCCGGGAGCGGTGCTCCGGACCCTGGTAGCGCGTCGTCACCACGCCATCCGGGAGTGCACCATGTCTGTCGCTACCTCGCCTCGCCCGACCCGTCTGCGCGGTCCGCCGAGGGGTGCTGGCACAGGCCTCGATCCCACCATCGCCTCGCTTCGAGGCGAGCAGGACCTCTCCACCGTGCCCGCCTTGTGCGAGACGCTGGCTGGCGCGATCGCGGTCGGTGGCGCCGACCTGATCCTCGACCTGAGCGCGGTGGAGTTCCTCGACGCGTCCACCGTGGGAGTCATCGTGGCGGCCGGCCGAGTTCCTACGAGCCAGGTCGCGATCGCTGGTGCTTCGGTCACCCTCGAGTTGCGCTCAACGCGTGCTGGACCTGTGCGGTCTCTCTGGTCTCGTCGAGCGCAACCCACGCGAGTCGGTCGATGCGTTCCAGCTCGCCGGCGCTCGCTTCGCCGCCTCAGGCCTGTAGGTAGTGCTCGGCGAACGCCGGCAGCGGATCGTCGATCGGCTCGTGGGTGACGCGCCCGGCGCAGAGACTGCCCGGCTCTGCCGCGTGTGCGCGGAGGTCACCGGTATGACGGGCGCAGGCATCATGCTGATGTGGGGGGACGTTCCTCGGGGCTCGGTGTGCACCACTGATGAGGTGAGCGCGCTCATCGAACAGCTGCAGTACGACTTGGGCGAAGGACCGTGTGTGGACGCGCATCAGCTCGAGCGACCCGTGCTCGAACCCGACCTCGCCGACCCGACTGACCCCCGCTGGCTCGCGTTCGCCGGACCCGCCCTCGACGCGGGAGTGCGGGCCGTGTTCGGATTTCCCCTCCGTGTCGGCGCCGTACGGCTCGGCGCCCTCAACCTCTATCGAGACCGACCGGGACCCCTCGACGGCGAGCAGCACGCCGACGCCCTCGTGATGGCCGACGTCGCCGCGGAGGCAGTCCTTCTCCTGCAGGCCGAGGCGCCCGTCGGGGAGATCGCCGCCGAGCTCGACGCGGGTGGAGACTTTCAGTATGTGGTCCATCAGGCCGCCGGGATGGTCTCCGTGCAGCTCGACGTCACGGTCGGTCAGGCGCTCATCCGTCTCCGGGCCTACGCCTTCGGAAACGACCGTCCCCTGACCCAGGTTGCGCGAGACGTCGTGTCCAGAACGCTCCGCTTCGACGCGGCGAGCGGCGAGAAGGACCCGCAAACGTGAGGCCGAGCTGCTGCGGCCTACGATCTCCCTTGGATCCGCGCGTGCACAGCCCGCGCGGTCGCGAGGGCCGAAGCTGTCGTGATTGGAGAGCCGATGCCCAGAGAATCCTTGCTTGCCAGGACGCTCGTGGAGCTGGCGGACACGCTCGTCGCCGACTTCGACGTCGTGGAGCTGCTGACGCTGCTGGCCGACAGCTGTGTGGACGTGCTCGACGTCGGCGCCGCCGGTCTGATGTTGGCCGCGCCCGACGGCAACCTGCGGGTGATGGCCTCCTCGAGCGAGGCCATGCGCGTGCTCGAGCTGTTCGAGATCCAAGCGCAAGACGGCCCGTGCTTGGACTGCTTCCGCACCGGTAAGCCGGTGATCAACCAGGACCTGGTCGCCGCGCGCGACCGGTGGCCTCGCTTCGCGACCGAGGCGCTCGCCGCCGGCTTCCACTCCGTCCATGCTCTGCCGATGCGGCTGCGGGGCAGGGTCATCGGCGCGCTCAACCTTTTCCACCCCGAGCCGGGAGCCATGCGTCAGGCTGACGTGGACGCGGCTCAGGCCTTCGCCGACGTGGCCACGATTGCGATACTCCAACACCGCGCCGCCGCTGAAGCGCACGCCCTGAACGAGCAGCTCAACGGCGCCCTCAACACCCGCATCGTCATCGAGCAAGCCAAGGGGGTGGTGGCCGAGCGTCAGGGCGTCGACATGGAGCAGGTCCTTCGCCACGCTGCGGAACCACGCCCGCAACCACAACCGGCGACTCGCCGATGTCGCCACCGACGTCATCGCGGGTTCGCTCCCCGCGCCCGGACTGGACGTGCTCGCCGCACGAGCCCTGAGCCCGTCGCAGGCGGGGAGCAGCGACTCACGACGGATCGAGCACGACGCCCCGGCGCGGTGCTTCAGCGGCGAAGCCTGCGCGCCGCGCGTGTCCGCACGGACCGGTCGATCGTCACCGCGATGCCGGCGGCGGTGATCGACCACGCGACGACCTGCTTGACCGCGACGAACAGCGGCAGCGGGAGCAGGACCAACAGCGTGAAGGTCGATGCGCCGATCGCGAGATTGATGCCCGCCCACAGGAAGGTCAGCCTTCGCAGCAATCGGCCGACGGCGGGATGAGCAAGCATGTCCGGCGTCAGTGGCCAGAACTCGAGTGCCAGCCTCTCAACCATCGGCCGCCCGACCGCGATGGAGACCAGGAAGACGCAGCCGACGACGAGCGACCCGAGCACGGGCTGCGCGAAGTAGAAGAAGGTGCTGCCGCTCGCGATCGCCACCGTCGTCCGCACCGTGATGCCGATCGCGCCGAGCACGAGCAGCGGGGGGACGGGTCGGTGGCGGACCCAGCGACTGGCGACGGCCGCATACAGCCAGATGCACGGCGGCGGCGTACGCCGCGCCGATCCCGACCAGGACGAGACAGCAGTAGAAGAGGGCCGACGGGATCAGCGAGGCCTCGATGAGACGTGGGGCCGAGCGCGTGACGACCGCGAAGAAGACCGAGAGCTTGGAAACTGCGGGGCGCACGTCGGCCGAGCTATCGGCCACGACCCCGGACGGGGACGTGTTCGCAAGGCTGGTCACAGGTGTGCTCCTCGGTCTCGCGTGTGCGTACCGAGGTCCGGAGCAACGCCACCCGCGTGGTCGAGAGTACCCGAGGGACGCCTGCCGCTGGCGTTCGGCGGCGCTAGGTCAACGTGGCCAGATCAACCATGGCATCGAGCAGCGCCGGCAGCCGAACGGTCGCGATGGCGATGAAGCTGTCGGCGACGCCGTGGGGTATGACGAGGGTCTCGCCGTGGAGCAGCGCACCGCAGCTGTAGACCACGTTCGGGACGTACCCGTCCAGGTCCTCGCCCGGTGTGAGCAGCGGTTCGGGCAGCGTTCGGATGACCTGGGTCGGATCGTCGAGGTCGAGGAGCAGCGCGCCGATGCTGTAGGTCCGCATCGGCCCGACGCCGTGGGTCAGGACGAGCCAGCCCTCATCTGTCTCGATCGGTGACCCGCAGTTGCCGAGCTGGATCACCTCCCAGGGCCGGTCCGGCGTCTGGATGGTGACGGCGCGGTCCCAGTGCAGCAGCGAGTCCGAGCACGTGACGGCGTTGGTCTCCCGGTCGTGGCGCGACAGCGCGAAGAACTGGCCGCCGATGCGGCGGGGGAACAGGGCCAAGCCCTTGTTGGTGGCGGCCGGGCCGATCATCGGCGAAGCGACGAACTCGAGGAAGTCGGTCGTGCGCAGCAGCTGTTGGCTGATCGAGACTCCGTCGAAGGCGGTGTACGTGGCGTAGTACGTGACCGCGCCGTCGTCGTCGACGAAGCGGACGAAGCGGGCGTCCTCCATGCCTCGGGCCTCCGCCGCCATAGCGGGCGCGAGCACGCGCTCGGATGTCGCGTGTGACCGCGGAGAAGCGCGCCGTGTAGCTGCAGGCCGCGATGGACCGCAGCAACGCCGCGGTGGTGTGCGTGTCGGGCCGGGTGTCGTGCTGTCCGGCGAGCACACCGAGCTGCCACTCGAGCTCGTCACCGCTGAAGGTGTCGTCGAGGTGGTCGAGCACGTATGTCGCGTTTTCGGTGTGCTCGCCGATCGCCCGGAGCCGGCCGGCGAACTGCTCGCGGTCGAACACGGCCGATTCGACAGCGGCCAGGGTCGGAAAGCGACCTGCGTCGTCGACGGTGACCTCGCCGGCGGCGTCGATTGTGCCCGTGCGGAAGCCGATGCTGGATCGATGACCCTCGCCGATGCCGCGCACGCTCATGACGAAGCGGACCGAGCCGACCGGCGCGGATGACTGGTCGGGATGGGCGACGATGCTCGGGTTGCACAGCGACGCCGCTTCGATGGAGTACTCGTGGGTGAAGGTCGCTCCGAGCAAGAGCCAGCGCTCCGGGCTGAGATCGGCGTCGGGGTCGAGCCGGTTGGCGATCCGGTCGGCGTGGTGGCTGAAGGTGCCGATCAGGTCTCGATGGCGGTCGCCGAACCGTACGGACAAGATCGGCGAGCTCGCGCTGCACGTCCTCCTCGTCCAGCGCAAGGATCCTGGCGACGACGCCTGACGCTCGTGACTCGCTCGCGCCGACGACCTCCTGGCCGGCGACGAACAGCTGGGCGACGACACGAGAGGCGTCGGGCTCGAGCCGCCGCTCGTTGTCGTTGCACGAGCGCGTCGCCGCTTGGTGTCACGAAGACACCTTGTCCACCACCCGGGCCTGCTGGCGGGTGGAGATCAGCGCGATCGTCGACTCGGCGCCCTGATTGAGATTGACCCCGGTCGCCTCGAGCCCGTCGTAGCCGCCGCCGGTGGCGGGATCCCACATCCGGGCGCCGGTGTCGTTGTCCCCGTCGAACCACGCCGCTGCGATACGCACGCCCGCGGCCCAACGGGCATCTCCGGTGACCGCGGCGGACGCGGGCGCAGGCCTCGGCGAGCGTCGCCACCTCGATCGGTTGCTGGTCGAAACCGTGCGCGTCACCCGGTCCCGACCCACCGGCGGGCGTCACCGACAGGTGCCCGTCGACGGTCTCGCGATCGAGCAGCCACCCCAGGAGATGCAAGCCATCGGCGATCAGCGCGGGTCGCCCGAGAGCCGACCCGGCGGCGATCAGCGCATCCGGCAGAAGCGCGTTGGCGTACGCGAGACGGGGCTCGGGCCAGGGCCACGACTCGTCGGCGGCCGGTCGCCCGATCAGGTCGGCGGCGTCCGACGAGGAGCGCCGACGCGCTCGGCGTTGTGCGGGTGCACCTCGGAGGACGGCGGCGGCGCCGAGGGCGGCGTAGGCCATCGAACGTGGCCAGGGCGACCGCCTCGCCGGCGCCTCGTTCGAAGTACGCCAGTGCGTCGTCCCCGAGCGAGTCCGAACGTCGCTCGACCGCCACACCGAACGCCCAAAGGCTCCGGCCCCAGCAGTCCTCGACGGTTCTGCGGGCCGTGCCAGCGGCCGCTCGCGGCGCGCCGGTTCCGGGTGTTGCCGGTCACGCCCTGCGCCTCCGCGACGAACCGGAACGCGTTGCGCGTGAGCGCGGCACACCTCGGGGGCGGATCCGGCTCGCGCAGCGTGACGACGAGCACGCGAGCGACGTCGTCGGTGCAGTAGCCGTGCTCGGGCCGAGCCCGCGCGTAGCGGGCGTGCTCGAACGTGCCGAAGCGATCGGTGAGCGAATCGAGGTGGGCGAAGGTTGGCCCGCAGGCCGTCATGCGAGCACCGACTGGCGCTCGAGCAGAGAGTCTCCGAGCGCGGCATAGCGAGAGGCGACGGCCGGCCACGCGAGCTCAGGAGCGAGACGACGCGCCTCGCGGGCCATGCCTTCCGCGAGACCAGGCTCGGTCAGCACCCGGCGCAGTGCAGTCGCCAGGGCCGCGGGATCGCGTCGCGGGCACGACGATGCCGGCGCCGCTCGCCAGCAGCTCGACCGCATGCGGGAACGCGGTCGCGACCACCGGGCGGCCCGCGGCGACGGCGTCGACCAAGACCCCGGAGGTCACCTGATCGGGCGAGTCGTAGGGCAGCACGACGACCGACGCCGTCGAGATCAGCTCCGCGAGCGCGTCGAGCCCGCGATAGCCGGCGTCGAACGAGACGTCGTCCCGCCAGACCAAGGTCGGCGGCCCGCCGGCGCAACATGTCGCGGTAGGCCTCCCCCTTCGCGGCTGCCACCTTGGGGTGCGTGTCGCCGGCGACCCGGTAGGTCGCTCGAGGCCGGAGATCGTCGAGCAGGGCCAAGGCGTCGACGGCCCACTCGATCCCCTTGCCGGGACCGAGCAGGCCCCAGGTGAGGATCTTGCGACTCGACGCGTCGGATCGCGTCCTCGGTGTGCGCCTGTGACGGCTGCGCCGTGCGGGATCACCACGACCTTCGTTGCGTCGACGTCGAAGCCGCCGACAAGGAGGCGTCGCCCGGCCTCGGTCATCACGACGACCGCGTCGGCGGCACGCGGCGACCTCTTCGAGGACCGCACGTTGGTGTGGCGTCGGCGAGCGCAGCACGGTGTGGGCGACCACGATCGTCGGCGCCTCCACCGCATCGAGGAGGTCGATGACAGAGTCGCCGTCCTTGCCTGCATAGAGGCCGTACTCGTGCTGGAGGACCACGACATCGGCCCGCACGAGCGCGTCCACGCACTCCCGGAGATGGCGTCGAGCTGCGGTCGGAGAGCGATGCCACCACGCGCGGATCGCGTCCGTCGCTCGCGTCGCCGACCCGAACGACGGTGACGTCGTCGCCACCGCGTGCGAGCCCGTCGCACAGCGCGGCGGAGAACGTCGCGACACCGCAGGGCGTCGGTGGGAACGTCGAGACGACCGCATAGGTGCGACGCCGGCGCATTGGCGTCGACAGACCATCGACGCGGTCGATGTCGTCCAGGGGCACTAGATCTCCTCGAGGCAGCTCGGTAGAGACGTCGAGCCTGCACAGGGCGACGGGGTCTAAGCCGTCCAGCCCAAACCAAGCGACTCACCAAGGGGCGAAGGCTCCAGTCTACCGGGGCCAGCCCCACTCTGGGCCGGGGTACCCTCGGAGCCGTCACTCGATCCGTGCGGCACCATCAACGCCGGAGCCTGCGCATCGCGGTGCTGGCACCCATCGCCTGGAGGGTTCCGCCCGTCCATTACGGGCCGTGGGAGCAGTTTGCGTCGCTGCTCACCGAGGGCCTGGTCGACCGGGGCCACGATGTGACGCTCTTCGCGACGGCCAACTCGCTGACGACCGCCGCATTGGCCTCGGTCGTGCCCCACGGCTGGTCAGAAGCGTCAGGACTCGACGCCAAGGTCGCCGAATGCACGCACGTCGCCGCTGCTCTTCGAACGCGCCGGCGAGTTCGATGTCATCCACAACGGCTTCGACTTCCTGCCTCTGACCTACAGCAGGCTGGTCGAGACGCCTGTGGTGACCACGATCCACGGGTTCTCGTCGCCGGAGATCGTCCCTGTCTACGAGCGGTACGACGATCACTGCGCCTACGTCGCCATCAGCGACTCCGACCGCCATCCCGCGCTGAGCTATGCCGCGACCATCCATCACGGCATCGATACAGATTCGTTCTCGCTGCACCCCGCACCGGGCCGGCACCTGCTGTTCTTCGGACGCATCCACCCCGACAAGGGGACGGCCGCCGCCATCCAGGTCGCGCGGCTCGCGGGGAGGCCACTCGTGATCGCCGGCATCATCCAGGACCAGGCGTACTTCGACCGTGAAGTCGCCCCGCACCTCGACGGCATCCAGACGTCGTACGTAGGCCCGGTCGTTGCAGCGGCTCGTATCGGTGTTCTCGGAGGCGCGGCCGCCCTCCTGCACCTCATCGGCTTCGACGAACCCTTCGGCTTCAGCGTCGTTGAAGCGATGGCATGTGGGACACCCGTCGTGGCCTACGACCGAGGGTCCATGCGCGAGCTCGTCGACGATGGCGCCACCGGGTTCGTCGTCGATGGCGTCGATGCGGCTGTTGCCGCCGTTTCACGTGTCGACACGCTCGATCGCCACCACATCCGGAGCGTTGCGGTCAAGCGGTTCAGCCGCGACCGAATGGTGGACCAGTACGTCGACGTGTACCGCACCGTCCTCGGCGAACCGCGCATAGCGGAGGGGTCAGCGGCGGGACGGCACCGCCGCGGCAAGGTCGACGAGCTCTGCTGCCGGCTCATCGAGTGAGGTCGCCGGGCGTTCGAGCTTCGTGGCCATCTCCTCGCATCGCCAGCACGGCTCCGTTTCGAGTGGCTCGAGATGGACCGCCATGTACGCCGGCCACAGCAACCTGATCACCCCGTCGTTGCCGTCCACTCGAATCCGGACGCCGTTCGCGAGCTTTCGTCCCGCACGGGTGTCGACAGTCGCAACGATGCCAGGAAGCAACGTCATCTCCGAGCTCTCGAGATCGTGGACGTTCACAGCGTCCCCGGGTCGCAACGCGTTCCACTGGAACCTCAGCACGACGCCCCCTCCGAGACTCGATCGGGGTCGATCCACGTGTGCGCGATGCCCACGGGGCGTGGCGCGCTCCCCGCCCACGAGGTGCGTCCGTCAGCGGTACGGATCCGGACACGAGGCGTGCGTTGCCGGCCCCACGCGACGGCTTCGGCCGCGCCCGTGACGTGCGCGTGCTCGACGAGGTGGTCGTCCTTCGGGCCGGTGTACCAGTAGCAGTGGCAGCCGGCGGTCTCAGGACGGTCGGTGACCAGCCATGCGGTGCCCTCCCCCGGGCGGGCGCGGTGACCGCTCATCATCAGCACCTCTTCCTGCCGAGGCCGGAGCCGCGTCAACGGTCGACTCGCCGGCGAGGCCGACCCTACAGTCGCAACTCAATACTTGCAATCTATTTCGTGTATTGGTCTACTGCTAATGGCATGGCGGACTGGAGCTTCCTCACGAACCACGCCCGAGCGTTGGTCTTCATCGCCCAGAACCCTGACGTGCGGCTGCGCGACCTCGCGGTGGCGCTCGACGTCACCGAGCGCACGGCGTACGGCATCGTGGTCGACCTCACCGAGTCCGGTTACGTGGTGAAGGAGAAAGACGGCCGTCGCAACCGCTACCACATCCAGGAGCACCTCCCGCTGGGGGACTCGATCGGCCGCGAGCGGACCATCGGCGAGGTGCTCGACCTCCTCGTCGAGGTGCGACGGCGCCGGCGGAGCCGATCGACCGCGCCGTGAAGTCACCGCTCCGGCGTTAGTCCTCCTCGAGCTGGCCGCAGAAGGTGTCGACTCGAAGGCCCGCGACCTCAGCGTCCCCATTCTGGAGGCCGGCGAAGTCGCCCTCGGCAGCTTGTTGGACACCGGCCGCCAGCACCTCGAAGTCGGATCGGATCACGTCGGGAACCGCGGCTTCGCCCTCCTCGATGAGGCCTTCATCGATGATCTGTTGCGACGCCTGCTGTGCGGCGGCGAGCTGATCCTCCTCAGGGGCGTCCTCGGGCAGCGCACCGAACGCTTCCTCGAAGATCGCGTCGACCTCGCGCTCGACGTCGCAGTATGGGTGATCGGGGTCGGGCTCGATGTCGGCCGCAACGTCCTCAGCGCCGCTCGCGCCGTCATCGTCGCCGTCATCGGCGCACTCGGTCAGCCCGATCTCATTGGCCTGCGCGTTGACCTCGGCGAAGGGATCCTCGTCGTCCGTAAAGAGAACCGATGGGTCGTCCGCGGCTTGTTGCTCGAGGTCGTCGAGGGTGGCTTGGGCGTTGTCGAGGAACTCGTCGACAGCGTCGGCTAGCTCGTCCGGTGGTTGGAGGGCGCGGACGTCGTCGATCTGCGACTGGACGTCGGGAATGAACTCGTCCACCACCAGCGTGGCCATCTGCTCGGCCGTGGGTTCTTGGCCTTCTTCGAGATCCAGGTCCTCGAACGCGGCGTCGAGTCGCTCGTTGCCCGCGGCGCAAATGGCGTTGCCTTGCTCGAGGAACTCCTGCTCCGAAAGGGCCTCGTCGTCGTCCCCGCAACCGGCGAGCACACACGCGCCGACGCACAGGACTGCTATCAGCGCGATCCGCTTCATGAGTTGGACCTCCGTCCGGGATCCGCGGCACGCTAGCCACCCCGCGTCGGAATCCCCTTATGACCGGCTCGGAAGGGGTACGAATGTCCGTACCTTCCCCGCGTTGCCCGGTCTGGGGACGGCCTCAACGAGGGACACTCGCACGTCCGGCGCGTGGAGGCCGAGCGCAACAAGACCGTCCACGAGCTCGCGGGTGAGCGCATCGGTGTCGATCGGGGACGCCGTCCGCAGCGTGATGTCGGCACCTGTCGCGGTCTGCCGCACCTGATACTCGAGGACGTCGCGGCGACGACCGATGGCCGAGCGGAAGACGTACGGGTGCACCTCGACACGGTCGTATGCGAAGACGTCGTCGCTACGGCCTTCGATGTCGGCGATTCGACGTCCGGTCCACGGACCGGGGTTCGGCTCATCGAGCACCGTGACCTCGTCTGTGCACTCGTAGCGGATGAGCGGCAGCACGTGATTGATCACGTTGGTGACCAGCAGCTTGCTGGCCCGGGTACCGGGGCCAACCGGGCGGTTGCCCCCGTCAACGGGCTCGTAGACGGCGATGTCCTCGTTCAGGTGGAGCCCGAGCGATCCGGGATAGGAGCGAGCGATGATGCCCACTTCGGTCGCCGCGTACAGGTTGGTGAGCGGACAGCCGAACGCATCCTCGATATCGGCGCGGGCGTCGGCAGTGAGTGGCTCGCCGGCGCACACGACCGAAGCGGGCGAGATCCGCAGTCCTCCGCGGCGCTTCTCCTCGCCCAGGCGCCGCAGCATGGATGTGTAGCTCATGAGATCCGTCGGCTCGAGCGCATTGAGACCGTCGACGATCTGCTCGAGCGGCAGTGTGACCGGGAACGAACGAGTCGCGCCGAGCTGTGGCGAGCCGGCGAAGGTTCGACCGAGCGCAGACGTCGCATGCGTAGCGTGGGAGGCGGCGACGAACGCCCTCCTACTCTCTGTGCGTCCATCGCGCTCCTGGAGCCAAAACGTGCCTCGGTCGCGACCGAGGGCGTACATGAGAAGCCCTTCGAAGTCCCACGCGAAGACGCCACGCGTCCCGCTCGACCCTCCCGTGGTGAGCACCTGGTAGTCCCCGAGCAGGTAGGCGGGACCGTCGGACGCGACCTTCAGCAGGTGTGCCTCGGCTCGCTCGAGGGTGAGGCGGCGATCGGTGACGAGATCGTTCCAGTTCGCCATCACGTCGGCCTTCGTCATCGCCGGGATCATCGACAGGTCGTCTCCCGTCACCGTGTCTGGGTCGACGTGAGCCAGTCGCGGGGCGTGCCACCGGGACCGCTCTTTCGCCGTCCGAAGAAGGGTCCGCAGGCGGTCGTCGCGCACGCGGTGGAGCTTCTCGAGCGGCCACGTCAACCGCTCAGCCTCCTCCTGAAGGCGCGCCGCGTAACCCTGAAGATGCCGTTGCCGCTCGATCTCGAACCCGGGACCCGAGGAGCTCACCAACTCATCCTGGCAGCCGCACTCTCCCGACGATTTCCCCGACGGGCGCCTAGGTGCTCGGGCGGTAGGTGTCCCGCACCATCTGCTCGATGTCGGAGCCGTCCTGTTCGACCGGCTCCATGTAGAGACGGCCCCACGCGATCTGCGAGGCCTCGATCCCGAGGACAATGACGCCGTCCATCGCGAACGGCGTGCGGTCGGTGTGGGAGCCGCGCCATCGCCACTCCCCGATCTCGATGCCGTCGTCGGTAGTCACCGCCACGAGCAGGTCGGCGTGGAAGTCGGGCACACCAGCAAACACGCTCGTCCAGTTGTCGCGCACCTGCGCGCTGCCGCCGAAGGCTCGGCTGGGGTGTGCGGGCTGCTCGCTGCGGTAGTCCGGAGCAAAGCAGGCGACGAACGCGTCGACGTCATGTGCGTTCATCGCTGCGAGCAGCCGGCCCATGACCTCGCCCACCGCCGCGAGGGTACCCACCTACTCCCTGCGCACGCCGCTGATCCTCAGCGACTCGACTTGTCGGGTCAACCTCGACATGAAGGTCGAGCCGGACGGTTTCGGCTGAGTGAGAGATCGCCCTCCGCCGTCTCCTGCCAGAGCCGACTATCCGCTCCGCCCGGCGCGGAAGCCCGCGAGCGACCCTCGCACCGGGACAACGAGCCGAGCGATCAGCCCGGCAGCAGGACGCCATCGATGACGTGGATGATCCCGTTGCTGGTTTCAATGTCGGTAGTCACGACCGCGACATCGTGGCCGGCGGCATCGGTCAGGGTCACGGAGCCATCGCCTCCGACGTTGACCCTGAACGAGTCACCCTCGACCGTGGCGACGTCCTGGCCGTTCAATCCGACGACGTCAGCGGCCGGCACGGCACCGGGCACCACGTGGTAGGTGAGGATCGTGGCCAGGTCACCGGTCGGGTCTTCGAGCAGAGTCTCGACGGTGCCCGGCGGCAATGCTGCGAAGGCATCGTCGGTGGGAGCGAACACGGTGAAGGGTCCTTCGCCGCGCAAGCGTGTCTTCGAGCCCTGCGGCTCGCACGGCGGCGACCAAAGTGGTGAAGTCGCCGGCGGCGATCGCAGTGTCGACGATGTCGTTCTGTGTCGCCATCGCCGCATCGGCCGCGGTCGTGCCTGCGGGCGCAAGCACGGTGCTCTGCTCCGCTGACGAGTCGGCCGTGTTGCTCGCATCGTCGCTGCATGCGCTGGCGAGCAGGCCGAGTGTGAGAGCGAAACCCGCCGCAAGTCGGAGGTATCTGGTGGTCATGTGGTGAGACTCCTTCGGTAGATTGTCTAATGTCTGTCAAATGTTAGAGGCCTTGTTCTGCTATTTGCAACAAGGTTTGTATAAGTTCAGTAGAATGATGCGGATGGAGTCGTCGGACGGGCCGAACCTGCTGCGAATCGGCGAGCTGAGCCGACGCGTCGGCGTCAGCAGCCATGTGCTGCGCGCTGGGAAAGCCGGTATGGGCTGCTGACCCCGGTCCGATCCTCGGGGGGATTCCGCCTCTACTCCGACGGCGACGAACGCCGGGTCCGACGAATGCAGTTCCACCTCGCGGAGGGCCTGTCGGCAGCCGAGGCAGCGCGGGCTGCGATCGCCGAAGCGCTAGCGCCGCCCCCGGCGGATGTCGCGGCGGGAGGGTCGGAAGTCACCGACTCGACCGACCTACGCGAGCTGTCGATCGCCTGGCAACGTGCGCTCGACGACTTCGACGAACCCGCGGCGCAGGCCGTGCTCGACCGGCTGCTGTCGGACTTCAGCGTCGCAACGACGCTCCGGCACGTCGTGCTTCCCTACCTTCATGAGTTGGGCGAGCGATGGCAACGAGGGTGATGTCACCATCGCCCAGGAGCACTTCGCCTCCAACGTGATCCGAGGCCGACTGGCCGGCCTGGCCCGAGGTTGGGGCAGTGCACGCGGCCCGCTGGCGCTCCTCGCCTGCCCGCCGGGAGAGCTGCACGACCTCTCGTTGATGATGTTCGGGATCGTCCTCAACCGCAACGGATGGCGGGTCGAGTACCTCGGCGCGAACACCCCCGTCCCGGAACTGGTGCGTGCGGTTGGCCGGTCACACCCCGAACTGGTCGTGGTCGCCGCCACCACAACTGAAGGCTTCGACGCGATCCGCGGCGAGCTCGCACGACTGGCGCGAGTCGTGCCGCTCGCAGTCGCCGGCTCGGGGGCGACGAAACCACTCGCCGATGGCGTCGGCGCACGTGTCCTGGTCGGCGACCCGGTCACCGCCGCACAGAACGAAAGCTCCGGGCGGTGAACGCGGAAGGAACGGGCGCACGAACGCGCGAGGTCCTCGTACTCGGCGCCACTGGATACGTCGGCGGTCGCCTCGTGTCCAAGCTGTTGGACGCTGGGTACCGAGTCCGGGTGTTGAGCCGATCCCCATCGCGCGCCGAACGATTCGAGTGGGCAGGCCGCGTGCGGCTCTTCACCGGAGACGTGCTTGATGCCGCCACGCTCGCACCCGCACTCGAGGGGTGCGACGCCGTGTACTACCTCGTCCATTCCATCGGGACCGGCGTCGATTTCGCCGCGACCGAAGCCACCGCCGCCCGGAATGTGCGCGATGCGGCCGACGCCGCCCGGTTGCGCCGGATCGTGTACCTCGGTGGCATGGGACATCGGCGACGCGCTCTCGGCGCACTTGGCGAGCCGGCACAGTGTCGGCGAGATCCTCGCCTCAGGCCACACAGCGACCACCGAGCTGAGAGCGGCTGTGATCATTGGCTCCGGATCGATCTCGTTCGAGATGCTGCGCTATCTCACCGAGGTGCTTCCGGCAATGGTCACACCCCGCTGGGTACGAACGCGGTGTCAGCCGATCGCGATTCGCGACGTCCTGTACTACCTCGCCGCGGTGCTCGATGATCAAGAGACCGTCGACCGCGTGCTAGAGATCGGCGGTCCCGACGTGCTCACCTACGTCGAGATGATGCAGACCTACGCCGAGGTCGCGGGACTGCCCCGTCGGCTCATTCTGCCTGTGCCCCTTCTCAGCCCAAGGCTCTCGTCGCGGTGGGTCGGCTTGGTCACCCCGCTCCCCGCCTCGATCGCCGTCCCTCTGATCGATTCGCTGCGGCACGAAGTGGTGATGACCGACCATCAGATCGACACGCTCGTACCCCATCGGCCGCTCGGCTTCCGCGAGTCGCTCGAGCTCGCCCTGCGACTCACCCGCGCCGAGGCGATCGATACGCGGTGGACGGACTCCGGCTTCACGTCGGCCGACACCATTCCCGGCGATCCCGACTGGGCCGGAGGTTCGGTACTCGAGGACCATCAGACGGTCGACAGTGACACGACACGAGAGGCGCTCTACGGCGCGTTCGCCCGCATCGGCGGGCAGAACGGCTACTACGCCTCGAACTGGGCCTGGTCACTTCGGGGGCTCGTCGACAAGCTCATAGGCGGACCTGGGCTACGACGCGGCAGGCGCCATCCAGTCGACTTACGGCGGGGTGATGCACTCGACTTCTGGCGCGTCGTCGACGTCGGAGCCGGGTCTTCAGGTGGTTCTCGAAGCCGAGATGAAGTTGCCGGGCAGGGCATGGCTGACGTGGCGCATCGAAGGCGACGCGCCGGGCAAGCTGCAACTGCACCAGGTGGCGTACTTCGCTCCGAAGGGTTTGTTCGGACGCATCTACTGGTACGCGGTGCTGCCGTTTCATGCCCTCATCTTCCGCCGCATGGCGCCGCCATCGCGGATCACGCGGACTAGCCGCCTGACGTCACAGGTCGGGACCCGCCGTCCGGTGGGCGGGATCTGACGGGCTCATGATTCCGACGTGGTTGCCGTCGGGGTCCGCGAAGATGGCGTACCGGGAACCCCAGAACGCATCGAATGGCTCCTGGGTGCACATGTAGCCCAAGTCGGCGAGCTGCCGATGGAGCGCGTCGACATCGTCTCGTTCGGCGACCTTGAAGCTGAACACGTTGCGGGTGCCAGTGCCCGTTGGGGCGCTCCACCCCCGGTTGTAGACGACGGCGAGCTGAGGGCTGTCGAAGTGGACGATGAGCCCGCTCGGCATCGTGATGTCGATGTGGTGGATGCCGGTCGAGGTCCGCCATATGGCCTCGTCGGGGATCTCGAGGCCGAGTGCCCGGTAGAAGGCGAGGGTGGCGTCCATGTCCGCCACGACGATGTCGATCTGGTCGAAGTCGATCGTCATGACGCGGCCAACGTCTCGTCGCGATGCCTGCTCTGCATTCCGGATCGCACGTTGATGGACAACAGGCGGCCGGGTGAACGCATCGAGAGCCGGTGCCAGTTGCCGCGGCGCACAACCGCCGCCTGGCCGGCGTCGAGGCCTACGACGACCTCGTCGCCGTTCGCCTCGCTGATGAGGTCGATCGCCCCCGCAAGCACCACGATGAGCTCGTCGCCATCGGGGTGCACTTCGAGCACGTCAGAGTGCAGGTCGTCCGACGAGGTGAACTCGAACACGGTCACGACCCTGTCCCCTGGCCTCGCGTGGTCACCGCTCCAGAACGAGGGCGTGAGGGGCTCGAGGTCCATACCGCCATCTGACCGTAGGCGCACGAACAGTCGGTCAGGCTGAACGGATCGGTCGTGTGGGTGCTCATGTCACTGAGTCTGGACTACCGGCGGACATCTCGTCTTGAATGAATCGGCGTTCGACGGAGTGGAAGGCGGAGGACCCGTATGGTCCTCCGCCCTTCTCGTCTCGAGGCTCTGCCGAGAGCCGATCTGGCTCACACGCTGATGAGCTCTGTGTCGTCCTTCTTGCTGTCCCTGTGCTCCGGCGCCGCGAACGTCTCGTCCTTCGGAGTTCGGAGGGCATGGACCAAGCCGGCGATGGACAAGAGTGCGAGCAGACCGGCGACCACGAAGGCCACGGTTGCGACCTGCTCACCCTTGACACCGAAGACACTGAAGCCGAAGGAGGTCAGCAGCAGACCACGGAGGGTCTCGCCCCTGAAGAGGGTGTCACGCTGTGCCGTGATGGCGGTGAGCTCCTCCTGCAAGTCCGCCAGCGCGGGATCGTTGGCGTCCTGGGCATCAGCGACCTGGGTCCGCAGCGCAGCCTGAGGTTCGCCGAGCTCCGCATAGGTCAGCCCGTCGGCAGTGGACTGGAGGTGCAGACCGATGAAGTCGTTGGCGTAGCACTCGGCTTGCTTGCCAGTCGTGAGGGGCTGCCCCGCGTACTTGACGAGACACGCAGACTGGGCCTCCTCAGGCGTGAGGGTGTCGGCCGTCTTGAAGCTGATCTTCTGTTGGGTCAGCTGGTCTTTGACGTAGCTCTTCGCGAAGTTCGCGTTGCTCGTCATGACGAGCCCGAGCACGAGCAGGAGCGCCGCAAGTGCGAGCCCACCCACGCTGAAGAGCACATCGAGGGTTCTGCGTTTCATCTTTCTTCTCCTTCAAAGTTGGTGATCGGTGTAACGGGACCCCTAGGTCCGGGTCAGAACGACTTTCAGTGCTCCGGTCTCCGCGGCGTTCGCGAAGACGTCGTACGCCTGCTCGAACTGGTCGAGGGTGAAGTGATGGGTCACGAACCGATTGGCCTCGAGCTGGTGGCTGATGAGGAGGCGCAGCAGTGTCGGGGTTGTGGAGGTGTCGACGAGCCCTGTCGTGATCGTGAGATCACGGATCCAGAGGTCTTCGAGATGCAATGTCACGGGCTCGCCGTGAACCCCGATATTCGCGACATGACCTCCGGGACGGGCCAGACGGACTGCCTGATCGAAGGCTGCCGGCACGCCGACGGCCTCGATCGACACGTCGGCCCCGAGGCCGCCGGTGAGCTCGGCGATGATCGCGTCGGCGTCCTCGCGCGAGTTGTTGATGGTGATGTCGGCGCCGAACTGCTTGGCCGCTTCCAAACGGCTGTCGCTCAGGTCGATGGCCACGATGTGGCTCGGGCTGAAGAGCCGTGCGCCCATGATCGCGGCGAGCCCGACCGGACCGGCGCCCACGACCGCCACGACATCGCCGGGCCGGACCACTCCGTTGAGCACGCCGACCTCGTAACCGGTGGGGACGATGTCGGCCAGCATGAGGATCTGCTCGTCCTCGACGCCGGCGGGCACCGGATAGGTGGAGGTGTCGGCGAACGGAACGCGCACGTACTCGGCCTGGGTGCCGTCGATCTTGTGGCCCAAGATCCAACCGCCGCCGCCGAGACACTGGCCGTACCGGGCTTCGCGACAGAAGCGACACGTGCCGCATGCGGTGATGCACGACACGAGCACGCGGTCGCCGACCTTGACCGTCTTGACTCCCACACCGACTGCCTCGACCGTTCCGACTGCTTCGTGGCCGAGGATTCGGCCTTCGTCTACCGCCGGAACGTCACCCTTGAGGATGTGCAGATCGGTGCCGCAGATGGTGACAGCATCGACGCGGACGATCGCGTCGGTGTCGACCAAGATCGTCGGCTTCGGGACATCCTCCCAGGCCTTCTGGCCGGGACCGTGATACACGAGCGCTTTCATGAAGCGGACCTCCTGGTCGTCGCGAACCTCACCATGAGCGCTGTCAGGAGCGACCTTGTAGAGGCGAACGTCACCTACGATCACGAGAACGTGCCGTTCGGCCCTGTTCGTTCGGGTGATCTCGGGTTCGAATGGACGAGTGGATGTCGACTCGGAGACCACGGCGCTACACGACGGCAGGACCGTAGGCATCCGTCCGATCTCGCCTTCGGACGGTGATGCGCTCGTTCGCTTCCACGAGGGACTCACGAACGAGACCACTCGACTGCGGTTCTTCGTGTTGCACCCACACCTGGAGCCGTCAGAGGTCGAGTACTTCACTCACGTCGACCATCACGACCGTGAGGCGATGGTGGCTGTCGACGGTGGCGACATCATCGGCGTCGGCCGGTTCGACCGCTTGCCCGGCACGAGCGACGCAGAGGTCGCGTTCGTCGTCGCCGACGATTGGCAGGGCAATGGCGCCGGCACCCAGCTTCTCGAGCAGCTCGTCCATCGAGCGAGAGCGGAGGGCATCACACGGTTTCTCGCGGACACGCTCGAGTGAGAACCATCGGATGCGTGGGGTCTTTCGCGACTCGGGGCTACTGGTCAAGTCGGAGATGCGGTCCGATGTCGTCCGCGTCATTGTCGACCTTCGGCTCGAGATGGCCGCGCGTCACCGCGGGGTCTGACGCCCGTGCAGCTCGACCGCAATGGGCTCGAGGTTCTCGACCGTGAGGAGTGCCTGCGTCTCTTGGCCTCCGCGACGCTCGGCCGCATCGGGTTCACTTCGCGGCGCCCTGCCCTCGGTGCTGCCCGTCAACTTTCACCTCGACCGCAACCGAATCTTGGTCCACACCGCTCGAGGCAGCCGGCTCGACGCGGCCCTGAAGGACGCTGTCGTTGCCTTCGAGGCCGACGAGCTCGATCCGATGGGTCAGCGGGGCTGGAGCGTCGCCGTGACCGGCGTGGCCACCGAGCTCGACGACCTGACTGTGTTCGGAGCGACAGACGGCGACGGAACTGCCGTGTGGGCACCTCCCGGACACGAGGCAGTGCTCGCCATCTCGATCGATCTCATCTCCGGTCGGCGCAGCACGACGGAGGCGCCTCGGTTCAGTGCCGGGGCACCTGCCACTCCATGACAGAACCCTGGGGAAGTCCGGCCCGCAGCTCGAACTGGCCGTCGTAGCGCCCAGCGCGAGCTTCCATGTTCTTCAGACCGTGCCCATGGGGCTCGCGTGCGTCCGGCGGACCGATCCCGTCATCGATGACTCTCAAGACCACCAGGTCTGTCACGACCACCTCGACGTCGACCCGCGTCGGCGTGCGCGTGACGGGCGACGTTGCTGAGCGCTTCGCGCAACGTGGCGAGCAGCTCGACGGCGATGCCGTCATCGACGCCGCTGTCGACCGGGCCGTCGAAGAAGCATCGCGGTTGGAATCCGAGCGCCCCGGCCGCCTCGCGACCGAGTGCGAGCACACGGCTCCGAAGACCACCGCTCGACGACACCCGAGACGTCTCGAGCTTGAAGATCGCGGAACGAATGTGCTTGACGGTGATGTCGAGATCGTCCACCGCCGCCTCGATGCGACTCACTGCCGAGTCTGCGTCGACCCGAACGAGCCCCGCCGTGCGTTGCAACGACAAGCCGGTCGCGAACAGTCGTTGGATCACAGTGTCGTGCAGGTCCTGGGCAATTCGCTCTCGGTCTTCGACGAGCGCGAACGCCTGCACTCGGCTGTGGAGACGGGCGTTCTCGATGGCGATGCCGGCCGCGGTCGCGAGAGCGACCACGAGCTCCTCGTCGACGTCGGTGAACGCCTCGGCGGTTGTCTTGTCCGTGAGGTAGAGGTTGCCGAACACCTCGTGGCGCACCCTGACCGGCACGCCCAGGAACGATCGCATCGGGGGATGGTGGGGCGGAAAGCCGAAGCTGTCCGGATGCTCTCGCAGGTCAGGGAGGCGCAACGGCTTCGCGTCCACGATGAGCGAACCGAGAATCCCGTGCCCCTCGGGCAGATCACCGATGAGCGCATGCATGTCGTCATCGATCCCGACAGTGATGAACTGCGCCAGCCGCGTGCCGGTTTCGTCGAGCACACCGAGCGCCCCATAGCGGGCATCGACGAGCCCGACCGCCGCCTCCACGATCCTTCGGAGCATCGTCAGAGGATCGAGATCCGAGCCGAGGGCGAGCACCGCCGCGAGGAGCTCGCGCAGGCTGCGCGGCCCTGCCACCTCGGACATGGCCAGCACACTACGAGCCCCGACGGCACCGCGCCTCGCTCGAGCGCCAGGCGAGAATGCGATGGTGACAGTGCGGGTGTTTCTCCTCGACGACCACGAGGTCGTGCGTCGCGGGGTGCGCGAGCTGCTCGAGGCCGAGGACGACCTCGAGATCGTCGGCGAGGCTGGCACTGCCCAGGAGGCGTACGCGCGCATTCCGGCGGCGGCCCCGGACGTCGCCATGCTCGATGTGCGGCTACCCGATGGTGACGGCATCGAAGTCTGCCGCGAGATTCGCTCCACGCATCCCGAGGTCGCCTGCCTGATGCTGACCTCGTTCGCGGACGACGAGGCTGTGTTCAGCGCGATCCTGGCGGGCGCGGCCGGCTACGTGTTGAAACAAGTACGCGGCACCGATCTCGTCGACGCGGTGCGCCGGGTCGGTCGAGGTGAGTCGATCCTCGACCCGTTGTCGACCGACAGAGTTCTGCAGCGCTTGCGTCAGCCACCCGAGCCGGACGAGCTTGCCGGTCTCACGAAGCAAGAACGGCGGATCCTCGACCTCATCGCCGAGGGGATGACCAACCGACAGATCGGCGAGCAGCTCTTCTTGGCCGAGAAGACGGTGAAGAACTACGTGTCGAACTTGCTCGCGAAGTTGGGCATGAGCCGGCGTGCGGAAGCAGCCGCCTACGCCGCACGCCTTTCGGAGCGGCGGCTACACCGCGATACCCCGACCTGAGCGCGAGCGGGGCCGATCAGGAGCTTGTTGCGATCACTCGCTCGAGAGCGTCCAGAGCGATGACGCACGTCGGGTCCGCGCCCGCTCAGCCCAGAGGCGTGTCGACCCCACGATGTCGGTCACCAGGAGCGACTGCAACCCACCCATCAGCGGCAAAACTGCGTGGCGCGCGTGCCCCCGGCAGATGAGGTGGCATGCAAAGTGAGATCGAGGTAGGAGAGACCCTGAACGGTGGAGTTGATCTCCCATTCGTGGTCTCGGAGCTCGAAGCGCTTCACCCGCTGGGCGAATCTCGTGAGCAGCGCACTCAGCTCGAGCCGGGCGAGCCCAGCTCCGGCGCAGTGGTGGATGCCGCGACCGAAGCTCAGGTGATCGATCGGGTTGCGCGTCACGTCGAAGCGGTCGGGGTCTTCGAACCGTCGCTCGTCGCGGTTTCCCGCACCGATCAGCGCGACGACGCGACTGTACGAGGGGATGCTGACGCCGCCCAGCTCGATGTCGTCGGTGGCGACACGTGTGTAGCGCTGAATGGGAGAGTGATAGCGCAGCACCTCGTTGATCGCCGAAGGGATGAGCTCGGGGTCGCTGCGGACTTGGTCCCACTGATCAGGGTGCTCCGCGAACAGGTAGAGCGCGGTGCCGATCGCGTTGACCGTGGTGTCCATGCCGGCTTGGAGGTAGGCGAACACGACACCGTGGATCGCCTCCGGTTCCATCTCACCCCGGTCGACGGCTTCGTAGATGCCGGTGCCCCAGCGGCCGGGCTCGAGGTGGTCGGGCACCGAGACCGTGTTCGAGTAGTTGACCAGGCACTCGTATCCGGCGGCCGCCGCGTCACTGCGAGGTCCGAGCGGCCCCCAAGTGTCGAAGCCCAACCGTGCCCACGGCAGCAGCAGCTCGCGGCCGTCTTCCGGCAGTCCGACCAGGTCGCACACGAGCGACACGCTGAACGGCACCGCCAGGTCGGCGATGACCTCCAAGTCGCGACTCTCGACGGCCTGGTTAGCGAACTCGATGGCGCGGCGATTCGATGAACTCCTCGTGGGGCTTGAGCGCCGCTGGCAAGAGCTGACCGTTGAGGACACGCCGTCGAGAGGTGTGGATCGGAGGGTCCGAGCTGATCACCCCTCGACCACCGCGAGCGTTGGCGAGCGATGACATGCCCACGCCTCTCGCCGACGTGAACGACTCCCAGTCCTGGAGCAGAGAGCGGACCTCGTCGTAACGGGTCACGGCGTAGGCGTCGTGGCGCGCCAGGCGCACGACCGGTGACAACCTTCGGAGCTCGGCGTAGAGAGGGAACGGATCGCGCAAGTTCGCGTCGGACCACAGGTCGACGTCGACCTCGACAGCTTGCATCACGCTCGTGGACACGATGGTAACTCCGCTGTCGGAGGGGTCCGTGGCCCGACTCAAACCAATCGGTTGCTCCATGTGTGTCGTGCAATCCCGTCGACGACCCGCAACGTGTCGCTTTCGTCCTCGGTCAGCTCGTATCCGCGGGCGAGGGAGTCCGGCGCGTGGTAGCTGAGGAGGCTCTGGCCATCGTCGCCCTCGCAGATCAGCAGCTTGAGGGGAAGCTCGATCGTCAGACGAGGATGGGCGTGCACGAGCTCAGCGAGGTCCTTCGGGCTCCCGAAGAGAACGAGCTTCATCTCGGGAATGGTCACGCCGACCTCGGCCGCGTCGCCACGGTGGTCGATGACCGCAAAAACCTCGAGGCCGAGCTCTTCGATCCGGATGACGACGCAAACTGACGCTAGGTATCCAGATCAGCGAGAAGGCTGAGCAGGTCATCGGCGTGCTCCTCCTCGACCGCCAGGATGCCCTCCATCATCCGACGCGTCGTCGGTGTCCTTGTCACCGAGCCAGCGGATGATCTCGCTGTAGCTCTCGATCGCGATCCGCTCGGCCACGAGGTCCTCTCGGATCATGTCCACGAGCGTGGTGCCCTCGACGTACTCGGCGTGGCTGCGGTCCGTGATGCCGTTCGGGTTGAAGTTCGGCTCGCCCTGGAGCTGCGTGATCCGCAACGCGATCTGGTCCGCGTGCCCCATCTCCTCGTTGGCGTGCTGCAGGAACTCCGCGGCGACCGGACCGGCGTTCAGTCCATCGGCCATGTAGTAGTGGCGCTTGTAGCGGAGCACGCACACGATCTCGGTCGCGAGCGCCTCGTTGAGCACCTCGACCACCCGGTCTCGGTCAGCGCCGTACGACGACGTGATCGGGCCCTCTTCGATCTTCTCCCGAGCTCGTTCGCGGAGCGTCTGGATGTCGGTCAGGAAGTCGGGCACGGCCCAACGGTACCTCCGACGAGCGCGTGGGCTCGCGGCCGCTCGGCGGGCGTGCCGTGGTCAGCACAATCACCCGGTGAAGCCAGCGAGCCGTTGGCAAATGCGACTCGCGGTACCCTCCGCGCGGTGAAGCGAGCCGGCACCTCCGGGCTGATCGAGCGATCGCAGCAAGGCCGGTCACAGTGTGAGCGGTGATCTCATCGACCCACCGGGTACGCGCTCTCACGGTCGAGGTGCAGCGGCTGCTCGACCAATGCGCGCCAGTCGTCGCGGCCCACAGCGAGCGCAGCTACCAATTTGCGGCAGCGTTCGCCGCCACCGACGGCATCGAGCTCGACGACGAGGTGCTCTACCTCGGCACGGTGCTGCACGACGTCGGCCTCTCGCCAGCCGCCGACGGCGACGAGCGGTTCGAGGTGCGCGGCGCCAACAGGGTGCGGGCGCTCCTGCTCGAGCACGGGATGGAGGCCGACCGGGTCGCGAACGTCTGGGACTGCATTGCGATGCACGCCTCCACCCCACTCGCCCGCCACAAGAGCGCCGAGACCCACTACTCCAACCGCGGCATCGCGCTTGACGTGCGCGGCTCGGGCGGCGAAGCGCTCGAACCCGCGCTAGTCCGCGCGGTGCTCGACCGCTGGCCGCGGCACGACTTTCCCACCGAGTTCGAGGCGGTGCTCGCGGACGAGGTGCGCGCTCATCCAGACTCGGTTCGCATGTCGTGGCTGGAATCGGTCGCCGCGGTGCACGTGCCCGGCTTCGTTCCGACCGACTTCCTCGCCGGCCTCCGCGCCACCAAAGGCTTCGCCTGACATTGGGTCACGGCCGGGCTAGGGCCCGGTGAGCTGGAGGACCTCAGGCGGGAGACCGACATCGTTTGTGCTCACGTTGATGCAGGTCGGCGTGCCCGACCGCAGTGCGTCGTCGAGCTCGCGCTCGAGCGCCTCGACGGTGGCGACCCGCACGCCGCGTCCGCCGAATGCCTTCATCACCTCGTGATAGTCGGCGTCGGAGAGCTTGGTGCCGATGACCCGCTCCGGTCCGTGGGTCCGCATCTGCATGAAGAGCGACGCGCCCCAGCTCGCGTTGTTCATCACGACGATGCAGATCGGAAGGCCGTGGCGCACCATCGCCTCGAACTCACCGATGGCGAATCCGACGGCACCGTCGCCGGTGATGCACACCACTGGCCGACCCGCCATCGCCGTCGCGGCACCGATCGCCGCCCCTGAGCCCATCCCCATGCAACCCAGCCGGCTGTGGGTGAGGTAGCGGCTTCCCGCCGGCAGCCGCAGTGCGTCGTGCAGCCAGTGCTTGCACACCGCGCCGTCGCCGAAGATCACCGCACCGTGCCGGGCCGCGACGTCTGAGGCGACCCGGGCTGCCGCGTAAGGGTGGAGGCGATCTCCGGCCACGGAATCGATGGCATCGAGTTCGGAGCGGGTCGCGGTGAGCGCCGCCCGCAGCGAAGCTCTCCACTCGGGATCGACCTTCCACGCGTGATCGCGACTGCGGGCCGCCAACGCCTCGATCGCCTGCTCGGGATCGGCGACCAGTGCCAGCTCAGCAGGCGAGAAACGGCCGAGCTCAGCAGGGTCGCTGTCGACCTGCAGCACCGACGTTCCCCACGAGATGCCACCGTCACGCAAGCCGGGCGTGTCGAACCCGATGCGCACGCCGAGGGTGAGCACGACGTCAGGCCGGGCTCCCTCGCTCAGTCTCCCGAGCTGGAACAGCGTGCCGCCGTAGCGATCGTCGTCGTCACCCACGACCCCGATCGCTCCGTACTCCACGAAGCAGGGCACGCCCGTGACATCGAGGAGATCGTTGAACGCGACCCGCGCCGCGTCGCTCGGCGCGCCACCGAGCAGCATCACCGGACGCGATGCGCCGGCCATCCGCTCGAGCATCGCGTCGACGGCCGGCGCGGCCGGAGCGGCTCCCAGGGGCGAGATCGACGCTGTCGAGCTGGGCGCCAACGCCTCGAGTACGTCGGCGGGGACGTCGATCAGCACCGGGCCGCGCGGCGCCGTGGTCGCGATCCGGATCGCTTGGGCCGCGATGCGACCAATCTGGTCGACGGAGTGGACCTTGCATGCCCACTTGGTGATCGGCCTGGCGAGCGCGACGTGATCGATGCCCACCTGCAAGCCGTTCGTCTCGAGCGTCGACTCCGACGTCGATCCGACGATGTAGACGACCGCGGTGCGGTCGAGCAGCGCGCTGGTCATCGACGTGAGCGTGTTTGTGAGTCCCGGACCAGGGCACACGACGGCCACACCGAGCGCGCCCGTCAGCCGCGAGAACGCCTCGGCCGCGAACCCGGCGCTCGCCTCGTGACGCACGTCGACGAGCGCCACGCCGAGGTCGGCGCACGCTTGGAAGACCGGGTCGATCTGCGCCCCGTGGAGCGCGAACACCGAAGTCGCCCCCGCGTCGCGCACTGCTTCGACGAGGACATGTCCACCAGATCTCGGGAGCTGCCTCATGACCCCATCGTACGAAGATGAGCCAGCGACGTACTGTGGCGACTCGCCCGTTTCGGGAGGTCTCGCCAATGAGCGGTGCGGCAACGCGGCCGCCGAAGCACCCGCCGCCGTGGTTCGTGCACGCGGCTTGGCGCGTTCACCGCGCGCTGTACCGGCTCAGTGGCGGTCGATTCCTGTGGACCACGTCGAACAAGCGCGGCTGGGGCACGCTGCGCCTCGCCACCATCGGGCGGAAGTCCGGGCAAGAGCGCAGCGTCATCATCGGCTACCTCGAAGACGGTCCGAACCTCGTCGCGATCGCGATGAACGGCTGGGACGAGGGCCATCCCGCGTGGTGGCTCAACCTCGAGGCTCACCCGGACGCCGTCATCCGATTGCCGCACCAGCAGCCTCGCCTCGTGCGCGCACGCCCTTCGGCGGGAGAGGAGCGTGATCGGCTGTGGCAGCGCTGGGTCGCGGTCGATCCGAGGCTCGACGCGTATGCGGTCCGGCGGTCGACCGAGACGCCGGTGATCGTCCTCGAACCGCGCAGCGGGACCGCGTGACACCGAGCAATGACGCACATCGGGAGCGTCGGAGTGCGCCGTGGTGCCCGCGTAGTCTGAGGGAATGAACCGGCTCGACCGGCTTTACGCGCTCGTCGAGGAGTTGCGGGCAGCCGGCGCGATGGGCCGCAGCGCACGCCGCTTGGCAGAGCGTTTCGAGGTGAGCGTGCGGACGATCGAGCGCGACATCCTTGCGCTTCAGGAGGCGGGCGTGCCGATCTCGGCGGAGGTCGGCCGACGCGGCGGCTACGTGCTCGATCGCTCGATGACGCTGCCGCCGCTCAACTTCTCCCCCGCCGAGGCGGTGGCGATGGCGGTCGGTCTGCGGCGGCTCGACGACACGCCGTGGGCCCGCGACGCTCGCACGGCTCTGCTCAAGGTCCTCGCCGCGATGCCCGCGGGTGCGGCTTCCCGCGCCCGCACCCTGGCCGACGGCGTTCGGCTGCTCGTGCAGCCGCTCAGCGCGCCGGACCAGGCGATCGCCGACGCCGTTGTGCAAGCGGTGGAGGACGCCACGCCGATCCTCATCGACTACCTCGACGTCGGCGGCCGCTCGACGGTGCGCGAGGTCGAGCCACACCACGTGGTGCTCGGCCCGAACGGCTCGTACGTCACCGGCTGGTGCCGGTTGCGCCAGGACGAGCGGGTCTTCCGCATGGACCGCATCCACTCGGTGCAGCCGCTGCCGGGCGCGTTCCAGCAACCCGTCCGCGAGGTCGGTGTCGAGGACTACGAGACGCGCACGCCGGCGTGGGAGTGACGAAAGTCCGGCCGAAACCCCGACACAGGGTTGTCGCCGACCACGTGGAGGCTCGATGACATGACCAACGCCTTCACCCCCAACACACTCGCCTGGTTCGAGGTCGCGACCGACGACCCCGATACCGCTACCTCGTTCTACGCCGACCTCTTCGGCTGGGTCTTCAGCCCCTTCGCCGACCCCGAGACCACCGGCATGGATTACCGGGTCGCCGCACTGCCGGGCAACGACACCCCGTTCGGCGGCGTCGTCGCGACAGGCGGCGCGATGCCCGGGCATGCCGTGTTCTACATCGCCGTCACCGATGTAGCGGCGACCTGCGAGGCGGCGGAGCGCCTCGGCGGCAAGGTCGTGAGCAAGGAGCTCGACCCGCCCGCCGGGCCGGCGTTCGCCTACCTGAGCGATCCCGTCGGAAGCCTGTTCGGAATCTTCACGCCGCCCGCGTGAGACTGTCCGCGTGAGCGATGCCCGCACGCTCTACGACGCGCTGACCGACGACCTGCTGTACGACCCCGCCGTCGGCCGCTCGACGATGATGGGCTACCCGTGCGTGCGCCGGGCCGGCCGCTTCTTCGCCTCGTTCGACACGGGGAGCGAGGCGCTGGTCGTGAAGCTGCCGCGCGAGCGCGTCGCCGAACTCATCGCCGACGGCACCGGCGAGCCGTTCGCGCCGAACGGCCGCGTGTTCCGCGAGTGGGCGACGATCCCCCATCCCGACCCACGCGTGTGGAAGCAGCTCCTTGCCGAGGCCCGCGACTTCGCCTCACCTGCAGAGCTCAAGGCCGTGGGATACGACGAAGACCTCGCCAACCGGATTCGCGAGTTGCTGTCGGACCTGGCCGTCAACGGCGTGCGGGAGCAGAAGATGTTCGGCGGGCTCGCCTTCCTCGTTGGCGGTCACATGGCCGTCGCCGCCAGTCGCGAGGGCGGCGTGCTGCTGAGCGTCGACCGCAGCGACACCGACGCCCTGCTCCAGAAGCCGCACACCCGACCGATGGTGATGCGCGGCCGCGAGATGCTCGGCTGGCTGCGCGTCGACCCAGACGGCGTGCGCACGAAACGCCAGCTCGCCCCGTGGGTCAAGCGCGGCGTCACCCGCGCCGGCTCCCTCCCGCCCAAGTAGCGCCGGCAGTCGTGCCGTGGGACAGGTGGGTCTGCCCGACGCGCATCCGACGACGACCGAGGTCCGGGGGCGGGGCGCGGTGCGTGGTCACGGGGTGCGCCCGAGGAACGCGACGAGACGGGCCGTGGGCGACGCGTCGGGGGGCGCCGCTTGCTCGGGGCCGAAGCGACCGGCCCGGATCTCCGGCGACACGATCGAACGACTGGCTTCGAGCGCCGCGACCGCGACGGACTCGGGAAGCTCGGCCGGCTGGCCCGTGGCGGTCGCCAGGTCCCACGCGTGCGTGGCGGTGTCGAGCAGGTTGATTCCGGCCAGCACGGAGCCCGGCATCGGACCTGGGCCGCCGTCGACCACCCGATCAAGGACGCCCGGGGTTCGCCACGCGGCAAGCGCCATGCTGGCGGCCTCGTCGAACTGGGTCGCGGGGTCGTCGCCGAGCACGAACGGTTTTGCTGCCTGACCGCCAGCAGCGCTCCCGAACCCGGCGACGACAGCAATCATGTGCTCGAGAAGCTCTCGGACGGTCCACTCGGCGCACGGCGTCTTGTCACCCTGCTGCTCGACCCGAACGCCGGCGACGACGACGCTGGTGTGGGCGAACGTCTGCTCGAGCGATGCGATCACATCCATGATCTGCTCCGATCTGTGTAAGATAATGCTTACACACTCGCGGAGGTTCGAGAGGAGCGCAAGCGCGATGCCGGAAGAGCTGATCGACGAGTCGCTGCGTGCCGTCGCCGACCCGACCCGCCGCGCCATCCTTCGCCTCGTGCGCGACCGCGAGGTCCCCGCAGGCGAGATCGCAACGCACTTCCCCTCGATCAGCCGACCCGCCGTGTCCCAGCACCTCCGCGTGCTCGCCGACGCGGGCCTCGTGGCCGTGCGACCCGACGGCAACCGGCGGCTCTACCGCTGGCGGCGCGAGGGCCTGCGCGACGCCGCCACGTTCGTCGAGGAGATGTGGGCCGACCGTCTGGCCCGGCTCAAGCAAGCCGCCGAGCACGAGGAACGGGCCCGTCGCACCCGCGCCGAGCGGCGTTCAACGCGGAGGGAGACCGAGGCGTGACGAAGGCCGGTCTAAGCGCTTGCTGCAACCATGAAACGCACGTCTCCCCGTCCCCGTTGCTGGACGGGGAGACGTACAGGTGTGCCTGCCGGGAGGATCAGCCGTTGGCCCAGTTGATGAGCCGGCCTTCGCCCGAGTAGCTGGTGGTGGTGAAGTCGGTGATCGGCTGGCCGGACACGAAGTCGAGCTGGTAGTGGGGGTCCCCGCTGCAGCCGGTGTGCGCGGGGTTGGATTGCCCTACGCCCTGGTTTCGGTCGCATTCGTAGCCGGCGTTGTGGTCGGTGCCGTTCGGGTACTGACCGTTGGTCTGCTGCACGGCTCCGGGATTCTTGTCGTCGGCGTTGCCGACGCACCCGGCGCAGGGCTTGCTCGAGTTGTTGTCCGTGCTGGCGCCGTTCTGAGATTCGCCGTCCGGGCACGTGTTGTCGTACGGACCGCCTTGGTTGGCGCCGTTGCCGGTGTCGCTGTTGGTCGAGCCATCGCACACGGCGTTCGGGTTCTTCTGGTCCCCACCCGTGTCGCCCGATCCGCCAGCGTCGCTCTCGGGAACATCGACCACGAGGGTGTAGCCGGTGCCCAGCGCGAACGTCTTGGTGTCCGCGTCGAAGAGATTCTGCGCGGCACCGGGCACGTAGTACGGCGTCTGCGTGCCGTAGGCGACCAACGTCAGCTCCACTCCTGACGGGCACTTCTGCGTCGCGATGACGTCGAACTCCACGGTGATCGTGTCACCGGGGTCGACGAACCCGGCTGGAAGGTGCGTGAAAGGCGGCTGGCCCACCGCGGACTCGCCGTCCTGGTCAGTGAAGGTGACGTTGGTGACGGCATTCGGGTCGACACACGCCGGGGGCTTCGACGCCGCCGACGCCTCCCCCGACATGACGAGCCATCCCGCCGCGACAATCAAGCCCGCCGCAACGCCGGCGAGCCTTCTCTCGATGGTTCCCATGCTTTCTCCATTCGTCCGCCCGAACAGCCGGGGAATCTGTTTTGATTTTGTGCTCAAGGTTCAGCGCTCGAATGCCGATCCCGCCAAGGACAACTTCGACCACTGTGCGTGAGGGTAACGCTCGCCGTCCGTGGTCACAAGGGCCGAATCCGCGATGTCGCGCGCCACGTCCTCGAACCCGCAAACCCCGACGCCGCTGACGGACGAGTGACCAACCTGCGTCGCAGGCGTCAGCCCGAGAGGCGCGCGATGACTGGCGCTGCCATCGCTCGGCCGTACCGGTAGGCGCCACCGGACCACACGAGGCATCGGGCGGTGGCAGGGTCGCGATGCGAGTCGTCGCCCGGGCAGAGATGGACTCCGTCGCTCGACCGCACGACAGTGGTTCGGTCCGGATCGGTGCACGGTTCCTCGGGAAGGCACGGCAGCTCGTCCACGTAGTCGCTCCCGAGTTGCACCGCGGTGCCGGCGTCGATGTAGGTCACCGTCTCGGGGGGGCTCAGGAGCGCGAGCCACGAGTACATGACGTTCAGCCCGCGACCCGCGCTGGAACGACCCGGGGACCGGTCTGCTCACCGGCGCCCCGGCCAGGTACACGTGCGTGCCGACGGTCGCGAAGATCCGCACCGCTGCCCGGGCGTCATCGAGGTACTTGAGGAAGGCGTCGCCGTCGCCCATGCCCTCGCCGTCAGGATGGTGCATGCACGCGGTGAATCGGTTGCCGCTGAACTCCAGGACCACGGCGGCCGGGCGAAGCTTGAGGGCGTCGTCTCTCATGATGTCGAGGTAGTCACACAGGGCGGTCCCGCCGAAGCTGCGGCCGATCGCAGCCGCATTGGTACCCAGTGTGACCGCCGCCGCGAAGCGATCCTGCGACTCCCACGCCAGCGAGTCGCCGTAGAGGATGACGACGGGCGGATCCGCATCGGCACCGACCGGTGTCGCCGTGCTGACCAGTCCGACTGTGGTCGCCAAGGCGAGCGACAGGAGCAATCCAATCGAGCGAAGAACGGTCGTGCGTGCCATGTACCAAACCGTGCGCCAACTTGGAGCGCGGATCTGCCGGCGAGCCGACACGCGGCAGGTGTTGCCGGCGACTCATGAGTCATCGAGCTCGGGGAGGTCGGCGGGTGTCAGATGACACGCCCAGCTCGTGCCCTCCCTCGTGGCGATCTCGTCAGTGCGGAACGACTCGCACGACGAGGGCTCCACCCTCGATCACTGGAGAGCGATATGCCGCGTCGACACTCCGGCGTCCTTGACTCTATGTAGTCACTCTGTTAAATAACCAACCTGTGAAGTATCAGCAGGAGCGGCGGCAACGATGACCGTGACGGCCCCCGATCGGTTCGACCTCGTCTTCGCCGCCTTGTCGGACCCGACGCGGCGCTCGATCGTGCGTCGGTTGGCCGACGGTGAGGCAACCGTGCTCGAGTTGGCCGAGCCGTTCCCGATCAGTCTCCCGGCCATCTCCCGTCATCTGAAGGTCCTCGAGCAGGCGGGTCTGATCAGTCGCGGCCGAGATGGACAGCGGCGGCCATGCCAGCTGCGGCCGGAGCCCCTGGTCGAGATCGCCGCATGGGCCGAGCACACCCGAGCTGCATGGGAGCAGCGTCTCGACCGCCTCGATGCGCACCTCCAGCGCACATCTGACCGAATCGCATCCCCACGAACACTGGAGAAGCCATGAGCAATACCCCGACCATCACCGATCCGACGACGTGGGCTCTCGACCGTGAGATCGTCCTCGTTCGAGTTCTCGACGCCACACGCGAAGCGGTGTTCGCCGCGTGGACCGATGCGGATGCCTTCTGCCAGTGGTTCGGCCCCGACGGATTCACCTGCACAGTCCGAGAGATGGACGTGCGCGCGGGAGGTCGAGCGTGCTTCGACATGGCTTCCCGAGACGGCACCGTGTTCACGAATCGCTTCGACTACCTCGAAGTGGTTCCAGTCGAGAGGTTGGTGCTGGATCACGGGTCCGACGCCGACGATGACTCGGCACGCTTCCGAGTGACGATCACCCTCGATGAACAAGCCGATGGAAAGACGGTGTTGACGCTGAGGCAGCTCCACCCGACCGTTGAGCAGCGAGACGCAAAAGTCGGCTTCGGCGCAGTCGAGCTCGGTCTGCAGACGATGCAGAAGCTCGCTCGCCATCTCGGGGTCGCCTGAATCCCACGGCTGCGAATCTGCTGCGGGACACGTCAACCAGTCGGACCGACCACCACTTCCCGAAGGAGCCGCCATGTCGCGCGTCCGCATCCACAACTTCTCGATCTCGCTCGACGGGTTCGCCACCGGCGAGGGGCAGGCCCTCGACACGCCGTTCGGCCACGCCGGGCATCGGCTCCACGAGTGGATGATCGCCACTCGGTTCGGCCGCGAAGTCCTCGGCGAGTCGGGCGGCACCGAGGGTTTCGATCACGCGATGGCCGATCGGCACGGACCCGGTATCGGTGCGGAGATCATGGGCGCGGGCAAGTTCGGCCCTCCGGGCTGGCAGGACGACCCGGAGTGGCGCGGGTGGTGGGGCGACAACCCGCCGTTCCACACACCGACGTACGTCCTGACCCACCGTCCGCGCCCGTCGCTGGAGATGAACGGCGGTACGACGTTCCACTTCCTCGACGCCGCGCCCGCGGATGCACTCGAGGTGGCGCGGGACGCAGCCGCCGGTCAGGACGTCCGCATCGGCGGGGGTCCGACCATGATGCGCGCGTTCATCGCCGCCGGTCTCGTCGACCACCTGCACGTCGTGC
Organism: uncultured Acidimicrobiales bacterium; assembly: GCA_963759645.1. Taxonomy (GTDB): domain Bacteria; phylum Actinomycetota; class Acidimicrobiia; order Acidimicrobiales; family DATKAS01; genus DATKAS01. The sequence goes on along the minus strand of CAVXAI010000019.1, from coordinate 5,699 downwards.
AGGTGCCGATCCTGCTCGGCCGCGGTGTTCGGCTGTGGGACGGCCTGGAGGGGTTGGAGCAGCAGTACGACGTGGAGGCAGTCTCGACGCCCCGGGGCGTCACCCACCTCACGTTCACCCGATGACGACGTCACGGCGGCACGTCGCGGTCATTCCTGGACTCGGAACTGTAGGCACGCGCCGGAGGCGTCACCTATCGCAACCGCGGGGTCGAGGACTCGGAGACCTGCTACCCGACTGCTTCTTCATGCAGGGCGTCGAGCTCGTCGTCGACCACTGCGTCACCACCGCAGCGGGATACTCATCCTCTGTGAGTCAGGGGTACACCACAGCCCCGAACTGATCGCGGCGGAAGACAAGTCCGCGACGACTCCGTGTCCGCGTGCGACCCCACCCGGCCAAGTGAGAGGAAGCGAATGAGCGTCAGAAGAGTTGTGATCAGCACTGATCGGTCCGGTGCGAGCGTCGTGCAGAGCGACGGGGAGCCACCCCGTGGGCACGATTTCGTTCACACTCCGGGCTTCAGCCAGGCCCTGGTCTGGAGTACCGACCGCGAGCCCCAGCTGCCTCACGACGGCACCGACCCCACACCAGCGGTGACCTCGATGTTGCCGGCTCCCGGTGAGACGCGCTTCATCCTGCTGACCCTTCCCCCCGACTCGGTCTTCGCCGACCCAACGTTCGACGGCGCTGCGGCTGGCGCCGAGGCCATGCAGCACTCCCCTGGCATTGCTGAGCTCTTCGAATCCGACAATCCCGGCATGCACACCACCCCTACGGTCGACTACGACCTCGTACTCGACGGCGAGGTGTGGCTCGAGCTCTCCGACGGCAAGGAAGTTCGCCTCACCGCCGGTGACATCGTCGTCCAGCACGGTGCCCGCCACGCGTGGAGGAACAAGTCGAAGAGCGGCGCCATCGTTGCCGCGATCCTGATCGGGGCCCGCCAGTAGCACCGCGGCCAACCGTCGGCCGTTCATCGTCAGCGCGACCTGCAAAGGACCCTCATGGAAATAGGCATCGCACTCGCTCCCAGCCTCGACACCCCCGAGCACATCCGAATCGCGGAGTCGCTGGGGTATTCCAAGGCCTGGTGCTTCTGCAGTCCCGCGATCTACGTCGACACGTTCACAGTGATGGGCCTCGCTGCGACAAGAACGGAGCGAATTGGCCTCGGACCCGCGGTGATGGTGCCCCATCTTCGTCACGTCGCGGACGCGGCCACCGCGGTCGCCACCCTTGACGCCATGGCTCCGAGTCGGGTCACAGCTGTCGTCGGGTCGGGATTCTCTTCCACAGCACTCCTCAATCGGAAGTCGGTGCCATGGACGCACGTAGAGGCCTACGTGTCCGCGATGCGCGACCTCCTCGCGGGACGCGAGATCGATTGGGACGGCACCCGTTTCGGCCTCCTCCACACCGGCACGATGGGAATTCGGCTGCCCGTCACCGTGCCGATCTGGGTCGCCGCGCACGGACCGAGAGGCTTCACGGTCGCGGGTCGGGTTGCCGACGGCATCATCACCAATCCCACACACGGGGATGAGCCCATCCCGTACGCGGGCACGTTCGCGCTGCAGTTCTATGGCACGGTGCTCGACGACGGAGAACCAGCCGACTCGCCGCGAGCACTCGCCGCCGCGGGGCCGGGCGCCGCGCTCGCGCTGCACCTTGGCGCGTATGGTCCCGTCGCTGGGACCGACGAGGAGCTGGCGTTCTCCGCGGAACTCGCGCTCGTTCCGGAAGAGCGAAGGTCGATTGAGCAGCACCGCACTCACCTCGTCGAACTCAATGACCTCGACCGCCCGTACGTGACCGAGCGGATCATCCGTCAGGGCACAATGACCGGTACACGAGACGAGGTGAGGGCGTCGCTCGACAAGTTCCGCGCAACGGGAGCGTCGATGTTCCTGTACTCACCGTTCGGGCCCGACATTCCCCACGAACTCGAGACCTTCGCCTCCGCAGCGGGGCTCTAGCTGTCGCTGCCATCTCGCGCCCCTGGGAGGATTCGAACCTCCGGCCTTCGGATGAGAAGGCCTCCTGCGCTGGGCGCTGTGCGCAACAGGTGGCGAGTAAGCCGCCCGCAGGACTCTGGCGTCCACGCCGTCGGAGGTTCAGCCCCAGAAGGCGCGCAGGTCGATTGGTTCGCCGAGCGTGATGCCGTCGACGGAGATGGTGAATTCCCTGATGACTGCCGAGTTGCTCGATCCTCTGGATTTGAGGACCGTGAGGGCTCGCCTCATCTGGGAGCCGTCCTGGACGTGTTGAAGCAGGACGACGTTGTCGGCGATATGCGACATCCCGAGCTCATTGAGTCGCGTGATCCGGAACAGCTCCGCGGTTTCATGGGTGAACATGAGACTGACCCCGAGGTGAGCGCAACGTTGCACCAGTGAGTAGAGGAACTCACGCAGACGCATGGGGTCGGGTGCAGACGACGATGAGGTCGTTGAGGCTGTCGATGACGAGCCGCCGGGCGCCGGCCTCTTGGATCTGGTCGAGCATGTCGTAGACGAGCTCGTCGACGTAGAGATCGACCGGTGAACGGTCCATGATCGTGACGTTGGGTTCGTCGATGCTCCAGCCGAAACGGCTGATGACCCGGGCGAGTTGAGCCCGGTTCTCCTGCAGCGTCACGAAAACTCCGGGCTCGCCTCGGGCCGCACCGGCGAACACGAAGTGCAGGCCCATGAGGGACTTTCCGGCGCCGGACGGCCCAGCGACGAGCGTGGTGGAACCCGACCAGTAGCCCTCCTCGAGCGCGTCGTCGAGCGCGGCGATCCCCGACGACACCCGCTCGCCGGCCGAGGGGTATTCGACGTCGTCGTCCCGAAGGTCGGCCAGTCGGGGGAACACGACCAGTCCGCCCGCGGTGATGCGGTACACGTGGTCGCCGGACAAGAAGTCGCTTCCCCGCAGCTTGCGGACGCTGAGGTAACGGATCGATCGCTCGGCGGTTCGCCGCGTCTCGAGACCGATCACGGCGTCGGCGACGGCGAACTCGGGTGACCTCGTCGCCTCCTCCGGCTCGTACTCGCCGACCCACAGCGAGGACACAGCGAGCACGCTCAAGCGTCCCGCCAGGTCGTGGAGGAATCGGCGGAACTCGGCGTCGTCAGCGGCGAACGTTCGCAGGGCCTTGAAGCTGTCGATGACGATGATGGCGGGCTGATGCTCCTTCATGAGGTCGTCGAGGCGTTCGAGCACTCCGGCCAGACCTTCATGGTGGACTGCATCGCCGAGATCGTCGTAGAACACCGACCGACCGAGCTTGGTCGGGTCGAAGAACTCGAGCGCCTGCCCGTAGCGCAACAGTTTGTCGAACGGTTCCGACACCGTCGACAGGTACAAGCCCGGTCGCTCGGGAGTGGCGTTCGCGAACAAGCATTGTTCAGCCAGGATCGTCTTGCCAGTACCTGGAGCACCCACAAAGAGGGTGATCGCGTCCATGACCAGTCCGCCGCCGAGCACCGCGTCGAGCCGCGTGTTGCCGCTGGAGAGCCGATCCATCAGGAGATCGTCGCCGTCGACCGCCGTGTGAGTGCGCTCGATCCCAACAGGTCGCGCACCGTGGAGACGAACTCCAGCGGCACCACCGGCTTGGCCAGGAATGCGCTCGCCCCCATCGAGATCGCCTCATCGGCGAGATCGAGCGCCGACATCGCCAGCACCGGCGCGGTCCCATCACGTGCGAGGCGGGCGCACAGCTCAAGACCGCCGCCTGTCATCATCAGATCGACGATCGACAACTCTGGTCGACGCTCGGCGAACATCTGCTCGGCGAGCGCAGGGTCGAAGGCCACACAGACGTCGTAGCCCTCGGTCCGCATGAAGTACTCGAGGAGCTCCGCCGCGTACCGATCGCGTTCGGCGAGCAACACCACGATCGTGGCACCGAGCGGATCCGGCAGGCTCAGGCTGCCCGCCTCACCCAGGCGCTCGGCCAACAGCCGGTGAGCGTCGGCCGGCGTCGTACCGGCCTCCACCGCGTCGACGACGAACCGCAAGCGTTCCAGGTCGTCGCGCGAGTAGATCCGCTGGGCGCCATCGCTCCGGATCGGGACGACCACGCCATAGCGTTCCTCCCACGACCGCAGCGTCGCCGTCTCGACGCCCAGCATGCCGGCCACCGCGCCGATCGAGTAGATCGGCCGACTCTAGACCCGCCCCCGGACTCATCCGTCACCGGGCCGAGCTCTCCGCTCGCCCACCCAAGACCGAGTCGAGGCCGGTCAAGGCCAGCAGGCGGACCACACACCGAGACGGATCCACGATCGTCAGCATCGCGCCCCGAGCCTCGCAGTCGCGGTCAGCAGCGGCCAGCACCCGCACACCGGACGCATCGATGAACGTCAGCCCGGAACAGTCCAGTTCGACGTCCCCGGTCATGGCCAATAGCCGGGCCCGGACCTCCGGCACCCCCGCCACGTCGAGCTCCCCAACTCAGGCCAACGTCGCGGGACCAGCCTGTTCCATCTTGAGCCCCGGATCGACCGCCGAGCCCCGCCAGAAGACTCTAGTGAGTTCGGCATGACTTCGACACTACTACATAAATAGTTAGTTTCAACTGGGAAGCGGGGGTAGGGCGCCGGCATGATCTTCAGGCGGCTCTTCGCCCGCACTTTCGGACTCCTCGGGATGCTCGAGGTGTGGAAGGCGATGGTCGACGACCCCGTCTTGCTCTGCGTGTGTCGGGACGTGACTGGTGCGACCTCTGCGAACCCGAGCAGCTCGACGGCCCGCGGCATCGCCCAGGCACCTCGGCTCCGGCCCGCGGGCCTCAGCCGGCTTGGTCCGCGTTTCGCCCGCGGCCGAGCTCGGCCCAGGTTCTCTGACCGAAGGAGAAGCCATGACAGATGTGACGGAGATGCTCGAACAGGATCACCGCAAGGTCGAGAAGCTCTTCGAGCAGATCAAGGTTTGGAAGGGGGCGGCCCGCGCCAAGTTCGTCGAGCGTCTCTAAGCGACCTGCGTCTTCACATGAAGGTGGAGGAGTCGATCGTCTACCCGGCGATTGCGAAGCAAGTCGACGACGGCAGTGACATGGTCGACGAAGCCAAGTCCGAACACAAGGGCGCGAGGAAGGCGCTGGACGACGTCGAGACGCTCTCACCGGACAAGCCCGGCTTCGACGGGGCCCTCACCATGCTCGAAGCCGGTATCAGCCATCACGTGGAGGAGGAGGAAGGCGAGGTCTTCCCGAACCTCCGCAAGTCGGTGACCGCCGAGCAGCTCGATGAGCTCGGCAACCATGATGCGGCCAAGAAGGCCGCCGCGTAGGAGCACCTGGTCGCTGTGGACGTCACGGTTGGCGTCCGAGCGTTCGGGGTAACCGTCCACCACCTGCACCGCGTGAGACGACCGGACGGTAGTTCCAGATCCGCGGCGGCACATCGATAGTGCTTGCATTCGACTCGACATGTGTCGCCATCGACGAGCGAACCCATTTCCCCCACTTGGATTCCTTTCAACGCGTGCGTGAGCACGCCCATCACGGAGGACACCCTTGAGCGACCCCATCCCGAACGTGCCCCATGGAACGGGCTCATCGACCGCGTGAAGGGCAAGGCGAAAGAGATCGTCGGGTCCATCACGGGCAACGACGACCTGGTCGACGAAGCACGTCTTCATGAGCAGAAGGCGGATGCCGAGCAGACCGCGGAGAAGCAAGCGGCGGCGGCCGTGCAGACGGCGGC
>CAVXAI010000018.1:0-75615 GCA_963759645.1 uncultured Acidimicrobiales bacterium | reverse complement strand
GTGTTCCCGGCACAGCTGCTCGACGTGAAGGCGGCGATCCGCTGGCTGCGGGCGAACGCCGCGAAGTACGGCATCGATCCCGAACGCATCGCTGCCGCAGGCGAGTCGGCCGGCGCCCATCTTGCTGCGCTGCTGGGGACCTCCGCCGGCGTTGCCGCCTTCGACGACCCTGCACTACGGCAACCCCTGACGTATCGAGCGCCGTGAGCGCGGTCGTCGATTCTACGGCCCGGTGATCTGGTCGCCGCCGACACGGAGCTCGCCGCGAACCCGGCGTGCGCCGACGCTGCGGGGTGCGGACGAGCCCGACCCTGCTTCCTCCCAGCTGCTGGCACCCCGCCGACGAGGTGCCCGAGCTCGCCGCCACCGCCAACCCGATCACATACCTCCTGCCCAGCGCGTGGTCCCCCCGTTCCTGATCGAGCACGGCGACGTCGACTGCGTCGTGTGTCCCCGGGCAGCGATCGCGCTGCACGGCGATCGAGGCCGTTCGCCGGGCCCGGGCGGTCACAGCTCGTGATCGTGCCGGGTTCCGGCCACTACACCGAGTTCGACGCTGCGAGCCAGGTCCCTCGGTCCTCACCTTTCTCGCCGAGACCATTGGCGCACCCCGCGGAGTGATCTCGATGTCTTGGTCTCCGCCCGCATCCAGCTGCGCCGCCCCGCAGCCCCCCGCGTTCGAGGCCGACCGACGAGTCCGTTGCCAGTCACGGGGGCGTCGAGTACTCCGTTGGGCGAGCGCTGTGCTCAACGCACGCGCTCTCTCCCCTGGCACCAGAAAACACCCAGGCAACCCCTGGGAGGATTCGAACCTCCGGCCCGCGGATGAGAAGGCCTGCAGCACCCGAGCGCTGTGCTCATCAGGGTTTGCGCACGTCACCTCGTGAGCGACACAACACGAGTTATCCGTTGTTCGACATAGCCGTCGCGGCGTAGGTCGGTCGCGGGTCCATCTTCCACCGATGGCAGCCAGCTTTGCACTGCAGAGTTGCGCAGTCTTCCGATGTCGGGTCGAATCCCGCCGTGGCAGCACCAACGGGAGTCCGAGTTCCTCGACGGTCTGCGCGCCTTCGCAACGCGCCGTGTGGATCGACGGGGAGCTCATTGCCGACCCGACCTCGCACCCGACGACACGAGGCGCCAGCCGAGAGCCTGGCCGCGCAATTCGACCGCCAGCACGCCTACGCCGCCGAGTGCCTGTTTGCCCACCCGGAGAGCGGCGAGCCCACCAATGTCAGCCACATGATGCCGCGGTCTCGGGACGACCTGCGTCGCCGCCATGCCGGCCTCGTCAGGCTGTCGGAAGGCTCGATGGGCATCATGGGCCGCACGCCCGACTACATGAATATGAAGTTCGCAGCCTTCGCCTCGGCGCCAAAAGTGTGGGCGGGCGCCGACGGGCGCAACGAGCGGGGCGCACGCAATATCGTGAACTTCCAGCGCCGTCTTAGCCAGGCCGACATTTCCCTCACCCATACGATCATCCAGCCCACAATCGACAAGCGCACCGATAGCCGGGTCGTGGGCAACAAGGTCACCATCCGCAAAGTCGGCGAGACGGCCGACGGCATCATCGTCCGGGGAGCCAGGGTGCTGGCTACCCTGGCGCCCTTCGCCGACGAGCAGGCGGTTTATCCGGGCCAGCCCATTCCAGCCGACGCGACGCAGTACGCCGTGGCTTTTGCCATTCCCATCGACACGCCGGGCCTGAAATTCCTGTGCCGCGACTCGGCCTCGACGCCGGGCGCCGATCCGTTCGACAAGCCGCTGTCGTCGCGCTTCGACGAGCAGGATGCCTTCTGCATCTTCGACGACGTGCTGGTGCCCTGGGACCGCGTCTTCATCGATGGCGACGTCCAGATCTACAACTCGATGCGCGAGACCGGCTACGCCATCAACATGACCACCCAGTCGACCATCCGCGCCCTGACCAAGCTCGAATTCGCCTATGGGCTTGCGACCCGCATGGCCGAGCTGATCGGCGACACGTCGCCCGCCACGACGGAGATGCTGGGCGAGCTCGCCTGCTACGTGCGCCTGACCGCCAATGCCCTCGAGCTGTCGCTGGAGCAGGCCTGGGAGCGCGCCGACGGCGTGTGGTTTCCCCAACGGGGCCGCGCTCGAGCCGATGCGGTCGATGCTCGCCATGTGGATGCCGCGTGTGGCCGAGATCATCACGCTGATCGGCAGCCACAATCTGCTGACGACGCCCAGCCGCGCTGACCTCGACGACCCCGCGTTGCGGCCGCTGATCGATGAGATGCTGCACGGAGCGGATGGTGCGACCGCCGACGAGCGGGCCGCCGTCTTCCGCATGGCGTGGGACCTTGTCGGCTCCGCACTCGGCGGGCGCGGCTTCCTTTACGAGCGCTTCTATCTGACCTCGGCCGCGCGCAACAAACAGATGCTACATACGCGTTTCTTCGACCGCACCCGCGCGAACGCCCTCGTCGAGGAGATGCTCGCGCTCGCTGGACCCCCCAACAAGGACGCGATCGATGACGGGCGCTCCCCGAGGCACTCAGTCGCCGCCGGTATCGATGCGAGTGACAGCGACCGCGACCGGTTGTGTCTGCGAGCAAGGTCCGCTTCTCGCCGGACGACTACTAATCCGTTGTGCGAGCGCTGTGCTCGACGCGGCGCCCGCTGTCCTCGCACGAAATCCCAGGCAGCGCCCCCGGCAGGATTCGAACCTCCGGCCTTCGGAGTAGCCCGCGAACGGTGTGATCAGTCAGACGTCGTGAACGCCGGGACGTCGCTTCGCGGGCGCGTCGGAGCGAGTGCCCCGCTAACTTCGTCGGGCGCGGAGTGGCTCGAGGAGGGTGGGGTGCGACGGGCGTTCGTTGGAGGTCGCGTCGAGAAGATGGACGCGGGTCCGAGACCCAGCGTCGTCATCGTGTCGGGTGATCGGATCGAGTCGGTCGGCGAGCTCGACCTGCTGCGGAGCCTCCCCGAGGTCGAGGTTGTCGATCTGCAGGGTCGGATGCTCCTGCCGGGGTTCATCGATGCTGATCACCATCTCTCGATCAGCGTGCTCGAGCCGTTGTGGGCCGATCTCTCCGGGGTCGGGGTCCCCGAGGATGCCGCGAGGCTGCTCGCCGACGCGGCGGGCGCGGACGCCAGGTGCAGCATGGATCCAGGCTGAACTGGAGCAGGGACGCGCTCCGCATCACTAGGCGTGAGCTCGACGCAATGGGTTTCGATCGGCCGGTCATCCTCGCCTGCACGTCGCTTCATCGATGCGTCGTGTCATCGCATGGCCTCGAGGATCTGCGCATCGATGCGAACACGCCGGATCCACCAGGAGGACGGATCCATCGAGATCACTCGGGCCAGCTGACCGTTCTGCTCATCGAGACCGCCTGGAGTCATGCCCATGCGGCGTCGCTCGGGCAGATCAATGAGCCCGACCGATATGCCGATCTCATCGAGGAGCGCGAACGTTGCTCCTGAGCTACGGCATCACCGCCATCCACGACACGGCTATGAGCCCACGTGCGGAAGTGGCCTACCGGCTACTGGCCGCGCAGGCTCGGTTGCCGATCTCGATCCTCGGGTTTCCCCACGCCGCCGAGCTGCTCGCCGGGCCAGACCCGGCCCGGTGGGACGGTCTCGTGACCGGCGAAGGCGACGAGCACTTCCGAGTCGGCCCGGTGAAGATCTTCGCCGATGGTGTGGGCCCCCGGCGTGCGACGGCCGAATCGACGGCCAGCGCATCCAGTTCGGAGACATCCTTCCGGGTATCGACGACCACATCCGCGTGGCGGTCGCTCGTGGCTTCGGCGTTGCTGTCCACGCCATCGGCAACGTCGGCCTCTCGAGCGCTCTCGACAGCTGGCGCACTGCCACTGCCGGTCGGGAGCCCGAGCACGGCATGCGCGTCGAGCACGTCTTGCTCGCGAGTTCGACCGAGCTTGACGAGATGCGCCGACTCGGGGTCACCGGGGTGATCCAACCTGGGCTCGTCGTGGGACTCGGCGACGTCGGAACGCTCTTGACTTCGACGAGCACACCTGGCTTCCTTCGCGGACCTCGACAGCCGTGGCATCCCCCTCGCCGCGTTGTCCGATCACCATGCACCGACACCGTCGCACCCATCCCGCTGTCCCGTCTGGGTGTCCACCGCCAGACCATCTCGGGTAAGACGATTGGACCGGAGCAGTCGCTCCCGCTCGACGACGTGGCTGCGGCTCTGGACGGCGGGAGCGGCCGACGAGGGCGAGCAATCGGACGAACGAGGCCGGATCCGCCCGGTATTGCGCGCTGACTTCGTCGTCCTCGAGGGCAGCCTGGACGACACGCTGGAAGTCGCGCAGACCTGGGTGGCTGGTGAGCGCGTTATTACGACGTCGGCGGCAGCTAGCGCCCCCGGCAGGATTTGAACCTGCGACCCGCGGATTAGAAGGCCTACAGCACTGAGCGCTGTGCTCAACAGGAAGTTCCCACGTCACTCGTGAGCGACACGACGCGAGTTATCCGTTGTCTCGGAAAGGCTGGCGGACGTTAACCGCAACGCTGAGCGATCCAGGAGTGGCTCGACCGACCAGCTACTCGTCTCCACGATGGTGATCAGGCGAGCTGAAAGGGCTGCGGAATGCCGGCCGTCATAGCGTCGCGGCAAGATTGCGCCATGCTCGCCGGCGGACCCTTCCTCGGGTGCGCTGGTGGGCCATTGCCATGACCGGAGTCGAAGCTTCGACCTCTCCCCCTCCCTTGCCGCGCTGGTTCGGACCTAGAGCCAGCCCAGATGACCCGGCCGTCTCGGCCCTGATCGCCCGCGTCGCGCGAGGGGACGGATGGGCAGACATTGGCGGTGGGCTCAACCTCAACGTGCGGATAGACGCTGAGCCGCCGGTTGTCCTCCGGGTTCATAGGCCCTGGGTCCGCCGCGGCCGGATAGCGGGACTGCGGCGCCTGCGGGAGCGGCTCCAGCGCACGCAAGTCCGCGTCGCTCGGCCGATTCGGATTTCCGGCTGCGACCTCCTGAGGGTCGCTGATCGTTGGGCTGAGATTGAGGAGTTCATCGATCACGTCCAGCCACGGGCGGACGAGGACTCCTACGTCCGCCTATTCGAGGAGCTCGGACGCCTTCACACTGCGCTCAAAGCAGTCTGGGAGCCCAGCCCGCCCGAACCCCTCGACGACCACAGAACCTTCGGCCAACTGCGTTACTCGGTCGGCTTCACACGCCGCAGGCTCGGACCCCGCAGCGAGCCGGTCGTGCATCGGATGCGCCAACTGACTGGCGAGCTCTCCAAGCTCCGGAAGGAGGTCGAACTGCCATGCACTCCGATTCATGGGGACTACAAATTGGGCAACGCGGGAGAGCTGTCAGACGGCTCATGGGCCACCTTCGACCTGGATTTTGCGAGGGTCAGGGAGCGGCTGTACGACATCGCGGCCAGCCTGCACCACGTCGCACAGGGCGGCGAATTGCTCGAACCGCGACGACTGCTCGACGCCTACGAAGGCACGGCTCCGGAACCGCTGACTTGCGACGAGCACCGTTGGCTCCCCGGGGCTCTAGCCCTTGTACCCCTGCACTGGGCTGCCACCGCAGGGCTCGTGGGCGACGGCATCCACGAGGCCGAGAGCGCAATGACCGCCGCCGAGGCCTGGTGGTCGCGCCGGGCTGAACTCTCGTCGTAGTCCGGTGGCCGCGCTCGGGGACTGGAGTTCTCGGCAGAGCTCCGACTCCACTGAAGCGGCTGGCATGTCGCGCTAACCAACCTCTGCGATGAATGCATCAAGGGAGAGCAACGAGATGAGACCACTTCGATACTCGATCAACGTCACGCTCGACGGCTGCTGCCATCACGAGGCAGGGCTCCCCCCGGACGAGGAGTCGATGCGCTACTGGACCGCTGAGATGGAGCGAGCCGATGCCCTGCTGTTCGGCCGGGTGACCTACGAGATGATGGAGTCGGCGTGGCGGCAGCCGGCCACGGGCACGTGGCCTGACTGGATGGATGAGTGGGAGATCCCGTTCGCCGAGACCATCGACCGGGCGAAGAAGTACGTCGTGTCGAGCACGCTGAGCGGGGTCGATTGGAATGCCGAGCTGGTGCGAGGCGACTTGGGGCAAGCGGTTCAGCGGCTCAAGCAGGAGCCAGGCGAGGGCCTGTTCGTGGGCGGCGTGACGCTCCCCCTGGCGTTGGCAGATCTGGGACTGATCGACGAGTACGAGTTCCTTGTGCAGCCGGTCCTTGCCGGACACGGTCCGACGTTGCTCGCCGGTCTGCGCGAGCGCATCCAGCTCGAGCTCGTGGATCGCCATGAGTTCCGGTCGGGGGCGGTCGCCCTGCGATGCCGGCCCACGCGAATTACGGCTTGACGTGATTTGTCCTGGCACGTTGGCCGCTGCCTCGCGACGGAACGACGGAACTGGTGCAACACGTTGGGGAACAGAATGTGCGCTCCGACGACATCGTTGTCCCCCTGGAAATCGGGAGCCCCGGTGGCGCATGCCGGTGACGTACCCGGGTCCCTCGACGATGGGAACACCAACCCCGCGACGTGCCTCACAAGCCGGCAGCGGCAGCGTCTTCGGACCCGAACTCCTTGCGGTGCCACCGCAGCACGCGGGCGTCAATGTCGACGATGAGCCACCAGCTCGCCGCATCGCGAGGGTTGCCGCAGACCGCCCCCGGGTTGGCCATGCAGGCGCCCGCCGCGAGCCAGTCGTAAGACTCGCCGGGGACGGGCCGCATCGCGCGCGTAGCGGCGCCGTCGTAGGCGAAGAGCGCCGGTTCATGCGTATGGCCGACGAGTCCGAGCGAGCCCAGGGGGCGGCGGGGCAGGATTCTGGCGGCAGACGCCTCGGTGAGGAACCCGAGCAGGGGGTGGCGCGGCGAGCCGTGCCAGCAGTCGATGCCGTGACGGCTGGCGATTGCGCGGCTCGACAACCTGAACACGTCGCGTCCGTGGGCGACGACCCGGTCTGGTCCGAGCGCCCAGGCGTCGTGGTTTCCCGCGATGAGTAGGTCGAGTTGGCGAGCCGCGCCTAATAGCTCAGCCGTGGGCGGCTCGCCTCCGACCAGATCACCGAGGCACCAGCGTTCGTCGACCCCGGCTGCGGCCATGGCGCCGAGCACAGCCAGGAGCCGGTCATGGCGACCGTGCACGTCGGAGCAAACGCCGATCCTCACCCGAGCATCATTCTGGCTTGCTCCACCTGAAGGTTGGCTTGTTCCCACTGAGAGCCGCTTGCATCCTCGAGCCCCTGCGTGCTCACTCGTCGCGCCGGATGAGCACGCGTCGCGGTCGCCACTCTCATCCGCGACAGAACGACGGCTCGGGTTGCGCCAAGGCGCTGTGGCCGTGTCCCCGAATACACGAGCACATCGACGGCGGCATCGCCCCGATGTGCCGGTCGGGACGGGCAACTCCCGCGAGCACGAACGTCCGGCGCGCTCGCACCAGGGTGCGCCCGCTTCGGCGCTATTTCGCGCGGCCACCTTCGACGCGAGAAGTCGGGAACCGGGACGCGTTCTCCCGATCGAGGCGCGCGTATTGTCCTTTCTGGAGCGCACCGATGAATCCGATCAATGCGGCGTGCGTCAACGACTCCGCCCGCGGTAGTTGCGGACACAACTAGAAGACTGTGGCCAGGCGCTGAGCTCACGCGGCATCGGCTTCCCGTCGAGGGGTCTGCAACCAGTGTTATCCGTTCCTCGAGCGCTGTGCTCAAGCGAGCTTCGACGGCCGCCACATTGTTCCGCAGGTCAGCGCCCCTGGGAGGATTCGAACCTCCGGCCTTCGGATTAGAAGCCCTACAGCACTGAGCGCTGTGCTCAACAGGAACTTCGCAAGGTCACTCGTGAGCGACACGGCGCGAGTTATCCGTTGTTCGTGGGCGCCGCCCGGTTGCAGGGCCACTGAGCCTGGTGCGAGGGCCGGGAGGAGACCTCGCACCAGGACAAGCAGCTCGGTGGTCAGGCCGGCATCAGGACGCCGTCGATGACATGAATCACCCCGTTGCTGGTCTCGATGTCTGTGGTCACGACGGCGACGTCGTTGCCGGCAGCATCGGTGAGCGTCACGGATCCATCGCCCGCCACGTTGACCGTGAGGGCGGCACCCTCGACCGTGGTGACGTCCTGGCCGTTCAGGCCCGAGACGTCGGCGGCGAGCACGGCACCCGGGACCACGTGGTAGGTGAGGATCTTGGCGAGGTCACCCGTCGGGTCTTCCAGCAGAGTGTCGACGGTGCCGGGGGGCAATGCTGCGAAGGCTTCGTCGGTCGGGGCGAATACGGTGAACGGGCCGTCGCCGCGCAGCGTGTCTTCGAGCCCTGCGGCGCGCACGGCGGCGACCAGGGTGGTGAAGTCGCCGGCTGCGATAGCGGTGTCGACGATGTCGCTCTCCGCCGCCATCGCCGAGTCAGCGGGGGCAGGAGTGGTGACCGCCGCTCCCGGGGCTGTGCTCTGGTCCGCCGCTGCCGAGTCGGCCGTGACATTGCTCGCATCGTCACTGCAGGCGCTCGCGACCAGGACGAGGGCTACCGCGAGGCCGGCGGCAAGTCGGAGGTGTTTGTTGGTCATGGGATGGAGGCTCCTTCGTGTTGTCGAATGTCTGTCGAAGGTTAGCCCTGTAGTGTGAAGATCCACCCGATTCTGTCAAAGTTCTGTAGAATGTTTCGATATGGAGTCCCCGGCCGACCCGAGCGTGCTGCGAATCGGCGAGCTGAGCCGGCGCGTCGGGGTCAGCGGCCACGTGTTGCGCGCCTGGGAAGCGCGGTACGGCCTGCTCGACCCGGTGCGGTCCCCGGGCGGATTCCGGCTCTACTCCGAGAGCGACGAACGCCGCGTCCGACGGATGAAGGTCCACCTCGCACAGGGGTTGTCCGCAGCCGAAGCCGCGCGTGCCGCCCTCGCCGAGGGGCAGGGGCAGTCGCAGGCGCAGCCTGCCTCGGATGCCCCCACAAACACATCGGCGCCGGCCCGCGCAACCGACCTCGTTGAGCTCTCGAACGATTGGCAACGCGCGCTCGACGACTTCGACGAACCTGCGGCGCAGGCTGCGCTCGACCGGTTGCTGTCGGAGTTCAGCGTGGCGACGACGCTTCGAGACGTCGTGTTGCCTTACCTCCATACGTTGGGCGAACGATGGACAGCGCGGCGATGTCACCATCGCCCAGGAGCATTTCGCCAGCAACGTGATCCGAGGACGGCTGGCGGGGCTGGCCCGAGGCTGGGGAAGTGGACACGGCCCGACGGCAATCCTTGCCTGCCCTCCGGATGAGCTGCACGATCTAGCGCTGATGATCTTCGGGATCGTCCTGAACCGACACGGATGGCGGATCCAATATCTGGGCGCCGACACTCCAGCTGACGAGCTGCTCCATTCCGTCGGCCGATCGCGGCCCGACCTGGTTGTCGTGGCCGCCACGACAACGGATCGCTTCGACGCCGTCCGCAGTGAGCTCGCCGAGCTCGCGAAAGTCGCCCCGCTCGCGCTCGCAGGAGCGGGCGCGACGACATTCGTTGCCGATGGCGCTGGCGCCCGGATGCTGACCGGCGACCCAGTCACGGCCGCGCAGAACGAAAGCTCCCGTCGGTGACCCCCGCACGAGCAGGCCGACGACCCGTCGTGCTGTGGTTCCGACGCGACCTACGGCTCTCAGACCATCCTGCGCTCGGCGAGGCGGCTCAGCAGGGGCCGATCACCGCGCTCTTCGTGCTGGACGATGTTCTCTTGCGCACCGCGGGCAACCCGCGGCTCGCGTATCTCCTGCGGACGTTGCGAGCGTTGGAACAGGAGCTGCGCGCGCTGGGAGGCGCACTCACCGTCCACGCGGGCCGCCCAGAGCACGCGGTTCCCGCGGTTGTCGAGGAGGTGAACGCGACCGCGGTTCACATCACTGCCGACTTCGCGCCCTATGGCACCGCGCGCGATCAGCGCGTCGCAGCGGCGCTCGGCACGGTGCCGCTCCTGGCGACCGGCTCGCCGTACGCGGTCGCTCCCACGAAACTCCTGAAACCCGATGGTCGTCCGTATCAGGTGTTCACGCCCTTTTGCCGAGCGTGGCTTGCGCACGGGTGGGAGCTCCCCGGGCGCCTCGATCTCGGTTCGATCGAGTGGTGCCCACTCGACGGTGTGCCCATCCCCGACGATCCCGCGACAAGCGCGACCTTGCCGGATGCAGGTGAACCCGCCGCACGCGCCGCGTGGGACGCCTTTCGAAGCACTCGGCTCGCGACCTACGCCGGCGCCCGCGATCACCCCGCGCTCGACGCGACTTCGCGCCTGTCGCCCTTCCTCAAGCTGGGCGCGCTCCACCCTCGCACGCTGCTCGCTGATCTCGGACCGGACGACGACGCCTTCCGCCGCCAGCTGGCGTGGCGTGAGTTCTACGCCGCGGTGCTCTCCCACTCGCCGTCAACGGCCCGCTCCTGCTTCCAACCGTCCATGGAAGGCATCCGGTACGACCGCGGGCCGGAGACCGACGCTCGGTTCGCGCGCTGGACGACAGGACAGACCGGCTATCCCCTCGTGGACGCCGGGATGCGCCAGCTGCTGCGCGAAGGGTGGATGCACAACCGCCTCCGGATGATCACCGCATCGTTCCTGGTGAAGGACCTGCACATTGACTGGACGCGCGGTGCTCGCCACTTCATGAACCACTTGATCGACGGTGATTTGGCCAGCAACCAGCACGGCTGGCAATGGGTCGCCGGGACCGGAACCGATGCCGCGCCGTACTTCCGGATCTTCAACCCCGTGGTCCAGAGCCGGAAGTTCGATCCGGACGGCGACTACATCCGTCGCTGGGTGCCCGAGCTGTCGCATTTGCCGGGCACCGAGATCCACGAGCCTTGGCGACGCTCGGGAGGCCGGCCACCCGAGTACCCCGCCCGCATCGTCGAGCACCGCGAAGAGCGGGCCGAATCGCTCGCCCGATACCACGCCCTCCGTGCGCGCCGCGGCGCCACCAGACCGTTCAGCGCTCGACCGTGATGGACACCGCTGGGCAAGCATCGGTGCGCGAAGTGCTCGTGCTCGGCGCGACGGGATATGTCGGTGGCCGGCTCGTGTCTGAGTTGCTCGACGCGGGACACCAGGTGCGAGTGTCGAGCCGCTCGGCGGGCCGAGCCGAACGTTACGAGTGGACAGACCGGGTACGGCTGTTCACGGGCGACGTGCTCAATGCCGGCACCCTCCCACCTGCGTTCGAAGGATGCGACGCGGTGTACTACCTCGTCCACTCCATTGGGACAGGCGACGACTTCGCCGCGACCGAAGCGACCGCGGCGCGGAACGTGCGCGACGCGGCGGACGCCGCTGGACTGCGGCGCATCGTCTACCTCGGCGGCATGGGACGCGGCGACGCGCTCTCGACCCACCTGGCGAGCCGGCACGAGGTGGGCAAGATCCTGGCGTCGGGCCCGACACCGACGACCGAACTCCGCGCAGCAGTGATCATCGGGGCGGGATCGATCTCGTTCGAGATGCTGCGGTACCTCACCGAGGTGCTCCCGGCGATGGTCACACCCCGCTGGGTGCGCACAAAGTGTCAGCCGATCGCGATTCGCGATGTCCTCCATTACCTCGCCGGGGTGCTCGACGATCCCGAGACGGTCGACCGCGTGCTCGAGATCGGCGGTCCCGACGTGGTCACCTACGCCGAGATGATGCAGACCTACGCCGACGTCGCGGGACTCCCCCGCCGCATCATTCTGCCGGTGCCCTTCCTGAGCCCGAGGCTCTCGTCACGGTGGGTCGGCTTGGTGACGCCGCTCCCCGCCGCGATCGCCGTCCCTCTCATTGACTCGCTTCGCCACGAGGTGGTGATGACCGACCACCAGATCGACGCTCTCGTGCCGCATCAGCCGCTCGGGTTCCGCGAGTCGCTCGAGCTCGCGGTGCGACTCACTCGTGCCGAGGCGATCGACACGCGGTGGACAGATGCCGGCTTCACCCCGGCCGACACCATTCCTGGCGATCCCGATTGGGCCGGAGGCTCGGTGCTGGAGGACCACCAGACAGTCGACACCGCCGCGACGCCCGAGGCGCTGTACCGCGCGTTCGCCCGGATAGGCGGGGCGCACGGCTACTACGTGTCGAACTGGGCTTGGTCATTTCGGGGGCTGGCCGACAAGCTCGTTGGCGGACCGGGGCTACGACGCGGCCGACGCCATCCGGTCGACCTCAGGCCGGGCGAAGCGCTCGACTTCTGGCGCGTGGTCGAGGCCGAGCCGGGTCATCAACTCGTTCTCGAAGCCGAGATGAAGTTGCCCGGCAAAGCGTGGCTGACGTGGCGGATCGAACGCAGCAACGCGCCAGGCGAGGTGCGACTGCATCAAGTGGCGTATTTCGCTCCGAGAGGTCTGTTCGGGCGCCTCTACTGGTACGCGATGCTGCCGTTTCACGCGCTCATCTTCCGCCGCATGGCGGTTGCGATCGCGCATGAGGCGCTCGCCTCCGGTCGCACGGCGGATTCGCGTTCTCGCCGCCGTCAACCCAAATCACCCGGGTGACCAGTAGTGCCGACGTTCCCGCTCACACCTGTCGGGGATACAAGGAGGTCGGTGGAACGCGACGGACGGCTCGATGGACGAAACAGGCCCAACTCCAACGGGCGACCTCCCAGGGCGTCCCCGTTGCTTCCTTTGGAGTGCCCAAGACAACTTTGAGTGGATGGATGGCTTCGGCAACTGCTTCGGTTTCATCTTCGTCGACTTCGACAGCTTGAGCGAACCCCGAAGCTCAGCGCTGATTGGTTTCGAGAGGCCGCGCGGGCGGAACGCGGTGGTGTGAGGCGCACGCTCGGTCTCTAGCGAGATCCATTCGACGACACGGGAGGCGTGTCTCAAGGGGACGCACGTGCGCGAGGCAAGGCACAAGCCCCGACTCGCACGACGGGTCCGAGTCGGGGCTGTGCGCGTGAGCGTGACCGTTCCGTGCCGAGGCGCGTGCGACTACCGGTCGTCCTTGGTTAGGTCGATCATGAACGGACCCTCGCGGGAGCCGGCCTTGGCGAAGCCGCGGCTCAACGCATAGGCCGCGATGATTCCGGTGCCGAGCGCCCATGCGAGGTCGACGTCGAAGGCGTCGCTCACGTAGCCGGCGACGATCACAGTCACCGCCATGATGATCGAAAGCCAGAACTCGGTGGTCATGACGCCGGGTCGAGCTTCGGTCGATCCGGCCACGAAGCCGCGGCGCTCGGGACGGTGGGCGCTGTCAGTGCGGGGAGTAGTGGTCTGGGCCATTTGGGCTACCTCTCTAAGGGGAGGGCTGGCAGTAGGCCAGGCCCGGTTGCGTGCGGGGGACGCATGCCCGCGATGTGCTGCCGCTAAACAGACTCGACGTGAGCGGTGGCGGGTAGCGCCGGCGTGATCCTGAAGCTCCTCTTGCCGCGCACCTTCGGAGCTATCGGCATTCTCGCGGCGTGGCAGGCGAGTTGCCGACGACCCCGTCTTGCTATGCACGTGTCAAGACGATCGGTCCTGCAATGCGCCGCCCGTCGACTCCGTATTTCTACGAACTCTGGCTCGAGATCGACAGCGTCCCCGCGCGCGGTAGGGAGTCACGAGCTTGGCGCGAGCCCCCCGGTTTGATGCGCAACGTGCCCTCACCGGTCGCGGTGATTCGTGACCAGTACGCGCTCAGCGGCACGAGCAGGCACCCGTAGTCGTCGAACGTCAGCTCCGCGGGACCCTTGTACGCAGCCACAACCAGCCTGTATCCCGAGGACGGGCCTGAGAAACATCCGAGACTGAAGGCGTCGGTCTCGTCGAGCCGTCACTTGAGCCGCTGAGCAACGCAGCCGCCGCGGTGAGCGCGGACTCCAAAAGCTGTGGCGGCGTGTAACGCCCTGAGGTCCTCACGCGATTTCTCGGGGTAGGCGGCCACAGGCCCGACTCCGGTTCAGCGACCCCCGCTTCCCGAGGTCGGGGCTTGTGCGCGCGTCGCCCTGGTTTGCCGGCGGGCCGCTCCAGGCGGGCCGAGGCCACGGTCCATCGTGGCGATGGTCCCGGGGATCCCAGCGCACACGCGGCGAGAAACACGGTCGAAGCCTTCGGGGCTATTGCCCGGCCAGCGCCGACGTCGACCAAGACCTGTGTCGGGGTGCGAGCCCGGCGCGTGGAACACCTCGGCCAGGGATCCATCGCCGCAGCGACGACCTCGGCGTGCGCTTGTCGACTGCTCGCGTGTCAAAGGCGTTTAACGCCTCCTTGTTCCGGATAGTGACAGGCCACTTGAGCAGCGCTCCTAGCCCCGACGTTGCGCCGCGGGGAAGGACCGACAGTTGGAAACTGCCCGACACTTCCGTAGACGTCGGGTGAGAAGAGAAGGTGCGCACCCCGTTGACTCTGCCGGCCACAGTCTGAATCTCCCCACCCAGATCAAGGAGAGCGATATGCCCGACGTCATCAAGCTTCTCGAGGCTGATCACCGCGAGGTCGAGGACCTCTTCGCCAAAGCCGAATCGACCAGCGGCGCCGCCAAGCAGCAAGTGGTCATGAAGATCGCCGCGGAACTGACGCTCCACGCCGAGGTTGAGGAGCAAATCGTCTATCCCGCGATGCGCGAGGCGGGTCTCGAGTCGCTCGTCGACGAAGCCGAAGAAGAGCACAGCATGGTCAAAGAGCTGGTCGCCCAGCTCGAAGCGATGGACGCGACGATCGAGGGCGTGGACAGTGTGCTCGCTGAGCTCAAGGCGAACGTCGAACATCACGTACAGGAAGAGGAGTCGGAGGGATTCCCGCGGTTCCGCGAGGCCGTCGGCCAAGCCGAGCTGCAGGCGCTGGCGACCCGGGTCGAGGAAGCCAAGCAAGCCGCGTCATAGAAGCGGCGGCTTCCAAGCAGGGGGCTCGGCTGGCCCGTCGGAATGCCGCGCTCGCGTTCCGGCCGTCGATGTCGCCGGCGGGCCCCGCTCCGGATCGCCCAAGGGTGGCGACCTGGAACGTCAACTCGCCGCACTCGTAGACGGAATGTCGTGACTGATCAGCCCGGCGGCGACCGAAACAAGAAAGCCCAGACAGACCGCGTGACCGACAGCGCAGCGTGCGATCGGAGCCGCCACGACTGGTCGAGCTCGGCCGCAGCCCTCCCGTCCCGCTCTGGCAAGAACTGACCGCGCCGCGCACTGAGATGCGGCCCTGGTCGACGCAGGGGCGGCAAGCGCCCCTTCAGTGGTCTCATCTGCCGAGGACCGGGTGGCGCACGCGGGAGCGAAGCGACGTAGGAAACGGGGATCTCGGTGATTGGGGAGTGGTAGAAAACCTCTGACTCACTTGACAAGTTTTCCTCGTCTGAGCAATAACTTCTTCATCGGTCCAAAGAGGCCTAGGAGAAAGGAGCAGTCGACATGCTGATGCGTACCGATCCATTCCGCGAACTCGATCGCATGGCCCAGCAGATGCTCGGGACAGCTACCCGTCCGGCCGCGATGCCGATCGATGCTTTCCGTCAGGGCGAGCAGTTCGTTGTCCAGTTCGACCTGCCCGGCGTGAGCGCCGACTCAATCGATCTCACCGTTGAGCGCAACGTGCTGACGGTGCACGCGCAACGTGATCGTTCGTTCCGGGACGACGATGTCGAGCTTCTGATCGGCGAGCGTCCGCACGGCACGTTCAGCCGCCAGCTGTTCCTCGGCGACACGCTCGACACCCAGAATCTGAAAGCTGAGTACTTGGACGGCGTGCTGCTGGTGCGGATCCCCGTCAGAGAGCAGGCCAAGCCGCGCAAGATCGATGTCGCTACCGGCCGCGGCAACGAGGGTGGTCGCGTCATCGACGCGACATCCGAGCCCCAGCCCGAAGGCGTTGGCGCCGCACACTCATGATGGCCCCACGTGGGAAGCCGGACGATCCCAGACACCGGCTTCCCACGGCGGCTCCGTTCCCGGACGACGCCGCTCCGCTGTACACGGTCGGCCAGGTTGCCGAGATACTCGGCGTGCAAACGGCGTTCCTTCGCCGACTCGACACGCTCGACGTCGTGAGCCCCTCGCGCTCGACAGGTGGCCAGCGCCGATACAGCCGGCTCGAGATCAAAGAGATCTTCGCGCTCACCGAGCTCATCGGCGAGGGCATGTCCGTGGCCGGCGCGCAGCGGATCCTGCAGCTGCAAGCCGAAGTCGCCGAGCTCCGGCGTCAGCTCGACGAACTCCGCTGAGAGAACGAATCGATGACGCCGCGTTCTCGTCCAGAGCATTCGCGTAGTGGAGGTTGGAGATGCAACACGCTCCCTGGCCGCCATCGTGTGCGGCGTGCGGTGAACCACACCCGACACCGTCAGAGCCCACTCGTGCATCCGTCATGTGGACATGCGGCTGTGGCACCGGCAACTACTGGGCCGGCGGACGCACTGTGGCTCTCGCGGCTCCCGCGGCCGACGAAACGCCTGCCCGCGACTGACCCCGGCTTGCCCTCCGCCGGGACGCCCGGCGGGTCGTGCACGTATCGCCTGTGGTTCGTTCTGTCGCTGCACGAACGGCCGAAGCGACGGAGCCGAAAAGTGCCCTGGCGAAGGCCGCTCGGGGATAGCCGAGCGACGCGGTACCACCGCATCGGTCGCGCTTCATCGCACCGAAACCGACGTTCCCCCATCGGGTCCGACGGCCGACCCGGCGCGCCGTCAGGAGCGGTCGGCCTAGC
Source organism: uncultured Acidimicrobiales bacterium (assembly GCA_963759645.1). GTDB lineage: Bacteria > Actinomycetota > Acidimicrobiia > Acidimicrobiales > DATKAS01 > DATKAS01. Next base: position 59,008 of record CAVXAI010000018.1, on the reverse strand, counting down.
CATCGCCGCCCCTCCTTTCGGGGCAGGTCCAGCCTCGCGCAACCCCCGGCGGCGCCCCACTGTCACCGACACCCCGGACTCCGGGCGCTGACTCAGCAGGCTGACTCGACCGCGACGCAGACCGATCGGGGACCTTCGGCACTAGCGAGTCGGCCGCACGACGCCCACTGTCCCACTTCGAGGGATGGTGATGAACGTCCAGCCGATTCCCACACTCGACGATCGAGTCAACGACATCCGCGCCCGAACCGCGGCGATCGTCAATGACGACATCCTCCCGAACGAGGACATCCTGTGGCGCTACAACGCCAACGGTGAGGTGTCTGACCACGATCGCCGCGAGTCCCACGAGCTGCGCGAGAAGATCAAGGCAAAGGTGTGGGAGGCCGGGTTGTGGGCGCCCCACTTGCCGACGGAATACGGCGGGATGGGCCTCGACTTCCTTACCCACGCCTACATGAACGAGGTGCTCGCCTATGCCGTCGGAGCCGCGTCGCTGTTCGGGGTCGTGGCCCCGAACTCGGGCAACCAGTCGATCCTGGTGAAGTACGGGACGGAAGAACAGAAGCGGAAGTGGCTGCTGCCTCTTGTCGAGGGGACGATGGAGTCAGGCTTCTCGATGACAGAGCCGGACAACGCGGGTTCGGATCCGCGTTCCCTGCAGACAACGGCGACACGCGACGGCGACCACTGGGTCATCAATGGTCACAAATGGTTCACATCGAACGGCATCGCTGCGGACTTCTTCATCGTCATGTGCCGCGCTGTCGACGGGACGGGCGAGGTCGGTCGGACCGGTGACATGGTGCAGATCATCGTGCCGACCGCTACGCGCGGCGTGAACATCGTGCGAGGCATCGGTGTATGGGGACGCCCCAGCTCGGACCACTGCGAGATCATCTACGACGATGTGCGCGTCCCGCTCGAGAACACGCTCGGCAAGGTCGGTGAAGGACACCAAGCCGCTCAAGACCGCCTGGGCGCGGGCCGTGTCTTCCACTGCATGAACTCAGTGGGCCAGATGTCACGAGCGTTCGATCTCATGGTCGAGCGGGCCGCGACCAGGCACGTGCACGGCGGCCTGCTGAAGGACAAGCAGTTCATCCAGGGCTTCATCGCCGACAGCTACATCGACATCCAAGCGGCGCGTTTGATGACGATCCACACTGCCGAAAAACTCGACCGGGGCGACGCCAGCTCACGCACCGACATCTCGGCGATCAAGGTCTTCGTGCCGGAGGCGTACCACCGCGTCGTCGACCGCGCGATTCAGGTCTGGGGCGCGGCTGGCGTATCGAACGACCTCCCGCTCGCCGGGATGTACCAGGCAGCGCGCACGCTTCGAATCGCAGACGGTCCGGACGAAGTCCACAAGATCCTCATCGCCAAAAACATCCTCCACCGGTACGAGGCGGGGCAGAGCTGGGACTTCGGCAACTAGCGGTCACGCTGCGGATCGACAACATCGGTCGATCCACGGCACGCCCGTCGCTCCGCGTTTGTTCAAGATGTGTCGGTGGGATCGGCGACTACATCGCCCACATCTATACCGACGATCGATGACCACGCACTTCCATTCCTTCATCGCAGGGACGGTTCATCCAGAAGCACGCGACTCGGTGTGCGACCGAGACCCTCAGAGACGGGGAGCGGTGACGCCGTCCTAGAGTCACGGCCGTGGCCGAGGAATCAAGCGACGGTGTGAGCAGGGCGAGGGGAGCCAAACCGACGGACCGTCTGCCGAGGAAGCTGTACGAACGCGAGTTGTTCCGACTGCAGGCAGAGTTGGTCAAGGTCCAGGAATGGGTGCGGGTCGATGGTCGGCGTTTGGTCGTGCTCTTCGAGGGGCGTGACGCCGCTGGCAAGGGCAGCACTATCAAACGAGTGACACAGTTCCTCAACCCGCGTGTCGCCCGCATCGCCGCGCTCCCCGCCCCGACCGAACGCGAACGCACCCAGTGGTACTTCCAGCGCTACATCTCACACCTCCCCGCAGCAGGCGAGATCGTGCTCTTCGACCGCTCCTGGTACAACCGGGCCGGGGTAGAAAAGGTGATGGGCTACTGCAACGCCGACGAATACCACCGCTTCTTGCACCAGTGCCCGATCTTCGAACGGATGCTCGTCGAGGACGGTGTGCTCCTGCGGAAGTACTGGTTCTCGGTGAGCGACGCCGAGCAGGAGGCGCGTTCAAGTCCGCGTCTCAAGGACCCGATGCGACGTTGGAAGCTGTCGCCCATGGACCTGGAGTCCGTCCGGAGGTGGGACGACTACTCGCAGGCGAAGGACCAGATGATGGTGCATACCGACATCCCGGAGGCACCGTGGTACGTCGTCGAGAGTGAGGACAAGCGGCGCGGCCGCATCAACATGATCGCTCACCTGTTGAGCACACTCGACTACCACGAGGTGACCCGGGTGCCGCTGGAGCTCCCGCGGCGACCTCATTCGAGGGGATACGAACGGCCGCCTCGGGAAACGCAGACCTACGTACCAGACCACGCCGACTCGCTCGACCACTGAGCGACCGCCACCGGAGTCGCGAGCGGTCCGTCGATTCATTACGGCCTTCGCGCGACAGTCACTTATCCCTTGGCGAGCACGAGAACCTGTTGGCCGTCAAGCTCGACCTCACAGAACCCGCCGTCGCCGAAGCGGCCGTCCGAGTCGCCGTGGAACGATTCGGACGCATCGACGTGCTCGTCAACAACGCCGGCAACTTCTACGCCGGGTTCTTCGAAGAGATCAGTCCGGAGCATTTCCGCGCGCAGATCGAGACCAACCTGTTCGGACCGCTCAACGTCACCCGCGCCATGCTGCCCATCATCCGCGCGCAGCGCTCCGGGCTCGTGGTGACCATCAGCTCGACCGCCGGACTGGTCGGCCAGGAATTCGTTTCCGCTTACGCCGCGTCGAAGTTCGCCCTCGAGGGATGGATGGAATCACTCACCCCGGAGGTCGCTCCGAGCGGCATCCGCACGATGCTCGTCGAGCCCGGCTTCTTCCGGACCGATCTGCTGGAGGACGCCTCCACGATTTGGCCAGAGCCGTCGATCGACGACTACGCCGAGCGCACGAGGGACACCGTCGTCGCGTGGCGGGAGATGAACGGCAAGCAGGGCGGCGACCCCGCCAAGCTCGCTCGGGCACTCGTGCAGCTCACGACCCACCCCGAGCCGCCGCTCCGATGGGTCGCCGGCGCCGACGCCGTGGCGACCGCCGAGCACAAGGCCCACCAGCTGCTGTCCCAGCTCGACGCATACCGAGAGGTGTCTTCGACACTGACCCATGACGACGCCACCATGTGACGGACTGAGCGCGACGAACGTTGTGGGAGACGTCGACGCCCATGGCGATCGCTTCCTTCACACGCAGGTAACTCACGACACAACGCGATTTGTCCGTGTGTCGAACGAGCCGAGGCTTGGGGTCCCGGCGACGCTTGGATCGCTAGGAGTCGTGCTCATCTGGCGCGTACGCGGTCGCCGTCCGCTCGACTGCTCGAGCGTCGCGGCGCGGTTGGGTCGTCCGATTCTGTCTTCAGGCCACCTCGTCGTTGACCTGGCGCACCAGGTCGAGCAGCCGTTCGAGGTCACCGAGCTGACGGTCGAGGTCAGCGTCGGGGCCGTGGAGGTTGGCGCGCAAGGTGGTGATGCCGGCGTCGCGGTAGAGACGCAGACGGTGGCGTACGAGGTCGTCGGTGCCGATGAGGTTGGTGCCGAGCCCGATCGCCGTGGGCACTCGTCGCCGGGCGGCGTCTTTGTCGCCTGCCAGCCAGAGTCGTTGGACCTCGCGGATGTCGTCGCCGTAGCCCTGCCGTTCGAACGCGTGGTTGTAGAAGTTCGTACCGGCCGAGCCCATGGCGCCGATGGTGAACGCATACCCCTCGGCATGGCGGCGACCGGCAGCCTCGACGTCGTCGGTGAACTCGACTCCGACCGCGACCGTGAGGTCGAGGTCGGCGATGTCGCGCCCTGCTCGCGCTGCGCCTTCGCGAAGAGGATCGAGAAACACGTCCGCGGTCTCGGGGAAGAACGAGGTGCCGATCCATCCGTCGGCGAGTTCGCCGGTCAGGCGGAGGTTGGCGGGGCCGAGCGACGCGATGTAGATCGGCAGATGCCGGGGTGGCATGAGTGACCGGATGGCGCGGCCTTCGCTGCCGGGGATGGGCAACTCGTAGATCTCACCGCGGTAGTCGAGCCGCTCGCCCGCGGTGATGGCTCGGATGATCTCGATCGTTTCGCGGGTGCGGCGCACGGGCTTGTCGAACGCGACGCCGTGCCAGCCTTCCATGACCTGCGGTCCGCTGGTTCCGATGCCGAGGATGCACCGTCCGCCGGATAGCGCGTGCAGCGATTGCGCGGTCATCGCGAGCATCGCCGGTGTGCGCGCGCCGAGCTGCGCGATGCCCGAACCCAGCTTGATCGTGGACGTGCAGGCGGCGAGGTACGCGAGCGGAGTGAACGCGTCGCCGGCCCAGAACTCCGCACACCACGCTGAGTCGACACCGAGCCGCTCGGCTTGCCGCACGAACTCCACCGCCTCGGGTCGGAACGGCGCTGCGCCGATTCCGACGCGCATGGTCATCGCGACGCTTCGGCGAGCTGCTTCACGCCTTCGACGGTCTGCTGCATATTGGCCTGGACCTCGCCGATGCGCCGGCGCAGCACCCGTACTTCCTTGCCGGGGTTGTTGGTGATCGCCATGGTCGTGCCCGACGGTCCGGGTCCCATGACATAGGAGAACCGCAGGCGGGTGCCGCCTTCTCGTGGTTCGAGGTCGAACCGCCACCGAGCCCCGGGGTTGTCGGGGTCGGAGGTGCGCCAGCCGAACGCGCGAGGGCTGTCGTAGGTGTCGATGAAGCACGGGATCGTCCACTCCCCGAGCGCGACGTGTTGGTTACGCCCGTGGAACATCGCGCCGACACCACGGTTGTCGCTGGCCCACTCGGCGCCGGCGAACTCGTTGGAGAACCGTGCTGGGAGGTTGATGTCCGACACAAGTGACCACACCGTGGCTGGCGAGGCGGCGATGTCGACTTCGGCGATGGCGCCGGGACCGTCGTCGAAGCGCAGCTCGTCGCTGGGGCCGCGCTCGGTGGTCAGGCCGAAGCGGTCGAAGTAGGTGATCGACCGGGCGGGGTGGCGGGGGGCGCGCTTGAAGTCGGTGCCCTTCGTGTAGGCGACCGGGAGCAGGACGATCTCGGTCATGTCTTCGGGGATGCGGAGGATCTCCTTGACCTTCGCCGTGTCCTGGAGCGCGGCGGTGACCCATGTGGTGCCGAGCCCGCGGGCGCGCAGCGCGAGGCAGAAGCTCCAGGCCGCCTGGATGACGGAGTCGAACAGGCCGGGCCGCCCGCTGCCGTCGTGGTGGCCGATGACGGTCGGGATGATGATGGCGGGAACCTCGGCGAGATGTTCGGCGAGGTACGTCGCGGATGCCATCACCTTCTCGCTGGGGTGGCCGGTGCCTTGCAGCCGTTCGGCCGCTGCGGACATGAACGGCAGTGCGGTCTCGCGGTAGAGCTCGCCGAGCTGGTCCTTGACACGCTGCTCGCGGACGATGATCCATCGCCGGCTGCCGAGGTTGCCACCGGTCGGTGCCTGTTCGGCGAGGTCGATGCAGTCGAGCAGGAGCTGGTTGTCGACCGGGCGGTCGAGGTCGAGCCGTCGACGGACCGCTCGTGTCGTGGCGAGCACCTCGTCGATCTGGGCGACGTCGAAGCTCATGCGGGCACTCGCTCGAGTCGAGCGGGCACGGTCTTGTGCCACGGCGTCCCGGCCCACGGATCGCGATCCTCGCTGGCCGTGAGCTCGTTGGGCGCGACGCCGGTCTGGTGCCGCGCGCCGGCCTCGACGTGATCGAGACCGAGCCCGTTGGGGAGCGACACGTGGCCGGGCTGCACGGTGTCGTCCACCGCGACGGTGACCAGAACGCTCGCTCGCTTCGTGGTCAGCGTGGCGGTGTCGCCGTCGACGAGACCGAGCCGGTCGGCATCGGCGGGCGAGACGCGCAGGGCACCGTCGGTGTCCTTCTTCCGCCACGCCGGGTCGCGCAGGATCGTGTTCGCGGTGAACGAGCGCCGCTCGCCGGCGGACAGGAGCAGCGGCCAGTCCGGGTCGTCGCCGGGCGGAGTCTCGGTGGTGAGCTCGGCGAGCTCGTCGAGGAGCTCGGGGATGTCGACGTGGACGAGGCCGTCGTCGGTCTGGATGCGCTGCCCACGTCGCCTCCCAGGTGTCGTCGGTGAACACGACCCCGGAGGGGCTGGTCGACGATCGCGTCGAAGAGTCGGTTGCCGGCGTCGGCGCCGATGCCGAACCCGGCCCGTTCGACGCCGTCGGGGTTCTTCTGCGCGCAGCGGATCGCCATCGGCCACAGCGCCGGCCGCTGCCGCCGCGCCGTGCGGGAGCGTCGGCCCGAGCGTGCGGTAGAGCACCACCGGCGCGACGGCAGCCAGCTTCGGGTCGCTCGTCATCGCGTGCGCGAACGCGGCCGCGAACTCGTCGCGGTCTCGTGTCGCGGCCGCGCGCAGCTGCTCGATCGTGTCGCCGTCGAGGAAGCCGAGCGCCTCGACGAGTCGGGCGTGGATCTCCGGCTCGGGGAGCGGCCCGTCGGGCGGGTCGAGGACGGGCCGGCGGAGCTGGAAGACGTTCTTGGGGAAGTCGAAGTTGAAGAAGGTTGCCTCGAACTTCTCGTACTGCGTGGTGGCCGGCAGCACGTAGTCCGACTGTCTCGCCGTCTCGGTCATGAACACGTCGATGCAGACGCTCACGTCGAGGGTTCGCATCGCCTCCCGCATCCGCTGGCTGTCGGCGACGGAGTGCAGCGGGTTGCCCGACTCCACGATCATCGCCCGATAGCGGTTCGGGTGATCGGTGAGGATCTCCTCGGCCATGACGTTGCAGGGGATGAGGCCACCGATGAGCCTCGCTCCGACGACCGGTGACACCGGAGCGGTGCTGGGGTCGAGCTCGGCGCGGCTCATGCGCAGCAGGTTGCCGATGCTCGACATCGCGTACTGGCCGCCGGGTATCGCGAGGTTCCCGGTGAGCAGCCACACGAGCTTCTCGAGGTAGCTGACCAGCGTCGAGTGGCGGTTCATCTGCACGCCGAGGTCTTCGAACACCGCGACGCTGGCGGCGGCCGCGATCCGGCGCGTCGCGGCGCGCACCGAGCGTCTCGTCGACGCCGCTGATCTCGCAGTACCGGGAGATCGGCACCTCGGCGAGGGCGGCGAGCACCGGCTCGAGCACCGGACGCGTGGCGGCCGAGCCAGTCGCGATCGACGAGTCCCTCGTCCACGAGCACGGCGGCCATGGCGGCGATGAGCCACGCGTCTCGGCCGGACCGCACCTGCAGGTGGAAGTCGGCCATCGCCGCGGTCTCGGTGACCCTCGGGTCGATCACGATCATCGCTCGGTCGGGATCGGCGGCGATCGCCTTGAGCGTGGTGCGGGCGTGGGGGATGCCGTGGGAGATCCACGGGTTCTTGCCGACGAAGAACGCGACCTCGCAGTGCTCGAAGTCGCCGCGCAGCGGTGTGCCGAACATCTTGCCCATGACCAGCACCTCGCCGGTCTTCTCCTGCGAGATGGCGTTGGCCCGGTAGCGGACGCCGAGCGCCTTGAGGGTCGCCGATCCGTAGACGCCGCCGAGGTGGTTGCCCTGCCCGCCGCCGCCGTAGTACACGATCGACTCGCCACCATGCGCGTCGCGCACCGCGGCCAGACGATCGGCGACCTCGCGGATGGCGGTGTCCCAGTCGATCTCCTCGATAGGTGCCGTCGGCTCGTCGGCGCAGCGGGCTCAGCAGCCGCTCGCCGCGACCGTTCTGGTAGTAGTCGAGGCGCAGCGCCTTCTCGCACGTGTAGCCCTTCGACGCCGGGTGCGCCTTGTCACCGCGGGTGCGTTCGAAGGTTCGGCCGTCCGCACCGAGTCGGATCTCGATGCCGCAGTTGCACTCGCAGAGGATGCACGCCGTCGGATGCCAGGCGTTCGCGGCTTCGTCGGTCGGACGTCGTGTCGGTGGTGGTGTCGGTCATGTCAGCGTCCCGTGAACTGTGCCGGGCGTCGTTCGATGAACGACGCGATCCCTTCTTGGAAGTCGGCCGTCGCCATGACCGCCTTGCTCATCGCCGGAATGGCGTCGATCGCCGTGGGCTCGTCCGCATCGAGCGCGAGTCGGGCGTTGGCGATCGTGTGCTGCAGCGCCAGCGGCGCGCACTGCAACAGCTCGCGCGCCAACTCCACCGCCCGGTCCCGCTGACGACCCGGCTCGATCGACCTCTTGCACGAGCCCGATCCGCAGCGCTTCGTCCGCACTGAACTCGTCGGCCCGCAGGAGGTGGTACATGGCGTTGCCCCATCCGGCGCGCTGCACGTAGCGGATCGTCGCTCCACCGAGCGGCGCGAGCCCGCGCTTGGGTTCGAGCTGACAGAAGCGCGTGTCGGACGCGGCCACGATGATGTCGCCGGCCAGCGCGATCTCGATCCCGATCGTGAAGGTGATCCCCTGCACCGCGGTCACCAACGGCTTGGTCAACCGGCGTCGCAGCCCGAACGGATCGACCGCGTCGCTCGGCGGGCCGGGATCCGCGTCGGGACCGAAGAACAGCGGCATCTCCAACCCGGCGGTGGTGTGGTCACCGGCGAAGGTCAGTACGCCGACGAACAGCTCGGGATCGTCGTCGAGGCGGGTGTAGGCCGCCGCGAGCTCGTTGCTGATCTTCGGGGTGAACGCGTTCTTCTTCTCGACCCGGTCGACGGTCATCACCAGGATTCGGTCGTCGACGACTTCGGTGTGCACCTGCCCGTGAGCGATGTCGGTCCACGGCTGGTCGCCTCCGTTGCTGGTTGCATGATGGAACGGACATTAGAAGACTGAGTTACATGATGCAACCCACTCCGGTAGGGTGGTCGACGTGAAGCGCACCGACACGTCCGGGTGGCCGTGCACCATCGCCCGCAGCGCCGACATCCTCGGCGACCACTGGAACCTGCTGATCATCCGCCAGGCGTGCCTCGGCACCCGCCGCTTCGACGACTTCCAGTCCGCGCTCGGCATCGGACGCAACATCCTGACGCAGCGGCTGGCGCGACTCGTCGACGAAGGAGCTCCTCACCCGCGTCGAGTACCAGCACAACCCGCCACGCCACGAGTACCGACTCACCGACAAAGGCCGCGACGCCTATCCGATCCTCGCGGCCATGGCGGCCTGGGGCGACCGTTGGCTCACCGGGCCGGAAGGAACGCCCCTCGTCCTGCACCACACTGCGTGCGAGCACGACATGCACGCCGTCGTGGTCTGCAGCGAGTGCGAGCAACCGCTCGACGTTCGCCAGGTCCGCGCCAAGGCCGGACCCGGCTACCCGAAGGACATCGCCCGTGGCCCGACGTTTGGGTCAGAACCGCAGGAGGTAGCCACTCGCTAGCGGTCAAGGAACTCGAGCGCGGTCGCGACGAACTCCCGGTGGTGCTGGAAGATGCCGCCGTGGCCGGCGTCGGGGTAGATGACGAGCTGGCTGTTGGGCAGCCGGCGGTCGAGATCGACCGTGTTCGTGGTGGGCACCATCCGGTCGTGGTCACCGTTGGCCACCAGTACGGGCTGCCCGATGACCGACAGGTCGGCAGGTTCCTGTCGACCCCAGCGATGGATGGCCTCCAGCTGGGCGCGATAGCCGGACAGGGACATCGCCTTGTCGCGGTTCTCGGTGCGCTCCTTCAACCGGGCCAGGAACTCTTTGGCTGATCGCTTGCCGTTGGCGGTCCTGGTGAAGAACAGGAACGTCTTCGGATCCTGGAAGCTGAGCAACGCTCGCGCGACGTCGAGGTTGGAGATCCGGGTCACCTTGTCGATGCCCTCGCCCCCGGCCGGGCCGGTACCGGTGAGGATCAGCTTGCGGACGAGCTGAGGCTCCTCGAGTGCGATGACCTGAGCGATCATGCCGCCGAGGGAGAACCCGAGGATGTCGACCTGCTCGAACCCGAGCGCACGGATGAAGGTGACGGCGTCGTGCGCCATTGCCTCGACGTGTCGGGCACCTTGCCGGTGGAGGCGCCGACACCGCGGTTGTCGAAGGTGATGACGCGGTGCCGCGCGGCGATGCCGTCGACGACGCGTGGGTCCCAGTGGTCGAGGTTCGCCGCGAGGTGCGTGAGAAAGATCACCGGGAGCACCGTCTGTGCGGGCTGAGCTCTCGGTAGGCGAAGTCCACACCGCCGGCCGTGACGACCGCTGGTGGGCGCGTTCTTGTACGACGTGATCGAGGTCGGTCGGAGAGGTTCGGGTCTGAGCGTTCATGACTGTCCCGCCATTTCCGTGTCCCATTGGGCCTGGAGTGCCGGATACAGCGCGGTGAGATCGTTGGGCAATGCCGCCTTGACCATCGCGCTGGTTGCATCGGCGAGGACCTCCTCCGCGTCAGCGGCGAGGGCGGCGACGATCTGCTTCGGCTACGGATTGGGGGCTGATCTTGTCCCCGGTCACGCCGGCGGCCATGTCGGTGTCGATGAAGCCGGCGTGCACGGCGATCGACGAGGGTGCCCTGCCGTCGGAGCTCGATGCGAAGCGCGTTCGTGAGCGACCACGCGGCCGCCTTCGAAGCGCTGTAGGTGGCCCCTTGCGGCATGGAGATGAACGAGAGTACGGACAGCATGTTGACCAGGGCGCCGCCTCCGTTGGCGCGGAGGATCGGCGCGAAGGCGCGTGCCACGCGCATCGAGCCGAAGTAATTCGTTTCCATCTCGGCTCGAGCCGCCTCGACGCCGCCCGCGGCCAGTGATGCGGATTGGCGGAGGATGCCGGCGTTGTTGACGACGACGGAGACGTCGCCGCAGGTGCGCGCGGCACTCGCGACGTCGTCGGCGCTGGTCACGTCGAGCGGAACCGGGATGACATCTGGGTTCGTGATGCGTCGTTGCGTCGCGGGCGCCGCCGTAGACCTTCGCACCGGCGTCGAGCAGGGACTGCGCGATCGCGGCGCCAAGACCCCGATTGGCGCCGGTCACGAGCGCAGCCGAACCTTCGATCCTCATGGGTGCTCCTTCTGTGTCGGGCCGTGCTCGATTGCACAGCCATTTAGTTGTGTTATAGAACTCACTTTGGGACGCGCATGTGCCCCGCGTCACGAGAACAATTCAACGGGTGAAGCCCTCCAGAACTGTGCGCTCATAATCGGCGTCGACTGACCCCGGCCCGGGCTCCACCGTCACCGAACGAAGATCCGAGCGGTTCGCCGCAATGCGAGCACACCGCCACGGCCTTCACGACACGGCCGCAGGTTGCATGCCGCACCCTCAGCGGCGGTCCGTCGGGGGCTGCCCATCGATCGCCCCACTGACGCATCGCCGTGAGGACGTGCCACAGGTCGCGGCCCTTCTCCGTGAGCCGATACTCCGAACGCGGCGGGTTGTCCTGATAGGGCACACGCTCGAGGATGCCTTCGTCGACCAACTTGGTCAGACGCTGGTTGAGGATGTTGCGCGAAATCCCGAGCCGCGCTTGGAAGTCGTCGAACCGACGCACGCCCAAGAACGCGTCGCGGACGATCAGCAGACTCCACCATTCGCCTACGGCCTCGAGGCACTGAGCCACCGAACAGTTCATGTCCTCGAAGCTCGTGCGCTGCACAACAGCAATCGTAGTGGGTTGCATAATAGAACGCAACCCGGCGAATCGTCACCGGTTGAGCGAGCTATCCGTTGTCCTGCGGGCGCCTTGTCGAGATGCAGAAGACCGGCGCACCGAGCTCGGCACGCAACGCGCAAGGCACATTGATTCCGGCGGCTTGGCCTCGAACTACCGAACGGGACGATTGACAGCGAGACCATGGGCGGTGGGTGGGCTGGTCTCCCAACCACAGCTGCACGCCGAACTCCTCAAACTCCAAGAAGAACTCGAGCAGCTCGCCGCACGCACTCAAGGACGGGGCTCCCCACCAACACTCAAGACCTAGGACCGCCACGAAGGCGTCGAGTACTCCGTTGTTCGAGCCTGTGCTTGAAGCCGCGCGCGTTCTCCTCGCACAAAGTCCCAAGTAGCGCCCCCGGGAGGATTCGAACCTCGGGCCTTCGGATTAGAAGGCCTACCGCACCGAGCGCTGTGCTCAACAGGAAGTTCGCAGGTCACTCGTGAGCGACACGACGCGAGTTATCCGTTGTCTCCGTCCTCTTTGGCGTCCGAAAGCAGTGAGAAGTGCCCACGCGAGAGGAGAGACAATCCCCCGCCTCCAAGTGGGTCCGGTGAGCAACACCGATTCCGGACACCTCCGATGCGTCACACGCGTATACCTGAAGCGGGGACGAACTCATTCCGGCGCGACGAGATGAGTGCAGCAGCGATCAGCTCGCGTGCTCGTCCCACCAGCGCCGGCGACGTTCGAAGCGTGGCGCCACGCGAGCGGTTCCAGAGCTCGACGGTGCCCATGTGGCCGGGCCGCGCCACCCGCCCGAAACGGCTGCCTCGACGCGGTCCATGGCATCTCCAATCGCCCCCAGCAACCCGATCCGTTCTCCGTGCCGAGCCCGTACGTGCTGGGTGACCCCTCATCATCGGCCTCATCCGTCTGCGCCGTGTGCGAGTTCCACCTGGGCGCCGAATTGCTCTGCCTAGTCGGTGAGCCCATCGGCCGTTGGCGCAGGACGGGGCGACATCGGCGAACCGACATGCCCTCGCAGCGACGTTCGCGGCAGCGATCCCAGCCGTCGCTCCCTTGGCCGCTGCCACTTGGATCAGATGCGCACCCGGCGTCATGTCCCCCGCTGCGTAGACCCACTGAACCGATGTCGCACCCTCACAGTCCACCATCACGCAACCGTCCTCCGACATCGCGCAACCGAGTTTGATTGCCAAATCGCTCTGTTGTTCGTGGCGCATCGACCAGAACACCAGATCACACGCCAGCGATCGCCCGTCGTCGAACTCCAGGGACCGCACCTGGCCGTTGCTCCCGGCGATCGCCACAACGCGACCGGCGACATCATCTAGCGGGAGCTGCGCGGTGGCGCGATCGCCGAAGGACCACGAGCTGTGGTTCGCTCGCACCGCGATCACCGACCCCGCCCAATCGAGCAGCCCGACCGCGAACTCGGCCATCTCCGGGCTGTCGCCGACTACCACGACAGCCTTGCCCTGCGCCTCGTACCCATCACAGCTCGGACAGGTGAAGATCGACCGCCCAAAGTAGGCCTCGAAGTTGTCCACGGGCGGAAAGACGTCTCGAATCCCCGTTGCCAGCACCACGCGATGTGCATGCGCCGACTGTCCGTCGTCGAGCTCGAGACGAAACACACCATCCATCTCTGTCGTTCCACAACACACGCGCGCGCGCATTGAGGACGTCGATCTCGGCATAGCGCTCGAGGCCTTGTCGGCCCGCTGCAGCGATCTGTCTGAAAGCGCGCGGACGCTGATCAGCACGACCATCTGGTCAGCCACGGAAGCGCGCAGACGATCTAGCGACCTCGAGGTTCGCGCCTGGATTCACACCATTCCCCGGCGATGCTTCGCCGGCTGGAATGGCACTGGACTCGCGTGCTGCCGCGTTCGTTGAAAGGGGACCACACCGGAGCGCCGTCGTTTGTTCGGGACGCGTAGCGGGTAGGCGACGCTTCCACCAACAGAACGTAGGCATTCATGTCCCAAACCACTACCACCAGCCCACCCAATGGCACATCTCAAGAGGCGCGCCGCACCAGAAGCCGCGGTTTCGTGGCCGGAGAGACCGAAGCTCGACCCGGTCTCATGACGACCGAGTTCTGGCTGACGATGGTCATGACAGTGACCGTCATCGTCGCTGGCTATGTCAGCGACGCGTTGGACGTCGACCTCGCATGGGCACTCGGCGCCGGGATCGTGGCCGCGTACGTGCTCAGCCGCGGCTTCGCGAAAGCAGGCTCCCGCGAGGGGCCGTTCATGGTCGATCTGCCCGGCAACGACGGGTAGATCCACCGCGAGAGCGCTGAGCAAGCGGCCCCGGTACCCGCGGTGGAACCGGGGCCGCTTCGCGTGGCACGCCCTGACCCACCTTGCACTCCGTATGCGCGACGCGGCGGGCGTGTGACCAACGTCGTCGGTTCGACTTGGATGGTGGCGGGTAGAGCGCCGACATGACTTTGAGGCGGCTCTTGCCGCGCACATTTGGAGTCGTCGGAATCGTCGCGTCGTGGCACGCGATGGCCGACGACCCCGTGTTGCTCTGCCCCTGTCAAGAGGGTGACTGGTGTCAGTGGTGCGAGCCACTCGCGGCGCAATCGGCGTGCAGCGTCGAGGCTTCCCACCATCTGCTGCCCGCGGCGTAGGGCGGTCGACGAGCCGAAACGCAGCCTCATCCCTCGTTGGGGCGACTGGCGGCCGGCGTTGGGACCGAGAGTCGGACTGGGGGCTTCAGCCGACGCGTTCGACGACCAAGATGGCGACGTCGTCCTCGGCGTCACGGTCCTCCATGAGCGCTCGGAGCAGCAGGTCTGTGAGCTCATCCGGGGTGACCGGGTCGGAGAGGCCGGCGAGAACATCGGCCACCCGTCCGATACCGACGTCGAAGCCTCGGTCGCGCCGCTCGACTAGCCCGTCGGTGAACATCACCAGTTGAGAGCCGACCGGAAACGGCGTGACGTCGGCGACGCTGCGCGTCAGCTCGTAGCCGATGATCGGTGCGTTGGCAGTGTCGAGTATGCGGATCTGACCGTCGGGGAGTCGCAGGACCGGAGCGGGATGACCGGCGGTCGCGAAGGTGAGCGTCTCCGCGGGAACATCGACGACTGCGAGCGCGGCGGTTGCCAGGAGAGTGCCGGGTCGTTGGCGCAACACGCCGGACACCTCCCTGAACACATCGGCGATGGGGACGCCGGAGTGGAGCAGCGTCGTGACCATGCCCCGGATCAGGGACATGTCCGCCGCTGCCGCAAGGCCGTGACCGGTCACGTCGCCGACGACCAACGCGATTCTCCCGCCGTCGAGCAGAAGACCCTCATACCAGTCGCCTCCGACCGAGGAAGTCTCACTAGCCGGGAGATACCGAGCCGCTACCTCGATCCCGTCCATCGCGGGAAGCGCGCTCAGGAGGCTGCGATGTAACTCGACGATCAGCTGATGCTCGGCGTCGTAGCGCTCAGCACGCTCAATGGTCGCGGTACACAGCTCGGCGACGGCGATGAGTGCGCTTTCCAGCTTTGCGTCGAACGTCGTCGGCTCGGTCCATGCGAAGCCGATTGCACCAACCAGCGTGCCGTCCTCCCGATGCAGCGGCAACGATGCGGTGGCTTGGACGCCGGCGGCGATCGTGTCGGCGAGGATCTCCGGAAACTGAGCGCGGTAGGAGGCGAGGTCCGTAAGCAGGACCGGTTTATTGGAGCGAGCCGCCGCGGCAATCGGGAACGGTGCGCTCAGCGGAACGTCTGTGTACCGGTCCGCGAGCTCGGGCGTGAGGAATGTGCCGTGGAACAGTCGCAACGATTGCCCGGCCGAATCGAGCACGGCCATGTTGGAGTAGTCGGCACCGACGCACGCCGCGGCACGAAGGGCAACGAATTCCGCGACCTCGATACCCGTGGCCGGCATCGGGAGTGAGCCGGGCAACCGAGCGGGCACCTCGACCCCAACGACGAGGTCAGCCTCCGCGGCAGATGCAGGGTGTTCGTCGGACATGCGGTTCCGCCCGGATCGAGACAGCGGTGGCAGGGTACTGCTGAATAGGTCGCCGGGTCTGACCGGTAGCACCTCGTTACTCCCGGCGATGAGCGGTCTTTTGAAGGTCCTCAAGACGGCGTGTACGACGCCGAGCGTGCATCGGGCTCGGTCGACACCAGTCCGGCACCCGCAATTTTCGACTGACCGATGCCTAGCCCGGAGGCCGTTCGTCGGGTTCCGCCTCGAGGAGCTGATGAGTTCCGGTGACGGTGAGCAGGCTCCGTGCGAAGTCGGACGGATTCCGGAGCACGAGCGACCCGCCGTCTGCTGTCAGCTTTCCGCGTGCCTGCAGCAGGACAGTCAGGGACGACGAGTCCATGAACTCGACCTCCGACAGGTCGAGGACGATCGTCTGTTGCGGGCCAAGGTGGGGTTCGAGGGCGTCGCGGAGCCGGTCGCAGGTCTCTATGTCGAGTTCGCCTCGGACATGGATGACTGTTCTGCCGAGTTCCTCGGTGACCTCGGTCGCGAGCTCTCTTGCCATGCCGTCCTCTCAGCGGTGTTCCGGGGGCGCTGTGCGGGCACGATCCGGGGCTAATCAGCCGAAGTCGACGATGGCCTCGAGACGCGCTCGGAGACTCGTGTCGGTCACAAGGTCGGGTGCGTTCCCGGGACCATCGCCGCGATGTTCTCGCAGCGTGTGCCCCGCGGGCCGGCCCGCAAACCCAGCCGGGCGCCGCGTTTAGTCCACTACTGGTGCGGGGATAGTTCGCCCGATAGTTGACTTGCGCCTCAGACAGCGGGGCGGAGCCACCCGTTCCCGGGGACGCGCATGTCACAGCAGGCCAGCAGCTCGCTTCATTCGGACACCATGCCCGACCATCTGTGGAGCGCAGTGACCATCTTGGATCGGCTCTTTCCCCGCACCTTCGGAGTCATCGCAATGTGGAAGGTGATCGTCGACTATCCCGTCCTGCTTTGCCCGTGCGAGGACGGCAAATGGTGCGAGTGGTGCGAACCGACACCGATGGAGACCCCGCCCGTCGTCGACGCTCCTGAGGGCGTACTGCCCGCAGCGTAGCCCGGAGGAAGCCGGCTGCTTGTCGAAGCGCGGAGAGCTCGCCGGCCTGGCACCGCGGCAAAGCGGCGTAGGTGCCACGGCCGACGCGGAACCGCTGGCGGTGGGTGCTGGGGGCGAGACGAAACAGAGGAGGCCCTTCTGTACTGACACGCGGCGCTGCCGTTTCATCGGCTCATCTTTCGTCGGATGGCCTACGCCATCGCCAATGAGGGCATGTTGATCGAGCAGGCATCGATTCGGAAGGCCGGATCGGTCTCCGTCAACTCGCGAGCCAACGGATGGGACAAGCATGAGTGCAGCAGAAGGATCCAACCCCCTGAGCCGTGGGGTCCGAGAGGTAGACCGTGTGACCTCGAAGCCGATCACAGCGGTGGTCGTCGCCGTGATAGTGGTGGCGTTCGCGATCGCGTTGGCGATCGCGGGCTTCCCGGAAACCTGGGAGACGGCGTTCGCCGCCGCGTGCGCAGCGGTGACGACGATCATGGTGTTCACCATCCAACACACCCAGAGCCGCGAGCAGGCCGCCACCCAGCTAAAGCTCGATGAGCTGATCCGCGCGTTGCCTGGCGCCGACGATCATCTCGTGCATGTCGAAGCCGGCGCCGACGACGAGATGGCCCACCTCGAACAGCGCCACCTCGAACATCACCGATCGGTGCGCTCCGACGAGCGACCGGAGATTGATCGGGAAGGCGTGACTTGAACCCGCGGCCTCAGAGTCGAAAGCCCCGTTGTCGACACCGATCCGCGAGTCCGACGTCGCTCAGGCCATCGCCGTGACGTGAGTCGCCTTCAGATCAGCCGTTTGGATGCGGTCTCTTCGGGGCAGATCCGCGCGTGTCCATCGACAACGAGGCTCCCTCGAGCGTCCGTCCCCCGGCGGGGCTCGCTCGGTGCGCGGTTGGCGGAACCACCCCACGAAGGGGCGCTAGAGCCCGACACCGAATCCTTGCGGACGATCGAGACTGAGGCCGACCTCGTTCCCTCGTCCGAGCAAAGCCGCGTGCCGGGGTGGGTCGTCCCGGCCGTCGTCGTCTTCTGGAGCGGGTTCCTCGGGGCGATGGCTGTCCGGTTCGTCTGGAGCAAGCTGAGCGGCCTCTTCGTGCTCTTGGCCATCGCGTTGTTCCTTGCTCTCGCCATCGAGCCCGGTGTGAACCGGCTGGCCCGACGGGGTTGGAAGCGGGGGCGGGCCACGGCGCTGATCCTCTTCGGTGTGATGGCGATCTTCCTGACGTTCGTCGGCAGCGATCGGAACGCTCGTGGGCTCGCAGGTCGCCGACCTTCTGCAGGACTCCGAGACATACATCTCCGACAGCGTCGACACGATCAACGACACGTTCGGCACGAACCTGGATGCCCAGGAGGTGATCGACGACTTCAACGACCCCGACGGCGCCGTCCAGCAGTTCATCGCCGACCAGCAGGACAACGTCGTGCGGCTGTCCGTCGCCGCGCTCGGCGCTCTGTTGCAGCTGTTCTCCGTGCTGCTGTTCACCTTCTACCTCGTCGCCGACGGACCCAAGATGCGCCGGGCGATCTGCAGCCGTCTGACCCCGGCGCGCCAGGAGCGCGTCCTGGGCGTCTGGGAGCTGGCCAGCACAAAGACCGGTGGCTACCTCTACAGCCGCGGTCTCCTGGCGCTGCTCTCCGCGGCCTTCCACTGGGTCGTCTTCCAGTCGCTGGGCACCGCCGCGCCGGTGGCGCTGGCGCTGTGGGTGGGCATCGTCAGCCAGTTCCTACCCGTGGTGGGCACCTATCTCGCCGGCGTGCTCCCCGTGCTCCTGACGTTCCTCGACTCTCCGGTGAAGGCGTTGATCGTGCTCATCGCCATCGTCGTGTACCAGCAGATCGAGAACTACTTCTTGTCGCCGCGCATCACCGCCCACACGATGGAGCTGCACCCGGCGCTGGCGTTCGGCGCCGCGTTGGGCGGCGCTGCCGTGCTCGGCGCCGTCGGCGCGGTGCTGGCACTCCCGGCCGCGGCCATGGGCCAAGCCCTCGTCAGCGAGTGGGGTGGCCGCCACCAGGTCATCAAAAGCGAGCTCACCGAGGTCCGTCACCCACACGTCTGGAAACGATGGTCCAGGATCCGCAAGGCGCGCACGGCGAGCGGGGAATGAGGTGGTGAGTGTTGTTGTAGTTCACGTCTCTGCTGGTCGCGGGTGATCGTGGCCCCGTTCCGAACTAGGGCGGTGGACGACCACCGCCTCACAGGTCGGTTCGTTGAGCGTCCCACGCAGCGCCCCCGGCAGGATTCGAACCTGCGACCCGCGGAGTAGAAGGCCTGCAGCACTGAGCGCTGTGCTCAACAGGAAGATCCCACTTCACCAGCGAGCGACACAGCGCGAGTTATCCGTTTCCCCGCGACATTGTCATCCCGACCTCGCGACGGAGCTGTGGTCGCTTCGGCGAGGGCAATGCGCTGATCAGCCCGTGATTTGATGCGGCGGACGAGGTGCGCAGGGCTACGCGGGGACAACACGTGGATTCGGAGTCGACGAAACGAGCTCGCCAATCCGAGCGGCGACCTGCCGAACGCGGCTTCGCTCACGCGTCGGCGTAGTGCGCACGCGGGCCCTGGCCGGATACCGACCGCGTGATGCGCATGGGCACGACGAATCCTGCGACCTGTCCGCCGAGGAGAATGCCGACGTCATGGGGCGCCATCGCGAGCCCCATCGCGAGGACCGCTGCGGTGACGGCGAAGCTGGCCACCCAAACGGTGGCGAGCACAACGTTGATGTGCGCGAACAACGGCGTCTCCCAGAACTCTTGAGGCGCGACCCGCTTGGCGAACACGGGGTGACGGCCGCCTCGAGGGCGGCCTTGCTCGCGTCCTCTAGGCAGTACCTCGCTCGCGAATCTTCTCCGGCGGTCCACTCGCCCACCGCTTCGACGACGGCCGGTGCAGCCCTGCATTCTCCATGCACCACCCCCAGAGGCGGTCCGCCTCAGCTGACTGCGAATGCGTCCATGGGACGAGATGCTCGCGGCGTGGGTGACGGTCGAGCCAAAACCGGCCCTCACTGAGGGTGGCGAGCGGCGCCGTCGCGAGCCACACGGCAGTGTCCGCTCCCTGTTCAGGCGTCCGCAGCACTGGCCTCACGAGACGCGCGAAGCCGGGAAGTCCAGAGTCGAGGCCGGTCGTCGCGACCCAGCCGGGGTGCATGGCGACGAACCGCAAGCCATACCCGCCGTAGTGCAGGTCCCACAGTCGGGTGAGCTCGACTTGCGCTCGCTTCGCTCGCGCGTAGGCCTTGACCCCGTCGTAGTCCTCGGGGTGAGGATCGAGCGCTGTGACGTCGAGACGCTGGGAGTACATCCCGCCCGACGACATCGTGATGACTCGGCCATCAGGGGCCGTGCGCAGCCGGTCCATGAGGAGATGCGTGAGTAGGAACGGAGCGACGACGTGGACGGCGACGGTCAGCTCGAGCCCGTCCTCGGTGCGGACGTAGCCGCGGCTGAGGGCGCCGGCGTTGTGGATGAGGACGTCAAGACGCGTGTGGTTGTGCGCGACTCGGTTCGCGAGGTCGCGGACGTCGGAGAGACGGGAGAGGTCAGCTCGCTCGAACGAGACCTCAGAGTTGCCGGTCCTCTCGATCATTCCCTTCACCGTGGACTGGCCCCGCGACTCGTCCCGGCCGACCACGATGACCACCGCACCCAACCCCGCCAGTCCGGCAGCGATCGAACGGCCGATGCCCGACGTCGCGCCGGTCACCAGAACGACTCGACCGTCGACTCGGTCCGCCGGCGCCCAATGCTCCAGGCGACTCCGGGCCGAATACCCGAGCCGCGAGTAGCTGCCGGCGATGGTGAGCTCCAACGCACCGTCCACGAGTTGCGGGATCATGCGTCGGATGTGATCACCGCTCGGAGACCGGCCGCCGCGGCGTCACCGATTCGCCGCAATGCAACGGCTAGCAGCGGGTTGGCGAGCTTTGCGACACCCTGCGCAGTGAGGCAGGCATCGTAGACCACCGTGCTCCCCTCTCCCTCGCGTTCGACCGTGATCGTGTCCTCGGATCGCACTCGTCCGGTGTCGGCCACGAGCTTGACGATGTGGGGCCGATCGAAGGTCGAGATGCGGTAGATGAAAGGCAGCTCACGGCCGAGCGACCGAACGACCACCTTGAACTCGGATCCGGCCTCCACGGGCTCGGGGGTCAGCATCTCCGCACTCACCACGCTCGCGTCCCATTCGGCGACGCTCGAGAACCGAGCGAGGTAATCGAACACCTGCTCCGGCGGTCGGGCGGTGCGGATCTCAGTGCGGTAGGTGGGCACCGCGATACTTTAGTGCTAAATACTGCTAGAGTCCACGCCGATGCGAATTGCGATCGTCGGAACCGGGATCTCAGGCCTCGCTGCCGCGCGGGCCCTCGCCCAGGTGCACGACGTCACGGTCTTCGAGGCCGCCGATCGACCGGGCGGGCACACCAACACGGTGCGCGTCGATCTCGGTGACGAGACCCACGAGGTGGACACGGGCTTCATCGTGTTCAACGAGCCGAACTACCCCCGATTCACACGACTGCTCGACGAGCTCCAGATCGAGACCGCGATGACAGAGATGAGCTTCTCGGTGACGGACGAGCGCAGCGGCGTCGTGTGGTCGGGAAGGTTCCCTGGGGGGGTCTTCGCGCAGCGCCGCAACGCCTTCCGGCCAGCGTTCTGGCGGATGCTCGCGGACGTCACACGTTTCAACCGACGAGCGCGCCAGATCCTCGAGTCGCAATCACATCCCGACGTCTCACTCGAGGATCTCCTCTCCGACGGCCGATGGTCGTCGGAGTTCGTCAACTGGTACCTCGTCCCGCTGGGCGCGGCGATCTGGTCCGCCAATCCGGCCACGTTCACGCGCTACCCCGCCGACTCGTTCGCCCGGTTCTTCGACAACCACGGGCTTCTCCACCTGCGAGGTTCGCTGCAGTGGCGCACCATCCCCGGCGGTGCCCGACGATATGTGGATGCGATCGTTCGGCCGCTCGGAACGCGGCTGCGCACCGCGGCGCCGATCGAGAAGATCGTGCGCCACCGAGAGGAGGTCGAGCTCTACGTCTCCGGCACCGGGCCCGAGCGCTTCGACCACGTCGTCGTCGCGACCCACAGCGACCAGGCCCTTGGCGTCTTGAGCGATCCGTCCCCGTCGGAGCGTGCGATCCTCGGCGCCTTCCGATACCAACCGAACACCGCGGTGTTGCACACCGACGAGCGCATGCTTCCGCCGCTCCGGCGCGCCTGGGCGAGCTGGAACTACCACCGTCCGACCGAGGACGGCGAAGTCGCCGCCGTGACCTACCACATGAATCGGCTTCAGAACATCCGCTCGCGCCACGAGATCTGCCTCACCCTGAACCGCGTGGACGAGATCGCACCGGACGCGGTCCTCGCAACGATCCCCTACTCACACCCGGTCTTTGACCGCGCTGCCATCGCTGCCCAGCAGCGGCACTCCGAGATCAGCGGCCAGGGCCGGACTTCGTACTGTGGGGCCTACTGGGGGTACGGCTTCCACGAAGATGGAGTCGCGAGCGCGCAACGGGTCTGTGCCGAGCTGGGAGTGCGCCCGTGAACAGTGCGATCTTCGAAGGCACCGTCTTTCACCGACGCATGGTGCCTGTTCGCCACGAATTCACGCAGCGGATCGCGCTCCCGCTGCTCGACCTCGACGAGGTCGACGAGGTTTGCTCGCACCATCCGTTGTGGTCGAGTCACCGACCGAACGCAGTCCAGTTTCGTCGCTCCGACTTCTACGGCCCCCCGCAGCAGCCTCTCGCAGAGGCGATCCGCGATCTGGTCGAGGAACGGACAGGGGCCCGCCCCCAGGGCTCGGTCCGCATGCTCGCCCACCTCCGCACATGGGGATGGCTCTTCAACCCGATCGCCTGCTATTGGTGCTGGGATGCACAGGACAGCGCCGTCCAAGCGTTCGTCGCGGACGTCACGAGCACACCGTGGCACGGACGACACGCGTACGTGCTCGAAGATCCAGGCACGGAGCGATGTGTCGACAAGCAGCTCCACGTCTCGCCCTTCCTGTCGATGGACCAGCGCTACCGAATCACCGCATCGGTCCCCGACGAGTGCGTGACGGTTCGGATCGAGAGCCACACTGACGACGGCCTCGTCCTCGAGGCCGGTCTCACCGGAACGGCACAGCCCATCACGCGCCATTCACTCGGCCGGCTGCTGTGGCGTCATCCGATGCTGACCGCGCGCGTGTCGGCCCGCATCTACACCGAGGCAGCCCGGCTCGCGCTGAAGGGCACCCCCGTCCACCGTCATCAGGGTCGCCCCACGGTCCCCGACACATCGGGAGGCCGACTGTGAGATCTGCTCGCGGGGCCGCTCGGTCGACGGTGCTCGCGCTCGCCCGACGCCTCGAGCAGGGAACGCTGGTGATCGAGGACGAAGCCGGCACGCGCCACGTCTGCGGTGCCGGGGCACCGACGGTCGAAGTTCGCGTGCGCGACGACCGCACCTGGTCAGCGGTGGCCCTCCGTGGGTCGATCGGTCTCGGGGAGTCCTACGCACAGGGCTGGTGGGATTGCGACGACGTCACGTCACTCTTGCGCATCGTCCTCGCCGCCATGCGGCCTGCGACACGAGCGCTCGACCGGATGGGGACGACGACAGCGCGCTTCACCGATCCTGTACGGCGGCTCAGAGCGACCCGCGGAGTGCGAGATCGAAGGAACGTCCGGGCGCACTACGACATCTCCAACGACTTCTTCGCGCTGATGCTCGACCCGACCATGACGTACTCGTGCGGGCTGTTCGAACGACCACAGATGTCTCTGGTCGACGCGCAG
This sequence comes from uncultured Acidimicrobiales bacterium, assembly GCA_963759645.1. Lineage (GTDB taxonomy): Bacteria > Actinomycetota > Acidimicrobiia > Acidimicrobiales > DATKAS01 > DATKAS01. The sequence continues at coordinate 35,483 of CAVXAI010000018.1, read as the reverse complement.
CGCGCCAAGCTCGACCGGATCTGCCAGCTGCTCGAGCTCACGCCCGAGGACGAGCTGCTCGAGATCGGCAGCGGCTGGGGCAGCTTCGCCATCCACGCCGCCTCCTGCTACGGCTGCCGCGTGACGACAACGACGATCTCCGACGCACAATTCGACCTCGCTCGCAAGCGGGTAGCCAGCGCGGGACTCACGCACCTCATCACTGTTCGGCCAGACCACTACCGAGATCTCACCGGGCGATACACGAAGCTTGCTTCGATCGAGATGATCGAGGCGGTCGACTGGCGCTACCACGACGACTTCTTCGAAGTCTGCTCGCGACTACTCGACCCGCACGGGCTGATGGCGCTGCAGACGATCGTCATCGAGGAAGGCGCCTTCGATCGCACGAAGGTGCACCAAGACTTCATCAAACGCTTCATCTTCCCCGGAGGCTGCCTCCCGTCGGTCACGTCGCTCGCCACCTCCGCCGCGCGACATGAGCTTCAGCTCCTCGAGCTGCACGACATCGGACGCCACTATCCCGAGACGCTGCGGCGCTGGCGCTCGTCGCTCGACACACGACGCGAACGACGTGAACGGGCTTGGTCTCGACGAAGACTTCCAACGGTTGTGGACGTTCTACCTCTGCTATTGCGAAGCGGGATTCATCGAGGGCCGGGTGAGCGATGTCCAGGTCCTCCTCCGACCGTCACGATCATGAGCGACTGCCCGAACGCGCGATTCGCTCGATCGCGACCAACGCGCTCCGACCGTCGAGACCAGACCATTCGTCCGCACCCAGGCGGAGCGCCTGCGCGCGATCTCTGACGGCTGCGCCGCCGACCAAGATCGGCACACCGAGGTCGGCCTGGCGAAGTGCCTTCACGACGGCACGCACGGCGGCGTCGCCGCCCGGGGTCGTGATCGCGATCGCGGTCGCGACCAGGCGGTTGGCCTCGCTCGCGGTCTCCGCGAACGAGGCCGCCGGGGTGTTGGCTCCCATGTCGAGGACCTCGAACCCGACCCCTCGCAACAGGTCGGCGAGGATCGCCGACGGGAGCGCGTGCTGCTCCCCCGCGGGCGCTCCGACCACGACCGTGCCTCGCTTGCGGCCTCGGCGAGCGAACCGCGGCCCGAGCCGACCGACCACGCGGAGCGCGATCGTAGTCGCCCGATGCTCGTCCGCGATGGTGAGCTCGCCGGCTGCCCACCCATCCCCCACCACCTCGAGCGCAGGCACGAGAAGGTCGAGGTAGACGTCCGCCGCCTCGACGCCCGACGCCATCGCCGCCTCGACGACGCCCCATGCCCCGGCCTCGTCGCCCGCCACCATGCGCGCCGCGAGCTTCCCTGGCCCCTCCGACCGAACCGTGCCGTGCCCCCGCGTTGTGCGCTCGGGCGATCGCATCTTCGTGAGCTCCGCGGGATCGACCATCCACTGTGCGCCCTCGCGTCGGGCCGGGAGCCGACCGGTGCGGACGTATCGATACGCCGTCATGTAGTGCACTCCGAGACGGTCGGCTGCCTCCTGAAGAGTGATCGGTCGCCGCGGTCGGTTCATCGGGCTCTCTTTACCACTAAATGTGGCGCGAGTTGCTGAATCTCCGCTCGCTTCGATACTTTAGTGCTAAATACTACCCGGAGGTGCAAATGCGAAAGCTCGTGCTACTGCTGGCCACAGAACGTGTCGACTCGAAGCCCGGCCAGCTCGGCGTCCCGCCTCAAGAGGCCGTCGTAGTCGCGCTCGGCAGCTTGAGCCAGCGAACAGGACGTCGGTCGAGGGCGGCGACATGTGCCCCGCGGGAGACTGCTCGGCGGCGACGGCCAGACCGAGGCCCGAGCCGGCGCCGGTGACGAGCATCCGGACGCCCTTCACGGAACTCCCAATGATCGAGGCGGTAGACCGCGTCCGCGTTCGCGCCGAGGACGGCGTCACGTTCGGCCTCGGACAACTCCGCGATCAGCTGTTCCGCCGCGCTGACGACCTCCACGTACGACCCTGCGAGTAGGCACACTGGCCAGTCCGAACCGAAGAGGAGCCGATCGGGACCAAACGCGGTGATCACGTGGTCGGCGTAGGGCCGAAGGTCGTCCACTGACCACGCACGCCAGTCGGCTTCGGTCACCATGCCGGAGAGCTTGCACGACACGTTCTCGAACGCGGCGAGGGCTGCGATGGATGATGCCCAGGGCTCCCACCCGCGTCGACGATCGCCGGCTTGGCCAGATGATCGACGACAAAGCGGCCCTCGGGCACCTGCACCGCCGCCTCGATGGCCGCGTCGATCTGGTGCGGCAACACGAGCAGGTCGTAGACGAGGTCTCGCGCGGAAACAGCCCTGAGCCCGGCGATGACGTCGGCGCGCTCCAGCCATCGGGGATCGGGCTCGTCTTGCACGGGGCTGCGGATGCCGACGAGCCGGTCGCCGCCGACCCCGCCGCGTAACCGGTCGATTTGCTCGCCCACGTCGGGAGAGGTGAGGTCCACATACCCGACGACGCCGCTGATCAGAGGTTCGGCCGCTGCCGTCGCCAACAGCTCCTCGGTCTCGGCGACGAGCGAGGTTGCCTCGACCACGACGGTGCGGTCGATGAGCGTTGCCTTGGCTTCCGCCAGGTCGCGGAGATCAAAGCTCCGGTTGATCGGGGCCATGTCCACCGGATCGATCCACGTATGCGAGCGCACCGACAGGTCCCAAAGATGGTGATGCGCGTCGACGCGAAGAACCGTCACGCAGAGTCCGCCCACACCGGGCCGTCGGGGAACCGATGCTCGGCGATCGAAGTGTCGTGCAGCTGGGCACCGCCGCCTGGCGCGGAGGGCGCCCGATATCGGCCCCCCTCGACACGCACCGGAGCGGTGAAGTGCTCGTGCAAATGGTCGATGTACTCGATCCAACGGCCCTCGAACGTGCCACTCACGGCGACGAAGTCGAACATGGCGAGGTGTTGCACCATCTCGCACAATCCGACTCCGCCCGCGTGAGGGCACACAGGCACGCCGAACTTCGCCGCGAGCAACAGGATGGCCAGGTTCTCGTTCACGCCGCCAACTCGGCACGCGTCGATCTGCACCACGTCAATCGCCTCGGCCTGGAGGAGCTGCTTGAAGATCACGCGGTTCTGGACGTGCTCCCCGGTCGCGACGCGTATCGGACTCACCGCGTTACGGATCGTGCGATGTCCGAGGACGTCGTCGGGAGAGGTCGGCTCCTCGATCCAGTACGGGTCGAACGGGGCAAGGCGCGTCATCCAGTGGATCGCCTCGTCGACGCCCCATCGCTGGTTGGCGTCGACCGCCAGGGGTACGCCGTCGCCGACAACCCGTCGAGCGACGCCGAGCCGCCGGATGTCTGACTCGATGTCGGCGCCGACTTTCAGCTTCAGCATGGTGAACCCCGCGGCAATCGATTCCCGCGACAGCCGTTCGACCTTTGCGTCGTCGTACCCCAACCACCCCGCCGACGTCGTGTAGGCGGGGAACCCATCGGCCTCCAACTCCTTCCTGCGCTCCCCCCGGGCGTCCTCGGAGGCACGGAGAATCGTGAGCGCGTCGGTAGGCGAAAGCGCATCCTCGATGTAGGTGAAGTCGATCTGGCCGACGATGTCTTCGGGCGAGAGCGACGCGAGCACGCGCCACAGCGGTTGTGCATCCAGTCGCGACCGCATGTCCCAGCACGCGTTCACGACGGCCCCGATCGCCATGTGCATGACGCCCTTCTCAGGGCCGAGCCAGCGGAGCTGGCCGTCCCACGTGAGCACCCGGGCAAGCGCTCCGACGTCGGCGACGGTCGTGCCGACGTCCAGACCGACGACGTAGGGGGTGAGCGATCGGATCGCGGCACACGCCACGTCATTGCCGCGGCCGGTGGTGAACAGCAATGAGCACCCACTCACCGCGAGGTCGTCTGTTCGCAAGACGACGTAGGCGGCGGAGTAGTCGGGCTCGGGATTCATCGCGTCAGACCCGTCCAGGTCGCGCGATGTGGGGAACCGCACGTCGACGACATCGAGCGCGCTGATGCGAGTCATCGCTGTCCTCGTTCCATGAGCGATCGACGGTGGTGGTCGACCCGCCGAGCCCCGGAGAGCAGGAAGGAGAGCTCCCCGGGGATCTCGGGGGTCACTGGAAGTCGGCCGCGTTGTCCTTGGTGACGATCTCAGTGCCGGTATCGACGAGTTCCGGAACCGTCTCACCGTTCGCGGCTCGGAACGCCGTGTCGGCGCCCAGCTCACCCATCTTGAAGGGGAACTGCGCGACGGACGCGAGCTCGGTGCCCTCGATGATGGCGGCGATCTCATCCGGCCCTGCGTCGAAGCCGACGACGCTGATCGTCATGCCGGCACTCGCGATGGCTTCGATCGCACCGATGATCGGCGGACCACAGGCGCCGTAGAGCGCGTCGAGGTCTGGGTTGGCCGTGAGGATGTCCTGCGCAGCGTCGAGACCCTTGGTCTGGTCGCAATCGGTGGGCAGCTTGGCGACGATCTCGAATCCATCTCCAAGACCTTCCTCGAAGCCCGTCACACGGTCGTCGAGCGACGGCGCACCGAGGACGCCCTGCAGGATCGCGATCTTGGCGCCCGGCTCGAGCTGGCTCGCCATGAACTCGCCCGCGAGTCTTCCGCCCGCCAGGTTGTCGGTGGCGACGAGGCTCGACTTGCCGTCCCAGTCCGGGATGTCGTTGTCCATGAGCACGACCTTGATGCCCTGATCGACGGCCTCTTGCAGTGCGTCCTGGACGGCCGGGCTGGTCGGAGTGATCGCGATCGCCGCGACACCTTGGGTCATCATCGACTCGATGGCGGCGATCTCGCCCTCGTCGTCGGTGCCGCTCTCGCCCTGGGCGAAGATGAGCTCGACCTCCGGATGAGTCGTGTTCCACTCCTTCGCTCCCTCGACCATGGTGTCGAAGAAGTCCACCGGGAACTTCGTGATGAAGCCGATCTTCATGGCCTCACCGGATGCGGCAGTGCCTTCGCTGCCCGAGCCGGTAGTGGCGGCGCCGCCTGAGTCGCCGGAGTCGTCGCCGCATGCGCTGACGCCGACCAGGAGACTGAGGCCGAGCACCAACGACGCGGTGCGGATCAATCGATTCATGACGTTCCCTTCTGCTGTGTGATTTTTGGGCGCGCCGGGTCAACCGGACGGGGTAACAGGGTTTGTTTAGGTCGTGGGCTCAGGTAGAGGTGCCGACGATGAGGGCGACGATCCTTTCCTGGGTCTCGGGGCTCGGGATCACTTCGCCGACCGTGCGACCACGGCGCATCACGACGGCGCGGTCGGCGACCTCCGTGACGTGATCCATTGCATGGGAGATAACGATGACGGCGTGCCCCTCCTCGCGCAGTCGTAGGATGAGATCGAGGACACGGCGGGACTCACGCAGTCCCAAGGCCGCGGTGGGCTCGTCGAGGATCACGACTTTCGACGCGAAGGCCGCTGCCCGCGCGACGGCGATCACCTGCCGCTGGCCTCCCGACATCAGGCCGACCGCGGCGGAGCTGTCCGGCAGCGTGACCTGGAGGCGGTGCAGCACCTCGGTGGTCGCGTCCGCCATCGCGCGGTCGACGGAGCACACGGAGCGGCACGGGGAGCCAGCGGGGCCCGGCGTCTTCACGTCCCGCGTAGAAGTTGGCTGCGGGGTCGAGGTTGTCGAACAACGCGAGATCTTGGTAGACGGTCTCGATGCCATGAGCGCGGGCCGCCGCGGGCGACGTGATGTGCACGGCCGCCCCATCGAGCTCGATCGTGCCGGCGTCGAGACGATGCACTCCGCTGATGCACTTGATGAGCGTGGACTTGCCCGCGCCGTTGTCGCCGAGCACTGCGAGCACCTCGCCGCTGTGAACCTCGATGTCGACCGACTCGAGCGCGAGCACCGCGCCGAACCGCTTTGTGGCACCGCGAACGGCCAGGGCGGAACGGCCGAGCTCATGCGACTGTCGCCTGCAGAACTCGGAAGCGCTCTTCGAGCTTCGTGCGCACAACGTCGGCTTCCACCGCGATCACGATGACGACGCCGATCGCGATGAGCTGGTAGAAGGCGGACACGTTCAGAAGGTTCATCCCGTTGCGGATGACGCCGATCATCAACGCACCGATGAGTGCATTGAGCACCGTTCCCCGGCCACCGAGGAAGCTCGCTCCACCGATGATCACTGCAGCGATCGAGTCGAGCTCGGCGAGCTCGCCGGCCGTCGGTGAACCGGCGTTCAGTCGACCCGAGGTGATGATCGCGCCGACGCCGGCAAGCAGTCCGCACAGCACGTAGACCGAGATGAGCACTGTCCCGACGGGGATGCCGCCGCGCCGCGCGCCCTCGGGATTGCCGCCGACGGCGTAGAGCCACCGGCCCCAAACGAGTCGGGAGCAGAGCACGGCGACCGCGATGGCGATGCCGCCCACCAGGATCGTCGAGTACGGCAGCCACCCGATGGAGCCGCCTCCGAGCGTGCGCACTACCTCCGGCATGCCTCGTTGCGGCTGCCCACCGGCCAATTCGAGCGCGAGCCCCCGGGCGATGCTCAACATCGCCAACGTGATGATGAACGGATGCGGCAGACGTCCCCACACGTAGACGCCCCCGTTCACGAGTCCGACCGCGGCGCCGGAGGCGAGCATCACGAGGATGACCACAAATCCCGGCTGTCCGTGCTGGAAGGCGATGGCGCCGATCACCGAAGCGAGTGCCAGGTTCGCCCCGACCGAGAGGTCGATCCCTCTCGTCAGGATGGCGAGTAGCTGGCCGATGGCGAGCACTGCGATGACAGCCGTCTGGGAGAGGACGTTGCCGATGTTCCCCGTGGTGAGGAACACCGGTGACAGGAACGTCATGATGACGATGAGAGCCACCAAGATCAGCGCCGGGCCCGCGCTGATCACCGTTAGAGCGCCTTGCAGCAAGCGGTACCGGCGGTGTGACGCGGCATCGGCGGGGTCCCGGCCTGCGGAGTCGGTCGAATCCATGCCTGCATCGTGCACATCGGCAGCGGCCGAGACGTGGGCTCGGTCGGCTGTCGCGGCGCCGCCCGGCTCGGCCACATCGGTCATGGATTGCACTCCCCCGTACCGCTCCACGTCCCCCCACCGATTCACTCCGGCCGACGTGTGTCCTTCGGTCCTTGCTTGGCGTAAAGTACGCCCTCAGACATCAGATGTCTACCCCGCATTTCGGGAGAAGTGGAACGATGACTGCGCCCCTCACAGAAGCGGCGATACGCCAGGTCCGAGACCTGATCGCGTCCGGTCAGCTCGAGCCGGGGGCGCGGCTGCCGCCGGAGTCCGAACTCGCCGATCTGCTGGGCACCAGTCGAAGCACGGTCCGTGAAGCAGTCCGAGCCCTCGTCACCGCTCGGGTGCTGGACGTGCGCCGAGGCGACGGCACCTACGTCACGAGCCTGCGGCCAGAGCTCCTGCTCGAGGGCATCGGCGCTGCCGCCGAGCTGATGCAAGACGGCTTCACCCTCGAGCTGGTCCAGGTCCGCCGCATCCTCGAGCCGGCGGCGACCGCGATGGCAGCAGCCCGGATCGACGAGGAGACCCTCGAGGCGCTCCGCGTCTGCTTACATCGGATGTCTACCGCCTCCTCCCAGGATGAACTCGTCCAGTTCGACGCGGAGTTCCACGAACTGGTGGCGTCGGCGGCGGGCAACGAAACCCTGGCGTCGATGCTGAACGGGGTATCGAGTCGCACTACTCGGGGCCGCGTTTGGCGGGGCGTCGTTGAAGCGGGCGCCACAGAACGGACAATGACGGAGCACGCCAGCATCCTGGCGGCTCTCGAGGCGCACGACCCGCGACTTGCGGAAGCGGCGGCCCTCGTCCACGTGTCGACGACCGAGGCGTGGTTCCGTCAGATCTTGGGTGACGATGCGATCCGGAACAAGCTGGAAATGCAATGGAAGCGGACTGCGGTCCGCCCGATGACGCGCCTGACTCCGCCCACGCAGCTAGGCGTCCCGCCCCGAGTTCACCGCGTGGATCCTGAGACACCGGCCTGGCGCGTTCGTCTCGAGCAACTCCCGTAGCTAGCGCCGTCGATCTGTCGCGTTCGCGGGACGCAGCGTCGGCGCGATACATGAGCGTCGCGCCGTGCCGCCGAGCCGGCGTTTGGTGGCGGTGGGCACCGACCGGTGTCAGACCCAGGATTCGAGGCCTGGCGCCGGACCTCGACCGAGCGTCCAGGCCATCAACGAGCGCGGATCCGCACGATTGGCGAGACCTGCAACCAGCCTCGGAAGAGCACGGTCAACCAGTTCCTGTGGCCAGTCGGCCGGAGTGTGGCCTATTGCAAGGTCGACGAGATGGACCTCGACTTCCCACCAGCGATGAAACGGGAGTCGCGCTACGGGATGCTCGTCGCCTCGGCCAGACCGGACAGGTCGGTTCCAGGAGTCGTCGGGCAGTGATACGAAGGTGGCATCAAGCCGCTGTGACCAACTGATGACGTCGTTGATGAGCACGTTTGCTGGTCGTCCTGCGCCCGACTCAATCTCCGAGGCGCGACCCTCGGCACCACCCACGTACTGATCGATGACCTCACCACGTGTGGTGGCTTCGATTCGGTGGAACATCGCCTCTGCATTGCGCGCCAGGTGCGTGAGCACGTGTCCGACACTCCAGGCAGGCAACAGCGACGGTTCTCGGACAACCTCATCGGTCAGGCCCTCGATTCTGGCGGCTAGCCGCGCGTGAGAGGCCCGGCAACCTTCGATCTCGACAGTGAGCATCTCCACTACGCGGCAGGCTACGACCCTGACGTTGTTCGCAGGCCGCTGCCCCCAAGGTGCCGTTCGGTGGCGGGCGAACGTTGCCTGACGGGGCGCTAAGTCGGGGGCCATCGGACTTCCCGCCTGGGAGCCTCGACCCGGTGTTATCCGTTCTTGGAACGCTGTGCTCAGCACGACGATTGTTCTTCCTGGTCGCGCCCCTGGGAGGATTCGAACCTCCGGCCTTCGGATTAGAAGGCCTACAGCACTGAGCGCTGTGCTCAACAGGAAGATCGCAGGTCACTCGTGAGCGACACGGCGCGAGTTATCCGTTGTTGCTGCTCGGCACGGTATTGCCGAGACAGTGGGCGCTTGAACGCGCTCAGAACAGCAGGGTCTCCAGGTCGGTCACCGCGGCGTGCGGGCTCCCTGCCGCCTCGCTCTCATCACGGATGCGGGCCGCCGCCTCCCTGAACGCACAGTCGCACAGCGCCGCGCGTGTCGGATCGGACGGCAGCAAGTTCACTCGGTTGCACTAGCCAACCGCGGCGGAGGTGAACCGGCGTTCGAGGACGGGTCCAGCCCGAGCGGAGTGTCGTGGCTATCGGCTACTCGTATATGTGATCAGCGGCCGTTGCTGTATGCGTCGTGATAGTTCCACCACTGGTAGGGCGGCGTCTGCGGGTAGCCCTCGGGTGAGTCCTCCCACTCCTCCTGGCGTCCGAGGGCGGTGATATCGAGGTAGCTCCAGGTGCTGCCGAGCTGCTCATCGCCGCGGTCCTGGACGAAGTAGGTGCGGAAGATCCGGTCACCGTCTCGGATGAAGACGTTGGTCCCGTGCCACTGGTCGACCCCGAAGTCAGCGTCGAAGTCGTCGGTGAGGGTGTACCACGGGATGGTCTCCCATCCCATGCGTTCCTTGAGACCCTGGATCTCGGCCTGGGGAGCGCGCGAGACGTACGCCAGCGTCGTGTCCCGGGCGTTCAGGTGGGCCGGGTGGGCGACTTGGTCGGCTCCGAGTGAGCAGCCGACGCAGGCTCGCTGCGGGTACGAGCCGCCGCTGTGCGGATAGGTGGTGACGTCCGGCGCGTAGAAGGCGCGGTACACGATCAGCTGGCGACGACCCTCGAACAGATCGGCGAGGCTCGCGGGGCCCGTCGGGCCTTGGAACCCGTAGTCCTTCTCGACCGCCATCCACGGCATCCGCCGACGCTTGGCGGCTATGGCGTCGCGGGCCCGGGTGAGCTCCTTCTCCCCCACCAACAGCTCCTGGCGAGCTGTCTCCCACTCCTGCGGCGAGACGATCGGCGGCAGCTTCATCGGGATGCGTCCTCCTTGCGGTCTTCGAGGACCTCGAGCAGGTGATGGTCGGTCATGAGCGGTTCCATTCTCGACCGTACCTAGTCCCGACGGATGAGGACGACGAAACTCATCGGACGCGTCACACGAATCGACATCGCACGACTGCAGGCTGTGCTGTCGGGTCGGAGCGGGAGCACCAAAGACCACAACGACTGGGCAATGTCGAGCGATCGGCACATTGAGGATGCTGTTAGCCGACTCGACGTTCGCGACAGCACTCTTCTGTCCTTTTGGCGGGACCGATGGCTTTGTGCTGGTGGCAGTCTGTTCGGAATGGCTGAGCTGTTCGCGAGTGGGATACAGATGGGCGAGTCTCCGCGGTGGCACGACGGCCATTTCTGGATGTGCGACTGGATCGCCGGGGAGGTTCTCGCCTTCGATCGCGACGGCAACCGCGAAGTGGTGGCACGAGTCGATGGGTTGCCGTTCTCGATCGACTGGCTACCCGACGGCCAGCTGCTGATCGCGACGCTGCGTGGTGTGGTGATCGGTCCAGAGCAGGCGCCCTACGGCGCCATGGGTCAGCCCTTCAACGAGATCGTTGTCGATGCCGCCGGCCGGGCGTGGGTGGACATGCCAGGCGTGGCTCCGTGGGAGGATCCAAAGCCGGGCATCGTCGCGGTGGTGCTGCCCGACGGCGGCAGCCACCAGGTGGCCGACGATGTGTGGTTTCCCGAATGGGATGGTCGTGCTCGGCGGCGACACGCTGGTGGTGGCAGAGTCGCACGCCGACCGGCTGACCGCGTGGACGATCAGGGACTCGGGTGAGCTCGTTGACCGGCGCATCTGGGCTGACCTCGGATCGGGCTCGGCCCCGGATGGCATCTGCGGCGACGTCGAGGGGGCGATCTGGTATGCCAGCGTTCCCGGTCAGCGATGCACCCGTGTCGCTGAAGGTGGCGAAGTCCTCGACACCGTCAACGTTGACCGTGGCTGCTTCGCGTGCATGCTCGGGGGCGACGACGGTCGGACGCTGTTCATCGTGGCCAACCGCTACGGCGCCGACGGCGCGTCCGACGGGATCGTGCTCACCCAACAGTCGACGCACCCCATGCCGGGCGACCCTGACGCCCTGCCAGTGATCGCGAGTTCTTGGAGGACCCGCGGATTAGATCGCCTCTTGGCCTGAGCGCTGTGCTCAACAGGAAGTTCGCAGGTCGCTCCGCGAGCGACAGAGCGCGAGTTATCCGTTGTTCGTTCCGAAACCTCCGCGTCTAGGGGCCGCCAGCCAGGATCGCGGGGCTGCGCTCCTCAGGGCAGTGGCGGGATGCGTCCTTCGGCCGCGAGGCGGCGCATGAGGGCCTCGAACATGTCGGCCGTGTCGACACACTCAGCGAAGCCAGCATGGCGCGCGGCGATCGTGCTATTGACGAATGGGGAACGTCCGGTCTCAGCCATCACCATGTCGGCGTAAACGAGCGAGTTGGCGCCGACGAAGCCCTCGATCGTCGGCGGTACGTCGAGGTTGTGCTCCTCGGCGAGCGCCGCCCATTCGGGATCGCGGGCGGGCAGGTCCCGGGCGAAGGACATCGGGCGTCGCTCGCCGACCTCAAGGCCGAACGTCGCGGCGATCACCGGCCACACGTCGTCCCAGCAGAACACGTCGCCGTTCGTGAGATTGAACGTGCCGTCGGCGGCATCGGGCGACGTCGCCGCCCACAGCAGCCCGCGCCCGACGATGTCGGCGTCGACTGCCTCGTGCAGGGTTCGGCGGGTCTCGGTGCCGGGGAAGTGCAGCGGCTCACCGCCGGCTCGTTGCAACGCGGCGTACACGGCGATCGCCGGGAGTGGGTTCATGTTGACGGGCGCGGTCGCGCCGTACACGACCGTCGGGCGGAAGATCGTCAACGACCAGGTGGCGCCGGCTTGGCGCGCGCGCAGCTCGTCCTCCTGCAACCAGTAGAAGTTCGGATGTTCGACGCGCGGCGCGCGCTCGCGCAGCGGCAAAGGTACGCGCTCGCGGTCGACACTTGGATGGTGCACGCCGTACGCCTTGGTGCCCTGCAGCAGCGAGACGTGCTGCATCGTGCCGAGGTCGAGAGAGTCGAGGACGTTGCGCAGCATCGATGCGTTGCGCTGCATCAGCTCCTCCTCGTACCAGCCCGGCAGCAGGCCCGGACCCTCCTGGAGCGCGGCGTAGACGAGGTGGGTGACCCCCTTGAGCTCGCCGAGCACCCGGCGGCACGCTGCGGCGTCCGTCAGGTCGAGGGCGAGCAGGCGGACCCCGGCGAGGTCCGATGGCAGCGAGCGGGACACGCCCACCATGTCGAACCCACCGACAGCGCTGAACTGCTCGAGCGCCGCGTGACCGATCAGCCCCGACGTGCCGGCAACGAGAACAGTGCGCTCGCCGGTCATGCGCTCACCGATGACACCTCGTGACGCTAGACCCGCGAGTCGTCGACGAGGCGAAGCAGCTTCTCGATGTCTTCCAGCCGCGCGTAACACGTCGGATGTGTCGTCACGAATGGTGTCCACCGTGAATGTCTTCGTCTACGGGCACCCACCGCTCGACCTTCGGCTTGTCTGAAGAAGGTCCATTTCACATTCGGTGCCCGGGCGATGATCACGTCGCCGAGGAACGGGTACGTCGAGTCATAGGACGCCGCAGTTGACGACCTCGTCGCGGCGGAGCTCGTCCTCCCGGACGCAGTCGACGTCGTCCGTGAACTCGAACGGCTCCTCGGAGACGACCGGTTCCAACCCTGAGTCGGAGGAACGACACCGTTGCCGTCCGCGTGCATGGCGCCACATCTCGAATCGGTGGGACGTGCCGCCGTCGTCAGATGGTGACGACGGTGGTGCCCACGGTGCGGCCGGCGAGGAGTTCGACGAACGCCTGCGGCGCTTCCTCGAGACCGTGGAACTCGGTGACCTTCGGCTTCAGCGAGCCGTCGGCGACCCACTGCGACATGTCCCGGCGGGCCTGCTCGTAGCGATCGACGAAATCGAAGACCAAGAAGCCCTCCATCCGCACGCGGTTGTTGACCAGCAGGCCCGGCACGCCACGCGGGCCGGGGCCAGGCGTCGACGTGTCGTACTGGCTGACAACACCACAGCAGGCGATGCGCCCACCCTGAGCCATGCGGAACAGGGCGCTCTCCAGCACCGGGCCGCCGGTGTTGTCGAAGTACACGTCGATCCGATCCGGCGTCGTGTCCTTGAACTTCGATCGGAACTCGGGGTCCTTGTAGCTGACGGCGACGTCGAAGCCGAGCTCGTCGACGAGCATCCGGCATTTGTCGTCGGCGCCGGCGATGCCGACGACCCTGCACCCATGAATCTTGGCGATCTGGCCGACGATGTGCCCGACCGACCCCGCCGCCGCCGAGACGACGACGGTGTTGCCCGGCTGCGGCTGGCCGACCTCGAGCAGTCCGAAGTACGCGGTCAACCCGTTGGTGCCGAGCACCCCGAGCGCTGTGGCGGGATCGGTACCGGCGTCGAGTAGATGCACGTGACGCGCCGCATGGGTCGAGAAGGCTTGCCACCCGGTCGGTGCGGAGACGAGCGACCCGGTGGGGATGCTGTCGGCGCGTGACTCGACCACCTCGGCCACTCCGCTGCCGCCCATCAGACGGCCGGCCTCGGGCGCGCCGGCGTAGCTGGCGCTGCCCTGCAGCCCGGCGCGTTGGCCGGCGCCGATCGTCAGCGCGACGGTGCGGCACAGCACCTCGCCGTCCGCCGCTTCGGGCATCGGCGCGCTACGCATCTCGAAGTCGGACGAAGCGAGAGCCCCGGTAGGAAGCGAGGCGATCAGGACCTGACGGTTTTCGGCCATGCAGCCATCATGGCTGCGCACAGCTCGCTGGTGCTCCGAGTCGAAGGACGAGGTCCGATTCGGGCGGCCCCCCGAGATGCGTCCCTTGCAGTGTCGTGCGAAGGGGTGTCAGGTCACGAGGCTCCCGCCGAGTTATCCGTTGTCCGAGCGCTGTGCTCAACGCCGCGCGCGCTCTCGTCCCACACAACGCCCAGGTAGCGCCCCCGGCAGGATTCGAACCTGCGACCCGCGGATTAGAAGGCCTACAGCACTGAGCGCTGTGCTCAACAGGAAGATCGCAGGTCACTCGGGAGCGACAGGACGCGAGTTATCCGTTGTTCGCTGTCCGCGCGGTGGCGACTCGTTGGGCGCCCCGGACGAGCGACGTGGCGCAAACACGCACGACCGGCCTGGCGCACCGGCGAGGCGCCGGCTGCAGCGTCCGGATGAACGAGTTACTCCGATTCGGGCGATCCGGTCTGCGGCCGATAGGCGGGGATCCTGTGCGAGCACCCCAACTGGTCGAGCAGGGCCTCGGCCTCTGTACGTGCGGTGGCGACGACCGCGTCGTGAGGTTCGCGACCCGCGAGGCTTTCCACCTCCACTTGGGCGACCAGAACGAGAGCGAGTGCAAAGACGAGACCTTGGCGGCGAGCCTCATCGCGCCCAGCGCGGCAGGCCTCTCGGGCTGCGTCAAACCGGCCGACTGCCGCAAGGGCGCGTGCTTCGACGGGAGCGATCTGGGCCACCCACAACGCAGACGCGTCGCGGGCCTCACGCCGCGCGGTGAGCAACGTTGTCAGGGCGTCGTCGGCGCGCCCGCTGCGGAGCCGGCAGTCCGCGAGATGAACCGCGGCCTCGAGCGCCGAGTCCTGTCGACCGGCAGCCGACGCCGCGTCGTGTGCGCGGCGCAGGTGAGCCTCAGCCTCTTCATATCGCCCGCGCTCCATTGTCACCCGACCGATCTGGATCTCGGCGGCCTGCGATGCGTCGGAGCCCGAGGCCCGCAAGATACGGCTCGCCTCCGCGAGCGTCAGCTCAGCTTCATCGAGCCGCCCTCGGTTGACAAAGATCTCACCGAGATTCATGGCCGCCATCGCGGCGTGCACCGCATCGCCGACACGCAATGAGGCCGAACGGCTCCGGCTGTAGAACTCAACCGCGTCGTCCCAACGACCGTCGAAGTAGGCCTGGGCACCGAGGTTGTTCGTAACCACGGCTTGCGCGCCGATGTCGTCGAGTTCCTCGTAAAGCGCGAGTGCCCGCTGGCCAAAGGTCGCCCGTTTCGGGTGGCCCCGGGCGATGTGGGCCCAGTCGATGACGGTGTACGCCTGGGCGAGGGCGCGCAACTCGCCGGCCCGCTGCGCCTCGCGCACCGCGCGCTCTGCCAACCGGAGGGCCTCGCCGGGACGTTCCTGGCCTTGACGAACAATCGCTCGCAACGCGGTCAGCCTGGCTCGCCAGCGTCGGGCGTCCGGCGAGTCGATGGAGGCGAGTCGTCCTAGCCCGACCGCCGTCTCCCGGAGCGCTCGGGAATAGGCACCGGACTGCTCCTGTGCACGCGCCCGCGCCACGGCGAACTCCGCGCCCGCCGCCGCATCATCGTCGATGAGCCGCGCGCCCCGGCGATAGGCGTCAAGCGCCTCGCTGAACATGCCCATCCTCACCCGGACGTCACCGAGGTCCCTCCACATCTTGACCAGTTCGACGTTCGAGACGTTGGCGACACGGCGGGCCACGCCGAGCGCCGCTTCGTAATACGCAGCGGCTTCGACATTGGCATAGGCGACGCGCGCTCGATCCGCCGCGAGTCGTGCGAAATGCCAGGCTTTGGCGTAGTCCTGCGCCGCTTGGTAGTGCAAAGCGAGGATCTCCGCCTCCTGTTCCGGGTGACTGCCCGCAAGCCTCTGGATCGCGGCTCCTGCTTTGCCGTGCAACTCCCGCCGCCGGCGAAAGGACAGACCTTCGTACGCGACGTCGCGCACGATCGCCTGCCGGAAGCGCCATCGCCCACCATCGTCCTCGAGGAAGCGTCCAAGCTCAGTAGCTAGCTCCGCCGATGCGAAACCGTTAACGACATCGTCGGCTAGGACGGTGCGGAGGAGGTCGACACGGAAGCTGCGTCCGAGTACGGACGCGCAGCGCAGGAGCCGGCGATGAGTGGCTTCCAGCGCGTCGATCTCCCTGCCGACCACCGCGTGGAGCGACTCCGGCAGGGTCGCGTTGACGCCCTCACGCTGGACGATCCGCAGCGTCTCTTGAAGGAAAAGCGGGTTGCCGGCGGCTCGACTCACGATCGCCTCTACGACGTGCGGCCGCATCGGTGCCGCATCGGTCACCGCCCACACGAGGTGCTCGGCCGCCTCTCGGTCCAGCGGCTCGATTACCAGGGTTTGCGCGCCGGTAGGAGTGAAGCCGCCCTCCCCTGGCCGCCGGAGCGCCAGCACGAGCCAACCTCGCGATGGCGCCGAGACGACGCTCTGAAGGAACTCGGCCGATGCCTCATCAACCCATTGGGCGTCCTCGATGATGATCACCGCAGGCCCCACGAGTCGCCGCTCGAGCAGCCGGAGCAACGTCGCCGCGAGACGATCGCGCCGGAAGCGAGGCTCGATCACGTCGACCTCCCGGGTGGACGGCACGGCGAGGTGGGCCACTTCCCCGAGGAGCGGCAGCTCGCTGAGGAGCTCGGGCGCGATCTCGGAGACGCCGCGATGAAACTGCGCGGCCATGCGCTCAGGCGCGGCGCGCTCGACGCCGACGAGTGTCGCGCACCGGATCGCGCAGCGCCCGGTAGGGCATCGTTGTCCCGTACGGCTCGCCCCGAACGACAAAGACGTTGATACCGCGACCGACAAGACTCTCGTTCACGAGCCGCGATTTGCCCGAGCCGGTGTCCCCGACCAACACCATGGCGCCGCCGCGACCCGAGGAAAGCATTTCGAGGTGGCTCTCGATCACCCCGAACTCCGTCTTTCGCCCCACGAACGGGAGCTCGTCCCGATCACGGCCCGATCGTGAACCGGCTTCGGCGCCAACGACCAGCACCCGTAGTGGTGACGACTTTCCCTTGACTGCCAACGGCTCGAGAGTGGCCGTCGCGAACAGGGTGCGCGACCGCTCCAGGATCGAGGACGTGGCGTAGATCCGGCTGGGGGGTGCCGCCGCCGCCAGGCGGGCGGCAACGTTCACCGTGTCGCCCATGACCGTGAACGTCGATCGACGCGCCGTGCCAATCTCGCCGGAGAAGACGTGCCCATGGTTCAGGCCGATCTGAAGGGGCAACCGCGGTCGTGTATCGGCGATCCGACGCGCGGCGCGCAGCAGGCGACCCTCGTCGTCCTCCTGCCAGGTCGGTACGCCCGCCACGATGATGACCTTGCCGCCGTCCGCGTCGACGTCTGACGCGAGGAACGTCACGCCTTCAGCATCGACCGCCTCCTGAACAGCACACACGACCTCGTGAAGCGCGTCGGCAACTACATCGGGACCACGCTCGGCCATGAGCGAGTCGACACCGCTGAACCGGACGAAACCGATCGACGCCACCCGGTGCTCGGCTTCGACAGCGCCACCGGCGAGGTGGTCCCGCAGGGCCCGCGGCACGGAACGCGTCACCACCGCTGGGTCGGGGTCTCGTTGAACAGCCGGCAAGGTCTCGACGAACGGTGGTCGACGCCATCGGAGGAGCCATCCGCGTTCTTTCGCGGTCATCGCGGCTTTCTCCGGCAGGCGGGCCCGAGTAGTGGAACTGATCACGATCTCGCCGGGCCCCGCGACATCCTCCATCGCCGTCGTTATCGTGGCCGCCGGCCCGGTCACGACCAGCTCGAGGTGCGAGGTTCCTACCCGAAACACATGTACCTCGCCCGAATGCACACCGACCGCCATGCGCAGCCCAACCGCTCCGACCGATGTCGAAATGCGGGCGGCATCCCGGAGAGCGGTGCGCATTTCGACCGCCGCAGCGCACGCCCGGTGGGGATGCTGGGCACCTTCGAACAGCAACAGGAGCCCGTCGCCACCGAACTTCAGCAGCCCACCACCCCGCGCGTAGGCGAGATCGAGCATCGAGCCGAACGAACGATTCAGAACATCGGTCAGCTCCTCAGTACCGAGACGTCCCCACCGGACAAGCCGCTCGGACAGGCTCGTGAAGCCCGAAATGTCGACAAGGCAGAGACTCGCGTCGAGCGCCTGCCATGCTGAACCGGGTGTCGCGGCGTCCCATTGGGACGCAAGTCGAGGCACGAACCGATCCAGCCCCACTGGCACGCCCTGGACTGCGGCCACACACCCCCTCCAGCAGCGGGGCCCCGTGTCAACGCCGGTCGAACGTTGACTCCTCGGCCACGGTTCAAAATAGTGGACCGCCCCGGGTTGGGTGATTTGCTTGGTCTGCCCCGAGGATCGCGCAGTCGGATACCTGCGCGAGCGCTACCTCGCAGGCATGGTCCACCTCCTCGCCGAGGGCGGGATCGACGAACACCCTCACGAGATCGGACTCGACTGGGAGCCGCCTCCCCCGACGGACTGGTGGCCCGTCACCCTCGCGCCTCGCCGCCTTAGGGACGAGTTATCGGTTCCACGAGCGCTGTGCTCGCCTGAGACATGACGGCGGCCCCTGGTTCTCCCTGGTCGCGCCCCTGGGAGTATCTGAGTTCAGGAGATCGTTCACACCTGTCGCGAGACATCGTGCACACCTCGGGGCGAGGAGTGCGTCATGTCGATGGCTCGGCTGGTGGTCACCGCGGTTTTGGCGGAGGGGCGTTCCAAGAGCGAGGTCGCTCGGGACTACAAGGTGTCGCGCCGGTGGGTGATCACACTGGTGCAGCGCTTCCTGGCCGAGGGCGAAGCCGGCCTGGAGCCTCGATCCCGGCGTCCCAAACGCATCCCGGGCCAGTTGGCGGTCGAGGTCGAGGACGAGATCGTCGCGGTCCGGAAGGAACTGACCGAGCTCGGCCATGACGCCGGGCCGCACACGATCGCGTTCCACCTCGAGCGTCGCCATGGTCGGGCGCCGTCGCCGTCGACGATCTGGCGGGTGCTGACCCGGCGCGGGTTCATCGTCCCCGAGCCCCACAAGCGGCCCAAAAGTTCCTATGTCCGCTTCGAGGCCGACCAGCCCAACGAACGCTGGCAGCTCGACATCACCCATTGGCGGCTCGCCGGCGGCCTCGACGTCGAGATCTTGAACATCATCGACGACCACTCCCGGCTGGTCGTGGGGTCCGACGCCCGCCGGGTGTTCAAAGCCGCCGACGTGGTCGCGTGTTTCCGCCAAGCCACTGACCGCTTCGATGTTCCCGCCCAGATGCTGTCGGACAACGGCGCCGTGTTCACCGGCATCCCCCGAGGCGGCGGTCGAGTCGCGTTGGAACTCGAGCTCATCGCGCTCGGCGTGACCTTCCGCCACTCAAGGCCCTATCACCCCCAGACCTGCGGGAAAGTCGAGCGCTTCCACCAGACCCTCAAGAACTGGCTCGACCGACAGCCACCGACACGATCGGTGCGCGTCCTACAAGCCCGACTCGACCGGTTCGCCCGCTACTACAACACCCAGCGGCCCCACCGCGCGTTAGGTCGACGCACACCCGCCGAGGCCTACCAGGCCCGACCCAAAGCCACCGCCCTGCCCGCACCGGTGCTCGACCCGCACTTCCGGGTGCGCCGCGACCGCGTCAACGAAGGCGTCATCACTCTGCGCCACAACAGCCGCCTTCACCACATCGGACTCGGCCGAGCCCGCAACGGCCAACGCGTGCTCGTCCTGGCCCGAGACCTCGACATCCGCATCCTCACCGAACACGGCGAACTACTCCGCCAGCTCACCCTCGACCCCACCACCGACTACCAGCCACAACAAACATCGTGAACGATGTCCCGCGACAACTGCGCACGATGTCTCGCGACATCGCATAGCGGCCCCTGGGAGGATTCGAACCTCCGGCCTTCGGATTAGAAGGCCTACAGCGCTGAGCGCTGTGCTCAACAGGAAGTTCCCACGTCACTTCTGAGCGACACGGCGCGAGTTATCCGTTGTCTCGACGGACGCTCCAGCTGGGTCATCGACCCATGCGCAGAATGACGCTCAACTCAAGTCGGGGCGCCGCGCTGCTCGTGCTCCGCCTGTGTCGTCGCCGAGGTCCAGCTGGCGAACATGTCGAGCGCCTCGCCGGAAGGCGAGTCCGGCTTGGCGGAGTAGACGAACATCTTCTGCCCGAGGTCGCCGGGGAGGTCGAGTGGCCCGAAGTCGAGCGTGAGGTCACCGACGACGGGGTGGTGGAAGCGCTTCACGCCGGCGGGCCGTCATCGATCTCAGAGCGCAGCGGGGCTTCGTCACCGCTCCCCTACCGACGATGTCCGTTCATCTGAATACGGCCGAGCTCGCGACTGGCGCCATCGCGACCTACGGTGCAGGAATAGGGGAGGGCGCATGGGCGAGCCGCGCGTTTATCGCGAGGCCGAGCTTGGGCTCTGGGAGTCCGTCGGCGCGCACACGTCCCAGCGGCGCGTTCGCCTTGAGCGCACCGGTGCCCTTGTCGGCATCCCGGAGATGGGTAACGGCGAGCCCGCCGTGGGGGTGCGGCCTCAACCACCGCGACACCGACACCACCCTGCGCAACGAGATTGACGCGGCGCCGAGGATGGTCACAATCCGCGGTTCAACGCCGGCACGCTGCTTCCTCCATCGCTGCTCGCGCAGACGACATCGCCGACGTACTTCTTGTGGTGCGACGAGGATCCAATGGGTCGAGCCGACGTGGCCCGCGGGTTCGTCAGTCACCTTCCCAACGCCCGGCTCGAGCGCAAGGCCGACGCTGGTCACGCCTCATGGATGGACGACCCCGACCGCCTAGCCGAGCACGTCGTCGCGTTCCTCCCGGGCTGATCGGACGTGCGTCCGCTCCGCCGTCCTGCGATCGCTCTCGGCTGCGCGTACCTCCTCGCGATCATGCTGCTGGGCCCGTTGCTCGGCAGCTCTGCCGATGCCTCGACCGCGTTCGCTGACCACTTCGACGACAACGCCAACCGCCTCCGCGATCTGCTGGGGTCGCTCGCTCTGCTCGTGTCGGCCAGCATGCTGGTATGGACGGCGGTCGTGGTACGGCGCGCGACCGTCGCCCGTGACGGAAGCTCGGTCCGGGACCTCAGTACCATCGCCGCCGCCGTCACCGCGTCCACCCTCGTCGCCGCCGCGGGTCTGCTGGCGACCGTGCCCTTGACGACCTCGATCGGCGAGCTCACCGACGACCCCGGAATCGACATCGACGTCCAAGCCGGCATCGCGCAGGCAGGCACGGTCGTGCTGCTGGTCGCTGCGATCTGTCTTGCGGTCACGACCGTGCTCATCGCCCAAGTCGGTCGCCAGAACCTCACTGTTCCGCGCTGGATCATGGCAACGGCGTGGGTGACAGCCTTCACGCTCTGTCTCGGCGTCTCGGTTGGACTGCTCATGCCCTTCGCAGCGTGGGCCATCGCCGTCGGCATCGTCTGGGCAGTCCCCCCGCTGCCACGAACGACCTGATCTGCACCGACGTGATCCTGACGGACCGCGACCGGTTCGTTTCAAGATCGAACTCCGCCTCCCAAACACACGCACCAGAAATGCCGTCCTGCAGGCCCAATCCTGGGAGCTTCGATCGTCTGCAATGTTCCGCCCTTATGCCCACCGGAACGACACCGACCGTTGCCGTCACAAGCACTCAGACGGTTCGGAAGCGCAATAGTCAGCGCTCGTCGGGATGGGGAAGCGTGGCGGTCGTGAGCGACACGACACGAGCTATCCGTTGTCTCGGTCGCCGCCGGTCGAGGGGTCTGGAACCAGTGTTATCCGTTCCTCGAGCGCTGTGCTCAAGCGAGCTTCGCGGCCGCCACGAAGTTCCCAGGTCAGCGCCCCTGGGAGGATTCGAACCTCCGGCCTTCGGATTAGAAGTCCGCCGCTCTTTCCGGACTGAGCTACAGGGGCAGCACCTTTGACGGTACTTCCCGGGCTCCTACGAAGCATCGCTTCGCTCGTTCGAGAGCTCGGCGTGCAAGATCTCCAGTGCGTGCCGGAGCTCGGCGAACCGCTTTGGCCCAAGCATCTCGGCGATGCGAGCCTCGGCCGCTTTGGCTTCGCTGTTCACCGTCCTGTCGAGCCGGCGACCCGCCGAGGTAAGCCGCACGATGCGAGCCCGCCCGTCGGCCGGATCGGGCTCACGAACGAGGTAGCCACGGTGCTCGAGGTGACCGAGCAAGTCGTTCACGGACTGCTTCGTGATCCGCATCTGCTCCGCCAGCTCCGTCGGCCGCATGCGGTCCATCCCCGGCCAGCGGAACAGGCTCACGTGCGCGGGATTGCACGTCGTCGTATCCCTCCGCGAGCACGCCCGCGAAGATCTGCTCACGCATCCCCTCGACGACTGTGCGCATCATTGCCGCGACAAACGGTCCGGGATTGGCAACGGGCATTGACATGATCGTAAGGATACCGTACTTTAACGGTAGTCAGGAAGCCTTACCTTATTCAAGGAGCGTGCGAGATGCCCGGCCCAGTGATCGACCGACCCAATGACGAGACCGCGACGGCGTGGTGGTTCCTCGACACGCTCATGAGAGAGCACAACAACGCCGAGGACATGCAGACAGTCGTCCTCGAGATGACCCTGCCCGTCGGCCATGCCCCGCCCCTCCACGCGCACGAGGACCTCGACGACACCTGGTACATCATCGAGGGCGAGATGGCAGTCCAGTGTGGCGACGAGACCACGGTCGTGGGCGCCGGCCACTGGGTGTCGATGCCGCGGGGCGTCCCTCACCGGTTCCGCGTGATCGGCGATCGCGAGGCGCGCATCCTCCTCGTGCACGACAACGCCACGTTCCGCGACTTCGTGCGGGCGCTGGCGCGTCCGGCCGAGTCACTTGTCGTGCCGCCCACGCCACAGATCCCGGCGATCCCCGAGCTCATGAAGGTCGGGGGCGAGCACGGCCTCACGGTGCTCGGCGCGCCGATGACGCCCGAGGAAGCCGAGGCGATCCTCAGCCAGGTGGCCGCTGCGTCTTCCCGATAGCCCGGCCGAGCGCACGCGGGCTCACCCTCACCGCCTTGCCTGCGGTGCGAGCGATGTTCGTGGTCGATGCAGGCGTCGCCGGTTCCGTCGGTTGCTCCACACGCTTCCGCGGCACCGGCGCGCGATAGTCGGTCGTCAGGCGGATGACAGCGAGCACCACGGCGGATCCGCACATCGCGATCCACACCGTCGAGGGAGCGTCGTCGCGGAAGACGAGGGGGATCACGACGAGCGCCGCGATCACGCCGACGTCCGTCCATCGATGCACTCGCCGAGGCACGAGATGAAGGCACCCGGCGGGCGGCCCGCTGATTGCAGCGTTCACGAGCACGAGCGCTCCCCCGATGATCAGCGGCACCCGCTCGGCGCCGTCGACCCGCGACACCGCGAGCAGCAGGATGAACCCGACGATGTACTCGGCGACCTGATGCAGCCAATATGGCCGGCCGTGCTCGCTCATCACCGGTTCCTGTTCGATTCACCGGCCACATCTGGCCGGTTATTCGCGCGAGAACGTGAGGGAGCCACGGTGGCCGCTGTCACGACAGGGCCACCGCAGGGTCGGTGTTGGCGCCGCACACGATGACACCGATGTGCTCCCCCGGCCTTGGCCGGTAGGCACCGCACAGCAGCGCCGCCATCGCGGCGGCCCCGCCGGGCTCGGCCAGCACCCGCACCCGATCCCACAGCGCGCGCTGCGCACGGCGGATCGCATCGTCGGGCACGAGAACAGCGCCGGCGACGAACTGCTGCGCGATCGGGAAGGCGAGCGCGCCGATCTCCTTCGTGCCGAGGGAGTCGGCCGCGATGCCACCCACTTCGACCTCGACCGGCGTGCCGGCCTCCAGAGCGCGTGACATCGCGGGGATCAGCTCCGGCTCGACGGAGATCACCCGCACGCGGCCCTCGTACCACGCGGCGACACCCGCGATGAGGCCGCCCCCGCCGACCGCGACGAGCACCGAGTCGAGGTCGGGTGCTTGGCGCTCGAGCTCCCGGCCGAGCGTGCCTTGGCCGGCGAGCGTCTCGGGTTGGTTGAACGGATGGACGACCAGCGCACCCGTCTCGAGCGCCCGAGCCGAGCTCGCCGCCTGCGCGTCGTCGTAGTAGCGGCCCGCGATCACGACCTCGGCGCCGTTCGCGCGGATCCGGGCGATCTTCGCCTCGGGGGTCGTCTCGGTGACGAACACCTCGGCGCGGTGGCCGAGCCGGGCCGCGACGTGCGACACCGCGACACCGTGATTGCCTCCCGACGCGGTGATCAGCCCCACGTCGGTCACCTCGTTCGAGAGCGTGCGGTTGAACGCTCCTCTCGTCTTGAACGAGCCGGCGTGCTGCAGCCCTTCGAGCTTCAGCGTGATCGTGGCGTCGACCTCGAGCCCGAAGTCGCGTGCGTCGACCGTCATCGTCGGGGTCAGGCGCACGTGCGGGGCGATGCGGTCGGCGGCATCCTCGATGTCGTCCCGGTCGATCGCCAGGTTTGTCACCCCCAGAGCCTTGCACGCTACGTTCAGCGTCCATGGCCGCCGCCCAGCCCGACGGCAACCCCCTCTCCCCCTATCTCTCGTTCGATCGCGCGGCGTGGTCCGCACTGCGGGCGGCGACGCCGCTGACGCTCGACGAGAAGGATCTCGATGCGCTGCGGGGCATCAACGAGCGCCTGTCGCTCGAAGAGGTGACCGACATCTACTTGCCGCTTTCCCGGCTGCTGAACCTCTACGTGTCGGCCAGCCAAGACCTCTCGGCGGTGACCGACACCTTCCTCGGCAGCCTGGCCCCACGGGTCCCCTATGTAATTGGCATCGCGGGCAGCGTGGCGGTCGGGAAGAGCACCACCGCCCGCATCCTCCAGACGCTCCTCTCTCGGTGGCCCCACCATCCCAAGGTCGACCTCGTCACGACCGACGGCTTCCTCTTCCCGAACGCCGTGCTCGAAGAGCGCGACATCATGGGCCGCAAGGGGTTCCCCGAGAGCTACGACCTCCGCCGCCTCGTGCAGTTCATGGCCGAGGTGAAGTCCGGCAAGGAGGACGCCGAGGCGCCGGTCTACTCCCACATCGTCTACGACATCGTGCCCGGCGAGACGCAGGTCGTTCGGCAGCCCGACATCGTCATCGTCGAAGGACTCAACGTGCTGCAGAGCGGCATGACGAGAGTCGGGTCGGGTGATGCGCCGCCGATGTACGTGTCCGACTTCTTCGACTTCACCATCTACGTCGATGCGGACGAGGCCCACGTCGAGCAGTGGTTCCTCGAACGCTTCCAGGCGCTGCGAGCGACGATCTTTCGCGATCCCAACTCCTACTTCCACCGCTTCGCGGCGATGAGCGACGAACAGGCGATCGAGTTCGCGCACGGCATCTGGCGGGAGATCAACGGTCGCAACCTGCGGGAGAACATCCTCCCCACCCGCGAGCGCGCCCGCCTCGTGCTGGAGAAGGGGCCAGATCACAACGTGCGCCGCGTCCGCCTCCGCCGCCTCTAGGCAAATCAGCGGGCGCCGGCGACCGAGCGCGTAGCGTCCGCCCCGTGGGCGCCATCGAGGTGCAGGGCTTGGCGTGGAAGCGCCCGGGCAGCGGACATCGGCTGTTCCACGACGTCTCGTTCCGCGTCGGCAACGGCGAGCGGGTCGCGCTCGGTCGGCGCGAACGGCGTCGGCAAGTCGACCGTGATGCGAGTGCTCGCCGGCGACGAGCGCCCCTCCGAAGGAACGGTACGGATCGACGGACGCGCCGGGGTCATGCGCCAGCTCGTCGGCTCGATCCGCGACGACACGACCGTGCGGACGTTTCTCATCACGCTCGCCGCTCCCCCGCTCCGGAAGGCCGCCGCCAAGCTCGCCGATGCCGAGCGCGTCGTCGCGGAGCGCCCGAACGACACTGATGCCGCGCTCGAAGTACGCGGAGGCGCTGGGCAGCTGGGGCGATGCGGGCGGATACGACGCCGAGGTGTTCTGGGACACCTGCCTCACCGAGGCCTTCGGCGTCGACCTCTCGGAGGTCGGCGAGCGGCCCGTCGCGACGTTGTCGGGCGGTGAGCAGAAGCGGCTCGCGTTGGAGGTGCTCCTGCGGGGCACCGATGACGTGCTGCTGCTCGACGAGCCCGACAACTTCCTCGACATCCCCGCGAAGCGACGTCTCGAAGACCAGCTGCGGGCGACGAACAAGACGATCCTGTACGTCAGCCACGACCGTGAGCTCCTCGCCGCGACCGCGACGAAGGTCGTCACGCTCGAAGCGAGCGGCGCGTGGACGCACGGCGCATCGTTCGCCACCTACTACGAAGCGCGTGACGCGCGACGAGAGCGCATCGAGGACGAGCACGCCCGCCACACGCGTGAGCGCGATCGCCTCGAGGCGATCATGAAGGAGATGAAGCGACGCGCCGCGTTCGCGGACAACTTCGCGCCGAAGGCCAAGGCGGCCGAAAGTCGGCTGCGACACTTCGACGAAGCCGGTCCCCCGCCTGAGAAGGTTCGCGATCAGAAGATCACCATGCGGCTCGGCGGCGCGCGGACGGGCAAGCGGGCCGTGATGCTCGAACAGCTCGAGCTCGACGGCCTCACCGATCCGTTCGACGCCGAGCTGTGGTTCGGCGAGCGCGTCGCGGTCGTCGGCCCGAACGGCACGGGCAAGAGCCACTTCCTGCACCTGCTCGCGGGGCGCGTCATCGACCACCACGGAGACTGGCGCCTCGGCGCGAACGTCGTGCCGGGCTTCTTCAGCCAGACCCACGACCATCCCGAGCTCGCCGGCCGCACCCTCGTCGACATCCTCGCCAGCCGCGACCAGCCGCGCGGCGCGGCCATGAGCCGGCTCCGCCGCTACGAGCTGCAGGGCTGCGCCGACCAGCCGTTCGAGACCCTGTCGGGCGGGCAGCAGGCGCGCTTCCAAGTGCTGCTGCTCGAGCTCGACGGCGCGACGCTGCTGTTGCTCGACGAGCCCACCGACAACCTCGACCTCGCGTCAGCGGAAGCGCTCGAGGACGGCCTCACCGAGTTCGAGGGCACGGTCATCGCGGTCACCCACGACCGCTGGTTCATGCGCGGCTTCGACCGGTTCCTCGTGTTCGGCGACGACTGCAAGGTCACCGACCACCTGCGAGCCCCCCGCTGAATTCTTCGGCGCCACGAGGTCATAGAGACCCGATTTCGCCAAGAGAACCAGCGAGTCTTCGGCGTCAGGTAGCGGCGGCGACCGGTTCGGGTTCGACGGTGTCGGACTCGGCGACCGCCAGCACGGCGAGCGCGGCGACGACGCCCGCCATCCCGAGCATCTGCACTGCGTTCACCGATTCGCTCAGGAACACGGCGGCGGCGATCGTCGCGAGCACCGGCTCCCCGAGCACGAGCACCGAGGACGTCGAGACGTCGACGTGCGCGTGCGCCCACGTCATCAGCCCGTGACCCGCGGCGCCGGGGATGAGCACGAGCAGCACGAGCCACAGCCAGCCGAGACCCTCGACCGAACCGAAGTCCTGGCCGGTCAGGAACGCGATCGGGGTGACGGTGATCGCCGCCACGAGCGTCATCGCGGCGAGGTACTCGAGCGTGCCGACGCCCTTTCGGGCGTGCTTGGTCACGAGGAAGAACGCGGCCCACGACACGAGGTTCACGACGGCGAGCAGGTCGCCTGACAGCGCGCGCTCCCGCTCGATCCGCCCGCGAGCACGACGACCACGACGCCGGCAATCGCGAGTGCGGAGCACACGATCGCCTTGCGCGTCACCCGCTCCCCCATCCACTTCACCGCGATCGGGAAGACGATCACCGGAGTCAGCGAGCCGATGATCGCCACGTTCGCGATCGAGGTCATGCGGACCGACGTGAAGTAGAGCGCGACGTTCAGGCCGAAGCACACGCCGCCGAGCCACGACCACTTCAACACGTCCCAGGTGAGCCGCCGCCGCATGACGACCAGCACCAGGTTCAACACCACGGCGCCCATCCACAACCGGTAGAAGCTGACGACGAGACCGGACGCGCCGACCGACTTCCCGAGCACGCCGCCGAGACCCCAGCAGGTGGTGGCGGCGAGCACCGCGAGCACGCCGAAGCGAGTGCCCGCGTCGGTGCGCGCGCCAGCAGCGGGAGTCACGGCGGTGGTCATGTCACGCGACCAGTGCGGCGACGAAGTCGGCGTACACCTGCGTGTGGTGCTCGACGTCGGCGTCGGTGTGCTGCACGGACACGAGCCACTGCTCGTCGAGACCGGGCGGGAGCAGGATGCCGCGGTTGATCCCCCAGATCCACGTCGCGAACGCCAGATCCGTGTCGGTCGCCTTGTAGTCGCGGTAGTTGCGCACCGGGGTCGGCGAGTAGGTGACGCAGCCCTTGGCGCCCATCTCGACCGTGTGCGCAGGGAGACCGGCGTCCGCGACGATGCCGCCGATCGCGTCGACCATGCGATGGTTGCGCGCCTCGACCTCGGCGACCGCGTCGGGAGTGCAGATGTCGCGAAGCACGGCGCGTGCCGCGGCCATCACGAGCGGGTTGCCGTTGTAAGTGCCGAGATGGAGGACGGTGCCCTGCGCGATCAGCTCCATCACTTCGGCCCGGCCGCCGAACGCGCCGATCGGCAATCCCCCGCCGATCGACTTGGCGAGGCACACGAGATCGGGCTGCACTCCGAAACGACGAGTTGCTCCGCCGTAGCCCGCGGTGATGCCGGTCTTGACCTCGTCGAAGATCAGCATCGTGCCGTGGCGCTTGGTGATCTCCCGCACGGCTTCGAGGTAGCCGGGAAGGGGCGGGCAGATCCCGATGTTCTCCATCACCGGCTCGGTGATGAACGCGGCGACCTCACCCTTGTTCGCGTCGAGCACCCGCTCGAGGGCGTCGGCGTCGTTGAACGGGACCACGAGCGTGTCGTGGAGCACGCCGGGAGTGAGACCTGCAGTCGCGGGCACGCCAACCGGCGCATCCGCGGGACCGGCGAGGTCGAGCGCCGGCTTCATCGAGACCATCACCTCGTCGTGGTGGCCGTGGTAGCCGCCCTCGACCTTGATGATCTTCGACCGGCCCGTGTAGCCGCGGGCGGCGCGGATCGCGTCCATCGTCGACTCGGTGCCGCTGTTCGTGAACCGGACGAGATCGAAGCCGAAGCGCTCGACGAGCAGCTCGGCGACCTCAGCGTTGAGCTCGCACGGCGTCACGAACAGCGTGCCGTTCGCGAGCTGCTCCTCGATCGCGGCGCGCATCACGGGATGGCCGTGACCGGCGAACAGCGCGCCGTAGCCCATGTTGAAGTCGACGTAGCGGTTGCCGTCGACGTCCTCGAGCCAGGAGCCCTGGGCACGACGGGCGACGACCGGATAGGGGTCGTAGAACTGGAACGAAGACGGAACTCCGAGCGGGAGGACCTTGGCCGCACGCGCGTTCGCGGCCTGCGACTTCGTCGTTCTCGCTCCGTACGCCTCCAGCTCCCGCTCAGTGATCTGGCGGGCTCGGGCGGCGAGCGCTGCCCGATCGCGGGTGGGCGAGGACATGGGTATCACTTCCCAACAGGTGCACCGCCGGCCGATGCGCCGGCGCGTGCCTCCAGCCTACGCGGCGAGCGGGTGCTGGCCCGGGTCGAGAATCCGTCCAAACGCGCCGTCGCCGCGGACGCCGATCCGCTCGGACGAATCGCCCGGATTCGGGCTCGGCCGACGAACGTGTCGCCAATCTCACGCGCAGGACGTGTCCGTTTCGGCCCCGGAAGGGCATCATGGTGCGGACACCGAAGGAGGGGCGATGGCCACCACCGACACGCTGCTCCCGAACGATCACCCCGGGCTCACCGATCCCGCGTACCGGGCCCGCCGCGCGGAGATCGCCGACATCGGAGCGGCGTACCGACCGGGCGAGCAGATCCCCGTCGTGCGGTACACCGACGAGGAGAACGAGGTGTGGCGCCTCGTCTCGAGCGAGCTGGCGAAGAAGCACCGAGCGCACGCGGCGAGCGAGTACCTCGAAGGCGCCGCGGCGCTCGCTCTTCCCGCCGACCAGGTGCCGCAGCTCGCGTGGGTGTCGAAGCGACTCACCGCGCTCACCCGCTTCCGCGTCGAGCCGGTGCCGGGCCTCGTCCCGACGCGGCAGGTTCTACGGCTCGCTCGCGGACCGTTGCTTCCTCAGCACGCAGTACGTCCGCCACCCGTCGGTGCCGCTGTACACGCCCGAGCCCGACGTCATCCATGAGGTGATCGGCCACACCAACCAGCTCGGCCATCCGCGGGTTCGCCGACTTGTACGAGGCGATGGGCCGCGCCGTTCGGCGGGTCGAGACCGACGAGGCGCTCGACCGCTTGAGCCGGGTGTGGTGGTTCACGCTCGAGTTCGGCGTCGTTCGCGAACGCGGCGATCTGAAGACCTACGGCGCCGGCATCCTGTCGTCGTTCGGCGAGCTCGACGAGTACCGGCATGCGGAGATGCGGCCGTTCGACCTCGCCGCGATGGCCGAGCAGGACTACGACATCACGAAGTTCCAGCCCGTGCTGTTCGCGGCCGAGTCGATGGATCAGGTCTTCGACGAGCTGACGCGGTACTTCGACGCCGCTCGTGACTGACGATGCGGCCGAGCGTCCGCTCGACGCGATCGACCGCAAGATCATCGCCCTGCTCACCGCGGACGGGCGCATGTCGATCAACGAGCTCGCGAACCAAGTGAGCATCTCCCGGGCGAGCGCCTACAGCCGGGTGGAGCGACTGCGGACCTCAGGGGTGATCGAGGGCTTCACGGCGTGGATCAACCCCCACAAGGTCGGCCTCGACATCGCCGCGCTCATCTTCGTCAACGCCGATCAGCACGGATGGAAGACGCTGCAGCACAAGCTCCTCGACCTGCCCGGACTGGAGCACCTCGCGGTCACGACCGGGACGTTCGACTTCTCACTGCTCGTGCGGGTGCGCCGACATGCAGACGCTCCGCGACGTCGTGCTCGAACGGCTGCAGGCGATGCCCGAGGTGAGGTCGACGCAGACCGCTTTCGTTCTCGATGAGCATCGTCCGTCGGCTATGCCAGACTGACCTTTCCTTGGTGGCCGTAGCTCAGTCGGTTAGAGCGCCAGGTTGTGGCCCTGGAGGTCGGGGGTTCAAGTCCCCTCGGTCACCCCACTGTGGTAGCGCGAGACATCCCGGACGGATGTCGTTTTCCTCGCCGGCGTGACCACAGTCTTCTTGGAGGGTTCCATGGCCGCCCGCGTACTTCCTCGTCTGCTCGCTCGGATCAGCGACCGCTACCGGCGATGGCTCGATCCGTCGCAAGCGGATCTCTGGCAGCGCGGCGTGATCTCCATGGGCCGCGGGAGTTACGGTCAGCCGTTCCTGCACTACCACGACGGCGATACCGCACGGGTCACCATCGGGCGGTACTGCTCGATCGCCGCCGGCGTCGGCATCATGCCCGGCGGCAACCACCGCACCGATTGGGTCAGCACGTATCCCTTCCGGCTGCGCTTCGGACTCGAGGGGGCGCTGACTGACGGCCACCCGGCGACCAAAGGTGATGTGGTCATCGGCAACGACGTGTGGATCGGCAACGACGCGTTGATCCTGTCGGGCGTGACGATCGGCGATGGCGCAGTCGTCGCGGCCAAGACTGTCGTGACCAAGGATGTGCCGCCTTACGCCATCGTGGCCGGTAACCCGGGCCGCGTGGTGGCACATCGCTTCACCGAAGACGAGCGCCGCGACCTCGAGGCGCTGCGGTGGTGGGACTGGCCCGAGGACGTCGATCCTCGAGCGCGTCGAGGGCCTCAACGGTACGGACGTAGCGGGATTCCTAGACCGCTTCGGCGAGCCGCCCGCCGCGGCGGTGCTCGATGGTCGGTGACCGCTGGGGGAGACGTCGATCGAGCCGGTCGGGCGCAGATGTCCATAGTTCAGCACCTCCTAGGACGCGGCTGCCACACGATGAGCACGTGCCCGGCGAAGAGGTTGGGCCGCAACGCGGTAGCCCGGGTGGCGGCGGCCAGCGAATGCCGGAACGGCTTGGGCAACTCGCCGGGCGTGAACTCCACCGCCGTCTCGACGAGCCCAGTGTCCTCGCCGAGTCGTCGAGCCGTGCGCACGTCGTAGAACCGGATGTGGTCGCGGTCGAAGTACCCGGTGTCGGCGTAGGACCAGTCGCCCATGAGGATCTTGCGCCGGAACTTCCAGTTCGCGCTGTTGGGGATGAGTGCGACGATCCGGCCGTTCGGTGACAAGCGGGCGCGCGCCCAGTGCAACGCGGCGTCGGCATCGGCAATGTGCTCGAGCACGTCGGCGAAGATGATCACGTCGTAGGTGGGCGCCAGCTCCGCGTCGGTCGGTCCGCCGGTGACACCGTTGACCACCCGGCGCAAGTAGCGGCGAGCGACCTCGGCGCGCTCTGCGCTCGGCTCCAGTCCGTCGACGTGGCTCGCCCGGTCGGCGAGGAAGCGGCCAAGATCCCCGCTGCCACAGCCGATGTCGAGCACCGCGGATCCGGGCGGAACGAGTTCGCGGAGGCGGTGCCACGGATGATCGGCGGCCAGCGCCAGGACATCCTTGTGGTAGCGCGCCTCCTCGGCGTTCTGCGCAGCCACGTGCCCCTCCGACCTCGCCATGGGCGGAGGAGAAACTACCAGGCTGGTCGGAGGATCGGCTGCGGCGCTAGTCGTGGGCTAGCTGCGACCAGCGCCATGGCTGCAGCAAAGTTGGGCGGGAATGACCGCTGACATCTGGAGTCCAAGTAGTCCGAAGCCCGCAGTCCGAAACCCGCCAGACCTCTGCCCCCTTTCCTCGGTACCGTCACCCAATGGCCCGCGCTCGCGTCCTGACCACCGCGGAGGGCACGAATCGGGACGCGTTCACGCCGCTCGACTGGGGGCTGCTCTCGACGGCGGGCGGCATCTGGGGCGCGTCGTTCTTCTTCATCGCGATCGGCCTCGACGCGTTCGCGCCCGGCGTCATCACGTCGGTGCGCATCATCTTCGGGTTCGCGACCCTCGCCCTGCTGCCCGCGACCCGCCGCGTCGTCGACCGCAGCGACTGGCCGCGGCTCGCGCTCCTCGGGGCGACCTGGGTGGCGATCCCCCTGACGATGTTCCCGCTCGCCGAGCGGCACGTCTCGTCCGCAGTCACGGGGATGCTGAACGGCGCGACGCCGCTGTTCGCCGCGTTCATCGCGACGCTCATGCTCGGGAAGCTGCCGCCCCGCCAGCAGCTGATCGGGCTCGGCGTCGGCTTCGTCGGCGTGCTGCTGATCGGGCTGGCGTCGTACGGCGAGGAGTCGAGCTCGCTCGGCGGGATCGTGCTCATCCTGATCGCGCTCGCCTCGTATGGCCTCGCCTACAACATCGCCGTGCCGCTCCAACAGCGGTACGGCTCGCTGCCGGTGATCTGGCGAGCCCTCGCGGTCGGCCTCGTCCTCACCCTCCCGATGGGCCTCGCCGGCCTCGACGAATCGACGTTCGCCTGGCGGCCCCTCCTCGCCTGCCTGGCGCTGGGGGTCCTGGGCACGGGAGTCGCCTACGTGGCGATGGGCACCCTGGCCGGCCGGGTCGGCAGCACCCGGGCCTCGATCACGACCTATGTAATTCCCGTGGTCGCGATCATTTTGGGGGCCCTCTTCCGCAATGATCACATTGCCCCGTTGGCGGTAGCGGGGACAGCCGTGGTCCTGGCGGGCGCTTGGATCACGGGACGGGCCCGAGCCTGACTCGGGAACCGATGTGGCGCCGGAGACGTGAGAGTCCCGGCGACGTGTTTGGAGGATTCACCCCGTGCAAACCCCGCGCGGCTTCCTGGTGGGAGCCGGCGTCATCGCAGCGGTCGCTGCGATCGCGACGATTGGAAGTCCGCGCCCGCCGACTTCGGTCGAGATGGCGAGCCCCCGGCCGGAGGTCGAGGGGACCATCGTCACGCCCCCGACGATGCCGATTCCCGAGATGCCGCCCCCGTCGAGCCGAGTCGAGGTTCGCAGGCGGGCGCGGCCGCGGCGACCGCTGGCGAGCTGGGGGTTGGGCCGGCGGGCGCCGAGGTCGAGGCAGCGGCGTCAACCGACTCGACGATGGCGGCGGTCGAGACGACCGCGGCGTCGAGCTCGACACTCGACGACGACTCGCTGACCGGCGGTCGGTGCCGCGCCGACGACGATGCGCGCGGCGCGACGCTGCTCCGACGCGCTTCGACGACGCGCCGGCGTCGTCACCACCGTGACGACCACCACTCCGCCGTCGTCGCCGAGCACGACGCTGCCGCCGCCTTCGTCTTGGTGCCCGAGGCGCCCGCGATCACCGTCCCGAAGATCACCGCGCCGAGCGACGCCGATCATCTCGACCCCGGAGCTCTCGGCACCTCCTCCCGCGATCCCTCCCATCACCATCGCCGCGCCGACGGCGCCCGCGATCCCGCCGATCTCGATCCCGGTGGTCAGTGCGGCGATCGAGGCCATCGACATCAGCACGCCGGAGAGACCACCGCGCGATTGAGCCACCGAGGCGGTCGACCGGTTCGCCTACGATCACCCGGCTGCGAAAGCGGCACGCGCCTCTAGCTCAATGGCAGAGCAACGGACTCTTAATCCGCAGGTTCTGGGTTCGAATCCCAGGGGGCGCACGCGTCACGTGTTTTGTTCCGGCTGATGTGTGTCGGATGGGTTCCGCCTGATCCGCGTCACGCGGTTTCGGGTGATGTGCGACGCGAGTTCCGGGTGTTGTGCGACAGGGGCTGCGGTCAGGGGAAGCCTTGGCTGGTGGGCCCGTTTGGCCCCAGGTGAGGGGGCGTCGTGCTCGTCGAGCTCAGCATGGTGGAACAGCGTTATGAGGCCGTGATGGCCGTGTTGCGTGATGGGGAACCGGTCGCGGAGGTCGCGGCCCGGTTCGAGGTGAGCCGCGCGTCGGTGCACCGGTGGATCGTCCGCTATCAGGCCGGCGGACTCGGCGGCTTATCGGACCGGTCGCACCGGCCGGGGTCGTGTCCGCATCAGATGGCGGCCGAGGTCGAAGCGTGGGTGTGTGATCTGCGCCGCCAGCATCCGTTCTGGGGGCCGGCCCGCCTCGCTCATGAGATCGCCCGGCGTGGTGTGAGCCCGGCGCCGTCGCGTTCGGGTATCTATCGGGCGTTGCTGCGCCATCGCCTGATCGACACTCGCCGCCGGTCCACGCGGACTGACTGGGTGCGCTGGGAGCGGCACCGGCCCATGGAGCTGTGGCAGATGGATGTCGTGGGCGGGATCCGCCTCGTTGACGGGACCGAGCTGAAAGCGTTGACCGGCATCGATGACTACTCGAGGTTCGTGGTCGTGGCCGCGCTGATGGAACGGGCCACCGCGCGGGCGGTGTGCGCGGCGTTCGTGGACGGGCTGCGCCGTTGGGGTGTCCCAGACGAGATCCTCACCGACAACGGCAAGGTGTTCACCGGCCGGTTCAACTCGGCCCCCACCGAGGTGTTGTTCGACCGGATCTGCCGTCAGAACGGCATCGACCACAAGCTGACCGGGATCCGCTCCCCGACCACGACCGGCAAGATCGAACGCTTTCACCGCACCCTGCGCGGCGAGTTCCTCGCCGACGCGACACTGCGATCCAAAGCCGAAGCGCAAACCGCGCTCAACGACTGGGTCGTCGACTACAACACCTGCCGGCCCCATCAAGGGATCGGCATGCTCAGCCC
>CAVXAI010000017.1:0-556028 GCA_963759645.1 uncultured Acidimicrobiales bacterium | reverse complement strand
TGCGGGATGCCGAACAGGAGGAGCAAGCCGGCTACCGCAAGCGCGACTCCGACCCACCCCGCCGACGGGAAGGCGCGTTCCGAAGGCCGCGAGGGTGATCAGCGGCGTGAAGACAACGTAGAGCCCCGTGATGAAGCCCGTGCTGGCGACGGTTGTCAGCTCGAGGCCGGCGGTCTGCAGCCCGTAGGCGAGCGCGAGCAGGAGCCCGATGGCGGAGACCTGCCACCACACCCGCACGAGGGCGTCTTCCGCAACGGCCGCCAGGCAAACGGCGCGGAGCACCGCGCTCAATACGAAGAAACAGCGCGGCCAGGAACGCGAAGAGCGGGAACGACGTCGAGCGCCTTCTGGACGGGAACAAACGTGTACCCCCAGACGGCGGTGACCCGCAACGAGGGCGAGCGTCGGCGCGAGCATCCGCACCGCGCAATCGTCCGATCCGGCGGTGAGGGACCGCGAGCTACGTGCGCGCGGCCCCCTCCCCCCGGCCTCAGGGAGAGGCTTATTTTTACGGCGCGGTTCGTGATGCGGATGTACATCTTCTCCGGAGTCGCCGCACTCGTCCCGGATGGCGACGATGGGCGGTTCGGCCCTCGCCCTGCCACGCCACTTCTCGCTGTCGTAGAGCTCCTCGACCTCCTCGAATAGAGAGTCACGGTGAAGCCGGACGCCTCGAGCTCGTGCTCGAACTCGTCGTGCGCCTCCTGGACGTCGCCGTTGAAGTACCCCTCGACGACCTCCGTGGGACCGAGTTCCGTCTCTTGCTCCGTGTACACCATCTTGTCTTCCTCGATCTGCGGCCAGCTGGCCGGGAGCTTCCAGGCTTTCCCGAAGAGCGCGCTGCCGTCGCAGGCCGCGTGCGTGGGCTCGTCCAAAACCGCCTCCTCGTTGTCCTCGCTTCCTCCGCCCCCGCCGCAGCCTGCCGCCAGGCCGGCCGCCAGCCAGGACCAGCACCAGTGCCACTTTTCGCATACTCCAGACTCCTTCCCTGAGGGTCTGGACTAGGCAAGGACCGTATCGGGGAGCCTGGCGAAATTGCTACGCGGGCTACACGCAGAACCGACGCAGAAGTAGGGTTTTGCGTCATGGCTACGCGTGAAGCCGCTTGTCATTGTGGACAACTCCGTCTCGAGGTCGAGGGCGAGCCCTTCGCCGTCTCGATCTGCAACTGCCTCGCCTGCCAGCGCCGGACGGGGAGCGCCTTCGGGATGCAGGCGGGATTCAAGGCCCGACCAGGTCAAGTCGCGGGCCGTTTCAACGACTATTCGCGCGTCTCGGATGAGGCGGACAGGAAGCAGCACGTCTTCCATTTCTGTCCCGAGTGCGGCTCGCCGGTCTTCTACACGGAGCCCGAGGAGACGGAGCTGATCGTCGTCTCGGTCGGCTCGTTCGCAGATCCCTCCTTCCCCCCGCCGACCGAGTCGGGCTACGACTCACGCCGGCATCCCTGGGTCGGCCTGCCCGACACGGTCAAGCGGGGCGACCGAGTATGGGAGCCCTGGGGCCGCTCTACGACGCGGGCGAGTACGCCCGAGGCGGTCGAGCATGGACGCGAGTGCTCGAGACGTATCCCGACAAGCCGCGCTTCCTCTACAACGTCGCCTGCTGCGAGAGCCTCGCGGGGCTACCGGCAGACGCGATCGAGCATCTGCGCCGGGCCATCGCCGATTACGAGCCCCTGGGCGCGCTTGCCGCGGACGACTCGGACTTCGACCCGATCCGAGACGAGCCGGCGTTCAAGGAGCTCGTCCAGAGCGAATGACCCCTCCTTTTTCCCTTCCCACAGGCTCGGCCTGGTTGTCTAGAGTGCCGGACGTGGATATTCCGGAACCCGCCCCAGGAAGACCGACGAGGACGCACTCGCCTTTGCACAGGCGCTCCTGAAGCGTCAGGACGGAGAGGAGACGCCCGTCGAGTGCGGTAACTGCAACCAGTCCTTTCCGTTCCGCTCGTGCCGACTACTGCTGGCCGAGGACTTCGGAGAGATTTCCGCCTCGGACGAGCGCTACATCTTCCTCTGCGAGAACTGCTGGTGGGAAGTGGCCTGCCCCACCAGGAGGAGCTGCGGTCCGTGATCGACGCCGGAGGAGCTCGAAGATATCGGCACTGGCGACGCGTACAGCGCTGTCGCCGAAGTGATCCGAAGCGACGAAGCCGCGGAACCCGGAACCTAAGCTCAGGGCGGTCGCCATCCCGGCAAGCGTCTTCGGGCAGGAGACGTAGAACTGCCACGCCACGCTCCGGGGACGAGTGGGGGACTAGCCCCCGCCTCGTCCCCGAAAATCGTTACCCCGTGGTTTTAGGCGTCGTACTGGCCGCCGAGCTCCGCCGCCTGAGGCTTACCTTTGTGCCCGGCTTCTTGAAGGATCGCTGGGACCTCGGGGTCAGAGACGAAGTTCTGAAAGCCCTCAGCGTCCCAGTCGAACAGCACCCAGACCCGGTCGTCCTCATTGGGATCGCGAAAGACGGTCGAGCCCTTGGACCCGTGCTGCTTCCGCTTCTCAGCGCTCGTGGTTGAGAAGATCTTCAACGAGCGGTCGAAATCCTCCACCCTCGCCGTCGTCAGCATCAACACTCTTCCTCCTCCTCTGTTGTCTTCGGACGCCGCCGCTCGGCATTCCGATTCGGTGAGGCGAGTCTATAGCCAGGCCGCGCTCGGCCCGCCCAGAGCGCGTCTATGCGGCGCTAGCTGCGTGGCGTGACCCGGTCTAGTCTGATGCTGCGGGGGAGCCGGACGCGCCTTGTCTGGCCCTGACTGCCGCCTGCCGTTTCCGAAGCGTTTTTACCTGGCCCTCGGGCCGATCTGACGCCCCGCCCGAGCAAAGTGAACCCGCCGTTTCCAGCGGGTTCACGAGAGCGGGTGATGGGACTCGAACCCACGACCTTCTGCATGGCAAACGTCCCTGGATCTCGTCAGGCGTTTCCACCTACCGCCCGATTTCGCTTGTTCAAACGGAATGATCGCGCTCGCCGACTCCGTATCTCGCCGGGTGTCGCCACCTGACGTTTCCAACGGATTTCCACCCACCGCGTCCATGGCGGGCCGCCCTTTTTTTTTTTTTTTTTTTTTTTTTTTTTTTTTTTTTTTTTTTTTTTTTTTTTTTTTAAAAAAAAAATATTATTTTAACCACCGGTAACTTCCCCGGCCCTGCAACGGGGGGTTTACCTCGCGCGCGGGCTCGCGATCGGTGAATGACCAAGCCTCGCGCGGGTGAGCTCACGTGAGAGCGTGGTGGCGGAGGGCTCGTCGGCGCGACGGAGATGCGCGTGTACTGCTTGGCTTCGTGCGCGACGACCGGCATGACGCGACGGTACCGCCGTCAGCCTCGTTCGATCACTCTCACGACGCCCGCGACGGGGTCGACCTCGACGATGTCGCCGTCGTTGATCTTCGAGAGCAGTCCGGGCGCGCCGACGACGGCGGGGAGGCCGAGCTCGCGGGCGAGCAATGCGGTGTGGCTGAACAGCCCGCCTTCCTCGGTCGCGACGGCAGCGAGCAACGGGAAGATCGAGTTGAGGTTGCAGGTGGTCGTGACGGCGATGAGCACGTCGCCGGGCTCGACGCGGTCGATCGCGTCGATGGTGTGGTCGAGGACGCGGGCGGGACCTCGCGCAGGCGCATCGCCGATGCCGAGCCCCGCCATCGGACCGGCCGATCGGTTGCCGGAAGCCTCGTGGTAGGCGGCCTGCGCGGCTGCCAGATCGGCCAGATGAGGCGGCAGCTCCACCGACGGCGGAGGTACGTACTCCCCGAGCTGCATGGGCGGGTCGACGAGCGCAGCCGCGCTCCGTGCGTGGCGACGCTCGGCGAGGACGTCTGCCGCCGGACCAGACCCGGCGAGCAGTGCGTCGATCTCGTCGGTTGTCGCTTCGAACAGGTCGTCCGGCGCACCGATGCGCCCCTGCTCTGAGAGCCGGCGACCGGCTTCGAGCACGCCGCGCCGGATGAGTCCGAGCGGCCAGACGAAACAGATGGCGTTGTCGTCATCGCGCAGCGCGTAGGTCGCGCGTGCATCGGCCAGCAGCTCCTCGAACCGCGATCGCTCCGCTTGAGGGACCATCGCTCGTACCGGCGCGACATCCGCCGTTGCGGTCGATGCGGGCCTGGTCATCCGCGCCCGCACTGCCGCGACGGTCAGCTGCGGTCGCTCGCCGACCGTTGGCCCGACGAGGTCGTTGCCGTCGATGACCCGCCACGCGTGCTCGCGCAGGTATTCGTCGAGCGCCGAGGAGGCCTCCGCTGAGGCGCGCAAGTCGTCCATCGACTCAGGTGGAGTGGTCAGGGCACTGGCAATCCGGCCGACGTGGTCGTCCACCGCTGCCGTCGCGGGAGATGCGCCGGCGAGCAACGCCGCGACGCGCTCGGCGGGGATACCCCACTCGTTCGCCGCCCGGAAGAGCCTTCCTCCGGCGATGTCGAACCCCGCGTGCTCGAAGTGCAACGGCGACACTGCGCGGAAGTGGGCGATCGCTCGGCGGATGTGATCGGCGAGTTCGCGGTGATCGGCCCCGGCGAGATCCTCGGTCTGCAGCGCGAGGTTCGCGGCGAGGACCGGTGGACGCTCCTCGTCGAACCACCGCGTGACCTCTTCGGCGCCACGCCGCTGTGTCGAGTGTGTGCGCCGCGGTGCGCTCCTGCTCGGCGAGCGGCAACGAATCGTCCGGTCCGCTGGAGTAGTAGAGCCAGCCGTTCACTGCCGCGAAGCGCGGCGAGGTGATGGGCAGTCCGTAGCGCTTCGCGCCCGTGACCCATCCCACGGTGCTGGGAGGAAAGAGCTCCGCGAACAGCCCGCTCACCGGAACGGGGAAGTGCTCACGAGTGAGCCACCACACACCCTCCCCCGGTGGATCCCAGCGGAGCTCGGCTGCGCTCAGTCGTGCACCTGCTGCGCGAGGTAGTGCGCCTCGCCGATCTGGCGGATGAGCTCGAGCTGCGTCTCGAGCCAATCGGCGTGATCTTCCTCGCCCACGAGGATGTGCTCGAGGAGCTCGCGCGTGCCGCCATCACTGCGCTCGAGACACAGCCCGATGCCGTTGTTGAGCCGTTCGATCGCTTCCCGCTCGAGATCGAGGGCGAGCGTGATCTGCTCGGGCACGGTCTCGCCGACCCGCACGACGCCGAGCCGCTGCAGGTTCGGCAGGCCTTCGAGGTACAGGATGCGCTCGATGAGCGCGTCCGCGTCCTTCATCTCGTCGATCGACTCTTCCCGGAAGTGCGACGCGAGGCGGTCGTAACCCCAGTTCGCGCACATCTTGGCGTCGAGGAAGTACTGATTGACCGCGGTGAGCTCACCGGTCAGCACTTCGTTGAGCAGATCGACGATCGCGTCCTCGCCCTTCATGGCTGCGGACCCTATCGGTCAGGCCGCCACCATGGCCTCGGGCGCAGCGGAGCGCACCTCGAGGAGCCCTTGGATGTAGGGGTGACAGCCGCCACACCGAATGCCGGCACCGCAGCGAGCGGCGACCTCGTCGACGGAGTCCGCGCCAGAGGCAACGGCGGCCTCGACCGTGCGGTCGGTGACCCGCTTGCAGGCGCAGACGAACACGGAAGTGATGTTAAGCCAACCTAAGAGATTTGACAAGGGCACCTTCCCGGCGACCGTGAAGCGGCTTGCCGGCCAGGCTCACACGAGCTGGTAGCGCGCGCGTGCGCCGGGGCGGGCCGTCGGCCACCACGCGGCCCTCGTCGATCAGCATCAGAAGGTGGGCGTAAGTCGAGGCCGCCGCTGCCCTCCAAAGGCCTTTGTCCACGTCGGCGTACATCACCGGGACGAGCTCGGCGATCGTCGAGTGCCCCTCGGCCAGCCCCGCCAAGATCTGGCGGGTGCGCTCGGCCCGATGGGCGAGGAACGCCCGGACGAGGCCATGAGGATCGGTGACCGGCGGCCCGTGCGTCGGCCAATACGTGGCGTCGTCGCGACCCAGCAGAAGGCGCAGGCTGGCGAGGTAGACCGCGACGTCGCCGTCGGGTGGGCCGATCACACTCGTGGACCAGCCCATGACGTGATCGCCCGTGAAGACCGCGTCCTCCTCGCGGAGCGCGAAGCACAGGTGGTTCGACGTGTGGCCCGGGGTGTGGATCGCCTCGAGCGTCCACCCCTTGCCGTCGATGACGTCGCCGTGCCCGATGTGCCAGTCCGGAGTGAACGCCGTGTCTGCGGCCTCGCGCAGCACGTCTCCGTCACGGGGAGCGTCCGCGCGATCGGCCTCCTCGTCGCCGAACACGATGCGGTCCGCGGGATCGTCGTCGGGCAGGGCGCCGTGCGGCCCGAAGCCCCACGTCGGCGCGTCGGTGCGCTCGCCGAGCGCGCGCGTCGCCGGCGAGTGATCGGAATGGGTGTGGGTCACCACCATGTGCGTGACCCGCTCACCCGGCTCGAGCGCCCCAACGATCGCGTCGACGTGCGCGTCGAGCGCGGGACCAGGATCGATCACCGCGACTTCTCCGCGCCCGACGATGTAGGTGCCCGTGCCCAGGTACGTGAACCGGCTCGGATTCTCGGCCACCACCCGACGGATGAGCGGCGACACCTGGTCGACCCGTCCGTACTCGACCTCGAGGTCGCGCACGTAGGGGATCTCGGTGGTCAGACCTTCCGACCCAGGAACGCCATGAGCTGCGTCTGCTCGTCGGCCCCGGCGGGGGGCTCGACCTTCGTTTCGAAGAGGTTGGGCTGGCGGAGGATCGCGTCGAGCGGCTTCACCTGCTCGAAGCCTTGGTGCACGAGCTCCGGGTCGAGCTTGACGTCATGACCGATGGCCTTGCTCAAGTCCCATGTGTGCGTGATCGCGTCAAGTGTGATGACGCTCAGGAATTGATCGAGCGGCATCGCCCCGAACGGGCTGTTGACCGTCCTCGCGAGGTTCTCCGGCGTGAGGTCCGCCGACATCGCCTTGCGCTCGGCCTTGAACGTCGTCTTCGGGTCGTCGCCGGCGAGTGCCCGCAGGTCGGGTGACCGCTCACCGCCCATCTCGCCGGTTGTCGCGAGCGACGACACCATCTTCAAGCCGCCGACGAGATGCCCGACGACGTCCTTCGCCTTCCAGTTCTCGCAGGGCGACTGCGCGTCCCACTGATCGTCCTTCACCATCCCGATTACGGCTTCGGCGCCGTCGAGGGCTCGGTTGTACTTCTCTTGGCCTTCTGTCATGTGCGCACCCTACGCCCGGCGGGTCTCAGAGGCTCAGGGCGATCTCGTGGGCGCGCTCGGGGTCGACTCCCGCCCGAGCGGCGAGCCAGCACGCGACGGGCGCCGACTGCCGCTGCGACGCATGCGCGGCAACCCCCGCCAACGCGAGCAGGGTCTCGATCTCGGCAGCGGACGGCGGATCGGTGCCGAGTGCTCCCGCGAAGCGCGTGCACCAGTCAGTGACCTCGGTCGGGACATCGCTCATTTCCTTAGGATCGCGGGAATGGCCGCGATCGACCACTTGATGTGGGCCGTCCCGCATCTCGCGGCAGGCGTTGATCAGCTCGAGTCGCTCACCGGAGTGCGGGCGGCCTCGGGCGGCGCGCACCCCGGCATGGGCACCGCGAACGCGCTGCTCGGCCTCGGACCGGGCGTGTATCTCGAGGTGATCGGACCCGATCCCGCCCTCGGCGAACCGACCGGTTTCGGCGCCCTCCTCGCGGCACTCGAGGGGCCGGAGCTGCGCAGCTGGGCGATCCGCACCGACGACATCGATCAGGCGTGCGCGGCGCTTACCGCAGCGGGTTGGCCGACCGAGCCGAGGGCGATGACGAGGGAGACCCCCGACGGGGCGACGCTCACATGGCACGTGGCGCGGGTGGCGGGTCGACCACTCGCTGACCACTGGCCGTTCCTCATCGACTGGGGCGCGTCACCTCATCCGTCCGAAACTGCGCCGCCCGTCGGCACGCTCGAATCACTCACGCAGACCGATCCCGACCCGGCGTCGCTTCGGCAGGTGCTGCACCTGATGTCGTGCGACAAGGTGATCGTCGACGAAGGCGATGCCAAGATCACGGCACCGCATTCGCACGGCCTCAGCGACCGTCGACGCTGTAGCTCTGCAAAGGTGAAGGCGTGCGGCAGATCCGTCATCCGATGAGCGGAGCGCTCTACGACCTCAACGAGGACGGCACGATCACGGTGACCAACGACGGGCGGGAAGGGCGGTTCGACGCTCGGGGTCGCTGGCTGTCCGGCGACATCCGCACCGCGGACCCGCAGCTGTGCGGCTGGATGGCGGGTTCGGCGACCCCGCGACGAGGAGCACCCGCATGACGATCGTGACCGAACCTGGCCAGGCCCGCTCGCACGGCCTTTCGTATCAGGAGCTGCTCGACACCGACACCCATCCGGTGCCGGCGATGCTGCGACTCGAGTCCCCTGCCTACCTCGGCGACGACGACAAGCCCATCGAGCGGTACACGAGCCGCGCCTTCCACGACCTCGAGGTCGAGCGCCTGTGGAAGCGCGTGTGGCAGATGGCCTGTCGCGAAGAGGACCTGCCCGAGGTCGGCGACACCGATCGTGTACACGATCGCCAGCCTGTCGGTGCTCGTGGTGCGGTCGGCCCCGGACACGATCAAGGCGTTCGTCAATTCGTGCCTGCATCGCGGCCGGCTCATCCGCGACGACGGCGGGCCTGCGTTCGAGCTTCGCTGTCCCTTCCACGGCTACTGCTGGAACCTCGACGGCTCGTTGAAGCAGATCCCGGCGGAGTGGGACTTCCCGCAGGTGGATCGCGACGAGTTCCACCTCCCCGAGCTGCGCGTCGGCACGTGGGGCGGTTTCGTGTTCGTCAACTTCGACCCCGACTGCCGTCCGTTCGAGGACCACGTCGGCGAGCTCGACGCCCACTTCGAACGGTGGCCGCTCGAACGGCGGTTCAAGCAGGCGCATGTCGCGAAGATCCTGCGCTGCAACTGGAAGGTCGCCCAAGAGGCGTTCATGGAGGCCTTCCACGTCGTCGCGACGCACCCGCAGCTGCTCGCGGGCATCGGCGACGCGAACTCGCAGTACGACGTGTTCGGCACGTTCAGCCGGGCGATCACGCCGAACGGCACGCCGAGCCCGCACCTCTCGTGGGCGCCGACCGAGCAAGAGATGTTCGACGCCATGACCGATCGCCGGCTCGACGAACCTCCCGCTTTCGAGCTCGCCGACGGGATGACGGCCCGCCAAGCGGCGGCGGCGGGTGCACGGATGTCCTTGGCGCCCGTCATCGGCGCCGAGGCGGCCGAGGACCTGTCCGACGCGGAGCTCGTCGACAGCTTCTATTACACGCTGTTCCCCAACTTCCATCCGTGGGGTGCGTACAACCGCATCGTCTACCGATTCCGGCCGAACGGCGACAACCATGAGGAATCGATCAT
The DNA here is from genome assembly GCA_963759645.1 of uncultured Acidimicrobiales bacterium. GTDB lineage: Bacteria > Actinomycetota > Acidimicrobiia > Acidimicrobiales > DATKAS01 > DATKAS01. Next base: position 546,682 of record CAVXAI010000017.1, on the reverse strand, counting down.
GGAGTGCATGTTCCTGTCGCCGTACTCAGGCGAGCGGCCGCCCGCGGCTCCGATCCACTGGCTCGGCGCGGACGACAGCTGGACCGACGCGCCCGAGCTCGGCTTCCTCGCCCGTGTGTTCAATCAGGACGCGTTCAACTTGCCGAGTGTGCAGCGCGGGCCTGAAGGCCGCGGTGAAGCCCGGGGTCACGCTGTCGCTGTACCAGGAGACGAAGATCCGTCACTTCCACCAGATGCTGGAGCAACAGCTCGATCTGTAGCTCGCACGGGCTTGCGCGCCGGCGGGCCGTCTCGTTCGACCGTCGCCCATCTGAAGAACAGCACCGCCATGACCGTCCAGACGATCGGGATGTTGCCGATCTTCATGATCGCCCCGGCGAGCTGCTGGTCGGAGAGCGCACCGAAGTCTTGGATGCGCGGCGCGAGCTCGTAGGTGCGATACAGCGGGAAGCTCGAGAACGTCAGGAAGCCGCCGGGGATCATTGCGAACACACCGGCGGCGAGGAACAGGTACACCATCCGCACCGGGAACGACTTGTGGATGAGCTCGGGCAGCGGGCTGATCAGCGGCTGCCACAAGATCACGCCGGACGCGAGCCAGAGCAGGTCGAGCGCGAAGCCACCGAGCTGGGTCGTGCGCACGTTGTCGACGACGATCGGCGTGTGCGTCACGAGCAGCACGACGTTGAACGCGATCGCCGCGACGACTGGTCGCGCCAAGAACCGCAAGGTGCGGTAGAGCCGGAGCCTCCCGGCGATCCGACGTGCCATCCACTCGGGCGTGCCGAGCACCAGCAGCGGCGCGGCCACGAGCGTGTAGAGCATGTACTGCACCATGTGCGCCGACGCGAGGTAGCTGGCGCCGAGCGTCGCGAGCGGCCAGTCGCTCGCGAGCCACAGCACCGCCCATCCGAGGGCGAACCACAGCGCCTTTCGGCGGTCGATCGGCGTCCCCGTGCGCCGGTGGCGTCGCCACACCGCGCGGAAGTACGCGAACGCGAGGAGGCCCGCCACCAACCACACCCCGGGGTAGGCGCGGAACTGCCAGGACCACGGCTCCTTGAGGGCCTGGCACCAGAAGCTCACGACTGCCACTCGCTCGTCACGAGGCGGGGGAGGTCACCGGCCCAATCGGACTGACGGACACCGAACGGGTACACGAGGTGGGCTCGATCGTCGAGGGAGTAGGCGAGCACCTGGCTGGAGTGCGCCACGATGTAGCTCTCGTCGGCGCGGTTGGATCTCGAGCTGCGCCTCAGGCACGTGCGCGGCCCGCTCCGCCGCGAGGATCTCGTCCGCGGTGCCGGTGAGCCCGACGAAGGTGGAGTCGAACCGATCGAGCCAGTCGCGAAGGACAGCCGGGGTGTCGCGCGCGGGGTCCGTCGTCACGAACACGACCTTGATCTTCTCCTCGACCTCCCCGGAGACCTCGCGCAGCACGGCGGCAATGTTGCCCATGTGCAACGGGACACACGTCGGGACAGCTCGTGTAGCCGAAGAAGAGAAGCGTCACGAAACCGTCGGTCGATGCTCGAAAGTCGTAGGGCCGACCTTCGGTGTCGGTCAGCGTGAAGTCGGGCTTCGCAAGGGGCGCACTGAGCAGCTCGCCGCCCCATCCGTCATCGGCGGACTCGTCCGACTGCGCACGAACCGCGAAGAACGCAGCGACCGCGAGCAGCACGATCGCCACCGCGACCGCGATCGCCACCGCTCGGACCGGCGAGGGAGACTCTCCGGCCGGCGGCGGAGCGGGAGGTTCGGAGGTCGCGAGGCTCATGCCAGGAGACAGTCTCGCACCGGCCCGACCCGCCCTCCCATTCGCCGGGTAGCGTCCGCCAATGGCCGATTCCGCCGCTGAGGTCGAAGCCGTCGCTGCCCGCTTCTTCGCCGCGATCGAGGCGGGTGACGTCGATGCCATCCGTGGCATCTACGCCCCGGACGCGGTCGTCTGGCACAACAACGACGAGATCGAGCAGCCCGTCGAGCAGAACCTCGTCGTGCTGCGCTGGGTGATCGACCACGTCAAGGGATGGCACTACGAGGATGTGCGCCGCTCGGCGTTCGAGGGCGGCTTCGTGCAGCAGCACGTCGGCAAGGGCGTCGCACCCAGCGGTCAGCCGTTCTCGATGCCGGCGTGCATCGTCGGACGAGTGCACGATGGACGCGTCACGCGTATCGACGAGTACCTCGACTCCGCCGCGGTCGCGGCGCTGACGGTCAGGCCAACTCGCCCTGACTGACCGGCACCTCTTGCGTCACCGCGACGCCGCCCGCGACCTCGTCGGTGATCAGGACGCTTTGCACGTTCGGATCGGTGCTGAATGCCGAGACGGTGGGCTCGTTGCCGAGTACCCCGAGTGAGATGACCTCGTCGCCGATCACGCCCCACATCTGGTAGGTGCGATCGGACGCGAGGGTGGGCATCGTGCGCGGCACGAGGTAGCCCTGCCCGTCGGGCTGCACCACCACATCGGCCATGGCCACGCCGTCTTCAGTGCGCAGAGCCGTGAGTCGCGCGTTGGGATCGGTCATCGCCTCGGCTGCGCCGACGACGAGTGCAGTCAGCCGCGACCGCTTCGTTGAGGTCGTTGATCTCCTGGCCTTGGCGCACGACCGTCAGGCCGAGGACCGCGATCGCCGCCGCGGCGACCGACCCCAGGACAGCCGGCCACCGCGAGCGGCGCTTCGACTCGATCGGCACCACGGGTGCGAGCCGTAGCGCCGGCGGCACCTCGGTGGAGATCGTGTCGGCGATGCGATCCCACACACCGTCGGGGGCTCGCCCACCGGCGAGGGACATCATCGCGGCGACCTCACGGTGCTCGGCCACCTCGGCGCGGGCCCGCGGGTTCTCCTCGAGATAGTCCTCGATCTGCTCGCGCTCGTCGGCGTCCACCGCGTCGAGCGCGTAGGCGCCCAGCAGCTCGTCCATCTCGGTGGAGGTCAGGCGTCGGTCCATGACGGCCCTCCGGTGCCGATGTCGACGAGGTGTGTCCGCATCCGCTTCAACCCGGAGCGGATGCGGCTCTTCACTGTGCCCTCTGGTTCCCGCAACATGCTCGCGACTTCACGGTAGGTGTGGCCGCCGAAGTACGCGAGCTCGATCGCCCTCCGCTCGCCTTCGGGCAGCGACGAGACCGCCTCGCGCACCCGCTCCGCCGTGGCGAGATCCCAGACCTCGTGCTCGAGGTCGTAGCCGCCTTCCGCGGTCGCGCGAGCCTCCCGCTCCTCGCGTCGACGACGGGCACCTTCCGAGCGCAGCACGTCGACCGACCGGCCATGGGTCTGGGCGAGCAGGTAGGAGCGCAGTGACCCTCGTCCGGGCTCGAAGCGATCGGGATGGTTCCAAAGCCGGAGGAAGACCTCTTGAGTGACCTCCTCCGCGATCGACTCGCTCGCGAGGAGGCGCCGGGCCAGGCCGTAGACGGCCCCCGCGTGCCGCCGGTAGGCCTCCGCCAGGGCGTCCTGCCGGTAGCGCGCGATGGCGACGACCAGCGTCGCGTCACTCGCGTCGCGAAGCGGCTCGGCCGTCACGATCTAGATACGTCGCCGACCAGGCTGCTTGGATCACGCTTTTCGTCAGGCCGTTCGTCAGGCCACCCGGTCGAACCTCGTGACGACCTCGACATGGGGGGTGTGGGGGAACAGATCCACCAGGGTGGAACGGCGGTGCACGAAGCCCAGCCCCGTGAGGATGCCGACGTCCCGGGCGAGGGAGGCCGGGTCGCAGCTCACGAGCACCAGCCGGGTCGCCCCGGTCGCCGCCAGGCGAGCGGCCGCCTTGCCGCCGAGGCCCGGGCGGGCCGGATCGGCCACGACCACCCGGGCGGGAACCGGGTCCCACGCCGTGATCTCGGCCCGCACGACCTGGACGTCACCCCCGAGGTTGTCGCGTGCGTCGCGGACCGCTGGTCCGTGGCGTTCGACCGCGACGATCTTGCGGCCGGCGCCGAGCAATCCGGCGAAGAGGCCGACGCCGCAGTAGGCATCGACGAACGTGCCGGCTTCGTCGTCGTCGACGAACTCCTGCCTCACCGCATCGACGAGCGCCTCCGCCCCATCGGTGCGGGCCTGGAAGAACGACGTCGCCGAGATGAGGAACCGCCGGCCACCAACGACCTCGTGGATGCGAGCGGTGCGGCCTCGCTTCACTTCGTTCGCTCCGATGACGATGACGTCGTCGGGAACCTCCACCCCGTGCCCGTGCGGGGAGGCGAGCACGAGCCGCTCACCCGTGGCCGATCCACATCGCAGCGTGACATCGGTCGCGCCCTCATACCGTCCGCCGCGCGATGAGGTCGTGGAGCAACGGGTGCGCGACGAGGCATTCGTCGATCGAGACGAGGTCGTGGCTGCGATGGCCGTGGAACGCGGCGCGCCCGTCGCGCACACCCATCCGCACGGTCGTGCGGTAGCCCGTCGATGGCAGCGGCCGGCCCGGCGGACACGTCCGCGGACGTCAGTCGCCCGATCCGCCGCAATGCGTCGAGGACGATGTCGCGCTTCAGCTCGACTTGGACTTGGGGTGCGACGTGCTGCCACCCGCAGCCCCCGCAACCGGCGCCGACGTACGGACACGGTGGGGCCACTCTCCCCTCGGCCGGCTCGATGACCTGGACGACTACGGCGCGCGCATAGTCCGTGTGCTCGTCGAACACCTCGGCCTCGACGAGCTCGTCCGGCAGCGCACCGTCGACGAACACGACTCGGCCGTCGTCGTCTCGGGCGAGCGCCGAGCCGCCCGCGGCCATCGAGGAGGGCCGCAGCCGGAGGGTGGTGGGCACCGACGGAGCGTACGGCTCGCGGCGTAACCTCATCGCGTGCCCGAGATCGCGATCATCCCGTCGGTGCTCCCCGTCGACCAGGGCCGGCTCACCGAGGGCTGCATCGAGCTCGAGAAAGCGGGCTGCGACCGCATCCAGTTCGACGTGATGGACGGGCAGTTCGTGCCGGTCATCACGTTCGGGGCCGACACGATTGCGGCCATCCGCCCCGTGGTCAGCGTGCCGTTCGAGGCGCACATGATGATCGAGAAGCCCGAGCAGATGCTCAAGCCGATGTACGACGCGGGCTGCGAGACGCTGATCGTGCACGCCGAGACCACTCGCCACCTGCATCGCACGCTTGGCGCTGCCCGCGAGCTCGGTGCGCGAGCAGCGGTGGCGATCAACCCCGCTACTCCTCCTTCGGCGGTGGCACACGTGCTCGACCTCGTCGACCACGTGCTCGTGATGACGGTGAACCCGGGCTGGGGCGGACAGAAGTACATCGCCACGATGGAGCCGAAGATCGCCGAGGTCGCACGGATGATCGAGGCGAGCGGCTACGACGTCGGCATCGAGGTCGACGGTGGCATCGGCCCGACCACTGTGGCCGGCGCAGTCAGCGCTGGCGCGAACCTGCTCGTCGCGGGAAGTGCGATCTTCCGCGATCCCGACGGGCTCGAGCACGGCGTTTCCGACCTGCGGGCTCGCGCGCTCGCGGCGCGGTCAGGCTGAGGCGACCAACCCAGCGACCTCGTCGCACGCCGCCTCCAAATCGGGAAGCTCGCGCTCGAACCAACGGGTCGGGTTGGCGAAGAGGAACACGCACCGACTGACCGGCCGCCCGAGCGATGAGGACACCGCCAGCGCGTACGCCGCGCCCTGCAGGCGGTAGCGCGCGACCGCCTCGTCAGCGTCGACTTCGTTGCGAACTCCGTCGGTCTTGTAGTCGACCACGACCAGCTCGCCCGCGGCGTCCTCGTACAGCAGGTCGATGAACCCCTCGAGCACGCGGCCCTCGACTGGTGCGGCGAGGAACACCTCCCGCCAGTAGCGACCGCTGACCACGGCTTCCTTGACGCTCGGAGCCTCGAGCACTTGGCGCACCCGTCGTTCGATGTCGCTTGCGAGGGCCGGCACCCCCTCGGCGGCCGCCTGCGCGACGGAGAGCGAGTCCGCGCCGTCACCGGTCGCGAGGTCGACCGTTTGCAGCACCGCGTGCACAGCCCGTCCGATGGCCGTGCCGGCCCGCCCCCGCCTCCACGGCGGCTGATCGTCGACCCGGTCGTCGGCCTCGTCTGCAGTCGGCTCGATGACGTCGGCGTCGTCCTCGTCCGGGTCAGTCGTCGACGCTTTCCTCGGTGGCGAGCACGTTCGCCGCACCTTTGACACCGCGTCGCGGCGACTGCAGGAGATCGCCCGAGCAACGAAATGGCGGCCCCTCGCGCTGCGATCCAGGCGTCTCGCTCGAGCCAGCATCCCGCGGGTCGGCGGGACCGAGACCTCGTCGTCGATCGGCGCGATCAGCTCGGGCGGGTCGAGCGCTTCCACCTGAGGCGCGTGGGCGGCGACGTCGTGGGCCAAGGTCTCATGCATCGGCCGAAAGAGGCTCACCACCAGGCGGTCACGTGCTCGAGTCATCGCGACATAGGTGAGCCGGACACGCTCGGCCTTCAGGGCTTCCTTCTCGAAGGTCCAAAGTGAGTCGTATCCGGCGGTTTCGAAGCGGGTGTCGTTCGAGCCGCACTTCGCCTCCGGGCCGTGACTCCCCCACAGGATCGCGGGCCCGACGGTCTGGTACTTCGAGTTCAACCCCATCAGCACCACGATCGGGAACTCGAGGCCCTTGGAGGCATGCACGGTGAGGATGCGCACGGCGTCATCGTCGGGATCAGGGGCGATGGCATCGTTCACCCACACGTCGCGCTCGGCCTGGTCCCGGCACCACGCGACGAACTCCTCGATCGAGGCGCCGCCCGCTTCCTCGAACGCGCGCGCCTGGGCGAGCACGAACTCGATGCGACGCCAACGGTCGCGTGGCCGCCCGTGCGCGAACGCGAGCTGTCGCATACGGCAAACGTCGATCACTCGGCGGACCGTCTCGCCGATCGACTGCCACGACCGCTCGTCATGCAACATTCGGAGCAGACGAAGTCCTGCCGCGACCGGGTTGTCCGGCCCGACGGTGGGCTCGCCTGGCGACAGGTAGGACCACCAGCCGTTGCTCCACTTCCACTCCGCCAGATCGTGATCGGAGCAGCCGAGGCTCGCGGAGCGAAGTGCAGCCACGATCGCCACTTGGTCGTTCGGGTCACTTACCGCGGTCAGCACCGCCAGCAGGTCGCGCACTTCAGCCGTGTTCCAGATGAGCGTGCGGCTTTCGACCCGCGCGGGGATGCCCGCCGCGTCGAGGGCATGGTCCAGGGCGGGCAGAGATGCCCGCGTCGGCATCAACACTGCGATGTCGCCGTGCTGCGCGGGTCGGAACTCGCGGCTCTTCGGATCGCGGACCTGCCAGCCCTGTTCCTTCGCCAGCGCGATGACGCGCACGACCGCGTCCGCTTCGTCGACCCGAACCTGCGCGGCGGGCACCGGCTCCTCGTCACCGATCGTCATCACGCACGGCGACTCGTCGTGATCAGGGACGTGGGCGGTGAGGGAGACGTACTCAGGTTGGGTCCCCTCGGGGCTTGTGGACATCCACGGGTCGAACAGCGCGTTCACGTAGTCGACCACTGAGCTCACCGTGCGGAAGTTCTCTGTGAGGTGGAGCGGCTCGCGTGCGAACACCTCCTGCGCTCGCTCATAGACGTCGATGTCGGCGCGGCGGAAGCGGTAGATCGATTGCTTCGGGTCGCCCACGAAGAAAAGGCGACCGGCGTCGGCTGGAGTCAGAGGCTCGTCGCTCCACGACCGCGTGGCGATGTCGGGCCGGGAGGACGCGAGGAGCACCGCGATCTCGATCTGCAGCGGATCGGTGTCTTGGAACTCGTCGATGAGGACGCGCTCGTATCGCGACCGACACGCCGCACGAACGTCGGGATCGCGGAGCGCGTCGCGCGCGAGCACGAGGAGGTCCTGGAAGAGCAGCTGACCTTCGTGTGTCCGCGTCGCCGCCCATTCGAGCACCGCCGACGCAAGCGCCGGAACCAGCAGCGTGATGACCTCCCGACGGAGGCCGACCTGCAACGCCTTGCGCTCGTCACGCGCCGGCTTTGCCACCTTCGTGTTCGGGATCTTCACGTGAGCTTGCAGAACGTCGATGCGGTCCAGGTCGTCTGCCACCTTCTCCGCTTGGCGCAAATGGTCAGCGAGAGGACCGTCGTCGACCGGAATCTGCCGCAACGCGTCGACGTAGGCGGACAAGTCGACGGGCCTCAGCCGGACAGGATGCGTCGGCCAGACCCAACGTTCGTGCCCGGCCGACAGGCGGTCGTAGCTCTGATGAAGCGCCGTCACGATCTCGCGGAAGTGCTTCGGCGTCATTCCCAGCTCGACCGCTCTCGCGACCACGTCGCTGAGAGGGCCCTCGGAGTCGAACAGCACGGTGGCGAGCGCTCGCCACCGCCCCTCGAGGTAGATCGCCTCGCCGACCTGGTCGAGCACCTCGAAGCGAGGTGGCACGCCGACAGCCAAGCCGTGCTCGGTGAGCACACGCCGCGCGAACGAGTGCAGCGTGGAGATCGGCGCGTCGCCGAGAGTCGCCAGCGCACGTTCCGACAGCGTGGTGCTGGGCCGGCCCCTGAGCTCGGTGCGCACGCGGTCGCGGAGCTCGGCCGCGGCCTTCTCGGTGAACGTGATCGCGGCGACCTGATTGATGTCGACCCCTGCGTCGACGAGTGCGCACACTCGGTCGACCAGGACGGTCGTCTTTCCCGAGCCGGCGCCCGCCTCGACGAACAACGTGTCGTCGAGACTGGACGCCACGGTGTCGCGGACGTGCTGATCTCGAGCCGGTCGGCGAGCGGCGTCAGTCATCGTCATCTCCAGGATCGTCCGCGACCTCGCTCAGCTCGACATAGGGCTGCACCTCGGGCGCTGAACTGATGCGCAGCCACGAGCGGTCACGGTCTGGCGGGCAGACGCGGTCGTAGGCGCAGTACTGGCAGTGGTCGAAGTTGAACCAACCCTCGTCACCGGGGTTTGCCGGGAAGATGCCATCGGTGATGCCGCTTGCGATGGCCTCGAGCGTCGCGAAGAACCGCTCTGCGATCTCGCCCTCGATCGGGATGTTCACCTGAGTCCAGCCGCCCTTCGCTGACACGTACCAGTAGCCCGCGGACACTGGCGCGTCAGGGTCGAACTGGGCCTGCGCGGCAAGCCCATAGAGCGGCAGTTGCAGCAACCGTCCCGACCGAATGCCGGCGAGCACGTTCTTCTCGTTCTCGCGCTGGCCTGTCTTGTAGTCGATCACGCGGAGGCGGTCGTACAGGCGATCGACGCGATCGATCGCCCCAGAGAACTGGAGGATCCGTCCACTCGGCAGAGCGAGGATGAACGGAGGTTGCTCATCCCTCCCGAACTTGTGCTCGACGCCGAGCAGCTGCGCCGCCCTCTCATCGGAAGCAAGCGTGCGCAAGACATCCCGTACGATGCGACGCTTCTCCACCTGCCAGAGCAGTGGGTACGGCGCGGAACCCAACAGCTCAAAGTCGGTGAACACCTCGTCGGCGACGCGCTCCGCCGCGTCACTTGCCGCGACAGCCCAAGGGACTTCTGAGCCGAACGGCAGTCGCGGCTGCGCGTCACGGCGCTCGATGTGCTCGCGGCCCAGTCGTTCGAGCACCTCGTGGACGAGCGAGCCCCGGTGCCGCGGCTCGAGCTCGTCGACATCGGAGATGTCGTCGTGTTCGCGGACGCGCAGCACGTACCTGAACAGGTATTGCGCGGGGCACTTCGCCCACGTCTCGAGTGCCGTCGCGGACAGCACTGCCGCATCGAGAACGAGATGGGGGCTCGGACCCACGTTTCCATCCCAGGCGCTGAACTCGTCACCCGAGCGTGTGCGGATCGCGGCGAGCCCGCGTGCGAGCTCCGGGTCGTGCTCGACAAGCGGATGCTGCGCGAGCGCTACGGACGGCCACGCTCGCAGCGCGCGAAGGTCGTGCTCCTGCAGCGAAGCCGAGGGCTCAGAGGGTCGTGCGAGCTCGGCGTCGAACGACTCGATCATTCGCTCGTTCGAGGAGGTCCCGTCGAGCCAAGGGGATGGATGAGCGACCCGCTCGCTCCCCGCACGCGGATGGAGCAACCAGCGCGTCGGCGCTGCACCGAGAGCCGAGAGATAAGTACGACGCTCATCGGTTGCACGGGCCCCACGCTGTAACGGCGACCCGATCGCGCCCCGCTCCGTCTCGGAGAGCAACGCCGCGCTCACTCCCGTCGGGGGGAACGCGCCTTCGGACATGCCCAACACGATCAACACGTCGAGATCGACGCCGACGACGTGCGCCAGGGTGCCGCACAACACGCCTTGGCCGAATAGGCCTCGACGGCCAGCTGGCGCCTCGAGCATCGACGCGAGGTGCGAGACGACCGCAGCGCGCGAGATCGGACCCGGCTCAACCGCATCGAGAGACCGGAAGCCCTCGACAACGCGTTCGACTGCGTCATACGCGACGAGCTCTGCCTCGGGCCATCGCAGGCGTGCTGCCGGAGAGCCGAGCGCCCGTGAAAGGAACGAACGCGTCCAATCAGCCCAGGCGCTCCAGGATGGGCGCTCATTGACGCCGACCTCGGCGACGAGCCACGCCACGAACTCGGCGAGGCGGGGCGCCTCGTCGGGCTCGTCGACGCTGTAGCGACCGAGCCGATCAGTCCACTGCTCGGCGCCACGCACGACGCCGGCACGACGGGCGATCCGCGCCCATCTCGCCGCTCGCACTCGGCGGCCGTCGACGCGGATCGGTGCGGCGCTCAGCCACCTGACCACCTCGCCGCGGCTGAACCCATCGTCGGCGAGGGCGAGCGCGCCGAGCAGGGTGCGGCCGGTGACGCTCTGCGCCAGCGTGCGAACAGACGGGCCGTGCATCGGAAGGCCGGCCGCGGTCAGCTCCTCGTCGAGCAGCTGGGCGTAGGGGTCGCGCAAGCGGTACACGACCGCGATGCGGTGCAGCGGACGCCCCGCCTCGAGCTCCGATGCGATCAGGCGCATGGCCTCGCGCACTTCGCCGGGCGCGTCGGGCGCGCTCACCACGTTGGTCACGACCGAGCGATCATCCACGATCTGGATCGGCGGCCCGAGGTACCGATCGAGATGGTCGACCAGCGCGGAGGCGGCGACATCCGCCTCGAGCTCGCCAGTGACACCGACGAGCGCCCACAGCCTGCCCTCGACCGCAAGTGCGTCGACCAACTCGAGCTGCGCGGGACTGAGGCGATGAGGAAGATGCAGGACGACCTGCCCGACATCTCTCAGATCGGTCTCTCCCGCCGCGACACTCTCGGCCGCCGCTCGCGCGACATCGCGCTCGTCGTAGTAGTGCTGAGACTTCGCCTCGAATCGATCGACAAGGGACGCCAGCGTCGAGCCCCTATGGCTGTGATGGCGAAGCTGGTCGAGCGCATCGGCATCGGATCGCGCGAGCTCGTCGAGAAACTCGACCACTGCTGCCTCAGTGGTGTGCGCGGCCGCCACCCGCTCGAGTGGCGCCGGACGATCGGCGAGCACCTGGCGCACCAGCGCCGCGCGCACCGCGTCGTCCAACGGCCTGCGGCCCGCCGCTGCCAACGCACCCGCGCCCAACAGCTCGGCGAGCCGGTCGAGCACCATGAAGCGGACGTTGACGATGCCGCCTGGGCGCGCGCCGAGCTCTCGGCGTAGCGCGAGGCCGGTGAGGTTGCCGGGAACGACCACGGTCACGGGCGCGAGCGGGTCGCCGTCCTTGCCCGCGGCGATGACGTCCGCGAGGGCGTCTGTCGCGGCGCGCCCGAACGGCACCGTCGTCAGCCGCGCCACTCCACCCCGGTCCATGACCCAAAGGTAGCGAGGGGGTGTGACACTCTCTCAGACCATGTCACGTGCGCCGATTGCCTGTCTCGCGCTCTTCGCGGTCGCACTGGTAGGCGTTGCGTGCGGTGGCGACGACGGCGGCAGCGGCGAGACCGAGGACGCCACGGCCTACTGCGCTGCGGTCGTCGAGGGCCAGGCGTCTCTCGCAGGCGACGTGCAGGACCCGGTCGCCGCACAGGCCGCAGTTGAGGCCTTCGACAGACTCGTCGACACCGCGCCCGCAAGCATCGAGGACGACGTGCGCACCATCGCCGACCTCGTCGATCAGATCGCTGCCGCCGATCCCGCTGACGAAGACGGCGTCGCCGATCTGTTCGCCGCCGCGCTCGATCCGGAGTTCCTCGCTGCGAGCACCAACGTGCAGGAGTTCACTCGGGTGCAGTGCGGCATCGACTTGGGTGGTGCGTCGCCGTCGTTGACGACGCCCTGACGCCGACCTGGGTCAGATGGCCTCGCCGCGCTTGAGGATCACGTGGTCGATCAAGCCGTACTCCTTGGCCTGCTCGGCGGTGAACCACCGGTCGCGGTCGGAGTCGAGCTCGACTTGCTCGACCGTCTGGCCGGTGTGGAACGCGATGCGCTCCGCCATCAGTCGCTTGACGTAGGCGAGCTGCTCGGCCTGGATCTTGATGTCGGACGCCGGACCGCGGATGCCGCCTGACGGCTGGTGCATCATGATCCGCGCGTGCGGCAGCGCGTATCGCTTTCCCGCCGCACCCGCTGACAGCAGGAACTGGCCCATCGACGCGCCGAGGCCCATGCAGATCGTGGCGACGTCAGAGCGGATGAACTGCATCGTGTCGTAGATCGCCATCCCCGCCGTGATCGAGCCGCCGGGCGAGTTCACGTACAGCCAGATGTCCTTCTCGGGTTCTTGTCCCTCGAGGTACAGCAGCTGCGCGGTGATGAAGTTCGCGACGTCGTCGTTCACGTCGGTGCCGAGGAAGACGATGCGCTCTTTGAGCAGGCGGTTGTAGATGTCCATCCGCTCGAGTGCGGTGCCCTCCTGCTGCGCGGCAGGAGGGAAGAAGTCGGGCTGTTCCATGTGTCGCAGGCTACCGGGCAGCGGTTGCCCAACCCTCACCCGGTACCGTGACTTCGCACGCGCGGGCGTGGCGCAATTTGGCAGACGCGCCGGGTTTAGGTCCCGGTGGAGCGATCCGTGAGGGTTCGAGTCCCTCCGCCCGCACTCCCTCTGTCTCGACTTCCGGGCAGCGCCGACGGCTCGATGATCTTCGAGGCGGCAATCGGTCCGCCGATCTGGAGGGGCACGGCGGGCACCGGCGGGATCGGTTCACCGACCGGACGCGGCCATGCGATCGGCGTGGCGTCGCTGTCGATGACCTCGCCGACCTCGATGGAGCCGCGATCCACACTGAAGTGCGGGAACGGATAGCCGCGCGTGCTGCCATCCGGGAAATAGATGATCGTGTGGACGGCACGATCGCGGTCGGTCGTGTTCGGCTTCGCGAGGTGCACCGTGAGGCCGTGGTGGAACGCGACCGATCCGGCCGGCACTTCGACGAACACGGGCTCGATACCGCTGATCTCGGGGTCGGCGAGGATGTCGTGGGGTTCGCCGAAGAAGATGTTGACGAACTTGCGCATGCCGATGAGGTGGCTCCCCGGCACGTAGCCCATGGCACCCGATGCGAGGGTCGAACCCACGAGGGGGATCCATGCGGTCACCGAGGCCGTCTCGGCGATCGGCCAGTACGGGTGATCCTGGTGCGCGTCGGTCTCGCGTCCACCCGCCTCCTTGAAGAGCGCCTGGTCGTGCCACAGGCGAACGGCCTCGACCTCGAGCAGCTCGGCGGCGGCTTGGCCGATCCGCTGGTGAAACGTCAGCAGCGCGACCTCGCCGTCGTCCTCCCACAGGTTCATGCATTGGATGAACGACTGCTGGTAGCGGCTGCGCTCCGCCAGCGGCGCGATCTCGATGCCCTCCCGACGGCGACGTACCCCGCCAGTGACGGCGGCCTCGAAGTGCTCGACCTCTTCAGCCGAGAGCAGGTCGGGCACGACCACGTAGCCGTCGCGCTGGAACGTCTCGACGATGTCAGGTGTGAGCATTGGACGCCGCCCCTTCAGTGTCACTGCATCGCCCGTCAAGTTACCGTCGTGGTCGATGACCGACGTGGCGAGGGGCCAGCTGTACATCGGTGAGGAGATCGACTCCTCGAGCCACGAGCGTCAAGGCACCCCCGTGATGCTCGCGGCAAGCGACTTCACGACCCACGGCGTGATCGTCGGCATGACGGGGTCGGGCAAGACCGGCCTCGGTCTCGTCCTCGTCGAGGAGGCACTGCTATCGAGCGTGCCCGCGTTGATCATCGACCCGAAGGGCGACCTCACGAACCTCGCCCTCACGTTCCCCGAGCTGCGCCCCGCAGACTTCCGCCCGTGGATCAACGAAGGCGACGCGACACGAGCCGGTGCGACGCCCGACGCGTTCGCCGAGCAGGAAGCCAGGAAGTGGCGCGAGGGACTCGCGTCCTGGGGCGTTGATCCCGCCCGCATTGCGGCGCTGCGCAGCACGGCCGACATCACGATCTACACACCTGGCTCGACGTCCGGAGTACCTCTCAACCTGGTCGGCTCGTTGCAAGCGCCCAAGAACGCCGACGCCGAGACGATCGCCGACGAGGTCGAGGGGTTCGTGTCGGGACTGCTCGGCCTTGTCGACATCGACGCCGATCCGCTGTCGAGCCGCGAGCACATTCTGCTGTCGAACATCGTCGCCGCGTCGTGGACCGCTGGCCGAGACCTGGACCTCGCCACGCTCGTCGGGCAGGTGCAACAGCCGCCGGTCCGCAAGCTCGGCGTCTTCGAGGTCGACACGTTCTTCCCGCCGAAGGACCGCACCGAGCTCGCGTTGCGCCTCAACGGACTGCTGGCCTCACCGTCATTCGCCGCGTGGACACAAGGCGTGCCGTTCGACATCGACCGCCTGCTGACGTCGCCGAACGGGAAGCCCGCCGCTGCGATCGTGACGATCGCGCACCTGTCCGATCCCGAGCGGCAGTTCGTCACTTCGCTGCTGCTCGGGAAGCTCGTCACGTGGATGCGTCGTCAGAGCGGCACCACCGACCTCCGTGCGCTTCTGTACATGGACGAGGTCGCGGGCTACGCGCCGCCCACGGCTGAGCCTCCTTCGAAGAGGCCGATCCTGACGCTGCTCAAGCAGGCGCGGGCGTTTGGTGTCGGACTCGTCCTGTCGACCCAGAACCCTGTCGACCTCGACTACAAGGCGATCTCCAACGCCGGCACCTGGATGATCGGGCGGCTTCAAACCGAGCGGGACAAGGCGCGCCTGCTCGGCGGGATGGCCGCGGCGTCGGGAAGCATCGACGTCGCCGCAGTGGGCGACATCATCAGTGGCCTCGGCAAGCGTGAGTTCGTCCTCAAGCGGGCCGGCGTCGACCAGCCGACGGTCTTCACCACCCGGTGGGCGATGGCGTACCTGCGCGGTCCGCTCACCCGCGAGCAGATCGCATCACTCACCGAGCCTCCCGAAGCGCTCCCGCCGCCGGCACCGGGAACCGCCGCGGCGTCGCTGCCCCCGCCCGGCGCCCCGCCGGCCGCGCCCGTCGCGCCAGCAGCCACTCCGCTGCCGGCCAACGCATCACCCGTCGCGCCAAGAGTCGCGGACAGCGTGCCCGTCCGCTGGCTCGACCCGGCCGCGCCGTGGGCCCCAGACGTAGGCGGGGTCGCCGGGGGCACACACCTCGTCGCTGCGGCCGTCGCGCGCGTAAGCATGTTGTTCGACGACGAAAGGGCGGCGCTTCGCGAGACCGTGGAGTGGGAGAGCGTCTTGTGCCCGCTTCCTCCGACCCCCGATCCCTCCGCCGCGGTTGGCGTCGACTACGACGAGCGCAACCTGACGACGACACCGCCTCCCGGCGCGCAATACGCGCTGCCCGAGGCACCGGTCGCCACGAAGACGTACTGGGCGTCGCTCCAGCGCAACCTCGTCGATCAGCTGGTGCGCACCCGCACGATGGACGTGGCCCGAAACACCAAGCTCAAGCTGTACAGCCGGCCGGGCGAGACAGCGGAGGCGTTCGCACAGCGCTGCGCCGAGGCGGCCGACCTCCTCGCCGACACCAAGATGGCCGCCTTCCGCGAGAAGTACGAACCGCGGTTCCGCAAGGCTCGTGATGCCCTCGCCGCCGCGCAGGACAAGGTCGAGGTGCAGCAGGCTCAGGCTGACGCCACTCGCAACGACTCGATCGTCGACGCGGCCACGTCGATTCTCGGTGACTTCCTCGGGGGCAAGCGCAACGCCCGGTCGATGGGTCGGTCGATCTCGCGCGGCTCGGGCCGGACCTCCACCGCCAATCAACGACTCGAGAGCGCGGCGAACCGCGCCGTGGCGAAGCAGGACGCGCTCGGCGATCTCGAGGACGACTTCGTCGCCGATCTCGAGGCCGTGAAGGCGGAGGCCGCTGCCGCCGCTGCCGCGATCGAGATCGTCCAGGTAGCGCTCGAGAAGACCGACGTGAAGGTCGTCGACCTCGCATTGGTGTGGGTGCCTCGCGCCTGATGATCTCGCTCCTGCGCCGCAACCGCGACTTCCGGACGCTCTTCACCGCGCAGGTCATCTCGTACATGGGCGACTGGTTCGCGACGGTCGCGGTGCTCGGCCTCGTGCTCG
This sequence comes from uncultured Acidimicrobiales bacterium, assembly GCA_963759645.1. Taxonomy (GTDB): domain Bacteria; phylum Actinomycetota; class Acidimicrobiia; order Acidimicrobiales; family DATKAS01; genus DATKAS01. The sequence continues at coordinate 530,253 of CAVXAI010000017.1, read as the reverse complement.
ACCTCACCGATTCCGGCTTCGCCGCGGCGATGGTCTTCGTCGCGCAGAGCCTCCCCGCGTTCTTCGTCACGCCGCTGGCCGGCACGGTCGCGGACCGGTTCGATCGTCGCAAGGTGCTCGTGATCGCCTCGTCGATCCAGGCCGTCGCCGCGCTCGGCTTCCTGCTCGTTGGCCCGGGGCGGGTGTGGATGGCCTTCGTCGCGCAAGGCACGATCGCCGCGCTGGGCGCATTCTTCGCGCCCGCGTCAAACGCCGCGCTTCCCAACCTCGTCGACAAGAAGGACCTACCGCTCGCCACTGCGCTCATGTCGTCGACATGGGGAGCGATGCTCGCGATCGGCGCCGCGCTCGGCGCGGTGTTCACCGTTGTGTTCGGTCGGGATGCGGCGTTCATCGCCAACTCGCTGAGCTTCGCTGTCGCCGGCACCCTCATCTTCACGGTGCGTCGTCGCATGCGCGAGGAGGGAAGCGAACCCGATCGCACCACGCGCATGCGTCCGCTCCTCGACACCTGGGAAGCGCTCCGGTACGCATGGCATAGACCACAGGTGCTCGCGCTGCTCGGTTCGAAGGCGGGCTTCGGCTTCGGGACGGGGGTGGTCGGCCTCCTTGCGGTGCTCGCCGAGAAGACGTTCAACGCGGGCGATGGGGGGACGGGCCTCCTGCTCACGATGCGCGGCCTCGGGGTCGTCGCGGGCCCGTTGCTCGCGAACCGCGTCGCCAAACGCGGCGTGCACGGCCTGCTGCTCGCGTGCGGCGTCGCGTCGATCGTCTATGGAGCCGCCTACGGGCTCGTGCCGTTTGCTCCCGGCATCGCCGTCGCGGCGGTGCTCGTCCTCATCGCCCATCTCGGCGGTGGCTGCCAATGGACCTTCTCGACCTACGGCCTGCAGGTCGTCACTCCCGACGCGCTCCGAGGGCGCATCTTCGCGGCCGACTTCGCATTGGTGACGATGACGATGAGCCTCTCGCTCGCGCTCGCGGGATGGGTGTCGGGCGTCGTCGGTGTCGGTCCGACGATCGTCGGACTCGCGTGCATCGAGATCGCGTGGGGCGTGCTCTACCTCGTCATCACCAAGACCCTGCGCGCGCCGGACGAATCGCTGATCGCGGAGGCGGCGGTCGCCCAGTAGCGTCGCCGCCCGTGGAGCTGCAGGACCTCCCGACGCCCGCGCTCGATCGTCGACGCCGACGATCTGCAGCACAACCTCGCCACGATGGCGAGCACGCTGCCCGGCAGCCGCTGTCGCCCCCACGTGAAGGCCCACAAGTGCACTGCGCTCGCGGCCGAGCAGGCTGCGGTCGGGCACCGAACCTTCACGTGCGCGACGCCACTGGAGATGATCGGGATGGCGAAGGCGGGCCTCGGCGATGACCTGCTGCTCGCGAACGAGACGGTCGATCCCGGTCGGCTGGCGGCGATGGCAGCGCTCACGGACGCCCGCGTCACGGTCGCCGTCGACAGCGAGGCGACCATTGACGCCGCCGCCAGAACCGGCATCGCCGAGGTGCTGATCGACGTGAACGTCGGCCTCCCCCGGTGCGGGTGTGATCCCGACGACGCGGGACGACTGGCCGATCTCGCCCGCAGCCGCGGCCTCACTGTGCGCGGAGTCATGGGCTACGAGGGACAGGTCATGCCGGTGGTCGACCGCGCCGATCGCGCTGCGCAGGTCGAGGAATCCATGGCCAAGCTGCGTGCGGCACACGAGGGGGTGGGCGGCGACGTCACCTCTGCCGGCGGCACCGGCACCTACGACCTCCACCAGTGGGCGAGCGAGATCCAGTGTGGCTCGTACGCGCTCATGGACACGTACTACGCGCGGCTCGACCTCCCGTTTCGGCAGGCCCTCGCCGTGTGGGCGACGGTGATCTCGGCGTCCCCGAAGTGGATGGTGTGCGACGCCGGCCTCAAGTCGCTCGGCATGGATCACGGCGACCCGTCGATCGACGCCGCCAAGGTGTGGTTCTGCTCCGACGAGCACACGACGTTCGCGCCGGAAGCCGACGGCCCGCTCGCCGCGACTCCGCGTCGGCGACCGCGTGAGGGTCATGCCGGCTCATGTGGATCCGACAATGGCACTGCATGATCGTGTGCACATCACACGCGGTGACGAAGTGATCGACACCTGGGCGATCGACCTCCGAAGCTGGTGACCCCGGAGCCGCCAGCGGTCGAGGAACGCGTTGGTCGCGACGCCACGACAACGGGAGGCGGTGCGAAAACCACGCCCTTACACTTGGCCGGTGGTGGCAGCGGGCGGGGGGCGGGGAGTTATCGTGCGGCTGCTCCGCGGCGCAGGGCGGGTCCTCCGACTGCCGTGGCGAGCGGTGCCCTACCTCGCCCACCCGATCCAGACCGTGCGCATGGTGCGGAGCGCCGACCTCCAGCGAAACCCGCACGTCTCGAAAGCGCTCTCGCTGAGGAGCGGCGCGCAAGCCATGGCGTTTTTTCGTCCCTGCAGCGCTCGCGGTCCTGCTGCTCGCGATCGTGGTGCCTGTCGCCCGTCTCGTGCTGGTCGTTGTGCTCGCGGTCGAGGCATCAGCGGTCGCGTGGTACCGCTGGCGGAACAGCTCACGGCAGCTCCGACGACGCGGCCTGCCCCCAGGTCAACCCGCGATCCCACTGTTCACCTCACTTCTCGAGGACGGCTTCTACCGTCGACAGTGGAATCGCTACGGGCCGATCTACACGACCAACATGTGGCATAAGCCAACGGTCGCCGTCGGCGGAATCGAACTGGGCAGGCGTATCCTCCGCGAACACCGCGACGAGCTTCGTCCCCCGGCGTTCAACGACGGCGCGCGCGTCGAGGGCGGCTGTGTGCGGAATCAGGTGGGTGAGCGGCACCGGGCCAGCCGCGCCGCATTCACGCGTGCATTCGCCCCGAGCACCGTGGAGGCCGCGCGACCGGCGATGGAAGCTGCGGTCAGGCGTCACCTTGCGACCTGGCTGGCCGAAGGCGCCGATTTCGCTTCGCCGGAATCACCGATCCACGGCCGGCTGGAGCGGCTGGTGCTTGACGCGTGGATCACTGTGTTCCTTGGGGTTGATCCGCGAACCGATGTCACGTTGCACGCGCGCCTCGTCGAGCTCTTCTCGCGCTACAGCTATCTCTTCCCTGAACGGCGGGACCCGCAGGACCTGGCCGAGCAACTCGCGATCATTCGTGAGCGATCGCTTCATCCCGACGAGTTGTCGGCGAGCGCTCTCCGCGCGCTCGCAGAGCGAGTACCGTCGGCGCTCGACGACCCGGTGGTGACGAGCAATCTCGTCCACATGCTCGACACCTCACGACACGATGTCGCTGGGCTCCTCACATGGCTTGTCTACCGTCTGGCGCATCATCACCAATGGTGCGACCGGATACGTGAGGCCGGCGCCGACGACGAGCCCGCGTCCTGGGTGGTTTCCGAGACGATTCGCCTATCACAGAGCGAGCATGTGCTCCGAGAGACGCAGTGCCCAGTCATTGTCGAGGGATACACGATCCCCGCAGGATGGTGGCTGCGGGTCCTCGTGCGCGAAAGCCACCGCGACCCAGACGTGTTCGCCGATCCTGAGCGATTCGACCCGTGCCGGTTCGCGCGCACGATGCCACTTCCGTCCGAATATTCCCCGTTCGGCCTCGACGCGCACGCCTGCATCGGTGAGGTGCTCACGCGGATGTTCGCGACTGTCGTGGCCCGCGAGTTGAGTTTCGGGTGCCGCTTGGAACCGACGGCCGACGGACCGGCCATGTTCAGCGCACACAACCATTGGGCGCCGTCACCCGACTTTCGGGTGTGCTTCAAAGCCACGGAGCCGACGGCGACCTCTTCGACAGCGTGAACGCCCCGCTGACCTCCATTCAGCCTCAGCCCAACTTCCCGGCCAGCGCCCTCAGTGCTCGGCCTCGGTGGGACAGCGCGTGCTTCTCCAGCGTCCGACATCTCCGCGAACGTCCGGCCGTCGCCTTCGTCCGGGATGAACACCGGGTCGTAGCCGAACCCACGGTCACCCCGAGCCGCATCCGCGATGCGCCCTGCTACCACCCCCTCCGCGAGCACCTCGCCGCCGTCGGGCCAGCACACCATCGCGACCGTACGGAAGCGCGCCGTGCGGCGAGCCGGGAGTACCTCTCGAAGCGCGGCGAGCAGCTTCTCGACGTTGTCCTGATAGCGGGCGTTCTCGCCCGCGTACCGAGCGCTACGCACACCCGGCGCGCCGTCGAGCGCGTCGACTTCGAGGCCGGTGTCGTCGGCGAGCGCCGGAGCGCCGGACGCGACAGCAACAGCGAGCGCCTTCAGCCGTGCGTTGCCCTCGAGTGTGTCCGCGGTCTCGTCGACATCGGCAAGGTCAGGCGGGCGGGGTGCGACCTCCAACCCGAGCGGGCTCACGATCTCGATGATCTCGGCGGCCTTGTCCGGGTTGGCCGAGGCGAGGACAACCCTCACGGATCCTCGCTCAACGGGGAAGCGGAGGATCGGACAGCAGCTCGTCCTGCAACGCGAAGATCTCGCGGATGCCGACCTCGGCGAGGCCGAGCAGCGCGTCGAGCTCGTTGCGGGAGAACGCGATGCCTTCGGCCGTGCCTTGCACCTCGACGAAGCGTCCCGACGACAGCATCACGACGTTCATGTCGACCTCGGCGCCGGCGTCCTCGACATAGGGCAGATCCAGTCGCGCCTCGCCTTCGACGATGCCCACCGAGATAGCGGCGCAGCGCTCGGTGATCGGATGAGCCTTGATCGTGCCCGCGAGCACCACGCGGCTCAGCGCGTCGTGCAGAGCGAGGTAGCCGCCGCAGATCGACGCGGTGCGCGTGCCGCCGTCGGCCTGGAGCACGTCGCAGTCGACGATGACCTGACGTTCGCCGAGCGCTCGCATGTCGGTGACAGCCCGCAGCGACCGTCCGATCAGCCGTTGGATCTCCTGTGTGCGCCCGGAGACCTTGCCGTGGGCCGCCTCGCGTTCGATGCGCTCGGGTGACGAACCCGGCAACATCGAGTACTCGGCGGTCACCCACCCCTTCCCGCTCCCCCGCATCCACCGAGGCGTGTCCTCGTCAACCGATGCCGTGCAGAGCACGCGCGTGCGGCCGAACGACACGAGCGCGGATCCGGCCGCCATATCCGTGTAGTCGCGCTCGAATGTGATGGGGCGAAGCTCGTCCGCCGCACGGCCATCGACTCTCGGCATTCCCGCTCCTCAGCTCACCATGAAGGTCTTGCCCGGCACGGCGACACCCACCGCGCGACCGAATGCTTCCGCCGCTTCGTCCTCGTGCCGACGCGGGTCACTCGTCGGCCAGAAGTGGGTGACGACGAGCTGGCCCACCTCGGCCTCGGCGGCGGACAGCCCGGCTTGACGAGACGAAAGGTGCGGCGCGCTCCCCTCGGTCTCCTCGAGCAACGTCGCCTCGCAGACCGCAAGGTCAGCGCCGCGGCCAAGTGCCTCGAGGGACCAGCCCGGGCCCGTGTCGGCGGAGTAGAGCAGCGACTTGCCGTTGCTGGCGATGCGCATGCCGAGCGTCTCGACAGGATGATCGGTCTCCGAGAACGAGAACTCGAGATCGCCGATCGTGATCGTGTCTCCGTTGGCGACGATCCCCCACCGGAAGGTCGGCTCAGACGAGTCACCGCACACGATCTCGACGAGCTTGCGCACCGCAGTCGTGGAGTACAAAGGCATGCCGTTCGATCTGGAAGCCGTACTTCAGCGCGTTTCGCACGACGCCGAGCTCACCCCAATGGTCTGGATGGCTGTGGCTCACGACGATCGCGTCCAGCGATGCCAGGTCGATGTGCTGCTGAAGGTTGGCGAGTGAGCCCGGCCCGGTGTCCACCCACACGCTCGTGTCGTTGCTGCGCACGAGGTAGCCGCTGCACGCTCCACCCGGTCCGGCGTAGGTACCCGAGCAACCCAGGACCGTGATGCTCAGGCCCATTCGACGGCCTCGGCGTGGTCGAGCTCGGGTCCGAGCAGGCGCCGGCCGATCTCTTCGAACCCCGCGACATCGCCCGACGAAAGGAAGCGGTGGGTGGCTCCACCACAGCCGCCCCTGCGGGCGAGACCGGTCGCGTCGAGCACGACCCGCACTTCGAACGCAGTCTCGTCCGCGGAGGACACGAGCACCACGTTGCGCCCCATCACGTCGCTGATCGTACGGGCGAGGTACGGGTAGTGAGTGCAGCCGAGCAGCAGCGCGTCGACATCGGCATCGCGCACCGGAGCGAGGAGGCGTTCCGCGAGCACCGTGACCTGGTCACCTGTCGTCTCTCCTCGTTCCACGAACTCGACGAAGCCCGGGCACGCGGCACACGTCAGGTCAACCTGCGCGTTCGTCGCCTCCACGGCTCGCTGATATGCACCCGAGCCGATCGTGCCGACGGTCCCGATCACACCCACGCGTCGATTGCGGGTGGCCGCGATCAGCGCGCGCACCCCCGGCTCGATCACGCCGATGACGGGGACCGGCAGCGACTCGGTCAACGCGTCGAGGGCGGCGGCGGCCGCGGTGTTGCACGCCACCACCACCGCTTTCACGTCGAAACGGCTCGACCAGCGTGTGGGCGATCTCGAGTGCGAAGTCCCTGACTTCGGGCTGCGGACGGGGGCCGTAGGGGTAACGCCCCGTGTCGCCGAGGTACACGAGATGCTCGTCGGGAAGCAGGTCCATCACGGCCCGGGCAACGGTCAACCCTCCGAACCCGCTGTCGAACATGCCGATCGGGCGGTCGTCGGGCACGTGAAGAGGCTACGGGCACCGCTGGTTCTCTTGGCGCGTGTGGGTCTCAGACACCTGATTTCGCCAAGAAAATCAGCGTGGTCAGAAGTAGATGATCTTCTTGGCGCGCTCTTCGACTTCGTCGAGGTCGTCGGTCCACGCACCGGTCGACAGGTACTTCCATCCGCCGTCGCACACGATGAACACGATCACGCCCTCGTCGATGCGCTCGGCGACCCGCGCTGCTCCGGCGAGCGCGGCGCCCGCCGAGATGCCGGAGAACACGCCGACATCGGCCATGCGACGCGTCCACTCGAGCGACTCGCGGGGCCGCACGATGCGCTTGCCGTCGAGCAGCTCGGTGCCGTGCCAGGCCTCGTACACCGGTGGGATGAATCCCTCGTCGAGGTTGCGCAGCCCTTCGACGGCTTCCCCCACCGGAGGTTCGACGGCGAGCACCTTGATGTCAGGGTTCTGCTCCTTGAGGTATCGCCCGACTCCCATGAGCGTGCCGCTCGTGCCGAGGCCGGCGACGAAGTGTGTGATCTCGGGGCAGTCGCGCCAGATCTCGGGACCGGTGCCCTCGTAGTGCGCACGGGGGTTCGCGTCGTTGCCGTACTGGTAGAGGAAGCACCACTCGGGATGCTCCACGGCCATCGCTTGCGCGCGCCGGACGGCTCCGTTCGAGCCCTCCCCACCGGGCGTCGACACGATCTCGGCGCCGAACACCTCGAGCAGCTGGCGCCGCTCGATCGACACGTTCTCGGGCAGCACGATCGTGATCGGGTAGCCCTTGATGCGAGCGATGCCCGCGAGTGCGATGCCGGTGTTGCCCGACGACGGCTCGAGGATGCGCTGCCCCGACGTGAGCGAGCCGTCCTTCTCCGCCGCCTCGATCATGGCGAGAGCGATGCGGTCCTTCACCGAGCCGAACGGGTTCTGGCTCTCCATCTTGGCCAGGATGCGCACCCGTGAATTCGGGCTCAGCGGGCTGACGTCGACGAGCGGCGTGTTGCCGATCATGTCGAGCGGGGAGCCATACACAGCCGTCATCGAGCCGAAATCCTACCGGATCGGTCGGGATTTCCGGACTGCAGTCCGGGTTAGCGTCCGGCCATGACACGCACGGTCTTTCACGGCGGGACGGTCTTCGACGGTACGGGCGCACCCGCGGTGCAGGGTGACGTGCTCGTCGAGGACGGCAAGATCGTCGACGTCGGCCCCCAGCTCGACGGCGACGAGGGCGTCGACATGAGCGGGAAGTGGGTGCTCCCCGGCTTCTTCGACTGCCACACCCACGTGATGTTCGGGCCCCACTTGTTGAATACGGACCTCGTTCCTCGACACGCCGTTCTCGATGCGCTTCTACGAGGCGGTCGACAACCTGGAGGCGACGCTCCGACAGGGCATCACGACGGTGCGCGACGCCGCAGGTGCCGACCTCGGGGTGAAGACCGCGGTCGAGCGCGGCCGCATCCGCGGACCGCGGATGCAGATTTCGATTTCGATGCTGAGCCAGACTGGGGGCCACGCCGACGGCTGGACGCTCTGCGGTGCCGACCTCGAGATGGGCGCCGCCTACCCCGGCCTACCCCACGCGGTGGTTGATGGCCCCGACGAGATGCGCCGGAAGGTCCGTGAGCTCGTCCGTGCCGGCGCGGACGTGATCAAGGTTGCGACCTCGGGTGGTGTGCTCTCCCCGCGTGACGATCCCCGGCATGGGCACTTCCGAGACGACGAGCTCATGGTGCTGGTCGCAGAGGCCACCGCAGCCGGCAAGTTCGTGATGGCCCACGCACAGGCGACCGACGGCATCAAGGCCGCCGTCCGCACCGGCGTCCGCTCGATCGAGCACGGCATCTACCTCGACGACGAGGCGATCCAGATGATGCTCGACCGCGGCACGTTCCTCGTGCCGACGCTGTCCGCGCCACGTGGCGTCTTCGCCGCGCGTGACGCGGGCATCCCGGTCCCGGACGTCTTCATCAAGAAGTGCGAGATGGTGATCGAGGTCCACACCGAGTCGATCCGTCGAGCGATCGCGGCGGGCGTCAAGGTCGCGATGGGCACCGACTCAGGTGTTTGCCCGCACGGTCAGAACGCACGGGAGCTCGCGCTGATGGCCGATTGCGGCATGTCACCCACCGATGCCCTCGTCGCGACAACCCGAACCGCGGCCGATCTGCTCGGCCTGAGCGACGAGCTGGGCACCCTCGAGCCCGGGAAGCGAGCCGATCTCGTCGTTGTCGACGGTGATCCCCTCGAGCTCGACAAGCTGCCCGACCGCATCACCCAGGTCTGGAAGGACGGCGCGCGTCGTCGAGCGAACGGCTTCCCCGTGCCGCGTCGTCGGAGCGAACGGCTTCCCCGCTTAGGCCAGCCTTCGAACGCGATCGGCTCCTCGGTGATCTCCCCATCCACGATGCGGTAGGAGCGCAGCACGGGCTCCGGCTGCTTCAGCGACACGATGAGGTAGTGCCACTCGGGATCGGGCGCCTGCGCGACGTCGGTGGGCGACGGGTACGGCTCGGTGTGCGTGTGGCTGTGCATCACACCGATGATCTCGAGCCCGCGCGCCTCCGCGTCACGCTCCGCAAGCAGGTGGTCCTTCGGGTCGACGGTGTAGAGCTTCGACGACTCGGCGACGTTCCGGCAGGGGTAGAACCCGGTGATATGTGCGCGTGCGGCGTCGCCGGCCACGAGGCCACATGCCTCGTCGGGCAGGCCGTCGAACGCATGCCCGATCATCGCCAAGTACGGCTGTCGAGTGAGGCGGAGCACGAGGCGAGAGTACCCTCGACCCCCCATGGCTCCGAAGGGCGTGAAGGTCGTCGCGTCGAACCGACGCGCGCGCCACGACTATGCCGTGCTCGACACGATCGAGTGCGGACTCGCCCTCGTCGGCAGCGAGGTGAAGTCGCTGCGCGACGGCAAGGTGCAGCTCGGCGACGCGTACGCCCGTGTCGAGCGTGGCGAGCTGTGGCTGCACAACATGCACATCGCGGCCTACGAGCACGCCGCCGGGTTCGGCGCTCACGTGACCGACCGGCCCCGCAAGCTCCTCGCCCACCGGGCCGAGATCGACCGCCTCGGCGCCCGGGTCGCGCAGGAGCGGCTCGCGCTCGTGCCCCTCGCGCTCTACTTCAAGGAAGGCCGGGCCAAGGTCGAGCTCGCCCTCGCCAAGGGACGCAAGAGCTACGACCGCCGGCAGGACATCGCCAAGCGCGACGCCGATCGCGACATGCAGCGAGCGCTCGCCGACGGCCGCCGCGGCAAATGATCGGGCCCGGACCCCCGAGGGACAGGTACTCTCACGGTAGTCCGACGAGCACGAGAGGAGGACGAACCGATGGAAGCCATTGCCCTTGCCGCCCGGTCCTTGTCCCGCGTGCTCCCGGCCACCTGACCGCACCGTTCGGTCGGGAGCACCTCCCAGGAGGTTCTCCGTTGTCCGAAGTCGTCCTCGACGCACTGGTCCCCTACGGCTGGGACGAACGCGTCGCCGCACTGTTCTCGTTCGAAGCAGATCCAACCGACATCCCGGGCCGTGTTGTCCGGGTCGATCGCGACCGCGTTTCCGTCATCACCCAGTCGGGCGATCACCGCTCAGCCCGCGGCGACCCGCTCCCGAGCATCGGCGACTGGGTGGGTCTCACCACCGGAGGTCCTGACGGCGATCTCGTCGTCCGCTCGGTGCTGACCCGCCGCTCGGTGCTCGGACGGCTCGGTGCCGGCAAGGCACCTGACGGACAGGTGATGGCCGCGAACGTCGACCTTGTGTACGTGCTCGTGGGGTTGGACCGCGTCGTCCTCAACCGGGTGGAACGTGAGCTCGTCGCCGCATGGGACTCCGGTGCGATCCCGGTCGTCATCCTCACGAAGGCCGATCTGGTTGACGACCCCATCGAGATCGCGACGGAGGTGGCGGCGCGCGCGCCGGGCGTCGAAGTGATCATCACCTCGTCCGTCACTGGAGCTGGGATCGACGATGTCACCGCGCTCCCCCAACCGAACCGCACGGTGGTTTTCGCTCGGCGCGTCGGGTGTCGGGAAGTCCACGCTCGCGAACGCGCTGCTCGGCGACGACGTGCTCAAAACCGGGGAGGTGCGCGAGCAAGACAACCGCGGCCGTCATACGACGTCGGCGCGCAGCATGGTCACGCTTCCGCTTGGCGGAGTGCTCATTGACACGCCGGGCATCCGCAGCCTTGGCCTGCTCGAGTTCGAGGAGGGACTCGCGCTCGCCTTTCCCGACATCGAGGAGCTCGCCGCGCAGTGCCGATTTCGCGACTGCACCCATCGTTCCGAGCCGGGCTGTGCGGTGCGTGCCGCCGTTGCCAGCGGAGACCTGGATGCCGCCCGCATGAGCTCGTACGAGAAGCTGCAGAAGGAGCTCGCTTACTCGGATCGGGTCGGTGATCCGATCGCCCTGCGGGCCGAGATGCGCAAGTGGAGAGCAATTCACAGGTCGGTTCGAGCCCTGGACAAGAAGCGCTGAGAATTCGTTGTCACAACCGGCACCGCTCAGACGTCGATCAGGCATGGAAGGACATGCAGACATCGTCGTGGTCGGCGGAGGCCTCGCCGGCCTGATCGCCGCCGCCACCGCCGCCGGAACCGACTCGGGCTCACGGCTCGACGTCGTCGTGCTCGAGGGCACGCAACCGGGCGGACGGGCTCGTACCGATGAGCGCAGCGGCTACCGCTTCAATCAAGGCGCCCATGCCGTCTATCTCGATGGCGCGCTCCGGCGCACGCTCGGCGAGTTCGGCATCGACCCCCGTGGCGGGCCGCCCGCGATCAACCACACATCGGTCTGGCACGAGGGCGCGCTGTACCCGCTGCCGGCCTCGGCGCGGAAGCTCTTGGCCAGCCGACTGCTCGGTCCGCGCGCGAAGGCCCAGATCGCGAAGCTGCTCCCCTCGCTCGGCAAGATCGACGCTGCATCACTCGGAAGCCTCACCGGCGCGCAATGGCTCGACAGCCTCGAGCTGCAGCCCGAAGCGCGCCAGCTGATCTCCCTGCTCGTGCGCACGGCAACGTATGTCGATCCGGACGCGATGCCGATCTCGGCCGACGCGGCGGTGTCGCAGCTGCAGATGGCGATCGCGCCGGGCGTCCGGTACATCGACGGGGGGTGGCAGACCCTCGTCGACGGATTGCTCGCGGTGTGCGAGTCACGCGGGGTCAGGGTCGAGACGAAGTCTCCCGTCGTGGCGGTGCGCACGTCCGGCGGCGGTGTCGAAGTCGATGCTGGCACTGGTCACTGGACAGCGAAAGCGGCCGTGATCGCAGGGCTCGGGCCCGCCAACGCGAGCCTCGTTGCTCGGCGGCGACGCCGTCTGGGGTGACCTCGGCGAAACCGCGACCGCGGCATGTCTCGACCTCGGACTGACGCGTCCGCCGTCGCATCCCGTCGCGTTCGGCTTCGCCGACCCGCTGTACCTCTCGACGCACTGTCCGCCTGCCGATCTCGCTGCCCAACGGCGGCGCGGTCGTCCACGCGATGCGCTACGGAGCACGCGGCGTGGACGTAGACCGAGGCTCGCTCGACGAGCTCGTTGCCGGCGTCGGCATCAATGCTTCGATGATCGTGACCGAGCGCTTCCTCGCGCGCATGAACGTCGCGTGGACGGTGCCAACGGCATCACGGGGCGGATTGCCCGGACGGCCGCCCGTCACGGTGCCGGGCCACGACGGCGTGTTCGTCGCCGGCGACTGGGTGGGGCCCGTCGGGTTGCTGTCCGACGCGACCGCGGCAAGCGCAGTGAGCGCGGCGCACGCGGCTCGCTCGTGCGCGACGACGCTCGCCGGGGCACGCTGATCACAGTGGACCCATCGACGCACGAGCTCGACGTCTTCGAGGCGGAACGTCCGCGGCTGCTCGGCCTCGCTTACCGCATCCTCGGGTCTCGGCGGTCGACGCGGAGGACGTCGTGCAGGAGGCATGGGTCCGGTGGAGCTCCGCGGAAGACATCGAGCGGCCCGCCGCATGGCTGACAACCGTCGTCAGCCGGCTCGCTCTCGACGCCTGGCGCGCTCAGCAGCGCAAGCGCGAGGACTACGTCGGCCCGTGGCTGCCTGAGCCGGTCGCGATCGAGCCGGGCCCAGCGGAACGAGCCGAGCTCGCGGACTCGCTCACGTTCGGGTTCCTCGTGCTCCTCGACGAGCTCACGGCGGTGGAGCGGGTCGTGTTCCTCCTCGCGGATGTGTTCGGCGAGCCGTACACCGACATCGCGTCGACGGTCGGGAAGTCAGAGGCGGCGTGCCGTCAGATCGCGAGCCGCGCCCGGCGTCGGTTGCAGGAGTCGAAGCCCACGAGGCCGAGTCGCTCGTCTGCTCCGCTCGCCGCGGCGTTGCTGCAAGCGGTCGCGAGCGGGGATGTCGCGGCGACGATGGCCTTGCTCGATCCCTGATGTCGTGCTCACGAGCGACGGTGGGCCGCATCGCCATGCGGCTCGACGTCCCGTCATCGGCGCGGACCGGGTCACCCGCCTGCTCGTGAACATCACGCGACGCGGGCTGGCCCACGCCGACATGCAGTTCGTCGAGGTCAATCGGACGCCCGCGCTCGTGATCTCGTTTCGCGGGCGCCCTGAGATGGTGGTGGCGATCGAGAGCAACGACGATCGTGTCCAGGCGATCCGCATCGTCGTGAACCCCGACAAGCTCAAGCACTTGGCCGAGCCGATGCGGCTGATCTAAGGCGACCGCGACTACGCGTTCATCTTCCGGACGCCGAACCAGATGCCGAAGCCGACGAGGGCGAGGATGCCGACGGCGACCGCGCCGATCACCAACGGCGTGGAGTCGTCCTCCTCGGCGTCAATCGTGCTGGCGGCGGTGGTCGCGACGGCGGTCGAGTCGGGCGTGGCTGCGGTCGTCCCCGCTGCCGCGGTCGTCGCCGCGGCCTCGGTGGTCGGCGCGGCCGCCGTGGTCCCCGCGGCGGTTGTCGTCGTGACTTGATCAGGCAGCGCGGCGACCACGACAACCGGCGCGGGATCTTCCGGCTCGCTGCCGTCCGGGTTCGGCGGCTGGATCCATCGGATCTCGCCGACCTCGCACGTCTGGACAACGGGGAAGAGCAAGACCTGATCCGGCGTGTCCGAGAAGGTCATGAACACGCTCAGGCCGAGCGGTTCGTGATCAGGCTGGGGGCCACCCGTCCACGTGATCACATCGTCCGTGATCTCGAACTCCCAGCCCGGCACCTGCTCGGGCTCCACTTCGGTCACGCCGGCAGGCAGCTGCATCTCGACCTTGATCGTGGGCGACTCGCTGCAGCCGTGCTCAATCGTGAACAGGAGGGGTGAGGTCGATCCTGGCTCGACTTGAGTCGGCTCTACTTCAACGTGAGCCAGCGCTGGGGCGGCCAAGAGGACGAGGGCGCCGGCGGCAGTGGCCGCCGAGATCACGAGCTTTCGGGGGGAAATCACGGCTTTCCATGCTGCCAGACGACGGACTTGGGGTCAGGCCACGCCGGATTCCCGCACGACTCTCGCGATCTCGCCCCAACGCGCGAGATGATCGGGCTCGCGGGTGATGTCGTCGACGGTGAGATACGAGATGACTCGCTCGGCGACGCCGGCGTAGCGATCGATGATCTGGTCGGCGATGTCGTCCCACCGCCCGACGATGGCGAACACGTCGAGCATCTCGTCGGTGATCGTCGCCGCGAGGCCGTCCAGGTCGCCGGCCTTCAGCCGTTCGTTGAGCCTCGCGGACGTTCCCTCGAAGCCGAGGTCGTCGAACTGGAATGCGTAGTTCCTCGTCGAGCCGTAGAACCCGATCTGCGTGCGGGCCCGACGGGCGAGGAGCGCGCGTTCTTCGGGCGTGTCGCCCGGGACGATGAACACCGGGATCAACAGGTCGACGTCGGCGGCCGAGCGGCCGGCCTTCGCCGCCCCGGCGCTGCACGGCCGGAATCAGGCGCTGCTCGAGGTATTGCGCCGAGTGCAGCGGATGGACGTGCACGCCGTCGGCGACCTCACCGGCCATCGTCGTCATCCACGGGCCCACCGCCGACACGTCGACCTTGATGTCGCCGTGGTCGTGCATCGGCGGCCGCCACTGATCCGGGAGCAACGACAGCTGGTAGTACGGCCCGTCGTGGGCGAGCTTGCCGCTCGCCGCGGAACGCCGCCAGCGTGTCCTTCACCGCCAAGAGGTAGTCGCGCATCCGCGGGCCCGGGCGGATCGAACGGCACGCCGTACCGTCGCTCGATGTGCGCCTTGACCTGGCTGCCGAGGCCGAGCCGGAACCGGCCGCCGGTGTTCCCGGCGAGCTCCCACGCGATGCTCGCCGCGATCATCGGGCTCACCGGGAACGCCACCGCGATGCCGGTGGAGAACGTCAGCGTCGGCGCCGCGGCCGCGGCAGCCGCGATGCTCATCCACGGGGTCTGACCGGTCTCGGTGAACACCATCCCCGAGAACCCGGCCGCCTCGACCCGGCGGGCGAGCTCGGCCGCCTCGGTCCAGCTGATCGGGCCCGACCATCACGTCGAAGTTCATCCTCGTCTCCTCTCGGCTCAGGCCATCGTCAGCCCGCCGCTGACCGACAACGTCTGGCCGGTGATGAACCCGGCGTCGTCGGAGGCGAGGAACACGATCGCCGGAGCGACGTCGTCGGCGTCGCCAGGCGGCGCATCGGGATCGCCTTCGTCGAGCGCGTCGACGAAGCGCTCACCCGAGCCGAGCTCGTCGGCCATCGCGCGGATGAGCGGTGTGTCGGTCGGGCCCGGGCAGACCACGTTGACGGTGATGCCGTAACGGGCGACCTCTCGGGCGACGCTCTTCGAGAACGAGATCACCGCACCCTTGGCGCCGGCGTAGATCGACTCCAACGACGAGCCGACCCGGGCCGCGTCCGACGCGACCGACACGATCCGTCCGCGCTGCCGCTCGATCATCCCGGGCAGCACCGCGTGCACGGTGTTGAGCGTGCCGCGGTAGTTGATGCCGATGACCCGCTCCCAGAACTCGGGCGTCGTGTCGACGAACGGCACGAACCGATCCCAGCCCGCGACGTTGATCAGCGTCCCGACCGGGCCGACGTCGACTGCCACCTTGCCCATCGCCGCCGCGACCGCGTCGGTGTCCGCGACATCGAGACCGACGCCGGCGTGGCCGTCAGCCGTCGAGCCTGCCGGCGACGTCCTGCGCCGCGCGCCGCGTCCAGATCGACGACCACGACCGTGCCGCCCAGCGTGCGGCGAGGCGATGGCACACCGCGGCGCCGATCGCGCCCGCGCCGCCGGTGACGACCGCGACGTCGCGAGGTCCGGCGCTCACCGGCCCCGGCTTCACACGAACGACCGCGGGATGAGGCCGTTCGCTCGAGCTTCTCGTTCGAGGTCGTCGCGGAAGTCGGGATGGGCGAGCGAGATCATCGCCTTGGCCCGTTCCGGGACCGACTTGCCCTTGAGGTTCACCATCCCGTACTCGGTGACGACGTACATCATGTCGCTCCGCGGAGCGGTGACGACGTTGCCGGGAGTCAGGTTCAACACCACGCGGCTGCGTCGATCGCCGTTGCGCTCGTACGTCGACGACATGCAGAGGAACGACTTCCCGCCGTTCGACGCGTAGGCGCCGCGGATGAACTGGAGCTGCCCTCCGGTGCCGCTGATGTGACGATGACCGTTCGACTCGCTCGCGGCTTGGCCCTGGAGGTCCATCTGGGTCGTGTTGTTGATCGCCGTCATTCGGTCGTTCTGGATGATCAGATGCGGCAGGTTCGTCATGTCGACCGGTTGGCACGAGACGTCGGGATTGTCGTGGATCGCGTCGTACGTCGACTTCGAGCCGAGGCCGAAGGTGCACACCATCTTGCCGGGATGCGACGTCTTGGCCGACCCGGTGACGACACCGGCTCGGTACAGGTCGATGATGCCGTCGGTGAGCATCTCGGTGTGGATGCCGAGGTCGCGCACGCCGCTCTCGAGCGAGCAGCGAGCACACGGCGTTCGGCATCGCGCCGATGCCGATCTGCAGGCACGCCCCGTCCTCGATCTCCGCCGCGATCAGCCGGGCGACCGCACGATCGACGTCGGTCGGTGCCGCGTTCGGCAGCTCGGGCAGCGGCTGCCCCCCGCCGTCGATGACGTAGTCGACCTCACTCATGTGCAGGCCGTTGTCGATGCCGTGGACGTAGGGAAGCGGCCGGGTCGACCTCGACGATGACGACCTTCGCGCGTGAGGCGACCGCGCCGTGCCAGAGGTTCGAGCGCGCTGAAGTTGAAGTACCCGTTGGCGTCGACGGGGCACGTCTTGATCACCATCACGTCCGGCGGGTCGATGAACCGTCGGTAGTAGTCGGGGATCTCGCCCGAGGTTGCAGGGGATGTAGCTCTGCAGCCCGGCGTCGCACTGCTTGCGGTCGTAGCCGCCGAGATGCCAGTTGAAGAACGAAACGTGCTCGCGCCTCGGGATCGGCCTCGAGCACCGCTCGGGGTCGCATGCTCAAGCACGCCGCGGATGTTCACCTCGCGGAGGTCGCCGACCCGCGTCGGCGAGGGCCTTGTCGAACGCGTCGGGCTGACCCGAGCACCGCGCCGTAGTCGAGCCAATCCCCGGAACGGACCAGCGCGGCCGCTTCCTCTGCCGAGATTCGTCGAGCCGACTTGGCGGTGGTCGCCGTCGTAGGTGAGGTCACGGCGCCGACCGTACGCCGCTCGACGAAAGCAGCGCCGCGGCTACAGCTCGCCCGCGGCGATGAGCTCGACGGGATCCTGCACGCGGACGGTTCCGAGGTAGCCGCCGCCGGCCGCGAGGGCGTCATGGGCCGCGTAGCCGAGGAGCGCCTGCGACTCGCGGGGCAGCGTGCGCACGACGTCGATCGGTGTGGAGAGGTACTGGTTCTCCTCGGTGCGCAGCCATCCGACGCAGTAGCTCACGTGCATGCCTCGCCGACGCACGTCGGGGGTGACGTTGGCGCCGCCGCCGTGCAACGTCGAGCCGAGGTAGACGATCGCCGACCCGGCGGCCATCTCGGCCGGGACGAGCTCGTCCGCCGTCGCCACACGATCCCGCGGCCACCGGTGACTTCCGGGGACCACGCGCGTCGCTCCGTTGTCCGCGGTGAAGTCGACGAGCGCGATCACCGAGGCGACCTGGATCTCAGGGTGTGGGCTCGGCAGGTGCACCCACACCACCTCGTCGCGATGGATCAGCTGCTGCGTCGAGCCGGGACCACGATCGAGGACATGAGCGATGTTGAGCTGATACGACGCGCAGCTCGGGAGCAGGATCGCGTCGCAGATGGCTCGGTACACCGGGTGCGTGAGGATCTCGGTCGCGAACACCCGCGACCGGCCGGCGACGCCGGTGACGTCGCGTGTCTCCGCGCCGAAGAACCACTGGATGACGTCGTTGAGGAAGGCGCGGTCCTTCGCCGGGATGGCGGTCTCGATGAACGGGTCGAGCTCGGCGTTGAAGCGAGCGAGCAGGTCGGCGTCGAGGAAGTCCTCGACGATGACGGCGCCATCCCGCTCGAGCGCGTCGACCAGGACCTGGGTGGGTGCGTCCGCCGGGAGCCGTTGGAGATCCATGCCGCCAACCCTAGGAAGGGATCGAGGACGGTATCCTGAACAGGCAGATCACGGGGCTGATCGGTTTCGACATCGGAGCCGGGTTCCGGACGTGCGACCCGAGTTGCTCAGACTCGCTAAACGGGGCAAAAACCACAACTGCCAACCAGCAGTTCGCTCTCGCTGCCTAGTCCCTAGGTAGATGAGAGACATCGTGAGCCGAGAGGCCGCACGGGGCCGATCCACCGCAGCCCGGCAACAGAAGCGGAGGATGACCGCAGCAAAGTCTGCTGACGGCGGGAAAGACCGCTGACATCGGGGAAAGACCCGGCGGTGGCCGCAAGGCCAGCCGACCCGCCGGTGAGGTGCCGTCAGCCTCGAAGTCGGGAACGGTCGTAGCGCGGACGGTGCTCACCCGATGGACGGGGGTTCGATTCCCCCCAGCTCCACTCGAGCGCGCCGGTCTCTTGGCGCGATGGGTCTCCGGGCCCCGAAAGCGCCAAGCGCCAAGAAAACCAGCCGAACCAGCCGGTGAGGTCACGCTGCGCGGCAGGTATGGCGTGTCCTTCGGTGCCGAAACGGAGCAAGCCCCCGACCCTTGCGGGCCGGGGGCGGCTGTGGTGCGGGTTGATCAGACGACCGGGGCGACCGGGGCCACGTACGGGTTGACCACGATGCTGACGGGCGTGTCGTTGAACTTGAACGACGTCACGTCGCTGTGGCTCTGCCCGAAGGTCGCGAACGGGTTCGTCACGGAGCCGTGATCGGCACAGATGGTGGCGTAGTTCGGGAAGCGGCCCGACGACGAGGTGCCGTAGGTGTTGGCCTCGGTGATGACGCTCGCACCCTTCGCACCGAGGTTCCAGCCGGTGACCTTGTCGGCCGAGCCGTTGTAGATCTCGGTGAGCGTGATCGGGCTGGTGATGATGGTGCTGCGGAAGTGCGGCTGGACGGTGCCGTCGGAGCAGCCCACCCCGGTGGTCGTGGTGGCGGTGAACACGTTGGAGCCGGTGAGCGACTGGCCGTCGGCCATGGCGATCGTCTGGAAGGCCTTCTCGTTCATGCCGGGGAACTGGGCCATGATCTCGCCCTTGCTGACGGTGACGACGCCATTGGCGTCGGTGGTGGCGGCGCTGGCTGCGCCTGCGCTGCCGAGAGCAATGGCGGCTGGCGGCGAGGCCGCCGAGGATGAACTTCTTCATGGTGTGTTGTGTCCTTCTGGTTGGTGAGGTTCGTTGCTCCGGTTGCCCCGTTGGCTTCCGGTGCTGGGTGCGGCTGCTGTGTGCACCCGACTGGTGATGACAACCTACGGATCTACCATGGTATTCCATCAACTTTGGTGTAGAGTAGGACTAAGGTCCTAGTCCATGCGCATCACCATCACCCCGGGCCGCGGCCGGATCACGATCGGGCCACCGGGCGGCCCCAGCGAGACGATCCCCGCCGCGGTGACCGTCACCATCACCGACACCGTCCCCTACGACGTCGAAGCCCGCCTCGAATGGTCACCCACCGTCGGCAAACTCGCCGTCCGCCGGGTCTGCTGCACCGCCCTCCCCGGTGGCGACGACGTCTCACCCGCCGGCATCGCCCGCATCGCCCTCCGCGACACCGTCCAGACCGCCCTGGAGACCGAGTACCTCGGCGGCACCGGCTGGCCCGGCCTTCTCGCCAAGCACGGCGACCACGACCCGCTCTCCGTGGACGCGTTGATCTACCTGCTCGCCGTGGCCTTCCAAAGCCCGAAACCCACCGCCACCGTCGCCCTCGCCCGTGGCCTGTCACCCGCCAGCGGACCCAAACGAGTGCTCGCCGCCCGCAAAGCCGGGCTCCTCCCCGAGACCGAACCCGGCAAACCCGCCGGAGCGTGACCGACCAGAGTTGCCGCTCGGCGTTCGGTGGGGCTACTCGTCGTCGCCTTGCTGGGCGGACTTTCTCCGCTCAAGCAGCCAATGGACCTCGTGGGTCGTCGGGTGCCGCCATTCGCGCAGCGCGCACCTCATACCCGATCTGGGCGTTGCCGATGTGAGGTGCATGTGCCCCAGGCATGCGCCCGCTCCTGACTGCACGGTGCACGAACGCCCGGACTCCGCCGAACGCTCGGTTTCGCCTCGCGAAGTTAGATGCCAACGACCCACGCCGAGCCGGCGGGCGGCGTGTGGTGGCGGAACAGAGACCGATAGTCCTGGGGCGAGATGCCGAGACGCCTGTGAAAGGCCGCGCGGACAGAGGCGGGAGCGCCAAGTCCTGTCAGGCGGCCGATGTTCTCCACAGGTTCGGTAGTGATCTCCAACAGCTCGCGGGCGCGGTCGATGCGCGCATCGGCGAGCCACGCCATCGGCGGCACTCCGGTCTCTTCGCGAAACCGGCGGGTGAGCGTTCGTCGGGACATGTGTGCGTGCCTGGCGAGCGTGTCGAGGTCGAGCGGGAGGGCCATGTTCTCGAGCATCCAGTCGCGAAGCGCGGCGAGTTGGTCGCCGCTCGCCGCGGGGCGCAACCGTTCGACGAACTGCGCCTGCCCTCCTTGTCGTTGTGGCGGAGCGACGAGCGCGCGTGCCCGGCTGTTGGCAGCGGCTGCGCCGTGGTCACGCCGGATGATGTGGAGACACAGATCGATCCCGGTCGTGACCCCGGCGGACGTGAGGACATCGCCGTCGTCGACGAACAAGCGGTTCGGAACGACATTCACGCGGGGGTAGCGGCGCTGCAAATCGTCGGCCCATCGCCAGTGCGTCGTGGCGGGGCGCCCGTCGAGGATTCCGGCGGCGGCAAGAGCGAAGGCTCCCGTGCAGATCGATACGAGGCGGGCGCCGCGCGCATGCGCCGCCTGCAGGGTGTCAAGGACGATCGTCGACACCGTTCCGTCGACGTCCTCATAGCCCGGGACGACCACGGTCTCGGCTCGGTCGACAGCATCAAGTCCGGCTGAGGTGTTGATGGTGAACCCAGAACCCGAAACCGTTGACGTTGGGCTCTCCGCACATACCGTCAGGTCGTAGTGGGGGTCCCGGCCGAAGACCTCCGTCACGGTCCCGAGCTCGAGCGGGATCACGGTGGGAAGTACGAGCACCGCAACCCGATGCGGGCGTGAAGCATCCATGGCCCGAACATAGCGGTGAATGGCTTGCGGGCCACTGTTCGCCAATCCCCGATATCCCTACCGTGGAGGCATGGACGACATCCTCACCCTCCCCGCCGGCCCGCTCGCCGACGCCAGCCTCGCGGTCGTGCGGTCGTCGGCGAGCGAGCCGATCGCCGATCACAGCATCCGAAGCTTTCTGTTCGCGCGCTTGCTCGCCGAACACGAGGGCTGCCTGAACGATGCCGCCTACGACGAGCAACTGCTCTTCGCCGCCACGGTGATGCACGATCTGGGACTCGGCGATCACGCCCAAGGTCAGGCTCGCTTCGAGGTCGAGGGAGCCGATCTGGCTGCGGCCGTGCTCAGGAACCACGGCGTCGCCGAAGCCGACGTTGACAGGGTGTGGGAAGCGATCGCCCTCCACGCCTGCGTCGGAATCGCCGACCGCCGCGGCCTGCTGACCTATCTCACCCACAAAGGCGTCTTCTTCGACATCGGCCGGCTCGGCGATGGGGTAGCAGATCGACTGCGACGAGAGGTACTCAACGCGTATCCCAAGCCCGCTGACGAGGGATACATCAAGGACGCGATCATCAACCACGCATCCCGCTCCGATGCGGCGGCGCCCACCGGCTCTCTCGCGGCGCAGCTGCTTCTCCAGCAACGCCACATGGAGCGCGCGTAGCTGACCGGCATCGGCGAGACGGCCGTACTGATTCCACGAGACGATGGTCCACGACTGAGTCGTCTGAGCGGGCGTCAGAGGTCGACCGGCCGTCTCATCTCCACGCAGTCGAGCGTCACCCCGTCGGGCATCGTGACGACGTGCGACGCGATGTCGCGGAAGCTGAATGCTCGGTAGAGGGGAACGCCCGGCAGGGTCGCCATCAGATCGAGCATCGTGAAACCCTCGGCCTTCGCGGCTAGCCGGCTGGACTCGAGGATGGCGCGACCGAGACCACGGCGCGTCCAGTCGGGGCGGACGAACATGGCGCGGACGTGCGCTGCTTCGGTCGCGGGGTCGAGGAGCCGGTCGTCTCCGTCGTGGTCACCCGATCCCGTGTAGAGGCGGCCCCGGCGGCTCCATCCTCCGCACGCCACGATCTCGCCGTCGATCTCATGGACGAGGTAGGTGCCATCGGCCACGAGCGCGTCGTCGACGTCCGCGACATAGATCGCCGAGCTCGCGGTCTGCTCCTCGTTGTAGTACGCGGGGAAGAGATCCAATATCGACGACCGCATCACCGCCGACATCTCGTCGGTGTCAGCGGCTCTCGCGATCCGTTGCCTCGGGAGCGTGTCGGTCACGCGTCGTCACTCCACAGGTCGGTCGTCAGGTACTTCATCCCCGAGTCGGCGACGACGATCGCGATCGTCTGACCGCGGTGGTCGCCGCGGAGCAGCTCTTCCGCCGCGACGAGCACGGCCCCCGCCGAGAAGCCAGCGAGGATCCCTTCTTCCCTGGCAAGGCGCCGGGCGCCGTCGATCGCGTCGACATCGGTCACGGTGAGGTAGCCGTCGACGAGCGCGCGGTCGAGCAACGACAGGTCGGCCATCGCATACCCGCCGCCCTGGATGCGATGGCGGGGCTCGATCAGTGCCTCGCCCCCGAGCACCGCGGCGCCAACGGGTTCGACGACGTAGCAGGCGATCGGACGCGTCCTTGGCCTTGAGCGTGCGGGCGACTCCGGTGAACGTGCCCCCGCTCCCGACGAACTCACAGAACGCGTCGATCTCTCCGTTCCCCTGGTCCCACATCTCCGAGGCGGTCCCCTCGGCGTGGGCGTCCGGATTGCCGGCAAGCGCGAACTGATCGGCGCGGAACGCGCCCCGATCGTGCGCGACGGATTGCGCCGCTTCCTCGACGAGCGCGAGGTCGGCGCCAGAGACGTATCCGTCTCGACTCACGTCCGCCTGCTCGACGAGCACCACCTCGGCGCCGAGCGCACGCATCATCTGCGCTCGCTCTCGTGTGTTTCCGGCTGACATCACGGCGACGAACGGGTAGCCCTTCACCGCGCAGACGATCGCGAGCCCCGTGCCGGTGTTGCCGCTGGTGAGCTCGACGACGGTCTGCCCCTGACGAAGGGCGCCGCTCGCCTCGGCGTCCTCGATCATGCGCAGCGCGATGCGGTCCTTCTTCGAGCCGCCGGGGTTCAGGTATTCGAGCTTCGCCACCACGCGCCCGTCGAGCCCGCGGGTGACCCGGCTCAGCTCGACGAGGGGCGTGCCGCCGATCGCGCCGAGCACCGAGTCCAACATGGCGAGGTGTCAGCTCGGTCGAATGTCGGCCGCGGAGCGAGCACCGATACCGCGCAACCACTCGACGACTGCGGGGGCTTCGCTTCGCGCCGCGGCGTCCAGTGGCGTGAGATCGTTCCAACCGATCCAATCGATGTCAGCGCCACGGTCGCGGAGCAGCTCGGCCGTGAGCTGCTGACCGCCGTGACAAGCACCCCAGAACGCGCGAGTGACTTCCTCGGCAGACGGTGGTGGATCGGCCGAGAGATAGGCCTCGACGTGGTCCACCAGGCCCATCGTCGCCGCCTCCCACATCGTGGCGTGTGCGCCCCGGTCGAGCAGCCGGCGGGCGGCATTCCACTGGCCGAACGCGGTGGCGTCGGTGAGCGGCGTGCCGCCGGCGATCACAGCCCCGTCGGCCTCGATGTCGGCTCCGGCATCGAGGAGCGCATCGAGCACCTCGACATCGTCGCTGCTCGCGGCCCAATGCAACGGCGTCTCGGTGTGGTGATCGTCGAATCGGGCATTGACATCGGCGCCGGCGCGGACCAGCACCGCAACGCTCGCGGCGCCATTCGGGAAGTGACCAGGCCAGTCCGTGACGACGTGCAACAGGGTCCGAGTGCCACACCCCTCGCCCTGGCTGATGCGCGTCGCAACAAGCTCGGGATGCTCTTCGAGCAGCCGATCGAGGGCCGCCACGTCACCGATCTCGATCGCCGAGACAGCGGCGACCGCGATCGGATCGTCACTCGCCAGGCTTGTCACGAGCATTCAGGCTACGCCCAACGCGCCTCCGCCGGACCAGTGGCAACATGCGCCATGGACACCGAGCGATTCGAGATTCAGCGCACCATCGAAGCCGACCCCGCGGCGATCTTCGCAGTACTGCGCGACCCGAAGGGACATGTGGCAATCGACAGCTCGGGGATGCTGCAGGACTCCACGGGAGACCCTGCGTCGGCCGTGGGCGACACCTTCGTCGTGCACATGGACCGCGAGTCGCTCAACGACTTTCCGCTCGGGAAGTACGACGTCACCGTGTCGATCACCAAGTACGAACAGGACCGAGAGATCGCATGGACGATCTTCGGCCAGATCGAGCCGCCCATCGGCCACGTCTACGGATACTCCCTCGAACCGACCGACGAGGGCACCCTCGTGACCACCTACTACGACTGGTCCAACATCGACCCGGTGTGGCGGGAGCGAGACATCTTCCCGATCATCCCGGAAGCCGCTCTCCGCGCCACACTGGGCATCCTTGCTCGCACCGTCGCGAACGGCGGGGTACCCCAGCGCTGACCATGGACCTCATGGACGTCATCCGAACCGCGGGGACGTGTCGCTTCTTCACGGAGGACGCGGTGCCCGACGAGGTGGTTCACCGAGTGCTCGACGCCGCGCGTTGGGCGCCGACGGGCGGGAACCGGCAAGGCCTGAGGTTCGTCGTCGTACGCGATCTCGCGAAGCGCCGCCAGCTCGCCGAGTGGTACCGCGAGATGTGGGCGCCTTATGCCGCTCGATCGCGGACAGGGCTCGAGCGTGCGGGCGCATCGACGACGATCCTCGACAACGCGCAGCACTTTGCCGACCACCTCCAAGACGTGCCCGTGCTCATCGTGGTGTGCGCCCAGTGGGACGCGATCTATCCCACAGACCATCAGCTCGGTCGCATCAGCGTGGTGGGCGGGTGCTCCATCTATCCCGGCGTCCAGAACCTGCTGCTGAAGGCGAGGGCCGAAGGCCTCGGAACGGCGCTCACCACGCTGCTTTGCGCGTATGAGCCGCAGGTCAAGGCCTTGCTCGAGATCCCCGAAGGTGTGATCACAGCCGCGCACATCGCGCTCGGATGGCCGGCTCGCCCGCTGCCCACAAAGCTCAGCCGGCGACCGCTGCACGAGATCGCCTTCCTCGACACGTACGGCCGCCCGATCGGGTAGCCGTACGGGCTTGACGAGGACTCCCAGGGAACTCCGAGGCGCGTCTCACATGGTTCTCACAGGCGAGGGTAAGGATGACTCGATGACCCCCCGAACCATCGCCCCCGATGTCGAGCTCGTCATTGTCGCCTCCAATCAGGCGGCGACTCTCGAACTATCCGTGACGCGCCTGCACGCCCATCTTCTGGAGGCGCACGCCGCTCGCTTCCCGAGCGCCTGGCGCGTGACCATCGCCGACCACGCGTCGACAGACGGAACCGCCACCGTCGCCGACCGTCTCGCCGCCGAGCTGTCCGGCGTGACCACGGTGCACCTGCCCAATCGACTCGACCGCAAGGCGCTGAGAGCGAGCTGGCGCACCAGCGACGCGTCGGTCGCCGCCTTCGTCACGTTGGCGCCCGACACCGACATCGAGAGGACCCTCGCACCGCTCGTGCGTCACACG
Source organism: uncultured Acidimicrobiales bacterium (assembly GCA_963759645.1). Lineage (GTDB taxonomy): Bacteria > Actinomycetota > Acidimicrobiia > Acidimicrobiales > DATKAS01 > DATKAS01. Next base: position 504,301 of record CAVXAI010000017.1, on the reverse strand, counting down.
GCCGCCTCGGGCGCCGCTCGGCTGCCAGGGATGACGCGGCGCGGCGCCCTTTTGGCGGTGGGCGGCGTGGGGCTCGCCGCCTTTCTCGCCGCGTGCGGTGGCAACGACTCGTCGTCGAACAGTGCGGCGACCTCCGGAGCGGCACCGACCAGCGGCGCCCCGACGTCCGGAGGCTCGTCCGCGACCTCGGCCGCCGCAGGCGCGGCCACGACCGGCGCAACGGTGGCCCTGACGCCCGAGATGACGGAGGGTCCCTTCTATCTCGATCTCGACCTCGTACGAAACGACATCACCGAAGACCGAGAGGGCGTGAGCCTCGCGCTCAATCTCGTCGTGATCGACGTCAACTCGGGTGCTCCGGTCGAGGGCGCGGCGGTCGACATCTGGCACTGCGACGCCGACGGGCTCTACTCGGGCTTCGTCGATGCGAGCGCGAGCGCGAACTCGGGCGCGTCGGACCTCAGCGACAGCGGGACGTTCCTGAGAGGCACGCAGATCACCGACGCGTCGGGCGCGGTCACCTTCGCGACCATCTATCCCGGCTGGTATCAGGGCCGAACCGTGCACATCCACACGAAGGTCCGCGCCGACGGTGGCGACATCCATACCGGGCAGCTGTTCTTCGACGACGCGTTCACCGACGAGGTGTACGCCGCGGCCGAGCCGTACGCGTCCCGCAATGGCGATCGTCTGCGGAACACCGAAGACAACATCTTCCAGGGTGGAGGCGATCTGTCGACCTTGGCGGTGACCGCGGCACCAGAGGGATACACGTCCACGCTCACGATGGGTGTTTCCGCGTGAGTGAGCTTGTCGTTCGCCCGATCGGCCACGTGCGCAGCAGTCGAACGATCGCCGACGACGACGACTGGGACGCGGTCGAGTCACGCATCGAGCTCGACTCCGCGGTCCTCGATCCGACGGCCACGTTCGGGCTCGACACCTTCTCCCACGTCGAGGTCGTGTTCCTCTTTCACTTGGTCGACGAGGAGCAGGTATGCACCGGAGCGCGTCACCCCCGTGGCCGTGACGATTGGCCCCTCACGGGAATCCTCGCTCAGCGCGCGAAGGATCGACCGAATCGAATCGGAGTCACGACCTGCCGGGTGGAGACGGTCGACGGGCTCACGCTCGGCGTGCGCGGCCTCGACGCGATCGACGGCACTCCGGTGCTCGACGTGAAGCCGGTGTTGTCGGGCTTCGCGCCTCGCGGCGAGGTTCGCGAACCGGCGTGGGCCCAGGAGCTCATGCGCGGATACTGGTAGCGGCCGCCAGAACGTCGGCGCCGATCGATGCCGGATCTTGCAACGGCCCGAAATGCCCGAGGTGCGGATACTGAGCGAGTCGGGCATTCGCCATGACATCGACGATGGGTTGTCCGAACATCGCTCCGGTCGGTTCTTCGCTCCCCACGGCGACGACGGTGGGAACGGCGAAGCCTTCGATCCGCTCGAGCGTCATCTTCGTCTCGCACTCGAAGGTCCGCGCTTCGCTCTCGGCGCGGCACTTGAGCCGCACGGTGCCGTCAGGCAGATCTTCGAAGCCGTGTTCGACATAGGCGGCGAGTGCATCGGCTCGCCACACGCCGAGCGGCGTGCGACTCGCGTACCGCGTGAGCGCATCGGCCCTCGAGGGGAAGACTTCGCGTCGCCTGCGCGCCGCATCCGACATCACGTTCGTGCGATCAGTGAGGTACTCCGCCGTCATCACGATCGGCTCGAAGAAGAAGGCTGACCGCAGAAGTCCCGGTCGCATGATCTCCGCGATGAGCAGCGCCGCGCCGCCGAGCGAATGTCCGAAGACATCGATCTGGTCGACGCCGAGAGTGTCGACCGCCGCGAGTACGTCGTCACCCATGCCCGCCCACGCGAAGTCGCCATCCTCAGGGTCGGTCGAATCTCCGTGGCCTCGAAAGTCGAGTGCGTAGACGTGAAACGCGTCCGTGAGAGCCCCGGCCATTGGCTCGTACGCCCGTCCACAGATCCCAGTGGCGTGGGCGATCAGATAGGGATCGCCCCTCCCACCGAGGTCGTGGACCGCGACCGTCACACCCTTCGTCGAGGCGGCACGCACCGCCCTGTCCTAGCAGCCTCGCCGCGACTGAGCGGACGCTCCGGGTCCCGTACTGTCGACCGAATGGACCTCGCGCCGAATGCCGAGCGATTCAGCGGGTTCGCCGATCTCTACGACCGAGTGCGCCCGACGCCTCCGCCGGTGCTCGCCGACATCGTGTGCACCTATGCAGCAGTCGATCGACCGGAAGTCGTCGATCTCGGGAGCGGCTCGGGGCTCTCGACGAGGTGGATCGCGAGCTGGGCCTCCTCTGTCATCGGCGTCGAGCCAAGCGCCGACATGCGCGCGGTCGCGGCGGGCCGGAACGAGGCGCCATCGGTCTCGTTCATCGATGGATGGTCGCACGACACTGGTCTGCCCGACGACTGCGCCGATGTCGTCATCGTCAGCCAGGCACTGCACTGGATGGAGCCGGGCTCCACGTTCAGAGAAGCCGCGCGGCTGTTGCGGCCGGGAGGGGTATTCGCGGCACTTGACTGCGACTGGCCACCCTCGGTCGGCAGCGGTCGCGCCGAGGCCGCATGGCAGGTGTGCCGCGCCCGGGTCAGGGCCTACGACGAACGGCTTGCTGCCGGCGCTCGTGGCGACTCGCTGACTGCGCCCCTCCCTTCGCACGTCACTCCGCTCCCGCCTGGCTTCGCCCGCGACGCGCCGCGAGGGCGCACGATGAGCGGCGGAGTACGCGCCTGGTCGAAGGACGAGCACCTCGGTCGCATGATCGACAGCGGCGTGTTCTCGTGGTGTCGCGAGGTCGTCGTCTCGCACACCGAGTCGGGTGACGCTGACCGGTTCGTTGCGTTGCTCCTCAGCCAGGGCGACTACCAGACGTTGCGAAAGCATGGTGTCGACGACGCGGCAGTAGGCGTCGATGAGTTCGCTCGAGAGGTCAGCGCCGCGCTGGGCGGCGGGGAGCGCCCATTCTGGTGGAGCTACCGGATGCGCCTCGGCCTCGTCTAGGTCGGCACGGTCTAAGTCGGCGCGTCTAGTCGCCCGTTGCGCCGTCGAGGCACTCACGGATGAGGTCAGCGTGGCCGTTGTGCCGTGCGTATTCCTCGATCATGTGAATGAGGATCCATCGCAGCGTGAGCCCGCCGCGGTCCTCCCGCGAGTCGATGTCGTCGAGCGAGTGGGCGGCGATGATCGCGTCGGCCTTGCGGCACTCGGCGTTCCACGTCCGAAAGGCCTCGTCGACATCAGCTGTGTCGACGTTGTCGAAGTCGCCATCCGGATCCGCATCGGAGTAGTAGAGGGGCGGCGCGTCCTCGGCCGCGACGCCCCGCTGGAACCACCCTCGCTCCACCTCTGACATGTGGCGCACCAGGCCGACCAACGTCATCGTCGACGGCGGCACGCTCCGCCGGCGCAAGTCATCGGGCGACAAGCCCTCGCACTTCCAGGCCAACGTCGCCCGGTGGTATTCGAGCCACGCCAACAGCATGTCGAGCTCGGATGCCGCCGCGGGAGGATCGATGCGTTGCGTCTCCATGGGCGCAGTCTCCTTGACGTCTGTCCCCAGACGCGAGATAGTTCACTCTTCAGTGAACTATCTCGCGGAGGCGTTCCATGCCTGCTTCGTTCGATCTCGACGAGACCTATCTCGTTCTCGACTACCCGTCGGCGACCGAGGTCGCCGGGGGCCCGGAGTTCTGGGAGACCGTCCACGAGCGCACGGACCTCGGCACGGGATACCTGATGATGGTGGGATCGATGGACAAGACGTGGGACTCGTGGGAGATGCATCCCGCGGGCGAGGAGATCGTCTATCTGCTGTCGGGCTCCGTCGACTTCGTGCTCGACCTGCCGGGCGGAAACCAGACTGTCGAGCTGCGTGGCCGTGCGGGCTGCACCGTGCCCCGCGGCACTTGGCATCGGGCGATCGTGCACGAGCCCGGCGACATGTTGTTCGTCACACCCGGCGCGGGCACCAAACACCGCCCGTTCGGCGAGTAGCGCTCCGCCGTCTCACCGGCATGTGAGCAAGGATGACCCGGTGGACATCGAACTCGTCTTGGACTGCGCCGACCTGGACCGCATGACCACCTTCTGGACCGCGGCGCTCGGCTACGAGCACGTGGGGTCGGCCGCTCAGTACTCCGTGCTCCGGGATCCAGACAAGCGGCGGCCACGCCTCCTGCTGCAGCAGGTGGCGGAGCCGAAGGTCGGGAAGAACCGCGTGCACGTCGACCTGTCGGCCTCCGACATCGAGGCGGAGGCGACTCGGCTCGAGTCAATCGGCGCGTCGCGGGTGCCCGAGGGAAGATTTGCCGAGCTCGGGACCGAGTGGATCCAGATGCTCGATCCGGAAGGCAACGAGGTCTGCGTCTGCAAGGAGTTCGATGACGACTCTGGCCGCCCCGCGCTCGGCGTGTCGCCCTCGCTCCACCGGTACGTGCTCGACCACACCGAGCCGCGGGACGAGATCGCGCGAGCGCTCATCGACGAGACCGCCGAGCTGGGCCCGCTCTCGCGGCTGCAGATCTCCGCTGAGCAGGGGGCGCTCATGGAGATGATCACGCGGCTCACGGGCGCGCGGCATGCACTCGAGGTCGGCACGTTCACCGGCTACTCCGCACTGTGCGTCGCGAGGGGACTTCCCGACGACGGCACGCTGCTGTGCTGCGACGTCAACAAGGAGTGGACCGACATCGGCCGTCGCTACTGGGAGCGAGCAGGCGTCGCCCACAAGATCGAGCTCCGCATCGGCCCCGCTCTCGACACGCTCCGGTCACTCCCCGAATCGGAGCTGTTCGACATCGCGTTCATCGACGCGGACAAACCGAGCTACGGCGTGTACTTCGACGAGATCGTCCCGCGGCTGCGCGCCGGCGGGCTCGTGATGGTCGACAACGTCTTGTGGTCCGGCCGCGTCGTAGACCCTCAGGCCGTCGACGAGAACACGGTCGCAATCCGCGCGTTCAACGACAAGGTCAGCGGCGACGCACGGGTCGAATCCGTGATCCTGCCGCTGAGCGACGGGCTCACGTTGGCCCGAAAGCGCTGACGTTCAGCTCGGCAGCGCGCCTTCGATGGCCTCGACGAGCTCGGGCGCCTCGGGAGTGACGATCGGTGAGAAGCGAGCCACGATCTCGCCGCTCGGCGCGACCAGGAACTTCTCGAAGTTCCATCTGATGTCGCCGGCGTAGCCCTCGCCGTCGGCGGTCTTCGTGAGCTCGTCGTAGATGGCGTGGCGGTCGTCGCCGTTCACATCGACCTTCTCGTACATGGGGAACGTCACGCCGTAGCGTCGTCGAGCAGAACGTGGCGATCTCTTCGGAGCTGCCGGGCTCCTGGGCGCCGAACTGGTTGCAGGGAAAGCCCAACACGGCGAAGCCGCGATCGCCGTACTTCTCGTGCAGCTCCTCGAGACCCGTGTACTGGGGAGTGAGCCCACACTTCGACGCCACGTTGACGATGAGGAGCGCCTTGCCCTTGTGCTCGGCGAGTGACGCCGCGTCGCCGCCGAGGGTGTTGATCGGGATGTCGTAGATGGCCATGTGCGCAGTCTGACCGATGCGAGGCCGGGTTCGCCCCCCGAGCGCCCGACTACCCTCCCGGCGTGCCCGACAGCAGCCTGCTGCTCTCCGACGAGGAGTGGCTCGACCTCGAGTCGATGGGCCGTCAGCGTGCGTATCGCAAGGGCCAGGTCATCTTCCGCGAGGGACAACCGGGTGGCACCGTCCTCGCGATCCGCTCGGGTGTCGTGAAGATCTCGGTCGTCACGCCCACCGGACGCGACATCCTCCTTGCGGTGAAGGAGCGGGGATCGCTCGTCGGCGAGCTGGCGGCCATCGATGGCCGCCCGCGCTCGGCGACGGCGACGGCGCTCGACGACGTGCGCGCGATCGGCCTGAGCGACAGCGCATTCGGTGGATTCCTCGACCGACATCCTCGGATGGCGCTGCGTCTCTTGCGCACCCTCGCCGACCAGATCAGAGAAGCCGCGACGCGGACCGCCGACCGCGACACCGGTGACACGACCAGTCGCGTCGCGCGGCGCCTGGTGATGCTGGCCGAGCGCTACGGCGAGTACAACGGTCCGGTCGTCGAGGTGAACCTCCCGATCACTCAGGAGGATCTCGCCGGGTGGGTGGGTGCCACACGCGAGGCCACGAGCCGGTCGCTCGGCCGGCTCCGGGAGCTTGGATGCCTGCGCACGAGTCGTCAGCACATCGTGGTCCTCGACGTGCCCGCGCTCCGGGGCGTGGCAGCCGTCTGAAATCGGTCAGTCGAACTCAGGCTCTTCCCATGCCGGGAAGATGTCGGGGAAGTCTTGGCTGACTGTCAGCGGGAACGCCGGAGCCCGCTTCTCGAGGAAGGACATGACGCCCTCCGTCGCGTCGGCGCTCGCACCTCGCGCAACGATGCCCCTCGAGTCGACGCGGTGCGCGTACATCGGATGGTCGGCTGTGAGCATTCGCCACATCATCTGGCGACTCAACGCGACGGACACCGGCGCGGTGTTCTCAGCGATCTCCGCTGCGAGCTCGTGCGCGGCCGGCAGGAGCTCGTCGGGAGGGTGGACGCTGCGCAAGAGCCCGGCACGGAGCGCCTCAGCCGCGGGGAAGACCCGCCCCGTGTACACCCATTCGGCAGCCTGACTGATGCCGACGAGTCGCGGCAGGAACCAGCTCGAACAGGCCTCCGGCACGATCCCCCGGCGGGCGAACACGAAGCCGATCTTCGCGTTCTCCGATGCGAGCCGGATGTCCATCGGCAATGTCATCGTGACGCCGACGCCGACCGCCGGGCCGTTGATCGCGGCGATGACCGGCTTCCTCGACTCGAAGATGCGCAACGTGAGCATGCCTCCGCCGTCGCGGACGACCGACTGCGCACCCGACGGGTCGCCACCCCCGCCGTGAGAGAACGTCTCGCCTCCACCGGAAAGGTCGGCCCCCGCACAGAAGCCCCGGCCGCGTCCGGTGACGATCACGACACGCACGTCGTCGTCGGCATCAGCACGGTCGAACGCGGCGATCATCTCGTACATCATCCGGGCTGTGAACGCGTTCAGCTGGTCCGGACGATCGAGGGTGATCGTGGCGACCTGGTCCTCGACCTCGTACGCGATCTGCTCGAACTTCTGGGGTTCTGTGCTCACGACCCCGGAAAGTAGTGCTCCCAAGGGGTCACACGTCGAGGAAGCGGCTCACGGCAACACCCGAGCCGATCGTCCCGACGAGCACCCCTACGAGCAAGAGGAAGAAGAGGGTGCCGTTCACCTCGGCGCTGGACACCGAGAAGTTCTGCAGGATCGCGAGGCTCTGGCCCTCGGTGACTCGGGACTCGACGAGGTTGTTGAGCACGACCACTGCGACGCAGGCGCCCGCCGCGCCGAGGAGACCTTGGATCAGTCCCTCGAGCATGAACGGCACCCGGATGAACCAGTTCGTGGCGCCGACGAGCTTCATCACCTCGATCTCGCGGCGACGAGCGAACATCGCGGTGCGGATCGTGTTCAGGATGAGCAGGCCGGCGGCGACCAGCAGCACCACCGCGGCGCCGAGGATGCCGATCTGCAGCAGACGAGTCACCTTCATCACCGACTCGACAGTGTCCTTGGCGAACACGACCGACATCACGCCCGCCTTGCGCTCGAACTGGCGCCCGATGGCCTCGATGACGTTGGGGTCCGTGTTGCTCGGCACCACCCGGTAGGACGCGGGAAGGATGTCCGGCGTGACCGAGTCCACGAGCTCGGGCGAGTTGCGGAACAGGACCCTGAACTCTTCGTAGGCCTGGTCCTTGTCGACGAATTTGACGCTGCTGACGTCCGGGTTCGCCTCGAGCTCGCGTCCGACCGCCTCGGCTTGCTCCTGAGTGACGTCCGGTTGGAGGAACACGATGAACTCGATGCCGCCCTGCCAGCGGGTGGTGGCGTTGTCGACACCCTGGCGAAGGAGTAGGGCGGCCCCCACCAGCGCGAGCGACACCGCGACCGTGAGCAGTGAGGCGACGGTCAGCGAGAAGTTGCGACGCAGGTTCGCAACGGTTTCGTGCAGCACGTAGTCGACACGGAGCGCCATGGCTAGCCGTACACGCCCTTGCTCTGATCGCGGACGATCGATCCGTGGTCGAGCTCGATGACGCGACGCCGCATCGTGTCGACGATCGACTGGTCATGGGTCGCCATGACGACGGTCGTTCCGGTGCGATTGATTCGGTCGAGCAGCCGCATGATTCCGACCGATGTCGTCGGGTCGAGGTTGCCGGTCGGCTCATCAGCGAGGAGGATGAGCGGACGGTTGACGAACGCTCGGGCTATCGACACGCGCTGTTGCTCGCCGCCGGAGAGCTCGTTCGGAAAGTTGTCGACCTTCTTCGAGAGACCGACCAGCTCGAGGATCGCGGGCACCTGTGTCTTGATGACGTGCCTCGGCCGACCGATGACCTCGAGCGCGAACGCGACGTTCTCGTAGACGGTCTTGTTCGCGAGCAGCTTGAAGTCCTGATAGATGCACCCGATGTTGCGGCGCAGGTGCGGAACCTTCCACGACGGGAGGCGGTTGATGTCCTTCCCCGCAACCCAGACTTCGCCGTCGGTCGGCACTTCCTCTTTGTTGAGGAGACGGATCATCGTGGACTTCCCGGAGCCCGAAGGCCCGACGAGGAAGACGAATTCGCCCTTTCCGATGTCCGCAGTGGCCTCTTTGAGCGCCGTGACGTCGCCTTTGTAGATCTTGGTGACGTTGTCGAGTCGGATCATCGGACCTGCGCGAGCTCGCGATCTGGGACGTGCAAGAGGGGCGCCGCCAACCCCGTGAGTGGGTCAGAACCTACCAGTCGGTATAGGTGTCCCCGATTCACCCTTGTGCGTCACATGTCTCAGCAAACCGTCGCACCTGGTCGAAGAATTCCTGCGTCTGGAACTGCGCAGCATCCGCCGAGTACAGGTCCTCGATTGAATATGCGCCGACGATCTGCCCGGAGATGCATCGTGCGATGTCCGGCGGCGCACCCTGCGTCACGAACTCGACGCCGATCTCCGCGCGCGCCTGCGGGACGGCCATGATCTCGCCGGCGAAATCGAGCTCAGGCGCCTTGTTCTCCGAGCCCGGATCGCAGGACACGAAGGTGACCGTCTGACCATCGCGAGTCACCTCGACGCTCGCTGCCGGGGATTCGTCGCCCCACTCCTGTAGAAGCCGCTCGAGCTCGCGAGCACCGCCGTCGTCGACGCTCGCGACGGAGACCCGCATGCAGACGCGATCATCACGCTCGAAGGTCACGTAGGCATCACCGGTCCAGCTGTCCGCAGCCTCGAGCGCCACCAGCGCGTCGTGCTGCGATGAGAGGAGCAAGAACAGTGTGAGCGCGCCGAGGTCTCCGTCGTCCAGCTGCGTCTCGCCGTCGGAGAGCGCGGGGACGGGCACGTCGGCGAGAGACTCCTCGTCGGAGTACCGGAACGGGTCCAGCAACACCAGCTCGGATACGGGCGGGTCGTCGAGCGCGTCATTGACGGCACCATTGCCGTCGGCGGCGTCGAGGTATGCGACGAGATCGCGCCCGAGCGAGTAGGGAGCACCCACGAACGCGAGCCACACAGACGGCACCGCGCTCGAGATCCGTCGACTCCTCCTGCGATGCAGTCTCGAGGACATACTTGGCCCGCTCCTCGTCGCTGAGGCTCGCGACGTAGCTGTCCTCGATTCGCGTGGCATCACCCTCCACCAGCGAGCGGAACACGTCCTCGTCGGCGCCGTCCTCACTCTCGTCCTCGCGATCGAGGTCGAAGTGCTGGTCCTGAAGTGCATGTGTGAGCTCGTGAACGAGCGTGACGGTCAGCGCCGGCGAGATCTGGGTGCCGCGGATGATGATCCGGTCTTCGTCCTGGTCGTAGTACGCGAGGGTGCCTTCATCTTGCACCGCACGCAGCGCCTCCACGAGGTCGACGTCGCCAGTGACGAGGCCCATGGCTCGCAGCTCCGATTCGGCCTGCTCGAGATCCTCCACGTCTTCGTCCGTGAGCTCTTCGCGCTCGAGGATCCGGTCGGTGTACTCCTCCGCAGTCAGGAAGTCGATCGCGACCGGATGCTCGTACAGCAGCCCGCGCTCGTCCTGCACGAAATCCACGAGCTCGAGGACGCGCGGATCCCACTCGTCCGGATGGCTCACGCCGCCCTCGTCGTCGCCCGAGAGGACGATGGCGGTGGCGACCGCGAGCGCCGCCACCAGACCAACTCCCAACACGACGAACGGCCAGCGCCGCCTCCTTGGCCGCGCCGGTTCGCTCTGCTCGTCTTCTAAATCCACCCCTGCGTCGATCTCGCCAGGGTAGGTGTCAGGCCCCGCCGAGCAGCTGTCGGGCGGACTCGAGGCACGAGGCGACAAATCGCGACTTGCTCGCGCGGGTTCATGCACGAACGCGATGAGCACACCGTGCAGGCCGTGCAACAGGAACTCCGAGGCGAAAGCCGGATCGTCGACGGTGAACGCTCCCGCAGCGGCGCCGTCCTCGATGAACGAGCGGAGCAGCGCGGCGAGCTCCCGCAGCGCCGCGTCGTCTCGCATCCCCGCCCCGTGGAACAGCGCGTGGTGGAGCTCGCGCTCCGACACGTGCAGATCCACCATCGAGCGCAGGAACGTCTCGAGGCGGACGAGGTGCGGTCCCGGCCCGTCCACCAGAGCACGGGCCGCGCGCACGAGAGCAGCGGTGTAGCGAGCCTGGAGGCCTGCGACGAGGTCTTCCTTCGTCTCGAAGTACAGGTACACGGTCCCCTTGGCCAACCCGGCCCGCCCAGCCACCTCACCGACCGTCATGGCCGAGGCGCCCTTCTCGACGAGCACACCGGCGGCGGCGTCGAGCAGCTGCGTGCGACGGACCTCCGCCGGTTGGGTGCGAGGCATGACCCCAGACTACGGGGTTGACGACTGACTGTCAGTCATTCCATACTGACTGACAGTCAGTCGCAAGGAGGTCTGCGCATGGGTGCACCCGAGTGGGCACTTCCCTTCCTCAAGCAGTTCCGAGGTCCGTCGGGCCCGCTGGGCACGGTCGCCACGGTGACGATGGCGGTCGAGAACGACGACACGAACCGGCGGCTGGTCGACCTCGCCCACCTCCGTCCAGGGGACCGCGCTCTCGACGTCGGCTGCGGTCCCGGCACCGCGGTGCGGCACGCCGTTCGAGTTACGGGTGTCGCCGCGACCGGCATCGATGCCTCGAGCACCGCGATCCGCGTGGCAAGGGCGCTCAGCCACCGCGCTCTCCGCAGCGGACGTCTGCGCCTCGAGGTCGCAGATGTCACTGCGCTGCCCTACGCGGACGGAAGCTTCACCGTCGCGTGGACGATGAACAGCCTGCATCACTGGTCCGACTGCGACGCCGGCCTCGCCGAGCTGCACCGTGTGCTCGAGCCGGGCGGCCGGCTGCTCGTCGGCGAGCGCCGTCCGTCACCCGAAGCCGGCAAGTGGAGCCCGCCGGGCCTCAGCGACGAGGCCGTCGACGGCGTCGTCGCTCAGCTCGAAGCGGCCGGCTTCCGTGTGGACCCGCCTGAGGAACAGGCCGTGAAGAAAGACCGGTTCGTCGCGATCCGCGCCGAGCGATGATCCACGCCCTGGTCAGCTGATCACCTGACAGCCGGAGAAATCGAGCTCGGGCACATCGGTGGGGTCGGCCGCAGCCTCGCTCGTCAACGACTGGCTGCCGCCCGCGTCGTCCACTTTGTCGATCGCCGCGGCGAGCACGCCATCCTCGGTGGTCGGGATCGTCGAGGTGAAGAAGATGAGGGCCTCCTCGGCGCACCGGTGAACCGAACCGGGAGGCAAGATCTCGCCCTCCGTCACGAACCCCTGGCACGCCAGGGCGCCGTACGGCGAGCTCGTCTCGTGCACCGGTCCGCCCGCCTTGACGAGAGCGGTGCCCAGGCACTTCCCGCTTGCATCACCCTCGGTGAGTCCCTTGTAATAGACGGTCCACACGTCGCCCGTCACGTACCACGCGGCAACGATTTCCCCTTCGAGCTGCAGGTCGCCCTCGGCGAACGGTCCCGTGACCGGCGACGGCGGGACATCGCCCGTCGAGGCGTCGATCGGTCCTTCCGCGACGGTCATCGTGGTCGATGATGGTCCCGCCGTCGTGCTCACGATCGTGGTGGCGACCGTCGTCTCCGCCGTCGTGGATGGTGTCGTCGTGTCCGCGGCCTCGTCGTCACCCCCGCAGGCAGCGAGCAGGATCGCGAGGAAGAGCGTGAGCGCGCCGGGCGCGTGCCGGCTCACGACTTCTCGAGTGCGAACGTGCCTTCGAGGTCGAGCGTGAGCTCGCGGGCGTCACGCGATGCACCAGGGACCCCTTGACACGAGAACTCACCGGCAACGGAACCTGCACTGCTCTCGGACACCGACACGCTGCATTCCTTGCCAACCGTGCCTCCGGTGGTCAGGTCCGCGGTGTTGACGAGGATCACCGAGTCCGTGCCGTCCTCGTGGCTGAACCCGATCTGCGACCCCGACCCGTCGTCGGAGACGAAGATCAGGATGGCCGAGCCGTTGGTTGCAGACCCGCCACCGAACATGTCGAGGTTTACGTCGGCATCTCCGGAAACGCCGACCTGGAGAGTTCCCTCCCATGGCCCGTCCTCGAGACGAGGCACATCGGAGCTCGCTCCGCCTCCTCCTTCGGCCGGTGAGCCCGCGCTCTCCTCCGCGTCGCTGGCACTCGCGGTGCTGTCCTCGGCCGCAGCGGCGGGATCGGCTGACGACGAGGAATCGGACGCGGAGTCGTCCGATCCCCCGCAACCTGCCGCGAGGAGGCACGCGGTCATGACCGCAATCGACCCGATCAGGCGGACTCTCTGCATGTCGCTCTCCGATCACGATGTAGTCATCGAGGACCGCGGGCCGGGCGACAGCCATATGCCGCACCCGACCCGCAGCCGCCCCGCGACGATGCGCCCGCGGCCGGGACATGTAATGAGTCGGGGGGGACTCAGCTGTCAGGAGGGCAGGCTCAGGAGGGCCGCGAGCTCCTCACGCGTCGAGATGCCGAGCTTCCCGTACACGTGGTTGATGTGGTTGCCGACCGTGCGGATGGAGACGCCGAGCTGCTCGCTCATTGCTCGCTTCGATGTGCCCCGCGCCGCCATCGAGCGCGACTTCCTGCTCCCGGCGCGTGAGCGCGGCCAATGCCGCCCGGCCGGCGATCGTCTCGATCAGCGGCGTGAGTGCGGGTCCGCACTCCTCGAGCCATGTCGCCGCTCGCGACGTGGCCTCGCGTTGCCGCACCCGGAGGCCTTGCGCTGCCGCCACACGCGACGCACTCGCCGCCGCTTCCGCTGCGAGCAGAGGCATCGACACCGCGGCGAACCTCTCGGCGACGTCGAGGAGTCCGTTGAGGTTGTCGTCCGCCAGCGCATGGACGTGGCCAGCCATCGCGGCCACCACGGGGCCCTCCGCGCTTCCCGCAACGGTGTCGACGTCGGCGATCAACGCGCGCGCCGGGGCACCGATGCGCGCCGCGTCGTGCAACGCGAGGACTGCGATCGCGGCGTCTCCTCTCGCGGCCAGCGCCTCCGCACTAGCCCGCGCCCGCTGCGCTCCCTCCGTGCGCTCGCCCGCGGCCGCCGCTGCCCATGCGTGCCCCAGCCCGATCTCTACGTCGATGGTGCGCATCACGGGCAGATGGACGCGGTCGCACTCCGCCATGGCGGCGGCAGCACGTTGGCCGTCGCCGGTGGCCCCGTATGCCTGCCCGAGGGCAGCGAGGCACCACGCCAGCACGGAACCAGGGTCACGCCGGCGGAGAACAGCCGCAGCCTCCCGCAGAAGCGGCAGCGCGACGCCGATCCGGCCTTGAGCGAGAGCGGATCGCCCGCGCAGAAATGCCCACATGCCTCGGTACGGATCGTCGACGCGTTGGAGGGCGTCCTCGTCGAAGGCATCCAAGACAGGATCGATCTCAGGGAGCCGACCCTCGAAGAGGCCACCGATGAACGTCGCAACCAGGGTCCCGTCGGCGACGTCGCTGAAACCGGGTGGCTCCTCGGCGAGCAGCGCCTGCGCGAGCGGGAGGTGCTCGGCGAGCTCGGAGAGCCGGCCCGCCACCGCAAGCGAGGGAAGCAACCCTGAGTACCCGGCAAGGCGAGCGAGGGGGCTCGCGTGGGCGAGCGCGAGCACGGCCTGGCCCTCCGTGATCGCGTCCAGAGTGCGCCCGGCGTTGTTGAGCATCAGCGCGTGCTTGCCGCGCAGGATGCCTTCCCACGCGGGCCCGCCCCACTCGATTCCCTTCTCGATCCAGGGTTCGGCTCTGTCGAGATCGCCATATCCCCAGAAGTGCGATTGGGCCGCATGCATCGCGCCGCGTGCGGCTTCATCAGCCGGCGCGAGTGCGAGCGGCGCGGACTCCACGAGCGCGATCACCGCTCCGTGTTCGCCTTTCCAATAGAGCGTCTCCACGAGGTCGACCGTCGCCGCAACGCCGCCACCGGCGGCGAGGGCTGCTCGCCCCAGGCGCTCCGCGAGATCGAGGTCAGCGAGCGCGCGCGCCTCGGCGCTCGCCTCGAGCAGCAATTCGACCCCGGCGGGGGCCGCCGCGGCGACGAGCAGAGACGCAGCGCTCAGCCGGTCGCGAACACGACGAGCGCCCGTTGCGAGGAGGGCGTCAGCGACGGCGCCCGCGAGCGCCGTCAGCGTGACGGGGCTCATCGCTTCGCGTACGACATCCGCATAGAGCGGGTGCTCGAGCCGGGCATCCAACCGCCGTCCCGAACGCTGCGTGACGACGATGCCCTTGGTCTCGCAGGACCGCACAGCTGTGGGATCGCACAAGCCGTTGAGCAGCGAGACTCCGATCGGTTCCGAGAGCGCCACGACATCGACGACGTGACGCTCGATCGCGTCGAGCGCGGCGAGGCGGCCGCGGACGAGGTCGGCGACCGCGGGTGCGTCGGTGATCGGACCGTCCCACATCCATACGTTCCCCCTCTCGACCAATGCCCCGCGCCCGAGACCGACGCGCACCAGCTCGCGCAGGAAGAGGAGGTTCCCGCCCGTCCTCTCCACGAGGTGGCGACGGGTGCCGGTGTCGACCGGCCCACCGAGGACGGCCTCGAGCACGACGCCCACGTCGGATCCCTGAAGCGGCGCGAGGTCGATCCTCCCTGCGAGGTCGTCCTTCCACAACGCGGTGATGCCGTCGGGGCACGCCTCGTTCCGTCGCACCGTGGCCATGACCACGAGCCCCGAGCGCGCCGCGAGCAGTGCGAGCGCCGCCGCTCCGTCGTCGAGCTGATGCGCGTCGTCCAGCGTGATGAGCGCCGGCGCACCGTCGGATCCGCTGAGCTCGGAGAGCGCGTCCTGCAGGATGGAAAAGCGGTCCCCGCTGCCTCGAGCCATCGACGCGCCGAGCACGGCCGCGAACGCCCCGAACGGCACGGTGGCAAGGGCTCGCGGACGCGGCAACCCGATGGACGGTCCAGCCCATGCTCTCGGCCCGGTCGCCGATCGTGCTCAGCAGACGCGACTTCCCGACGCCCGCATCACCGGCGATGACGGCACCTCGGCCCGACAGCATCAGCTCGTCGAGAACCGCGATCTCTTGGTCGCGGGCGGCGAACGGCCACGTGAGCGCTTGACCTGGAACCGCCGCCACGCGCGGAGGGTACTTCCGTCAGTTGCGGGCCGTCAGTTGCTCGCCGCCCGCTTCCACCGGAGGTAGGCCTCCATGAGAGGGTCGATGTCGCCGTCGAGCACGCCGTTCACGTTGCCGACCTCGAAGCCGCTACGAAGGTCCTTCACCATCTGATACGGCTGCAACACATAGGAGCGGATCTGCGATCCCCAGCCGATCTGCGCCTTCGGTCCCGAGATCGCTTCGAGCTCGGCACTCCGATCTTCGCGTGCCTTCTCCGCCAGGATCGCCGCGAGGTTGGCCAACGCCTTTGCTTTGTTCTGATGCTGGCTGCGTTCGTTCTGGCACGACGTCACGATGCCGGTCGGCAGGTGGGTGATGCGCACGGCCGAGTCGGTGACGTTCACGTGCTGCCCGCCCGCGCCCGACGACCTGTACACGTCGATGCGCAAGTCCTTCTCGTCGATGTCGATCTCGGCGACATCGTCGAGTGCGGGAACGGCGTTCACCGCGACGAAGCTCGTCTGGCGCCGTGCGTTCGCGTCGAACGGGCTGATGCGCACGAGCCGGTGCACGCCCCGTTCCGCCTGCATGAGCCCGTAGGCGTAGCGGCCATGGATCACGAAGTTGGCCGAGAGGATGCCCGCCTCTTGCCCCTCGGACACCTCGTCGATCTCGAGCTCGAAGCCTCGGCGTTCGGCCCACCGGGAGTACATGCGCAGCAGCATCTCGGCGAAGTCCTGCGCGTCGGTGCCGCCGTCCTTGGCCGAGATCGTGCAGACGGCATCCCGCTCGTCGTGCTCACCGGTGAAGAGCGAACGCAGCTCGAGCTGGTCGAGCGCCTTCGCAAGAGAGGTGGCAGCCTCGACGATCTCGGCTTCCTGCGTGTCATCGCTCTCCTCGCGAGCGAGCTCGTGCAGCACCTCGGTGTCCTCGAGCCGGCGCGAGAACGAGTCGAACGTCTCCACGTCGTCACGCAACGAGGCGTACTCGCCGTTGACAGCCTTCGCTCGGTCCTGGTCGTCCCAGAGATCCGGCTTCCCGATCTCGACTTCGAGCTCGCTGAGCCGTGCCCGCGCGTCGTCGATCTTGAGGTAGGCACGGGCCTCGGTCAGCCGTTGGCTGAGCGCGGCGAGATCGTCGGAGTAGTCACGCATCGCAGCCGGCCGTCAGCGGCCGTGGCAGAGCTTGAACTTCTTGCCCGACCCGCATGGGCAGGGGGCGTTGCGCGGCGTCTTGTCCCAGTCCGACTTCACGACAGGCTGCATCGTGGGCGCCTCGGACGTGGCGACCGGGCCGACCTCCTCGGCGTCGAGCGACCCATCGGCGATCGCGGCCTGGGCCGCGGCACGCATGCCGCTCGTGCCCTGCACGGGGTCCTCGGCCGCCGAGTACTGCACGTTGCGGACTTCCTCGCTGGGCTGCTCGGTGGGGTTGACGACCACCTGCACATGCATGACGTAGCGCACGAAGTCTTGCGCGATGCCGTGCATCATCTCGGAGAACATCGAGTAGCCCTCGCGCTGCCACTCGACGAGCGGGTCCTTCTGGCCCATCGCACGAAGGTTGATGCCCTCCTGCAGGTAGTCCATCTCGTAGAGGTGCTCGCGCCACCGCTGGTCGATGATGCGCAACATCACCTGGCGCTCGACCTCGCGCATGGCCGCGTCGCCGAGCTCAGCCTCACGAGTCTCGTAGTGCGTCGTGGCCTCGGTCATGAGCACGTCGTACATCGCGTCGGTGGAACCAGCCGCGCGGAGCTCGTCGACCGTGAGCTTGGACGGCCAGAACGTCTGGACCTCGATCACCAGACCATCGAGATCCCACTCCTCGGCGAACTCCGCCACGCAGAAAGAGTCGATCGTGGTGTCGACGGCGTCGGCGAGGTACTCGAGTGCCTCCTCCTTGAGGTCGGCACCCTCGAGGATCTGATCGCGGCGCTTGTAGATCACCTTGCGCTGCTCGTTCATCACCTCGTCGTACTTGAGGACGTTCTTGCGGATCTCTGCGTTGCGCTGCTCGACCGTGGTCTGCGCGCGCTCGATCGCCTTGCTGACCATCTTCGCTTCGATCGGCACGTCATCGGGGAGGGCTCGGCCCATCACCCAGCTCATCGCGCCGGTAGCGAAGAGGCGCATGAGGTCGTCTTCGAGTGACAGGTAGAACCGGCTCTCGCCCTGGTCACCCTGCCGGCCGGCACGCCCCCGAAGCTGGTTGTCGATGCGGCGGCTCTCGTGCCGCTCAGTGCCCAGCACGTAGAGGCCACCGAGCTCGCGCACCTTGTCGCCTTCGGCCCGGCACTCCGCCTCGTAGCGCTCGAGCTGACGCTTGTAGAGCGCCTCGCCCTCTTCGCTCTCAGGCTCGAGGCCCTCCGCGAGCACCTCGCGCTCCGCGAGTCCCTCGGGGTTGCCGCCGAGCAGGATGTCGACGCCTCGACCGGCCATGTTCGTGGCCACCGTGACCGCTCCGAGGCGGCCGGCCTGGGCGACGATGTGCGCCTCACGCGTGTGCTGCTTCGCGTTCAGCACCTCGTGGCTGATTCCACGCTTTTGCAAAAGACGCGACAGCTTCTCGGACTTCTCGACCGACACCGTGCCGACGAGCACGGGCTGTCCGGATTCCCACCGCCCGACGAGGTCGTCGACGACCGACTCGAACTTTGCGTCCTCGGTCTTGTAGATGAGGTCCTGCTGATCCATGCGGACCATCGTCTTGTTCGTGGGGATCGGAACGACCTGCAGGTTGTAGGTGCCGGCGAGCTCGGCCGCTTCGGTCTGCGCCGTACCCGTCATGCCGGAGAGCTTCTCGTACATGCGGAAGTAGTTCTGCAGCGTGATCGTGGCGAGGGTCTGATTCTCCTCCTTGATCTTCACGCCTTCCTTGGCTTCCACCGCCTGGTGGAGGCCTTCGGACCATCGCCTCCCTTCGAGGATGCGACCGGTGAACTCGTCGACGATCTTCACCTCACCGTCGGCGATGATGTAGTCGCGATCGCGCTTGTAGAGCTCCTTCGCCTTGAGCGCGGCCTGCAGCTGGTGAACCAGGTTCTGGCTGACCGCGTCGTAGAGGTTGTCGACGCCGAGCGCCTGTTCGACCTTCTCGATGCCCTCTTCGGTCGGAGCGACGGTGCGTTTCTCTTCGTCGACCTCGTAGTCGCGCTCGGCCGCGAGCGACCGAACGATGCTCGCGAAGCGGTAGTACAGCTGCGCGGCCTCGGCGACGCGCCCGCTGATGATGAGCGGAGTGCGGGCTTCGTCGATCAGGATCGAGTCGACCTCGTCGACGATCGCGTACACGTGCCCGCGCTGCACCTTGCCCGCAGGCGAGGACGCCATGTTGTCGCGGAGGTAGTCGAACCCGAACTCGTTGTTCGTGCCGTAGGTGAGGTCGCACGCGTACTCGCGTCGCTTGTACTCCTGGTCGTAGTCGCCCGGGACAATGAGGCCGACCGACAACCCGAGCCACCGGTGGATCTGCCCCATCCACTCAGAGTCGCGGCGGGCCAGGTAGTCGTTCACGGTGACCAGGTGCATGCCTCGACCACTCAGACCGTTGAGATAGGCCGGCAGCGTGGAGACCAGCGTTTTGCCTTCGCCGGTCTTCATCTCGGCGACCCACCCGAAGTGCAACGCCGCCCCACCCATGAGCTGCACGTCGTAGTGACGCTGCCCGATGACCCGGCGGGCGCCCTCACGCACCACGGCGAATGCCTCGATCAGCAGATCGTCGAGATCCTCACCTGCTTCGAGGCGCTGACGGAACTCGCCGGTCTTGCCACGGAGAGCGTCGTCGCTGAGCGGCTGCAGCTCGGATTCGAGCGCGTTGACGTCGGGCACGAGCGAGGCAAGGGCCTTCAACTTCTTGCCCTCGCCGACGCGAAGGAGCTTGTCGAGGACACCCATGGCGGAGCAATCGTACCGGCCTGGCTGGCAAGGCAGGCCCCGGACGGCCACACTTCGGCGCCATGGCGAACCTCGACGCGGCCTTCTTCGACCTCGGCGGCGTCGTCATGGCATCGGGTTCGCCCCGGGAGGCGAGCCAGCACTTCGAGGGCGATCCGGCCCTGGTCGTCGCCCTGCTCATGGGTCCCGACGGGGACAGCGACCACCCGTGGCACCGCATCGAGCGGGGGGAGGTGTCGATGGCGGAGGCGTGGCCCGCGATCCAATCGCTGCTCGACGAGCACGGCATCACTCGAAAGGCCACCGCGCCGACCGGACCCGCGGCCGCGGAGTGGCTCATCAACCAGCCTGTCGTCGATGCCGTCGTGCAGCTGCGTGAAGCTGGCGTGCGCACGTCGATCGTGACGAACAATGCTGCCGAGCTACGACCCAGATGGTGGCCGGCACTCGCGTTCGACGATCTCTTCGACGACATCGTCGACTCGCACGAGGTCGGGATGCGCAAGCCGAACCCGTCGATCTACCAGCTCGCGATGGAGCGCGTCGGCGCGCGCGACGTAGCCCGCACCGTGTTTCTCGACGACATCGAGCGCAACGTGGTCGCGGCTCGCGCGCTCGGGATGCATGCGATTCTCGTGGGCGAAGACCCGCAACCCGCCGTCGACGAGCTCCTCGCCCTCGCGTTCGGCTGAGCCATCTCCGTCGCCGTCGTCCGCTTCGCTTCCGCCGGCTCCTGCTCGCTGTCGCTCGACAGTCGGTACTTCGCGCACCCCGGCGGCGCATTGCGCCGCCGCATCCGGCTATTCGCCGTCGAGGTAGTCGCGCAACTTCTGGCTGCGTTGCGGATGCCGCAGCTTCGCCAGCGTCTTCGACTCGATCTGGCGGATGCGCTCGCGTGTGACGCCGAACTCACGGCCGACTTCTTCAAGCGTACGGGCTTGTCCGTCGACGAGGCCGAAGCGGAGTCGCACGACTTCCTTCTCGCGATCGTTGAGGTCGGCGAGCGCCTCCTCGACGGCCTCGACGAGCATGCGCCGCGCCGCCGCATCGGCCGGGGCCTCGGCCTGCTGGTCCGCGATGAGGTCGGCGAGAGTCGAGTCGTCCTCTTCGCCGAGCGGTGAGTCGAGCGACAGAAGGTCGAGGGCAAGCCGATGGATCTCGCGCACGCGAGCCGTCGGGAGCCCGACCTTCTCGGCCAGCTCTTCGACAGTGGGTTCGCGTTCGAGCTCTTGAGTCATCTGGCGCTGCATCCGCATCACCCGGTTGATCGACTCCACCATGTGCACGGGGATTCGGATCGTGCGGGCCTGATCCGCGATCGCCCGCGTGATCGCCTGACGGATCCACCACGTGGCGTACGTCGAGAACTTGAAGCCCTTGACGTAGTCGAACTTCTCGACCGCCCGCATCAGGCCGAGGTTTCCCTCCTGGATGAGGTCGAGGAAGAGCATGCCTCGGCCGACGTAGCGCTTCGCGATGGACACGACGAGCCGCAGGTTGGCCTGGATCAGCTCGGACTTCGCGTACTCGCCGTCGACGACGTCGCGGCGCAACCGGCGCTCGTTCAGGAGGTCGCCTTCGTCGAGCCGCCGCTGCGCGATCACCCCGGCTTCGATGCGCTTGGCCAGCTTCACCTCTTCGGGACCTGTCAGCAGCCGGACCCGCCCGATCTCCTTGAGATACATCCGCACTGGGTCGGATGTGGATCCGCTGGGACCGCGCGACGCGTCGCGGTCGAGATATGCGGAGCGCAGGCGGCGCGGTGTCGCGAGGTCCTCGTCGACATCGCCGTCGTCGACCCGAGCAACCTCGGCGACGGCGGCCGCCTCACGCGCGACGGTCGCGAGGACTTCGCGCTGGTCGAGCTCTTCCACCTGCTCGTCGAGCGTGACGCCGTGCGTCAACAGCAAGGTTCTCCACGCGACGATCACGTCGCCCGCACCGAGATCGACATCCTTGACGACGAGGATGAACTCCTCGTGCTTCACGACAGGGGGCACGCGCCGCTTCCACGCGGAGAGGTGAGGCTCGAGGTCGT
Organism: uncultured Acidimicrobiales bacterium; assembly: GCA_963759645.1. GTDB lineage: Bacteria > Actinomycetota > Acidimicrobiia > Acidimicrobiales > DATKAS01 > DATKAS01. Next base: position 482,721 of record CAVXAI010000017.1, on the reverse strand, counting down.
CTGCGGATATCCCCCCAGTCAGGGTGCCCTCGGAGGCTGCAGTCATTCACCTCTCCTCGTCGTGACCCTCGATCCACCCTAGCAACTGGGCCGCCGCATCCGACCCTGCTCCGCCTTCTGCTGCCTCTTCGATCAACCTGCGCACGTCACCGACGTCGGTCGGACGATCGGGTCCTGCGAGCAGCGCGGCGAGACGACGCTGCGCCGCGCTCGTGATGAGATGACTGATCTCGATCGGGGGATCGAGCGCACTCGCCTGGTCAGGTTGCTGATCAAGCCGGGCGAGCAGGTCGGCCGCCTCGGGACCTGCCGCGTCGACTGCGTCCTGCAGACGCGTCGTTGACGCGAGCGCGCGAAAGGCGTCGAGCGTCACCGCGTCGGTGAACAACGCCTCGGACAGGAAGGGTGCCGTCTCGTCCCAACGGTGGACGAGCAGCCGGAGCGCGACAACCTCTGCCGTCTCGGTCGTGCGACGCGCGGGTGTGTCGGATGGCACCGACACTGTTCCGGTGCGCATCGCTCGTGCGAGCGCGGCTCGGAGGTGATCGGGATCCTGCTGGCAGCGCGCCGCGACCTGCATGACGTACTGGTCGCGCACGAGATCGTTCGGGTGCTCCCGGATGACTTCCAGCGCGGCTTCGGCGGCGCGTGTGCGTCCCTCTGGCGTCGAGAGCCGGCCAGCATCCAGCACGCGGGCCACTCGAAAGCCGAGCAGTGGGACGGCGTCCGCGACAGCCGTACGCAGGACATCTGGGTCGCTCCGGGCCAGGTCAGCGGGGTCGGCGCCGCTCGGCATCTTGGCGACCGCGACGTCGAGGTCGAAGCGCCGTTCCCATTCGTACACGCGGTCGGCGGCGGCCTGACCTGCGGCATCGGCGTCAAACGCAAGGACGAGGCGGCGAGCGAACGACCGCAGGCTGCGGAGGTGGTCTTCGGTGAGCGCAGTGCCGCACGTCGCGACCGCACGGGGCAGACCGACCTGGTCGAACCCGATGACGTCGGTGTAGCCCTCGCACACGATCACCTCGTCGGCCTTCACGATCTCGGACTTCGCGCGATCGAGCCCGTAGAGCACTCGGCCCTTGGCGTAGATCGGTGTGTCGGACGAGTTCTTGTACTTCGGTCCCTCGCCGCCCGGGAGCACGCGGCCACCGAACGCCACCGGATCGCCCTGCACATCGAAGATCGGGAAAAGCACACGTCCACGGAACGCGTCCTGCTGGCGATTGCGGCGGTTCAGGAAGCCGAGCCCGCTGTCGCGCAGCACGTCGTCGGGCAGCTTGAGCGCGCGAGACAGCGCGTCCCACTCGTCGGGCGCCCAGCCGAGCTTGTACTGACGCACCATCTCACCGTCGTAGCCGCGTGCTCGCAGATACGACCGCGCCGCCGCGGCGTCACCGGAGGAGAGCAGACGGTCGTGGTACCACTCGACCGCCGCGGCCATCGCCTCGACAAGGCGCTTGCGACGCTGGCGCTCGCGACCCTCACCCGCAGTCGTGTACCGCAACGTGATACCGGAGCGCGCCGCCAGCCACTCAACGGCACCCACGAAGTCGAGCTGCTCGACTTGGCGCACGAACGAGATGACGTCGCCGCGCGCCTGGCATCCGAAGCAGTAGTAGAGGCCGTCTTCGCCGTTGACGGAGAACGACGGTGTGCGCTCCGCGTGGAACGGGCAGAGGCCAGTCCAGCGCCGGCCGACCTTGCGCAGCGCGACGTGCTTCGACACGACGTCGACGAGATCGCTCGCGAGACGTACTCGCTCGACGTCCTCGTCGACGATCGGCATCGGAGAGGGGTCAGCGCTCCTGCATCGGAGGTGGCTCCTCGGGAACCTCTTCCTCCAGCGAGGGCCATTCCCCCGACTCCTGCACCCGTGGGGGCTTCCTCAGCGAGGCCACGATCGAGACAGTGAGCACCAACGCGATGAACGCGAGCGAGAGCCCGGTCGGGATGTGGAACCAGTGCGAGGCGATCATCTTGATGCCCACGAACCCGAGGATGATGGCAAGGCCTTGCTGCAGGTAGGTGAACCGGGCGTGTAGCCCCGCGAGCAGGAAGTAGAGAGCCCGCAGGCCGAGAATCGCGAACGCGTTCGAGCTGAAGACGATGAAGGGCTGGTGGCTCACGGCAAGGATCGCCGGGATCGAGTCGACGGCGAAGATCACGTCCGTTGTCTCGATGAGGACGAGCACCGCGAACAACGGGGTCGCGAGCCGCTTGGCGTCGATGCGCACGAACATCTTCTGGCCGTGGTACTCGTGCGTCGAGGGGACGACCTTCTGCACGAGCTTGAGCACGGGATTTCGCTCTGGATGGACCTCGGCTTCGTCGTGGGTGACGAGCCGTATCGCAGTGAACAGCAGGAACGCGCCGAACACGAAGATGATCCAAGAGAAGCGCTCGATGAGCGCCACGCCGGCGAAGATGAAGATGCCGCGCAGCACGAGCGCGCCGAAGATGCCCCAGAACAGCACGCGGTGCTGATACTCGCGGGGCACCATGAAGTAACTGAAGATCAGCGCCCACACGAAGACGTTGTCGACGGACAGGCTCTTTTCGATGAGGAAGCCCGCGTAGTACTCACCCGCGGCTGCCGAGCCGTGGGTCGCCAACAGCACGAGCCCGAATGCCAGGCCGATGCTGATCCAGACCGCGCTCTCGATGGCGGCCTCTTTGGTGGAAGCTGCGTGCGGCCGACGATGGAAGACGAGCAGGTCGACGACCAACAGCAGCGTGATGAACGCGATGAGCGCGGCCCACCACCAGAGCGGTGTCTCGAAGTCGACGAAGTTCTCGTCCGACGACGTCGCCGCGAGAACTTGCGAATGGAGGGTGAGGAGTGCCACGGCGCTAGCGCGTGTCGCTCCCACCGGCGCCGAGCACCGCTTGGGCCGAAGCCAATCGGGCGATGGGCACTCGGAAAGGTGAGCAGCTCACGTAGTCGAGGCCGGCGTCGTAGAACAGGGCGATCGACTCCGGGTCGCCGCCGTGCTCACCACACACGCCGAGCTTGAGGCCGGGTTTCGTCTTGCGCCCCCGCTCCGCTCCGAGATGGACGAGCTCGCCGACGCCATCACGGTCGATCGTCTCGAACGGGTTGCGCTTCAGCAGGCCCTCTTCGAGGTAGAGCGGCATCATGCGGCTCTCGACGTCGTCACGACTGAAGCCGAAGGTCATCTGGGTGAGGTCATTCGTGCCGAACGAGAAGAACTCGGCTTCCTCCGCGATCTCGTCGGCTCGAATCGCGGCGCGGGGCGTCTCGATCATTGTGCCGATGATCACCTTGGGCTTCTTCTTCAGTCCCTTCGTGGCCTCGACGATCGCCTCCTCGACCCACGAGCGAGCCAGTCCGAGCTCCTCACGGGTGACGGTGAGCGGGATCATGATCTCGACCACCGGCTTTCCGCCCGCGGCGACCCGATCGGCAGCCGCTTCCATGAGGGCCCGCACCTGCATGGCGTAGAGGCCGGGCTTCACCACACCGAGTCGCACGCCACGCGTCCCGAGCATCGGATTGAACTCGTGCCACGAGCGGGCTGCGGCGAGCAGGTCCTGCTCCTCCGCGGTGAGGCCCTGGGTGACCTCTTTGATCTCGAGCTCGTCGACGCGAGGGAGGAACTCGTGCAGCGGGGGATCGAGCAGCCGCACCGTGACCGGCAGGCCGTCCATCGCCTCGAGGATCTCGATGAAGTCGGCCTTCTGGACGACGCGCAACGCTTCGAGCGCTTCCCGCTCCTCCTCAGGTGTGTCCGCCAGGATCATTCGCCGGACGACCGGCAGCCGGTCCTCGCCGAGGAACATGTGCTCGGTCCGGCACAGGCCGATGCCCTCGGCGCCGAACTGGCGGGCGTTGGCGGCATCCGGGCCGTTGTCGGCGTTCGCGCGGACAGCGAGCTTGCCTTTGCGAATCTTGTCCGCCCACCCGAGAATGACGTCGAACTCGGGCGGTGGCTCGGACGCGCTCAGCGCGGCCTCACCGAGGATGACCTGCCCGGTCGAGCCGTCGAGTGAGATCACGTCGCCCTCGTGCACCGTGACAGTCGCCGACGGTGAACGAATCGCCGAAGATGCGGATGGCCTCGGCGCCGACGACCGCGGGGATGCCCCAGCCACGGGCGACGACAGCGGCGTGACTGACGAGGCCGCCTCGCGACGTGAGGATGCCCTCGCTCACGCTCATGCCGTGCACGTCCTCGGGGGAAGTCTCCTGGCGCACGAGGATGACCTTCTCACCGCGGTCGGACGCGTCGGCGGCGCCGTCGGCCGTGAAGTACGCCCGGCCCACGGCCGCGCCCGGTGACGCCGCAAGACCGGTCGCGATCACCTTCAGGTCCTTGGAGGCCAGCTGCGGGTGCAGCACCTGGTCGAGGTGGTCGCCGGTGATCCGCAAGATCGCCTCGTCGCTGGGACAGCCTGATGTGGCGATCCTTCGTCATGTCGACGGCCATCCTCAGCGCGGCAGCCCCCGTGCGCTTGCCGACGCGCGTCTGCAACATCCAGAGCTTGCCCTGCTCGATCGTGAACTCGGTGTCGCACATGTCGCGGTAGTGGGTTTCGAGCCGGCGGAAGATCGCCATCAGCTCGGTGTAGATCTTGGGGAACTTGCCGGCGAGGGCGTCGAGGTCTTCGGTGTTGCGAATGCCTGCTACGACGTCTTCGCCCTGCGCGTTCACGAGAAAGTCGCCGTACGGGTTGTTCTCGCCGGTGGCCGCGTTGCGCGTGAAACCGACGCCGGTGCCGGAGTTGTCGTCACGGTTGCCGAACACCATCGCCTGGACGTTCACCGCGGTGCCCAGATCGTGGCTGATCCGCTCACGGACGCGGTAGGCGATGGCACGAGCACCGTTCCAGCTGCGGAAGACAGCCTCGACCGCACCCCGCAGCTGCGCCATCGGATCCTGGGGGAACGCGCGGCCGGTCGCCTTCTTCACGACGGCCTTGTACTCCTCGCAAAGATCGGCGAGGTAAAGAGCGGGGATGTCAGCGTCGCTCTTCGCACCGGCGGCGGCCTTGGCCTTCTCGAACGGCTCGTCGAAGTCGAGGGCCGCGATGTCGAGCACGATGCGCCCGTACATGGAGATGAAGCGACGGTACGAGTCGTACGCGAAGCGCTCGTCACCTGTCTGCGCAGCGAGGCCCTTCACCGAACGGTCGGACAACCCCAGGTTGAGGACGGTGTCCATCATTCCCGGCATCGAGAACTTCGCGCCTGAACGTACGCTCACGAGCAACGGATCCTTTGGATCGCCGAGGCTGCGGCCCATCTTCTTCTCGAGCTTCGTGACGTGCTTCGCGATCTCGTCGTTGAGCCCCGCCGGCCAGCCGCCGTGCATGTAGGCACGACACGCGTCGGTGGAGATCGTGAAACCAGCCGGCACCGGCAGCTCGAGCACCGAGGTCATCTCTGCGAGGTTCGCGCCCTTGCCTCCGAGCAGATCCTTCATGTCCATCGGGGCGCGACGGTGCTTGTGGTCGAACGCAAAGACGTAGCTCACACGATCGAGCCTAGTTGCCGTCCGATTGGGGCCCTCCGGGTCAAAGTTGCCCAAATGCCCAGTTCGCACCATGCTCCCCCGATGCCTTCCGGAGTTGGGGCGGCTCGTCGCCGCGCCGCGCGTGCATTCGCCGGCATCACACTGATCGTCTCGGGCCTCGCCGCTCTCACGGGGCCCGCTGGGGCGCAAGCCGCGCCAACTGGCGGCATCAACGTCGAGAAGGTGGAGATCGGCGGCGTCGCGCCCGCGACTTTCGAAGTCACCGGCCCCGGGATCATTGGTACCGCGACGCTGACGGGCCAATGTCGTCGCCGAGAACACGTCGACGCCGGCGCTCCCGGCGCTGCCCCCGCTCACGCCCGGCGTCTACGTCATCACCGAGACCGCTCCCGTGGACGAGAACGGCCAGTCGGTGTGGGAGCTCACTGACGTCGACTGCGGCGAGGGCGTCGAGTTCCTCCGGACCGGAAACAGCATCCAGGTCACCGTCGCCGACGGGGCCATCACCTGCACGTTCACCGACGAGGTGACGCGCGCGGCGATCCAGGGAATCAAGACGGTCGTCGGCGACACGAGCCCATGGATCCGCCCGGCGCGGTTCCACATCACTTGCCCCAACATTCAGCTCGACATCGACATCGAGCCACCGGTCGGGCCGGGCGGTCCCGGCACCTACAGCATCAGCATCCGGCAGGGCAGCATCCCGCCGGCAGCGTGCACGATCAGCGAGATCGATACCGGCACCGACGTGAGCGTGACCGTCACGATGGTCGTGACCAATCACGGCGTGCCCATCGCGTCCGGCATGTCCTCGGTGACCTTCACCGCCAACGCCGGTGACGACCTCGTGCTCCATGTGTCCAATGCGTTCCCCACCCGCCGCCCCGGACCGGACCAGCCCGGCCAAGATCCCGGCGCGACGACGACGATCGCCGGCGGAAGCACCACCACGACGACCGCTGGCACCACGACCACCGCAACGACGGTTCCCGGTGGCGGCACGACCACCGTTCCTGGCGGCGGGGGCACGACGGTTCCTAGCGGCGGGGCGGCCGCGACGCCCGCGCCAGCGACAACCCCGCCCGAGCTTCCGGTGACCGGCTCGCTGGCTGGCGGTCTGATCGTGTTCGCACTCGTCGCGATGATCGGGGGCCTCACGCTGGTGGCGCGGACCAGACGGCTGGTCGACTGACCCGCGCTAGAGGTCGAGCCGCTCGGACAGCTCGCCGACCAGCGCGTCGATCGGCACGCGGACCTGCTCGGTGGTGTCGCGGTCGCGGATCGTGACCGCGCGGTCTTCGAGTGACTCGAAGTCGACGGTGACCGCGAGCGGTGTGCCGATCTCGTCCTGACGGCGATAGCGACGGCCGATCGATTGCGTGTCGTCGTAGTCGGTCATCCACCGCTGCTGGACGATGCCGAGCACCTCGCGGGCCACCGGCGTGAGGGTGTCCTTCTTCGACAGGGGCAGTACGGCGACCTTGTAGGGCGCAAGCCTCGGGTGGAGGCGCAGCACGGTGCGGGCCTCGCCGCCGATCTCGTCCTCGTCGTAGGCCGCGAGGAGGAACGCCATCATCGCCCTCGTCGCACCAGCCGCTGGCTCGATGACGTGCGGCACGTAGTGCTCGTTCGTGGCTTGGTCGAAGTACTCGAGCCGCTGGCCGGAGTGCTTCGAGTGCTGCGTGAGGTCGAAGTCCGTGCGGTTCGCGATGCCCTCGAGCTCGCCCCAGCCCCACGGATACAGGAACTCCACGTCGGAGGTGCCCGCCGAGTAGTGGGACAGCTCGTCGGCGTCATGGGCGCGGAGCCGGAGCAGGTCGGCCGGGATGCCGAGCTCGGTGTACCAACGCACCCGCTCTGCGCACCAGTACTCGTACCACTTCGGCCCCTCCTCCGGGGGGCACGAAGAACTCGAGCTCCATCTGCTCGAACTCGCGGGTGCGGAACACGAAGTTGCCAGGCGTGATCTCGTTGCGGAACGCCTTGCCGACCTGGGCGATGCCGAACGGCGGCTTCTTGCGGGTCGCCTGCAGCACGTTCGCGAAGTTCGTGAACATGCCTTGCGCGGTCTCGGGACGCAGGTACGCCACCGCACCTTCGTCCTCGACCGGGCCGGCGTGCGTCTTGAACATGAGGTTGAACGCCCTGGCGGCGGTGAACTCGCACACCTTGAAGTCACGCGGGCAGTCACGCTGGTCGAGCTGGTCCTCCCGGAAGCGGCGGTTGCAGACCGTGCAATCGACGAGCGGATCGGTGAAGTTCTGGAGGTGGCCGCTCGCCTCCCAGATCGCGGGAGGAGACAGGATCGCGGCGTCGATCAGAACGATGTCATCGCGCTGTTGCACCATCGCCCGCACCCAGGCGTCCTTCACGTTGCGCAGCATGAGCGCGCCGAGCGGGCCGTAGTCGTAGGTGGAGCGGAATCCGCCGTAGATCTCGGCCGACGGGAACACGAAGCCCCGCCGCTTGCACAGGTTGACGACCTGGTCGAGATCCGTTGCGGGCATGAGGGGCGAGGATACCCGGGAGGCCTCCCGCCTCAGCTGCGTAAAACCGCTGGTAGGTCGGCGATCGAGTCGAGGATGTGCGTATGCGGCGCGGTCTCGAGCGTCGCTCGGTCGTGCGCGCCGGTGAGCACGCCCGCGACGACGCCGGCGCCGGCGCGCGTGCCCGAGAGAAGATCGCTGACCGTGTCGCCGGCGATCGCAACGGCGCGCACGTCGTCGATCTCGAGACGCAGGACCGCGGCGAGGATCATGTCGGGGAACGGGCGGCCGCGTCCGGCGTCGGCGGGTGACGAGCGCGAGGTCGACCAGCGCGTCCCAGCCGAGCACAGCGAGGATGCGGTCGCGTGTTGCGGGCGCGAAGCCCGTCGTGAGGCAGACGTGCATCCCGAGCTCCCGCATCTCGGCGAGCGCTTGCGCCGCGCCGGGCATCGGCCCGACGTCGTCCGCCGTCGACCGCACGGGCGTAGGCGGCCTCGAAGCTGTGGTTCGCCTGTTGCGCGGTGGATTCATCGCCGTCGAAGAGGTGGCGGAACACCGTGATCTTCGACTGGCCCATCGACACTCGGACGTAGTCGAGCGCTGCCTTCATCCGTGCGCTGTCCTCGCCGACGCCACTCTCGACCATCGCCGCGACGAACGATGTCTCGACGGCACCGCCGTCGGCCACCGTTGTCCCCGCCATGTCCAAACACGCCAACTGGAACACGCGGCCGAATCTACGCTCACCGCCGTGCCCGACTTCCTCCCCGGCATCGAGCTCGCGCGCGGTTACTACGAAGATGTTGTCGGTCCGCTCATCGACGCGACGCCACACGCCGCGGGTCGGCTGGGTTGGGGTTCGGACGTGCTCGGATTCGACACCGAGCGCAGCACCGACCACGGCTGGGGTCCGCACCTTCATGTGTTCGTCGCGGCCGACGATGTGAATGCCGTGCGGGTACGAATCAGGGACGGGCTTCCCGACAACTACCGCGGGTGGCCCACCCGCTTCGGATGGGACGACATCGCGCCGCGCTGCTGGGTCGAGGTCTTCACGCTCGATGCGTGGCTACCGGGACACTTCGGGTGCGACCCTCGTCCCACGCCGAGCCCGTTGCAGTGGCTCGTGCTCCCGCAGCAGCTCATCCTCGAGGTGGTCGGCGGCGGCCTCTTCCACGACGACGTCGGATCACTCACGTCGCTCCGCGAGGAGCTCGCGTGGTATCCACACGATGTGTGGCTGTGGTTGCTCGCGTGCCAGTGGAAGCGGATCGGCCAAGAGGAGGCGTTCGTCGGGCGCACGGCCGAGGTCGGCGACGACCTCGGATCGTCGGTGCTCGCGGCCCGGTTGAGTCGCGACCTGATGCGACTGTGCTTCCTCATCGAACGCCGATATGCGCCCTATTCGAAGTGGTTCGGCACCGCGTTCTCGCAGCTCGATGCCGCCTCCGAGGTCGGGCGGTCGCTCGAGGAGGGCGACCTGGGCGGCGCGTACGAGGCGGTGGCCCGACGCCACAACGCGCTCGGCGTCACCGACGCCCTCGAGCCGACCTTGCGACCCTTCTACGGGCGTCCGTTCCCGGTGATCTTCGCCGAGCGGTTCGCGGCCGCGTGCCTGGAGCGAGTCCAGGACCCGTGGCTGCGCTCGCTGCCACCCATCGGCGCGATCGACCAGTGGTGCGACTCGACGGACGTGCTCTCGAAACCGGCAGTGCTTCGCCACGTCGCCGCCATTTACGGCAAACCCAGCATTTCGGGGTGAGAAACGCGTCAAACTTGACGCGTTTCTCGCCTGAGAACCGCGCGACCTCCCGCTCTAGCCGCGGTCGAGGACGGTCATCGAGCGGATGCGGCGCTCGAGGTGGTGCTCCATCGAGCGCGTGCGCGAGCACCTCCACCTCGTGCGTCGTGGCCGACCGCGGTTCGTCGAGCGCGCTCGCCAACCCTCCGCCGAGGATGCGGCGCATCAAGGTGAGCGCCTCAGGGCTGATCGGCACGCCGCGCCGGCAGGTTCGGCACAGCACGCCGCCTTGATCGACGTCGAACGCGACGAGGTCGACATCCGAGCCGCACGACACGCAGTGGTCGAGCTCGGGTCGCAGTCCTTCGAGATCGAGCAGCTTCCAGAAGAAACCGGCGACGACGAGCGACCGACGGCTTCGCGGCCAACGTGCGCAGCGCGCCCAGCAGCATCTGATACAGCCGCGGTGATGACTCTCGCTCCTGCGCGACCTGGTCGACGACCTCGAGCATGTTGACCGCGGCGGCGAGCCGATCGAGGTCCTCGCGGATCGCGCGGAAGTGATCGACCGATTCGGCCTGGCTGATGATGTCGAGCTCGCGTCCCTCGTAGAGCAGCAGCGAGACGTGACTGGTTGGTTCGAGCCGCCCGCCGAACCGACTCTTCGTCTTGCGCACTCCCTTCGCGACGGCGCGCACCTTGCCGTGGGACTGCGTCATCAGCACGACGATGCGATCGGCCTCACCGAGCTTGTAGGTGCGCAGCACGATGCCGTGCTCGCGGTAGAGGCTCACGCGACGCTCACTGGGCTCCGCCCTCGACCGCTCCGAACCGACGATCGCGCCGCTGGTACTCGCGCACGGCCTCGACGAGGTGCGTACGCCGGAAGTCGGGCCACAGCACGTCGGTGAAGACGAGCTCGCTGTACGCGAGCTCCCAGAGCAGGAAGTTCGAGATGCGGTACTCGCCCGACGTGCGGATCACCAGGTCGGGGTCGGGCATCTTCGGGTCGTAGAGATGCCGGCGCAACGCCTTCTCTGACACGTCGTCGGGCCTCACGCCTTCGGCGACGAGCGCCTTCACCGCGTCGATGATCTCGGCCCGCCCGCCGTAGTTGAAGGCGATCGTGAGCGTCATCGTCTTGTTGTGCTTGGTCAGCTCGAGCGACTCGTCCATCCGCTTGAGCAACCGCCGCGGCACCCGCCAGTCACGCCGACCGATGAACGTGATGCGCACGCCGCGCTCGTGCAGCTCGTCCCGGCGACGCGTGAGGATCGACTCGTTGAAGCCCATGAGATACCGGACCTCGTCGACCGGACGCCGCCAGTTCTCGGTCGAGAACGCGTACACGGTCAGCCAGCGCACGCCGAGCTCGAGCGCGCCGTCGACCGTGTCGAACAGCGCCTCCTCGCCAGCCGCGTGGCCCTCGGTGCGGGGAAGACCCCGCTTCTGGGCCCAGCGGCCGTTGCCGTCCATCACGCATCCGATGTGGTTCGGGATGCGGCTCGGATCGAGGCCGTCGAGCCCGTCCAGCGGGGGAACGGCAGCACCAGCCACCAGGCGAACCTACCGCCTGCGACCGAGAGTCACGGACCTTCGCGACCGGATCTCCCAGCGGTTCGCGCTGCGATCTCACGGCGCCTTGCGCCGTGCTCCCTAGGGTGGCCTCAGTGAGTGCCGAGCTCGACCGCGTCGTCAACGAGATCCCGACGGGCGGCGAACGTCGCGAGGGGCAACGTCAGATGGCCGACGCCGTCGCGGAGGCGATCGCCAACAAGCGACACCTCGTCGTGCAGGCGGGCACGGGCACCGGCAAGACGCTCGCATACCTCATCCCCGCGATCGTCTCGGGCAAGAAGACGATCGTCGCGACCGCGACGAAGGCGCTCCAGGACCAGCTCGCGACGAAAGATCTCCCGTTCCTCGAGCAGCACCTCGGGCATCCGTTCACGTGGACCCTGCTGAAGGGCCGCTCCAACTACGTGTGCCGCCAGCGCGTCGCCGAGGTGTCGTCGGGTGAGGACGGCCAGCTCGACCTCGGCGTCGAGCAGGCGTCGACGTCGCTGCGCGACGAGGTGCGGCGGCTCGTCGCCTGGGCCGAGCACACCGAGATCGGCGATCGGGCTGAGCTGCCGTGGGAGCCGAGCGCGGCCGCGTGGTCAGCCGTGAGCGTCGGATGGGACGAGTGCCCCGGCGCACTGCGCTGCCCGATGGGCACCAGCTGTCTCGCCGAGGACGCCCGCGCTCGCGGCGAGGAAGCCGACGTCGTCGTGGTCAACACCCACCTCTACGGCATGCACCTCGCGATGAACGGCTCGCTCCTGCCCGAGCACGAGGTCGTCGTGATCGACGAGGCCCACCAGTTCGAGGAGGTCGTCTCCGCGACCGCGGGCATCACGCTCGCGCCGAGCCGGTTCCGCTTCCTGGCTCGCGCCATCCGCTCGGTGATCGCCGATCCGGAGCTGACGGCGTCGCTCGACGACATGGCCGATCGGTGGGGCGAGGTCATCGCCGGACACATCGGGGAACGGCTGCCGAAGCCCCTCCCGGACGACCTCGCTGACGCGCTCGCGCTCGCCCGGGGTCGCATCGAGCGGGCGTCGGCCGCGTTGAGTGCGGTCCCCGCGGACGCGCCGGAAGCGGTGCTCACCCGCAAGGCCCGAGCGCAGAAGGCGGTCATCGCCGTGCTCGAAGGCGTCGACATCCTCGCCGACGTGTCGCCGACGGCGGTCGCGTGGGTCGAGGGATCGCCCGAGTCGGCGCGGGTCGAGGTCGCGCCGATCGACGTCCGCGAGGTGCTCTCGCTGTCGATGTGGCCGGAGCACACCGCGGTGCTCACGAGTGCGACGTTGCCGCGCACGCTGCCGGCCCGGCTCGGCATGCCTCCCGACGGGTTCGACGCGATGGACGTCGGCAGCCCGTTCGACTACGAGGAGCACGCGGTCCTCTACTGCGCCGCGCACGTGCCCGACCCCCGCCGTCCGGGCTACGAAGCCGCGCTCCACGAGGAGCTCGAGGCGCTGATCGATGCCGCGGGCGGACGCACGCTCGCGCTGTTCACCTCGTGGAGGGCGATGCAGGCCGCGACCGCAGCTCTCCGTCCGGTCGTCCCGCACACGATCCTCGCCCAGGGCGAGGTGCCGAAGCCTCGCCTGCTCGAGCCGCTTCGCCGAGGAGGAGTCGTCGTGCCTCTTCGCGACGATGGGCTTCTGGCAGGGCATCGACGTGCCCGGCCCCAGCCTGTCGCTCGTGACGATCGACCGCCTCCCGTTCCCGCGGCCCGACGACCCGTTGCTGCAGGCCCGCCGTGAGCGCGCCGGGCCGTCCGCCTTCGCCGAGATCGACATCCCCCGGGCCGCGGTGCTGCTCGCGCAGGCGACCGGACGCCTCATCCGCACCGCGACCGACCGCGGGGTCGTCGCCGTGCTCGACTCCCGCCTCGCCACCGCCAGCTACCGATGGGAGCTCGTGCGCTCGCTGCCTGCCGATGCGCCGCACGCGTCATCGCGAAGAGGCCGAGGCGTTCCTGCGTTCGCTGCACTGATTCACGACACCGCCGGCCGTACCCTCACCGCATGCGACGGATGGGGATCGCGCTGTTGCTTCTGGCCACCCTTCTGACGGCGTGCAGCGACGACTCGGATTCGTCCGCACCGACCACCGCCGGCGCCCGACGACGGGCGCCCGCGACCACCGCAGCTACCGGACACGACCACCACGACGACCGTGCCCGAGCCCGAGGAGACCCTCTACTACGCAGCCGAGGGGCGACTGTTCCGTGTCGTGCCGGGTGACGGGCCGGAGCAGCTGACCGACGGACCGCTCGACGACCAGCCCGCACCCTCGCCCGACGGCAGAGCACCTCGCGTTCATCCGCCTCGAGAGCGAGGGTGACCTCGCCGGCGAGCTCTGGATCGCGAACGCGGACGGCAGCGACGCGCGGCTGCTCGTCCCGATCGGCGTGTCGGAGGATCCAGCATCGTCGGAGGGCGAGCCCGCCGCGGCGTTTCGCCCGGTGTGGTCGCCCGACTCGTCGCAGATCGCGTTCATGCGGACGATCGGCCTCGACGGTGGTGATCTCTACGTCGCCGACCCCGACTCGGGCGCGGTCAGCACTCCCGACCCCCCGCTCTGGGTGAGCAGCTTCTCGTGGGGTGCGGACAGCGAGTCGCTCGCGTACGTCGTCGGGCGCGAACGACGTGAGCCCGCTCGACATCGGCGTGCTCGACCTCGGCACCCTCGAGACCTCGCCGCTCGTCGAAGCGCACCGCCGCGTACGGCGGCGTCGCGGTCACGCCCGATGGCGACGAGGTCGTGTTCGTGAACTCGCAGCTGCCGCTCCCGCCCGAGGACGCGAGCACGTTCGAGCTCTTCACGCCCGGGATCTACGAGATGCCCTTCGACGGCGGCGACCCCGAGACGGTCGCGCCCGACCCCGATCCTGACGACTACCGATGGGCCGTGCGCGACACCGCGGGATGCCTCGTCTACGCCCGCCAGTTCAACGAGGGCATCGGTGAGGTGCTGCTGCATCGCCTCTGCGCTGGCGACCCCGAGCCGGCGACTCCGGTGACGAACCTCGCGCTGTTCCCCGCCGTCCCTGCGGTCGCCGAGTCGACCGCGATCGCGTACCTGGTCGAGGGCGAAGAACAAGCGCTGTTCGTCATCACCGAGCCCGGCACCGACCCGCTGCAGATCGACGAGGGTGTCACCGCCTTCGCCTAGCTGAACTCTTGGCGTTCCGGGTCTCTGACAGTTTCCGCCACGAAAACCGGTCAGTAGCCGAGGCGTTCGACTTTGCCGGGGCGGCGCTGCCAGTCCTTGTCGACCTTCACGAACAGCTCGATGAACGTCCCCGGCGGCAGCTGCATGCGCACGGCGGTGCCGACCTCCTTGAGGATCAAGCCGCCCTTGCCGATCACCATCCCCTTCTGCGACTCGCGCTCGACGAGGATCTCGCAGCGGATGCGCGGGCCGGGCTCCTCCCACTCGGTCACCCGCGTGGCGATCGAGTACGGCAGCTCTTCACGAGCCACGCGGAACAGCTCCTCACGCACGAGCTCGGCGACCCAGAACGCCTCGGGCACATCGGTGACCATGTCGTCGGGGTAGTAGGCCGGCCCTTCGGGCAGCCGAGACACGAGGTGCTCGACGAGCGCGTCGACTCCCGCGCCGGTCTTCCCCGACACCGCGAAGTACTCGCTGAGATCGAGCTCCGCCGCCTTCGAGAGCTGTTCGAGCACTTGCGCCGGCTTGGCGATGTCGGTCTTGTTCACGACGACGATCGCGTCACGCGGCACCCGCTCGGCGACGAACCGATCGCCCCGCCCCAACGGCATCGTGGCGTCGATCACCAGGCACACGAGATCGACTCCGCCGAGCGCGTCGGTCGCGGTCGCGTTGAGGCTCGTGCCGAGTGCGCTCACCGGCTTGTGGATGCCGGGCGTGTCGACGAACACGACCTGCACGTCGGGCCGCGTGAGCACCCCTCGTACCTGCGTCCGCGTCGTTTGCGCCTTGTCGGAGACGATCGAGACCTTCGTGCCGAGGATGTGGTTCAGCAGCGTCGACTTCCCGACGTTCGGCCGCCCGACCAGGGTCACGAACCCCGACCGGAAGCTCACAGCGACAGCTCACAGCAGACGAGCTCACAGCTCGTCCTCGTCCTCGCCGGGCTCCCACTCGGGGTCCTCGGTCACCTTCACGAGCGCGACGCGGCGGCCGTCGACCTCTTCGACCGTGAACTTCCACCGCATGTGGTCGACCGACTCGGCCGTCTCGGGCACCCGTCCCAGCTTGCCGAGCACGAACCCGCCGACGGTGTCCCAGTCGTCGTGTGGGATGTCGCTGCCGAGCAGCTCGTTCAGCTCGTCGATCGGGACGCTGCCGTTGACGCGGTAGCTGCCGTCGGACAGCGACTCGACCTTGGCCGACTCGGTGTCGTACTCGTCGACGATGTCGCCGATGAGCTCCTCGATCAGATCCTCGAGCGTCGCGAGGCCGGCGATGCCGCCGTACTCGTCGACGAGGATCGCCATGTGGAACTTGCCCTTCTGCATCTCGCGCATGAGCTCGGACACAGGCTTGGTCTCGGGGATGAAGTGGGCCGGGCGGGTGATCGTGGATACGGGCTCGGTGCTGCGCCCCTCTCGCTCCGCACGCATCAGGTCCTTCGCGTAGACGAGACCGACCACGTCGTCGACGGTGTCGCCCACGACCGGCAATCGGCTGAACCCATGAGTGATCGCGACGTCGACGGCGTCGTGCACTGGCATCGACTTCGGCACGGTCACCATGTCGAGACGGGGCACCATCACCTCTCGGGCCACGGTGTCGCCGAAGTCGATGACCGACTCGATGAGCTGGCGCTCCTCGCGCTCGATGACCTCCTCTTCGAGCGCGACGTCCGCGAATGCGAGCAGCTCCTCCTCCGACACGAAGGGGCCCTTCTTCAGGCCCTTGCCGGGGAGGACCACGTTCGTGAGCCCGATGAGTGCGCGGGAGATCCCGCTGATCGGCGGGAAGCGCACCAGCGCGGCGACCGGACGGGCGGCGAACAGCGCCGACCGCTCCGGATGCTGCAGCGCCCACGTCTTCGGCGCCGCCTCCGCGAGCACGAAGACGAGCACGACGTTGAAGAGCGTCGCGATGGCGATGCCCCACGCGCCGAAGAGCCGCTCGGCGAGCACACCGACGAGCGTCGCCTGCACCAGCTGGCACACGAGCACGACCAACAACAGGGGGTTGAGGAAGCGCTCGGGATGCCCGACGAGCCGGAGCAGGGCACGGCCCCGCCGGGGCTGCTCCTCGGCGAGCGTCATGGCCTTGACCTTGTTCATCCGGGTGAGAGCGGTCTCGGCGAGCGCGACGAACGCCGACACGACCAGCAGCACGAAGATGACGACGAGCATCGCCAGGTCGGCGGAGGTGAACTCGGCGGCGATCACTCGGGTTGCTCCTGACGAAAGGCGGCCGGAGCCGGGCCGGCCCAGTGGTGGGCCTCGAGCAGCTCCCGTTCGCGCGCCCGCATCGCTTGCGCCTCGGCCGGGTCGGCGTGGTCGCGGCCGAGCACGTGAAGGACGCCGTGCACCACGAGCAGCGCGAGCTCGTCGTCGAGCGTGCCCGCATGGTCAGGCGCATTGCGCGCCGCGACCGCGGGGCAGACCACCACGTCGCCGAGGAGCAGCGGGATCTCGTCGGGATCTGGATCGGATCGGTCGGGCCCGAGCGCGATCGGGTCGACCAGCCGCCAGCTGCCGTCGTCGGTGTCGATGGGGAACGCGAGCACGTCGGTCGGGCCCTGCTGCTCCATGAAGCGCGCGTTCAGCTCGGTGATCGACTCCTCGTCGATGAACATCACGGACAGCTCGGCCGAGCCGCGCACCCCCTCCGAGACCAGCACCGCCTCGGCGAGCGCGCCCCAACGCGCGAGATCGACCTCGACGTCGCTCTGCTCGTCGGCGACGAACACCTCGGGCTGGCCGTCACCGCCGATCCGCCGGGGCCGGTCGGCCCGATCAGGTGGGGGGATCACGCGTCGCCGCTCGACCGCTCGTAGGCGGCGACGATGTCGGCCACGATGCGGTGACGCACGACGTCCGCGCCGGTGAGGTGGACGAAGGTGAGCCCGTCGATGCCCGTCAGCACCTTCTCGAGCCCGAGGAGTCCGCTGCGGCCACCTGCGACGTCGACCTGCGTCACATCTCCCGTGACCACGACCTTCGAGCCGAAACCGATGCGGGTGAGGAACATCTTCATCTGCTCCGGCGAGGTGTTCTGGGCCTCGTCGAGGATGATGAAGCTGGAGTTCAGCGTGCGTCCGCGCATGAATGCGAGCGGCGCCACCTCCACCGTCTGGCGTTCGAGCAAGCGTTGCGCACCCTCGGCCTCGACCATGTCGTACAGGGCGTCGTAGAGCGGGCGGAGGTAGGGATCGACCTTGGCCATCAGGTCGCCGGGGAGGAAGCCGAGCCGCTCCCCCGCCTCGACGGCCGGCCGAGTGAGGATGATGCGGCTCACCTCCTTGGCCTGGAGCGCCTGCACGGCCATGGCCACCGCGAGCCAGCTCTTCCCCGTGCCCGCGGGCCCGATCACGAACGTGATGACGTTGTTGCGGATGGCGTCGATGTAGCGCTTCTGACCGCTCGTCTTCGGCCTGACGGTGCGGCCCCGCGACCCCCGCAGCACCTCGGTGGTGAGCACCTCGGACGGGCGCTCGTCGGCGTTGACCATGTCGATCGTGCGGCTCACGACCGCGGGGTCGACCGGGTGGCCCTGTTGCAGCAGCAGCACGAGCTCCTCGAAGAGCCGGCCGACGACCTCGGCGTCCTCGCCTGATATCGCGATCTCGTTGCCCCGCACGTGTATCTCGGTGCCGGGGAACGCCTTCTCGACCGTGCGAAGCAGCTCATCGCGATGCCCGAGCAGGCCGACCATGAGGTGGTTGCCGGGGACGCTGATGCGGACTTGTGTGCGCGCCAAGGGGGCTCAGTATCGATTCGGGCGCGACTTGCTCATTGCGCTGACGGTAGCCCGGTCACGGGGCCGACCCCTACCGTGAGCCTCGTGAGTGACGAGGGACGCTGGGATCGCTGGGCTGCCGAAGCCCGCGTCGAGGAAGCCGCCGCGTCCCGTACGCGCGAAGGATGGCTGCGGCAGGCCGCCGGCGAAGACGCCACGCTGGCCGGCACGCTGGTCGATCTCGCCGAACGCGGCGCACCAGCGGTGCTGACCATGCGATCCGGACGGCGGCTTCGGGCCGCGATTTGGCGGGTCGGCGCGGACTGCGTCGCCGTCCGACTCGACGATCGCCGCGTGAGCTGGGTCGCGCTCGCGGCGGTCGCGGCGATCGGTGCCGAGCCCGGCGGCCAGACGCTGCCCACGGGCACGCGGCGCGTCGAATCGGAAGTGACGCTGGTGGAGGTGCTCGGCGACCTCGTCGCTGACCAGGCGACTGTCGCGGTGTTCCTTGGTGACATGACCGATCCGCTGCGTGGCCGCCTTGTCGGCGGTGGAAGAGACATCGTGCGCCTCGTGAGCTCCGGCGCGACCTCGGATGAGGTGGTGATCGTCGTTCAGGCGGTGTCAGAGGTGGTGCTCGTCGACTCGGGGTAGAGGTGCTCGAGCGTACCGGGCTCGATGCGACTGCGATCGATGAACGCGTCGACCTCTTTCTGCTGGAGTCGAATCACGCGACCGAAGCGGTACGCGGGAAGCAATCCCTCGTCGATGAAGCGATACAACGTGCGATTCGTGATGCCGAGACGCTTGGCCGCGGCAGCGGTGGAGAGCCAGCGAATGTCCTCGCCGCTGGCCCGTACGTCCTGGGTGGCGGACTCGTCGGTCACGGTCATGCTGGCATGGTACGACGGGTTTGGCGCGTTTCGGTGGATTTCGGTACGTTTTCATGCGGCCTCGTGAGGGGCCTGCAAATCGGGCCTTTCCAGGCGGAACAGGTCCCTGAACAGGGGTGAGCGCCGGCGGCGCTGCGGCGGAGGGTGTCGATCTCGAAGCGGGATCGGCGGGCGAAGGTGGGACGGCGGAAATGAGAACAGGACACGCGCTCCTCGAGCGCGGCCGCGGTGACGCGGCGACACCGGACGAAGCACGCCCGGGAGCCACTGCGGGAGTCGTGGGGCGGCGGTCCCGTCGCCTGACAGGACGCGCGATCGTCGGCGGCCTCCTCGTAGCGCTGGCCGGACTCGGAGCATTCGTGATCGCGAGGCCCGACGTCGGGCCGGAGCAGCGGTACGTCGTTTCGGCACATGCCATCGAGCCGGGAGCGCGCATCGGCCCGGGTGACCTCGAGCTCGTCGCAGTGGACCTGCCCGACGTGCTCTCGGCCGCCGCGTTCACCGCGCCCGATCAGCTGATCGACCGCGTGGCGCTCGCGCCGCTCGCCGCGGGAGAGCTCGTGCAGGCCGGTGCAGTGGGCGTCCGGTCCCTCGCTCCGTTCGAGGTCGCGGTCTCGGTCGACGGCGACCGAGCACTCGACGGCGAGCTGCGACCGGGCGAGCGAGTCGCGGTTCTCGCGACATATGGAAGCGGACCCGACGCCGCGACGTTCACCGTCGTCGGCAAGGCTGTGGTCGAGCGAGTGACTCGGCCTTCAGGCCTCGCTGTGGGCACCACCGACGTGGTCACTGTCGGCCTTGCCACTGAGACGGAGACACAAGCAGTCGTGCATGCAGCACGCGCGGCTGAGCTCACGTTTGTTCGCACTGATGCAGCGCAGAGCGGCTCGGCGTACTTCGCTCCGCCGTGGCCGGTCACGGCGGGCGACCCGCTTGCTGGTGGCGCCGCGGCCGTCACGGAGGGCTCGTGACATCCGCGGAGCGTTTCGTGGTCCTCGGCCTCGGCCACGCTCGGTCCGCCTGGTTCCGCGACGTTGCCAGGCTCGCGCATGCCGGAGGACTCCCGATCGAGTTCGTGAAGTGCGTCGGCCATGAGGAAGCCCGAGTGCGGCTGGAGTCCGGCCGATCGTTTTCGGCGATGATCGTCGACGCGGGCCTCGCGGGGGTCGACCGCGACTTGCTCCACTCGGCGCGACGACAGGGCGTCGAGGTGCTTGTCGTCACGGATCCCCGATCGTCGCGGGACTGGACGCTCTCGGAGCGACAGCGGTCCTGGCACCGCACTTCGCCGCGGCCGAGTTGCTCGAGACGCTGCAAGCCACCTCACGGCCGATCCCCCGGGGTATGGCCGACCACGTCGAGGTCAGTGCGGCCGTCCCTCGGTGGCAGGGAGCGCTTGTCGCTGTCACGGGCGCCCGGGCGCCGGGTCGTCCACGATCGCCGCCGCTCTCGCGCAGGGCCTTGCCCGCGACCAGGGTCGAGCGGGCAAGGTGCTTCTGGCCGACCTGGCCCTCGACGCCGATCAGGGACTGCTCCACCACGCGCCCGACGTCGTCCCTGGCCTTCCCGAGCTCGTCGAGGCTCACCGCGCGTCGACCCTGCCCGCTGGGGCCGTGCAATCGATGGTGTTCGACGTCGAGGAACGGGGCTACCACCTGCTGCTCGGCATGCGCCGTCGCCGGGGCTGGTCCGCTCTTCGCTCGCGGCGCTCGACGCGGCGATGACGTCGCTGCAGGGCGCCTACGCCGCAGTGGTGGCCGACATCGGTGCAGACTTCGACGGGCACCACGAGTGCGGATCGTTCGAGGTCGAGGAACGCAACGCGCTGGCTCGCAACGCGCTTCGGCGCGCGTCGGTCGCCGTCGTCGTCGGCGGCGCATCGCTCGGTGCGGTCCACGGTCTCGCCGGGGTGCTCCGTGACGTCTGCGAGCAGGGATTCGACGCCGCT
Organism: uncultured Acidimicrobiales bacterium; assembly: GCA_963759645.1. GTDB lineage: Bacteria > Actinomycetota > Acidimicrobiia > Acidimicrobiales > DATKAS01 > DATKAS01. Next base: position 461,695 of record CAVXAI010000017.1, on the reverse strand, counting down.
TCCATCGTGACGGTCGTCAACCACGCGCCGCGCTCCCCCCGTGAGCGGGCCGAGCTCACGCGGGCGGTCTCGGGACTACCGACGCTCGTCGCCGCCAGCGCGGGGAGGCTCGCCAGCCCGGTCTTCGTCCCCGACCGCAACGCGGTGGAAGACGCGGTTCGGGGTGGCCTGCCACTGCCGTCGGTGATGACGGATCCCGTGGCCCGCGCCGTGCTCGCAGTGCTGACCGCGAGGCAGGCAATCGGCGGCGCGCCAGCGACCGTCGGGGAGCCGATGCCGATCACGCCGGGGAGCCTCGGTCGGTGGTCCGACGCGGAGGCGGACGCCGTATGACGGTCTTCCCGAACGACCACAGCGTCACTCCGCTCGAGGAGATCGAACGGCGGGCACAAGACCGCGCGAAGCGGCTCACGGGTGGAGTGGACGTGGCACCCGACGAGCTCCGATCGATCGTGGTGGACGAAGTCGAGCGCTGGAACCTCGACTTTCAGCGCGGGCTTCGCGCTGTCGAGGTCACCGACCCAGTGGGCGTCGTCGATCGCGCGTTGCGCAACCTCAGCTCGTACGGCCCGCTCACTCCGTTGCTGCGCGATGACGACGTCTGGGAGATCGCCATCAACGCCCCCGATGCGATCTTCGTCAAGCGCCACGACGGTCCGAGTGGGTTCCACGACGAGGTGTTCCACGACGACGAGCACGTGCTCCGGACGCTCACCCGACTGCTCGACGACGCGCCCGGTGCGCACCGCAAGCTCGATCCTGCCGAGGGATTGCAGGATGCGCGCCTCGACGACGGCTCGCGGGTGCACATCGTCCACGGCGACATCGGGCGGGCCGGCCACCTCCTCGTCAACATCCGGCGGTTCACCGGGCGTGCCGATCCGGTCGCTCGACGAGCTGGTCGACATGGGCACACTCGAACCAGCGATCGCGGCGTTCCTCCGCGCGTGCATGCGGGCCCGCGTGTCGATCGTCTTCGCGGGCGCGCCCGGCGCGGGGAAGACAACACTCCTGTCCTGCTGCCTCGCGGAGCTCGATCCGTCACTGCGCATCGTGGTCGCCGAAGAGGTCTTCGAGGCTGACATCCCGCTGCCCAACGTCGCGCAGATGCAGACCCGTCCGGCGCGCCCCGACCGTCCCGAGGTCGACCTCCGGCGACTCGTCGCCGGCTTCCTTCGCATGGCTCCCGATGTCGCCGTTGTCGGCGAGGTCCGAGACCGTGAGGCGCTCGCCCTCCTCCTCGCGCTCTCCTCGGGCGTCACCGGGTACACGACGATCCACGCGGGCTCGGCGACACAAGCTCTCGGCCGGCTTCGGTTCCTCAGCCAGCTGTCCGACGTCGGACGCCACCTGCCGTTCGCTGCACTCAGCTCGCTCGTGGCTGACGCCGTCGACCTGGTCGTGCACACGGTCCGAACGCGGGACGGCGTGCAGGTCACGAGCGTCGTCGCTGTCGAGGAGCTGGTCAGCGGCCCCGACTCCGGGCACTTCACAGTGACCGAGGTCTTCGCTGCTGCATCGATCGGGACGCCACTCAGGTGGACTGGCGACCTCCCCGTGCGCATCGGCCGCCGCTTTGCTGATCACGGGCTGTCGGTGCGGGCTGTCCTCTCGGGGCACTCGTCATGACCGGCTTGGACCGGCGTGACGGGCGCCGCGCTGGTGGCCTGCTTGGCCGCATATGGCATGCATCTCGTGTACTCAGGACTCGCGTTCGGCTGGCGCGGGCTACAACCTGGGCCTCGCGTCAACCGATCGGGACGCAGACGCCTCGCGCTCCCCAGACTCGGAGCTGCGTTCGTTCGACCGGCGATCGCCGCTGCTGGAGGGCTCGCTCTCGGGTTCATCACCTTCGGCGCCCCTTTGCCGGCCTTGGTGAGCGCTGCCATCGGCTGCGGAATCGTCATCGCCGGCGACCGCGCGGAGGGCGAGCGCGCGGCGGCACGCGCGAGCGAGGCGTGGCCGGGCGTGCTGGAGGAAGTCCGAGTGCTCACTGGTGCCGGAGGCCGCCCCATCCCCCAAGCGTTGTTCGAGGCGGGGCGGCATGGGCCACAAGACGTGCGACCGGCGTTTGCTTCGGCCCAACGCGAGTGGCAGGCCTCCACCGACTTCGGTCGCGCGTTGTCGACGCTGAAGGCAGAGCTCGCGGAAGTGAGCACCGACGTGGTGTGCGAAACCCTGCTCGTCGCACACCAGGTCGGCGGCACCGGAGTCGGACGCCGGCTCGAGGCTCTGATCGAAGACCGCAACCGCGAGCTCCAGCTGCGCCGGGATGCGCACTCTCGTCAGGCCGGCGCTCGGTTCGCGCGTCGGTTCGTCCTCGTCGTGCCGGTGGGGATGGCCCTCGTCGGCCTCTCGCTCGGAACAGGCAGGGATGCGTACCGCTCGCCTGCGGCGCAGGCGGCGGTCATCGTGGCTCTCGCGCTCATCGCCGGCTGCTGGTGGTGGGCGGGACGCATCCTGCGGATCCCTCGCCGCGATCGGGTGTTCGCGACATGAATCGCCTGATCGTCGTGTGCGGTCTCGTCGCGTGGGCAGGGGCCGCCCTCGTGCTCGCCGAGACGCGGTGGGCACAGCGAGCTCCCTTGTCGCGCCGGCTCGCGACCTTTCACGGTGGTCGGCCGTCCGACAACGAACCCACGCCGACCCGACGGGTCGCGGATTGGGCGGGCGTGGTCGGCGCGCGAGTCACCCGGTTGCTCGGGGTCGACGACGACCTGGCAATCCGACTCGAACGCGTGCACTCCGAGGCCGACCCTTCCGCCGTGCGCCTCCAACAGGTGGGATGGACGATCGCAGCCCTCGCCGCAGGAGTACTCCTTTCTGCTCTAGCCAGTCCGCCTCCGGTGCTCGGCGTGGTCGTGATGCTCGGCTCGGCGGCGCTCGGCTTCCTCCTCGTCGAGCATCGAATCACAGCGGCCTCCGATCAGTGGAAGCACCGCGTCGCCGATGAGCTGCCGGTGGTGACGGAGCAGCTCGCGATGCTGCTCGGAGCTGGCTACGCAGTCGGCCCGGCAGTGGCTCGCATCGCCGAGCGCGGGCAGGGCGCGTGTGCCATCGACTTCCGACGTATAGCTGCGCGTGCTTCGCAAGGTCTGAGTACGAGCGACGCGCTCCGCGAGTGGGCCGTGCTCGTCGATGTGCCGTCGGCCGGTCGCCTCGTCAGCGTCCTTGCGCTCGATCGCGAGGCGTCAGACCTCGGCGGGCTGATCGCCGAGGAGGCGGAGGCCATGCGACGCGAGGCGCATCGCTCGCTGATCGAGGTCGTCGAGCGGCGCAACCAGCAGGTCTGGATCCCCGTCACCATCGCCGCCCTCGTCCCCGGAGCGATCCTCCTCGCCATTCCCTTCATGGCTGCCATGCAGCTGTTCGCCCATCCATGACTCAGGAGAACCAATGACCCACGTCCAACACGTCACTGCCACGGCACTCGCACTCGTGCTCAACACCTGGCATCGCCTCTCCCACGACGACCGCGGAGAAGGTGTCATCTCGTCGGCCATCGCGGTCCTCGTGATGGCGCTGCTCGGCGCCCTCATGTGGGTCGCGTTCAAAGCGATCTTCGCCGATGCGTCGGCTCGGACGTCGACACAGGTGGGACAGATCGGTTCGTGACCGTCTCTCGGCTCCGCGGGGAACACGGCTCGGGAGTCGTGTCCTCGCTCGCGGGTGTCGCTGCGTTCCTCGCGTTCTTGCTGCTCGCAGTCCACGTGATCCTCGGGCTGTACGCGACGTCAGTCGTCACGGACGCGGCCGCCGACGCGGCACCGGCGCGTTGCTGGGACGTCCCTCACGTCCGACCCGGGTGCCGCCGCGGAGGCACACGTGCGTCGGGCGCTCGGGCGTCTCGGCGAAGGCGCGTCGGTCCGCGTGACCATTGGCGACGACTCCGTCGGCGTCACCGTTCGGGTCGCTCGGCCGGGCTTCGCGGCGCCTTCGGAGCGGGAGTGATCGAGCGGACCGTCGTCGTTCGGCGCGAGGCACCTCGGTGAAGCGCTTCCGGGGTGACGGCGGACAGGTCGGGGGGGTCGAGGCGCTGCCGTTCGGCGTGCTGGTCTTCGTCATCGGCGTGCTGCTCGTCGTCAACCTCTGGGCGATCGTCGACGCCAAGATGGCGGCGACGTCGGCTGCCCGCGAGGCCGCCCGTGCCTACGTCGAGGCAGAGAGCGGTGCCGCGGCCGAAGGCGAGGCGATCGCTGCCGCGCAGGCAGCGATCGCGGGTCGAGGACGATCGATCGATCGCACCGCCGTCGCAATCACGTCCGGCGACTTCAGTCGCTGCGCGATGGTCACGTTCGAGGTCGTCTATGTCGTTCCGACGTTGACCCTGCCGATCGTCGGCGGGTTCGGTGACGGCCTGCGGGTGCGGGCGCGCCATGGCGAGATCGTCGATCCGTACCGCAACGGCCCAGAAGGCGAGGCCGTCTGTGTCTGATCGGCGCCGGGAACGCGGCAGCGTGCTCGCCCTCGTGCCAGCGGGGCTGCTTGTGTTGATGCTGTTGGCTGCGATCGCCGTCGACTCGAGCGTCGCGTACCTGGGCCGTCGAGAGCTCGCAGCTGCCGCCGACGCGGCCGCGAACGACGCCGTCACGTACGGGCTCGACGAGGCGCGCTTTCGTGAGACCGGCGCGTTCGCGCTCGACCCGGTACGAGCCGAGGAAGCGGTACGCCGCGCGTTGCTCGCCCGACACAGCGACGTGGTCGACCGGGCGGTGCTCGACGTGCAGACCGACGCCGAAACGGGCATCCGTCACCGTGACGCTGCGGTCCACGACCGCGCTGGTATTCGCGCCAGCGGTACCCGGCGCACCGGACGAGGTGAGTGTCGTGGCCCAGGCGACCGCCGACGTGCTCGTGGGCGACTAGCGCAACAGTTGCGCGTGCAGCCCGCAGGGGCGCGAGATGCAACAGTTGCCGGGGCGGGGGGCGCCCGGCCAAGATCAGGCTTCGCTGACTTCCGCGAGGGGGATCGATGGCTCCAGTGATCGTCGCCGGAGAACGTGACGTGCGGGGGATCGAGCACAACGGCGTCGAGGCCTACCTCGGCATCCCGTATGCCGCGGCACCGGTGGGTGAGCTGCGCCAGCAGCCACCGGCGCCGCCCACGCCGTGGACGGGGGATCGCGACGCAACGACGTACGGCCCGACCGCCCGCAAGCGCGGCTACGCGTCGCCGTACGACGAGCTGCTGCCCGAGCCGCACATCGAGGGCGACGAGTACCTCAACCTCAACATCTGGACGCCCTCGCGCACCGGAAGCCTCCCGGTGTTCGTGTGGATCCACGGCGGGGCCTTCGTCAACGGCTCCGGAGCAGTGTCGGTGTACGAGGGCTCTGCCTTCGCACGCGACGGCGTCGTCTGCGTGACGATCAACTACCGGCTCGGCGTCGAAGGCTTCCTCGACCCCGGCGAGGGCGTCACGAACCTCGGGTTGCGTGACCAGCTCGCCGCGCTGGAGTGGGTGCGCGACAACATCGCCGGCTTCGGCGGCGACCCGTCACGGGTGACGATCGGCGGCGAGTCGGCCGGCGGCATGAGCGTGGCCTGCCTGCTCAGCAGCCCGAAGGCAAAGGGCCTCTTTCGCGGGGCGATCATGCAGAGCGGTGCGGGGCATCACGCTGTCACCCGTGAGAACGCCAAGCTGATCACGGGGGAGCTCGCGAAGCGATTGGGCGTCGAGCCGACGCGAGAAGCGATCGCGAACGTGCCGATCGAGCAGATCCTCGACGCGCAGATCGACATGTCGGCCGAGATCCAGGCGATGCCCGATCCGGCGCGATGGGGGGAGATGGTGGTGTCCATGATGGCGTTCCAGCCCGTCGTCGACGGTGAAGTCCTGCCGAAGCTGCCGATCCGCTCGATCGAAGAAGGCGCGGGCGTCGACGTGAACGTGCTCATCGGAGCGAACACCGACGAGAACCTGCTCTTCATGGCGCCCTCGGGCGCGCTCGCCGCGATCGACGCCGAGATGCTCACCGGAGCGGCCATGGGCTACGGCCTCAGTGAAGAGGCGGTCGCCATCTACCGCGCGAACCGGCCCGACGCATCCCCGGGTGAGGTGCTGGCTGCGCTGGCCACCGACTGGATGTTCCGCATCCCCGCGATCCGCCTCGCCGAAGCCCGAGCCGGGACTGCGGGCAACACCTACGTGTACGAGTTCGCGTGGCGCAGCACCGCCCGCGACGGCATCCTCGGCGCGTGTCACGCGCTCGAGATCCCGTTCGCGTTCGACACGCTCGCCGCCGAGGAGACGCCCTGGATCGCCGGCGAGGCCCCGCCGCAGCTCCTCGCCGACGAGATGCACCGCGCCTGGGTGCGATTCATCGCCGATGGCGACCCCGGCTGGGACGAGTACGGCGAGGCCCGCACCACGATGCGGTTCGACGAGGAATCCCAGGTCGTGACCGATCTGAGGCCCGACGAGCGCGTTGCCTGGAACGGGGTTCGCTAGGCGGCGGTTGACCGCCATGCGGCAATCCGGATTAGAAGAACCCACTAAGTCAACGCCTATTGACCACGCGCCGCGCGGTCGCAAGGGCTCGATTTCAGGGGGAAACCTGTGAGGGATCACTCGTCTCGTCGCCGTCTCGCCGCCGTTGCGGTGTGTGTGGCGCTCGCCTTCGTCGCCGCCTCGTGTGGCGACGACAGCGACAGCGACAGCAGCTCCGACACGACCGGGGGCGCCGCCACGACCGCTGCGGGCGCGGCGACGACGGGAGGGGGAGCCGCGACCACGGGCGGCTCGGACGTCGACCTGACCGGGCAGACCATCAAGCTCGGTGTGGCCAACAACGAGGGGCCGGCGCTGTCGCTTCCCGAGTTCCGACATGGCGTCGAGGTCGCCGTCGATTACGTGAACGCGAACGGCGGCATCAACGGCGCCGAGATCGAGATCATCGAGTGCATCAACGACGGCTCACCCGAGGGCTCGGTCAACTGCGCGAACCAGTTCGTGGACGAGGGCGCGGTGGCCTACTTCGCGGCGATCGACGTCGGCGCCGATGCCGCTCTGCCGATCCTCACCTCGGCCGGCATTCCCTACGTCAGCACCGAGCCGTGGGGAGCCACGCAGAAGACCGACCCGAACTCGTGGATCCTCGGCGCACCGCAGGGGGCGTACACCGCAGGTCCCCTGCAGGCGCTCGCCGACCAGGGCGCCAAGAAGGTCGCCGCGTACTTCCGTGACATCCCGACCAGCCACGACCTCGAGACCAGCGTGATCCAGCCGATCGCCGAGGAGCTCGGTCTCGACGTCAACGTCATCTATGTCGACGCGACCAACCCGGACTGGGCATCCGCGGTTGCCACTGCGCAGGCGGACGGCGTCGACTCGATGTGGGGCATCCTCCAGGAGGGTGACTGCATCGCCGTCGTCGGTGCGGCACGCGCCGCCGGGTTCGATGGCCCGTTCGCGGTTGGCTCGTGCACCGCGTACATCGCCGTGCTCGGCGCGCCCGCGGCGTTGAACACCATCACCGTGACCGACACCTGGTTCCCGCAGCTCCGCGACGTCGCTCCCGCCGCGGTGCAACCCCAGCTCGACATCTACACCGAGGCCATGACGGCAGGCGGAAACGAGGCCGAGCTCAACGGCTTCGCGGTGACCTCGTTCGCCGCGATCATGGAGCTGTCCGGGATCATGACGGACATCGGCGCCGAGGTGACCGCCGAGTCGCTCACCGCCGCGCTCGGCGAGGCCGGCGAGATCCCCGGCTTCATGCGCCCCGACGGATCGTGCCGCACCGACATCTGGCCGAGCGAGCCGGCGACGTGCCGGGCCTCCCTGCTCTTCCTCCAGGTGAACGCAGGCGCCGACGGCGCACCGGAGCGGACGCTGCTCGGCGACGACTTCGTCGACCTCTCGAGCTTCGCCTTCTGATCCTGCACTTGCCCTGACCATGCCCTCGCCGGGAGGAGCCGGAGATGCGTGACATCTTGGTCTTCTCGGCGACGGGCCTGGGCCAGGGCGCGGTGTTCGCCGCACTCGCGCTCGGCCTGCTCGTCACGTTCAAGGGCACCGGCGTCATCAACTTCGCAGCGGGCGCGATGGGCGCGTGGTGCGCGTTCGTCTACGGCGACCTCCGCACCGACGGGACGCTCGTACTGCCGATCGGCCGCTTTGATCTCGGCGACCCGATGGGCACCGTCCCGGCGATCGTCATCGCGACCATCACCGGAATCATCCTCGGACTGCTCGTGCAGGTGCTCGTGTTCAAGCACCTGCGCACTGCACCCGCTCTCGCGAAGGTCGTCGCCTCGGCCGGCTTGATGCTCGCGTTCCAGGCGCTCATCGTGCTGCGGTTCGGCAGCGACCCGCGGGTCGTCGCACCGATCCTGCCGTCGGAGACCGTGTCGATCGGCGGCGGCACCGTTCCCCGTGACCGCTTGTGGCTCGCGACGATCGTGATCCTGATCGCGGTCGTCGTCGCGCTGTGGTTCCGCGTCTCGCGCGGTGGTCTCGCCATTCGCGCCGCCGCCGACAACGAAGGATTCGTGTCCCTCGCCGGCTACTCCCCCGACCGACTCGCCGCGACGGCGTGGGCGATCGCCACCGGCACCATCGCGTTCATCGCCGTGCTCGCCTCGCCCATCGTCGGCATCAGCCCCATCACGTTCACGCTGTTCATTGTCCCCGCGCTCGCGTGCTTGCTCGTCGGCCGGCTGAGCTCGATCGGCCTCGCGGTCGGCGCCGGTCTGTTCCTGGGCGCGCTCAACTCGAACATCACCTACTGGTCCACGAAGTCGTGGTGGCCGGACTGGGCCAGCAAGGGCGTCTCGTCGGCGATCCCTCTGATCGCGATCATCGTGATGCTGTTCTTCCTGGGGAAGAGCCTGCCGACGAGAGCCGACTCGGACACCGCTCGCCTCCCAAAGGTGATCGCGCCGAAGATGCGTCCGCTGACCGTCGGCATCGTGGTGCTGGCCGGCGCCGCGGCGGTGATCTTCACGAGCGCGAGCTACCGCTTCGGCGTCATCACGAGCATGGCGGTCGCGCTCGTCGCGCTGTCGTTCGTCGTGCTCACCGGACTCCTCGGTCAGGTGTCAATGGCGCAGGCCGCGTTCGCCGGCTTGGCCGGCTTTCTGCTCTCGCGCTTCGCTGTGAGCCTCGACATCGGGTTTCCGCTCGGGCCGATCCTGGCCTCACTCGGCGCCATGGCGTTCGGTTTGCTCGCCGGCATCCCCGCGCTCCGGATCCGAGGCGTGCAGCTGGCGGTCGTCACGCTCGCTCTCGCGCTCGCGTTCGAACAGCTCGTGCTCAACAACAACGAGCTCAACGGCGCGTCGGGAAACCCGGTGCCACCGCCGCGCATCTTCGGGATCGACCTCTCGATTCGAGGCGGCAGCAACACGGCGCGCTTCCAGTACGGGCTGCTCACGCTCGCGGTGCTGACGATCGGCGCGATCCTGGTCGGCAACCTCGCCCGCAGCGGCACGGGAAAGCGCTTCCTTGCGGTCCGCTCGAACGAGCGTGCATCCGCGTCCGTCGGCATCGACGTCACCCGCGCCAAGCTCTTCGGCTTCGGGCTCTCCGCGTTCCTCGCGGGGCTCGGCGGCTGCATGATCGGCTACGCACAAGGCTCGGTGTCGGCGACGTCGTACACGGTGCTCGTCGGCGTGACGTGGCTCGTGTTCGCCTACCTGGGCGGCATCTCGAGCATCAGTGGAGCAGTCGTGGCGGGCACGTTCGCGCCGCTCGGCATCACGTTCGTGATCGTCGACCGGTGGATCGGCGCGTCGAACGGCACGTACCAACTCATCGCCGCCATCGGTTTGATCATGACGACGATCTTCAACCCGGAGGGGATCGCCGGCGCCGTGCACGAGCGGATCGAGGCCATACGGGCGCGGCGAAGGCCGAAGCCGACGGTTGAGGCCACGCCCGCACAACCGCCAGCAGAAGCAGTCAGCACCACGGTCACCTGGGACCCTGCCTCGAGCGCCGCCACGCCGACCGTTCCCGTTGCCACGAGGACGCTGCTCTCGACTCGAGATGTCACGGTGCGCTTCGGCACCGTTGTCGCGGTGAACCAGGTGAGTATCGACGTCGGAAGCGGTCGCATCGTCGGTCTGATCGGCGCGAATGGCGCGGGCAAAACGACGCTCATCGACGCGGTCAGCGGCTTCGTTCCCTACACCGGCCGAGTCACGATGGAGGACGCTGGACTCGACGACTTCCCCGCCTATCGGCGGTCACGAGCGGGGCTCTCCCGCACGTGGCAGTCACTCGAGCTGTTCCGAGACCTGACGGTGCGCGAGAACCTCGAGGTCGCGTCGGACCATCCCTCGTTCGCGAGTTCGCTGCTCGACCTCGTGCACCCCACCCGCGCCAGCGCGCGACGGGACACCGACGAGGCGCTGGCACTCCTCAGCCTGCAATCGATCGCCGACCTTCATCCCGACGAGCTCACACTCGGCCAGCAGAAGCTCGTGAACGTCGCGCGTGCGCTCGTCGGGGGCCCGCGTGTGCTGCTGCTCGACGAACCAGCGGCGGGTCTGTCGACGTCGGAGACCTCTGCGCTGGGACGGGCCCTCCGAACAGTTATTCACGACGACATCGGCATCCTGCTCATCGAGCACGACGTCGCCCTCGTGTTCGACATCTGCGACGACGTGTACGTGCTCGACGAGGGCACGGTCATCGCGGAGGGTCCTCCCAGCCAAGTGCGTGACGACCCCGCGGTGGTCAGCGCCTATCTCGGCACCGGCAAGTGGGCGAACGATGCGGGCGTCGCGGCGCCCGAGATCAGCGGGTCGCCGGCATGACCGCGATCGTCCTCGACGGTCTCGTGGCCGGGCACGGGCGGGTGCCGGCGGTGCACGGCCTGTCGCTCACGGTCGGCGGCGGCGAGATCGTCGCCTTGCTCGGGCCCAACGGTGCGGGAAAGACGACGACCCTTCTCACGATCGCGGGGGCGCTCCCGTCGTTGGGCGGCTCGATCGAGGTGCTCGGCGCTCGAGTCGAGAAGCAGCGCGCGCACCAGATCGCCCGCCGAGGCCTCGCCCTCGTTCCGGAAGATCGCGGGCTCTTCCCGCACCTCACCGTGGCTGAGAACCTGCGGCTGCGCTCCCGCCGCGGCACGCCCCACTTGGCCGAGGCCGTCGAGCGCTTTCCCGCACTCGCCGCGATCAGCTCACGGCGCGCGGGTCTGCTCTCCGGCGGACAGCAGCAGATGCTCGCCCTCGCGTGTGCGCTGGCCCGCCATCCCGAGGTGCTGATGATCGACGAGCTGAGTCATGGGCTCGCGCCCATCGTCGTGGAGCAGCTGCTGCCGACCGTGCGGGCGCTCGCCGATTCGGGCATGGGCGTGCTCTTGGTCGAGCAGCACGTCCACGCCGCGCTCGAGATCGCCGACCGGGTGTACGTGCTCAACCGAGGTGTGCTCGTGCTCGAGGGCACCGCGGACGATGTGCGGAAGCGGCCCGATGTGCTCGAGGTCAGCTACCTCGGTGACCGCTACGACCGACCGGCGTCGTGATGACACCGCGCACTCGACTCACCAAGACCGATCGACGGGTGCAGATCCTGGAAGCGGCCCGACGGGTGTTCCTGACCCTCGGCCCCCGGACCCGCGTGAGCGACATCGCCGACGAGGCCGGCATCAACGTCGCGCTCATCTACCAGCACTTCGAATCGAAGGACGAGCTGTTCGCGGCAGCCGTCGTGTACCCGATCGAGCAGATCGTGGACGGGTTGGGACTGTCGGCCGTCGCGCTGCCGAACACCGATGTCGAGCAGCGCGAGGACACCCTCTACTTCATGCGCGAGGTGCTGGGCGCGCTCTTGGAATCGATCCCGCTGTTCGGCATCGTGCTGTTTGCCGACTTCGAGTCGGGCCGCCGGTTCTACAACGAGCGCATCGCCCCGCTGTTCGACGACATCATGAAGACGATCTCGAACAACCTCAACTCGTGGTCGCACCGCGAGTTCGACTTCTCGGTGACGACTCCCGCCGCGTTCGGCATGTGCTGGGGCGTGGCCATGGACGCCGCGTTCCGCGGCATCACCATCGACGTCGACAAGGCTGCGAAGCAGCTCAACGACGTCATCTTCGACGGCCTCGGCACGTTGGCCGCGAGTTCCGTACAGGAGGCACCATGAAGTTCGGCATCTTCTACGAGCACCAGCTCCCGCGACCTTGGGACCCGGACTCGGAGCACCGCATCATCAAGGAGGCGCTCGACCAGGTCGAGCTCGCGGACCGGCTCGGGTTCGACACGGTGTGGGAGGTCGAGCACCACTTCCTCGAGGAGTACAGCCACTCGTCCGCGCCCGAGGTGTTCCTCGCCGCCGCCAGCCAGCGCACCCAGAACATCCGTCTCGGCCACGGCATCGTCGCCGCGCTGCCCGGCTACAACCACCCTGCCCGCATCGCCGAGCGGATCGCGACGCTCGACCTCGTGTCCGACGGGCGCGTGGAGTTCGGCACCGGGGAGACGTCGAGCGACATGGAGCTCGCAGGCTTCGAGATCGAGCGCGCGGCCAAGCGCGAGATGTGGGAGGAGGCCGTCGGCGAGATCGCGACGATGATGCTGGACACGCCGTACCTCGGCCATGCCGGCAAGCACTTCTCGATGCCCGCCCGCAACGTGGTGCCGAAGCCATTGCAGCGTCCGCATCCGCCGATGTGGGTGGCGTGCTCTCGGCGGGAGACGATCCTCATGGCGGCCGAGCGTGGCATCGGCGCGCTGACGTTCTCGTTCATCAGCCCCGACGAGGCGCGGCAATGGACCGACGACTACTACGCCGCGCTCGAAGCGTCATCGGACCCTATCGGCTACGACGTCAACCCGAACCTCGCCGTCGTCACCGGCTTCATGTGCCACGAGGACGAGCAGACGGCCATCGACCGGGGTCTCGACGGGTTCCACTTCTTCGCCTACTCGCTGTCGCACTACTACGTGTTCGGATCGCACACCCCGGGCGTCACCGACGTCTACGCGGAGTTCGAGGAGAAGCGGGAGGAGTATGGCTTCGCCAAGCTCAAGGCCCAGGGAGAGGAGCTCGGGGCCACGGCGACGAGCGAGGAGGGCCTCGACTCACTTCGCGGCGCGATCGGCACTCCCGATCAGATCCGCGCGTTCCTTCGGGCCTACGAAGCCGCCGGGGTGGATCAGGTGATCTTCATCAGCCAGGCCGGCAAGAACAAGCACGAGGACATCTGTGAGTCGCTCGAGCTGTTCGCCCGCGAGGTGATGCCGGAGTTCAAAGAGCGGGAGCCCGAGATCGCGCGGCGCAAGGCCGAACGCCTCGCGCCCACGGTCGAGCGCTTGCGCGCGCTCAAGCCGACGCCGACCGAGCTGCCGAGCTTGGTGATCGCCGCGAACCCTGCCCTTTAGAGGCGCTCGACGATCATCGCCATGCCCTGACCGCCGCCGACGCACATCGACTCCATGCCGACCGTGCCGCCGGTGGACTCGAGGCCGTTGAGCAGCGTGGTCATGATGCGGGCGCCGGTCATGCCGAACGGGTGACCGAGGGCGATGCCGCCGCCGTGCACGTTGAGCTTGTCCCAGCTGATGCCGAGGTGACGGGCCGAGGGCACGACCTGCGCGGCGAACGCCTCGTTGATCTCGACGAGGTCGATGTCGTCGATCGTCATGCCGGCGCGAGCCATCGCCTTGCGGCACGCCTCGATCGGGCCGAGGCCCATGATCTCGGGGTTGAGGCCGGTGACCGCGGTCGACACGATGCGGGCGAGAGGCGTGATGCCGAGCTCGCGGGCGCGGGTGTCGCTCATCACGACGACGGCCGCGGCGCCGTCGTTCAGCGGGCAGCTGTTCCCCGCCGTCACCTCACCATCGGGACGGAACGCCGGCTTGAGCTGGGAGAGCTTCTCGAGGGTGGTGTCGGGGCGCGGGCCGTCGTCCCTCGACACGACCGTGCCGTCGGGCGTCGTGACCGGCACGATCTCGCGCTCGAAGAACCCGTTGTCCATCGAGGCGCCGGCACGCTGCTGCGACAGCAGCGCGAACTCATCCATCTCCTGACGCGTCACGCCTTCGAGCTCACGCACGTTCTCGGCGGTCTGGCCCATCGCGATGTAGATGTCGGGCAGACCCTGGGGCGGTGACCACGGGGGCGAACCACCGAGGGCCCGCTCGGCCGACCGCGTCGCCGCATCGGCGAACTCCTTGTTCGCCGGCGTTGCCGCTATCGGACGCGCCGTTGCCGTACCGGCTCACACACTCGACGCCACCGGCGATGAACGCGTCGCCCTCCCCCGCCTTGATCGCGTGCGCCGCCATGCGGATCGTCTGCAGCGACGACGAGCAGTAGCGGTTGACGGTCGTGCCGGGCACGTCGTCGAGGCCCGACAACACGGCAACGACGCGGGCGATGTTGAAGCCCTGCTCCCCGGCGGGAGAGCCGCACCCGATCATCACGTCCTCGATCTCGGTCGGCGCGAGCTGCGGAACCTGCCCGAGCACGGCCTTCACCATCGAGGCGGTGAGGTCATCGGGGCGTACGTCGACGAGCGACCCCTTGAACGCTCGACCGATCGGGCTGCGGGCGGTGGCGACGATCACGGCTTCAGGCATGCGCCAATCCTCGCACCCGATCACCGTGTGGGCGCCAGCGGGACTCTGCGTCCGGCTGGCGCCCACTCGGTCGGGCTACCAGCTGCCGCCGCCGCCTCCACCACCGCCGCCGCCCGAGAACCCTCCGCCGCCGAACCCGCTGCCGCCCGACGACGAGGGCGTGCTGGCGTAGAGCGTGCCTGCGGTCGTCGTGGAGAAATCCTCCATCGTGTCGGCGAACGCGAGGGCAGTGAACGCGTAGGGCGAGATGAACCAGCTGTTCGTCGATTGCTGCGACCTGCGCGTCGAGGCCCTCGAACGTTTTGGCCCACTTCTTCGTCTGCCCGAACACGATCGCGAACGGCAGATACTCCGAGAAGATGTTCGCCCGCTCGGCGAACTGCTCTCGCACACCCTGGCCGGCGTCGAAGATCTGCTTGAAGCCCTCGATGCGGCTGTACATCGCGGTGCCCTTGGGTGTTCGGCGCGGCATCTTCCCGGCGAAGATCAGCAGCAGCAGCCCGACGATCGGCACCGCCGAGCGCGGCGAGCCCCCAACCTTGCGATGCGGCGAGGAACGTGAGGAAGCCGCCGGCGACGAGGACGACGAGGCCGACCCCTCGCCACAGCAGGCGCACCTGGTCGGGGCGATGCGAGAACCAGCCTTTCTCGATCGCGTCGTCGTAGAGCGCGGTCTTGAGTCCGCTGAGCTTCGACGCGAACTTGTACTTGAGCTCCGACAGATCGACGACCGAGCCGGTCTCGAACAGATCGCCGAGGAGCTGGCTCTCGTAGGGACGCAGCTCCGCCCGCGACTTGCCGAGATCGGTGAGGCGGTAGTCGGGCTTGTGCCGCTTGCCGTCCTCGCTCGGCACCTCCTGGATCAGGATGAAGCCGCGCACCGCGAGGTCGACGATCGTCGCGGTGATGTCGAGCAGGTTCGCTTCCTCGTCGATGAGCGTGCCCAGCTGACCGGGCCGGATGCCTTCGGGCGGCTCGAACTCCACGGGGCCTGTGACGCGACCCCGCAACGGCACCGCCTCTTCCTCGCCCGTGATGTTGCCGAACGCCTGGTCGGTCGCGGATCCGACGAACCGGCGGTCCCGGCCCTTCCGCAAGAGCCAAACGAGCCCGACGACGCCGAGCACGAGCGCGCCGACTCCCACCGCGATCTTCCCGGGCGCGGGATCGAACGCGGTCGAGAACGTCAGCTTCTCCTCGAGGATCGGCACGGGTGTGGGCACCACTCCCGTCGGGAAGCCCACGACGACCGTGAGGGCCTCGAACGGGTTGAGCCCGTCCTCGGTGAACCGAGCGGTGGTGCCGTCGACGTTGCTCGAGGTGCACGGCAGGGTGCTGCCCTGCGGGCCGGTGAAGCACAAGACGTCGAGGATGGCGGCGGGCGCCGTCACCGTGGTCTGGGCCTGCTCGATGGGCACCGGCCACTCGGTGCCGATCGCGTTCCAGAACAGCTCGTCGTGATCCTCGAACCCGTTCAGGGCACCCCGCACCGTGTAGCTGATCGTGTAGGTGTGCTGGCCGGTGATGAAGACGTCCGGGTCGCCGATGCGGATGCGAGTGACGTTTCCCTCGGTCGTGACCTGCACGTCGGTCGGCGTGCTCTCGGGCGTCGCGGTCACGGTGATGTCCTCGATCGGGTACACCCGCTCGTGCTCGTCGTCGTAGGGAAAGCGGGTCGGGATCTCGCGGAAGATGCCGCGCCGCTCGTTCGAGCCGAAGTCGTAGGCGATGACCTCGGTGACCCCGAGGTTGCCGTCGTCTCGGATCTCGAGGTTGACCCGGTAGTCGAGGATCCGCTCGCCCGACTGCGCGGACGCCGGCGCGACCGCGAGCAGCGCGCCCGTGATGAGGACGACAGCGATCAGCAGAAGGACACCGGCGCACGGCGCACAGCCTCGCACTGCGGACTGGCACACTTGCGTCATGACCCTGGTGAGCGACCTCCCTGTCGACGAGATCAAGCTCTCCGATCACGAGCTCTGGACCTCACCGGACGAGGTCCGCGACGCCGTGTTCGCGAAGCTGCGAGCCGAGAAGCCCATCTCGTTCCAGCCCGAGCCCGAGTACGACATGCTCATGCCGCCCGGCCCCGGCTACTGGGCGCTCACCCGCCACAAGGACATCTGGGCGGCGAGCCGCAACCCCGAGCTGTTCTGCTCGGGCAAGGGTTCGAACATCGGTGACCTGCCCCAGGAGATGTCCGAGTTCTTCGGATCGATGATCGCCCTCGACGCCCCGAAGCACACCCGCCTGCGGATGATCGTGCAGAAGGCCTTCACGCCGAAGGTCGTCGCCGCGATCGAGGAGGACGTGCGTCACAAGGCGAAGGCGATCGTCGACGAGCACGCCGAGCGGGGCGAAGGTGACTTCGTGCAGCTGTTCGCCGCTCCGCTTCCGCTGCAGATCATCTGCGAGATGATGGGCATCCCGCGCGACCAGTGGCAGCGGGTGTTCGAGTGCACGAACATCATCCTCGGCTTGGGCGATCCCGACTACGCCACCGAGATGGATCAGTTCATGGGCGCGGCGATGGAGCTGTACCAGATGGCGATCACGCTCGGCGAGGCCCGGCTCGCCGATCCCACCGACGACCTCACGACGGCTCTGATGCATGCCGAAGTCGATGGCGAGCGCTTGACGACGCCGGAGCTGGGTTCGTTCTTCATCCTCCTCGTCGTCGCCGGCAACGAGACGACGCGCAACGCGATCAGCCACGGCATGAAGCTGCTGACCGACCATCCCGATCAGCGAGCGTTGTGGCTCGACGACTTCGCCGGTCGTGGCCCCGGCGCGGTCGAGGAGATCGTGCGGTACGCGACACCGGTGATCCACTTCCGTCGCACCGCGACCCGCGACACCGAGCTGAGCGGCGTGAAGATCGCAGGAGGGCCAGAAGGTGGTGCTCTGGTACACGTCGGGCAACCGTGACGAGGCGGTGTTCGAAGACCCCTATCGCTTCGACATCACCCGCTCGAACCTCAAGGAACAGATGGGCTTCGGCGCCGGCGGGCCGCACTTCTGCCTCGGCGCCAACCTGGCCCGGCGCGAGATCACCGTGATGTTCGACGAGCTGCTGCACCGCCTCCCCGACCTGCAGATCACGGGCGAGCCCGCGATCCTCGCAGTCGGCGTTCATCCACGGCATCAAGCGCATGCCGTGCGCCTGGACTCCTCAATGAACCCCGGCGACGCCCCAGGGGTAGGGTCCGCGCATGCTCGACTGCGTGATCCGAGGTGGCGAGGTCATCGACGGCACGGGGCGGCCGAGGCGCCGCGCCGACGTCGGCATCCGAGACGGGAGGATCGTCGCCATCGGCGATGTGTCCGAGGAAGCCGAGCAGACGATCGACGCCAGCGGGTGCGTGGTCGCGCCCGGCTTCGTCGACATCCACACGCACTACGACGCGCAAGCGTTCTGGGACACGACACTCTCGCCTTCGCCGCTGCACGGCGTGACGACGGTGATCGGCGGGAACTGCGGGTTCTCGATCGCGCCGCTCGGGCCGGGCGCCGGCGACTACCTGATGAAGATGCTCGCCCGCGTCGAGGGCATGCCGCTCGAGTCGCTCGCACAGGGCGTGCCGTGGGACTGGACGACGACGGCTGAGTACCTCGACCGCCTCGACGGCGTGCTCGCGGTCAACGCTGGCTTCCTCGTCGGCCACTCGGCGATCCGTCGCGTCGTCATGGGCGACGACGCGACACGGCGACACGCGTCGCCCGGTGAGCAATACGAGATGGAGCGATTGCTGGCCGAAGGTCTCGCCGCCGGCGGCATGGGCTTCTCGTCGTCGTGGGCCACCACCCACAACGACGACGAGGGTGAACCGGTGCCGTCGCGTCACGCGTCGATGGACGAGCTGATCGCGCTGTGCAAGGTCGTGTCCGGGCACGAAGGCACGACGCTCGAGTTCATCCCGACGATCGGGCTGTTCGAAGAGCACGACATGGAGCTCATGACGCGCATGTCGCTCGCGGCGAACCGTCCGCTGAACTGGAACGTGCTGCAAGTGAACTCGCGGAGCGGCGAGATCACCGAGAACAAGCTCGTCGGCGAGCGACTACGCGTCGGAGCGCGGCGCCGCGCGTGCTCGCGCTCACGATCCCCGACTCGATCCGCACCCGCATCTCGTTCCGCACGGGATTCCTCCTCGACGTGCTCAACGGATGGGCGAAGCCGATGGCCTTGCCACCCGACGAGAAGATCGCGTTGCTGTCCGATCCGGCGCGGCGGCGCGAGCTGAACGACATGGCGCAGCAGACCGACGGACCGGCGCGGGGCATCGCCTACTGGCAGGTGTTCACCGTTGCCGAGGTGTTCACGCCGTCACTCGAGCAGTACGTCGGCCGGACGGTCGGCGAGATCGCGGCGACCGAAGGCAAGGAGCCCTGGGATGTCGTGTGCGACATCACGGTCGCCGACGGGCTCCGCACGATCTTCACGCCGCCCGACCGAGGCGCCGATGACGAGAGCTGGAAGGCCAGAGTCGACGTCTGGCGCGATCCCCGGGCGATCGTCGGTGCATCCGACGCCGGCGCGCACCTCGACTTCCTCGCGACGTTCAACTACTCGACGACGATGCTGGCCGAGGCGGTGCGCAAGCGGGGCTTGCTCGCGACGGAGGAGGCGGTGTCGCTGCTCACGAACGCCCAGGCTCGGCTGTACGGGCTGACCGGACGGGGCCGGCTCGCCGAAGGGTGGTGCGCCGACATCGTGGTGTTCGACGAGTCGACGATCGGCCCCGGGCCAGTGGTGACGGTCGAGGACCTGCCGGGCGGCGCGCCGCGCCTCTACGGCGAGGCCGAGGGGATCGAGCACGTGCTCGTGAACGGCGTCGAGATCGTCCGCGGCGGTGCGTTCACCGACGCGCGGCCCGGCCGGTTGCTGCGGTCAGGCCGAGACACCGAGAGCGTCACCGTGCCGGGCGGAGCCGGCTGAACCCGGCTCGTTCTCTGGCGCCAGCGGGTGTCAGAGCCCCGATCGCGCCAAGAATTCCGGCTGGACGCGCGCTGCACAACACAGAGAACCCCGGTCCGGCGCCGCCGTCAGGCTCACCCACACCCTCCCTCACCGCAACGGTGACGGGACCACCAGTGGTCCCCTTCCCGAGGTGGACCAAGTGCTCCCGAGACCGTCAGCGGCTACAGGCCCGACGGCGGCGACCGGTCGGCACGGGAAGAGCCGACCAGCAAAAAGGACCGGATTTCAGTCGGCGAAGCCGGTTCCGGTCAGAGCGCCTCGAGCACGAGGCGACCTGCGAAGCCGATCATCAGAGCGACTGAGGACGTCTGGTTGGGCAACGGGTCACCTCCTCGGTGTTCTCATGTGGTCGGATTATTGACCGGGGGCATCGTGACACGAGACGCGTCTCGGACGTCCACGTTATTTTCGTCCTAAGGCAGACTGAGTGACATGAGTGACACCGCTGCCCGCGCCACGTTCACCGCGATGACCGAAGGCACCCAGGAGGACTGGAGCCGCATCGCGCTCTCCCAGCTCGAGTTCTACCCCGGGCTCCCCGATCGGGTGATGACGCACCTTCGGTTGCTCGATGGTGACTACGGCGGATTCGTCGTCGATCGGCTCACGCACTCCCTGCAGACAGCAACGCGCGCCTATCGCGCTGATCGCGACGACGAGTACGTCGTGTGCGCGCTCATCCACGACATCGGCGACACGCTCGCGACGTTCAACCATCCCGACGTCGGCGCCGCGATCCTCAAGCCGTTCGTGAGCGAGGGCTACCACTGGATGGTCGAGAAGCACGGCATCTTCCAGGGCTACTACTTCTTCCACTACCTCGGCCTCGACCGCAACATGCGCGATCAGTTCGCCGGGCATCGAGTACTACGACCTGTGCGCGGAGTTCTGCGCCGACTTCGACCAGCCCGCGTTCGATCCGACGTATCCGACGATGGCGCTCGAGGAGTTCGCTCCGCTTCTTCGTGAGCTGTTCAAGTCGCCGAAGAAGTCGATCTACGTGTCGGAGCCGAACGGGGCGACGTCATGAAGGCCGCGGTCTTCTACAAGACCGGCGGGCCCGAGGTCTTCCAGTACGAGGACGTACCTGATCCCGCGGTGCGCAGCGGGGGGCTGCTGATCGACGTTGCCGCGGTCGGCATTCAGGGTGGCGACCTGTTGCACCGGCAGGGCGGCGTGCTCGCGACCGAGCCGCATGTCGTGGGGTACCAGGCGTCGGGTGTCGTGCGCGAGGTTGGCGAGGGAGTCACCGAGTTCGCGGTCGGTCAACCGGTCGTCGCGACGATGGGCTACGGGTCACACGCCGAGCTCGTGAGCGTGCCGGCGCGTGCCGCGTGGGCGGTGCCCGAGGGCTTGTCGTTGGAGGAAGCGGCTGGCGTCCCGATCGAGTTCGGCACCGCCGACGACTGCTTGTTCGAGTTCGGCAAGCTGCAGTCGGGCGAGACCGTGTTGGTGCAGGCCGGTGCAGGCGGCGTGGGGCTCGCGGCGATCCAGCTGGCGAAGGCGGCGGGCGCAACGGTGTTGGCGACCGCGTCGAGCGACGACCGGCTCGAGCGGCTCCACGAGTACGGCATGGACCACGGCATCAACTACGCGAACGCGGACGTGCCCACCGAGGTGCAGCGGATCACCGGCGGCAAGGGGGTCGACCTCGTCGTGGACTCCGTCGGCGGCAAGACGCTCGAAGGCAGCATCGCCGCGCTCGCGTACCGCGGCCGGGTGAGCTGGGTCGGCCAGGCCGGCCGCGACGACAAGCCGCCGCAGGTGTGGCCGCTCATGCAGAAGAACGCGTCGATGACCGGCGTGTTCCTCGGCGCCGAGATGATGATGAACAACGAGCGGTGCCACACGATGATCCAGAAGCTGCATCGGCGTGTCGCCTCGGGCGAGCTCAAGGTCGTGATCGACCGCACGTTCCCGCTCGCCGATGCCGCCGAGGCGCACCGCTACATCGAGAGCCGCCGGGCGTTCGGCCGGGTGCTCCTGATCCCCTGACCATGGCACCGACAGTCGGGCCGTTCAGCTCGGCGACCGAGATGCTGGCGGCGCTCGACGCGCGGGAGATCAGCTCGGTCGAGCTCGTCGAGCTCCACCTGAAGCGGATCGATGCGCACAATCCGGCGCTGAACGCAATCGTCGTGCCCACACCGGAGCGGGCGCTCGAATCGGCACGACGCGCCGACGAGGCGCGGGCCGCGGGTGAGCAGGGGGCGCTCCTGGGGCTGCCGATGACACTGAAGGAGTCGACGCTCGTCGCGGGCCTCCCTCAGTCCGCGGGCATCGAGGCACTGAAGGACTACCGGCCGACGCAGGACGGGCCGATCGCGTGGAGCGTCTTCGCCGCCGGGGCCTGTCTGTTGGGGAAGACGAACATCCCCGCCGCGCTGAGTGACTGGCAGGCCGACAGCCCGGTCTACGGACGGACCAACAACCCGTGGGATCTGTCCCGCACACCGGGTGGCAGCACGGGCGGCGGTTCCGCGGCGCTCGCATCCGGCATGACGCCCCTCGAGATCGGGAGCGACATCGCCGGCTCGATCCGGGTGCCCGCCGCGTACTGCGGGCTGTACGGACACCGACCGTCGGAGACCGCGGTGCCTCGCGTCGGCAGCTTCCCGTTCGCGGATGCGCCCAATCCCGGTGCTGCGATGGGCGTGCAGGGTCCGCTCGCCCGGACCGCGGGCGATCTGGAGCTGCTGTTCGACGTGATCATCGGGCCGGTGGCCGGCGAGGACGTGGCATGGCGTCTCGACCTCCCGGCGTCACGGCACGAACGCCTCGCAGACTTCCGCGTCGCGGTGCTGCCTCCGCTCGACGTCGTGCAGCCCTCGGTCGAGATGCGAGCGAAGGTCGGCGAGCTCGCGGCGTTCCTCAGCGACGCAGGAGCGAAGGTTGACGAGGCGATGCCGGCGCTCGATCTCGACTCCTACGTCCGGGACTACCTCACGCTGTTGCTCGCCGTGACGTCGACTGGCCAGCCTCCCGAGGACGCGGGCGGAGCAGGCGCGCCAGATCCGGGAACGAGGCGACCCGATGTCGGAGGCGATGGCAGAGGGCGCGACGCTCGACGCCGTCGGGCTTGATCCTGCTGCACCATCGCCGCGAGGCAGTGCGTGGCGCATGGCGAACGTTCTTCGAGGACTGGGACGTGCTCGTGTGCCCGACCGCCCTCGATGTCGCGTTCCCCCACCAGACGGGTGACGACGGCGACGCGCCTGATCACGGTCGACGACCGCGAGGTGCCCTACATGTTGAACATGATCTACCCGATGCTCGCGGTGTTCCCAGGACAGCCCGCGACGGCGTTCCCGGCGGGGCTGAGCGCGGCGGGTCTCCCGCTCGGGTTGCAAGCAACTGGTCCGTACCTCGAAGACCGCACGACCCTGCGATTCGCGCAGCTGCTCGAACGCGACTGGCGCAGGTTCGAGCCACCGCCCGGCTACTGATCCCGCTGTGCTCGTCCTCATGAGCGGCCTTCCGGAGTCGGGAAGTCCGCCATCGCGGAAGCGCTCGGTCGAGAGCTGCCCGCCGTCGTGATCTCGGTTGACGAGATCGAGGCCGCGATGCTGCGTTCGGGCGTCGCGCACTCGTTCGAGTCCGGCCTCGCCGCCTACAACGTGGGAGCGGCGCTCGCCGGACACCAGCTGCGACTCGGCTTCTCCGTGATCGCCGACGCCGCGAACTACGTCGAGGTCGGGCGGCAGATCTGGTGGTCGGCGGCGAAGCCGCCGGCGCGATCGTGCACGGCATCGAGGTCGTGTGCAGCGACGACTCGGTGCACCGTGCCCGACTGGCCAACCGCCAACGCGATCTCGAGCCGTTCCCGGAGCCGACGTGGAAGCAAGTGGACCGGTGGCGGAGCGAGACCGAGCCGTGGACGCGCCCTCGGCTCGTGCTCGACAGCGTCCGCTCAGTCGCCGAGAACGTGCGGCTCGCGCTCGACTTCCTTGGTCATTGAGCACGCCTGCTCGAGGTAGGCGTCGCAGATCTCGACCAGCCGGTCGCGGCCGAAGCTCGGCTCGTGGCCGCCGTGCACCACGGTGACCGGCAGCTCGCGGAGCCGCCGCATCGTCGCGACGTAGTCGTCGATGTCCGAGCCGTCGAGCTCGTCGAGCAGCGGCCCGTCGTAGATGGCGTCGCCGGAGAACAGGATGCCGGTGGCGGCCTCCCACAGACCGATGCTGCCGGGCGAGTGGCCGGGCAGGTGCAGCACCTCGAACGCCCGGTCGCCGCAGTCGACGACGTCGCCGTCGTCGAGCACCGCGTCGCCGGCGCGGCCGCGATCTCGACGACCATCGCCGAGCCCGCCGGCGGGCACCGCGTCGACGAACAGCTCGGGGATGTCGTAGCCGGCGTCGCGGTACGGGCCGAGCACCGTCTCGCCGAAGTGCTCGGCCACGAGGTCGTGCACACCGGCGTCGGCGAGGTCGCCGCCTCGGCCCGGTGGATCGCCCGCTCGTCGAACTCGTGCATGCCGCCGACGTGATCGGCGTGGGTGTGGGTCGCCACGGCCAGCACCGGCGTGACCGAGCTCGTGCTCGACCAGGTGGCGCGAGCGGCGCGAGCCCGAGCGCGGTGTCGACGACGAGGTCGCGGTCGCGGCCCCGCACGTGCCACACGTTGCAGCGCAGCAGCGGGTGCACGTGCGGCTCGGTGATGAGCGTGACGCCGTCGCTCACTCGGCGCACGACCCACCACGGATCCGCGACGGGCAGCTCGGCGAGATTGGTCACTCGGGGCACTCTGCCGCGCCCGAGTGACCAATCCCAGCGGACGGCGTGGCTACGAGCAGCCGCTGGTGCTGCCGCAGCTCGGGCAGGCGTAGCAGCTGCCGGCCCGGTTCATCTGCACCCCGCACTGCATGCAGATCGGCGCGTCGCTCGCTCGCACGCGGTCGCGAGGCGGCCGGCGGCGCCGACGGCGTGACCGGGATCTGCCCGGTGATCGGCGCCTCGGACGCGAGCCCGAGCTCGATCTGGGTCGCCAGCTCGGACGCCGACGGGATCGTCTTCGGGTCGGGGATCATCGTCGAGGCCCTGCGTCGGTCTCGACGACCGTCTCCTCGACGCCCGGCAGCGTCGGCTGCATCCGCTCGCCGACCGACGAGGATGCCGAGCTCGGCCCGCTCGTCGAGCGGAGGTACTCGACCGCCAGCCGGCGGAACAGGTAGTCGATCAGCGAGCTCGGCGAAGCGGATGTCGGGATCGTCGGTCATGCCCGCCGGCTCGAACCGCATGTTCGTGAACGCCTCGACGAACGCCCGCAGCGGCACGCCGTACTGCAGGCCGTGGCTGATCGAGATGGCGAAGGCGTCCATGATGCCGGCGAGGGTCGAGCCCTGCTTCGACACCCGCAGGAAGATCTCGCCCGGACGGCCGTCCTCGTACTCGCCGACGGTGACGAAGCCCTTGCAGTCGGCCACCCGGAACTCGAACGTGCGCGACCGGCGCGTGCGCGGCAGCTTCTGGCGAACGGGCTCGCGGACGATCTGCTCGACGATCGCGCTCGACCACCTCGGTCGGCGGCCGGCGTCGGCCGCCGCTGGCGTCGCGGCGGCGATCGGCCGCGTCGGCCTCCTTCTTCGTCGTCGACAGCGGCTGGGCGACCTTGCAGTTGTCGCGGTAGATCGCGACCGCCTTGAGGCCGAGCTTCCACGCCTCGATGTGCAGCTGCTCGACGTCCTCGACCGTCGACGTCCTCGGGCATGTTGACCGTCTTGGAGATCGCGCCGCGAGATGAACGGCTGCGACCGCCGCCATCATCCGCACGTGGCCCATGTAGTGGATGACGTTGTCGCCCATCGAGCAGGCGAACACCGGCAGGTGCTCGGCCTTCAGGTGCGGCGCGCCGACGATCGACTTGTTGCTCGTCGATGTAGGCGACGATCTCGTCGATCTGGTCGGCGTGTAGCCGAGGCGAGCGCAGCGCCCGCGGCACCGTCTGGTTGACGATCGACATCGTGCCGCCGCCGACGAGCTTCTTCGTCTTCACGAGCCCGAGGTCGGGCTCGATGCCGGTGGTGTCGCAGTCCATCAGGAACGCGATCGTGCCGGTGGGCGCGAGCACCGTGGCCTGCGAGTTGCGCACGCCGAACTGCTCGGCCGAGCTCGACACGCGTCGTCCCACGACTCCTGCGCCGCGCCGAGCAGCTCGGCGGCACGAGCTCCTCGTCGATCTTGCGCGGCCTCGGCCCGGTGCATCCGAGCACGCGCAGCATGTGCTCGCTCGTTCTCGGCGTAGCCGGCGAACGGACCCATGCGGCCGGCGGTGCGGGCCGACGTCGCGTAGGCGTGGCCGGTCATCAGCGCGGTGAGCGCCGCCGGCCCACGCCCGGCCGGCGTCGGAGTCGTACGGCAGGCCGAGCGCCATGAGCAGCGCGCCGAGGTTGGCGTAGCCGAGGCCGAGCTGGCGGAAGCGCCGCGACGTCTCGGCGATCTTCTCGGTCGGGTAGTCGGCGTTGCCGACGAGGATCTCCTGCGCGGTGAACACGACCTCGACCGCGGCCTTGAAGCCCTCGACGTCGAAGCTCGTCGTCGTCGTCGAGGAACTTGAGCAGGTTGAGGCTGGCGCAGGTTGCACGCGCGTTGTCGAGGTGCATGTACTCGCGAGCAAGGGTTGACTGCCGTTGATGCGGCCGGTGTTCGCGGCGGTGTGCCACCGGTTGATCGTGGTGTCGAACTGCATGCCGGGATCGGCGCACTCCCACGCCGCCCGGGCGATCTCGCGGAAGAGATCGCGCGCCTTGATCGTCTTGAGCGACCTCGCCCGTCGTCACCGCGCTCAGCTGCCAGTCGAGCGTCTTGCTCGACCGCGCGCATGAACTCGTCGGTGACGCGCACCGAGTTGTTGGCGTTCTGGTACTGGATCGAGTGGCTGTCGGTGCCGTCGAGGTCCATGTCGAAGCCGGCGTCGCGCAGCACCCGCGCCTTGCGCTCCTCGACCGCCTTGCACCAGATGAACTCCTCGACGTCGGGGTGGTCGGCGTTGAGGATGACCATCTTCGCGGCGCGCCGCGTCTTGCCGCCGGACTTGATCGTGCCGGCGGAGGCGTCGGCGCCGCGCATGAAGCTGACCGGGCCCGACGCCGTGCCGCCGCCCTTCAGCAGCTCACTCGACGAGCGGATCTTCGAGAGGTTGATGCCCGAGCCCGAGCCGCCCTTGAAGATCGTGCCTTCCTCGACGTACCAGTTGAGGATCGAGTCCATCGTGTCGTCGACGGCCAGGATGAAGCACGCGCTCGCCTGCTGCGGCACGCCCTTCACGCCGATGTTGAACCACACGGGCGAGTTGAACGCGGCCTTCTGCTGCACGATCAGGTGCTTGAGCTCGGCGCGGAACGTCTCGGCCTCCGCGTCGTCGACGAAGTAGCCGCCCTGCGCGCCCCACTGCGTGATCGTGTCGACGACGCGGTCGACGACCTGACGAAGTGACGTCTCGCGCTCGGGGGTGCCGAGCGTTCCCCGGAAGTACTTCTGGGCGAGGATGTTCGTGGCGTTCACCGACCACGTGGCCGGCACCTCGACGCCGCGCTGCTCGAAGGCAACGGAGCCATCTCGGTAGTCGGTGATGCGGGCGTCGCGGCGCTCCCAGTCGACCTGGTCGTAGGGATCGACCCCAGGGGTCGTGAAATGCCTGCGGATCCCGATCCCCGTCTGCTCCGGCGCCAGCGACATCGACACGCTCCTTCAAGATCCGACGCTACGGGCCGGTCGGAAGTGACCGGCCCGGAAAGACACAAGATGTTGTGGTTTCGGAGCGGCCCCCACCGCCTGAGCCACAAGATGTTCGGGCATTACACCATTGTAGTTACACGGGTGTCAACGCCTCCTGCGCAGGGCATTCTTCCCGACCCCGCTCCCCGGAGGGGTGATCCGGCGGTGATGCGGGCCACAGCGCGAGAGCGGCAGGTCTGGGGCGGACGCACGGTTCTCGTGCGCCCCGAGAGGCTCAGACTTCGAGCCTGCCCTCCCCCGTGGTGCCACCCGAAGCCAGCTCTCCGAGATCCCCACCCATCCGCCTAGCTCCCGCGCTGTGGCCTTCGATGGGCGTCAACCTAAGACGAGGGTCCTGTGGACTGAAAGAGGTACAACCCTGTGAATTGACGGTGGATTTCGTGCCGGCTGTCCACAGCCATCCACCAGCCCGGACAGGGCGATCAGCGCAGATCAGCTCGCGAACTGCGCAACCACGGCCTCGAGATCGAGCGGCGCGACCGGCGGCGACCCCTCCACCTCGGACCAGCGCTCCCGAGGCACCGCCCACATCACCTCGAACTCGTTGCCATCCGGATCGTGGGCGTACAGCGACTTGGTCGTGCCGTGGTCGCTCTGGCCGACCAGCGCCCCCGCCCGCAGCAGCACCTCGCGGGCGCCGACGAGGTCCTCGACGCGGTCGACCTCCCACGCCAGGTGGTACAGACCGACCGCCCCGCGGACTGGGCCGGGGGCATCGCGGGCCGATCGCGAACAGGCCCAGATCGTGGTCGTTGGGCGAGTTCGGGTGCCCGCATGAACGCGGCCCCCGGCAGATTCGCCTCCTCGTGGATCGGCTCGAGACCGAGCACCTCTCGATAGAAGGCGACGGCACGGGCCACATCGCGGACGTAGAGCACGGCATGATTGAGGCGGCGCACGGGGATCGACGGCATGCGGGAGTCAACACGCCGCGACCCCTTCGTGTTCCTTGGGGGGACGTTGACGACGGAACGGCCAGGGCACCTCGCGTACCAACCCGCGCTCGACGGCCTCCGCGCGGTCGCGGTGGCCGCCGTGATCGCCTACCACCTCGGATACCCGTGGGCCCGCGGCGGCTACCTCGGCGTCGACACGTTCTTCGTCCTGTCCGGCTACCTCATCACGAGCCTGCTCCTGACGGAAGGCAGAGCGGAGGGACGCATCGACCTGCCGGCGTTCTGGATCCGCCGCGCCCGCCGACTGCTCCCGGCGCTCTTCCTCGTGCTCGCCGCGATCGCGGTCTACGCGGCGTGGTCGACACCCGACCGACGCGCAGGCCGCTCTGCGCGCCGACGGGCTGTTCGCGCTCTTCTACTCGGCCAACTGGCACTTCATCGCCGACAACAACTCGTACTTCGACCTGTTCGCCGCGCCGTCGCTCGCTCGAGCACACCTGGTCGCTCGCGATCGAGGAGCAGTTCTACCTGGTGTGGCCACTCGTCGTCGCGGCGTGCCTGTACGCTCGGACGGGGCCGCCGAGGCATGCTCGTCGTCGTTCGCAGCGAGTCGCCGCGCGTCGGCATCTGCCGTGCTCATGGCGCGCGCTCGCCGACGACCCGACAAGGGCGTACTTCGGCACCGACACACGCGTGCACTCTCTGCTCATCGGCGCGTTGCTCGCGGTGCTCCTCGCGAGACGCGGCGAACGTGCAGACCTCGCGTCCCGTCTCGTACGCCGGCGTTCTCGCCCTTGGCGCCGTGCTGATCGCCTACGCGACCATCGGCGACGGCGAATCGTTCATGTACCGCGGCGGATTCCTGCTCTTCGCCCTCGCCGTCGCGGCGGTGATCGCCGCAGCTGTGCATCCGGCGCGGCCCCGTCCGCAAGCTCCTCTCGCTCGAAATCCTCGTGTGGATCGGGACGATCTCGTACGGCCTGTACCTCTGGCACTGGCCGGTCCAGCTCATCGTGGACTCCGAACGCGCCGGCATCTCGGGAGTACCGCTCGACCTCGTGCGGGTCGGACTGACAGTGGCGCTCGCGGCCGCGTCCGTATTACCTGGTCGAGCTACCGATCCGGTCTGGAGCCACGCTGCGCGGGACGCGTCGCGCTCCCCTCGGCGGTCGCTGGGCATCGCCGTCAGTCGCCGTTGCCCTCGTCGTCGCGACAGCGAGCGCAACGTCGCCTTCGCCGGCGTTCGCCGCGCCCTCGCCGGGCGTCACAATCACAGTCAAGCCACCGTCGATCCCCTCGGCCTCGACAGCGGCGCCCTCGACGACCGTGCCGATGCGCCTCGGGGGGCCTCCGCCGATGCTGGCGGCACCGGCCGCAACGAACGAACCGAGCGCGCCGCGTGTGATCGGTGTCGTCGGCGACTCAGTCGCGGCGAGCCTCGTCCCCGGTCTCGAACGTGAAGCGGGTGCGCGCGGCATCGGAGTCGCCAGCGCTGCGATCGCCGGGTGTGGCGCGGCGGGGGGCGTGCTGCTCGACGACCAGGGCCAGCCGTTTTCCTGGTCGGACGACTGCGAGCGGGCCGTCCCGATCGTCCAGGACGAGATCACCGCGAAGTACCACCCCGAGCTCGTGTTGTGGCTCAGCACGTGGGAGACACAGGATCGGGTGATCGGCGGGAACCGCATGCGTTTCGGCACGCCCGAGGGCGACCGCGAGCTGCTTCATGAGATGGAGGCGACGCTGACGCGGGTGACGGCAAACGGAGCCCGGTTGGTGATGCTCACCCCTCCGCCTCCCGTCATGGGCCGCAACGGCCCGCCTGACCCTGATCGCCTCGCGAAAACGGCACACCTCAACCGGCTGATCGACCTGTTCGCCTACCTCCACGCCGACCGGGTGGAGGTCGTGGACTTCGCCGCGATCGTCTGCCCGAACGGGGTGCCCGTGCCCGACCGAGATGGACGGCATGCGGCTGCGTCCCGACGGTGCCCACTTCACCGAAGAGACGAGTGTGTGGGCGGCCAGCCGGCTCCTAGCGGCGGTGCTCGACGCGCTGACGGCCCTCAGGCGGGGACGACCGTCACCGGGATGCCGTTGACAACGGCGGTGCCCGATACGACGTCGAGCTGCTCTTCGTCAGCGAGGACGTTGGAGTTCACGCCCGGCCGCGCCGACGCGACCCCGAGCGCCACACCATCGAGGTCGTGACCCCAGCCGTGCGGCATCGAGACGACGCCGGGCCGGATTGCGTCGGTGATCTCGACCGGCACGTCGATCTTGCCGACCCGCGAAGTCACCCGGGCGACGTCACCCGACGACAGACCGAGCGCACGTGCATCGTCAGGATGGATGTGGAGGGTGCACCGCTCCTTCCCCTTCACGAGCACGTTCGAGGTTGTGCATCCACGAGTTGTTCGAACGGAGGTCGCGGCGCCCGACGAGCAGGTGGTGTCCGTTGCGGCCGCGACCGATCGACGCGCCGCAGCCGCTCACAGTCGGCGACGAGCTCGGGCGGTGTGAGCTCGATGCGTCCGGACGGCGTGCGCAGGATCTCGGGGATCCGCGGCTGCAGCGGGCCGAGGTCGATGCCGTGGGGGTTCGCCTCGAGCAGGGCGAGCGTGACGGCCGGCTGCTCGACACCTTCCGCATCGGTGAACGTCTCGCGTGCGCCGAACCAGTCGCCGTAGGGCCCTGACCGCAGCATGAAGTCGAGGATTCGCTCCGGCCCGCGTCGGGCGGCGAGCGCGCCGAGGATCTCGTCGGCGTTCCGCCCGCTGAGCGGACCCGAGGCGTCGCTCACGGCGTGCTGCACGAGCGCCGTGATCGCGAAGTCGTCCGCGAGGTCGACGTCGGCCGACGCGCCCTGACCCTGGGCGATGAGCGCGAGCCTCGACATGATCTCCCACTCGTCGAGCCCGTCCGCGGGGCCGTCGAGCACGGGCGGTGAGTAGTTGGCGACGTTGCGCACGGCGAACTGAAGGAGCAACAGGTCGTAGTGCGAGCGGTAGAGGTTCGAGCTCGGGGCAGGATCACGTCCGCGTGACGCGTCGTCTCGTTGCGGTAGATGTCGATGCTCACCATGAACTCGAGCCGCTCGAGGGCCGCGGCGAGCCGCTCGCTGTTCGGCGTCGACAGCACCGGGTTGCCCGCCGCAGTGACGAGCGCCCGCACCTGACCGGGCCCCTCAGTCTCGATCTCCTCGGCCAGCACCACGACGGGATACTCCCCGAGCACCTCCGCGAGCCCGCGCACACGCGTGTGCCCGCGTCCCATTCGGAAGCCCTTCCCCTTGC
Organism: uncultured Acidimicrobiales bacterium; assembly: GCA_963759645.1. Taxonomy (GTDB): domain Bacteria; phylum Actinomycetota; class Acidimicrobiia; order Acidimicrobiales; family DATKAS01; genus DATKAS01. The sequence continues at coordinate 430,251 of CAVXAI010000017.1, read as the reverse complement.
CCGGCGCGCCCGAGTCGCCGCGCCGCCCGCGGCGGGCAGGCTGAACATCGCGCCACCGGGACGATCCAGGTTGCCGGTCACGACGTTGACGACATCGACCAGCCACGAGGCGAGCGTGCCGAACTCCTGGTGCAGATGCCGATGCGTCCGTACACGGCCGCGGTGGGCGCCGCCGCGAGCTCGCGGGCGAGTCGCCGGATCGTCGGCGCCTCGACGCCGCACGTGTCCGCGACGCGTTCGGGCGCGAACTCGGCCGCGAGCGACTCGATGTCCGCCCAGCCATTGACCCACGGCCGGATGTGATCGCCCGCGTCCGCGAGCCCTTCGTCGAACAGCGTGTGCACGATCGCCATGAGGAAGTGCGCGTCGGTGCCGGGCACGATCGCGACCCACTCGTCGGCCTCCTCCGCGGTCTTGGTCCTTCGGGGGTCGACGACGACGACCTTTCCGCCGCGAGCACGCAGCGCTTCGAGGCGGCCCGGGAAGTCGGGCGCGGTGCACAGGCTGCCGTTCGACGCGTAGGGGTTGGCGCCGAGGATCATCATGTAGTCGCTGCGATCCATGTCGGGCACCGGCACGCTCACTGCGGTGCCGAACATGTAGCCCGCGGCGACCTGCTTCGGCACTTGGTCGACCGTGCCCGCCGAGAACCGCATGCGGGTGCCGATGCCCTGAGCCAGCGTCCGCGCGTAGAGCATCGCCGAGAGGTTGTGCGCGGTGGGATTGCCGATGTAGGTCGCGACCGCGTCACGTCCGTGGGCCTCGATGATCGGCACGAGCCTCCGCTCGATCTCCGCGAACGCTTCCTCCCACGACACCTCGACGAACTCGCCGTCGCGCTTCACGAGGGGGCGACGCAGCCGGTCGGGATCCTCGTGGAGCTGCTTCAGCGTCGACCCCTTCGGGCAGATGAAGCCGTGGCTGAACACGTCGTCCCGGTCGCCCCGCACCCGCACGATCTCCTCGCCCCGCAGCGTGATCTCGAGTCCGCAGCCCGCCTCGCAGAAGGGGCAGGTGCGGAACGCGGTGCGCGTCGGGGACGTCGGTCATGCGCACCAGCGTGCCCCACCGACGCCCGCTCCTGCCAAGATCGCCGTGCCAAGATCCCCGGGCCATGCGCCGCCTGCATCCCGATCCCCGTGACCCGGTGTCGGTCGCGGAGGCCTACGCGGACCCACGCGCCGCAGAAGCGACGGACGCCCGTGGGTGCTCATGTGCATGATCGCGAGCGCCGACGGCGCCACCGCCGTCGACGGCCGATCGGGACCGCTCGGCGGCGGAGGCGACCGCGCCGTGTTCGCCACCCTTCGCGACCTCGCCGATGTCGTGCTCGTCGGCGCGGGCACCGCGCGTGACGAGCAGTACGGACCGCCGCGCCGCGAAGGCTTGCGGATCGCGATCGTCAGCCGGTCGCTCCGCCTCGATTGGGATGGCGCGCTGATGCGCAGCGGGCGGGCGATCGTCGTCACCACCGAGACCGCAGGCCCGGTGCCCGACGGCATCCCGGTCGTGCGCGCCGGCCACGACGACGTCGACCTCGCACTCGCGTTGCAACACCTCGGCGCGATGGGCGCGGGCGTGGTGATGGCCGAAGGCGGACCCTCGCTCAACGGCACGCTCGTCGCCACGGGACTGGTCGACGAGCTCTGCCTCACCGTGTCGCCCCACCTCGTGGCGGGAACGTCCGCTCGCGTCGCGCACGGCGCCGCGTCAGCCCTGTCACGCGTCGCGCTCGCGCACGTGCTCGAGGAGGACGGCTGGCTGTTCCTCCGCTACGTCGCTCAGGCGTCGGGGTCGCGGTAGCTGCGCTTGGGCTCGGTGCTCTTGGCGAGCAGCGTGAGCTCACGAGCGAAGTCATCGGCCTCGTCGAAGCTCTTGTACACGCTCGCGAAGCGCATGTAGGCCACCTCGTCGAGGATGCGGAGCCGATCGAGCACCGCGATGCCGACCCGCTCACTCGAGACGTCGCCTCCGCCTTCGAGGCGCAAGCCCTCCTCGACCTCACCGGCGAGTCCCTCGAGCTGGTCGATCGACACCGGACGGCCCTTCGCCGCGGCCAGCACCCCGGCGACGAGCTTCGAGCGGTCGAACGGCTCTCGTTCGCCCGAGCGCTTCACCACCACGAGCGGCGCCTCCTCGAGACGCTCGAACGTCGTGAAGCGGCCTCCGCACGCCAGGCATTCACGGCGTCGTCGAATGGCCGAGCCGTCGTCGGCCGTGCGCGAGTCGATGACCTTGTCATCGAGAGAGGCGCAGACGGGGCAACGCACACCCCGACGGTAGTGGTCAGCCAGTTTCAGGGACGAGCAACCGGTCGCCCGGCTGCGAGGGGGCCGTCGTGCGATGCAACGCAGCTCGTCGACGAGGCCGCGGATGTCGCCGTCGGGCACCGCGGCGAGGGCGATCGACCAGACGGTGTCGCCTGGCTGCACGATCACGACGCGTGCGCCGGCGCCGGGGAAGGGGCCCTCGGGGGCGGAGGCAGGGACGCCCCCGAGGGTCGCCGTGACGGTTCGCACGGCGAGGAACGAGGCCGACCGCGCACGCGACCAGCACGAGCAGTGCCAGGACGCGGCGCCGGCGGTACGCGACCGCCCGGCTGGGCCGGCTCGGCACCACGTAGAGAGGGACAGCAGGGCTCACGAACATCTGTTCGCCAGTTCAGCACGAACGTCTGTTCGCTGTCAACAGGTCGATCGAACGGATGTTTGACCTTCCTCCACGAACATCCGTACGATGCCGCCATGACCGAGATCGTTCTCACCGACCGCCAGCGCGAGGTCCTGCAGGTGATCGAGCAGCACATGCGCGACCGGGGCTACCCGCCGTCGGTCCGCGAGATCGGCGAGGCAGTCGGGCTCACGTCGCCGTCCACGGTCCACTCCCACCTCAACACGCTCGAGCGGCTCGGCTACCTCCGGCGCGACCCCACCAAGCCGCGCGCCATCGAGGTCCGGTGGGACTCGTCGTCCGACGCCGCCATCGAGCGCCGGCCGACGCGCCACGTGCCCCTCGTCGGCGACGTGGCCGCCGGCACCGATGTGCTCGCCCAGGAGAACGTCGAGGAGCTCCTGCCGTTGCCGGCCGACTTCACCGGCGAGGGCGACCTCTTCATGCTGCGGGTGCGAGGCGACTCGATGATCGACGCCGGCATCCTCGAGCGGCGACTACGTCGTCGCCCGCCAGCAAGCGATCGCGCGCAACGGCGACATCGTCGTCGCCGGCATCCCGGGCGAGGAAGCGACCGTGAAGACCTACCGACGCGGGGCGGCAAGGTCGTGCTGCTCCCGCCAACGTCCGCCTCAAGCCGATGACGTTCGACGCGGACGAGGTGACGATCTTCGGCAAGGTCGTCACCGTGCTCGCGCCTGCCTCGTTGCGTCTGAGTCGTCGCCTAGGTCGGGAAGAAGAAGTCGGCGATCGCGGTCGTCGCGTCGAACGTGCGACCCGTCGGCCACGAATGCCCCGCTCCCCCGAGTGAGACGAGCTGCACGCGCGTCCCTTCGGCACATTCGGTCCACGTCGTGGTCGTCGTGCGGGAGGCGGTCTGCTCGACCGGGTCGGCTGCGCAGCCCAGCGCGTGGACCATCCAGTCGATGCTCACCGCGACGGGCGTGAACGGCGGGAGCCCGACCGACTCGCCCTCCGGCGTCGACCCGCCGTCGTACGGGCACGATCACGTCAGCCGTCCCATGGATCTCGAGGAACGAGAGCGGCCGCGGCGGGCTGGCAGCCGGCCATGTTCGTGCCCGCCACCGACGCGACGCCCAAGACCCGTGTGTCGGGATCGCACGCCAGGCGATAGGCCATCATCCCGCCGTTCGAATGCCCCGCCACGACGACCCGCGCCGGATCGACCTGCGCGAATCCCGCGAGGTGCGCGATCAGGGCGTTCAGGAAGCCGACGTCATCGTGGCCCTCGCTCGCGGCGACGCCGCAGCAGGCTCCGGCGTTCCAGCTCTCGTCCTCGCCGGCGGGATAGGCGACGATCAAGCCCCGCTCGTCGGCGAGCGTGTTCCATCCACTGCCCGGCGATGATCTCCTCCGGCACTCCTCCCGCGCCGTGCAGCACCAGCACCAGCGGCACCGACGCAGCGGCGGGCAAGTCGGTGGGGACATGGAGGACATAGCGACGCTCGACACCGTCATGGGTCAGGAACTCGATCGAGTCACCGCTCAGGGCCCGCGGTCGGTAAGGCGGGGCGGTGGTCGACGGCGGCGACGTCGCGACGACCGGCACCGTGGTCGTCACCGAGGACGCCGAGGATGTCACCGAGCAACCGGTCAGCACCAGCGCCGCGGCGGCGAGAGCTCGGAGGCGCATCACGACTGCTCCGCGAGCTCGGCTCGTTGCGCCGCTCGCCCGCGCAAGGGTGAGCGGCAATCCCCGCTCGGCCGCGAGATCGACGGCCCGGTCGAGCAGCGCGACCGCACGCGCGCGATCAGAGCTCGAGGACCGGCCGCGACGAATCGTCTCGGCGCACGCCATCCACGTGCGGCACAACCGGGGCGCGTGGTCCATGCCGCCTTCGATCCGTGCCGCGTCCGCAAAGTGCGCCTCAGCACGATCCCAGTCCTCGCTCAGTGCCGCGAGCAGACCGAGATAGTGGTCGACGGCGCCGTGAAACCCGGCCCCCACGAACACGATGCGACCCTTGAGGGGTGCCAGCGTGAACTGCAGCGGCGCGGCATAGGTGGGGTCGTCGAGGAACCACGCACGCCGCGGCGAGCGACGTCGTGCCGAGCACCCAAAGGAAGTCCTTCGGCAGATCGGGGAGGCCGCCGTCGGTCAGGTCGTCCCACAGGGCCCCCGCTCGCTCGAGCTGCCCCTGCTCGGCGAGCGTGTGGATCAGGAGCGCCTCCGCCGACGGCAACACCGTCGCCGCCGCCGACAGCATCGCTTCCGCCTCCTCGGCGCGCCGGCCCTCCTCCCACAGCTGGGCGACGTGCCCGGTCATCCACACGAGCGTGTCGGGCTGACCGGACGCCGATCCGATCTCGAGCATCTCCTCGGCCAGCGCCTCACCGCGGTCGAGGTGGCCCTCGGCCATGGCCCGCATCGCCAACGCATTCGCGAGGACGAAGCGCAGGAGGGGCTGGCTCGCTCGCTCCGTGTGCTCGATCTGTCGCTGGAGGTAGGCATCGGCTCGCTGCTTGTCCGCGGCAATGCAGCTGGCGACGTGCAGGCCGGACGCGGCCATGGTCGCGAGAGCGGGATCGTCGATGCGCTCCGCGATGTCGAGCGCCTCGCGGCCGGCGCGGAACAGCTCGTCGATCGCGATCGACGACAGGCCGAAGCCCGAGGTCTGGTAGCAGAGCGCCCGGGCCAGCACGGCGTCCGCCTCGAGCCGTCGCGCCATCGCGATCGCGTCGCGGAGCAAGATCGGGCCGCGGGTCGGGTCCTCGGAGAAGAGCAGCTCGGCGGAGAGCGTCGCGAGCAGGTTGGCGCGATCGACGCTGTCGCCTTCGCCTGCCGCCTCGAGCGCGGCCTCCAACGCGCTGACGCGACCGGCATCGACCTGCCCCGCGCCGCTGAAGAACCCGCGACTGGTCGCGAGCGCCGCTGCGATCTGCGTCTCGCGATCACCGGCGGCGCAGCGCGAGTGAGGCGGCCTCGAGGAGTGTCTCCCGGTACCCCGCCTCGCCGGCGCGACGTTGGGCCTCGCCGAGGCGCGCCAACACACGAGCCCGGGGGCGCGCGTTGTCGAGATGCTCGAGGGCCCGTTCGAAGTACGTGACGGCTTCGTCGCTGGCAAGCCGTGCGAGCGCCCGGTCTCCCGCCGCCAACGTGTAGCGCACCGCCTCGGCTTGCGTGCCCGCCACCGCCGCCTCACCGAAGTGATGGGCGAGTGCGTTGAAGTCGTCGGGTCGGCGAACCTCGAGCGTCTCGGCCACCGTTCTGTGCAGGCGCACCCGGCGGCTCGTGCCGAGCTCGTCGTACAGCGTCGAACGCACGAGCGCGTGGGAGAAGCGCCAGCGATCGACCTTCACCTCTTCGAGCAAGCTGGCGTCGACGGCCGACGTCATCGCCGCGAGCACGTCGTTCTCCCCTTGGCCGCTCGCCCGCACGACGACGTCGAGATCGAACTCGCGTCCGACGACCGCAGCCACCCTCAGCACCTCGTTCGTCATCGAGCTGAGCCGTCCGAGGCGCCGGCCGACGACATCGCGCACGCCTTCGGGGATGCCGATGCGGTCGATCGGCACGTCGATGGCCCATCGGCCGTCGCGCTCGAACAACGCACCCGTCTCCGCGAGGTGGCGCAGCACCTCGACGATGAAGAACGGGTTGCCTTCGGTCTCGTCGCGAACCGCGCGCGCGAGCTCGAGTCCGTCGGGGCCCGGCTCGTACCCGGCGTTCTCCCGGAAGAGGTCGACGACGTCCTCGGTGGTGAGCCCGTGCAACGAGCAGCGCTCCGCTCGATCGAGCCGGCGGAAGTCCGCGAGCATGTCGGCCAACGGGTGGCCCCGCTCGACGTCGGTGTCGCGGTACGTGCCGACGACGAGCACCCGCATCGGTCGCTCCGACCGGACGATGTGGTTCAGGAGGAGCAGCGTCGGCCGGCCCGCCCAGTGCACGTCGTCGAGCACGAGGAGGATGGGCCGCTCGTCGCTCGACGTCGCGAGCCAATCCACGACCGCATCGAACATCCGGTAGCGCTCGGTCTCCGGGTCGGATCGCGTCGGCGGCGCGACGTCGGGCGACAGCACCGCGAGGTCGGGGACGAGGCGCGCGAGCTCGCCCCGGCTGCGGCCGAGGAGCATCGGCAGGCGGTCGGGGTCCACGCCATCGACGACGAAGCGGAGCGCCTCGACGAACGGCTGATAGGGGACGCCGAGCTCCTCCTCGCACCGACCGAGGAGCACCATCGCTCCGTCCCCGTACACCTCTCGGGCGAGCTGAGCCGCCATGCGGGTCTTGCCGATGCCGGGCTCACCCGAGAGCATCACGACACGGGCGTGGGGATGCGCGCCGGTTGCCGTCTGCCACGCAGACCGGAGCTGGTCCACCTCCTTCGAGCGACCGACGAACGCGACCTGCTCCGCCGCCGCGAACGTCGGCGGCAAAGGCAGGTCGACGAGCGACGCGGCGTCGAGCGGTGTCCAGACCACCGCGCACGCCTCGACCGGATCGGACAGACCCTTCAGCGTGAGCGCGCCGATGTTCTCGAACTCGTACCCGCCGCGAGTCCCGGCGAGCGCGCGTGCGAGCGAGGTCACCAGGATCTGACCGGCCTGCGCCGCCCCGCACAGCCGCGCCGCTTCGACGACCGGGGTGCCGAAGAGATCGTCACCCTCGGCCCGGGCGTCGCCGGCGCTGATGCCGACCCGCAACGTGAGTGCAGCTGCCCTCGCGGCCGCCTGCTGGATCGCGACGCCGGCGCCGATCGCGTCGGCCGCGCCTCGGAACGCGGCCATGTGGCCGTCGCCGAGGCCCTTGACGAGCACGCCGTGATGGCGCTCGACTGCCGTCGCGACGGCCGCATCGATCGCCGCGAACAGCACATCGGCCTCGTCGTCACCGAGCCGGCTGCGGAGCTCCGTGGACCCCACGATGTCGGTGAAGAGCACGGTCCACGTGCCGCTCTCGATCATGACGGGCGGATCAGCCGTCAGGAGGTCGCGCAGCGCGGCGTACGTCGCCTCGATCGGTGCACGGGTGACGTGCTCATCGCGGGTGTGCGCCAGCGTCGCGTCGCCCGGCCCGAAGTTCGCGGCCGGGATGCCGTGCTCGGCGAAGCGAGCGACGTCGGTCCAGCCGAGCTTGGCCCGCACCGCGAGCCCGTTCCGCTCGATCAGGGCTCGCGAGCAGCGGGTGGTCGAGCGAGGGCGGCGCGCCGCCGGTGCGCAGTCGACGACCTCGAACGTGTCGCCGTCCTCGAGCCGTCGGCGAACAGCAGGTCCCGGAGCATCGCTTCGGCCTCGGCCGCCGAGCGGTCGGGCGCGAAGCGGTGGTTCACCGACGAGCGGGCCCGGTCGGGCACGACGTTGCCGGCGACGCCGCCCTCGACCAGCACCGCCTGCAGCGCCTCGCGGTACTCGCAGCCGTCGAGCACCGGCCGGCGCTCCTCGTACGCCGCGAGCCGCGTCAGCACCGGCCCGAGGCGGTGGATGGCGTTGCGGCCCATCCACGGCCGGGCGGTGTGGGCCCGCGCGCCGGCGAGGACGACCTCGCGCGCGCATCGTGCCCTGGCACCCGGCCTCGATCGCGCCGTCGGTCGGCTCGCCGAGGAGGGCGACGTCGCCGGCCAGCAGGTCGGGCCGCTCGCGGAACAGCTGGCGCGAGCCCGTTGTGCGATCGCGTCGATCTCCTCGGCCTCGTAGAAGACGTAGGTGACGTCGACGGCCGGCTCGCGCACCGTGCGGGCCAGCTCGAGCATCACGGCGAGGCCCGCCTTCATGTCGGACGCGCCGCAGCCCCAGAGCGTGTCGCCGTCGATCCGGGTCGCCGTTGTCGTTGACCGGCACGGTGTCGGTGTGGCCGGCGAGGACCAGCCGGGTCGGATGCCCGAGCTGCGTGCGGGCGACGAGGTTGTCGCCGACCCGTCGACGCTCGAGCCACGGCACCTGCTCGAGCTCCGCTCTGAGCATGGTCGGTGATCGCAGCCTCGTCGTGGCTGACCGACGGGATGTCGACCAGCTCGGCGGTGAGGGCGAGCAGGTCGGCCACGGGGGCCCTCGTCACACCGTCGCGCCGTGGTCGCGCAGGATCGTCTCGAGCTGCGCCTTGTCGTGGCGCTCGCCCTCGTGCAGGTGCTTGATCACGAGGACGCACGGCAGGCCGAACTCGTGACTGCCGAACTTGCGCTGGCCGCGTGGCGGTCACGGCGACGCAGTGCGGCGGCACCGTGCCCCGCCCGACCTCCGCCCCGGTCTGCGCGTCGATCACCGGGATCGACCCGGTGAGGATGCAGCCCGGCGCCGAGCACGCTGCCGCGCCGACGCGGGCGCCCTCGGCCACGATGCAGCGGCTGCCGATGAGGCAGTCGTCCTCGACGATGACCGGCGCGGCCTGGGGCGGCTCGAGCACGCCGCCGATGCCGACGCCGCCCGAGAGGTGGACGTTGGCGCCGATCTGCGCGCACGAGCCCACCGTCGCCCACGTGTCGACCATCGTGTTGTGCCCGACGTGGGCGCCGATGTTCACGTAGCTCGGCATCAGCACGACGCCGCGCTCGAGGAACGAGCCGTAGCGGGCCGACGCGCCGGGCACGACGCGCACGCCCAGCTTCTTGAACCCGGTCTTCAGCGGCATCTTGTCGGCGTACTCGAACGGGCCGAGCTCGACCGTCTTGATCTTGCGACAGCGCGGAAGAGCAGCAGGATCGCCTGCTTCAGCCACGTGCACGACGACCCGGCCGGCGACGACCTCGGCGACCCGGGCCTGGCCGGTGTCGAGCAGGTCGACGGCCTCGCGGACGATCTTGCGCCGCCGACTTGTCGCCCGGCTCGACCTCGCTTCGGCGCTCCCAGAGCTCTTCGATCTGCGCCTGGAGGTCTGCCATCCGGCGCAGGCTACCCGTGCGTCGATCAGAGCCTCCGGGCGACGAGCTCGATGCGGTCGTCGGGCTGGACCACGGCCACCCGCACGTGGCCGGCCGGCGCGCCGTAGAACTCGCCCGGGCTCACGAGCGCGCCCGACGCCTCGGCGACGGCGCTCGGTGAACGCCCAGGCGTCGCCGTCGGGCGCCGGCACCCAGAGGTAGAAGCCGCCGCGCGGGCAGCGAGCACTCGATGCCCCGACCAGTCCGCCGAGCACCTTGGCGACCCGCTCCAGCCGCGCGAGGTAGCGGGCCCGCTGCAGCTCGACGTGGTCGGTCGTCGTCGAGCGCGGCAACGGCGGCGGCCTGCGCGGGCCCGGGCACCATCATCCCGACGTGCTTGCGCACCTCGGACAGGTAGTGCGACGAGGTCGGGGTCGCCGGCGTAGAAGCCGACGCGGACGCCGGCCAGGTTCGACCGCTTCGACAGCGAGTGCACCGCGACCACCCCGTCGGTGCCGTGCTCCAGGATCGTGCGCGGCGGGCCGTCCCACGTGAACTCGACGTAGCACTCGTCGCTGAACACCGGCACGCCGTGGGCGCGGCCCCACGCGGCGGCCGCGGCGAGGTCGTCGAGCGCCGCCGGCCGGGTTGCCCGGGCGTGTTGACCCACAGGCACAGCGCCCGCGTCGGCGTCGCTCGGGTCGATGGCGGAGAGGTCGAGGCGAAAGTCGTCGTCGACGGGCACGGGCACCGCCCGGCAGCCGGCGAGCGTCGGCGCCCATCTCGTAGGTCGGGTAGCGACCGCCGGGTACAGCACGGTGTCGCGGTCGGGCGTCGCGCAGGCGCAGCCACTGGGGCAGCGTCGCCGACGAACTCCTTGGTGCCGACGCAGGCGGCGACGTGCCGGCGGGCTACGGCGACGCCGAAGCGGCGGCGCATCCAGCCGGCTCGCCGCGGCCCGCAGCGCGCGGTGCCGATCGACGGCGGGTAGCCCCGCTCGGCGTCCGACGAGCGAGCGCGTCGAGCACCGACGCGGCGGGCGGATCGCACGGGGTGCCGACCGAGAGGTCGACCATGCCGCCCTCGTGGGCGTCGGCGATCGCCGCGAGCTCGTCGAGGCGGTCGTAGGGGTAGGGCGGCGGGACGAAGCCCGCGTGGTGCTTCACGAGCGGCTCGCGCTCACGACGGGGCTCCGTCGCGACGAACTCGGCGAGCCGGCCGGCCGCGCCGCGTCGAGGCGCGCCCGCACCCGGATGCCGTCGTCGCTCGTGCGCCTCCGAGACGACCTCGCCCTCGCGGTGCAGCGCGGCCAGCACGTCGCCGCGGTCGTAGGGGATCAGCAGCTCGACGACGTTGGCCAGCGCCCGCAGCCGGTCGCCGAGCGGTCACGAGCAGGTCGTCGACGCCCTCGCCGGTCACCGCCGAGATCGCCACCGACCCCGGGTGGGCGTCGACGAGCCGCTTGGCCTCATCGGCGCAGGTCGGCCTTGTTGAACACGAGCAGCTCGGGCACGCGGTCCGGCGCCGATCTCGGCCAGCACGACGCGCACCGCGTCGATCTGGCCGTCGGGTCGGGCGACGACGGCGTCGACGACGTGGACCAGCAGGTCGGCTCGAGGCCACCACTTCGAGCGTCGACTTGAACGCCTCGACGAGCTGATGGGGCAGCTTGCGGACGAAGCCGACGGTGTCGGACACGAGCACGGCCTCGCCGCCGGGCAGCTGCAGCCGGCGTCGTCGTCGGGTCGAGCGTGGCGAAGAGCCGGTCCTCGACGAGCACGCCGGCGCTCGGTGAGGCGGTTCAGCAGCGTCGACTTGCCGGCGTTCGTGTAGCCGACGATCGACACCGCTGCAGGCCGGCTGCGGTCGCGGGCCTTGCGCTGCGTCGCCCGGGTGTGGCCGAGGTCCTTCAGGTCGTGCTCGAGCTTCGTGATGCGTCGCTGCAGCCGGCGGCGGTCGGTCTCGAGCTGGGTCTCGCCCGGACCACGGGTGCCGATGCGGCCCGCCTGCTGCGACAGCGCGCCGGTCGCGACCGCGCCGCAGGCGCGGCAGCCGGTAGCGCAGCAAGGCGAGCTCGACCTGGGCCTTGCCCTCGAGGGTGTGCGCGTTCTGGGCGAAGATGTCGAGGATCACCGCGGTGCGGTCGATCGCCGTGCGCCCGAGCAGCTTCTCCAGGTTGCACTGCTGCGCGGGCGTCAGCTCGTTGTCGAAGACGACGGTGTCGCGTCGACGTCGAGGCAGACCTCGAGCAGCTCCTCGATCTTGCCCTTGCCGATGAACGTCGCCGGGTCGGGCGCGTCCTTGCGCTGCATGACGCGGCCGGCCTCCTCGGCGCCGGCGGTGTCGATGAGCAGCGCGAGCTCGTCGAGGCTCGACTCGGTGTCCTCGACGCGTGCCGGGGGCACCGTGACACCGACGAGCACGATGCGCTCTCGGACGGCGCGTTCGATGAGGCTCATGCCGTCACCTCGGTCTCGGCACCTCGATGTCGGCGATGTGCACGGTCGGGCCGGACAGCGTGACGTTGTCGCCGTCGAGGGTGACCTCGCCGTCACCGCCCAGCATGTGCACCACAACCTGGGCGCCGGCGAGCCCCCAGTCGCGAGCCGCCCACGGCCGCGGCGCACGCTCCCGTGCCGCACGCCTCGGTGATCCCGACGCCTCGCTCGTGCACGCGCATCGTGATCGCACCCGCCTCGGGCCCGGCCGCGATCACCTCGAGGTTGACGTCGGGAACCGCCGCGCCCGCGACGACGAGGTCGACCGCGTCGGCATCGTCGACCAAGACGACGGCGTGGGGGTTCCCGATCGACAGGTGGGCGACCGGCCGCGACGGATCGAGGTCGAGCCGGTGCCAGCCGGCAGGAGGCCGTGCCGCGACGATCGATCCCATGTCCACACTCGCCCAGGCTTCGCGCGGGTCCGGTCGCCTTGATGTCGACGCGCGCGGAGGCCGCCGTCGGTCGAGATCATCGAGCGTCGCCTCGGTGACGCCCCGCTTCTCGATCACGGCCTGCGCCAGGCAGCGGATGCCGTTGCCGCTCATCTCGGCGCGCGATCCGTCGGCGTTGAAGAGCCACATCTGCAGATCGCACGCGATTCGCCGCACCGCGGGACCTCCGATGATGAGCCCGTCGGCACCGACGCCCCGCGTGCGGTGGCAGAGGCGCACCGCGAGCGCGCCAGCGACATCGTCCGAGAGGGGGACGACGTCGTCGCGCAGCACGACCAGGAAGTCGTTGCCGAGCCCGTGGTGCTTGCTCAGATGCATTGGGACGAGTCTCCCAGTAGGGCGAGGACTTCCTCCACCGGATTGGCATCCGACGCGCTCACGTCGATCCACCGGATGCGGGGGTCGCGGCGGAACCAGCGCTCCTGGCGCACCGCGAACTGGCGGGTGCGCGTGACGGCGAGATCGACGCGATTCGCCGAGCGACAGCTCGCCGCGCAGGTGCGCGAGGAGCTCGCGGTACCCGAGCGCTTGCGCCGCGGTCCGCGACAGCCGTTCGGGCCGACGCGCCAGCGCAGCGACTTCGTCGAGGAACCCCGCCGCCATCTGGGCGTCGAAGCGGGCCTCGAATGCGCTCGGTCAGCAGCCGTCGATCGACGTGCAACCCGATCTGGACGATGCCGTTGGGGGCGTACGTCGTGAGTCCGGGCCCGAACGACGAGAACGGCCGGCCGCTTCCGAGGCACACCTCGAGGGCGCGGGCGACCCGTCGCCGATTCGTCGGCGCCATGCGCGACGCGGCGAGCGGGTCGAGCTGCGTGAGTTGGGCGTGCAACGCCGTGACGTCTGGTTCGGCATCGAGGTTGGCCCGTATCGCCGGCCACTCGCCGGGCGGGTCGAGGCGATCGATCACCGCGCGGAGGTAGAGCCCAGTTCCCCCGACGAGCAGCGCGCGATGAGCGTGCGGCGTCGATCGCCGCGAGCGCGGCGTCGTACTCGTGCTGGAACCGAACGACCGTGAACGCCTCCGACGGTTCGGCCACGTCAATCGAGATGGTGGGCGACCTCCGCCCGGTCAGCGAGGCTCGGTTTGGCAGTGCCGATGTCCATGCCTCGATAGACCTGCATCGAGTCGACAGACACGATCTCCACGCCGCCGAGGTGGCGAGCGACCGACAGCGCCAGAGCGGACTTGCCCGTCGCCGTCGGGCCGACGATCGCGAGCAAGGGCGATGCCGACGAGGCGCTCAGACGGCGACCACCGCGAGGCGGGTGCGATGGCGAGCAGGCTCGAGGACCTCGACCAGCTCTCCTTGCAGATGATGAGGCGCGGCGCCCGTGACCCGGACCGTCGCGTATGTGCCGGGCCTGATCGCGGTGTCGACAACGAAGTGCACGAGCTTGTTCTGGCGTGTGCGGCCCGTGGTGACCGCGGGGTCGCGCTTGCTCGGGCCTTCGACGACGACCTCCTCGACACGACCCACGCGCTCCGAGTGGCGAGCGAGGGCAGAACGCTCGACCACGACTCTCAGCCGCGCGAACCGATCTGCGCAGACATCCGCGGCCACGAACCGATCGTGCATCGCCGCGGCCTCGGTGCCCGGCCGCGGCGAGAAGATGAACGTGTACGCGCTGTCGTAGCGCGCTTCGGCAACGACCTCGAGAGTGCGCTCGAAATCGTCATCGGTCTCGCCCGGAAAGCCCACGATGAGATCGGTCGTCACGGCGAGATCAGGGATCGCGGCGCGCGCCGCCGCGAGGCGCTCGAGATAGCGGTCCGCCGTGTATCCGCGGTGCATCGCCGCGAGCGTGCGATCGCTGCCGGCCTGGAGAGGCAGATGCAGGTGCTCGCACACCGCCCCCGTCGTAGCCATGGCCTCGATCGTGTCGGGGCGCAGATCCTTCGGATGAGGGCTGGTGAACCGAACCCGGCGGATGCCCTCGGTGCCGCCGACTGCCCTGAGCAGGTCAGCGAAGAGGGGACGCACCCGGTCCGTGCCGCCCGCCTGCCGTGCGGCCAGTGTCAGATCCCGGCCGTAGGAGTTCACGTTCTGGCCGAGCAGGGTCACCTCGGTGACGCCCTCCGCGGCGAGCGCTTCGACCTCGGCGACGAGCTCGGCGAGCGGCCGGCTGATCTCGGGACCACGCACCGCGGGAACGATGCAGAAGGCGCAGCTGTTGTCGCACCCGATCTGGATGGTCACCCACGCGCTGTGGCCCCCCTCACGCTTGGTGGGCAGGGCCGAAGGGAAGCGCCGCGCCATCGTCGGCCACGGTCGCTTCGAGCACCTCGACGATCGGCCCGTGCCGGCGTGACAGCTCGACGAGATCCGCCGCTCGGTGCACGTTGTGCGTACCGAACACGACGTCCACCCACGGCGCCTTCTCGCGGATGGCATCACGGTCGTTCTGCGCGAGGCAGCCGCCGACGACGATCTGCATGCCCGGGCGCCGATCCTTTACCGCTTTGAGCAAGCCGAGGTTGCCGTAGAGCTTGTTGTCGGCGTTCTCCCTGATGCAGCAGCTGTTCAGCACCACGACGTCCGCGTGCTCGGCATCGAGTGCCGCGTGCAGCCCGTCGGCCTCGAGCAGACCGGCGATCCTCTCGGAGTCGTGCTCGTTCATCTGACACCCGAAGGTGCGCACGAAGTACGAGCGGCTCACCCCGCCAGGTTAGGCGGCACTCATCCCGCCATCGCCCCTCGGGGCGGTCGCTGGTCGGCCGTGGCATCGGGGTCATCGGGCATCACGGCAGACGGCTCGACCGCGTGGGCTCGCAGGTCGATGACCTCCGGCCGAGACGAGACGCCACGATTGCGGTCCTCGACCCGCAGCGAGATCGCGGTGCGCGGGACGCCGTCGATGCTGACCTCCGTGAACGAGGGGATGCACACCGGGTCCATCCCCTCGAGCAGGACATGGTCACGTGCGATTGCCAGCGCCTTGATGGCTTGGTTCAGCGCCCCAGCACCCACGACCGTCAGGGTCACAAAGCCCTCGCGCCGGAGCATTCCGGTGATCGCCCCTGCAACCGAGTTCGGATGACTTCGGGTGGAGACTTTGAGCGTTTCCATTCACCGTCGCGTCGTGCTGCTGGACCGGCCGGAATGGCCGGGTACTCCGCTCAGCACACAGTCAACCATGACGCCCCCCACAAAGCGAGCATGCCAGACCGCGGAGCGCGGTGCGAGGATCGCTCTCAGTCCAAAGAAATGGGCTGGTCGTCGGCCTCTGCGAACTCGTCCTCGAGGTCGCCGAGACGGGGTTCGCCGGCGTTCTGGCCGATGCCGACCTGCTCCATCACCCGCTCGGAGATCTGGACCATGAGCTCGGGGTTCTCGGACAAGAACTGCTTGGCGTTCTCGCGGCCCTGCCCGAGCTGCTCGCCGTCGAAGGTGTACCAAGCCCCGGACTTCTTGACGATGCCGAGGTCGGTGCCGACGTCGAGCAGCGAGCCCTCACGGCTGATGCCCTTGCCGTACATGATGTCGAACTCGGCCTGCTTGAACGGCGGAGCCACCTTGTTCTTCACGACCTTGACTCGCGTGCGACTGCCGATGACCTCGACGCCGTCCTTGATCGACTCGATGCGGCGGATGTCGAGCCGCACCGATGAATAGAACTTCAGCGCGCGCCCGCCGGGCGTGGTCTCGGGGGAGCCGAACATCACACCGATCTTCTCGCGCAGCTGGTTGATGAAGAGGCAGATGGTGTTCGACCTGTTGAGGTTGGCGGTGAGCTTGCGCAACGCCTGACTCATGAGGCGAGCCTGGAGGCCGACGTGCGTGTCGCCCATCTCACCTTCGATCTCGGCTCGAGGAGTGAGCGCAGCCACAGAGTCGATGACGACGATGTCGAGCGCGCCCGAGCGGATCAGCATGTCGGTGATCTCGAGCGCCTGCTCACCGGTGTCGGGCTGCGAGATCAGGAGCTCATCGATGTCGACGCCGATGGCCTTCGCGTACACCGGATCCATCGCGTGCTCGGCGTCGATGTAGGCGCAGATGCCGCCGTTGCGCTGCGATTCGGCGACGACGTGCATGGCGAGCGTCGACTTGCCGGACGACTCGGGCCCGTACACCTCGACGACGCGCCCTCTCGGGAGCCCGCCGACACCGAGGGCGATGTCGAGTGCCAATGCGCCCGTGGGGATCGTCTCGATGTTCATCGAGCCCTTCTCCCCCATCCGCATGATCGAGCCCTTGCCGAACTGCTTGTCGATCGAAGCAAGCGCCATCTCGAGTGCCTTGTCACGCTCCACGGTGTGTCCTTTCGTGGTCTCCGCCACCGCCTCGGCGGCCGCATCGTCTGGAAATGCGACCGTACAAAGGGGGTGGGACATTCCCCTGCCGATGGTCGCCAGGGCTCTGCCAATGGTCGCCAGGGCTCCTGCGTCGGACTCACATGACTGTAGTTTCGAACAGCTGTTCGGTCAAGGATGCGGGAACCCGGAGGCAATCTCAGGGAGACAACCGGCCAAATCTGGCCCGTCAGTTACCTGAGAACGCGGCGCGCCGCTACTTGCGGCGGGGGTCCCAGCGAAAGAAGCGCACGGCCACGATCGCCCCGATGACGCCCCAGATCGCCACGACGGCGAGGTCGTCCCAGGCCCACCCGTGGGCCATGCCGTGGGCGAGGCGGGGGTCGAAGGCGGCGAACACGGCATTCACGAAGTGGCGGACCGGGAACACGTCGCCCACTTGGCCCAAGAACGCGTCGCCCTCGATCGGGAAGAAGACCCCGGAGATGAACAAGATCGGGAACAGGACGCCGTTGACGATCGCCGGAGCGGCATCAGCGTTCGGGATGACCGACGCGACCGCGACGCCGAGCGCGGCAAACGACGCGGTACCGACCACCAGCGCGACCACCAGCGCGGCCCAATGTCCGGGGAATGTGACATCGAAGAACGCGATCGCGACGGCCATCAGGATCGCGGTGAGGATCGCCGCGACCACGAGTGCGTTCAGCAGCAGTCCCCCGAACATCGACGACGCCGGCAGCGGCGTGCCGTGCAGGCGCTTCAACACTCCTTCGTCCCGCCGAATCGACAACGTCATCGCGAGGTTCGTGAACGATGCGCTGATCACGCCGAAGCACAGGATGCCGGCGATGTAGTACTGGTTCCAGCTCAGCCCACCCAGGAAGTCGATCGTGCTGTCGTTGTTCAACGACCCGAACAGCACGAGGAAGATCACCGGGAACGCGAACGTGAACCCCGCCGAAGCCGGGTTGCGCCAGTAGCTCTTCTGCTCATAGCCGAGCTGGTGCACCGAAAGCGCAGCGGCGTTCATGGGGTCACCTCGGCGGAAGGTATGGACGACGTCAGCTCGATGTAGACGTCTTCGAGCGACGGACGATCCACGGTGAGTCCGATGAGCTCGACCTCGTTGTCGAGCGCCCACGACGTCAATGCATGCAACGTGTGGACTTCGTCGGTCGACTCCATCGTGAACGCGGTCGGCCCATCACGGGCGACAGGGACGCCAATGGAAGGCGGCGGCTCGACCCCCGGTGGCAAGGCGAAACGGATGCGCGCAGCAGCCTTGGCCCGACCGCCGATGGTCTCGGGCGTGCCGGCCGCGACGATCTCACCGCGGTTGATCACCACGACCCGATCGGCGAGGTGCTGGGCCTCGTCCATGTAGTGGGTCGTGAGGATGATCGTCGTCCCCTCGGCCTTCAGCTTCTCGACGAGCTCCCACGCTCCTCGGCGAGCCGAAGGGTCGAAGCCCGTCGTTGGCTCGTCGAGGAACAGCAGCTCGGGTGCGCCGATGATGCCGAGCCCGACATCGAGCCGGCGTTGCTGGCCACCTGACAGTGTCTTCACGCGCGCGTCGGCCTTGTCGACGAGGCCCACGAGCTCGAGCACGTCGTCGACCGCACGCGGCCGGGGGTAGTAGCCCGCATTGCGTTGCAGCACCTCGCGCACCTTGAGGTACGGCTCGATCACCGCCCCCTGGAGCACCATGCCGACGCGCTCACGCCATGCCCGGTCCGCGTGTTCCGGATCCACTCCGAGCACCCGCACCTCGCCGCCGCTACGCCGGCTGAAACCCTCGAGCACTTCGAGGGTGGACGTCTTGCCTGCACCGTTCGGCCCGAGCAGTGCGAAGACCTCGCCCGTCTCGACCGAGAAATCGATGCCCCGGACTGCTTCGAGCATGCCGTACCGCTTCGTCAGTCGTGTGACTTCTACCGCAGGCAAGTCGTTCTCCTTCGCAGGGCGAACGTATCACCGCACATCACACGTACGGCAGGCAGCACCGACGCGCGCCACGCGCTCGTTCGGCCGCTGCGTCACGAAACTCGCATGACCCGATTCACACCACTCGTGCTGAACGCGTCATCAGCACTCCTCGTAGAGGCGGGCAACCCCCCAGCACGAAACGAGGAACACAATGACTCACACCAACAAGCCCAGGATCACCCGACCCAGGACCGCTCGTCTCGCGAAGCTGATGCTCGCCGCGTCACTCGGCGCTGCGAGCGTGGGCGTGGCGGCGACGACTGCGGGTGCGACACCGTTCTTCCCCCGTCCGCTCGTCGCGGCCGGCACGCTGTTCGTCTTCGGCACCAACGGCCCCGACACGATTGCCCTGCGGGTGGGAACAGACGACACGAGCGTCGTCCGCATCGACATCGGCGATGACGGCACCTCTGATTTCACGATCAACCGTTCGACCTTCAACCGGATCGCCGTGCTCGGCTTCGGAGCCGACGACCGGGTCCGCGTCGACGAGTCGCAAGTCACGTTCACCGACCAGTCCCCCACGGTCATGTTTGGCGGCCCCGGCAATGACACGCTGCTCGGAGGCGCTGGGAACGACACGTTCCTCGGCCAAGAAGGCAACGACTTCGTTGATGGCGGTCGAGGCGCCGACCTTGCAAACCTCGGCAGCGGTGACGACCGCTTCCAGTGGGATCCGGGTGAGGGAAGCGACGTTGTCGAAGGTAAGAGCGGAGTCGACGCGATGACGTTCAACGGCTCCGGCCAAGACGAGATCTTCGACGTCTCCGCGAACGGGAAACGAGTCCGCTTCCTCCGCAATCTCGGCAACATCGTCATGGACCTCAACGACGTCGAGCAGATCGACCTCGACGCCCTCGGCGGAGTCGACAGCCTCACGGTGAACGACGTGAGCGGGACCGACCTCACGACACTCAACACTGACCTCGAGGCCGCCCTCGGCGGCGGGGTGAGCGACCTCCTGGCCGACACCGTCACCGTGAATGGCACCGACGGCAACGACGCCGTCGTCGTCTCAGGTTCGAACGGCGCGGCGACTGTCGCCGGCCTCGCGGCAACGATCCACGTGACTGCGGCGGACCCGACGCTCGACGTGCTGGCCGTGAACACCGGTGCGGGCGACGACACTGTCGACGCAGCCGCGCTCGACGCCACCGCGCTGAAGCTCACGGTCGACGGCGGTCTCGCCGACGACGAGCTGATCGGCGGCGGGGGGAACGAGACGTTCCTGGGCGGAGACGGCAACGACTTCGTCGATGGGGGTCGGGGAGCCGACCTCGCTCTTCTCGGCCCCGGTGACGACCGCTTCCAGTGGGACCCAGGCGAAGGAAGTGACGTCGTGGAAGGTCAGGACGGACTCGACGCGATGACGTTCAACGGCTCCGGCCAAGACGAGAGCTTCGACGTGTCGGCGAACGGGCAGCGGGTTCGGTTCTTCCGGAACATCGGCAACATCGTCATGGACCTCGACGACGTCGAGCGGATCGACTTGGCAGCGCTCGCCGGGATCGACGCGGTACGGGTCCACGACATGAGCGGCACCGACCTCACCACGCTCAACGGCAACCTCGAAGGAGCCCCGGCGAGCGGCACCGGCGACGGAGCAGTCGACACCATCACGGTCGACGGCACCAACGGTGATGACGCCGTCGTCGTCTCGGGGGCGAGCGGATCGGTGACCGTTGCCGGCCTGGTCGCCAGCGTGAACCTGACGGCGGCGGACGTGACGGACGCCCTCGTCGTCGACACCCTCGCGGGCAACGACACGACCGACTCGAGCGGCCTCGCTCCGAACACGGTCGTCCTCACGATCCTCTGATCCCCCCAACCGATGGCCGAGCTGGGCTTCAACGACGAGGTCCGGCTCGGCCATCGGACGCGTTTGTCGTTCGGGGCCGAGTCAGCGGGCCGCAAGCTCCCGTGCCGCAGCAATCACGTCGGCCACGCCAGGGATGACCGCCGCCTCCTCAGCTCCGTTGTACGGCTGGTGGCAGTCGGCGCCCGCTACCCGCACGATCGGCGCGTCGAGGTCGTAGAAGAGCTCCTCGGCGGCGAACGCAGCGATCTCCGCACCAAAGCCCATCGTCTTGTTCGCCTCGTGCAGCACGAGCAACCGGCCCGTCTTGCCGATTGAGGTCGCGATCGCGTCGCGATCCATCGGGACGAGCGTACGTAGGTCGACGATCTCGACGTCGATGCCGTCGTCCGCGAGCGCGACGGCGGCGTCGCGCGCGAGATGCACGCCGATGCCGTAGGTCACGATCGACAACGTCGTGCCGGCACGGTCGACGCGTGCGACGCCGAGCGGTTCGAGGGCGTCGCCGACCTCTTCAGGCGCCATGCGGTACGCGCGCTTCGGCTCGAAGAACACCACGGGGTCGTCGTCGCGGATCGCCGACTTGAGCAGGCCCTTGCCATCAGCCGGCGTCGCGGGCACGACCACCTTGAGCCCCGGCACGTGGCAGTAGGCCGATTCCATGCTCTGCGAGTGGTACACCCCGCCCTTCACGCCGCCGCCGAACGGCGCTCGGAACACGACGGGCACGCCGAAGCGCCCCACACTGCGCCAGCGCACGGTCGCCGCCTGATTGACGACCTGGTCATAGGCCGGATGCATGTAGTCGGCGAACTGGAACTCGGCGACCGGCCGCAGTCCCATCATCGCCGCACCGATCGCGGCGCCTGCGATGGCGATCTCGGACACCGGCGTGTCGAGCACGCGCATCGGGCCGAACGCTTCGAGCAGGCCCTTCGACGCACCGAAGACGCCGCCCTTCACACCCACGTCCTCACCCAGCATCACGACATGGGGGTCGCGGGCCATCTCCTCGTGCAGCGCTTCGCAGATTGCCTCGATCAGCCGGAGCTCAGCCATCGGCGTCATCCGTATCTTCGGCGTACAGCCAACGTCGGGCACGTGCGCCATCGGGCTCGGGTTGGCGGAAGGCCTCGTCACTGGCGGCGAGCACCTCTGCCTCGATCGTCTTCCGAGCGACCTCGTCCTCCTCAGCGTCAAGGGCGCCCAGCTCGATGAGCCGGGCTCGCAACCTCGGGATCGGGTCGAGGTTCGCCGCGGCGGCCTTCGCTTCGGCATCGCGATACGCGTCGTCGTCCTGCGAGGAGTGCGCGGTGATGCGGGGCACACGGAGATCGATCAGCGTCGGCCCGTCGCCGGCCCGAGCGCGGGCGATCGCCGCAGCCGACGCAGCGAAGACCGTCTCGGCGTCGCAGCCGTCGACCGACGCTCCCGCAAATCCATAGCCCGAGGCCCGCTCCTGCATCGACGTGATCGGCATCTGCTGCGCGAGCGGCACGCTGATCGCGTAGCCGTTGTTCTCGCACAGGAAGACAACGGGCAGCTTGTGCACGCCCGCCAGGTTCATCGCCTCGTGCACCGCACCCTCTGATGCGGCGCCGTCGCCGAACCAGCACATCGCCACCGAATCCTCGCCCTTCACCACTGAGGCATATGCCGCCCCGACGGCGTGGGGCACGTGCGCGCCCACGGCGCTCGAGACCGAACCGATGCGCAGCTCGGGGCTCGAGAAGTGGGCGGTGAGCTGGCGGCCGCCGCTGTGCGGATCGTCGGCCCGGGCGAGTGCACCGAGGAACAGCTCGTAGGGCGTCACCCCCAGCGCGAGTCCGACGCCGAGATCCCGGTAGTAGAGCCACGCGGAGTCGACACCGACACGCATCGCGACAGCGCTCGCTATCTGCGCGATCTCGTGGCCCCGTGCCGTCAGCACGAATCCTGCGCGTCCTTGTCGAGTCAGGATCCACAACCGCTCGTCGACGGCACGGGTCACGACGGCGACGTGGTACACGCGGGCGAGCTCGTCGGCCGTCACGGACATCGATCCTTACCGCGCCAGGTCTTGCACGATCTCGACGCGGGGCAGCGTTGCGAGCGTCGCTGGGGTCATGCGGAGCTTCGTCGATCGATCGCCTCCGCCCAGCACGATCGACGCCGGCTTCATCACCGCGGCGTCGATCCAGATCGGGATGTCGTCGGGCAGTGCGACCGGCGTCACTCCCCCGATGAGCATGCCTGTGAGGTCGCTCGTCTCGTCAGCCGAGGCGAACGATGCCTTCTTGACGCCGAGCCGCTGGCGCACGATGCCGTTGACATCGAGTCGTGTCGTGGCGAGCACGACGCAGGCAACGTAGCGCCTCGGCTCGGACTTGCCGACGACGAGAATGGTGTTGACCGACTCCTCAGGCAGCGATCCCGTACCGCTCGCAGAACGCGGCCGTGTCGGCGAAGTCCGGATCGCAGTCCATGACCTCGAAGTGGGCGCCGCTCTCCCGCAACGCCTCGACGACCGCCCCGTGCGGATCGGCGGCGACGTCGGTCATGGCTGCAACGACCAGGTGGCCACGGTCTCGTAGCGGGCCGGCCCGCCTCCCAGGTGACTGCGCACGAGAGCGAAGGTAGCAACCGTCCATCGACAGTCGATCGCTGCTGAGACGGGCGGGACCCGCCCGTTGACGCGCGCCATCGTGAGGTGGCCGCGGAAGTCGCGATGATCCGGAGCGCGCCCGATCGATCTCGTCGCATCGATCACTGCTGTGGCCACGTCGTCGAGCCCCGAGACGGGGAGGTACAGCACGCCCCTCCCGAGTCGTTGCACTCCGGGCCCGACGTGCGCCTCCGCGATGGGCGCGGCGACGTCATCGAGGGCCCGGCTGACGACGGATTCGTCAGCGTCGCCGACGAAGCGGAGGGTGACATGCCACTGCGCCCGACCCGTCCACCGCACGCCCACGAGCTCGGGCCGCGGCAACGCCTCGATCTCGTCGAGCACCGCGTCGGGAGGCCAGACCGCGACGAACAGGCGCTCGCTCAGCCGATCTCCACCCGATCCAGCAGACGCAACCGCAACAGGTTGAGCGCGGAGATCGTGGCGAACTGCCGCATCTGATCGCGATCGCCCGGTAGGCGAAGGTGCGCCGCCTCGACCGCGCCGTCGATGCACAGTCCAACGAAGAGTGTGCCCACCGGCTGACCGTCCTGCTCGGACGGGCCGGCGACTCCTGTGAGCGCGAGCCCGACGTCGGCGTCCATGACGCGGCAAGCGCCTTCGGCCATCGCCATCGCCGCCTCCTCCGAGACCACTGGGCCCTGCGGTACGCCGAGGATGTGGTGTTTCACCTCCGTCGCGTAGGACACGACGGATCCTCTGAAGACGTCGGACGCGCCCGGCACCGAGGTGAGCCGCGCCGCGACGAGTCCGCCTGTGACCGACTCGGCGAGCGCCAAGGTGCGGCCCTGCGACCGCAGGAGCGAGAGCACCGCGCTCTCCATGTTCTCGTCGTCGGTGCCGAAGACGAGCCGTCCGAGGGTCGCGCGCACCTCGACCTCCTCCACCGCGAGCAGGGCGCGCGCCACTTCGGCAGAAGCCGCCTTGGCGGTCAGCCGCACCTTCAGACCCTCGATGCCACTCGCAAGGAACGCCAGCGTCGGATTGCCCCTGGTGTCGAGCCGTTCGATCAACGGGGCGAGGATCTCCGCCAGCCCAGACTCGCTCTCTCCCCACGTCCGCAAAGTCCGGCTCACGATCACCGCGGTGTCGCCGGACCGAACGCGAAGATCGGGGATGATCGCCCGCTCTAGCATCTCTTTCATCTCATGCGGCACGCCTGGCACCGCATAGATCACCTTGTCGCCGACAGGACAGATCAGACCGGGAGCGGTGCCTCGGCGCTGCGGGATGATCGACGCGCCGACGGGAACGTCGGCTTGCCGCAGGTTGTTGTCGGCCATGCGCCGGCCTCGACTCTCGAACATCTCGCGGATGTGATCCGCGATCGCCGCGTTTCGCTCGAGTTCGACGCCCATGACCTCGGCGATGCACTCCCGGGTGATGTCGTCGTGCGTTGGGCCGAGTCCGCCGCAGACGATCACCGCGTCGCTGCGGTCGAGCGCGAGCCGCAGCACCGAGACGATGCGGGCCCGATTGTCCCCGACCTTCGTTTGGAAGTGGGAGTCGATGCCGGAGAGCGCGAGCTGCTCACCGATCCACGAGGAGTTCGTATCGACGACCTGGCCGAGGAGCAGCTCCGTGCCGACGGCGACGACCTCGCAGCGCAGACTCACGCGAGCTGTTGTCGCGCCACGCGGCGAGCATCGAACAGGTACTGCGCGCCCGTGACCAGAGTGAGCACCACGGCGACCCACAGGAACGTGTTGAAGAGCCAGCGCTCGTCCGCAAGGGGCGGCGCCAGAGCGAACCCGACCGCGAGCTGCTGACACAGCGTCTTCAGCTTCGCTCCTCGGCGCGCCGGGATCGTGATCCCCTGCTTCCCCGCGAAGCTGCGATACATGCTGATCGCGATCTCACGCACGGCGATCAGACCCACGGGAAGCCACCAGAAGACGTCCTCTTGCACGAGGGCGAACATGGCGCCGAGCACGAGCACTTTGTCGGCCAGCGGGTCGAGGAACGCGCCGGAGCGCGTCGTGCCGTGCCGGCGGGCGAGGATGCCGTCGACGCCGTCGGTGACGCAGAGTGCGGTCCACACGAGGAAGGCAGCCCACGATCCCTCGGTGCCCTCAATCATTGCGAACAGCAGCGGCGCGGTGAGCAGCCGCGCCACGGTCACGCCGTTGGCGGGCGTCGCGAGCGCGGACGGCCCGAAGCTGGTCGCCATCAGACGGACGCCGCCACGAGATCGGGACCCATCGCACCGGTCACCACGACCGACGCGAACGCCCCGACCACGAGTTGCTCGGGGATCTCGACGATGCCGTCGATCTCGGGTGCCTCGCGGTGGCTCCGCCCGACGCCCGGTCGGTCGACCAAGACCTCGATCTGTTCGCCGATGAGTCGCTCGCGGCGACGCGCTGTGATCGCATCCTGCCGTTCACGCAGCTCGGCCAACCGCTCGGCCATCAGCGGAGCGGCGACGACGCCGTCGAGGTCGGCCGCGTAGGTGCCCTCCTCCTTCGAGTAGGCGAAGAACCCGCACCAGTCGAGCTGGGCCTCGTCTACGAAAGCGAGGAGCTGGTCGTGGTCCTCCTCCGTCTCGCCGGGATAGCCGACGATGAAGTTCGTGCGGAACGCCGCGTCGGGCCGCCGCTCGCGGATGTCGCCGATGCGGCGCAGGAACCGCTCGCCGTCACCCCACCGACGCATGCGGCGCAGCAGGGGCTTCGACACGTGCTGGAGGGAGAGGTCGAAGTACGGGACGTTCCCCCCACAGATCACATCGATCAGACCATCGCTGAGGTCAGAGGGATACAAATAGAGGAGACGCACCCGAGGCACCTGGGCCGCGACCTTCTCGACGAGGGGCACGATGGCGCCGGCGCCGAGCCCGGGGACGTCTTTTCCGTAGGAGGCCAGGTCCTGTGCGACCAGGACGATCTCCTGGGCGCGGAGCTGGTCGACCTCGTCGAGGATCGAGTCGGGGGTGCGGCTGCGCTGAGGCCCGCGGAACGAAGGGATCGCGCAGAAGCCACAGGTCCGGTCGCAGCCCTCCGCGATCTTCACGTAGGCCCAGGGCGCAGAAGCGGGAGGGCGAGGAAGGTTGAGCAGGTCCAGCGTCGGGGGGGTCGGACCCCGCTTGAGCGTGAGCGTCACCGGCACGCCGAAGCCGGCCACCGTGTCGACCTCCGGGAGCGCATCCGCGAGCTCGGTGCCGTACCGCTCGGCGAGACAACCGGTGACGACGATGCGAGCACCGGCCTTGCGCGCCGCGGAAAGGGCCAGGATCGTGTCGACTGACTCCTGGCGCGCTTCCTCGATGAACGCGCACGTGTTGACCACGACGAGGTCGGCTTCGTCGACAGACTCCGTGGACTGCAGGCCGTCTGCGAGCAGCGTTCCAACGAGCTTGTCGGAGTCCACCTGGTTCTTCGGGCAGCCCAAGGTCTCGATGTAGAACCGCTGGGCCATGGCCAGAAAGGCTACTGGCCGGGACTCTCACGAGACCGAGCGAGGACGCTGCGACGCGTGAGCGAGAGAATGGGCGGTCATGACCCTTCCCCTCGACGACATCCGGGTGGTCGACCTCACGATCGCGAGAGCGGGGCCGCAGTGCGTTCGGCAGCTCGCGGACTGGGGCGCGGACGTGGTGCGGGTCGAGCCGGCCTCCGACCCCTGCGGGGGTGCGGGGCAGCGACGCCCGCAACCTCCATCGCAACAAGCGCACCGTGGCGCTCGACCTGAAGGCGGAGGGCGCGTCCGAGATGCTGCTGCAGCTGGTCGAACGCGCCGACGTCCTCGTCGAGAACATGCGGCCCTCAGTGAAGCGCAAGCTCGGGTTCGGCTGGGAGATCGTGCACGCCCGTAACCCACGTCTCGTCTACGGATCGATCTCCGGGTTCGGGCAAGACGGTCCGTATGCGGAACGCGGCGGCGTCGATCAGATCGCGCAAGGCATGGGCGGCCTGATGAGCGTCACGGGTTTGCCGCATACCGAACCGACGCGCGTCGGCATTCCCGTGAGCGACCTCGCGGCTGGCCTTCACCTCGCGATCGGCATCCTGGTGGCACTCCACGAGCGCGACCGAACGGGCGTCGGTCGGTGGGTGCGCACGTCGTTGCTCGAGACGATGATCTCGATGATGGACCTCCAGGCGGTTCGGTGGACGATCGATGGTGAGGTGCCTGTGCAGGAAGGGAACCACCACCCGACGCTCGTGCCGATGGGGTGCTTCCGCTCGAAGGACGGATGGGTGAACGTCGCCGGCCCTTCGGGGCGGCTGCTCCATCGCTTCTGCGCGGCCATCGACCTCCCCGATCTGCCCCGTGACCCGCGCTTCGACAGCGGCACCAAACGGTCCGCGAACCGGGTCGCGCTCAACGAGATCGTCGCCGAGAGGCTCTCCCAACGCACCACGGCCGAATGGGTCGACGTGCTCAACGCCGCCGGCGTGCCGTGCGGGCCCGTCTACTCGATGGACGAGGTGTTCGCAGACGAGCAGGTGCAGCACCTCGACATGGTCGCCCTCGACGTCATCCGCAACCCCGTGACGATGGACGGCATCACGACGGTGCGGACCGCGGCCGGCGATGGCACTGCCTCGGTCGAGGAGGTGCTGGCGCAGTGGGCGTGACGGACACCGGCACCGAGCATCTGTTGTGCGAGGTCGAGGAAGGCATCGCGCTCGTCACCTTCAACAACCCGACGAAGCACAACGCCTTGTCCGCACCGATTCGGGCCGCGTTGCCCGCGCGTGTTGCGCGCACTCCAGTCCGACGACACCGTGCGGGTCGTCGTGCTGACGGGCGCAGGCGAGAAGGCGTTCGTGTCCGGCGCGGACATCAGCGAGTTCGGGACGCAGCGCACCACGCCGGACGCGCGAGCCGACTTCGACGCGGGCCAGGTCGACGCGGCTCGGGCGTGGATCGAGCTCGAGAAGCCGATCCTCGCGATGATCCGCGGCTATTGCATCGGGGGCGGGCTGCTCACCGCGCTGCAGGCGGACATCCGCATCTGCAGCGACGACAGTCAGTTCGGCGTGCCCGCAGCTCGGCTGGGACTCGGCTACGGCTTCGGGGGCGTCGACCAGCTCATGCAGCTCGTGGGCCCGTCGTGGGCCAGCGAGATCCTGTTCTCGGCGCGGCGGCTCACGGCCGAAGAGGCGCTGCACGTCGGGCTTGTCAACCGGGTCGTGCCCACAGAGACGTTGAGGGATGAGGTCTGGTCGCTTGCCGGTGCGATCCGCGACAACGCCCCGCTCACGGTCAGGTCCCTCAAGGTCGCCATACGCGAAGCGCGGCGAGACCCGTCAAAGCGCGATCTCGAGCGGGTGGCGTCGCTCGTCGAGGCGTGCTTCCGGTCCGAGGACTACCGGGAAGGGCAAGCGGCGTTCATGGAGAAGCGGCCACCGTCGTTCCGCGGGCGCTGACCAAAGCGGCGGCTCAGTACGCGAGCTTCAGCCCAGGCCGAGGCCACTCCGTCGCCAACAGGCGACCACTCGACGAGACCGTGATGTACGCCGTGCGGAGATCGTCGCCGCCGAAGCAGATGTTCGTGGTGAGGAAGTCGCCGGTGTCGACGTGCTCGATCACCTTGCCCGCGGGTGAGATCACCGTCACGCCCGCGTTCTCCGCGATCGTCGCGACGCAGACGTTTCCGTCGCCGTCGACGGCGAGCGAGTCGAGCAGCGAGAGGCCGGGCAGCCCGCACAGCAGCATCGCGCCGAAGTCGAGCGGAGCCACGGGCGCGACCTCGCCAGGCCCGGTGATGCGGCGCTGGAACACACGGCCCGCGTGGGTCTCCGCGTAATAGACCATGTCGCCCGCGGGCGACAGCCCGATGCCGTTCGGCGAGTCGACCGGGAAGATCACTTCCTTGATCAGCGACCCGTCGGCCTTGGCGTAGTAGATGCCGGTGCGATCACTCGTGCGCTCTTCGCGGACGCCGTGATCGGTGAACCACATGCCGCCGCTCTCGTCGAACACGAGGTCGTTGGGGGCTCGGAGGGGATGGCCGTCACACTCGGTGTAGAGGTCGGTGACCGCTCCGGTCGCGATGTCGACGCGCTGGATCCGCCCGCCGATGTACCGATTCGGATCGAACGGTCCCGGCAGCATCAAACCGCCGAGATCGACCGGCGTGAAAGCTCCGCCGTTGTTGCACACATAGATCGCGCCGTCGGGGCCGATCGCGATGCCGTTGGGCCCGCCGGGCACCTCAGCGATCACTTCCTTCGTGCCGTCGGGCTTCACCCGGGTGATGGCGGGCCCGAACATCTCGACGAGCACGACGCTGCCGTCGGGCATCGCAATCGGGCCCTCGGGGAAGCGCAGCCCGGTCGTGATCTCTCGCAGCTCAGCCATGGGTAGCGGTTACCTCCGTTGTGATGCCGCCGCGAGGCAGCCAGATTGTGTGCACCGTCATGCGGCGCGGCGCGATCGCGGCCACGAGGTCGTCGAGGATGCGATTCGTCACATCCTCGTGGAACGTCCCTTCGTCGCGGTAGGTCCAGAGATAGAGCTTGAGGGACTTGAGCTCCACGATCGACGCGTCGGGAACGTACTCGATGCGCACGGTCGCGAAGTCGGGCTGCCCCGTCATGGGGCAGAGGCACGTGAGCTCGGACGTCTCGCACGAGACGACGTAGTCGCGACCGGGGTGCGGGTTCGGCACCGCACAAAGGTCGCGTGAAGGTGAGCTGGGCACGGCGGGACGATACCGCCCTCGACCTACCCGACGATTGAGCGGCTAAGCCTCGCTGCTCAAGATGCCGTCGAGCTCCTCGGGCGTCATCAGCACCGCGCGGGCCTTGGATCCCTCGGACGGACCGACGACACCGCGCTGCTCGAGCAGATCCATGAGGCGCCCAGCTCGGGCAAAGCCGACGCGTAGCTTGCGCTGCAGCATCGAGGTCGAGCCGAGCTGTGAGCGCACCACGAGCTCCATCGCCTGGCGCATCAGCGCTTCGTCGTCCTCGTCGTCGCCGCCGAGTGTCGAGCGGATGCCTCCGCCGCCCGCGGTGTCGTCACCTTCGATGCCGGACACATAGCCGGGCTCGCCTCCCTGGCGGCGCCAGTGCCCGACGACCTTGCGCACCTCTTCCTCACTGACCCACGCGCCCTGCACCCGCTGCGGCACGCTCGAGGCCGGACCGAGCAGCAGCATGTCTCCCTGGCCGATGAGCCGCTCGGCGCCCTGCTGGTCGAGGATGACGCGGCTGTCGGCGAGGCTCGACACCGCGAACGCGAGGCGGGCGGGGATGTTCGCCTTGATCACACCGGTGATCACGTTCACGGACGGCCTCTGCGTCGCGATGACGAGATGGATGCCGACGGCACGAGCCATCTGGGCGATGCGGCAGATCGAATCCTCGACGTCGCGCGCCGCCACCATCATGAGGTCGTTGAGCTCGTCAACGACGACGAGGATGAACGGCAGCCGCTCGTACTGTCGCTCCGAGCCGAGCGGCGGCACCAGCTCTCCTCGGTCGTACGCCGCGTTGTAGCCGGTGATGTCGCGCACGCCGATCTCGTGGAGGAGGTCGTAGCGGCGCTCCATCTCCTTCACCGCCCACGCGAGCGCGTTCGCGGCGCGCTTGGGGTTGGTGACCACGGGGGTGAGGAGGTGCGGCAGCCGGTTGTACTGCCCCATCTCGACGCGCTTCGGGTCGACGAGGATCATCCGGACCTGCTCGGGCGTGGAGCGCATCAGCACCGAGGTCACGATCGAGTTGATGCAGCTCGACTTGCCGGCGCCCGGTCGCTCCCGCGACGAGCAAGTGAGGCATCGTCGCGAGGTTCATCAGCACAGCGCGGCCGGAGATGTCGCGTCCCGCCGCGACTTCCAGCGGGTGCGAAGCCTTGCGCGCTTCGGACGAGCTGAGGATGTCCCCCAACGCGACGAGGTGGCGTTGCCGGTTCGGCACCTCGACGCCGATGGCCGAGCGCCCCGGGATCGGGGCGAGGATGCGCACATCCGGCGACGCCATGGCGTAGGCGATGTCCTTGTGGAGGCTCGTGACGCGGGCGACCTTCACGCCGGGCGCGAGCTCGAGCTCGTACCGGGTGACGGTCGGGCCGACGGTCATCCCGACGAGCCGCGTCTCGACGCCGTGGGCGGCGAGCGCCGCCTCGAGCACCCGGCCGGCCTCCTCGACCAGCCGCTCGTCGACCTCCTGGGCGGAGCTCCGTGCGAGCAAGTTGAGCGACGGCAGCTTCCACGATCCCTTTGCGGCCGCCGGACCGAGCGGGATCTCGAGCTGCTCGACGACGAGCCTCTTCGTGCTCGCTGTCGTCGTCGGCGTCCTCGTCGTCGAGCGGGACATCGAGCTCGTCCTCGGCGTCCTCCTCGTCGTCCTCTTCGTTCTCTTGCTCCTCGTCGGCGTCGTAGATCACCGCGACCGACTCGGAGGGCTCCCCGGCCTCGCGGACGTCGACCACCGTGCCATCGCTGACACCGAATCGCTCAGCCGAGAGCGTTGAAACCGAACCGACGACGCGTCTCGCCGCCGCGTGCACCGGTCGCACTCCGCTCGCGGCGCCGGACGCGAGCGCCTGGAGCGTCGCTCGGGTGAGGATGAGCACACCGGCCAAGCCGACGCCGACTCAGCACGAGCGTGGCGCCCGCAGTGGCGAGCACCCGTTGCATGGGGAGCGCCGCCGCAGCGCCGAGAACTCCTCCCGCGTCGCGGAACTCGTCGAGCGCGGCGTCCCACTGACCGGGGCCGAGCGCCAGCTCGAGGAGACCGGTCGCGGAGATCGTGAGCAGCGCGAACCCCAAGGCCAGGCGGATGCGCTCGGCGGGTGCCCGACCCCGGATGAGCGCGATGCCGACGAACACCAGCGCGAACGGCACGGCGAGCCGCACCCATCCGACGAGGAGGCCGATGCCCTCACGCAGGGCGGTTCCCACCACCCCGGCCCAGTCCGCGTAGATCCCGAGACCAGCGACGACTGCCACGACGAGGCAGGCAAGGCCGGCGAGGTCACCCTCGTGGCCCGAGATCGCCTCCCGCCATCCGCCCGAATCGGGGGCGGACCGCGACGCCTTCGATCCCGAGACCCCGAAGGGCGGCGGGGCGCGGAGGACTGCTGGCGGGTGACCACAGCAACCACAACGCTAACAGCAGCAACACCAGCAACATGGGTGTTGCCGAGTCAACAACCGGGAACGACCCTCACGACAGTGAAGGGGATCACATGAAGTGGAAGCGCGGGACGTCGACCGAGCATGTCCGCGACGAGCGCGGTCAGGGTGGATCCACCGGCGGTCTCGGCGGCCTCGGATCGGTCATCGGAGGCATGGGCTCGCTGGGCAAGGGCGGTGGCGTCGTCGGGCTCATCGTGGTCCTGCTCGTCGCCTTCCTGGGAAGCAGAGCGCTGACCGGAGGCGGAGGAGGCTTCGACCCCGGGGACGTGCTCGAGGACGTGACGGGAGTCCAGGCCGCGCCCGCCGGGCAATCGTTGGACGGCGCCCGATCCGCTCACGGACTTCGTGATCTTCGTCTTCAACGACACGCAGTCGCTCTGGGAGCAGAAGATCTCGGGATACCAGCCCGCGGAGCTCGTGCTGTTCTCGGGTGGTACGCAGTCAGCGTGTGGGTTTGCCGACTCGGGCGTCGGGCCGCACTACTGCTCGGCCGACAGCACCGTTCGCATCGACACCGACTTCTTCCGCGAGCTGTCGACGCGGTTCGGGGCCCCCGGAGACTTCGCACAGGCCTACGTCATCGCGCACGAGATGGGCCACCACGTCCAGAACATCACGGGCATCAGCGGCAAGGTGCACCA
This sequence comes from uncultured Acidimicrobiales bacterium, assembly GCA_963759645.1. Taxonomy (GTDB): domain Bacteria; phylum Actinomycetota; class Acidimicrobiia; order Acidimicrobiales; family DATKAS01; genus DATKAS01. The sequence continues at coordinate 397,350 of CAVXAI010000017.1, read as the reverse complement.
GGAGGAGCAGAACAACCCCGAGGGAGCCAACGAGCTGTCCGTGCGCCTGGAGCTGCAAGCGGACTGTCTCGCCGGCGTCTGGGCACACCAGGTGTTCGCTCGAGGCGACCTCGAGCAAGGCGACATCGAGGAGGCCCTCGGCGCCGCGGCCGCGGTCGGCGACGACACGCTTCAGCAGCAGGCCGACCGGCACGATCGACCAGGACACCTGGACGCACGGCTCCGCCGAGCAGCGCTCGCGGTGGTTCAGCACCGGCTACGAGAGCGGCGACGCCGGCACCTGCGACACGTTCAGCGGCGACATCTAGTGAGTCGGGGCGGCGCAATGCGCCGCCCGGGTGCGCGAAGCACCGATTGTCGAGCGAAGCGAGAGGCGCCGCCCGAAGCGGAGCGGAGGCCGGCGCCGTGATCTAGCGGGTCGGTTGGTAGACCCCGAAGACCTCGCGGAGTGCGTCACTGACCTCGCCCAACGTCGTGCGCCGCTCGAGCGCGACCCGCATAGGAGGAAGGAGGTTCTGGGTGCCGCTCGCCGCCGCGCGCACGTCGTCGAGCGCGTGCGCCACCGCGTCCTGGTCTCGGTTCGCGCGGAGCGCCCGAACTCGCTCGGCCTGCTGTCGTTGCAGCGCCGGGTCGATCGGGAAGACCTCGGGCTCGACGTCGGTCTCCTCGACGAACCGGTTGACGCCCACGATCGTGCGCTCGCCGTCGTCCACGGACTTGGCGTACTCGTAGGCGGCGGCCTCGATCTCGTCCATCTGGAACCCCGCCTCGATCGCCGCAACAGCGCCGCCCATCGCGTCGATGCGGTCGATGTACTCGCGCGCCTTCGCCTCGACCTCGTCGGTGAGCCACTCGAGGTAGTACGAGCCGCCGAGAGGGTCAGCGGTGTCGACCACTCCGGACTCGTAGCCGATGATCTGCTGCGTGCGCAGCGCGATCTTCACCGCCCGCTCCGTCGGCAGCCCGAGCGCCTCGTCGAACCCGTTGGTGTGGAGCGATTGCGTGCCGCCCATCACCGCAGCCAACGCTTGCAGCGCGACGCGCACCACGTTGTTCTCAGGCTGCTGCGCGGTGAGCGTGGAGCCACCCGTCTGCGTGTGGAACCGCAGCAGCTTCGACGCCGCCTTCTGCGCGCCGAACCGCTCCCCCATCAGCGAGTACCAGATGCGCCGCGCGGCTCGGTACTTCGCGATCTCCTCGAGGAAGTTGTTGTGCGCGTTCCAGAAGAACGAGAGGCGCGGGCCGAACTCGTCGACATCGAGGCCGGCGTCGATCGCCGCCTGCACGTACGCGATGCCGTTCGCGATGGTGAACGCGATCTCCTGCACCGCCGTCGATCCCGCTTCGCGGATGTGATACCCGGAGATCGAGATCATGTTCCACCGCGGGATGCGCTCGTTGCAGTAAGCGAAGATGTCGGTGATCAACCGCATCGACTGGCGCGGCGGATAGATGTAGGTGCCGCGCGCGATGTACTCCTTCAACAAGTCGTTCTGGATCGTGCCGCCGCCGATGTCCGCAGCGGCGACGCCCTGCTCCTCCGCCACGAGCTCGTAAAGCAAGAGGAGGATCGCCGCCGTCGAGTTGATCGTCATCGACGTCGTGACCTTCTCGAGCGGCAGGCCCGCCAACAGCAGTCGCATGTCCTCGATCGAGTCGATCGCGACACCGACCTTGCCGACCTCGCCCTCGGCGCGAGGGTGGTCGGAGTCGTAGCCCATCTGTGTGGGCAGGTCGAACGCGCACGACAACCCGGTCTGGCCGGCGTTCAGCAGGAAGTGGAAGCGCTCGTTCGTCGACTCGGCGGAGCCGAACCCGGCGTACTGCCGCATCGTCCAGAGCCGTCCGCGGTGCATCGTCGGATAGATGCCGCGGGTGTACGGCGGTTCACCCGGTGCCCCGAGCTGCATCCTCGGATCCCAGCCAGCGAGGTCCTCCGCTGTATACGTCGGGCGGATCTCGATGCCCGAGTCCGTGTGTCGCTCGTCCCTGGCCATGCCGTCAGGTTACGGCGCGGCCGAACCCGACGCCCTCTCCCGTTAGAGAGCACAATGGCGCCGACACCATGACTCTCACCGCGACAGTGGGGCGCGAGGCAGAGCTGGACTCGATCCAGGCGTTCGTCGACGCGGTGCCGCGGGGACCGAGCGCGTTGACGATCTCGGGTGAGGCGGGCATCGGCAAGACGATCCTCTGGGAAGCGGGCGTCGAGGCGGCGCGGGATCACGGGTTCCGCGTGTCTGATGTGCCGCGGCATCGAGGCCGAGGCGTCGCTGTCGTTCGCCGCGTTCTCCGATCTCTCGGACCCGGTGTTCGACGACATCGCTCCCGCGCTCGCCGGGGCCACGGCGGCGCGCGCTCGAAGTAGTGCTGCTGCTCGCTGAGCCCGGCGACGCCATACCGGACCCGCTCGCGATCGGCCTGGCCGTGCTGGACGCCCTCCGAGCGCTCAGCTCTTCGGGTCCGTGCGTTCTCGCGATGGACGACATCCAGTGGCTCGACGCTGCCTCCGCCGGCGCTTTGCAGATCGCACTCCGACGTCTCGACGCCGAACCGGTCGCCGTGCTGGCAACGCTGCGACACGTGCCCCGGGCTCGGCATCCCAATCGACCTCGACCGCTCGTTCGATGCCGATCGCCTCACCACGGCCGACGTCGGGCCGCTCGACCTCGCGGCACTCCATCGTCTGCTGCGCGAACGGGTCGCGCTCGACCTGACGTCGGCCCGAGCTCGTGCGGCTGCAGTCCATGACACACGGCAATCCGTTCTTCGCGCTCGAAGTCGGACGCGAGATGGTCCGGTCGGGGACGCGGCCGACCGAGGACCGCGTCATGCAGGTTCCCGAGTCGTTGAGCGCGGCGCTGGCGGACCGGCTGGCGCGTCTGCCGCCCGAGACTGTAGAGGTGCTCCTGGAGACCGCCGCGCTCGCACGGCCCACGGTGGAGCTCGTCGTGGCCGCACATGGAGACCGTGAAACAGTGCTGCGCTCCTTCGCAGCAGCGGCGGCTGATGGCTTGATCGTGCTGGACGACGAGCGAGTGCGCTTCACCCACCCGCTCCACGCGTCCGTCTGCTACCAGCAGGCTCCTATCTGGAAGCGCCGGGCCGTGCACAGAAACCTCGCGCTCGTGGTGGCTGATCCGGAGGAGCGCGCGCTCCATCTCGCGTGGGGAGCCGAGGGTCCCGACGTGGAGATCGCGGCACAGCTCGACGCGGCCGCCGACGGCGCCGCGGCGCGTGGAGCTCCAGCTGTCGGCGCGAACCTTCTCGAGCTCGCCGCAGACCTCACACCCGACGATCTCTCGCTCGCGCGTCACCGCCGGCGCCGGGCGGCCGTCCTGCACCGCGTCTCGGGCAGCACCCCTCGCGCCATCGCGATCCTCGAAGCACTCCGTGATGCAGCGGAACCCGGCCCCGAACGCGCTGACGTGCTCGCTGAGCTCGCAGAGAACAGCTTCAAAAACCCCTCGGTTGTGGTGTCGCTGTGCAACGACGCACTCATCGAGGCCGCTGGCGACGACCGAAGATCGGCGCGACTCCTCGCCCACCGAAGTCTGCACCACATGACCCAGGGGAACGTCGCGGCCGCGCTCGCCGACGGACGCGCTGCCCTCGAACTAGCCGAGCGGCTCGACGACCCGGCGCTCATCGCCGTCGCGATCGCACACATCTCGCATGCTGAAACCCGCTCCGTCGAGACGACGCGACTGTTGCTCGATCGCGGCGTCCAGATCGAACGTGCTCACCATCTCGCGCTCGAGTTCCTCGATAGTCCCCGGCGCGCGCTGGCCCGACAGCAGATGCGAATGGGTGAGGTCGAGCAGGCACGTTCGCTCCTGGAGGAGCTGGCGAGAGAGGCGTCGGCGCGCGGGGACGAGAACACCCGCGGGTGCTGCTCTGGGTGCTCGTCCTCGTGGACTGGCTCGCAGGCCGATGGGCAGAGGCTCTTGACCTCGCGCGGGAAGCCGCCATCGCCGGCGAGCAGAGCCAGGCCGTCGACCACAGGTGGCTCATCGTCCGTAAAGCGCTCGTCGAGGCAGATCTCGGACTGTTGGACGACGCCCGAGCCTCGGCCCGATACGCCCTCTCGGGCACAGTCGCGGGTCCGACTCGCTTCGCCGAGATCGAGATGGTGGCAGTGCTCGGGCGAATCGAGCTGATGCTCGGCAATGGCCGCGCGGCCGCCGACCTTCTGCGTGATCTTCCCGATCAGCTCATCACGATGGGCAGCGACGACCCGACGGCCTTTGTGTGGGCCGACACGATCGAGGCTCTGATCGAAGCCGGCGACATCGCACGCGCTCGCCACGTCTTCGCACAATGGGTCCAACGCGCCGACCAGCAGGGAGGGCCGTGGGCACTCGCCACGACGTCTCGTTGCCGGGCGCTCCTTGCCGCGGTCGACCGCAACTTCGCCGCGGCCGAGCGGTCCTTCAGCGAGTCGCTCGCCAGCCTCGACGGCTTCAGCTACCCGCTCGAACGGGCTCGGACCCTGCTGTGCCTGGGCTCCGTGCGCCGTCAGGCTCAGCAGCGAGCCGCTGCACGCGAGGCACTCGAGCAGGCTCTGACGAATGTTCGAGGAGCTCGGAGGGCGACTCTGGGCGGACAAGGCTCGCAACGAACTCGCCCGCATCAGCGGACGCCGACCTCCCGAAGCGATGCTGACCGAGACAGAGCGTCAGGTCGCCGAGCTCGCGGGCACGGGCCGAAGCAACAGCGAGATCGCGGCCTCGCTCCACCTGGGCGTGAGCACGGTTGAGGCGCACCTGTCGAGCGTCTATCGCAAGCTCGACGTGCGCCGAGCGGGTCTGGCCGCCCGCCTCGCGGAGGTCTAGTGAGCCCGGTGGGGCATGCAGTGCTCGTCGTACTCGGCGATCACGATGTCGGCCGGGTCGAGTGAGCACGCGGGGCACTCGGGGTCGCGCAGCACCTTGTAGGTGCGGAACGACTGCTCGAGCGCGTCGTACGCGAGGAGGCGACCGGCGAGCGAGTCGCCGAGACCGAGAATGAGCTTGATCGCCTCGAGCGCCTGGATCGAGCCGATGATGCCGGGGAGCACGCCGAGGACGCCGGCCTCGGCGCAGGACGGGGCGAGCTCGGCGGGAGGCGGCTCGGGCACCATGCACCGGTAGCACGGCCCGACGAACGGATGGAACACCGTCGCCTGACCCTCGAACCGGAAGATCGATCCGTGGACGACCGGGATGCCCTTCTTCAGCGACGCGTCGTTCAGGAGGTAGCGCGACGGGAAGTTGTCGGCACCGTCGATGATGACGTCGTAGCCGTCGATGATGTCGAGCACGTTGCCCGCGTCGAGCCGCGTGTCGTACGCGACGACGTGCACTTCCGGATTGAGCGCGGTCAGCGTCTTCTTGGCCGAGTCGACCTTGCGATCGCCGACGCGATCGATGTTGTGGAGGATCTGGCGCTGCAGGTTCGACTCGTCGACGACGTCCATGTCGACGATGCCGAGCGTGCCGACGCCCGCCGCGGCGAGGTACATCGCAGCCGGTGAGCCGAGGCCACCCGCACCGAGCAGCAACACCTTCGAGCTGAGCAGCTTCGTCTGCCCCTCGACGCCGACCTCGGGCAGCAACAGGTGGCGGTGATACCGCAGCTTCTGCTCCGCGTTCAGCTGCGTGGGCACCGCCCACTCACGACCCTCGTCCTTCCACCGACCGAAGCCGCCGGCCACCGACACCACGTCGCTGTAGCCGAGCTCGCCGAGCGTCTTCGCTGCGAATGCGGACCGCGTGCCGCCGGCGCAGTAGATGACGACGGGCGCGTCGCGGTTGGGCACCTTGCCTTCGATCTGCGACTCGAGGTGGCCACGCGGGATGTGGATGGCGCCGGGCAGCGCCCCCTGCTCGTACTCGTCGGGCTCGCGGACATCGAGGAGGATGGTGCCGGGCAGCCGGCGCAGGTCGTCCGCAGTGGCGGTGTCGACCTCGCGGATCTCGCTCTTGGCCTTCGCCAACAGCTCGCGGAAGCTGGACATGGGCAAAAGCCTACCTTCTCGGTCGGGATTTCGCTACCAGTCAGATCGGCGGATTCAGCCGGATCAAGGGCCGGACACGATCAAGGGCAGCACGTCGCTGATCGAGCCCCGGAGCACCACGTCCGCGAGGTCGTCCATCTCGGTCGGTTCGGCGTTCAGGATGATCACGGAAGCCCCGTTGCGCTTGGCGATCGGCACCACGTTCGCGGCGGGATACACCCCCAGCGTCGTGCCCACGGCGAGCACGACGTCGGCCTCCTCGGCGACCGTGTAGGCCCGGTCGATGACCTCGGGCACGAGCTGCTGACCGAACGAGATCGTCGCGGACTTCAGGATGCCTCCGCAGGTGCGGCACGGAGGATCCTCCTCGCCCGCATCGACCCGGGCGAGCGCACGCTCCATCGGCGCCGTCTCCCCGCAGCTCATGCAGATGACCGTGCGCATCGTGCCGTGCACCTCGATCACGAGGGTCGGATCGGTGCCCGCCCGTTGGTGCAGCTCGTCGACGTTCTGGGTCACGACGGCGTGGAGCTTTCCCGCCTTTTGCAGGTCGACGATCGCGCGATGGCCGGCGTTCGGCTCGGCGTTCCAGGCCGGCGAGTCCCGACGGCCCCGCCAAGCCTGCTTCCGGATCTCCGGATCGCTCATGTAGTGCTGGAGGGTCGCCGTCTTCTCCGCCGCGGGATTCTTGGTCCAAACCCCGTTGGGTCCACGAAAGTCGGGGATGCCGGAATCGGTCGAGATGCCCGCGCCGGTCAACACGACGACGCGCTGCGCCTGCTGCACCAGCCCTCGGGCAAGGTCCACATCGACGGACGGGTCGCGCATCGCCTTCACTCTGGCACGACGCGCGAAATCTCCCCTTGACAGCCGAACGGAAAATGCATGAAATACATCGACACTGGTAGTGGCCCGGCGGGGCCGAACGGCGGAGGCAGACACATGACGGCGGAGATTGCGGACACGCAACTCGCGTTGCCGGTCGACGTGGTGCACGTTGTGCCCTGGGTCGATCCGGTCATCGACGCGCTCGGCTTCGACCCCCGGTCCGACTACGTCGAGCTGTTCTGGCTCGGCGTCGTGGGGCCGAGCACGACCTGGTTGATGCGACGCCTCGTCGCCGGCCTCGACCGCGCGCCCGAGGGGTTCGCGCTCGACCTCGCCGAGACCGCGCAAGCGATCGGCATCGGCGGCAACGGGGGCGGTGCCGGCGGACGCAACTCGCCGTTCGCCCGCACGCTCGTGAGGGCCAGTCAGTTCGGCCTCGCGCAGACGAACGGAACCCAGCTCGCGGTGCGCCGGCGTCTCCCTCCCCTCAACGCCCGACAGCTCGAACGGCTACCGGCCCGGCTGCGCACGCTGCACGCGACGTGGCCTCTTCCCGCTCGTGAGACACCCGACGCGGCGGCGCGGCGAGCGCGTCGCCTCGCACTCACCCTGAGCGAGCTCGGAGAGTCCATCGACGCCGTGCAGGCGCAGCTCGGTCGGTGGCGCTTCGCGCCCGACGTGTGCCGTGCCGCCGCCATCTGGGCCGACGCCGAGCGGGCCGCCCGCGCCGCACGAGCCGCAGCCGGCCCGGACGCGGCCTGACTAGGTCTCAGACCTGACCCGGTTCATCGGTCGACCGCCCCCCTCCTCTGGCGGTCGGCCGATGCTGGCGGGCACCACGGCGGAGGTGCTCGCCACTCCAGCACCGTTTGCTCATTCGACCCCCATCACAGGTGGTTGAGTGAGCAAACGGTCGATGGGTTACGGCGTGAAGCGGTCGAGCAGCTCGACGAGCGTGCGCACTCCGAAGCCGGTGCCACCGCGCGTCACGTACGTGTCGTCCGCGTCGGCCATCGCCGGGCCGGCGAGGTCGATGTGGACCCACGGCACGTCGCTCACGAACTCCTTCAGGAACAGTCCTGCGGTCAGCGCACCACCACCCCCGCCCCCGGAACCCAGTACCGACGTGCCGCCGATGTTCTTGAGGTCGGCGACGGGCGAGTCGAGGAACTTGCGGTACTCGGCCGGCAAGGGCAGCGGCCACACGAGCTCGTCGGCGCGGCTCGCCGCGTCGCGCACCTGATCCATCAGAACGTCGTCGTTACCCATCACGCCGGCGATCCGGTTGCCGAGCGCGCGCGACAACCGCGCCAGTGAGCGTCGCGAGGTCGACGATCGCGTCGACGTCCTCCTCGACGGCCAACGAGAGCCCGTCCGCGAGCACGAGACGGCCCTCGGCGTCGGTGTTGAGCACCTCGACGGTCTTGCCGTTTCGAATGGTGATGACGTCGCCCGGCTTCAACGCGGTGCCGCTCGGCATGTTGTCGGTGCAACACAGGAACCCGATGACCTTCACCCGCGGCTTGGTCGTCTTCAGCGTGGTCATGGTCGCCAGCACCGCTGCGGCGCCCGACATGTCGATCTTCATCGACATCATCCCCTCGCCCGACTTCAGCGAGAGACCACCCGAGTCGAACATGATCCCCTTGCCGACCAGCGCGACCGATCCGGTCGGGTTGCGGGGGGTGTAGGTGAGCTTGATGAGGCGGGGCGGCTCGTCGGATCCGCGATTCACGCCGAGCATGCCGCCGAGGCCCGCCTGCTCCATGGCGTGCTCGTCCATGACCTCGATGGTCAGCCCGTTGTCCTTGGCGACCTCCGTCGCGAGCTCGGCCATGTCGCGCGCGTTGAGCGAGCCGCCCGGCGTGTTCACGAGGTCGCGCGCCATCGCTACGGCGTCGGCGATGGCGGACCCACGGTCGACGCCCGTCTGCGTCGCCTTGGCCGCGGCCTCCGAAGCCATGATGGCGACGGAAGACACGCCAGCCTTCGGCGCTTCCGACTTGTAGCGGGTGAACGAATACGACCCGAGCGTCGCCCCCTCGACAACCGCCTGCGCGCCCGCCTTCGCGTCGACGCCGGCGGTCTCGACGATGCCGATGGCGAGCGACGGGAACCGGCAGGCTGCGCGCACGAACGCACCGGCCGCCCTCCGCACATCAGCGACGGTCGTGTCGCCCTTCTTCCCGAGTCCGAGCGCGACTCTCGTCGGCCCGCCGCCGCCTGCCAGCACGCACGCTTGCCCGACCTTGCCTTCGAACCCGAGCGCGGCCAGGCCCGATCGATCGATGCCGAGCGAGCGCGGGGCGGCACCCTCGGTGAAGACCCCGATGCCGATGGCGTCGGCGTCCCGCGGCGCGCTGCGGGTGACAGTGAAGGTGATCGACATCAGTTCTGCTTTCTGTGTCAGGCCGGCCGAGCCGGCAACGCCACATCTTCCTGCCATCGAGCCATGGTCCACAGCAGATCGGAGAGGCGGTTCAGGTAGGGCACGACGAGCGAGGGCGGCGGCGCGGCGACGAGCGACGAGCGCTCCGCGCGGCGCACCACCGTTCGGCCGAGATCGAGGTACGCGGCGATACGCGACTGCCCGGGCAACACGAACTCGGTCGGCTGCTCGAATCGACTGGTGAGGCTGTCGATGATCGGCTCGAGCCGTTCGATCATCTCGGGGGTGACACTCGATTGGCCAGGAGTGAGCTTGCCCCGGTTCTCCGGAGCAGTCGCGAGCTCGGCCATCAGCACGTACATGTCGCGCTCGACACTCACGAGGAGGTCGTCGAGCTCGCCGCCCCGCTCCGCCTCCGCTCGGGCGATGCCAAGCACCGCTTGTGCCTCGTCGACCACGCCGTATGCGGTGGGCTGATCGGAGTCCTTGCGCACGCGCCCGCCGTACAGGAGTCCGGTCGTGCCGTCGTCGCCCTTCCGCGTGTAGATCTTCATCGCCGGCGGGAGCCTAGGACACCTGGTTGAACGCCCGAGGACGCGGGCGACCCGCCGGTAGCCTGACGAAATGTCATTCCTCGAGGCGGTGCACGAGCGCGTCGTCGTCTACGACGGCGCGATCGGCACGAACCTTCACCGCCGCGAGCCGACCATCGACGACTACGGCGGGGCCGCCTACGAGGGATGCGTCGATCTGCTGTCCCTCACGAGGCCCGACTTCGTCACTGATCTCCACGCGTCGTTCTTCGAGGTGGGAGCGGACGTCGTCGAGACGAACACGTTCGGGGCCTTCGGCACCGTGCTCGCTGAATACGGGCTGCAGGACCGAGCGCACGAGATGTGCCTCGGCCGCGGCCCGTCTTGCAGCTCGAGTCCGCGACGACTTCAACGCCGACGGCCGCCACCGCTTCGTCGCCGGCTCGATGGGACCAGGCACCAAGCTCCCGTCCCTCGGCCACGTCGGCTTCGTCGCACTCCGCGACGCGTACGAGGTGATGGCCCGCGGCCTCATCGAGGGCGGCGTCGACGTGCTCCTCATCGAGACGTGTTACGACCTGCTCCAGGCCAAGGCCGCGGTGATTGGCGCGCGACGAGCGATGGCTGCCGAAGGGCGCCGGGTGCCGATCCAGCTGCAAGTCACGATGGAGACGACCGGCCGCATGCTGGTGGGATCTGAGATCGGCGCGGCTCTCGTCTCGCTCGGAGCGATGAAGCCCGACCTTTTCGGACTCAACTGCGCCACCGGCCCCCGCGAGATGACCGAGCACCTGCGCCATCTCTCCCAGCACTGCAGCGTGCCGATCTCGGTGCTGCCGAACGCCGGCCTGCCGAGCATCGTGCACGGTCAAACGCACTACGACCTCACACCCGACGGAGCTCGCCGAGTACCACGCCCGCTTCATCACCGACTTCGGCGTGCGGGTCGTTGGCGGATGCTGCGGCACGACGCCAGCGCACATCGCCGCGGTGATCGAGCGATGCCGCGACCTCACGCCAACCTCTCGGCCCGCGGTCGACGAACCTTCCGTTTCGTCGCTGTACACCGCGCAGCCCATCGCGCAGGACACGTCGTTTCTGATCATCGGCGAACGGACGAACGCCAACGGCTCGAAGGCGTTTCGAGACGCGATGCTGGCGGGCGACTGGGATGCGAGCGTTCGTATGGCTGGCGACCAGATCCGCGAGGGCGCCCACGTCCTCGACGTGTGCGTCGACTATGTCGGACGCGACGGTGCGGTTGACATGGACGCACTCGCAGGTCGCCTCGCGACGCAGGCGAGCGCGCCGCTCGTGTTGGACTCCACCGAACCCAATGTGATGGAGGCGGGCCTGCGTCACATCGGCGGGCGCGCCATCCTCAACTCGGCCAACCTCGAGGACGGCTTCGGCGAGGGCTCGCGCTTCGATCGGGTCATGAGCCTCGCAGCCGAGTACGGCGCCGCGGTGATCTGCCTGCTGATCGACGAGGAAGGCCAAGCGCGCGATGTCGAGTGGAAGATGCGCGTCGCCCACCGCATCCACGATCTCGCGGCCGAGCGCTACGGCATGCGCGCCGAGGACTTGATCTTCGACGCGCTCACGTTCCCGTTGTCGACGGGCGGTGACGACCTGCGGGGCGACGCGCTCGCGACGATCGAGGCGATACGACGCATCAAGACCGAGATCCCGGGCGCGTTCACCGTCCTCGGCGTCTCCAACGTGTCGTTCGGCCTGAACCCTGCCGCTCGCCACGCACTCAACTCTGTCTTCCTCCACGAGTGCGTCAACGCGGGTCTCGACGCGGCGATCGTGCACGCCGGGCGCATCATGCCGTTGTCGAGGCTCCCCGACGAGCAGCGCCAGGTGTGCCTCGACCTGGTGCACGACCGGCGCCAACCGGGCTACGACCCGCTGCAGCGCCTGCTCGAGGTGTTCGCCGACGTGCACGCGACGGTGCGTGAGAAGGAAGATCGCTCGGGTTGGCCGGTCAACGAGCGGCTGAAGCACCGCATCATCGACGGCGACCGCGACGGCCTCGACGACGACCTCGAGGCGGCGTTGAGTGAGCGCACTCCCGCGCTGACGATCGTCAACGACGTGCTGCTCGACGGGATGAAGGTGGTGGGTGAGCTCTTCGCAACCGGCGAGATGCAGCTGCCATTCGTCTTGCAGTCGGCCGAGACGATGAAGGCGGCCGTCGCCTACCTCACCCCGCACATGGACCGACTCGAGGGCGAGACCAGCAAGGGCCGCATCGTGCTCGCCACGGTGAAGGGCGATGTGCACGACATCGGCAAGAACCTCGTCGACATCATCCTCACGAACAACGGCTACGAGGTCCACAACCTCGGCATCAAGTGCCCCATCGGTGACATGGTCGCCCGCGCCGAGGCGATCAAGGCCGACGCAATCGGCATGAGCGGTCTGCTCGTGAAGTCGACACTCATCATGCGCGACAACCTCGAAGAGCTGAACAGCGGCGGGCTGGCCCACTACCCGGTGCTGCTCGGCGGCGCCGCCCTCACCCGGTCCTACGTCGAGCGCGACCTCCGCGAGGTCTACGAGGGGCGGCTCTTCTACGGGCGCGACGCGTTCGAGGGGCTCCGCACGATGGAGCGCCTGATGGAGCTGAAGCGCACGGGCGACGAGGACCCCGACTTCGGACGAGCACCGACCGGTCGGGTGTTGCCGGAGCGGCGCTCGACGAAGGATGACGCGGCGGTCGCGCTCCCGACGCGGTCGCCCGAGGTGGCGATCGACAACCCGATCCCCCAGCCTCCGTTCCTCGGCGCACGCGTGGTGAAGGGCGTCGCGATCGACGAGATCGCGACATTCGTCAACGAGACCGCGTTGTTCCGCAACCAGTGGCAGTTCCGTCCCGAGTCAGGCGAGACCGACGACGCCTTCAAGGCGCGTCTCCGGCCGACGCTTCGGGCCCAGCTCGCGGCGGCGAAGACGTCCGGCGTCCTCGTACCGCAGGTCGTGTACGGGTACTTCGCCGCGAATGGGGATGGCGACCAGCTGGTCCTTTGGACGGACGAGACGCGGACAGCTGAGCTCATCCGTTACGACTTCCCGCGCCAACGCGTCGACCCGTACCTCTGCATCGCGGACTTCTTCCGGCCGGTCGAGTCCGGCGATGTCGACTACGCCGCGTTCCACATCGTCACAATGGGAAGCGCCGTGTCGGACGCGACGGCCGAGCTGTTCAGCGAGAACCGCTATCAGGACTACCTCCTGCTGCACGGTCTGGGCGTCGAGATGGCTGAAGCGCTTGCCGAGCTGTGGCATCACCGCATCCGGGAGGAGTGGGGGTTCGCCGACGAGGACGGCCCGACGGTGGCGGGCTTGTTCCGGCAGCAGTACCGGGGCGGCCGTTACTCGTGGGGCTACCCGGCGTGCCCGGCCCTCGAGGACAACGCCAAGGTCGCGGAGCTGCTCGACGCGGAGGCGATCGGCGTGGCGGTGAGCGAGGAAAGCTCGTGGCAGTACCACCCCGAGCAGACCACCTCCGCGATCATCTGCCACCACCCCCGAGCCAAGTACTTCGTCGCGCGTTAGGCGGACTCGGTTTTCGGCGACTCGGTCAGGCGGCGGTGTCGTGCTCGCGCTGCGGGCTCGCCGACGCCTCGCGGAGAGCCCGGCGGGCCTCGGCGACACCCCGACGACCCAGCTCGCGGCGTGGAGTCGTCGAGCCGCCACTGTTCGTCGGTGGGAGCCTCGATCAAGACCAGCTGCCGTGCCATGGACCCAGTATGCGGAGGGGGTGGGACATTGCCGCTAGGCCGTGTGTCACGGCCCTGTGTCACGGCCCTGTGTCACGGCCCTGTGTCACGGCCCTGTGTCACGGCCCAGTGTCACAGCCGTCCGTCACACCGCGGTCAGCACCGCCGGCAGGGCAAGGGTGTGGACGAGGGAGAGGTGCTGCACGGCACGGGTCATCGCCACGTAGAGCAGCCGAGCGCCGTTGACCTCGCGATGGATCAATGCGGGTTCGACGACCACCACGGCGTCGAACTCGAGGCCCTTGGCCCCGAGGGGGTCGAGCAGCGCGACATGGCCGTGTTCGCCGAGCCGCTCCGCCGCCGCCTCGACGACAGCCTCGAGCTCCGGAAGCAACGCTTCGGGCGCGATAACCGCGACCGACACCCAGTCCCCCGTCAGCGCCGCGAGCTCGACCTCGACGCTTCTGGCGAGATCCTCCCGCTCGACGGGTACGAGCACCGGAGCCGCGCCGTGCGCGCGCACTGATCGCGACGGGCGCACCTGGGGGGCTGCTTCAGGCAGCAGCCGGTTCGCCATCTCGAGGATCGGGCCCGGTACCCGGTAGCCGATCTCGAGCTCGGCCACCTGCGCGTTCGCCGGCTGGCCGAGATGCGCGAGCGTGACCTCCCACGATGGTTGCGACCACGCGGTCGTCGCTTGAGCCAGGTCGCCGAGAATCGTCATCGAGGGCCGCGCTCCCGCTCGCCGTGCGAGCACACGCAGCGCCATCGCCGAGAGGTCTTGCGCCTCGTCCACGACGATGTGGCCGTAGCGCCTCGGCGGCCCGGCGATCAGTGCCTCGGCTTCGTCGATCAACGGGACGTCAGCTGCGGTCCACGGCTCGAACGCCGCCGACCCGACGGAGGGACGGCGCAACCGCGCCTGCTCGTCCGGCGTGAAGATGCCATCGGCGGCGCGGCCCAAGGCGGCCCGGCTGGTCAGCAGCTGGCGCACGACGGCGGGCGCACTGATCGTCGGCCACACCCTGTCGATCGCGCTGCTCGCGCTGCGGTCGTTGCGCAGGTCCTCCGCGAGCTGCTCACGGGTCGCGAGCACGTCGGGACGCACTCGTTCGAGTCCTTCGAGGAGGAGGCCGAGGATCGACGACCGGAACGCGTCGCGGTCGAGCTGCCACGAGCGCCCCAGCGCCCGCGCCGCGTCGAGTGCCGCACACATCGCGTCGGGAGCGAGGCGCACTGGTCCCCAACGTGTCGAGAGGGCAATCTCTTCGGTCGGGCGCCGCAGTCGATCCGCGCAAGCGCGCTCGATCACGCTCGCCATGCGAACGTCGCCCTTCAGCGCGGCGACGTCTGCCGGCTCGACCGCGCGCACCGGGAACGAGGCTCCCCTCAGACCGGGCACCGTCGTCTGCACCACCGAGGTCTCGCCGAGGGAGGGCAGGACCTGCGAGATGTAGCGCAGGAACACCGGGTTCGGGCCGATGACGAGCACGCGCGACTCGGTGAGCTGTTCGCGGTGTTCGTACATGAGGTACGCGGCGCGGTGGAGCCCGACCGCGGTCTTGCCGGTTCCGGGCCCTCCCTGCACGACGAGGCACACGTCGAGGCCGGCGCGCACCACGACGTCCTGCTCGGCCTGGATGGTGGCGACGATGTCGCGCATCTCGCCGGTGCGGGCCCGCTCGAGCTCCGCGAGCAGCGGATCGGCGATGCCACCCGCGATGCCGCTGAGCATGCTGTCGGGGTCGTCGAAGACCTCGTCGAGGATGTCGAGGAGGTGGTGCCCCTCGATGCTGAACCGCCGGCGGCGCTTCAGGCCGAACGGGTCTTGGACGGTCGCGCGATAGAACGGCACCGAGACCGGCGCCCGCCAGTCCACGACGATCGGGTCGCCGCGAGGCGTCTCGACGTGACGGCGTCCGACGTAGAACGTCTCGGCTGCTGCGCCTCCTCGTCGATCCGCCCGAAGCAGAGCGCCAACCCTCCGACGTCGAGCTGCGAGAGGCGCCGGCCGAGGTGCATGGCGGCAGCGTCGGCGTTGGTGTCGCCGCGCCGGGCGTCGTCGAGGGCGGCCTCGAGCACGACCGCCGTCCGGCCCTGCATGGCCGCGAGCGCCTCGTAGGCGGAGACGATGTACGCCTGCTCGCGTTCGAGGTCGGGATGAACGCTGGGCACAGGGTGTCTCACCGTACCCACCCGCAGGGTCTCGCGCGAATAACAGGCCGGACGACAAGGCATAGCGTCGGCGAGCGATGAGCATCCTCGGGTGGATCGTGATGGGGCTGCTGGCCGGATGGTTGGCCAAGGTCGCGACGGGCTATCGCCGGTCGGGCTGCCTGTTCACGATGGCGGTGGGCATCCTCGGCGCCCTCATCGGCGGGTTCCTCTTCGGCCTCGTCGGCGAGGATGGCGTCACCGACTTCAGCGTGTGGTCGTTGATCGTGAGCTTCGTCGGCGCTTCGCTCCTCCTTCTCGTCCTCGGCGCGATCTCCGGGATGGGTCGTCGCCGATAGTCACCGGTACGCTCGGCCCATGACCGAAGTCGTGATCGTCGAAGCCGTTCGCACTCCCGTAGGCCGCCGTGGTGGAGGTCTCTCCAGCGTCCATCCCGCCGATCTCCTCGCCACCGCGCAGGCAGCGCTCGTCGAGCGCTCCGGCATCGACCCCAGGGACATCGGGCAGGTCGTCACCGGTTGCGTGAGCAAGGTCGGCGAACAGGGCTTCAACATCGGGCGCACCGCATGGCTCGCCGCCGGCCTGCCGCTGTCCGTCGCCGCGACAACGATCGACACGCAGTGCGGCTCTTCGCAGCAGGCGACGAACTTTGCGACATCGCTCGTGGGTTCCGGCGTCGTCGACGTCGCCGTCGCGTGCGGCGTCGAGGTCATGAGCCGCGTGCCCATCGGAGCCGACAGCCGCGGCGAGTACGGCCGGCCGATCCCGAAGTCGTACTTCGGTCGATACGAGATGACGTCGCAGTTCGAAGGCGCGGAGCGCATCGCGGAGAAGTGGGGCATCACCCGCGACGACACCGACCGCTTCGGCCTCGCCTCGCAAGAGCGCGCGATCCGGGCGTGGAACGAGGATCGCTTCGCCGGATCGATCGTGGAGGTCGACGCCCCCGATCTCGACGAGGATGGCAAGCCAACGGACACGACGCACCACGTCGCGAGGGACGAGGGCCTGCGGGAGACGTCGCTCGAGAAGCTCGCCGCGCTGAAGCCGGTCGCACGCGAGGACGGCGTGCACACCGCCGGCTCGTCGTCGCAGATCTCCGACGGCGCCGCTGCCGTGCTGTTGATGACGGCCGAGCGGGCCGATGCCCTCGGGCTGAGGGCCCGTGCCCGTGTCGTTGACACCTGCCTCGTCGGCGTCGACCCCGTCCTCATGCTCACGGGTCCCATCGACGCCACCCGGAAGCTGTTCGACCGCACCGGTCTCACGATGGACGACATCGACACGACCGAGATCAACGAGGCGTTCGCGTCCGTCGTGCTGGCGTGGGCCAAGGAGCTCCGGCCCGACATGGAGAAGGTGAACCCGAATGGCGGCGCCATTGCCCTTGGGCATCCCCTCGGCGGCACCGGGGCGGTGCTCATGACCAAGGCCCTCTACGAGCTCGAGCGGTCCGGCGGGCGGTACGGCCTCGTGACGATGTGCTGTGGCGGCGGCCTCGGCACCGGCACGATCATCGAACGCCTCTAGCAGCCGATTCCTTGGCGGCGGCGGGGTCGCCGAGACCCGCAAACGCCAAGAAAACCAGCCTTGGTGGGAGTTGTGTCACACCCTCGTGCGACTATCTGAGTGATGCGCCGTCTGCTCCTCGCCGCCCTCGTGCTCTTCGGCTTCATCGCGGCCGGATGCACCACGGCGCCCTCAAACACGGGTGCGAGCTCGGGTCCGGGCGAGGCGGTGGTCCAGCGGGTGGTCGACGGCGACACGATCGTGGTGAGCATCGCCGGACGAGACGAACGGGTGCGCCTCATCGGCGTCGACACTCCGGAGAGCGTCGATCCCCGCAAGGCCGTCCAGTGCTACGGCAAGGAGGCCTCGGCGTTCACGACGCAGCTGTTGCCGCCGGGCACGGTGGTGCGGCTCGAGCGCGACGTCGAGGCCCGTGACCGCTTCGATCGGTTGCTCGCGTACGTCTACCGGGTCTCCGACGGGCTGTTCGTGAACTTCGAGCTGGCCCGCGCCGGCTACGCACAGCCGCTCACGATCCCGCCGAACGTTGCGTACGCGGAGGAGTTCCGGGTGGCGGCGGCCGCGGCGCGCCAGGCCGGCAGTGGGTTGTGGAGCGCCTGCCCCGACGCCTGACAAGTCGCCGGTCCGCGACGCCTTGCCGTAGGCGCCGGTATCTTCCGAGACGTGGCAACCCTGGCCGAGCGGCTCGGCTACCGGCCGGATGACCGCCTGCTGATCATCAGCTGCGACGACCTCGGCGCGTGTCACGCCTCGAACGTCGGTGTGTACGAGGCCCTCCGCGACGGCGTGGCGACGAGCGCATCGCTCATGGTGCCGGCGCCTTGGGCGCGCGAGGCCGCCGCCCAGTACCGCGGCGAGGACATCGGCGTGCACCTCACTCTCAACGCCGAGCACGAGCTGTACCGGTGGGGCCCGGTCACCCACGCGCCGTCGCTGCTCGACGGCGACGGCGGCTTCCCGCGGCGCGTCGACGACCTCTGGGACCACGCCGACCTCGATGAGGTCCGCCGAGAGTGCCGGGTCCAGATCGAGCGGGCGATCCTGTGGGGCTTCGACGTCACGCACCTCGCGTCGCATCTCGGGTCGATGTCGCTGCGACCGGAGTTCTTCGACATCTACCTCGAGCTCGCCATCGAGTTCGCGCTGCCCATCCGCCTCCCGAGCGCCGAGACCGAGGCGAAGACCGGGTTCCCGTTCCGGCGGCTGGCCGCCGAGGAAGGTGTGCTGTTCCCGGATCACTTCATCCCCGCGCAGCAGGCGGGCAGCCGAGCGCGCGTCGAGCGCGTCCTCGCGGAGCTTCCGGGGGGAGTCACCGAAGTGCACGTGCAGCCGATGATCGACACACCCGAGGTGCGAGCGCTCTCCCCCCACTGGGAGGCATGGGTCGACGACCATGCGCTCGTCGTCCACGACGATGCGCTCGGCGAAGCGATCGCTCGCACCGGCGCGCATCTGATCGGGTTCCGCCAGCTCCGCACCGCGCAGCGCGACGCCTGATGCGTCGCGGCGGCCTCGTGGCGGCAGTCACGCTCGTCGCGCTCGCGATGGTCGGGCTCGCCGCATGCGGGGACGATGCCGACATCCCGGGCCGCGCCGACGTCGCCGACTCGCTCCCGGACAGCGTCGCGACGGTCCGGTCGACCTCGTCGGGACTCGAGCCGGCGATGGTCGAGGTGACAGCGGGCGAAGGAGTGACGTTCACGAACGACGACGACGTGCCGCATCGCATCGTGGCGATCGACGCCTCCTTCGACACGGGCATTCAGGAACCAGGCGACTCCACGCTCGTCGTGTTCGGCGAACCCGGCACCGTGGAGTTCGAGGACGCGCTCGACCCGGATCGAACGGGCGAGGTGCGCGTTGCGGCCCCTGGTCAGGGCTCTTAGTACTCCGTGACCTCGCGGATCTGTTCCTGGATCGCCTTGTACTCGGGGCTCGCGGTGAGCGGCATCAGCGCCATCAGCTTCGCCATGTTTCCGGTCACCTTCATCTTCCCCTGCATGAACGCCGCGTTCGGATCGAGAGAGCCTTCCTGCACGAGGCGATTGTCGGCGTACGACACCACCATGGTGAGCTCCGCGTCGGGGTCCTGTCCGAGCTCCGCCTCGACGAGCTTGCCCTTGTCGACGACCCAGTAGAACCAGCAGTCGTCGGCTCCGTCCGGCATGTTCGTGATGCGGTACTGCATGCGCGCGGTGGTCTCTGCACGCTCAGGAAACGACTGCCCGAGGCGCACGACCTCGTCGAGCCAGTCCTGCGTGAGGTACTTCGCCATCGGGCGAGAGTATCCCCCTAGCGTCTTCGCCCTCGCCCCGAGATCGGAGCGGATGCCGGCGAACAGATCGTCCTCGAGCTCGCCGGCGGGAGGCGTGCCCACGAGGCTGCGGGCGAGCACCCAGTCCTCCCACGGGTACAGGTCCGCAAGCACCTCATCGGACAACCCGAACCAGAACGGCGAGGTCGGGATCGATCTGCGTCGCGTGCGCGATCAAGGCAGCGCGTCGCGCGCCGAGGAAGCCACGCACGTCGATGCGCGTCGTGATGCGGTCGTCCTGCCACGGTCGTTCGAACCACTTCGCGTCGAACGGAGACTCGAGACCCATCTCGAGCATCTTGTTGTGCACGGCTTCCATGCGGGCACGGGCCCAGATCGTGTAATAGAGCTTGAGCGGCTGCCAGGGCTCACCGAGCTCGGGATACCACTCCGGATCACCCGCGCGTTCGAACGCGGGCAGCGAGATCTCGTGCACCCGTAGGTGATCGGGATGCGGGTAGCCGGCCTGCTCGTCGCCGTAGGTGATGATCACCTGCGGCCGCTCACGGCGCAGCACCGCAACCAGACGTCCGACCGCCTCGTCGAAGTCGGCGCGGGCGAAGCACTCGCCGATGTTGGTTCGCCTCCGAGTCGGGCATGCCCGAGTCGCGGTAGCCGAGCATCACAACCTCGTGGTAGCCGATGACACGCGGCGGACTCCGCCAGCTCGGCGGCCCGGACCTCGCCGATGTTCTCCCGAACCTCGGGCCGGTCCATCGCCGGATTGTGGATGTCGCCCTCTTCACCACCCGTGCAACAGACAAGGACACTGCGGACGCCTTCGCTGCTGTACCGGGCGACCGTGGGCGCGCCCTTCGACGCTTCGTCGTCGGGATGCGCGTGGACGGTGAGGAGACAGAGCGGTTGATCCACGCCGAGAACGGTAGCGGCGCCCCCCGCGAACCCGGTCACGGCGTTACCCTCAATCTCGTGGACGACCCCGAGGTCTGGCGGTGGATCTGGCTGGCAGCGGCCGTCGTGTTCCTGCTCGGGGAGATGTTCGCATTCGGGTCGTTCTTCCTGCTGCCGTTCGCGATCGGCGCGGCGGTCGCGGCGATCCTCGCCTTCGCCGGCGTGGCAGTCGGCTGGGAGTGGCTCGCTTTCGTCGTGGTGTCGATCGCGTCGCTGGCCTGCCTGTATCCCCTCCGCCACCGCCTCGATCGAGCCCGCCCCGCCGAGGGCATCGGCTCGCGGCGGTTGATCGGCCAGCCGGCGCTCGTCCTCGAACAGGTGCCCGCCGGCCCCTCGGAGCTCGGCCTGGTCCGAGTCGGTCGCGAGGAGTGGCGGGCCGAGAGCCGCGACGGCCGGGCGCTCCCGGCCGGCACGAATGTTCGCGTCGTCGACGTCCAAGGGACGCGGGTGATCGTCTGGCCCGTCGACGAGATCGCCAATCCCCCTGACTTGAAGGCCTAGGAGGCCATCGTGGTCGCCGTCATCGTCCTCGCCGCCCTCGCGCTGCTGCTGTTCGTGTTCGTCGCGGCGGGCGTGCGCATCGTGCGCCCGTTCCAGCGCGGCATCGTCGAGCGACTCGGTCGCTACAAGGAGACCGTCGATCCCGGCCTGCGCATCATCATCCCGCTGATCGAGCACTTGCGGCTCGTCGACATGCGCGAGCAGGTCGTCGACGTGCCGCCACAAGAAGTCATCACGAAGGACAACGTCGTCGTCTCCGTCGACGCGGTCGTGTACTACGAGCCGACCGATGCCCAGCGTCTCGTCTACAACGTCGCGAACTTCATGCTCGCGGTGACAAAGCTGGCTCAGACGAACCTGCGCAACCTTGTCGGCGATCTGCAGCTCGACGAGGCGCTCACCTCCCGCGATCAGATCAACAGCCACCTCCGCCAGATCCTCGACGACGCGACCGACAGCTGGGGCGTGCGGGTGAAGCGAGTCGAGCTGCAGCGGATCGATCCCCCGCCCGACGTGATGCACTCGATGCACGAGCAGATGAAGGCTGAGCGCACCCGACGCGCCGTCGTGCTCACCGCGTCGGGTGAGCGGGAGGCCGCCATCGCACGCGCGCAGGGTCAGAAGGAGTCGGCGATCCTCGAGGCCGAAGGTGTGCGTCAGCGCCAGATCCTCGAAGCCGAGGGCCAGGCCGGCGCGATCAAAGCGGTCGCCGAGGCCGAGCGCTTCCGCCAGATCACGGTCGCCGAGGGGCAGGCGCAGGCAACGGAGAGCGTGTTCCGCGGCATCCACGCCGGCAACCCCACACCGGATCTCCTCGCGATCAAATACCTCGAGGCGCTGCAGGCGATCGCGAACGGTCGCGCGACGAAGATCTACCTTCCGGCTGACACGAGCAGCATGATGGGCTCACTCGCCGGCGTCGCCGAGCTGTTCCGCAACGCCGGCGACCGCGACATCAACGGCAATGGCGACGGCGACGACGACGACGTCCCGATGATCGCGCCGCCCCCGCCGCCGCCCGACGTGCAGTAGCCCGGCGTTCAGGAGAGGCGCAGCGCGCCGGCTGGGCTCGCCCGCAGCGTCACCGCCGGCGTGTCGATCGGCTCGGCGGGAAGCTCGACCTCCAAGCCGCCGTCGCGCGTGCTCCAGCTGAGCGGCGCGTGGTGGCCGAGCATCGTGATCGTCGCCGCCGAATCCGCGGTCACGCCTTCGAGGGTGAGTGTGCGTCCCGGCGGGCGACCGAGCGCGAACGCGTAGGTCGCATCGGCTCCCGACGTGAAGCGGACGTCGAGGCCCTCCGCAGTGGACCCCGCCGCTTTCGTCCAGGGCGAGGTGTCGTAGATCGCCTCGCCGTTCACTCGCAGCCACCAACCGAGACCGAGCAGCCGCTCTGCTTGGGCGTGGGGAATGCGACCATCGGCGGCCGGTCCGACGTTCAGCAGCAGGTTGCCGTTCTTGCTCACGATGTCCACGAGCATGTGCACCAGGCCGTCGACGGTCAGCAGCGCCGCGTCCGGCTCATTGCGGTTCAGCCCGAACGAGTGGCCGATGCCGCGGCACGACTCCCACTTCTCGGCGGTGATCTCGGCCATGGTTGCGTATTCGGGAGTGGTGAAGTCAGCGTGGGCGGTGCCGCCGGAGACCCCGAGGAAGTCGAACCGGTTGTTGACCACTCCGTCGGGATAGGCGTTGTAGTAGTCCGCGAACAGCCGCGGCGAATCTCCCGCGGTGGGGTAGCCGATGTCGTTCCAAAGCACGGCGGGCCGGTATCGCTCGATCAGCTCCCGCCAGTGCGCGTCGGCGTAGTGCGCGTACTCGTCGCTCTGCGGGATCGCCTTGACCATCGACCGGAACGAGTCGATGCCCGCGCCGCCGAACGTCCAGTCGAGACCGCCGGAGTAGTACAGGCCGTAGGTCAGGCCCCGAGCGCGAACCGCGTCGCCGAGCTCGCCAACGAGATCGCGGTCGCTGTGCCATCCCTCCTTGAAGGGGTTCGGATGCCGACTCGGCCAGAGAAGGAAGCCGTCGTGGTGCTTCGTCACCAACACCACGTACCGGGCGCCGGCCGCGGCGAAAAGTTCGGCCCAGATGGTCGGATCCCAACCCCGGATCGCTTCCTTGAACTGCGGCGCGAACGCGTCGTAGGGGTAGTCGACCCCGTAGGTGTCGCGGTGGTGGGCTTGCACCGGGCTGCCCTCGAGCGCGAGCGAGTTGAGGTACCACTCCGTGTAGGGCGTGTTCCGAAAGGGGTCCTGCTGGTCGAACATGGTGCCCGAGGTGGGCGCCCACGCCGGGATCGAGAACACTCCCCAGTGAACGAAGATCCCGAACTTGGCGCCGGCGAACCAGGCCGGCACGGGATGCGAGCGCAATGATTCGAGTGTCGGTTCGTAGCGCTCGACATCGGACGGCACGGCGGCACGGTAGGCGACACGACGGTGCCTTCGGATGGGGAGGGCGGGCTGCCAGACTCGACCGGTGCGTTTTTCGCTCCGGGTCGCCGCGGCGCTCCTCGTCCTGCTCCTCGCGGCCTGTTCGCGTGACGGGCGCACGCTGGCTCCCGCCGAGCCCGACCAGACCGCCAGCATCATCACGACCTCGACGCTTCCTCCTGACGCCACCTTCCAGCTCGCGACGCCGTTCGGCTCGACGACGCCGATTCAGCAGCAGTACACGTGCGAGGGCGACGACATCTCCCCGCCGCTCTCGTGGGTCGCGGTGCCGACAGGCACGGCGGAGCTGGCGCTCGTGGTCACCGACCCGGACGCAGACGACTTCGTGCACTGGGCCATCGCTGGAATGGACCCAGAGATCGTGACCGAGATCATCGAGGGCCAGCCGCCGCGGACGGCGGTGGAGGCGAACAACGACTTCGGTCGGCTCGGATGGTCGGGCCCCTGCCCTCCGAGCGGGGAGACCCACAGCTACGTCTTCACGCTCTACGCGCTGTCAGAGCCGGTGAGCCTCGAGAGCGGCATGGCTCCTGACGACGCGATCGGCCTCATCCAAGGCGCCTCGGCCGCACAGACATCGGTGACCGCGGTCTTCCCGTGAACGCAGAGGTCCGTGTCGCGACCTTCGCCGAGCTGACCCCGCTGCAGCTCTACCGCATCCTGAAGTTGCGTGCGGATGTGTTCGTTGTCGAGCAGGACTGTGTCTATCCGGACATCGACGACCGCGATCTCGAGCCCGACGCTCGCCACATGTGGATCGAGGCGGCCGACGCCGTGGTCGCGTACCTCCGCGTCCTCTCGGGGCCGCCGGCCGAAACGTGGCGGATCGGCCGCGTCGTCACCGCGGGACCAGCCCGAGGCGAGGGTCTCGGCTGCCGTCCTCGTGCGGCGGGCGCTCGCGTTGACCCAGGGCCCTGTCGTCCTCGACGCGCAGTCCTACCTCGTGGAGTGGTACGCGGCGCTGGGGTTCCAGGTCGACGGCGCCGAGTTCCTGGACGACGGCGTCCCCCACACACCGATGCGCCTCACCCGCTGACGGCGGGAGGCCTTTCCCTCGCCCGCCACCGGCCGATAATGAGACGTGCTTCTGGCCATCCTGATCGGCGGCGCCGCCATGGCCGCCGGACTCGTGAGCCTGACGATGTTCCTCGGCGAGCGAAACCGCGCGCACGCGCTCGCGACCTCGGCGAAGCGCCACGGCCTCTGCTTCTCGCCGATGGACCACTTCAACTGCGCCAGCCCACCGTTCGATCTGTTTCGAGAGGGCGACGGGCGCGGGACTGAGAACGTCATGTGGAGGGCGACCGGGAACGTCCCCATCCGCGTCTTCGACTACTGGTTCTACGACGAGTCGGAGGAGCAGAACGGCTCGACGCATCGGTCGTATCACCGCCGGACGTGCGCGACTGCGGACGTCGGGTGGATGTGGCCGAAGCTCTCGCTGGCGAAGGAGAGCCTGGTCAGTCGGGCAGCGGGCGCGCTGGGAGCGCGAGACCTGGAGTTCGAGTCCGAGGAGTTCAACCGAACGTTCTATCGTGACCTCCGAGGACCGTCGCTTCGCCAACGTGTTCCTCGACGCGCAGATGATCGACCTGCTCGCGTCGACGAAGGGGTTCGTGGAGATCGAGGTCCACAACCGGTGGATCCTCCTGCACACCGAGCGGCTGAAGGGCGAGGAGCTCCCGGCGTTGTTCAAGCTGACCGAAGAGATCGTGTCGCGGATCCCCACGCTGGTCTACGAGATGTGGCCGACCCGATGAACGCGATCTGGATCATCCTGGCTGTCGCGCTGCTCATCGTCATCCTGGTCTCCGTGTCGTACAACCGCTTCGCCACCCAAACCGCGTTGATGGAGAACTCATGGGCGAACGTGGACACGGAGCTGCGGCGGCGCCACGACCTCGTGCCGAACATGGTCGAGACCGTCCAGGGCTACGCCGGACACGAGCGCACGCACCTTCGAGCAGGTGGCCGACGCACGCTCGTTGGCACGTGCCGCCACCGGAGAGGGCGCCGAGCACAACGAGGGTGAGGGGATGCTCACCTCTGCCCTGCGGTCGGTGCTCGCGCTTGCCGAGGCCTACCCCGACCTGAAGGCGAGCAACCACTTCCTCGACCTTCAACGTCAGCTGACCGTCACTGAGGACCGCATCCAAGCGGCCCGGCGCCTCTACAACTCCGATGTCCGCGACTACAACCGGCGGGTCTCCTCGTTCCCGTCGATGCTCGTCGCGCGACTGTGCGGCTACCGGCGCGCCGAGTACTTCGAGCTCGAGCCCTCGGTCCGCGGCGTCGTCCCCAACGTGCAGCTCTGACCCACGGCACATCACTGTCGCTACGCGGCGCGTGTGGCGCGGCGGAAGAGCTTCGGCTTCGGCGCGGCGTAGCCCCGATCCGACGACCACCTCGCCGGGGGCGAGTACACCAGGGCCGCGATCTGTACGAGCACCGTGTCGTAGTTGACCCGCCAGCCGGCAAAGTCGCGCCACGCCTGATCGAGGTCGGCCTTCAGGGGGACGCCTGCGGATCTCAGCTCTTCGCACACGACGTCGAACTCGTCCTTCGTGACCGAGATCGCACCATCGGGTCGAGGATCGGGGTCGTAGCGGATGCCGAAGTAGTCGGCGATCCGGCGGAGGCAGAAGAAGCCCGTGCGGAGGCACATCTGTGTCGAACCAGAACGGGGCCGATCGACGGTCGAGGTCAGCAGCGCGGCCGTGTCGAGCACGCACCCGGCCGCGACGATCCACGATCGGTTCGGCTGCGGCGACCGGAAGAACACGAGGGCGGAGAACGAGGTATGGCTCTCCTCGACGTCGCTGAACCACTGCTCCCAACGGGGGAAGAGGTCGCTGTCGATGACCGCGAGGGCATCGACGCGCTGATACCTGGTGAGCATCTCCACGGCTGACGGGGGACTCCCGGCCCGCGCCTCGAGAAGACCGACGAGCTGCTCCCGGCGCGCGAACGCCCCGTAGATCGACGGTAGGTAGCTGATCACGAGCGCGACCAGCCCGAGGCCGAGAAAGGCCTCGAGGAAGACGAGCACGTCGACGGGAAGGCTGTCGGGCGCCGCGAAGCCGAGCGTGAAGATGGACGAGCCGCTGAGGATGAACGCCTCCCGCCACGGCTCGACGCCGAACCCCCACATCATCAGCGTGAAGCCCGGTGACGATCAACCCGATCCACACGAACGGCAGCAGGACGAGACACAGCGGGCCGTACAACGCCAACATCCGGTCGCGTGCCGCGTAACCCCTGCGCTCGTGGGCGAGGAGGTCGAAGATCTTCCGGGTCCCGATGAACACGACCCGGTTGATCATCGTGCTCGCGGCACGGGGAAGCACCACCGTCCGGAACGCGGCGAACGCCGTATAGGAGACGATCACCGCCCCGACCGCGAACGCGACGAGCTCGACCGGATCCACGTGCTCACTCTGGCACCCGCCGTGAGTCATGATCGTGACCCATGGAGCCGGCAACGCGGGTGCGCTGGGTCATCGAGACAGCGCGGAGTGTGCTCGACGGCCGGCTCGCCCCGGACCAGGCCGCGTCGTCGGTGCAGATGCAGCGGGACCAGCTCGTCGGCCTGCTGCGGGCCGACCGGCTGACCGTCACGCAGCGAGAGTGCGACTCCGTCGCGACGACCTTACGGATGCTCGCCGAGCAGGTGAGCGACCAAGCGTCGTCGGTCTCCGACAACGACGACCACCTCGCGATCGCCGAGGCTCTCGGCGAGCTGGCCCAAGCCCTGCGGTGACCCGCCGGTAGTCTGCGATCCGATGCCCGACACGCCTCGTCCCTGTCTGTCGGTCGTCATGCCCTGCTTCAACGAGGCCCAGACGGTGAAGATCGTCATCGATCAGGTGCTCGCTTCGCCGTACACACGCGAGCTCATCGTGGTGGACGATGGGTCCACCGATGGGACGCAGGAGATCGCCACCGCGTACGTCGACCCGCGGATGCGCGTCTTGCTTCAGCCGGTGAACCAGGGGAAGGGCGCGGCCCTGCGGCGGGGCTTTGCGGAAGCGATCGTCGGAGTTCGTGATCGTGCAGGACGCCGACCTCGAGTACGACCCCCGCGAGTACGCCGTCATCCTGCAACCACTCCTCGAGCAGAAGGCGGACGTCGTCTACGGCTCGCGCTTTCACGGCTCCCGTCCGCATCGGGTGCTGTACTACTGGCACTCGGTCGGCAACAAGCTGCTCACGACGCTGTCCAACATGTTCACCGACCTCAACCTGACCGACATGGAGACGTGCTACAAGGCGTTCCGACGCCCGGTCCTCGACTCGTTCGTCATCGAAGAGAACCGGTTCGGCATCGAAGCCGAGATCACGGCGAAAGTGGCTCGGGGCGGATGGCGCGTCTACGAGGTGGGGATCTCCTACGACGGCCGCACCTACGCCGAAGGCAAGAAGATCGGCTGGAAGGACGGCGTCCGGGCGCTCTACTGCATCGTGCGGTACTCGTTCGGGCCGTTGCACCGAGAGCGTTGAGCGTCGCCCGCCTCGAGACCGACGAGGGGCCGGCCGAGGTCACGCCGTCGACACTCCCGCCCGACCCACGCCCGCCCGCGGTGGCTCAAGCCGGTCCTGCTCGGGGTGCTGTTCGTGGGGACCGTGCTCTTCATGCGCCGACCGACCCCCGACACGATCTTCAACTCGATGCCGGCGAACACCGGCGATCCGGCGTTGGTGGCCTGGATCATGTCGTGGGACATCCATGCACTCCTGACCCATCCGCGTCAGCTGTTCCACGCGCCGATGTTCTGGCCGCGCAGCTACACGCTGGCCCACTCCGACCTCATGCTCACTGCCGCCCCGCTCTTTGCGTTGCTCCACGGCCTCACGGGCAGCTTCGTCGCCGCGCTGAACCTGACGGTCCTGCTGCTGATGGTGCTCACTCAGGTGACGACGTACTTGCTCGCGAAACGGCTCACGGGACGAGACGACGCCGCGATCCTGGCTGCGTTCGCGTTCACGTTCAGCGGGTTCGCACTCTCGCACTGGGGACATCCTCAGCTGCAGCTGCTCGGCTTGCTTCCGCTCGGCTTCCTCGTGCTCTTCCAGATGCTCGAACGACCATCGACGCGAACCGGGCTGACCTTCGGCGTCGTCACTGCGGCAATCGCTCTCGGCGCCCTCTACTACGGGGCGATCTTCGCGACCTGCGCCCTCGCGGTTGTGGTCGGGCACTTGTGGTCGCAGCGGTACCGGGTCAAGGCTGGCACCTACCGCGCGCTGGCGATCGCCGTGCTGGTCGCCGGCGTGCTCGCCGCCCCGTTCGCCTACGGCTTCCAGCAGCTGCACGCGCAAGGGGGATATGAGCGTCCGTCGGTGCCCGAGTGGGGACTGAAGGCCGCCGACGTCGTCACTCCGGCGCCTCGCAGCTACCTGTACGACTGGATGGCACAGATCGGGCCCGAGCGCGACGGAGAGCACATGCACTTCCCTGCGTTCATCGTCCTGGCCCTGGGCGGGGTCGGCCTCGTCGGGGCGCTGCGTCGCCGCCACGGGCACACATGGCGAGACGATGTCGAGGCTGACGTCGAGGCGCCCGAGGTGCGCCGGCATCGCGAGCTGCGCCTCTTGGTGCTCGCGGGCGGGGTGTCGTTGATATTGGCGATCGGTCCCGAGGTCTTCGGAGTCACGATGCCCTTCGGCCTGTTGCACGAGCACGTGCCCGGGTTCGGCGGCATCCGCGTCGCCGCGCGATTCGCCGTCATCGCCTGGCTCACGCTCGCCATGCTCGCGGCGACGGGCTACGTCATGATCACGCGGCACATGCGGGGCACGATTCGTACTGGGGTGAGCGTGCTCGTCGGCGCACTGATCCTCCTGGAGCTCGCAGCGCCGGCGCCCCGGGCCGACATCTCCACCAGCGACGCAACGCTCGCGGTGTACCGGGCCCTCGACGATCGCGGCACCGAGCCCGTCGTCGAACTGCCGATGGTCCAACCTCTCGATCCCGGGCGAGGGCTTCGTATGGGCGACGGTCGAGTCGCCACGGATGCTGTTCTCGACGATCGACTGGCATCCCCGGGTCAACGGCTACTCGGGCTACGTGCCGCCGGGGTATGCCGAGGACATCGACGTGCTCAACACCTTCCCGTCACCGGTGTCGGTGGAGCGCATGCGCCAGCTGGGCGTTCGCTACGCCGTGCTCCACCTCGGCAGCGGTCAATACACGCCTCAGCAGGTCGCCGACATCGTCGCCGCCCTGCCCCCTGGGTCCACGGCGCGCCCCTACGGAGACGCCTGGCTCGTCGACATCGAGGCGCCGCCCGAGACTCCGACCCCCTGAGCGGGCGCGTCAGGACTCACGCCTCAGGAAGGGGCGCGGCGGGCGCGCCGACGGATCTCGGCCTGGATCGCGTCACGGTCGCCGTCGGGCCACGGCTCGGGCGTCGACTCGATCGTGGCCGGCGCCTCGGTGACGCCCGCCGCGGCGCCCATCGCCGCAGTGAGCGTGAGATCGTCGTCGACCAGGACCGTGCCCGCGGGGGCTTGCTCGCCGAGACCACCGATGCGGGTCGCGATCACCATGCGGCTGTACAGGGCCGCGCGCTCCATGACCCCTGACGACCAGATCTGGCGGTAGGGCAGCACGACGACGTCCGCGGCGACCAGCCACCGGTCGAACTCCTCGTCGCTCACGTAGCCCTCGTGGAAGACCGCGCCGGGCGTCTGGGCGATCGCAACGGCAAGCTCGTCGCGGTACTGCAGGAACGCCTCCTCGTCGACTCGCACCGAGCCCACGACGTGGAGCTGGGCACCCGTCCGCGCCGCACCGCTCGCCGAGAACGCCGCGACCGCTCGGTCGAAGCCCTTGTGCGGCTGGATGAAGCCGATGGTCACGAACACGAACTCCTCGGACGGCAACCCCAGCGACACCCGTGCGTCGTGGCGGTCGACGGTTGTGTGGGGGACGAAGCTCGCACCGTGGGCGACGACCGTCGTGTGGTCCTCGGGGACCGGCCAGACCCCGAGAAACCGGTCGCGTTCGATTGCCGTATGGAAGACGAGCTGGTCGACGGATCGCCACATGTGGGCCGTGAGGGCGCGGTTGCTGCGTCCGTACCGCAGCGGCTCGTCGTCGAACTCGTGGACGACAACTTCGCTCGCATGAGCGAGTCGAAACGCCACCATGAGGCCGGCCGTGCCGACGGCGTGATCTCGTGGCGAGACGCCGATCGGGAAGAAGACGTCGGGGTGGTACTGCACGATGAAGCGGTCGAACCGGCTCACTCGCCGAGCGAGCGCCGCCGGGCCACGACGATTGCGCAGATCCAGCCACTGGTGTGCGGCGGACGGGGCAGGAGACAGCACCTCGACGTCGTGGCCCTCCGCGCTCAGGGCCTTCACCTGCTGCACCGCGTACGCCGCGATGCCGTCTCGGTAGGGGGCATACGGCGTGACCATCAGGATGCGACTCATGGTGTGGTCCAGTCGCGCAGGATGGCCTCCACTCGATCGAGCACGTCGGTCGGGTGGTAGTGCGCGAGCACGTAGGCCCGGCCGTCCTGGGCGAGGCGGCGCGCCTCGTCCGGCCTCTGCGCGACGAAGTCGAGGCAGGCGCCGAGCTCGTCGCCGTCCTCGTAGACGAGCCCCGCACGAGACCGCTCGCAGTGCCAGCGCACGACGCTGGCCGCGCCGTTGGCGATCACCGGCGTGCCCGCCAGCCACGCCTCCATGATCGTGAGCGAGAAGCTCTCCAAAGCCGACGGCTGCACGTACGCGTCCGCGGCGGCGAACGCGTTCGCGAGCTCATCGTCGGGCAGAAACCCGAGGTCGACGACACGATGCGCGATCACACTCGGGGCGACAACGGTGCCGGTGCCCGTGGTGACGAGATCGAAAGGCAAGCCGTACCGCACGACGGCCGTCGCAAACGCCGAGAGCAGCCCCTCCCAGCCCTTCGCACCTTCGCGCCGGCCCGCGTAGAGGACGAACCGCCCGTGAACCCCGTGGCGCTCTCGGAAGCCGTCAGGGTCGTAGCTCTCCGGCACGGTCACGCCGGCTCCGATGACGGCTGTGCGAGCCGACAGATTCTGCAACCGGCGGGCGAGGGCCGCCTCGGGCTCGGACAGGAACCACACGCCCCGGGCACCGCTGAAGAGCGGTGCGTACAGCGGCAGCCGAGCCTCGGGCTCGTCGTGCAGGCAGGGCATCAGGATCGTGCGTTCCGGCGCCACCTGACCGCACGCGAACGTCGGCCAGAACATGTAGGGGGCGAACACGAGAGCGCGGTAGCGGTCACTGTGGTCGAGCAGATAGTGAAACAGCTCGGGGACTCGCAGGTCGTCGTTGACCCAACGTTGCTGCTCGGAGATCGTCAACCTCTCGCCGCTCAGGATGCGGGCGTGCAACGACGGCGCGCTCGACACGGGGCGTGTCGACGACGGCAGGGAAGCGCCTGATCGTCAGCGGAGGATCGTGACTGACGCCGGGCGAGAACTCGTTGGCCCAGCTGAAGTGGTCGCGGGCGCAGGTCGTCAGGATCTCGACTGACCATCCGCGCTCAGCGAGGCCCCGTGCCGTCCGCGCCAGCACCGTCTCCGCCCCGCCGACGACGCCGGGGCCGTAGCGGGGCGGCACGAAGCCGAGACGACCGGTGCGCTCCACAGGCCTCGCAGGGTATCCGCCTACTGTGGTCCGACCGGTATGGACATCTGCGTGTGTGGCGCCCAGGTCCCGTTCATGTACGGCGGCGCCGAGCAGCTTCTCGAGAACCTCGTCGGCGCGCTTCGAGCGGCCGGACACCGCGCCGACCTCGTCCGGCTCCCAGCAGCGTGGGAGCGAGAGCGGGTCTTTGACGCGGCGATGGCGTGGCGGATGGTGCCGATCGACGCCGATCTCGTGATCGCGACGAACTTCCCTTCCTACTTCGTCCGCCATCCCCGCAAGATCGTGTGGCTCTTCCACCAACACCGAGTCGCATACGACTTGGCGGGCTCCGAGCTGAGCGACTTCGATCTCGACGACGGCGCGCTCGAGGAGCAGCGCTTGCTCGTCGAATGGGACACCCGGGCGCTCGAGGAGGCCGTCGAACGGTTCACGCTCTCCCACACAGTGTCGGACCGGCTCGCCCGGTTCAACGGGCTCACGTCCACTCCGCTCCCGCATCCCCCGCCGCTGTTCGAGCAGCTGCACCCCGGGCGATCAGAAGGCGGGCTGTTCACCGCGCTCCGCCTCGAACGCAACAAGCGCCCGGAGCTGCTGCTCGACGCGATGACGCAGGTGCAGTCGGACGTCACGCTGCAAATCGCCGGAACGGGCAGCTTGCGCGATGAGCTCGAGGCTCGCATCGATCGTCTCGGTCTGCGCGATCGGGTCGAGCTGCTCGGATGGGTCGAGCGACGACGAGCTCGTCGCCCGATATGCGTCGGCGCGAGCAGTCGTGTACGCGCCCTACGACGAGGACTATGGCTACGTGACCCTGCAAGCCTTCGCCGCCGCGAAGCCGGTTGTCACGACGAGCGACGCGGGAGGCGTGCTCGAGTGGGTCACCGACGGCGAGACCGGTCTCGTCGCGACACCAGACGCGGCCGCATTGGGAGCGGCGTTCGACCGCCTCGTGTCGGACGACGTGCTCACGCAGCGGTTGGGCCGCGCCGGCCGCGAGCGTGTCGCATCCCTCTCCTGGCAACCGGTCGTCGACGCGTTGTTGGCGCCAGCGACGGTGCGATGAGCTTCCCAACGCTCGGCCTCGTCTCGGATGTGCGGCGGGCCGACGATGTCGCCCCGATACTGCGGGCGATGGCGGATCGCTGCCGCGTCGTCGCGTGGCACCCCGGCCTCCCGGTGGACGCGGTCTTCGTCACATCGCGCCGAGCGCCACGCGCGCTCGACGCCGCGCGTGCGGTCGGCGGCCGAATGGCCCTCTGGCACGCCGCGGGCGATCCGCCCGAGTCATTCGCGAACGCGGCGATCACGATCGGCACCAGCGACACCGCCGACATCCGAGTGCCGGCGCCCGGCATCGACCTGCGCCTCTTTCGGGCGCTGGCCCCCTTCCTTCGGGAGCGGTGGCGGAACAAGTTCCGGATCGACGCACCCGTCGAGGTGCCCTCTGATCTCAGCTGGCGGCAGCGCCGCACGCTGCTCGCGCTGTGCCCCGCGGTCGCGGCCACCGGGACGACGGCGCTCGAGGCGCTCGCGTTCGCGACTCCCCTCGTCACCGACGTCGCGACCGCCGCCGAGCTCGGCGGCACGCCCGGCGTCGACATGTTGGTCTGCGCCGACCCCGCGGGCGCTGTGGAGCTCGCCGTAGAGCTCGGGGGCGATCACCGTCGCGCTGCCGCGGTCGGTCGCGCGGGACGGCGGCTGGCCGAGCAGCGGCACGATCTCGCGTTGCCGGCGACGGCGCTGGCCACCGCGTTCGGATGGCCTCAGCGCGGTGATGTCGTCAGTACGCATCTGGCCGATCTTCCGACGCCACCGCTCGCCCGACCGTTTACGAGGGCGGCAGCGCGCGTCGGGGAGTTGAGCGTGGCATGAGCAGCGCCGATCCCGACCTGACCCCGGAGCGCGTCGATGAGCTCCGCGCCGCCCTCGGTCAGGCGCCCTTCCCGCCGCCGCCGGCGCCGCCTCCGCTGCCCGTCGCCGAACGGGCGAGGCGAGCCGCGGCCGCAGTGTTCGGGCCCATCGCTCGCCGCGCGCTCGAAGGCATCGCGGTGCGGGTGAGCGAGCGCGTCGCGATCCGCGTCGAGACCCGCACGACGGGCCGCGTCCAGGAGCTCGGCGCGCTCGTCGCCTCGTTGCAGCAGCAGGTCACCCAGCTCGTGCCCTCCATCCACGCGCTCGGCATCCTCGACTCGAACATCGAGCTCTTCGCGTCGGCCGACGACGCGATGCATGAGATCCGGGTGCACGGCGTGCAGCTCGAGCTGCTCAAGGCTCAGCTCATGGCGTTCGAACGCACGCTCGACGACCTCGGACGGGCGATCGCCCCCGACGCGGGCATCGACGCGGCCGCACACCGGTTCGCCGAGCTGCGCGACCAGATCCAGCGGCTCGACCGCGCCACGCGCGAGCTCCGTGCGTCCGGGCGCGACCGACTCCGAGCTCGGGTTCTCGCGCGGAAGCGCGTCACTGCCGACGCGAATCGAAGCGCAGAACGCCGCGGACTCCCGGCCGACGTCGACTTCGACTACGTCGGGTTCGAGCGCCGGTTCCGTGGCGACCCTGCGTCGGTCGCGATGACGCTCGCCGAGCGGTACGTCGAGCTGCTCGCCGATCATGCTCCGGTGCTCGATGTTGGTTGCGGAGCCGGAGGTCTGCTCGCCGCCCTGCGCGAGGCCGGCATCGAGGGCCGCGGCGTGGACCTCGACGCCGGCATGGTCGCCGAAGCCCAAGCCGCTGGGCTCGATGTCGTGGACGGCGACGGTCTCGCCTACCTCGCCGCACTCGACGACGAGAGCCTGGGAGCCATCACAGCCATCCATGTGATCGAGCATCTGGAGTTCCCCGACCTCTGCCGCTTTCTCGACCTCGCCTCCGCGAAGTTGCGACCCGGCGGCGTGCTCGTATGCGAGACGCCGAACCCGACCGCGCTCATCGTCCTCGGCCACTCGTACATCCTCGACCCGACCCACAAATGGCCGCTGCACCCGTCGCTCGTGACGTTCCTGTGCGAGCGCTCGGGGTTCGCCGACATGGAGATCCGCTTTCACTCCCCCGCCGACTTCTTCGCCGTTCCCTTGCTCGACGAGAACATCGACGCGCCGCCGCAGGTGGCGGTGATCAACGACGCGTTGCACCGGCTCAACAGCGTGCTGTTCGGCCCGCAGGAGTATGCGGTGCTCGCAACGAAGGCGTCCAGGGTGACCGCCTCGCCGACGCACGATTGAAGGCTTAGGCCGTCCGCAGCCAGAACGCGCCGCCGTGGCGTTCGACGGTCGCGAGGTGGGGCGCCTCCCAGATCGGATCGCAGATCGACGCGAGCTCGGGGCGGCTTCTGATGAAGTGCGCCGGCAGCACGATCTCGGCGCCGCCCGCGCCGCCGAGGAGCCACGCGGCGAGCAGGTACTGCTCCGAGTACCAACGGTCTGCCCACTGCGGGGGGTAGTCCTCGGGCAGGAAGATGTCGTGAATGCCGACGAGCACTCCGGGCGCGAGCGCGGGCACCACCTCGGTCAACATCACCGTCGCGTCGGAGTTCTGAAGCACGCGGTGGGAGTTGTCGATGAAGAGGATGTCGCCCGACGCAAGTGCGTCGTACACGACGAGATCGACGTCTTCGGCAGGTTGACGGATGACTTCGTCACAGAGCGCGTCGATCTCGGCCCGCGGGAACGGGTCGATGGACACCACCCGGGTCGGCAGCGCGTGGTCGCGGATCGCTCGCGCCGCGAACTTCGTGGAGTTGCCCGACCCCACCTCGAGGTACAGCGCGGGCGCCAGGTCGGCAACAAAGGCGTAGAGCGCCACAGCATCGAGACCGGGGAGATAGTCGTTGCCCCACTGCGGATCCCCCGCAGAGTCCGGGGCGTCGACCGTCACGGACGCGAGCTCTCCGGCGTGAGCAAGGAAGCCCTCGAGGACGGTTCGGTACCGATCGGTGCCCGAGACGAGCAGGGCCTCGAGCTGGGGGTGGGGTGGCGCTCCCCACCCGTAGCGCGACCGTGGGCGTACGGGATAGTCGAGCGGTATCGTCGCTGCCGGTTCAGCGGCCGGCAGGGGCGCCGCGGCAGGCGGCGTGCGAGCGCGGCGCCGAAATGCCATCAGAACCGCCGCCAGAAGGGCTGCACGCGGCTGAAGATAGAGCCGCTCGGCAGCTCGGCGCCCACCCAGTAGGTCGGCGCCAACCACCCGTACGTCTCCTGCAACGTGCCGGTGCGAAACGCGAACGGGTTGTTGCGGGGATCGATGGGCTCGGGCTCGACGCACATCACCGCGCAGTACAACGACGGTGGAACCTCGAGGGTCTCGGCGACCTCGGGGTCCTCGGGGACGGTGCGGCCCCACTGGGAGCCGGGCATGCCGAAGTCGAGGTCTCGGATGGCGGCCTGCACGACTTTGTGATCGGGATGCTCGTAGCGAATCGACGGATCGAACTGGTCGTTGAAGTAGGCGCTGGCCACGAGGTCGTCCTCTGCCGAGATGGGCAGCACCCGCGTGCGAAGCGCGCGCACTGCCTCGACGCCGAGCACGACCTCGTTGATGCTCAGGTCGCGGTCGCCGAAGTCGAACGCGAACCGCGCCGATTTGTCGCCCACCCAAAGCAGGTACTGGGTGGACGGGACACGCTCGCCGGTGGCGACGACGCGGCTCGGTAGGGCGGCGCCGAGGGGTACGTCGAGGTCGAATTGCCCGAGGAACCCGGGGCGACCGATGGCCGACTCGACGCCGCCGCGGGTGTCGAGGAACTGACGCCACGCGTCGAGGCGCTGCTGCGAGCAACCCTCAGTCCCCTGACCCGTGAACGGTTGGGGCTGCGGGAACCGCTCGGCCCGGTCGCCCTGGAGCTCGGAGATGCCACTGCCGTCGCAGTACTGCGAATACTCCCCTCGGGTGAGGAGGATGAACACGATGTAGTGCGACGTGTCGCCCGCGACCATCGACCAGGCTTCGAACTCGTCGTCGGGATGGGGGCTGACGATGTAGCGGATCTTGAGGTCCGGTGATGCGGGAGCCAGCACCACGGTGGGCGGATCGCCGCCTGTCGCCGGCGTGACGAACTCCGGGGCCACGGGCACGCTCGATGTCGAGCCCGGCGGGAGCGAGGTGGTGACGGCGATCTCGGCATCGGGTGACTCGCCCGGGACTCCGCTGGGCAGGTCGTCGGTGGGCAGCTGGTCGAGCGACGGGTCAGGGACGTCGAGCGTCTGCTCGGACGTCGAGCCAGAAGTCTCGGTCGTCGTCGGCGTCGTCGTGGTCGTTGATCCCGTGGTGGTCGCACCGTCCGAGGTGGCCGCCGGGGCCGCGTCGTCCCCGTTCGAGCAGGCGGCAGCAAAGAGCCCCGTCGCCAACAAGCGCCGCGACGAAGACGCGGCTCGCCTTCACAGCGTCACGTACCAGTGCCGGGCGTGGAGCGCGCAGGCGAGCAGCGTCCAGGCCGTCAGCATCATGATTGCGTACATGACGTAGGCACCCGGTGGGGCGATCCACTGCTCACCGACACGATCGACGAGCCACGTCGAGGCGGTGACGTCGCCGACGTGCGGCGCGTGACAGCCATACTCCGACCACGTGCTGGCCGACATACACGAGGAGTGCATTCCGGCCGAGCGCCACGAGCGGGAACGCCAAACGACCGCCGGCACGGGAACGGTCGACCGCCCCGTGTGCGATCCACATCAGACCTATCGAGATCGCCGCTGTCACGAGAGTGAAGGACGGCGTCCACAGTCGCTTGTTGACCTCGAGCGCGCCGGAGCAGAGCAGTCCCGCCGCGAGACAACCAGCGCCGAGCGCGGCCATGCGCGCGACACGACCGCTCCGCAAGAACTCGCCGGCGAGCCATCCGATGAGCACCGACGCGACGGCAGCGGCGGTCGACGCCAAACCTTCGGGGTCGTAGCCCACCGTCCCGTCGCGATACACGTGATCGGCGCCGAACACGCCGAGGTCGACCTGGCCGACAGCCGTGCACGTCGGGGATGTCGGCGCCACGACATCCATCGATCGTGGGTACCGCGAGAAGCCAGCCGTATCCCACCAGAAGCGCCACGGCGAACAACGCGACCGCCCACCACCGTCGCAACCCGACGATCACGACTCCAGCGAGCAGTCCCGCCACGCCGATCCGCTGCAGCACGCCCGGGATCCGAAGCGAGTCGAGTCCTCCCCCCTCACCCCACCAGCCGAAGACCAGGACACCGATGGCGATCAATGCCAGCGAGCGGACGACGAGGCGCCGGAGCGTCCGCGAGCTGACCGGCGGGCGCAGCCACTGCGCCATCCCCGCGCCCATCACCACGAGGAAGAGCGGGAAGACGACATCGGCGACGGTGAGCCCGTGCCACGGGTCGTGCCGCAGCCAACGAAACGACTCGATCGGCCCGGGCAGGTTCTCCACGAGCACCATCCCGGCAACGGCAAGCCCCCGTACCGCGTCGAGCGACGTGAGCCTCGCGTGCAGCCGTGCTTCCGCGACCGGCGCGGGGGTGGCGACGGCGACTGCCACCCGGGCCTCAGTCGCCGGCGGGATCCGGCAGCTTGGCGATCGTGTCGCGCGCCAGCTCGATGACTTCCTCGAGGCTCTGGTTCGGGCCGGCGGCGACGTCGAGCTGGTATTCGCCCGTGAAAACGACCACGAGCTTGATGTCGCTCCCAGGGAACACCGCGGAGCGCGCCGCGTCGCCCAGACCGTCGACTGTCTCGAGCGGGATGCCCGGCAAGCTCGGTTCTGCTCGAGGTCGAGCAGGTCGCCCTGGAGGTTCGCCCCCGAGCCCGGCACGAGCTTCGCTTTCACGGAGACTCCGTTCTCGGGCAATCCCGAGTAGTCGTTGTAGGCACACGACGCGAGGATCGTGTCGCCGTCGACCTGACTGCCACTCATGTTCAGGTCGCCGACTTCTGTGCCGAGGAACGCTTCCGCGTCAGCCTTGGTGAAGAACGGGCACCCGGCGAGCGGCCCGAGGTCCACATTGCCCACGACCGGATCGAGCGTGCTCGTCGCCCCCGACGCCGCGGTGGTTGCCGCGCCCGTGGTGGCTTCGCCGCCATCTGAGGACGGCGACGACGAGTCGGTGTCGTCGCTGCAGGCCGTGAACGTCAGCGCGACGCCCGCGATGAGGGCGAGCAACGACAGTCGAAAGGACCTCTGCATTCGTTCGAGGCTAGCGGTGGGCCCCTACGGCGCTGCAGTCACCCGATCAGCTCGCGGAGCCACCGATGGACACCTGCGCTGCAGTCCGAACGGACTCGCTCACCGCTGAAGTTCCGCCGTAGAGGAAGCCGGCCACGATGCTGGAGGCCTTCGCCGTCAGGTAAGCCTGCGTCGCCGGCGAGAGAGTGCTCGGGTCGGTGAGCAGCATCGGACCGGAGAACCGAGCGATGTGGGCTCCGCCCGCGAGGGCGTCGGGGAAGTTCGCGCCCGAGGCAAGCCCGATCGTGCCGGGCGCCGGGAAGAACCGGGCGGCCACCTGCGCGCTCGTGTCGTAGCGGTCGATGCCGACGATCGCCTGCCCTGCGGGGTACGCCGTCGCGGCCGGCCCGCCGACGACTGGTGAGCGAGAGCGACGGACGACTCGAGATGTACTGCGAGGTGATCGGCACCGCGGACGACCCATTCGACAGCACGACCGCTCCGGCCGACCTTGGCCGCGGCGGCGCCGGCGGTGAGCGCATCGGGGAAGTTCGTGCCGTCGGCGACAAGGAGGTTCACAGGGTTCGCGAGGCCGTCGCGCGCGATGCGCACGGCGGTGTCGAAGCGGTCGACGCCCTCGAAGCGCACGACCTGATAGCCCGCGCTCGACGATCGCGGTCTGCACCGACGCTGACAGCGCAACTGTGCCGCCGAGCAGGTACACGGTCTTGCCTGCCGTGAGCACGCGCTGGATCTCCGCGAGGGTTCGGGAGTCGAGTGAGGCCGAACCGGTGAGGAGCAGCGGCGCAGCTCTTCGCCGCAGCGAGCGGCGTGCCGGCGAGCGCGTCCGGGAATCCGTCAGCCCGTGCAAGCACGACCGCGCTCGGCGGCGCCCGTGCCCGGGAAGCTTGTCTGCGAGATCGCGTTCGCCGTGTCGATGCGGTCCGCGCCGGCGATCCGGGTGATGACCTCACTGCCGGGGGTGATCGTGATCGGCTTCGCCGGCGACGTTCGTCGACGGGTTCGAGAAGTAGCCGATGGTGTCGAACGTCGTGCCGCTTGCCGGGTTGCCTCCCGACGCTCGGGTGCCGAACGGTGGGCTGTCGCAGTCGGTCAGGAAGACCTGTACCTGTCCAGGGGTCGAGCCCGGCTGCACCTTCATGCCCGTGAGCGTGATCGTGCTCAACGCGGTCGGTCGGGTTGTTCTGGATGCTCACCTTCAGCCGCGTGTTCGCACCGGCCGGCCCCGTGTCGATCACGATGGCGGACACGACGTCGCTCGGGACAGTCGCGGTGGTGGACGACGTCGGGACCGCAGACCAGACCGCGAGCCCGGAGAGGTCGAGGCAGACGTCGCTCGCGGTGCCCGCCGGCCCGAACGCGTCATTGAGCCGTTCGGTGAGGACGATCGGGTTGAGCGTCACGGGCGGTGAGGGCAGCAGGATCGCTTGACTCACGTCGCCACCGGTCAGCGAGATGTGTGTGATCCACGCGTTCGACGTGTTGGCGGTGACGAGGCTGAACGGCGGGCCGACGGCACCCCCGCCGTCGAACTTGAGCTGCACCGGCCCGTTGCTCGCGGAGCCCTCGA
This sequence comes from uncultured Acidimicrobiales bacterium, assembly GCA_963759645.1. Lineage (GTDB taxonomy): Bacteria > Actinomycetota > Acidimicrobiia > Acidimicrobiales > DATKAS01 > DATKAS01. The sequence goes on along the minus strand of CAVXAI010000017.1, from coordinate 356,641 downwards.
TCGAGCCACTCGAACCTGCGGTGTATCGGATGTTGCTCACGGTGATCGGCCCGGGTCCGCCGATGAGCACGGAGACGGTGAGCACGTCGAGCTTCGTGCCGCCTTCCTGCGCGGCACACAGTGGGGTGGAGCCCAGGCTCACCTGCACGGTCGCGGTCGGGTCCGGGGATGCTCGCGGTTGGCACGCTCTCGAGCGCGATGAAGTCGCGGAAGCCGGGACCCGCTTCGCAGTTCGGGTCGAGGTCGGCATCGTCGATACGGATCGTCACCGAGTCGCCGGCCTGGAACTGAACCGTGCTGTCCCCGAGGACGATGTCGCCCGCCGCACCCGCACCGAACCCCACCGGGATCTCGGGGGTCGACGACGCCTTCACCTTCGTCGCGTCGAGCGGCGGCATCGCGGCGCCCGCCGGTGAGCTGAACATGACCAGCCCGGTGACCAACCCGGGGATCACAACCGAGGCAATGAGACGACGCCGCCGCACGATCTTCCTCCTCATCAGGGCCGAATGGCCGGATGAACGCCAGGTGAACCTACCAGCGGGGTGGTGATACCCATCGTCGGGCCCCGCAACACGCGACGTTGCCAAAACGCGAAAGCGGGGCCCCGAAGGGCCCCGCTTCCTAGGTTGCCGTTGGACGAGCTAGGTGGTGATACCAGCCAGCGCGTTCTGGGAAGCCGTGCAAACCGCATCGGAAATCGCGGACTGCAGACCCAGGCACTTGATGGCGTTCACCGGAGCTGATGTGGCATTGCTGGCGCCGACCGCTGTGAGCGCGCTCGCGGTGGAGGCACCCAGGTTGTTCGGATCGACCGTCAGCAAGATGCTTGCTTCGCAGAAGAAGCAGTAGTTGAGCTTGTTGGGATCGGTACCCGTACCGATGCCACCGTTGATGCGTCTGCACGCCGAACAGCGAGCCACGACCCTGGACCGCTGCGGTCAGCGAGTCAGGGAAGGTGTCGCCGCGGGCGAGCAGAACGGTGGTGACGAAGGACGGTGCCGCAGCGATCGACCCCGGGAGCGAGGTGTTGCTCGCAAGGCGAGTCGCCCAGGCATGGATTGCCACAGCAGTTTGGAGACGATCCGCACCGCTGATTCGGGCGACGGCGAGACCAAGACCACCGTCTTGCGTGGCCTTGACAAGCTCGTCCTGCACGGCCTGCGAAACCGCTGCCGTGCCACCGAGGATGTACACCTGCTGCGTCTGAAGATCCCGCAGGGTCTGGCGAGCCTCAGGTGAGAGCGCCGCCGGATCCGTGAGGATCATCGGGATGCCGCGGGAGTAGGCGCGAACGCCCCCTGCCAGAGCGTCGGGGAAGTTCGTGCCCGACACCAGGAAGGCACTCCGGCACGTGCTGCACTTGTTCGCCGGCGAAACCGTGGTTGCCGCCTGCGAGGTGCCCGTAGCCGCACCAGGCGTACCCGTCTGGTTGAACAGCGCGGGCTGCACCTGCTGCACGACCACCGGAATCGACACGGGCAGACCCGTGAGGATGTTCAGCAGTCGCATCGTGCCGTAACGGGTGTCATTCAGCGGATCCTGAATGCGACCAACGCTCAACTTCGTGCCTGGTGCGAGCCTCGGATCACCGTTGGTGACGGTGTTCGAGGGACCGCCGCACTGGCTGTTGGTTGTGCAGCTCGTGTTCAGGGTCTTGAGGAAGTCGACGACCGTGTCCGGAACGGCGGCGGGGCCACCGAGCACGAACACGACGGTCACACCCAGGTTCGACAGCGCGAGCTGCACCTGAGCGAGAGCGTCGACGGTCGGGCGAACCAGAAGGATCGCCGCCCCGATGCGACCAGCGGCATACGACGCCGAGAGCGCATCCGGGAAGTTGTCAGCCGTGCCGACCAGGGCGAAGCGAGTACCACCGCACCCCTGCTGGCCGGCCGGAAGCGACTGGCCAACCGTGCCGGTCACACCCACCGGGTTGGTGAGCGGCAGACCGGCGCAGCCGTTGAGGCTGCTGTTGTTCAGGTTCACACCAGAGAGGCCGTACTTCTCCTGCTGGAGGATGCGCGCGGTGGCGACGCGGTCGTTACCACCGGAGCGGTCAGCCAGCAAGAGGAAGAAGATCGGCACCCGGTTCAAGTCGTTCGGGTCACTCGGGTTCGGGCCCGAGAAGTTGCCGATCGTCGCGAAGCTGGTGTTCGCCGTCGTGAGCGGGTTGACCGCCGGCGGGATCGGATCGCTGGTCGTGGTGAGTGCGCCACCGTTGGCGTCGGCTGTCGCCGATTGGCCGCGGAGGGAGCCGCCAGGACCGATCTGGTCACCGCAGTCGGTGAGGATCACGCGCACCGAGCCGGTGACGGCCCCTGGGATCGTGAGCCGCAGGTTGTTCAGGGTGAGCGACGAGAGCACGTTCGCCGGGTTGTTGGCGATCGTGATCGACACGCGCGTGCCGATGCCGCCCGGGCCATTGTCGGGCACGAGCACGTTCTGCAGGAGATCGGTCGCGAGGCCGCTGCCGGTCACCGTGAGACTCGGTGAAGAGGCGAAAGCTGCGCCAGGCGGCGAAGCGATGTCGATGCAGAAGGTGTTGTTGATCGTGCCAGGCGCACCCCACGCATCAGCGACCTGCTCGGTCATCGTGATGCCGCTGATCGTGCGCGTCTGTGCCGCACCACCAGTGGTCACCGCGAATGTCTTCGGCGGGCCGACGAGCGTGACAGTGGTGACCCAGGCATTGCTGTCGAAGTTCGGAGCAACATTCACACCGTCGGCCGAGTTGGCCTTGGTGAGGGTGGTGACGCCGTTGCGCACGTTCGAGAAGAACATGAAGACGCGAACGGGGCCGGTCGTCGTCGAGTTGTTGCGCAGCGTCGGGCCAGCGTTGTTGGCCTGACCGGTGCCGCGACCGACGTCGTACCTGATGTTGCTGATCACGATCGGACCAGGGCCGGCCGTGGCGACGGTGAAGACGAAGATGTCCGTCTTCGTGCCGCCGTCCTGCACGTTGCAGAAGCCGGGGATGGTGCCGTTGGCACCAAGAGCTGTCGACGATGAGGCGACGCCCGGGAGCAGCGTGAGCGTGCCGCCGGTCGGGCCAGCGCCGGTGGGCGTAGCCGCGAACGACACGAAGCGGCGGTCACCCACGGCCGATTGGCCACCTGCTTGGGTGTTGCAGTTCGCATTCATCGGCAGCGGTCGGCGCCGAGGTCGGCGTGCCGACACCGGGCTGAGCCACCTGGAGCGTGATCTGGTCGCCGGCATCAAAGGTGTCGGTCGAGGCGCCGATGCGAATGTCGCCGCCTGCGGAACCAGCTTGACCGGTGCCGATGACGGTTTGATTCAGCGCCAAAAACGCGGGTGGATTGGTGCCGGTCGATGCCGCCTGGGCTACGCCCGACGCCAACACCGGTGCGAGGCCCACGACGAGAAGGCCGGCGACACCAGCGCCAACCAACCGCCGCAGCCTGCGGGACGGTGACTTCATACAACCTCCTGGTTGTTGTCCTATTCGATTGCGACCGACACGCGCCGTCCAACGGAACCCGGCGATCGCATGCGGGAACAGGCAGAAGCCCTGCCGCCCCTCGGTAGCGAGAACCCCAGGTGTGACGACTCGTGACACCCGAAATTCGGCTGGCGAGACCCTAAGGGCCTGCGCCGACCGGGGTCAAGCATTGCCGTCCACCCTCATGCAGGTCAGACCGGCTGCTCCCGCCCCGTGTGCCGGGGGCGCCGCCCGGGCCGATCAGCCTTCGGAAACGGCGTCCAAACGCTCCTGGAACTGGGCTTTTGCCGCGTCGTCGCCCTGAGCGTCGGCGATCGCCACGGCCTCGCTGAGCAGGGCGGGATCGGCGGCGAAGCGCTCGAGCCCGGCCTCGACCACCTCTCGAGCGGCGTCCAGGTCTCCCGCAGCCCGCAGGGCGGCGACCTCGCCCCTCACATAGGTGGCGTTGAACGGATTGGCCCGGGAGGCGCGCCCGAACATCTCGGCCTCGAGGTCGGCGTCCCCGAGGGCGGGGGCCAGCTCGCGAACCTCCGCGAGCAAGATTCCGTACGTCGACAGCGGCACCGGGTCGCGAGGGGCCCGATCGACCGCGTTCTGGAGAAGGTCTCGGATCGGCTGGAGGCCAGCAGCGTTCTCCGTCGTCACCGCGTTGGCCGCGTCCAAGACCCCAATCTCGAACTGCACTTCGGAGAGCGGGTACAACACCTCGATCGTGTTCTGCGACCTCGCGTCCCCGAACGCAGAGAGCGTGGAGCGCAGCACCCGAGCCTGCTCGGCGGAGTCGGCCTGGTCCGGCGACTCCGTCTGCGTCGCCCCCACGAGCGTGTTGGTCCCCTCGATCGCCGCCTGGAACGACCGCTCGGCCCGCCACCAGGTGGAGGCGAACCACGACAACGCGACGACCACGACGCCGGCGACGATCGCCGGGACCGCGATCGAGGCGCGCCGGGCCGGTCGACGATGCGGACGGCGCGGCGGCTCCAGCGTCACAGCGCGGTCGGGCTCGTCGACGTGGAGGATCGCTCGGGGGCTCAAGCCGACAGTGACACCGGCGCCCAGAGCGATGACACTGACAACCGCGGCCATCGCCCACAACGCGACGTTGATCCCGAGCAGCTCCACGTTGAACGAGCTCTGCAGCAGCACCACGGTCGCGGCGCCCACCGCCGCGGTCAACAACAGGCGTTGGTCGCGCCACTCCCCAGCGAGGCGCTCGCGGGCGCGCACGTTCCGCCACGCGCCCCACGCCCGAAGGGCAAGCCAGACAAAGAAGAACAACAACGCGCCGAGGCCGAGCGACACCCTTCGTCGCGAGGGTCTGCAGGAAGGTGTTGTGCGCGCCGTTGATCATCTGGTCGGGACCGAACGCGTCGACAAACTTCTGTGTCTGATAGGTCGGCGACATGTAACCGAACGTGTCGGGTCCCCAACCGAGAAGCGGACGGTCGCTGGCCATGTCGGTCGCCGACTTCCAGTACTCCAGCGCGCTGCGCGGCAGTGCTGGTGCCCGACGACCAGTCGGTGGCAGCTTCGAGCTTGTCGCCCAGCGTGCCCTGCGCCGCCACGATGACCACGCAGGCCACGGCCGCGACCGCCACGCCGGCCCCGAGCCAGGCCGCCATGCGCTTGTGCTGGCGGAGCTCGGGGATGAGCAGGAGCCCGGTGAGGATGAGCGCCCCGACGGCCGCTCCGAGGCCACCGAGGCTGCTTGTCTCGACGAGGCAGAGCAGGGCGCCGCCGAGCACCGCTCCGGACAGCACGCGCGTGAGGACAGAGCGGTCACTGATCACGACGATCAGCCCGATCGGGAGCAGGCAGGCGACGAACCCCGCGAGGTGGTTCGGGTTGCCCAACGTCGACCAGACCGTGCTCGTCGGTCCGAACGATGCGCCGGGATTGATGAAGCCGATCCAGTCCCAGCTCGTGCCGAACTCGACATCGGCGATCTGGATCAGTCCGTACAGCACCACGGGGCCGCCACCCGCGAGCAGGAAAGTGGTGAGGATCGTCCGGAGGTCCGTGGGCCGCCACGACTCGGCGGCCGAGAGCGTGAGCACCGCGAACGCCAACAGGGCGAGGAAGCCGTCGTAGGACTGATAGTCCCCGAGGAAGCTGAGCCTCGGGCTCACGCTGAAGATCGTGGCGAGCAACCCGACGACGACCATCGCGAGGATCGGCAAATGAAGACCGGTGCGGAGGTCAGGGATCTTCGCGTTCGTGAGCGCGTCGACCGCCCAGAGCGCGGCGAGCACCAGGGCGCCGATCATCAGCAGAGTGAGCTTCGCGACACCGAACCGCTCGGCGGTGCCGGGATCGAACGTGACCGGAAGAGCGACGACGACGACGAGCGCAGTGATTCGACGCGCGCTGCGGAGCGCGTCGGTCGGGTCCCACAGCGCCTGGCCCGCGATGAAGAGGGCCACGGCCGCCCACGACAGCGCGATGAGGAACAGCGCGAGCCCGAACGTCGACAGGACTCCGGTGACGCCGAGCAAGAGCCAGAGCGCACTGAGGCCCGCACCGACAACGATCGTCGGGGTGACCTGTCGTGGCCCGGCCGGTTTGGAGGGCGGTTTGGCCGCCGGACGGGCCGCGGGCGCCTGCGTTTCGCGAGCGGCTGTCGGCTTCGAGGCCACCGCGACCGGAGCGCTGGCTGTGGCCGTCACTGGGCTGGGCTTGCTGGCAGCGGGGCGCGTCGGACGTTGCGACGTGCGGCGCGATTTGGCCATCGGGTGAGCATAGGGGGACGCCTCAGCGGCTCTGCCGTCAGCAGTGGGACGCGTCACTCATCCGCGGGAGGAACGACCGCGAGGAGCACGCCGCTGACCAGCCCGATGATCCCGACCACGGTAACGAGCAGATACGCCGACACCCGATCGACGCGACTGATCACGAGCGCAACGAGGCCAAGGCACACTCCCGCCGTGTAAATCAGGGCCACGGCCGCGGGCACGGGCATGCCCATGCGGACCAAGCGATGGCTGGTGTGGTCGCGACCGGCTTGGAACGGGCTGACGCCCCGCGTGAGACGAGTGACGGTGACGAGCGTGGTGTCGAAGATCGCGACGCCCATCACGACGATCGGCACCACGACGGTGACGTCGGTCGGGGCGTCGAACCGCAGCTTCAACCCGAGGTATGCAAGTACGAAGCCGAGGAAGAGCGCGCCGGCGTCACCCATGTAGATGGTCGCGGGATAGAAGTTGTGTCGAAGGAAGCCGAGCGCACATCCGGCGAGGCCGATCGCGAGAGCGGCCACGAGGAACTGGCCGTTCGACGCGGCGATCACGAAGATCGACCCGGCGGCGATCGCCGCAACGCCCGACGACAAGCCGTCCATGTTGTCGAGCAGGTTGAAGGCGTTCGTGATGCCGACCACCCACACGACTGTCACGATCGCGTCGGACACACCCGGACCGAAGAGGTCGACGCCCGCGCCGATGCCCCACAGTGTGAGTCCCGCTCCCACCTCGGCGAGCAACCGCACGTATGGACTCAGCCCCCGGAGGTCGTCGAACAACCCCACGACGGCGAGGAGGATCGCCAGGGCGAGCACGACAAAGAGCTCGCCGCGACCAGACACAGGCGGGCGGACGATCGTCGCGATGCCAACGGTCAGCGCGAACGCTCCCACGATCGCGAGCCCACCGAGATAGGGCACGGGATCGGTGTGGCCCTTGTGTTCGCCAGGATGGTCGTAGACATCGCGCCACAGCGCGAACCGCAGGACGAGCGGCGTCAGGAACAGCGACAGTCCCGCCGACACGAGGAACACGGCGAGGTATTGCCAAGCTCCCCCGGTCACGACGAGCGAGGGTACCGGTACCATCGTCCGACGTGGCCGAGGACCTCGCTACGTCGTCGAAGCCGCGCGTGTTCGCCGTGCTCGCGGTTTTCAACCGAAGCGAAACGACTCTCGCTTGCATTGAGCAGCTCAAGCAGCAGACCTATCCCAACGTCGAGATCGTCGTCTCTGACGGCGGATCCACCGATGGGACCGCCGAGCTGGTGCGCAAGCTCCACCCCGAGGTCACCGTCATCGCGGACGTCGGCGAGCAGTGGTGGACAGGCTCGACGTGGTACGGCATCGAGCACGCGCTCCGGGCGGGCGGAGATGACGACCTCGTCTTGCTCCTGAACGACGACACGACTTTCCCCCCAGATCTGGTCGAGGTCCTCGCTGATGAGGCCGTTCGCCATTGCGCCGCGGTCGAGGCGCTTCAGGTCGCCGAGCGCGACCACGAGACGGTGCTCTGCGCAGGCGCTCGGTTCGACTGGGATCGATACCGATCCATTCCGCTCGATCGAAACGTGCCCTCGGATGGCTTCGACGATCGCACTGATCTGCTCGACGGCAGAGCGACCATCGTGCCGCTCACGATCATCAGGGACGTAGGGAACGTTCGTCGCCGCGCCCTGCCGCACTACTGCGCCGACAGCGAGCTGTCGTTCCGGATCTCCCGGGCGGGCTACGCGACCGCGGTCACCCATCGCACCTGGGTGGCGATCGAGGAGCGAGAGAAGCCATTCGCGGCCGAGGCGACGACCGTTGGGGGCGCGTGGCGCCAGATCACCGACCGCCGGTCGATGTCGAACCTGCGGGCCCACGTCGTCGCGGCAGTGCTGAGCGGGCCACCCCGTCAGAGGTGGCGGGTTGCGGCTTTGTTGCTCGCGCAAGGCGCGTGGCGCTTGGTGGTCGCCTCCCCGTTCCTACCGATCGCGGCCCGCGTCCGCAGGGTCCTCAGGGTCCTCACAGCTGGACCAGCTGCCCGATCGGGGAAGTCTTCCCGCTGAGGACGTCGAGCACCGGGAGATCGGCGATGAGCCGCAGCTGCGGTTCCCGGCGACTCAAGTACAAGAGCTGCCCATCCGCGTCCCGGGCTTGCCGCACGGTGCTTTCCCGCCAGACGTCCGCGACTTCTCGCTCAGGGATCGAACCGAGTACGTCCCGTCGAACAAAGAACGCGTTTACCTGGTTGGAGCCCACGAGCGCGTATCCCTTGGCCTGCGCGAGCGATGCGATGGCAGCAAGCGACGCACCGAAGTACAGGGTCGACCAGTGCGCTTTCGTTCGATCGAACTTCGGGTCGTAGGGCACGGTGACCGCACGGTCCGGACCGAAGAGGTTGTTGTACTCCACCACGAGAAGTCGCGGGCTCACGACACTGAGCGCCTCGAGCAGCCAGTAGTCCATTCCGTCTACGTCGATCGACACCAGCCCGATGTCGCCGCGGTAACCGGCGTCTCCGATGACGGAGTTGAGGTTCTGCGCGGTCAGGAACGCTGTTCTCGTGTCAACGCTGTGCCTCCAGCCGAGCTGGCTCTCGGCGATGAACGCCTTGTGTTGGTCATCTCCGTCGATCGCGAGCCCCGACCAATCGTCGTGCTCGACGAGGAACCGGGTGTTCGACTCGCGGTAGCTCTCCACGCCGAACTCGACGAAGGTGTGGGACGGTAGCTCGACCCGCTGAACGAGCCACTGAACGATGCCATCTTCTCCGAAATTGCGAGAACACGCGAAACTCCGCGTCGGCGAGATGTGCGACGCTCCGCACCCGGTCCGCGTTCAGCCGGCCGATCTCGACCCGGGTGGCGTCGAGCTGCATCTGCAACGAGGCGAACTGAGATCCGACAACGCTCCAAACGGCCCGCTTTGGCAGAGATCGCCATGAATCGGGCGCCATGCGGCGAGAGTATGCACCGTATGCGCGCTGCCATCCGTCCGGCCTTCCTGCCCGGCATCTCCGGGGGCATCGAGCCGTACGTGCAGGGACTTGCACTCGGATTGGGCGCTCTGGAGGGTGAGGACCGCTTCGACTTCGTCGGGACGCCCGCTCAGCGATCGAGCTTGGCACCCTTCATCTCGGGTCCAGCCCAGTGGGTCGAGCTCCCGACGCTGCCGATGACGAGCTCTCCGGGGATCCGACGACTCGTGCATCGCGCGCACCTCGCGGGGCTAGCACGCCGCGTCAGGGGGAGCGCCCTTCGACTGACTCAGAGGCGCGGGCAGGAGATGGTGAACCGGCGCCTCCCGAGGGCTCCGGACACTGTTGAGCTCGGTCCGTACGACGTCGTCCATTTCGCCGCGCAAGCGGGGGAAGTCACGAAGCTTCCGACCATCTACCAACCATGGGACGTTCAGCATCTCCACTACCCGGAGTTCTTCTCGAGGGACGCCCTCGAGCAACGGGCCGCCGTGTGGGAGCCGTGCTCGCAGCGCGCGCGGTACGTACTCGTCGCCTCGGACTTCGTCCGTCGCGACGTGATCGACGCCTTCGGGATCGAACCAGAACGAGTCGCAGTCGTGCATCCAGGGTCGCCACTTTCGACGGCCGTCGCGCGCGTCGAGAGCACACGCCCCTTCGCCCTGTTTCCGGCGCAGACGTGGAAGCACAAGAACCATGCTCGGTTGATCGACGCGCTCGCCATCCTGCGATCGCGGGGGACGGATGTGACCGTCGTGTGCCCCGGACAGCCGAACGTTCGCGACCGCGAAGTCAAACGCCATGCTCGCGTTCGGGGGGTCACCGACCTCGTCCGGTTCCCGGGTTTTGTGTCCCCCGAGGAGCTCGCCGTGCTGTTTTCAACCGCGCGGTGCCTGCTGTTCCCTTCGCTCTTCGAAGGCTTCGGCTTCCCCGTCCTCGAGGCGTTCGTCGCGGGCCTTCCCGTTGCGTGCTCGAACACGACGTCGCTACCCGAGGTGGCGGGCGACGCCGCGGTGCTTGTTCGACCCGACCGACGTCGAGGCGATCGCGGACGCGATCGAGCGAATGTGGACTGATGACTCCCTGCGGGCGACGCTCGCCGAACGCGGCATCGTACGAGCGCAGCTCTACACCTGGGACAACCTGGCTCGATCCTGCCGGGCGCTCTACCGCGCCGCCGCGGAGGTGACTCTCACGGCAGAGGACACCGAGCTCCTCGGGGCCGCGGGCGTGAGCCGCGTGAGGATCTCGATCGTCACGCCAACGCTCAACGCGGCGACCTATCTCGAGCAGGCGTTGTCGAGCGTGCGGGACCAGTGCTTTGAGGTGGAACACCTCGCCGATCGACGGTGGCTCGACCGACGGGACCCTGGAGCTGCTGCACGAGTCCGGCGCACGCGTGGTCTCCGAACCTGACTCCGGTCTCTACGACGCGATCAACAGGGGCGTAGGGCTCGCCACAGGCGACGTCGTCGGCTTCCTCAACGCGGACGACCTTCTCCCTCCCGACGCGCTCGCCGCGATCGTCGACGGCTTCGCCGCGCACCCGACCGCCGAGATGGTGTGCGGAGGTTGGGAGGTATTCCGCGACACGGCGGCGGGTACCGAAACCATCGTCAAGGTGCACGATCGCGGCGCCAAGACGCTGCGCGAACAGGACATCATCCATGGCGCTCCCATCCTCAACGCGCGGTTCTTTCGTCGGTCGCTTCTCCATCGCGTCGGCCCGTTCGACACGCGCTGGCGCCGATGTGCGGACGGCGATCTGCTCATGCGGGTGCTGCACCTCGACCCTGTCGCGCGCGACCGTCGAGCCCGTCGTGTACCGCTCACGCGCACATCCGGGCTCGCTCACGTTTCGCGGCGGCATCGAGGTCGACCTCACCGAGGAGAAGCTCGCGCTCTGCACGGCTCGCCTCGCCGAGACGGTCGGTGACCCGCCGCTCCACGCCCGCTACCGGCGATGGCACAGCTGGGAGGCCGCGTACATGGCCTGGCGGCGCGTGCGGGGCGGGCGGCTTCGTGAGGGTGCCCGCGAGCTGGGCGCCGGGGTGAAGGTGGACCCGACGCTGCCCGTGGTCGTCACCGTCCAGGTCGCCCAGCACCTCAGGATGCGGGCGCAGCATCGATGACCGCGCCGCGAGTCGCGCTCGTCGCGCTCACGACCGCTGGGGCAGCCGGCGACTACGTCGCGGGTTTGGCCGAGGCGCTCGGGCGGAGAACGGTCGTGCGCGTGTGGTTGCCCGACCGCCCGCCGATTGCGACCTCTACCGCGGAGCAGCGCACCTTCTCGAAGCCTGGCACCCGGGGCGCGGTGGCATGGCGTGAGGCCTCGTCGTGGCTGCGGCCGAGCACGATCGCGAACGAGACGAGGGGGTGGGCGGCCGACGTTGTGCACGTGGTGTTCGGCGAGGGCTATCCCAGTCGCGGCGCGGATGTGCCGGGACCTCGCGTCGGAAGGGACGAGAGCCGTGGCGACCTGGCACGACCCCCAGGCACACGGACAGCTACTCGACCGGGTGCAACACGCGGTCGCCACCCGCACGATGCGTACCGTCGCCGGCATCCACATCCACTGTGAGGAGCTCGTGCCGACCGAGTTCCGAGAGAAGGCTCTCGTTGCCGAGATTCCCGCCTTCGCGTGTCCGATGTGCCCGGACCACACGACGACTCGTTCCCTTGCGTACCGACGGCTCGATCTTCACGGCCGGGCGCTTTGCCCCCTACAAGGGAGTAGACGTGCTGTGCGCGGCGCTCGATGCCTACTGGAGGGCGGGCGGGGATCGGGCGTTCGAGGTCGTGGGCCAGGGAAAGGTGCCGAGTTCGTTGCGGCGCCTCGAAACGAGCTGGCCAACGTGGGTTCGGATCACGAACGAGTACGTGAGCGCCACCGCGCTCCATCACGCGCTCGGGCGCGGCGGCCGTGTGCGTCATGCCGTACCTGAGCGCCACTCAGTCCGCCTTGCCGTGGTTGGCACGGATGCATGGCGCGCACCTGATCGCGACCGACGTCGGATGCATCGGGAGCTTGGCGCGCCGACTTAGGGGCTCGGGTGGTGCCGGTCGGTGACGTCAACGCGCTTGCGGATGCGCTCGCGCGAGCCGCCGGGGGCGTGGACCGACGTCGGTCGGATGCCGCTTCCGACCTTCGACGTCTCTCGCCGCTCGGCTCCTCGAGTGGTACCCGACGCTCAACGCGGCGTGACGTGCCCTCGGTGCTCGGCCGCGACGATCGGCCCGCCGGCCGCGCCCTCCGCGACAACCAAGCTCGGCTCGAGCGCCACCGTCGTGCGGAGGCCTTCGGGACTCGACACTGACAGCGCCAGCTCGTAGGTGCCGCTGCGCGAGTGGCAACGTCGGCAGCTCGAACTCCACGGAATACGGCGCGCGCCTCGAGGTCGGCGTTGAGCGAGCCTTCCCACACTGCGATGGCGTCTCGACGCACCTCGAGCCTGACCTCGGCGTCGCCGATCGCCGCGGCAACCTCGATCTCGGCCTCGATCAGGCATGGGCGTCCCGGTTCGAGCAAGTGAGTGGCGCCCCGGTTGAGACGCCACCCGCTCGTCGCGATCACGTTCGGGCCCTCGGTGAACACTCGCGCGACGTAGCTGTCGACGATGTCCTGAGGTGTGCCGCTCGCGACTATCAACCCGCCGTCGAAAAGATGCGCTACATCACAACGCGTGCGCACTGCTGCGAGATCGTGACTCACGAGCAGGATGCCGAGTCCCTTCGACGCAACCTCCTCGATCTTGTCGAGGCACCGGCGCTGGAACTCCTCGTCCCCCACCGCGAGCACTTCGTCGACGATGAGGATCTCGGGTTCGAGGTGAGCGGCGACGGCAAAGCCGAGCCGCACCTGCATGCCGCTGGAGTAGTGCTTCACGGGCGTGTCGATGAACCGTTCGACACCAGCGAACTCCACGATCATGTCGAGCTTGCGCCGCACCTCGGCCCGAGACATGCCCAGCACGGCGCCGGAGAAGAAGACGTTCTCGCGCCCGGTGAGGTCGATGTGGAATCCGGTGCCGACCTCGAGCAGCGAGCCGACCCGACCGAAGATCTCGGCGCGGCCTTCTGTCGGTGTCGTGATGCGGGAGAGCAGCTTGAGCAGGGTGCTCTTCCCTGCGCCGTTTCGCCCGATGATCCCGGTGACCTGACCCGCCATCACCTCGAGATCGACGTGGCGCAGCGCCCAGAACGGCTCGGCAACCGGCCGCGCATCTGCGTCTCGGCGGCGCGGACGCATGCGGTCGCCCACGACATCGCGAATGCGCCCGCGACCGGTGACGGTGCGCCGGTAGCGCTTCCCGAGATCCTCGGTGGTGATGACCGCGTCGCCCACGGCGCTCAGAGGATGTCGACGATGGCGCCCTCGGCGCGGCGGAAGTAGCGCACGCCCGTCAGCATCACCACCACCGCAACGAGGGCGGACAGCACCAGGCCGCCGGGATCGGGCGCCGGGACGTCGGCGAGCATTGCCCATCGGAACCCCTCGACCGCACCCGCCATCGGGTTGAGGTGGTACGCCCACCGCTACTGAATGGGGGATCGTCGTGACCGAGTACACGACGGGCGTCACGAAGAACCAGAGCTGCATCACGAACGGCAGCGCGAGGCGAAGGTCGCGAAAGCGGGCGTCGAACGCCGCGAACCACACGCCGAAACCGAACGCGGCGACGACCGCGAGCAGCGACGAACAGCGGCGCGTACACGATCTCCGCGCCGGGCCCGTCTTGGTAGATCGACCATCACGATGGTGGTCGCGAACAACGCGAACCCGAGATCGATGAGCCCGCCGACGATCATCGCGAGCGGCAGGTAGAGGCGAGGGAAGAACACCTTCGTGACCGTCGTCGTAGTTCGTCGAGAGGCTGACCCCCGCGAGGGAGCACCGACTTCGAGGAAGAACTGCCACAGCACCATCGCCGGAAGCACGAACAGCGCGTAGGGCAGCCCCTCGACGGGGTTCGGCACGATGCGGCCGAGGAAGATCGCGAACACCGCGGTGAGCCCGAGCGGCTGGAGGATCGCCCATCCCGCGCCGACGAACGTCTGCTTGTAGCGCAGGGTGAAGTCGCGCCACACCATGACGCGCAGCAGCTCCCGTGATTGCCACGTCTCGCGCCAGCTCGCTCCGCCTGCTCCGGCGATGATCTCCGTGCGGCGCGTCGGCGGGGCCGCTACGGGGGAACGTTCACGTCAGCCGCCATTTCCGCCGGCGAGCGTAGTGGCGTGGGTCTCGCCGGCCGCGTGTTCAACGTCTCCGGCACCGGGCCCGGCTGAGAGGGCTCCTCGCGGATCGGCGAGCGTCGCCGGTCCGCGATCCGCTGCGCGGCCACCGCCGCGAACAGCGCGACGGCCCAGATGGCCTCGGCGCGATGGCGAAACGCAGTGCCGATGTTCCCCTCGGTCAGGGCGTAGACGAGGACGATCGCTCCTGCGTCGAGGGCGGGGAATGCCAGCCACCGACGCTTCGGCCACGAGAGAGCGAGCCCATACAGCGACACGGCGAGCAACGGGTACCAGACGATCGCCTCGAGCCGGGCGAGGCGGACGCTCGTTGAGCCATCGCGTCTCCCACGGGATACGGACGCAGCACTACCGGCGGGCAGTCCGCAGGGAAGGTGCTCGATCTTCCCGCTGAGGCCCCCCTTGCTGGCATCGCAGGTCAGCGCGGTCGACGCCCCGACGGCATTTCCCTCCGCGCCGAACCTCGACCTCTGGGCTCGACTCTCGGATGTAGTCGAGCCCCGCGACGCCGTACCCGAGGTAGACCGGCAAGATCAACAACGCGAGGATCCCGAACGCGGCTCGCCGGTAGCGATCAGCGCCAGGTCCGAGGATCAGAGCGATGCGCGAGCGCCCACACTGCGACCACCACCGACTGGGCCCGCAGGTGCGACAGGAGGATCACAATGGCGACGGTCACCAGCGCGACGACGACAAAACGCGTCGTCGATCCAGACAACTCGCACACCGCGAGCCCGATACCCGCGACGGCGCACCAGACGAAGGCGTCCTTCAGCGTGAGCGACGACCAAAGCACCATCGACGGCAGCACCGTGACGGCGATGCCCGCAAAGATCGCGAAGGGCGGGCGCAGCGCGCGGCAGTCCGACGGCGGTGGTCAATGCAGCCGCCCCTGCACCCGCGATCGCGACGAGGAGCTGCCCTGCGAGCAGCGTGCTACCGGTCACGATGAAGACCCATGTGAGTGGCCAGAGGAAGGTAGCCGTGTTCTCGAAGAGCTCGTGCTCGTACGGCTCCCACCCCGACGACTGGCCGTTGGCCCTGTCATTGGCGAGGTCGAAGAAGAAGCGGTCGTCAGGGAACAACGTTCCGTCGTGCATGACGTTGATGCCGACGGCGACGACGACCCGTACTCCCAGAGCGACGATGAACACAGCCAGGATCGGGTGCTCCACCGCCCAGTGCCACGGGCGGCGGAGGTGCGTGCTCACAGCCGCTCGTATGCGGGGTGACCGCGACCCTCGATGCCGCCGACGGCGTCGAACACCGAAGCGACGTCGCACAACCCGTCGAGTGCGGACCACTCAGGATGGGCGACCAGGACGGCGACGAGGTCGAAGCCATCCGCCATGGCCGGGCCGATCGGCACCGCCTTCCGACGTTCGCCGGCGATGTCGAGCTCGTCGACGCGGGGGTCAGCGAATTCCACATGGGCGCCGGCCTGCGCGAGAAGCTCAGCGACGCGGATCGCTGCGCGAGTTGCGCGTGTCGCTCACGCCCGGCTTGAACGCGACCCCGAGGCACAGGACGCGCGCCCCGGCCAGCGCGAAACCCCGCCGGTCGGCGAACGCGCGCATCCGGCCGACGACGTAGTCGGCCATTCCCTGGTTCGTGTCCGCCGCGAGGTCGATGAACTCGGTTCGGAAGTCGAACTCGCGTGCCTTCCACGACAGGTACTGCGGATCGACGGGGATGCAGTGACCGCCGGGACCCACGCCGGGCCGGAACGCCTCGAAGCCAAACGGCTTTGTCGCGGCCGCGTCGATGACCTCCCAGACATCAATGCCCATTCGATGGCACAGCTGCGCGAGCTCGTTGACCAGCGCGATGTTCACGTTGCGATAGGTGTTCTCGAGGAGCTTGGCCATCTCGGCCGCCGCCGGTGTCGAGACCTGCCGAACGCCGGCGGGCGCGGCCATCAGCGTGCCGAGCACTGCCGCGGCCCGACGCCCGCACTCCTCAGTGACTCCCCCGACGACCTTGGGCGTGGTGGCGACGGTCCATTCGGCGTTGCCAGGGTCGACGCGCTCAGGTGAGAACGCGAGATGGAAGTCGATACCGGCGCGCAACCCGGTTGCCTCGAGCGCGGGGCGGCAGACCTCGGTCGTGGTGCCTGGATAGGTCGTCGACTGCAGGATGACAAGGACGCCGGACCGCAACACGTCGGCGACCGACGTGAGCGCGGCGTGCACGTAGGACAGGTCCGGGGTCTGGTGGCGATCGGCGGGAGTGGGCACGCAGATGAACACGACGTCGACGCCTTCGAGGGAGGCAGCGTCCGCGACCGCGCGGAAGCGCCCCGCACTCACGACCTTCGTGAGACGCGCGTCGGCGATGTCCTCAATCGGGCTTCGCCCCTCGTTGAGAGCGACGCAGCGCTCGACGTCGACGTCGAATCCGACGACCGTGAACCCGACTTCCGCGTGCGCAAGAGCGAGCGGCAAACCGACGTAGCCGAGTCCGACGACGCCGACGACCAGTTCTCGCCGCTCGACCCGATCGTAGAAATCAACCATGGGTGGCGACCCACCAGTCGAGGGTGCGGGCCAGCCCATCACGCAGCTCGACGCCGGGCTCCCACCCGAGGATCGTGCGAGCCCGCGTGATGTCGGGGCGACGACGCGGGGCGTCTTCAAACGTCGCGCCATAGGCCTTCTCGTAGCTCACGCGCTCGATCTCCGACGTCGAGCCGGTGAGCTCGATGATCAGCCGCGCGAGCTCGTCGATCGTCGTTTCGACCTCGGTGCCGAGGTTGAACACCGTGCCTCGCGCCTCCGGAGTCCGCGCCGCGTGGACGGTGCCGGCGACCGTGTCGGCGACGTATGTGAAGCACCGCGATTGCGTGCCGTCTCCGTGCACCGTCAACGGCTCGCCGGCAAGTGCTCGGCCGAGAAACCTCGCCACCACCGATCCGTAGCCTTGCGGATCGAGGCGTGGCCCATACGCGTTGAAGTACCTCACGATCGCGACGGGAAGGCCAGCCGCAGCGTGCGCGAGCGCGAAGTGCTCGTCCAACGCCTTCGCCGTGGCGTACGACCAGCGTTGGACCCGTGTCGACCCCAGCACCCGCTCGTCGTCCTCCCGCCACGGAACCGCCGTCGACTTGCCGTAGACCTCCGACGTCGACGCGAGCAAGCACAGCGCGACCGTGCCGGGCACAGGCGTCGAGCACGTGCTCGGTGCCGCGCGTGTTCACTCGCATCGCTTGCAACGGATCGTCCAAGATGTGCTGGACGCCGACGGCCGCGGCGAGGTGAAACACCTCGTCGGCAGCCTCGACCTCCTTGTCGACCAGATCCGGATCCAGGATCGAGCCCTCCACGATCCTGACGTCATCGCGCTGCAGGTTCGTGAGCCGGCCCGTGGCGAGATTGTCGAGGACCGTCACCTCGGCACCTTCGTCGCGAAGCGTGTCGACGAGATGGGAACCGACGAAGCCGGCGCCTCCAGTCACGAGGGAGCGCACCCCGTCAGGGTACGGCACCGTCCGACGAGCCCACGGCACGGCTCGTCGGGGTTTCGGCGCCCGGCTCAGGCGCCCGGGCTTGGGCGCCCGGGTTTCAGCGCGCAGCCCCGGGGCTACCGTGCCGACCCGTGACTCCCCGTGTACGCGTCGTGCGCGTGATCGCGCGGATGAACGTCGGGGGGCCGGCCCGCATCGTGGCCGACCTGATGGACGATCTGGATCCGACGCGCTTCGAACAGCGGCTGCTGACCGGTCGAGTCGGAGCCGACGAGGCCGACGAGCTCGAGCTGCGCCCGAGGTCGTTCGCGGTCACCCGCATCGACGGGCTGGGTCGGGCGCCGAACCTCCTCGCCGACCCCCAGGCCCTCGCGTGGGTGACCTCGGAGATCCGCACATTCCGCCCGCACATCGTCGAGACGCACACGGCCAAGGCGGGTGTCATCGGGCGGATCGCCGCGTTCGCTGCGCGTGTTCCCGCGACCGTGCACGTCTACCACGGCCATCTCCTGCACGGCTACTTCTCACCGTCGATGACGAAAGGCGTCGTCGGCATCGAGCGCCTCCTCGCTCGCCGCACGACGCGCCTCGTCACTGTCGGCCGCCAAGTGCGCGACGAGCTCGTCGCCGCCCACATCGGGCGTCCTGATCAGTACGAAGTGATGACGCCCGGCGTCGACCTCACGTTCGGGCGCGACCGCGGCGTGCGCGCGTGGCGAACTAGGCCTCGCGGCCGACGGCATCATCGTCGCCTTCGTCGGCCGGCTGGCCGACGTGAAGCGACCCGATCGGTTTGCCCGCGTCGCTCAGCGTGTCGCTACCGAGCGATCCGATGTCTCTTTCGTCGTCGCGGGCGAGGGCAGCGGCCTCGGTGAGCTCGAAGCAACAGTCGCACGATCAGCGGAGCTCCGGGGACGTGTGCACCTCCTCGGTTGGCGATCGGACGTCGCGAACGTGTACGCCGCGGCTGACCTCGTGCTGCTGACGTCCGACAACGAAGGAATGCCGTTGTCCCTCATCGAGGCAGCCGCGGCCGGACGGCCGACTGTCACGACAGACGTCGGAAGTGCCGCCGAGGTCGTGGTGAACGGGGAGACGGGCATCGTCTGTCCCGTCGACGACGGCGCGTTGGCCCGGGCTGTGCTCGATCTGTGCGCTGACGACGCTGGGCGCGAGGCGATGGGACAGGCCGCGATCGAGCGAGCGCGAACCGAGTTCAGTCGCGCCCGGGTCGCCGAACGTGTGGCAACGCTCTATGAAGGCTTGAGCGCAATCAGCTGACGGTGCCGTCGAGACGCCACGAGACGGTGTCGTCTTCGGTCCCGGGGTTGCCCAGGGTGATGTCGGCACTGAACCCGCCAGACCCCGCGGCCCCGCCGGTCGGATCGAACTGGCTCCTTCCACGGATCCGCCACACTCCGGTCGAGAGGAGCGCCTCTCCGGTGACGGTGCCGGCGACCACGCCGCTCGTCGTCGAGAGTGCGAAGGTGCCCGCGACCGTGTTGGGGGCGTTCACGGTCGCACCCCTCGTCACGGTGAGCGTGAGCATTGCGCCGGACACGCTGGCGGGCGAGCCAGTCTTGATCGTGACCTGCACGGGAGCAACCGGCATGGACGTATAGGTCCACGTCGTCCCGACTGCCAGCTCGGTCGAGTCGGACGCGGCGCCCGAGCCGGTCACTCCGGCCTGGGCGAGGTTCGCGGACATTGTCAGACGCTGGACAGCCCCGTACGACAGCGCGGTGCGCGGTGTCGCTCTTCCCGAGAGACTCACGCCGCCGACGTAGGACAACCCCTGAGCGTTTCCGTTGAAGAGCACGCAGACCGGCGCGCTCACCCCAGGAGTGCGCCCGCCGCCGTCCGCATCACTCACGTACCGCCCGGTCATCATCACGTCGAACTCGCTGTCGAACTGCGTCGCCGCACTGTCGCTGAACACCGAGAGCCACCGCACGGCCAGCAGGGCACTACGAGGGAAGCATTGGCGGTTGGTGCCGGTGCCTCCGCCGCCCGCGAACACGGGCGAAAGGTCGAGACCCGTCGTGAAGCCGCCGGCGACGGTCGGCGTGATGTCATCGGCCACCTGGTAGGTGCCGCCGGTGACGAGCGTCTCGGCGTCCTGCAGCGCTTCGTCAGCAACAACGGCACGCCCGCCGAACGCGACGGCGAAGCCGGGCGCCACGCAGGCGGGAAGCGTCGCCGCGCTCGAGCACCAGTTGCCGGTCGGGAACACGGACGCGAGAAAGCTCGACGTGGCCGCCGGCAATGTGGACGACTGCGGGCGCCACGAGCAGCACGGGCACTGCATCGCGCGCGGGCCGCCCTCCGAGCGTCGCCGACGGGGCCGCGCCAGCAGCCGGCGGCAGCGCGCGAATCGGAGCTCCGGGGTTCGCGGCTGCGCCGTTGATCGCCCCGCAAAATGGGCCAGCGCCGAGCGCGTCGGGCCATCCGAGTGAGTTCGCGCCCTGACCCCCGGACGCGGCGACGCAAACAAGGGAGCCTGCGGAATCCGTCGCGTCACCGGTGGGCCACCACCCGCCGAGGCGGCGGGCCATCTCCACTGCGGTCGCGTAGCGATCGGCTCCGGCGACCCGCAGCACGGACGCTCCCGTGAGAGCCTGCGCTTCAGCAAGGACCGCGTCGGAGATGCGCGCGGGGCCGCCGAGCACCACGAGGTTGTTGATCGCGGTCGTTTGCAAGGCCGCTCGCGTCGGGCCGGGCAGCGTCCCGTCAGGCGCGGTCAGCAGCACGGGCACCTGCCAGAAGCTCGTCCACCACCCCGCCGCGAGCGCGTCGGCTCCGGTGCCGCCGTCGGTGAGTACGACGGTGCGTCCGAGGAGGCGGCATGACGTCGCGCTCGTCGCGGGCCTCGATGACAGACGGGGCGTAGAAGGCCATCCGGGCCGAGCCGTCGGTGACGTCGCCATCGACACACGCGGTCGTGCC
Organism: uncultured Acidimicrobiales bacterium; assembly: GCA_963759645.1. Taxonomy (GTDB): domain Bacteria; phylum Actinomycetota; class Acidimicrobiia; order Acidimicrobiales; family DATKAS01; genus DATKAS01. The sequence continues at coordinate 335,811 of CAVXAI010000017.1, read as the reverse complement.
ATCGGGAACCGGGCGCGTACCGAGCGCTTGCGCGACGCGTGCCGCCGTGTCGAAGCGATCGAGACCGGCGACTCGGAACACCTGCGTGTAGCCGATGCTCAGAAGGTCGGGCTCGATCGACCGCGGCACCGCGCCTACGCCCCCGACGATGACCGCACTTCGCGCCGTCGTGCATCCGCCTTGGGCCATGTCCTGCGCCGCGATACGCGCGCTCACCGCGAGCGACGTGGCTCGTTGGCGACCGGACGGGGTGACGATGATCGGCGCGAGGGCCATGTCCACGCGGGCGAACCCGCCGACAGGATCGAACAGCGGATCGGCGGCGGCCACGCGCTCGAGCAAGGGGCCGACGCCCCGGTCGGTGGGGTCCGAAAGCGAGGTCGCGGCAAGCGCGTCGGCGAAGTTGTCGCCGGCGACGACGATCACCGACTTCGGGCACGACCGGGCTCCCCACCAATCGCTTGCCGCGGCCAGGCTCGTGTCGCCATCGCCTGTGCGGTCGCTCGTGGTGTACGGGAACCCGCCACGCCCTCGTAGCGCCAGCGTCACCGCCAGGTTGGTCTGGAATCGATCCGGACCGAGCAGACGCAGCGTGTGGGCACTGCCCTCGAGACGCGGAGTCGCTCCGGGGCCCACGGGCCATCGACTCGGCTGCGACGCGTTCGTGCCGTCGTCGTCGGCGACCGCTTCGATGGCGGAGCCGGCGACCGCGCCGAAGGCGATCGCAACAGTGAGGAGGAGGCCGGCCAGCCGGCGGGCGCGCGGCATTGGCGGGGCACCTTAGGCGAGCAGGATTCGGCGCTCAGCGCGGCTGGAGACGCGGATGGTCTGACGCGGAGGTCGTCAGGACAGGACGAGCGAGACGCTCGAAGGGCTACCGAGGCCGACAACGATCGAACCGGTCATCTGGCCTGTGGTGACGGCGGTGCCGTCGTCGAGCTCGAACCGCCCCATAGTGATCGCGTACGTGCTCACGCCGCCCACCGTTGACACGGTGGCTCGCATCGCGGCTCGGATGGATTGTGTCGAACCATCGACGCCGAGGAAACGGAGCGTGCCGTCGAGTGCGCACGGGGTCGTCAGGCGTGGCACCGGCGGTCACGACCAGCGAGCCGTCGAGGGATCCGGCGAGGGTGCTCGCGCCCACGAACGAGCCAGCGCCGCTGAACACGATCTGATCGCCCGATGCAGTGGCGACGAGCGCTGAGCCGCCGAGGCTCCGCGTGAGCTTCGGGGTGGCGGGCGTAGCACTCGATCCTGCGTTGGCGGGCGGGGTGGCTTCACCCGACGGCTCGCCACCGGTGGTCTGCGCCTCACCCTCGGCTTCGCCAGTCCGGGCAACGGCGGAAGGCGCGGAGAACGTCTGCTGCTCGTCGACCGGGGACTCGCCCCCGGCAGTGGGCGCGGCGGCCGACTGGTCAGCCGGCGCCCCCGCTGCAGGGTCGACGGCGGAGGCGGCACCGCCCGCGGCATCGACCACGACAGTCGCATCAGAGGGAGGAGGCAGCGGCGCGACCTCTGTGTCTCGGCGCCGGCGCCGCCACGACGGGCGCCGGAGGCGGTGCGAACGTGCGATCGGCAACCGAAGAAGCGACAGGAACGGCCACGGTGGTGGCAGCGGCGGCGACCACTCCGGCAACGATGCCCGCCTTCGTGGACAGCGGTCCGCTCAGCTCGACAGCCACCCGCGTGATGGTTGGGGTCGCCTGCGCGATCGCGGACACCGACGACGGGCTGTCGCCGTTGGCCAACGCAGCGTGTGCCGCGCGCTCACCCTTGCGGAGGGCGGGCACCAGCAATGCGATGAACGCGTACGGCGCGTTGATCAGGCGGCGCAGCGCGGCGCGACCGCGATGCACTCGAGCGCGCGCGTTCTCCTCGGTGACACCCGTGACGTCCGCGACTTCCCGGAACGACAGCTGCTCTACGTAGCGGAGCTCGAGCGCTTCGCGGTACGCAGCGGGCAACGAAGCCAGCGCGCTTGCGACCTCGCGGCGCGCGAACTCCATGTCGAGGTCGAACATCTCGTCGGCGGGCGGCATGGTCGGATCGGCCAGTGCCGAGAGCCGTTCGAACGTGCGTCCTTCACGGCGGCGACGGTCGCCCTCGTCGAAGCACACATTTGTGAGGATGCGATGCAGCCAGGCCCGCAGGTGGAACTCGCCGTTGAAGCGCGGCATCGCCCGATAGGCACGCAGGAAGGTCTCCTGCACCGCGTCCTCGGCCGCGCGGGACTCGCCGAGTCGCATGACGGCGTGCGCGTAGAGCGAAGCCGAATATTCGTTGACGATGCTCACGAACGCGGCGGCGTCGCCCTCGTTGTGGGCTTCGACCAACAGCCGTTCGTCAAGGCTCGTCATCGCCATGAGGCGCGGATCCCCTTGTCTGTCTGAGCGTGTGTGTGGACGTGGATGTAGAGGGAACTATCGGCTTCCCCCGCCCCATCACCTTAGTCCCAGCCGTCCCGCGGCCCGATGCACATCCACTTGTACCCTCGCTCGGGGTGTCGAGACGATCCAGGAGCCAGCGGTGCCGCGGTCGCGATGGCCGGGTCGGTTGCTCCGCGCCGGCCGGTGGGTCTTCGCCATTGCGGTGCTCGGAGCCCTCGTTGCGGTGGCCTTCGACAACGCCGATGCCCTCCGTGACGTCGATCTCGACATCACCTGGGCCTGGCTGATCGCGGCGGTGCCAATCGGGCTGGCAGCCGGGGTCGTCCTGCCCCTCGGCTGGCGGCGCCTGGTCGCCGCCTACGGCGTCGCGATCGGTCGGGGCGCGGCGGTCCGGGTGTGGTGCCTCTCGCAGACGGGCCGTTACCTGCCGACGGGCCTCGCGGGGTTCGCAGCGCGGGTCGTCATGGCCTCGAAGGAAGGGGTGCCTCGCAGCCTCACCTCGGCGACGCTCGCCATCGAGCTGGGGCTGCTCGCGGCGTGGTCCGGATTGATCGCAGCTGTGTTCATCCCCTCGTCGGTGGTCGCAGCTCCGTGGCGGGTCCTGCTCGGCGCCGCTTCGCTCGTGGCGATCGCGGCGCTCCCCGCGCTCCTCGCCCTCGGCGGGCGGATGTTCCCGCGCGTCCCGGCCTTGGCGCCCCACCTCCTCGACCGACGTCAGATGCACGAGGCGACACTCGTGTATGGAGTGAACGCGGCGCTGAAATCGGCGCGGTGGTTGATGATCGCCGCAGGAGTGCTCACCGTGCACGGCGCCGACATCCCACTGCTGATCGGCGCTGAGGCACTCGGCGTGCTCGCCGGGCTCGTCGGCATCACTCCCGCGGGCCTCGGAGTGCGTGAAGCGGTGATCGCCGGCGCGCTGCGCGATCGCTACGGCTTCGCCGACGCGTTTGCGCTCGCGGTGATCGCCCGCGCGTTCGATTTCGTGATCGAGCTCATCTGGATCGGCATCGCGCTCGTGCTGCGGCGACAGTCGTCGTCGACACCTGGCACCTCCGATCCCGCGACCCCGGCCAGTAGCCTCGGGGACACATGACCGCCGATGCCTCCGAGGCGACTCTCGATGTGACGGTGGTCCTCCCCGTGCACAACGAGGCGGGCCATCTGCGGGCCGAGGTCGAACGTGTCACGGCCGCGCTCGAGGCGTCGGCACACTCCTTCGAGATCGTGGTTGTCGATGACGGCTCGACCGACGGATCGCTCGACGAGCTCGCCGACCTCGTCGCGACCGACGCTGTGCGCGTCATCCGTTTCGCCGAGAACCGAGGATCGGGTTCGGCCCGAAAGGCCGGCACTCGCGCGGCGCGCGGGCGCGTCGTCGTCTGGACCGACGCGGACATGACCTATCCCAACGATCAGATCCCCGCGCTGGTGAAAGAGCTCGATGGCTACGACCAGGTCGTGGGCGCACGGACGTCAGAGCAGGGCACACACCGGGCGGCGCGAGTGCCGGCGAAGTGGTTCATCCGAAAGCTGGCGTCGTTCCTCGTCGAGAAGCCCATCCCCGATCTCAACTCGGGCTTCCGGGCGTTCCGCCGCGACGTGGGGCTGCAGTTCGTCTCACAGCTCCCCGCGGGATTCAGCTGCGTCACCACGATCACGATGACGTTCCTCGCCAACGGCTACTCCGTGAAGTACGTGCCGATCGACTATGCGCCGCGCGCGGGCCGCTCGAAGTTCCACTGGTGGAGCGACACGCGGCGCTACCTGACCCAGGTCATTCGGCTGGTGCTGTCGTACAACCCGTTGCGGGTGTTCCTTCCGATCGGCGTCGCGCTCACGGTCCTCGGCGTGGGCAAGCTCGTGTACGACCTCGTCGACAAAGACTTCAGGGTCGCCACGAACACGTTGCTGATCTTGTTCGCGGCGTTTCAGGTCTTCGCGGTCGGACTGCTCGCCGATCTCGTCGTGCGGGTGAACAAGCCCGAGAACGAGGTCGACCCCGCTACGAAGTAGCGACGCACGCCGCTCGTAGACCTCGCGATGCGCGGCGACGACCGCGGCAGGATCGTGCAGCCGAACCGCGGGCGCCGGATACGGCGGATCGGGAAGCGGGAGCGCGCCGCAGCGCGGCCGCGAGCGCCGGCGCATCATCGGGCGGGACCAGCACCCCGCTGCCGGGCGTGACCACCTCCACGAGACCGCCGGCGCGTGACGCGATCACAGGCCGTCCGAGCGCGAGCGCCTCGACCGCGACGAGTCCCAAACCCTCGTGCCGGCTCGGCACGACGAGGGCGTGCGCTGCAGCGATGCGCTCGTGAAGGGCGTCGCGCGGCAGCGGCTCGATGAACGCGACCACGGCTACCAGGCCGAGGCGATCTCGCTGTTCCGACAGGGCCACGCGCTCGGGTCCAGTGCCGACGATCTCGAGGGTGGCGTCCAGCCCGTGAGCGCGCGCCAATGCCAACGCTTCGAGCAGCACGTCGAAGCCCTTCTCGCGCGATGCCCGCCCGACGGCGATCAGCCGCCACGGTGGTCCCGCGGGCAGAGCCCGGGCGCGCCGGCGCCGCGTCGACCACGACCGGCATGCGCACCACCCCGCTTCGGGCCGGATCGAGGTCCAGCACCTCACGTGCCTGAGCGAGCAGCGGCTCGGAGACGGCGGCGACGAACGCCGCACGACGCGTGACGGCCCGCCCGAGCGGCGCGATCGCGCCGCTGCGAGCGAGAGCGACGTCGCTGCCGTGAAGGGTCACGACGACCGGCGCCTTCGCCGTCAGAGCGGCCAGCCCCGCCGGCAACCACCAGTGAGCGTGGACGACATCGGGTCGTTGCGCGCGGTCCACCTTGCGCACCGCGGCCGCAAGTGACGCGACGAGCGCAGGGGCGAGCGACCGCTCGGCTTGGATCCCGCACGTTCGCGAGCAACCCGCCGCGGTACGCGAGCCGTTCCGCGCGGTCCGGGGCGTAACGAGCCCGAACGACCTCCACGTCGTCGAGCACCTCCCGCATCGGGAGGCCCTCGTCGTGGGGCGCGACAACCGTCACGCGCATCCCGTCGGCCGCCTGCGCGCGGGCGAGATCGAGCAGAAATGGTGCGACGGCATCGTGACGATGGCGTGGGAACGACGAGGTCACGTGCAGGACCCGGTACGACACCGGCCGGTACCATACGGCCCCGTCATGAGCCGAGCCGACGGCGCCGCCGTGCCCCGCTGGTTCGAGCTGACGGTGCTGTCGGCGGTGGCATTCGTGTCGGGGCTCGCCCTCACGGCGCTCGCGCTTGCCGTCTTCGGCGTCTTTCGTCCGATCGTTGCCATCGCGATCGGCGCGAACGTCGGCTTGCTCTTCGTGCTCGGCGTCGTCCGCTTGCCCGCCCGCGACGTCGACCGGGACCGCACGCGAGCAGCTGTCGCCGCCGCCGCAATCACGGTCGTGGTCGTCGCCGCAATGACCGCGATGAACGGGTGGGCGCACAGCGAGCACGTGCTCTCGAGTCGCGATCCGGGCATCTACCTCATCACGGGCAGGTGGCTCGCCGACGAGGGCGAGCTGCCGATCGACGCGGCCGTCGGCCCGTTCGCTGACGCGGACACGGTGGATCCCGCGTCCGCGCTCGGCTTCTTCCCCGAGGGCTACCCCGACGACCCGTCGCCGACGAGCGAGCTGCAGCCACAGTTCGTGCACCTCTACCCCGCGCTGCTCGGCACGGTCAACGGGCTCGCCGGCGACCGCGCGGCGCAGATGGTGCCGGCGGTGATGGGCGGGCTGGCGTTGCTCGCGCTGTTCGTCCTCGGGACTCGGTGGATGCCCATCTGGGCCGCCGCGGGCGCAACGATCGCGGTCTCGGTCTCGCTCCCCCAGGCGTTCTTCAGCCGGGACACGTTCTCCGAGGTTCCCGTCCAGGCGTTCCTGTGCGGCGGCATCGCCCTCGCCGCGTGGGCGTTCACCGGAACCCGGGATCGGGTGTGGCCGGCGTTGATCGCCGGTCTCGTGCTGGGCGCGGCCGTTGCGGCGCGGGTGGACGCGCTCGTTGCACTCGTCGTGCTGCCGCTGTGGATGTCGGCGCGCTGGATCGAGCAGCCGAGACGCGCCGAAGGCGCGAGTTCTCGCGATCGGAGCCGGAGCGGCCATCGCCATTGCGCTCGCGACAGTCGACCTCCTGCTGCGAAGCCGTCCGTACTTCGATCTGCACCGCAGCGAGGTGCTGTCACAAGCGGCGGTGTTCGGGGCGTCCGTCGTGTTCGCGCTGGTGGCGGCGATCGTGGTGCCGCGGTGGAAGGGGCTGCGCTCCGTCGTGCGGCGCTGGCGCCGTGTCGTCGGCATGCTCGCGGCTCTCGGGACAGTCGGGCTCGCCGCGTTCGCGTGGTTCGTGCGGCCCGAGATCGAGACGACGACCGAAGCCGTCAGCAACTCGCTCATCGAGTTCCTCCAAGCCGCCGATGGGACTCGTCCTCGAGCCGACGCGTCGGTACTTCGAAAGCTCGATGGAATGGCTGTCGTGGTACCTCGGCCCGCGTCGCGCTCGGTGTCGGCATCCTCGGCATCGCGCTCGCGGTGCGGTGGGTCGTGCTCGGGAAGTCGGCGCGCACTGGACTCGCACTCGCGCTCGGCGCGTTCCTCGCACCGACCCTGTTGTACCTGTGGCGGGCGCGCGCCGTTCCCGACCAGCTCTGGGTCATGCGCCGGTTCCTGCCGCTCACCATCCCCGGCATCGCGTTGGCCTGCTTCGCCGTGCTCGGGATGATGTGGCGAACGCGCGACGCGCTCTTGCGCATGGCCGCACTGGTGGTCGCAGGCTTCGCCATCGTCGCGCCCGCTGTCGCGCTCCAGCCCGTGTGGCGAGCGTCGACCGATCGTGGACTGCAGGGCGCCGTCGACACGATGTGCGACGCGGTGGGCGAAAACGGCGCGGTCGTGGTGCTGCAAGGAGAAGCGCTCGACCGGCTCCTGCCCCAGACGATCCGATCTTGGTGCGGCGTGCCCGCCGCCGGCGCGCTACCGCTTTTCAACGACACCACTGCGCGCGTGCTGGACGCCCGGTGGGCCGAGCAAGGGCGCCGGCTCTTCATCATCGGCGACGATCCCGACGACGTCGGAGCGGTGACGCCCGCCGCGCAGGAGATCATCCTGGTCCCGACCGACCGCACGCTCGAGCAGACGCTGACCCGACGACCGTCGAACCTGATCGAGCACACCTACCGGTTCGTGGTGGCTCCAGTTCGCATCGCTGGCTAGACGAGCGCGCGTCGAGCGCGGCACGCGGTCGAGCGAGCGCTCCTCGTCGGCCGCTTCGTGCAGCAGCCCGAGACCGTTCGCGACCCGGTTCGTGTAGTTGAGGTGGGCGCACTGATTGTTCGCGTCGAGGATCTCGAGATCGCCGAGACCGGCAGCGCGTAGCGCGTCGATGTCGGCCTCGGTCATCTCACCGGGTCGCAGCGTCACCTTGTCGACGTAGCGGGCAATCGCCGCGTCGACCGGGTCGAGCGCGTCGTAGTCGCGTCGGTCGAGCGCCGCCATGAGCTCGGCGCCGCCGTCGATGAGGTCGAGCTGTGTGCGTGACAGCGACGCGCAGTGTGGCGTCGTGTTGAGGATCGACGTGAGGTAGCTGATGAGCTGCTTCTGGAGCGGTGTGAGTGCGGACTGCACGCCTTCCGAGGCCCGATAGAGCACGAGCCGGGCGTTCACGACTTCCGCATCGAGGCTGCCGAGCTGTGTGAATTCGGTCGGCCGGCCGAGCTTCGCCGCCTGCCAGCCGTACACCTCGGCCAACCGTCCCGTCGCGTCCTCAGGCTCGATCGTTCGGATCCACGGCATCGCGCCAGCGTAGGCCTCGACCTGCGAGAACGTCCGCCTGCCGCACACAAGCGGAACGTTCGTCGCCGGCGAACGAATGACCTTGTGAACAAGTGCATCCGTCGTAGCCTTTCCTCTTGATGACGTCCCCGACGCCATCCGTGGGAGGGGGTAACCACATCCATGACCACCACATCCATGCCCGTAGACACCACCGTGATCGTCGACACCCAGTTCGTGGACACCTTCGAGGGGCCGCTCGCCGCCAGTGATCGCTGGCGGGCGTGGGTGGCCCGCAACCCGTTCGGCGCCGCCGCGGTGGGAGGGCTCATCGCAACGCAGATGGCCACGTCTCGTCGGCTACTACTTCATCGGCATCGGCCTGCCGCAGACTTCCGTGGCCGCTCTACAACGGCGCCCTCGTGCTCTTCACAGGACCTCTCGGAGTTCGGCGACCGTCGCCTCGACGTACTTCGCCGGGCAGTCCATCCACATGGTCGATGGCGTCGTCTTCACGATCTTGTTCGCCGTTCGATCCACGGCCGCATGCGCTTCCTTGCCGGACACGCCCGGCGGCGACATCTGGAGAGGGCTCACCTACGGCGAGATCCTCGGTCTGATCAGCATGGGCTTCCTGGTGCCGTACGTGTACGCGCCGAAGTCGGGGCTCGGGCTCTTCAGCTTCGGCACTCCCGACGAATGGAAGCTGCCGCTGTCGATCGCGCGTCTGGCACCTGACCTACGGCTTCCTCGTGGGCGTGCTGTACAGCCCGGCTCGTGCCCGGGCCCGCGCGACTCGGTAGTGGAAGCCGACTGATCGTCGTTTCGCTCGAGCGAGGGTGCTCTCGCCGGTCGGGAGCACCCTCGTCAGCGACAGCAGTTCAGAGACACCAGGTCAGCGATACGTGTTGTTGCTCGTGCGGTCGCCCGCCAACCACGCCTTCAACGTGTCGTGTGCGTCGGCCGTTCGATCACGTGCGATCTGATCGGCGTTGTCCGCGTCGACGGTGAACTCGAGATTGAGCCCGTTCGGATCGACCGTGTAAAGGGAGCGGCAGTAGCCGTGGTCCCTGACCCTCGCCGCGGGCTTCCAGTCCGCGCCCGTGAGGCGGTCGTGGATGGCGCTCTGAACGTCCGAGGTGACGTTCAGCGCGATGTGGCGAAGCGGCGTCGGCACGTAGTCCGGGTTGAATTGCTTCTGATCCGCGGCATCGGCGAACTGGAAGAACGCCAGCGCGCTGCCGTCGCCGAGCGCGAAGAACGTGTGGCAGTACTCGCGGTGCGCCCCCTGGATCTCGTCAGCCTCGGACCACGTCGCGACGAGCGGAAGCCCGATCAGGTCTTCGTAGAACACGCGGGTCGCCTCCTGGTCGTTGGTCAGGAAGGCGTAGTGGTGCAACCGGCTCGGACGGTTCTCGATCGTCATCTCCCGACGGTACCCCCGGGAATGTTCCACCCCCTCTGTACGCTCGGGTCCTCGCACTTCCCCTGCGATGTCACCGTCCAGGAGCAGTGTGCGATGCGAAGCCTCGACAGCGCCCAGACCGCGCTCGACCTCGTGCTCATGGCTGCCGCGCAGCCACTCGAGCATCAGACCATCGTCTTGCTGGGTCGAGCCGACGAGGGCGGCGGCTCATGCGTGGTCATCGACGGCGAGGTCCCACGCGACGAGCTCCCGTCGATGATCTCGCTGCTCGCAGGCGTGGTCACCGAGCGGAGTCCTCTCGTGGTCGCCTCGATCACCCCCGAAGCTCCCACGCTGACCGAACACGAGCTCGCCCACTGGTTCGACCTCGACGAAGCGGTGGCGATGCGCGGCGCCACGTTGTGCGAGTGGTTCCTCGTGGGCGAGGGCACCGCGATCGCGGTCGGTGAGTGGTCGGGGGTCGCAACCCCGGTGGCCGGTCAGCGGAAGTCGCGGCGAGCGCAACGATCCACCGACGGGCATCGCCTCGAGCTTTTCGGCCACGACATTGATCACGCCCTCCACCTTCTCGACCCGCCCGCGGATCAACAGCGCAGGCGCGCCTCGAGCGACCCGGCGGTACCGCGCCCAACATCCCTTCGAACAGATCACGTTCACGAGGCCGGTCTCGTCCTCGAGGTTGAGGAATGTGGTGCCGCTCGCGGTCGCGGGGCGCTGGCGATGGGTCACGACCCCACCCACCAGCACTCGACTTCCGTGGTCCACGTCGACGAGGCGAGCCGCAGTGACGACGCCGAGCTCGTCGAGGTGGGGGCGCACGAAGCGGGTCGGATGCCCGTCGGGCGAGACCCCGGTCGCCCACAGGTCGGCATTGGCCTCCTCCGCGAGGCTCATGCCCGGCAACGAGGGCGCATCGACGCCGACGACCACGCCTGACAACCGTTCAGGGCGCGACTGGGCCACCGCCCCCGCGGCCCACAGCGCGGACCGACGCGCGAGCGCGTGGCCCGCGCCGTCCTCGAAGCAGCCGAACGCACCTGCCGTCGCGAGCGCTTCGAGCACCGGCAACGTGGCGCCGGTACGCCGAGTGAAGTCCTCCATGTCTGCATACGGGCGTCCTGCGGCGATGGCATCGGCGAGGTCGGTGCCGACGTGACGCACCGACCCGAGTCCCAGCCGCACCGCCACGCCGTGGTGCGATTCCTCGCACGGCTCCAACGTCGCGGCCGCCCCGCTCGCGTTGAGGTCCGGCGTGTGCACGACGACGCCATGGCGACACGCGTCCTGCACGAGGGTGTGCGGCGAGTAGAAGCCCATCGGCTGCGCGTTCAGCAACGCCGCGCAGAACGCTGCGGGCTCGTGCAGCTTGATCCACGACGACGCGTAGACGAGGTAGGCGAACGACACCGAGTGGCTCTCGGGGAAGCCGAAGTTCGCGAACGCCGCCATCTTCTCGAAGATGCGATCGGCGATCTCGCCGGTGATGCCTCGTTCGGCCATGCCCTCGTACAGACGCTCGCGCAGGCGCTCCATGCGCTCGCGGCTGCGCTTCGACCCCATCGCCTGGCGCAGCTGATCAGCCTCCGCGGCGGTGAAGCCAGCGACGTCGATCGCCATCTGCATGAGTTGCTCTTGGAAGAGAGGCACGCCGAGCGTCTTGCTCAGCGAGCCCGCCAGCAACGGATGCAGGTACGTGACGGGCTCGGTGCCGTTCCGCCGGCGGATGTAGGGGTGCACCGACCCGCCTTGGATCGGGCCGGGACGGATGAGGGCTACCTCGACGACGAGGTCGTAGAACGTGCGGGGCTTCAAGCGAGGCAACGTCGCCATCTGTGCGCGGCTCTCCACCTGGAACACGCCGATCGAGTCGGCCTCGCACAACATGTCGTAGACCGCGTCTTCCTGCGGGATGGTCGCGAGATCGACCTCGTAGCCGCGATGCAGGCGGATGAGGTCGATCGCGTAGTGCAGCGCGGAGAGCATCCCGAGACCGAGCAGGTCGAACTTCACCAGACCCACCGCGGCGCAGTCGTCCTTGTCCCACTGCAGCACGCTGCGGTCGGCCATCCGCCCCCACTCGACCGGACACACCTCGATCACCGGACGGTCGCACAGCACCATGCCGCCCGAGTGGATGCCGAGGTGACGCGGGAAATTCTCCACCTGTGCAGCAAGCTCGAGCACGGCGACGGGGATGTCGTGGGAATCGGGCTGGCGGGTGGTGGCTTCGAGCGGTCCCCATGCGTCCACCTGCTTCGACCACGCATCTTGCTGACCGGTGGCGAAGCCGAGCGCCTTGGCCATGTCGCGCACCGACGACTTCGCCCGGTACGTGATGACGTTGGCCACCTGGGCGGCGTACTCGCGCCCATGGCGCTCGTACACGTACTGGATCACCTCTTCGCGACGATCGCTCTCGATGTCGATGTCGATGTCGGGGGGGCCGTCACGCTCGGGCGACAAGAAGCGCTCGAACAACAGGCCGAGCGACACTGCATCCGCGTTGGTGATGCCGAGCGCGTAACAGACCGCCGAGTTCGCGGCCGAGCCCCGTCCTTGGCAGTAGATGTCGGCGCGCCGGCAGAACTCGACGAGATCCCACACGATCAGGAAGTAGCCGGGGAAGCCGAGCTGCTCGATCACCGCAAGCTCGTGCTCGAGCTGCGCGTAGGCGCGCTCCGCATGCTCGCCCTTGCGTGGCCCGTAGCGCCGCTCGGCGCCTCGCCAGGTGAGCGCGCGCAGCCAGCTCATCTCGTCGTGGCGAGGCGGGCACGGGAACGGCGGCAGGTCGGGCGCGACCAGCGCGAGGTCGAACGCGCACGCGCGGCCGAGCTCGGCCGCGGCTTCGACCACGCCGGGGTAGCGCGCGAACCGGCGGGCCTGCTCGGCTCCCGACCGCAGGTGCGAGCTGCCTCCGCCCGGCAGCCACGGGTCGATCTCGTCGAGCGATCGCCGCGCCCGCACTGCCGCGAGCGCGGTGGCGAGCGGACGACGAGCGGGGATCGCGTAGTGCACGTTGTTCGTGGCCACACACGCGACCGAAGCGCGGGCGGCGATCTCGGCGAGCGCGTCGTTTCGGGCCGAGTCGAGCGGATCGCCGTGATCCCACAGCTCCATCGCGACGCGGTCACGGCCGAACGCGTCGACGAGGCGCTGCAGCTCACGCGCCGCGGCCGCCGGGCCGTGCGCCACGAGGGCCGCTGGCACCGTGCCCTTGCGACATCCGGTGAGCACCCACCAGTCTCCCGACGGCGAGTCCGAGGTGCCGGCGTTCGCATCGGCGAGCTCGGCGAGCGACGTGCGGGGCGCACCCTTCTCCCCCGCCATCTGCGCCTGGCTGATCGCCCGACCCAGCCGGGCGTACCCGCTCGGCCCAGTGGCGAGCACGATCAGATGGGTGCCTTCAGGGTCGGCCACACCGTTCGACGGGCTCGTCGCGCCGAGGGTGAGCTCGGCGCCGAACACCGTCGGCAGGCCGACCGTGCGCGCCGCCTCCGCGAAGCGAACGACACCGTAGAAGCCGTCGTGGTCGGTGAGTGCGAGGGCTTCGAGACCGAGTCGAGACGCTTCCTCCACGAGCTCTTCGGGATGGCTGGCGCCGTCGAGAAAGCTGAAGTTCGAGTGGCAGTGCAGCTCCGCGTAAGGCACCGCGTCTGACGGACGCTCGAACTGCGGCGGAGGGCGATAGGGCTGGCGTTTGCGCGACCACGCCGGGCTGTCGCCGCCGGCGTTGGTCCACGGCGGCGAGCCGGGGGCTCGGCCGTCAGGACCGCGGTCGGAGAGCCGCTGCTCGAGCTCGATCCACGGAACTTGTGGATTCCCGAACCCCATCCAGCGAGAGTATCGAACACATGTTCGCCCGTCCACCGCCACCCCGACCATGCCGATGGCGCGATGATCCGCCGATGCGCATCGGACTCCTGTCTGACACCCACGACGACCTCTGCGATTGGCCAGCGGTACGGGATCGCGTCGCAACCGCCCTCGCCGGCGTCGACCTGATCGTGCACTGCGGAGACCTGACGACGATTGCCGTGCTCGACGACCTCGAGAAGGTGGCTCCGGTGCGGGCGACCCGAAGCAGCGGCGACCCCGACCCGATCCCCGGCCGCCTCGACGACGGGCCGATCGTCATCGACGTCGACGGCGTCGAGATCGGGGTGACGTTTCGGCTGCCCGATCCCCCGGCAGGCCGTGATTGGGCTGAGATGTTCGGGCGGCCGGTCGATGTCGTGGTGTTCGGCGGCACGCATGCGCCGCTCGTCGAGCAGGACGGTGACGTGTTGCTCGTGAGCCCTGGTAGCCCATCGCTCGCGGCTGAGCTCACCGTGGCGGAGCTCGTCGTCGGTGATGGCCAGCCGAGCGCGCGCATCATCGGCGTGCCGGCCTGAGCGCTCAGTCGTAGGCACTCAGTCGTAGGTCGCCTCGACCCACCACCGCTGCTGCTCGAGCACCAGCAGATGGGCGGTGCCGCTCGCGGTGACGACTTGCATGCGGGCTTGCCGGCGTCGCTCCTCGGCGTCCCACCATCGCTCGTCGAACACCCACGGACCTGACCAGGCGGACACGTCTTCGACGCGACCTTCTGCGGTGATCGTGGCGGGTGGCCCACTGATGAGGCCACGTCCACTCACGACAACGGGTTCGCCGTGACGGTCGAGCACATTGACCGCTCGTCTCGTCGTGTGCACAGCGGCGGGCAGAGGCGCGGGCACCTGGCCCGGCCACGGCGCGTCGGGTGCCAGTTCCATCACCCTTCCGGGTTCGGCGAGACCGACCGGCACGAGCACCACCTGCTCTGCGGGTGCCCTTCCTCCCCTGACTTCGGGGAGCGCGACAGCGTCGACACCGAGCAGACCCTGCACCCGGGCCAAGGCGCGGGTGGCGCGTTCGTCGGCCAGCGTGCGCCCTCCCCAGAACCCCATCTGGTGCCCGCGTGCCGCGCCGACTTCGTCGGGGACGAGGCGCAGCATCGTGATGCCACCGGTCGGACCGCGAGATGACTGCAACCAGCCATCGAGCTGCCATCGGGCTCGCTCGGCGATCGCCGCCGGGGTGAGCCCGCCTTCGTGACGCCAGAGTCGGGCGAGGTGCTCGCCGTGCTCGGTCTCGGCCTCGATCGCGACACGCGTGCACGCCAATCCGCGCCCGTCGAGCCGCGCGTGCAACTCGTCAGCAAGCGCTTTTGCCACAAACGCGGCGTGATCGACGCGCTCGGCCGGAGGATCGAGCTCAGCGGTCACGATGAGATCGAGTGGCACCGGCCGCTCGTCGAGCAATCGCCCTTCGCGCCCACTCGCGAGCAGATGGGCCAGCGCGCCGAGGGGGCCGAAACGGGCGGCGACATCAGACGCCGGCAGCGCGGCGAGCTGGCCGAGCGTGCGCACACCGAGGCGGGCGAGCAAATCGACGAGCTCGTCGAGACCGAGATCCGGCTCGACGAGGGGGAACACTGGTGTGGGGATGGGGGCGAGGAACGCGTCGGTCTCTCCCGAGACCACGATGCGCATTCGTGCCTCACCGCTCAGCGCCGCGAGCTCAGCGGCGAATGCCGAGTCGGCGACACCGACCACCGGTGGGCCGGCGACGTCGGCTCGACCGCCGAGTGCCTCGGTTGCAAGTGCAACGACCCGCTCGGCCAGCGCCTGATCTCCGCCGAAGTATCGTGAGGGACCCCGGGTCGCGAACGCCAGGCGCCCAGGGCGGGTCAGCTCGATGCGTGGCGTCAGCTCGTCGAGGGCGATCGCCACTGGCTCGAAGGCACGGGCATCACGCGCGGGATCGGCGGCGACCACGACAAGCCCCGGACAACGCGATTGCGCTTCACGACGCCGCAACCCGATCTCGACTGCCTCGCGTCGCGCTGCAGGTGACGCTGCGACGACACGATTCGCGTGCACGACCGCGAACGGCTGCTCCGGTTCGGCTCCAGCCGCCACCACTGACCAGTCGGGACAACACAACACCAACGTGCGCATGTCAGCCTGCCTGCGCGTGGACGACCTGCGGGTGGACGAAGGGGGTCACCTCCGCGCACCCATCCATCTCGTCGCACACCGACACCGTGCCGTCAGGGCCTGGCAACCAGAGCGAGGCCGTGCGCACGCGCGCCGCACTGCCTCGTCCCGATGCGCTGACAGAGACTCGGCGCGCCGTCAGGTGCCCGGCCCCGTGCCCGACTCCGTTCCATTGGGCGTCAGTGACGGTGCAGCGCAGGTCGACCGTGAGCGCGCCCGGTGTGCGCAGGGCAACGAGCACCGCACCTCGTTCCCGAGCCCGCGCCGCTAAGCGGCGCGCGTCAGCCATCCCCCCCTTCGGCGGAGCCACCAGCACGACGTCGATCGCGTCGACGAGTGCAGCGACGACCGTTGCCCAGTCATTGCGTTCGGGCGCGCCGATCACCGCGAGGCGGTCGAGCGCGATGCCCCGTTCCGCGGCAGCCGCAAGACCGAGCCACGGGATGCCCACTGCCGCGATCCATGAGCCTTCTTGTGACGCGCCCGCAGCCAACGCGAGCGCGAAAGACGTTGCTCCACTCATGCCGTCGACCACGACAGTCGTGCCGCGGATCAGCCCCTGGGGCAGCAGCGAGGTGAGTGGTTCGATGACGGGGAGCACCTGCTCGCGTGCCAGCGCGACCGGACGCACTCGTTCGGAGAGCGCCGTGTCTCGAAGCGCCGTGTCTCGAAGCGCCGTGGTCCGTAGCGCTGTCGCTCCGCCAGCCATGATTCGACTGTATCGAACACCTGTTCGCCAGTCCAGGGCGCCGGGTCAGTCCCCCGACTCGACCGTGGCGCCCGCTGTTCGGCGGGCGTCAGCCGCAACTGCGCCGGGATCGGCGGACCGTGCCAGAGCGCGGCGGCGGACCTTCGACACCACGATCCAGGCGGCCAGGGCGAAGGCGATCGAGATCACGCAGATGACCGTGTGCACAGCCTTGAACGCGCCATCGCGGGTCTCGTCGCCCCAGATGTTCCAGATCCGGGTGACCCACACGTAGACGGTCCAGAGACAGAACGCCCGGATGACGTTGGCCTGGCCGCGACTCACCGGGACACGGTACGTTGACCCACGGGTCAACATCCACGCACAGGGGGAACCAGCGCATGCCCGACATCACCCTCGACCAGTTCGAGTCCGAGGCGAAGTCGTTCCTCGACAGCAACGCATCGCTGAAGGCGGAGGAGAAGAAGTTCGTCTGGGGCGAAGGCTCCGACAAGGTCACCCTGTTCGACGAGAAGACCCGCAAGAACGAGCGGGAAGAGCTCGCGAAGGCGCAGGAGTGGCGACAGAAGAAGTACGACGCCGGCTTCGGGTGGATCACGGGCCCGTCGCAGTATGGCGGCCGTGAGCTGTCGCAGGCGTACGACCGTGCGTGGCAGGCACTCGAAGGCAAGTACGCGGTGCCGAACCAAGGTTTCTTCGGCATCGGCCTCGGCATGGTGGCGCCGACGATCCTCGCCCACGCGACCGACACCGCGAAGGACGCCTATCTCCAGGCGCTGTGGCGCGGTGACATCGTGGCGTGCCAGCTGTTCAGCGAGCCGGGCGCCGGCAGTGACCTCGCGTCGCTCCAAACCAGGGCCGAGCGCGACGGCGAAGAGTGGATCCTGAACGGGCAGAAGGTCTGGACGTCCGGCGCGCAGTACAGCGACATCGGCGAGATCATCTGCCGCAGCGACCCCGACATGCCGAAGCACAAGGGTCTCACCGGTTTCATCGTCGACATGCACGCACCGGGCGTCGAGGTGCGTCCGTTGCGTCAGATGACCGGCGGCGCGTCGTTCAACGAGGTGTTCTTCACCGACGTGCGCGTGCGCGACGACCACCGGCTCGGCGACGTGAACCAGGGCTGGACGGTCGCGCTCACCACGCTGATGAACGAGCGGGCCTCGATCGGCGCGGGTGGTGCGGGCGGGGGCGGCATGGCCTCGACCAACCGGCTCATCGAGATGGTCCGCCACTTCGGCCTCGACGAAGACCCGATCATCCGCCAGCGCCTCGCCGACATCATCGTGAGACAGAAGGTGGCGAGCTACACGAACCAGCGCGCGATGGACAAGATCAAGATGGGCCAGCTCCCCGGACCCGAGATGTCGATCGCGAAGCTCGCGCTCACGCAGAACATGATGGCGACAGGCGAATTCGTCGCCGACGTCCTCGGGGCGAAGATCACCGCCGATTCGGGCGAGTGGGGCACATATGCGTGGGCGCAGTTCGTGATGGGCATCCCTGGCATGCGCATCGCCGGTGGCAGCGACGAGGTCATGCGCAACATCGTCGGCGAGCGTGTGCTCGGCCTCCCGAAGGACGCGGGCATCGACTCGACGACGCCGTTCCGCGACCTCAAGGTCGGCACCCAAACGAGCTGACGCCGCGATGAAGGTCAGCATCGGGGACGTCTCGCTCTGGTTCGACGTTCACGGTCAGAAGCTGGTCGCCGACGGGCCGAAGCTGATCGAGCGACCGACGCTCGTGCTTCTGCACGGCGGGCCGGGCTTCGATCACACCCAGTTCAAGCCGGAGTTCGACCGCTTCGCGGAGATCGGCCAGGTTGTGGCCTATGACCACCGCGCGAACGGACGTAGCGACGAGGGCTCGCCCGACCGGTGGACGATGGAGCAGTGGGGAGACGACGTGGTGTCGTTCTGCGACCGCGCTCGGCATCGAGAAGCCGGTCGTCATCGGCAGCTCGTTCGGCGGGATGGTCGCCATCGCGTACGCGACAAGAAATCCGGACCACCCGGGCAAGCTCGTGCTCGACTCGACGAGCGCTCGCATGGACGACGAGGCGATGTTCGCGGTGTTCGAGCGCCTCGGCGGACCGGACGCAGCGGCAGCAGCGAGGAAGTTCTGGGCCGATCCGAGTCCCGAGAACCTCGGCGACTACGGACGGCTCTGCATTCCCCTCTACAGCCGCCGTGGCGCTGAGGCCTGGGCCGAGATGATGGACATGCAGGCGCGGTCGATCGTCAACCTCGAGGTGCTCACGCACTTCGCCACGAACATCCACAAGACGTTCGACTTCAGCGCGGGGCTCAGCCGCATCACGTGTCCCACTCTCGTCCTTGGTGGCGATGACGATCCCGTGTGCCCACTCGTCGGCACGAAGGAGATCGCCGCCGGGATCGGCGACAACGCACGCCTCGTGACCTACGCGGGCGGGCACGGCATGCCCACCGAGCAGAAGGACCAGTTCTTCGCGCTACTCGCGGAGTTCGTCGCTGGCTGAATCGGCGCCCACCTCGCCGAGCGCGTCGTGAATCCGATCGAGCCAGTAGGGCTCGAGGTTCGCGTAGACGAGCGTCGCGCCCGAAAAGCGTTCGAGCTCCTGCACCAATGCGTCGCGGTCGAGATCGGTGACGAGCAATGCCAGCGTCGTCGTGCCCGGCTCGACTTCGTCGCGGAACCACGAGACCCAGTCGTCGGGGATGCCCAGATCGACGAGCTTCGCGGCCGCTGCCCCGCCCGCCGCGCCGATCGCGCCGCCGGCGAGCCATCCGACCGGTCCGCCGAGGAGCAAGCCGAGCAGGCTCGCCCAGACTGCCCCGGAGAGCGCCGTGCGTCCGAGCTGCGGGTCGAGCGTCTCGCGCACGACCGTCGCCCCGTCTGCCTTCTTGACTACGAAGACGGCGTCCTTGAGCAGCATCTTCCCCGTCGCCGCGAGCCGCTGAGCCGCCGTGAGGAACTCTTGCGCCCGGTACGCGTCGCCGAACGAGATGCCGACGAGGGTCTGCGGGGAATCGTCGGCCATGCCGTCAGCCTCGCACGCTCGCGCCGAGGCGGACGAGCCGCACGACTTCGGTGATCGCGAGGCGACGCCGTACGCCCTTCGGAAGCGGAAGCACGACCTCGTGCACCAGCGACAACGTGGCGACAACGAGGATCCGAGCGCTCATCGCGGTGTCCTCACGGTGACCGAATCGATCGAGATGGAAGGCCGTCTCGCGGGACAGCTGCTTCACGAGCGCCACGACACGCGGGCTCGTCTCGGCGACGGGCGCCGCCGAGTACAGGAGCCGATCGAGCTCGGAGTCGTTCGCCGCCACGAGCAGGTCGACGAACGAACGCGACCACTCCTCGGAATCGGGCCGCTTCGCGCGCCACCGGTCCGCTTGCGTCGCGAGCGAACGTTCGACGGCGTCGAGATGGCGTTCCACGAGCGCGCGCAGCAGTGCGTCCTTGTTCGGGAAGTACTGGTACAGCGATCCGATCGAGACACCCGCGGCGGCGGCGACGTCGTTCGTCGTCAGGGCGGAGTAGCCGTCCTCCACGAGGATGCGAGCCGCCGCGCCGAGGATCTCGTCGACGGTGCGCCGCGAGCGTTCCTGCACAGGCGTCTTACGGGCCGCGGTCGACAGCACCGAATGCGAGTTGATGAACATGAGCATTCCTCACATACTGCGCTGATGTCCACTTCACTGCTCGCCGTCGGATACGACGCCATCAACGCGGTCATCTGGATACCAACGGGCATCGCTCAGATCCGCGACGAGTTCGTGGCGTCGCTCGAGCTGCGACCGGGCGACAGGGTGCTCGAGGTCGGATGCGGCACCGGGGCGATCACGAAGCGCCTTCTCGCTGCCGGCGCCCAGGTCACCGCGATCGATCGCTCGAGCGACATGCTCGACGCCGCGCGCCGACGAGCACCGGGCGCCGACTATCGGCAGTGCGACGTGACCTCCGCCGAGCTCGGGGATGGCTACGACTGCGTCGTGCTCGCCTTCGTGCTCCACGAGCTCCCGAGCGAGAAGCGGCGGAGCCCTGCTCGCGCCGCGGCCACGCGCACGCTGCGCGCCGGAGGTCGGGTCGCCGTCATGGAGTGGGCGCTCCCGTCGAACGCAACCGGGCGGCGAGTGCTGGCACCGCATCATCCGCACCATCGAGCCACCGCACGCGCTCGAGCTCGTCGAAGGCTCGGTCACCGACGAGCTGGCGGCCGCGGCGCTCTCACGGTCACGGCGACGAGCCGCATCGCCCAAGGCCGTGCCGCAGATGGTGACTGCGACACCCTGACCGGCCGCCTTGCTAGGTTGCTCTTGCTCGGCTCTGCCGGGTGACAACAGATCTCTCTCGGATGGGGGAAGCCGGTCGAAGTCCGGCACTGACCCGCAGCCGTAGCCCACGAGGTCCGCCTCGTCGGAAGTCGGAATGCCCGACCGAGAGTGCATCGGCTCACAACACCGCCGTGGTCTGCGGAACGAGAGCCCGGGGCTTCAATGTCGCTCCCCATGCGACTTCGCAGCTTCGGTCGCGTTGTGCAGGCGCAACCGAAAGCGAGAAGCCCAATGCGATTCCGTCGCCGCTCCATCGTCCTCGCTCTGCTGCTCTCGGTCGTCGCCTTCGTCGCCCCCATCGTCGTGCCCATCCTTCCGGCGCGCGCCGCTACCGATCCGACCGTGGCTGCGCTCAACTGGCTCGAGCGTGAGCTCTCGGCCAACGGGCATCGGGTGCCGTCCGAGTTCGGCGACGAATTCACCGACTGGGGACTCACGATCGACTTCATCCTCGCCCTCGCCGGCGGTCAACGGGGCAAGTCAACCGAGACCGCGGCGACCACGGCGAACGTCATGAACAACGCCCCGAGCTACGTCACCGGAGTCGACTTCGGCTCTCCCGACGAGCGGTACGCAGGCCCCCTCGGGAAGCTGCTCCTCGTCGCCAAAGTGCAGGGCGTCAGCACCAGCAACCTCGGTGGGCTCGACATCGAAGCCGAGCTCCGCGCCCGCATGCAGACGAGCGGTCCGCAGCAGGGTCGCTTCTCAGATGTGAGCGCATTCGGCGACTTCAGCAACGGGTTCGGGCAAGCGTTCGCGGTGCTCGGGCTGAACCGAACGGCGGGCGGAGTTCCCCCGGCGGCGGTCGCCTTCCTCATCGCGCAGCAATGTCCCGCGGGCGGGTTCCGGCTCTTCTACGACAGCGGTGACCGGTGCACGAACGACAGCGAAGCCGACACGGACGCGACCGCGATGGCCATCGAGGCCCTCTTGGTGCAGGCCGGGGCACCGGGTGCGTCAGCATCGTTGAACCGGGCGGTCGGATGGCTGATGGCGCGGCAGGATTCGGGCTCCGGAGCCTTCGTGGGCACAGGGCCGACCGCGACGCCGAATGCGAACACGACCGGACTCGCGGCCAAGGCGCTGAGGGCCGCCGGCCAAGCGTCGGTCGCGAACAAGGCGGGAGCGTGGATCCTCTCGTTGCAGCTCTCCGACGACAAGGTGACCGGCAGTCCAGCAGCCTCCGATGTCGGGGCGATCGCGTATGACCCGGCCTCGCACGACGCGGCGATCGCCGGAGGCATACCCGCAGAAGGACGCGACCAGGTCCGGCGCGCGACAGCGCAGGGTGTTCTCGCGTTGCCGCAGCCGGTATCGGGCGCGGTCAGCACGGCGGTGCGACGACAGGTGTCGCCGCAACCATCTCGTCCACGTCTGCGCAGCCCGGCATGCAGCTGACGATCTCCGCGAGCGGCTTCGCGCCGGGAGAGTCCGTCGACGTCACACTCTTCTCCGATCCCGTGCTGCTCGGAACGGCGATCGCCGACGGCGTCGGACGGCATCACCTTCGGCTTCAAAGTTCCCTCGGACACGACGCCGGGCGAGCATCGCGTCGAGCTGCGCGGACGAGCAGTCGGGCAAGAGCGTCGCGGTGTCGCTGCAAGTGACGCCGTCGAGCACCACCACCACCACCACGACGACCACCACCACCACGCTGCCGGCTACCCCGACGTCGACGCTTCCCGCGCCCGTCGCGACAACAGTCCCCTCGACCGGCGGCTCGGGGAGCGGAGGAGAAGTCCTTCCGACGACGGGTGCGGAGAGCCAGCACCATGCGGAGATCGCTGTCGCGCTGATCGTTCTCGGCACGATGCTGGTGGCAGTCGCGTGGCGGCGTCCCTGTCGTGATCGCGTGTCGTGATCGCCGTGCTCGTGATCGCCATGACGGGGATCGCGCTGCTGGTCGCACTGGCCACTCCCATCGCCACTCCGGTGCCGCAGCAGGCCGGCGTCTGTCCGAACGCGACGCGGCGTCACCGTGGTCGTGGACTTCCAGGAGCTCGGCGGCGGCGTCAACGTCGTCTGCGCGCCCGGCACCGGTCGCGTCCGGGCTTGGAGGCGATGCGCGTGGCCGGCATCGCCTATCAGACGGCGCAGCGCTTCCCCGGCTTCGTCTGCCGCATCGCCGGACAGCCCGCCAACGATCCCTGCGTGAACACGTCACCAGCGTCGGCCTACTGGGCGTACTGGATTGCCGCTCCCGGTGGTTCGTGGTGCTACAGCACGTTCGGCGCCGGCAGTCGGCGCCCGCCCCCGGGCACGTTCGAAGGGTGGTCGTTCGCGCTCGATCGCACCGCGGCCGAGCTGCCGCCGCCGCGATTCGATCCTCCCCCGTTGCCCGCCGGCGCGGCGCCGATCACGCTCAACGCCAGCGACTGCACCTCGACGCCCCGGCCTCCAGCGTCCGAGCCGCTCCGACCGCGGCGCCCACCGTTCCGACGACGCCGCACCGTCACCGCCGACGCGCCGCCGCCGACAACCGCGCCGACCACCACGCGCGACGTCCGACAGCCCCGGGCTCGACGATCGCCGCATCGACCGGGCCTCGAGCCGACCGCAGGTCGAGACGAGCGTCGCCACCACGGCACGACAACCCCGACCGACGAGGCCGTCGCGGCGGGGACCGTCGACCTCGGCGAGGATGGTGGCGGTGGAGGATCCGCGATCGGCTTCGTCGCGTCGGCGGCGGTGGTCGTCGGCCTCGGCACGGCGGCCGCGTTGATCGCGCGTCGCCGCCGGCTGCGAGGCGGAGCATGACGCTGCGGGGCGACCGCCTGCCGCGCGAGCTGCATCCGGGCGCATGGTGGATCTGGGCGCTCGGCATGGCGACCGCCGCGAGCCGCACCGACCAACCCGTTGCTGCTCGGCGCGATCATCGCCGTGGTCGCGTTGGTCGTCGCGGCCCGTCGCGGCGATGCGCCGTGGAGCCGCGGGTTCAGGGGCTATCGTGATCGTGGCGCTCGTCGTGATCGCGGTGCGCGTCGTGTTCCGCATGGTCCTCGACGGCCAGTACGGCGAGCACGTGCTGTTCCGGCTGCCTGAGATCCCGCTGCCGGACGCAGCGCAGGGCATCCGACATCGGCGGCCCGGTGTCGCTCGAAGGCTTGCTCGCGGCGTTCTACGACGGCCTGCGGCTCGCGACGTTGCTCATCTGCTTCGGCGCGGCGAACGTGCTCGCCAACCCGAAGCGCCTGCTGAAGTCGATGCCGAGCGCGCTGCACGAGGTCGGTGTGTCGATCACGGTCGCGTTGATCGTCGCCCCGCAGCTCGTCGAGAGCGCGCAGCGCGTGCATCGCGCTCGACGACTCCGCAGCGGCGACGCCTCGGCGACAGCACGTCGCTCCGCCAGGTCGTCGATCCCGGTGATGACCGACGCGCTCGACCGCTCGCTCCTCCTCGCCGCGGCGATGGACGCACGCGGGCACGGCCGCACCGCGCACGACCGACGCCGCGGATGCGCGCCGACCAGCGGCGCGCTCGTGCTCGTTCGGCCTGTGCGGCGTCTGCGTCGGCATCTACGGCGTTGCTCGACGCGCACGACGCCGGCGGTGCTCGGCGCACCGATGCTCGTCCGTCGGCATCGAGCGCGGCGATGCTCGGGTTCGCGCTCGCCGGCCGCCGGGTGCACACCACCCGGTACCGCCCGGATCCGTGGCGCGCCGCCGAGTGGCGTCGTCGCGGCGTCCGGCATCGTCGCCGCCACGGGACTCTTCGTCGCCGGGCCACGTCGACCCGGCCAACCTCAACCCGTCGCTGCAACCGCTGCAGTGGCCGACCTCGCCGCTGCTGCCGTTGCTCGGCGATCCTCGCTCGGCGCGCTCCCCGCGTGGATCGCGCCGCCGCCGCGACGCGCCGTCGATCCGCGACCCGAGCCGCGCGCCGCGATCGGAGCCGGTCGACAGCGAGCCGTGCAGCGCACGCTCACCGAGGTGGCGGCGTGATCCGCATCGAGCACGTCGCCGTTCACGCACGCCGGACGCGACCGCGACCGGTGTTGCGCGACGTCGACCTCGACGATCGACGAGGGCGAGCTCTGCCTCGTCGTCGGCCGCGACCGGCGTCGGGCAAGTCGACGCTGCTCGGGCTGATCAACGGGCTGGTCCCCCACTTCACCGGCGGGCATCTCGCCGGCCGCGGTCGTCGTCGACGGTCGCGACACCCGCGAGCACAAGCCCCGCGACCTCGCCGACGTCGTCGGCTTCGTCGGCCAGGACCCCGCTCGCCGGCTTCGTCACCGACACCGTCGAGGAGGAGCTCGCCTACGCGATGGAGCAGCTCGGCTTGCCGCCCGACGTGATGCGCAAGCGCGTCGAGGAGACGCTCGACCTGCTCGGCATCGCCGAGCTGCGCGACCGGCCGCTGCGCACGCTCTCGGGCGGACAGCAGCAGCGCGTCGCGATCGGGTCGGTGCTCACCGCGCATCCCCGCGTGCTCGTGCTCGACGAGCCGACCTCGGCGCTCGACCCGACGGCGGCCGAGGACGTGCTCGCCGCGATCGACCCGGCTCGTGCACGACCTCGGCGTCACGGTCGTCGTCGCCGAGCACCGCCTCGAGCGCGTCGTGCACTACGCCGACCAGCGATCGCTGCACGTGCGACGGCGACGGCGCGTCGAGTCGGCGCCGCCCGACGCAGTGCTGCCCGACGTCGCCGACTCGCGCCGCCGGTCGTGCAGCTCGGCCGCCTCGCCGGCTGGACGCCGCTGCCCGCTGTCGGTCCGCGACGCCCGCCGGCTCGCCGGACCCGTGCGCGCACGCGCTCGCGACGCGCGCGACGCCGACCAGCGGGACGCGTCGCTGAGCGTCCCGACGGGCGCCCGCTCGCTCGGCGCGAGGCGGATCACTGTCGTCCGTACGGGACCGTCGTCGCGGTCCGCGACGTC
Source organism: uncultured Acidimicrobiales bacterium (assembly GCA_963759645.1). GTDB lineage: Bacteria > Actinomycetota > Acidimicrobiia > Acidimicrobiales > DATKAS01 > DATKAS01. Next base: position 310,261 of record CAVXAI010000017.1, on the reverse strand, counting down.
GACCTCGACCTGCACGCCGGGCGAAGTCGTCGCGCTGATGGGCCGCAACGGCTCGGGCAAGTCGTCGCTGCTGTGGGCGCTGCAGGGCGTCGGGCCGCGCGCCGGGCGGTCGAGGTCGACGTGGGCGGCGTCGATCCGGCGAGCCTCCGGTCGGCGCGAGGCTCGCCGCCTCGTCGGGCTCGTGCCGCAGTCACCGTCGGATCTGCTGTACCTGCCGACCGTGTCGGCGACGAGTGCGCGCAAGCCGACGCGGACGCCGGCGCGGCCGCCGGGCACGTGCCGCGACGCTGCTCGACCGGCTCGCCGGCGGGATCAGTCGACGACGCGCATCCCGCGTGACCTGTCCGAGGGACAGCGCCTCGCGCTCGTGCTCGCGGTCCAGCTCACCGCCGGCGCCGCCGGTGCTGCTGCTCGACGAACCGACACGCGGGCTCGACCCGACCGCCAAGGAACGTTCGCCGTCGATCGTCGCCGAGCTCGCGGCCGACGGCCACGCGGTCGTCGTCGCCACCCACGACGTCGAGTTCGTCGCGACGCGTCGCCGACCGCGTTGTCGTGCTCGCCGACGGCGAGGTCGTCGCCGACGGCCCGACGGCCGACGTGGTCGTGCGCGTCGCCGGCGTTCGCGCCGCAGGTCGCGAAGATCCTCCCCCCGAGCCGTGGCTCACCGTCGCGCGAGGTCGTGCCGAGGCGCGCTCGTGACGTCGAGCGCTCGCACTCGGTGCTGCGCACTCGGCGCGTCGGTCCCGCGGTCGTCGCGCTCGTGCTCGTGTCGATCGCGGGGCTGCATGATGTTCGTCTGGCCGTTGTTCGTCAGCCCGCCGTCGCGGCTTGGCCCACAGCCGCGACGCGCCGTTCATCTTCGTCGGCGCTGCTGCCCGTGCCTCATCGCGGTCGTGCTCGCGGAGATCACGAGCGGGCGCATGGACACCAAGGCGATCGCGATGCTCGGCGTGCTCTCGGCGGTCGGCGCGGCGCTCCGCCCGATCGGCGCGGGCACCGCCGGCATCGAGACGGTGTTCTTCCTGCTCGTCCTCGGCCGGCCGCGTCTACGGACCCGGGCTTCGGGTTCGTGCTCGGGCTCCACGACGCTGTTCGCGTCCGCGCTGCTCACCGGCGGCATCGGCCCGTGGCTTCCGTTCCAGATGCTCGCGGCGTCGTGGGTCGGGCTCGGGCGCGGGCTGCTGCCGACCGACGCGCGGCCGCGCGCGAGATCGCGATGCTCGCCGCCTACGGCGCGGTGTCGGCGTTACGCTTCGGCTTCTTGCTGAACCTGTGGTTCTGGCCGTTCACGATCGGGCGCCGACACGCCAGCTCTCGTACGTCGCGGGCGCGCCGGTGCTCGAGAACCTGCACCGGTTCCTGCTGTTCACGCTCGCGACGTCGACCTGGGGCTGGGACACCGGGCGCGCGATCACCAACGCCGTCGCGATCGTCGCTGCTCGGCCCCGCGGTGCTGCTCCGTCCTGCGGCGCGCCGCGCGCCGCGCCGCGTTCAGCGCACCGGTCACGTTCGAAACTGGTTTGTTCGCGTCTTGACCCCCGTGAGGGGGTGACGCCATGAAACCAGCCGGTCAGGCTTCGAACAGCTGTGCCTGCTCGGGGCGATGCACTCGCAGGCCGGGCCACGGCAGGTGGTCCATGAAGACCCACGTCCGCCGGTGGATCGACGTCGGCCCGCATGCCGCGCAGCGCCGCCTTGTGGCGGGGGCACGGGTAGCCCTTGTTGAGCGTCGAAGTCGTAGCCGGGGAAGTGCTCGGCCTCGGCCCGCATCATCCGGTCGCGGGTCACCTTGGCCAGGATCGACGCGGCGCGATCGAGAGGCACGTGGCGTCGCCCTTCACGATGCGCTGGCGTGCGTCGCCGCGCGCCGACGAAGTCCCAGTTGCCGTCGACGAGCACCGCGTCGGGCACGACACCCGAGGCCCTCGATGGCCCGGCGGGCGGCGAGCCGCTGGGCGGCCGACATGCCGAGCTCGTCGCACTCCTCCTGCGTGGCGTGGCCGACCGCCCAGGCCAGGCACCACCCGGCGATGCGGTCGAACAGCCCCTCGCGCTCGGGCTCGGTGAGCATCTTCGAGTCGCGCACCTTGTAGACCCGCCGGTCCTGCGGGCAGCACCGCGGCGCCGACGGTGAGCGGACCGGCCCACGCGCCCCGGCCGACCTCGTCGACGCCGACGACGACCTCGTGGCCCGTCGTCCCAGAGCGCCCGCTCGACGCCGAGCGACGGCGGGCCGCGTCCGCTTGACGACGGCTTGCGGCCATCGCTGCACAGCGCCGGCGGGCCGCCGGCGGGCTCCGGACGTCAGGCGTGACGCTGTGCCGGATCGCCGGCCTCGACCCGGCCGACGACCGTGAAGCCGGCCGACTCGGCCCGGGCGACGCCGCGGTCGACGGCGGCGAGCAGGCCGCCCGAGGTCTGCGGGTCGTAGCAGAGCGCCTCGAGCGCGTCGGAGCGCCGTGCGACGTCGACCCGGCCCTCGAGGTGGCCCGCGGTTGCGGGCGTCGCCGCCGGTGCGGATGCCCGGCCTCGGCCGCTGCGAGGGCGCCGGCGTAGAGCGGCACGACGGCCGGTGTCGAACCACGAGCCGCGCGCCCGACCGCTCGGCCATCTCCCAGCCGTGGCCGGCGAGCCCGAAGCCGGTGACGTCGGTGACGGCGTGCGCGGCGTCGCCCGAGCGCGCGCAGCGCCTCGCGCCGCCGACCGGTTGAGCATGCGCATCCGGGCGATCGCGGCCGCCTTCTCGGTCGTCGCTGCCGCCGGCGAGCACGATGCCCGTGCCGATCGGCTTCGACAGCACGAGCACGTCGCCGGGCCGGGCCCCGCCCTTGGTCAAGATGCGGTCGGGGTGGACGAGGCCCTGCACGGCCAGCCCGAAGATCGGCTCCTCGGAGCGGATGGTGTGGCCGCCGGCCACCGACGCCGCCGCCTCGCGACCACCTCGGCGGCGGCGGCGAGGATGGCGCCGATCGCCTCGACGGGCAGGCGCTCGGGGAACGCGGAGATGTTGAGGGCGAGCGACGACCCGGCCGCCCATGGCGAACACGTCGCTGCACGCGTTGGCGGCGGCGATGGCGCCGAAGTCGGCGGGGTCGTCGACCAGCGGCGGGAAGAAGTCGGTGGTCGACACCAGGGCGAGGTCGTCGCTCAGCCGTAGACGGCGGCGTCGTCGAACGGCGCCAGCCCGACGAGCAGCGCGGGATCGGCGGCCGACGCGAGCTCGCGCGACGAGCGCCGACAGCGGCGCCGCGCCCCACTTGGCCGCGCAGCCGCCGCACGACGTCCACTCGGTCAGGCGGATGTCCGTGCGCGTCGTCGAGTCGGTCATGCCAGCTTCTCGATCGTCGGCAGCTCCGACGTGTCGACCTCGGTCGAGAGGAAGGCGTCGAGCATCTCGGCCGCCAACGCCTCCGAGGTCAGCCGCAGGCCGAGTGCGAGCACGTTCGCGTCGTTCCAGCGGCGCGCGCCGCTCGCCGTCGCCGCGTCGGTGCACAGCGCGGCCCGCACGCCAGGCACCTTGTTGGCGGCGATGCTCACGCCGGTGCCCGTCCAGCAGCACACGACGCCCGCTCACAGCGTCCCGACCCGACCGCCTCGCCCACCCGCCGACCCGCATCGGGCCACGGATCGCCCAGGGCCAGCACCTCGACCTCGTGGCCACGGTCGGCGAGGGAGGTCACGATCGCGTCAGTCAACGGGGTCTGCTCGTCGGTGCCGAACGCGACGCGCACGTCCTCAAACTAGGACTCGGCGGGATGGGTACGGTGGCGACATGGCGCGGCGCGTGGCGATCGTCCCTCACACCCACTGGGATCGCGAGTGGTACTCGCCGTTCCAGGCGTTCCGGCTCCGGCTGGTCGAGCTGCTCGACGACCTCCTCCCCCGGCTCGAGGCCGACCCGTCGTATGCCCACTTCCTGCTCGACGGGCAGATGGCGGTGGTCGACGACTACCTCGCGGTCCGGCCCGAGGCGGAGGGGCGTCTCCGTCGCCTCGCGTCCAACGGCCGGCTCGCCATGGGGCCCGTGGTACGTCCTCATGGACGAGTTCCTCGTGTCCGGCGAGACGATCGTGCGCGACCTCCAGCTCGGCCTCGAACGCGCGGCCGCAGTTCGGCGGCGCGATGCCGGTCGGGTACCTCCCCGACATGTTCGGGCACATCGCACAGATGCCCCAGCTCCTGCAGCAGTTCGGCTTCGACGACGCGGTGGTGTGGCGCGGCGTGCCCGCTCGGCCGTCGACCGAACCGCGTTCTGGTGGTCGAGCCCCGACGGCAGCACGGTGCGAGCCGAGTACCTGCCGAACGGCTACGGCAACGGCGCGGTGCTGCCCGACGACGGGAAAGCGCTGCTCGAGCGCATCTCCAGCTGGATCGAGAGCCACCACGAGATCGTCCGCGACGACCCGGTGCTGATCATGAACGGGTCCGATCACCTCGCGCCCCAAGCCGTTTCTCGGCAGCGTCGTCTCCGAGGCGAACGCGGTGCAGGACGACCTCGTCGCTCGAGGTCACGTCGCTCGCGGCGTACCTCGCGACGGCACCACGCGAGGACCTGCCGCGCTGGCAGGGCGAGCTGCGCTCCGGTGCACGCGCGAACCTGCTGATGGGAGTGGCGTCGAACCGCGCCGACGTGCGTCGCGCCGCGGCGGCGACCGAACGCAGCCTCGAGCGGCTCGCCGAGCCGCTGTCGGCGCTGTTCCTCCCGCCCGAGGCATGGCCCGGCGAGCTGCTCGACCAGGCATGGCTCGAGGTCATCCGCAACGCCGCCCACGACTCGATCTGCGCGTGTTCGGTCGACGAGGTGTGCAACGCGGTGCTGCACCGCTTCGCCGAGGCCCGCCAGATCGCCGACGGACTCACTCACCGCGCCGTCCGCGCTCTCGGCGCGAACCTGCAACGGCACGGACCCGTCGCGCTGAACCCGTCGGCCCGGACCCGCAGCGGTCTCGTCACGATCACGGTCGACGCCGATGCGGCCGGAGAGCACGGACAGGTGATCGGGCAACGCGGTGGCGAGCAGCTGCTGTGGAGCCTGCCCGCCGAGAACGCCGCCGCGGTGCTGCACGACGTGATCGAGTGGACCGCGCGACCTGTACCACGTCGACGTCGAACGCCAAGACGACGGTTCGGTGGATGTCCGCGCGTACGCGCTCGCCGGGCGCGCCCCGGCTCGTCACGCAACCCATCGAAGGCGCGGATCGACGAGCTCGCTGCCGGCGAACCCGAAAGCGACGTTCCGGTACCACCTGCACGAGCCGGCGCGCACCGTGATGCTCGCCCGCGTCACCGACGTCCCCGGCTTCGGCTGGCGACCGGTCGATCTCCAGCCTCTCGACGTCCCGCCGGTCGTGGTCCACGACACCGTGCTGTCGACCCCGGCGCTCACCAACGGATTGGTCTCGATCGAGGTCGACACCGCGACGGCGACGTTCGCGATCACCGATGCCGACGGTCGGTCGGCCAGCGGCCTCGGTCGGCTCGTCGACGACGGCGACGAGGGCGACACCTACAACTACTCACCGCCCGCCTTCGACTCCGTCGTCGACTGGGCCGACTCGTGCACGGTGATGACACTCGAGCACGGACCGCTCCGCGGCGCGCTGCTGATGACCGCCCGCTACCACTGGCCGGAGTGCATCGAGGACGGCGAGCGCATCCGAGGACGCGACGTGACCGTCGGAGACGCTCATCGAGCTGCGCGCCGGCGAACGGTTCGTCCGGATCACCGTCGAGCTCGACAACCAGTGCCGCGACCACCGCCTGCGGGCCTGGTTCCCGCTGGTCACACCCGCTTCAGCTTCACGGGCCGAGTGCGCGTTCGCGGTGGTCGAGCGAGGGCTCGTAGCCGAGGGCGGGCCCACCGAGGTCGGCTTGCCCACGTTCCCGTCGCGGCGGTTCGTCTCCGCGGGCGGTGTCACCATCGCGCACGAGGGCATCGTCGAGTACGAGCTCGTCGACCTCCATGACGGCAGCTGCGAGGGCTCTGGCGCTGACGCTGCTGCGGGCGACGGGCTTCCTCTCGCGGGGCCCGATGGCGCTGCGCGCCCTGCCCGCAGGCCCCATCATCGAGATGGAGGGCTCGCAGGTGCGCGGCGTCCACCGGTGGTCGTACGCGGTGGCGCTTGGCGATGTCGATCCCTACGCCCTCGTCGACGACGCGTCCCTCCCGATGCCCGTCGCTGTCGGTCGGGGCCGAGGCAACTGGAGCGACGTCGGTGACCTCCTCCGCGTCGACGGCGCCGAGGTGTCGTCGGTTCGGCGGGTGGGAGGGAGCCTCGAGGTGCGCGTGTTCAACCCGACATCAGACGAGGTGCACGTCGATCTCGGGCACCGCGGCGGCTGGATCGTCGACCTGCGCGGCCGTCCGCAGGAGCCGGTCGAAGGTGGGTTCGCGCTCGGCCCGTGGAAGATCGCGACGATCAGGTTGCGCTGAGGCCGAGCAGCGCCTCGCCCTTCGGCTGCGTCGTCGACCAGTCCGGATCGAGGCCACGGGCGCGGAGCGTGACCGGAGCCCCATCTCGCTCATCCAGCTCCCAGAGCACCGCCGGGCGGGTGCCGTGCCATCGCACCGCGAACGACAGCCGACCAAAACGAGTCGGCACGTCGTGCGCTGCGATGTTCTCACCCTTCCACTCCTCCGCCGGAGACGGCAGGAGAAGCAACTCGCGCCCTCCGCCGTGGGCGTGGGTGACGAGCATGCGTCGCACAGTCGCGACGACGTCGGCAGGATCAGACAGGTCGGACTCCGGTATCGCAGAACGTTCGCCTGGTCGAGCAGCTGAGCGACGTCGCGAGCGGCCGTCAGGTCGCCGCCGGCAATCAACAGGTCGAGCGCGTCGACGAGCGCGACGCCGTCCGTCGACGACATGCCCCGACGACACCTCGCGGCGATCGCCTGCGCGGCCCGACCTACCTGGTGCGCAGTCTCGCGATCGAGTGATGCCGTACCGAGGCGCACCCGCAGGCCGAGAGCGATGAGCATCGCCGCGGGTTCGACGTCGTCGACCAGCAGGAGCTGCGATCGGGCGAGGGCGTGTCGATCGGGCCACGAACCGGGCGCGTCGATCCGCTCTGCCCGCCTCGAGCAACGCGTGCCAGCCGGAGATCACTTGCGCGGCGCTCGGAGCACGATCCGGCCACGTGGTCGACGCTGCCGGCGAAGGGCACCGCCACCCGCAGCACGCCGCGATGCGGCAGCGGGAATCGTGACGCCTCCGCCGGCGGCGCACCCGGCCCAGACGGTCCCGCAACCACCGTGGGCGGACGGGGAGAGATCAGCGTGCGCGCACGCGCTCCGCGCAGCAGGAACGCGATCGCGACCGGTGCCGGCGAGTCGTTCTCGACCTCGACCATCACCAGCCCGTCGCGCTCGGCCGCCGCGTAGACGCGCTGGCGCACGTCACCGCCGTCGACTCTCAACGCGGTCTCGAACACCGGTGTGCCGTCGCGCGCACCGTGGCGCACCGCCACCTCTGCGCGGGGATCGCGCCAACGGTCCGCGCCCACCCACCAGTCCAGCCGCCATGAGCCGTCGGCGGCGCGCACTGCCCCGCGCTCGTCGACCTCGGCCCATCCGGGCCGACCGAGCACGCCGACGGCCCCGCGGATCGGCATGGCGCGCACCATAGACTCGCCGCGGTGCGCGCCGCCGTGCTGGTGCCCGTCAAGAGCTTCCGCCACGCGAAGGTGCGTCTTGGCTTCCGCGCTCGACCCCGCGCGACGAGCCGCGCTTGCACGTGAGATGGCCGGTGGCGTGCTCGCCGCGTCCCGACCGCTGCCCGTCTACGTGGTGTGCGACGACGACGAGGTCGCGCAGTGGGCGTCGGCGCAGGGAGCGGAGGTGCTCTGGAGCCCGGAGCGCGGGTTGAACGGGGCGGTTGACGACGGCGTGACCGCGCTCGGCGGCCGCCGGCATCGATCGCGTCGTCGTCGCCCACGCGGATCTGCCGCTCGCGATCGACCTCGCGTGGCCGGCACGACACGACGGCGTCACGCTCGTACCCGACCGTCACGACGACGGCACCAACGTCGCCTGCGTACCTGCGAAGAGCGGGTTCCGGTTCGCGTACGGCCCCGGATCGTTCCGGCGCCACGGCGCCGAGGCGCGGCGCCTCGGCCTGTCGCTGCGCGTCGTGCGCGAGCCCGACCCTCGGATGGGACGTCGACCTGCCCGCGGACCTCGACCATCCCGGCCTCGCCGCCACGCTGGCGCGACCGTGAGCCCGGATCGATGAGCGCGGCGCGATGAGCGACGAACCGGGACAACCCCCGCGTCATCCCGGGCGGGGCCGAGGTCTCAACCTGCCCGTGCCGTCAGTCGCACTCGCAATCGGCGCGCATCCAGACGATGTGGAGTTCGGCGCCGGCGGCACGCTCGCGAAGTGGGCCGCGGCCGGCTGCGTCATCCATCACGTCGTGTGCACAGACGGATCGAAGGGGACGTGGGATGTCACGGCCGACACGTCCGCGCTCGTCGCGCGCCGCCAGGACGAACAGCGGGCGGCAGCGAAGGCGCTCGGGTCACGCGGCGAGGTCATCTTTCTCGGATGGACCGACGGTGAGCTCGACTCCGGCCTGGGCGAACGAGCTCAGGTCGCCCGCTGGATCCGCGAGCTGCGACCCGACGTGGTCCTCGGCCATGACCCGTGGCGGCGCTACCGACTCCACCCGGATCACCGACACGCCGGCCTGCTTGCGTGTGAGGGCATCGTCGCGGCGCGAGACCCCCACTTCTTCCCCGAGCAGGGCGTGCCTCACCACCGTCCGACGCACCTTCTGCTGTGGGAGGCCGACGCACCGAACCACGCGGAGGACGTGACGGCCTCACTCGAGGCGAAGCTGGCAGCGCTCGAATGCCACGCGAGCCAGTTCGAGTCGACGATGCACGCGAGCGGACCCGACGAGCTCGAGAAGCTCGAGGCGTTCCGGTCGCGCGTGCGGCAGCGTTTGGGCGAGCAAGGCCGGCGCGTCGGGGTCGCCTATGCGGAGTCGTTCACGCTCATCGATCGGCTGTGAACTGTCCCGGCCGCCGGCCTTCGCCCGGCGGACCGGCAAACGCCTGCGCGATCTCGATCCAGTCGGAGGCCAGCGGTCCCTCGACGACGAGCTCGGTGTCGGCCGGATGCCTTCGTTGGGTTACGACCAAGCAGAAGTCGAGCGCGTCGCCACGTACGACATCGGTCGACGATTCGTTCCACTCCCACATCGCGCCGCTCGGAGCCACGAGCTCGACTCGCACCTCACCGCTCGGAACCTCGCGTGCGTTCGTCGCGTAGCTGAACGGCCGGGCGCGCACCCCGATGTGCGCGACATGGCGCAATCGATCGGTCGCCGGACGGACCGCGCCGACCGCGTCGACCACATCCTGACCGTGCGCCCACGTCTCCATGAGACGAGCGGTCGCGAACGACATCGCGCTCATCGGCGGGCCGTACCACGGCACACGGAGCTTCGGATCGACGACCGCAAGCTCATCAAGGAGCGCTGTGCGGCCCGCGCGCCATGCCGCGAGGAGCTCACTGGGTTGCTGCGCGCGCGCCTCGGCGAGTGTCGGGTCGCCGTCGTTCGAGCTCATGCCCGACAGCAACGCCTCGACGGACGATGAGAACCTGTCGGGGTCGGTGAGCGCCAGCAACGCGGTGCCGTCGAAGTACGCGAGGTGACCGATCTGGTCCTGGACGGTCCATCCCGTCGCGGGAGTGGGACGTGCCCACTCGACTTCGGAGAGCGACGCCACGATCTCGTCGAGCGCCGCATGTTCGGCCGCGAGATCCCGACAGATCGCTTCCACTCGCGCATCCTCGCGCGCTGTCGTGCGAACGAGCGGATGCACAAACGAGGGGCCCTTGCGGGCCCCTCGTTGAGTGATTCGACCCGTCAGTGTCGGGGTCTACTTCTTCGCTGCAGGCCGCTTCCTTGCTGCAGGGGCCTTGCGCTTGGCGGGAGCCTTGCGCTTCGCAGCCTTCCTGGCCGGCGCCTTCTTGGCCGCCGCCTTCCGCTTGGCCGGAGCCTTCCGCTTGGCCGGAGCCTTTCTCTTCGCGGCCTTCTTCGCCGGCGCCTTCTTCTTGGCAGCCGCCTTCTTGGCCGGGGCCTTCTTCCTAGCCGGGGCCTTCTTGGCCGGGGCCTTTCTCTTCGCAGCCTTTCGGGCCGGGGCCTTCTTGGCCGGGGCCTTCCTCTTGGCTGCCTTCTTGGCAGGGCTCACGGGTCTCCTCTCTTAGCTAACCGTTGAGCTTCTCTTTGAGTGCTTTACTCGCCGAGAACTTCATCGCCGTCGATGCGGCGATCTGGACCGGTTCTCCGGTCTGAGGGTTGCGACCAGTACGAGCCGCACGTTGGCTCGCACTGAAGTTTCCGAAGCTCGGCCATCCCACCTTGTCGCCGCGCTTTGCTGCGTCACCGACATAGTCGAAGAACGCGTCGAGAACTGTCTCGACATCGGCCTTTCGCATGTCGGTCGCCTTCGCAATGGCGTCGACGGTGTCGGCCTTGCTGACTGAAGCCACCGCTACCTCCTGGTCACAGCGCGTAGCGCCAGGGCAAATCAGAACCGAACTGAGCGCGAAGGTCAAGCATTTCCGCACATCACCACTCTCGCCGCATCATCTCGATGCACCAGAGTCCGTGTCAGATTTCGTTGCATCCGCAACTATCTCGGCGGTTCAACCCCCGAAACGCGCCGCACAGCAACGAAAGTCGAGCACACGCTCACCGATCCTGATCTGTGTCTCGGCGATGATCGCGTCGGGTCGCGAACGGCGCGAGACGCGTCCATTCGCGGTCGCCTGGTCTGCGAATCCAGGTGCCCGCGTCGGGTGCACGATCGGCCACGGTGACGTTCCATCCGTCGAGCACGACCTCGGCGTGCGTGGGAACGACGCCGTCTGCCTCGGGCAGCACGAGTGGACGTACGTCGCCGCGCGACAACGAGCTTCGCGAGGTCGGGGTTCGACCCGATGAGGTAGCCGGTGTCGAGCGCGTACGCCGACCCGTCGTCGAGCAACAGCAGTCCGAGCGAAGGCTGCGGACGGTCGACGAGACGAGCGGTGCCGTCGAGCAGCGACCGGCCGCAGTGACCGCAGTGACTCGCGGCCGGGTTGTTCGGGTGGCCGGCCGAGCAGCGGAGCGCGGCCACCAGGATCGCGTCGGGAGCGGGGATGGGATCGTCGAGCGACGTCGTCGCGACCGGGAGTGGCGAGGGACGCAACCGACCGAGGGCGCCCGCCAGAGCGGTACGGACACGAAGCCGCCTGGGCTCTCGACCGGGCTCGAGCGACGGGGCGCGCCCCGGCTCGGCGTCAGCCACCGCGCTCCCGTGACCGCCGCGGCCTCGGGCACCGTGGTCGCGCGGACGACGTCCGGACTCGCCGGGAAGTCGATCGCGCTGGGTGAGCCGCAGGCCGCCACCCGGCACGACGCCGTCGTGGAGGTCGAGCCGCACGTCGCTGGCGGGCTCGGCCGAGCCGAGGGGAACCGCGACGAGCCAGTCGAATCCCTCGTCGACGAGAAGGTCGACCCATGTGTCGGGATCGGGCCCGGCGTGACGGCTGACCTGTCCGCCGCGAGCGACGGTCACTTCGACCTCGCCGCACAACACGACCTCGACGCCTTCAGCGGATGTGGCGAGCACGCAGAACGACGGACTCGCGGGCATGCGCTCGCCGAGGAGGGCGTCGAGCTGGTCGACGAGGATCGCGCCCGGCTCGTCGATGCGCGCGCTGCCCAACGCGCGACAGGTCGCCAGCAGCTGGTCGACCGCTGCACCGCTGCCGCCGGACAGCGCGAGCAGCGCCACCTCGCCGAAGCGCGCCACCAGCCCTTCGCCGGGCACCACGGTGAGCTGGAGATCGTCGAGGCGAACGGCGGGCGCGGCCACGATGACGCTCAGGCGGCGAGCAGCAGCGACCGCAGACGCGTCGCCAGTGCTTCCGCAGTCAGGGGACGTTCGACGGGATCATCCGCGACGCAATCCGCGATGATCCGCGCTTCTGCCGGCGCGAGCGATCCGCCGAGGCGAGCGGGAGCGACGATCACATGCCGCAGCGCCTCGGTCTCACCGACGTCGGGAACGACGCCGAACAGCGACTGGCCCGTCAGCAGTCGGTGAAGCGTCGCGCCGAGTGACCACACGTCGGAGGCACGTGACGGCGCGGCCCCGAGAAGCACCGCGGGATCGGTGAGATCAACCGCGTCGCCAGCCCGCACGCCCGCTGTCGTGCGGCCGGGATCGAGGACGGCGAGAAGTGACGCGTCCGCGAGCTTCGCGCATCGCGCCCCGAGCAGGATGTTCGCCGGCGTGATGTTGGCGTGCGCGATGCCCGTCTCGTGGAGCGCATGCGCGCCGAGCGCCGCGTCCGCGACGGCTTGCATCACTTCACGCCGGGCAATCGGACGCGCCGGTGTGTCGAGCGCTCCGCCGGGGACGAGCTCGGTGACGACTCCGATCGCCCGCTCGACCCTGCACGACGTCGAGCGGTCGCGCGAGGTAGGGAGACAGGACCGAGGCGACGGTCGCGAGCCGATCGGAGGCTCGGGCGAAGTCGTCGTCGGAGACCTCACGATGGAGCACCTTCAGCACGACGTACTCGTCGCTCACGCCGAGGCGCAGCGGGGGTTCGGCGAGAAACGAGCGCCCATGAGAGCCCTCGCCCAACCGCCGCACCAACAAGTAGTCGCCGAACCGCGCCATCGAGGCCTCGCCAGCCGGTCGGATCGGACGGAAGAGGTGTGACCGGCTCCCCGAGAGAGGGTACCGCCCACGCTCGCAGCGCTCAGTCGACAGGAGCGTCGAACACGACCGTCGTCCTCTGCATCGGTCACCCAGACACGCCGGGCGTCGTCGAGGGGAAGTGCGGCCGACATCTGCATGTGTCCGTCCCCGCGGAATGTGCCCGCCGCGACGCGATCGCCGTCGGCGGCGCTCAGCCACAGCCAGTACACGTCGTCGGCCTCGATGTCGAGGCCCTCGACATCGAGCGCGATCTGCGTGCCCCACGCGGCCTCGGTGAGCTCGACGCTCGCGACGACTCCTTCCGGCGCGGTGGTGAACGCGACGACGGTGTCGGGGCCCTCCGTCCGCGTCGAGAGCGCAAGGACTCCGGCGACGACGGCCGCGGCTCCCGCTACTGCCGCCGCCGCGATGGCCGCCCGGCGCCACCGCGCCGCCGCGTGCCTCGGACCGACGGACCGCCGCGACCGCGGAGACGACGCTGCGACCCAACCCCTCGGGCGGGCCGGGAGGGTCGGCCAGGCGGTCCGGGTCGACGAGCTGCAACGCCTGCGCCACGGGCGTCAGCTCGGCCAGCTCCTCGCGACAATGCGGGCAGCCCTCGAGGTGGGCAGCGAGACCCGTCGCTCGCAGGGGGTCGGGCCGGCCGGCCGCCGTCGCGGCGATCTCGTCTCTCCAGTCGCGGCACGCGTCAGTCACCATCGACCCACCCCAGCTCCTCGAGCGCCAAGCGCAACGCTTTGAGGCCGTAGTACACGCGGCTCTTCACCGTGCCCACCGGCACCCCGAGCTCGGACGCGACCTCTCCGTAGGGCCGGCCTCGCACATGCACCTCGACCAGGGCGAATGCGATGCTCCGGCGTCACGTTGCGCAGCGCCTCCTCGACCTGCCAGGCAGCGAGTGCCCGGTCGAACTCGTCGACGCCATCGGCGACCTCCGGCGCCCGGGTCGGGTCGGCGGCGAGCATCGGCCGCACCGGCGCGCGCTCGAGCCATGTCGACGACGACGTTGCGCAGGATCGCGAACAGCCAGGTGCGCAGGGACGCCAGGAGGGGGTCGTAGCGGTCCGCCGCCCGCCACGCCCGAACGAACGTCTCCTGCACAGCCTCCTCGGCGAGCGGCGCGTCGCCGAGCGAGCGCACGGCGGCGCGGTAGAGCTCGCCACCGTGCGCGCGATACGCGGCGGCAACCGCGGCTTCGTCGCCCAGCACGAGCGGATCTCTGCCCATCAACGCGAGGCTACGAATCGCGACCGGTTCGGTTCACGCAAATCGGTTGTGGCCGGTCCGACCGGATCGGACACTTGTCACATGCGCTCACCCCACTGGCCGCTGTTCGATCTGCGGATCACCACTCCGCGTCTGCAGCTGCGTCCACCGACTGACGAGGACCTGGCGGATCTGGCGCTGCTCGCGGCCGACGGCGTGCACGAGCCCGACTTCATGCCGTTCTCGATCCCGTGGACCGAGGGCGGGCCCGGAGGTGGCCGCCCGCAACGTCCTCCAGTTCAACTGGCGGCTGCGAGCCGAGTGGAAGCCCGACGACTGGCACCTGAACCTCGTGACGATCGTCGACGGGGAGGTCGTCGGCAACCAAGGGATCGCGGGCGAAGAGCTTCGCGACGGTGAGGAGCGTCGCGACGGGCTCGTGGCTCGGGCTGCGCCATCAGGGCCAGGGCATCGGCAAGGAGATGCGGGCCGCCGTCCTTCACTTCGCGTTCGCCGGGCCTCGGCGCGATCGAGGCGCCTGAGCGGCGCATGGGACGACAACAAGCCGTCGCTCGGTGTCAGCGCGGCGCTCGGCTACGAGCCGAACGGCGAGCACTTCGGCGCGCGCCTCGACGGCTCCGGCCGGTTGCTCGATCTGCGTCTTCCTCGGGCGGTCTGGGAAGAGCGGCGCCGCGACGACATCTGCATCGAGGGCCTCGAGGGTTGTCGCGCAGAGTTCGGCATCACGGAGTTCGGCCTCACGACTGAGCGCGGCGCGGATGCTTCGCCGCAGTCTCCTCGGCCTCGCCGGCGGCGTACTTCCGGCGAGGCCAGAAGAAGCCGCGCAGGCCGTCGCCTCGCCGGCGAGGCACGACGTGCACGTGGAGGTGGGGCACGCTCTGGCTGACCCGATTGTTCATCGCGACGAACGATCCATCGGCCGCCGAGCGCCGACTCGACGGCGGCCGTGATGAGCTGGACGCGCTGGAAGAGCGGCGCGACCTGGTCGACGGGAAGGTCGGCGAGCGTCTCGACGTGGTCTCGCGGAACGATCAGCACGTGCCCGGGAAACACGGGTCGGCGGTCGAGGAAGGCGAGCGCCGCCGTGTCGTCGAACACCACCTCGGCCGGCTCGTCACCCGCGACGATGGCGCAGAAGACGCAGCGGTCGGCACGAGCCGTGGGCATCGGGGCATCATGGCTCATGCCTCGCATCGCGCCGCTCCCCATCGCCGAGTGGGACGAGGAGCTGAAGCCCCTCGGCGTCACCGGGCTCACCGCCCCCGACGGCTCCCCCCTCAACATCTTCGGCACGCTCGCCAACCACCCGAAGCTCCTCAAGCGCTGGCTCGTCTTCGCGAACCATGTGCTCGCGAAGAGCACGCTCACCCCTCGTGACCGGGAGCTGCTGATCCTCCGCGCGGGCTGGAACAACCAGGCGCCCTACGAGTGGGGCCAGCACGTCGCCATCGCGTTGCGCAGCGACATCAGCCAGGAGGAGATCGACCGCGTCGCCGCAGGGCCGGACGCCCCTGGATGGGATCCGTTCGACGCCGACGCTCCTGCGCCTCGCCGACGAGCTGCACGCGAAGGGCAACGCCACCGATGCGACGTGGGCGACGCTCGCGGAGCGGTACTCGACCGAACAGCTCATGGACGCCGTGTTCGCGGTCGGGCAGTACACGCTGGTCTCGTATGCGCTGAACGCGTTCGGCGTCGAACGCGAAGCCGGGCGTCGTCGGGCTTGCCGAGCCCACCGACCTAGCCCGCTACGGTCGACCCGTGCGCGTCTCGTTGCTGGTCACCTGTCTCGTCGACCTCTTCGAGCCCGAGACGGGCGTCGACGCCGTGAAGGTGCTTCGCGCCGCGGGATGCGAGGTCGACGTGCCCCGCCGGACAGACGTGCTGCGGCCAGCCGGCGTGGAACTCGGGCTTCGCCGACGAAGCGGCCAAGGTCGCCCGCACGACACTCGACGCGTTGAGCGAGACCGACAGCGACGCCATCGTCGTGCCGGCGGGGTCGTGCGCCACGATGATCCGGGTCTTCTGGCCCGAGCTGTTCGAGGTCGTCGGCGATCACGAAGCGGCCGAACGGGCCCGGCGCGGTGGCAGCGCGCACGAAGGAGCTGACCGAGCTTCTCGCCGACCGCGACCTGCCGCCGATGCACGTCCCTGAGGCGCGCCGAGTCGCGTACCACCACTCGTGCCACATGCTGCGCGAGCTCCGCGGCCACGACCACCCGCTCGCGCTGCTCGATCGCGTCGAGGGGTGCGAGACCGGTCGACTGGTCCGCGTGCGAGCGCTGCTGCGGGTTCGGCGGCCTCTTCAGCATGAAGCTCCCCGAGGTGTCGGTCGCCATGGCCGACGACAAGCTCTCGTCGCTCGCCGAGCAGCAGCCGGACCTCGTGGTCGGCGCTGACGGCTCTTGCCTCATGCACCT
Organism: uncultured Acidimicrobiales bacterium; assembly: GCA_963759645.1. Lineage (GTDB taxonomy): Bacteria > Actinomycetota > Acidimicrobiia > Acidimicrobiales > DATKAS01 > DATKAS01. Next base: position 293,884 of record CAVXAI010000017.1, on the reverse strand, counting down.
CCGCTCTCGCGCCGTCTCACGAGGGCTCGCCCGATCCAGACCCGGCACATCGCGCAGGTGCTCGCCGCCGCGCCTCGAGGGGCGCGGGCCGTGAGCGGCCACCACGCTCGTCGGCACCACGCTCCGCGACCGCACCATCGATGCGACCTCGAATGTTCGGCTGCGCGGCGCGCTCGCCCGCGCGTCGGCCGGTTCGCCAGCCACCGCGAGTCTGCGCTCGGCGTGATCGACGATCCTGACGCGCTGCGCGCCGCCGCCCGGGCGATCAAAGCCGACGTCGTCGGTCGACTCCCCGAGCTGCTCGAGCAGTTCGCCGACAACGTCCTCGCCGCGGGCGGACAGGTCTGCTGGGCGGCCGACGCCGACCGAGGCGAACGCCTACATCGCGTCGGTGGCCGCAGCGCATCGGCGCGCGCACGATCGTGAAGTCCAAGTCGATGGCGACTGAGGAGACCGGGCTCAACGAGGCGCTCGAAGCGGCGGGATGCCGCGTGGTCGAGACCGACCTCGGCGAGTGGATCATCCAGCTCGCGCACGAGACGCCGAGCCACATCATCGCCCCCGCGGTCCACAAGGACCGCTACCAGGTCGCGGAGCACCTCCAGGCCGAGGTGACCGACGACCGCATCCTCGAGGCGGCGCCCGGGCCACTCGCCGCATTCGCCCGCGAGCAGCTGCGCGCCGAGTTCCTCCGCGCCGACCTCGGCATCTCCGGCGTGCAACTTCGGCGTCGCCGAGACGGGCTCGATCGTGCTCGTCACGAACGAGGGCAACGGTCGGCTGTGCACGTCGGTGCCGCGCGTGCACATCGCGGTCATGGGGATGGAGCGGCTCGTCGCCGACTGGGAGCAGCTCGACCTGTTGGTCAACCTGCTGGCGCGATCGGGCACGGGCCAGCACCTGTCGTCGTACACGAGCGTCATCACCGGGCCGCGCCGAACCGGCGAGGCCGATGGCCCCGACGAGATGCACGTCGTCATCCTCGACAACGGACGCAGCGACATCCTCGGCACCGAGTTCCAGGAGATCCTGTCGTGCATCAGGTGCGGCGCCTGCCTGAACGTGTGCCCCGTGTACCGCCAGATCGGCGGGCACGCCTACGGCTGGGTGTACAGCGGTCCGGTCGGCGCCGTGCTCACCCCGCTGCTCGCGGGCGCGCACCACGAGGCCGCGGAGCTCGCGAACGCGTCGACGCTGTGCGGCGCCTGCATGGATGTCTGCCCGGTGAGCATCCCGCTGCAGGACCTGCTCTTGGCGCTTCGGCGGCGCCGCGGCGGCAGGCGCGACACGCTGCCGAGCGTGCCGCCTGGAAGGCGTGGGCCACCGCATGGTCGCAACCCACGCTCTACCGGGCCTCGGTGAAGGCGATGAGCACGCGGGCGCGGGCTGGCCCGCTTCGCCGCCCACGCGCCCGGGCTCGCCCGCTGGGCCGCGGGTCGCGACGCGCCTCCGCCGGCGGCGCGCACGTTCCACGAGCGCTGGCGCGACGGGAGCGTGTGATGGACCGTGTCGAAACCGGCGACCGGCGTGTGTTCCTCGCGCGCCTGCGGCGCCGGCTGGCCACGCCGGCGCCGGAGAACCCCGCCCATCCGCTGCCGCCTCTGCCCGCGGCCGTGCCCGAGGTGCACTCCCGCCATCTCGATCCCGATGACCTCGTCGGGTCGTTCGAGCGGGCCGCCACGGCAGTCGAGCGCCGAGGTCCACCGCGTCGCCGGCAGCACGGTGCCCGACGATCTCCTCGCGGACGCTCGTCGATGCAACTACGAGGTCCGCAGCGCGGTGGTGTCGGCCGAGCCCGAAGCAGCGGAGGTCGGTCGCGCGCTCGAGGCGCTCGGAGTGACGGTCGAGCCACTTTCGATCGAAGCCGCCGCTCGCGCTGACCTCGGCGTCACCAGCGCGACCTATGGGTTCGCGACGACGGGCTCGGTGGTGCAGGAGTCCGATGTCGCGGGCGGGCGCACGGCGAGCCTGTTGCCTCCTGTCCATCTGTGCGTGTTGCCGGCGGACCGTCTCGTGCCGTCCACCGCGGCGCTGCTGCGCACGTTGGGAGCGCCCGGGCGGCTCCCGAGCAACCTCGTCGTGATCACGGGACCGAGCCGTTCGGGCGACATCGAGCAGATCATCACGCTCGGCGTCCACGGGCCCACGGCGCTCCACATCGCGCTGCTGGAAGCGGGTTCCTGAGCGGTTCAGGTCTAGGCTCTTCCGTTTCCGACTGTGCTGTGACCTGGGAGGAATTGGCGTGCGCAGAGTTGGAGCAGCCCTTGTTGCCGTGAGCCTGGCGTTCGCGCTGGCGGCGTGCGGAGACGACGATGGCGGGGGCGGGAGCGATGCGACGGTGCGCGCGTTCGGTGAGTGCGAGATCCAGTCCGAAGCCGGCGAGCTCGGCGACGTCGAGCTCGTCAGTGACGGCGAGCTCACGGTGGTGACCTCGTTGCCCGCTCCCGGGTTCTGGAACGGCGACGACCCCGAGAGCATCAACGGCGGGTTCGAGTACTGCATGGCCGCCGAGATCGCGACCTCCCTCGGTCTCGACGAGGTGGAGGTCGTCAACGTCTCGTTCGACGCCCTGGTCGCCGGCCAGACGGGCGACTTCGACATCGCGCTCTCGCAGGTCACGATCACCGACGAGCGGGCCGAGGTCGTCGACTTCTCGGTGCCCTACTTCTGCGTCCGACCAGGGCGTCCTCGTGAACGCTGGCACGACCGTCGCGACATCCAGGAAGCCAAGGCGCTCAACTGGGGTGTGCAGACCGCGCACGACCGGCCAGATCTACCTCGACGAGGTCGTCCAGCCCGAGAGCGAGGTGGCCTCGTTCCAGGACACGCCGTCGATGTTCGCTGCGCTCACGTCCGGGCAGATCGACGCCGTGATGCTCGACACCGCCATCGTGCTCGGGCCAGGCGGCGCGAGAGCGACGGCGCCGAAGAGGTCGTCGCGCAGTTCAGCACGGGCGAGGAGTACGGCGCGATCTACCAGAAGGGCTCGCCCAACGTCGCCGCGTTCGACGGCATCATCACGACGTTGGACGAGGACGGCACGCTCGATGCGCTCACCGAGAAGTGGCTCGCGCCGGTGTTCGGCGGCGACCCCAACGACATCCCGTTCATCACCCCGTAGCGACATCACCGAGAGCGGCAGTGCCGCGAGGAGCGCGGTGATGAGCTCCGCCCCGACGACTGACCTGACCACGGGCGACCGACCCGATCCTCCGGGACGAGCGGCGCCCAAGGTCCGCACCTATCTGCTGCCGGCGATCCTGACGGTGCCGCTGTTCTTCCCGACGGCGATCCCCGCGATCGTCCACGCGGCGAAGGCCCGCGGGCACGTGCGCGACGGCGACACCCGAGCGGCGAGAGCGCAAGCCGACGCGGCCCGTCAGTGGGTGTGGATGACCGTCGGCATCGGGCTCACGGTCTGGTTCTGCATCTTCGCCGTGCTCAGCATCTTTCTGAACGACGGCGCGCTGCGGAAGGTCTTCTTCAACTGGGACGTGATCTCCGACAGCTGGGCCAGCATCCGCAAAGGGTTCTGGCTGAACATCAAGCTGTTCATGACCGCCGAAGTGCTCGTGCTCATCTGGGCGCTGTTCGTCGCGATCCTGCGCGGTCTTCCCGGACGCGCCGCCGGCGCCGATCCGCTTCCTCGCGGTCGCGTACATCGACCTGTTCCGCGCGCTGCCCGCCGTCATCGTCATCTACCTCATCGCGTTCGGAGTGCCGCTGACCGACCTTCCCATCGTGCGCGACCTCTCGCAGTTCTGGCTGTGCGTGATCGCGCTCACGCTCGTCTACGGCGCGTACGTCGCCGAGGTCTACCGAGCCGGCATCGAGAGCATCCACTGGAGCCAGGCGGCCGGCGCGCGGTCGCTGGGCCTCTCGTACACCGAGACGATGCGGTTCGTGGTCGTCCCGCAAGCGGTGCGCCGCATCATCCCGCCGCTGCTCAACGACTTCATCGGCCTGCAGAAGGACACCGCGCTGGTCGGCTTCGTCGGGCTGCTCGACGCGTTCAACCGGGCCCGCATCATCGCTTCGAACCGCTTCAACCTGTCCGCGGTGACGGGCGTGGCGATCTCGTACATCGTGATCACAGTTCCGATGGCGATCGTGGTCGACCACCTCGTGAAGCGCGACCAGCAGCGGATGCGAGCCAACGGGTGAGCGCCTACCTCGAGATCGAAGACGTCCACAAGCGGTTCGGCGACAACGAGGTGCTCCGCGGCATCACGATGTCCGTGAACGAGCACGAGGTCGTATGTCTCATCGGCGCGTCCGGATCGGGGAAGTCGACGCTGCTCCGCTGCATCAACCTGCTCGAAACGGTCGACTCCGGGTCCATCACGATCAACGGCGACCGCATCACCGACGTCGGCGTCGATGTCGACGAGGTGCGCCGAGACGTCGGCATCGTCTTCCAGAGCTTCAACCTCTTCCCGCACATGACAGTCATGCGCAACATCACGCTCGCTCCGATGCGCGTGCTCGGGCACAGCAAGGTATACGCAGAGACGGGTGCGATGACGCTGCTCGAGCGCATCGGCCTCGCCGACAAGCGCAACGAGTATCCGGACCGCCTCTCGGGCGGTCAGCAGCAACGGGTCGCGATCGTCCGTGCGCTCGCCATGCAACCGCGAGTGCTGTTGCTCGACGAGATCACCAGCGCGCTCGATCCCGAGCTCGTCGGTGAGGTGCTGAACATCGTCCGCGATCTCAAGGAGGACGGTCTGACGATGCTGCTCGCCACCCACGAGATGGGGTTCGCCCGCGAGGTCTCGAGCCGGGTCTGCTTCCTCGCCGACGGCATCGTGTGTGAGGAGGGTCCGCCGGAGCAGATCTTCAGCGAGCCGGCGACGCCGAGGCTGCAGGGCTTCCTCCGCCGCATCATCGAAGCCGGCCGGTTGTAACCCACCCCAGCGTTCCACGGTAAGTAACAGGCCAAAGTTGGCCCGTTATCGTACCTGAGAAGCCGGGGCGCTGGGGCATCCCACACTCGCGACTCGCGAACCGGTTCAATGCGGGCACGACCTCTCGACGCCGTCCGCCCACCTGGTGACCGACCTTCTCGACCCGCAGGCCGCGATGGCCTGCACCTACGTGCTCGACACGTCGGTGCTCCTGGCCGATCCCGCGTCGGTGTTCCGGTTCGACGAGCACGAGGTGGTGCTCCCGCTCGTGGTCATCGCCGAGCTCGAGGCCAAGCGCGATCATCCCGAGCTCGGCTGGGCGGCCCGGCGGAGCCTGCGGCTGCTCGAGGATCTCCGGGCGAGGTACGGCTCACTCGTCCGCTCGATGCCGATCACGCCCCACGGGGGCACATTCCGCGTCGAGATCAACCACATGGACGCAACCGGGTTGCCGGCGGCGCTGATCTCCGACAACAACGACCACCGCATCCTCGCGGTGGCGAAGAACCTCGCCAACGAAGCGCGCCGCGTCGTGGTCGTGACCAAGGACCTGCCGCTTCGGTTGAAGGCGAGCATCGTCGGCCTCGAAGCGGAGGAGTACCGCAACGAGCTCGCGGGCGATGCGACCTGGACCGGCTACACGGAGCTCGACGTCGAGAGCGAGATGATCGATCGGCTGTATGGGGATCGCGTCGTCGACGTCGCCGAGGCGCGTGACCTGCCGTGCCACACCGGCATCGCGCTGACCTCCGGTTCGCAGTCGGCGCTCGGTCGTGTGCACGACGACAAGCGGGTGCACCTCGTCCGCGGAGATCGCTCGCTGTTCGACGTTCGCGGCCGCAGTGCCGAGCAGCGCGTCGCCATCGACCTACTCGCGGATGCGAGCATCGGCATCGTCAGCCTCGGCGGCAATGCAGGCACCGGGAAGAGCGTGCTCGCCCTCGCGGCCGGCCTCGAAGCTGTGCTCGAGCAACGCTCGCACAAGCGGGTGCTCGTCTTCCGCCCGCTGTTCGCGGTCGGCGGTCAGGAGCTCGGGTTCCTCCCCGGCTCCGAGACCGAGAAGATGGCGCCCTGGGCCGCTGCGGTCGGTGACGCGCTCGAGTCGATCGTCGGCGCGGAGGTCATCGAAGAGGTGTTCGCCGCGAAACCTGCTCGAGGTGCTCCCGCTCACCCACATCCGGGGCCGCAGCCTCACCGACAGCTTCGTGATCATCGACGAGGCACAGAACCTCGAGCGGGGGGTGCTCCTCACCGCGCTCAGCCGGCTCGGCGAGGGCAGCCGGGTCGTGCTCACGCACGACGTCGCCCAGCGCGACAACCTGCGCGTCGGCCGCCACGACGGCGTCGTCTCGGTGATCGACGCGCTGCGCGGCCATCCGATCTTCGCCCACATCACCTTGACGCGGTCCGAACGCAGCCCCGTTGCCGCGGTGATCACGCAGCTGCTCGACGCGCACCCGGAACGGGGCGACTGGGCTCAGCGGTAGCGCTCGACGAGCGGGTCGTACCGGTCGAGCACGCCGAGCACTTTGTCGGCACTCGCGGGCGGGAGCCACAGGATCACGCTTTCGGCGCCGGCTTCTTGGTAGTGGTCGAGCACCTCGGGATCCGGGCGCCCGCCGAACACTTGGAAGCGCAGGGTCTGCGGATCGCGACCCGCGGCGGCGGAAACGTCGCGCAGCTCAGCGATGCGCTCGACGACGTTGCTCCGGCCCGAGATCGGCATCCAGCCGTCGCAGTACTCGATGATGTGCCGGTAGGTCACCGGGCCGCCGGCGCCGCCCATCAGGATCGGCGGGTGCGGCTGCTGCACCGGCTTCGGCCACGACCAGCTCGGCGCGAACTTCACGAACTCGCCGTCGAAGCCGGCCTCCTCCTGCGTCCACAGCGCCTTCATCGCGAGCACCTTCTCCCGGACGACCGCGCGGCGCCGCGAGGGATCGACGCCGTGGTGCTCCATCTCGTCCTCGTTCCAGCCGACTCCGATGCCGAAGAGGAACCGACCGCCCGAGATGAGGTCGAGGGTCGCAACCTCCTTCGCGAGCACGATCGGGTCGTGCTGTGCGACGAGGCAGATGCCGGTGCCGAGCTGGAGCCGCTCGGTGACGGCCGCGGCGGCGCCGAGGGCGACGAACGGATCCAGCGTGTGGCTGTACTCCTGAGGCAGGTCGCCCCCGCCTGGCCACGGGGTGCGCCGGCCGACCGGGATGTGGGTGTGCTCGGGGAACCAGAGTGACGCAAATCCCCGGCCCTCGGCTTCAGTCGCCAGCTGAACTGGGCCGATCGTGTAGTCAGTGGGAAACATCACGAGTCCGAGATCCATCTGTCGCTTTCTATCCCGCGGCGGGACTCGGCGCGTCGGGTCCCTGTGTAGCCTCGGCCGTCCGCCCCAGTGGGCGGTGACCACCGGCATCACGGGCACAGATCGGCCACGCATCCGTGAGTGACACCACCACCGACCTCGAGCGCCAGACGTCTGGTGCGACCATGCGCCTCATCGTCGAGTTCGTGCGTGCGCGCGCCGGCGATCGAGGCGTGCGTCGCTTGCTGCAGCTCGCCGGCGAGCAGCGGACCGAGCGCGAAGTCTGTGACGAGCGCCGCTGGAGCACCTACGAGCAGAAGATCGCACTGTTCGAAGCGGCCGCGGTCGTCCTCGACGATCCGGTCGTCGCGCGCCACGTCGGCGAGGCGTCCCTGGCTCTTGGGGTCGGGGCGTCGACGAAGGCCCTGCTGCGCAGCCTCGGCTCGCCGGCGATGGTGCTGCGCAACCTGCCGAGGATCACCGGCAAGTTCTCGAGCGTCGCCATCATGGAAGCGCTCGAGATCGAGCGGTCGCGGGCCCTGATCGCGTACCACGTGCTGCCCGTCGTCGAGCCGCATCGCGCCGACTGTCAGTACAACATCGGGCTGCTGTCGCAGATCGGCCCGCTGTTCGGGCTGAGCCGGTCCTCGGTCGTTCAGTACGGCTGCCAGGCCGAAGGCGACCGGCGCTGCATCTACGAGGTCACCTGGGTCGGCAAGGCACCGGCGCAGCGCGGACGGCGGCGCAAGGCGTCGGTGCTCGCCGCGCAGCTCGCGGATCTCGATGCGACGTTCGACCAGGTGCTGTCGACAGCGGCCGATCTCGTCTCCGACGACGACGTGGACACCGTGCTCTCACGCATCACCAACCGGGCAGCCGTCGCAGCGCACGCCCCGCAGTTCGTCCTCGCGGTGCGCCCGACCGACTACGACCCGCTCCGCGTCCACCACGTCGGTCTTACGGATGACGAAGTGGCGCTGCTCGTGCCGCTGCTCACCGCCCGATTGCCCCCCGACGACGATCCGAGGCTGCTCGTCGTCGAGGTCGCTTCGTCACGCCGCCGGTACGGCCGGTTGGCGGCGCGCTACCCCGAGTCGCATGGCTTCCTCGACGACGAGCGGCGCATGTTGTCGGTCTACGCGCGCCACGCCGCGGCCGCGCTCGACGCCGCGACTGCGCTCGACGAGGTACGCGACCAGCGCCGGCACCTCGTGGAGCTGCTCGAGCTGTCGCGATCGCTCGCCGCCGCGCGCGAGGTTCCCCAGGTCGCGGACCAGGTCGCCGTCGCCGTCACCACTGTGGTCGGCGCCAGCCGCGCCGCCGTGTTCTCGGCCGACTCGACGTCCACCACGTTCACGCTTCGCGCCACCCACGGATGGGAGCGTGGCGCGCGACGGGCCCGGCCGTTGCGGCTGCGCGTCATCGACAATCCAGAGATCGCCGAGGTGCTCCGCCACGGCGCCCTCCGCCGGATCGACCGCGAGACCACCGGGACGCGCAGTCGCCGGCTCCTGCGAGCCACCGGGTTGCAAAGCGCGCTCGTAGCGCCGATCGTCACGAGCGACCGCACCGTCGGAGTGCTCATCGCCGGCTGGACGGCGGAAGAGGAACGCGACGGCTCGCTCGACCCGCGGCTCCACGAGGCTTTGGCGGGCGTTGCTGACCAAGCCGGCATCGCGTTGGAGCGGGCGGAGCTGCTCGAACAGGTCCGCCACCAGGCGCTGCACGACTCGCTCACCGACCTGCCGAACGCGTCACTCGTGCGCGACCGTGCCGACCGCGCGCTCGCCGGCCTCAGTCGCCACCCCGGTCGGCGAACCGGCGTGCTGTTCATCGATCTCGACCGGTTCAAGTCCGTGAACGACGACCACGGCCATGCGGCGGGCGACGCCGTGCTCCGCGAGGTCGCCCACCGACTCGCGGGGTCGGTGCGCGCGGGCGACACGGTCGGGCGGCTCGGCGGCGACGAGTTCGTCGTGTTGTTGCCGGACCTGTCGGGCCCCGGCAACGCGTACGCGGTGGCCGGCAAGGTGCTCGAGCGGCTGCGGGTGCCGATCGAGGTCGAGGGCAAGCCGACGATGGTGACGGCGAGCGTGGGTGTTGCCGTCGCGCCGGACGACGGCATGGACTATGAGGCGCTGCTCGCCCGCGCCGATGCGAGCATGTACCGAGCGAAGGAGTCCGGCCGCAACACCGTGCGGGGCACCGGCGCCGGCTCGATCCCCTGAGCGCTTGCTCAGGGCGAGGGTCAGGCGGGGATCACTCGCTTCATCGTGTCGATCATCTCCACGGCCGTCGCGCCGGGCGTGAGCACCGCAGCGACTCCGGCGTCGAGCAGCTTCGCCACGTCGCCGGCGGGGATGATGCCGCCGACGATCACCGGGACGTCGAGCCCGACTTCGCGGAGCTTCGCGACCACCTTGGGGACGAGCGTCATGTGCGCACCCGACAGCATCGACAGCCCGACAGCGTCGACGTCCTCGTCGATCGCGGCAGCCGCGACGGTCTCGGGTGTCTGGAACAGCCCCGTGTAGATCACCTCGTAGCCCGCGTCGCGCAGGATGCGCGCGACCACCTTCACACCCCGGTCGTGCCCATCCAGGCCGACCTTGGCCACCAGCACGCGATGGGTCATCGCTTGCTGTAGTCGTAGAAGCCGCGGCCGGCCTTGCGTCCGAGGAGCCCCGCTTCGACCATGCGCGACAGCAAGGGAGGAGGCGCGTAGAGCGGCTCCTTGAACTCGGCGTAGAGCGACTCGGCCACCGCCATCGTCGTGTCGAGACCGATGAGGTCGGCGAGGTGCAGCGGACCCATCGGATGGGCGCAGCCCTCGACCATCCCCGTGTCGATGTCCTCCGCGGTCGCGAAGCCCGACTCGAGCATGCGAATCGCCGAGAGCAGATATGGGATGAGCAGCGCGTTGACGATGAAGCCGGCACGATCCTGCGACTTCACGACGCGCTTGCCGAGCTGGTCGGTCGCGAACGCCTCGGCCTGTTCAGTCGTCGCGGGCGCGGTGAGCAGCGACGTCACGACCTCGACGAGATTGAGCACCGGCACGGGGTTGAAGAAGTGGATGCCCACCACGGACTCGGGCCTGCCTGTTGCCATCCCCAGCTTCATGATCGGGATCGAGGACGTGTTCGACGCGAGCACCGCGCTGTCCGACTCGACGACCTTGTCGAGGAGGCCGAACACCTCAGCCTTCAGCTCCTCGGACTCGACGACCGCCTCGATGACCATGTCCCGATCAGCTGAGCTCTCCGTAGTCGGTCGTCACCCGAATGTGCTCGAGCGTCGCGTCCCGGCCCGCGTCGTCGAGCTTGCCGGCGCGGGTTGCACGGTCCAGCGAGGTGTTGATGCGGGCCAACCCGGCCTCCGCGGCCTCGGGGGAAGCCTCCCGCACCACGACATCGAGCCCGGCCCGGGCGCACACCTCGGCGATGCCCGATCCCATGAGCCCGCAACCGACCACGCCGACCCGTTCGATCACCATGCGCCGCAGTCTCGCACCGTTCCTTCACCGCTCTCCGCTGCGCTTCGATCGGCTCGCTTCGCTCGACAATCGGTGCTTCGCGCACCCGAGCGGCGCACTGCGCCGCTCCTTGCCGAAACTCAGATCGAGGGGACTTCGATGTGGCGGCCGAAGACGTCGGCGAGGGTGGACATGATCTCGCCGAGCGTCGCGTAGGTCTTCACCGCGTCGATGATGGTGGGCATCAGGTTGACTTCGGGCTGAGCGGCCTCGGCGGCGAGGCGGCCCAGGGCCACGGTCACGGCTGCCTCGTCGCGGCCGTCCTTCACGGCAGCCAGGCGCTTGATCTGTCGCTCCTCGTCCTCGGTGGTGATCTCGAGGAGGTCGTCGAGCTGTTCGTCGTTGCCCTCGGTGAACCGGTTCACGCCGACCACGATCCGGCGACCCTCGTTGAACTTGCGTTCCAGCCGGTAGGCGGACTCGGCGAGCTCGCCCTGGAACCAGTTCTCCTCGATGCCGCGGATCGCGCCCTCGAGCATCGAGCCCTCGCCGAGCTCGTCGATGTGGGCGAAGATCACCTCGGCCTGACGCTCCATCTCGTCGGTGAGCTCCTCGACGAAATACGAGCCGCCGAGCGGGTCGGCGACGTGAGCCACGTTGGTCTCGTACGCGAGCACCTGTTGCGTGCGCAGCGCGATGCGGGCCGCACGCTCGCTCGGCAGTGCGAGCGCTTCGTCCATCGAGTTCGTGTGCAGGCTCTGCGTGCCGCCGAGCACCCCGGCCAGCGCCTCGATCGCGGTGCGCACGATGTTGACCTCGGGCTGCTGCGCGGTGAGCGACACGCCCGCGGTCTGGGTGTGGAACCGCATCTGCATCGACCGCTCGCTCTGCGCGCCGTACCGGTCGCGCAACCACCGCGCCCAGATGCGTCGCGCCGCGCGGTACTTGGCGATCTCCTCGAAGAAGTCGATGTGCGCGTTGAAGAAGAACGACAGCCGCGGCGCGAACGCGTCCACCGCCAGCCCCGCCGCCAGAGCCTGCTCGACATACGCGAACCCGTTCGCCAACGTGAACGCCAGCTCCTGCGCGGCAGTCGAACCCGCCTCACGGATGTGGTACCCCGAGATCGAGATCGAGTGCCACCTCGGCATCTCTGCCGCAGTGAACGCGATCACGTCGCGCACCAGCCGCATCGACGGCCGCGGTGGGAACACGAACTCCTTCTGAGCTTGGTACTCCTTCAAGATGTCGTTCTGCAGCGTGCCGCCCAGCAACGCACGCGGCGTGCCCGCCATCTCGGCCTGCGCCACGTACATCGCCAAGATCACCGCAGCGGGCGAGTTGATCGTCATCGACGTCGTGATCGTGCCGAGGTCGATGCCGCGGTAGAGGTCCTCCATGTCGGCGAGCGTGTCGACCGCGACGCCGCAGCGCCCCACCTCGCCGTCCGACAGCGGGTCGTCGGAGTCCAGACCCATCAGCGTCGGCATGTCGAACGCCGTCGACAATCCGTCGCCACCCGCCTGCAAGATCTGACGGAACCGCCAGTTCGTGTCGTCCGCGGTGCCGAACCCCGCGAACATCCGCATCGTCCACAGCTTCGAGCGATACATCGACGGATACGGACCGCGCGTGTACGGGTACTGGCCCGGGAACTCACCGTCCGCCGGGCCGTACACCGGCTCGAGCGGGATGCCCGACATCGTCTCGAAATCGGCGTCGCGGTGGGACGCCGCATCGAACGCCGCCTGCCACTCGTCACGTCGGCTCTCCGGGCGTGCGCTCACCAACGACCCTCCCCGCAGGAAATGTGTGCTCGTAGTGTACGAGCCGCCCTTCACCGAAAGGACGGCCATGACGACGTTCGACCTCGCCCAAGTCGATCACCTGCTCTCGACCACGCGGGCGGTGCGCAAGCGCCTCGATCTCCGCCGTCCCGTCCCCCGCGATGTCGTGCTCGACTGCATCCGAGTCGCCACGCAAGCGCCGACCGGCGGCAACGTGCAGCGGTGGCGGTGGCTCGTGGTCGACGACGCGGACAAGCGCGCTGCGCTGGCCGACATGTACCGGCGCTCCTACGCGCCGTACATCGCCGAGCGCGAGCGAGCAATGGAGGGAGCCGGCGGGGTCGACGACGCGACCCGCAAGATCGTGGACTCGTCGACCTACCTCGCCGAGCACCTGCACGAGGTGCCGGTGCACGTGATCCCGTGCGCGCTCGATCGCCTACCGGCGGGGACACCCCAAGGACAAGTCGCCGGGTTCTACGGCTCGATCCTGCCCGCGGTGTGGTCGCTGCAGCTCGCGTTGCGGGCGCGGGGCTTGGGCTCCGCGTGGACGACGTTGCACCTCGCGTACGAGGACGAGGCCTGCGAGCTACTCGGCATCCCCACGACCGTCACGCAGGTCGCGCTCATCCCCGTCGCGTACTACACCGGCACGGACTTCAAGCCGGCGCCCCGGCGTCCCGTCGAGGAGGTCACCTACTTCAACGCCTGGCGACAGCGCGACTGAGCTTCACCCCTCGTCGCGCGTCGCAGTGCGGTAGTCGCCGAACGTCGAGTCCCGCGCGTCGAGCGCCGGCTTGACGCCGCGGGCGAGCTCGGCCATGTACTCACGAGACGACCGCTGATGGAAGCCGAGCGCGTTGAGCTCCGCGGTCGCCTTGATGCCGTCGCGGATCCCCATGACCTCCATCGCACGATGCACGACGCGCTTGTTCAGCGCCTGCAGATCCGGCGGTACCTTCGCCACCCGCTCGGCCATGTCGAGCACCGCGTCGTCGAGCTCGTCCGCGGGGAACGCTCGGTTGGCGAAGCCGGCAGCGACGGCGTCCACGCCGCTCATCGAGTCGCCGGTGAGCATCGCCTCCATCGCTCGTCGCATCCCCAGCAGCCACGGATGCCAGGCCATGTCGGGGGCGGACATCAGGCGCACGGGCGGGTATCCGATCTGCGCGTCGGCGGCGACATAGACGAGGTCGCACGCGGACGCCAGCTCGGTGCCGCCCGCGAGACAGAAGCCGTGGACCTGCGCGATCAGCGGCGTCGCCATGTCCCACATCTCGAACCATCCGTGCACGACGTGGCGAGCCCACGCGCCGTCGGCCCTGGAGATCGGCCACGGCAACGGCTCAGCCGGGTCCTGGGCGAGGTCGTAGCCCGCTGAGAAGCACGACCCCGCGCCTCGGATCACCACGACGTGGACGCCGCGATCCGCGTCGGCGTCTCTCAGAGCGGCAAACAGCTCGCCGCGGAGCGCATTCGAGAGCGCGTTGCGCTTCTCAGGACGATTGAGGGTGAGCCGGCGCACCGTGGGACGCGGGTCGTCGACCAACACGAGCGGCGTCGGCCATGGGCGCGGAGCGTACCGGGAGGGCGCGTCGACCTTCACGGGACCGCAATGGACGCCCCGCTAACGTTCCCGCCCGTCGTACCGCGGGAGAGACCTGCCGGCGCGAGACATGAGGAGCGGGACATGTCGACGAATGACCCAACTCAGCCCGAGGTCCCGGCCCCGCCGCCCCCACCTCCACCGCCCCCGCCTCCTCCTCCGCCCCCGGCCAGCCCGACGCCGCCCGGCCAAGCGCCCCCCGCCCCCACCCCGACGCGGCCTCCGGCCCCGCCCACCGGTCCGATCGGCGGAGGCACCCCGCCCACGACTCCCACCTCGTACACCGCGACTCCCCCGCCCTCGGGTGGAGGCGGAGGCAAGAAGGTCGGGCTGATCGTCGGCGCCATCGTCGTGGTCGCCGCGCTCGTCGTTGGTGGTCTCGTCGTGTTCGGCGGCGACGACGAAAACGGCGCAAGCCCGGCGACCACCGGCGCCGACGGCACGAGCACCGAGACGACCGTCGCCGGCAGCGGGGAAGCCGTCGCCGCGGTCGACGAGGCGTCCGGTGCGGTCATCCGCATCGAGACCGACGGCACGATCCGCGACCCCGAGTTCGGCCAGACGAGCAACGCCGGTGCGGGCAGCGGCTTCATCATCGACCCGTCAGGCATCGCGGTGACGAACAACCACGTCGTCACCGGCGCGGCGACGCTCGACGTGTTCGTCGGCGGATCGGCCGAGCCGGTCTCGGCCCGGGTGCTCGGCGTCTCCGAGTGCTCCGACCTCGCCGTCATCGATCTCGAGGGCGAGGGCTACCCGTTCCTCAACTGGTTCGACGACGAGATCCGCCCGGGCATCGACGTCTTTGCCGCCGGGTTCCCGCTCGATGATCCCGAGTTCACGCTGACGAAGGGCATCGTCTCGAAGGCGAGCGCCGACGACATCTCACCGAGCTCCAACATCGACCACGTGATCGAGCACGACGCGAACATCCAGCCCGGCAACTCGGGAGGACCCCTCATCACCGAGGACGCGCTTGTCGTCGGCGTGAACTACGCCGGCTTCGACTTCGCCGGTACGGGAACCGAGCAGTTCTTCGCGATCGCGTCCGACACGGCGCAGCCGATCGTCGCGCAGCTGCAGGAGGGCGAGAACGTGGACTCGCTCGGCATCAACGGCACGGCGGTGAGCGACGAGGAGTCGGGCACGTTCGGTCTCTGGGTGAACGGCGTCGACGCCGGTTCACCGGCGTCGAACCTCGGCCTCGAGCCCGGCGACATCATCACGAGGATGGCCGGCGTCGATGTCGGCCTCGACGGCACCATGAAGGACTACTGCGACATCCTGCGCACGAAGGGCCAGGACGCGGCGATCGGCGTCGAGGTGCTGAGGTTCGACACATCCGAGGTGCTCCGAGGCGAGTTCAACGGCAAGGAGCTCGAGCTGGCGTTCTCGTTCGCGGATGAGCTGGGCGAGACCGGCGACACCTACGAGAACTTCTCGATCGTGACTGACGACTCGAACACCATTCAGGTCGAGGTGCCCGACGAATGGGCCGACGTCCGCGGCGAGGCGCAGGAGATCGCCGGCGTGCTCGCCCCGTCGATCCAGGCGAGCCCCGATGTCGATGCGTTCATCAACACCTTCGACGTGCCGGGCATGGAGTTCGTGCTCAGCGACCAGTTCACGCCGGCCGACTTCGAAACGATCATGGACGCGATCGGTCCGTCGGAGCTGTGCACGAGCGCGGGACGTGAGGACTATGAGGATCCGCTCTTCACGGGCCGCTTCGAGGTCTGGGAGTCGTGTCAGGGCACGGATGCCTCGTACATCGTGGTGGTGGCAGCCGAGGAAGACTCGACGGACGTGGCGATCGTGACGGTGCAGGCGATCGACGACCGCGACTTCGACGCGCTCGACCGCATCCTCGCGACGTTCAGCACGACATCGACCGTCCTCGAGCCGGGGGACTGACCCGGAGACGATGGTTGTCGTCAGCGGCCGGTTGCTCGTAGCCGCGCCAACGCTGGCCGATCCGAACTTCGCCCGCACGGTCGTGCTCATGCTGGCGCACGGAGAGGAAGGCGCGCTCGGCCTCGTGCTGAACCGCCCGAGCGAGATCGACGTCGAGGTCGTGCTGACCGACGAGTGGCACGAAGCCGCGGCCGCTCCACCGACGCTGTTCTTCGGTGGGCCCGTCGCGACCGAGTCGGTGATCGGGCTGGCCCGGGTGCACGGGCTCGGCGACGGCATCGGGTTCAGCGCCTCGACCGGGACGCTCGGCACCGTCGACCTCGAGCTCTCACCGAGCGCGATCGCCGACGGGATCGAGGTCGCCCGGATCTTCGCTGGCCATGCGGGTTGGGGGCCGGGACAGCTCGAAGGCGAGCTCGAAGTGCCGGGGTGGATCGTCGTGGACGCCCTCGACGACGATCCGTTCACCGATGACCCCGATGGTCTGTGGCGCCGTGTTCTTGGCCGTCAACCGGGCCGTCTGGGCTGGCTCGCCAACTTCCCTGACTCCCTGCAGTCGAACTAGATCCTCGTCGCCGCTCCTCCGCTGCGCTTCGATCGGCTCCTGCTCGCTGCGCTCGGCAATCGGTGCTGCGCGCACCCGGCGGCGCATTGCGCCGCCCTTGCCCGACATCACGACCATCACAGACCAGGCGGGGGCGCGACGGTACGGTCGAGCGGCAGTGCGCGTCGTCTTCGTTGTCGCAGGAACGCTGATGATCGCCGTCGCGACGGTCGACACGGTCGGGACGTTGGTCGCGACTCGGATCCGCACTCGCCGGTGGTGGCCGACCGCGGTGCTCTACCGATATTCGTGGGCGCCGTGGCGCGGGATGGCAAAGCGCATCGAGGATGAGGACGACCGGGAGTCGTTCCTCTCCATCTACGGCCCGTTGTCGCTCCTCATGCTGCTCGTGTTCTGGGCCGGGATGCAGGTGGTCGGTTGGGGTCTCGTGTGGTGGGGCATGCGCAACGGCATCCCCACGCTCGAATCCCTCCTCGAATCCGTCTACTACTCGGGCGTCGCGTTCTTCACCATCGGGTTCGGCGACGTCGTCCCGATTGCGAGCGCGCCCAGGATCCTCGTCGTTGTCGAAGGCTTCTTCGGGGTCGCGACGATGGCGCTGCTGATCGGGTTCTTGCCCACGCTGTTCGCTGCCTACAGCACGCGCGAGGAGCTGGTCTCGACGCTGGACGATCTGACCGGTGATCGAGTCACGCCGCTCGGAATGCTCGACGCCTACACCCGAGATGGCGACGCCCGCGAGCTCTACTCGCAGTTCGAGCGATGGGAGGAGTGGACCGCGAGCGTGCTCGAGAGCCATTCGAGCTATCCCATGCTGATGATGTTCCGATCGAAGCAGTCGGGGCAATCGTGGATCGCGGCGATGGTCATCGTCACCGAGACCGCGGCCTTGTGCATCTCGATCATCGACGAGCCGCCTGACGCCCGTGCGCTCCGGCTCTGCCGTCGTACCGCACAAACGGTCGTTCGCCTCAGGGGCGCACTGATCGAGGAAGGTGTCACGGTCGAGACGGAGCCCTTGGGGCTGCCCGAGGAGCGCCTGCAGGCGATCTACGACAAGTTCGGCGAGCTCGGCTTCCCGCGGCGTCCCTTCGGCGAGGCACGTGAGCGCCTCGACCGCTGGCACGAGGCGTACGTCCCCGAGCTCGAGGCGCTGATCCGACGCCTGCTCATCCCGCGCGAGTTCCGCCTGCCGCCCGCGGTGACTGGGTTCTCCAACGATTGACCCCAGCTGGTTCTCTTGGCGCTTCCGGGTCTCGGCGACCCGATTCCGCCAAGAAATTCGGCGTCAGAGGATGCCGGCGATGGCGTCGGCGAGCTGCGCGAGGCTGCGCACCTCGAAGACGCCGGTGCACGTCTGCCGGTACAGCGGGAGGGCGGAGTCGTCGGTGCCCCACTCGTCGGCGGGCTCGGGGTTGAACCAGTAGACGCGGCGCACGCGCTGGCAGATCTCTCGAAACGTGCCGACGCCGGCGGGCCGATAGTTGGTGCGTCCGTCGCCGGCGACGATCACGGTCGTGCCCGGCCGCAGCGCGGTGGCCTGCTTGTCGAGGAAGCGGCGGAACGCGCCCTCGTAGTCGCTGTGCCCGTCCTCGGCGATCACGCCCGGCAACGTGACGAGCAACCGTGGATCGAGATGCACCTCCGCGGTCTGCAACACCTTGGTCACCTCGGCGACGCCGTCGACGAAGACAAACGAGCGCAAGCCCGAGAGCTCGCTCTGCAAGGCGTGCAAGAGCAGCAACGTGAAGTGCGCGAACTCGGCGACGGAACCGGAGATGTCGCAAAGCACCACGACGTCGGGCTTGCCCGGGCGCCGACGCCGGTAGGCGACGTCGATCGGCACGCCGCCGGAGTCGAGTGAGCGCCGAATCGTGCGGCGCATGTCGGGGCGGCCGCGCTGGTGCCGCCGTCGCTGTTGACTCACGCGGCTCGCGAGCTTCCGCGCGAGCGGTCGCACCGCTTGGCGCATCTGTCGCAGCTCCGTCGTCGACGCCGCGAGGACGTCGACATCCTCCAGACGTCGGGGCGCAAGGAGCCCCGACCCCGCGGCACCGCGCGGTCCATCGCGCAGCCGCCCCCGGATCTCCTCGGCGAGCAATCGCCGGTACTGCTCCAGTCGCCGCGCCAAGTCGTCCTGCAGCCGGTGCAGCGCGGCGGCATCCCCGGCGCCCGCCGACGCCCGCGCCTCTGCCATCGCTGCGACCAGGAGGTTGCCGAGGTCAAGCGCCCTGAGCACGCGATGGAGGAAGTAGCGCTCGCCGCCCTTCGCCGACTCCATGCCGCCGTACAGGTCGACTGCGCCGACGGCGAGAAGGCGGAGCTCGTCGAGGTTGCCCTCGCGGAGCGCCTCCAGCAGCGAGGGACCGAGCTCGGCGGCCGCGATCCCCACAGTTCCGGGGACGGTTGTGTCCGGAGCTTCTTCGGGGCGCTCCCGACGGTGAGCGGGGTCGACGGCCAGCCGCCGAGGGAAGTACTCGTCGAACAGCGACGCGAACACCGCGAGATCCTCCGGGCGCTTGATCAGCGTGGCCTGCATGGCCGTGCGCAAGGCGTCGCGGTCGATGAGATCGATGTGGCGCATCGCGGCGGCGGCGTCGAGCACCTCGCCCAGCGACACGTCGACACCGCCCTCTCGCAGTCCTGCGAACAGGCGAAGCAGCATCGCGAGGATGGCGTCGCCTGCGGAGGTCACCGCTTGCTCAGGCGCACGTTGATCGAGGAAACGGTCTCGAGCAACGCGTCGAGCATCGGACCACGGAGCTCGTCGAGGTTCACCCGGCCCGCGTGAGTCGAGACGTTGATCGCCGCGATGGCTCGCCCGGAGCGGTCGCGCAGCGGCGCCGCGATCGAGCGAACCCCGTCTTCGAGCTCTTGGTCCACAAGTGCCCACCCCTGGTCGCGGACTCGCCTGATGACGTCGGCCAGGCGGCGAGGCTCGACCTGCGTCTTCTCCGTCCGACGGGAGATCTCCATCGCGGACAGCCGGGCAACCAGCTCGTCGTCGGGAAGGTCCGCGAGCAGCACCCTCCCCATCGACGTGATGGCGGCCGGAAGCCGCGACCCGAGTGACAGCGCGATCGTCATGATGCGCTTCGTGGGCACGCGGGCGATGTACACGATCTCGTCGCCGTCGAGCACAGATGCCGACACTGACTCGTTGCAGCGTTCGGACAGCTCCTCCATGTCCGGCTGCACCAGATCAGGCAG
Organism: uncultured Acidimicrobiales bacterium; assembly: GCA_963759645.1. Lineage (GTDB taxonomy): Bacteria > Actinomycetota > Acidimicrobiia > Acidimicrobiales > DATKAS01 > DATKAS01. Next base: position 274,118 of record CAVXAI010000017.1, on the reverse strand, counting down.
CTTGCACGAGGAGATGTACGCGTAGCCCAGGTCGAGCACGAGCGGCGTGAGCTCGAAGAGCCGGCCGTCGTTGCGCATGTAACCGAGCCGCTCGAAGGTCAGGAGCAACCGGCGCGACGTCGCGCGGGTGAGGCCCGTGAGACGACCGACTTCGGAGAGCGTCAGCTGCGGGTGCTCGGCGGAAAAACACCGGAGCACCGAGAGCCCTCGCTCCAGCGACTGGACGAAGTCGTGGTCGCGCTCGGCAACCGGCTCTGGGTCCGTTGACACCAATTCCAGCCCCCGCGTAGAGTGTTCAACCATCGCACAAGTGTACGCAATCCGCACTTGCGGGGGCAAGAGGCGTGCTCTTGGCGGAAAAGCCATGATCAGACGCGACACGCGTAGGTGGACGAAGAGATCGGGGGCGACGTGTCGTACACGACGGAATTCGGATCGCTGGACGGCTTCCGCAAGGGCTTCATCGACATCATCGACGACGACGCGAAGCACTACGCGTTCTCCAACATGTTCGAAGTCGCGACGCGCGTCCAAGCCCTACGAGAAGGTCGCAGTCGGCAAGAACATGCAGTACGTGCTCGAGGTGCTGCGGGCTGAGGGCACCTCGGAGTGGCGCACCTGCGCGCACGACGAGTTCGCGCTCGTGATGGACGGCACCATCGTCGTCGAGCTCGTGAAGCTCGACACGCCGATTCGTCCCGACGGCGCGGAAGGCTCCGTGGCTGTCGAAGGCGAACCCGTCGGATCGCGTATGGGTCGCATCACCGCCGGCCGCGGCCACATGGCCCTGCTCCCCGCGCACTGCGCTTACCGCTTCTCCACCGAGCGGCCCGGAGTCATCCTGCTTCAGACCGTCGTCGGCCCCGACACTGTCGAGCGCTGGGACGAGATCTGCCTGTCCTAGCCTCACGCCAGAGCCCCCGCACCGTGATCCGTCCCCATATCAGGAGGCGACCATGACCTTGACCGACAAGAGCGCGTTCGAGACCGGCGACGCGAACGAGCATGGCTACAAGACGTTCACGATTGGCGGCTTCACGTTCTCTCGCGACGAGTTCTTCGCGCATGTGTCGTGGCCGACTGGTCGCCACGTGCTGAGCGTCGACACGTTCCTCCGCGCGCTGCAGCGAGACGTGGCCTGGGACTTCTTCTATGGCACCGTGAACTTCGACAGCGTGATCGGCACGGTCAACCACTACGGCACGGTCGACTTGTTCGCCGGCCGGTACAACGAGGCCTACCGCAGAGCCGAGCTCGACCATGTCGAGAACTTCGACACGCCGATGCTCCGCGAAGCGTTCAAGGCGATGCTCGACGACTGGACGAACGCCAGCTACGACCCGTTCGCGAGCCCGGCCGAAACGGGCAAGCCGTTTGGCGTGAAGGACGGCTTCAACACCGAGGCGGTCACCCGGCGTCGCATCGCCGCGGCACGGATGGTCGGTGTGCCGGGCGACGAGCAGATCCGTTCCGACGAGATGGGCTTCCCAATCAACCGAATGTTCGCCGACGTCGGGCAGGAGGAGCCGCTCGTCGAGGCCGAGCCCGGGTTCGAGGGCGACGTCGCCGCGTTCAACCTGTTCGCGTACCTGTCGCGCTCGAACGTGACCTGGAACCCGTCGGTCGTCAGCGTGTGCAAGGACAGCCTCTACTGCCCCACGACCGAGGAGTACATCCTTCCGGTGTTCCACGGGAACGACCGGGTCGAGTGGTTCGTGCAGCTGTCCGACGAGATCATCTGGGACGTGCAAGATCGCGACACGGGCTCCCCGCGGGCCAAGGTCGTGATGCGGGCGGGCGACGTCGCCGCCATGCCTGCCGACATCCGTCACCAGGGCTACTCGCCGAAGCGTTCGATGCTGCTCGTGTGGGAGAACAACTCGAGCGAGCTGCCCGAGCTCATCGCCACCGGTCGCGCGCCGCAGTACCCCGTCGACTTCTGAGCCGGCATACGTGCCCCACGCCGCCATCGTCAGCCTGCGCGAGGCCGTCGCAGACCACATCCACGACGGCGACACCGTCGCGTTCGAGGGCTTCACCCACCTCATCCCGCATGCGGCTGGTCATGAGGTCATTCGACAGGGCCGCCGCGACCTGACCCTCGTGCGGATGACCCCCGATGTCGTGTACGACCAGCTCATCGGCACCGGGTGCGCGCAGAAGATGGTGTTCTCGTGGGGCGGCAATCCGGGGGTCGGCTCGCTGCACCGGTTCCGGGACGCGGTCGAGCATGGCTGGCCGCGCCCGCTCGCGATCGAGGAGCACAGCCACGCGGGCATGGCGGCGCGCTACGTCGCTGGTGCGTCGGGTCTCCCCTTCGGAGTGCTCCGCGGCTACGTGGGCACCGATCTCATGGAGCACACGCCCACGATCGCTCCGATCAAATGTCCGTTCACCGGCGAGACCCTCACCGCGGTGCTTGCCCTCGAGCTCGATGTCGCGGTGATCCACGCGCAGCAGGCCGACCGTCGGGGAAACGTGCAGCTGTGGGGCCTGGTCGGGGTGCAGAAGGAAGCCGTGCTCGCGGCGCGGCGCTCGATCGTGACGGTCGAGGAGATCGTCGACGAGCTCAAGCCCCGACCGAATGCCGTGGTCCTGCCGGCGTGGGTGGTCTCCGCGGTCTGCCTTGTGCCGGGCGGCGCGCATCCCAGCTTCGCCATGGGTTTCTCCGAGCGCGACAACGACTTCTACCGCTTGTGGGACGAGGTGTCGCGCGACCGCGATCGGTTCGTCGAGTGGATCGGCACGCACGTCCGGGGCACGGCCGACTTCGAGGAGTACTGCCGCAGCGCCGGCATCCGCCAAGGAGCTGGCCGTGTCTGATTCGTGGAGCGCCGACGACCTGATGATCGTCAATGCCGCTCGTCAGCTGTGCGACGAGACCGTGTGCTTCGTCGGCATCGGGCTGCCGTCGACCGCGGCAAACCTCGCCCGCCGGACGCACGCGACGCAATGCACGCTGATCTACGAGTCCGGATGCATCGGTTCGAAGCCCACCCGCTTGCCACTCTCGATCGGCGACGGCGACCTCGCCGACACCGCTGACTCCGTCGTGTCGGTGCCCGAGATCTTCGCCTACTGGCTGCAGGCGGGACGAGTCGACGTCGGGTTCCTCGGCGCCGCGCAGCTCGACCGGTTCGGCAACATCAACTCAACGGTGATCGGCCCGTACGAGAAGCCCCAGACTCGCCTTCCCGGTGCCGGCGGCGCCCCCGAGATCGCCGCGTCGGCCGGCGAGGTCATCGTGATCGTGCGCCAAGGGCCGCGCACGTTCGTCGAGCGGTGCGACTTCCGTACATCGGTCGGCTTCGGCGACGGAGCCGACGATCGCGCACGCCTCGGTCTCCGCGGCCAGGGCCCGCAGATCGTCATCACGGACCTGGGCATCCTCCGGCCCGATCCCGCTACCGGTGAGCTCCTGCAGACCGCGCTGCACCCGGGCGTCAGCGTCGAGCAGGCGATCGGCGCGACCGGTTGGCCGCTCCGCATCGCAGACGAGCTCGACGTCACGGACCCCCCGACTCCGAGCGAGCTCGCCGCACTCGCTGCGCTCAGGGCGGCGTGAAGCCCTTCACCTACGACGCCCTCGCTGGACGGACAGTCTTCGCGGTGGGCGCACTCGGTCAGGTGGGCGACGAGCTGGTCCGTCTTGGCGCGGCGCGCGTCTTTCTCATCGTCGACAGCCAGGCCAAAGAGTTCGGAGACACCCTCGCGGAGGCACTCGGTCCGCTCGTCGTCGCCCGCTGGCACGACGTCGTTCAGCACGTGCCCTTCGAGCTCGCCGAACGCGCCCGCGCCGCCGTCACGGACGCGCGGGCGGACAGCTTGGTTTGCCTGGGCGGCGGCTCGTCGACGGGCCTTGCCAAGGCGATCGCGCTGACCCACGACCTCCCCATCGTCGCGGTGCCGACGACCTACGCGGGCAGCGAGCAGACGCCGATCTACGGACTCACCGACGCCCGTCACAAGCAGACCGGCCGCGACCTTCGGGTGATGCCGAAAGTGGTCGTCTACGACCCGGCGCTCACGGTCGGACTGCCACCTCAGGTCACGGGACCGAGTGCGTTCAACGCCCTCGCGCACTGCATCGAGTCGCTGTACGCGCCCGGATGCAACCCGGTGACGAGCGCGATCGCCATGGAGGGCGTACGCGCCATCCGGCGATCACTCCCCCGCGTCATGGACGCACCCGACGATCTCGATGCCCGGGGTGACGTGTTGTACGGCGCGTACCTCGCCGGCATGTCGTTCGGCGCGACGTCCTCGGGCATCCACCACAAGCTGTGTCACGTGCTCGGCGGCAAGTTCAACCTCGTGCACGCCGACACCCACTCCATCGTGCTGCCCCATGCAGTCGCGTTCAACGCCCTCGCGCTGCCAGACGAGATGGCCCGACTCGAGGAAGCCCTCGGAGCGGCTCCGGGCGACGCCGCCGGCGCACTCCACGACCTCGCGCTCGAGAGCCACGTGCCGACGCGGCTGAGCGAGCTCGGGTTGAGCGCGAGCGACCTCGACGAAGCCGCCGAGGCCGCCGCCGTCGAGATCACGGTCAATCCGGTCCCAGTGACGGTCGAAAGCCTCGCCCGTCTGCTGCGCGACGCGTACGAGGGAACGAGGCCACCAGCCGCGTCGGTGATAGACGATGGGGCTCACCTAGCTTGCTGGCCGCGAGGGGGAGGACCTCAATGACCGTCGTCGACACCCAGGCCGGAGCCGACCTCATCGCGAGGACCCGCGCGCTGATCCCTGCGCTGAGCAGCCGGGCCGAGCAGACCGCGGCTGCCCGCCGGGTGCCCATCGAGAACATCCGGCTCCTGCAGGAGGCCGGCTCGCTCAAGACGATCCAGTCCCGGCGCAACGGCGGCTACGGCCTCGGGATGCGTGCCCACCTCGACACCATCTCGGCGCTCGCCGAGGGCTGCGGCTCGACAGCATGGGTCGCGGGAGTCGTCCACGCGCACTCGTGGCTGCTGTCGCACTTCCCCGCCGAGGCCCAAGACGACATCTACGGCGGCAACCCCAACGCGGTGGTCGCTGCGGTGATCGGGCCTCGCGGCAAGGCCACTCGAGCGCGCCGACGGCAGCTACACGCTCTCCGGCTTCTGGCCCTTCGCATCTGGCAACGAGGTCGCCGATTGGCTCCTGCTCGGCGCAGTGGTGCACGACGAGAGCGGCGCTGTCGTCGACGAAGGCGACTTCGCGGTGCCCGCCTCCATCGTCGAGCGCAAGGACGACTGGTTCGTCAACGGCCTGACGGGAACGGGCTCGTGCTCGGTGACCGTCGAAACCCTCGAGATCCCCGTGCATCGTTTCCTCTCGCTCCCCGGGTTGATCATGGGCTCGAGCCCGGGCATGGACCTGCACGAAGGATGGACGCACAAATGCGCGCCGGTGCCGGTGCTCGCGCTCGCGCTCACCGGTGGCGCTGTGGGCATCGCGCAGCAGGCGCTTCGCGACTTTCCGGCGCTGGTGAAGGGGAAGATCATCGCCTACACCGCGGATGATCAGTACTCCCATCCCGTGACTCACATGCAGGCCGCGGAGGCCGCGATGTGCATTCACGAGGGGACGCTCGTCCTCTACAGCTGCGCCGACGAGATCGACGCGGCGGCCAGCGAGGGCCGCGAGCTCGACTTGTTGACTCGAGCGCGGATGCGCCTCGACTGTGCCGAGGGGGTGCGGCGCTGCCTCGACGGGGTCGAGATCCTGTTCCACACGAGCGGCTCGTCGGGCATCCGCCTCACGAGCCCTCTCACGCGCGCCGTAGCCGACCTCCGTGCCATCAACCAGCACGGATTGCTGAACCTCGAGATGAACCGCGAGCTCTACGGCCGGGTGCTGCTCGGGCTCGAGCAGAACACGCCCCTCATCTGAGCTCGAGCGCGCCAGAGCGCGCCTCACATTCGTCAGCCAACAGCTGTGATCGCGGCTTCGATCTCGGCGAGGTCGCTCGGCTCGACGAAGTCGCGCGGCACGGGCGGGCCCCACGCGTACAGCGCCTTGTCGGGTTCCCACTGGCGCGCTTCCCACTCGGCGGCTGCCGGGATCTGGTCGAGGTCGGCGAAGTACTCCGCGTAGTTCCCCGCGGGGTCGCGGAAGTACCAGAAGAGGTTCGATCCCAGGAAGTGACGGCCGAGCCCCCAGACGTTGCGGGTCGGGTCGGTCGCGAGAAGGTTGTGGGCTCCCTTACCGATCTCGTCGACGTCGTTCACCTGCCACGAGGAATGGTGGAAGAACGGCACCGGCGAGCTGATGAGGCCGACGTTGTGATGGTCCTCAGAGCAGCGGAGGAAGGCGATGATGCCGGGCGAGCTGTCGCTGAGCTTGAACCCGAGCACCTCGGTGAGAAAGCGCATGCTCGCGTCGAGGTCCGGCGTCGTGTACAGGACATGACCCAACCGCCGCGGCTGCGCCGGCCCGACGTCGAAGATCGCGGGTGCCCGCTCCCCCGGACGGGGCGTGTTCCCCGGCAAGTTCATCAGCGGACTCTCATACGGCTTCGACTGGATCGGCTCACGAACCGTGACCCGGGCCCGGATGCCGACTACCGGCTCGGCGAGCGAGATCCCGCCATCGGCTTCGTCGGTGACGTCGACGCCGGTTCGTGACGCTGCTGCCCTCACGCGCTCCACGTCGTCGGGGTCGGCTGCGCTGAGTGCGAACTCGACGAGCTGACGGTAGGGACGCTCGACGATCCGCAGCTGGTCCCCACCGTCCTGGGTCGCGAACACCCCCCGGCTCGTCTCGGCGAGGCCGAACTGTTCGTAGAACGCACGCGTCTCGTCGACCCGAGGGACACCGAGCGTCATCTCGGCCAGACCGTGCAGCGCCATCGCGTCCCTCCTGAGTGGGTCCGTTTGTGCGCTATGTAAACACGGTTTCGATATCGCTTCAGAACGATGAATGTGTGGTTCAATGCGGCGACTCGGGGGGCGATCGGCGAGCGGACACAGAACGAGGGGGAGCCTGGATGGAGCCGAACGAGCCGCAGGGACCGATCTACACCCGCCGCCGCGTGCTGATCGTCGGGGGCGGCGCGGCGATGGCTGCCGTCCTCGCAGCGTGTGGTGGAGACGACAGCGAGGCATCGAGCACGACCGGCGGCGGCGCGGGCACGACGGGCGGAGCCGGAACCACCGGCGCGGGCACCACTGCAGCCGGGGCGCCGCGGGCGCGAACGCCGCGGTGTTCGGCGGAGGCGGCGGCGACGGCACGATCAAGATCGGCTTCACCGCTCCGCTCACCGGTCCGCTCGCCGGCTTCGGCGCAGCGAACGACTACATCCTCGCCGGCATCAACGAGCTCGTCGCCGACGGGCTGATGATCGGGGATCAGTCGTACACCGTCGAGATCATCCAGCGTGATGTGGAGTCGAACTCGGACACCGCCGCGACCCGGGCGAGCGAGCTGATCCTCGACGACGGCGTCGACATGATGCTCGCGATCGCCACGCCCGAGATGATCAACCCGGTCGCCGACCAGTGCGAGGCCAACGGCGTGCCGTGCCTCTCGACGCTGGCACCGTGGCAGCCGTACTTCTTCCCGCGGGGCGGAGATCCGGCGGTCGGCTTCGAGTGGACGTACCACTTCTTCTGGGGCGCCGAGCAGCTCGTCGGCGTCTTCGTCGAGATCTGGGATGCCTCGGAGACGAACAAGGTGGTCGGCCTCCTGTGCCCGAACGATCCCGACGGCAACGCGCTCGCCGACCCGGACACGGGCTTTCCTGCGGGTGCCGCGGCGGCCGGCTACACGGTCGTCGATCCCGGCCGGTTCCAGGTGCTGTCCGACGACTTCTCGGCGATCATCGGTCAGTTCAAGGAGGAGAACGTCGAGGTCGTCGTCGGCATCCCGCTGCCGCCCGACTTCGCGACGTTCTGGACGCAGGCCGCCCAGCAGGACTTCAACCCCAAGGTCGTGACGATGGCGAAGGCGATCCTCTTCCCCGAGGCCGTCGAAGCGCTCGGCGATCTCGGCAACGGCCTCGCGACCGAGATCTGGTGGACACCCGGCCACCCGTTCACGAGCTCGCTCACCGGCGTCAGCGCGCAGGAGCTCGCCGACGAGTACACCGCAGCGACGGGCAACCAGTGGACGCAGTTCCTCGGCTTCGTTCACGCGCTGTTCGAGGAGACCTTCGACGTGCTCGCCCGCGCCGGCAGCACCGACAAGGCCGCGATCGCCGCGGCCGCCGGAGCGACCACCCTCGACACGATCGTCGGCCCGCTGCAGTACGGCACGGAAGGCTTGCCCGAAGAACATCTCCAGGACGTCGCTCGTGGGCGGCCAATGGCAGGAGACCGACGGAGGAGAGTTCGAGTTCGATCTCGTCGTCACGAACAACAAGCTCTCGCCGGAGATCCCCTTGACCGGCGACCTCCAGCCACTGGCCTAGCCACTCCTCGTGACGGCTCTGCTCGAGGTCGTCGACGTCTCCAAGCGGTTCGGCGGCGTCCACGTCATCGAGGATTTCAAGTTCCACGTTGCCGAGGGTGAGGCCCTCGGCATCGTGGGACCGAATGGTGCGGGCAAGACGACGCTGCTGAACCTGATCGCCGGCGACCTGCGTCCCGACCGCGGCACGATCCTCCTCGAGGGTGTCGACATCACCCGGCAGCCGGCGCATGCCCGGTGTCGCCGGGGCATCGGACGCACAGTCGCAGATCCCCCGACCGTTCGAGGGGCTGACTGTGTTCGAGAACGTGCTGATCGGCAGCACGTTCGGCGCGGTCGGCCGTCTGCGCGGCTACGGCCGACGCCGCCGCCGTCGAGGCGCTCGAGACGACCGGGATGGCGAAAGAGCCAACGTGGTCGCGGGCACACTGACCTTGCTCCAACGCAAGCGGCTCGAGCTGGCCCGAGCGCTGGCCACGCAACCGAGCGTGCTCCTGCTCGACGAGATCGCCGGCGGGCTGACCGAGGCGGAGATCCTCGAGCTCGTGACGCTCATCGAGGCATCCGCTCGACCGGCGTGGCGATCGTGTGGATCGAGCACATCGTCCACGCGTTGCTCCGTGTGGTCGACCGGATGATGGCGATGACACGGGACGCAAGCTGATCGAGGGCGATCCCCATGCGGTCATGGCTTCCGACCCGGTCCGCGCGGTGTACCTCGGCGAGGAGTTCGGCGAGGTCGCGCCGTGACCGACGCACTGCTCGACATCGAGGCGCTCGACGTCTCCTACGGCGACTTCCAGGCCCTCTTCGGCATCGACCTTCACGTCGCCCCCGCCGAGACCGTCTCGATCATCGGGGCGAACGGTGCCGGCAAGTCGACGCTGCTCAAGACGATCGTCGGTCTCGTGCCGATCGGTTCGGGGACGATCACCTACGCCGGCACGTCGCTCGCCGCGTTGTCTGCCCCTCGTCGCGTCGAGCAGGGGATCTCGCTGGTGCCCGAGGGACGGCGGATCTTCCCGTCGCTGACCGTCGAGGAGAACCTCGCCGTCGGCTCGTTCTCGAAGCGGAAGGGGCCTTGGGACAAGGAGCGGGTGGTCGCCGCGTTTCCCTTGCTCGGCCCGCTGCTGAAGCGCAACAGTGCGGCGCTCTCGGGCGGCGAGCAGCAGGCGCTGGCCATCGGCCGGGCGCTCATGTCGAACCCCGATCTTCTCCTGCTCGACGAGGTGTCGCTGGGCCTGGCGCCGATCGTCGTGAAGCAGGTGTACCAGGCGATCCCGGCGATCAAGGAGCAAGGCACGACGGTGCTGCTCGTCGAGCAGGACGTGAACCAGGCGCTCTCGGTCGCCGATCGCTTCTACTGCTTGCTCGAGGGCCGCGTGTCGCTGGCCGGCGTGCCCGCGCGAGGTCACGAAGGAGCAGATCACCGAGGGCTACTTCGGCCTCGATCGGGGGCACGCCAGAGCGGAGCGGAGGCACATGATCTGGGCCAACGCGATCGTGCAGGGCATCCTGCTCGGCGGTCTCTACGCGCTCTTCGCCACCGGCCTCTCGCTGGCATTCGGCGCCATGCGCTTCGTGAACCTCGCGCACGGCGACCTCGCGATCCTGGCCGCGTTCGTGATGCTGTCGCTGTCGAGCACGATGAGCATCAACCCGCTGTACGCGCTGGTCTTCGTCATCCCGCTTGCCTTCGGCACGGGCTACGTGCTGCAACGGGTGATCTTCGACCGTGTGATCGGCGTCGACCCCGCGTTCCAGATCGTCGCGACGTTCGGGCTCGCGATCGTCATCCAGCAGGGGCTCTATCAGCACTACACCGCCGACACGCAGGGGCTCGACGTGGGCGCGCTCGAGACATCGAGCATCAAGGTCAACGACACGATCAGCATCGGATGGCTGCCGCTGATCACGCTCCTGTGCGCGATCGCGGTGCTCGCCGGCCTCGCGCTGTTCATGAAGCGCACGCGCCTCGGACGGGCGTTTCGCGCGACGTCCGATGATCCGGATGCCGCGCGGATCATGGGCATCCACGTGGAGCGCATCTTCGCGGTCGCCATGGCGCTCGCGGTCGCGACCGTGGCCCTCGCCGGGGTGTTGGCGGGGGCTCGCTCCTCGTTCGACCCGTTCCTCGGACCGCAGCGGCTGATCTTCGCGTTCGAGGCCGTCGTGATCGGCGGCCTCGGGTCGCTGTGGGGCACGCTGATCGGCGCCATCATCCTCGGCGTCTCGCAGTCGATCGGCCGTCAGATCGATCCGCAGTGGGGCGAGCTCGCAGGCCACCTCGTGTTCCTGACAGTGCTGGTGTTCCGGCCGACGGGCCTTTTCGGGAAGGGACAGCTCCGTTGACCGACTTCCGGGTGGTCCGCGGGTCGGCGGCGAGCCGCACCTTCGGCGTCGTCGCGGTCGTGGTCGTCGGCGTGATGGCGCTGATGCCCTCATGGGGCGATGCGTCGCTGCAACGCAAGATGGTCGAGCTGTTGACGCTGCTTGTCGCTCGCGGAGATGTGGAACCTGCTCGCGGGGTTCGCCGGCGTGGTGTCGGTCGGGCCAGCAGGCGTTCGTCGGCCTCGGCGCCTACTCGATGGTCGCTCTCGTCAACGTCCACGACCAGAACCTGTACGTCTCGGTGCCGATCAGCGCGCTGATCACCGCCCTCATCGCGATACCCCTCGGCTTCGTGGCGTTCCGGCTCCGCGGCAGCTACTTCGCGATCGGCACGTGGGTGCTCGCAGAGATGATCAGCCTCATCGTCATCCAGCAAACGGCGTTGGGAGCCGGCAACGGCGTTTCGCTCGATGTCGCGGACTACGACCTGCAGGCGCGCGCAGGACGCGACCTATTGGCTCGCGCTGATCGCAGGAGTCGGCTCGGTGCTGCTCGCCTATCTGATCTTGCGATCGCGGCTCGGTCTCCAGATGCAGGCGATCCGTGACAACGAAGCCGGAGCGCGCGGGCTCGGTGCGAACGTGTACCGCACCCGCTTCATCATCTGGGTCGTCGCCGCGTTCTGGACCGCGTTCGTGGGCGCGGTCTTCTACATGTCACAACTGCGTGTGCAGCCCCGAGAGGCCTTCAGCGTGGTGCAATGGACTGCGCCGATCATCTTCATCGTGGTGATCGGCGGCATCGGCACGCTCGAGGGCCCGATCATCGGCGCGATCCTCTACTACTTCCTCCGCGAGTACTTCAACGACCAGGAGACCGCGTATCTGATCGGTAGCGGTGTCGTCGCGATGGTGGTCGCGCTGTGGCTGCAGCCCGGGCTCTGGGGCAAGGCCCGAAAGTGGATCGGAGCGGATCTGTTCCCGCTTCGCCGACGACTCGTGCGCCAAACGCCCGAAGGGCAGGATCGCCCGAAGGACCATGTCGTAACGTGACCACGATGCTGACCGACGCCCTCGTGCTCGATGGGGTTCGCACGCCGATCGGAAAGGTGGGCGGTGCGCTCTCGGGCGTGCGCCCCGACGACCTCGCCGCAACGGCGGTGAAGGGCCTGCTCGAGCGCCATCCCGACCTGGATCCCGAGACGATCGAGGAGGTGTACTTCGGCGACGCGAACGGCGCCGGCGAGGACAACCGCAACGTCGCGCGAATGGCGGTGCTGTTGGCCGGTCTCCCGGTGTCGATTCCGGGGGCGACGGTCAACCGCCTCTGCGGGTCGGGCCTGGAGGCAGTGAGTGACGCAAGCCGGGCCGTTGCCGTCGGCGAGGCCGATCTGATCATCGCCGGCGGGGTCGAGTCGATGACGCGCGCGCCGTGGGTGCTGCCCAAGCCGTCACGAGCGTTCCCGACCACGCACGAGCAGGTGTGGAACTCGGCGCTCGGCTGGCGGATGGTGAACCCGAAGATGCCGTCGCACTGGACAGTGGCGCTCGGCGAGGGCGCCGAGATCCTCGCCGACGAGCTCTCGATCACGCGAGAGGAGCAGGATCTGTTCGCGCTCGGGTCGCACGAGCGTGCCGCGAAGGCGTGGGCCGCCGGCGCGTTCGACGCCGAAGCGATCCCGGTCCCGGGCGTGGACTTGGCGCGCGACGAGTGCATCCGCGAGGACACGACGCTCGAGAAGCTCGCGTCGCTGAAGCCGGCGTTCCGAGAGGGTGGCACCGTCACTCCGGGCAACTCGTCGCCGATGAACGACGGCGCCGCCGCGTTACTGCTCGCTTCGCCGGCCGGTGCCGAGCGTGCGGGGCTCGTGCCGATGGCCCGCATACTGAGCAGAGCAACGAGCGGGGTCGAGCCGCAGCGCTACGGCATCGGTCCGGTCACGGCCGCGCTGACGGCACTGCAACGGGCCGATCTGAAGTGGGACGACATCGCGTCGGTGGAGCTCAACGAGGCGTTCGCGGCGCAGAGCCTCGCGTGCCTGCGGGGCTGGCCGGACCTCGATCCCTCCCGGGTGAACCCGCTCGGTGGCGCGATCGCGATCGGCCATCCGCTCGGTTGCTCGGGCGCCCGCATCCTGACGACGCTGGTGCACCATCTGGCTGCGACCGGTGGCCGATACGGCGTCGCCGCGATGTGCATCGGCGTCGGCCAGGGCATCGCGGTGGTCGTCGAGAACCTCCGCTGACCCTCAGGACGACGGCTTGATGTTCTGATTCATGCGGAAGAAGTTCGTCGGGTCGTACTGATCCTTCAGGGCGACGAGCCGCTCGTAGTTCGGCCCGTAGGCCTGGCGCACCCGGTCGGCGGACTCCTCTGATGCCCAGTTCAGGTAGACGCCACCGGCGAGGTGTGGCGTGAGGGCGTCGTAGAACGCGCGGGATCCACGCGATCTGGGCCTCGTTCTCCGCGGGGTCCTCCCAGATGTTGTCGATCGAGCAGTTGAACACCGCGTCGCGGCCGCAGTAGGCGGTGTCGGTCTCGCCCACTCGGCCCATGGCGCCGCCGAGCAACAGCACCATCACCTGGCCATGAGGTGACAGCACGGTCGGTGCGTGGGTGGCGAGCACCTCGATGGCGTCCTCGGTGAGCTCACGGAGGTTGCCGGCCTTCCAGTAGTTCTGCCGGCCTGAGGGCATGTCGTCGTCCTGCATCGTCTGGGCGACGGTGAAGGGCACCGTCATTCCCATCGCGAGCAGCGGCTCGGGCGTCGCATCGAACGGCGCGAACGCTTGCTTGGCGGCGTCCTCGTCACTGCCGAGATACCCGAGCAACAGTGCCGTGACGAACTGACCGTGGAGCTCCTCGGGGAACATCTCGCTCTGCGGAACCGTCATCGCGACAGCGCCGGCAACCACGTCGTCGGACAAGGCAGGACCGTGCGCACCAAGCACTCGGAGGACGTCACTGAACGCACCGGCGGGGTAGAAGCGCATCTCGAAGAACACGTCGGCCATCTCGTGCAGGCGGTACTCGAAGCTCGTCACGATGCCGAAGTTGCCACCGCCTCCGCGCAGTCCCCACATGAGATCGCGGTTCTGGGTGTCGCTCGTTCGCACGACGCTGCCGTCGGCGAGCACCACTTCGGCGGCGACGAGGTTGTCGCAGGACAACCCGTACTTGCGGGCCAGCCATCCGATGCCGCCGTTGAGCGTGAGACCGGCGACGCCGGTCACGGAGATGAAGCCCAGCGGGGTCGCGAGACCGTGCTGCTGGGTGGCGGCGTCGAGCTCGCCGAGCAGCACCCCCGGCTGCACGCGGGCGATCCGCCGATCGGTATCGACGTCGATGTGCTTCATGAGCGACAGATCGATGACGATCCCGCCCTCGCACACTGAGAAGCCGGCGATGCTGTGACCTCCCGCGCGGACGGCCACCTCGAGACCAGTGCCACGAGCGAAGTTCACCGCCGCGACGACATCCTCGGTGTTGCGGCACTGGATGATGAGGGCCGGATGCCGGTCGAACATGGCGTTGTAGACCTGGCGGGCCTCGTCGTACGTGGCATCTCCAGGGCGGAGAAGGTTCCCGGAGAACCCCGCCGCGAGCAGCTCGGTCGTGTCGGTGTCGATCGTGGTCATGCCGACATGATCCGGGAAACGCCCGTCGGGAACATCACGCGCCTGCGCCATCCTGGCGAGCGACCCGCGTGGCGAGCTCGGCCCGGGTCGAGACGCCGAGCTTGGCGTAGATGTGGCGAAGATGGCTATCGACGGTGTGGCGGGAGATGAACAGCTGCTCGCCGACCTGGGCGTTCGTCAGCCCTTCGGCGGCAAGAGTGGCGACCCTCGCCTCGGTCGCGGTGAGCGCAGCCCACCCCGTCGCCGGCCGCTTGCGCTCGCCCCGACCCCTCGCGGCGTAGTCGCACGCGCTCGTCCAAGGAGAGCGCCTCACCCTCGGCCCACGCACGGTCGCGCCTCGGCGGCGCCCAGCGCGGCTTCGAGCGCGGCTCGTGCTCCGCGAAGTCGGCTCTGTCGAGAGGGGCGAGCGGTAGAGGTATCCCGTCGCCGCGCCGCACCGCGTCGGCCGCTCCGAGGAGCCGGGCCGCCTCCGCATAGCTCTCTCCATCGGCCGCGCAAGCCGCCGAGCACCTCGAGCGCATCGACGACCCCACGCTTGTGCGCCATGGACCGGCTGAGGCGCAGGGCTTCGTGCGCGTGGGCTTCGGCATCGTCGTGGTGCCCCTCCCGTCGCTCGATGCGCGGCCAGCGTGACGAGGGCTCGCACTCGGTCGGACGGAGCCCCGCCCGAGGCCGTCGCGTCGAGGACGAGCCGCGACCTCTCCCGCGGCGTCGTGACAGGTCACCCATGCGAGAAGAACGCCTCCGCCTTCGTCGCGTGGTGGAGGGCCTTCAGCTCAGGATGGGCTTGGGCCATGTGGTGAACGCCTCCTCGGACACATCGATCGCGCCGCTGGCGTCGCCCTCCGCGATGGCGACCGCCGCGATGCCGTGCATCACCCACGCCCAGTTCAAAGGTCCGAGGTCGAGCACGACAGCCTCGAGCTCGGCCGCGGTCGCCCGTGCCTCCTCGAGCCGTCCCTGTGCGACACGAAGGAGGGTGAGGACCCACAACCCCATCCCCAGCGTCATGCGGTCGCCCGCCGCACGCGGCGTAGGCGATCGATTCCTCGACCGGCCCACTCGCAAGATCGAGATCGCCGAGCGTTGTGTTGCACAGCGCCAATCACGAGGTCGCCCAACGCCGGAAGTGCTCGACGGGTGACGGGCCCGCGAGCGTGGCCTCGAGCTGATCGCGCGCTTCGGCCGGTCGCCCGGCAAGCGCCATGTACTGGCCGATGCCGTACTCCATCGAGAAGCGCGCTCCGTCGGCGCCGATCGCGCGCGCCGCCGCGATGCCCTCCTCGTAGACGCGGCATCGCGGCGTCGAGCCCATCTCGGAACGCGACGGTGAACGCGTACTCGGCCAGCGCCCACAGCGCCCCGACCTCGTCGCCCGACGCGCGGTAGAGCGGCACCGCCTCGCCGAGGTGCCGATGTGACGATTCCAGGTCACCGACGAACTGGTCGGTGATGCCGAGCTGATAGACGGCGGAAGCACGGAAGGGAGAATCGTCCGGCGCCCGCGCCAACGCCTCCACGAGCCATCGATGGTGCTCGGTCGACCCACCCGAGGAGCGTCCAGGTGTTTCCCGCCCCGCAGGTGAGCTCGATCAGCGCCGCGCCATCGCCGTCGTCGAGAGCGGAGTTGAGAGCGGCACGAATGTTGTCCATCTCGGCCATGACGCGTGCCCGCCACTCGGCTTGGTTCGGCCCTTCCTCCTCCGCCGAGGCGCGCTCGAGCAACGTCCGGTAGTGCGACCGGTGCCGGCGCGCGACGTCGGAGCGTTCGCCGGCTTCGTCGAGGCGCTCGGCGCCGTACTCACGAATCGTTTCCAGCATGCGGTACCGAACGAAGTCGACCTCGGTCGTCCACGATGACGAGCGACTTGTCGACAAGGGACCCGACGAGATCGGTGACGTCGATGGCGTCGATCCGATCGTCCGCGACGACGGCCTGCGCCGCATCGAGATCGAAGCCGCCCGAGAAGATCGACAACCGGCGCAGCGCCGCCCGCTCGTCGTCGGTGAGCAGGTCGTAGCTCCAGTCGACCGAGCCGCGGAGCGTCTGTTGGCGCGGCATCAAAGTCCGGGCGCCCGTCGACAGCAGCCGGAACCGATCCGACAGCCCGTCGCAGATCTGTTGGGGGCTCAGCGCGCGGATGCGGGCGGCGGCGAGCTCGAGCGCGAGCGGCATGCCGTCGAGGCGCTGGCAGATCTCTCCGATCGCCGCGGCATTCTCGGTCGGTCACGAGCGAAGCCGGGACGGGCCCTGGCCGCTCGGTCAACGAACAGCTCCAACGCTTCGGTGTCGATCGACAGGCTCGGAACCGTGAACGTGACCTCGCCGGCGACGCCGAGCTGCTCGCGCGAGGTCGCCAGGATCGACAGCGTCGGCGATCCGGACAAGCAGCTCCGACGCGACGTTCGCCGCAGCCGCAACGACGTGCTCGCAGTTGTCCATCACGAGCAAGGCGGTGCGCCCGGCGAGCACACTCTGGATCGTCTCGATCGGTGACCGCCCAGGCTGCTCGCGGCCGCCGATCGCCGCCAGCACGGTTCGCGCGACGAGGTCTGAGTCGTCGATCGGGGCGAGCTCCACGAACCAGAGACCGTCGGGGAAGTCGCTCGACTGCCCGCGAGGCCACCTCCACGGACAGCCGGGTCTTGCCGCATCCGCCGACACCGAGGACGCTCACGATGCGGTTCGTCTGCATCAACGCCAGCACGGCGTCGATCTCGCGTTCACGGCCGATGAAGGAGGTCAGCTGCCCGGGAAGGTTCGCGAGCGCCGCGTCGGCAGACCGCAGTGGTGTCTCGTTCAGGGCCAGATCAGGGTGACGAAGCTGATGGACCCGCTCCGGTCGCTCGATGTCCTTCAGACGGTGCACTCCCATGTCGTCGAGCCACGCGCCGAGGGGAAGCGAGTCGACGACGAGATCGCAGGTCGCCTGTGAGAGCAACGTCTGGCCACCATGCGCGAGCGAACGCAGGCGCGCACACCGGACAATCGTGGGGCCCTCGTACCTCGCGCCGTCGCGCGTCTGCGCCTCCCCGGTGTGCAGCGCCACGCGAACGCTGAACGGCCACAACTCTCGGCCCCATTCCCGCTGGAGCTCCAGCGCGCAGGCCACAGCGTCCGTCGCGAGGGCGAACGCAGCAACGAAGCTGTCGCCCTCGCCTTGCTCGATCGGGAGGACGCCCTGTGTGGCGAGGAACGCTCGTCGTCAGCACTTCGGTGAAGCGGGCCATCGCGGCCGTCATGTCGTCCGGCGCGTCTCCCACAGACGGGTCGAGCCCTCGATGTCTCCGAGCAGGAACGTCACCGTTCCCGTCGGCACCGGCTGACCCGCCGTTGGCTGCGCCACCGTCTGCTCCCCCGCCCTTTGCGACTACGCCACCGGGACTGCTGCGCCCCGCATGATCGCGGTGCGCACGCGATCCAGGTCGATGTCGAGCTTCACGTCGTCGACCAGCACCCGGAACGACACCTGGTCGCCGATGCGGTGAGCGTCGACGAGCCGCATGCCGGGCGAAAGCGGCGGCAAATCGAGCTCGCGGACGATGCGCACCCACCGCGGCAAGCGCATCCCCTTGTCGCCGTAACCAACCGAGCTCACCTCTACCTCGAGCTTGCCGTCGGCGATCGCGCCGGTGCCTCCGACTCGGAACGGACGGTCGCGGTGCACGGCCCGGAGCGCACCCGCCTGATCGAGGTCCACGGTCCAACCAGTGTCATTCGTCGCCAGCCACGCGAGGGCGTCGACCAGCTGCCCGCGGCCTTCGATCTCGACCGGGTGTGCGGTGAGCGTCGCGGTCAGTCCCGGGGTGATCCGCAGCTGCCGCGCGCCGTACGACCACCTCCTCGAGGTGATGGCCTCGCCAGTCGACGTCGCTGAGGACCGCGTGGGCGCGCTGATCGCTCGATGGGCCAGACACCCGCAGCGCGTCGAGAACGCCCGACACGTCGTCGCCGTGCACCGTCACCGTGAGTCGCCGACCGGCGAAGCGGGCGAGCAGGCCGTCGATCATGTCGCCGAGGAGCCGCTCCGGCGTCGGTGGTGCCGATGCCCACAGTGACGTCGCCTCGACCCACTGGTCGAACCAGCCCTTGGCGTCACGCGCGCCACGGGTCCACAACCGCCCGACCGTCCCGATCGGATCGAACGGGTCGATCGCACTCATCCGGGTGCCCATCCGGGAGGGCGCTTCTCGCGGAAGGCGGCAATGCCCTCCGCTGCCTCGGGCGAGTTGAACAGCGCCGTCGAGATGGTCTCCGCGTGGCGGAGCCCCTCGCCGACGGCCATCGCCGGCAGCTCGACGAGCAGGCGCCGAGTCGCGGCCACCGCGTTGGGTTCGGTTAGGCGGACGGCGTCGGCGACCCTCTCGGTCGCCTCGTCGAGCTCCTCGGGTTCCACGCTGATCGTGACCAGACCCGCGGCGACCGCGGCCTGCGCGTCGAAGACCTCGCCGGTGAGCATGTAACGGCTGGCTGCGCGCGGGGCATGCGGCGTTGACACAGGACGGCGATGATCGCGGGCGCAACACCGATGCGCACCTCGCTGAACGCGAACGTCGCGGACGTCGGTGCGATGACGATGTCGGCGGCCGCGACGAGGCCCGTGCCGCCGGCGCGGACGTGTCCGTTGAGCCGCGCGATCACGGTCTTCGGGTAGTGCCAGAGCTGCTCGAGGATCTCGACGAACGGCACGGATCGGACGCCCGGCGCGGTGGCGCCCGAAAGGTCGGCACCCGCGCAGAACGTGTTGCCGGTGCCCGTGAGCACGACGCCGCGGACGGTCGGGTCATCCGCGGCTGCTCGGAGGTGCGCGTCGAGCTCGGCGAGCAGCTGTTGCGAGAGCGCGTTGCGGTTGTGCGGCGAGTCGAGCGTGATCGTCCCGATCAAGTTGTCGACCTCGAGATGGACGAGCTCGGCCTCGGTCACTGGGTGTCGGCCTCCGAATCGCGCAGGTCGCGACGAAGGAGCTTGCCGGTCGCGGTGCGCGGCAGCTCGTCGACGAACACCACCTCGCGCGGCACCTTGAACCGCGCGAGCTGCCCGCGCACGTGATCGCGCAGCTCCTGCTCGGACACGGTGGCATCCTCGGCTCGCACCACGTACGCGCGCAACCGCTGGCCGAACTCTTCGTCGGACACTCCGATCACCGCCACGTCGGCGACCTCTTCGTGACGCTGCAGCACGTCCTCGACCTCGCCCGGGAAGACGTTTTCGCCGCCCGAGACGATCATGTCGTCCTCGCGCCCATCGATCATGAGTCGGCCGAATGGATCGAAGTGGCCGACATCGCCCGTGGACAGCATCCCCCGCCGCTCCTCCTTCCCCCCTCCGCCGGTGTAGCCGTCGAAGCGGAGGTCACTGCCCACGAAGACACGACCGGTGGTGCCCGTGGGCGCCGGCCGACCCGTGCTGTCGAGCACCTGCACGCGCGTCGCGAGCACCGGTCGGCCGACCGTGTCGGGCTGCGCCTTCAGATCGGCGGGAGTCGCAACTGTCGCGATCGACACTTCCGTCGACCCGTACGCGTTGTAGAGGACGGGTCCGAAGCGGTCGAGGGTCCGCAGGGTCAGCGGCGCGCCGAGCGCAGACCCGCTCGAGGCGATGATCCGAAGTGATGGCGTCGGGTGCTCGGCGAACACGGTGTCGTCGAGCGCCAACATGCGGTGGAGCATCACGGGCACGACGATGAGCGCGTCGGCCCGTGTGCGGGCAACGAGTGCGAGCGTTGCTTCGGGATCGAACCGCGACGCGAGCACCACCGTGCCCGAGAGCCCGAGCGTCATGAACGCTCCCGCGAGCCCCCAGGAGTGAAACAGCGGTGGTGCGACCACAACGGTCTGCCCCACCCGGAATGGGATGCGCTCCAGAAGACCTGCCCCACTCGCTCCTCCGCTGACGCCTCCGCCGAGGGACGCGCGCACCGCCCCCTTGGGCCGGCCCGTCGTCCCCGACGTGAGGATGACCGTGCGCCCTGTTCGTCGTGGAGGCCTGGGGTCGCTCGTCGACGACGCTGCTGCGAATGCCGCGAGTGCGAGGCTGTCGAACCGCTGGATCGGCAGGTCGGCGACGAGCGCGGCGAGCTCACGATCGTGCAGCACCACCTCGATGCCTTCGGACTCCACCACTCCTGCGACCTGCGGCCCCGCGTGCTCGGTGTTGAGGAAGACAGTGCTCGCCCCGACCTTCGCGGCGGCAACCACCGACGAGATGAAGCGGTAGGAGTTGCGGTGCAGGATGCCGACGGTCGCGCCCGACGTGACACCCTCGCCCAGCAGACCATGCGCGACGGCGTTCGTCTCGGTCCACAGCTCGGCGTAGGTGTGCGAGCCGTGCTCGTCGACGATCGCGGTGCGGTCGGGATACCGAGCCGATGCCGCCGCCATGAGTCCGGCCACGCTCTGCCCCCACCGCCCGAACGCAACCGCGGCGCGGGCGAGGCGATCGGGTCGCTCGGGGATGACGAGACCGGCCCGAGCGACAGTCGCGGCCAAGCGGAGCTGGTCCAGCGCAGTCGTGGCCGCAACCTACCGCCCTCGCCTCGACCGGCGCCGGGGCCTGACGGCATGCACGGACATCGAGCCTCGGAGAGAATCGCCCGATGATCTTCACCAGTCCCTTGCCCCCGGTCAGGATCCCCGCGACCGCGTTGACGCCCTACATCCTCGAGCGCGCCGCTCAGAGGGCTGGGAAGACAGCGTTCATCGACGCCGCCACCGGCCGCACGATGACATACGGCGAGTTCGAGGTCGCGGTGCGCCGGCAGGCAGGAGGCTGGCTCGCGAGGGGACTCGCCAAGGGCGAAGTCGTCGCTGTGATGGCCCCGAACTGCCCGGAGTACGGCGTGCTGTTCCACGCCGTCGCTCTGGCCGGCGGCGTCATCACCACGGTCAACCCGACGTACACCTCGGGTGAGGTCCACCATCAGCTCGTCGATGCGGGCGCCACGCGGCTCGTCACCGTTCCCATGTTCGTCGAGACGGCCGCGGCTGCAATCGCGGAAACGAACGTCAAAGACATCTATGTCATCGGCGAGGCGGCTGGGTACGAGTCGCTCGCCTCGATCGATGCCACGCCGCTCGCCGACCAGGTGCCCGTCGAAGTCGACGACGTCGTCGTGCTGCCCTACTCCTCCGGCACGACTGGAATGTCGAAGGGCGTGATGCTCACCCACCACAACCTCGTCGCCAACACCGAGCAGGCCCTCGCCATGATCTCGGTTCGGGAGGACGACGGGTTCGTCGCAGTGCTGCCGTTCTTCCACATCTACGGGATGCAGGTGCTCATGAACACAGGCCTGCGCGCCGGCGCCCGGATCGTGACGATGCCACGTTTCGATCTCGAGCAGTTCCTGTCATTGCACCAAGAGCACCAGCTCACGTGCGCGTTCGTTGCGCCCCCGATGGTGGTCGCACTCGCGAAGCACCCGGTCGTCGACAGCTACGACCTGTCCTCGCTGCGATTCATCCTCTCTGGCGCGGCGCCGCTGTCGGCCGAGCTCGCCGCCGAGTGCGGAGAGCGCCTCGGCTGCCTGGTCTTGCAGGGCTACGGCATGACCGAGCTGTCACCGGTCAGCCACGCCACACCCGCGGACCGCGCGAAGCCCGGGTCGGCCGGCGTGACGGCGCCGAACACCGAAGTCACCATCGTCGATCCGGCGACGCAAGCAGCCCTTGGGGTGGACCAAGACGGCGAGGTATGGGTGCGCGGCCCGCAGGTGATGAAGGGCTACCTGAACAACGACGTCGCGACAAAGAGCACGATCGACGACGAGGGCTGGCTTCACACCGGCGACATCGGCCACATCGACGCCGACAGCCACCTCTTCATCGTCGACCGCCTGAAGGAGCTCATCAAGTACAAGGGCTTCCAAGTGCCGCCGGCGGAGCTCGAAGCCATGCTGCTCACGCATCCGCAGATCGCGGACGCCGCCGTGATCGGCCTTCCCGACGACGACGCGGGCGAGATACCCGCGGCCTACGTCGTGCTGAAGCAAGGACAGGAGGCGACGGCCGCATGACATCCAGGCCTTCGTTGCGGAGAAGGTCGCGAGCTACAAGCAGATTCGCAAGGTCACCTTCACCGACGCGATCCCCAAGTCCGCCTCGGGCAAGATCCTGCGCCGGGTGCTGCGCGACCAAGCCGCGAGCTGACGGGGCGACCCCCCGATCCTTGGCAGCCCCAACGGGATTCGAACCCGTGCCGCCACCTTGAGAGGGTGGTGTCCTAGGCCACTAGACGATGGGGCCGTGCAAGTGGAAGGTAGATCCTACAGGGCCGGTTCGGCCACGAGCCCGTAGCGCGCTGCATCCATGCGGATCAGGTTCGCCCTCCGTAGGTCACCGATCTCCAATGCCTCGGCGACGAGGTCGCCGACCCCCTCGCGGCCGAGTCGGGACTGGATCATCGCAAGCACGAGGAGCTCGCGGGCGAGAAGAAGGGGGTTTCGCCGAGCGCGGCTCGCCGTGATCGCGCCCGTGACGATCGCTTCCGCTTGGTCGAGGTCGCCCACCGTGGCGGCGAGCAGGGCCCGCGCCAGATCGACCGAACACCAGATCGCGCCGCCGGCGTCGGCGATCTGCCCCGCGAGTGGTGCGAGCACAGCGGAGAGTTCCGCGGCCGCCGAAGCATCGTCCACCCCGAAAGCGACTTCGGCCCAGAAGGCCAGTCCCAGCGCTGCGCTCTGGTGCCAGCGTTGAGTCTCGAACTGCTTCTCGTGCGCGTCGGCAACGAGCTGCGACGCCGCGACGAGCCCCCCGGCGAGCACATGAGAGAACGCCAGCATCGCCATCCCGATCTTGCCGTCGAAGCCCGCACGGGAGGCGAACGGTTCGATGGCCTCCACGTGCGGGCGGCCCTTCCACATCTCGATGATGATGAACGCAGATCCCCAATAAAGGTGCTCACCGCCGACCTGCACCGCCGGAATCCGGTCGAGTCGATTGTGGGTGCTCGCCACCGCAAGATCTCCCTCGAGGAGCGCGTCGATCACGTCCGCCTGAAACCCGATGTACCGCTGCGGCCTTCCCCCGCCCCGAGCGAGCTCTTGCCATCGCCGGTAGGCGTCGAGATCTCCGCACGTCCGCGCGATGTCGGCGAGCCGTCCGGCGGCTCGGAGGGCCAGCACATCCGCTCCGTGCTGACGGGCGATGGAGAGGGCTTCCTCCATCGTCTCGCGACGTTCCGCAACGTCGAACGACCCCAGCGCATACTGGAGAGACAAGAGCGCGTGCGCGAGGCCGATCGGTTCGCCCGCCTCGCGGGCTACCGAGACTGCCTCCCGACCCAGAGCCTGACCCCGTTCGGGTTGGGATCCGAGGGCCAGGTGAACGGCAAGAACTGACAGCAGGCGCGCCCGCCACCGCCCGTGGGTGTCCCCCAGTCCGGCCAGCGCCTCTTCGCACAGCCCGATGAAGGTGGGGTCGTCGAGGCCCGGGCTCACGGAACCCTCGCCGTAAGGCATCGAGCACACGGCGTCCGCGAACGCGGCCGCGTCACCGAGCCGGCGGGCGAGTCGAAGCGCGTCGCGGAGGATCGCGTGGCTGGCCTCGATCCCCTCTGGCATCGAGGCCTCTCCAAGGCGGACCATCAACGCCAGCCGAAGGTGCTCGTCCGCCTCAGGGGTGAGGTCGATGACGTCGAGGGCACGGCCGAACTGCAGCGCCGCTTGCGGCATGTCTCCCTCTCGGAGACTGGCGTCGCCCGCGTGGCGAGCGAGGTCGACCGCGCTGGCCGCGTCGCCGATCGGTGCCGCGATGCAAGCGTGGCGGGCGAGCTCGGGCAGGACTGTCGGATCGGAGGCGAAGGGGCGCAGCGCTTCGGTCACGCGAGCGTGCAACCGCAGCTGCCGCCCGGCTGACAACGCGTGGTAGCAGTTATCCCTGAACAGCGCGTGCACAAACGCGTAGCGGCCGGGTTGGCGAGCGACCGCCTCGACGAGACCCGCGTCCGCGGCCCGCTCCAGTGCATCGATCACTTCGTCACGCGAGCGCTGCGTCGCGGCGGCGAGGTGGTCAGCGCGAAACGACTCGCCGAGCACCGCCGCGGTGTCGACCACGTCGAGATCCGCCGCGTCGAGACGGGCGTAGCGGTTCGCCAAGAAGTCGCGCAGCGTGGGGCTCACACCAGTGCCCCCAGCCGCGACCTCCCGGAGAAAGAGCGGGTTGCCACCGGTGTCACGCAGCGCCACGGCCGGATCGACTCGGCCGCCGATGCCCGCGAGCAGGTCGGCGGTGGCGTCCAGATCCAGCCCAGTGAGGTTGATGAAGTCGCAACCGGGAAGTCGGGCCGCCGCGGCGAGCCACGAGGTCAACGCGCTGTCGAGCTCGGGCACGGTGTCGCGGGTCGTGACCACGACGAGGAGGGGCGCCGTGCCTCCATCGCGCACGAGTCTGAGTGCGGCATCTCGCGTCGGGGCGCTCGCCCAGTGCATGTCCTCCAACACGAGCATCAAGGGGTGACGACGTGCAGTGTGGATCACGAGCGCGGTGAGGGCGCTCTGAGCTTCGCCACGTTCGGACAACGGATCGGTGTCTCGGCTGCCGGGCACACCGAACCGTGCCGCGCCCGGGAACAGGCGGCTGAGAGTCGGAAGGTGGCCACGCAGGTCGGAGCGCAGCTGGCTCTCGGGCGTGGCGGCAACGACGGCTTCCAATGCCTCGACGAAGGGCTGGTACGGCATCTGCGCGCCATCGCTCGAGGCACCGAGGACCACCCGCCCGCCACGCCGGTAGACCTCGGTCGCGAGCTCCGCGGCGAGCCTCGTCTTGCCGATTCCCGCTTCGCCGGTCACGAGCGCGAACACAGTCTGACCCGACGAAGCCCGGTCCCAGCACTCGAGCAGCCGTTCACGCTCCTCCTGGCGACCCACGCATTTTGATCGTTGCGCGCTCATCATGAGCATCGGCGGCAGCTCCGTCGTTTCCGCCGCTCGAGCCTCCTTCGCAAGGGCCGCCAGCTCTACTCTGTTGGCGGCACCCAGCTTGCGCAGGAGCGAAGACACATGGCTCTCGACCGTGCGCTCCGAAACGGAGAGCCGCTCGGCGATCTCCAGATTGGTGAGTCGCTCACCGAGTGCGTCGAGGACGTCCCGTTCGCGCTTGCTGACGCCCGCCCCGGCAAGAATGCCTACGGCCGTCTCACCACGAGCTCCCGTTCCCGGCTCGAGCAATCCCGGACCGACGAGTACGCACGCATCCTCGGCTCGGTCGAGGTCGCGTAACCGGATCGCACCAAGCGGTCGCAGCGATGTGTCGAGTGGAAGGTGATCAGCAACGACCTGCGCGGTGGCCGCGCTCACGAGCACTTCCCCGCTTTCACACACGCTCCGTAATCGCGCCGCCCGGTTGACGGTCGTGCCGAGGTAGTCGCCGTCCTTCTCGGCGGCTTCGCCGGTGTGCACCGCGAACCGCACGCGAAGGGTCGCCGCCTCCGGCCATTCGTGCCGCGTGAGCGCGACCTGCGCGAGGTAGGCGGCGCGGAGACCGTCGCTCGCGCGGGCAAAGACCGAGAACGTCGAGTCGCCTTCCCCACGAGCCTTGAGCACCACCCCGCCCTGGCTCTCGACCGCGTCCGTGACGAGCTTGTCGTGGGCAGTCAACGCCTCTTCCATCGCCTCCGGCGCGTCCTGCCAGAGCTGCGTCGACCCCACGACGTCGGTGAGGACGAACGTCACAACCCCTGACGGCAACCGGTCATCCACCACGTCCAAAGTTTGGCCAACTGCCGGGATCGGCGCCTCCGTACTCAGTACGGATGTCCACGCGGCACCGCCATGGTCTCGTGTCGAGATGCGTGCGACATGGAAGACATTGATCATCACCGGCGCCGCGATGACGGCGTTCACGGGCTGCGGCGACAACTCGGACGGCCAGGCGACGCCGACATCGGCGGCCGAGGCGCCTGCGAGCACGGCGGCGGCTGCCGAGACGACCGCCGCCGAAGCCGTGGCCGCCGAGCCGCTGCTCTTCGCCGGCGGCGACGGGACACGGGAAGCGGGCGCCTACGTCATCGACAAGTTCGGGGTACCGATCCGGGTGACCCTGCCCGCTGGCTGGTCGACGTTCGGCGACTTCGCCGTGGTGTCGCCCGCCGGACCGGCGGCCGGCTACCTGGCGTTCTGGGCGGTCGATGACGTCAACCTCGACGCCTGCCACTGGAATGGTCGCGCTGACATCGGGCCGTCGGCGGACGCACTCGTCGCCGGGCTGGTATCGCAGGGCGGAATGGAGGCCACCGAGCCGACCGCGATCGAGATCGACGGACACGCAGGCCAGGAGCTGGTCTTCTCCGTTCCCGCCGACCTCGATGTCTCGATGTGCGAACAGGGAACGATCAGCCCGTGGTTCGAGGGCGACGGAGACTCCCGGTTCTACGCCGCCCCCGGGGAACGAGAGGTCGTCCGAGTGATCGATCTCAACGGCGGGCGCGCGTTGATCAACC
The DNA here is from genome assembly GCA_963759645.1 of uncultured Acidimicrobiales bacterium. Taxonomy (GTDB): domain Bacteria; phylum Actinomycetota; class Acidimicrobiia; order Acidimicrobiales; family DATKAS01; genus DATKAS01. The sequence continues at coordinate 247,322 of CAVXAI010000017.1, read as the reverse complement.
ACAACGTGCCCGATGACATCTCGCCCGAAGTCAGTCAGCAGATCCAGTCCATGGTCACCTCGATCGAGATCGGGTGACAGCTACCGGTATCCGTTCGTGTCGGCCGGCTTGCCCGGGTCTTGCACCTCGACGAGGTAGCGCCATGCGTCCGGACGGCTGCCGTCCACGTCCGTGAAGCCGTAGATCTGCGCGAGCTGTCCGCTCGACACCGACTGGCCGTTCCACCGCGACACGTCGGGATCCTGTGCGAGCGCGGCGACCGCCCGGCCGACGAAGCGCGGACTCTCTGAGATCGCGAAATGCGGCGAGACCTTCGTCGCGTCGAGCCAGTTCTCCTCCGTCACACCGTACCCGTCGAGCATCGCCTCGGATCTCAGCCAGCCCGGAGTGAGAGACACCGCGGTGCATCCGTGCGGCTCGAGCTCGTGGCCGAGTGCGAACGCCATCCGCAGTACCGCGGTCTTCACGAGGTCGTAGAAGAACGACACCCGATAGTTGGCGTCGTTGTACTCGGTGGTGCCGTCGTTCACCTCGATCACGAGGCCGCCCGGGGTCTGGATGAGCAGCGGCAGCGCGTAGTGACTCGTGATCGCGTGCGTGTCGATGCCGAGGCGCAAGGTGCGCAACCCGATGTCGAGCGACGACTCCCACACCGTCTTGTCCCACTCCATCGTCGTCGCGCCCCAGACGTCGTTCACGAGGATGTGCAGCGCGCCCTGGTCGCGCCGGATGCGATCAACGAGCGCAGACACCTGCTCGGGCACGAGGTGATCGACGCGAATCGGGATGCCTTGGCCGCCGGCAGCGTCGACGAGCTCGGCTGTCTCCTCGATCGTCTCGGGACGCTTCATCTCGGACTGCTGGGTGCGGGTGGTTCGGCCGGTCACGTACACCGTGGCGCCGGCCGCCCCAAGCTCCACCGCGATGCCCCGCCCCGCGGCACGCGTGCCGCCCGCAACCAGTGCGACCTTGCCAGCCAACGGCGCGTCCACGCCTTGAACGTACCCAGATGCGGACGCCGGGCAACTTGACTGTCAGCGCACCCTTTCGGGCGCGCCGAGGGTCGAGCCGGGTCCCGGACTACGCCGCGGTGACCGGACTGGCGAGGATCGCGTCCATCTGGCCCATCGCAGCCTTGAGACCTTCCTCCATGCCCATTTCGGCCAGCTGTTCCATCGCCTCGACTGACGGGAAGCGAGACTCGATGGTCATGACCGTGCCGCCGCCGCTGCGCTCGGTCAGCGTGACGATCGAGGTCGTCACGGGCATCTCGTCGCTCGGCGTGCCGCTGTCGTCGGAGAACCCGTCCTTGAACTCGAGCCGCCGCGGCGCTCGGGCCGAAGTCACTTCCCACCAGCCGTGGTACTTCTCGCCCTCCGGGCTGGTCATGTAATAGGTGATGCGCCCGCCGGGATTCAGGTCGTGATCGACGACGGTGGCGGGGTAGGTCGGCGGTCCCCACCAGCGTTCGAGCTGGCGCGGGTCGGCCCACAGCTGCCACGACCGCTCGACGGTCGCGTCGAGCTCGGCGGTGATGGTCATCGTCAGGGCCTTCGGATCTTTCTGGACGCTCTTCACGGTCATCGCTTGAGTCCTTCCTCTTGGTCCTCGGCGAGGATCTCGCCGATCCGGTCGATGCGGCCCTTCCAGACCGCTTCCAGCTCTTCGAGCAGCCGATAGGCCTTGCGGATCGTCTCGACGTTGCCGCGGACCAGCTGTTCGCGGCCCTTTCGCTTCTTGACCACCAGCCCGGCCTCCTCCAGCACGGCGACGTGCTTCTGCACCGCGGCGAAGCTCACCGGATAGCGGCGCGCGAGGGCCGAGACGTTGTGCTCGCCCTCGAGCGTGCACACGACGATGTCGCGACGGGTGGCGTCGGCGAGGGCGTGGAACACGCGATCGGCCCGCTCTTCGGAGAGAAGATCTACAACCATTTGGTTGTAGATTAACCCGATCTCGCCAGTCGCGCAACCCGAGACCCGAAGGCGCAGGTCAGGTGCCCACGTATGCCGCGAGGTGCTCGCCAGTGAGCGTGGAGCGGGCGGCGACGAGGTCGGCGGGCGTGCCCTCGAAGACGATCCGGCCGCCGTCGTGGCCGGCGCCCGGGCCGAGGTCGACGATCCAGTCCGCGTGCGCCATGACGGCCTGGTGGTGGGCGATCACGATGACCGACTTGCCCGAGTCGACGAGCCGGTCGAGCACACCGAGCAGTAGCTCGACATCGGCGAGGTGCAGACCGGTGGTCGGCTCGTCGAGGAGGTAGATCCCGCCCTTCTCGGCCATGTGAGTGGCGAGCTTCAGGCGCTGCCGCTCTCCTCCCGAGAGCGTCGGGAGCGGCTGGCCGAGGGTGAGGTAACCGAGCCCGATGTCGACGAGCCGATCGAGGACGGCGTGCGCGGTAGGCGTGCGCGCCGCGCCGTCGTCAAAGAACTCCGCGGCCTCGGTCACCGACATCGCCAGCACCTCGCTGATGTCGCGGCCGCCGAGGTGGTACTCGAGCACCGCGGCCTGGAACCGCTTCCCCTCGCAGTCTTCGCAGGTCGTCGCGACGCCGGCCATCATCGCCAGGTCGGTGTAGATGACACCGGCTCCGTTACATGTTGGGCAGGCGCCCTCGGAGTTCGCGCTGAACAGCGCCGGCTTCACTCCATTGGCCTTCGCGAACGCCTTGCGGATCGGGTCCAGCAGTCCGGTGTAGGTCGCCGGGTTGCTCCGGCGCGAGCCATGTATCGCCCCCTGGTCGATCGACACCACACCCGCGCCCGCGGGAATCGACCCGTGCACGAGCGAGCTCTTGCCCGAGCCCGCCACACCGGTGACGACGACGAGCACCCCGAGCGGGATGTCGACGTCGACGTCACGCAGGTTGTTGGCTGTCGCTCCGCGGATCTCCAATGCGCCGGTGGGCGTCCGCACGGTGTCCTTGAGGGCGGCGCGGTCGTCGAGATGGCGGCCGGTGACCGTGCCACTGGCCCGCAGCCCCTCGACGGTGCCTTCGAAGCACACGGTGCCACCCGCCGTACCGGCGCCGGGGCCGAGGTCGACGACGCGGTCGGCGATCGCGATCGTCTCGGGCTTGTGCTCGACGACGAGCACCGTGTTGCCCTTGTCCCGCAGCCGGCGGAGCAGGTCGTTCATCCGCTCGATGTCGTGCGGGTGAAGCCCGATGGTGGGCTCGTCGAAGACGTAGGTGACGTCGGTGAGCGACGAGCTGAGGTGGCGGATCATCTTGGTGCGCTGTGCCTCGCCGCCCGACAGCGTGCCCGTCGGCCGTTCGAGCGACAGGTAGCCCAGGCCGATCTCGACGAACGACTCGAGCGCCTGCTGCAACGCGTCGAGCAATGGCGCCACCGACGGCTCGTCGAGACCTCGAACCCATTCGGCCAGGTCCCTGATCTCCATCGCGCAGGCGTCGGCGATGTTGATGCCCTTGATCTTCGAAGAACGGGCGGCCTCGCTGAGCCGGGTACCGCCGCAGTCGGGACAGGTGGTGAACGTGACGACCCGGTCCACGAAGGCCCGGATGTGCGGCTGCATCGCCTCCCTGTCCTTGGAGAGCATCGACCTCTGCAGCGTCGGGATGAGCCCCGCGTAGGTGAGGTTGATGCCGTCGACCTTGATCTTGGTCGGCTCCTTGTAGAGCAGGTCGTCGAGCTCCTTCTTCGTGAACTTCCGGATCGGCTTGTCCGGGTCGAAGAAGCCGCAACCGCGGAAGATGCGGCCGTACCAGCCGTCCATGCTGTAGCCGGGGATCGTCGAGCGCGCCCTCGTTCAGCGACTTGCTGTCGTCGTACATCTGCGTCAGGTCGAAGTCGGTCACGCTGCCCATGCCTTCGCAACGCGGGCACATGCCGCCGGTGATGCTGAAGCTCCGTCGCTCCCTGGTCGTGCGGCCGCCGCGCTCGATGGTGACCGCGCCGGCACCGCTGATCGAAGGGACGTTGAACGAGTAGGCCTTGGGCGAGCCGATCGTGCGGCTTCCCGAGCCGGCTGAAGACGATCCGCAACATCGCGTTCGCGTCGGTGACGGTGCCGACGGTGGAGCGGGGGTTGGAGCCCATCCGTTCCTGGTCGACGATGATCGCGGTCGTCAGCCCTTCGAGCACGTCGACCTCCGGCCGCGCCAGCGTCGGCATGAAGCCCTGCACGAAGGCGCTGTAGGTCTCGTTGATCAGCCGCTGCGACTCCGCGGCGATCGTGCCGAACACCAGCGAGCTCTTGCCCGAGCCGGATACACCGGTGAACACCGTCAGCCGGCGCTTCGGGATCTCGACGCTGACGTCCTTGAGGTTGTTCACGCGTGCGCCCTGCACGCGGATCAGATCCTGGCTGTCGGCGAGGTGCAGCGTGGGCGCCTGCGTCCCCGTCCTTGTGGCCTTGCTCATCGAGCCTCCTGTCGGGCGCGCCGCCTTCGCGCCACGACGGTCAGGCCTGCGCGATGCGGACGAGATTGCCTGAGGGGTCGCGGAACGCGCAATCGCGCGCGCCCCACGGCTGAGACGTCGGCTCTTGGAGGACCTCGGCGCCCGACGCCTGGACCTTCCCGAACGTGGTGTCGAGGTCGTCCGACCGGAAGATCGCAGCCTGAAGTGACCCCTGCCTCACGAGAGACAGGAGGGCGTCGCCCTCAGTCTGCGAACGACCGCCGTGGGGCTGGAACAGGACGATGTCGACGTCCTGCCCAGGGGCGCCGACGGTGACCCAGCGGAAGCCCTCGGACGCGACGTCGTTGCGGACCTCGAGGCCGAGCGCGTCACGGTAAAAGCCGAGCGCCTCGTCGGGGTCGTGGACGGGGATGAACATTGCGGAAACGGTGACTGCCATGCGACGACCGTACGGGTACCGACCCGTCGCATGCTTCTCCGATCCTGCTCGGTGCGGAGTGCAACGAGCCTTCAGACCGTGACCGTCGCACGGCGCGGTCGCGTCGCGACCATGCTCACGCACGACGGGACGACCTCGTGGTCGCGGTGATCACGAGCGCGGTACTGCGACGGCGTCTCGCCGACGATCTCGGTGAAGCGCGAGCTGAACGAGCCGAGCGACGTGCAACCCACGGTGACACAGGTGTCGGTGACCGACATCCCCTGACGAAGCAGGGCTTTCGCCCGCTCGATGCGTCGCGTCATCAGATAGGTGTAGGGCGTCTCGCCATACGCCGCGCGGAACTTGCGCGAGAAGTGCGCCGGCGACATGAGCGCGGCGCGCGCCATGGCCGGGACGCTGAGCGGCTCCCCGTAGTCGCGGTCGATGAGGTCGCGGGCCCGGCGGAGGTGCACCAGGTCGGCGATCTCCTCCGGCGTCACGCCACGACGGTACCGCGTGCCGAGGATGTCTTGCGCACGCAGAAGGCCCAGGTCGCTGACCTGGGCCTTGCTCACGTCGACGAGCTCGGGGGGGAGGACTCGAACCCCCAATGACAGGGCCAGAACCTGCTGTGTTGCCGATTACACCACCCCCGAAGGGCTCGGGCATCGTAGCCGCTGGTCGGGCCGATTCCCTTGGCGTCTCGGGGTCTCTGAGAGCTCCGCGCGCCAAGAAAACCGGCCCGCAAGACCAGCGGCCGTCAGCTGTCGAGGCGGAGGAGGCGGCGGTAGCCGATCACGCGGCCGACCGCGACGGCGCCGGTCTCGCGCACCATCTGCTTCACCTGCGCGCCGCCGCTGATCGGGCTCGTGCGGGTCGGCGACACGTGCGCGTTCAGGCCGAGCTCGTCGGCGATGCCACCGATGCGAAGCGCGTGGAACGGATCGGAGACGAGGATCACCTCGGACAGCCCGCGCTCGCGCAGAATGCGCGCCGCGGCTGCGAGCGACTCCCACGAGTTCGTGCCCTGCACCTCGCGCAGGATCTGCGCGTCGGGAACGCCCCGCTCCAACAGATAGTTCGCGGACGCGGTCGCCTCGGTGAACCGATCACCCGGCCGCTTCCCGCCGGTGACGACGATGATCGGCGCGAGACCGTCCTCCCAGAGCTCGAAGGCATGGTCGAGCCGTGCTTCGAGCACCGGTGACGGACGGCCGTCGTACTGCGCCGCTCCCAACACCACGATGGCGTCGGATTGAGTCGCCCCGTCGTGACGCGACGCCATCCACACCTGCGCGAACGTGATCCCGACGTAGAGCAGCAGGAACCCGCCGACCGCGACGAGTCCGATCGCGATTCCCCGCCCCCACCGGCGACGCGACGCGCGCACGACGGGCACCTCGGCGGTGTCGTCCGGCCGCTCGACGTCGAACGGCACCGGACGCACCGGTGCGGTCGGCTCAGACACGTGCCCGCGCGGCACGGAGCCGCTCCAGCGTGCGCTCGCGGCCGAGCACCACGAGCGACTCGAACAACGGGGGACCGACGGTGCGACCCGTCGTGGCGACGCGGACCGGCGCTTGCGCCTTGCCGAGCTTCAGGCCGACGCCCTCCCCCACCATCTCGAGCGCCGCCTTGAGCGTGTCGGCATCCCACGGTGCGTCGGCGTAGGCCTCGATCGCGCCGTCGAGCATGACGCGACGCCGTGTCGGTCTTCATCACCTTGTCCCACGACGCGGGATCGATCGCGGGTTCCTCGAGGAAGATGAAATCCACCATGGCGGGCACTTCGATGAGCCGGGTGACGCGTGTCTGCACGAGGGGCGCCATCGCCTCGAAGGCCCCCCGATCGAACTGCTCGGGATGCCACGATGCGTGGGGCGCGACGAGCCAGGGCTGGCTCCGCTGCACGAACTCATCCACCGACATCGCTCGGATGTACTCGCCGTTGAACGCTTCGAGCTTCTTGACGTCGAAGTACGCGGGCGACGAGTGCACGTCCTCGAGGCGCCACAGCCGGGCGAGCTCGTCGAACGGCATGATCTCCTGGTCTCCGGGCGGCGCCCACCCCAGGAGCATCAGGAAGTTCTGCATCGTCTCGGGCAGGTACCCCTCGTCGCGATACAGCTCGAGCGCTACGGGGTCGCGACGCTTCGACAGCTTCTGCCGCTTCTCGTTGACGAGCAGTGGCACGTGCGCGAACACCGGCAGCTCGCCGCCGTCGAGCGCGCCCCAGAGCAGAGTCGCCTTCGGCGTGTTGGGCAGGTGCTCCTCGGCCCGGATGACATGGCTGATCTGCATGTCGATGTCGTCGACGACGTTCGCCAGGAGGAACATCGCCCTGCCGTTGCCCCGCACGAGGACGAAGTCCTCGATGAGCGCGTTCTCGAATTCGGGCTCGCCCCGAATCAGGTCGACGACGGTGGTCGTCCCTTCCCGTGGCGTTCGGAAGCGCAGCGCCCGCCCCTCGCCCGGCCCGAGACCGCGGTCGCGACAGAAACCGTCGTAGCCGGGCCGAGCCGCGCCCTTCGTCCGGGCGTCCACGACCTCACGTGTGCAGTCGCAGTAGTAGGCGTTTCCGTTTGCGAAGAGGCGCGTCGCCGCGGCCTCGTACAGGTGCGTGCGCTGACTCTGGAAGTACGGACCCTCGTCCCAGTCCACACCGATCCAGCGGAGCGCGCTCTGGATGCCGTCGATCCACTCGTCGCGGTTGCGCTCGGTGTCGGTGTCTTCGATGCGCAGCACGAACGTGCCGCCGTGTTGACGCGCGTAGATCCAGTTGTACAGAGCGGTCTTGGCTCCGCCGACGTGGAAGTAACCCGTCGGAGACGGCGCAAACCGCACGCGTGGGGCGCTCGGGGTCACGTCCCGAGGCTACTGGCACCCACCGCGACCCCTTGGGGCGCCACCGTGGATTCGTGGCAGAGTTTCCTCGCATGACCGCAAAGAAGAGTCCCTCGAAAGGCGAGTCTCCGGCTGAGCTGATCGACGCGAGGATCAAGGAGCTGGGCGACTGGCGCGGCAAGACGCTCGCTCGCATACGCACCCTGATCAAGCAAGTGGACCCTGACGTGGTCGAGGAGTGGAAGTGGCGAGGCGTCCCGACGTGGTACCACGACGGGATCGTCTGCACCGGCGAGACCTACAAGGACAAGGTGAAGATCACCTTCGCCAAGGGCGCCTCACTGGATGATCCGTCGGGCCTGTTCAACTCGAGCCTCGATGGCAACGTCAGGCGCGCCATCGACATCTCCGAGGGCGAGAAGCTCGACGAGAAGGCGCTGAAGGCCCTCGTCCGGGCCGCCATTGCGCTGAACGAATCCAAAGCGCGCCGCTAGCGCCACCTGACCGATCTCTTCCCGCGTGGATAGCGTGCGGAGATGCCTGCCGTCCTCGTTCACGGAGTTCCGGAAACCCCTGCGCTCTGGGATGGCGTCAGAAGCCATCTCTCACGCAAAGACATCATCACGCCCGCGCTTCCCGGCTTCACCGGTGACCGTCCCGATGGCTGGGGCGCGACGATGGACGACTACGCCGCCTGGCTCATCGCCGAGCTCGAGGCCGTCGGCGAGCCGGTCGACCTCGTCGGCCACGACTGGGGCGGCGGCTTCACCGTGCGCGTCGTGAGCTTGCGTCCCGATCTCGTGCGCTCTTGGGTGTGCGATGCCGCCGGGCTCGCTGATGTCGACTTCGAGTGGCACGACTTCGCCAAGATCTGGCAGACGCCGGGCGAAGGCGAGGCGTTCTGGGAGGGGATGCTCGCGGTGAGCCCGGCCTGACCGCTCCGGTGCGCTCGTGGCGTCCGGTGTGCCCGAGGCGGAGGCGATCAAGGCGGCTGAGGCGATCACGCCGGCGATGGCGTCGTGCATCCTCGACCTCTACCGATCGGCGACGAAGGTGCACGAGGCCTGGGGCCCGGAGTTCGTCGACATCCCGAAGCCGGGGATGGTCATCGTGCCGAGCGACGACGCGTTCCTCAACGCCGATGGCGCTCGCCGCTCGGCCAAGCGGGCGGGTGCACGGATCGAGGAGCTAGATGGGGTCGGTCATTGGTGGATGCTCCAGGACCCGGCTCGCGGGGCCCGCGTCCTCGAGCAGTTCTGGTCCAGCGTCTGATCCGGGGGCGGCGCGCTCGGGCGCATCACGACCCGCGGCAACGACAAGCGCAACCGCCGGTGCCTGGATCGCCGCGCCGGTGAGCAATGCGGCTTTGAGCGACACGATCGTGCCGATCGCGCCGATCGCCGGCCCGCCGACGACCTGACCGATCGCGTCGGCCTGGCCCATCGCCGACAGCGCGGTCGCCCGCACCTCCGGCTCGATGAGCGGAATGACCCACGCGCCGTAGAACGGCCGCTGCAGCGACCGCGACCGTTCGTAGAGGAGAAACCCGATCGGTCGCGACCGCAAAGCCACCGGCAAGTCCGAAGATCGCGAGGCCGACCACTTGCACCGCCATCAGCACCGCGACGACGCGCGTGAGCGTCGCCTCGCTGGTGATCTCCTTCACGCGACGACGCGCGATCGTCGACAGCAGCACGCCGAGGATCAGCGACACGACGTTCAAGATCCCGAACCAAGTGAGGTCAGACCACCCGCCGAACGACGGGAAGTGCACCTCGGTGAGATACTTCGCCTCCCACAAACGGTCGAACGGCTCGCTGGCCGCGCCCGCGAGCATCGCCGCGAACGCCAGCAGCACGAGTGTGCGGCTGCGGCGGATCGCGCCGAAGCCGTCGCGCGCGGTCGTCTTGAGCGCAGTCCAGGTCTCCCGTTCGCTCGGCGGAACGCGCGTGAAGCCGGTCTCGGGCATCACGAAGATCAGCCACACACCGAGCGCGATCTGCAGCAGACCGCCGACAACGATGGGCACCCACAGCTCGATGTGCCCGAGCGAGATCGAGATGACGATGCCGGCGAGGGCGGCGAGCTGCCCGAGCTGCTGGGCGCGCAGAAACGTGCCCGTGAGCTTGTCCTCGCCGATCTCGCCCGCGAGCCATGCCTCGGTCGCACCACTCGTGAACGTGTACGTGATGCCCCACAGGATCTGCGCCGCCATGATCGTGCCGACGTGGGGATATGCCCCCTCGAGCAGGAACGCGATGCCCATCCCGATGTTGCCGATGATCACGGAGAGCCGCCGGCTGTAGACATCGGCGACGATGCCGGTAGGGATCTCGAAGATGAAGACCGCCGCCTCCATCAGGGTGCCGATGACCACGAGCTCGAACGGGTTGAAGCCCGCGGACTCGATGCGATACAGCGCGGTGATCGTGAAGACGACCGTGGCGAGGAACGCGCCACCGGCCGAGATCACGAGATAGATGGACCGCGCGCTACGCACGGGAAGCGAGCCTCACACGCTCGCGCCTCAAGACGGCGCCATTTCAGTCCATCGGCCGCAGCGTCTGGGCACCAGCCGGACCCATTGTCCCGCTGGAGCCCACTCGGTCTTGGCTGAGGTTCAGTCGAGCTCGATGAAGATGCACTCGCCGGGGCAGTCGAGGGCGGCGTGCACGACGGAACGCTCGTTGCGGGTGTCGACCAGGGCCAGGCTGCCGCCGCTACCGGGGTCGTTGCCGACCCATTCGCCCTGGCGGACGTACGCGATGCCGTCCTCCAGCTGCACGAACACATCGGGACAGTGGTCGAGGCACAGACCGTCGCCGGTGCAGAGGTCCTGGTCGATCCACACCCGCACGGTCGGCAGGCTATCCCGGCGCGGAGCCGGCCCAGCTTCCGTAGAGGTCGGCGTAACGCCCGCCGAGCGCAAGCAGCTCGTCGTGCGAGCCCAGCTCGACGAGCGCGTGATGATCGACCACTCCGACGCGGTCGGCACGCTCCGCGGTGGACAACCGATGCGCGATCACGACCACGGTCCGTCCGGCCATGAGGCGGTCCATCGCCCGCTCGACCATCGCCTCCGTGCCCGGATCGAGGCTCGACGTCGCCTCGTCGAGCACGAGCACCGCAGGGTCGGCGAGTGCCGCCCGGGCGAGCGACACGAGCTGGCGCTCGCCCGCCGACAGGCGGCTGCCGCGCTCGCGGACCTCGGTGTCGAAGCCTTCGGGAAGCAGGCCGAACCGCTCGTCGGCTCCCACGACCGCGAGCGCGGCGTCGACGTCGGCATCGGAAGCGCCGGCCCGTGCGATGCGGACGTTGTCACGAATCGTCCCGCTGAACAGAAAGCCTTCCTGCGGCACGACGACGATGCGGTCGCGGAGCGAGGCCAGAGTCGCGTCACGGAGATCGACCCCGCCGAAGGAGATCGTCCCGAGCTGGGGGTCGTACATCCGGGCAACGAGCTTCGCGAGTGTCGACTTTCCTGCGCCGGTCGGCCCGACCAGTGCGAGCCGTTCTCCTGGTGCGATCGTGAGATCCACCTCGCGGAGGACCCACCCATCGTCCACCGGTTCGCCCGCGCCGTACGTGAACGACACGTCGGAAACGTGGACCTCGCCACGGGGCGGCAAGTCGAAGGCTCCCTTGCGCTCCCCGACCTGGGGCTTCGTGTCGAGCAGACCGAACAGCTTGTTGAGCGACGCTCCCGACGCCTGCACGGTGTTGAACAGCTGGCTCAGCTGCTGCACGGGCTCGAACAGGTTGGTGAGCAGCAACACGAAGGCCACGACGGTGCCGAGCGACACCTCGCCCTGATGGACCAACCAACCGCCGATGCCGACGACCGCTGCGGTCGTTGCGACACCGGCAAACTCGACGAGCGGGAGGTACCACACCGAGATGCGCACGGAATCCATGTGTGCGTCGTAGAGCGATTGATTGCTCTCGGCGAAGCGCTCTCCCACGGCCTGCTCACGAGCGAACGCTTGGATGACCCGGACGCCGGTGATGCCCTCTTGCAGCGTCGACAGGTTGTGGCCGATGCGGTCTCGGATGGTGAGGTACGCCTTGTTCGAGTCGCGTTGGAACTTCACCGACGCCACCACGACGATCGGGACAGCCACCATGCACACGAGGGTGAGCTGCCACGAGAGCGCGAGGAGCAGCCCGAAGCGTGAGCGCGAGCAGCAGCCCGTTCGAGACGAACTGGAGCAGGCCGAACTGGACGAGCTCGGCCATCGAGTCGATGTCGGACGTCATGCGCGACACGAGCACGCCCGCCTTCTCCTTCTCGAAGAAGCCGAGCGACAACGACTGCAGGTGATCGAACACGCGCACCCGCAGGTCGCGCAGGAAGCCCTCGCCGATGCGACCGATCGACATGATCTGCGAGCCGGGCGACGACGTACGCGACGACCGCTACGGCGAGGTAGGCGACGATCGCCGTGTTCAGCGGGCCGACTTCGCCCTCCGACAACCCGTTGTCGATCGCGTACCGCACGATGAGTGGTCCAGCCACCACGGTGACGGTCCACACCACGACGAGCAGCCCGGCGATGATCACGGGCCCTCGGTAGGGGCGCAGCATGTGGCCCACTCGAGTCAGCAGACGGCGCGCCTCGTCCCGATCGAGGCGATCCTCCTCCGAGACGGCACCTCCACCCCACATCTCAGCGCGCCTCCGACAGCAGTTGCCCAGCGCTCGTCCTCGCCCGCGGCCAGCACCGCCCGGTAGCGCTCGCTCTCGCCGAGCAGCGCGTCATGGGTGCCTTCGGCGACGACTCGTCCCCGATCGAGCAAGACCACCCGATCGGCGAGCGCGACGGTGGCCGGACGATGCGCGATGACGATCGTGGTCCGTCCCCGCATCACCTCCGCCAGCGCGTCGCGGATCTCGTGCTCCTTCGTGGGGTCGACGGCACTCGTGGCGTCGTCGAGGATGAGCACGCGGGGGTCGGCGAGGATCGCTCGCGCGATCGCGATGCGTTGCCGCTGACCTCCCGAGAGCGAGAACCCGCGCTCGCCGATGAGCGACTCGTAGCCGTCGGGCAGGTCGGTGACGAACTCGTGCGCGCCGGCGAGCCGGGCGGCCCGCTCCACCGCGGCGTCCGGCGCGTCCGGATCCGCGAACGCGATGTTGGCGCGCACCGTGTCGTTGAACAGGAACGTGTCCTCGAAGACGATGCCCACCGCGCGTCGCAAGTCGTGAACCCGGAGGTCGCGCACGTCGACGCCGTCGATGCAGACGCGCCCGGAGTCGACGTCGTAGAAGCGCGGGATCAGCCGGGCGACCGTCGTCTTGCCGGAGCCGGTCGAACCGACGAGCGCCACCGAAGCGCCCGGCTCGACCACGAGATCGAGGTCGTCGAGCACCGATCCGCCTCCGGCGGCGTAGCCGAATGACACTGATTCGAACCGCACCTCGCCGAGCGCACCCGCCCGCGCGTTCGCCGTCGGCAGCCTGCGCGGCTGCGGGTGATCGACGATCTGCGGATCGGTGCCGAGCACCTCGGCGACGCGTCCCGCCGCGGCGGCGGCGCGCTGGCCCTGCGCGACGATCTGGCCGGTCATCCGCAGCGGCCAGATGAGCAGCGCCACGTACGCGTTGAACGCGACGAGCTGTCCGACGGTGAGCTCGCCGTCGAGTACGAGGTGGCCTCCGTAGGCGAGCACGGCCAGCAGCCCAAGGTTCGGCAAGAGGTCCATGACAGGCATGTAGCGGGCCCGTACGCGAGTGGCGTCGATCGACCGTTCGTACACGTCTCCAGCCTCGGCGCGAAGGCGCTGCGCCTGCACGCCCTCGCTACCGAAGCCCTTCACCACCCGGATGCCCGACACCGTCTCCTCGACGACGGTCGCAAGCTCGGCGGACTCGGCCTGGATCGCCATCACTGATGGGAAAAGCCGCCCCGAGAATCGGCGGGCGAGCACGTTCACGAGCGGAAGGGGACCAAGCGCCAGCAACGCGAGCAACGGGTTGATGCTGAACATGATCACGGCGGCCGCGAGCACCGTTGCCGCGTTGGAGACAGTGATCGGGATCATCACGACGAACGCCTGGACCTGCTGCAGGTCGGTGTTCGCCCGACTCATCAGCTGCCCGGTCTGCACGTCGTCGTGGAAGGCGAAGTGCAGCCGCTGCAAGTGGGCGAAGATCCGGTCGCGGAGCGCCGCCTCGCACCAGCGGGCCTCGCGGAAGGCGAACCAGCGCCGCAGCCCGCTGCAGATGCTCGACAGCACGCCGGCCACAAGGATCGCGAGCGACCACCGCAGGAGGGCGCCCTCCGTGTCGGCCTCGATGCCTCGATCGATCGCCAGCGCCACAAGGGCTGGGACTGCCACCTTGCTGATGGTGGCCGTGAGCCCGGCCACCACGCCGACGGTGAGACCCCGCCATTGCCGCCGAAGCTGGCTGCCGATGAGGTGCCAGCCCGCCCGGCTGGCCTCGATGTCTTTCGGCGATCTGCGTTCCACAGCGTTCCGCACGTCCCAACGACTCTTGACCGGCGGGTCAACTTAGTGCCCAACGAGCCGCTACAGCGAGCGGTTTGCCGTGCCGATGCTGCAAGGGAGAACGATCTTCGAAGGTGGGCCGTGCGCGTTGACGAACTGGTAGTCGGAAGCGGCGGACAGGTCCTTCGCATCGGCTTTCACGACCGGATGACGGTGCTCAGCGGGTTCGACCCAGCGGAGCGCGAAGGCTTGACCGACACGTTGCAGCGCGCCGCCGTCGGGGCCGTGCCGGGCGCCCATCTCACCTATTTCGACGTCCTCGGACGCCGAGTGGTCATCAGCCACGACGCCGGCGGCCCCCATGTACACGTCGAGGACATTGGCGGGTCGCTGGGAGCGCTCCCCACCCCCGAGGTCAGTGAGCTGCGCCGGCCCGCCGTCATCGCCGCGGCCGATGTCGGCCTCGCGCCGAAGGTGCGGCCCGGTGAGGAGTCGCCCGAGCTCACCGAGGCGCGCGGGCTGCTCGCCACCCTCGAAGAGGAGATGGCGATCGCTCGGCTCGCGGAGAAGAAGGCGGAAGCGGCCGAGACCGAGCTCGCCGATGTGGAGTCGCGACTGCGCGCCGCGGAGCAGGGGGCGGCGCGGCGGCGGTACGCGCGGGCGTTGTCCCAGCTCGAAGAGGTGAGGGCGGAGGCCGACGTACTTCGCGGTAGTGGTGAAGCCGAGGAGCACGACCGACGGATACTCCGCAGCGGGGCGGAGCTGCAGAAGGTCGCCGGGATGTGGGCCGACGTCCGCAAGATCCGGGACGACCGTCTCGCCGCGTTCGGCACCCGTCCCCGGCTCGACGCGGAGACCGTGCGGTGGGCGCGGACGGTTCCAGAAGAGGCACCGGCCGATCTCCAGCGGCTCGTCGAGGAAGTCGAGGACGCCGAGCAGCTCCGCAACGAGTACTCGGCCCGGCTGTTCGAAGCGTCCGCATCCAAGCTCCCCGAGCCGAGCCACCCGGCGGTGGTCGACCTCGCTCGAGCCGATCAGCCGACGCTGTGGTACGCGCACCGCGGCGTGCTCGATGCCCGCATCCGACTCGACGCCGAGCAGCTCGCGCTCGGGGGCATGGGGAACTCGGCCGACGTCGAGGCGATCGTCCAGGAGATCGACGCCAGCCAGATCCGCGTGGAGCAGGCGTCACGGCGCAGCCGCCGCCTCTTTCTCGCCGGGATCGCGGTGTGCGGCATCGCCGGCGTGACAGCGATCGCGAGTGTCGGCGCCTTCCCACTCCTCGCCGCAGTGGCGCTGATCGCGACGTTCGCTGCCCTTGCCGTCGCTCTCCTGCTCCCCCAGCGCCGGATCCGCATCGCCGAGCGCGCCGCGGCGGAGGCGCTGGCCAAGGTCGACGCGACGAGCTACCTGCAGTTCCAGCTGCGTCGGCTCGACGCCGTGCTCGACCCCCGGTCCGAAGGACCGGCTCGAGGAAGCCGTCGCCGCACACCGCGCTGCGTCCATGCGTTGGCACGAGATCGCCGGCGGCATCAGCCCCGAGCGCGCCGAGGAGCTCGAGGCCGAGGTGCGCAAGTACGCCGACGCCCTCAGCCGCCTCGGCGGAGCGGCAAACGAGATCGAGGCGCTCCGCACCGAATTGAGCTCGGCAACGACGCGCGCCGAGATCGCGCGGCGGCGGCTGCTCGAGGCGTGCCGTCCCTATGGCGCCGAGGATCCGGGCGCGGCGATGGAACAGGTGCGTCAGCGCATCGCGACTGGCCGCGTCGGTCGGATGCAGTGGGACCTCGAAGAGGCCGAGCGAGCTCTTGCCGCGCTCGAGGCGCAGGCGGAAGACCTTGTGCGACTCGGTCGGAGTCCCTCCGAGCATGGACGTCGCCATTCGGCTCATCACGGCGCAGGACGAAGTCGCCGGCGCGGAGCGCCGCGCGAAGGCCCGCACATCGACGCGACCGGCGCACGAGATCGAGGCCGATCTCGCCCGGCTCGAGCAAGAGGAGCGTTCGACTCGTTCTACCGAATGGGGCGACCTCACCGCCGAAGACCTCGTCGAACCCAACGTGACCGAGCTGCTCCGCAAGCACGAAGCGCTCGTCGGTCTCGTCGCGCAGGAACGGGCGAAGGTTCCCGACGTCTCTCAGCTCACCGATCGCCATGCCGCGGTCGCCCGCCGCGTGACCTCGTTGGAGGAGGGATCGGGGATGAGCGAGTCGGTGGTCGTGGACACCAACGAGCTGCACGAGCGGTTGCTCGGTCGCCTCGCCCGTGCCCGCCATGCCGCGCCCGACGGTGGCCCGCTGCCCGCAATCCTCGACGAGCCGTTCATCGACGTGCCCGCCGGCCACAAGTGGGATCTGCTCGACATGGTCGAGCGGCTCTCCGAGGGAAGCCAGATCATCTACCTCACCGACGATCCCTACGTCGCGGCGTGGGCGAAGCGCCGCAGCGACATCGGCGCCGTCAAGCTGCTTGCCGCGTCGACGGGCTAGTCCGCCAGCTCGCGCAGTCGGGCAGTGACGGACCTTGCCGTCGGCCTTCCCCTTCGTCGCTCGCATCACCTCGCCGACAAAGAACCCCGTGAGCTTGCCGCGGGCCTTGTCGTCTCCCTCGCGGTAGCGCTGCCACTCGTCCGGGTGCGCGGCGATGATCTCGTCGACGACCGAGTCGAGCGCGCCGGTCTCCATCGCCTCGAAGTCCCATCGCCTTCGCGGTGGCCGCCGGATCGGTGCCGCGCTTCTCGACGAGGTCCGCGAGCACGGCCTTGGCCTGGGTCGCGGTGAGCGCCCCGTCGACCTCCATGCGCGTGAGTGCGGCGAGCGCGGCGGGAGCGAGCTCGGAAGCTCCCTCGACGGCGAGGTTGTGCTCGACGTGGGTGAGCACCCGTGACCTTGTCGCCGCCGGCGGCGATGGCGGCTGCGGCGAGCGCGTCGAGATCGCGTTCCACGGCGACGGCAATCGCGCCACTCGTGGCATCCACGCCGGCGAGGGAGGCGAGGTCGGAGCGGCGGTCGGCGGGCAGGCGGGGCAGGGAGGCACGCGCCGCGTCGATCCACTCGGCATCCGGTGCGAGCGGGACGAGGTCGGGCTCGGGGAAGTAGCGGTAGTCGTCGGCCTCTTCCTTCGACCGCAGCGTGTGCGTGCGGCCCTCGTCCTCGTTCCAGTGCCGCGTCTGCTGGATGATCCGCTCCCCGGCTTCGAGCAGCTCGATCTGCCGCTTCGCCTCGTACTCGATGGCGCGGCCGAGCGATCGGATCGAGTTGAGGTTCTTGATCTCGCAGCGTGTGCCGAACGTGTCAGTGCCAACTGGCCGCATCGAGACGTTGGCGTCGACGCGCATCGATCCCTCTTCCATCTTGGCGTCGCTCGCGCCCGGTGGCGAGCAGGATCGCTCGCAGCTCGTTGGCGTACGCGCGTGCATCCTCGGCCGAGCGAAGGTCGGGACGGCTCACGATCTCGACGAGAGGCACGCCGGCGCGGTTGTAGTCGACGAGAGACCCGCCGGCTCCGTGGATGCGACCCGACGCGCCGAGGTGGGTCGACTTGCCCGTGTCCTCCTCCATGTGCGCGCGCTCGATGCCGACTCGAGCCCCCGAGGGAAGGTCGAGGTAGCCGTCGACGTTGACCGGCTGGTCGTACTGGCTGACCTGATAGTCCTTCGGCATGTCGGGGTAGAAGTAGTTCTTCCGGTGGAAGATCGACGGCACCACCGTGCAGTGCAGCGCCTGGCCGAGCTGGATCGCGAGATCGACGGCGCTCCGGTTGAGCACGGGCAGCGAGCCCGGCAGCCCGAGGCACACCGGGCAGATGTTCGTGTTCGGCTCGTCCCCGAAGTGGTTCGGGCAGCCGCAGAACAGCTTCGTCGTGGTCGCCAGCTCGACGTGCACCTCGAGCCCGATCACCGTCTCCCACTCAGTCATGCGAGCCCCGCTTCGAGCGCCGCGGCGGCCCGGAACATCGTCGCTTCGCCGAGCGCCGGAGCCATCACCTGGATGCCGACGGGCAGCCCGTCGTCGCCGCTGCCGAACGGCACCGTGATCGCTGCGTGCCCGGCGAGGTTCGTCGGGATCGTGCACACGTCGGACAGGTACATCGTGAGCGGGTCGGCGGTCTTCGCACCGATCTCGAACGCGGTGGTGGGCGACGTCGGCGACAGCAACAGATCGAACCGCTCGTACGCGGACGCGAAATCCCGGGCGATCAGCGTTCGCACCTTCTGCGCCTTGCCGTAGTACGCGTCGTAGTAGCCCGCGGACAGGGCGTACGTGCCGAGCATGATGCGGCGCTTCACCTCCTCACCGAAGCCGGCGGTACGAGTCGCGGCGTTCATCGCGGAGACGTCCGCGCCATCGACGCGCAGGCCGTACCGCACGCCGTCGTAGCGAGCGAGGTTGCTCGACGCCTCGGCCGGTGCGATCAGGTAGTAGGCGGTGAGCCCGTACGTGAAAGACGGCATCGAGACGGTGTCGATCACCGCGCCGGCCTTCTCGAGCGTGATCGCCGCCGCGTCGAGCCGCGACAGCACGTCGGACGAGATGCCGTGCGGAGCTCGGACACCATCCCGATGCGAAGGCCGTCCACGCCGTCGTTCAGCGTGCGGCTCACGCGGGGCCGCCTCGCGCGGGATCGAGGTCGAATCCATCGGGTCGTGGCCGCTGATGATGTCGAGAGCGAGCGCGGCATCCGCGACCGTCGCGCCGAACGGACCGATCTGGTCGAGGCTCGACGCGAACGCGACGAGCCCGTAGCGGGAGACCAGCCCGTACGTCGGCTTCACGCCGACCACGCCACAGAACGATGCCGGGAGGCGGATCGAGCCGCCGGTGTCAGATCCGAGAGCGAGCGCAGCGAAATTCGCCGCGACCGCGGCCGCACTGCCACCAGACGACCCTCCCGCCACTCGGGTGGTGTCGTGGGGGTTCGCGGTCGGACCGAACGCCGAGTTCTCCGTCGACGAGCCCATCGCGAACTCGTCGAGGTTGGTCTTGCCTACCGGGATCGCGCCGGCCGCGACGAGCCGCTCGACCACCGTCGCCGTGTACGGAGGGCGCCAACCTTCGAGGATGCGCGACGAGCACGTCGTCGGGATGCCGCGCGTGCAGAGGTTGTCCTTCAGGGCGACCGGGACACCCGAGAGCGGACCAGGGTCGTCACCTGCGGCGACACGCCGATCGATCTCGTCAGCGGCCGCTCGGGCTTCGTCGATCGTGACGAGGTTGAACGCGTTCAGTTCGCCGTCGCGCTCGGCAATGCGGGCGAGATGCTCGTCGATGACCTCGCGGGCCTTATATCGCCCCGCCCTGACCTCGGCGGCGATCTCGATCGCGGTCACGGCGCCTCACCCAAGATCGGCGGAACCGCGAAGCGATTGCTCTCCGCGGCCGGGGCGGCCGCCAGCACTTCGTCGCGGTCGAGGCACGGCCGCACGACGTCGTCGCGCAGCACGTTGGTGAGCGGCACGGGATGCGTCATGGGCTCGACGCCGTCGAGGTCGAGCGCTTCGACATCCTGCGCGTGATCGAGGATGTCCGCGAGCTGATGCGTGTACCGATCGAGCTCTTCGGCGGTCAGATTGAGGCGCGCCAGGCGCGCGACATGCGCGACCTGCTCAGTGGAGATGCGCTCGGACACGGGTTCTCATGCTAGGCGGACCACTGCCGGCCCCACTTGCCCTTTCGCGCGCCCAAACGGGCGCGCCCACGGTCAAGTCGTCGGGCTCGCCCGGGTGTGCCTAGGCCTTGGTCCAGTCCTGGACGGGGAGGAACTGCGGCGGGCGCTTCTCGACGAAGCTCGCGACACCTTCCTTGAAGTCGGACTCGCGAAGCGATTGCGCCATGAGCCCTTCGGCTTCGCTCGACGCCTCCGCGAGCGACTGCGCGAGCGCCGTCCACACCTGGCGCTTCATCACCGCCATCGACGACGGCGACGAGTTCGCGGCCAGGTCTTGCGCGTAGGCGAGCGTCTCGTCGAGCAGCGCCTCGGGCGCGACCACTCGATTGACGAGGCCGAGCTCGGCGGCCTCCTCCGCGAGGAACACACGACCCGACAGGAGCAAGTCCATCGCCCGCGCCGGTCCGACGAGGCGAGGTAGCACCCACGAGATGCCGTGCTCCGCGACGAGGCCACGCCGGGCGAAGGCGGTGGTGAACTTGGCGCCTGAAGCGGCGAACCGGATGTCGCACATCAGCGCGTGGACGAGACCGATGCCCGCACACGCACCGTTGATGGCTGCGATCACCGGCTTTGACAGCGTCGTCGCGTGGTACTGCTCGTAGTGCTTGCCCGGCGCTGCACTACCAGTGCCGCCGCGGTTGCCGATGCCCTGCAGCATGTCCATGTCGGCGCCTGCGCAGAACCCCTTCCCCGCGCCCGTCACGACGATCGCGCGCACGTCCGGATCGGCCGCGGCCTCGTCGAGCAACGTGAAGTAGCGGGTCGCGAGCTCGCCGGTCCATGCGTTGAGGCGGTCGGGGCGGTTCAGCGTCAGGAGCCGAATGGCGCCCCGGTCTTCGGAGAGGACAACATCGTCAGCCATGCGGCGACGCTACTGCGCGGTGGCCTCCTCGGCCTCTGGCTCGTCGGAGCCGTCCGCCGCCTCGTCCGCTTCACCGTCCTGCTCGTCAGGCGGCGCCGGCTCGTGGAAGTTCATCGCGACGAGGATCCCCACCGAGAGCAGGAACATCCCCGCGCTCACCCACTCGTTGACGCGCAGGCCCCAGATCAACGAGGCCTCGTCGATGCGGAGGCGCTCGATGAAGAAGCGTACGAACGTGTAGCCGGCCACGTAGATCCAGAACAGGCTCCCGGGTCGGAGCCGGTTCCCCCATCGCTTGCCGATGAAGATCAGCGCGCCGCACAGGAAGAGACACCACAGCGACTCGTAGAGGAACGTCGGGTGGAACGTCTCGTATTGGGTGTAGCCGTCAGGACGGTGCGACGGATCGATCTGCAGTCCCCAGGGCAGGTCGGTCGGACGGCCGAACAGCTCCTGATTGAACCAGTTGCCCAACCGACCGATCGCCTGGGCGAGCGGCAGCGCGGGAGCGATCGCATCGGCGAGCGGTCCCAAGGGCATGTGTCGCCGATGCGCGACCCACACCGCGCCCGCGGCACCGAGTGCGACGGCACCCCAGATGCCGAGGCCGCCCTGCCAGATGTACAGCGCCTTCCACGGCTCGTCGGTGAACCGCTGCCAGTCGGTGATCACGTGGTACAGCCGCGCTCCGACAATGCCGCACGGCACCGCGACGATCGCGATCGCGGACATGTCGTCCTCGCGTCCACCTGCCGCGATCCAGCGGCGGTTGGCCAACCACACCGCCGCGACGACGCCGAGGGCGATCATCAGCCCGTAGGCGCGGAGCTGCAGTCCCCCGATGTGGATCGCGTTCGAGTCAGGGCTCGGGATCGAACCCAGCACAGACGCCGCGAGCACCGTCACCATCGTTCCCGACGCTACGCGGCCGAGCCGCTCAGCCCGCTGTCACCTTCCGCCCGAACTCCACCGCACGCTGCTGGATCAGCTCGGCGTCGTAGTCGACCGTCGCCACGTGGTAGCTGCGCTCCAAGGTGACGCGCTCGACGGGGCCGCTCACGGCGCTGGCCAGCAAGTCCGACGCCGCCGGGTCGACGACGTGATCCTGTGGGCTCGTCATGATCAGCACCGGGCACGTGATGCCGCCGAGCTTGCTGCCGAGCTCATCGAGCACGCCAACGAGTGAGAGCAGGGGCTTCAGCGGCGTCGACTCGTATGCGGACTCGACGACATCAGGGTTGGCGATGTCGGAGCCGATTCCGGGCATCACGAGCTCACCTTCGTCGACCATCCCCTTCACCATCTCGACCACTTCGGGCTGCTGCGGTGCCACCGCGGCATTGATGGCGACGATGCCGGCGATCTCCGGGTGCCGCGTCGCCAACCACACGGTGAGCGTGCCGCCCATCGAGAGTCCGGCGACGACGACCTTGCCCGCGCGCGCGGCAAGCCGTTGGTACGCGGCTTCGGCCTCCGCCGACCAGTCCTCCCACGACGTGGTCAGCATGTCCTCGACGGTCGTGCCGTGACCGGGCAGCCGCGGCAGCTCGACCGCGAAGCCTGCGGCGGCGAACGCCTCGGCCACCGGACGCATTGACGTCGGATTGCCCGTGAACCCGTGGATGCACAGCGCTCCCGGTGCATCCGGCCCGCTTCCGTCGGTTGACCACGGCTCGGCGCCGGGCAGGATCTCCGGCATGACGATGTCGGGCATGGGCTCTCCTACTTGGACGGGTCCTACTTGTACGGGTCGTTGGAGGACAGCGGCTCTTCCCACCACTCCTGCGGGTAGCCCGCTTGCTCCCACTCGGGGAACGGGTAGATGCAGTCGACCGGACAGGCGGGAAGGCACTTGTCGCAGCCCGAGCAGAGCTCCGGGATGATCACGACGTCGACGCCGTGGTTGAAGATCGCGCCGAACTGGGTCGGGCAATGACGGAGACACGCGTCGCAGTTGATGCACTCCGACATCTCGATGCGGAGCGGATAGTTCTTCCACTTGGGGTTGCGGGTCCGCGTCTTCGACGCGGTCGACCCGAGAACCGGCGGCCACGACGCCCGACTCTACCTGGCCACCGTCATTGACCCGCCGGTCAGGATGCTGGTGGACTGAGAGCGTGAGCACGCCTCGACGCCTCACCGACCAGGGTCGGGAGCGCAAGCAACAGCTCCTTGACCAGGCCGCTGACCTGTTCTCGCGTCGTGGCTACGCGGACACGCGCGTCGTCGACATCTGCGAGGCCGCGGGCGTCGCGAAGGGCCTCTTCTACTGGTACTTCGAGAACAAGGAAGCGCTCTTCGCCGAGCTCGTCACCAGCATGAGGCTCCGACTCCGGCGGGCGCAGTCCGATGCGATGGATCCGACCTCCGATCCGCTGGTGCGCCTCCGTCAGGGTGCCGAGGCCTCGCTTCGCTTCATGGCCGGGCACGCGCCGTTCTTCGCGCTGCTCGAGGTCGAGAACCGCAACCAAACCTGGACCGAGCTGATCCGCGAGGGCACCGAGATCCACGCTCACGATGTGGCCGCGCTCATCCGCGAGGGGATCGAGCTCGGTCTCGTGCGCGACGACGATCCCGACCTGATGGCGTACGGCGTCGTTGGTGTCGTGTCGACGTACAGCCACTTCCAGCGCACGGGGCGGTTGCGGGCGACGCCCGACGAGATCGCCGACGTCGTCGGTCGCTTCGTCGTGCGCAGCCTGGCCGCCGATGACGAGATCGCAAGGCGTGCGGAACGCCCGTCGGCCCCCGTGTCCAGCGCCATCGCGCTCGGCTAGCGTGCCCGCCGAACCGACCTGACGACCACAAGGAGCCAGCACAGTGGGACACGAGTTTCTGAGCGACGACTGGATCAATGCCGCGAAGGCGATCCGCGACAAGTACGCGAGCGAGATCACCACGAAGCCTCCCGCGATCAAGATGAACCAGGTCATCACCGACACGCCCGGCGGCGAGGACATCAAGATGTACCTCGACACCTCGTCAGGCGAAATGGTCATGGACAAGGGCGAGCTGCCCGACGCCGACGTCACGATCACGCTGCCCTACGACGTGGCCAAGAAGCAGATGGTCGACCAGGACCAGGCCGCCGCGATGCAGGCGTTCATGAGCGGCAAGGTCAAGGTTCAGGGCGACATGATGAAGTTGATGGGCATGCAGAGCATGGGCGCCGATCCCGTCACCGGGAAGATCAACGACGAGATCAAGGAGATGACCGCCTAGGTCATCCCCGTTCGAAGGTCGTCGAACTGGGCGCGTCACGCGGCTAATCCGCGTTGGACGCGCCCGGTTCGCGTGTTGTCGAGCGCGACGCTGTTGTCAGCGCCGCTCGGCGAATGACCAGCGCGCAGACTGCGCCGAGCGCCGCGACACCCGCGCCGACCAGGTAGGCATCGCTGTACGAAGCGATCAGTCCAACGGCCTGCTCGCGCGACGCCTGCACGGTCTGCATGATCTGAATGCCGGCGACCACACCCACCTGCGCAGCGAGCTGCTGGGTCGCGCCCGCGACGCCGAAGTCGGCCTCGTCGACGGTGTTGGCGATCGTCGCCGCCATCGAAGGCGAGGACGCGCCGAGGCCCATGCCCGAGAGCACCATGGCGAAGATGATGTACGCGTAGCCCGTGTCGAGATCGACTCCGGAGAGCACGACCATCGATGCCGAGATCAGCAGCGATCCGCCGATGCCCATCCCCCTGATTCCGACGCGTGCCGCCAAGTACCCCGCGGCCGGGCCGGTGAGGGCGAACGCGAGCGGTCTGAAGATGGAGAGGAGGCCCGTTTTGGTGGTGCCGTAGCCGAGGCCGTCGGCGAGCAGGAGCGGCGTGAGGATGAAACCGCCCATGTAGGCGAAGTTCGTGAAGAACTGCACCGCGATCGGGCCCGCGAAGTTGCGATCGCGGAAGTAGTCGAGCTTCAGCAGCGGATCCCTTGCCCTGCGCTCGTACGCGATGAAGGCCGCCATCGCGAAGGGACACACCAGCAACGACACGACGACCACCGTGTTCGACCATCCCCACGCTGCGCCTCGGTTGAGGCCGAAGAGCAGGCTGGTCACCGAGAGGGCCAGCAGCCCGGCGCCCGCGAGATCGAAGCGCACCCCCCGCTGACGCTCGGTCTCCGGTAGCAGCGCCAGCGCGACCAGGAACCCGGCGAGGCACAGCGGCACCTGCGCGGCGAAGATCCACCGCCACCCGAACGCCTCGACGATCGGGGCACCGACGACGACACCGAGCACCGGCCCACCGGCGTTCGCGAACGACCAATACCCGAGCGCTTTGACGCGCTGCTCGGGCTCGAAGACCCGGTTGAGCATGGCCATCGACGCGGGTCCGGTTGCCGCGCCGATCCCGGCGCCGAGCACGCGGAACAGGATCAGCGTCGGCGCGCTCCAGGCCAGCGCGGTGAAGCCGGCGAAGATGCCCGCGCCCGCGATGCCGATGAGGTAGAGCTTCTTGTAACCGAAGAGGTCGCCGGCCTTGCCGAGCGTCGGGCCGACGATGCCGTACGCGAGCAACGGGCCTGTGATCACCCATGCCAGCGTCGCCTGGCTGGCGTCGAGGTCGCCGGCGATCGTCGGGATCGACACCGCGAGCAACGTCACGGTGAACCCCACGGTGAACAAGCCGAACAGCGCGGTCGACAGGACAAGCCAGGGGTAGCGGTCGCTCGCCTCGACCTTGCGCACGAGCTTGTGGCGGAGGAGAAGCGGCCACGGGACGACGTTGACTTCGTCGAGCCCGGGCGCTTCGATGACGAGATCGCCCCGTCCTTTGCCCGCGGGATGCAGCTCGCGCGGGGTCGGGTCCGTCCTCGTCATCGACCGCCGACCCTAACGTAGGGTCCGATCGTGGCGACCGGGGACGAGCGGCTCAACCGGCGGTACTGGGAGACCACAAGTGCCGAGTATCAAGCCGAGCACGCGGCCGAGCTCGAAGCGGCCCCGCTCGCGTGGGGCACGTGGCGCATCCCCGAGCAGACCGTCGGCGCGCTCGGCGATCTTCGCGATCTCGACGTGCTCGAGCTGGGGTGTGGCGGCGGGCAGTGGTCGGTCGCGCTCGGCGCGGATGGGGTGCGAGTGATCGCGCTCGACTTCTCTTCCGGCCAGCTGGCATACGCGACGAAGCTCGCCGCGCATCACGGCGTCGACGTGCCGTTCATTCATGCGAGCGCCGAGGCGATTCCTTTCTCCGCCGGTTCGTTCGACCTCGTCTTCTGCGATCACGGAGCGATGACATTTGCGGCACCTGAGCGCTCCGTCCCCGAGGTGGCCCGCGTCTTGCGGCCGGACGGGCGTCTGGTCTTCTGCAACTCGACCCCGTTGCGGGCAATGTGCCTCGACTCCGAGTGGCAGCTCACGATGACGCTGCAACGGCCTGCGTTCGGGATGCGTCGCCTCACCGACGGTGAGTCGGTCGACTTCGTGCTCTCGCATGGCGAGTGGATCCGCCTCCTCCGGTCCTCGGATTTGCTCCTCGACGACCTCATCGAGCTGCAGCCGCCTCCGGGGGCAACGACCACCTATCCGTGGTATTCGTCGTACGAGTGGGCTAGCCAGTGGCCGGCCGAGGAGATCTGGATCGCGCGCAAGCGGTGAGCCGAGCGGAGGCCAGCGTGGACGACAGTGTGGCCGAGCAGGAACAGCTGGAAGACGGCTGGGGCCCGGCGACCCCGGACGATGACACCCTGCTTCGGCAGTACGTGCTCGCCTTCGCCGATCGGGTCGAGCACGACGCCGTCGCAATGGGACACCCATTCGTCCGGAGCGACCTCGCCGTCATGGGAAACACCGGCATCCCGTTCGCGCTCGCCAACTCCGTCGCGCTCTTGCGGCCGATCCGAGCCGAGGAGTGGCCCGAGCTCGTCGACAGCGCGATTCACCTCTGCGGGCGGAAGCCCTTCACGATCTGGAGCGCGTGGCCGACTCCTGACCTGGGCCCCTACGGACTCAGTCTCGGCGGCCATCCCCCGTTCATGATCCGCCCGGCCGCCCCGTCCACCACTCCACCTCCGGCGGACCTCGTGATCGAGCGCGTGGCAGACGGAGCCGGCGTGCAGACGTTCGTCGAAACGTTCGCGGCGTGCTACCCAGTGCCGGAGCTCGCGGCGCTCGAGCCCGGGGCGTGGGTCGACGAGCGGGTGCTGCGCGACGACTACTTCGTCTTCATCGGAAGCGTCGACGGGCGCCCCGTCGCGACGGGCGCGGCGTCGTGTACGAGAGGCGTGAACATGGTCGAGTTCATCAGCGTCGGCGAGAAGCTGCGCGGCCGAGGCTTCGGCGCGGCGATCACCTGGGCGTCGACGCTCGCTCGACCCGAGCTCCCCGCGGTGCTCATCGCCAGCGATCCCGGTCGCCCCGTGTACGAGCGCATGGGCTACGCGACGGTCAGTCGCTTCACGATCTGGATGGGACCGGGTGGCGATGGCTGAATACGAGTGGATCCACGAGATCGACGCGGTCGACTGGGAGGAGCTGAGCGACCTCTACCGGGTCGCGCCGCTCGGCATCAAACCGCCCGAGGCGCTCCGCACGGTCTTCGGCAACAGCATGTTCCGCTGTTTCGCCTACGCGGACGGCACGCTCGTCGGGGCGGGGCGCGCGCTCGCGGACGGCCTCGACTGCGCGTACATCGGCGACGTCGCCGTGCATCCCGACGAACAGGGCCGAGGTCTCGGCAAGGAGATCATCCGCCGGCTCGTCGAGCAGGCCGGCGGGCACAAGAAGATCATCCTCTACGCGAACCCGGGCAAGGAGGGCTTCTACGTCAAGCTCGGATTCCTCCCGATGAGGACCGCGATGGGGATGTGGCAGGACCAGGCCGGTGCGATCGCCGCCGGCGTGCTGGATGACGCAGCCGGAGACGCGGCGTCCTAAACCGCGTCGGGCACCCAGTTCCCGTGGAAGCCGAACGGCACTCGCTGCGGCAAGTGCACGATGGCCACGGGCTCACCGGTGAAGTCCTGCGCATGCAGGATCACGAGATCGCTGCGATCGGTCGCCGAGTCATACACGAGAGTCATCACGTAACCGTCGTCCTCGGCTGCATCGGGGGTCGCGGGGATGAACACGGGTTCCGCGGCATGGCGCCCGGCTCCGTAGTCGTGGACCTCGCTGCTGCCGTCGCGCAGATCGTGCTTCACGTTGCCCGCGCCGAGCAGTCCCGGCAGCGTCGCCACTGTGTATCCGTAGCGGTAGGGCTTGCCGACAAGCCGCTCATCGTGACGAGGGAACTCCTGCCCGCGGTCATCGAGGCGCTCCTCGACGACCTTGCCGTTCGACAGGTCGAATGTCCAACGGTCGAGCGTGGGCGTGCCTTCGTCAGGGCCGAGGAGCTGGTCGGCGAACATCCGGGGATGGCGCACGGCGTCGAACACCACGCGGTCGCCGTCGTCGAACGTGTTCAACGGGTGGAAGACGTAGCAGGGGTCGATCTCGAACCACTTGATGTCGCTGTTGTCGCCCGCTCGGGGCAGCACGCCGACGCGCGCCGGATACGAGGGGTCCCACTTGTACGGGAACGCTCCCGATGCCGCGAGCTCCATGTTGAAGATGCACGGGAGGTCGAGCACGATCACGTGTCCTGCTGACAGGCCCATGTCGTGCAGCATCGGCGCGCCGGTCGTTTCGATCGGCACCACCTTCGTGACCTTCCCGGAGGCGTCGACGACGATGTACTGCACCTGGTTGCCGAGGCCCCACCAGTAACAGACGGCGTGCAGCTCGCCGGTGTCCGGGTCGAGCTTCGGGTGCGCGGTGTACCCGTTCGGCAACGTGCCGTCGAAGTCGCCACGGGTCACGGTGTCGAGGTCGTAGGTCAGCTCGATCGGTCGCGCGCCCGCCTCGACGATGGCGAGCGTCTTGCCCGCGTGTCCGATCACGTTGGTGTTCGCTGCGAAGTCCATGTCGGAGTGGATGGCCCCGCCCGGGTCAGGCACGCCGAGCGCGGCTGGCACTCCGCCGGCGCGGACCCAACGGTTGCGATACCACTCGGCCTTGCCGTCGAGCAGCCGGACGCCGTGCACCATCCCGTCGCCCGTGAACCAGTGATAGGTCGCCGGATCGACGGGTCCGACGGGGTTCGGCCCGTTCCGGAGGTAGCGCCCCCGCAAGGTCTCGGGGATCCTGCCGGTCACCGGCAGATCGAGCGCCGTCACCTCGTCGGTGACAGGGGCGAAGTTGCCTTCCAGATACGCGCTGCCGACCACGGTCATCGCTGACCTCCACGACTCTGCTCGGTCTCGGACGGTCCGAACCGGAGTATTGAGAGCGTCGCGCCGATTCGCACAGCCGTCAAGGTCTCAGCCGTGTGACGTCGGCCATCGCCTGGCCGAGCCGTTTCTCTTGGCGCTTCGGGGTCTCGGCGACCCGCTGGCGCCAAGAGAACCAGCCGGGGCTTACTCGGCGGGCGCGGCGAGCTTGCTGAGCTCGGACTGCAAGCCGGCGACCGTCCAACGCTCATCGCGCTCGACACCGTCGCCCATCTTCCACGACTGGAACTTCTTCACCTGGCCGCCCTGCACGAAGAACGTCTCGCCCGTGAACGGGCAGTCTGCGGTGGCGAGGTACGCGACGAGCGGCGAGATGTTCGCCGGATCCCAGATGTCGAACGAGCCCGGATCGTCGGGGGCCTTGATGATGTCGCCGAGACCGGGCGTCGCTTCGGTGAGGCGCGTGCGCGCGGCCGGCGCGATGCAGTTCACCTTCACGCCGTAGCGCGACAGCTCCTTTGCGGCGATCTGCGTGAACGTCGCGATGCCGGACTTCGCGGCGCCGTAGTTCGTCTGGCCGGGGTTCGACAGCAGACCCGACGTCGACGACGTGTTGATCACGTTCGCCTGCACGCGTCTCGCCCGCCTTCACCTTCTCGCGCCAGTACGCCGCGGCCCAGCGCGTGGGCACGAAGTGGCCCTTGAGGTGCACGGCGACGACGGCGTCCCACTCCTCCTCGGTCATGTTCACGAGGACGCGGTCACGCAGGATGCCTGCGTTGTTCACGAGGATGTCGAGCTTGCCGAACGCCTCGACCGCGGCGTTGACCATGCGCTGGCCGCCCTCCCAGCTCGCGACGTTGTCGGCGTTGGCGATCGCTTCGCCGCCCATCTTCTCGATCTCGTGCACGACCTGCTCGGCCGGGGTGCGATCGTCGCCCGTGCCGTCGGGGTTGCCACCGAGGTCGTTCACGACGACCTTCGCGCCCTCAGCCGCGAAGAGCAGCGCGTGCTCGCGGCCGATGCCGCGACCCGCGCCCGTGATGATGGCGACGCGTCCATCGAGAGCGCCCATGGATGACTCCCCTCACTCGAGTGTGCGGGGGCACGCTAGGCGTCGGCCGCCGTGACTCGCTAACCGAGGGGACTCGCTAACCGAGGTAGATGTCGACCGCGCTGCCCCGCTTCACCTGCGCGCCCTCGCCGGGGTTCGTGGAGATGGGCCTGCCTCGCGCCGGCCCGTAGAGCTGGCCGGGCGTCAACCCCGCCGCCTCGATCGCGGCGATCGCCTCGTCGAGCTTCAGGCCCTCGATCGACGGCACCGCCACGAGGTCGGGCCCCTTCGAGACTTGGACAGTCACGACGTCGTCTCGTTCGACGCTCGCTCCCGCGCCTGGGACGGTGCCGACGACCTCGCCCGCCGGGACGGTGTCGCTGAAGACCTCCTCCTTCGCTGCCTTCAGCTGCACGCCCGCGAGAGCGGCCACGGCGTTGTCGTAGCTGCCGCCCACCTCTGGCACGACTCGCGGCGCAGGCCCCTTCGACACCACCAGGTTCACAGGATTGCCCTTCGGGATCTCCTGTCCGGCCGGCTCCCAGCTGATCACGAAGTGCGCCGGAACCGCCTCGTCGTGGACTTCCGTGACGGTGCCGACGACGAGACCCTGCGCGGCAAGCGCTTCTCCCGCCTGGCCGTCACTCATGCCGGTGAGGTCGGGGACACCCACGGGCGTAGGGCCGAGCGACACCACCAACGTGAACGTCGCCGCCCTCCTTCAGCTCTTCGCCGGGAGGGGGATCCTGCGACAGGACCACGCCTGCGACCGAGGCGTCGTCGTACGCGGTCTGGCGGTCGATCTTCCATCCGAACTCGCCGACCGCGGCGAGCGCCTGTTGCTCTTCCATCCCGGTCACCGCAGGGACCTCATGCTTCGGCACGCGGGCCTGTGTTGCCGCGTAGACGGCGGCGCCGCCGCCGACGAGCAGCACCAACGCGGTGAGCAGCAACAGCAAGCGACGGCGCCACCGATGCCGAGGCTTCGGATCCTCCATGCGAACCGGCGCCACCCCGGCCCGCTCGACATCGAATGGTTCGCGGGATTGCGACCCGGCGACGGCTGCTGCCATCGTCGACCCCGCGGACTTCATCGTCGTGAGGTCGAGAAGGTCGCCCGTCGATGGCTTCTGCGGTATGAGCGGGAACGGCGCGGGGCGGGGGAGCCGCTCCGCCGTGCCTACGAGCGCACGTCCGAGCTCAGCCGCGTCGTACCGCTCTTGAGGGTCGGGCCGCCCCGCACGCTCGACGACGGAGCGAAGCGGGCCCATCGAGTCCGGCACTGGGAGCAGCGCGTCGATCCGCGACATCAACGTCGACACGGTGGTGTCAGACGAGAACGGCACCTTGCCGGTCACCGACTCGATCAGCACGAGCGCGAGCGAGTACACGTCGGTCTTGCCGTCGACGGGCTTGCCCTGCGCCTGCTCGGGCGAGGCGTAGCGCGCGGTGCCGAGCACCACACCCGACGGTTCGGTCCACGCGGCTTCGGCGATGGCCCGCGCCAGGCCGAAGTCGGCGATGCGCAGTCGCCCCTCCTCGTCGAAGAGGAGGTTCGCGGGCTTGATGTCGCGGTGGACGAACCCGCGTCGGTGGGCGTACTCGAGCCCTCGCGCCGCCTCGAGGCCGAGCACAAGGGCTTGGGACGGGTTCAACAGCCGGCCCGAGTCGAGCATCGAGCGGAGGCTGCCGCCGCCGAGATACTCGAGCACGAGATAGGGGCCGTAGTCGGAGAGGTCCTCTTCCTCACCCCAGTCGTAGACGGCCATGACGTTGGGATGGCTGAGAGCCGCCGCGGCCCGGGCCTCGGCGCGGAAGCGCTTCAAGAAGGTGGGGTCACCGGAAAGCGCAGGATGCAGCACCTTGACGGCCACTTGCCGCCGCAGCTGCACGTCGTCCGCCAGGTAGACCTGAGCGGACGCGCCAGCGCCGACGGGAGCGACGAGCCGGTAGCGACCACCGAGCACGCGGCCGACATGATCGGCCATGCGCGAGACGACCATCAGGCGCCCATCAGGCACGATCCGCGCGTGTCGGACCGACGATGCGAGTGCACCGCCAAACGGTAACCGCTGGGTTCGCGCCGTACCGCGGCACCCACGCCACGCAGCGACGGGGCGCGATGGGGATTCAGCGGTGGCGGTCGGGCAAGATCTCGAGATGCAATGGCGCCGGTTGGGTTTCGCCGCGGTGATCGCCGTGGCATTGGTCGCCATCGTCGCTGGTTTCATGCAGGCTGAGACAGGCGACGACTCCGTCACCGTCGTGGACCCGGGTGTCGAGGTGCTCGTGCCCAAGCCGGGCGACATCGTGCTGCGCCAGTCGCAGGTGGGCGTCGATCTCGCGCCCGGCTACCAGGGCACCCTCGACATCGACAGCGTGCCCATGCCCGAGGATCAGCTCACGCTCAACGACGCGCTCAATCAGGTGTTCTTCCAGCCCGGACCGGGCAAGGACGTCGAGGAGTTCACCCCTGGGCGCCACTGCGTCACGGCCCACTTCTTCCCCACGATCGAAGGAGCCGAGTTCGCCCGCACCTTCAGCTGGTGCTTCAACGTCAGCTGACGGTGTCACCGTGCTATCCGACGGCTTTCGCCTCGGGCAAGTGGCGCCCGAAGAACTCGAGGATGATCTCGAGTCGTTGCAGTCGGTGCTTGGGCGCACCTGACCGCGACAGCTCGTGCCCCTCGCCTGGGAAGCGCACGAACTCGACGTCGCGTCCGAGTTGGCGGAGTCGCGTGTAGAGATCCTCGGCCTGCTCGATCGGGCATCGCCAGTCGTTCTCGCTGTGAACGATGAGGAGGGGCGTCGTGATCCGGTCGGCGTAGGTGACCGGTGACATGCGCAGCAGCTCCTCGGTGTCTTCCATCGCGGTCACGCCCGCGTACTGCACGTTGAACCACCAGCCGATGTCGGATGTGTGGGTCATCGTCGCCACGTTGTTGACCGCCCGTTCGGAGCACGCGGCCGCGAAACGGTCGGTCTGCGTGACGAGCCACGAGGTGAGGTAGCCGCCGTACGAGCCGCCGAGCACGCCGACCCGATCGGGGTCGAGGTACGGGTAGCGGGTCAGCGCGGCGTCCGAGCGCGCTCAGCACGTCCGTGGTGTCGATGCCGCCCCATCCGGTGCCCGGCTCGCGCTCGTACTTCGGTCCGAGGATCGCTCGTCCCCATGGCGTGCCGTAGCCCGAGGACCCTCGCGGGTTGCAGTACACGACGCCGTACCCGGCTCCCGCCTGCACCTGGAATTCGTCGAAGAAGAAGTAGCCGTACTGCGTGTACGGCCCGCCGTGGATGTTGAGGAGCACCGGATAGCGCTGCGACTCGTCGAGATCGAGCGGCGGCATGAACCAGGCCTCGACGTCGCTGCCGTCACTCGCCGCCGTCGGCAGCTTCTCCGGCGCGCTGGTCGGGAATGGGATCGGGAACGACGCCAGCTCACGCTCCGCCTGGTCATCGACGCCTCGCACGAGCAGCCGGAGCGGACCGGTGGGCACCGACTCCGTGAACGCGATCGTTTCCGCGCACACGTGGACTCCGGTCACCACGCGGTCTCCGGTGAGCACGCCGGTCGACGGGGCGAGGTAGAGGTGGGTCCCGCCGCGATCTTCGATCGTGAACCATATGCGTCCGCTGTCGAACTGAGCACCCATCGGCGCGAGGATCGACCGCCCGCGGTCGATGTCGGGCGCAACCGCTTCGGTCGCCCCCGTCGCGAGATCGAACATGACGAGGTCGGCGTTGCGGACCGGATCACGCGGGTCCGAGCGGTAGACGGCGACGTGCGTGCCGGACGGAGCCATCGTGGGCTGCGACCACGCCTCGGTGCCGTCGGTGAGACGGGTGGGTGCGTTGCCGTCGAGCGGCACCATCCACAGGTCGACGACGCGATCGAGGTCCGCGGTCTCGTGGGGCCCGTGCGGGATGACGATCGCGTCGCTGTCGTTCGTCCACGAAAACGAGGGAGCCACATCGTGGCCTCCGGTGAGAAGGACGCGGTGCTCGTTCATCCCGCTCGACTCGACGACGAACAGAGAGCGGGGCCGGTCGACGATCCACCCGACGTTGTCGTATTTCCAGCCGAGGTGGGTGATGCGCCGGGGTGGACGATCGGCGTCGCGGGTGGGCGCATACTGCGCCTCGTCGCGCAACCGCGCCGCAAAGGCAATCGACCGTCCGTCCGGAGACCATTCGAGCGCTTCGATCTCCTCGGGCAGCGTCGCAACGACCCGCGGCTCGCCGCCCACTCCGCCGATCGGCAGCACCAGCAGCTGCGAGCCGCTCTCCTCGCGGTGGCTCGTGAACGCGAGCGACCGACCATCCGGTGACCATCGCGCGTGTCCGTCGCGGCCCGAACCGGCGGTGAGAGGCTGCGCCGGCGCCGATCCGTCGACCGGAGCGAGCCACACCTGTGACTTGCCCATGTTGGCGGTGAGATCGGCGGTGGCGACGGTGAATGCGACATGTCGCGCATCCGGCGAGAGCCGTGGTTCGGCGGGCACGACGACCCGGCTGATGTCGGTGGGTTGCACGGCGGGCGACAGTACCGGTCAGAGAACAGTCAGGGACGCGGCACGCCGAGATTGTCGACCGCCAGCCCGAGCGCCACGCCAAGGGGCCGCAGGGTTGCGTCCTCGCCCGCGCCACCGACCAGAGCGAAGTACACCGCGTCCTGGGCCGGGCTGAGGTCGAACGGGGCATCGAGCAGCAGGGCGAGCCGGACCATGGCGATGGCGTCGTTTACGGCACCCGGCGATCTGTTTGCGACCGCCACGTTCACCGAATGCACGGTCGCTTCGCTCAGCGCGTCGATCACTGCGGGCGTCGCCAGCGAGAGCCCTTGCACCTTCGCCTGCTCCGCGAGCTCGCGCGCCGCGGTGTAGGTCACCGCTTCGAAGCCCGCGGCCAGTGCGACGAGGGCTGCCTCGAGCTGGCGGGCGGTCGCCATCTCAACTGGCAACTTCAGCTCAGGGGGAAGTGGGTAGCTCGCGAGAGCGAGCGCTTCGAACACGTCGGCGGCGTCGATGACGAGCCGCTCGAAGGCGACATCGAAGCGGTCGACAAGGGTCTGTGCAGTGGACCGCAACACCTGCTCGGCCGCATCGGGTAGCGCGGAGTCGAGGCTGAACTCCTCGCCACCGAGATCGGCGGGCGCGAGGTCCTCGATCATCCGACGCACGAGCGCGGTCACGCGCTCCCCGTCTCGGAAGGCGTCGGCGAAGTTCGCGAGCAACGCGTCGTCGTGGGCGACATCACCGGCGGGACGGCTCGCTCCCGCGATCTCGAGTGCACCCATGCGGAGTGCGGCATAGATGTGCTCGTGGCGACGCCCCGTGCGGCGGTGCCGGAGCTCGACCCGTCCGCAGCACATCTCGACCGAACCGCGATCACCCGCGGTCGTGCCGGTGCACACGCACGTGGTAGCCACCGAGGTCGACCGGCGGATCGCGTCGTTCGAGCAGGTCGATCATCGCGAGATGGGCGACGACGCGGGCCGCGCCGACGCGGCTCGGCTCGACGCGTCGAAGCCAGATGTCGCGCGCCGTCCCCTCCTCGGGATCGTTGCTCACCGCGTTCGACAGCACGTCGAGCAGCTCGTTGCGACCGAAGGGCTCACCGACCTCTTCCAGGAGGTCAGCCGCCCGGGCGGCGTATCGCATCACCTGCACCGTCTCGAGACCGGCGACGTCGTTGAAGAACCAGCCGCAGGACGTGTACATGAGCATGAGATGCCGTTGCGCCTCGAGGAGGGTGAGGGCCTGGACGAGCGCCTCGTCGGAGTCACCCTTCACCCACCGGCCGGCGAAGTCCGAGACAGTCGTGGCGCCGAGCACGACCGACACATATTCGTCTCGTGCGCTCCACGGGTCGACGAGAACTTCCGAGCCGCGGCGCTCGAACACTTCTGCTCCGTGATTACGCACGCGATCGAACGCTTCTCGGAGCGGCGTACGCCAGCGCTGGTTCCATCCCGGGCCCCCGCCGGTGTGGCACCCGCAGTCCTCGCGCCACCGCGCCACGCCGTGCACGCACGACCAAGCGCTTTCTCGAATCGCGATCTCATGCTCAGCCGGGTGCTCGGTGATCAGATCGGCGAGCACGCCGGTGGTGAGACCCCGTCGCGGCGCCTCGACGGCGAGGGCGTACGCAATCGTGCGGTCGCCCCACTTGTGATGGTGACCGAATGTCTCGCCGTCGGTCGCGAGGCACACGAGCCCGGTAGGACCCGCACCTTCGAGCTGAGTCTCGGCCCGTTCGACGAGCACGCCACTCGACAGCGTGCCCAGGCCGAATGCCGCGTCGTGGGAAAGCGGACCGTCGTAGAAGACGATCGTGACACCACGGCCGCTGCCGTCGTGGTGGCACCACCGGTAGAGCCGGCGCGTGTCGATGGTGGCGGCGTCCGCCGATTGCCACGCGTCGTCACCATGGCCGAGCGGCCGCCATCTCAAGGCCTGGGACGGCGCCAGGATCGTGAAGCCCACCTCTTCCTCGGCGAGGACCGCAAGCACGTCGTCATTGACCGCGGTCTCGGGCAGCCACATGCCCTCGGCGCGCCGGCCGAACCGGTGCGCGAAGTCAGCGAGGCCCCAGCGGACCTGCGTCACGATGTCGCGACGGGTCGCCAGCGGCAGGATCATGTGGCTGTACGCCTGCGCGATCGCGCCTCGACCCTCGCTGGCGTCACGCGCGATGACGGAGTAGAGGTCGGGATGATGCTGTTCGAGCCACGACAGCAAGGTGGGCCCGAAGTTGAACGACAGCAGCGCGTAGTTGTCGACGACGCCGACCAGTGCACCGTGCTCGTCCAGGACCCGTGCGTAGGCGTTGGGGCGATAGCACTCGGCGGTGATGCGCTCGTTCCAGTCGTGGAATGGCGCCGCCGATGCCTCGATTGGAACGGTCTCGGTCCAGGGGTTCTCGCGGGGCGGTTGGTAGAAGTGCCCGTGGACGACCAAGCGCCGCCCGCTCACGATTCGGTCGACCCCGCGAACCACATCACCGCCAAGGGTGGCAGAGAGATCACGCCCGAGTCGCCGAAGCCGTGCCACGCGACCCTCTCGGTATCGAAGCCTTCTGTCCCCGCATAGCCGGAGCCCCCGAACCACGTCGCGTTCGTGTCGAGCAGCGTGGTCCAGTGCCCGGGGAAGGGCACGCCGAGGCGATACCCCTCGCGCGGAACCGGGGTGAAGTTCGCGACGCAGGCGACTGCCCGACGGCCGTCTCCGGAGTACCGCACGAAGCTGTAGATGCTGTGCTCGCTGTCGTCGGCATCGAGCCAACGGAAGCCCGCCGGGTCGCGGTCGCGCTCCCACAGCGCCGGCTCGGCGAGCAGCACGTGATTGAGCTGGCGCACCAAGTCCCGGACACCGGCATGCTCCGGCCGGTCGAGCAGGTGCCAGTCGAGGCTGCGGTCGTGGTGCCACTCGCGGTCCTGTGCGATCTCACTCCCCATGAACAGCAGCTTGCGACCGGGGTACGCCCACATCCATCCGTAGAGCGCGCGCAGGTTGGCGAACTTCTGCCAGGTGTCGCCGGCCATCTTGTCGATGAGCGGACCCTTGCCGTGCACCACCTCGTCGTGAGAGAGCGGGAGCACGAAGTTCTCTGTGTAGGCGTACAGCAAACCGAACGTGAGGTTGCGGTGGTGGTGCTTGCGGTGCACTGGGTCGTGGCGCAGGTAGTCGAGCGTGTCGTGCATCCAGCCCATGTTCCATTTGTGCGTGAACCCGAGGCCGTCGTGGTGCACCGGCGCCGTGACGGCCGGCCACGAGGTCGACTCCTCAGCGATCGGTCAGCACGCCGGGATGCGCGCCGTGCAGAGTGACGTTGAGATCTCGGATGAACTGCAGCGCGCCGAGGTTCTCCCGTCCTCCCCTCTCGTTCGGGACCCATTGCCCGGGTTGGCGCGAGTAGTCGAGATAGATCATCGAGGCGACCGCGTCGACACGGAGTCCGTCGACGTGGAACTCGTCGACCCAATACAACGCGTTGGCGACGAGGAAGTTGCGTACTTCGTTCCGCGCGTAGTTGAAGACGAACGTGCCCCAGTCGGGATGCTCACCGAGGCGAGGGTCGAGATGCTCGTACAGCGCGGAGCCGTCGAACCGTCCGAGCGCCCAGGCGTCGCGGGGGAAGTGCGCGGGCACCCAATCGATGATCACGCCGATGCCGCGCTGGTGCAGGTGGTCGACGAACCACCGGAAGTCGTCGGGGGTGCCGTACCGCGCGGTGGGCGCGTAGTAGCTCGACACCTGGTATCCCCACGAGCCCCCGAACGGGTGCTCGGCGATGGGTAACAACTCCACGTGGGTGAAGCCGAGGTCGATGACGTGATCGGCGAGCAGCGGCGCGATCTCGCGGTACCCGAGCCCGGGTCGCCAGGATCCGAGGTGGACTTCGTAGATGGTCAATGACGCCCGGACCGGGTCCTGGCGGAGTCGGCGGTGGAGCCATGCGCCGTCGCCCCATACATGGCTCGACGTCGTGATGATGCTGGCGGCGCCAGGCGGCAGCTCGGCGGCGCGGGCGAGCGGATCGGCCTTCAGAGTGACTCGCCCGTCTGAGCCGTGCACTTCGAACTTGTAGTGGTCGTCCGGCCCGGCACCGGGCACGAAGAGCTCCCAAACGCCCGACGATCCCAGCAGGCGCATCTGATGTGCTCGTCCGTTCCAGCCGTTGAAGTCGCCGACCACCTGCACCGATCGTGCCGCGGGCGCCCACACCGCGAACGCGGTGCCGTCGACGCCCTCGTGGCGACGGGCGTGGGCGCCGAGCGCATCCCAGAGGCGACGGTGCGTGCCCTCGCCGATGAGGTGCAGATCGACGTCGCCGAGGGTCGGCCAGAACCGGTACGGGTCCTCGGCGAGCACGGTGGATCCGTCCGGGTAGGTGACCTCGACCCGGTACGCGCCTGGGTCAGCCGCGAGCTCGGCGACGAACATCCCCTCCTCGCGGACGCGCGCCATCTCGAGCCGAGCGAGGTCGCTGCGCAAGGCGCAGGTCGCGGCGCCGGGCCGCCACACCCGCACGTCCCATCCCGTGTCCGCACGATGTGGGCCTAGGACATCGTGGGGCGAACGGTGCTCGCCGGCGACGACTCGCGCGAGCTCGGCGGCGACGTCGGGGGCTCGAAGCACCCCCGAAGCATCCCACGACGCCCGGGTAAGGTCGGGCGCTCATGCGCGTCGCGATGGTCAGCTGGGAGTACCCACCGCTCGTCGTCGGCGGGCTGGCCGCCCACGTCCACGGACTCGCAACGGCGATGGCCAGGGCCGGCCACGAGGTCGTGGTGCTCACCCGCGCCCACCCGTACGCGCCCGACGACGCCGAGCTCGAGGGAGTGCGCGTCCTGCGTGCGCACGTCGATCTGCCGTGGGTCCCGGCCGACAACCCGCTGGCGCAGGTGATCTCCGGCAACCACCAGCTCGCGCAGCTCGGCGCGGCGATCCTGCCGTGGCAGGCCGACGTCGTGCACGCGCACGACTGGCTCGGTGCATGGGCGGGCGACACCCTGCGTGAGGCCTACAAGGTGCCGTTCGTCGCGACGGTGCACGCGACCGAGCTCGGGCGTCATCAAGGTCACCTCACGAGCTCGACCTCCGAGGCGATCAATGCCACGGAGTGGTGGCTGACCTACCAGGCCCAGCGAGTGATCTGCTGCTCGGGCTTCATGGTCGAAGAGGTTGTGCGCTCGTTCCAGCTTCCCCGCGACAAGATCGTGATGGTCCCGAACGGGGTCGACCCGACGCGCTTCGCCGCGCCGGACGTGGTCCGCGCCGGCAGTGAAGCGCCGCTCCTCGTCTCGTGGGGTCGCCTCGAGTACGAGAAGGGCTTCCAAACGTTGATCGGCGCGGTAGCGAGGCTGCTCGGTCGCCGGCCGACCCTTCGGTGCGCGATCGTCGGCCGAGGCACCTACTCGGAGGAGCTGCGCGGCGTCGCACGCGGGCTGGGTGTCGAGGGCGCGGTGCAGTTCGCGGGGTTCGTGAGCGACGAGGAGCTCGTGCGGCTTCTGAACGAAGCGACCTGCGCTGTGATCCCGTCGCTCTACGAGCCGTTTGGCATCGTGGCGCTCGAAGCGGTCTCGGCCGGGGCGCCCCTCATCGCCGCGGAGAGCGGAGGGTTGCGTGAGGTCCTGAGCGGCACCGATGCCGGACTGCTGTTCCCGCCCGGCAACGCCGATGCCCTTGCGGCCGCCGTCGATCGCATGCTCACCGAACCCGGCCTCGCGGCGAAATGCCAAGCCGCGGGAAGCGAGCTCGTGCGCACCCGCTACTCATGGGACGCGATCGCCGCCTCGACGATCGAGCTGTACGAGGAGGCCGGCGCGCGCAGCAAGAAGAAGGCGAAGAAGACGAAGGGTGCGCCGTGAAGGGGTTGGCATGAAAGCGCTCCGCAGCTTCACGGTCCGGGCCCGCCTTCCCGAGGCGCTCGCGCCCCTCGAGCGGCTCGCACTCAACCTGCGCTGGTCGTGGGACCAGGAGACCCGGGACCTCTTCCGCTGGGTGGATCCCGATCTCTGGGAGGCGACGCACCGAGACCCGGTCGCAGTCATCGCGTCGGTCGACCGCGAGCGCCTGCAAGCGCTCACCGAGGATCCCGGCTTCATGCGCTTCCTCGTCGACACCGATGACGAGCTCGCTCGCTCCCTCACCAACGACCGGTGGTTCCAGCTGAAGGGCTCGTCGCCCCTGCGTCTGGTCGGCTACTTCTCGCCCGAGTTCGGTATCAGCGAGGCCCTCCCCCAATATTCGGGTGGTCTCGGCGTGCTCGCGGGCGACCACTTGAAGGCGTCGAGCGATCTCGGCCTTCCGCTCGTCGGCGTCGGTCTGCTCTACCGCCACGGCTACTTCCGTCAGAGCCTGTCGCACGACGGATGGCAGCAGGAGCGCTACCCCGATCTCGACCCGTATGCGATGGCGATCACGCTCTGCGAAGGCGTGCGGGTCAGCGTCGAGCTCGCCGGGCGCACGCTGCACGCCCAGGTGTGGCGCGCCGGACGTCGGACGCACGCCGCTCTACCTCCTCGATTCCGACATCGACGACAACGAGCCCGACATCCGCCAGGTCACCGACCGCCTCTACGGTGGCGACGTCGAACACCGGCTGCAGCAGGAGATCCTCCTCGGCATGGGAGGCGTCCGGATGCTCGACGGCGTCGGCCTCGACGTGCAGGTGTTCCACACGAACGAAGGGCACGCCGGGTTCCTCGGCCTCGAACGGCTGCACCGGTTGATGACCAAGGAAGGTCTCACGTTTCCCGAAGCAGTGGAGGCCGTACGGGCGTCGTGCATCTTCACGACGCACACACCGGTGCCTGCGGGCATCGACCGCTTCCCGAAGGAGCTGATGGCGAAGTACTTCAGCAGCTGGGCGGCCGAATGCGGCGTTTCGCTCGACACGCTGCTGGCGCTCGGTCACCGCGGCAGATGAGCCCGACGAACGGTTCAACATGGCGGTGATGGGCCTGCGCCTCGCCGCCCGTTCCAATGCAGTCGCCAAGCTGCACGGTTCGGTCAGCCGACAGATGTTTGCCGGCATGTGGCCCGACGTGCCTGTCGCGGAGACACCGATCACCTCGATCACCAACGGGGTGCACGCGCCGACCTGGACTGCTCCGGAGTTCACCGAGATCTTCAGCCGTCACGTGAGCCCCGGCTGGACCGAAGCGCTCGCGAGCGACTGGGAGCGCATCGACGATGTGGGCGACGACGAGCTGTGGCGGGCGCGCGAGCACCGCCGCGGCCGGCTGACGTGGCACGTGCGGCAACGGTTGCTCGCCGCGGGCTTGGCGCGCGGGCTCTCGCCCTCGGACGTGCAGTGGTGCGACAGCGTGCTCGACCCGAAGGCGCTGACCATCGGCTTCGCCCGGCGCTTCGCCACATACAAGCGGGCGACGTTGCTGCTCTCGCAGCCCGACCGGCTGCGTCGCTTGTTGCTCTCGACCGATCATCCCGTCCAGTTCGTGTTCGCGGGCAAGGCGCATCCCGCCGACGATCTCGGGAAGGCGCTGATTCGAGATCTGGTGCACTTCGCCTCGGACCCGACCGTGCGCCATCGGTTCGTGTTCGTCGACGACTACGACATCGCGCTCGGCGCGATACATGTACCAGGGCTGCGACGTGTGGTTGAACAACCCGCGCCGGCCTCAGGAGGCCTGCGGCACCAGCGGGATGAAGGCGGCGATGAACGGCGCGCTCAACTGCTCCATCCTCGACGGCTGGTGGGACGAGTGCTTCGACGGCACGAACGGCTGGGCGATCACGTCGGCCGAGGGCGAAGCGGATCTCGCCAAGCGCGACGAGATCGAGGCGAACAGCTTGTTCGAGCTGCTCGAGCGCCAGATCGTGCCGCTCTTCTACCAACGCAACGAGGGACCGACGCCGCGAGGCTGGGTCCGACGCATGAAGGCGTCGCTGCGCACGTTGTGCCCGCAGGTCACCGCGGCCCGCATGGTGCGCGACTACACGACCCAGCTGTACGAGCCCACGGCCGCACACGCCGATCGCATCAACGCCGACGACTTCGCGGCCGCGAAGGCGCTCGCAACGTGGAAGGAGCGCGTGCTCGCCGCCTGGCACGGAGTGCATGTCGTGGCCGTCGAGTCCGATGTGAGCGCGGCGGACCTCGGCGCGACCCGTCAGGTCGACGCGACCGTGGGCCTCGGCGACCTTGCGCCCGACGACGTGACCGTGCAGCTGCTGCACGGCCCGGTGGGCCAGGGCGACGAGCTGGTCGACCCCGCGGTGGTACCCATGAACCTGGTCGAGCAGCCGCCCGCCGGCGGGCGCTACCACGGCGAGTTCCAGCCGGACTCAGCCGGGCCGCTACGGCTTCACCGTCCGAGTGCTTCCTGCGCATCCCGACCTCGCCCAGCCCGTCGAGCTGGGCCGCATCGCCTGGGCGTGATACGGCGGCGCAATGCGCCGCCGGGTCCGCGAAGCACCGATTGTCGAGCGAAGCGAGCAGGAGCCGATCGAAGCGCAGCGGAGAGCGGCGACGAGGATGATCAGGCGTGCTCGCGAAGGAAGTCGAGCAGCGGAGGGTTGACCTGATCGGCGTGGGTGAGGTTGGCGGCGTGTGCGCCGCCTTCGACCTCGACGAACGCGACGCAGTTGCGCGAGACCGTCGCGCAGGGCCTTCGCCTGCTCCATCGCGATCGCGGTATCAGCGGTTCCGTGCGCGATGAACGCCGGACAGGTGATCTCACCGATCCGATGCGTGATGTCGTCCCTCGAGAAGAGGCACTCCGAC
Source organism: uncultured Acidimicrobiales bacterium (assembly GCA_963759645.1). Lineage (GTDB taxonomy): Bacteria > Actinomycetota > Acidimicrobiia > Acidimicrobiales > DATKAS01 > DATKAS01. The sequence continues at coordinate 204,174 of CAVXAI010000017.1, read as the reverse complement.
GGCTGCAGGAAGAGCTCCTTCGGGTCGCGCTTTCCACTTCGCGATCCACCTCGCGTTCTCGTCAGGGTCGGCGATGATGATGTTCGCGACGATGTCCGTGAGTTCGTCGACCGGGCCGACCGAGAGCCACGTCTCCTGCAGCTGCCGATAGCCGGCGAGCACGTCCTCGCTCTCCTTGCCTGACTGCGTGCCGAGCAGGACGAGCGCCTTCACCCGTTCGGGCGCCGTCGAGCGCGGCTCGCATCGAGAGGAAGCCGCCCTGGCTCATGCCGCCGACGACGGCGCGCTCGATGCCGAGATGCGTGAGCAGGCCGAGACAGTCGTCGGCCGAATCCCAATAGGTGAAGGGCTTGTCGTCGAACTCCGTGAGGCCGAACCCCCGCTCGTCCCACGTGATCACTCGGAACTCGGGCGCGAGCGCGGCGACCTGCGGGGCGAACATCTCGTGATCCATGAGGAAGCCGTGCCCGAGGATCACCGGAGGGCCGTCACCTCCGGAGTCCTCGTAGTAGAGACGTTGGCCGTTGACCTCTGCGTACGCCATCGATGCTCCCTTGTTCAGTGACAGTGCTCAGTGACAGTGCTCAATGACCGGTGAATGTCGCCTTGCCGGGGCCGCTCTCGAGGAACGACTTCACGCCGATCTGCGAGTCCTCGGTGCGGAAGACCTCGATGAAGCACTCCTGCTCGCGCTGCAGGCCGTCGGCGAGCGTCATGTCGAGTCCTTCGTCGATTCGCGCGCTTCGCGAGCGCGTGCGCGGCGACCGCTCCGCGGGCGAGCTCGGCCGCGCGCTCGATGGCTCGATCGTGGAGGGCTTCGGGCGCCACGACCTCGTCGGCAAGGCCGATGCGCAGCGCTTCCTCTGCATCGACCTGCCGTCCGGAGAGGATGATGTCCTTCGCTCGCGAGACACCGACGAGTCGAGCGAGGCGCTGTGTGCCCCCGCCGCCGGGGATGATGCCGAGGAGGATCTCGGGCTGACCGAACTTCGCCTTCTCCGAGACGATGCGCAGGTCGCAGGCGAGCGCGACCTCGCAGCCACCTCCGAGCGCGTAGCCGGACACCGCGGCGATCGTGATGCGGGGGATCGAGGCGAGCGCGTTGAGCGTCGCGACGAATGTGCCCTCCGATCACGGCGGCCTCCTCCGGCCCACCGAACTCCGAGATGTCGGCGCCGGCGGCGAAGACCCGATCGCCTCCGGTGACGACTACCGCGCCGGGCGGGTCGCCAGTGAGGGCCTCGGCGGCTGCCTTGAGCTGTGTGAGCAATGCACTCGAGAGTGCGTTGACCTTGGGGTTGTCGAGGGTGACGACGGCGACGCCGTCATCGCGTCGCTCGACACGGACGAGCGCGGGTTCGTCGGCCATGGCGGCGGACCATAGCCCGACACGCTTTCCATCGGTCAGGCGAGCGCGTCGAGCAACTGCTCCGCAGCCGACCACGGATCGGTCCGCCGGGCGAGCACGTCGGCGTACAGCTCCTCGTACGTGGTGCCGGTCAGGAGGTCGCGTGCGCGCTCCTGCAGGCTACGCACGACGATCTCGTCGAGCTCCCGGGCGAGCCGCTGCTCGCGTCGCTTCTCGAGCTCACTGCTCGCCTCGAGATGGGCTCGGTGCGAGCGGACTGCGTCCCACAGCTCGGTCATGCCCTCGTTGCGGGAGGCAACGGTGGCGACGATCGGCGGCCGCCAGTCGCCGAGCTCGGACAGGTCGAGCATCTGCTCGAGGTCGCGACGGGTCTCGGCCACGCCATTTCGGTCGGCCTTGTTGATCACGAACACGTCGCCGATCTCGAGCAAGCCCGCCTTGTTCGCCTGCACCGCATCGCCCCACCCCGGATTAACGACGACCACTGTCGTGTCGGCCTCGCCGGCGATCTCGACCTCGACCTGGCCGACGCCGACGGTCTCTACGAGCACCCACGGCTTGCCCACCGCGTCGAGCACCCGGATCGCCTGCGGCGCCGCGAGCGCGAGACCACCGAGATGACCTCGGGTCGCCATCGATCGGATGAAGACGCCGGGGTCGGTGGCGTGATCTTGCATGCGCACGCGGTCGCCGAGGATCGCGCCACCGGAGAACGGCGACGACGGGTCGACGGCCAGCACCGCGACGGAAACGTCGTCCGCGCGCAGCAGCGAGAGCAGCTGGCTCGTGAGCGTCGACTTCCCCGCGCCGGGGGCACCGGTCAGACCGACGGTGTAGGCGTGCCCACCGAGAGGATGGCTGAGGCGCCCGACCTCGCGGGCGGGTGGGCCGCCCTGCTCGACAAGCGAGAGCAGGCGGGCCAGCGCGCCCCGATCGCCGTTGCGGGCGGCATCGAGAAGCTCGGCAGGGTCATGGCGGCGCACGGCGCCCGCACCCTAACGAGTCAGGTCCGGCTATTCGGCGACGACTGAGGTGACGCCCTCGACCCGGTCTTTCATGATTCGCTCGATGCCCGCCTTGAGCGTCGCTGTGCTAGCGGGGCAGGTGCCGCACGCACCGAGCAGGCTCACGGTGACGACGCCCGTCTCCTCGTCGACGTCGCGCAGGAACATGTCGCCGCCATCGGCCTGCAACGCCGGCCGGATCGCTTCGATCGTCTGCTCGACCTGTTGACGCACGCGCAACATCCTTCGAAAGCTGAACTGACAGAATGCCAAACCCCGCGACCGGCCCCGTTGTTCCCGACTCGTACCAGCCGGACTAATCCAGGCGCTCGATGGAGGCGCCGACGCCTTGCAGCTTTCCCACCAGATCCTCGTAGCCGCGATCGATGTGATGGAGCCCTGAGACCTCGGTCTCGCCCTCGGCGATCAACCCGGCGACGACCAGCGCAGCCCCGGCCCGGATGTCTGGCGCGCGCACCGGCGCGCCGGAGAGCCGGGCCTTTCCACGCACGACCGCATGGTGGGCGTCGGTGCGGATGTCGGCTCCCATCCGGGCCAGCTCGTCGACGTAGCGGAAGCGTCCTGCGAACAGGTTCTCGGTCACGATGCCGACGCCATCGGCAATCGCGAGCATCACCGTGAACAGCGGCTTGTAGTCCGTCGCGACGCCCGGATACGGCAGCGTCGACACGTCGACTGATCGGAGCTGCGCCGGGCCACGCGCCCAGATCCCGTCGATCGTCGGAGTCGCGGTGACGCCCATCTCTCCGAGCTTTCGGAGGTACATCTCCATGTGGTCGGCGCGGGCGTTCCGCAGCACGACCTCGCCGCCGGTGACCGCGACCGCGGCAAGATACGTCGCCGCCTCCACCCGGTCAGGGATCGTCTCGTGCGTCGCGGCCCGCAACCCGTCACGGGTGCCCTCGACCACGATCGTCGAAGTTCCGGCACCGTCGATCTGCGCGCCCATCGCGTTCAGGAACGCGACCAGGTCGCCGATCTCGGGCTCGCGGGCTGCGTTGTCGATGACCGTCGTCCCCTTGGCGACGACCGCGGCCATCACGATGTTCTCGGTTGCGCCCACGCTCGGAAACTCGAGCGTGATCGACGCGCCGCGCAGCCCGTCGGCCGATCCGCGCACGTAACCATGCTCGAGCTCGAACGTGGCGCCCATCGCTTCGAGACCCGACAGGTGCATGTCGATCGGTCGGGAACCGAAGTCGTCGCCGCCAGGGAGCGCGACACGGGCGCGGCCCACCCGAGTCGAGCAACGGCCCCAAGACCGCCGTGGACGCGCGCATGCGCTCGACCAAGTGGTACGGCGCCTCCGGATGGAGCTCGTGGGGCGTACGCAACGTCATCGTCGTGCCGTTGCGAACGACCTCGACGCCGATCGCACCGAGCAGCTCGGTCATCGTCGCGACGTCCGTGATCTGAGGCACGTTCGTGATCACGTGTTCGCCCGGTGCGAGAAGGGTTGCCGCCATCAGCTTCAGCGCGGAGTTCTTCGCGCCCGAGATGACGACTTCTCCGGTGAGCGGCCCGGTCGGCCGCACCAGGACTCGATCCATGCCGTCAGTATGCTCGACCCCCGTCGGCACCTCCCTGCCAACGGACCAGGAGCGTCGGAGCCGGTGGCCCGCATCGTCAACCGCTATGCCGACCCGCCGCCCGAGCTGCGAATCCCGCGCGACGACATCGTGCACGAGATGCGTGAGGCCGACGGCTCGTTCTCCTATGCCGATGGGCCGTTCGGTTCGTACCAACGCACCCTCACCGACGAACCCGACGGCGCGGTCACCGAGGTCGTCGAGTACCAGCTGGCCGTGCCGTACTTCGGGTTCGTCTTCGCTCCCCTCGTGCGGCACACCTTGCGGCAACCGGCAGGGGACAAGGCGCCGTGGTGGGCGCCGCCCGAACGCCTCGACGCTCGAGCCGCGACTGCACTCGGCGTGCTCGCTGCCGTCGGACTCATCGTCGGCTACCTCAACACGCTCCTGACGCAGACCATCGCGTTCGCCGCCGACGAGTTCGGCTCGACCGACCGCGCGCAGGGGGTCTCGCTGGCGATCGTGCGGTGTGGCGTGCTCCTCGCCCTCGTCATCGGGGGAATCGCGGATCGCCGCGGACGGCGGCGGCTCATCATCGGGCTCTCGGTGGCGGGCCCGATCGTCGCCGCGACCGGGGCGCTGTCGCCGTCGCTGCCGTGGCTCACGGCATCGCAAGCAATCGCGCGCCCGCTCGCCATGGCGCTCGGAATCCTCATCGCCGTCGTCGCGATGGAGGAGATGCCCGCGGGCTCGCGTGCATACGCGGTGAGCCTGTTGGCGATGGCGACGGCGCTCGGGGCCGGGGCGTGCGTGGCCTCACTCCCCCTCGCCGATCTCGGCGTCGGGGGCTGGCGGCTGGTCTATGTCGTCCCGCTGCTCGGCATCCTCCTCGTGCCCGGCGTGAGCCGGCGGCTGCAGGAGAGCCGGCGCTTCGAGGCGCCCCACGCCGACGCCGGCTTCGCGGGGCACCTCGGACGCTTCTGGCTCCTCGCGATCTCCGGGATGTTGCTGAATCTGTTCGTCGCACCCGCCTCGGCTTTTCAGAATCGGTACCTGAAGAACGAGCGTGGGTTTTCCGCAAGCCGCATCTCCGCCTTCACCTTGCTCACCAACACGCCGGGCGGCATCGGGATCATCGCCGGCGGACGGCTGGCCGATCTGCGCGGTCGGCGCATCGTCGGATCGATCGCGCTGTTCGGCGGCACCATCTGCACGGTGTGGTTCTTCGTCGCCGAGGGCTGGACGATGTGGGTCGCCTCCGCGATCGGGGCGATCGTCGGCGCAGCTGCGGTCCCCGCGCTCGGCGTCTACAGCGCAGAGCTCTTCCCGACGTCACTTCGCGGGAAGGCAAACGCCGCGATCACCGTGCTCGCGCTCATCGGCAGCGGCGTCGGTCTCGTCGCGGCGGGGGCGATGTCGGATCGGTGGGACCGAATTCGCACCGGGGATGGCGTTGCTCGCGCTCGGCCCGATGGTGGTGTGCATCCTCGTGCTGAAGCTCTACCCGGAGACGGCCCGCCGCGAGCTCGAGGAGCTCAACCCGGAGGACGCCGTCGCCCCAGCCCCTTGATCCACCGCGCGACGACCTCCGCGATCTCCGCGTCCTTGCCCTTCAGATCGTGACGGGCGCCGTCGATCCACACATGCTCGACCGCACCGGGGATCCGGGCCGTCGCCGCCTCGAGCTCCGCAGGGGTCCCGAACTGATCGCGGGTGCCCGACACGAACAAGCAGGGCATTGTGAGCTTCGGCAGGTGCTCGACGCGAAGCTGGTCGGGCTTGCCGGGCGGATGCAACGGGTAGCAGATGAGGACGAGCCCAGCAGCGGGGAGACCGTCGGCGACCGCCATCGAGCAGATGCGTCCTCCCATCGACCTTCCGCCGAGCACGAGTCGGTTCGCGCGGATGCGCTTGCCTGCGACGAGAGACGACGCCTCGTCGACGACTGACTGCAGCAGCACAGGGGGCCGATCGGGCGAGGACCGTCCGGCCTTGCGGTAGGGGAAGTCGGCCCGCACGACGGGAAGCGGCGCGACCGCGCGCTCGATCGCGACGAGCGATCCGTGGTTGCGGTTGCTTCCCGCGCCGGGGAACAACAGCAGTGCGCCGGCCGTCGCTGCTCATCCCAGCAGGATCCGCCGCGCTTCGGTGAGGTCGAGGATGCGCTGGCCCGCATCGTCCGCGGAACCGCCATGGTCGGGATGCACCTCGCGCAGTCGCGCGCGGAAGTGCGCGATGACGACCTGGCGATCGGGTGAGTCTCGGTGGCGATGCCGAGCACCTCGAGCGCCCAGGCGACGGGGTCAGCGAACGCCCGTGCCGACCACGCCCGCGCTCCCCCGACTCCGGACAGGTAGCTGACGAACGACGGCCCGAGCGGCCCGGTCCATCGCATCGCCTTGTGCAGCACCGTTGCGATCGAGTGGCGCGCGACCGGCGGAACCATCGCGGCCGCGTACACCGCGCCGAGGATCTGCTGCGCGGCCGATCCCTTCGTGTCGAAGTCGAAGTCGATCGCCTCGCCGACCCCGAGCAGCCGGTGGTGGCTGCTCGACAGGCCGACCCGGTCGGTCTGGAACCGATGACGCAACCGAGGCTGGACGATGCGGCGGCCGTGTTCGAGCTCGTTGATCAAGCGATGCAGGTCGTGATGGAGCTCCGGATCGAGGTCGTCCATGTGAGCGGCGACGACACCGCCGAGCAGGATGCCGCCGAAGCCGGGCGCCGGATCGGTCGGCAGCGTGCTCTCGCCGAGCGCCAGGCGTCGAGTGGGTGAGAACGGCCGCGAATGCCAGACGACGAGCTCGGCGAGGAGCGTCCCACTCACACGTAGGGGCGCAGCAGTGACCGCAGTGCCGTCGCGCTCTCGACGACCTTCTCGCTCTCCTCGGCGCTGAGCCGCTCGCGCAGCTCGGTGGCGTGGTCGACGACCGCCTTCCACGTCGCCGGGCGCCAACCCGTACGGGCACGCCGACCTCCGTCGCGAGCTCCGCCGCCTTCACCAGGCCTTCCGTGCCGTCCTCGTCAGACGGATCGTGCATCAGGCGATCGGCGGCGAGGAACAGCTCGGACAGCGCGTCTTGCGCCGCGTCGTCGGCCACCTCGTCCTCGGTGACCGCCTCGAGCGCGTCGGGATACTCGATCGCGTCGAGGATCTTCTCGACCGCGTCCTCGTCGTCGGCGGACACGACGAGCGCGTCCGACGCGTCCCAGACGAACGGCACGCCCGCCTCCAGTAGCGCCTCTCCGAGCTTGTGCCGATCGTCGACGCTCCAGGCGTCGAGCTCGTACACGAGCTGGTCGCCCGTCGAGGCCGGCCTGTTCGGCGCTCGCTGCGCCCGCGACGCCTCCCTGTTCGATGGCTTCGACGAGCGCGTCGACGCGGCTCTCGTCGTCGACGTGGACGACGAGATCGGCCGCCTCCCACGCGTGACCGATGCCGTCGGCACCGAGCAACGACTCGAGCAGTGTCCGCCGGGCCGGCGTCCACTCGGCCGAGCTCGTAGACGAGCTGCTCGTCGTCGGGCAGGTCGAGCACCGACGGTCCGGCATCCAACAGCGCGACGCCGCAGTCGGCACACCGGGTCACCCACGCGAGGTACTGGGCGCCGCACGCCGGGCAGATGCGCGAGCTCATCGTCGCCACCTCAGCACATGCCGGCGCAGGAAGTCCTCGGTGCGCTCGAGCTCGTCCCGCACGGTCTCGGGCCGACCCCACCCGTGCCCTTCGCCCTCGTAGAGGTGCAGCTCCACGGTGCGACCGAGGCCGCGCAGCTTGTCGGCGATCGCTTGCGACTGCGCCGGCGGCACCACGACGTCGTCGGTGCCCTGCAGGATCAGCAGCGGGGCGGTGATCTTGTCCACCACCGGCGACCGGCGAACGATCTCGGTAGCGATCGACGGCGTCGGGCAACGGTCCGACGATCGAGTGGAGGTAGTGCTTCTCGAAGCGATGGGTCGTCTCGTCGAGCTCGAGGAGGTCGGCGACGCCGAACAGATCGACGCCCGCGGCACACAGGTCGGGGTGATGGGCGAGGACGTTCAGGACGGTGAAGCCGCCGGCCGATCCGCCCATCACGACCATGCGACGCGGGTCCGCCCAACCGCGATGCGCAGCGGCGCGCAGTCCCGCGGCGACGTCAGCGGTGTCGAGGTCGCCCCAGCGTTCGCGCATCGCCTGCAGGAACGCGCGGCCGTGACCGCTCGAACCGCGGTGGTCGGGCACGAGCACCGCATAGCCACGATCGAGCCAGTACAGCCAGCGGGCGTTGAACGCGACGCCACTCTGCGAGCTGGGACCGCCATGGACCGAGCAGATGAGCGGAGGCGGATCGCTGCCCGTGGCCGAGACCGTGGGACGGTAGAGCCGGCCGTACACGACGGCGCCGTCCTCACCGTCCCACTCGACGAGCTCCGGCTCCACCAGCTCCGCAGACTCGAAGCCGGCGACCGGGCCGCGTGCGATCTGGACGCGCTGCCACTGCGCGTCGTACACGACGATCTCGGTCGGCGTGCGGGCCCCGCTTCGGAGCGCGGCGAGCCGCTCGCCCTGCCAGCTCAGCGCGCCGTGCACCCCTCTCGCGACTTCCTCGACGCTGCCCGTCGCGACGTCGGCGACGCACAAGCGGCCGAACCCACCCTCGTTGCGGTTGAAGGCGATGCGGTTGCCGTCCGGCGACCACGCGAACGACCGCTGACCCGGGCCCCAGGAGGGGTCGCCGTGCTCGAACGGCTCGGCGAGCACCGGCTTCGCGTTGAAGTCGCGGTCGAACACCCACAGGTTGAGGAATCCGTCGACGTCGGTGAGGAACGCGGCGAGCGCGCCGCCCGGGGCGAATCGGACCTGCTGGGCCTGCGCGTCAGGCGCCGAGAACGCCCGCAGGATCTCGCCGCTACCGTCGCTGCGCCGAGCCGCTATCTCGCTCGTGTCCCAGGGCATGTCGGGAACGCTCCACTGCTGCCACGCCACCCACTGCGAGTCGGTGGTGAACGTGGGGTCGAAGCAGAAGTCCGCGTCTCCGGACAAACGGCGCGGCCAGGTGCCGTCGTCCGCGAGCGTGGCCACGACGACGTGATGGCTGTCGGCCACACATGCGACCATCGTGCCGTCGGGCGACACCGCAGGCGCCGAGACCGGTCCGGCGGGCAACGGCTCGACGACGCACCGGGGAGGTCCGCCATCGACCGACGCAACCCAGAGCCCACCGTCGGTTGCCGCGTAGACGAGGCCGCTGTTGTCGGGTAGCCAGTCGAACGCACCTCCGCCGTAGGCAGCCGAGGGCCGCGGAGGCGGTTCAGAAGTCACGACCACCTCTGCACCGCCGGTGGTGGGCACGAGGACGAGCTGGCCTCGCCCGGAGATCGTCGTGACGAACGCGACGAGCGAACCATCAGGCGAGAGGCGAGGCTCGGCGAGCGTTCGGCCATACGCACACATCGCGGCCGTCACCCGGGGTGCCACGGCGCGGACGCTACCCGGTACGTTGTCCGCTCGTGGCCGCCGTTCCGCAGACCCCCGACCGCAACCTGGCGATGGAGCTCGTGCGGGTCACGGAAGCAGCGGCGATGGCGGCATCGAGGTGGATGGGTCGCGGCGACAAGAACGGCGCTGACGGTGCCGCCGTCCAGGCCATGCGCATCGTGCTGCCCTCAGTGCCGATGGACGGCATCGTGGTCATCGGCGAGGGCGAGAAGGACGAAGCGCCGATGCTCTACAACGGCGAGCGCATCGGTGACGGCTCGCCGCCGCAAACCGACATCGCGGTTGATCCGCTCGAGGGAACGACACCCACCGCGCAGGGCCGCGGCAACGCGCTCGCGGTCATCGGTGTGAGTGAACGGGGCACGATGTTCAACCCCGGCCCGTGCGTGTACATGGAGAAGCTCGCGGTCGGCCCCGAGGCCGCGGGAGTGATCGATCCGCTGGCGCCGCCGGCCGCGAACCTCGAGGCGGTCGCGAAGGCAAAGGGGGAATCGGTCCGCGACATCACCGCGGTGATCCTCGATCGTGATCGTCACGCCGATCTCATCCGTGAGGTCCGCGCCGCTGGTGCACGCGTGCGGCTCATCCAGGACGGCGACGTCGCCGGGGCCATGTCGACGGCCTGGCCCGACACCGGCGCGGACATCCTCTTCGGCGTGGGTGGCTCGCCCGAGGGGGTGCTCGCGGCCTGCGCGCTCAAGTGCATGGGCGGCGCGCTGTACGGCAAGCTCTGGCCCCGCAACGACGAGGAACGGCGGGCCGCGCTCGACGCCGGCTACGACCTCGACGCGATCCTCGGCATCGACGACCTGGTCCGCGGCGACAATTGCTTCTTCGCGGCCACGGGCGTCACTGACGGCGACCTGCTGAAGGGCGTCCACTACGACGCCGGCGGCGCGACGACGCACTCATTGGTCATGCGCTCGAAGTCGGGCACGGTGCGCGAGGTCCGCGCCCGCCACCGCATGGACAAGCTCCGCCAGTTCGCCTCCGTCGAATACGGCTGACCCGCTCACGTGGCGGCGCAATGCGCCGCCCGGCACGCGAAGCACCGATTGTCGAGCGTCAGCGAGCAGGAGACGGCCGAAGCTTGCGGAGGACGGCGACGAGGATGGCTCAGCGCGACTGGACGATTCCGGCGAGGCGGCGCACCAGCCGCGCGGGGAAGGATGCGTCGTCGCGGAGACGAGCGCCTTGTTCGGGAGGCCAGGCACCGATACCGCCCGACCCGCGGCCGTGTCGGCGAGTCCGATCGCAGCGACTTCCTCAGCGGTCATCCACGCGAACTCGGGAGTGGTCCGCGTGCGGCCGGCCGGGTTGCTGACCGACTGGAACTCTGTCCGCGTGAGCCCGGGGCACAGGGCGGTCGCGGAAACACCGGTGCCCCGCAGCTCCTCGTGCAGTCCCTCGGTGAAGCTCGTGACGAACGCCTTCGTCGCGGCGTACACAGTGAGGTTCGGCGCGGGCTGAAACCCGACGACCGACGACACGTTGCAGATCCAACCGCTGTCGCGTGCGACCATCCCGCCGAGCGCGGCGTGCGAGAGCGCGACCACCGCCATCACGTTGAGCCCGATCTCTCGCTGCACGCGCTCTGGGTCGGCGTCCGCGAAGCGACCGGAGGTGCCGAAGCCCGCGTTGTTCACGAGTAGGTCGACCTCGCGCACACGGTCCGCGACGCGTGCGAGGTCGTCGTTCGCGACAAGGTCCGCTCGCAGCACCTCGATGGTCCCCGGCGGCAACTCCTCCGCGAGCGCCTGCAGTCTCTCCTCGCGTCGGGCGACCGCGATGACCTGCACACCGTCGGCCGCGAGCCGGCGGGCCATCGCTTCGCCGATGCCACTCGACGCGCCCGTGACGAGCGCGGTGCGCCAACGACCACCGTTCACAGGTCTCTCACCAGAACCCCGTCGGCGTCGCCCCAGCCGCGGGCTCGAAGGAAGTCGCTCGTCGTGGGCACCACCGCTGCAACCAGGCGCTCGGCGCCCCGCGCCCGGCCCCACGTCTCGAGCTCCGCGAGCAATCGCCGCCCGACGCCGAGTCCTCGATTGCCTTCATCGACCCGCAACCACGCCACTCGTAGCGACGCCCCATCGGTCCATCCGGTGAGCTCCCCAACGACAGCGCCGTCGCGCCGAGCGGTCAGGGCGAACCCGGTGCCGGTCGACGCCGTGATCTCGAGCTCGATGCCGCCGCGACCCGACACCGATCGCCCGCCGAGCGCGGCGTCCGCGATCGGTCGCCATCGACGCACCTCGTCGGGATCGCGGTGCTCTTGCAGCAGGTGCGCGTGAGTGAGCGTGACCGTCGCCGTGTAGTCAGCCAATGCCTCGACCGCCGCGGCGAGTCGGGCGTCGGACAGGTCCGTCCCGATCGTCACGTGGGGCACGAACGGCCATACCGCCTCGCGACCGAGCGGGCCCGTTCGCACGGCCGAGCGCAGCTCCGACAGCCCACCGATATCACCTTCGACGGCGAGGTAGAGCACCGGCGAATCGGGAGCGAACGACGCCGCCGGGCCCAGCGTGAACGTCAGGGGGCGGGATTCGGCAGCGGCGTCGCGCAGGATCCGGTGCACCTCGTCGACATCGTCGTCGCGCACGTTGATCGGCTCGACGAGCGTGATGTGCGGATCGACCCGATCGAGCAACCCATCGCTGCACGCCCGGCGCAGCCCGTTGATCTCGGCGGCCGGCGGGTCGGAGATCAGCAACGCTGCGGCCAGTCGGAGCTTCACCACCGTTCAAGTGTGACCGACGCCACTGACGACCGGTGCGCTCCGCTACATCGGAAACACAGGCCCCAGCGCATGCTGCATCCACTTCAAGGTGGCGGGATCGAGAGCGGGAGGTGCGGCGGGCACCTTCCGCTCTTCCCTTTCTCGAGCCGAATTTCTTGGCGCGATCGGGTCTCGGCGACCCGAAACCGCCAAGGAAATCAGCTGGTCGTCAGTGGGTGGCGGTGGTGGGAGCGGCGCCGGCGGCCATGAGGCGCACCTCGGCCATCTTCAGGGCAGCCTCCGCGTCGTCGTCGGCCCCTTGGCGCAGGATCGCCTCGGCCTCGTCGCGGGAACGCCGCGCGGCGTCGACGTCGATCGTGCTCGCCAGCTCGGCGGCGTCGGACAGGATCGAGACGCGATCGTGGTTCACCTCGACGAACCCGCCGAACACCGCGACGCGCAGCTCGGTGCCGTCCTCCTCGATGACCCGTACGAGGCCCGGCTCGAGCACACCCAGGAAGGCGGTGTGCCCGGTCAGGAACGCGATGTCGCCTCCGCCCGCGGTGCGCGCCACCACCATCGACGCGTCGCCGCTGTAGAGCACGTGCTCCGGCGAGACGAGCTCGACTTTCAGCGTCACGCTTGGTCCTGCAGCTGCTTGGACTTCGCCAGCACGGACTCCACGTTGCCGACGTTCAGGAACGCCTGCTCGGGCACCTCGTCGAGCTCGCCGTCGACCAGTGCCTCGAACGACTGGACGGTCTCCTCGATCGGCACGTAGATGCCCGGGATCGAGGTGAACACCTCGGCGACGAAGAACGGCTGGGACAGGAAGCGCTGGATCTTGCGGGCGCGGTTCACCGTCACGCGGTCTTCTTCCGACAGCTCGTCGATGCCGAGGATGGCGATGATGTCCTGCAGCTCCTTGAACCGCTGCAGCACCTCCTGCACGCGCCGGGCGACGTCGTAGTGCCGGTCACCGACGACCTCGGGACGCAGCAGGGTCGACGAGGAAGCCAGCGGGTCCACCGCGGGGTAGATGCCGAGTGCCGCGATCTGGCGGGAGAGCTCGGTGGTGGCGTCGAGGTGCGTGAACGTCGTGAACGGCGCGGGGTCGGTGTAGTCGTCCGCGGGGACGTACACGGCCTGCAGCGAGGTGATCGAACGCCCTCGCGTCGAGGTGATGCGCTCCTGCAGCTCGCCCATCTCGTCGGCGAGCGTCGGCTGGTAGCCCACCGCGGAAGGCATGCGACCGAGCAGCGTCGACACCTCCGAGCCCGCCTGCACGAACCGGAAGATGTTGTCGATGAAGAGCAGCACGTCCTGGTTCTTCACGTCGCGGAAGTACTCGGCCATCGTGAGCGCGGACAGCGCGACGCGCAGGCGCACGCCGGGCGGCTCGTCCATCTGACCGAACACGAGGGCGGTCTTGTCGATGACGCCCGACTCCGCCATCTCGAGGCGCAGGTCGGTGCCCTCACGTGTGCGCTCCCCCACCCCGGCGAACACCGACACACCGCCGTGCTGCTTGGCGATGCGGTTGATCATCTCGGTGATCAACACGGTCTTGCCGACGCCGGCGCCTCCGAACAGGCCGATCTTGCCGCCCTGCAGGTAGGGGGTGAGCAGGTCGATGACCTTGATGCCGGTCTCGAACATCGTGGCCCGCGGCTCGAGCTGGTCGAACGGCGGCGGGTCACGGTGGATGTCCCACCGCTCGAGGTCGGCGACCACCGACGCGTCCACGTCGAGCGGCTCACCGATGACGTTGAAGATGTGACCGAGCACCCCGTCGCCGACCGGCACCGTGATGCCGCGGCCCGTGTTCACGACGACCGCTCCGCGAGTCAGGCCGTCGGTCGGCTTCAGGCACACCGCCCGCACCCGGCCGCTGACCGAGCTGCTGCGCGATCTCGGCGGTGACGACGACGGACTCGCCGCCGACGTCGATCGTCATCTGGACCGCGTGGTTGATCTCGGGGATGCCGTCGTGGGGGAACTCGATGTCGACGACCGGTCCGGCGATCGCGACGACCCGGCCCTCCTTCAGCTTCGTTTCGTTGTCGGTCATGGTCATGACGGCAGGCTCCTACGAAAGGGGGGTCGGAAGTTCGAACTCGATGCGGAGAGCGGGTTCGAGGATCTCGTCGGTCTTCAGCGCCTCGGCGCCGCCGACGATCTCCATGATCTCGGTCGTGATCGCGTCCTGGCGGGCGCGGTTCATGATGCGAGAAAGGCTGATGATGAGATCTTCGGCGTTGTCGGTGGCGGCCTTCATGGCGCGCTGGCGAGCGGCTTGCTCGGACGCGGCCGCGTTGAGCAGCGCCGCGTAGATGCGAGCCTCGACGTAGCGCGGCAGGAGGCTGTCGAGGATCGCGTCGGGCGCGGGCTCGAACTCGTACGCGGCCTGCGGTCCCTCGTGTCCCTCGGGCGCGCTCGGCTTGGCGTCCCCGCCCTCGACCACGGCGCGATCGAGCGGGATGAGCGGGCCGGATCAGCACTTCCTGCACGCCGGCGCTGATGAAGCGGGTGTAGATGATCTCGACGCGGTCGAGCGCGCCCTCGGCGTACTTCTCCATGACGGTCGCGGCGATGGCCTTCGCGTCGGCGTAGGTGGGCCGCTCGGAGAACCCAGCGAACGACGCCTCAGTGTCGTACCCGCGGAAGCGGAAGTAGGTCTCCGCCTTGCGGCCGACGAGCACGAGCCCGTAACCCTTGCCCTCCTGCACGGTGCGCTTCACTTCACCCTCGGCGGCGCGCAGCACCGACGCGTTGTAGCCACCGCACAAGCCGCGGTCGGCGACCAGCACGAGGTAGCCCTCCTTGCGGATCTCCGGCCGGGACTCGAGGAGCGGGCTCTTGACCTCGGAGCCGGCCGCCGACGCGATGTCCTTCACGACCTCGGTGATCTGGTCGCTGTAGGGAACAGCGGCCCGCACCCGTTCCTGGGCGCGAGCGATGCGGCTGGCGGCGATGAGCTCCATGGCGCGCGTGATCTTCTTGGTCGCCTGCACCGTCTTGATGCGGCGCCTGAGGATGCGCTCCTGACCACCAGCCATGCGGTTACTCCGTCGCCAGCGTCTTGTCGGACTCGGCCTCGCCGAGGCCCTCGGCATCGGTCGCGAGCGGATCGGCGATGACGACGTCTTCGCCGAGCACCGCGAAGTCGTTCTTGAACGCGGCCACTGCATCGCGCACACCGTCGGGAAGCGTGCCCTTTGTGCGGATCTCGTCGAGCATCGCGCCGTGGCGGGTGTGGAAGACCTCGAGCAGCTCTTGCTCGAACCGCTTCACGTCGTTCACCGGCAGGTCGTCGAGGTAGCCGTTCGTGCCGGCGAAGATGCTGACCACCTGGTCCTCGACCGCCATCGGCGAGTTCAGGTTCTGCTTCAGCAGCTCGACCAGGCGGTAGCCGCGCTCGAGCTGCGCCTTCGACACCGCGTCGAGCTCGGAGCCGAACGTCGCGAAGGCCTCGAGGTCGCGGAACTGCGCCAGGTCGATCTTGAGCGTGCCGGCCACGGCCTTCATCGCCTTGATCTGCGCGTTGCCGCCCACGCGGGACACCGAGATGCCCACGTCGACCGCCGGGCGCACGCCCGACTTGAACAGGTCGTCGATGAGGTAGATCTGGCCGTCGGTGATCGAGATGACGTTGGTCGGGATGTAGGCGGAGACGTCGCCGCCCTTGGTCTCGATGATCGGCAGTGCGGTCAGCGATCCGGCACCCCGCTCGTCGTTGAGCTTCGCGGCGCGCTCGAGCAGGCGGCTGTGCAGGTAGAAGACGTCGCCGGGGTACGCCTCGCGCCCCGGCGGACGGCGCAGCAGCAGCGACAGCTGCCGGTAGGCCTCGGCCTGCTTCGACAGGTCGTCGTAGACGACGAGCGCGTGCTCGCCGTTCTCCATCCAGTGCTGACCCATCGCGCAACCGGCGTAGGGAGCGAGGTACTTGAACGGAGCCGGGTCGGAGGCGGGCGCGACGACGACGACCGTGTAGTCCATCGCGCCGCGGGCCGCGAGCGTCGCGACCGTCTGCGCCACGGTCGAGCCCTTCTGGCCGATCGCGACGTAGATGCACTTCACCCCCTGGCCCTTCTGGTTCAGGATCGTGTCGATCGCGACCGTCGTCTTGCCGGTCTTGCGGTCGCCGATGATCAGCTCGCGCTGGCCGCGGCCGATCGGCGTCATCGCGTCGATGGCCTTGATGCCGGTCTGCATCGGCTCGTGCACGGGCTTGCGACCCATGATCGACGGAGCCTGGATCTCGAGGCGGCGGTCGATCGGATCGACGAGCGGGCCCCGGCCGTCGATCGGCTCACCGAGCGCGTTGACCACGCGGCCGAGGAGACCGTCGCCGACGGGGACGGAGAGGATTCGGCCGGTGGCCTTGACGGTCTGACCCTCTTCCACACCCTCGGTCGTCGCCGAGCACGACCGCGCCGATCGACTCCTCGTCGAGGTTGAGCGCGAGGCCGAGCGAGCCGTCCTCGAACTCGAGCAGCTCGTTCACACCCGCCTTCGGCAGCCCGGAGACATAGGCGATGCCGTCGCCGACCTCGGTCACGCGGCCGACCGTCTTGGTCTCGACCGCGGGGTCGAAGCCTTCGAGGTGCTTGCGCAGCGCGGTGACGATGTCGTTGGTGTTGATCGTGAGCTCTGCCATGGGGGTCCTTTTCTCGTCTCTACAACAACGACTTCAGCTGGCTGAGGCGGTCGCGCACGGTGCCGTCGATGACCGTGTCGCCCACTGATGCGACAAGGCCACCGAGCACCGACGGGTCGACGACGACGTGCAGCTGCACCTTCTTGCCCGTCGCCTTGCTGAGCGCGTCGGCCAGCCGTGCTTCTTGATCTTCGGTGAGCGGGATCGCCGAGCGGACCTCGGCGACGACGAGCTGCTTCTCGGCCGCGGCGCGCTCGACGAGCTGGTCGATGATCGCCGGCAGGTCGCGTGCACGCCCCGCCCCGACCACGAAGCTCACGAGCGACGCGGTGACCGGCGACGCCTTGCCGCCGAGGAGCTCCTCGACGATCGCTTCGCGCCGTCCGGCCGGGATCGCCTCGTCGATGAGGACGTTGCGCAGCTCGTCGCTGCCCTCGAGGGTGCGCGCGAACCGGAACAGCTCGTCCTCGACCTCGTCGAGCGAGCCCTCGGCCCGGGCGACCTCGAACAGCGCCGTGGCGTAGCCCTCGATGCGATCCTTCGCCGTCACGCCCGTGACCCCACCTGCTCGATGTAGTTCTCGACGAGCTGGGTCTGCGTCGCCGAGTCGAGGTTGCGCTGGACGACGACCTCGGCGGCACCGATCGCGAGGCGGGCGACCTCGGACCGCAGATCGGCGACGGCTTGCGCCTTCGACGACTCGATGTCCGCGGCGGCGCGCTCACGCATGGCGGCGAGCTCGGTCTGCAGCGCGGCCTCGCGCTCACGCTTGAGGGCGTCGGCCTGCTGGCGAGCCTCCTCGACGATGCGAGCGGCCTCGTTCTTCGCGTCGGCGAGCTGCGCCCGGTACTGCTCGAGCGTGGCCTCGGACTGCGACTTCGCCGCGTCCGCATCTTCGACGCTCTTGCGGATGCGGTCGGACCGAGCGTCCATGCCCTTCTTGATGCCGGGATAGGCGAACTTCCACATGAGGAAGAGCAGGACGACGAAGGAGATGATGCCCCAGATCAGCTCGTTGGTCGCCGGCAAGATCGGCGACGGTGCCTCTTGGCAGTCGTCGACGGAACCGCCGTCCTCGAGGATCTCGATGCACTCCTCTTCCGCGTGTCCGGCCGGCTCACGCAGGCCGGCGGCCGCGGCCGCACCGGTGAACGCGAAGCACGCCAACGCCGCGACGACCGTCGCGATCAGCAGCTTTCGAATGCGCACGAAGGTCTCCTAGCCCGAGATGATGAACGCGAGCACGAACCCGAAGAGGGCAAGTGCCTCGGTGAAAGCGATGCCGAGGAACATCGTGGTGCGCACCATGCCGGCCGACTCGGGCTGACGGGCCATCGCCGTGATGGCGCTGGCTACGACGAGGCCGATGCCGATGCCGGGGCCGATGGCGGCACCGCCATAGACGATGCCTCGGCCGACGGCCGTGAGGCCCGCCTCGAGCTCGCCCGGGTCCTGTTGCGCAAGGACGTGAAGCACTGTGTCTCCTTAGGTGAGGTCCGTAGACCGTTTCTCGTTGTCAGTGGTCGGGGTGCATCGAGCTACCGATGTACACCGCAGTGAGGATCGTGAAGATGAACGCCTGCAGGAAGCACACCAGCACCTCGAAGGCGGTGAGACCGATCAGCAGGCCGAGCGAGAACGGCCAGATGACGATCAACAGGGAGAGGCTCCAGAGCGACGCCGTGATGACGGCGAAGCTCGTGAGCAGCAGGTGGCCGGCAAGCATGTTGGCGAAGAGTCGAACGGCCTGCGAGAGCGGCCGCACGATCAGGACCTGCACGAGCTCGATCGGCGACACCAGGACGTAGAGCGCGATCGGCACGCCGGGGGGAACATCGCGTTCTTGAAGTAGCCGATGGGACCCTGCTTCGCGATGCCCACGACGAGGTAGATCACCCACACCAGCAGGGCCATGAACATCGGCAGTGCGATGCGAGCGTTCACCGGCATCTGCGCGCCGGGGATGATCCCCCAGATGTTGAGGGCGAAGATGAACGTGAACAGCGTGAAGAGGAACGGCGCGAACTTCATGCCGTCGGGTCCGATCGTCTCGAGGACGATGCCGTTGTGCACGAAGTCGACCGCCGATTCGGCGACGTTCTGCACGCCCTTCGGGACAAGGGCCTTCTTGCGACTGCCCGCATACATGATCCCGAACACCAACGCGACCGACACCCACATGAGGACGACGACCTTGTTGATGCCGAGTGGTCCCGACGGCCACTCGATGACGTGGCTGATCGGCGGGAACTCGATCGCGAGGACGTGGATCACTGGGCGAACGTCTCCTTGTTGCCAGGAACGGTCTCAGGGACGGAAACGGCGAGCGACGTAGCGACGTGGTGGCACTCCCATGCAAGGAGGCCCAGCTGCGTGATGAGCAGCGCGACCGCAAGCGTGGGCAGATCGACCCACGACTGGTCCTTCACGAGCACCACGACGAGCGTCACGAGGAGCATGCGGAGCAGGAACCCGCCGAGCGCCGCGACCATGAGCATGTTCGCCGAGGTGCGGGCTCCCCAGGTGTAGAGCGCCGCGGCGAAGACCAGGTTCACCACGACGATGCCCACCGCGAGCAGGGCAGACCATGCGCCGTCGCCGCCCCGGATGACCAACGCCCCGAAGACGATCAGCGGTGCCAACGGCACCGCTCGGGTCACCATGTGGAAGGCGAGATCCCTCTCGACAGCAGGACCGGCGGGAGTGGCGGTCGCGGTCACGGTGTGACCTCCGGGCTGTTCTGAACCGTGTTCTGAACCCCGGCGTTCGGGAGCTCGGCGCCCGGGGAGCTTGGCCTCGTGCGCTCTCATGTCCTCGCCGTACTGCATGAACATCTTCCAGATCACGTAGAGCAGCGTGAAGACGAACAGCCCGATCGCGAACACCGGCCACGTGCCGAGCCAACGGTCGAGCAGCGACCCCAGAAACCCCATGATCGCCGGGGTCAGCGACAGCTCGACCGCCCGGGACATCGCATCCCCGAATCCGTTGTTGAGCTCGCGTCGCGCTCGATGCTCCACGGGTTTCCTGTCTGGCAAAGGTGCCTTCGCGGCACTTTGTGAATGTTTTCCCAATGTACCCCGGGGGGCTTCAGGTGCGCAACCCCCGGGCTCCGCAACCCAGCTTCACAACTCGGCTTCGCAGCCGAGACCGAAACCTGGTCGGCGCACGCTAGCCGCGGACTGTTCAGTCGACCTTGGCCCGGCGCACTCCTGGGTGGAACAGCATGTACAGAGCGAGGCCGAGCGCCGCGACACCGAACGGGACGATCGCGTCGCCCTCCCGCGCGAACGTCGGGTAGAGGACGAACCCCGACAGGATCACCGTCCACGTCCAGAGGATGAACACGCTGCGCCGATGGCCGTGGCCGAGGCGCATCAGCCGGTGATGCAAGTGGTCCTTGTCGGCGGTCGCCACCCCAGCGTCGACGCGTGGCGCGGCGAATGATCGCGAACATCGTGTCCAGGATCGGCACCCCGAGGATGAAGAGCGGGATGAACAACGGAGCGAAGAAGAAGTAGGTCTGGCCGCTGAACGGCTCGCTCGCCCGCCCGCCGACGACGATCGTCGACGCGGCCATCAGCAACCCGAGGAGGAGAGCGCCGCAGTCGCCCATGAAGATGCGCGCGGGATGGAAGTTGTGCGGGAGGAAGCCCACGCACATCCCGAGCACGATGACCGAGACCATCGGCGAGATGCTCCCCGCCGCGAGCAAGCCCGCGTCGTTGAGCCGCTGGGCGTAGAGGAAGAAGGCGCCGGCCGCGATGGCGACCGTGCCCGCAGCGAGGCCGTCGAGACCGTCGATGAGGTTCACCGCGTTCGCCATGCCGACGACCCAGAGCACCGTGACGAGAGGCGCCAGGTCGGGCGACAGCAGCACGAGCCCGAAGAACGGGATGCGGAAGTAGAACATCGTGATGCCGAGCAGCGACATCACGCCCCCGGCGAGCACCATCCCCGAGACCTTCGCCGGCGCCGACCACTCGTAGAGGTCGTCGAGCAACCCGACCGTGAAGATGATCGCGGCGCCGAGCACGACACCGAGCGGCTCGGAGGACGACGTGAACACGAGGCGAAACGCATCCAGGCGCCACGCCACCAACATGGCGAGCAGGAACGCCGCGAACATCGCGACGCCTCCGAGCGTTGCGGTGGGAAGGTCGTGCACCCTGCGCTCGTCGGGCGCGACCACGGCGCCGAACTTGATGCGCGAAGTAACGCACGAGCGGCGTGAGCACGAACGTGGCGATGGCGGCGACACCACCGATGATGAGGTAGGCGCCCAGGCCCGGCATCGAACGGCCAGCCTAGGCCGGGTGGAGCTAGCGGCCGGGGCCGCTGAGCTCGGGATACGGCACGAACTTCGAGCAGAGCGCCACGACTTCGTCGCGGACACTCGCCTGCTCCGCGTCGTCGTCACGATGTCGCAGTGAACGAGCGATGAGCTCCGCGATGCGGGCCATCTCGGGTTCCTTCATGCCCTGCGTCGTCACCGCGGGGGTGCCGATGCGCACTCCGCTCGTGACGAAGGGGGACCGAGGGTCGTCGGGGATCGTGTTCTTGTTGAGCGTGATGCCGGCTCGGTCGAGCACCTCTTGCGCGACCTTGCCGGTGAGCTCGGCGTCGAACGTGCGCAAGTCGACGAGCAGCAAGTGGTTGTCGGTGCCTCCCGACACCAAGCGGAAGCCCTCCGCGGCGAGGGCCGCGGCGAGGGCCTGCGCGTTCCGCACGATCTGGTGGGCGTACTCGCGGAAGCTCGGGTCGGCGGCCTCGTGGAACGCGACGGCCTTGGCTGCGATCACGTGCTCGAGCGGCCCTCCCTGGAGGCCGGGGAACACCGCCTTGTCGATCGCGGTCGCGTAGTCGGACGTCGAGACGATGCAGCCGCCGCGGGGGCCGCGCAGCGTCTTGTGCGTCGTGAACGTCACGACGTCGGAGTGCGGCACCGGATTCGGGTGCGCCCCGCCCGCGATGAGACCGGCGATGTGGGCGGCATCGAACAAGAACAGCGCGCCGACTTCGTCGGCGATCTCGCGGAACGGGACCGGATCGATGATCCGGGGGTACGCCGTCGCTCCCGTGATGATCAGCTTCGGGCGCTCCGCTCGGGCGAGGTCGCGCACCTGGTCGAGATCGATGCGCTCATCCGACGGCGTGAGCCCGTACGCGACGAAGCGGAAGAGGCGGCCGCTCGCATTCACCGGAGAGCCGTGAGTGAGATGCCCGCCTTGGTCGAGGCGCAACCCCATCACGGTGTCGCCGGGCTGCAGCAGCGCGAAGTAGGCGGCGAGGTTCGCGTTCGCTCCCGAGTGGGGCTGGACGTTCGCCGCCTCCGCGTCGAAGAGCGCCTTCACCCGCTCGCGGGCGACGTCCTCGACCTCGTCGATGATGCGGTTGCCGCCGTAGTACCGCTTGCCCGGATATCCCTCCGAGTACTTGTTGGTGAGCACCGAGCCGTTGGCCGCGAGCACCGCGGGCGAGGCGAAGTTCTCGGACGCGATGAGCTGCAACGTGGTGTTCTGCCGCTCGAACTCGCGGTCGAGCATCGAGAACAGCTCGTCGTCGCGACGTGAGGGCCAGGGCACGCCGGCGATTGTACCGAGGCACGCGTGGCCGGAGGCCGACGCTGGTCGGCCGGCGGGACTCCCAGGGAGTTGCGGCTTCAGAGATTGCGCAGAGGCGTCATGTCGGGTGGCCATCGGTGTCGCCACGCTGATGGAAGGCCGGCGGGTCGACCGCAGGCGCCGGGGGAGCGCACGTGAACACGAGGGTAAGGTCCCGACCGTGTGCTGCGATGGAGACCACAGCGCCGAGGCACTCCCGGTCGCCGTCGCCGAGTCACTCATGGAGTACCGCGCCGCGCTGGATCACTTCGGTCCGACGTGGCGGGAGTCGGAGACCACCCCGCACCATCCCGTCACGCGGCTCGCGCCCGCGCCCGCGATCGTCGCAGAGATCGGCGGCTCGCTCTCGGACGACATCACGATGGTCGACTGGCTCCGTGGGGCACGCGCGGTGCTGGACGGGAAGGCGCGCTATCCCGGAACGATCGTGCTTCGGATCGATGACGATGGACATCAATGCGACGTCGTGGGGCCCCGTCGGGCGCTGCCGGGCACCACGGTTCGATGGGATGTGCTTATCGACTCGCGGCGGAGCGCGCCGGCGATCATCAGCACCAACGGCTTCGCTCACCAGGTTCCGCCCGGGGGCGCAGCAGTCGCCCAGCTGAGGCTCACCGCTGGCAACACGCACGGTTCGTTGCGAATCGATCGCGAGGCGATCAATGTCGATCGCCTGTTGACCGTCGTGCCGGCGGGCGAGTTGACGGTTACGAGCGATCGAGTGATCCGCTGGTCCGTCGTCGACGAGCAGAACGACGGATGGTTCCCCGAGGGTGCGCTGCAGAAGTGGGACAACCACAACCGACCCTACTTCCACGCCCGAAGGGCGAGGTTGGCTGTTCCAGCTGGCACAACGTTGACTGTCACGGCCGGTGCCGGCCTCGAGTTCGAGCGAACGGGGGCGACGGTGACTGTCGACGCGGGTGGTCGCGCCGACGTCGAGCTGACGCCTCAACGACGAATCGACCCCGCAGCCGATGGCTGGTTCGGCGGCGACATGCACGTCCACATGAACTACTCCGGTGAGCAGGTCTGCAGTCCGCACCATGCGGCGCTGATGCAATGTGGCGAAGGACTCCACGTCGCGAATCTCGTCGCCGGCAACCTTGCCACGTCGCGAATCATGGACGAGGGGGCCTTCCGGACCTGGGTGGGAACGACGGTCCCGTGGAGCAACGAGCACCACCTCGCCGCGATGGGCGTCGAGTATCGCAACGACCTCCTCGGCCACTTCCACGCCTTTGGCCCACGGGCCGCGCCGAGCCGGTTCTGCACCGGACACCTGGCCTCGGACCATCCGGTCGACCACCCGGCCAACGCTGTGGCCGCGGCGGAACTTCAGGATCTCGGAGCGACTATCGGTTACTGCCATCCGATCTTCTCGCTGACGGACGACGACAGTTCGCCCGCGGCCGTGTTCCACGGCATGGTCCGCTCCATGGAGGCTCGGGAGCTCGTCGCCGACGCGGCGCTCGGACTGGTCGACGGCGTGGATTTGATCTCTCCCGCTGACAGCCGCGGCTCCGCGATCCTCTACCGCCGACTTCTCGGAGCGGGCATCCCGCTGGCCGCGACGGCCGGCACTGATGTGTTCCTGTCGTTTCGCAACGCCATCACCTTCAGCAACCCGATGGGCTTCGGTCGGGTCTACGCGAAGGTGGAAGGTGAGTTGTCCGTTCACTCGTTCCAGCAGGCGATTCGCGACGGCCGCACGACCGTCACCAACGGGCCTTGGCTCGACTTGCACCTCGAGGCCAACGGACGAAGCGGCGAGATCGGTGATCGCATCGACCTCACGGCCCCGCAACGAGTGACGGTGATCGTTTCCGTCTCGGGAGTCGGTGCCGACACGGTCGAGATCAGGACCGGCGCGGGTGTGGCCGCCAGCTTCGATGTGCCGGCCGAGGGCGGACGCTTTCAAGCTCAGGTCGAGATCGTCGAGCCGACATTTGTCGTGGCTGTCGCGACTGGTCCGATGAGCCCTGACATCTTGGGCTGGTACGCCTACGCCCACACGAGCCCCATCTACGTCGATGTCCTCGGCGTTCGGGTCGCAAGGGCCGAGGACGCATTGTGGTGCCTCGACTGGCTGGACGAGTTCGAGTCGCTCGTCCGCCGTGCCGGACGCTTCGACGAAGACCGCCAACTCCGTGACATCGTCGAGGTCATCGACGAGGCACGCGAGTACTACCGGCCCTTGCTCCCCTAGTCGCCGCGGACGCGAGCAGTCGAGATCCGGTGCCCGATCGAGGCACCGACATGACGACGATCCGTGCAGTCTCTTAGTGTCCGGGCATGGCCCTCGATCCCCGAACGCCGGTCATCGTCGGTGCCGGCCAGTACCTGCATCGCGCCGACGGCATCGACGACGCGTTGCCGCCTGTCGACCTGATGGTGGAGGCCGTCCGAGCGGCCGCCGACGACGCGGGGACCACCAAGGTGATCGCTGGCGCGCAGTCGTGGCGCACCGTGATGCTCCTCTCTTGGCGGTACCGAGACCCCTCCGCTCTTGTCGCGGCGCGCCTCGGCGTCGAGCCTCGAGAGACCGTGTACACGACGGCGGGGGGCAACACCCCCCAGTCGCTCGTGAACGGGACCGCCACTGAGATCCAGTCCGGCGACCTCGACTGTGCGGTGCTCATGGGAGGCGAGGCCTGGCGCACGCGGATGCGCGCCCGGCGAGCGGATGCCACCCTCGTGTGGGAGAAGCAGCCCGAGGAGGTCGTGCCCACGCGCGTGTTCGGCTCCGAGATGAGCATGAACCATCCGTACGAGCTCGCGCGCGGCGTGGTGATGCCGGTGCAGGTGTACCCGATGTTCGAGACAGCACTGCGCGCACACCACGGCGAGACAGTCGACGCCCATCAGGTACGCGCGTCCGAGCTGTGGGCTCGCTTCAGCGCGGTCGCGGCGGACAATCCGTACGCCTGGGTTCGGGACCAGAAGTCGGCGGAGGAGATCCGCACCCCGTCGCCGTCGAACCGGATGATCGGCATGCCGTACCCGAAGCTCATGAACTCGAACAACGACGTCGACATGGCGGCCGCGCTGATCATCTGCTCGGTCGAGAAGGCGCGAGAGCTCGGCGTCGCTGAGGACCGTTGGGTGTTCCTGCACTCGGGCACCGACGCACATGACACCGAGTTCGTGTCGAACCGGGCCGACCTCCACTCCTCCCCCGCGATCCGCACGGCGGGACGGCAGGCCATGGACCTTGCGGGGAAAGGTCCCGACGACTTCGCGCACGTCGACCTGTATTCGTGCTTCCCGTCGGCCGTGCAGATCGGCGCCGAAGAGCTCGGGTTCGGTCTCGAGCGGAATCTGACCGTGACCGGCGGACTCTGCTTCGCAGGCGGGCCATGGAACAACTACGTCACCCATTCGATCGCGTCGATGGTCGGGCGAGTGCGAGACGAGCCCGGATCGTTCGGCTTCGTGAGCGCGAACGGCGGGTACGTCACGAAGCACGCGTTCGGCGTGTATTCGACGACACCCCCCGTCGACGGCGTGCGCACCGCGCATCCCCAAGACGAGGTGGACGCGCTGCCGTCGCGGACGCTTGCAGAGGACTGGCAAGGCGAGGTGACGGTCGAGGGCTACACGGTGATGCACGACCGCGACGGCAACCCCGAGACCGCGTTCGCCGCGTGCTTGCTGGCTGATGGCCGGCGCACATGGGCCGTCGGGCACGACGCCGGCATCGCGGCAGGCGATGACCGAAGGCGAGTGGGTCGGGCAGAAGGTGCGCATCGGCCCCGAGGCCGAGCTCGTCGCCTGACCCAGCTGGTTCTCTTGGCGCGACAGGGTCGCAGAGACCCGAATCCGCCAAGAGAACCCGTCGCTAGACGCCGGTGCCCGGCATGACCGCCTTCGTCGTCGACTGGAACGCGGTCGGGAACAGTTGTCCGAGCCGGGCATCGCGCCGAGCACCGAGCGAGCACGCGCGTGGCGAGCCTCGACGCCGCCGACGCTCATGATTGCGACATTGAGTGACGGGTCGGCGAATGTGCCGACGTTCGCCTGGTAGGTCTGCGCCGCCACCTGCTCGAGCTCGAGTGCAAATGCGATGACGCCGGCCTCGTCCTTCAGTCCGTCGATCGTCGGCTTCAACGCGTCGAGCAGCGCGGGTTCGCCTCAGCGAAGGGCTCGCCTCCCGCAGCGGTGGTCGCGCCCTGGAAGAGCCCCGAGTGCTCTTTGTGCTGCGCCTGAAAGAGCTTCGCGGCATCACCGACGGCGGCAGTGGTCACGAGGCCCGAGTCGATGGCCGTCTGGTAGGCCGCGACGGCGAGCTCCTCGATCGACGAGGCAGTGCGCAGGATGACGATGTCGCCCGACATCCCCGACACTGCGGTCGTGCCCGCGCTGCCGGGAGCCGCCGTCGTGCCCGCGGCGTCGTCGTGCGCCGGCTGAGCCGCTTGTGTCGCTGTCGTCGCCACACGCAGCGAGCACCGCAGCGCTCGCGACCGTGATGCCGCCGATCTTGAACAGCCCGCGACGATTCAACCCGCCGAGCAACAGTCCCGACTTGTCCTTCGTCGAGAGGGGTGATCCCTCGCCGAAGATGCGGGCGAGCGCGTCGCGCATCGGAGACAGCGTCGAGGCCTCGTGCTCCTCTTGGATCTCGCCCGCCTCACGGCGCAGCTCGTCTTGGGCGATGGTCATCGCGCGTCCTTTCGTGCGATCGGGCTGGGTGCAGAGACGGGTCGAGCGGCGGTCACGTCAGCGGGTAGTCCGACGGCTTGACCGCCGCGTCGGCCGTCTCGAAGCCGGGGATGTAGTCAGTCGGAGGAGACCGAGGACCTGCCCGAGCACGACGGCGTGCTGCGACTCGATCGGGCAGGATCGACGCGGTGAGCTGCAGCGCCTCCACCGAGTGAGCGCACCGAGGGCGAACATGTACGTCGCCGCCGCAGCATTCTCGAGGTCGTATGCGATCCTCGAGCAGCGCGTTCTGATCCGCGGCGCCTGTCAGCTGCGGACCCACGGCTTCGAGCAGCTTCGCGTTGGGCATCCCCGTCGCCGCGCTGCCAGCAGCGGCGCCGAATGCGGCGCCGTGCTCGGTGTGTGGGACGCGAACAGCATGCCACCGATCCGACCGCGGCGTCCGTGACCTTCCCGCTCGCGGCTGCCGCCTTGTAGCCTCAACCGCGGCGAGCTCGACGCTCTCCGCGAAGCGGCCACGCCGGCGTCACCCGCCTCCGCGTACACGGTGAGAGCAGGCGACCACGGGCAGCACCGAGTGCCAATCGTGATCACTGCCCCGCCGACACCTGCGCGCTTCAGAAGAGCGCGGGAGTGACCCATGAGCCGTCGCCCTTCGCCGTGGTGCAGCTCTCGGATGTCGTCGCCCATCGAGTCCATGCCGGACCGGTGCTGTCGTCGACCTCTTGCATCAGTACCGGGCTCTCGCTCACTGATCTCCACGGTGTGCTCCTTTGCCGGTAGGGGACGGTCACGTGACCGTGATGGACGCCTTCATCGAGTTGTGGATGCCGCAGAAGTACGCTAGGTGCCGGGGCCGTCGAAGTGAACGTGAACGTGCCGCCGGGTGCGATCGGCTCGCTCTGCACCACCCTCCTGCGAGATGACCGATGTGCGAACCCATCGCTGTTCGTCCAGTCACTGTCGTGCCGGCGCGACCGAAAGCTCCTTCGGCCCGAACGCAAGTCTTGGATCGCGACATCGGACGCGGTCTCACCATCGGTGCCACGCCGACGGCCCAGTTCGACGTCCGCGCTGGCCGGTTGCGGCTCGCGTGACCAGGCGGCGCCGAGCGCGACGGCGACGACCACTGAAGCGACAGCGGCGAGCGGCGCGAACGTGGCTCGAGTCGCGCGCTCGTGGCTCGGGCTCGGACGTTCCACCGCAAGGGACGTGAGGAGGACGGCAATCGCCCCGATCTCGGCGAAGAGTGCGATCGAGGCTTGCGGCGACGGGTTCAATCCAGATTCGGTGAAACCGAAGATCCCGTCACCCGTGCGACTCAGCGCAAACGCGACGAGGGTGCCGGCCGCGATGGCGACTCCGGCAACGCGCACGAGCGTGTCTCGACGCAGGAACAGCAGTGCCGCGACGGCGACCGACGCGGCGGCGTTGAGAAGAAACGACCGCCCGAGGTTCTCGTTCGGGAAGTCGCGATAGCCATCGAAGTACAGCTGCAGGTGAACGAGCCCACCGACGAGCAGCAGCACGGCGCCGAAGTAGCGCAGAAACGTTGACGATCTCACGGCGCCTACTACGACGCCACGCGACCTCCCGGATGAAGCGGGCCCCGGAGAACCAGCCCCGTCAGGCCTGCATCACGACTTCGAACTCGAGCAACGCGGCACCGTGCGCGACCGGAGATGGACGGCCGGCGTCGCCAGCGGCCTGCGCGTGACCACGAGTGAACGAGTCACTCGACACCCATCTCTGGAAGTCGTCCTCCGAGGCCCACCGTGTGTAGACGAAGTACCGCGACTCGCCGTTCGTGGGACGTAGCAGCTCGAAGCCCTCGAAACCCGGCATCTTCTCGACTTCGCCCACCCGGGCGGCGAACCGCTTCTCGAGCTCTGCGCCCATCCCCTCGGGCACCGTGATGGCGTTGATCTTCACGACGGACATGCTCCGCAGCGTCGCGCGCAACTAGCGTCCCCGTCCATGCGAGCCGCGACGATGCGCAACTGGACGCTCGATGTGCGCGACATCCCCGATCCCGTGCCCAGTTCCGGTCAGGTCCTCGTGCGCACGAGGGCCTGTGGGATCTGCGGGTCTGACCTTCACATGCTCAAGCACGGAGCCGCGATGGCCGCCCTCGGCGAGGAGCTGCGGAGGCATGCGCCGCCTGAACCCATCGAGACCGTGCGGATGGAGGCCGACCGCGACGTCGTCATGGGCCACGAGTTCTGCGGCGAGGTCGTGGAGCTGGGCCCCGACTGCACGAACCTCAAGTCGGGCGACCTCGTCGTCTCCATTCCGGTTGCATTCGACGCGGCTGGGCTGCACACCATCGGCTATTCGAACGAGTATCCCGGCGGCTACGCGGAGCTCATGGTGCTGAGCGACCTCGCCGCGATAAAGGTGCCGAACGGCCTCGACCACCGACGCGCCGCCCTCACCGAGCCGCTCGCCGTCGGCATCCACGCGGTGGCGAAGTCGAAGATCGTGTCGGGCGACGCGGCCGTTGTGCTCGGATGCGGTCCGGTCGGCCTCGCGGTCATCGACGACCTCGCCCGGCGGGGCATCGAGCCCATTGTCGCCTCGGACTTCTCCCCCGCTCGCCGCGCGCTCGCCGCGAAGGTGGGCGCGCACGAGGTCGTCGACCCGAGCCACGAGCGTCCGATCGATGCGTGGAGGCGGGTCGACGGCGCGAAGCCGCTCGTGATCTTCGAGGCGGTCGGAGTGCCGGGCATGATCGACCAGGCAATGCTGATGGCGCCGCGTGACGCCCGCATCCTCGTCGTCGGCGTGTGCATGGAGGAGGACCGCATTCGTCCGATGGCGGGCATCGGCCGTGAGCTGAACGTGCAGTTCGCGCTCGGCTACGACCCGACGGAGTTCGCGGGTGCGCTTCAGGCACTGGCCGAGGGCACGACGCGCTATCCCGACATCGTGACGGGCACGGTCGGCGTCGAGGGTGTGCCTCAGGCGTTCACGGATCTCGGCAATCCCGAGGCCCACGCGAAGATCCTCGTGGAGCCCTAGACCGACGCGGTCGGGTCCTCATGGCCGACACGTTTCCCCGCCAGTACGCCCGGACCCGCAGGCTGACTCTCGGCGAGCCGCGGAACTTCACGATCTCGCCCGATGGCAAGCGGGTCGTGTTCCTTCGCTCGGGCGCCGGCGACGACCCCGCAAACGGGCTCTGGGTCTACGACGTGGACAAGGACGAGGAAGTGCACGTGGTCGACGCCGCCGACCTCCTCGAGCACGACGAGGAGGCCCTCCCGCCGCAGGAGCGCGCGCGGCGCGAGCGGGTCCGCGAGCAGGCGGGTGGCATCGTCGCGTACGCCACCGACGCCGAGACGACGATGGCGGCGTTCGCACTCGCGGGCCGTCTCTTCACGGTCCACCTCACGACGGGCGGCGTGCACGAGGTGCCGACTGAGGGTCCGGTGTTCGACCCGCGGCCGGATCCAACCGGCCGGCGAGTCGCGTACGTGAGCGGACGGTCGCTGCGGATCGCGGACCTCGACGGCACCACCCGCATCGTCGAGGACGACGACCCGAACGTCTCCTGGGGTTCGGCCGAGTTCATCGCCGCCGAGGAGATGGATCGCCACCGCGGCTACTGGTGGGCGCCCGACGGTGAGCGAGTCGCGGCGTGTCGCGTCGACACCGGCAAGGTCGCTCGCTGGCACCTCACCGATCCTGCTGATCCCTCTACCGAACCGGTCGAGCTCGTCTATCCAGCGGCGGGTACGGCGAACGCGGATGTCGCACTCGCCGTCATCGGCCTCGACGGCGACACGAAGTATCTCGGCTGGGATCGCGAGACCTATCCGTACTTGGTCACCGTGACGTGGAAGCCCGCCTCACCCCTCACGTTCCTCGTGCAGTCACGCGATCAACGGATGACGCAGGTGCTCGCGGCGGACCCGGCGACGCTTGCCACCCGCGTGGTGAGCGAGGACCGTGACGACGCGTGGGTCGAGATCGTCCCGGGCGCGCCCGACTGGCTCGGCGAGCGACTCGTCACTGCGGGTGACCGCGACGGTGCCCGCCGGCTGCTGATCGACGACAAGCCCGTCACGCCCGCGGATCTGCAGCTCCGCAGCATCGTTGCGGTGAGCGACGACGACGTGGTGATCACCGCGAACGACCTCGCGGAGCCGACGGAACAGCACGTGCTGCGGGTGCATCCAGGGGGGAAGACGACGAAGCTCACCACCCTGTCCGGTGTGCACACGGCCGTCGCCGCGGGCGGCACGGTGGTGCTTCGCAGCGCAACGCTCACAACCGGTCCGACCACAACGGTGCAAACAGCCGAGGGGCGGACGAGCACGATCGGCTCTCGTGCCGAAGTGCCCCTCGTGGAGCCCGCGCCGGAAATCGAAGCCGTCGGACCCCGCGGGCTGTGGACCGCGTTGTTGCTTCCCCGCTATCGCGAGCCCGGCAAGCGCTACCCCGTGCTGCTCGATCCCTACGGCGGACCTCATCATCAAACGGTCGTGCGGGCGCGCAGCGCGTTCCTGTCCGCCCAATGGCTCGCCGACCAAGGGTTCGCGGTGCTCTCGATCGACGGGCGCGGCACTCCCGGACGAGGCAGCACGTGGGAGCGGGCCGTGCACCTCGACCTCGCCGGACCCGTGCTCGAGGATCAGGTGGACGCCCTGCACCTCGTCGCGGCATCGCATCCGGAGATGGATCTCGACCGAGTCGCGATCCGGGGCTGGTCGTTCGGCGGCTACCTCGCCGCGCTCGCGGTGCTCAGGCGACCCGACGTGTTCCACGCCGCGATCGCAGGCGCACCGGTGACGGAGTGGCGCCTCTACGACACGCACTACACCGAGCGCTACCTCGGAGACCCGAACGCGCAGCCCGAGGTGTACGACCGCTGCAGCGTGCTGAGCGCCGCGAAGAGCTTGCGCCGTCCGCTGCTGCTCATCCACGGGCTCGCCGACGACAACGTCGTCGCGGCCCACACCCTGCAGCTGTCGCGCGCGCTGCTCGAAGCCGGCCGTCCCCACAACGTGCTGCCGCTCTCGGGGGTGTCTCACATGACCCCGCAGGAAGTCGTCGCCGAGAACCTCTTGCACCTCCAGGTCGCGTTCCTCCGCCAGTCCCTCGGCATCTCCCTCGCCTGAACCCCCCCCCCCAGCGTTCTCGCGCGAGTAACCGGCCAGAAGTGGCCGGTTACTCGAACAGGAACCCGAAGGCCGGGTTACTTGCGGGCGATGAGGATGCGGTCGCGCCCGGCAAGGTCGGGGCGCACCTCGACGTCGATGAAGCCGGCGGCCCGGGCGAGCGCGACGGCCGCGGGGCCCTGCGCATCGCCGATCTCGAGCACGAGCGCGCCGCCGGGCGCCAGCCACGAAGGTGCGTGCGCAACGAGGTGCTCGATGGCCTCGAGGCCAGTGGCGCCGGAGATGAGCGCGGCAACCGGCTCCCAGTCGGCGACCTCGGACGGAAGTGCGGAGTCGGCCGCGATGTACGGCGGGTTCGACACGATCAGGTCGAACATGCCTCGCGCGTCATCAGGCAGCGCGACGAACCACGAGCCCTGGCGCATCGTGACCCGCGCGCCGGCACGGCCGATGCCGGCGAGGTTGGCGCGGGCGACGTCGAGCGCGTCCTCCGACGCGTCGGTCGCCCACACGTCCACCCTCCCGAGCGGCAGCTCGTACGCGAGCGAGAGCGCGATGGCACCGGATCCCGTGCCGAGGTCCGCCGCGAGCAACGACTCCTTCTCGTTGAGCATGTCGCGGGCGAGGCCCAGGGCTGACTCGACGACTTGTTCGGTCTCCGGTCGGGGGATGAGCGCCCGAGCGTCCACCCACAGGTCGAGCCGCCGGAACGCCCACGAACCGAGGACGTACTGCAGCGGCTCACCTTTGGCGCGCCGGCCGACCATCGCCTCGAAATGAGCGCGCGCAACTTTGGTCGGTGTCGCGGACAGGTCGCCCCCGGACGCCTGCTCGCCGATCCACCGCGCTTCTTGCGCCGATCCGAGTCGCTTCGCCGCCGCGCCGACGAGCACCGCCCATGGCGCGTTCTCAGCCAGTGGTGCCCGCCAGCTGCCGGGCTCGTTCGTCGGCAACGAGCGCATCGACGAGCTCGTCGAGCTCACCGGCGAGCACTCGATCGAGCTTGTACAACGTCATCCCGATGCGGTGATCGGTGACGCGGTTGTCCTTGAAGTTGTACGTGCGGATCTTCTCGGAGCGGCCACCACCGCCCACTTGGCTGCGCCGCGCGTCGCTGAGCTCAGCCGCCTGCCGGTCCTGTTCGAGCTTGAGCAGCCGGGCACGCAACACCTGCAGGGCGCGCGCCCGGTTCTGGATCTGACTCTTCTCGTCCTGCATCGACACCACGAGCCCGGTCGGCTTGTGGGTGATCCGCACGGCCGAGTCCGTCGTGTTGACCGACTGTCCACCCGGGCCCGACGAGCGGTACACATCGACGACGAGATCGTTCGGGTCGATGTCGACATCGACTTCCTCCGCCTCGGGCAGCACAGTGACAGTCGCCGATGACGTGTGGATGCGACCCTGGCTCTCCGTGACCGGTACGCGCTGCACGCGGTGCGGTCCGCCCTCATGCTTCATGCGGCTCCACACGCCGTCCCCCTTCACGAGGAACGTGACCTCGTTGTACCCACCCATGTCGGAGGCATCGGCGCCCAGCACCTCGAGCTTCCACCCGACGCGCGCCGCATAGCCCTGATACATGCCGAAGAGGTCCCGCGCGAACAAGTTCGCCTCTTCCCCGCCCTCGGCGCCGCGGATCTCGACGATGACGTTCTTGTCGTCGTTCGGATCTTTGGGCAGGAGCAGCACCTTGAGCTCGTCCTCCAGGCGCTCGAGATCAGCCTCGGCCTCGGTGACCTCGAGCCGCATCGCCTCACGGTCCTCGCCCGTCGCCTCGGCGAGCATCTCCTTCGCGGCTTCGAGATCGTCGGTGCGGCTGCGGTAGGCGCGGTAACGAGACACGACCGCGCCGAGGTCCTTGTGCCGCTTCGAGGCGCGCCGGAGCTGCGCGGGATCGGCGAGCACTGCCGGGTCGCTCAGCTCAGCTTCGACGGCCGTGAACTCGTCCTCGAGAGCAGCTAGGCGTTCGAGCACACGACGAGGCTACGGCCCGAGGTCGACCGTGACGATCTCAGCGGGTTCGAGCAGGCGATCGGCGAGACGTCGGATGACCGGATGCGCGTCGCGTGCGGGCATCGCGAGCACGAGGCGTGCCTCGGCATCGGTCGCGAGCCGTGCATCCGCAGCGAACGGGACGAGATCGAGATCGATGCCAACGGAGCACACCACGACGATCGCGTCGCCCGCGATGTCACGGCCGTAGGCGACCGCCGGGCCCGGGGCGTTCCGATCCTCGACGGCAATCGGTGGCGCGGCACCGACGAGCTCTGTCGCGCCCACCATCCCTGGCGTCTGCACCAGTCGAGCGCGCAACAGCTTCCCCTGCGCCTGCCGGCCGAGCCCGTGCGGTGGCGCGCCAGGAGTGCGATGTGCGCGCACCGACGAGACCAGTCCCTCCAGCGCCCAGATCGGAGGCACCGCGCCGTACACCATCTCGTTGGCTTCACGGTCGTGGTTGCCCAGACCGGCCAGCAGTCGCGTGCTCCCGTCGGGATCGATGACGGCCCGCAGCACCTCGAGGCCCGCGACCTCGCCGGCGAGCACCCCATGCTCGTAGACAGGATCGGCGCCGGCCTCGCGGATCAGCGCGATGAGCGCGTCGAACTCCGCGGGCAACGCGGTGGCCGTCTCCAGTGCGATCGGAGTCGCCGGCACGAGGGCGCGCCCGTCGGCCCACCACACGAGCGGCGGATCGACGAACAACGCCGCCCGGCGAGCGAGGACGCCCGCCGTCGCCGCATTCGCGGCGATGACCTCGACCCTGCTCGTCCCCCGTTGGTCGGCCCATGCCATCGCCGGCCCGAGCGCTCGGTTGCCCGAGTCCTCGGCGAGCACCCACGCGGTGTCGTCGTGGACGAGAGCGGCTCCGCCGGTAATGGACGCCGGCCGCTCGACAGGGGCACCGAGATGATCAGTGACGAGCGCGGTGAGCTTGACGACGAAGAGGGCGTCGCGCTGCTGCGCCTCCACGGCCCGACCGGGCGAGTCGTCGGCTACTTCTTGGCGGCCTTGCGCTTGCCGTAGCGGCGCTCGAAGCGCTCCACGCGGCCACCGGAGTCGACGAGCTTCTGCTTGCCGGTGAAGAACGGGTGGCACTCGTTGCAGAGCTCGACGTGAAGATCCTTCACCGTGGCCCGGGTTTCGAAGGTGTTGCCGCACGAGCAACGCACGGTCGTCAGCTCGTAGGTGGGATGGATGTCTGCCTTCATCGCACGTGCTCCCTAGAGGCTTGGGGACGGTCCAGTGTAGAAGGGGGCGGCGGCCGCTCCACCTTCGCCAGCGGACTCCGTCATCACCGCTCGCTCGATCGCTCGACCGCTCGCTACATCGACGGCGCCTTGGCGATCTCGGCCAGGAAGTCGTCGTTGGACTTGAACGTCTTGATGCGGTCCGTCAGCAGCTCGAGGCCGGCGCCGCCGCCGCCCTCACCGAGACCCGAGAGCACCCGGCGCAGCTTCCAGACCTGCTGCAGCTGGTTGCGGGCGAAGAGCAGCTCTTCGTGGCGGGTCGAGGAAGCATCGACGTCGATCGCCGGGTAGATCCGGCGCTCGGAGAGCTTGCGGTCGAGTCGCAGCTCCATGTTGCCGGTGCCCTTGAACTCCTCGAAGATCACCTCGTCCATGCGCGAGCCGGTCTCGACGAGCGCCGTCGCGAGGATCGTGAGGGAGCCGCCCTCCTCGATGTTGCGGGCGGCACCGAAGAACTTCTTCGGCGGATACAACGCGCCGGTGTCGATACCACCGGACATGATGCGGCCCGTCGCAGGAGCGGCGAGGTTGTACGCGCGGGCGAGCCGAGTGATGCCGTCGAGGATCACGACGACGTCGCCGCCGGCCTCGACCAGTCGCTTCGCGCGCTCGATCGCGAGCTCCGCAACCATCGTGTGCTCGTCGGAGGGCCGGTCGAAGGTCGATGCCACGACCTCGCCCTGCACCCAGCGCCGCATGTCGGTGACCTCTTCGGGCCGCTCGTCGACCTGCAGCACCATCAGGTGCACTTCTGGGTTGTTCGTCTCGATCGATCGGCAGATCTGCTTGATGATCGTGGTCTTGCCCGCCTTCGGCGGCGACACGATCAGCCCGCGCTGACCCTTCCCGATCGGCGAGATCAGGTCGATGATGCGCGCCGTCATGTTGCTCGGGTCGTTCTGGACCTCGAGGCGCAGCATCTCGTCGGGGAACAGCGGCGTGAGGTCCTCGAAGCGGGGCCGCTGACGCGCGGTCTCGGGATCGGCCCCGTTCACCGTGTCGATGCGAAGCAACGCAGGGTTGCGCTCGTTGCGTCCGGCGGGCCGGCTCGCACCGGTGATGTGGTCGCCCTTGCGCAGACCGAACTGACGCGCCTGCTTCACCGACACGTACACGTCGTCACGGCTCGGGAGGTAGCCGCTGATGCGCAGGAACCCGTAGCCCTCGTCGCGCAGGTCGAGCAGCCCGGCGACCTCGATGGGCTCACCGAGGAACGGCTGCTCCTCGCCGCCCTGCCGGTCGCCTTGGCGGTCACTGCCCTGGCGGTCACTGCCCTGACGGTCACTGCCCTGTCGATCGCCGCCCTGACGATCACCGCCCTGACGGTCACCGCCCTGACGGTCGCGGTCACGGTCGCGGCCCCGACGACGGCGGCGGCGGTTGCCGGGCTCGCCCTGGTTCTCTCCTCCGCCCCGGTTCTGGTCGCGGTCGCGATCTCCTCGATCGCGGTCCCGCTCGCGGGCAGGGGCCGTGTCGGTCGCGGTCGCTTGAGCTCCCTCGCCATCGCGGGCTTCCGGGGTGGCGCCGGCGTCGTCGCCGAGCGCGACTTCCCACTCGGCCGGCGGCTCCTCGGCTTCGCCCGCGGCATCACCGTTCACCTCAGGTTCGGACACTGTTGCCGACGCCGTTGCCTTGCTCGATGCCGAGCGGCTGGTTGACCGGCCGGACGCCGGCTTCGTGGCCGGCTCCGCGGCGTCGGACCGCGCGGGAGCCGCACCGGTCTGCTCCAGGATTCGGTCGACGATCTCCGCCTTCTTCGTGCGGGACCCGGCCTTCACACCGAGCACCTCCGCGATCCTCAGCAGGGCGTCGCGGTCTTTTCCTTCGAGTACCGAGCGTTCGAGAGCCTCGGATGACTCCACGCTCATGGGCACCTTCTTTCGTGGGATCCGGCGAGCGTCGACTGAGTCGGCCGCCGAGAGTGCTGTGGTCCCTTGGAGAGGTGGTGCTGGATTATCGACCACCCCCGAAACACCTGGCACAGGAACGTGCGAGAGGTTGCCCCCAAAGGCTTCGGGCGGGTTCCAACCGACCGCTCTACGCTCCGCCGAAGAGAGGTCGAGCCGGTGAGGCTGGAAGACCGGAGAACCGGTCGTGATCACTCTACACCGGGGTCGAGCCCTACTGCTACCTACCCCAATCGGTAATCACGGGCGGATGGGCACCCCGGCGGAGAGACTGCAGACCATGTCGCTCGTGATCAGAGCGCAGGGGTTGGTGAAGTCGTTCCGGGGGACACGAGCAGTTGCCGGGATCGACCTCGCCGTCGCGCCCGGCGAGCGGGTGGCGTTGCTCGGCCCGAACGGCGCCGGCAAGACGACGACCCTGCTGATGCTCCTCGGCATCATCACCCCCGACCAGGGCTCGATCGAGCTGCTCGGTCACTCGCTCCCGCAGGAGCGCAGCAAGGCGATGGAGCACGTCGGGTTCGCGGCGGGATACCTCCCGCTGCCGTCGCGCATGAAGGTGTACGAGGTGCTCGCGCTCTTCGCGGACCTCTACGGCATGGACGACCGCGACGCTCGTATCGCGGAGGGTCTCGACCAGTTCGGCATCGGCCACCTCGCCGAGGCGAAGGCCGACGAGCTGTCGTCGGGACAGCGGACGTTGGTCGGAATCGTGAAGTCGGTGCTGCACAAGCCTTCGTTGTTGGTGCTCGACGAGCCCACGGCGTCACTCGATCCGGATGTCGCGCTCCGCGTCCGGACCGGCCTGCGCGCGATCTCCGAGCAGCAGGGCACGGCGCTGCTCGTCACGAGCCACGACATGGTCGAGGTCGAGCGCATGTGCGACCGCGTGGTGTTCGTCGCGAAGGGTGGCATCGTCGCTGACGGGTCGGTCGCGGAGATCACCGCCGAGCACGGGCACGAGTCACTCGAGGAGATGTTCATCCACTTGGCCTCCGAACATCGGGCCACCGAACATCGCATTGCGGGAGTCGAGCAGTGACGGGATTGAACTGGCGTCGCATCAAGACGATCTCGCGGCGGCATGCGATCGTGTTCAAGCGCAGCCCTCACCGCTGGTTCGACGTCGCCGCGCCGGCGATCGACTCGATCCTGTTCGGTTCGCTTGCCGTCGTGCTGTCGAAGAGCACGCCAGGCGACGACACGACGGTGCCGATGGTGCTGACCGGGCTGCTCCTGTTCCACATCCTCTTCGCATCGAACCTCGCGCTTTCCACGGGGTTTCTCGAGGAGACCTGGTCGCGCAGCCTGCTCAACCTGATGGTCACGCCGTTGCGCGAGACCGAGTACCTCCTCGGCACCGCGTTGTTCGGTCTCAGCAAGGTGTTCATCGGGATGATCTTCGTGGCTTGCACCGCGCTGTTCTTCTATGCGTTCGACATCACGCCGCTCGCGGTCGAGCTCATTCCGAGCGCGCTCATCCTCCTGTTCATGGGCTGGGTGCTGGCGCTGTTCGTGATCGGCCTCGTGCTGCGCTTCGGCGCCGGCGCAGAGGTCCTGGCCTGGGCTTTGGCGTTCCTGCTCTGGCCGCTTTCAGGCGCGTTCTACGCCGTCGATGCGCTGCCCGGAGTGCTCGAGCCGATCGCCAGAATCCTCCCGACGACGCACGCATTCAACGCCTCGCGGGCGGTGGTCGCCGGCGAACCGATCCCATGGGACGAGATCGCCATCGCCGCGGTGGGGTCGATCGTGCTGGCGGGGCTCGCGCTCTGGTGGGTGCGGTCGATGCTCGACATGTTCCGCCAGCGGGGCTACGTCACCCGCTACTCGTGAGCCGCGCCGCGATGTACGCCTCGACGGCCGCCAGGTCGGCGGGCAGCGAGTCCAATCGCTCGGGCAGGTCCATCAATCCGGCGAGCTGGAGCGGGCAGCGGGGGACGCACGCCGATCGCACGCTCCACCGCGTCGGGGAACTTCGCCGGATGCGCGGTCGCGAGCGCGACGACCGGGACGTCGGGATCGCGGCGGGTCTGCCGCGCCGCCGACAAACCGACCGCGGTGTGCGGATCGACGACGATGCCTGACTCGGCGTGCACGCGCGCGATCTCGCGGAGTGTCTCGTCCTCGTCGCACCGAGCGGCATCGAACGTCGTGCGCAGCTGCTCGGTCTGATCGGCCTCGAGCGACAGCGTGCCGCGTGAGCGGAACAGCCCCATCTGCTCCGCGGTCATGCCACCATCGCGTCCGTTCAGCTCGAACAGCAGGCGTTCGAAGTTCGATGAGACCTGGATGTCCATGCTCGGGCTCATCGTCGGGACGACCTCGGTGACCTTCATCGTCCCGGTCTCGACAACCCGGGTGAGGATGTCGTTGCGATTCGAGCCGATGATCAGCCGGTCGATCGGCAAGCCCATCTCCTTGGCAACCCATCCCGAGAGCACGTTTCCGAAGTTGCCGGTGGGTACCGCGAACGACACCGGCCTCGTCGCAGTCGCGCCGAGCGCGAGCGCGGAGGTGACGTAGTAGACGACCTGCGGAACAACTCGGCCCCAGTTGATCGAGTTGGCCGCACCGAGACGGAAGCGATCCCGGAACGGAGCGTCCGCGAAGAGTGCCTTCACCATGTCCTGACAGTCGTCGAAGGTGCCGGCGAGCGCGACGTTGTGGACGTTCGGCGCTGTCACCGTCGTCATCTGCCGGCGTTGTACCTCTGACACGCGGCCCTCGGGGTGGAACACGAAGATGTCGATGTTCGGCCGGTCGCGACAGGCCTCGATCGCGGCGGAGCCGGTGTCGCCCGACGTCGCGAGCACGATCGCGACGCGCTCACCGCGTCGTTCGAGCTCGGCGTCGAGCAGGCGGGCGAGCAGCTGCAGCGCGACGTCCTTGAACGCGAGCGTCGGGCCGTGGAACAGCTCGAGCAGCCAGGTGTTCGGGGCGAGCTCGACGAGAGGGCACACCGCCGGGTGGTCGAACGTCGCGTAGGCCTCGACTGACGCGGCCGCGAGCTCACTGCGGCCGACCCCGTCGACATACGGCCAGATGACCTCGGTCGCGGTGTCCGCGTACGGCGCCTCCGCCGAGACCGATGGCAGCGCCGGCCAGGCCTCCGGCACGTACAGACCGCCGTCGGACGCGAGCCCGGTGAGCATGACGTCGACGAAGTCGAGGACCGGCGCCGCGCCGCGAGTGCTGACGTACTTCACGGCTCGTACTTCACGGCTCGTTGCTGATGACGCGGAGGATTCCGCCGACCTGCTTCACCACTTCGAGATGGCGCAGGTCGGAGAGCGTCGCCTGCACGTCGGCCTCGCGGGCCGTGTGGGTGATGAACACGAGGCGGGCGTCGTCGCCCAGGCCCTCCTGCTCAGCGGTACGAATCGACACGCCGTGGTCCGCGAACGCCCCCGTGACTGCGTGCAGCACGCCCGGACGATCGGCGACTTCGAGCGGGATGTAATACTCCGCGCTCGTCTCGTCGATCGGCAGCATCGGAGCTCGATCGAACATCCCGATCGACGCGTGGGTGCCCTTGCGAAGGTTGCTCGCCGCGTCGATGACGTCGCCGAGCACCGCACTCGCCGTCGGGCGTCCGCCGGCGCCCCGGCCGTAGAACATCAGCGAGCCGACCGCATCGCCCTCGACGAAGACCGCGTTGTAGCTGTCGCGCACGGAGGCGAGCGGGTGGCGTCGCGGGGAGCATCGTCGGGTGCACCCGCACGGCAAGAGAGCCGATCGTCATAGCGCTCGGCGATGGCGAGGAGCTTCACGACGTAGCCGAGGCGCTTCGCTGCGGCGATGTCGTCCGCGGTGATCTGGCTGATGCCTTCGTGGTAGACGTCGCCGGCCACGACCCGGACGCCGAACGCGATCGAGGCGATGATCGCCGCCTTCGCTCCGGCGTCGTAGCCCTCGACATCAGCGGTCGGATCGCGTTCGGCGTAGCCCAGGCCCTGCGCTTCGGCGAGGGCATCGCCGTAGGACGCGCCCGCCTCGCTCATCCTCGTGAGGATGTAGTTGGTGGTGCCGTTCACGATGCCGAGGATGCGTCGCACTGGCTCGCCCGCCAATGACTCGCGCAGCGCGCGGATCAGCGGGATGCCCCCGGCCACTGCCGCCTCGAACAGGAGATCGCAGCCCGCCGCATCCGCGGCGCTGAAGATCTCCGTCCCGACGTTCGCCAGCAGCTCCTTGTTCGCCGTCACGACCGGCTTGCCGTTCTTCAGCGCAGTGAGGATCAGCTCGCGGGCCGGTTCGATGCCGCCGATCACCTCGACGATCAGGTCGATGGTGGGATCGTCGACGACCTCCGCCGCGTCGCGCGTGAGGAGACCCTCGTCGATCGGCACGGCCCGCTCGCGTGACAGGTTGCGGACGGCGATGCGCGCGACGTGGAGCGACAGACCGGTGCGGGCTTCGATGGCGGCCGCCTGCTCGCCGATCAGACCGACGAGGGGACCGCCGACGTGGCCGCAGCCGAGGATGCCGATGCGAACGGTCGCACTCATCGCTCGCTCACGGTACCGGGCGAGCGCGGCGCCGCCGGTGGCTTTGCGTCAGTGGAGATGACCGCGGAGGTGCGCGACGGCTCGCGAGAACGCGAGCTGGCTCGCCGACGCGTCATAGACCTCGGGCCGGCGTGTCGTTGAAGAACGCGTGGTCGGCGCCGGGATAGACGTACATGACGACGTTCTTGCCCAGGTTCCTCAGCTTCATTTCGAGCTCGGCCACCTGCTCGGGAGAGGCGAACGCATCGTTCTCCGCGTAATGGCCCTCGACCGCGGCGTCGAGCTTGGTCCAGTCCGGCTGCGCTTCGGGCCACGGGATCACGCCGTAGAACGGGCAGGCCGCCTTCACCTTGTCGGGCCGCTGGCACGCGAGCACCAATGTGAGCCCGCCGCCCATGCAGAAGCCGACCACGCCGACGTTCGAGGTCGAGCCGCGCGAGGCGACTTCGTCGACTGCGCCGCTCAGGTCCTTGGCGGCCTGCGCCATGCTGAGCGCCATCATGAACTTGCCGGCTTCGTCGGGCTCGCTCGCCGCCTTGCCGCGATACAGGTCGGGAGCCAGGGCGACGAACCCTTCCTTGGCGAATCGGTCGGCCACGTGCTTGATGTGCGGCACGAGTCCCCACCACTCCTGAATCACGATGATGCCCGGCCCCGAGCCCGACGTCGGGGTCGCCAGATAGGCCGGACAAGTGCCGCCGTTGCTGGGGAACTCGATCATCTCGCCCATGAGCGCGACCATAGCGACATGCACACAACAGGGCTCCACCACGTCGCCATCAGCGTGAAGGAGATCGAGCCTGCGGTTCGGTTCTACGCGGACGTCATGGGGCTCGAGCAGATCGAGCGTCCCGACTTCGGGTTCCCCGGCGCGTGGTTCCAAGCCGGCGGCAATCAGATTCATCTCATGGAGATGCCCGACGCCGAACCCGACCCGCGCCAGCACTACGCGCTGCGCGTCGACGACCTCGATGCGGCGGTCGCGGCGATCGAGGCGGCGGGCGGCCGCGTGCGTCACGCGCTCCCGATGTTGCCGGTGCGGGACGGCAAGCGTTCGTGCGCGACCCGTCCGGCAACCGCATCGAGCTCAACCAACCGGGCTGACGCTCACGGCAACAGCCGATCGTGGGCGAGGAGGGTGGCGAGGAGGGCACCGGCCCGTTCGCCGCTCGCGCGGCCGACGGCGAGCACCTCGTCGTGATGGAGCGGGCCGCCGAGGCCCGCGGCGCGGTTCGTCACCAACGACAGCCCCAGCACCTCGACGCCGAGCGCGTGCGCGGCGATCGCCTCGAGCACGGTCGACATCCCGACGAGATCACCGCCGAGCGTCCGGAACGCGCGGATCTCCGCAGGCGTCTCGTAGTTCGGCCCCCAATAGCCGACGTACACGCCCTCGGGCAGTGACGGATCGATGTCGCGACACAGCGTGCGCAGCCGCGACGAGTAGAGATCGGTGAGGTCGACGAACTGCGCACCTTCGAGCGGCGACACCGCTGTCATGTTGATGTGGTCGCGGATCAGCACGATGTGTCCGGGCGCCATCGCATCCACCATCGACCCGCAAGCGTTCGTCAGCACGACGACACGACAGCCCGCGGCGGCTGCGGTGCGCACCGCGTGCGCGACAGCCCGCACGTCGCGCTGCTCGTACAGGTGGTGCCTCCCGACGAACGCCAGGACACTCCGGTCGCCCAGCGGGATCGAGAGCACCCGTCCGGCGTGACCCTCGGCGGTGGGGGCGCGAACCCGGGAAGGTCAGTGACGCTGACATCGGCGGTTGCCGCGGGCAGACGGTCGAGCGCTGCGCTCCACCCCGAGCCGAGCACCACGGCCACGTCGTGCGGCCCGAGCGCCGCGGCGGCCTCGTTCGAGAGGTTCGGCGAGAGGTTCAGTACGTGCCCCCGAGCTTGGTGTGATCCCACGACACGACCTTCTCGACCTCGATGCGCACACCGACGCGCTTCGCGGCCT
The DNA here is from genome assembly GCA_963759645.1 of uncultured Acidimicrobiales bacterium. Lineage (GTDB taxonomy): Bacteria > Actinomycetota > Acidimicrobiia > Acidimicrobiales > DATKAS01 > DATKAS01. The sequence continues at coordinate 160,344 of CAVXAI010000017.1, read as the reverse complement.
GCGCCTCGACGAACGGCCGCGCCGCATCGGGATCGGCGCCGGTGTGTCGCTGGGAAGTACTGAGTCCGATCGCCATGATCTGCTCGGGATCGGTGATGATCGTGCCTCGACCGACCAGCTCGACACCGCGCAGCTGTGCGTACTCGTCACCGGTCTCGATGAGGCAGGTGATGCGCGGGTCGCGTCTGAGGTTGACGATCTTCTGTGACTTGCCGAACGTCCAGAACGCGGGGTCCTCGCCGAGAAAGCCGTACCACATCGCAACGAGGTGAGGTCGGCCATCCGCGCCGATCGTGGCGACGTTCATCGTGTGTGTGTCGTGCACGAACGCGTGGACTTCGTCGGGTGTCATGCGGATGAGCTCGCGTCGTGACGGCATGGACGGCGACCCTATTCCGTCAAGCGTTGGCCGAGCGGTAGAGCTCGGGCGCGACCGGGCAGTCGATCCGGCGAAGTGCGTCGGGGACCGCGCATACGCCGGAGGGCCGCACGATCACGTCGACCAGGTCGACCGGAACGATGTCGTCGTCGGCTTCCCACGGCATGTCGTCCTCGAGCCGGCGCACGAGCGCGTCCCACATGCGCGCCGGCAGGAGCCGGCCGATGCCGGCCACGACCCAGACGGGGATCTGCGCGTGGCGCGCGACTGCCGCGGCGGCGCGCGACCCCGCGACGCCGACGAACCCCGTCGGGCCGAACGCCGAGGCCTCGAGGACGACGAGGTCGCTGTCGGCCACTGCTGCTCCGAGCCCCGCCATCGGCACGTCGATCGCATCCACATCCGAGCGCTGGAGACGCCGAACCAAACCTGAACCCTCGCCCAGCGCGTCGATCACGAGGACATCGAGGTCGCCCCGTCGCGGCAGCGCGTCGCCCACCTGCTCGGGCCAACCGAGCACGGCCACCGTCGCCTCGTCGGGAATCGCGTGGGCGAGCTCGCTCGGCGTGCAGTCGTCCGCGATCTCGTCGGCGGCGCGCCAGGCCTCGGCCACCGGGTCTTCGGCCGTCAGCACGCGGGCCGACAGCCACCACAGCGGGCCCGACGCGGGGTGGCGGTCGATGATGCGGCGGCATGCGGTGACCAGCCCCGGAGGGTCGAACCCAAGGGACGCGAGCGCGCCGGCCGTCTCCCGCACGAGGAGTCCGTGATCGGCCCCCGAAGCGCGTGCCACATAGCGCAAGCGCTCGATGGGGTGCATCGAAGCAACGCTACCCCTCGGTGCATCCGGCCCGAAGAGGCCGGGGCACAAGCGAGTGCCGCGCAGGCGCTACCTTCTGCCGCCGTGGCGCTCGACCCTCCCGGCGATCTGCAGCTCGCGCCACTCGAAGGCCCCGCGCGCACCGTCCGCGAGTGGCTCACGAACTTCCACCTGCTTCTCGTCGCGGTCGACCCCTACACGAGCGAGAGCGCGTGGGTGCTCGACACCGCCAACCGGATCATGGCGGTGTTCTCCGAGGCCGACTGCCGCATGGCCTGGCTCGTGGCCAGCGACGCCGAGGGGGCTCGAACCTTCCTCGGGCCGTTGAGCCGGCAGTTCCTCACGTTCGCCGATCCGGACCGGACGGCGATCAAGGCCATGCAGCTCGAGCGGCTGCCCGCTCTCGTCTGGTTGAAGACAGACCTCACGATCGGCGGCGCCGCCGAAGGGTGGGACCCCGCCGAGTGGAGGGCCGTCTGCGACAGCCTCGCCGAGGTCATGAGCTGGAAAGCCCCACAGATCCCGGAGCGCTCCGACCCGGCGGCGTTCGCGGGAACACCCGCGGCCGGCTGACCACGCTACTTCGCCAACCCGCCCTTCGTCATCGCCATGAGGTCGAGCGCGGCGTCGGCATGCGCAGGGCTCAGCAGCTTCTCTTCGACGACGATGTCTCGGATCGTGCGGCCTTCGGCGAGCGATCGCTTCACGACGTGCGCCGCGGCCTCGTAGCCGATCAACGGGTTCAGCGCGGTGGCCAGCGCGGGCGAAGACGCCGCGTATCGGTAGCACCGTTCCTCGTCGGCCTCGATGCCGTGGATGCACTTCGTCGCGAAGACACGTGAGACAGCGGCGAGGAGGCGGATCGACTCGAGCAGGTTTCGGGCGATGACGGGCAACATCACGTTCAGCTCGAAGTTGCCGATCGCTCCGGACCACGCGACTGCGGCGTCGTTGCCGATCACCTGAGCCACGACCTGCTGCACGGCCTCGGCGACGACCGGATTCACCTTCCCCGGCATGATCGACGAACCCGGTTGCAGATCGGGGATGTGGATCTCCGCGAGGCCGGCGTTCGGTCCGCTCCCCATCCAGCGGATGTCGACCGCGATCTTGTTGAGCGACACCGCGATGACGCGGCAAACGCCCGAAGCTTCCACGAGCGCATCGCGCGCGCCCTGCGCCTCGAAGTGATCGCGGGCTTCGGTGAGGGGGAGGTCCATGTCGGTGGCGAGCTTGGTGATCACACGCTTCGCGAAGCCGCGCGGGCAGTTGATGCCGGTGCCCACTGCGGTTCCGCCGAGGGGCAGCTCGCCGACCCGAGGGAGCGCCGCCTGCACCCGCTCGATGCCGTTCTCGATCGCCTGCGCGTACCCACCGAACTCCTGGCCGAGGGTGACGGGCGTCGCGTCCATGAGATGGGTGCGCCCTGCCTTCACGACGGACTTGAAGCGACGCTGCTGACGGCGCAGCTCCTTCGCGAGCAGCTCGAGCGCGGGGATGAGGTCGACCTTGAGCTCACGGGTGGTCGCGAGGTGGATCGCCGAGGGGAACACGTCGTTCGACGACTGCGAGGCGTTGACGTGGTCATTCGGATGCACGGGCCGGCCGAGGCGCTGCGGACGCGAGGGTGGCGATCACCTCGTTCATGTTCATGTTCGACGACGTGCCCGAGCCGGTCTGGAACACGTCGACGCGGAAGTGGTGGTCGTGCTCACCCCGCGCCACTGCGGCCGCGGCGTCGTGAATCGCCTCGGCCATGTCCTTCGGGATGATCTTGAGCTGACCGTTGACCGTCGCGGCGACGCCCTTGATCGAGGCGAGCGCCCCGATGAGCGCCTCGCTCGATCCTGCCCCCGGAGATCGGGAAGTTCTCGATCGCCCGTTGGGTCTGCGCGCCCCACAACGCGTCGGAAGGGACCTGAACTTCGCCCATCGAGTCGTGCTCAGTGCGGTAGGTCGTCGTCATACGCGGACCCTACGCCTGTACCTTTCAACTCGGTGAGCGACGACTTCGTCTACCAAGACATGCTCCCGGCGGGGCAGCACGACGACACGCCGTACCGCCTTCTGACGACCGACGGCGTGTCGACGATCAGGGCCGGTGGACGCGAGCTCCTCGAAGTCGATCCCGCTGTGCTCACCTTGCTCACGGCCGAGGCGATGCGCGACATCTCCCACTTCCTCCGGCCCGGGCACCTCGCGCAGCTCCGGGCGATCCTCGATGATCCCGAGGCGTCGCACAACGACCGGTTCGTCGCGATGGAGCTGCTGCAGAACGCGTCGATCGCGGCGGGCGGCGTGCTGCCGTCGTGCCAGGACACGGGCACCGCGATCGTCGTCGGCAAGAAGGGTGAGCTCGTCGTCACCGGCGGCGGAGACGAGGCCGCGATCGCCCGCGGCGTCTACGACACGTTCCTCACGTCGAACTTGCGGTATTCGCAGATGGCGCCGCTCGACATGTACCGCGAGGTCAACACCGGCAACAACCTGCCCGCGCAGATCGAGATCTACGCGACTGAAGGTGACGAGTACGAGTTCCTGTTCATGGCGAAGGGCGGAGGTTCGGCCAACAAGAGCTTCCTGTTCCAAGAGACCCGGGCGCTGCTGAACGAGGCCAGCCTCATGCGGTTCCTCGACGAGAAGCTGCGCGCGATCGGCACGTCAGCCTGCCCCCCGTATCACCTCGCGATCGTGGTCGGCGGCACGTCCGCTGAGTACGCGCTGAAGGTCGCGAAGTACGCCTCGGCGCGCTACCTCGACGACTTGCCCTCCGAGGGCAACAACCTCGGCGTCGGGCTTCCGCGATCACCAGGTCGAGCAGCAGGTGCTCGAGCTGACGCGGGGCTTCGGCATCGGCGCGCAGTTCGGCGGCAAGTACTTCTGTCACGACGTGCGCGTCGTGCGGCTGCCCCGTCACGGTGCCTCGTGTCCGGTGGCGATCGCGGTGTCGTGCTCCGCGGATCGTCAGGCCCTCGGCAAGATCACGCGTCATGGCGTCTTCCTCGAGGAGCTCGAGCGCGACCCCGCCCACTTCCTACCCGAGGTGATGGAGGAGGATCTTCACGGCGTCGGCATCCCGATCGACCTGTCGCGGCCGATGGACGAGATCCGCTCGACGCTTTCGCAGTACCCGGTGAAGACGCGGCTCTCCTTGACCGGCCCGATGGTCGTCGCGCGCGACATCGCCCACGCCAAGATCAAAGAGCGCCTCGACGCCGGCGAGGCGATGCCCGACTACATGCGCGACCACATGGTCTATTACGCGGGCCCGGCGAAGACGCCCGAGGGACTCGCGTCGGGCTCGTTCGGCCCGACCACCGCGGGCCGCATGGACTCCTACGTCGATCAGTTCCAATCGCAGGGCGGCAGCCACGTGATGCTCGCGAAGGGCAACCGGTCGAAGGCGGTGACCGACGCGTGCAAGAGGCACGGGGGCTTTTACCTCGGCTCGATCGGCGGCCCCGCGGCACGGCTGGCCAAGGAGTGCATCACGAAGGTCGAGGTGCTCGAGTACGAGGAGCTGGGGATGGAGGCGGTGTGGAGGATCGAGGTGGTGGACTTCCCTGCGTTCATCGTGGTCGACGACAAGGGCAACGACTTCTACGAGGACGTCTCGCGTCCGGTCACGTTGTCGGTCAAGTCGTAGTCGCGGTCGCCCTGGCCGCCTCGCTGCTCGTCGCTTGCGGTGACGACGCTGAGGTCAAGCCGACCGCGAAGAAGGACTTTCTCATCCAGGTCAATGCGATCTGCGATGAGAGCCAGAAGCTGCTCGCCGCGGCGGCTTTCGAGCTCGGCGACGCCCCCACGGTCGACGAGATCAACGACTTCGTCCGGTCGACATTCGTACCCGCGGTACGGGGGCAGATCGCGCAGATCCGCGCGGTCGGCTTCCCGGTCGGCGACGAGAACCGGCTGAACGGCATGCTCTTCGACATGGAGGCGCTGCTCGACGACCTCGACTCGGATCCGGAGGAGGTGTTCGACCGACCCGACGACCCGTTCGCCGACGTCAACGAACGTCTCGACGACTACGGCCTGACGGTGTGCGGCTCCGGAAGCGAGCCGCAGGTTACGGTTCCGTCATGAGCGCCATCGCCGACCTGCCCGAGCTGAACACGTTCGGTCCCGACTTCCAAGAGGACCCCCACGGCATGTTGCGAGACGCGCTGCGGCGCGGACCGCTCGCCCAGGGCCCGTTCGGCATCGAGGCCTTGAGCTACGAGGCGGTGCAGGCGGTCATCCGCGACCGGCGTTACCTCGCACCTGCGGGCCTGACGCTCGCCGCGCAGGGCATCACCGAAGGCCCACTGTGGGATCGGATGAGCAAGGGCATCCTCAGCATCGACGGCGAGGAGCACGCCCGGCTGCGCCGGTTCGTGGCCCAGTCGTTCACGCCCCGCACCACCGAACGTCTCCGCGACTCGATGCGCTCGCGTCATGGCCGAGCTGCTCGACGCCGCGCCCGACGAAGGCGAGCTCGACATCGTCGAGCTGGTGAAGTCGTACCCGATCGCGGTGATCTGCGAGCTGCTCGGCACACCCCGCGACGACTGGGAGAAGTTCAGCGCCTGGACCGACGACATCTTCAAGATCTTCCTTTTCAACGCGGTGAACGACGGGCCCGACATCTTGCGTGCGCTCGACGAGCTGGACGCGTACATCGACGACATGGTCGAGCAGCGTCGGGCCGAGCCGCGCGACGACCTGATGACCGAGCTCGTCCACGCCGAGGACGAAGGTGACCGGCTCAGCCGGCCCGAGCTGCGCATGCTCGCCGGCGCCGTGCTCAGCGCGGGCACCGACACGACGCGCAACCAGCTCGCCGCGGCGATGCACACGTTCTGCGACCACCCGGATCAGTGGAAGGTCGTGCCCGACTCCGCGGCCGAGGCGATGGGCCTCGTCGACGAAGTCATGCGGTTCTCACCTGCGATCTTCGGAACCGCTCGCAGCGCGGGTGAAGACGTCGAGCTGCTCGGCGTCGACATCCCCGCGGGCACGTTGGTGAGCGTGAACACGGCCGCGGCGAACCGTGATCCGTCGATGTTCGACGATCCCGATCGTTTCGACATCCAGCGAGTGGGCGCTCCGCCGCATCTCACGTTCGGCGGCGGCATCCACTACTGCCTCGGCGTGCACCTCGCGAAGGCCGAGCTGGCCGAGGCGATCGTCCAGATGCGCGCGAAGTGGTCGACCGTCGAGCAATCCGGGCCGGCGCCGTGGAAGCCGGTCGTCGGGATCAGCGGGCCGATCACGCTGCCCGTGCTCGTCGCGCCGTAGCCGCCCCTCCGCCTCACCGGAAGGTCTAGGCCAGCGCGACGAGCTCGATGAGGTCGTCGGTCCAGTAGTCGAGGTCGCCCTCGGGCATGAGCAGCACGCGACCCGGGTGCAGCTCCTCGACGAACTCGCGGTCGTGGCTCACGATGACCATGCCGCCCGGCCAGCTCGCGAGCGCTGCCGCGACCGCTGACCGCGAACCGGGGTCGAGGTTGTTCGTCGGCTCGTCGAGCAGGAGCAGGTTGTGGCGTCCGGCCACGAGCTGGGCGAGGGCGAGCTTCGTCTTCTCGCCGCCCGAGAGCGTCGCCGCGTCCTGGAACGCCTTGTCGCCGCTGAGGCCGAACATGCCGAGCAGGCTGCGCAGCTCGACGTCGGTCGTGGTGGCGTGATCACGCATGTGGTCGAGCAGCGTTCGTCCGGCGGTGATGCCCTCGTGCTCCTGCGCGTAGTAGCCGAGCGAGACGCCGAGGCCGAACTCGACCGTGCCGGTGTCGGCGAGTGACTCGCCGGCGAGGATGCGCAACAGGCTCGTCTTGCCGGCACCGTTGAGCCCCAGCACGAGCAGCCGCTCACCGCGCTCGAGGGCGAACGCCACGTCGGTGAAGACCGGCGGGCCGTCGTAGGACTTGGCGAGGTCGTCGACCTCGAGCAGCACGCGACCGGTGTGCGGGGGTGGCGGGAGCTTCACCGTGAGATGACGCTCGCGCGTGGGCGCTTCGACGTGAGCGGCCCGGATGCGGTCGGCCCGCTTGTCGAGGTTGTGGGCCCGGCTGGCGAGCGTCGCCTTGGCCCGGATCTTGTCGGCGAGAGTGGTGAGGCGCCTGATCTCAGCGTCCTGCTGCGCGGCGATCTTGGCGAGCCGCACCTCGTCCTTCGCCCGGGCGGCGCGGTACTGGCTGTAGGTGCCCTTGTACTCCACGAGGTGTCCCGGGCTCTCCTCGTTCGGACGGTCGAGATGGAGGACGCGCGTGATCGCCTCGTCGAGCAGCTCGAGATCGTGGCTGATCACGAGGAGCGCGCCGCGGTAGGTGCGGAGGAACTTCATCAGCCACGAGCGGGCATCGATGTCGAGGTGGTTCGTCGGTTCGTCGAGCAGCAGCACGTCGCTTCCCTGGAAGAGGATGCGGGCAAGCTCGATGCGGCGCCGCTCTCCACCGGACAGCACGGCGAGGGGCAGATCGACGCGGTCCGCTTCGACGCCGAGACCGGCGATGAGCGACCGCACCTCTGACTCGGCCGCGTACCCGCCCGACGCGCGAAACGACTCTTCCGCGCGGGCGTAGCGTGCGACGTTCGCGTCGCTGTGGTCCTCTTCCATCGCGAGCCGGAGCTTCTCGATGCGCACGACCGCCTCGTCGAGGCCGCGCCCCGACAGGACGTGTGTGAGTGCGGTGATGCCGTCGAGGATGCCGGCGATGCGCGGGTCCTGCGGGAGGTAGCCCAAGCCGCCTTGCCGGTGGACGACGCCGGTCGTGGCCGGTGCCGCGCCGCCGAGCACGCGCAGCAGGCTGGTCTTGCCCGCACCGTTGCGGCCGACGAGGCCGACCTTGTCGCGGGCGCGCACGGTGAGCGAGGCGCCTTCGAGCACGAGGCGCCCACCGACCTCCACCGAGAGCTCGCGGGCTTGCAGCACGAGGACCCAGGGTACGGGCGGACGACGCGTTCACCGGTACCGTTTCCGCAGTGACCGGCAGCGATCACGACCACGGGCACGGCCACAACCACGGCAGCGTGCGCGCGGGCGCCCGTCACGAAGGCGCGCTGAGGTCGGCGTTCATCCTCATCCTGTGCTTCCTCGTGGTGCAGGTGATCACCGGTTTGATCACCGGGTCTCTCGCGCTGCTCTCCGATTCAGGACACATGGCCACGGACGCACTGGGGCTCGGAATGGCGCTGGCGGCGATCCACGCGGCGTCTCGTGCGCGCACCGATGGGCAGCGCACGTTCGGTCTCTACCGACTCGAGATCCTGGCCGCGCTCGCGAACGCGGTGCTCCTCTTCGGCGTGGCGGCGTGGGTGCTCTACGAGGCGGTCGTGCGACTCGGCGAGGACCGCGAGATCGCTTCGGTGCCTGTGCTCGTCGTGGGGGTCATCGGGCTGATCGTGAACATCGTGGCGCTGCTGCTTCTTCGGCCCGGAGCCGAGGAGAGCCTCAACGTGCGGGGCGCGTCACTCGAGGTGCTGTCGGATGCGCTCGGATCGATCGGCGTCATCGTCGCGGCGATCGTGTGGGGCATCACGGACTGGACGTGGGTCGACCCGATCATCGGTGCCGTGATCGGCGTGTTCATCCTCCCGCGGGCGTGGCAGCTGGGCCGGGAGGCTGTCCGCATTCTCGTGCAGGAAGCGCCCGCAAGAATCGACATCACGGTGCTGCACGCGGACCTGGCGGCGATCCCCGGAGTCGTCGACGTGCACGACCTTCACGTCTGGACGCTCACATCGGAAATGGAGGTCGCGTCCGCGCACATCATGGTGAAAGCCGGCACCGACAACCATGCCGTCCTGGACCAGGCGCGCGTCGTGCTCGGCGAAGGCCACGGCGTCGCGCACGCCACGCTGCAGATCGAGCCCGACGACCACAAGGGCTGCGACGAGGTCGACTGGTGAGCGTGCCGCTCTGCCCGTTCCACGCCGTTACTGGCTTGTGGTGCCCGCTGTGCGGCAGCGTTCGAGGGCTCGCGTTGCTCGGCGACGGTCAGGTGCTCGCTGCGCTCGGCAGCAACCTGCTGTTACTCGTCACGCTCCCCGTGCTGGCGTGGGGAGCAGTGGCGATCGCTGGCGGCGGCGCGATCTCCGGTCCCTGGGTCGTACCCCGCCGCGCCTGGATCGCGTTGGCGGCGTTTGCGCTGCTCTACACGATCACCCGAAACCTTCCATTCGGCGCCGCCCTCGCGCCGTAAGGCGTCGGATCAGGCGGGTGGGGCGCCGACGGCTTGGGCGATCATCGCGGCGAACGCGGCGGCGCCGGGACGGGTGAGGTGCAGACCGTCACGACTCGTGAAGCCGCGGGGATTCGTGCGCCAGATCCCGTTCCAATCCGCAAGGACGATGTTCGGATAGCGCTCGGCCGCGGCGAGGATCTCGTGGTTCACGTCGGAGCGTGAACGCGCGAACTCAGCAACGGTGATCCAGACCACCTTCGGAACGCCAGCCAACACCGCCATCGCCTGATCGATGTGTTCACGGAACTGCGGCGCGCTGCCGAGGTAGTTGTTGCCCTGCTGGATCACGACGACGCCGCCGTCACCGATCTCGGCCCGGCGCGCCCGCATCACTTCGGTTGCCTGGTTCAGGAATCGGCTGACCTTCGCATCGACGATGACCTGCCACCCCGGGAGGGCCGGGGGAATCTCGTTGACCGCTCCGAGAAGCACGGAGTCGCCGAGCACGAACACGCGGTTCGCCGTCACCGGCGCGAGCGTTGTCGTGGTCGGAATCGTCGTGGTCGTGGTTGGGATCGTGCTCGTGGTGGTGGACGGCGGCGTCGTCGTCGTAGTCCCGATCGACTGCGAAACCGGCGCCGCGCTCGCCGCGTTCGTCGCGCCGTCGTCTCCCGTGACCGCCGTGATCAACGCGGCGAGTCCGATACCGCCAACGACCGCGCACGCCAACGCAACGAGACGCGGATTCGGACCGCGTCGGCGCTGGGGCATGGGAGGCGATGGTAGCGACGCGCTATCCGGTCACTGGGGCATGCCGAAAACGAAAAGAGCCGCTGGCGGTTGCCAGCGGCTCAGAGCTGATCGCCGAATGAGGCGTCAGATCACGCGGACGTTCTGCGCTTCCTCACCCTTGCGGCCGGGGACGACGTCGAACTCGACGCGCTGTCCCTCGTCGAGGGACTTGTACCCGGTGCCCTGAATGTTGGAGAAATGGACGAACACATCGTCGCCCTGCTCACGTGAGATGAAGCCGAAGCCCTTCTCAGCGTTGAAAAATTTGACAGTTCCTGTAGTGGTCAACTCTCTCAGACTCTCTGTAATTGTGAACTCACCCATGTGGCCAGCTCAGACCACAAGTCTATGGGCTCGGGTAACGAATCCTCCCATCGGGCCAGGACATGTCAGTTGACCAGGCGTTCTCGACCCTCCCAATAGGGAGCCCGGAGCTTGAACTTCTGCAGCTTGCCCGTGGCGGTGCGGGCCAGCTCGTCCCGGAACTCGATGCGCGTCGGGCACTTGAAGTGCGACAGCTTCTCGCGGCAGTGAGCCTTCAGCTCGTCCTCGGTCGCGGACGCGCCCGGTGCGAGCACGACGAGCGCGACGACGGTCTCGCCCCACTTCTCGTCAGGCGCACCGATAACCGCGACCTCAGCGACGGCGGGGTGTGAGAAGAGAGTGTCCTCGATCTCGATCGACGACACGTTCTCGCCGCCGGTGATGATCACGTCCTTCTTGCGGTCGGAGATCGTGACGTAGCCCTCGTCGTCGATGCTGCCGCCGTCACCGGTGTGGAACCACCCATCGACGATCGCGGCCGCGGTCGCCTCGGGCTGATCCCAGTAACCCTCGAGGATCACGTTGCCCCGCGCGAGCACCTCCCCTTCGGCATTGACGGCCATCTCGATGCCGATCGCCGGCGCGCCGGCGCGGCTCAGCCGCGACGCTCGCTCTCCCGGAGTGAGGTCGTCGTACTCCGCGCGCGACCGGTTCATCACGAGCAACGGCGACGTCTCGGTGAGACCGTAGATCTGGATGAACTCCCAGCCGAGCTCGGTCTCGATGCGCTCGATGGTGCGTGTCGGGGGTGGGGCGCCGGCGACCACGATGCGAGTGCGGCCCTTGCCGGGGATGTCGCCGTCCCACGACCCGGCCGCATCGAGCACCATCGCCACGACAGCCGGCGCGCCGCACATCAGAGTGACGCCGTACTTGTCGACGCGGCGCAAGATCTCCGCGCCGTCCACCTTGCGCAGCACGATGTGGGTGCCGCCCATGCCGGTGACGGCGTAGGTCATACCCCAGCCGTTGCAGTGGAACATCGGCAACGTGTGCAGGTACACGTCGCGGTCGCTCACGCTCGTGTGCCAACCGAACGTGGTGGCGTTGACCCAGATGTTGCGGTGCGTGATCTGGACGCCCTTGGGCCGGGCGGTGGTTCCACTCGTGTAGTTGATAGTGGCGGTTGCGTCCTCGTCCGGCGTCCACGGCTCGGGCTCTCGGTCGAAGGCCAGCAGCTCCTCGTCGGCCTCCGCTCCGATCACGTACCGGTACTTCGCGGCGACCCCCGAGAGCGATGCATCGACCTCGGGATCGACGAGCAGCACCGATGCACCCGAGTGCTCGACGATGTAGGCGACCTCGTCGGCGTTCAGCCGGAAGTTGATCGGCACGAGGATGCGTCCGAAGCCGCTCACCCCCCAGAACGCGGTGAGCAGACGCGAGCTGTTCTGGCTCACCATCGCGACACGCTCACCCTGGCCGATGCCGAGCCGGTCGAGACCGGCGGCTTGCGCTCGAGCGAGCTCACCCATGCGCCGGTAGCTGATCTCGCCCCACGACTCGGCGGGCTGGTCGGGCTCGTCCACCGCCCCGATGCGATCGCCGTACACGAGCTCGGCGCGACGGAGGAAGTCGACCACGGTCAAGGGAACCTTCATGGCCGAAACAGTATCGAGGCCTCGTAGTGTCGGCCCCCGTGACCGGGCTGACCCGCTTCGACCGCGACACGGCGCTGCAACCGTTGGGCGACGGCCGGTTCGCCGGCCGCATGGACCCCGGATGGTGGATCGAGCGCGGGCCGAACGGTGGCTACGTCGCCGCGATCGTTCTGCGCGGGCTGACGATGGCGGTCGACGACATCGCCCGCACCCCGCGCTCGCTCACGATCCATTACCTGGCCCCGCCCGCGGAGGGCGACGTCGTCATGGAGACGACCATCGAGCGCACCGGCCGGCGGGTCACGTTCGTCACCGGGCGGCTTCTGCAAGGCGACCGCCTTCTCGCCCTGGCGATGGCTGCGTTCGCGGTGAGCATCCCGGGCGTCGAGTTCGCCGACATCACGATGCCCAGCGCAGTGCCCATCGACCAAACGGAGCCGATCCCGCTGATGCAGAGGCCGGGAGGGCAACCCGCGCCGATGCGCGAGCGCTACGAGCAGCGGTGGGCGATCGGCGATCCGCCCTTCACCGGCGGCGGCGCGCAAGCGGTCGTCGGCGGCTGGATCCGCTTCGCTGAACCGCTGTCCGGTCGACCACCTTTCCGTCGCCGCGTATGCCGACGCGTGGATCCCGTCGCTCTTCACGCGGTTTCCCCAGCCGACCGCGATCCCGACGGTCGATCTGACCGTGCACTTCCGCGCGCCTCTCCCGCACGCCTCGATGAAGCCCGACGACTACTGCCTCGTCGTGTTCCGCACGCAGGTCGCCGCCGAAGGCTTCATCGAGGAGGACGGCGAGGTGTGGAGTCCCGACGGCGTCCTGCTCGCCCACTCCCGCCAGCTCGCCGCCCTCATCCCCACCTGACTGCGCCAACGGTGCGGGGCGCGAAGGCGGGCTAGACAGTGGCGATGGGTGTCTCTCTGACCAAGGACTCGATCGATCTCGGCATCGTCGTCACCGACCCTGAGCGTTCGCTTGCCTTCTACCGCGACGCGCTCGGCTTCAAGGAGGCGGGCGAGATGCCGATGCCGGGCGGCTCGCACATGTACCGCCTGATGTGCGGCACGAGCATGATCAAGCTCGTCCATCACGCCAAGGAGCTACCCGGTCCGCCGCCGGGCGGCATCAACAAGGCCACGGGATACCGCTACTGGACGATCTCGGTCGACAACATCCCAGAGGTCGTGGCCGATTGCGAAGCAGCGGGCTACAAGATCGCCGTGCCGACGACCGAGCTGCGGCCCGGCATCACGATCGCGATCATCGAGGATCCTGACGGCAACTGGGTCGAGCTGCTGACGACCTGACGACCTGAAGCCGCAGCATCTACACCCGCGGCATCTACACCCGTGCGACCTCGACCCGGGCGTCGTTGAAGCACGCTCCGCCAGCAAGGTCGTTCAACGTGTCCGGCACGAAGGCGTTCGCAGTGAGCCCGCCCTCGACGTCACGGCACCACATCCCCTTGGGCATCGACGCGACGCCTGAACGAAGGTCGCCGTCCAACCGCGCCACGACCAGGATCTCGGCCTGGTCGTTCCACACCCGCACCAGGTCACCGTCCGTCACGCCCCGGGCGCCGGCGTCGTCGAGCGACATGCGGACGGCCGCCTCGGCGGCGTTGAACTCACCGAACATCGAGTTGATCGTGCGATGGGTCGCCGGCGTGATGAGCGCGATCGGGTAGTCGGACTCGATCGGTTGGTACGACGGCACTGCCCGCTCTCGCAGCAACGACGGCGCCAACCGCGCCCGGCCGTCGTCGAACGAGGGGAACGTGTCGCGGAACTGCACCGTCGTGCCCGGCTCGCGCAACACCTCGGCCGTTCCCGCTTCCGGCGGCGCCGCCCCATTCAGCCCCTCGATCATGAGCGCGACAGGATCGGAGGAGAACCGCGCGGCCGCGAGCCCGAGCCGCGTCGCGAGTCCCGACGCGAGCTCGTCGTTCGTGCGGCTCTCGCCGACTCGGTCGATGACGGCCGTGACGCGCTGCCGGACGAACGTGCCGTACGACCCGGCGATGTCCTCGGCTTCGAAGTGTGTCGTCGCGGGAAGCACGACGTCGGCGAAGCGCGCAGTGTCGGTGAGCACCTGGTCGTGGACGACCGTGAACACGTCCTCGCGAGCCAGGCCTGCGTGCACGACCTTCTGATTGGGACACGTCGCTGCTGGATTCGAGCCCTGCACGAACAACACCCGGATCTCGTCACCAGCAGCGGGCGAGTCGAGCAGACGGCCGAGCTCGTTCATGTTGACCTTGCGGCGGCCACCCGTGGGCGCGCCGTTCAACGAGAAGTTGTTGGCGCGGCTGAGGCTCGACATGATGCCGGCACCGAGCATGCCGAGCTGCCCGGTCAACAGCGGCAGCGCGAGCACGGCCCGGAACGACGCCCCGCCATTGCGGTTCCGCTCGATGCCCCACCCGACCCGGAAGAACGCGGGACGCACCGACGCAAGGTCCTCGGCGAGTGCCGCGATGTCGGCTGCGTCGACGCCCGCACACGTCGGCCGCCCGATCGAGCGGCCACTCCCGCGCGGCCACGATCAGCTCATCGGCACCCGTCGTGTGGGCATCGACGAACTCCCGGTCGACGAGGTCGTGTGCGTCGAGGTGATGGACGATGCCCAAAGCGAGCGCGACGTCGGTGCCGGGGCGCAGCGCAACATGGCGGTCCGCCCGCTTCGCCATCGCGGTGCGTCGCGGGTCCACGACGACGAGCCGGGCGCCGGCGGCGCGCGCCTGCTGCACCAAGCGGCGGGAAGTGGATGTTCGAGATCGCCGGGTTCGCACCCCACACCACGACGAGCTTGCTGTGCACGACATCGTGGGGATCAGCGGAGTGCATCGACCCGAACGTGGATTGCCACGCTGCACCGGCAGTCGCCGCGCAGATCGTGTGCAGGACGCGCGCCGCGCCGAGGTCGTCGAACAACCGCCACGTCAAGCCGCCGTCGGCGAGCGAGCCGGCCGACGAGTTGTAGAGGTACGGCACGACCGACGCGGGGCCTGACTCCCCGATCGCGGCCGAGATGCGAGAGGCGACGAGGTCGAGGGCTTCGTCCCATGACGCCGGGCGAAAGGCCCCTTCGCCCTTCGGTCCGCTGCGCACCAGCGGGGTGAGCACACGTTCCGGGGCGTACACGCGCCGGGCGTGGTGCTTGACCTTCGCGCAGATGAACCCCTGCGTCAGGGGGTTCGCCGGGCCCGCGTCGACCGAGATGAGGCGCCCATCCTCCACCTCGACCTCGAGCGAGCAGGTGTCCGGGCAATCGAGCGGACAGGCGGTCGAGAGCCGCATGCCGAGCATCTTGGCAGGTCGGTGATCCAGCACCGCCCCGATTGGCGAACGCATGCCGTGAGTAGCCTCGCCGCCGTGCATGGAGGCTGTGCCCATCCCCGGCGCACCGCGACGAGAGCCTGATGCGCCGCATCGCCGCCGGCGACGAGACCGCCCTCGCCCGGATCTACGACCAGTTCTCGGCCACGGTCTTCGGAGTTGCGAGACGAGTCCTCGGCGACGCGGCCGCGGCCGACGATGTGGTGCAAGAGGTGTTCGTCACGCTGTGGGAACGTCCCTACCTCTTCGATGGGACGCGGGGCACGCTCGCGGCGCTGGCTCGGGATGCTCGCGCATCGTCGCGCCGTCGACCGGGTGCGAAGAGAGGAAGCGTCGCAGCGGCGCTCGCGGGCAGTCGCCGCGCAGCCGTCGCTGCCGCCACGCCGACCTCGATGAAGCCGTGACGACACTGTGGATGGGAGAGCGGGTGCGACGACGCGGTGAACGAGCTTCCCGATGAGCAGCGCGCGTGCGTGCACCTCGCCTACTTCGAGGGCAAGACCTACCTGGAGGTCGCCGCGATCCTCGGCATCCCCGAGGGCACGGCGAAGTCGCGAATGCGACTGGCGTTGCGGAAGCTCGGGGACACATTGCACGCGGAAGGCATCTCGTCATGGCGATGAACGACGACTTCGACGAGCAGCTCGCGACGCTCCTCGGCTCGCTCGAGGCGGAACCTCGGCCTCCCGCGCTGCGGAGCCGGGTTCTCGATGCGGCGCAGCGCCGGCGGCCTGCGGGAGCGGCCGCGGATCCCGATCCCTCGATCCCGATCGATCCGGTCGAGGTGTTCGGCCTCGGGGTCGCTGCCAGCGTCGCTGAAGTCGAGCGGCTCGCCGGCACGATGTGGAGCGCGCCGCTGCTGCGCCGCGAGTGGAACGTGCAGGAGATGGTCGGCCACCTGCTCGGCGCGGCGCGTTACATGGCTGGCGCGCTGGGACTCGACGACCCGGTCGAGGGTGTCCCGCTCGCCGAGCACGTTCCGTTCACCCAGCAGTGGATCGACCGTCATCGGGGCGCCTCGCCTCGCGACACCGCAGCAGCGTTCATCGCCGCGTTCACGTCACTCGCCGACGCGGCCTCGCGGCTCAGGAACGCGGACCTGGCGACTGCCACCGAGTACTACGGCTTCGAGATCGCGCGGGGCACCGCCCTTGTCGCCGGCAGCTTCGAGCTGTGGGCGCATGTCGACGACATTCGGCGGGCGGTGGGGCACGAACCGCACCCTCTGAGTCCCGAGGAGCTGTCGATCATGTCCCGGCTGGCGGCCGGCGTACTGCCGTTCACGCTCGGCTACGTCGGCACCCCTCACCGGGATCGCACGGCTCGCCTCGTGCTCACGGGCCCCGGCGGCGGCACGTTCGTGGTCAGCACGGGCGGCGAGTCGCGCTCACCAGGCGACGAGGACGCGCTCATCGTCACCGACGCCCTCGACTTCTGCCGGATCGCGGGGCGGCACCTCGACGTCGACGAGGTCGCGCACGAGGTCGAAGGTGATCAGGCGTTCGCGCGAGACCTGCTCGCCAGTGCCCGAGTGCTCGCAGCCTGATGCTCGCCGCCTGACCCACGCCTAGGGTGCGCCCATGCGCATCGGGATCTTCACGGGGGACATCGGCGAAGGGACCGTGGACGACTACGTCGCCGCGGCTCGCCTTGCCAACGAGCAAGGGTTCGACAGCTATTGGGTTCCGCAGATCTTCAGCTACGAGGCGTTGGCGCTGCTCGCGGTGATCGGACGGGAGGTTCCCGACATCGCGTTGGGAACTGCTGTGGTGCCGACGTATCCCCGGCACCCGATGACCCTCGCCGCAGAAGCGCTCACCGCCCAAGCGGCGAGTGGCGGACGCATCCAGCTCGGCATCGGCCTGTCCCATCAGATCGTGATCGAAGGGATGTGGGGGTACTCGTTCGACAAGCCCGCCCGCCACATGAAGGAGTACCTCGCCGCGCTTGTGCCGATGCTGCGGGGCGAGCCCGTCTCCGTACGAGGGCGAGACGCTGACCTCCCGCGGCCAGCTCGTCATCCCGGGTTCGTCGGCCGCCGCCGGTGCTGCTCGCCGCGTTCGGCGCCGCGCATGCTCGAGCTCGCTGGCGGGGTGGCCGACGGCACCATCACGTGGTGCACCGGGCCGGCCACGCTCGAGAGCCACATCGTCCCCGCGATCACGAAGGCCGCTGAACGGGCCGGCAAGCCGGCGCCTTCGATCGTGGCCGGACTGCCGGTGTGTGTCACCGAGGACCGAGACGCCGCCCTCGAGCGCATCCGCAACGCCCTCGCGATCTACCCGTCGCTGCCGTCCTACAGAGCGATGCTCGACAAGGAGGGAGTCGACGGGCCGGCCGACATCGCGCTCGTGGGCAGCGAGGACGACGTCCTCAAGGGCATCGACCGCGTCGCGAACGCCGGGGCAACGACCTTCGCCGCTTCCGAGATGGGCGGCTCCGCCGAGGAGAAGGAGCGGACCCGACGGGTGCTCGCCGGCGCCGCCGCGTCGGCTCGCTGAGCGCGGCCGGCACCGCTAGCGGGCCGTCCAGCCGCCGTCGACCAGCAGCACCTCGCCCGTGATGTAGCTGCCGGCGTCGCTAGCCAGCAGCAACAACGCCCCGTCGAGCTCGTGGGGCTCGCCCATCCGGGCCATCGGGCAGTTCGACTTCACGAACCGCACGCTGCCCTCGTCGGTCTCCATCCCAGCGGTCATCTCGCTCGGGAACCAGCCCGGAGCCAACGCGTTCACCCGGACGCCTTTGCGTCCCCACTGCACAGCGAGCTCACGGGTCATGTTGACGACGGCGCCCTTGCTGGCGCTGTAGTGGGCCTGCTTGATGGGGGCCGACGCAACCATGCCCAGCATCGATGCCACGTTCACGACGCTCCCTCGCCCCTGGGCGACCATCGACGCGCCCGCCAACTTGGACAGGTGCCAATAGGCGGTGAGGTTGACCTCGATGGCGTTGCGGAACACCTCGAGCGACTCGTCCTCGATCGCTACGGTGTGGCCGACACCGGCGTTGTTGACCAGCACGTCGATCCGGCCGTGCCGAGCGAGCACGTCGGCGACCAGCGCTTCCCGATCCTCCTCGTCCGAGACGTCGCAGCGGATCGCTGTCGCTCCGGGCAGCTGGTCGGCAAGGGCGTCGAGCCGCTCCTTGCGCCTCGCGGTGACGACCACGTCCGCGCCGGCGGCGTGCAGCACACGCGCGAAGCGGTCACCGAGACCACTTGACGCGCCCGTCACCACGGCGACGCGGCCGTCGAGATTGAACAGCGCGTGAAGATCGATTTGGTCCGTCACGCGCCGCACTCTATGAGCGTTGTTCGAGTGAGGACGGGAACCTGAAGCGACGCCAGTCCGCCCCGAAGGTGATCCACATCACTGATCGAAGAAGGCGTCGGTAGACGAAGATGGAGTCATGCGGGTCACGACCGAATTCGAGAGCAAGCGAGCCAAGGACTGGCAGCTCGTGCGCTCGGTCGCGGTCGTGGCCAGCGGACTCGCCGGCGCGGCAGCAGCCGCGCTCCATGGGTTCGTAGGAGTCTCCCCGGGGGTGCTCGTCGCGGGCACTGCCGTCACCGGCCTCGCCATCGGCTGCCACCTCCCCCCCTTGCGGTCGACCTGAGCCCGACGCGGTGCCCGCGGCGATCCCCTGCCGCCCAACACCCGGTTGAGGACAACGCCCGTACGATGGCGCGATGAAGGTGCGGATCGGCTTCGGGCTCGGCACCCGGTCGCTCACGAACGACGACCGCTTCGGTCCGTTCGTCGACGACCTCGAGCGGCTGCGCTTCGACTCGTTGTGGCTCTCGGAACGGATCGGCGGCGAGTCGCCCGACCCCGTCGTGGGCATGGCCTACGCCGCGGGCCGCACCAAGAAGCTGAAGTTCGGCACGGGCGTGATGGTGCTGCCGGGCCGCAATCCCGTGCTGGTGGCGAAGTCGATGGCGAGCCTCGATCGGATGTCGGGCGGGCGGCTGCTGCCCGCGTTCGGCCTCGGCGTCGCCGACGCGCACGAGCAGCAGGCGTTCGGCATCGAGCGCGGGGCCCGGGCGGCGTGGTTCGACGAGGCGCTGCCCCTGATGCGGCGGCTGTGGACCGAGGACGCGGTCGATCACGACGGACCGCTGTTCCACCTCGAGGGCATCGGCGTGCAGCCCAAGCCCATCCAGAAGCCGCTCGACGTGTGGCTGGGCGGCATCGCGCCGTCCGAGCTTCGGCGGGTCGGCCGCCTGAGCGACGGCTGGCTGCCGTCGTTCATCGTCCCGAGCGAGGCCGAGGCCGCGAAGGCCGTCGTCGAGGAGACCGCGTCGCAGCACGACCGCGAGATCGACCCCGAGCACTTCGGCGCGCTGATCGCCTACTCGCTCGGGGAGGTGCCCGACACGCTGCTCGCGCTCTTGGCCCGCCGCCGGCCCGATCTCGACCCGACCGAGATCGTCCCGATGGGCATGGACGGCCTCCGCGACCGCATCAACGCGTTCACCGATGTCGGCTTCTCGAAGTTCGTGGTCCTCCCGGTAGGCGAGCCCGACGACTGGACGACCCACCTCGAAGAGGTCGCCGCGGAGATCCTCCCCCTGCAGCGCTCTGACCGACTGACGCAGTCAGGCGGGTTCAGCGCAGGCGAAGGCGAAGCGTTCGATCAGCGCGGCGAGCTCGAGCGGCTTGTCGCCCTGGATGCTGTGGCCGGCGCCCTCGAACAGCACGACCTCGGCCGAGGGCTGACGGCGCAGCACTTCGGCGACGTCGTTGTCGTCGACGACCGGGCTGAGCGCGCCACGCGCGAGCACGAGCGGCATGCGTCAGCGACGAGAGGTCGTCCCACAGCGGGCCGGTGTCGATGCGCTCGACGAGTCGTCGCCACCCTCCCGCTGCCGGCGGTCGTAGCGCCACGCCCACGAGCCGTCGTCGAGCTGGCGGGCGTTGTGGAGGATGCCGCGCCGCAACGATGCCTCGGTGCGCGTCGGGTTGTGCTCGACCGTGCGCTTCATGATGTCGTCGAAGCTCGGGAACGTCTGCGGCCCGTTCACGAAGTCGATGATCGCCTTGGCCTTGCCGCGGTCGACGCCCGGAGTCACGTCGACCAGCACGAGCTTGCGCACGAGGTCAGGCCGGCGGGCAGCGAGCGCGAGCGACGTGAGCCCGCCGAGTGACATCCCGACCACGACGGCGGCCTCGGGCGCGAGCGCCTCGACCGCGATCGCGACGTCCTCGGCGTTCGTGACGGGCGAGTAGGCGAGGTCGTCGCGCCAGCCCGAGTGACCGTGCCCGGGCAAGTCGACCGCGACCGCCGGCCGCCCGAGCGCGAGCGCCACGGTGTCCCACGTGTGCGCGTTCTGCGCGCCGCCGTGCACGAACACGATCTCCGGCGAGGCCGTCCCCCACACGAGCGCGCTCACGTTGCGCCCCGGTGCCACCACGACCGCGGTGCGCGCCACCACCGGGGGCCCGTTCCACTCGATGCCGTACTCGGACGCGTTCTCGTGGAACAGCGCGAGCTCGTCGTAGTCGATGCGCGGTGCGGTCACGCCCGCATCATCGCACCGACGGGACGAGCTCCCCCCACGCGGCCACGAGCGCACGCAGCCCGGCCGACGTCACCTCGACGAACTCGTCGTCGCGCGCCGGATCACCGACGTCGAGCCACGTGAGCACCGCGTCGTAGAGATGGTCGACGAAGGTGATCGTCGCCCAACGGCGAACCGACGGGTTCGCCGAGCATCGGGCCGATGAACTCGTCCGCGATCCCGACGACTCGCTCGCGAAACCCCGCTGCGTAGTCCGCGAATCGGGGTTCGTGGGCGGCGTGCACCCAGAGCAGGCGGAAGCCATCGGGGTCGTCGCGGGCCACGACGAGCAACGCCCGAACGACGAAGTCGCGGTCGGTCGATCGCTCGTAGCCGGCGAGGAACTCGTCGCGCGAGGCGCACCATGACCCGCTCGAGCACGGCTCGGTACAGGTCTTCCTTCGACGCGAAGTTCCGGTAGACGATCAGCCGCGTGATGCCCGAGGCGTCGGCGACGTCCTCCATCGACGTGCCGTCGAAGCCGGTGTGCGCGAACGCCGCGGCCGCACCCCGGAGGATCGACTCCTGGCGCTCGACCCGGCTCAGCAGCTTGCGCGGAGAGCCCGTAGGACTTTCTGTTGCCGTCTGTATACGCATGAGTATACAGTTGGGCGCCGTTCGCGGAAGGGGGCTGCATGCCTGATCAAGCGGTGACCGACCAGCTCGAGTACACCGAGACCGAGCTCCTCGAGAGCCACGCGTTCGCCGAGCCGCTCATCGCCGGTGGGGTGCGTTGCCATGGCGGGTTCGACGACGACGGCGCACTACATCTCGCCCGCGGATGAGGCACCGCGGACCCGCGATCAAGGCGTGGCAAACGGCGCATGCCCGCGCAGTTCGGCACGCCGCTGCTCGACCTTCCGCTCGAGACGTGGCCCGAGCACTACCCGAACGTCGCCCAGGCGACGATACCTCCTCGAGGAGGGCGTGACCCAGCCGCTCGTCTCGACGCTGAGTCGCATCGGCACGGTCGAGGGATTCGGCGCGTACATCCGCCACAGCGAGATCCCCGCGCTGCACGAGGTCTTCGACGACGACGTCGCGCGGCACGGCAATGGACCACCTCGGCCGGGGCCTCTACGAGGCCCACGCCCGCGACGAGGCCGGCTTCGAGGACGAGGGCGGCCACAAGCAGATGTGGTTCGCGGCCGCGCGACGTCGCGTTCGAGAACCCCGTCACCGAGGACGAGACCGAGCTCATGCTGCAGCGCATGGGCATCAACACGACGCCGGGCGCCGCGCCGCCGGCCCGGCCCCCGCGGGTGCTGCCCGACGACATCGACTACTCGCTCGAGATGTTGATCGAGCGCATGGCCGGGCTGCTCCTCATCGAGATCTCCGCGTTCCACACGTTCGCCTGGGCCGAAGCCCTGCTCGCCGACCCCGACCTCGTCGCGGGCGACGGCGAGGGTGCTCGCCTCGTGTCCTATGTGCGGGCCGACGAGACGCCACACGTCGAGTACCTGAAGACGGTGCTCTCCGAGATGCGCGATCGCACGGTCGTCGGCGATCCGGCCGCAAGTACGCCGGCACCGACGTCGTCGGGCCGATCTGGGATCGGGCGCTCGCCAACTCCCTCGGCCCGCGCCGCGAGCTCGGCCGGCAGCAGACGATCAACGAGCTCGAGCACACCTTGGCCGAGCCATCCCCGCCGCGCCGACATCCTTCATCGATTCCACGATCTCGGTCCCCAGGAGGCCCGTCCATGAAGTTCGGCATCTTCTACGAGCATCAGCTCCCGCGCCCGTGGACCGAGGAGTCAGAGCAGGTCCTCATCCAGAACGCGCTCGATCAGGTCGAGCTCGCCGACAAGCTCGGCATCCAGTACGTGTGGGAGGTCGAGCACCACTTCCTCGAGGAGTACTCCCACTCCTCGCGCGCCCGAGATCTTCCTCGCGGCGTGCAGCCAGCGCACGAAGAACATCCGCCTCGGCCACGGCATCATCCAGACCGCGCCGCTCTACAACCACCCGGCCCGCACGGCGGAACGCGTGGCGACGCTCGACCTCGTGTCGAACGGTCGCGTCGACTTCGGCTCGGGCGAGTCGTCGAGCGAAGCCGAGCTCGGTGGCTTCCAGATCGATCCGCTGATCAAGCGCGAGATGTGGCTCGAAGGCCTCGAGGTCGCGGTGCGGTGCATGACCGAGACGCCGTTCACCGGTGTCGACGGGCAGTACATCCAGATGCCGCCGCGCAACGTCGTGCCGAAGCCGGTGCAGAAGCCCCATCCCGCCGCTGTGGGTGGCGTGCTCACGCCGCGACACGATCCTGCTCGCGGCCGAGAAGGGCATCGGCGCGCTCACGTTCGCGTTCATCGACCCCGAGGAAGCGCTGCACTGGGTCGGCGACTACGAACGCACGCTCGAGGAGAGCGGCGTGCCGGTGGGTGAGGCCGTCAACGCGCAGGTCGCCTGCGTGACGCCGATGATGGTGCACCACGACGAGCACGAGGCGATCAAGCGCGGCATCGAGGGCGCCAACTTCTTCGGGTACTCGCTCGGCCACTACTACGTGTTCGGCGAGCACAAGCCGGGCGTCACCGACGTGTGGCACGAGTACAACGAGCGCCGCGACACGCTCGGCTACTCCCCCGAAGCCGCCGCGCAGGCGCTCGAGGAGGAGCGGCTCGGCGCCAAGATCGCGGCCGGCGACACCACTGGCCTCCGCGGCGCGATCGGCACGCCCGATCAGGTCCGCGAGTACCTCAGGCGCTACGAGGAGTGCGGCGTCGACCAGGTGATCTTCGTGCAGCAGGCGGGCAAGAACCGCCACGAGGACATCATGGAGGCGCTCGAGATCTTCGGGAAGGAAGTGCTGCCCGAGTTCGCCGAGCGCGACGAGAAGCTCGTCGCCGAGAAGACGAAGCGCCTCGAGCCGGTCGTCGAGAAGGTGCTCGCCCGCAAGGAGCGCACTGAGCGCGACCTCGACGGCTACACGTTCCCGGCCATGCCGCGGAAGTGGGCTGACAGCACGAACTCTGACGAGATGAAGGAATGGCTCCAGAAGTTCGCTGACGACCGCGCCCTCGGCAAGAACGACGCCTCGCTCGGCATCAACGTGTAGCCCAGGACTCCCAGCGCTTGAGCTCGACCTTGCCGTTGTCGATCTCGACGTAGCTGCTGCCCCGCAGCCAGTTGCCCGAGTTCACGTACTGCCCGTGCGGCAGCTCCACCTGCAGTGCGTTGTGGGTGTGACCGAAGATGACGGTGTCGAACCCGCGCTCGAGCAGCATCTCGGCCGCCCCGAGGTCGAAGGGATCGTCGCGATGGCGGCGGGCCGCCCGTTCCTGCACCTTGGCGTAGAGGGAGTACACGTCGGGATGCACGAGCAGCGCCAGGCCGAGCACTCGGGCGCCGCGCTCGTAGCCCTTCGGGTAGCGCACGAACCAGGGGTCGTAGAGGTGGCCGTGCTCGATGCGGATGCGCGGCGTCGCCTGAACGCAGGTTGAGGAACGGCGCGATCTGGGTGAACAACCAGTCCTCGAGGAAGTGCTCGAGCGCGATGTCGTGGTTGCCGACGAGGTAGTAGACGCGGTTGCCGTCGTGCATGAGCCGGCGCAGCGCGTTGAGCACTGGCACGGCATCGGAGGCGAGCCGCGAGAAGCTCGTCTGCAGCATCTCGAAGCCGTCGCCGTTGATGCACACACTCGTGCGCGTGATGCGCGCGTAGTCGAGGAATTCGACGAGCCGGCCGCGAGCGGTCGACGACGGGTTGCCGAGATGGAGGTCGGAGATGACGTAGAGCCGATCCTCGCAGGCGTCGATGATCACGGTGAGTCGTCGGTCCCGTTCGTGCCGAGCGCCTTCTCGAGCTCGGCGTTGAGTGTGCGCACCCGCCCGCTCAGGCGGTGAAGCATCTCGAGGGCGAACGTGGGGTCGCGGCGCAAGCGCACCAGCAGCGAGCCCGCGTTGAGCACGAGCAGCTTCGTCTCGCCTATCGCGACCGCGTCGGCGTCGCGCGGGAGCGACTCGAGCAACGACATCTCCCCGAAGAAGTCGCCCGGGCCGAGATCGCCGAGGACGACCTCACGGCCACCCATCTGCTTCGTGATGCGCACCCGCCCCGACTGGATGACGTACATCTCGGCGCCGAGGTCACCCGCGCGGACGATGAGCTCGCCGCCGACCGCCACCTTCTCCGTCTCCCCACTCCGCACCGGGGCGCATATTAGGAGTCGGCGGCCGCTGCGCTACCTTCCCGGGGTGGGCGGGGGGAACGCGATGGGGTGGACCCGATGATGTGGCAAGCGACGTTGCGCGATCTGCAGTGGCGCCGTCGCCGTTTCTTGATCGCCGTGACGGGCACCGCGCTCGTCTTCGCCATGAGCCTGCTGATGTCAGGCCTCGCCGCGAGCTTCACCCTCGAGACCGACCGCGCGCTCGAGTCGATCGGTGCGGACGTGTGGGTGGTCCAAGAAGGCGCTTCGGGCCCGTTCACTTCGTTCAGCCCGATCCCCGCGACCGACGCCGAGCGAGTGGCCGCAGTCGACGGCATCACCGCCGCCGACCCGATCATCTATTTCCACCAGACGATCGGTGACGACCCCGAGGACATCAACCTCTTCGGCGTCGTGCGGGGCGGCATCGGCGAGCCGGAGCTCACCGACGGCCGGGCGCTCGAGGGCCCAGGGGAAGCGATCGTCGACCACGAGCTCGGCCTCGACGTCGGCGAGACGTTCACGATGAGCGGCGCAGGAGTGGGAGGTCGTGGGCAAGACGAAGAACACGACGATCAACGGCGGCATCCCGACGGTCTTCATCGGTCTCGACGACGCCCAGGAACGACTGGGCCCGATCCCGATGGGCCCGATCGCGAGCGCGATCGTCGCGACCGGCGACGCCCACCGGGACGGTCGACGGCTTGGAGTTCATGACGAACGACGAAGCTCGGGAGGACATCCTCCGCCCGCTGCAGAACGCGGCGCAGTCGATCGACTTCGTGCGCATCCTGCTGTGGATCGTCGCCGCCTGCATCGTCGCCTCGATCGTGTATCTCTCGGCGATGGAGCGGACGCGTGACTTCGCCGTGTTCAAGGCCACCGGCACGTCGAACGGTTCGCTCGCGGGTGGGCTCGCGATTCAGGCGGTGATCCTGTCGGTGGCGGCCGCGATCCTCGCCGCGATCATCGCGACACTCTTGGCGCCCGTGTTCCCGCTCCCCGTCGAGATCCCGACGAGCGCGTACCTCTGGCTGTTCGTCATCGCCATCGCCGTCGGCTTGTTGGCGAGCCTCGCCGGCTTGCGGCGGGCCGTGAAGGTCGAACCCGCACTCGCCTTCGGAGGACCGTGATGGCTGAACTCGGCCGATCTCGTCGTCACCGACCTCACCGTCGAGTACACCGCGGGCGACTACGTCGTGCGCCCACTCGACAAGTTCAACCTGCACGCTCCCGACGGATCGCTCGTGATCCTCCTCGGGCCGAGCGGGTGCGGCAAGACGACGCTGCTCTCCGCGCTCGCCGGCATCCTCACGCCGACCTCGGGGACGATCACGCATGCGGGCCGCACGCTCACCGGACTCTCGGGCAAGGCGCTCACCGAGCACCGCCGCCACGGCGTCGGCGTCGTGTTCCAGGCGTTCAACTTGGTGCCCAGCCTCGACGCGACCGAGAACGTGATGGCGCCGATGGTCGCCGCCGGACAGTCGTCCAAGGATGCCGCGTACCCGCGCGATCGAGCTGCTCGAGGAGGTCGGCCTCGGCGAGCGGCTCCATCACCATCCCGGCGACATGTCGGGAGGGCAGCAGCAGCGCGTCGCGATCGCGCGTGCGCTCGGCCTCAACCCTCCGCTGATCCTCGCCGACGAGCCGACGGCGCACCTCGACTACATCCAGGTCGAGACCGTATTGCGCATCGTGCGTTCGCTCGCCTGTCCGGGTCGTGTCGTGGTGGTCGCCACGCACGACGACCGAATGATCCCGCTCGCCGATCAGGTCGTCGAGCTCGTGCCGAAGTTCGTGAGCGAAGGGCTCGGCCCGCAGCAGGTGAAGCTCGCAAAGGGTGACGTGCTGTTCGAGCAGGGCGACCGCGGCGACCGCATCTACATCATCGACCAGGGCGCGCATCGAGGTCGTCCGCCAGCGGGGCGACGGCACCGAGGAATGTCTCGCGGTGCTCAAGCCCGGCGACTACTTCGGTGAGATGGGGCCGCTGTTCGGGCTCCCCCGCTCGGCGACGACACGCGCCGTCGAGGACACCGAGGTGACCGGCTACTCGATCAAGGACTTCCGCGAGAAGCTCGGCATCGAACGGCTCGGTCAGATCGTGGGCGTCGCAGAGGCGCGGGGTCGGGGACGGCCGAGCTAGAGGGTGTATCAGCCCATCAACGAGCCCGGCATGGGCAGCGGCGACGTGAACGCGCGGTAGCCATCCTGCACATAGACGGGCTCGTCGCGCACGACGAGGTCGGGAAAGTACTCCGCGATGTGCATGGGGATCCGCACGCATCCGTGTGAAGCCGGCTTGCTGGGAACCTCCTTTGCGCCGTGCACCGCGATGCCCCGGTTGAAGTACACCGGGTTGTAGAGGCGACCGAGCCGTCGACGTGCGCCAGCCGTTCCATCGCCACGTGAACGCGTACACGCCGCCCGGCGTGGGCCACCTGGCGCTGCGACCGGTCGAGATGTGGGTGATGAGTGCGACCGTTCCACCCTTGTAGGTGACGAGCACCTGCCGGGGAAGGTCGATCTCGACCCGGTCAGGCTCGCCTCCTTCGACGAGCGGCTTCGGGACGAACGGCTGTTGCATCCGGAGCCACAGCTCCGGAGTGACCTGCCCGTCGACGCGACCCGCCCGCGAGCTTCTGGTAGGCCCACACGGCCTGCGTCATCGCGGTGTCGAACTTGCCGTCGGGCTCGCCCGGGTCGAAGTGGAGCTCGAGCAACCGCTGCTGCACGAGCACGACCTCGGCCCCGGTTGCGCCCTGCGCGAGGGTCGCCGCTGATCGGCACCACGGGGGTCGTCGTCGTGGTCGGAACCGTCGTGGTGGGTGCCACCGTCGTCGTCGTAGCGACCGTCGTCGTCGGCGCAACTGTGGTCGTCGGCGCCGCGGTCGTGCTTGCGACCGCCGCCGTGGATGGAGGCGCCTGCGCCCCGCTGCTCTCAACGCACGAGGCGAGCAACCCGACGCAGGGCACAGCCCAGAGCCAGCGCCGTCTCATGACGCGGCCTCGATGCTGCGGAGCTCCTTGGCGAGATGCTTCATCTCCTGGAGGATCTTCAGGATGACCGTCGGACTCGAAAGCGTGGAGACACCGCGCGTGCGGGGGAAGTAGTCGACCCCGAACTGCACCATCCGCTTGCCGGACCGCACCGTGCGGATCACCAGCTCGGCGTCGATGAACGAGCCCTCGCTCACGAACGTCATGCCTTCGAGCACCGGTCGGCGAACGAGCTTGAACGCGAAGTTGACGTCGCGCACGCGCACGCCGAAGACCACGCGCACGAGCATGTTGTAGATGGCCGAGTAGATGACCCGTTGGAAGCCTTCACCGGTGCGGTCGAATCGATACGCGCTCACGAGGTCGGCCTCGTAGATGCGCAGCAGCCGGCAGGCGCGCTTCACCTCGGCCATGTCGAACGGGAGATCGGCGTCCGTGTACAGCACGAGGTCGCCCTTCGACTCGCTGAAGCCCGTCTTCACCGAACCGCCGAGCTTGCGGTTCTTCGGGTGGTGGACCACACGGACGTGCGGGTCTCTCTCCGCCATCTCGTCGGCGATTCGGGGAGTTGCATCCGTCGACGCGTCGTCGACGATGAGGATCTCGTAGTCGGAGACCTCGCTTGCTGCGATCAGCCCGAGGCATGCCTCGCGTGCCGCGTCGACGGCGCGGGTGATGTACTCCTCTTCGTTCCACATCGGGAAGAAGATCGAGATCATCCCGAAGCGTTCGGGTTCCACCTACGCAATCTCCACGCCTTCAGCGTGGCAGACGGAAGCGCTCCATCCGCGGCACTGTCGTCGTACCCATCGCGAGATCGGCGAGCATCAGACCGATCACCGGCGTGAACTTGAACCCGTGTCCTGAGCATGGGGAGCCGACAACGAATGGACCGCGACGATCAACGACGAAGTCCTCAGTAGGCGTCGTGGTGTACAGGCATGTCACGCCGAACACCGGAATGGGTTCGACGCCGGGAAGCCACCGTTCGGCGTAGCGGACCGCGACGTCGACCCGTGCCGGGTCGAGATCGAACGTCCGCGTGTCGCCGTGAACGGCCGGGCCGGTGTGGTGCCCGCCGACCTTGATGCCCTCTCCTGGCGTCCTCAGGCCGTACACCAGGTCGTCACCGTGGTGGATGAAGCTCGGCCACTCCCGCTCGTCCCGAGGCGCGAAGTGCACGACCTGCTCCTGCGTGACCGTGACCGGCGGAAGAGCGACGTGCGGGCCCAGCGACGGCTTCGACCCACGCGCCAGCGGTGATCACCGCGGTCGAGGCGTCCACCTCGAGGTCGAGTCGCACGACATCGGGCCACGACGTGGTCGCCTCCGCGTCGACGAGCTCGGCGGGCCCCGTGGAGAACCGGACGTCGGCGCCGTGAGCGGCAGCCCGGTCCTGCAGCGCCCGCACCGTGTCGTCGGCGCGGCACCGCCCGGCGTCGGGCTGGAACAGCACCGACCGGTCGAAAGCCATCGCTGGCCAGCGCTCGTGCGCGCCGCCTCGGGCGACAGCAGCTCGAAGGCGGCGCCTCGCGCCGTCGAGCGCGTCGGCGACCGTGGCGATCACCGCTGGGATCGCCGTGGTCGAGGCCGCCGGTCGTGTCGAGCAGCGCCACGCCGGCGTCGTCCTCGAGCTCGCGCCACAGCGGCAGCGCGGCCTGTGCGAGCGCGACGTACTCCGCGTCGGGGTACGCGAGACGGAAGATGCGGGACCCGCCGTGGCTGCTCCCCCGCACGTGGCCCTGCTCGAACTGCTCGAGCAGCACGACGTCACGGCCGCGACGAGCCAGCCACCACGCCGGTCGACGAGCCCATCGCCCCGGCGCCGATCACCACCACGTCGGACGTCACCCTCACGCGAGCGAGCATGCCAGAGGTGCTCCTCGACCCGGACAGCCGTGAGGGCACAGACGCCACCCGTGGCGACGATCATGGCGACTCGGGCCAGCGACGGTGGTCGTCGCGTCGGTTCCCGCCGTCGACGAAGTGGATCGTCGCCATCGCCCACAACGGGAACGCCAGCATGTGCACACGTCGCCACACCCGCTCGGGACAGCGATCGGCGAGCCAGCGACGTGAGCTCGACCGCCAGCAACAAGTACATGGCCGACGATCCCCCACGCGACCGCGAGGGGTGCCACCGCGGACGCGAACGGCACGAGGACGTCGCCGAGACCGAAGTGCGTGTAGGAGTCGAGGATGATCGAGCCGACGTGGACGGCCGACGAAGATCGTGGCCAGGCCACCCAGGTAGCGGTGGAGGTCGAGGGTCCAAGCCGGGCGCACGCGCGGCGGACGCAGCTTCGCCGACAGCACGAGGCCCCACAGCACCGAGGCAGTGAGCAGCGCCCAGGCCGACCGATGCCGCCGGCCCTCGCGCTGTACCACCAGAGCTGGCTGGCCATCACGCGGCCTGCGGTTCAGTCGGGCCGGCGGTCGCGAACCGTCGCCAGCGATCGTTCGTGACGACCCCGTGTCGTGGACGACGAGCGCGGCGACGCCGAGACGATCGAGCCAGCGGGGCCCCTTCGACGCCGACCGGCTGAGGCCATCGAGGAACGCGACCTTCGCGAGCACCTCGGCGCGCCAACCCTCCGACGCGATCACGGTCGCCGCCAGCACCGAGGTCGACGCGCTGGTGCCCGTGACGCGGCTCGATGAGGTGGTGGTGCTCGGTGCCGTCGGCGCTGGTCCAATGACGTCGCGCTCGTGAGCTCGTCGCCACCGCGCCGTCGGCGAGTGCGACGATGCCGAGCGGAGCCCTCCACGTGGGTCTTCGACCTCGACGCTGCCACGCCTCCCCGTCGGGCGCGTCGCCGATCACGCGCAGGTCGCCGCCGACGTTCACGCAGACGCCGGCGGCACCGAGCTCGACGAGCTCGCTCGCGACCAGGTCGGCCGCGAGCCCCTTGCCGATGCCGCCCGGGTCGAACGCGACGCCGACGGGAAGGCGCACGGTGCCCTCGTCGTCGTCGAGCTCGATGCCCGTCGGGCCCCACGACGATCGCCGCGGCGGTCGTCGGCCCGCCGGTGACGAGCTGCCGTGATCGAGTCGAAAGTGCGGTCGTAGCCGGCGGCGATCACCGCGGGAAGCACGGTCGGATCGAAGCGGCCGGCCGTGAAGCGGTGTCCTTCGAGCGGCTCTGCGCACCAGCAGGCGGGTGTCCGGCGAGACCGCGACTGCACGTCCCGCTGACCGGTTGATCCGGCTGACCTCGCTGTCGGGGATGAAGCGGCTCCACGACCTGCTCGAGCGCGGCGAGCCGGTGCCGGCGCTCTCGTCGCGAGCGTCGGGTCGCCGCCGACGACGATCACGTGGGCGGTCGAGCCCATCACGGGAAAGCGGATCTCAGCTGCCATGGCTCTGTGTGTGGGGGACGGGAGTCACTTGCCGCGGCACGGTGCTCGGCACCGCGGACCACGTCGGCTCGGGGACGTCGTGGTGCTCGGTGGTGGGAGTCGGGCTGGACGGTCGACGCTGGATTCGTCGTCGGCGCCGACGAGGCGGCTGGCATTGATCGCCATCACTCCCGCCAACGCCGGCGAAGGCGACGCCGCTGGCCGCCGCGACCGCACGCCGCGCCCGTCGGGCGGGGTGCGGATCACGGCGGCCGTCGGCGGACCCGAGGGACTCAGCCCGAGGGAGGCGGGAGGGGGCCATGTCAGGCGGTCGACGCACCGCTCGCGGTCGTCGTGGACGGAGCTGTCGTCGGTGTCGTCGAGCCCACGGGGCCGGGGCCGAACGGGCGGTCGGGGAAGTCGCCGTTCACCATCGCGGTGATGCGCTCGGTGGCGTTGGCGAGCTTCTCGTCGGCTTCGGCCTGGGTGATGTCGCCGCTCGCCACCCGCGCCGCGAGGTGGGTCTTGGAGGTCGGCGACGAACGCGTCGATCACGGTCTGCGACGTCGACCCCGTTGGCCTGCGCGACCTCGGCGAGGGACTGACCGTCCTGCAGTGCGGTGCGCAGATCCTCGGTGCTGATGCCGATGGCGGTGGCCGCGGTCTCGAGGTTCACGCCGCGACCGAACCGGTGACCGCGGACCGGCCGTGGTCGGGCCGGGCCTCTTGGATCGCGGCGATCACCGCGTCCGCCTGCGCCTGGGTGATCGTGCCGTCAGCGACGAGCGGCGCGAGCGTCTCGCTGAGCCAGGCGCCGGGCTCCGGGCGTGGCCGTCCGACTCGGTCTCGTCGGTCTGGGCCGGCACCGTCGTCTCGGTGCGTGGTGTCCGTCTGGGCGCCCGACACACTCGGGTGGGTGAGAGCGATGCCGGCGATGGCACCGCCCGTCAGGCCCGCTGCCAGGCCGGCGGCGGCGAATCGCTTCTTCATCGTGGCTCCTTCGGTTGGTGACCGGGAGGGTCCCGGCCGTCGACCCTCACGATCGACCCCACCCGTAAGGAGCCTCTGATGTGCGGCTGGGAGTTCTGTAAGAAACGCGGTCTCAGCCTCCTTACAGATCAGTTTGCCCAGCGTTTGTACGGTGCCTGCGATGAGCTGAGCCGGCCCCGCTTGGGCCATGTGCTGGTCGCCGAGGACGACCGGGGTGTCCGCGAGTCGCTCGTGCGCGCCCTCACGTTCGAGGGCTACGAAGTCGCAGGCCGTGCCCGACGGTGCCCAAGCCCTCGAGGCCGTGCTCGCCCGCCTGCCCGATGTCGTCGTGCTCGACGTGATGATGCCCTACATCGACGGGCTGACGGTCTGCCGGCAGCTCCGCGAGCGCTACCGCACCCTCCCGATCCTCATGCTCACCGCGCGCCACGAAGTCTCCGACCGAGTCGCCGGTCTCGACGCCGGCGCCGACGACTACCTCGTCAAGCCGTTCGCGCTCGGCGAGCTGTTCGCCCGCCTGCGGGCGTTGCTGCGACGCACGTCGATCAGCGGCGTCGGACGAGGTGCTTCGCGTCGGTGACCTCGTCGCTCGACGCGCAGACCCGCAGAGCGGAGCGCAACGGCCGCGTGCTCGACCTCACGAAGACCGAGTTCGACCTGCTCGAGCTGCTGATGATGAACGCCGGCATCGTGCTCACCCGCGACACGATCTATCAGCGCATCTGGGGATACGACTTCGAGACGAGCTCACGGTCGCTCGACGTGTACGTCGGGTACCTCCGCACCAAGACCGAAGCCGGCGGCGAGCCGCGCCTGCTCCACACCGATGCGCGGCGTCGGATACGTGCTCAGGGCGCCATGAGCCTCCGCTGGCGCATCGCGCTCGGCCTCGCCCTCATCGCGGCCATCGTGGGCACGGCCGCCGCGACTGGTGCGTACCTGTCGACCGCAGCAACAGCTCGAGAACGGCGTCGACGAATCGCTCGTCAGCCGCGCACTCGCGACGCGAACATCGGACCCGCTCGGACGTCCGCGGCTCGGCGCCGGGCCCTGTCTTCGCCGGGTGCCCGCAGCCCGGTGAGCTGCAGCCCGCGGCCGCCGCGCAGCTCGTCAGCCGAGGACGGCGCGATCACGCAGTGCATCGCTCGGCGGACCGATGTTGCCGGTCGACGAGCAGACCTGGCGGTCGGGCTCGGCGACCACCGGTTCCAGACCGTCGCGATCGACGGCAACGATATCGGATGCTGACGAGTCCTTGGCGCGAGCGGCGGCGTCATCCAGGTCGCGCGGAACCTCGGCGGAGATCGACGACGTGCTGTCGCGGCTCGCGCAATCGGCTCCTCGTGCTCACGCTCGCCGGCGTCGCCGCGGCCGCGCTCTTCGGCTGGTGGCTGGCCCGCCGCATCGTGCGGCCGGTCGTGAACCTGCGTGACACCGCGGAGCAGATCGCGAGCACGCAGGACCTGACGACGCCGATCCCCGTCGACGGCGAGGGCGAGGTCGGCAGCCTGGCCCGGAGCTTCACGACCATGGTGCACGCGCTCGCGACGTCTCGTGAGCAGCAGCAGACGCCTGATCTCCGACGCGAGCCACGAGATGCGCACGCCGCTCACGTCGCTGCGCACGAACATCGAGCTGCTGGGCCGGGGTGATCAGCTGGCGCCCTCGGAGCGCGCAGGAGGTGCGTCGAGGCGCTCAACGTCGAGGTGGCCGAGCTGTCGGACCTCGTCGGCGAGCTGGTCGACCTCGCGACCGACTCCTGGAAGGACGAGCCGGCGGAACCGGTTCGTGCTCGCCGACCTGGCCGACGACGTCTGCGGCCGCGCCCGTCGCCGCACCGGACGTGACATCACCTGCGACGTCGACGCGGACGCGGCGCCGATCGTCGGTCACCCGCAGCAGCTCGAGCGGGCGATCTCGAACCTCGTCGACAACGCGGTGAAGTACAGCCCCGCGCGGCACGGTGATCGATGTCGTCGGTGACCACGACATCGGCGGTGGTGCGAGATCGCGGCCCGGGCATCGCTCCCGAGGACCAGCCGCATGTGTTCGACCGCTTCTACCGCTCGACGACCGCACGCTCCGAGCCCGGGCTCCGGCCTCGGGCTCGCGATCGTCCAGCAGATCGTCGACCGTCACCACGGTCGGGTGTGGGCCACCAACCGATCCGACGGCGGAGCCGAGGTCGGCTTCATCCTCGACGGTGCCGTCGACCACCCGCCGAGCTGACGCCGCAGGCATACCATCCGGGGCGATGCCGCGATCCACGTCCACGTTCGCGGTGACGGCCGCTGACGTCGAGGCCGCCGCAGCGCGCATCGCCGGGTCGGTCGAACGCACTCCCACTGCTCGGTCGCGCACGCTGTCCGACATCACGGGTGCCGAGGTGTGGGTGAAGTTCGAGAACTTCCAGTTCACCGCGTCGTTCAAAGAGCGCGGCGCCCTGAACAAGCTGCTCTCGCTCACCCCCGACGAGCGCGCCCGCGGCGTGATCGCGATGTCGGCGGGAAACCACGCGCAGGCGCTCGCGTACCACGCCACCCGTGCTCGGCATCCCGGCGACCATCGTGATGCCGGTCTGGACGCCGCAGGTGAAGGTGCACCGAACGGCGATGCTCGGCGCCCACGTCATGCTCGACGGCCAGGACCTCGCGGAGTCGGCGTCGGTCGCCCGCCATCTCGAGGCCGAGCGCCGAATGGTGTTCGTCTCACCGTACGACGACCCCGCGATCATCGCTGGTGCCGGTACGACTGCGATCGAGCTGCTCGAGGACGCCCCTGACGTCGAGATGCTCGCAATCCCAGTAGGAGGGGGTGGGCTGATCGCAGGAATGGCCGTCGCTGCCCATGCGCGCCGTCCCGACGTCGAGATCATCGGCGTCGAGGCCGATCGCTTCGCTTCGATGGCCAACGCCGTGCGCGGGGAGCACCACCACATCGGTGGCCCCACGGTCGCCGAGGGCATCGCCGTGCCGTTCGCGGGCACGCTCACCACTCCGATCGTCGAGAGCCTCGTGGCCGACGTCCTCACCGTCGGTGAGGACAGCCTCGAGGAGGCGATCGACCTCTTCCTCGACATCGAAAAGGTGGTCGCAGAGGGCGCCGGCGCCGCCGGCCTCGCCGCGCTCGTCGAGCACCCCGCCCGGTTCCGCGGTCGCAAGGTCGGCATCGTGCTCACGGGCGGCAACATCGACCCCCGGGTGCTCGCCACGATCCTGCTGCGGGGCCTCGTGCGCGGCGGACGCCTCGCGCGGCTGCGGGTCGAGATCAGCGACGTGCCCGGCGCCCTGGGAAAGGTCTCGTCGATTGTCGGCACCGCCGGCGGCAACATCGTCGAGGTGGCGCACCAGCGCCTCTTCTCCGATGTGTCGATCAAGTCGGCGATCCTCGAGCTCGCGGTCGAGACCCGCGATCGGGTCCATGCCGCCGAGCTGACCGCTGCGCTCGCAGCAGGGCGGTTTCCCGACGGAGCTGCTCGGCGCGACCGTTCGTGACGACCCAACCGGGCACCGATGGAGGGATGAGATGCGCACGGTGATCGAGACGGCGTCGCTGGTGCGGCGCGGTGAGATGAAGGCGAGTGAGGCTCTCGACGAAACCCTCGCGGCGGTCGAGCGTCACAACGGGGAGCTGAACGCTTTCATCCACCTCGATGGGGAGCGGGCGAGAGTGTCCGCCGATCGAGTCGACCAGGCCGTGGCGCGCGGCGAGGATCCCGGCCCGCTGGCCGGCGTGCCGTTCGGGGTCAAGGATCTCGACGACTGCGAGGGCATGCCGACGACGAAGGGCTCGCTCTGGTTCAAAGGAAGCGCCCCCGCGGTGGCCGACGCGATCCACGTCGCCCGCTTCCGTGCCGCGGGAGCGGTGCCGGTCGGCAAGACCGCCGTGCCCGAGTTCGGGACGTGGGCGTACACGGCGACGCGGGCATGGGGTGTCACTCGCAACCCCTGGGACCCGAGCCGCACGCCCGGCGGCTCGAGCGGAGGCTCGGCCAGCGCGGTCGCCGCGGGCATGGTGCCGTTCGCGACCGCGAGCGACGGCGGCGGGTCGACGCGCACGCCCGCGGGCTTCTGCGGCCTCGTCGGGCACAAGCCGTCGTTCGGCCGCATCCCGCTGCCGGCGTCGAGTGCCGTCGCTCAGCTCGGCGTCGTCGGCGCCCTCGCGACGACCGTCGCCGACGCGGCGCTGCTCCTCGACATCGCGTCGGGTCCTGACCATCGCGATCGCCGGTCGCTTCCGGCGCCGCCGGGCCGCTACACGGACGCGATCACCGAGCTCGACGTGCGGGGACTGCGCGTCGGCTGGTCTCTGGATTTGGGCTTTGCGATCGTCGATCCGGAGGTCGCGACGATCACGCACTCGGCGCTCGAGAAGCTCGTTTCAGCGGGTGGCATGCAACGCGTGGATGTCGACGCGTCGTTCGCCGAATCGCTCGACGTCTACTCGAAGCTCGGCGACGTCGACACCTGGATCAATCTGCCCGACGGTCTGTGGCCCGAGCGGGGTGATGAGCTCGACCCGTTGATCGTCTCGGGCTACGAGAAGGGCGACCGGCTCACGGTGCGCAAGTTCGCGCGGACGTTCACCCGCAGGAACGCGCTCGAGGCGCAGCTTGCCTCGCTCTTCGACACCGTCGACGTGCTCGTCACGCCCACCGCGGCAATCCCGGCGTTCCCTGCAGAGGGTCCGATGCCCAGCGAGATCGCCGGCCAAGCGGTCCATCCCGCCATGGCCGTGCCGTTCGCGATGCTCGGCAACATCTGGGGCGGGCCCGCCATCTCGGTCCCCGCCGGCATCACCGAGTCCGGCCTGCCCGTCGGCCTTCACATCATCGGCGACCAGCACCGCGATGACGTCGTGCTCCGCCTCGCGCGCGTGCTGGAGGAGGCGCAGCCGTGGCCGCGCCTGTCGCCACGGGCACGCTGACCATCCGCGAGCTCGCACTCCCGTCCGAGTGCGCCCAGGTCTCCACGCTGTTCACCTCGATCTGGGGAGGCCACCAGCACATCCCTCCCGAGCTCGGTCGGGCGATCGCCGAAGCCGGCGGCTACGTCGTCGGCGCGTACGACGACGACGACATGGTGGGCGCATCCGTCGGCGTCGTCGGACAGGCAAACGGCCGGGTGCACCTCCACTCGCACATCACCGGAGTCATACCCGGCGAGCAAGGACGCGGCGTCGGCCTCGCGCTCAAGCGGCACCAACGAGCATGGGCGAGCGGGCGCGGCATGGACCGTGTCGTCTGGACCTTCGACCCCCTCGTACGCCGCAACGCCTGGTTCAACCTGGCGCGACTCGGAGCGAACGCCGTGCGCTACGAGGTCGACTTCTACGGACCGGTGCGCGACGCGATCAACGGCGACGACGAAACCGATCGACTCGTCGTCGAGTGGCCGACCCGCGGCAACGAGGGCCCTGGCGCGATCATCCCGACGGACGACGATCTCGTGATCGACACACCGAACGACATCGTGGCTCTCCGAATGGACGATCCAGATGACGCGCGGCGGTGGCGTGTCGAGCTGCGTGAAGTACTCGGCGGGCGTCTCGCGAGAGGATGGCGCGTCGTCGGGGTGACAACCGAAGGTGCATACGTCGTGCGAAGGGCGCCAACCCCCGGGATCTCAGGTCGATAACGCGTCAGAAATGACGCGTTATCTCCCCGAGAAGCGGAGGGAGCGGGTCATGGCGAGGAGCGGACGACCTCGACTGATCGCGTCGTGACGCTGAGCACGTCGGCGAGCGGCCACACGCCGAGCCCGGGACCCTTCGGCACGCGCAGCTGGCCGTCCTCGAGCACGAACGGCTCGGTGATGTCCGGGCGGTAGTACCGGTCGGAGCCCGACGTGTCGCCCGGCAGTGTGAAGCCGGGCAATCCCGCGAGCGCGAGGTTCGCCGCTCGCCCGAGCCCAGTCTCGAGCATCCCCCCGCACCACACCGCCACTCCCGCGGCCCGGCATACGTCGTGCACTCGCGCCGCCTCGAGGTATCCGCCGACGCGACCGGCCTTGATGTTCACGATCGAACAGGCACCGCGCGCGATGGCATCGGTTGCCGACTCCGCCGACAAGATCGACTCGTCGAGGCAGATCGGCGTCGCGATGCGGGTCGCGAGTACAGCGTGGCCAGCTATGTCCTCTTCGGGCAGCGGTTGCTCCACGAGCAACAAGGCGAACTCGTCGAGCGCGGCGAGCGCGGCGACGTGCTCATCGGCGAGCGAATACGCCGCGTTCGCGTCGACCTGGAGCAGGATGTCGGGC
This sequence comes from uncultured Acidimicrobiales bacterium, assembly GCA_963759645.1. GTDB lineage: Bacteria > Actinomycetota > Acidimicrobiia > Acidimicrobiales > DATKAS01 > DATKAS01. The sequence continues at coordinate 121,620 of CAVXAI010000017.1, read as the reverse complement.
CAGCGCTCACGGACAGCTCGCACGGGCTCGACGTCCCACCCCGGCTCGATCTTGAGCTTGATGCGCCTGTATCCCTCGTCGAGATAGCCGTCCACCTGCGCCAGCAGCTCTTTGATCGTCGGAAAGATGCCGATCGACACGCCGCAGTCGACGACATCGCGGACCGCGCCGAGACGCTCGCCGAACGACTGGCCGGCGGCGCGCAGCTCGGTGTCGAGGATCGCCATCTCGAGCGCGGCCTTGGCCATCGGGTGGCCGCGGACCGCGCTCAGCACCGGCTTGACGCCGGCCGCGTCGAGATCGGGAACCGCGAAGAGCCTCGGGATGAGGTGATCGCGCATGACCTGTTGCGCGCCGTCCGCGTACTCCGACGAGTAGAGCGGTTCGGCCATTGCGACGCACTCGCCCCAGCCGTCTCCGACGTCGGTGATCACCCGCACGAGCAGCGCGTCACGCTCGAGCTGCAGGCCGAACGAGGTCCGGAAGGGCGTGACGAGAGGGAGGCCGACGCGCCGGAGCTCGACTGCGTCGAGTCTCATGAGCCCGCGCGCGTCACGACGCTGAATCCACCATCGATCGGAGTCTATGGTCGGGCATCGCGATGGACTTCGAGCTGAGCGACGAACAGGAAGCATTCCGCAAGGTCGTCCGTGACTTCGCCGAGGCCGAGATCGCACCGCGCTCCGAGGAATGGGACCGCACCCATACCTTCCCCGTCGACACGATCACCGCGATGGGCGACCTCGGCCTGTTCGGTCTGCCGTTCCCGCCCGAGTACGGCGGCAGCGGCGCCGACTTCACGACGTTCTGCATCGCGCTCGAAGAGCTCGGACGCGTCGATCAGTCGATGGGGATCACGGTGGAGGCCGGCGTCGGGCTCGGAGCCAATCCGATCTACCAGTTCGGCACCGAGGAGCAGCGCCAGGAGTGGTTGCCCGATCTGTGCGCGGGCCGGCGACTCGGCGCCTTCGGGCTGACCGAGCCCGACGCCGGCAGTGATGCGGGCGGCACCCGCACGACGGCGACGCTCGACGGTGACGGGTGGGTGATCGACGGTGAGAAGGCGTTCATCACGAACTCCGGCACGCCCATCACCTCGATCATCACCGTGACCGCGCGGACGGGCCCGGGCGAGATCAGCGCGATCGTCGTCCCCGCCGGCACGCCGGGCCTCACCGTGCAACCGCCGTACCGCAAGATGGGATGGCACGCCGTCCGACACGCACGGCCTGTCGTTCAGCGGATGCCGTGTTCCCGAGGCGAACCTCCTGGGCGAACGGGGTCGCGGCTTCGCACAGTTCCTGGCGATCCTCGACGACGGGCGCATCGCGATCGCCGCGCTCGCCGTCGGCGCGATCCAGGCGTGTCTCGAGCACTCGGTCGAGTACGCGTCGAACCGCAACGCGTTCGGCAAGCCGATCGGATCGAACCAGGGCGTCGCGTTCCCGTGCGCGGACCTCGCGGTGATGGCCGACTCGGCGCGGCTGCTCACCTACCGGGCGGCTTGGCTGAAGGACCACGGGCGGCCCGTTCAAGCGCGAAGCCGCGATCGCCAAGCTCTACGCGACTGAGGCGGCGGTCACCGCGACCCGGATGGCGACCCAGGTGTTCGGCGGGTACGGGTTCATGGACGAGACGCCCGGTCAGCCGCCTCTACCGCGACGCGAAGGTGCTGGAGATCGGCGAAGGCACGAGCGAGATCCAGCGGCTGGTGATCGCCCGCGAGCTCGGCCTGCCCGTCAGCTGACGGGCAGCGGGCGTCACTCGGGCTGCAGCTCGAGCGCCAACGAGTTCATGCAGTACCGCTGACCCGTCGGCGCCGGCCCGTCGTCGAAGACGTGCCCAAGGTGTGAGCCGCACTTCCGGCACCGCACCTCGGTGCGGATCATGCCGTGGGTGCGGTCCTCGATGAGCTCGACGGCTTCGGCCACCTTCGGCTCGTAGAAGCTCGGCCAGCCGCTGCCCGACTCGAACTTCGTGCTCGCATCGAACAGCGCCGCGCCGCACGCCGCGCAGTGATACGTGCCGTCGTCGTGGCAGTCGACGTACTTGCCGCTCCACGGCCGCTCGGTGCCCGCCTCGCGGAGCACGGCGTACTGGTCAGGAGTCAGCGCGGCGCGCCACTCCTCTTCGGTCTTCTCGATCTCCGGCATCGGCACACCTTTCCATAGCGGCCACCCGATGGTCATCGCTGCTTGGTTCAGGTCCGGGTTCAGGTCCGCGGTTCGTAGATGGCGGTGTGGCGCACCGACAGGACGGGGCGCTCCCCCACGGCCATGAGCACGTCCATCGCGACGAACCGATGGCCCTTTCGCTCGAAGACGTCGGTGACCCGCGCCTTGGTCGTCACCACATCGCCATCGGTGACCCGGCCGTGGTACTGGCACTCGCTCGAGACATGGATCCACGGACCGAGCCGGACAGATTGCGAGAGCACCGTGTTCGCGGCGCGCACCAGCCAGCCGGGATGGGCCACGGGAGGGTCGCGGTACACGGGCAGTTCGTCTGACACGAGGTCGAGGTAGTCGGCCGCCTTCTCGGCGTGCCACCGTGCGCTCGACGACCCCGAGCGGCACCGACCGCAAGACGTCCTCCGATGCGAGCGGTCGGGTGTCCGGTGGCGGCAACGCGATGGTGGGGAAGTCAGCAGCGGTGAATGGCGCGGCCGGAGCGTCGGGCAGCGAGGCCGTCGCGGTCGCACAGACCTCACCGTTCGGGTTCCGAGCCTCGATCTGGAGCGCACCGTCGTGCACATCGCAGTGGATCTCCACGGTCTCGCCGTCGTACACGGGCGCGGCGAAACGCGCCGAGATCGAACCTCGGTCGAGCCAGTCGACTCCCCATCGCTCGACCGCGGGCCACGTCAGGTAGGCAAAGACCGTCACGCCCGGCACGAGACCACCGGCGAAGCCGTACTGGCGCGCGACCGAGTCCTCGTGGATCTTGTTCTCCGACTCCACCGCGTCGTTCTGGGCCACGAGTGAGTGCACGAGCATCGTGCAGCCCTACCACACCGTCAGGCGAGAGCGGGCTCCGGTGAGACCGGCTCGAGCAGGGGTGAATCATGCGAGCGCGCCGTACGACGGACCTTGCGAGGCTTGCGAGACCCGACGATCGAGCCCCAGCCGATGACCAGGACGGCGCCGAGCCCGACATAGAGCACCAAGGCGATCGCTGCCTTCAGCCCGCTGAAGTCCTCCGCCAGACCGTCGACGACCACTTTCGCGGGCAACAAGCTCAGCGCAAGGAGCGCCACCCGCACTGGCTTCCACCAACGCCGTTCCGTGAGCGCAAGTGTCGCGGGCACGACCGACGCAACGAGGATCGATCCCGGCCGCCATGCTCAGGAAGATGAGCGACATCGCGCCAAGCACCCTCGTGACCCTGCGGACCCATCGTCTCGGTGATCGCCCTCCCGCGGCGGCGCCGCCGACGCCGAGACCGAAAAGGGTCGTCACGATCAGGATGAAGATGCGTCCCGCTCCAGGTGAACTCAGGATCGGTCGAGATCAGGCGCATCCAGAGCCGGGCGAGGATCCCCCAGACGAGGCCGCCGGCAACGCCGGCGAGCACGAGCTGAGGGCGGCTGAGTCGGTTGATGATCGCGTGCACGACCTACTGACGATCGGGTGGCGTCCGCGGGTGACAGCCGGCGAGTGACTCGCGTCACTCGGGCTGGTCGAAGTCGCGGCTGCTGAGATCGCGCGCCGAGAGCTCACGCATCTGTTGGTCGAGCCGGCGGTTCAGGGTCAGCAGCCGGCCGATGATCGGGAGGATCAACAGGTTGAGCCCGTGCAGCACCCCGATGATGAGCAGGATGCCTCCGACGCGGGCGAGCCCATACTGGACCTGGCCCGCGCTGACCGTGTCACCCCAGTCGGATGGAGGATCGAACTTCGCCGTGAAGAGGATGTACGCGGTGAAGATCAAGTAGTAGGCGACGTCGGTCAGCACGATGAAGCTCTTGCCCGTGCCGGGGTTCGACCGGAAGACCTCCGCGGCGTAGCCCTTCCCGAAGCGTTTGATGAAGGGTCCGAGCAGGACTGCGATGCCCACGAGCAGCGCGGTGATGAGCACTTCGAAGATCCACCAGTCCATGATCCATTCTCCGTTTCGACGGTCGGTCACGAGCACGAGCACTGCAGCGAGCACCGCGGCACCCGCGGCCGTGAATCCGGCGACACGCGGCGCGCCACCGGCGGCGCCGGCGATCCTCGGCGACGCTGCGTTGCACCCGAGCGAACAGATCGGGGGCGGGCTCGATCTCGGCGGTCCCGGCGTGGAGCGCGTCGCGGAGGCGGTCTTCGAGCCGGCTCATCGACTGCCCTCCAGCCGTTGCTCGAGGGCGGCCAGGCCCCGCTGGAGGTGGGTCTTGACCGAGTTCGGCGAGAGGCCGAGGGTGTCGGCGATCTCGGGGATGCCAAGGTCGAGCAGGTAACGCAACGTCAGGCAGTCACGCTGGCGCAGCGGCAAGCTGCGCAGCGCTTCGAGCACCTCCTGCTGATCCTCGCGACCGACCAGATGGTCCTCGACGGACGCCCGGTCGAGGTCGTCCGCCGGTGGTTGGTGCCTGATCGAGACGAGGCCGCGCCGGTTGTGGTCGCGACAGAGGTTCAGGACGATCGAGCGGAGGTACGCGACCACCTTCGCCTCGTCCTGGATGCGATCGAGCGATCGGCTGAGGCGAATGAAGGCTTCCTGCACGAGATCCTCGGCGGCATTTCGATCGACGACGAAGAGACGGGCCATCTTCACGAGCTCCGGCGCGTGGTCGCGGAAGAGCGTCGCGATGACCTCGTCCCCATCTGTGGCGCGGCTCACCCGTGTGCCCGCCCTGTCGGCCGGGAGGACGGCCAAGACCGGCCGAGCGGAAAGGATCGCCTCGTGCACCCACCCTAAGAGACGAACGTCGAACGCTCGCGGGTGACAGGGAGCGGTTAGATAGTGCGGTCAGATCATCGAGGAGATCGCCGCGCGCACCATGCCCGCGCCCAGCGTGGCGTTGGTCGCTTCGTCGATGAGCACGACGCTCCCGGTGAAGCGATTCGCTTCGTACGCATCCACGACGAGTGGTCCCGCGGTGGCGACGCGCACGAGGCCGACGTGGTTGTTCGAGAGGTGGTCGGTCTCGACGATCTCGACGCTGTCGAGGTCGAGCCGGCCGACGACGCCGCGAACCACGACTCGCTCCGTCCGGGTCGCCTGCTTCACGAGATAGCGACGCCCGGACGCCAACGGCTCGTCGCTGAACCAGCACACCGTGAGGTCGAGCTCGCGCACGACTTGGGGCGGATCGTCGGCGACCGCGATGACGTCGCCCCGGGTGACGTCGATGTCGTCGGCGAGGCGGATCGTCACCGATCGCCCGGGCACCGCGGCCTCCAAAGGCCCGTCCGCCGTCTCGACGGCGGCGATGCGAGACCGAGCGCCGCTCGGCAGGACGAGCACCTCGTCGCCCGGGTGCAACGGCGCACCCGTGACGATGCCCGCATACCGCCGGACCGGTCGCCCCTCGTGGTCGGTGCGGATGACGAGCTGGACGGCAACGCGTGCGCCGGTGCCGCCGTCGTCGATGGAGGTGACCTCGACCTCCTCGAGGTGACCGAGCACGGTGGGTCCCTCGTACCAGGGGCAGTTGCTCGACGGCTCGACGATGTTGTCGCCGTGGAGCGCGGAGACGGGGATGGAGGTGAGGTCGTCGATGCCGAGCCGGCCGACGAAAGCACCGACATCGCTCACGACGTCGTCGAAGACCTCCTCTGACCAGTCGACGAGGTCCATCTTGTTGACGGCGAGAACGAGGTGGCGAATGCCGAGCGTCGCGGCCACCACGAGGTGAGTGCGGGTCTGCTCGACGAGCCCGGTGCGCGCGTCGACGAGCACCACGGCGAGGTCCGCGGTCGACGCGCCGGTCGCCATGTTGCGCGTGTACTGCGCGTGGCCGGGGTTGTCACCGATGATGAACGAGCGGGTCGGCGTCGCGAAGTAGCGGTACGCCACGTCGATCGTGATGCCTTGCTCGCGCTCGGCTCGCAGTCCGTCGGTGACCAACGAGAGGTCGAGGCCCTCCTGCCCACGTCGGCGCGTCGTCGCCGCGACGGCGTCCACCTGGTCGTCGAACAGTCCCTTGGCGTCGTAGAGCAGGCGTCCGATGAGCGTGCTCTTACCGTCGTCGACCGAGCCGATCGTCGCGAAGCGCAGCAGCTCTCGCTGCACGGTGTGAGTGGGGACTGCTTCCGTTGCGTTCACGCTGCGTCCTAGAAGTAGCCCTCGCGCTTGCGATCCTCCATCGCCGCGTCCGAGAAGCGGTCGTCGGCACGAGTCGCACCGCGCTCGGTGATCCGGCTGATCGAGATCTCGTCGATGACTTCACTCACGGACCGGGCGTCGGAGGCCACCGCACCAGTGCAGCTCGCGTCGCCGACGGTGCGGTAGCGGATGATGCGCACCGCGGGCTCCTCCGTCGGCCGCGGCGCGACCCACTCATTGACGGCGAGGAACATGCCGTCGCGTTGCACGACTTCGCGCTCGTGGGCGAAGTAGATGGAGGGCAGCTCGAGGCCCTCACGCTCGATGTAGCGCCACACGTCGAGCTCGGTCCAGTCACTGATCGGGAACGCCCGGACGTGCTCCCCTGGACGCACCCGGCCGTTGTAGAGGTGCCACAGCTCCGGACGCTGGTTGCGCGGATCCCACTGACCGAACTCGTCGCGGAACGAGAAGATCCGCTCCTTCGCGCGAGCCTTGTCCTCGTCACGGCGGGCGCCGCCGAAGCAGGCGTCGAAGCCATGCTCGGCTATCGCGTCGAGGAGGGTCACGGACTGCAGGCGGTTGCGCGACGCTCCCGCGCCGGGATCGCCTACCCGTCCGTCGTCGATCGAACGCTGGACCGAGGCAACCACCAGCCGAGCGCCCAGGCGACCGACAACGCGATCGCGGAACTCGATGACCTCGTGGAAGTTGTGGCCGGTGTCGACGTGCATCACCGCGAACGGGAACGGGGCGGGCGCGATCGCCTTCGCGACGAGATGCAGCACCACGACCGAGTCCTTGCCGCCCGAGAACAGCACCACCGGGTTGCGCAGCTCCGCCGCGACCTCGCGGATGATGAAGATCGCCTGGGCCTCGAGCGCGTCGAGGTGATCGAGCCGAGCCCGACGAGCGACGGGGGTCGCCGTGGTGGCCGCGGTCGGAGGCGCTTCGGTGAGGGTCATGTCACTCCGTTCGCTTCACAGGTGCAGACCGCACTCGGTCTTGTCGGAGCCGGCCCAGCGACCAGCACGTGCGTCCTCGCCGGGCTCGACCCGCTGGGTGCACGGCCAGCAGCCGATCGACGGGTAGCCGTCGAAGAGCAGCGGGTTCACGGGGACGTCGTGCTCGCGGATGTACGCGTCGACCTGGTCGTCGGTCCAGGTGGCGAGCGGGTTGACCTTGACGAGCCCCCGGCCGTCGCGTTGCACGATGGCGGCGTCACGGCGGCTGTCGCTCTCGGCCCGACGCAAGCCCGTGAGCCACGCAGCGCGCTCCGACATGTGTCGGGAGAGCGGCTCAACCTTTCGGGCCTGGCAGCACGCATCGGTGTCGGTGCGCCAGAGGTCGTCGGGCTCGCGGTCGGGAGTGAGCACGCGCAGCTTCAAGCTGGTAGCGCTGCTCGACCCGACGCGCGGTCGCGAGAGTCTCGGGGAAGTGGTACTGCGTGTCGAGGAACACGACCTCGATCGACGGGTCGACCTTCGTGGCGACATCGATCAGTACCGCGTCGGCCATCGACGCCGCGAGGCAGAGGCCGTCGCCGAACGTCTCGACCGCCCACGCGACGATGTCGGCAGCCGGAGCGGTCTCGAAGCTCGCGGAGATCGCCGCCAGATCGGCATCGGTGAACGTGAGGGTGCTCATCGCTCGAGCACCTCGAGGATCCGCTCGATGCACTGGCCAACGTCGAGCTCGTCAGTGCGCAGCTCGAGGTCGGCTGCGATCGGTGGCTCGTATGGGTCGTCGACGCCGGTGAGACCCGAGATCTCGCCCGCACGCTGTCGCGCGTACAAGCCCTTCACATCGCGGACGGAGCACACCTCGACCGGGGTCGACACCCAGACCTCGACGAAGCGGGCCGGATCGTCGGGAGTGTTCGCCGCGTGCCGGTCGCGCACCTCGTCGCGCGCGCCACGGAACGGCGAGATCACCGCGCAGATGACGTCGACACCATTCCGGCTGAGCAGATCGGCCACGTAGCCGATGCGACGCACGTTCTCGTCGCGGTCCGCGCGGCTGAAGCCCAGGCCGGCGGTGAGGACCTGCCGGGCCTCGTCACCGTCGAGCACCTCGACGGGCCGCCCCGCCTCGGCGAGCCGCTCGGCGAGCGCCCGGGCGATCGTGGTCTTGCCCGCCGACGGCAGCCCCGTCAGCCAGATCGTGCGACCCCGAGCGCGCGAGAGCGCGACGGAGCCCAAAGGGGTCTGCACCGCAGATTGGGCGCTCACCTCGGCTCCACAGCGGGGATTTCGGGCTCCTTCTGGACAGTTCCTTGATCGGTCTGGTCTAATCCCGACTTAACTGATCGGAAATATAACCTAAGGTTCCTCGGAATGCGAAAGGCCCCCGATCGCTGATGCCCCCGGACACCGCTCTCGCGACGGCAGCTGTCTCGACCACTGCTGCATCGACGGCCGCTGTGTCGTCCAGCCCGCCGGTCCCGCGCGCCGTCGCGGCCGTTCGCCTCGAGAGCGTCACGAAGGTCTACGGCACGGGTCGGGAGACGGTCGCTGCGCTCGACTCCCTCTCGCTGGACATCGAGAAGGGCGACTTCACCTGCATCGTCGGCGCCTCGGGGTGCGGCAAGACGACGCTGCTCAACCTGATCGCCCGCCTCGACGAGCCCGACGAGCGGCGAGATCGAGGTGACCGGCCGCACGGCGCTCATGTTCCAGGAGTCGGCCCTCTTCCCATGGCTGACTGCTGCCGGGAACGTCGAGCTTGCGTTGCGGCTCCGCGGCGTCGGCCGCCGTCCCCGCCAGACTCGGGCCCGCGAGCTCCTCGAGCTCGTCCACCTCGGGGGCTTCGCGGACAAGCGCCCGCACGAGCTCTCCGGGGGCATGCGTCAGCGTGTCGCTCTGGCGCGCGCGCTCGCACAGGACGCGGACGTCCTGCTGATGGACGAACCCTTCGGCGCGCTCGACGCCATCACCCGCGACGTCCTCCACGACGAGCTCGAGCGCGTGTGGCGGCAGACGGGGCTCACCGTCGTGTTCGTCACGCACAACGTGCGCGAGGCCGCCCGCCTCGGTGATCGCATCGTGCTGCTCGCGAGCCGGCCCGGCCGGTTGGCCGCCGAGTTCGACGTCGACCTCGCGCGTCCGCGTCGCATCGAAGACTCCGGGGTCACGACGCTCGCGACCGAGGTGACCGAGCACCTGCGCCGGGAGGTGGCCCGCCATGGCCATGTCCACTGACACGATCCCCGGCACCTCCGCGACTGCCGCCGGCGCGTTCTCCGAGCAACAGCTCGCCACCCAGCTCGCGGGACTCGACGCGCTCGAGCAGGCGGCGCACGGACAGTCCGCCTCCCTCGCTCGCCGCGTGTGGCGGGCGACGTGGCCGAAGCTCGCCGCAATCGGCCTCGCATTGTTCGCGTGGCAGCTCGTCGTCTGGAGCGGCTGGCGGCCGACCTATGTGCTGCCGGGTCCGATCACGGTCCTCGAGCGGTTCTTCGAGGATCTCGGCGAGCCCGAGACGTGGAAGGCCGTCGCGACGACGCTGCGCCGCGCTGCTGTCGGCTTCGCGTTGGCCGCGGCCGTGGGGGTCGCCATCGGTCTCGCGGTCTCGCGGTTCAAGTCGTTGCGCACTGCAGTCGGCTCGCTCATCACGGGCCTGCAGACGATGCCGTCGATCGCCTGGTTCCCCCTCGCGCTGCTGCTCTTTCGCTTGAGCGAGGGAGCGATCATGTTCGTCGTCGTCATCGGCGCGGCGCCGTCGATCGCCAACGGGCTCATCAGCGGCATCGACCACGTTCCGCCGCTTCTCACGAGGGCGGGCCGCGTGCTCGGCGCCCGCGGGCTCACCGCCTACCGCCATGTCATCATCCCCGCCGCGTTGCCGTCGTTCCTCACCGGGCTGAAGCAGGGATGGGCGTTCGCGTGGAGAAGCCTCATGGCGGGCGAGCTCCTCGTGATCATCGCCAACCAACCTTCGATCGGGTCGCGCCTTCAGTTCGAACGAGAATTCGCCGATGCCGCGGGTCTGATGTCGGTGATGCTCCTGATCCTCGTGATCGGCGTCGCGGTTGACGCGATCTTCTTCTCCACCGCTGAGCGCGCCGTGCGCCGGCGCCGGGGGTTGGCAGCGTCATGACCCAGTACCCGGTGATGCTGAGCGTCGACGGTCGCCGATGCCTGGTCGTCGGGGGCGGCAAGATCGCGGCCCGCAAGGTCGACGGGCTCGTGGCCGCCGGTGCTGACGTCACGGTGATCGCGCCAACCGTCGATCCGAGCATCGCCGCCCTACCCGTGACGATCGAGCAGCGCCCCTACCTGCCCGGCGATGCCTGTGCTGACTTCCGACTCGTGATCACCGCGACTGACGATCCTGATGTGAACGCGCTGGTGTATGCGGACGCGGAAGCCGCGGGGGTCTGGGTCAACTCGGCTGACGATCCGGAGCACTGCTCGTTCACGCTCCCCGCCATCCACCGCGATGGCGACGTGACGGTCGCGATCGGCACCGGGGGCCAGAGCCCGGCGTTCGCCGTCTGGCTGCGCGATCGAGTGCGCGAGAGCCTGCCCGCCGGTCTGTCCGAAGTCGTGGGTCAGCTCGCGGCCGAGAGGCGCGCGGTGCACGAGGCTGGCGGGAGCACCGAGGCCCGCGATTGGAGACCGCGCATCGAGGAGCTCGCGGCCGGGCGCCCTGGGCGCGGAACCGTGCATCTGGTGGGCGCCGGTCCGGGCGATCCCGAGCTCCTCACGCTCCGAGCCGCTCGGCTCCTCGCAATGGCCGACGTCGTGGTGCACGACGCCCTCGCCGACAGTGAGGTGCTGGCTCTCGTGCCGGCGCACGTCGAGCGCATCGACGTCGGCAAGCGTCCCGGACGCCCTGTGCCACAGGAGCTGATCAACGACTTGCTCGTGCAGCTCGCCGCGCGGCACCGCTGCGTCGTGCGCCTCAAGGGCGGCGACCCGTTCCTGTTCGGCCGGGGTGGCGAGGAGGCGCTCGCGCTGCAGGCCGCCGGCGTGCCGTTCGAAGTCGTCCCCGGCATCACGTCGGCGATCGCTGCGCCCGCCGCCGCGGGTGTGCCCGTCACGCAACGGGGCGTGTCAGCAAGCGTCACGATCGTCACCGGTCACCGTCGCGAGGGCGACGAGGACGAGACCGATTGGACCGCGCTCGCGCGCGTCGGGGGGACGATCGTCGTTCTGATGGGTGTGTCCGAACGCGCCGCCATCGCTCGCAAGCTCATCGCGGGCGGCCTGTCGCTCGACACCCCGGTCGTCGCGGTGCGATTCGGCACCCGTCCTGAGCAAGAGGTCGCCCGCACGACGCTCGGTGCGCTCGGCGACACGCCGATCGAGGCGCCCGCGGCCATCGTGATCGGCGCCGTCGCCGGCCTCGACCTCTCCCCCACTGGGTTCCTTGGCGAGCTCACCCCTCTCTGGGGGTAGCGCCGGGAACGCAGGCCCCTGCGACCGCCGATCATCCGGGCCCGGCCCGCCCGGGCACGCTCGCCCCCCGGAGGCGGTACGTTCGAGCCCCGGACCGCTGGGTTCGAGCCCAAAGGGGGCCGCAATGGCGACTGAACCCGTCCTCGACTGGACAACCGACTACGACATCTTCGACCGGGGTTACGTCGAAGACCCCACCCCCGTTTGGGACGAGCTCCGCGACAAGTGCCCGATCGCGCACACCGAGCGCTGGGGCGGCTCGTGGCTGCCGACCCGCTACGAGGATGTCGTCGCGATCGCGCACGACGTCGAGCAGTTCTCCTCGCGCGACATCACGGTGTCACCGCGTCCCGCGAGTGGCGACAACGTGAAGGCGCCGCCGATCAGCAGCGATCCTCCCGAGCACCTCTGGGCCCGGCGACTGATCCTGCCTGGCTTCTCACCGAAGACGGTCGCCAAGTACGAGCCGTACACGCGTGAGCTGTGCCGCTCGCTGATCGACGGGTTCATAGATTCGGGCAAGGCCGACGGGGCGGAGGGCTATGCCCAACAGATCCCGGTGCGGATCATCGCTCAAATCCTCGGCATCGACGAGGCGATGTCCGATCAGTTCACGACATGGGTGCGGGGCGTGCTCGAGCTCGGACTTCAAGACCCCGTACTGCGCGCGAAGTCGCGAGACGAGCTCTTCGCGTTCTTCTTGGCCGAGATCGCCGACCGCAGGGCGAACCCTCGCGACGATCTCATCAGCGAGCTGCTCGCCGCCGAAGTCGACGGCCAGCCTGTGCCTGACCACCACATCCTCGGCACGTGCGGTCTGCTGCTCATTGCCGGCATCGACACCACGTGGTCGAGCATCGGGTCTTCGATCTGGCATCTCGCCACTCATCCCGAGGATCGCCAGCGGCTGTCGCGCGAGCCCGAGCTCATCCCGACGGCGATCGAGGAGTTCCTCCGCGCCTACTCGCCCGTGACGATGGCGCGCATCGTGAACGAGGAAACCGAAATGCAGGGCGCGTGCATGCACGCCGGCGACCGCGTGATCCTCAACTTCCCGTCCGCCAACCGCGATCCGGACGCGTTCCCCGACGCCGACAAGGTGATCATCGATCGGGCGGTGAACCGCCACATCGCGTTCGGCGTCGGCATCCATCGGTGCGCCGGGTCGAACCTTGCCCGCATGGAGCTGCGGGTCGCCATCGAGGAGTGGATGGCGCGCATCCCCGAGTTCCGCCTCGCCGAAGGCGCCGAGGTCACGTGGGCCGGCGGGCAAGTACGTGGTCCTCGTCAGCTACCCGTGGTCTTCCCCTAGGAGCGACGCGATGAAGGTGCGGGTCATCACCGAGAAGTGCCAGGGCCACGGGCGGTGCTACTCGCTCGCGCCGGAGCTCTTCGAGTCAGACGACTACGGCAACTCAGTCGTGCTCGGCGACGGCAACGTCCCCACGGGGCTCGAAGAGTCGGCGAGGCTCGCCGAGCTCAACTGCCCCGAGCGGGCGGTGGTCATCGAGTAGCGCCGCGTCTCGGGCATCCGGTGCTGTTTCGACAGGAGCATTGGGCGGGACTGGCCGACGGCACCATCACCGTCGCGTTTCGGAGGTGGACCAAGCCGCGCGCCAAAGCGGGACGCCGGGCGCGATTCCCGGGCGGGGTGCTGACGATCGATGACGTCCGAGTGGTCGACGCATCGGCGATCACCAGCGCCGACGCGCGTCGGGCCGGGTTCGCGAACGTTGCGCCGCTGCGGCGAGAGCTCGAGCAGTTCGGCGAGGGCGACACGTATCGAATCGCGCTCCACTTCGTGGGCCCGGACGAACGGGAGGCGCTCCGGTCCGACGACGACCTCACGCCCGAGGAACTCGCGACGATTCGGGCGCGGCTAGAGCGGCTCGACCGATCCAGCCCCCGCGGCCCATGGACTCGAATGGTGCTCGAGCTCATCGCCGACCAGCCCGCCGTGCGCGCTCCCGACCTCGCTGCATCCCTCGGCCTCGACACGGTCACGTTCAAACGCGATGTCCGCAAGCTGAAGGAGCTCGGGCTCACCGAGAGCTTGACGGTGGGCTACCGCATCTCGCCGCGCGGCCGACGCGTGGCTGATTCTCTTGGCGAAATGAGGTCGCCGGGACCCGAAAACGCCAAGAAAACCGGCCGGGGCCGGGGTTAAACGGCGCCGCCGAAGAGGTCGAGGGTGCGGGCCATGCCGCCGTCCACGCAGACCGTCTCACCGGTGATGAATCGGGCCGCGTCGGACGCGAGGAACACGATGACGTCGGCGATGTCGTCCGGCTGCGACCACCGCCGCAGCGGCGTCTGCGACTCGATGCGCTCGATGACGCCGGGAATCGCTTTGTTCTTTGCCCAGAGAGCGGTGTCGACGACACCCGGTGCGACCGAGTTGACGCGGATCCCTTGCGGCCCCAGCTCCATCGCCAAAGATCGAGTCGCCGCGTCGACGGCGCCCTTGGTCGCCGCGTAAGCGGCACGGTTCGGCGTGCCCACCACGCCCGACACCGACGAAAGATTGATGATCGACCCGCGCTGGCGCTCGATCATCGACGGAAGGAGCGCCGCGATGAGCAGCAGCGGAGCCCGGACGTTGACCGCGTACATGGCGTCGATGAGCTCCGCGTCGAGCTCGACGGTCGGCAGCCGAGCGGCGGTGGCGGCGTTGTTCACGAGGATGTCGACGCTGTCCAGTGCCGCGAGCGCTCCGGTCGCGAGCTCGACCGGAGCCGTCGCATCAGCGAGATCGGAGAGCAAGACCACGGGAGCGTGATCGAGGTCGGCCGCGACCTTGTCGAGTGCTTCGCGGTCTCGGCCGCAGAGCGCGACCCGAGCGCCGGCGCGGTCGAGGGCTCGTGCGGTAGCAGCCCCGATGCCCCGTGACGCGCCGGTGACGAGCGCCGTGCGGCCATCGAGCGAGTGCGGATCCATTACGCGATGGTAGGGGGATGGATCTGGGAGTGGTCTTCTCGCAAGCGGACAGCGGTACCGACCCGAACGCGATCCGGGCGTGGGTGCAGACCGCCGAGGCCGAGGGTTTCGACCACGTGATGGCGTACGACCACATCCTCGGCGCCTCGCTCGAACGACTCGGCCCGGGGCCGTTCGGCAACTTCCCCGGCCCGCCGTATACCGCCGAGAACACGTTCCACGAGATCCTGGTGCTGTTCAGTCATCTCGCTGCGGTGACGGAGCGCATCGAGTTCGTCACGAGCGTGCTCGTCCTGCCGCAACGCCAAGCGCCGCTCGCCGCGAAGCAGATCTCGACGATCGACCTCCTGAGCAGCGGCCGACTGCGCGTAGCCGTCGGCGTGGGCTGGAACTTCGCCGAGTACGAAGGCCTCGGCGCCGACTTCCCCCATCGCCTCGATGTCCTCACCGAACAGATCGAAGTCATGCGCGCGCTCTGGGCCGAGCCGGTCATTCGTTACGAAGGCCGCTTCCATCACCTCGACGGCGTGGGGATCAACCCGCTGCCGACGCGACGGATCCCGATCTACATGGGCACCGGCGGCTCTGACGCCGCGCTCCGACGGGTTGTCCGCACCGCCGACGGGTGGATGCCCCTCCTGCTACCTGGCCTCGACCCCATCGACTTCCGCACGGGTGTCGACCGGCTGCGTCAGCTCGCGGTCGACGCCGACCGCGATCCCGCGACGCTGCCGATCCATGGTCGCGTCTATCTCGGCGACGGATGGCAGAAGCAGGTCGACGAGGCGCTCGAGGTCGGGGTCGCGCACCTGTCGATCGGCTTCAACCGCATGGCCAACCGCGGGCTCACCCACGCGCAGCACCTCGATGCAGTGCTCGCCGTGAAGCCCGAGCTCGACCGGCTGGTGGGGCGATCCTGACGATCGGGGAGCGTGTCGCCTGCCTCGGGCCGTTCGGCCCTACCGAGTCGCGTCGGCAGAGCGCAGCGTGGTTGGCGGAGGCTGACGATGCTCCGCACACCACGCCCGATTCACACGGCATTGACGCTGTTGTTCGCAGGAGCAGTGGCGACAGCCTGCGACGCGGGCGAGTCCGGTTACGACGTCACGTCGGAGGTCGTGTCGCACGAGATGACCCAGGACATCGTCGTGTTCGAACCCGATGGCACCGGGCCTTGGCCTGTCGTGTTCGCGTTGCACGGAATCAACGGTTCGGGCGAGGACCTGACGGAAGTCGCGACGCGACTAGCCCAAACCGGCCTCGTGGTCTTCGCCCCGACCTATCGGAGTGACGTGACGACTAACGACGGGTTGCTGGAGACGGCGGTCGACGTCGAGTGCGGCTATCGATTCGCCCGCAGCATCGCGGCCGAGCACGGCGGCGACCTCGACCAGCCGGTGACGTTCGTCGGCTGGTCGATGGGCGCCACCTTGGCTCTCCAGGCAGGGCTGACCGAGGAGATCGACCCGGCAGGAGAGATCGTGTCCTGCTTCCCCGAGGTGCCCCGTGCTGACGTCATCGTCGCAATCTCAGGCTGTCACTACGACTTCGACTTCGGAGACGCCGCGATCCTCGACTTCTTCAACCCCTCGACGTGGGGCAACGAGGACGCCGAAGTCGTTCTGGTTGCGGGCGACGCCGACAAGAACTGTCCTCCCCGGCACTCTGAAGACGCCTTCGCCTTGTTGCGCTCGCGGGGCTACGAAGCAGAGCTTGTGATGCTTGCCGGGGTCGACCACTTCGCTCCGATCTTCCACGAAGAAGTCGACGGCGGGATGATCGCGGCACCGGACGACCCCGCCGGGGAACGCACGGTCGAGGTCATCTTGGGCGCCATTGCCGCTGCGAAGGAGAGCCCGAGCTGACCGTGATCACCGAACGGGTGCCCGGGGCGGGATTCGAACCCGCACATCCCCGAAGGGACCGAGGGGTTTAAGCCCTCTGCGTCTGCCTGTTACGCCACCCGGGCCAGCGCGCCCACCGTAGATCTGGCACGGTCGCGCCATGGCCCCCTTCGCTCGCGTCGACCCGTACGACGAAGGCATGCTCGACGTCGGCGACGGGCACCGAGTTGCGTGGAGCATCGCGGGCAACCCCAACGGCAAGGCTGCGATCGTGCTGCACGGCGGGCCGGGAAGCGGCTGTTCGCCCGCCTTTCGCCGCTGGTTCGATCCGCAGCGCTACCGCGTCGTGTTGATGGATCAGCGCGGTTCGGGCCGAAGCACCCCGCACGCAAGCGATCCGTACGTCGATCTCTCCACCAACACCACGCACCACCTCGTCGCCGACATCGAAAGACTCCGCGAGCACCTCGCGATCGAACGGTGGCTCGTCTGGGGAGGGTCGTGGGGAACGACGCTCGGCCTCGCCTACGCCGAGGCGCATCCCGATCGGGTCACCGAGATGATCCTCGTGAGCGTCGTGACGACCACGGCCGACGAGGTGGAATGGGTCACGCGGGCAATGGGTCGTATCTTCCCCGAGGAGTGGGCGCGGTTCCGCGACGGCGTGCCACCGGCCGAGCGTGACGGCAACCTGGCTGCGGCCTACGCCCGCCTGCTGCAAGACCCCGATCCGGCGGTGCACCAGCTCGCGGCACTGCGGTGGTGCGAGTGGGAGGACACCCACGTGGCCACCCATCCGGACCATGTCCACGACGACCGTTACGACGACCCCCGCTTTCGGCTCGCGTTCGCCCGCCTCGTCACCCACTACTGGAGCAACGCCGCGTTCCTCGAGGACGGTGCGCTCATGCGCGATGCGGAACGACTCGTCGGCATTCCCGGTGTGCTGGTGCACGGACGCCTCGACATCAGTGGCCCTCCTGACATCGCGTGGCGCCTCGCTGAGCGATGGCCGAGCGCCGAGCTCGTGCTCATCGGGGGTGCGGGACACGGGGCCAGCGACGACGAGGTCCAGGCGGCGATCGTCGCCGCAACGAACCGCTTCGCCGGCTGAGCCTCACGCCACCTGGGTTGCCGCCACGGCGGGCTCGGCCATGGCTTGCCACAACACCGCCCGCACGCGGTCGGCATCGGCCGTCGACAAGTCGTTCGCGGCCACGACGCCCTCGACCATGTCGGACACCACCGCCGCCCATGGCCGATCTCGGAGCCGAACGGCGACGATCGACCCGCGAGGGTGGCGCCGCAACGAGCGGTCGACCGCGTCGAGCCGTGGAGGGCTGCGAAAGGCGGGGGGATGGAGACCGAGCCTGCGAGCCTCGTCGGCGAGCGTGCGCGCCGCGGCGGTGAAGCGGAGAGTCGCGCCCGGTTCCATCGGTTGCATTGTGCGCCAGGGGTGGGACACAACAGCTGGGACACAACCGTGCGTGGCAATGTGGTCCCGGTGAGCGACGACCCGATGCCCGACCGCTCGATGGAGCACCTCGACAAGGTCGCATGGATGGTCGAGACGAACGGGTGGGCGCTCGAACCCATCGCCGCGCGCCCGGACCTCGATCCACCCCGCGCGGCGTACGCGTACACGATCGGTCTCGAGGCGACCTACGGCTTCCCCGAGGTCGTGGTGTTCGGGCAGACGCCGTCGAATGCTCGAGGCATCGTCGGCCTCGTGGTCGAGCTGCTCGAGACCGGCGTGCAGCCGCCGGTGGGTCCTCTCTTCCTCGGACTGTTCGACGGCGAGCAGCGTGCGGCGCTGCTCCCCGTCGACGTCGATGCCCACGGGAACCTCTTCGCATCGGCCGCCGCGTTCTACTCCGCGACGCCGTTCCGAGTCGTGCAGCTGATGTGGCCGGACCGCAACGGGTGGATGCCTTGGGAGTCGGGCTTCGAACACCGCCTAGCTCTGGCCGAGCCGATCATCGGCTCTCTCGCCGACATCGACTGACCCGCGCCGCCCTCCAACCGTTTGGTCACCAGCCGGCCGCATAGGGCCGCTGGTGACCACACGCGAGCAGGGGGTCAGGTCCGGGAGGGCCAGGTGTGGGAGAAGCAGCGGTCGTCGAGCGACCCGGGTGACCAGCGCCGCCACTGGCCCATCACCGTGTCGCCGGTGCGTTCCGTCCATGCCAACACGTGCGGGTCCGCGGTGCGCCGCACGATCTGGCGGATGCCTCCTTCGTGGATTGCGTAGCCGGCCCACACGCCGGGATAGTCCTTGGGCGAGCCGACCTCGGTGATCGGGATCGGCCCGTATCGCCGGCGCCGGTTGCGATGCGTGTGCCCAGCGGTCACGAGCGTGGCCGGGTTCGACGACGCCACCGCGCGGAGCAACCGCCAGCCATCGAGGCCGAGGATGCCCGGCGGCCAGATGGTGGTGACAAGAGTGCGGAACGGCGGATGGTGCGTCGCGAGCAGCGCGCCGCCCGGAGCGTCGCGCAGTGCCTCGGTGATCTCCGGCAACAACGGCGTGAGGTTCCCTCGATGATGGCGCCGCTCGCGTGAGCTCGCCGCGACGACGCGCACGCCCGGGAGGTCGTGCACCTGCACGGTGGTGATGAGCTCGAGCCCGTGGCGGGCGAGCACCGCAACGCCGTCGCCGTGTTGGCGGTCTCCTCCGTCGTGGTTCCCCGGCAACAGCATGACCGGAACGGGAATCGATGTCGAGGAGGCTTCCGAGCCGCTCGTACTCCGGGTTCCTGTCGTCGTGGGTGAGGTCGCCCTTCACCACGATGAGCTGCGCGCCCCACGCCAGGGCCTCATCGAGGGCGGCGCGACTGCAGCCCGTCGGGTACTGCTCGGATCCGTGCCAGATCCCTTCGGGAGAGATGTGAGGCCACCGCCCGAACCGACGTTCGCCGATGTGCACGTCGCTGATCGTGGCGATGCGGCATAGCTCGGGACCGGGCGGCGCTCGCGAGCGTGCGGACGGGCGTGGCGTCGACGCCGGAGAGGGACACTCGGACTTCGGTGTCGGGCGCGAGGCCCTCGACGATCGCCGACCCGCACCCGCGGCCCTCGACCTGTCGTGAGTGTGTCCCTGACACCGCGAGCTCATGCGATCCGGGCGCGAGGTCGCTCCAACAGACCTGGACCATGTCCACGTCGACGGCGAAGACCGTGAGTCGCTTGACCGGTGCGCCGCGCGTCACCGAGGACCCGTCGGCCACCACCTCAGCGGAGTGAGGTCGCCAGCGGGTCGGACTCGCGTGTGCGAAGCGCTGTGTTGATCTGCTGGCGCTCGACGAGCTGTTCGAGCGTCTTCGCCGCCTGGGGCACCCCGCGCTCGGAGAAGAAGGCCCGCACGTCGGCGGACTGCTCGGGCCGCATCAACATGCGGATGCCTTCGAGCATGCGGATGATGCTCGTCGACGGGAAGCGTTCGTTGACGGTCTCCCAGTTGCGGCGCACGAACTGCCATGCGTGCTCGCCGAGGTCGCGGTTGCGCATGCAGCGTGCGAGGAGGAAGGGGGCGTTCTGGCTGCGCACGCGATCGCTCAACGTGAGCTCGCACGTGCGCGCCATGAGCTCGGACGAGTCGAACTCCGCGAGCGAATAGAGATGACGGAGCTGCTCCTGCGGGTTCTTCGACGTCTCGAACACCCCGAGGATGTGCTCGTAGTCCGCGGCATCCCCGGTGGACGCGAACACCGTGAGCGCGGCGCTCGCCACGGGAGGCGCCACTGAGCCCGGCTCGTCGATCGACTGCTTGTACAGCGCCGCGCGCCTTCTCCTGGACATCGCGGTCGTTGCCCAGGATGGCGACCGTGCGGATCGAGCAGCCCACGGAGCTCGCCCGTGAGATCGTCCTCGCCCTCGGCCGGAGTCCACCCGAGCCGGTGCAGCGCCGGACCGGCCAGGCCGCGCACGAACGTGCGGAACTGATCACGGGCCTCGGGGTCGTCGAGGAGCCGGTCGCAGAAGCCGAGGCCGGCGGACAGCGCCTGCCAGACGGGCAGCGTCGTCTCGTCGCCGAACCCGCGGGCCAGCCGCAGGTACTCCGCGGCCGATGCCTCCCCGGCGACCACCGCCGCCCACGCGTCGTCAATGAGGTTGTACCGCTCGATCGTGGACATCGCCGCGAGCGCGGGGCCTGCCAGGCGGTCGAGCAGCGGCGCCTCGTAGCGGACACGGAGGAACCCGTGTCCGCCGGCGTTGGCGAGCACCGCCGCGTCCGGGTCGAGCAGCGCGACATCGACGTGCTCCTCGTCGAGCAACATGCGGCTCTCGTTGGCGGCGCCGTTCGCCGATTGACGCACGTGGATCGGCACCGGCCACTGGGTCGTGTCGGGCAGATCCGAGTACACGAACCGGCGTTGCGAGAGACGGAGCGCCTCCCCGCCTTCAGCAAGCGATGCTCTCACGAGCGGGTAGCCGCCTTGGAAGATCCACGCGTCCATGATCCGACGGACCGGCTCGCTCGTGACTGCTTCGATCGCGTCCCAGAGGTCGGTGTTCTCCGTGTTGCCGTAGGCGTGCTTCGCCAAGTACGCCTGCACGCCGGCGCGGAACCGCTCGGCGCCGAGGTACTGCTCGAGCATGCGCAGCACCGCCGCGCCCTTCTCGTAGGTCAGCACGTCGTACATGCCTTCCGCATCGTGCGGCGAGTGCACGGGATACTCGATCGCCCGAGTGCTCTCGAGTGCGTCGGTCTCGAGCGCCGCAGTGCGATCGAGGCCGAACGTGTCCCAGACGCGCCAGTCCGGCTTCATCGCGTTGGTGCAAACGGTGGCCATGAATGTCGCGAACGCCTCCTTCAGCCAGAGGCCGTTCCACCAGCGCATCGTGACGAGGTCACCGAACCACATGTGCGCGATCTCGTGCGAGACCACGTTCGCGATCACGAGCTCCTCGGCTTGGGTCGCGACCGCCGGGTCGACGAGGAGCAGCGCCTCGCGGAACGTCACGAGCCCGAGGTTCTCCATGGCGCCGGCCGCGAAGTCGGGGATCGCGAGGAGATCGAGCTTGTCGGATGGGTACGGGATGCCGAAGTACTCCGCGAAGAACTTGATGGCGAACGCGCCGCACTCCTCCGCGAAGGCGGCGAGCGCGCCCTTGCCGGGAAGGTGGACGACCCGCAGCGGCACCCCGTCGACGTCGATCGGCGCGGTCATCTCCAGATCGCCGACGATGAACCCCACGAGATACGTGGACAGCGGCATCGTGTCGGCGAAGCTCACCCGCCGCCGGCCGTCGTTCATCGGCTCCTCGGAGATCTGCCGGGTGTTCGCGAGTGCCGTGAGCCCGTCGCTGACGACGAGCGTGATCGAGAACACCGCCTTGAGGTCCGGCTCGTCCCAGCACGGGAAGGCGCGACGCGCGCTCGTCGACTCGAACTGGGTCACGGCCAGCACCTGATCCTCACCGGCCGCGTCGCGGTAGGTAGATCGGTAGAAGCCGCGCAGCTGATCGTTGAGGACGCCGCGAAAGCGCGCGTGGAGGAAGGCAGTGCCCGCATCGGCGACACCGTCGAGGTCGAACCGCACACGCTCTGCCACGGCGTCGTGCGTGATCGATGCCGACAGGCGATCGCCGGCCCCGTCGACCAGCCAGGCCTCCTCGACCTCGAGGTCGGCCGCATTGAGGACGATCTGCGAAACGGGCTCGAGCACGTCAACCGCGATGACCGCTTCACCGCCGAATGTCGCCGCTGGCAAGTCAGGAGCGAGGGTCAGCTCGTAGCGCTGCGGGATGACGGTGCGCGGCAGTCGGTGGTCGTGCTCCTCGGCCATGGCGGGCCAGCGTACCGGGCAGGTGGAAGCCGATGACCAGCGCAGCACTATGTTCTGCCCCCGTGACGGACCCCGCCGCCGGTGGTGCAGCAGCTCTGGATGTTGCCGCTCTGGATGTTGCCGCTCTGGATGTTGTTGGCATCGGCAACGCGCTCGTCGACGTGCTCACCCACGGTGACGATGCGTTCTTGCACCGTCATCAGCTCGTCAAGGCATCGATGACGCTCATCGACACGGCCCGGTCGAACGAGCTCTACGAGGCAATGGGGCCGGGCCTCGAGCAGTCGGGTGGGTCGGCCGCGAACACGATCGCCGGCGTCGCCTCGTTCGGGGGATCGTGCGGCTACATCGGGAAGATCGCCGACGACCAGCTCGGCGAGGTGTTCGCTCACGACCTCCAGGCCGCCGGCGTCGTGTTCACATGCCCGAAGAGCGACCTCGGCGTTTCGACCGGACGCTGCCTGATCGTCGTCACGGCCGACGGACAGCGCACGATGAGCACCTACCTCGGCGTCTCCGAGCTGCTCGGGCCCGACGACGTCGACGCCGACCTGGTCGCAAGCGCAAAGGTCATCTATCTCGAGGGCTACCTGTGGGACAAACCCGGGGCGATGGCGGCCTACCGAAAGGCCGCTGAGGTCGCCCACGCCGCGGGCCGGCGCGTCTCGCTCACGCTGTCCGACTCGTTCTGTGTGGCCCGCCACCGGGAGGAGTTCCTCGACCTCGTCGAGACGCAGGTCGACGTCCTGTTCGCGAACGAGCCCGAGATCACCGAGCTGTACCGCGTTGACTCCTTCGATGCCGCGCTGCAGCGAGCGCGCGGGCATTGCGAGATCGCGGCACTGACCCGCTCGGCCAAGGGATCGGTGATCGTCTCGGGTGACGAGGTGCACGTCATCGACGCGCATCCCGTCGACCATGTCGTTGACACAACGGGCGCCGGTGACCTCTACGCCGCAGGCTTCCTGTTCGGCCTCACACGCGGCATGCCGTTGGCGCGGTGCGGACAGCTCGGCTCGATGGCCGCCGCCCAGGTGATCAGCCAGATGGGCCCTCGTCCGGCGATCGCACTGACGACACTGCTTCGGTGAGCGACACCCTCCTCGCCGCGGCGACCCGGTGGCTCGAGGAAGATCCTGACCCGACCACCCGGGCCGAGCTCGAAGACCTCGTCGCTCGCGGCGACCTCGACGCACTCCAGGATCGGTTCGCATCCCGCTTGCAGTTCGGCACCGCCGGCCTCCGCGGCGCGCTCGGCGCCGGACCGAATCGCATGAACCGTGTGATCGTGCGTCGCGCCGCGGCAGGGCTCGCGCGATACCTCCTCGACCGGGTGCCGGGCGCGGCCGAGGCCGGCGTCGTGATCGGGTGCGATGCGAGGCACAACTCCGACGTGTTCGCGGAAGACACCGCTGCCGTCTGTGCGGGGGCCGGGCTTCGCGCGCTGATGCTGCCGCCGCGCCTCCCCACCCCCCTTCTGGCCTTTGCCGTGCGCCATCTCGGATGCGCAGCGGGCGTGATGGTCACCGCGAGCCACAACCCCCCGGCCGACAACGGCTACAAGGTGTACCTCGGCGACGGAGCGCAGATCGTGCCTCCCGTCGACACCGAGATCTCCGAAGCGATCGACGCCGTGGGCCCGCTCGCGTCGGTGCCGATCGCAGCCTCCGATGATCCGCGCATCGAGCGGCTCGGGCAGGAAGTGATCGATGCGTTCCAGTCCGCCGAGGTCGGGCTGTCGCTCGTGCCGACCGCCCGCGAGGTGTCAATCGTCTACACGGCAATGCACGGCGTCGGGCGGGCGCAGGTCGAAGGGGTGCTCGACCGCGCCGGCTTCCCGCCACTGCACGTCGTCGAAGAGCAAGCCCAGCCCGATCCCGACTTCCCGACTGTCGCGTTTCCCAACCCGGAGGAGCCGGGTGCGCTCGATCTCGCCCTCGACCTCGCGGCTCGAACGAACCCCGACGTCGTCATCGCCAACGACCCCGACGCCGACCGGCTGGGAGCTGCCATCCCCGACCCCGCCGCCCCTGGCACGTACCGGCCGCTTCGCGGCGACGAGCTCGGCGTGCTGCTCGCCGATCACGTGCTGCGCAACACTTCCGGCCCGGACCGGCTCGTCGCGACGACGGTCGTGTCGTCGTCGATGCTCTCGAAGATGGCGGCCGCGGCGGGAGTCCAGTACGCGGAGACGCTGACGGGGTTCAAGTGGATCGCCCGCGCCGCGCTCGACCGTCCGGGCGCCCGCTTCGTCTTCGGATACGAGGAGGCGCTCGGCTACCTCGTCGGCGATGTCGTACGCGACAAGGACGGCATCAGCGCCGCGATGCTGTTGGCCGAGGTCGCCGCGCTCGCGAAGGTCGAGCGGGTGTCTCTGCAGGATCGTCTCGACGCCTTGGCCCGCGCTCACGGTCTGCACGCAACCGATCAGTGGTCCATACGCCTCGAAGGAGCTGAGGGGCAGCAGCGCATCGCGTCGGTGATGGCCGGGCTGCGGGCCGACCCGCCCGGGGAGCGGGCCGAGCCCGAGGGCCTACCGCCCGCCGACCTCGTGATGTTGCGCGTCGGCGAGGACCGGGTCGTGGTGCGCCCGAGCGGCACCGAGCCGAAGCTGAAGATGTACTTCGAGGTGGTGATCCCGGTCGCCGGGGACGATCGCCGACGCCCGAGTCGCCGCGACCACGCGACTAGCCGAGCTGCGCGAACTGATGGCCGCCGCCACCGGGCTCTGAGCTGTCCTCGTCGCCGCTCTCCGCTGCGCTTCGATCGGCTCCTGCTCGCTTCGCTCGACAATCGGTGCTTCGCGCACCCGGCGGCGCACTGCGCCGCCATTGAGGCCTCACGCGAGGCCGAAGAGGCGGTCGCCGGCGTCGCCAAGGCCGGGAACGATGTACGTGTGCTCGTTGAGGTGGTCGTCGATCGCGGCGGTGACGATGTGCAGATCGAGGCCGGTCGACTCCATGCGGGCGAGTCCCTCAGGTGCGGCGAGAACGCAGACGACGGTCATGCGTCCGGCACCCCGCTCGGCGATCAGCCGGCACGTGAACTCGAGCGAGCCGCCGGTCGCCAGCATCGGGTCGAGCACGATCACCGGACGGCCCTCGAGCCGGGCGGGAAGCTTGGCCATGTACGGATGCGGTTCGAACGTCTCCTCATCGCGCGCGAGGCCGATGAAGCTCATCTCCGCCTCGGGCAGCAGACGGATGGCGGCGTCGGCCATCCCGAGACCCGCTCGCAGCACGGGCACCAGGGCGGGAAGGCGGGGCAGGCGCACTCCTTCGGCCGGTCCGAGTGGCGTCTGGACCTTTGTCGCCTCGACTTCGAGGTCGCGGGTCGCCTCGTAGATCAGCATCGCGGCCAGGTTGTCGACCGCGCGACGAAACGTTGCCCGGTCGGTGTTCTCGTCCCGCAGCACCGTGAGCTGCTCCGCGGCAAGAGGATGGTCGACGACAGTTGTCTTCACGCGGCTATACCCCGATCGGATGCCAGACGGTCTTGGTCTCGAGGAACGCCGCGATGCGGGTGAGCCCCGGATCGGCGAACCAGTCGGTGTCGTCCTCGTCGGGCCGCCGTACCCGCTTCAGGTTCTCGGCGGCCGCGCGTTCGAGCTCCGCCGCGTGTTCGGTGCTCACGCCGCAAAGGTCGATCGCGTTCACGTCCATGTGGGACGCGAGCCACGGGCCGATCTCTACCGCCGAGCCCGTGAGCACGTTCACGACGCCGCCCGGGAGGTCCGACGTCGCGAGCACCTCGGTGAGACTGATCGCGGGAAGCGGCGCGCTCGCGGCGGCGACGACGACGCAGGTGTTGCCGCTCACGATCACGGGCGCCACCACCGAGACCAGCCCCAACAGCGACGAGCGCTGCGGCGCGATGACCGCCACAACTCCGGTGGGCTCGGGCACCGAGAAGTCGAAGTAGGGCCCCGCCACCGGGTTCGACGTGCCGAGCGCCTGCGCGAGCTTGTCGCTCCATCCGGCGTACCAAACCCACCGGTCTATCGCGGCGTCAACGATCTTCTCCGCGGCGCGTCGCTTCACATCCTCGGAGTGCACGACCTCCTCGACGAACTGCGCCTTGCGTCCTTCGAGCATCTCCGCGATGCGGTACAGGATCTGCCCGCGGTTGTACGCGGTCGCCCCCGACCACTTCGCGAACGCGCCGCGGGCGGCGACGACGGCGTCGCGCGCGTCCTTGCGCGAAGCGAGCGCGGCGTTTGCCAGAAACGCCCCGCTGCCGTCGCGGATCTCGTAGGTGCGGCCGGACTCGGAACGCGGGAACGCGCCGCCGATGAACAGCTTGTAGGTCTTCAGGACGCCGACGCGGTCAGACATCCGCGGTCAGACTCTGCGGTCAGACATCGAGGTACGCCCCGAGGCCGTGGCGACCACCCTCTCGCCCGTAGCCCGACTCCTTGTAGCCGCCGAACGGACTCGCCGGGTCGAACTTGTTGAACGTGTTCGCCCACACCACTCCGGCGCGCAGCCGTTGCGCCATCCAGAGGATGCGGCTGCCCTTCTCGGTCCACACACCGGCTGACAGCCCGTAGGGCGTGTTGTTCGCCTTCTCCACCGCTTCGTCGGGGGTCCGGAACGTGAGCACGGACAGCACCGGGCCGAAGATCTCCTCTCGGGCGATGCGATGAGCCTGGCTCACGCCCGTGAACACGGTGGGCGGGAACCAGAAGCCCCGGTCGGGCAGCTCGCACGCGGGTGACCACCGCTCTGCGCCCTCTCTGTCCCCGATATCGGAGAGCTCGCGGATCTTCGCGAGCTGCTCGGACGAGTTGATCGCGCCGATGTCGGTGTTCTTGTCGAGGGGATCACCGACGCGCAACGTCTCGAGGCGGCGCTTCAACCTCGTCATCAGGTCGTCGACGATCGACTCCTGCACCAGCAGCCTTGACCCTGCGCAGCACACGTGGCCCTGGTTGAAGAAGATGCCCTCGACGATGCCTTCGACGGCCTGGTCGAGCGCGGCATCCTCGAACACGACGTTGGCGGCCTTGCCGCCCAGCTCGAGCGTGACCTTCTTCGACGTGCCCGCGATCGAGCGAGCGATCTCCTTGCCCACCTCGGTCGATCCGGTGAACGCGACCTTGTCGACACCGGGATGCGTCACGAGCGACCGGCCGGTCTCACCCGCACCGGTGACGATGTTGACGACACCGTTCGGCAGTCCGGCCTGCTGGACGATCTCCGCGAAGAGGAGCGCCGTGAGCGGCGTGGTCTCGGCGGGCTTGAGCACGACGGTGTTGCCAGTGGCGAGGGCGGGCGCGATCTTCCATGCCAGCATCAGCAACGGGAAGTTCCACGGGATGACCTGCCCCGCCACACCGATCGGGCGAGGGTCCGGCCCGTATCCGGCGTGCGCGAGCTTGTCGGCCCATCCGGCGTAGTAGAAGAAGTGCGCGGCGACCAGGGGAAGGTCGATGTCGCGTGACTCGCGGATCGGCTTGCCGTTGTCGATCGACTCGAGCACCGCGAGCTCGCGCGACCGTTCCTGCACGAGCCGAGCGATGCGATACAGGTACTTGCCCCGCTCGCTCGCCTTCATCGATCCCCACGTCGTCTCGTACGCCCGACGGGCGGCGGCGACGGCGCGATCGACGTCTTCGGGGCCGGCCTCGGCGACCTCGGCCAGCACCTCCTCGGTGGCGGGGTCGATGGTCTTGAACGTGCGCCCGTCGGTGGGCGCGACGAACTCGCCGTCGATGAAGAGGCCGTAGCTCGAACGAATCGAGACGATGGAGCGCGACTCAGGGGCTGGCGCGTACTCGAAAGCTTTGGGCATCTCGCGCTCAGTCTGCTGCTCAGTCGAGCGTGAAGTAGTCGGGGCCGCTGTAGCGGCCGGTGGCGAGCTTGGCCCGCTGCATCAGCACGTCGTTGAGGAGGCTCGACGCACCGAAGCGGTAGAGGTCGGGGCTGAGCCAGTCAGGTCCTGCGGTCTCGTTCACGATCACGAGATAGCGGATGGCGTCCTTCGCGGTGCGGATGCCGCCCGCCGCCTTGACTCCGACCTTGTGGCCCGTTGCCTCGGCGAAGTCGCGCACGGCCTCGAGCATGACGAGCACGACCGGCGGAGTCGCGGCGGGGTTCACCTTGCCGGTCGAGGTCTTGATGAAGTCGGCGCCCGCCATCATCGACAACCAGGACGCCCTGCGCACGTTGTCGTAGGTCGCGAGCTCGCCGGTCTCCAGGATGACCTTGAGGTGCGCGTCGCCGCACGCTTGCTTCACGGCGACGATCTCGTCGAACACGAGCTGGTAGCTCCCGGCGAGGAACGCACCCCGATCGATCACCATGTCGACCTCGTCGGCGCCAGCGGCGACCGCATCCTTCACGTCGGTGAGCTTCACCGGCAGTGATGCCCGGCCGCTCGGGAACGCGGTCGCGACCGATGCCACTTTGACGGTGCTGCCCGCAACCGCTTGCTTCGCAATGCCGACCAAGTCGGGGTAGATGCAGACCGCGGCGACGGGGGGCGCCGTCGGGTCGCTCGGATCGGGCCGCATCGCCTTCGCGCACATCGCTCGCACTTTGCCCGGCGTGTCCTGCCCTTCGAGCGTGGTCAGGTCCATCGTGGAGATCGCCAGGTCGAGCGCGTACTGCTTTGCGGTCGTCTTGATCGATCGGGTCGCGAGCCGCGCGACTCGTGCCTCGGCTCCGACCTGGTCGACTCCGGGGAGACCGTGCAGGAATCGCCGCAGCGAGGCTTCGGAGGCGACGACGTCGTCAAACGGCCCAGCGGTCAGACCCGAAGAGCTCGTCGGGGTCATGAGGACGACGATACCGCCGCCCTCCGGCGCCCGCTCCGCCGTCGCGGGCCAGGGCCAACGGCGAGACGTTTGGTCGTGCTCAGTTCCGGCGGTCTTGGCGGTCGTCGACGCGGTTCTTGATGAAGATGATGCCCAGGATCCAGATGGCGAGCACGCCCCCGAGCCAGACGACCACCGTCGCGGCGATCCAGGTCGTCACACCCTCGATGCTCACGGCATCGGAGATGAGATCAGTGACGATCAGTCCCACAAGGGTCGCGATGAGGGCCACGCCGCCCTGCAATGCCGACGCGGACCTGAGCGTCATCTTTTGGAACAAGGGCTCGACCAGCACTTCGACCCCGGTGAAGATCAGCACCGCCACGATGAACCCGTTCCAGCTGATGTTGAAGTCGTCGAGGAGGAGGTCGGCGACCCACAGCGCGATCGCGTTCGCGGCGAGGTGAACGGCAACGGAGATGAGCCACCTGATCATCAGCGGGCCTCACAATCTTTCGGGCGTCTGGCCGCAACTTACGACAAGACGCCGCCGGACGCCTCGGATGCAGCCGTCCCTCTAACGGAGGGAGACGCTCACCTCTTCGGCCCGCAGCAGCGCGTAGCCGGGCTTGATGCGCTCGTTGATGATGCGCAGCCGCTCGTCGAATGGGGCGAACGCGCTCTTCATGGCGTTCGTCGTCAGCCACTCGACGTCGTCCCAGCCGTAGCCGAACGTGTCGACCAGCGCGGCGAACTCCTTGGAGAGCGAGGTATCGCTCATCAACCGGTTGTCGGTGTTGACAGTCACGCGGAACCGGAGACGGCGAAGCAGCCCGATCGGATGCTCGGCGATCGAGGGCGCGGCGCCGGTGTGGACGTTCGAGGTCGGACACATCTCGAGTGGGACTCGGCGATCACGCACATAGGTGGCGAGCCGACCGAGCACCGGACGCCCGAGGTCGTCGAACGTGATGTCGTCGACGATACGGACACCGTGGCCGAGGCGCTCCGCGCCGCACCACTGCAGCGCCTCCCAGATCGACGGCAGCCCGAACGCCTCGCCGGCGTGGATCGTGAAGTGGAAGTTCTCCCGCTGCACGAGCTGAAACGCATCGAGATGGCGGGTCGGAGGGAACCCGGCCTCGGCGCCGGCGATGTCGAAGCCCACGATGCCGTCGTCACGCCACCGCACCGCGAGCTCGGCGATCTCGCTCGATCGTGCCGCGGTGCGCATGGCCGTGACCAGGCCGTAGACAGTGATCGGATGGCCTGCCGCGGCTGCCCGTTGCGACCCGTCGGCAAAGCCGTCGATCACGGCTCCGACCACGTCGTCGAGGCCGAGTTTGGCCTCAGTGTGCAGCTCCGGCGCGAAACGCACCTCGGCGTACACGACGCCGTCAGCCGCGAGATCCTGCGCGCACTCGGACGCAACTCGGAACAGTGCGTCGCGCGTCTGCATCACGGCCAGGGTGTGGTCGAACCCGTCGAGGTAGAGCACGAGATCTCGACGGTCAGCACCGGTGACGAACCACTTCGCCAGCTCGTCGACATCGGTCGTGGGCAGGCCCTTGTAGCCGCACGCCTCCGCGAGCTCGAGCACCGTCGCCGGGCGCACACCACCGTCGAGGTGATCGTGCAGCAGCGCTTTGGGTGCTCGCTGCAGCGACTCGAGATCGGGCCGGCTCATGATTCGAGGGTACCGGCCACCTGTCGGAACCCTCGAAGCGGCATGTCGTCGCCGCGCTGCAGCCAGTTGTCCGCGGGATACGCGGCCGACCCCTCGATCAGATGCACCGAGTACGCGTGGCGCGACTTCGGCGATCGGTTCGGCCCGCTGTAGTGCGGGAGCTGACCGTGCAGCAACACCAGGGTTCCCGCGGGCGTCTCGAACGGCACGAGCCTCCCGTCGCCGGGCTCGGGAAGTGGCGTGTCGTCGAGCGCGTCGAAGGTCGTGCCGCCCTCCGGTGCGCGTCGGAACCGCTTCCGCAGCGGCGCGCGATGTCCGCCGGGCTCGGCCCACAGGCATCCGTTCTCGAGCGTGGCGTCCTCCAGCGCGAACCAGAAACCGACGCACGTCAAAGGGTCCGTGTAGAGGAACGTGCTGTCCTGGTGGCAGGTCACCTCTCCGCCGATGCTCGGCTGCTTGAAGATGTACATCGACTGGAGCAGCCGCGGATCGTCGAACCCCACATCCGACGCGACCTCGGCGAGCTCGGGCGTCCGGGAGAAGTCGTCGAAGAGCGGGTCGAGGTCGTGGAGCGCGTGGCCGATCTTGTTGATCGACAGCTCCTTGGCCTGCTTCAGCGACCCGTCGGCGGCGAACGCGTCCTCCTCGAAGAAGAACCGAACCTTGTCGCCGGAGTCCAGGAAGTAGTCGTCGGATGTACGGGTCTGCTCGTGGGTCGTGAACACCGAGATCGACTCGGGCTCGAAGGCCTCGAGCAGCTCGTGGGAACGGTGGATGAGCGCGCGCGACACGCCGCCTGGTCGGCGAAGCCTTCGATGACCAAGACCCCGTCCCGCTCGAAGTCGTTGCGCTGTTGTGCGTTGAGTCCCATCGTCACTTCACTCCTGGTCGAGCTTCGCGTAGGCCGGACGGATGATGTGCGCGCTCGATGCGCCGGCGCTCGTCGAGCGAGCAGAACGCCGACTGGATGCCGGTGAGCTGCACCGCTTCGATGTCGCTCCAACCGAACTGGTTCACGGCGGCAACGGCATGCACCTCGCTCGCGACGCTCACGCCACTCATGAGCCGGTTGTCAGTGTTGATCGTCGCCCGCATCCCGAGCCGGTGGAACAGCGCGACGGGGTGGTGAGCGAGCGTCGGCACCGCGCCGATCTGCACGTTGCACGTCGGCGCGAGCTCGAGCGGGATCTGGCGGTCGCGCACGTAGGTTGCCAACGGGCCGAGCTGGCATCGCTCCAGGTCGACGTCGACCAGCCCACCCTCGGGCACGCCGCCCACGAACGTCACGTCCTCGACGAGGCGCACGCCGTGCCCGATCCGCTCCGCGCCGCACACAAGCGCATCGGCGATGAGAGCGAGACCGGGCGGCTCACTGGCGTGGATGGTGAGGTGAGCGAGACCGGCGCGGGCTATGGCAACTGCGTCGGCGTGATCACTCGGCGGGAACCCGGTCTCCGCGCCGGCGAGGTCGAACGAGACGATGGTGTCATCGTCGCGCCGGCGGCGCACGCAGAGCTCGGCGATCTCGACGGAGCGCGTCTCGGTGCGCATCGCGCAGACGATCGTGCGCACGACGATCGGATGCGCGGTCGCGGCGGCTTCGCGTTCACCCTCCCGAAAGCCGGCTTGCACCGCGTCAACGACGGCGTCGAGCGAGAGCCCCCGCGCCTGGTGGAGCTCCCGGCGCGAATCGCACCTCCGCGTAGGCGACGCCGTCAGCGGCGAGGTCGAGCGCAGCTTCCTTCGCCACCCGGTGCAGCGCGTCCTCGGTCTGCATCACCGCGAGCGTGTGGGTGAACGTCGCGAGGTACTGGAGGATGTCGCGGGTGTCCGCTCCTCTCGTGAACCACGCGGCCAGTTCAGTGAGGTCGGTGGTCGGCAAGTCGCGGTAGCCGGCCGCGTCGGCGAGCTCGACGATCGTCGCCGGCCGCAGTCCCCCGTCGAGGTGATCGTGCAGCACGACCTTCGGCGCCGCCCGCACCGCCTCGAGCGTGATCGCGGTCTCCATCGCCGCCAGTCTCGCCCAACTCAATCGACCGTTTGCGCGCCAGAGCGACGATGCGTCGGGCTGGCGCGCAAACCCGACGGACATTCGGTCAGGCGCGGATGCGGTCGAGGATCAGCGGCTTACGCTCGGGCGGTTCGGGCCCGACGTCGATCGCACCGTCCAGTGCTTCGACGGCCGCCTCGACCCGGGAACGATCGTCGATGTGCAGCTCGAGGATGGGTTGGCCTTCCTCGACTGCGTCGCCTTCCTTCGCCACGCACATCACTCCGGCGACCGCACTCACCGGGTCTTCCTTGCGCGACCGTCCGGCGCCGAGCCGCCAGGCGGCCGTCCCGACCGCGAGGGCGTCGAGCCGGGTGACGAAGCCCGTGCGCTCCGCCCGAATCGACAGCCGGTGGTCCGCATCCGGCACCGGGGCGTCCGGGTCGCCGCCCTGGGCTATGACCATCTCTCGCCACTTCCCGAGGGCCGACCCATCGGCGAGCCGTGCGCTCGGTTCGCCGCCCACTCCCGACAGCGCCACCATCTCCTCCGCGAGCGCGAGCGTCACCTCGACGAGATCCTCGACTCCGTGTGTGCGGCCCGACAACACCTCGACCGATTCGGTGACCTCGATCGCGTTGCCGGCGGTGCGTCCGAGCACGGTGTCCATCGCGGTGATCAACGCGGAGGTGCGCACGCCGTTCGCCTCGCCGATCACCACCATCGCTTCGGCCAGCCGAATCGCGTCGTCCCGCTCGCGCATGAAGGCCCCCGACCCGGTCTTCACGTCGAGTACGAGCGCCTCGGTGCCCTCTGCGATCTTCTTCGACATGATCGAGCTGGCGATGAGCGGGATCGACTCCACCGTGGCCGTGACGTCGCGCAACGCATAGAGCTTGCGGTCCGCTGGCGCGAGGCCCGAGCCGGCCGCCGCGATCACACAGCCCACCGTCTGCAGGTTCGTCACCATCTCCGACGGCGTCAGAGCCGAGCGCCACCCTGCGATCGCCTCGAGCTTGTCGAGCGTTCCCCCGCTGTGTCCGAGCCCCCGGCCCGAGAGCTGGGGCACGGCGGCACCGCACGCGGCGACGAGCGGCGCCAGTACTAGCGAGACCTTGTCGCCGACGCCGCCCGTCGAGTGCTTGTCGACCGTCGGCCGTCCGACCGCGGAGAGGTCGAGTCGCTCACCGGAGTCGATCATCGCCTCGGTCCATACGGCGAGCTCGCCGGGTTGCATGCCGTTGAAGTAGATGGCCATGCACAGCGCGGCGGCCTGCTCGTCCGCGACCTCTCCCTTGGTGTACGCGTCGATGAACCAGCGCAGCTGCTCGTCGCTCAGCCGCGCCCCGTCGCGCTTGGCGCGGATGATGTCGACGACGTTCACCCGCCCTCCGCCAGACGTTCGGCGTCGAACGCTCCCGGCAACACCTCCGCCATCGGACGCGGTGTGCCGTCGCCGTCCACGAGAAGGCCCGCACCGCCCGCCTCCCACAGCAGCTGACGGCATCGACCGCACGGCATGACGGGATCGCCCGCACCCGTCCGCGTGGCGACGGCGACCAACCGGCCGCCGCCCGTGCGATGGAGCTCGGATACGAGGCCGCACTCCGCGCACAGCGTCAGTCCGTACGACGCGTTCTCGACGTTGCAGCCGGTGACCAGTCGCCCGTCGTCGGTGAGCCCCGCTGCGCCCACATGGAAGTTCGAGTACGGCGCGTACGCGTGCGACGCGGCCTCGACCGCTGCGGCCCGCAGCGCCGGCCAGTCCACCGCCACGGTCAGATCTGCTGACCCTTGCGCCACGGCAAGCCGTCGGCGGCTGGTGGCCGCAATCGCTGGGCGGCGAATGCGAGCACCACGAGAGTCGTCACGTACGGGGTGATGAACACGAACTGCGACGGCACTGCTTCGGTGATCGCGAAGTACAGGCCGAAGACCGCGGCGGCGACGATCATCCCCGCGCCGGTCAACGGCTTCCCGACGTAGATCGCGCGGAGCGCCAAGAACCCCACGACGATGGCCACGAACAGCAGCAGCGCCCGAACCGAGTCGTCGCTGCGCAGCTGGAGCGCGTCGGCGAATCCGAACAGGCCCGCACCCATCGCCAACCCGGCCGGCATCCAGTTGCCGAAGATGAGCGCGGCCAGGCCGATGAACCCGCGATTCGCCGTTTGCCCCTCCCGATACCGGCCCGCGGCCTCGAGCACCAAGTACGCGCCACCGAGACCGGCCAGCCCGCCGGAGATCACGACGCCGAGGTACTTCATCCGGTACACCGGCACCCCGAGGGTGTCGGCCGCGGTCGGCGCCTCGCCGACGGAGCGGAGTCGGAGCCCGAAGCGGGTGTGCCACAGCAGGTACGCGCTGAACGGGACGAGCAGGATCGCGATGACCGTCAGCCACGACAGGTTGCTGGTGAGCGCCTTGAGCAGGCCCGCGAGATCTGAGACGAAGAACCATCCCTTCTCCTCGAACCAGCCGAATATGTCAGGCGTGTCCCAACCGAACAGCTGCCCTCCCGACAGGAAGGGAAAGGTGAACTCGCCGACGTCGCCACGGATCGGCGGTGAGAGCGTGGCCGACGCATCTTCCTGGCCGGTGAACACCGACGTCGCGAGATAACGCGTGACGCCGAGAGCGAGGATGTTGATCGCGACGCCCGACACCACGTGATCGACGCCGAACGTGACCGTGGCGACCGCGTGCAGCAGCCCGCCGAGCATGCCACCCAGGATCCCGATGGCGACACCCGCCCACGGGCCCCACTGCCAACCCGCCCACGCGCCGAACCAGGTGCCCATGATCATCATGCCTTCGAGACCGATGTTCACGATGCCCGCGCGCTCCGCGTAGAGACCGCCGAGCGCGGCCAGACCGATGGGCACCGCGAGCCGCACGGCGGCTCCGAACGTGCCGCTCGACGTGAGGTCGTCCGCTCCGGTGACCACCCGCACGAGCGACAACACGGCGAAGACTCCGAGGGCGAAGATCAGTGTCTCCATCCAGGGCCACTTGAGCTTGGGCAGCCGTCGGCGCTCGGGGACGGGAGAGCCGAGGGGCTCGGAGACCGCGGTCATGCCGGCACCGGCTCAGGAACGGGACCCGCGGCCCGGGGTTGCGCCTTGGCGGCGGCATCACGCACTTCGGCCGCGACTCGGATGCGCCGCACGATCTCGTACGCGACGACCGCCGACAGGATGATCGAGCCCTGCATGATCCGCGAGATCTCTTGGGGGATGCCCTCGAGCGAGAGCACCTGCGTCGCCCGCTCGATGTAGGCGAACAGCAGGGCGGCGAACGCGATGCCGACGGGATGGTTGCGACCGACGAGCGCGATGGCGATGCCGCTGAACCCGAGGGTCGTGGGGAACTGCTCCGTGTAGCGGTGGAACTGCGGATCGCCGAGCAACGGACCCATGCCGACGAGCCCGGCGATGCCACCGCTGATGAGCATCGTCTTGATGATCATGGCCTTCGGGTTCACGCCCGCGGCCCGAGCCGCCGCCGGGTTCGCCCCTGTCGCTCGGAGGTCGAAGCCGAAGCGGGTGCGCCAGACCACGAAGTAGTAACCGACGCCGAGGATGATCGCCCCGACGAGGAACCCATTGAGCTGGGTGCCCTCGGGCAGGTGCAGACCGAAGACCTCGAGGAAGCGGTTGAGCGGCGGGATGAACGACTCGGGCGGCAGGAGCGGGGTCTTCGTCACGAGGTCGCCGGCGTCGTTGTTCTCCCTCAGGTAGTTCGCGAGCAGATACGCGGTGATGCCGGTCGCGATGGAGTTGAGCATGATCGTCGAGATCACCTCGCTCACTCCCCGCCACACCTTGAGCAGCGCGGCGATCGCGGCCCACAGCGCGCCGACGACGATCGCGATCGCGAGGATGAAGCTCACCTGCAGAGGAGCGGGGAACGTCACCGCCGCACCAGCGGCGGCGGACAGCACCGCGGCCAACCGGTACTGGCCATCGACGCCGATGTTGAACAGGGCCATCTTGAACCCGATGGCGACGGCGAGCGCCGAGACGTAGAACGGGATCGCCCGGTTGATGATCGCGACGACCGAGTCGGTCGAGTCGGTGTACTGCCACATCGCCTTGAACGCGTCCGATCGCGCTGTAGCCGCTTGCGACCAGGACGATCGCCGAGACCGAGGATCGCGAACAGCACGGCGGCGACGGGAGCCGCAAGCCCGTAGATGATCCGGCGAGTGCGGGTCACGCGGCGCGTGACCTCCTTCGCGCCCGTCATGTACGAGCCCAGGTCGGCCGGGGTGACGGTCGCCGGGTCGAGCGTGGCGACGATGTGGCCGCGCAGGATCACGAGCAGCGTGTCCGAGAGCCCGATGAGCTCCTCGAGGTCGGCCGAGAGCAGCAGCACGGCCAGGCCGGCCGACCGCGCCTGACGGATGCTGTCCCACACCGCGGCCTGCGCGCCGACGTCGATGCCGCGCGTCGGATGCGAGGCGATGAGCAGCTTCGGCTCGGCGAGCATCTCGCGACCGACGATGAGCTTCTGCTGGTTGCCGCCCGAGAGCGCGTACGCCGCGACGTCGACGCCCGGCGTGCGCACGTCGAAGTCGTCGACGATCTCGCTCGGTCCGCTGCGCGCGCGCCCGCCTTGTCGATCAGCACGCCGCGGGCGTACGGCTGCTTGTGTCTGATGCCCGAGCATCGCGTTCTCCCAGAGCGCGGCCGACGAGCAGGAGCCCGTCGTGCTGTCGATCCTCGGGGATGTATCCGACGCCCTGCTCGCGCCGGAAGCGGGTGCGACGCGTGCGTGATGTCGACGCCGCCGAGCGTCACTCGGCCGCTCGACGCTGCCCGGAGGCCGACGAGCGCCTCGACGAGCTCGCGCTGACCGTTGCCGTCGACGCCGGCCATGCCGACGACCTCGCCGCTGTGCACCGTGAGCGACACGTGGTCGAGGACGGCGCGCACCTCCTCGATCACGGTGAGCCCGAGACGTCGAGCACGACCTTGTCGGTGACGGTCGACTCGCGGGTGTCGGGCTTGGGCAGCTCGCTGCCGACCATCAGCTCGGCGAGCTCGCGGGCGGTCACGTCCTCGGGCAGCACGGAGGCGACCGTGCGGCCGGCGCGGATCACGGTGATCGCGTCGGCGACGCTGAGCACCTCGTCGAGCTTGTGGCTGATGAAGATGACCGTGACGCCCTCGGCCGTCGAGCTCGCGCAGCGACTCGAACAGCTCGTCGACCTCTTGCGGCACGAGCACGGCGGTGGGCTCGTCGAGGATGAGGATGCGCGCGCCGCGGTAGAGCACCTTCATGATCTCGACGCGCTGGCGGTCGCCGACGCCGAGCTCGGCGACGAACGCGTCCGGCTTGACCGGCAGGCCGTAGATCTCGCCGAGCTCGGCGATCCGCTCCTTCGCCGCATCGAAGTCGAGCCAGACCGCCGAGCCCGGCTCCTGGCCGAGCACGACGTTCTCGGTGACGGTGAGGTTGTCGGCCAGCATGAAGTGCTGGTGCACCATGCCGATGCCGACGGCGATCGCATCACGCGGGCGACTTGAAGCTCTGCTCCTCACCCCGCACGAAGATCGACGCCCTCGTCGGGCCGCTGCTCCCCGTACAGGATCTTCATCAGCGTCGACTTGCCGGCGCCGTTCTCGCCCACGATCGGCGTGGATCGATCCCGGGCGCGACCGCGAGATCGATGCCGTCGTTGGCGACCACGCCGGGGAACCGCTTCACGATCCCCCGGAGCTCGATCGCCGGGGGTCCGGACGCGCCGGAGGCGCCGTCCGACTGTTGCGACGGCGCCCCCTGCGTCCTCGGTCATGGGACCGTTCTCTACTACATCCGAGCGATGCGGCCCTAGGGAGCGGTGGGGACGGTGATGTCCCCGTCGATGATCTGCTGCTTGAGATCGTCGAGCTCGCCGACGATGTCCTCGAGGTTGCCACCGGTCGTCGAGTAGTCGACGCCGTCGACCGACAGGTCGAAGACCTCGACCGTGCCGCCCGTCAGCTCGCCCGCGACGTAGCTTGCCGATCGTGTTGTACACGGCGACGTCGACGCGCTTGAGCATCGAGGTCATGACGTAGGGCTCGAGCTCGGCGCCGAGCGTGAGGATCTGGTCGGAGTCCACGCCGATGCCGCACACGACCGTGTCGTTGGCCTCGGAGTACTCCTGGGCGGCCGCGAACATGCCGTCACCCGAGCCGCCGGCGGCGGCGTAGACGATGTCGGCACCGTTCTCGAACATCGACGCGCCGATCTCCTTGCCCTTCGCGGCGTCGTTGAAGCCGCTGAAGTCCGGAGGCTGGCTGATGTACGAGACCTCGACCTCGATGTCCGGGTTGACCTGCTTCGCACCGGCGACGTAGCCGGCCTCGAACTTCTGGATCAGCTCGTTCTCGACACCGCCGATGAAGCCGATCTTGCCGGTCTGGCTCTTCATCGCCGCAGCTGCGCCGACGAGGAAGGAGCCCTGCTCCTCGGCGAAGACGAGCGACGTCGACGTTCGGCGCCTCGACGACGGAGTCGACGATCGCGAACTGGGTGTCGGGCGCTGCCGCCGCACCGGCCGTGATCGCGTCGCCCCAGAGGAAGCCGACACCGATGATGAGGCCGTTGCCCTGGTCGATGAGCAGGTTCATGCGCTCGGCCCGGTCGGCGTCGCCGGTCGGGGTCGACTCGGAGGCCCCGATGCCGTAGTCCGCCTTGGCCTTGTCGAGCCCCGCCGCGGCGGAGTCGTTGAACGACTGGTCACCGCGACCGGTGATGTCGAACATCAGGCCGACGTTCTTGTTGACGCCCGCGGCCTCGGTGACCTCGACGGTCTGCAGGGTGTTGTCCGCGGAGCCCGGGATGTCGCTGGTGCCACCGCAAGCGGGCAGAGCTTCTCCGTCTCGCCGCCTCCCGTGGTCGCGGCGCCTCCCTCGGTCGTGTCGGCCCCACCCGTCGTTGCACTCGAAGCATCGCTATCGCTGTCATCCCCACAGGCAGCGGCCACGAAGGTGAACGCGGTGAGAACGGCCAGCAAGCCCACTACTCGGCGCGTTCTGCGCACGGTGAACTCCCTCCTGGTCAGGTCAGTGATCCGGCGACGCTATTGGCCTCGGGGGTGGCGTTCAAGCGAGGTAGGCGTCGTCGCGCACATCGTCACCCAACCGTCACTGTCCGCTCGCACGAGGCGCGACACGCGGGTGAACGATCAACCGGAGGTCGACCCCTAGGCTCGCGCGGCGGTGCTGTTCCCGACCATCCAGTTCGCGATCTTCTTCCCGATCGTGTTCATCCTCAGCTGGCTGCTGCGGCCCTACCCCACCCGGTGGAAGGTGCTGATGGTCATCGCCAGCTACATCTTCTACGGCTGGTGGGACTGGAACTACACGTTCTTGCTGGGAGCCTCCACGATCGCGAACCACCTGTTCGCCAAGGCGATCCTCCCGGCGCGCGAACCGGTCCGCAAGGTCATCATGTTCGCGGCGGTCGCGGTGAACCTCGGCATCCTCGGCTACTTCAAGTACTACGGCTTCTTCGCGACATCGGTGGTCGACGGGCTCGGCGACCTCGGCATCAAGGTGTCACCGCCGCTGTTCGAGGTGATCCTGCCGATCGGCATCTCGTTCTTCACGTTCCAAGCACTGTCCTACGTGATCGACACGTATCGCGGGAAGGTCGAGCCGACCTCGTTCCTCGACTTCGCGACGTATCTGTCGTTCTTCCCTCACCTCGTCGCCGGCCCGATCGTGCGCGCGTCGGAGTTCCTGCCGCAGCTCAAGGAGCGACCCGACCCGCGGTACATCAACGGTGCGTACGCGATCCGCTTGATCGTCGCGGGGCTGTTCTTGAAGGTGGTGGTGTCGAGCTACCTCGCCGGCGCGATCGTCGACGAGGTGTTCGCCGCGCCCAGCGAACCACAGCTCGCTCGAGATCCTCTTCGCGATCTACGGATACGCGTTCCAGATCTACGCGGACTTCGCCGGCTACACGAACATCGCGATCGGCATCGCGCTGCTGCTCGGCGTGCGCTTCCCACCGAACTTCGACTCGCCGTACGTCGCTCGGTCGCTGCAGGACTTCTGGCGCCGATGGCACATGACGCTGTCGCGCTTCCTGCGCGACTACCTGTACATCCCGCTGGGCGGCAGCCGCGGGTCGAAGGCGGCAGACCTACCGCAACCTGATGCTGACGATGCTGATCGGCGGGCTGTGGCACGGCGCGGCCTGGACGTTCGTCGTGTGGGGTGGCATCCACGGCACCGGGCTCGCCATCGAGCACTTCCGGGCCGATCGGCGCCAGGCGCTCGGGCTGTCCGAGCCGCGAGGACACCACCCAGCGTCGCTTCGTCGAGTGGCTCATCACGTTCAACGTGGTGTGCCTCGCCTGGGTCTTCTTCCGAAGCCCCACGTTCGACATCGCGTTCACCATGCTTCAGCGACTGTTCACCGCGTGGGGACCGGCGCCGCTCGTGACGCCGCTGCTCCTCCTCACGATCGGCGCGATGCTCGCGAGCCAGTTCGTGCCCGAGGACCTGATGCGGCGGGTGCAGGCCGACCTACTCCCGGATGCCCGTCGTGGCTCAGGGCCTTGCGCTGGCGGGCTGCTTCTTCGTGATCAACGCACTCGGCCCCGTCGGCGTGGCGCCGTTCATCTACTTCCAGTTCTGAGCCGCCAGGGCGAGTTGATGACTCGTACCCGTCTGTCGCCATCGCGTAGCGTCGGACCATCGCGACACCCACCCGACCCCGGCTCGGCGACGCCGACGTCGACACCGCCACCGGCCACGAACCTGACCATCCCGCGGGACGCGCCGCGCGAAGGTTCGCAGCCGGCCGATGTCCGCCGGCCAGATCCTGATCCTCGGCGTCATCGCGTTCACCGTCGCGGCGTTCCTGAACTCGCGGACGCTCCTCGACATGGCCGAGCGTCAGCCGTACGGGTGGCAGCGATCGGTGCTGGTCGGTCTCGCGACTCCGCTCCACACGGTGAGCCAATGGACCGGGCTTGGCCAAGCCCGGCGAGACGGTCGACGACATCCGCAACCGCAACCGGGGCTCGGAGGACTCGTTCGATGTCCTGATCGCGGACACGACCGTGCCCGCGGCCGCCGGCGCCCCGTCGACGGTTGCGGTGCACCGAGACCACGGTGGAAGGTGCCCCGCCGACGTCACGCGCCGCCGACGACGGCGGCACCGCCGAGCACGGCCGCGCCCCTTCGCACGCCGACGGCCGAGGCGCCGCTCAAGCTGTGGGCCGGCGGCGACTCGATGGCGGCCGAGGTCGGAGAGGCTCTCGTGCGCGTGGCCGGCGAGACCGGCGTGATGGCGCCGACGCTCGACGCGCGCGTGTCGACCGGCCTCACGCGCCCCGACTACTTCGACTGGCCCGCGCACCTGGTCAACATCGTCGAGACCCAAGCCCCCGAGGTGATGGTCGTCATGTTCGGCGCCAACGACGCGCAGCGCATGAAGCTCGACGGCGTCGTCTACGACGTGTCGACACCCGAATGGCAAGCGGAGTACCGCCGACGCGTCGCGGCGGTGATGGACTTCCTCTCTCGTGATGGTCGGCGCGTGTACTGGATCGGGCAACCGGTGATGCGGGCCGGCGACTTCGACCAGAAGCAGATCGTGCTCGAAGGCATCTACCGCGAGGAAGCCGCGCTCCACCCGAACGTGACGTTCATCCACCTTCGTTCGATGTTCGCCGGTCCCGGCGGCGCCTACACCGCCTACCTGCCCGACGCGAGCGGCAAAGAGGTGCTGATGCGAGCACAGGACGGAATCCACCTGTCTCTGGCGGGCTCGAACCTGGTGGGCCAACACGTCCTCGAGACCATCCAGAGCGACATCGCCGAGAGCGCCAGCGCCTCGTCTGGGTCCTGATTCCGGCGTGCGCCCGGGCCCCCTCGACGACCGCGCCGCCTGGCGGATCCACGGGTTCGCCGGGGAACCATCCCAGCTCACGGCCGATCGCACGCTGCCCCGGGCGTGGGCGGCCCGGTGGGCGGCGGCGCCCGGGGCCCCGGTCCTGAAGGACGCCCGCACCGCCTTG
This sequence comes from uncultured Acidimicrobiales bacterium, assembly GCA_963759645.1. Taxonomy (GTDB): domain Bacteria; phylum Actinomycetota; class Acidimicrobiia; order Acidimicrobiales; family DATKAS01; genus DATKAS01. Next base: position 78,941 of record CAVXAI010000017.1, on the reverse strand, counting down.
GATCACCGCGGCGGATCTCGAAGAGCGGACGGCCGAGGCTGCGGGCCGGCTCGCCGGCTTGGGTGTGGGGGTCGGGCGATCGGGTTCTGATGAGCTGCGATCCGTCGGTCGATCTCGTCGTCGCCCACGTCGGCGCTTTGCGACTCGGGGCGATCGTCGTACCGGTCAACACCGCGTTCGGCCCCGCGGAGCTCGGCAACGTGTGGCGCGAGGCGCGTCCCGTGGTCGCGCTGCTCGACGACCCGGCGCGGCTTCCCGATGCGCCCGTACGGCCACCTTCACTCGACGGCGTCACGCCCCGTGTCGGTCACGCTCGACCAGTCCGACACCGACGACCCCGCGATGTTGATGTTCACGTCCGGGACGACGGGACGGCCCAAGGGCGCGATCCTCAGTCACGGCAACGCGCTCGCGAGTGCCGAGGGTGTCCACGTCGCGTGGCGCTGGACCAGCGACGACCGCCTCGTGTTGACGCTCCCGCTCTTCCACATGCACGGCCTCGGCGTCGGCGTGCACGGCACGCTGCTCGCCGGTGCGAGCACCGTCATCGCGCCGTTCAGTCCTGACACCGTGCTCGATGTCGCGGCCGCGGAGAGGGCGAGCCTGTTCTTCGGCGTGCCGACGATGTACGTGCGACTCGCCGCGAGCTCGCGCGTCGGCGAGCTCTCGGCATTGCGGCTGTGCGTGTCGGGCTCGGCCGCGCTCGCCGCCGACGTGTGGCGGGCGCTGGCGGAGCGCGGCGGCCAAGAGGTGATCGAGCGCTACGGCATGACCGAGACGTTCATGAACGTGTCGAACCCGTACGACGCCGAGCGCCGGCCTGGTTCGGTCGGGCTCGTGCTGCCCGGCGTCGAGTCGCGCCTCGCGGACAGCGGCGAGATCTGCGTGCGAGGCCCGAACGTGCTGCGGTCGTACTGGGAGCGGCCGGACGCCACCGCGGACGCGTTCCGCGACGGCTGGTTCCTCACCGGCGACATCGGCGAGTTCGACGACGACGGCTACCTGCGCATCGTGGGACGGTCGAAGGACCTCATCATCACCGGCGGCTACAACGTCTATCCCCGCGAGATCGAGGAGATCCTTGCCGAGCATCCCGCGGTGGCCGAGGCCGCAGTGGCGGGAGAGCCCTCGGACGAGTGGGGCGAGACGGTGGTCGCCTACGTGGTGGCGGCCGAGCCGGTGACCGAGGACGAGTTGATCTCCTGGTGTGCCGACCGGCTCGCGAAGTACAAGCGGCCGCGGCAGGTGCGCTTCCTCGACAGCCCTGCCTCGCAACGCGCTCGGCAAGGTCGTGAAGAGCGAGCTCAGGTCGCCCGGCTGATCAAGATTCAGCCTTCGACCCTCGCCTTCTCGCGCGAGTAACCGGCCAAATGTGGCCGGTTACTCGAACCGGAACGCTGTGCAGGTCAGCCTTCGACCGTGATCGTGCCGGTCATGTTCGAGTGGATCTTGCAGTGGAAGGGGATCTCGCCGGCCGCTTCCGGCGTGTACTCGAACGTCCCGCCACTGTCGACGTTGTCCGAGTCGAACTCGCCGTTGTCGGCGGTGAACGTGTGGGCGAAGCCGTCGTTGTTCGTGAAGGTGATCGTCTCGCCCACAGCCACCGTCAGCTCGGCCGGGTTGAACGCCAGGTCGGAGGCGACCACGCTCGCCCCGTCACCCGTGGCCTCGCCGCCCGAACCACTCGTCGTGTTGGCACCGGCCGCGGCGCTGGCGGTCGTGGCCGCCGAGTCCGAGCCCGAGTCGTCGCTGCTACACGCCCCGAGCAGCGTCATCCCGATCACCGCCGTCAGAAGCAGCACGCGTACCTTCATGACCGAACCTCCGAATCGTCGCAGCGGATCAGGCCTCGACCGTGATCGTGCCCGTCATGTTCGTGTGGATGTTGCAGTGATACGCAATCTCGCCCGCCGCGTCCGCGGTGTACTCAAAGCTCCCGCCGCCGTCCACCCTCCCTGAGTCGAACTCGCCATCGTTCGCCGTGAACGTGTGCTCGAAGTCGTCCGCGTTCGTGAAGGTGACGGTGTCGCCGACCTTCACCGTGAGCTCGGCCGGATTGAACGCAACGTTCTGAGCCGTGACCGTGCCCAACCCGCCGCTGGCTCCGCCGGCGGCGGGTTGGGTCAGGTCCGCCGGAATGCCGTAGCCGGGCTGCGCGACATCGCCACTGGTCGCCGCGGGTGCCACGGCCGGACTGGCCTCGGTGGAAGGCGCTCCCGAATCGGTGGTCGAGGAGTAGTCGTCTCCGCACGCGGTGAGCACGAGGATCCCGACGAGCCCGAGCCCCAGCAGCGCACGCAGCCTCATGGCCACAACGTACGGCCCGCACAGGGCCACGGTTCACCCGCTACGAGTGGAGGTGAAGGGATTCGAACCCTCGGCCTCAGCATTGCGAACGCTGCGCTCTACCAACTGAGCTACACCCCCGCGGTGGGCGCCTCAGGTTAGCCGGGCGCCGCAGATGCTCAGCCGGGGTTCAGCGTGCGGAGGAGCGCTCGAACATCTCCAGGCGCTCGGCTTGGCCGAGGTCGGAGGCGGCCGGCACGCTGTGCAGGTAGTGCACCTTCATCTCGCGCTCGGCGGCGACCTGGCGCGCCTGAGCGAGCAGGATGAGATAGCCGACCAGGGCCGCGTCGATGACGAGGTTCACCGCGAACAACAGCATCCGAGTGCTGCCCGTTGAGGAGAACGCGGCCAGCAGCGTCACCGACGCGAGCACGGCGAGCATGCCGATGATCAGCCGGCGACGTCGCTGGGCTTCGGAGAGCGTGATCAGCGACTCGGGCCGCGCCTGCCCGTTGACGCCGGGAGTCGCGCGCTCGAGCACCGACAGCTGGCGCCGGAACGAGTGGATGGAGTCGGAGGGTCGGTCGTGGTGCCGTCCCCGCAGCCACGGGGGGAGGAGCACTGCGGCCCACATCACCGCAAGGATCACCAGAACCAAGAGGGTCACTCTCCGGGCCTGCCTTTGGGTCTCGGCGACCGTACCGCTGCCCACGCTGAGCGCGGTGGATGGTCGCATCGGATTGAAAGGAGGGGCCCAAAGCGCCCGGAGTAGAGCATCCCGTCCCAGGCCGTCAAGGCCCCCCTGGATCCCAACAGGTCTACTAGGCCGCCCGCCGACGGCCAAGCCATCTGACGGAATTCTGACTGAATCTGGACAGACTCGGGTCAGGCGTCGGCGTCGTCCGCCGCGGCGGCCCGGCGGTAGGTGCCGGAGCGGCCGCCCATCTTCTCCCACAGGGTGAGCTCCCCGATGACCATGGACCGATCGGCGGACTTGCACATGTCGTAGATCGTGAGCGCGGCCACGGCACAGGCATGCAGCGCCTCCATCTCGACCCCGGTCCGGTCGACGGTGTCGACCTGGGACTCGACCTGGACGAAGTCGTCGCCGATGTCGAAGTTCACCGACACCGAGCCCACGAGCACCGGGTGGCACAGAGGGATGAGGTCGGAGGTGCGCTTCGCGGCCTGGATGCCGGCGACCCGGGCGACCGCCAGCACATCCCCCTTGGTGACCTCGCGGTTCGCGACGAGCACGGTCGTCTCGGGCTGCATGAACACCTTGCAGCGGGCCACCGCCCGTCGGTGCGTCGGGTCCTTGGGGGTGACGTCGACCATGCGGGCCCGGCCGAGCGGATCGAGATGGGTGAGCTCCCGGGCCATGAGCCCGGAGTCTAAGCCCTGATCAGTCAGCCGCCGATTTGGCTCATGCTGCGGTTGGGGCGGATGAACGTGACCTGACCGATCGAGTGGCCGGCCCACTTCGTGCCGACGGCACGCACGATCTCTGCGGCGAGGTCGTCGTCGGTGCCCCCGCCGCGCACGATCCCCCGGAGGTCGAACTCGCGGGTCTCGAACAGACACGTCCGGAGCTGGCCCTCGGCGGTGAGACGGACGCGGTCGCAGTCGCCGCAGAACGGCTTCGTGACGCTCGGGATCACGCCGACGTCGCCCCGGCCATCGGCGTAGAGCCAGCGATCGGCGGGCGCGGCTCCCCGAGCCGGCGCGAGCTCGAGCGGATACACGGCCGAGATCGCATCGACGATCTCGTCCTGCGACACCACCTTGTCGCGGACCCACGCACCCGACGCGTCGAGGGGCATGAACTCGATGAACCGAACTGCCACTTCCTGCTCGCGTCCCCACGTCGCGAAGTCGACGATCTCGTCGTCGTTGAGGCCGCGCTCGAGCACGACGTTGATCTTCACCGGGTCGAATCCGGCCTCCTTGGCGGCGTCGATGCCGTCGAGCACGCGCTCGAGCTCGTCCCGCCGGGTGATGGCGAGGAAGCGCTCACGGCGCAGGGAGTCGAGTGAGATGTTGACGCGGCCGAGACCCGCCGCGCGCAGGTCCTCGGCGAGAAGCCGGAAGGTCGCCCCGTTCGTCGTCATCGACAGGTCGACGTCGAGCGCGGCGAGCTTGCTGACGAGAAGCGGGAGGTGGGCGCGCACCGTCGGCTCGCCGCCGGTGAGTCGGATGCCGTCGACGCCGAAGCGCTCGACAAACACCCGGGTGATCCGCTCGATCTCCTCGAACGTCAGCAGCTCGCTGCGAGGCAGCCACTGCATGCCCTCCTCCGGCATGCAGTAGGTGCAGCGGAAATTGCAGCGATCGGTGATCGAAATGCGCAGGTCACGCACGGTGCGGCCGTAGGGATCGACCAGATCGACGGGGTCGTCGACATGGTCGACGGGATCGGGACGCACGAGGTTCAGGCTAGGCGGGCAGATCAGAGGAGCAACATGGCGGTCACGTCGCCGCCTTCGGCCACCCCGTCGCCGTCGGGAACCACGGCGAGAGCGTCGGCGGACGCGGTGGCCGCGAGCTGATGCGAGCCCTGGGCGCCCACGGGGGCGACGTGATACCGACCGTCGGCTTCGAAACCGCCCGTGACCCGCACGTAATGGGTCTTGCCATCGGGATGGCGCCGGAGGTCAGCAGCCGCAACCGCCTTTACGGACGGCCGATCGATCACCGCATGGCCCATCATCTGGCGGAGGGCGGGGCGGGCGAAGAGCTCGAACGACACGAGCGACGACACCGGGTTCCCCGGCAGCCCGAAGACCGGCGTGTGGCCGTCGCCGACGAACCCGAAGGCGAACGGCTTGGCGGGCTTGATCGCGATCTGCATCCAGCGCATGTCGCCAAGCTCGTCGAGCACGACCTTCACGAGGTCGAAGTCCCCCATGCTGACGCCGCCCGACGAGATGAGCGCATCGCATTCCTGCGCCCCGCGGCGGAACACATCGCCGATCTCGTCCTTGTCGTCACGAGCGAGTCCGAGATCGATCGGGATGCAGTTCGCCTGCTCGACGAGCGCGAGCAACATCTCGCGGTTCGACTCGCGGATCTGACCGGGCGCCAGGGGCCCGCCGCCCTCGACGAGCTCGTCGCCGGTCGAGATCACGCCCACTCTCACCCGCGGGTACACCGGCACGCGGACGAACCCGAGCGACGCGAGCACCCCGAGGTGCGCCGGACGGATCACCGTCTGCGGAGGAAAGACGAGGTCGCCGGCGTGCACGTCGCTGCCTGCCCGCCGCACGGCATCCCCCGGCTTCACGGCCGAACGGACCGACACCGACCCGTCGTCTGCGGTCTCGGTGTTCTCCACCATCACGACGGCGTCGGCCCCAGGCGGCATCGCGGCGCCCGTCATGATCCGGACCGCGCGCCCGGCGCGACCTCGAGGGTCGGCGGAGCACCGGCCGCTAGCGTGCCGACGACCTCGAGCCGCACCGGCGAGACCGAAGATGCGCCGGTGGTGTCGGGGGCCAGCACTGCGAAACCATCGACCGCGGTGTTGTCGAACGGAGGCACGTCCTCAGGGGCTTCGAGAGGCACCGACGTGGCACAGCCCAGCACCTGATCGAGCGGCATTGCCTTCGGATGGACCCGGGCGCACGACGCGAGGACGAACGCCCGCGCCTCGCCCTCCGGGATCACGCCAAGCCCTCTCGCCGGCACAGCTCGGCGAGGTACTTGCGAAAGCCGGGACCGAGGTCGTCGCGCACGAGGGCGAGCTCGACCGTCGCCCGCAGCCAGTCGAGCTTGTTGCCCGTGTCGTACCGACCGTCGGTGAACGTGAACCCGTAGAGCGACTCCCGCTCGAGCAGCAGCGACATCGCGTCGGTGAGCTGGATCTCGCCGCCCCGCCCCGGCTCGACACGGTCGATGCAGTCGAAGATCTCGGGCGTGAGCACGTAGCGCCCCATGATCGCCAGGTTCGACGGCGCTTCCGCGGCCGGCGGCTTCTCGACGAGGCCGGTCACGCGTACCAGCGGCCCTCCGTCTTCGAGCGGCTCGGCCGCGACGCAGCCGTACGCGGAGATCTCCTCAGGCGGGAACGGCTTGAGCGCGATCACCGACGCGTGCATCTTCTCGCTCGCCGCGACCATGTCGGCGAGCACCGTCGAGGTCTCCGCCATCAGGTCGTCGCCGAGGAGGACGGCAAACGGCTCGTCGCCCACATGGCTCCGGGCAACGCCGACGGCGTGACCGAGGCCCTTCGGTTCGGCTTGCCGGACGTAGTGGATGTCGGCCAGCTCGGCGATGTGGCGCATCTCGGCCTGCTCACGCTCACGTCCCGCCTGCGCCAGGTAGAACTCGAGCTCGAACGACCGGTCGAAGTGGTCCTCGAGGGTGCGCTTGCCGCGGCCGGTGATGATCAGGATGTCGGTGATGCCGGCCCGGACCGCCTCCTCGACGACGTACTGGATCGCCGGCTTGTCGACGAGCGGGAGCATCTCCTTGGGCTGGGCTTTGGTGGCCGGAAGGAAACGAGTTCCCAGCCCCGCCGCCGGGATGACCGCCTTCCGCACCATCGGCTCACCATACCGAGCACGGACACCGCTGCTGCCCGCTGGGCCGGTAGCCTTAGCACTCGTAACTGTTGAGTGCTAAGAGCCGGGCCTGCCGGCGGAACAAGGGACGGGTTGCGGACCGATGCCGACCTACGAATACCGATGCAAGGGATGCGGGGCCGACCTCGAGGTCGTGCAGTCCTTCGACGAGCCCTCGCTGACCGTGTGCCCCCAGTGCTCGGGCCCGCTCCGGAAGGTGTTCGGTTCGATCGGCATCACGTTCAAGGGCGACGGTTTCTACAAGAACGACAACCGCTCGAACGGCAAGCGCAGCGCCTCGTCATCCAACGGATCCGAGTCGAGCTCGTCGAGTGAGTCGAGCAAGACGAGTCGAGTCGGGCGGCGACCACGGGCACTCGCACGGGCAACGGACACTCGCACTCACACGACAGCGCGGCCGCCTCGTCCTCTTCCTCGTCCTCTTCGTCCTCTCGTCGAGCGCGACCACGTCGTCGAGCAGTTCTTCCTCCAGCGACTGACGCGTGAGCCGAGCCGACGTCGGCGTCTTCGGCGGGTCCGGCTTCTACTCGTTCCTCGACGACGTCGACACCGTCGATGTCGAGACCCCGTACGGCGCTCCCTCGGGCCCGGTCACGATCGGTTCTGTCGGCGACCGCCGCGTCGCGTTCCTACCTCGGCACGGCCGCCGACACGAGCTGCCTCCGCACCGCATCAACTACCGGGCCAACGTGTGGGCGATGCGCGAGCTCGGGGTGCGAGCGATCGTCGCGCCGTGCGCCGCGGGCTCGCTGCAGGCCCACATCCATCCGGGCGAGCTCGTGGTGGTCGATCAGCTCGTGGACCGTACGTCGGGCCGCGCCGACACGTTCTTCGACGGGCCCGAGGTGCACCACGTGGCGTTCGCCGAACCGTACGACGCGGGCCTGCGTGCCGTGCTGGTGGCCGCTGCAGTTGAGCTCGGCCTCGTCGCGCACGACGGCGGCACGATGGTCGTCGTGCAAGGTCCCCGGTTCTCCACGCGGGCCGAGTCGCGATGGTTCGGGTCGATGGGGTGGGAGGTCATCAACATGACCGGCTATCCCGAAGCGGTGCTCGCCGCTGAGCTCGCGATCCCCTACGCGGCGGTCGCGCTGATCACGGACTACGACGCAGGGCTCACAGGTGTTGACGGCATCAGCGTCGACGGCATCGAGCCGGTGACCCAGGAGATGGTGTTCTCGTTCTTCGAAGGCAACATCGAGCGTGTGCGGACACTGCTTTTCGCCGCGATCCCCCGCCTCCCGTAGGCTGCGGCTCGCACTTCTCCTCGATGTCGTTCGAACTGGGGAGGATGCATGCCTCGGCTGCGGATCCGGCGCCGTCCGTTCATCTACTGGTCGCTCACCGGCGCGCTCGCTCTCGTCACCGGACTCATCGTCAGCGGGGCGGTCGCCGGCGCGCGGGACGCACGATCGGCCTATGGAACGGCGCGCGTGATCATCGTCGCCACGCGTGACATCGAGGCTGGCAAGACGATCGACGCCGCCGACGTTCGGGCCGAGGAGCGGCCGCTCGCGGTGATCCCCGAAGGCGCGGTCGAAGACCCACCGATCGGCCAGGTGGCGTCCGCGGCGATCGTGCGTGGCGAACCATTGGTCGCGGCTCGCGTCGCGGGCACCGGGGTGAGCGCGGTCGCTGCGCTGGTGCCGGCGGGCGACGTGGCCATCGCCGTCCCGCTCGATCCTGGCACGCTGGCGGTGAGCGTGGGCGACGCGGTCGAGGTCATGGCCACGTTCGATCCCGACAGCACCGAGGGCCCGCCGACGATCGTGGTCGCACCGCGCGCCGTGGTGGTCGATGTGCGCGACGCCGCCGCCACGCTCGCCATGCCCGACACCGACGCGCAGCGGGTCGCGTTCGCGCTTGCCGCCGGCGTCGTGACGGTGGTGTTGCTCGGCGGCGGTTGACCGCGCTGGGTGGGAAGGGGCTCAGTCGATCGTCGTCGACGGCACGATCCGGGGACGCCATTGCCGGGGGCGGTCGAAGTGATGTCCGACCACCACCGCCGAGCGGAGCGCATCGATGAACGACTGCGGCCCGTCGAAGTCGGGCATCTCCACGTACGCCGCACCGAGAGCCTCAGGTACATGCGCGTCGACTCCCCGCGCCGGCCGGCAGATCGAGCTCCTCCGCCAACGCCGCCGCCTGCGCGTTGAGGTGCGAGAGCGACGTCTTCGCGTTGAACGTCTCCAGGGCGTCGATGAGCCCCTCGCTCGCGAGGGCGCGCAGCTCTGTCTCGCGCAGGTTGTGACGCACCGGGTCGAACGGGTGCGGGATGTACACGAGACCGCCCTGAGCTCTGATGCGCGCTGCAGCATCAGGAGCGCTCACGCCGAACGGCACGCGTTCCGTGAGGAACAGACCGATGACCTCACCGGCGTGGGTACGCAGCTCCTCGCCGACCACGACGCGGCACGGCAGCTGGCCGGCCAGCTCGAGCGCACCCCGGATGGCGTTGTGGTCGGTGATGCACAGCACGTCGATGCCCGACGCGACGACGGCCTCCTCGACCTCGTCGGGCGTCGTCGTGCAATCACCCGACCACATCGTGTGGGAGTGCAGATCGACGCGCACCCAGCCTGAACGCAAGGGCTGTGCGAGGTGCGGATGGCGTTCGATCGCCTCGTCGCTGGCGGCGGGCACGCGAGCTATGACCCGCTGAGGGAGACGTCGCCGATCACGAGGCTGACGCCCGCATCGCCGCCGGGCAGCCATTCGAGGTCGGACCCGACTGCGTGGATGTCGAGCAGCATCCGCTGAAGCGTCGAGGCCAGCGTGATCTCGCGCACCGGCTCGGCGAGCGCTCCACCGCGGATCATCACGCCCTCGGCGCCGACCGAGAAGTCGCCGCTCACCGCGTTGACCCCGGAGTGGAGGCCTGTGACGTCCTGCACGAGCAGCCCGTCACCGACCAACGCGTACAGCTCCTCGGGGGTCTTGTCACCGGCTCCCGGGATCAGCGCGAGGCAGCCGACGGTCGGCCGAGACGAGTACCCACGGGCGGCCGAGCCGGTGGACGCCGTGCCGGCGCGCCGTGCCGTGTAGCTGTTGTGCAGGAACGTGCGCAGCGTGCCGCCGTCGATCAGGCAGTTGGGTCGGGTCGCCAGACCCTCGCCGTCGTGCGCGTCGGCACCCAGCGAGTCGGGGTTGGTCGCGTCGTCGATCAGGGTGAGGACAGGCGCGGCGATCGCGTCGCCCATCCGGTCGGCGAACGGCGAGCGCCCCTTCAGCACGCGCTCCCCGGTCAGCGTGCCCCCGATGATCGACAGGAACGACGCCGCGATGCGGGGATCGAGCACGACCGTGAGCCGCTGCGACTTCGGTTGGCGGGCGCCGAGCATGCGGGTGGCCCGCTCCACGGCGTCGCGTGCGGTCTCGTCGACGTCGAGCTCGTCCTGCTGACGGCCCACGTCGACGCCGTAGCCGATCTGCACCTCGCCGTCGTCGGAGGCGAGCGCCTGAGCACTGAGCCAGCACGAGGTGGCCCGTGACGCGACTGCGATGCCGGTGCTGGTGGCAATCGCCGCTTCACCGCTGCCGTCGCCGTACGACGCCACTCGCACGCCGGTGATGCGGGGGTCGCCGGCGAGGATCGCCCGTTCGAGCTCGAGCGCGAGCTCGACCTTCTGGTCCGTCGGGAAGCTCGCGAGCTCGGGGCGGTAGAGATCGAGGTCGGGCGGTTCGACGCCGTCGGGCTCGGCCAGCCCGTTCCACTCGTCGATCTCGCCGAACTGCGCGTTGTCGCGCGCCTCCGAGAGCGCTTCAGTGATCGCCCCTTCGTCGAGCGTGCCGGCGTGGGCGAACCCCATGCGCTTGTCGACGATCACCCGAACGCCGATGCCCGACGACTCGGCGGACGTGAGCGCCTCGACCTCGCCCTGGTAGGCGCGCACGCTGACCCGCTTGGACCGCGCGACGTACGCCTCGACCTGCTCGCCCGGCTGCGCCTGCTCGGCCACCCGCCGAGCGACGTCGAGCAGCTCGCTCACGCCCCGCCCTCGCTGGTTTTCTTGGCGCCAGCGGGTGTATATGGCGCTCTTGCGCCAAGAGAACCAGCCGGAGTCATGCCGCGGTGCCGCCGATCGTCAGCGCGGTGACCCGCAGCGTGGGCTGGCCCACGCCGACGGGCACGCCCTGGCCGTCCTTGCCGCAGGTGCCTGGGCTGCCCATCGCGAAGTCGTTGCCGAGCACGTCGATGTTCTGCAGCACCTCGGCCCCGTTGCCGATGAGGTTGCCCTCCCGGATCGGGTCGGTGAGCTCGCCGCCCTCGATCATGTACGCCTCGGTCATCCCGAACACGAAGTCGCCGGTGGCGGTGTTCACCTGCCCGCCGCCGAGCTTGGCCACGTACACGCCGTGATCGGTCTGGCGGATGATCTCGTCGGGGTCCTCGGTGCCGTTCAGGACGGACGTGTTCGTCATCCGAACCATCGGGAGGTGGTGGTAGCTCTGCCGGCGCCCGTTTCCGGACGATTGCCGGCCCTCTTTGCGAGCCCGGAGGAAGTCCCACATGTAGTCGGTGAGCACACCGTCCTCGATGAGGACGTTGCGCTGCGATGCGTGGCCCTCGTCGTCGATGCCGATCGCGCCCCATTCGTCGCCCATCGTCCCGTCGTCGACGAGCGTCACCTGCGGCGAGGCGACCAGCTCGCCCTTCTTGCCCCGGAACACCGACGCAGACTTCGCGATGAGGTCAGCCTCGAGGCCGTGCCCGCACGCCTCGTGGAACAGCACGCCGCCACCGGCGCGCTTGATCACGACCGGCAGCCGACCCGACGGAGCGGGCCGAGCGTTCAGCTTGAGCAGGGCGAGTCGCGCCGCCTCGCGGGCGAGATCCTCGACGTCGTAGCGGTCGAACAGCTCGAAGCCGATCGGGTGACCCACCGACTCGTACCCCGTCTGCATGCCGGTGTCGCCGCTCGCGACCGCGGTGACCCGGAAGAGGGTCTTGACCTGGTCATCCTCGGCGAGGAGGCCGTCGGAGTTCGCGACGAGGATGCGGCGGCGGCTGTCCGCGTACGCCGGCCGAGACCTGCACGATCGAGGAGCCTTCGCCCCGGGCAGCCGCGTCGGCCCGCTTCAGCAGCTCGACCTTGACGGCCTTCGCAACCGTCTCGGGTGCAGTCAGCACCTCGTTGGGCCGGCGGACCTCTCGCCGGGTGAGGTCGACCACCTTGGCGCCGCCCGATCCACCCCGGGCGGCCGCGCCCGCTGCCTCGGCCGCCGCGAGCAGGCCCTCCTCGGTGAGGTCGGCGGTGTGCGCGTAGCCGGTCGTCTCACCGACGACGACGCGCACCCCGGCTCCGCGGTCACGCCCGGAGCTCAGCTCCTCGACCTTCCCATCGTCGAGCGCGGCCGAGGACGCTCGGCGGTCTTCGGCGAACACCTCAGCGAAGTCGCCGCCGCGGCGGAGCGCCGCGCCCAGCACCTTCTGCAGCACCGCTTGCTCGATCACAGAGGCCCCTTGTCTCGGTCTCGTTACAGCGGGCTTCATGAATGGAAGGCCGCGCGAGCGAAGCCGTATCGTACCCAGAGTGACCATTGAACCCGGCCTCTGGGGTGAGGCCGATCTGCTCGTCAGCGAGGCGGACACCGCGCTGGCGATGGCTTCAGGCGACGTGCCGGTGCTCGCCACTCCCCGCGTCGTGGCGCTCTGTGAGCAGGCCGCGTGCGCGGCGCTCTCCGGCCACCTGCGACAGGGCGAGACGTCGGTCGGCATGCGAGTGCAGCTCGATCACCTCGCGCCCACCGGCATCGGCGGCAAGGCAAAGGCCGAGGCCACCCTGGAGAAGGTGGAGGGGCGCCGGCTCATCTTCACGGTGTCGGTGTCCGACGGTCGGGGCCTCATCGCCGCAGGCAAGGTCACGCGCGTCGTGGTCGATGTCGAGCGCTTCCTCGACAAAGCCTCCGACTGACGACCCGGCTGCCCCGTGCCCGCCCCACCGTTCGCGGAACTTGCACCGTTCGCGCCCCATCAGGGCCGCCGGGGTGCAAGTGCGGAGTACCTGGTGTCACCGCCCAGCCAAACTTGCACCGCTCGCGCCCATGAGGGCCGCTGAGGTGCAAGTGCGTCGGGAGGAGGCGCACCTCAGCCGAGGTTGGACGACCGCGGGTAGACGTCCTCGGGGTCGGTCATGACATTGACGAGATAGGGCACGCCCGCGGCGAACGCACGATCGAGCGCGGGACCGACCTCGGACGGTGAGCTCACGGTCTCTCCCGCGCCCCCGAGCGCGGTCGACGACTTCGTCGTACCGGCACCCCGGTTGGAGATCGCACGCCACGTCGTACCCGTAGATCGCGGCATGGGGTACTTCTCGAGCCCCCACATCCCGTTGTTGCCCACGACCATCACGACGGGCAGGTTGTGGCGGACGAGGGTGTCGACGTCCATCAGCGAGAAGCCGGCTGCGCCGTCGCCGAGCATCACGACGATCTGGGCGTCGGGACGCGCGACCCGGGCCGCCATCGCGTAGCCGGGGCCGTTGCCGAGACACCCGTAGGGACCGGTGTCGAGCCAGCACCCGGGCGTGTACGACCTCGACGTACTTCCCGGCGTACGACACGAAGTCGCCCCCGTCGCAGATCACGACCGCATCACGTGCCAGTCGCTTGCCGAGCTCGCCGTAGACGCGGTCGGGCTTGATCGCGTCGCCCTCGGCCTCGAGCAGCGCCCGCTCGGTCTCGGCCGCGGCGCGCTCGGCGTCGCGCACTCGGGCGATCCAGGGCTCGTGGTCGGCTGCGGCGAGCCCGACCACGCCGTCATGCCGTCGAGGATCGCGGTGAGGTCACCGGCCGGTGAGGCCGCGGTGGCGACATGCGCGGCTCGACTCTCGGGCGCGTCGCAGATGTGAACGACCGGCGCGTCGCCGAAGCGACCGAAGCCGAGCCGGAAGTCGAGCGCGGTGCCGATCACGACGACGAGATCGGCCTCGCTCTTCAGCAGCGCCCGGGTGCGGGTGAACGCGAGCTCGTGGTCGGCGGGCAGGCAGCCGCGGCCGAGCCCGTTGAACCAGCACGGCACCCGCATCGTCTCGGCGAAGCGTGTGAGCGCGTCCCACGCGCCATCCCAGTACACGTCGCTGCCCACGATGATCGCGGGCCGTTCTGCGCCGGCGATGAGTGCCGCGGCAGCGTCGACGTCAGCCGGGATCGGGATCGATGCCCCTCGGGACGCCGCCGTTCGCAGCCGGCTCGGACGCGGGATCGAAGATCACGTCCATCGGGAAGTCGACGAACACCGGCCCTCGGTGGGGCGTCATCGCCGTGAGCACCGCGTGCTGGATCTCCTTCGCGGTGTCATTCGGCGCCGTGACCGTGCGCGCCGACTTCGTGATCGACGAGACGATCGGCACGTGATCGAGCTCCTGCAGCGAGCCCGACCCCCACCGGCGTTGCGGCGCCCGACCGCCGAGCACGACGAGCGGCGTGCCGTTGAAGTGCGCCGTGGTCATCGCGCTCACGCCGTTCGTGACACCAGGTCCGGCAGTCAGCACGGCGAGGCCGGGCTTTCGGGTGAGCTTGGCCCACCCTTCGGCCGCGAACGTCGCGGTCTGCTCGTGGCGGACGTCGACGATCTGCACGTCCTGCTTCACGGCCGCGTCGTAGAGCGGCCAGACGTGGCCGCCGTTGAGCGTGAACATGACGTCGACGCCGTAGCCGCGCATGCACGTCGAGCGCGGCGTCGCCGGAATGGTGAGGCGTGCCCGTGTCGGTCATGCCGCTGCGCCCTCCTGCACTCGATCGAGGAAGCCGCTGAGCGCCGCCCACCACGCGTCGGGCGCCTCGAACTGCGGGCTGTGCGCGCCGTCGGGGATCACCGCGAGGCTCGCGCCCGGCATCACGTCGGCCATCCGCTCGGACGGGCCGACGAACGGGCGGTCCTGCTCGCCGACGATCACGAGCGTCGGCGTCGTGTGGGCGGCCAGGCGCTCGAGCCGATCCTCGGTGGTGGCGAACTGCCCGAGCACCGAACAGACCATCGCCGGCGCCACGGCGAGCAGCTTGCGGTCCCCGAACTCGATGTAGCCCGGGCGCTCCGCCCGCACTCGTTCGTCCGCCGGGCTCCGCATCGCCGCGCTGCCGCGACTCCATCACCTCCTTGAACGCTTGCGATGCCGTTCGTGCGCACGTAGTCGCCTGGTCCGCTCGATCGCGGTCGGGTCACCGATGCCCTCGAGCGGACCGTGTGCGGTGTCCATCAGGATCAGCGCCTCGATGCGATCGGGCGCGCCCAGCAGCATGTGCTGGGCGATCATCCCGCCCATCGAGTGCCCGAGCAGCGTGAACCGGCTCCAACCGAGCGAGTCGGCGAGCGCGAAGAGGTCACCGGCGAACGTCGCGAGCGTGTACGCGCTCTCGTCGTCGGGCTTGCCGCTCGCACCGTGGCCGCGCAGGTCGGGCGCCACGACGTGCCAGCCGCGTTCGGCGAGCGGCGCGAGGAAGTCGCCGAAGTCCTCCTTCGCGCCGGTGAAGCCGTGGACGAGCATGAGCGGGCGGCCGCCCAGACCCTCCTCGGCGATCGTTGAGCTGGACCGTTCCGATGTCGACCGTGCGAGTCCCCATGCGGGGACACTAGGTCGTCCGCCGAACGTCAGGAACCGAGCATCCCGTCTGCGAACAGCTGCTTCAGCTCCTCGCCGTCAGCGACCTGGTCGGCGGGGGGAAGGTCGATCGTGACCGACTCGCCGAGCTCGAGGAAGTCGATCGTGAGCACGATGGGTCCGTCGGGAAGGGACTCGGTGCCGTCGAAACCACCGGCGAAGGTCGCGCCGTCGAACGCCATCTCGAGCCGGCGGATGAGCCCTTCGGCATCGACGAACACGTCCATGGGGATCTCGAGGGTCGCGGGATCGACTCCGAACTCGTGGATGAACTCCTCGGCCTTGCCCTCGTTCTCGGCGGGCGCGGACGCGAGCGCATCGGCGGCGCTGATCGTCGCGTGGAAGTGCTGGGTGGTTTCGCCGTTGATCTCGGCGCTGCCCTCGTCGGTGATGGTGGCGCCTTGGTCGCGCAGGAGGTCGAGCAGCGCGGTGGCGTCGCCCATCCCTCCGCCGAGGTCGCTGACGTCGGTGTCTCCGTCCGCGGGCAGCTTCACCCAGGGCTTGGACTCGTCTCCGCCGAGGAACGCCGACAGGAACCCGGCGTGGACGTAGATGACGTCGCCATCGATGACCATCTCGATGGTGCCGTCGCCGAGGAGCGCACTCGGGTCGAAGCCCTCGACTTCCTGCTCGGAGGCCGCGTCGAGGATCCCGCTCATGTCGATCGAGAGGCTCGAGCGATCGCTGGCGAGGTCGAAGGCGCCGGACCCGGTGATCGTGAGACCGCCGGGAGCTTCGTCGGTCGCGGGGATCGCGAGCCTCAGCTCGTACCGCCCGCTCTCGACTGCCGCCGTGCGATCCGCGGCTTCGGCGAGGAACTGGGGCGTCGCTGCGGCCTCGACGACGGTGACATCGCCACCGCCACCGCTGCTGCACGCGGAGGCACCGAGGAGAGCGGCCGAGACGGCCACGAGAGCAATGATGGGCTTACGGGACACGAAGGTCTCCTTGTGAGCGTGCACGATGCTCAGGGGAAGCCGCTGGCAGCCTACGGGCACCGCATGATTCGATGAAGTCCGATCGGCAGATCGCCCTCATAGGCTGAGCGAATTCCGCAGGGCGACTGCCCGTCCGGGGGGCGGCGGTGAAGGACGAAGGAGCACGGGTGACGCAGGTCGCCGACACGGATCAGGTGCACGCGTCACCCGTTCGGCGCGGTGCGCCTGCGGTGGTGGCGCGAGGTCATCTATGTCGCGGCTTTCTACGGCGTCTACTCCTGGATCCGCAACCAGTTCGGGTCGGCGGCGGTCTCTCCCTCGAAGGCCCTCGGCAACGCCATCGACGTGATCCAGATCGAGCGGTGGGCCGGGCTGTTCCATGAGGAGACGCTCCAGGAGATGGTGCTGCGCTTCCACTCCTACATCGTGTTCTGGAACATCTACTACGGCACGTTCCACTTCATCGTCACGGCGTTCGCTCTCATCTGGATGTACCGATCGTTCCCGAAGCGCTACCCCTTGTGGCGCAACACCCTGGCGTTCACGACCGGCTTCGCGCTCATCGGGTTCGCGTCGTTCCCGCTGATGCCACCCCGCCTCCTGCCCGATCTCGTACGGCTTCGTCGACACACTCGACAAGTTCGGCGCGCTCTGGTCGTTCGACTCGGGTGCGATGCAGAAGATCTCGAACCAGTACGCGGCGATGCCCTCGCTGCACTGCGCGTGGGCGCTGTGGTGCACGCTCGTGATGTGGCCGCAGGTGCGCTCGTGGTGGGCCAAGGCCCTCCTGGTCGCCTACCCGATCGCGACCGTGTACTGCATCATGATCACCGCGAACCACTACTGGCTCGACGCCGTCGGCGGCTTCGTCACGCTGGGCGCTCGGCTTCCTCGCCGCGAAGGTCTTCACCGGTTGGACAGATCGGCGGTGGGCGGCGCGACACCCGAGCGACGCGAGCGATCGCCAGAGCGCCTGACCCGCTAGCGCCTGATCCCGTTCGGCCCCGCCCATTCGACGGGCACCCCGTGATACCCGGTGCGGCCGATCAACCGCTCGTTTCCGCCCGGCCACGTCGTCAGCGTGAGATCGGCGCGGCCCTCGACCCAGCCCGGCTCCATCCGGTACCAGGCGACCGGCGCATCCTTCGTCGCTCGGTTGCCCGCGTCGGCGATGGCCTGCGCGACCGCGGCACGGGCTGCCTTGTTCATGTACTGCATGACGATCGAGTGGTACACGACCGTCGCGCACCCGGGCACCGGCTCCGCGAGCCGCTCGACGAGCCACGGTCGCTGCGGGCGCGACGTCGATGGAGGCGGGCGCGTCGCGGGCGATCGCGATGGCGGCGTCGAGCATCGCGAGCCGGTGCAGCTGCTCGGGCCAGACGAACGAGCGCAGCTTCTGGCGACCGTCGTCGTCGGTGGGGTCGATCGGGCTCGGGTCACAGCCGGCTCGCTCGACGACGGCCGTCTCGCTCGGCGGCGCGCCGGCAGGCTCCAAGGGCGCGCCGTGCCCGTCCATACCGCACCGAGCCGCACGGGTGACTCCGCGTCGCCCCATGCCGTGTCGCCGTCGTCGTAGCGAAAGCGGTCCCACCGCAGGTTGAGCGCGGCGCTGGTGCCCACCTCGAGCATCCGCAGCGGGAGCCCGGTCTCGACGGCAACGGTGAGAAAGCCCGGGGCGAGTGCGGCGGCGCGACCGACCTCGTTCGTCTGCACGCCGTAGCCGAGCCGCTCGCGCAGCAGCTCGACATTGTCCGCGACCGTCTGCCGGAAGGTGAGCCAGCGGGTCGCCCGCCTCGATCGAGCCGCCGGCCGACGGGTAGTAGCGCGGCGAGCGCAGGCGCGCCGCCGTCGAGCACGAGGCGATGCACACCTCCCATGAACCGGAGCGCGAGCGCGGTGCCGAACGGATCGCGCTCGTGCCCTCGCAGCACGTCGAGGCACGGCCCGCCTTCCTCGACGTCGGCCGCGGCGGCGAGAAGGAGGCGCTCGTAGATCGCCGATCCGCCGACCCCGCATTGGGTGCCCTGGAAGCGAAGGAGTGCGGGAAGGTCGCCCGCCGGCGGTCGCGGGATCTCGCGTGCCGGCTCAGAAGCCGGCTCAGAAGATGCCATAGCCGCCGTCGAGGATGAGCACGTCGCCGGTGTGGTAGCGGGACGACGTCGCTCGCGAGGTACACGGCGACGCCGCCGAAGTCGTCGCCAGTGCCCCACCGTCGCAGCGGCACGCGCGGGCAGGACCTTGTCGACGAACTTGTCCCATCGCAGACGCGGGTGCCGTCATCGGCGTCTCGATCCAGCCGGGCAGGATCGCGTTCGCAGCGGATGCCGTGGCGTGCGTGCTCGACCGCGATGCCCTTCATCAACGCGATGACCGCACCCTTCGACGATGCGTACGGCTCGTTGCGCGGCGCGCCCATCATCGTGGACCCCGACGTCGTGACGGCGAGGCTGCCACCTTCGCCGCGCTCGACCATGTGCCGCACCGCCGCGCGCCACGTGTAGAACACGCCGTCGAGATTGACTCGCAGCACTCGGTGCCACTCGTCGGCGGTGAGGTCGACGAACGCCGAGTTGTTGCCGCCGATCCCCGCGTTGGCGAAGCACGAGTCGACCTTCCCGAGGGTGTCGACGGTCGCGGCGAACGACGCCTCGACCTCCGCCTCGTCCCCGACGTCGCACTTCAGGGCCAGCACCTTGGTGCCGTGCCGGCCGAGCTGCTCGGCCGCGGCCTCGTTCTTGGCCTCGTTGGTGCCCCAGATCGCGACGTCGGCCCCCTGCGCCGCCAGCCCGTCGGCCATGCCGAGCCCGATGCCGCTGTTGCCGCCGGTCACCAAGCGCCACGTGCCCGGTCAGATCGAACAGATCTCCCATGCGCGGCGACCCTATCCGGGCCGCGAACTAGGCCAGATGACCCGGTCCGCTCGTTCGAATGTGCAGGGTTAGGCTCGGTCGTTCGTCCATCCGACGTGCAGGTGGCCATGATCCTCGAGACCATCAAGCAACCGGCCGATCTGCGCCGGCTCTCCTACGCCGAGCTCGACGACCTCGCCGGCGAGATCCGCGACTTCATCGTGCAGGTCGTGTCCGAGAACGCGGGGCCACCTCGGCTCCAACCTCGGCGCCGTCGAGCTCACGCTGGCGTTGCATCGGGTGTTCGACTCGCCCGCGCGACGTCGATCCTCTGGGACACCGGCCACCAGGCGTACGTGCACAAGCTCGTCACCGGCCGCCAGCGAGCAGTTCGCATCGTTGCGCCAGGCCGGCGGCCTGTCGGGCTACCCGTGCCGCGCCGAGTCCGACCACGACTTCGTCGAGAACAGCCACGCGTCGACGATCTTGTCGTACGCCTACGGGCTCGCGTCGACGCGACGCGGCGATCCTCGCCGGCGAGCCCGACGTCGCGTCGCGGCGTGCGGGCATCGCATCGTCGCCGTGATCGGCGACGGGTCGATGACCGGAGGCATGGCCTACGAGGCGCTCAACAACCTCGGGCACAGCGGGCGCAACGTCATCATCGTCTTGAACGACAACGGCCGCTCGTACGCGCCGACCGTGTCGAACCTGTCGAAGAGCCTCACGCAGGTGCGCCTCAACCCGGTGTACATGCGCCGGCAGAAGCGGCTCGAGCAGCTCGTGCGCACCGTGCCGGTCGTCGGCAGCCGCGCGCACAAGGGCATGGAGGCCATGAAGGCGGCCGTGCGAGAGATGTGGGAGCCGGCCACGTTCTTCGAGCCGCTCGGCGTCCGCTACATGGGCCCCGTCGACGGGCACCGTGTCGAAGATCTCGAGAAGGCGCTGCGCAACGCGGCCGAGTTCGACGGGCCGATCGTGCTGCACGTGCTGACCGAGAAGGGCCGCGGCTACCCGCCCGCGGAGGATGACGACGAGAAGCACCTCCACGACGCGCCCGTGTTCGATCCTGCTGTCGGTCCGCCGTCGGTGGGTGCCGGTCGGGTACACGCAGGCGTTCGCCGAGGCGATGATCAAGGAGGCCGAGAGCAACCCGAAGGTGGTCGCCATCACCGCCGCCATGCCGGGGCCGACCGGCCTGCTTCCGTTCCAGGAGCGGTGGCCGGACCGGTTCTTCGACGTCGGCATCGCCGAGCAGCACGCCGTCACCGCGGCGACGGGCATGGCGATGGGCGGGCTGCGGCCGGTCGTGGCCATCTACTCCACGTTCATGAACCGGGCGTGGGACCAGGTCATGTACGACTGCGCGCTCCACGAGCAGCCGATCGTGTTCTGCCTCGACCGCGCCGGCATCACGGGCGACGACGGGCCGTCAACCCACGGCGTGATGGACATCGCGCTGTTCTCCAAGGTGCCCGGGATGACGGTGTTCGCGCCGTCGTCCGCGCAAGAGCTGCAGGTGATGCTGCACGACGCGCTCGATCTCGACGGACCGTCGGTCATCCGCTACCCGCGGGGTGCGGCCCGGCAAGTGCCCGACGACGAGGTCGGGTCCGGTCTGCAGGCTCGGCTCGTGCGGCGGGGCGCGCAGCGCGAGGTGTGCCTGCTCGCGGTCGGCAAGCTCGTCGCGGCGGCCGAGGCCGCAGCCACCGAGCTCGAAGCGAGCGGAGTCGACTGCACCGTGTGGGACGTGCGGGTCGTCAAGCCGCTCGATCCGGCGATGATCGCCGACGCGGCGCGCCATCCCCTCGTGGTCACGATCGAAGACGGTGTTCGTGAAGGCGGCGCGGGCAGCCTCATCGTCGACACGCTCGCCAAGCACTGCACCGGTCCCGACATCCCCCGCGTCGAGGTGCTCGGCACACCGATCCAATTCCTGCCGCACGGCAAGCCCGACCGCATCCTCGCCGACCTCGGCCTCGACGGTCCGGGCATCGCCGCGACGATCCGCTCGATCCTCGCCAGCTGACTTTGACGGTCGACCTCGACGCTGAGCTCGCGCTCGCGCTCCGGCTCGCTGATGCCGCCGACGCGATCACCCTGCCGCGCTACCGCGCCGCCGACTTGTCCGTGCGGCACAAAGCGGACGCGACGGAGGTCACCGACGCCGACACCGCGTCGGAGGCGGCGATGCGCGCTGCTGCTCGCTCGCGAGCGACCCGACCATGCCGTGCTCGGTGAGGAGGAGGGACTCATCGGCGATCCCGACGCCGCGTCGCGGTGGATCCTCGACCCGATCGACGGCACGGCGTCGTTCGTGCGCGGCCTGCCGATATGGGGCACGTTGATCGCACTGGAGCACGACGGGGCTCTCGTCGTCGGGGTCGCGTCGGCGCCGGCGCTCGGCCGGCGGTGGTGGGCAACGAAGGGCAGGGGCGCGTTCAGCGACCACGGCGCGATGCGCGTCTCGACGGTCGACCGCATCGAGGACGCTCAGCTGGGCCACGCCAGCATCAGCTCATGGCGGGAGCACGGGCGGGGCCCCCAGTTTGCTGCGCTCGCCGATCGAGTGTGGCGTAGCCGCGGCGTCGGCGACTTCTGGATGCACGTGCTCGTCGCGGAGGGCGTGTTCGACATCGCGGCCGAGCCGATCGTCAGCCTGTGGGACCTCGCGGCGGTGAAGCCGATCGTCGAAGAGGCGGGAGGCCGCTTCACCGACCTGTCCGGCGAAGCGCGCGCCGACGGCGGCAGCGCGCTCTCGACGAACGGCTTGCTGCACGACGCGGTGTTGGCGGCGCTGGGTTAGGCCCACCAGGGGGCGAGCGTCTCCTGGAGACGAAGGCTGGCTCGGTCGAGGGCCGCGGGCCCTCTCAACCGCCGCATCCACAGGATCCGCGTCGTCTGGCAGCACATCAGGAACGCCGCAACCGTCGGGTCGCACGCATGGCGCACCGCCGCGGAGACGGCTTCGAGCGCGGCGGGTTCGCAACCCTTCCCCGCGACGCTGCAGCCGAACGCGAGCGACACCAGGTCGAACCGCCAGTCGCCCGCACCGGCGATGTCCCAATCGAAGACTCCCGTCACCTCGTCGTCGGTCACCAGGCAGTTGCGGTGGTGGAAGTCGCCGTGGACGACGGTCGTGCGAGCGAGGGTAACGTCGGCGGTGTCCCGTAGCGTCGCAGCGAGCTGCTCGTCGAACGAACCGGGCAGCGGTGCGAGGTCGGCGAGCCACCGGTGGACGGCCTCGCGTGCGAGCGTGTCCCACTCCCGCGTCAGACCGGAGTCGATGTCGTGCGAGCGCACCAGGTCGATCAGCTGGTCCGCGAATGCCTCAGTGAGCACCTCGGGAACCGTGCCGGGCAGGATCTCCTGGAGGCTCCACACGAGCTCGTCGTCCGCTCCGACCTCCACGTAGCTCGCCGCGGGATACCCGCGAGCGCGAAGAAGCGCCGCCATCGCAGCAC
This sequence comes from uncultured Acidimicrobiales bacterium, assembly GCA_963759645.1. Lineage (GTDB taxonomy): Bacteria > Actinomycetota > Acidimicrobiia > Acidimicrobiales > DATKAS01 > DATKAS01. Next base: position 56,215 of record CAVXAI010000017.1, on the reverse strand, counting down.
CGGTCCTCCACTCCGACACGAGGTCGACCTGTTCGGAGGCCTTGAGCACGAGCTCCGCGCCGTCGGCGCGCCGCGCCAACACCGCTCCGAAGACGCCCCCCTCGAAGGGACGAACGATCGTGAGGTCGAGCCGCGCCGCGGCGCGCTCGACGGGCGTGCCGGTCAGTCGAGCTCGGAGCCGACGACGGAGACGAAGCTCACGCACGCGCCCGGCGCGCCGCCGAGGTTGTGGGTGAGGGCCTTCGTCTTGCCGTTGGAGATCTGGCGCTCGCCGGCCTCGCCGCGGAGCTGCAGCCAGCACTCGAACAGCATGCGCAGGCCGGACGCGCCGATCGGATGGCCGAACGACTTGAGGCCGCCGTCGGGGTTCACCGCGAGGTCACCGTCGAGATCGAACGTGCCCGCGAGCACTTCCTTCCAGCCCATGCCGCGCTCGGCGAACCCGAGGTCCTCCATGAGCACGAGCTCGGTGGGCGTGAAGCAGTCGTGCACCTCGGCCATCGCCAGCTCGGCACGCGGGTTGTCGATGCCCGCCTGCTTGTACGCGTCGGCGGCCGAGCGCACGACCTCGATGAACGAGGTGTAGTCGTAGGTCGGGTCGATCGGGCCGGCGGCGGGGCCGGCGACGAACGACAGCGCCTTCACGTAGAGCGGCTTGTCGGTGTACTTGTGCGCGTCCTCGGCGCGAACGATCAGCGCGGCAGCCGATCCGTCGCTGACGCCTGAGCAGTCGAAGATGCCGAGCTGACCGGCGACGAGCGGCGAGTTGCAGATGACTTCCTTCGCGACTTCCTTCTTGAACTGCGCACGCGGGTTGAGCGCGCCGTTCTTGTGGTTCTTCCACGCGATGCGCGTGAGCACATCCTTCATCTCGTCGTCGTCGACGCCGTACTTCTTCGCGTACGCGGGAGCGAGCAACGAGAACGACGCCGGCGCGGTCATCGTGGGGAGCGTGCCGTCGTTCGGGGGCGCCGAGCCCGTGAGACCGGAGAAGCCGGAGTCCTTCAGCTTCTCGACGCCGATTGCCATCGCGACGTCGATCGCGCCGGCGGCGACGGCGTACGCGGCGTTGCGGAACGCCTCGCTGCCGGTGGCGCACATGTTCTCGAGGCGGGTGACCGGCTTGTAGTCGATCTTGAGCGGACGGCTCAGGGTGAGGCCGCTGATGCCCGAGCCCATCGTGCCGAGCCAGTACGCGTCGACGTCGGCCTTCTTGATGCCGGACGTCGTGAACGCCTCGGTGGCGGAGTCGATGAGGAGGTCCTCGGCGCTCTTGTCCCAGTGCTCGCCGAAGGGCGTGCACCCCATGCCGACGATGGCGACCTTGTCTCGGATGCCGTGTGATGCCATATCAATTGCCTCCTGCTGAGTCGCTCTGGTCGCCTTGCCGGATGGGCTTTGCCTTCCAGAAGTAATTGTGCACCCCGTCGGCTGTGAACAGGCGACGGAAGCTCATCTCCACTCGATCACCGATCTTCACCGTGGCCGGATCGACGTCGGTGAGCTCGCACTGGAAGCGGCCACCTCCGTCGAAGTCGATCACGCCGACGACGACGGGCGGCGACAACGAGAACGCCAGCCGGTCGATCGTGTACGTGGCGATCGTGGCGGGGATGTCGGCGAGCCGCTCGGGATCCATCTGGTCCACCGCACCGCAGCGCACACAGACGCGGGCGGGCGGCAGGTGGCGGGTGCCGCACGACGTGCACTTCGAGCCCACGAAGCCGTACTTCCACGGCTCAGTGCGCAGCGACGGCGGTGCGGCGGGACGCTCGGGATCGGGACGCCGCGGTGGCTCCCGCTGCAGGAAGCCGCGCCACGTGAGGTAGGTCTGGTAGCCGAGGTCGTCGCGACCCGCAGCGATCTGCTCGTGCACCGTGCTGACCCGGCGGCTGCGGTAGGCGGCGAGCTCGTCGGTCGTGCGCAGGACGGCGGCGTCGGCGCCGTCGGAGAGGTTCACCGACAGGATCACCTGATTCGGCTCGGCCCGATCGAGCACGTCGGCGAGAAGCAGCCCGAACTGCGCGGCGCCGGGATTTCCGATCACGCTCGTGAGGTCGTCGACGACGGCCTCGGGTCGCGCACCGATCGAACCCGCGACGCGCCGCACGGCGCGGCCGTGGAGGCCGCTGACGATCACGTAGTCGAGCTCGCTCGGGGTGACGCCGGCCATCTTCAGCGCGTCGTTGATCGCGATCTCGGCGAGCGGCACGTACGCGTGCTCACCGAAGCGCTCCTCCCAGACGTGCGAAGCGTCCTCACCCGGGACCCGCCAGCGGTCGAGGAACTCCTGGGTCGCGGTGCCGCGGCCGACGATCTCGGCGAGCGCCTGTCCGTCGTACATGGTGCCGGTGAAGAGGAAGGCCACCGCGGCGTCGCCGCCGTCGCGCTCGTCGGCACCGCCGGGAAGGCCGGTGCGGACGTCGGCGAGGACGGTGAGCGCGGGAGCCGGCGACGTGCCCCCCATCCGCTGCGCAGCGACCGCCGACCGCGCCGAACCGATCATGTCGTAGGCACCGGTCGCTGCGGGCATCCCGAGGGCAGCGTGGATGGCAGCGGCGTTCGTCTTGTCCAGATAAGGAGGAGTCGAGGTGGCGAAGAACACCGCCTGCGGGGCGATGCCGTTCGCGGCCTTCATGGCGATGCGGGCGGCCTCGACACCCATCGACGTCGCGTCCTCGTCGTACGAGGCGACGGCCCGGGTGCCCTTGCCGCCGCCGGACCCGAGTGCGGCACCGATCGCGGCGCGCTGCAGCCGGTAGTAGGGCACGTACGCGCCGTAAGCGGCGATGCCTGCCATTGATCCCCCTGGTGAGTTGGTGCCTGCTGGTTCGTCTACGAGTAGACGGCTACGAGTAGTACGGGTTCTCGCCGGCGGAATGATCGGTGACGTCGAGCACCCGGGTCACGCCGTCGACCGACTCGCGCAACATGGACTGCACGCCTTGCATCATCGTCATGCGGCTCATCGAGCAGCCCTGGCAGCCGCCGCCCATGCGCATGTACACGGTGCCGTCGGCCTCGTCGACGCCGACGAGCTCGACGTAGCCGCCGTGGGAGGCGAGTGCCGGGTTGATCTCGCCGAGCAGCGCCGCTTGCACGCCGTCGACGAGCTCACCATCGGTCGTGAGGTTGTCGAGGTCGAGCGGCTTGGGCTTGTTCGGGTTGCGCAACACGAGCCCGTCGTCCTCGTAGTCGAGCGTCGCGCCCTGCAGGTTCGCCACGTCGTTGTCGGGGATCACCACACGCAGCCCGCCGTGGTTGCGCACCTGCTCGCTCAGCGGCAGCGTCGCGAGCGGCACGAACTCGAGGTCGTAGACGAAGTCGATGCCCTGGCTGCCGTTGATCGACAGGCGCAGCCCGAGCGTGTTGCCTTCAGGCTCCTCGTCGCGCAGCTCGGTGAGACGGGTCTGGGCTCGTTCCGTGAGCGTGACGATGTCTTCGAGGACGAGCTCGTCAGCGGGGACTCCGGTCGGTGAGGGCATCGACCTGACGATACCGTCGGGCCATGGCGATCGACTACCTGGGCTCGTTGCGGTCCGACGCGGCGGCGCTGGTGGAAGCGGCCCGGAGCGGGTCGCTGGATGTGCCGGTTCCTGGCTGTCCGGGCTGGGATGTCAACCGGCTGCTGGGGCATCTCGGCCGGGTGCATCGATGGGCGGCCGAGGCCTGTCGCACCGGGGAGGAGCCGGTGGCGGATCGACTCGAGAAGCCGCCGCCCGACGACACGCGTCGTCGAGTGGTTCTCCGAGGGGGTCTCGCCGCTCCACGATGCGCTCGCGGCGCTCGATCCCGATGCGCATGTGTGGAACTTCTCGAACGGCCCCCAAGACGGACGGTTCTGGCCCCGCCGCATGGCGATCGAGACCGCACTCCATCGTTGGGATGGACAAGACGCGCACGGTCGTGCGGCGACGATCGATGCGGAGCTCGCATCCGACGGGATGGACGAGGTGCTCGACGTGCACGTGGGGCTGCGGCTCCGGGGCGACGGCATCGACATCGGCGGGTCCGTCCACTTCCACTGCACCGACACCGAGGGCGAGTGGACGGTGCACACCGACGATGGCCTGGCGCGAGTGACGCGTGGCCACACGAAGGGCGACGTTGCGGTGCGGGGACCGGCGTCGTCGTTGCTGCTGGTGCAGTGGCGCCGCATCCCCGCCGACGACCCCAGCCTCGAGATCTTCGGCGACCACGAAGTCTTCACAAGGTGGCTCACCCTCCCCGTCCCCTAACCCCGACCACCGTTTGCGCGCCAGCAGCGACGATGCGTCCGGCTTGGCTGCGCAAACGCTCGGAATGTCCCACCCCCTCGTGATGCTTCGTGCATGTCCACGCTGCAACTGATCGACCGCATCACTCGAGCTTCAGTACGCGCTCATCACCCGAGCGCAGGCGCTTGCGGCCGGCCTCACCGACGGGCAGATCGAGGTCGCGGCTGCGCAACGGCGTCTGGATCGAGATCCGCCCGTCGGTGTACGCGATCGCGGGCGCGCCGCAGTCCTGGCACCAGATGCTTCTCGCGAGCGTGCTCGCGCATGGCTGCCGAGATCGTGGGCGTCGCACGCAACCGCGAACCACCTCTGGGCGCTCAAGGGGATTCGACCAGCCCGAGGAGCTCGAACTCGTCGCCCATCTCGGAACGCAGATCCGCCTCGACGGCGTGCGTGGTCGGCGGTCCGGCGCGCTGTTCGACAGTGACCTCACGGTCCGGCACGGCATTCCGACCGTTACCGCCGAGCGCGCGCTCATCGACGTGTCCTCGCGGCTCACCGCCGATCGGCTCGGCCGAGTGCTCGACGACGCCATGCGGCGGAGGATCATCGACCTCGAGGAGTTCCGGCGGTGTGCCCAGCGGTTGCTCCCGGCACCCGGCCGATCGATGTCGAGGGTTCACGCCGTGCTCGGCGCCCGGATCCCCGGCTACGACCCTGGCGACAGTGACCTCGAGACGCGAGCGCTCCGCGCGCTCACCGCCGCCGGACTGCCGCCGCCCAAGCAGCAGCATCGCATGCTCCTCCGAGGTCGAAGGGTGCGCATCGATCTCGCGTATCCCGAGCTGAAGATCGCGATCGAGCTCGACTCGTGGAAGTACCACGGCGGCGACAACCTCACCGCGTTCACCGACGACCGTGCCCGCAAGAACGATCTGATCGCGCTGGGCTGGGCCGCGCCCAGCTTCACCGAGTCGATGACCGACGAGTACTTCGTCTCGCGTGATCCGAGAGCTCTACGACGACAGCGATTGCGCGCCAGAGCGTCGCATAGTCGCTTCTGGCGCGCAAACGGTCGGGGGGGTTAGCGGACTTTGGGGCCGCCGCCGTCGACTTCGAGGCGTTGGCCGGTCATGTAGCCGGAGGCCTCGCTGCAGACGAACACCACGACGGCGGCGACGTCTTCGGGCTGGCAGACGCGGCCGAACGGCATCACCGAGTCGAGCTTGCGGAGGTCGTCGACGCCGCCGGCCTTCATGAGCCTCCGTCCCATCTCGGTCTCGACGAGGCCAGGGGCGACGACGTTCACGTGGATGCCGTTGTCGCGCTCCTCCTTGGCGAGACCGAACGCCAGCGCCTCGAGCGCAGCCTTGCCCATGTTGTACGGCGCGCCGTTCGCGGCGTAGTGCGACGTCGCGACCGAGGAGATCATCACGATGTCGCCCCGGTGGCGCGTGCGCATCGACGGCAGCACGTGCCGGGCGAGCTGATGTGCGCTCAACGCGTGCACCCGCACGAGCCGCTCGAGCTCGTCGACGTCGGTGTCGGCCACCGACTTGCCGCGCGAAGCGATTCCGGCGTTGTGCACCAGGATGTCGACGTAGCCGAAGTCGTTCACCGCGTCGGCGACCATCGTCTGCGCGGCCTCGTAGTCCTCGACCGCGGCGGCGTACGAACGGGCCGATCCGCCCGCCGCTTCGATCGCCGCCACCGTCTCCTTCGCGGCCTCGGCGTCGCGCCGGTAGTTGACCGCGATCGAGGCTCCTTCGGCGGCAAGAGCGAGCGAAATGCCGGCCCCGATCCCCCGGCCTCCCCCCGTGACCAACGCGACGCGACCCTCGAGCAATCCAGGCATGGGACGCATGCTGGCACACGCGGGTTGTGCCAGTGTGAGCCGGTGCAAGAGGGCAGTCGCAAGGCGATCATCGCCGCCTTCCTGGCGAACCTCGGCATCGCGATCTCGAAGTTCGTCGGCTTCATCATCACGGGCTCGGCCTCGCTGCTCGCCGAAGCGATTCACTCGGTCGCCGACACCGGCAACCAGGCTTTGCTGTTCCTCGGCGGCGCTCGCGCGAAGCGGGCCGCGACGCCCGAGCATCCGTTCGGCTACGGACGCGAGCGGTACTTCTGGGCGTTCGTCGTCGCTGTCGTGCTGTTCACCGTCGGCGGTGCGTTCGCGTTGTACGAGGGCATCGAGAAGCTACGGCATCCCGCACGAGGTCGAAAGCTTCGAAGTCGCGATCGGCATCCTTCTCGTTGCGATCGCGCTGGAGTCGTGGTCGTTCCACACCGCAGTGCACGAGGCGAACAAGGTGCGCGGCGGCGTCGGTTGGTGGACCTTCATCCGCCGCTCGAAGGCACCCGAGCTACCGGTCGTGCTGCTCGAGGATCTCGGCGCCCTCACCGGCCTCTTCTTCGCGCTCACCGGTGTCCTGCTCGCCCACTACACCGACAACGCCCGTTGGGATGCCGCGGGCAGTGTCGCCATCGGCCTGTTGCTCCTCGTCATCTCGATCGTGCTCGCGATCGAGATGAAGGGCTTGCTGATCGGCGAGTCGGCGGCCCCGGCCAAGCAGGACGCGATCACCGACGCCATCACCCAGACGCCGAACGTCCAGCGGGTGATCCACATGAAGACCGAGCACATCGGTCCTGAGGAGCTCCTCGTGGCGGTGAAGGTCGCGTTTCGCCCGGACCTGACGATGCAGGAGCTGGCGGAGTCGATCAACGAGACCGAACGCCGCATCAGAGCCGCCGTCTCGGAGGCGCGCATGATCTACATCGAGCCGGACGTCTACCACGAGGAGATGGCTGACCTGTCCACGCCGGAGAAGGTGGACGAGCCGCTACATTGACCACACACCACGGGGAGCTCGGGCAGCCGGGCTGAGAGGGTGGCCGTTGCGCCACCGACCCGAGAACCTGATCTGGGTAATGCCAGCGGAGGGAAGTCGTGGACCCAACCAAGGGTCAACCGGTCGTGGTCTTCGCAGGGGGACTTCCGCCGCATCCCCGCGCGGTCGAACGCGTCCCGAGCGGGGCGTTCGTGATCGCCGCGGACTCGGGCCTCGATCACGCCCGCGCTCACGGCGTCAAGGTCGATCTCGTCGTCGGCGACCTCGACTCCGTCTCGGACTCGGCGATCGCGGCGGCGATTGCCGACGGCGTGTCGATCGAGACCTATCCGCGCGACAAGGACGCCACCGACCTCGCGATCGCGCTCGACGCCGCTCAGCGGACGGGCGCACACGACGTCACCCTCATCTCCGGTGACGGCGGGCGACTCGACCACCTGGTGACCGGGCTGCTCCTGCTCGCCAGCTCGGACCTCGCCGGCACGACGATCGACGCGTGGATCGGCGCGGCGCGGGTGCAGGTCGTTCGCGAGGGCGGCGACGCTCATGTGGAGGGACGTCCCGGCGAGCTCGTCACGCTGGTTCCGGTCGGCGGCCCCGCGCATGGCGTGCGCACCGAAGGACTCCGTTTCCCGCTGTTCGGCGAGACGCTCGACTCGGGCACGACGCGCGGCGTCAGCAACGAGATCGAGGGCACGGTCGCCAAGGTCTCGGTCGCGGAGGGAACCCTGCTCATGATCCAACCGGAGGCTCTGCAGTGAAACGTGTCGCGATGACAATGCTCGCGGTGGCGCTCCTGGCGGCGTGCGGCGACGACAACAACACCGCGACGGATGAGGACAGCGGACCGGTCACGATCACGCTCGTCACGCACGACTCGTTCGCCGTGTCCGAAGGATTGCTCGACCAGTTCACGGCGGACACAGGCATCACGGTGAAGGTGCTGCAGGCCGGCGACGGCGGCGAGATGGTGAACCAAGCGATCCTCACGAAGGGCGACCCGCTCGGCGATGTCCTGTACGGCGTCGACAACACATTCCTCGGACGTGCGCTCGAAGAGGAGATCTTCGAGCCCTATCGATCACCCGCGCTCAGCGATGTGCCGCAGGACCTCACGGAGCTCACCGCCGACGACACCGTGACGCCGATCGACATCGCCGACGTGTGCCTCAACTACGACAAGCAGTGGTTCGCCGATGAAGGACTCGCCCCACCGTCGTCACTCGAGGATCTCGCCGACCCCGCATACAAGGGCCTGCTCGTGGTCGAGAACCCGGCCACATCCTCCCCCGGGCTCGCGTTCATGCTCGGCACGATCGACCACTTCGGTGAGGACGGGTGGCTGGACTACTGGAACCAGCTGTCCGACAACGATGTCGAGATCGCGGCCGGATGGGAGGACGCCTACTACACGTCGTTCTCGGGCAGCTCGGGTCACGGGCCGCGCCCCATCGTCGTGTCCTACGCATCGAGCCCTCCCGCGGAGGTCGTGTTCGCCGATCCCCCGAGGACCGACGCGCCGACCGCCGTCGTGGCGTCGACGTGCTTCCGTCAGGTCGAGTTCGCCGGTGTGCTCGCGGGAACCGAACACCAAGCAGCCGCGCAGACGCTCGTCGACTTCATGCTGAGCCCCACCTTCCAGGAGGACATGCCGCTCAACATGTTCGTGTGGCCCGCCAACGAGAAGGCCGCCGTCCCTGACGTCTTCACGGAGTTCTCCGTCCTGCCCGAGGATCCGCTGGCGCTCCCGCCCGACGTGATCGCCGCCAACCGCGACCAATGGATCGACGAGTGGACATCAGACGTCATGGGCTGAGGATCGCCCTCCTCGCCGCGCCGGTCGCGTTCCTCGCCGTCTTCTTCGTCTGGCCCGTCACCGCGATCATCAGCCGCGGCATCGACGCGAACGGCTTCCGCGAAGTGCTCTCGGACGACCGCCTGCGCCACGTCGCGTGGTTCACGGTCTGGCAGGCGGTTGCCTCGACCGCGCTCACGCTCGCACTCGCCATGCCCGGTGCCTACGTGCTCTCGCGGTACCGCTTCCGGGGCCGAGCCATCGTTCGCGCGCTCGTCACCGTGCCGTTCGTGCTGCCGACCGTGGTCGTCGGCGCCGCGTTCACACGCCTACTGCCCGGCGCTCTCGACGACAGCGTGTGGGCGATCCTGATCGCGCACGCGTTCTTCAACTACGCGGTCGTCGTGCGAGTGGTCGGAGGACTCTGGGCGAACCTCGATCCCCGTCTGTCCGAGAGCGCACAGGTGCTCGGCGCGTCGAGGTGGCGATCGATGCGGGAGATCGAGCTCCCACTCCTCGGGCCGGCCATCGCAGCCGCGAGCGCGATCGTGTTCCTGTTCACGTTCACGTCGTTCGGCGTCGTGCTGTTGCTCGGCGGCCCCCAACACTCCACCCTCGAAGTCGAGATCTACCGCCAGACCGCGCAGCTGCTCGACCTCGAGGTCGCCGCGGCGCTGGCGCTCGTCCAGCTCGTCGCCGTCGTCGCGATCCTGATCGTCACCAACCGCTTGCAAGCACGGCGCTCGATCCCCCGCCGGATGCGGCACCGCGACGAGGCGAGCGTCGCGCCCCGCACGACCCGGCCAGCGGGTGCTGCTCGGCGCCAACCTCGCCGTGATGGCGATCCTGCTCGGGCTTCCTCTCGTCGGCGCTGATCGAGCGTTCCTTCGCGGTGCCCGGCGGGCACGGGCTCGCGTGGTATCGCGACCTCGCGTCGACCGACACGAACGCGCTGTTCGTTCCACCGGTGGAGGCCATCCGCAACTCGCTGGTGTTCGCGTTGGTCGCCACGATCATCGCGACGGTGATCGGCGGGCTCGCGGCCATCGCGATCGGCGGCCGGCACACGCGGATGTGGCTCGATCTCGGCGTGATGCTGCCTCTCGGGGTATCGGCGGTGACGGTCGGCTTCGGGTTCCTCATCACGCTCGACGAACCACCGCTCGACCTTCGGTCGAAGGCGATCCTCATCCCGATCGCGCAAGCGCTCGTCGCGCTGCCGTTCGTCGTTCGCTCTGTCGTTCCTGTTCTCCGCTCGATCGACCACCGGCTGCGCGAAGCGGCGGCCGTCCTCGGCGCATCTCCGAGACGCACATGGCGGGAGATCGACCTTCCCCTCGTCTCGCGTGCCCTCGCCGTAGGCGCCGGCTTCGCGTTCGCGATCTCGCTCGGAGAGTTCGGCGCCACTGTGTTCATCGCGCGCCCTGACACCGACCACCCTTCCCGTCGCGATCTTCCGGCTGCTCGGCCGTCCGGGTGCGGCGAACTACGGGCAGGCGATGGCGATGGCGACGATCCTGATGGCGCTCACCGTGGTGTGCGTGCTCGTGTTCGAGCGCGCCCGCCTCGGTGACCTCGGAGACTTCTGATGCTGTCGGTCGAGGGCGCATCGGTCTGCTTCGACGGCAAGGCCGCGCTCGACGATGTCGACCTGACCGTGAACGACAACGAGCTCGTCGCCGTACTCGGGCCGAGCGGTTCGGGGAAGTCGACGCTCCTGCGAGCGATCGCCGGGCTCGAGCTGCTCGACCACGGGACGGTTCGGTGGGATGGCGCAGACCTAGCCAGGGTGCCCCCCCACCGGCGGAGCTTCGGTCTCATGTTCCAGGACTACGCGCTGTTCCCGCACAAGGACGTGGCCCGCAACGTCGCGTTCGGCTTGCGGATGCAACACCGACCCGACGCCGAAGTGCGTCGCCGAGTCGCGGAGGTGCTCGCCCTGGTCGACCTCGAGGGGTTCGACCAGCGCTCGGTGACCACGCTCTCGGGCGGCGAGCAGCAACGCGTGGCCCTGGCCCGGGCCGTCGCACCGGAGCCTCGCCTGCTCATGCTCGACGAACCGCTGGGCGCGCTCGACCGCACGCTGCGCGATCGCCTCACGCAAGAGCTGCGCGAGCTGCTGCGACGTCTCGGCATGACCGCGATCTACGTCACCCACGATCATGCGGAGGCACGCGCGCTCGGCGACCGGCTCGTCGTGATGCGGGCGGGCCGAATCGAACAGGTCGGCCCGCCCGAAGAGGTCGTCGCACACCCTGTGAACGACTTCGTCGCCGAGTTCGTCGGTGGGGACACACCGCGAGACCTCTAGCCGGCGACCTCTCGCCGGCGACCGCTAGCGTCGCCGCCCGTGCCCGAACCCGTGTCCGAACCCCTGCGCATCGGCTTCATCGGCACCGGTCTCATCGCGACCTACCACTCGAAGTCGCTTCGCCGCAGCAGCGCCAACGTGGCGCGCGCCGGCGCGTACGACCTCGACGCGGCCCGCCTCTCGGCGTTCTGCGCGGCGTCCGGGCACCAGGCATGCGCGTCCGAGGAGGAGGTGCTCGACAGCTGCGACGCCGTCTACATCTGCACCTGGACGTCGGAGCATCCGCGGCTCGTGAGCGCCGCTGCGGAGCGCGGCCTGGCGATCTTCTGCGAGAAGCCGCTCGCCACGAGTCTCGCCGGCGCACGCGAGATGGCCGGCACGGTCGCCACGGCGGGCGTCACGAACCAAGTCGGACTCGTGCTTCGGCGCTCCCCTGCTTTCCTCTGGCTCCGCCACGTCATCACGGCCGCCGAAGCCGGTGCGCTCATGAGCGTGGTATTCCGCGACGACCAGTTCATCCCGATCCAGGGTCACTACTCCTCGACATGGCGCGGTGATGTGACGAAGGCGGGCGCGGGCACGCTGCTGGAGCACTCGGTGCACGACATCGACATGCTCGAGTTCCTTGCCGGGCCGATCGGTTCGGTCGCGGCGCAGTCGGCGTCGTTCCACGCGATCGACGGCATCGAAGACGTCGATGGCCGCGACGATCGGCTTCTCGTCGGGCGCCGTCGGCACGTTGACCTCGATCTGGCACGACGTGCTGTCGCGACCGAGCCTGCGCCGGGTCGAAGTGTTCTGCGAGAACCGCTGGGCGATGCTCGAGGGGGACGACTGGTACGGGCCCGTCGCCTGGACGGACAGCGATGGCGCACAGGGCGAGCTCACCGGGGATGTCCTCGTCGAGGCGACGATTCCGCTGCTCGATGGACCGACCAACCCCGATGGCGCTTTCGTCGCAGCAGCCCAGCACCACGAGCCCGCGAGTCCGGAGTTCGCAGTGGCCGTGCGCGCCCATGAGGTGGCCGATGCGATCTACCGCTCGGCGTCCTCCGGTGGGAGCGCCGTGCTCGTATGACGCTGTGCTCATGTACACCGGGCTGCCGTAGCATCGAGCGCGATGAGCATCGCCGTTTCGCTCGATCGCCTCAGGGAAGAAACGGAGCGCTTCGGCGCGACGCCCTACCTCCTGACCGTCTCCGATGACGGCCGTGCCCACGCCACCGCAGTCACCGTCGAGTGGCAGGCCGACGAGCTCCTGATGGGCGCCGGATCGCGCTCAGCACGGAACGCGGCGGCCCGCCCCGAGGTGAGCCTGCTCTGGCCGCCTTTCGAGCCCGGCGGCTACAGCCTCATCAGCGACGGCGTCGTGCGCGACACCGGCGACGAGCGGCTCGCGTTCGCTCCCACGAGTGCGGTGCTGCACCGACCGGCCGTCGGGCCTCCCCCACGGGAGGGATGCACGGCGGACTGCGTGCCGCTCACGACACAGGCGTGAAGCGCAAGGGCAAGCCGCGCCGGACCCCAGATCGCGGTCTGCGCCGGTTTCCATTCGATCTCGCCGTCGACTTCGAGGTCGGGCATCCGCTGCGCCAAGATCGGCAAGGCCTCCTGAAGCTCGGCCCGGGCGAGCCAGGCGCCGAGGCAGTAGTGGATGCCGCTGCCGAACGTGAGGTTCGGTGAGCCGGCGGGCTCCCGCGTGATGTCGAATTTCATCGGCTCGGGAAACACCTTCTCGTCGGTGTTCGCGGCGACGAAGCTCGGGGAGATGAACGAGCCACGTGGGAACAAGACGTCGCGGTACTCGATGTCCTCGGAGGCGAACCGTCCGGTGCCGCGGATCGAGCCGAGCACCCGCATGCTCTCTTCCGTGGCGCGCGCGGCGAGCTCGGGGCGCTCGCCCAGGAGCCGCCACTGATCGGGATAGTTCGTGAAGAGCGCGACGGTGCACGCGAGTTGGTTGCGGGTCGTGTCGGTGCCGCCCACGAGCACCGCGATCGCCATGCCCTCGAGATCCTCCATGTCGAGACGGTCGCCTTCTTGCTCGGCAGTGATGAGGTCGGTGAGGAGGTCGTCCGCCGGAGTGGAACGCCGGCGCTCGACGAGCCTCTGCACGTACTCGCGCATCTCGTCTTGCGACTTGATGATGTCGGGCAGGTCATCCATGAAGTTCGCATTGAAGATGCGAAGGAGGTCCGTGGCCCACCGGCTGAACAGCTTCCAGTCCTCCTCGGGCGCGCCGAGCAGCTTGCAGATGATCGGGATCGGGTAGGGCTCGCAGACATCCGCGATGAGCTCGCACTGGCCCGAGGCCGCGACTGGGTCGATGAGCCGGTTCACGACCTCGCGCATGTACGGACGAAGTCGGTCGGCCGCCTTCGGCGTGAACGCGGGCGCGACCAGGCGACGCAAGCGCGAGTGCTCGTCGCCCTCGGCGGCGAGGATGCCGGGCCGACGATTGGCCCGCCCCGTGAGCTCCGCGATGTCGACCCCGAGCAGCTCCGGCAGGTACGCGGCCGCTTGATGCCAGCGCCGGTCACGGAGGAACGCGACGCAGTCCTCGTAGCGGAGGATCGCGTAGCCCATGTCCGTCCGCGCGATCCAGCTCTGCCCGCGCACTTCCGAAAGGATCTCCGCACGGTCGGTCTGCGACTGCGCGGTCATCAAGTCGATATGGGGGATGTCGAGCTCTTCGGCGAGCGTGGGCATGCCGCGAGGTTACGTCGCGCGAGCGATCAGACCTCGAGGCTCCAGAGGTCGGAGGCGAACACGATCTCACCGTCGAAGTGCGCGGCCGCCTGCGCGATCCACTCTGGGTCCGAGCCGGCCGCGGGTGGCGGCACCGGGTGCGTGAGCACGAGCGTCTTCACGCCGCCCCGCGCTGCCGTGCGGCCAGCGTCCTCGCAGCTCGAGTGGTAGTCGATGACGTCCTGCAGGCGCGCCGACGGGATCGCACGGATCAGGTCGGGACGGATCACGGTCTGCACGTACACATCGGCTCCCGCGCACAGGCGATCGAGGCCCTCACAGGGCACCGTGTCACCAGCGAGCACGATCGCCTTGCCCTCGTGCTCGACCCGATAGCCGAGCGTCGGAGCGACCGGCCGGTGATCGGTCGGCGCCGCGACGACCCGAACTCCGTCGCTCTCCCACGCCGGCCCATCGGTCACCTCGACGACCGTGCACCTCGGGGGCTCGGTGAGGTCCTCGTGATGGGCGAGCCGGTATCCGATGTCGTCGGTGAGCATCTGGATCGTCCGCTCGGCGAATCGTGCTGTGCCCACAGGGCCCGTGACCTGCAGGGGGTTCGGAATCGGCGAGGCCACCCACCGTGTGGTCACCAGATCGTTGAAATCAGTGACATGGTCGCTGTGCAGGTGGGTAAGAAACACCTGGTGAAGCTGCGGAGCGATGAGGCCGGCGGCGGCCAGGCGCATCGTCACGCCTCGCCCGCAATCGAACAGCAGATTCACGTCGCCGGCCTGCACCAGGTTCGCGGGCCCCGCTCGATCAGGAGACGGCAGCGGCGACCCGGTGCCGAGCGTGGTGAGTTTCATCGCTCGGGAACGTATCGTCAGGTCTCAGATGGCTAGCCCTACGGCCGTCGCCGAACGGCCTTCCCCCCCGGTCACCCCCACACCCACGCGTCGCCGTTGGCTGACGTCGGGCATCTCGCCGAGCGCCGCCGCGGCGCTCGCGGTGGCGGTCCTGGTCCTCGGCTGGCGCGGCTCGGATCTCCCCGCCCAGATCTTCCGCGCAGATCTCGTCGAGCGCTACGGCGTCGTGCTCTTCAACATGCAGTGGTACGGCGGGCATGCCACGCTCGACTACAGCGTCCTGTCGCCGGTGCTCGGCTCGCTGATAGGGCCGATGGCGCTGTGCGCGATCAGCGGCTTGCTCGCAGCCGTGCTGTTCGATCGCATCGTCCGCTTCCACTTCGGCTCGGCGTGGTGGATCGGATCGCTGTGGTTCGCGGCGGGAACGGCGACCAACCTCATGATCGGCCGCGCCACGTTCGCGCTCGGGGTCGCGCTCGGTCTCGCCACCGTGCTCGCGATCCAACATCACCGCTTCGGTCTCGCGATCGTCGGGGCGATCTTCACGTCGCTCGCCAGCCCGGTCGCCGGCCTGTTCGTCGCGATCGTCGGCACCGCCTGGGCGCTCAGTGCCGCGAGGCGCCGCGTAGCCGGGCTCACGATCGCCGCGGCCGCATGCGCGCCGATCGGCCTGATGGCGCTCCTCTTCCGCGACGCCGGTGTCTTCCCCTACGACGACTGGGCGCTCGTACGCGACCTCTCGGTCTGCGCGCTCTTCGTCGTCGCGATGCCGCGGCCCTTACCGCCCGATGCGGTGGGGCGCCCTGGTGTACGCGGCGGTCGTGATCGTGACGTACCTCGTGCCGACGCCGCTCGGAGGCAACGTCAGCCGGCTGGCGCAGTACGTCGCTGGTCCGCTCATTGTGTGCGCGCTGTGGTCGCAGCGCCGCATCGTCATCGTGCGCGGTCTGGCGGTCGGCCGGGTCGTGTGCTCCTCGTGCTGCCGATGATCCTGTGGCAATGGATCCCCGCGATGGACTCTGTCGCCTGGGCTCGCCACGACCCGTCGATGGACCGCAGCTACTACCAGCCGATGATCGACGAGATCCAACGGCAAGACGGGCTACCGGGCCGCGTGGAGATCCCGTTCACCTACCACCACTGGGAGACCGCGTACGTCGCGCCCGAGGTGCCGCTCGCACGCGGGTGGGAACGACAGCTCGACATCGAGCGCAACCCGCTCTTCTACGACGACACGCTCAGCGTGAGGACCTATGAGCAGTGGCTCATCGACAACGCCGTCGAGTACGTCGCGTTGCCCACGCGCCCAGCTCGACGCATCCTCCCTCGCGGAGAAGGACCTGCTGCTCTCGGGGCTGCCGTACCTCGAGGAGGTCTGGCGGAGCACGGAGTGGGTCCTGTGGAGGTTCCACGGCTACCCCGGCATGATCGAGGGGTCGGCGACGCTGCTCGGCATGGACGCCGACGAGTTCCGCCTCGTCGTGTACGTGCCCGGCGACATCGTGGTACGGGTGCGGCCCTCGTCGTACTGGCAGGTGAACGGCCAAGGATGCGCGAGCGCCGATGAGTCCGGTTGGACCCGACTCGAGGACGTGCCGACCGGGCTCGTCGTCGTCAGCCAGGACCTGCTCGCCGAGGGCTGCCCGCAGAGCTAGACGGCAGGGCCCTGCACGACCCTCCGCGTTCTCGCGCGCATAACGTGCCATTTCTGGCCGGTTACTCGCGCGAGAACGGTGGGGGTCTGCGAGTCGTGCGCATTGCGGTCGCGACGCCGCGTCCTCGCGACGGCCGCGTCCTCGCGATGTCGACACGTGGGACGACTACGTCGCGGCGTGCAGCGCGTTCGGCGTGAAGCCCGTCAGCACATAGCGCGTGGGTGTGCGTACCATCGTGCGCAGGGCGACGTTGGGGGGTGGACGGCTTGGCAGTGGAGTCGACCGGTCACAGTCAGGGCAACCCGCGGCTGTACGAAGTGATCGAGCACACGCCGAAGACCGGCAAGAGCCCGACCGTGTGGGCGTGGCCGCAGCTGATCGACTACCTCAAGGTGGCCGGTCAACCGGTCCAGGGGCCATGGCCTCCGCACCAGGAGCGCCGGCCCGATCCCGACTACGAGTCGCTTCCGGTCGCCATCCCCGACTCCGCGTCTGCACCGCAGGCCTGAGCCGGCCCCGGCCGCACGAGGAGGAGGCTCGCATGTACCCGTCCCGGTTCCGGTACGAAGCGCCCCGCTCGCTCGACGAGGCGATCGCGCTGCTGCGCGACGGCGGCGGAGAGGCAAAGGTGCTCGCAGGCGGACAGAGCCTGATCCCGCTGCTGAAGCTGCGCTTTGCCGCGCCCGAGATGCTCGTCGACATCAACGAGATCCCTGGCCTCGACTACCACGAGGTCGACGCCGACGGCACGATCCGCATCGGTGCGCTCTGCCGCCACGCCGACCTCGAGCACTCGACGATGCTCGCTTCGACGCAACCGACGATGGCCGCGGCCGCGCCCCTCATCGCCGATCCGATCGTGCGCAATCGCGGCACCCTCGTCGGGTCGTTGTGCCACGCCGATCCGCAGGGTGACTGGGCCTCGGTGATCACCGCGCTCGGTGGGCATGTCGTAGCGCAGGGCTCGGGCGGCCGCCGCAACATCGGGATGACTGAGCTCGTGAGCGGCCCGTTCCAGAACGTGCTCGCGAGCGACGAGATCGTCGTCGAGGCCGTCGTGCCCGCGCCGAAGGGAACGCCGGCCGGCGGCTACCTGAAGCTCGAACGCCGCGTGGGCGACTTCGCGACTGCGGGCGTCGCGGTCGCGATCGAGCGGTCGGGTGGCTCGATCACTCGGGCGGGCATCGCACTCACCGGCGTCGGACCATCGACGATCGATGCGGCCGACGCCGCTCAGACAGCTGGTCGGGGGCGCGCTGAACGCCGAGCGCATCGCGCACGCCGCCGAGCTCGCCGCACAAGCGGCCCAACCCCGCACCGACCACCGCGGCAGCGCGGCGTTCAAACGTCAGATCATTCGCACGTTCACGGTGCGCCTGCTCACCCGGATGGCGAGCGCCGACGAGAAGGCGGCCTGACATGACAAGCCTCTTCGAAGAGATCACGCCCGAACCGGCGAGCGACGTGCCGGTCCGGCGCGTCACGCTCACACTCAACGGCGAGCGCCGCGCTGCGGAGATCGAGCCCCGCCTGTTGCTCGCCCATCTCTTGCGCTCGGGCTTCAAGCTCACCGGCACGCACACCGGGTGTGACACCACGAACTGCGGCGCCTGCACCGTGCTGTTCGACGGCAAGCCGGTGAAGAGCTGCACGATGCTCGCCGTGCAGGCCGACGGTCACGACGTGATGACCGTCGAAGGCCTCGCGACCGCGAGCGAGCTGCATCCGATCCAAGAGGGCTTCAAGGACGCGCACGGCTTGCAGTGCGGGTTCTGCACGCCCGGGATGATGCTGACCGCGAAGGCGCTGCTCGACGAGAACCCGGATCCCACCGAGGACGAGGTGCGATGGGCGCTGTCCGGAAACCTCTGTCGGTGCACGGGGTACCAGAACATCGTGAAGGCCGTGCTGTGGGCGGCGGCGAAGCAGCGGGGAGCGTGACGAGATGAGCGCACTCGACGAGATCAAGATCGGTGGGCTCGGCTCGAGCCGCAAGCGGGTCGAGGACAACCGCTTCATCCGCGGCAAGGGCAACTATGTCGACGACATCGTGCTGCCGGGCATGCTCCACATGGAGATCCTGCGCAGCCCGCTCGCCCACGCCCGCATCAAGTCGATCGACACCAGCAAGGCCTGGGACATCCCCGGCGTCCGGCTCGTGCTCACCGGCGAGATGATGGCGGCTCGCAACCTCGCGTGGATGCCAACGCTCTCCTACGACACACAGGCCGTGCTCGCGACCGACAAGGTGCGGTTCCAGGGCCAAGAGGTCGCGTGCGTGATCGCCGACGATCCGTACATCGCCAAGGACGGATGCGAAGCGATCGTCGTCGAGTACGAGCCGCTGCCCGCGATCGTCAACCCGATGCAGGCGATGGCCGACGGCGCGCCGCTGATCCGCGACGACAAGGAGAACCAGCACGACAACGTCGTCTTCGACTGGGAGGTCGGCGACAAGGAGGGCACCGAGCGGGCGTTCGCCGACGCGGATGTGATCTCCAAGCTCGAACTTCACTACCCGCGGTCGCACCCGTCGCCGATCGAGTGTTGCGGGTCGATCGCCGACTTCAACCGGGCGACGTCGAAGCTCACGGTGTACATGACGACGCAGGCGCCGCACATCATCCGGGCGGCCGTGGCGCTGGTGGCCGAGATCCCCGAGCACATGATCCGCATCGTGTCGCCCGACCTCGGCGGAGGCTTCGGCAACAAGGTGCCCGTCTACCCGGGGTACGTCGCCTCGATCCTGGCGTCGATCCTTCTCGAGCGACCGGTGAAGTGGATCGAGGACAAGAGCGGCAACCTCATCTCCACCGGCTTCGGCCGCGACATCTACCTGCGCGGCGAGCTGGCGTTGCGCAAGGACGGCAAGATCCTCGCCGTCCGGATGCACACCGACTCCGATCACGGCGCGTTCTTCTCCGACGCGCAACCCAGCAAGTTCAAGATCGGCCTGATGCACTCCGCGTTCTCCTGCTACGACATTCCCGCCGCGCACCTCACAGCCCGGGGCGTCTACACGAACAAGGCGCCGGGCGGCGTCGCGTATCGCTGCTCGTTCCGCGTCACCGAGGCCATGTACTTCCAGGAGCGCATGGTGCAGGCCGCGGCCGACGACCTGGGCATCGACCAAGCCGAGTTCCGCCGCATGAACTTCGTGCGCGACGACGACTTCCCGCACCGCACGCCGTGGGGCTTCCTCACCGACTCCGGCCAGTACGGCAAGTGCCTCGACATCGGCCTCGAAGCCATCGGCTATCAGGACTTCCTACGGCAGAAGGAAGAGGCAAAGCAGAACGGCCGCCTCCTGGGCATCGGCATCTCGACGATGACGGAGCCGCTCGGCGCCGGCAACAGCAGGGAGTACGACATCTTGGGCATCAAGATGTTCGACTCGGCCGAGCTGCGGGTGCACATGACCGGTAAGGCGATCCTGCGCACGGGTGCGAAGTCACAGGGCCAAGGGCATGAGACGACGTGGGCGCAGATCGTCGCCCACGAGCTCGGCATCCCCGCCGACGACATCGTCGTCGAGGAGGGCGACACCGACACCGCGCCATTCGGGATGGGCACGTATGCGTCGCGCAGCACACCGGTCGCGGGCGCCGCGGTCGCGATGGTCTCGCGCAAGATCAGGGCGAAGGCCCGCAAGCTCGCCGCTCATCTTCTCGAGGTGTCCGAGGAGGACATCGAGTGGGAGCTCGGCCGCTTCTATGTGCGCAGCGCGCCCGACCGGGGCGTCACGATCCAAGAGTCCGCGATGGCCGCGTACAGCAACATGCCCGACGGCATGGAGCCGGGTCTCGAGAACACCGCGTACTACGACCCGCCCAACCTCACGTGGCCGTTCGCGTGCTACATCGCGACCGTCGAGGTCGACCCCGAGACCGGTGTGTGGGACGTGCTGCGGGTCGTCGCGGTCGACGACTGCGGCGTGCGCATCAACCCGATGATCGTCGAAGGGCAGATCATGGGCGGTCTCACCGAGGCTTACGCCATGGCGAACATGCAGTTCATCACGTTCGACGCCGACGGCAACTGCATCGGTGGCAATTACATGGACTACCTGCTGCCCACGGCATGGGAGACGCCGGGGTTCGAGCTGCACGAGGTCGTGACGCCCTGCCCGCACCATCCGATCGGTGCAAAGGGCGTCGGCGAGTGCGCGACCGTTGGTGGCCCGGCCGCGTTCGTCAACGCGGTGATGAACGCAATCAAGGACACGGGCGTACGCAACATCGACATGCCGCTGCTACCCGATCGGGTCTACGAGGCGCTGACCGAACGGCACGACGTTTCGGGCGCGCCCCCTGTGAGGTCGGACTGACGTGAGCAACGCCTTTGCCGGCTGGGAGGTGATCGCGCAGGCCGCCGAGCTCGCTCGCCGGGGCGAA
The DNA here is from genome assembly GCA_963759645.1 of uncultured Acidimicrobiales bacterium. Lineage (GTDB taxonomy): Bacteria > Actinomycetota > Acidimicrobiia > Acidimicrobiales > DATKAS01 > DATKAS01. Next base: position 35,431 of record CAVXAI010000017.1, on the reverse strand, counting down.
GACTGCGCGCTCGCCACGGTCGTGTGGCGGCAGGGACCATCGTCAGGCCAGCAAGGCTCGCGGGCGATCGTCACCGCGTCCGGTGCGATCCACGGCTGGATCGGCGGCGCGTGCGCGGAGCCGACGGTCATCCGAGAAGCGCAGGCCGCGATTGTCGACGGCGAGCCTCGGCTCCTGTTGCTCGGCACGCCCGAGCAGTTCGGCCACGTGCCCGACGGCATGATCGTCATCCCCATCTCGTGTCAGAGCGAGGGCGCGATGGAGGTGTACATCGAGCCGGTCGTGTCGACCCCGCACCTCGTCGTGGTGGGCCGCTCGCCGATGTCGCACATGCTGCGCGACCTCGCGCAGGTCCTCGGGTGGCGCGCCGAGCTCGTCGACAGTGCTGACTTCTCGACCGAGGCAGTCGATGCGCGGTCGGTCGTCGTGATCGCCACGCAGGGGCACGGCGACGAGGAGGCCATCGAGCGCGCGGTCGCGGGCGCCCCGGCCTACGTAGGTCTCGTGGCCTCGCGGCGACGCGGCGAGTCGGTGCTCGGGTACCTCGCCGATCGGGGCATGCCACAGCATCTGCCGCGACCGCGTGCGGGTGCCCGTGGGGCTCGATCTCGGCCACACGACCCACACCGAGATCGCGGTTGCGATCCTCGCCGAGCTCGTGCAGCTCAGGGCGTCGGGCGCGTTCGCACCCCATCGGGATGCGGCCGCGCCGGTGGCGGCGCCCATCACCACCGCGATCGATCCCGTGTGCGGGATGACCGTCGCGATCGAACCCTCGAGCCTGCATCTCGAACACGAAGGCGTCACCTACTACTTCTGCGGGACACGGTGCCGAGCGGCGTTCGAGCTCGAGCCCGCCCGCTACCTCGACAAGGAGGCGCGATGCTGATCAAGAACGAGTTCGAGGTCGCGCAGCCCGTCGACAAGGTCTGGCGCTTCTTCGACGACATCCCGCAAGTAGCGACGTGCCTCCCGGGCGCCGAGCTGACCGAGGACCTCGGCGACGACAAGTACCGGGGCAAGGTCGCGATCCGCATGGGGCCCGTGAAGCTGCAGTTCGCCGGCACCGCCGAGGTGCGCGAGCGCGACGAGACGGCGAAGCGCATCGTCGTCGATGCTGCGGGCGCGGACGAAAAGGGTCGCGGTCAGGCCGCGATGCTGCTCACTGCTCGAGTCGTGGCCGCCGGCGCGGGCACGAAGGTCGAGGTCGACCAGGACCTGCAGCTGTCGGGCGCCGCGGCGCAGTACGGCCGGGGAATGATCTCCGACGTCAGCACGGTGCTCATGCGCGATTTCGCGACGAACATGCAGAACCGAATCGCCGCGCTCGACCGCGGCGTTGCGCCGGACCAAGTCGCGTCCGCCGCGGCAGCGGGCGGCATCGGCATCGGCGTGCGGGCCGCGCTGTTGGCGATCACGCGGGTGTTCCGCCGGTTGTTCCTGCCTTATCGACCGGCTGCGAGCTGAGAGGACGAGACATTGATGGCGCTGTGGTGGATCGGCAACGTGATCTTGTTCATCGTGGTCGTCCCGGTGTTGCTCGGGTTGATCAACCGCTTGTTGGCGGCGCTCGAGCGCATCCGAGGCGCGTCCGACAACATCCTCGGCCACGGCGTCGGCTTGATCGGCAACGTCGACCAGGCCCCCGCCCTGCTGGCCGAGACCGACGAGACCATCAACGAAGTCGCGGTCGGTGCGGTTCGTTACGCCGGCTCCGTCGCCAAGCTGCTTCCGTAGGGGGAACGCGATGCCTATCGCTGCCTGGGTCACCATCGTGCTCGCCGGCTTGATCATCGCGGCGGCCGCGCTCGCCCTCATCCGCGTCATCGGCCATCTGATGGCGGTGCACAAGACGCTCGGCGCGCTGCTCGGCGGCGTGCAGGTGATCGCCGACAAGACGCGGCCGGTTCCCGCGGCGCTCGAGTCGGTGAACGCGAACCTGAAGCCCGTCCGCGACTTCTGCGAGTCGATCTGAGGTGGCTGTCATGCATGTGCTCGCAGACTCCAGCACCGGTTGGCAGATCGGCTACACGGTGGGCGGGCTCGTCGTCGTCGCGGTCGTCGCGCTCGTCGTGCCGATCCTGGTGCTCGCCCATCTCATCGGGAAGCAGGCCAAGGCGATCAACGAGAGCCTCGAAGAGTCGGTGACGAACACCGCGGCCCTCGCCGGACTGCGCACGACGATCGCATCGGCCGAAGCCATCACCGCCGGCCTCCGGCGTGGCCGCATCAAGCTGGGGGGCTGACCATGATCTTCGCGTTGTCCGACACAACCGAGAACTGGTGGTGGGGTGCTCTCGCCGCCGGCCTCGTCGTGATCCTCGCGGTGGTCGCTCTGCTCACGATCCTCGTGCTGCTGGTGCGCACGATCGATGAGCGCACGATGTCGATCCGAGAGACGCTCGAGGCGGCCGCCGCCAACACCGCTGACACCGCGCTCATCGCGGAGACCGCGGCACGAGTCGACGACGTGCTCGCCGAAGGCCTCGAGCACCACCTGTTCCTCGGCCGAGTGCTCGACAAGGTGCGGTCATGACGACGCTCGTGGTCCTCACCGTCGTCGAGATCGTGTTGCTCATCGCGGGCCTCGCGGCCTACCTGTGGATCGTGAGCACCCAGCTCACGAAGGTCGCGGGCACGCTCGAGGAGTGCAACGACCTCGTCGCCACCATCGAACAGAACGCGTCCGTGATCACGCCCGGCGTCGAGCACATCAACCACACGGGCGGCGTCATCGCCGGCGCGTTGCCACTTCTGTACGGGATGGCCGAAGGCATCGTCGCCGGCGCGACCTATCAGCCGTCGACCGAGGAGCGTCCATCGGCGAAGCCCGCGTCGGGCACCCGCCGCTCCCGCTTCCACGAGGCGGTCGGCTACACCCCGTAACTGGTTTTCTTGGCGCCAGCGGGTGCCAGAGCCCCGCTCGCGCCAAGAGATTCAGCCTGGGGGGTCGCGGGGAGTGCTGAGCGGGCCGGCGGTCGGCGCCTGGTAGTCGCCGATCCATTGGTCCTTCCACGCGGGGTCGTACTGCTCGGTGTTGCAGCTCGGGTGGTAGATCGCGGTGAGCTCACCGGCGATCTGCTCGCGATGCGAGGGCAGGCCACCCGGCACCTCGTACGTGCAGATCGCGAGCTTGAACCGGTCGCCCGCTCGTCGCACCCAGCACCCGCGCGGGGATGGTTGAACGGGAAGCGCTCGGTCGACAGGTCATCGGAGTGATCGACGTAGATGACCGCGTACTGCTCGCCTCTCGCATCCGCCTCGGGACGACGAGGATCGCGTAGACAGCCGCGACTGCAGGCGGCGTCCATCCTGCGAGCACACGCGGCCCCTCGAACGGGTAGCCGGCCAACGACCCGAGGCGGATCACCCGTCCTCCAGGTCGCCAAAGTCGTCGTCCTCGCCGATCGTCTCGACCCGCGACACCGGCCACGCCGGGAGCCCGGCTCGCGCCGCGGCCTGCGTGAACTCCGACGATCGCGAGCTCGGCGGCTTCGTCGCTGCTGCCCGCGTCGACGACGAGCTGCGCGCCATAGCTGGTGGTGCCGATGCCCGACGCGATGCCGTTGCTCGCAGCGACCGCATCGGCGAGCTCGACGATCTCGTCGATTGTCATCTCTCGGTCGCCATCCGCGACGATCGACACACTCCACTTCACCTGAGGTCGGGCAGCAGCTCGGCGAGCTGCTCGAGGCTGGCGAGGTCGTGCCCAGACAGCAGGAGGTCGACGTGAGGCGCGGCCACCATCATCCCGAGCGTCGTCGGCCGAAAGTTGACGTTGTCGCCCTTGTGGGGGTTCATCCAGACCACCCGATGGCTGAGACGTGAGAGACGCTCCATCGCACCGGCGAGCACCGCCGGGTCGCCACGGTCGAGGCCGTCGGAGCAGATCACGACGATCGCACCGCGACTCATCCCTCGCCGGCCCCATCCCCGCACGAACGCGTCGAGCGAATCACCGATGCGGGTGCCGCCCTCCCAATCGAAGACCGCCTTGGACGCGTCGTCGAGCGCGTCGTCGGGCCGGCGCCGTTCGAGTGCCTTTGTGATGCGCGTCAGACGCGTGCCGAAGCAGAACACCTCGACGCGCGAGGCCGCCCGGCGCGTCGAGTAGGCGAACTGCAGCAGGTTGCGCGAATAGTCCGACATCGAACCCGACACGTCGAGGATGAGGATCAACGGCCGCAAGCGCATCCGGCGACGGCGCCAGAACAGCTCGGACGGCTCGCCGTGTGTGCGCATCGTCTCTCGCACCGTCTTGCGGGGGTCCGGTCGCCGACCGGAGGGCGAGCCGACCGTCCGGCGGGTGCAGCGGCGGGGAGGCATCAACCGGATGCGCGCCATGATGCGCCGGATCGAGGCGAGCTCCTCGGGTGTGCACGCCGCGAAGGACTTGTTGCGCCAGAGGTCGACGTCGGACGCCATGAGACCGAGCTTCGCCGGTCGGTCATCGTCGGCGGCGACACCCGGCTCGGTGGCGGGGATCTCCAACACGGCGTTGGCCTGCCCCACGGGTTTCATCGCCGAGCGCCAAGGTTCCGGCAGAGCCTCGTGTTCGTCGAGGAAGAAGCGCCGGAACGCGCGGTCGTACACGGGGATCTGATCGTGTCGAACGACCAACGTCGTGCGGCCCGCCCAGTAGAGATCGACGAGATCGGTCGGATCGAGCGCGGCCATCGCGGACGCGTACGTGATCACATCTCCCGAGCCGACGGCGAGCCCGTCCGCGCGCAGCTCGTTGCCGAACGCGACGAGCAGCTCGACGATCGAGGCGCCGTCAGCCACCGGAGACGATGTCCTCGAGGCGCTCACGCACGAGATCGAGGTCGTCGCGCTCTTTCACCACCGCCCCGAGCGTGTCGTCGGCGGTGCGAGCGTCGAGGTCGGTCTCGCCGAGCACATCGAGCGTTGCCACCCAATCCAGCGTCTCCGCGACGCCCGGTGGCTTCGCGAGGTCGAGCTCGCGCAACCGGTTGACCGCAGCAACGACCTTGCGGGCGAGCGACTCGGAGACGCCCGGGGCGCGGACGAGCACGATCTCCACTTCGCGCTCCGGGCTCGGGAACCCGACCCAGTGATAGAGGCACCGGCGCTTGAGCGCATCGTGAAGCTCACGCGTGCGGTTCGACGTGAGCACGACGAGCGGACGAGTGGCGGCGGTGATGGTGCCGATCTCGGGGATCGTGATCTGGAAGTCCGACAGCAGCTCGAGCAGGAACGCCTCGAACTCGTCGTCCGCCCGGTCGATCTCATCGATCAAGAGCACGGCCTGATCGCCCGCGCGAACCGCATCGAGCAACGGCCGTTCGAGCAGGAACTTCGGCCCGAACAGCTTGTCGACCGAGTCTTCGGTAGCGACCTCGCGCTCGGAGAGCGCGCGGATCTGGAGCATTTGGCGCGGCGTAGTCCCACTCGTACAACGCCTGGTTCGTGTCGATGCCCTCGTAGCACTGGAGGCGGATCAGACGCCGGTCGAGCACCGCGGCGAGGACCTTGGCGACCTCGGTCTTGCCGACTCCCACCTCACCTTCGAGGAGGATCGGCCGGCCGAGCGAGATCGCGACGTACAGCGCGGTCGACAGCCCTCGGTCGGCGAGGTACCCCCCTCCCCGCAGGAGCTCGGTGAGCTCGCCGACGTTGTTCAGTGCGATTCGGTGGGGCCGAGGACGAGGTCGCGGATGCTGCCGCCGGAAGTGCTCAGCTTCCCCTCACGCGCGAGCTTCTCGCGCCACGCGCCGGTGAGGTCGCTGCCGGGCTCGGCGTACCCGTCGAAGGTGATGTCGCGCATGTTCTTGCAGTTCTTCGTCGGGCTGCAGTCCTCATCGAGGTCGGCAGCGGACTCTTCTTGCGCAGCCCACACGGACCTCAGCACCTCGAGCGCTTCATCCGACTGACGAGTCATCGAGGTCCAGTGTACGCGGCGTGGGCTTGCCCGCCTCGGCCGCGAGCGCTTCTGCGAGGATCGCCACCGCGATCTGGGCGGGCGTTTCGGCACCGATGTCGAGTCCGGCGGGACCGTGGATCCGCTCGACCTCGGTGATGCCTCGATACGCGAGCCAGTCAGCACGGGTCTGCTGCATGCGATGGCCGCCGAGCGCACCGATGTACCCGACGTCGGTCTCGAGCGCGGCGGCGAGCGCGGAGCCGGCCAGCTCGAGATCGTGGGCCGAGACCACCACCTTGTCGAGGGGCGCGAGCGCGGCGATCAGGCCAGATGCCACCGCGACGTCGTTCACGATCTGCGTCTGCCACCCGAGAAGCGCGGCGGCTGCCTCGAGCGCGCTGGCCACCGGTCCACCACCGACCACGACGAGCTTGGGAACGGGCCAAAGCACAGTGAGCGCAGCGTCGTGGGTGACCGCGCCCGCGCTGGCGCCCTGCCCGAACAGCGCAACGGCCGGCTCGCCCGCCTCCGCGATCGTCTCGCCGGTGAACACTTCAGTGCCGACGACGTCGACGCCATCGAGCCGGCTGACGATGCACAACGGTCGTCGTTCGAGAAGGAGCGGCCAGAGCTCAGCCGGCAGTGCGTCCGCTGAGACGACGAGGCAGCGAGCGGTACCGCCTGCGGTCAGTCCCGCGACGAGTGCGTCGACGTCGCTCACCCGCAGGTCGACGAGTCGCCCCTGGGTGACGTGGCCGGCGAGGTCAGCCAGCTGGCCGTCGAGGGCGCCGGACAGCAACGATCCGACTCGTCCGCCTCCCGGCGTGAGCGCCAGCGCCTCCGTCGGATCTGCCGGCGCTGGCAGGTCGGCCTCGACAATCCACGCGACGTCGACATGTGTCCCCGCGCGAGACACGCCGCGACGCTCAACGCGATGCCATACACAGGCCGAGCCTAAGACCGCAGCAGGTGACGCAGCATCACGCCCGACTCGGTCTGCTCCCACGGCTCGGCGCGCCCGTCGAGCTCGAACCCGGCGGCGGTGGCCACGCCCCGTGACGCGACGTTGTCCTCGTTGACGATCGCAACGACCGCGTCGATGTCGAGGTGCTCGAGGCCCCACGCCGCTGCGAGCATCACCGCCGCGGTCGCCACACCCTGTCGCCGATGAGCCGGGAACACGACGTAGGAAAGATTGGCGCGCCGGTCATCGCGCACCCGTAGCTGGACCCCGCCGGCGAGCGCACCGCCACCATCGACCCAGATACCCCACTGCCGAACGGGACCCGCCGTCCTGCCAGCTGGCCTGCCAGCGCTCGATCGCCCGCGTCACGTCGTCGAGAGTCGCGGCCGGCATTTCGAACCATCGCAGCTGCTCATCGTCCTCCCCCGCGAGCCAGGCGGCGGCGTCGGACACCTCGAGCGCCCGCAGCATCACGTCGCCCGCCGTCAACGTCGGCGTGTGCCCGATCTCGCTCACGACGTCAGTGTTGCGTCCGGCGGGTACACAGAAATACCCATATCGCGACTGCCCGCGATTGGACCGTTCGCCCGATGCGTGACCGTCGCGACCTTCGTACGGTCGACACATGACGACAAAGACAAGCGAACCCATCGCCGACATCGAATCGCTCACCGAAGACATTCGAGCCCAGTTGGGGTCGACGGACACCGAGCGGGCCCTTCCCGCCGACGTCGTCGACGCGCTTCGCGCCACTGATCTGTTCCGCCTCACGGCGTCACGCGACGTCGGAGGGCGTGAGGTCGATGCGATGACCTTCGTGCGCGCCGTCGAAGCAGCTTCTTACATCGACGGCTCGGTCGGATGGTGCGTGATGATCGCTGGCTGCTTTACGACCTTCACGGGCTACTTGCCGCCCGCCGGAGCTCACGAGATCTTTGGCGATCCGACGACGATCGCGGCGGGCTCGTTTCGGCCCGAAGGCACGGCCGAGGAGGTCGACGGCGGCTACCGCGTGTCGGGAAGGTGGCCGTTCGCAAGTGGTTCGAGCCATTCCCAGTGGTTCATCTCGGGTTGCCGGGTCACGCGCAACGGCGAACCCGTGATCACGCCGTTTGGCGCCCCCTTGTTCCGGGAAGTCGTTACGCCGCGGGAGCACGTCGAGATGATCGACACCTGGGACTCGACCGGTCTGCGTGGGACCGCGAGCCACGACTACGCGATCCGCGACGCCTTCGTTCCACACGAGCGCACGATGTGGTTCCAGGACCAGCCGACCTGCGACCGCCCGTTGTTCCGCCTGCCGGCGCTCGCGATGTACAGCACGTTCATCGCCGCGGTGCCGCTCGGCATCGCCCGCCACGCGATCGACGAGTTCCAGGCCCTCGTCACCGCGAAGACCGACGTGTGGTCGCAGTCGGCGCTGGCGGACAAGGCCAACGTGCAGATGACCTTGGGCAAGGCCTACGCGCTCGTCTCGGCGGGACGCACGTACGTCCTCGATCGCCTCACCGACTTGTGGAGCCGGGTCGAGCGCGGGCACGCACCAACGCTCGCGGACCGACGAGAGCTGTGGCTCGCGTCAACCCATGCGGCGCACTGCGCGCTCGAGGCGATCTCGATGCTCTACACAACTGCGGGAGCCAGCGCGGTGTACGCGTCATGCGCACTCGACCGGTGCTTGCGCGACGCGCGCACCGCCGTGCAGCACATCTGCACGCAAGAGGCGAACTTCGAGCTCGCAGGCAAGCACCTCCTCGGCCGCCTCGCGCCCCCGGTCGCTTGGATGATCGACTACCGGGGAGAAGGCTGAACCTCTCGGCGGCGCGATGGGATACCGCGTCACATGCGGTCGCCCGTGCGAGGATCGAACCGCATGTGGCTGTTCTCGCTCAGCACCTTCTGGGTCACCCTGTTGCTCGTGGCGGTCATCGGTGGCTTCACCGCCCTCGGCGTCGTCCTCGGTCGACGCGCGCCGTTCCCGCCCCGCGGCGAATGTCGAGCCGGTCGGTGTCGTGCAGGGAACCTTGCTCGGCCTCGTCGGTCTCTTGCTCGCCTTCGGGTTGACCATGGCGGTCGGCCGGTACGAAGCACGGCGCGCCCTCGTGGTGCAGGAGGCGAACACCATCGGCACGTCCTATCTGCGGGCCCAGCTGCTTCCCGAGCCTCCCCGCACCACATCGCTCGAGCTGCTCAAGGAGTACAACGACCTCGCCATCGTCCTCGCCGACGAGGTGCCGTTCACCGACGGTTTCGACGCCACCGCCGCGGCGTTCGACCCGCTTCAACGAGAGCTCTGGGCGGCCACGGGCGAGGCCGTCGACGCCGATCCGACGGGCACCGGACCCCGCACCTACGTCGAGACGATGAACGAGATGATCGACACCCACACCGAGCGCATGGCGTCGTTGCGCAACCGTGTGCCGACCCCGGTGATGCTGCTCCTGGTCGTGGGGAGCGGGCTCGCGCTCGGGATGCTGGCGGCGTATCTCGCGATCCTCGGCCGCAGCATCATCACGTCGCTCATCGCCGCCACGGTGGTGGTCGTGATCCTGTTCGTGTCGTTCGACCTCGACCGGCCGCAGCGAGGCTTCATCACCGTGCCGTTCACCTCCCTTGTCGAGACCCGCGCGACGATGGACGCTCCACCCGCCGCGGGCGGATGACGCGTCAGGCGTCGAGCCAGGCGAGCACGGCCAGGACGCGGCGATGGTCGTCGGGTGCCTGCAAGAGATCGAGCTTCGTCAGGACGCTCGCGATGTGGGTCTCGACCGTCTTCTCATTCAGCACGAGCTGCCTCGCGATTGCCGCGTTGGACCGTCCCTGCGCCATGAGACCGAGCACCTCGCGTTCTCGCGCGGACAGTCGGCCGAGTCGGTTCTGCGTTTGATGCTGCCCGAGCAACGCGCCGACGACGTCCGGATCGAGGACCGTGCCCCCTTTGGCCACTGTCGTCAACGAGTCGACCAGCGTCGCCACGTCCAGCACGTGATCCTTGAGTAGGTAGCCGAACCCTCGTGGATGGGCGCGGGCGAGAACCGCCGCGCTCCTCACCTCGAGTGTCTGTGACAGCAGGACGATGCCCATGGCCGGGAACTGGTCGCGCAGCTTTCCCGCGACCTCCGCGCCCTCGTGCGTGAACGTCGGCGGCATTCGGACGTCGACGAGGGCGACGTCGGGGAGGAACTCTGCGACGGCCTCGATGAGCGAACCACCGTCGCCGACAAGGGCGCACACCTCGACACTGGCCTCGGCGAGCAGCCTGGCCAACCCCTCGCGCCAGAGCACCGAGTCGTCGGCGATCACAACCCGCACGGCACCACCGCTTCGACGCGCGTCCCGACGGAGGGGTCGGAGACGATGGTGAGCTGTCCACCCGCCGCTTCGACGCGGTCCGCGAGGCCCCGCAGACCCGGTCCGCCCGGATCGGCACCACCGCACCCGTCGTCTTCGACGACGAGGCGCAGCTCGTCCGCCGAGATCATCGAGGCGAACAGCGACGCTCGTGGACGCGGCGTGCTTCGTTGCGTTGGCGACCGCCTCACACGCGACGAACCACAACGTGGCCTCGACGAGCGGGGCGTAGCGCTGCCCGGGTTCGCTCACGGCGACGGACACCGGCAGCCGCGACGACAGGTCCTGCAGCGCAGTAGGGAGGCCACCGTCTTCGAGTACGGCGGGATGCAGACCGTTGGCCAAGGCCGCGCAGCTCGGCGACCGCGTTGCGCGATTCGCAGACTCCGAGCTCGAGCGCGGCCCGGAGCCGCTCGGGATCCCCGTTGAGCAACGCGGCCTGCATCTGCGCCGCGGTGCCGAGGAGCCGCTGCTGAGCGCCGTCGTGCAGATCGCGTTCGATCCGTCGGCGCTCGTCGATCTGCGCCTCGGCGATCCGCTCGCGCGATGCCCGCACTTGTTCGAGCTGCACCGCCACCGCCGCCCGGAGTCCGGCGTTGTCGAGCTCGGGGGCGGCCTCGTCGAGCACTGCTCGCGCCGTCGCGAGGTCATCGCATGCTCGTCGTCACCGCGGCGACGGTCCGGCCGCCTCGGTCGACGACGAGTGCGTTGGGGCTGGCTTCGGTGGCGTGCCCATCTTCGGTCACCCAGCGTGCGCGCTCGGCATCCCAGTACGCCACCCGCAACTCCGAGTCAGCGAGCGCCTCCCGAAGGACGCTCTCGATCTTGGGGTTGGGTCCCGGATCGGCGATGAAGGCGCGCACCTGACGGAGCGCGTCGTAGCGCCGGCGCTGAAAGCGCCGATCGAGCGCATCGCGCACCGCGATGTACACGGGCCGGGCGGCCGCGACGGCGACGAGTGTCGCCACCGTGATCGCGGTCGGTGACCGACCCGCGGCCTGACCGATCACCCGCGCCACGACGAAGACCACCGCGACGTAGGTGCCGATCACGAGGCCACTGACGATCAAGTAGGTGACGGCGCGGCGAGAGGATCCGGTCGACGTCGTACAGGTGATACCGAGCGACGGCCAGACCGGCGCCGACGGGGATGAGCACCACGATTCCCGCGGCCGCGGCGTTGAGGAGCGTCTGGTGGTCCGTGTATGCCGCGACGAAGGCGATCACCAACAGCGCCGCCACGGGCACCGCCGCGATCGCGATCCAGCGCAGCTGGCGGCGAGTCTCTCCCTCCGCACGTCGCATCCGCACCAGAAGAGACAGCGCGGCGGCGACCACGAGTGCGTTGCTGACTGTCGCGGCCGCTGCCCGAACGGCCGTCGAGGAGGGTCGAGGACACCGCCCATGGGTTCTCGACCGAGGCGAACGGCGCGTCCATCGGTGCAGGAGAGATCAGGCGGAGCGCGAACCAGAGACACGACGCCGCGACCATCACGTGCGATGCGCGCCGCCACCGATTCGAGAGGTAGTGCCCGTCGGGTGTCAACGAGCAGACAAGGGCCAACAGGACGAACACGAGCACGAACAGCGAGTTCGCCAGCACCGCGGCGACCTCGGCGCCGGGTAAGGACCCGGGATCGGCGAACAAGCCGTACAGGCCGTATGCCTCGCTGGCCCCTGCGGCGGCGACGGTCGCGGAGAGGGCCGCGAACAACCAGCCGACCGGATGCGAGGGACGTCGCACGAGAAGGATCACGCCGACCGCAGCTGACGCGAAGCCGGCCGTCACCCACACGGCATCGGCACCTGAGAACTGGAACTCGTCGCGACCGGCGGCCGCGAACTTCCGGTCGAAGACGATGCCGAGCACCAGCATGGCGAGTCCGAACGCGATCGTCGCGGCCGCAGTCACCCTCGCCGCTCGCACAACCGCGGGACGCTCCGTCTGCACCGCCACCACACGAGGATGACACCACACGGACTCGGCCGCCTCAGGGACAACCCTGGGTCCGGTTCCGGCGCTAGCCCCAATGCCTCGTCGATGCGGTCAGGCGCACTGTCACCAGAACGGCGCCGCGTGGTGCCGGGAAGGAGAGGGAGCGATGACGGCAACAGCGGTGGAACACACGTCCGAGGTGAAGGCGAGGTACTCGAAGGGCACGCTCGCGCTGCTCGTCGGCGCGCCACTCGTCATGGCGATCGGCCGGGCTTTGCTTGTCCCGTTCGACGATGAGGATTGGGACAGCGTGATGACTTCGATGGCCGCCAACAGCGGCCGCTCCAACACAGGCTGGCTCCTCGCCCTCGCGGCCTGCGGCCTCCTCACCGTCACGGCGGTCGTCCTTGCTCATCAGCTGAGGCTCGTGGGGAAGGTGCGCATGGCCATGTTCGTCACCATCACGACCGCGATCGGTTGGGCGGCCACCGCCGCGATCTGCCTCGGTGGCCTCTACCTGGCCGTCGCCGCCGAAGCCCCCGACCGCGCGGCACAGGTTCAGATTCAGCAGGACTTCAACGACGCAGCCGCGACCGGCGTCATATTCCTCATGGTCATCGTCGCCGCGATCGGCTACATCGTGCTCGCCGTCGGTCTGGCGCGGTCGTCGATCATCACGAAGGGTGCAGCCGTCCTGATCGCCATTGGTGGCGCGGCAACCCTGCTGACCATGGCCGGGCCCGTCACTCCGCTTCTGGTGCTCGCCGCGTTGCTGCTCACCGCCGGACACGGCTTGGCCGCCCGCAGCGAAGGCTGACTAACGATTCCTCCTCATGCGCCCACGCCGAGTTGATCGAGCGTCCGCCGTCGTCCAGTTCGCGTGATGCGCGATGGCGGCGGCGGCGTCGATCATCATTCGATAGGTGAACATCGTCTGGGCGGCCTTGATTGTCCTCGTGACAGCGGGTATCGCCGTCGCCGCGATGCTCTTCGTCCGGTCCCGGGCGCCCGAGGGCAGCTACTTCGCTGACGGCGACCGGGCCGCGGGCATCTTCGGCGTGATCGCCACGGGCTTCTCCGTGCTCCTGGGCTTTCTCATCTTCCTCGGCTTCGAGAGCTACGACGCCTCCCGGTCCGGCGCGGAGACGGAGGCGCTGACCATCGCCCAACAGGTCCAGACGGCGCAGTTCTTCCCCGAGGAGTCCGGCGCGCAGCTCACCGGCGAGCTGGTCTGCTACGCGCGCTACGTGATCAACGTCGAGTGGGACCGGATGGAGAACGGCTCCCTGGGCGACGCGCTCAACCCGTGGGGCGTCGAGATGTTCCGCACACTGCGGGCGGTCGAGCTCGACACCCCCCAACAGGAGTCGGCGTACGACCAGTGGCTCGAGCAGACGTCGGCCCGGGAGATCGGACGCCAGGACCGCATCCACGGCGCCGCGGGCGTGATGCCGACGCCGCTCTGGATCGCACTGTTCTTCATCTCCGGGATCGTGCTGATGTTCCTGTTCGGGTTCGCCGACAGCAGCGAGCGAGCCTGGATACAAGGGATGTTCATGGGAGGCGTGGTCTCGGTCGTCGTGACGATGCTCCTCCTGCTCGGCTTCCTCGATGACCCGTTCCAGGACAGCGTCGGCGGCCTTCAGCCCGTGGCTATGGAACGCAGCGTGCGGATCATCGACCAGGCACTCGAAGCGATCGGCACCCCGGTCACAATCCCGTGTGACGCCGCGGGAGTCCCCGCGTGACCGCCGCGGTCGCAGCCGCGCCGGACAGCCCGCCGCAGCGGGACTGGATCGAGATCGTGGCCACCGTCCTGCTCGCGGTCGCCGCCGTCGCCACCGCGTGGAGCAGCTACCAAGCCAACCGTTGGAACGGCGAGCAAGCCAGGGCGGCCAGTCGAGCGAATGCTTCGCGCATCGAGCGCGGCCCGCGCCCAAGGGCTCGCGGAGGGCCAGACACAGGTCGACATCGCACTGTTCATCCAATGGGTCAACGCGACAGCGAGGGACGAGCCCGAACTCGCGGACTTCTACGAGCAGCGCTTCCGCCCCGAGTTCGTCCCTGCCTTCGACGCGTGGCAGGACACCGATCCACTGACGAACCCGGAGGCTCCCCCGACACCGTTCGCGATGCCGGAGTATCAGCTCGAATCACGGACTGAGGCTGAGCAGCTCGACGCGCAATCGGAAGTGGCGTCCGCCGCAGGTCCGCCGCAACATCCAGCGATCCGCCAACTACGTTCTCGCTGTCGTCCTCTTTGCAGTCTCCCTATTCTTCGCGGGCATGAGCACCAAGTTGAAGAGCACTGGGACGCGGACGGCGTTGCTCATCGTCGGTTGCCTGGTGTTCGTGGGCACCGCGGCGTGGATCGCCACGTTCCCGATCAGCCTCAGTGTGAACACACCCTCGTGACTCATCGGGTCCCCGAACGCGAAAGAAGCGGGAGGCGATTCGCCTCCCGCTTCGTCGCGTCGTGGCTTCAGCGCGATGACTTCAGCTGTCGAGCTCGTCGAGCGCGTCGCCGAGGTCCATCCCGAACTTGATCAGGTCCTCAGCGCTGAGCGAGCGATGCGCGAGCACGATGCCGCCCGCGTCGCGGACCGCGTCCCGCAGGGGGATGGCCCACATGTGCTCGATCGCGAGTACCAGCGCCGAGGTGCCGTCCGGCAGATCCTCGAGCAGGCCAACCGCGAGCACCTCGGCGGCGCTGGGGCCGCCCGGATCGGCAGAAGCGCCGAGCTCGGCGCCGGCCACGGCGCCGTCCCCCCCGGCGACCCCGAGGCCGACCAGCGCGCCCACCACGGTGCGCAACTCGGCCCGCTGCTCATCGTCCAGGTCGGACACGCTCAGCACGGCGAGGTCGTCGCCGTCGCGCATCACGAAGACCGCATCGATGATCTTGATCTGCCCGATCTCGCTGAGACGGGCGAGCTCCTCGGCGATACGACCCTCGAGGAGCTCGTTGTCGGGGAAGCCGATGACAAATGCCTGTATCGGTCCAATGGCCATGAATTTCTTCCTCCTGCTCGACGTTGCGCCGCGAAGGCGCGGCACGATCACACAGTGCGACATTGACACATGACGGGCATCACACAGATTGGACGACCCGCAGGCGCCTAGCCTTTCCGTCCCGAGCCAACGCAAAGCCCTCGTAGCTCAGTGGATAGAGCAACGGTTTCCTAAACCGTGTGTCGGGTGTTCGATTCACCCCGGGGGCGCGCACGCAATAGCTGCCGAGGCACCAATGGGGTAGCGGTCGGCGACGACTACGTTCCGCGTTCGTGACGGACTCTCAGCCGCGAAAGCTTCTGATTGACACGGATCCGGGCATCGACGACGCGATGGCAATCTTCTACGCGCTCGAGTCGCCCGAGCTCGAGGTGGTCGGCCTCACCACTGTGTTCGGCAACGCCGACACCGACGTGACGACCCGCAACGCCCTCAGCCTGTTGGAGATCGCCCGGCGGAGCGACATCCCCGTCGCTTCCGGAGCCGCCAAGCCGCTAGCGATGGACTACCGCGGTCCGGCCGCGTTCGTGCACGGCCCCGATGGCCAGGGCGGGGTCAATCTTCCGGCACCGGCCACGGCGCCGCTCGCTGTGGACGCGGCCCGCTTCATCACCGAAACGGTCATGTCGTCACCAGGTCAAATCACATTGGTCCTGCTCGGTCCCCTTACCAACGTCGCCCTGGCGATGCTCCGGGAGCCGAGGCTCACGCAGCAAATCGCCGAGATCGTGCTCATGGGGGGCGCCGCGTTCGTCGGTGGGAACGCATCCCCAGCGGGAGAGGCGAACGTTCTCAATGACCCCGAGGCAGCGGACATCGTCTTTGGGGCCGAATGCCCGATCGTCATGGCCGGTCTCGACGTCACCGAGCAGACGCTGATGACGAAGAGCGACCTACGACGGATCGCCAACATCGACTCACCGCCGGCGCGTCACTTATCGGCGATCGTGCCGTACTACGCCAACTTCTTCGCGCAGCGGCTCGGCATCGACGGCATTCATGTCCACGACTCGTCCGCGATCAGCTACCTGATCGCACCCCAGCACTACACGTGGGTCGAGCACCCGATCCGCGTCGACTGCGGCAACAGCTTCTGTCGCGGCAAGACGCTGGCCGCCAAGCGGCTCAGCGACCACGAGGAGCAGTGGCAGGGTCGGCAACCGGTCCGAATCCTGACCGACGTGGACGCCCGCGCCGTCATCGAGCTCGAACTCGAGCGACTCGAAGGCGGGTGATCGGCACGCTCACGCCGTCAGCGACGCAGCCGTGCGGCTCAGGCGGTCTGGTTGGGCGTCTCCCGAACCTCGATCAGCACCTCAGCGCGGGTCAGTCGTCGGAGCAGGGCAACCCACGTCCGGGCGACGAACGACGCCAAGGCCTTCGTCGGCCACCACGTGAGCATGTACCGGCGGCCGTTCGACTTGCGTCCTTCGATCCACCATCCGAAGCGTCGGCCGGCGTGGATCACCAACGGTTGATATGTCGCAGCGGGCGGATCCATGCCGACCGATTCTTGCTCAGACTGATCGGTCCCAGTCGAACGCATCCGGCACGGATCTAGCTGTCAGGGGCGCCACAGCGTGAGCAGCGCGTCGTTGATCGGCTGGCCGGTGAACTGGATCTCGTGGCCGGCACCCTCGATCGTGGCCCTGGCTCCACCGATGCGTTCGGCGAGCTCGTCGCACATGGCGTCGAAGGCCGCGCTGTGCCCGCCCGAGACGACGAGCTTGGGGAAGGACGCGGCTGCCAGCTCGGCCAACGGCAGGTCCGCGGTCCAGATGGGGCGTCCGCGGCGGAAGACAGGCACCAGCGGGACCGCGGCGGCGAGGAAGTCGGGCGGGAACTCGTCAGGGTCGCTCCCGACCGCCTTGAGGAAGCCGACGACGAACTCCGCATCGGGGAGATCCGAGTGCCACGACTCCCGGACGCCGTCGACGAGCGTCCGCACCTCGGGACGGTCCGGAGCCACGCTGAACGCGGCGGGCTCGAGCAGCGTGAGCGACTTCGTCGCTTCGGGACGGCGGGCGGCGGCGAACATGACGCCCAGGCCACCGTAGGAGTGACCGACGAGGTGCGCGCCGTCGCCCATCAGCTCGGCGATGTCGTCGCCGTCGACCAGGAAGTCCTCTCCGTCGGCGGCGGGGCTCTGCCCGTAGCCGCGTCGGTCGACCACGAGCAGGCGAAAGCCCTCGTCGGCCAGCGGCCGCTGGGCTTCCCACTCCTCGGCGCCAGTGGCAAGTGAGCCGTGCACGAGCACGACGGGCGTGCCCTCACCCCAGCGTCTCGACGTACAGATTGTTGGTGGTGGTTCGTGTCTCAGTCATGCGGAAACAATGCCGATCGGCGCTCACACCGCCCTCGCGTCGGCTCACAGCGGATTTGTTGGCCGATTGGTGCCCTCGCTCGCCGGGTACGACCGAAGCACCATGAACCGCGACGACGTCATGCGGTGGGTTGAGGGGTACGAACGAGCCTGGCGGGAGAGTGATCGTCTCGCCGTCGACACGCTCTTCACTGAAGATGCGGCCTACCGGCTCTCGCCCTACGAACCCTCCGAGATCGGGCTCGACGCGATCAAGGAGTTTTGGGCCGACGACGCCGGCAAGACGTTCGTGATGGATGCCCGAGTCGTGGCCGTGGACGGCGACGTCGCGGTCGTGCGCGTCGACGTCCAGTATCTGACCCCGACCGAGCGTGAGTACCGCGACGTTTGGTTGCTGCGCTTCGCCCCTGACGGACGGGTCGCCGACTTCGAGGAGTGGGCGTACTGGCCCGGGAAGCCGTACTCGGCGGCGGAGTGATCGATGATCGTCCTGCTGGTGCTCGGAGCGAAGCTCCTCGGCAGCGGGATCGCCGGCCTCAGCGACTGAGGTCACACCTGTGAGCCGACGCGAGCGCGATGTGAGCGCCCTCCTCCATAGTGAACCCATGAGTACGCAACGAGACTCCAAATCGCTGGGAACGATCCTGTCGGTCTGGGCACACCCCGACGACGAGACCTACCTCGCGGGCGGCGTGATGGCCGCCGCCTCGGACCGGGGCGACCGGGTCGTCTGCGTGTCGATGACGGCCGGCGAGCAGGGCACGGCTGATCCCGTGACCTGGCCGCCGCTCCGGCTGGCGCGCCGTCGGTATTGGGAGGCCGCAGCGGCGATGGCCGTGCTCGGAGTCGCCGACCACCGCATCCTCGGAATGCCCGACGGCGCGCTGGCGGACCACGACGAGCAGGGCCTCGCCGCCATCGACGCACTGCTCGACGAGGTCGATCCCGACACGATCCTGACGTTCGGTCCCGACGGCATCACGTTCCATCCCGATCACATTGCCGTGTCGCGGTGGGTGACCGAAGCGTGGCGACGGCGCGGATGTCGCGGCCGGCTGCTGTACGCCGGATTCACCGTCGGACACTTCGCCCGGTACGCCGAGCTGTACGAGACGTGGGGCATCTACATGACCGACGAGCGTCCCGTGGGAGTCGTTCCCGATGACCTGGCCGTCGACGTACGGCTCGACGGCTGGCAGCTCGACCGCAAGACCACCGCCCTCGCGGCGATGACGTCCCAGACGGGCGACGCGATCGCGCTGCTCGGCGCCGAGGCCTACGCAGAGCTCGTCGTCGAGGAGACCTTCGTCGACGCGTCGCTCGTGTCACCAAAGCCGGCGCGCAGCGTCGCCCGCTCTCCTAGGAGCTGACATGCAATCTCACGTCCTCGCGGGCGAGCCCGAGCTCGCGTACATCGATCCCGATCACGATCGTGGGGCCCCCGTCCTCTTTCTCCACGGGCTCTCAGCGGACACCACGAGCTGGGCGCCCGTGATCGCTCGTATCGGAGACGACTACCGCACCTACGCGCTCGACTTTCGTGGGCATGGGCGGTCGGGGCACGTCACCGGCGGCTACGGGCTCGATGGGTATGTCGACGACGCGGACCGCATGCTGCGGCTGATCGGAGAGCCGACGATCGTCGTTGGCCACTCCCTCGGCGCCATCGTCGCGACCGCGCTCGCGCAGGATTCGCATCCGCTCGTCCGCGCCGTCTTCCTCGAGGATCCACCGCTGTACCTCGTGCAGCCCGACACGTTTCCGACGAGCAGCTTCGGACGCATTTTCCCGGTGTTACACGATGCCATCACCCGACTGCAGGGCGAAGGCGCTCCCATCAACGTGTATCGCGACCTCCTCGCGGGCTCGCCGCACCCGGCCGGGGACAAGCTCGGCGACCACCTCCACGAGGACGCGCTAGTGGCGCGCGCCGGCGCGCTCTCGCAGATGGATCCAGGCGCGATCACCTCGGCGATCGACGGCACGACCTTCGGCGGATACGACGCCGACCGTGCGATCCACTGCCCGGCGACAGTCGTGCGCGCCGATCCTGCGTACGAGCCCGCGTTCCTGCCCGAGCACGAGGAGCGTCTCCACGCCAGCTCACCGCAGGTCGACGTGATCGAGATGCCCGGCGCCGCGCACAACATCCGCGGCGACCGCGCCACGCGGGAGCTCTACCTCGACACGCTCGAGGCGTTCCTTCGCAAGCAGGCCTGAACGACGACCGTCAGCCGGCGTCCTTGTAGACCCGCCATGCCCGCGGCTTATCAGCCGACGCCGAGGGTTTGAGCTAGGAAACCTTCTCGAGCGCCTCGGGATAGCTCCCGGTCTTCGCCTTCCACGCCGCCGCCGCGCCACGCTGGGCAACGAGGCGTGTCAGTGCCAGCAGCACACCCGAGGCCGTCGCCCACACGAGCGCCTCGCGCCAGGTGGTGCGGGGGGATGCCGGGTTGGTCGGGGGATCCTGTCCCCTCACGTTCTTCCACACCGATTGCATCAGCCGGCGGGTCGCGTACGCCGAAGCGGCACCCGCGCCCACCGCCACCGCCTTCCAGGCCATGTTGCTCGTGCTCATGACGAGCGATTACCCGGCCGACACCTCGGCCAACCTGACTCCGCGACAGCCGCTGTCAGATGGCGGTCCATCCCCCGTCGGCGGTGACAGCGGCGCCGTTGACGTTGCTGGCCTCGTCCGATGCCAACCAGGAAACGACTGCCGCGATCTCGTCGGGCTTCGCCGTACGAGTGGCGACGCCGAACAACGGGAACCAGGGCGTGATGTAATCGGGGTTGCGCGGCGTGGCCGTGCTCGCGATGCCGGTCTCGACGGCGCCCGGACACACAGCGTTGCAGCGGACCCCCTCGGCCCCGTACAGCGCGGCGACGCTGCGGGTGAGGCCGAGCAGCGCGTGCTTCGACACGACGTATGCCGTGCCCGCTCCCCCGCCGAGCAGCGCAGCGCGTGACGCGACGTTCACGATCGCGCCTCGTTTCGCGGCGCGCATCGCCGGCACCACGCTGCGGCACAGTCGCATGGCGCCGGTCACGTTGACGGCGAACACGCGCTCCCACTCCTCGTCGACGATGTCGTGCACGGGCACGAAGAAGTCCATGATCCCGGCGACATTCGCGACGATGTCGATCGCGCCGCTGTCGGCGGTCGCGAGGCCGACGATCGCGTCGACGTCTCGTTGCGTCGTGATGTCGGCGACGAGGGTGTTGATCTGGTCCGGTGCGGCGAGCTCACTCTCCAATGCGCCCAGGCCAGCCTCGTTCACATCGCACGCGGTGACGTGCGCGCCCTCGCGCACCATCCGCAGCGCGGTCGCGTATCCGATGCCCGACGCGGCGCCCGTGACGATCGCTCGGCGGCCAGCGTGGCGTTGTGCGTCCATCAGCTCAGCTGTTGTTGGATCGCCGCGAGGTCGCACCACACGTTCTCGCGCGTGATCTTCCCGTCCTCGATGTCGAAGACGTGGAGGAGTCGGAAGCTCACGTCGCCGCTCTTCCCATCGCACAGGAACGGGCGCCCGTCGGCGATGTGGCCGTGCCAGATCGACTCATCGACGACGAAGCCCTCGCCGTAGAGGCGCCGCACGGGAGTGACGCTCTCGCCCTTCACGTCGCCGAAGAGCATCTCGTAGTAGCGGCGGATCGCGTCTCGGTCGTGCAGCACGCCGACGGGCGACGGGATGACGCAGTGCTCGACCTCACTCGCCAGGCTTCCCATCACACCGTCGATGTCGTCGGTCGCCTCGAACATGAAGTGGTCGTTGATGATCTGGTCGAGTTGCTCGTGGTTCATGCTGTCCTCGGCCACCGGACTCCTCCCGCTCCCACCGGATTGCACGTTGGTCTCGTCGTGAGACGGCAGTATCATGATGACCATGCCGATCTCCCGTCAAGACGGTCGAGTGAATCAGAAGGAACGGACACGCGCCGCCCTCGTGGACGCGGCGACGGAGCTGTTTCGCGAGGGCTCCTCCCCCACGGTCGCGGAGGCGGCCGAGAAGGCGAAGGTCTCGCGGGCGACCGCCTATCGCTACTTCCCCACGCAGGAGTCGTTGCTCCTCGAGGTGGCAGCCGTGTCGCCGGTCGTGACGCCGGTGGAGAGGGTGATCGCTGAGCTCTCGGGCGACGACGTGACACAGCGGTTCGGCCAGGTGTTCGATGCGTTCGCGCCGATCGTGCTCGAGCAGGAGACGCAGCTGCGCGCCGCGCTGCGCGTGTATCTCGACACGTGGCTCGAAGCGCGCCGCGACGGCAACGAGGCGCCATCGGTACGAGAGGGGCGGCGGATGCGCTGGCTCGACGAAGTGCTAGCGCCTGCCAAGTCGCAGCTCACGAAGCGGCAGTGGGAGCGGCTGCGCGCCGCGCTCGCCCTCACGCTCGGCATCGACGCGGTCGTCGTGATGAAGGACGTATGCCATCTCGACGACGACGCGACGGAGGCGACATTGCGGTGGACGGCGATGGCGCTGCTCCACACCGCGCTCGAGGACGCGAAGTCGTCCAAGCGCTGACGCGCGCAATCGCCCGGGCGCAGCCCGGGCGATTGGGGCCAAGTCGTCGTCGGTGGCTGTCGGTCATGCAGCAACGGCCACGGCACCCGACAGCGCCTGCTGGATCTGCTCGAGAACCGCCTGATCGGGCTGCGGCGCCACATCACCGAGGGGCGAGAGCCGGCTCTGGGCGATCGCCTTGGCGACGTTGTCACCGATGATCGCCGGCGTGTGGCAGCCCGCCATCACGGTCGGGCGCAGCACCTCGACCCGATCGACGGTCTTCTGGAACTTCCGGTCGTCGACGAGCTCGAGCCAGGGGCTCACGTACCGATCGAACAGGTGGATGCCGTCGCGCCAGAACTCCTCGTCCATCTCCGCGACATCGCGGACAGGCGTGAGCATCGGCGTGGCGAAGCTGTCGGACGTCCAGTAGAAGCCGGTCGTCGGGTCGTAAAGTCCGCGGGTCGTCGGCGAGTCGAAGATCGGCGGGCGGATCGCGTGGAGCGTGCGGTCCCCGACGTGGAACGAGTCGCCGTCGCCGATCCAGCGCTGCCGAGTGGGCGACACCTCGAGCGAGGCGCCCATGCGGGTCGCCATGAACCAGTTGACGAGCAGCGTCGCGTTCGGCGCCAGGTCCATCAGCATGTTCAGGTTGCCGGTGTGGTCGACGTCGTCATGGCTGATGAACACCCAACGGATGTCACCGGGGTCGACGAGGCTGAACAAGTCCTCGAAGTACTCGTCTCGGTTCTCCTTCATCCCGGTGTCGACGACGACGGGCTCGGCGGCCCGGATCAGCACCGTGTTGAGAGGCACGGCCACCGGGGCCTCGCCCTCGCCCTCGTGGTTGTGGATGAGGAAGGTGTCGGGAGCGATCTCGGTCGGGCGGTAACGGGTCTTGGGGTGGCTCATCGCCGATCTCCTTTCGGGACTGTGGTCTCTTCCTGAGACTTAAGTATCATTACGGTACTCAGATCCCGCTGTCAAGGAGACGCCTGGCACGGGAGCGTCCCGGTTGTGGTTACGGTCGGCGCCATGTCGACGGGCGGCGGACTCGTGATGCTCGTAGTGGTCGCGCACCCCGACGACGAGACGTTCCTGTCCGGGTCGCTGCTCGCCCTCGCCGCCGAGCGCGGCGTGCGCACGGTCGTGGCCTGCGCGACCCGCGGCGAGGCGGGGACGCCCCGCGAGGGCAGCGGCATCACGGTCGAGGGGTTAGCGGCGGCTCGGGAAGCCGAGCTGCGCGCCGCTGCGGCGCTGCTCGGTGTGGCGCGGGTCGAACTGTTCTCGTGGCGTGACTCAGGGATGGACGGCGAGACCCAGCCCGGCACCCTCGTCGCGACGCCGCTCGACGAGGTCGCCGTACCCGTCGTCGAGCTCATCGACGCTGAGCAACCCGACGTCATCGTGACGCTCGACGGCAGCGACGGTCATCGCGACCACCTGCACATCCGCGACGCGACGTTGATCGCCTCACGGCGTGCGAGCTGGAAGCCGCCTCGCGTCTACCTGCAGTGTCTGTCGCAGGTGCTGATGCGTCGCTGGGTCGAGGCGCTTCACTCGAAGCAGCCCGAGAGCGGTCACCTCGTGCTCTCCGATCTCGGTACGCCCGACGAGCTCATCACGACGGTGTTCGACAGCGCCTCGGTCCTCGAGCTGCGCGAGCGAGCGATCGCGCTCCACGCCTCACAGCTCTCTCCCTACGACGTGATGCCACCGGGCTTGCGGCGCGACTTCCTGACGGTGGAGCGCCTCCGCCGCATCGTGCCCAACTGGGGAGGCGGCCCCGTCGAGACCGACATCTTCAACCTGTCGTAGGGTTCGCCGCGTGGCTCGATCGACGCGCCGCAAACCGCCGCCCGAGCTCGACGAGTTCCTGGCGCCGTTCGACGAGGCGCTCGTCGAGACCGTGTTCCGACTGCACGACCGCGTGCTCTCGGTGATGCCCAACGCCCACGAAGTCGTGTGGGACGCGATCAACGCGGTGTCGATGGTCTTCACGCCGACGAACCGCTGGCAGGACGGCATCTGCCACATCGCGACGTACTCGAAGCACGCCAACCTCGGCTTCAACGAGGGCGGGAGCCACCCGGATCCGCTCGGCGTCCTCGAAGGGACCGGCGAGCACATCCGCCACGTGACGTTCCGCACGCCCGAGGACGCGTCGCCGGCCAAGGCGCCGTGGATCGAGGACTACCTCCGCACCGCCATGAAGACGGCGGGCATGAAGCCCGACGCCGGAGACTCGCGGAACGACCATCCGGATCATGAAGGGCGTGAAGCGGCGACCGAGCTAGTGCGCTGGCGTTACGTCTTCGGCCGCAGCCGCAGTCCCTGCATGCCGCCGTCGACGGCCAGCGCCATCCCCGTCGTCGCGCTCGCGGCGGGCGACGCGAGGTAGAGCACCGCGTCGGCGACCTCGTCGGCCGACACGAGACGACCGGACGGCTGCCGCGCCTCGAGCGCCGCACGTTCGGCGGCGGGGTCGGGCGCCTTCGAGAGCAGACGTCCGATCCACGGCGTGTCCGCGGTGCCCGGGTTCACGCAGTTGACGCGAATCCCTTCCCGCAAGTGGTCGGCCGCCATCGCCAGCGTGAGCGAGAGCACGGCCCCCTTGCTCGCGCTGTACGCGGCGCGCTCGGGCAGGCCCGCCGTGGCGACGATCGAGCACGTGTTGACGATCGCGGCCTTGTCGGATCGGCGGAGATGCGGCAGCGCGGCCCGGGTCACCCGCACCATCCCGAGCACGTTCACGTCGAGGACATGGCGCCACTCGTCGATCGAGTTCGCCTCGACCGTGCCCTGCGCGCCGATGCCCGCGTTGTTGATGACGACGTCGAGCCCTCCCATCGCGGCGGCGGCTTCGTCGACGGCGCGGGCCACGGACTCGTCGTCAGTCACGTCGGCCTTGTACGCCAGCGCACCCGCGGGCGCACCCGACGGCTCGACGTCGAGCACGGCCACGCCCGCGCCGCGCGCCATCGCGGCCGAGGCGATCGCATATCCGATGCCGGAGGCGCCCCCCGTGACCAGCAGCCGCACGCCGTCGAAGTCGTTCGCAGTCATGAGCGGCAACTTACGACGTCCGCCCGACTCGGTGACTACCGTGGGCCCGTCGCTTGGAGGGTGTCCGTGTCCGAGCACGCGAAGCAAGACAACGCCATCACCTCGGCGAGGGCGGCGTACGACCGCATGGCCTGGGCCGACGCCTTCTCGCGGTACGTGGCCGCGGATCAGGCCGACCCGCTCGGGCCCGACGACCTCGAGCGAGCTGGGTGGGCCGCGCATCTGAGCGGACGCGACCACGACGCTGATGCGTTGTCGCAGCGCGCTGTCCATGGCTACGAGGAGGCGGACAATCCCGAACGGGCCGCACGGGGCGCGTTCTGGCTCGGGATGTCGCTGATGCAGCGCGGCGACATGGCCCAGGCCGGCGGTTGGTTCGCCCGAGCGGGACGGTTGGTCGAGGGGCTCGACAGCCCGGTCCACGGCTATCTCGCGGTGCCGATGGCCTTGGGTGAGCTGTTCGGAGGAGACGCGGCGAGCGCTCGCCCGAAGTTCGAGTTCGCGCTCGAGACAGGCGACCGCTTCGACGACAACGACCTGCGCACGCTGGCGCGACTCGGCCTCGGCCGGTCGTCGATCCTGCTCGGAGACGACGCGGTGGGGCTCGCACTACTCGACGACGCGATGGTCACGGTCACCGCGGGTGAGGCATCGCCTGTCGTCGTCGGGATCGTCTACTGCGCGGTGATCGAGGCGTGTCAGCTCATCTTCGATCTGCGCCGGGCGCGGGAGTGGACCGCCGCGCTCAGCCGGCTGGTGCGACGCGCAGCCCGAGCTCGTGCCCTTCCGGGGCGCGTGCCTCGATCCATCGCGCCGAGATCATGACGTTCAACGGCGCGTGGGCGAACGCGATGGACGAGGTCGTCCGCGCCTGCGACTACCTCGCCGAGACGCACAACCTCGCCGTCGCGGACGCGCTGTATCAGCGCGCCGAGCTGTGTCGCCTCCGCGGGCAGCTCGAGGAGGCCGAGGCCTTGTACATGGAGGCGGGGGACGGTGGCCGCGAGCCCCAGCCCGGGTTGGCGCTCCTGCGCCTCGCCCAAGGGCAGACCACGACCGCCGTGGCCGCACTCCGGCGCGCGCTCGCCGAGGATCATCCCCCGTTGGAGCGAGCCCGACTCCTGGCGCCCTACATCGAGGTGCTGCTCGCAACCGACGACGTGACCGAAGCCGGTGCCGCGAGCGAAGAGCTCACGGCGATCTCGGGGCGCATTGCGTGTCCGTATCTCGACGCGCTCGCGGCGCGGGCCTCAGGAGCGGTAGCGCTGGCCGACGGCGCCGCGGCGCCGGCTCTCAACCTCCTCCGCTCGGCATGGAGCACCTGGTGCGATCTCGAGGTGCCCTACGAGGCCGGGCGGGCACGAGTGCTGATCGGGCTGGCCTGCCGCGAGCTCGGCGACGAGGAGTCCGCCAAGATGGACCTCCGCGCCGCGCGTCACACCTTCGCCGATCTCGGAGCAGCGTCGGAGGTCGCCCGCGTCGACGAGCTCCTCGCCACGACGGCGACCCCGACCCAAGGAGCGTCGGCCAGTCCGCTCACTGGCCGCGAGGTCGAGGTGTTGCAGCTCGTCGCCGCCGGCAACACCAACCGTCAGATCGCCGAGACGCTCGTGATCAGCGAGAAGACCGTCGCTCGCCACATCAGCAACATCTTCGTGAAGATCAGCGTCTCGTCCCGTTCGGCGGCGACGGGGTACGCCTACCAGCACGGCCTGACATGACCGTGTGCACAGAAATACCCACGCCAAGGGCGCTCGCATTTGGGCACTTCGCCCGATGACCGAGCGGGGCAGCTTTCGTACCGTCGACCCATGACGACAAACATGACCTCAACGGAGACCTTCGACACCATCGTGATCGGCGGGGGGCAGGCGGGCCTGGCGATGGGACACGCCCTCGCCGAGCGGGGACGCTCGTTCGTGATCCTCGACGCCCACCCCCGTGTGGGCGATGCCTGGCGCACCCGTTGGGATTCACTCGTGCTGTTCACGCCCGCCCGCTACCTCGCCCTGCCGGGCATGCGGTTCCCGGCCGCCGGTGGCGACCTCGTGACGAAGGATGCGATGGCGGACTACCTCGAGTCGTACGCCGAGCACTTCCACCTGCCGGTGCGCACCAGTACGCGAGTCGACGGCCTCACCCGTCGCGGCGACCGGTTCGTCGTGACCGCCGGTGACCGCACGTTCGAGGCCGACAACGTCGTCGTCGCGATGGCGAACTTCCAGCAGCCGAAGGTGCCGCCGTTCGCCGCCGATCTCGACCCGTCGATCGTGCAGATGCACTCGTACGAGTATCGGAACCCCTCCCAGCTCGCCGACGGCCCCGTGCTTCTCGTGGGCGTCGGGAACTCGGGAGCGGAGATCGCGATGGAGCTCGCCAAGCAACGTCCGACGACGATCGCCGGCAAAGAGGCGGGAACCATCCCCGTCCGGATCGACACCCGCATCGGACGCCACATCGGCGTGCGCGTCGTGCGCTTCCTGGGCCATCGCATCCTCACGGTGGACACGCGGCTCGGCCGGAAGGTGCGGCCCCACTTCCTCACCGAGGCCACGCCGCTCATTCGCGCGAAGCCGAAGGACCTCGCCAGGGCTGGCGTGGAGCGGGTGGGCAAGATCGCCAGCGTGACCGACGGACGGCCGGTGACCGAGGACGGGCAGGTGCTCGACGTCGCCAACGTGATCTGGTGCACCGGATGGCGGCCGGGGTTCTCGTGGATCGACCTCCCGGTGCTCGGCGATCGCCAGGAACCTGTCCATGAGCGGGGCGTCGTGACGCAGGAGCCGGGGCTCTACTTCATCGGGCTCGAGTTCATCTACGCGGCGACGTCAGCCACCGTCACCGGTGTGGGCCGCGACGCGGAGTGGGTCGCCAAGCACATCGCGGAACGCACACCGACGACTTCTGCCGTCGCCGCGGCCGCCGCTGCCGCTGCGTAGTCGCCGGTCGTTTCGCGAGGTGACTCCTTTGTCACCTCGCATCGGTGATCTCCGTGACGCGCCGGAACGCTCGGCGGGCGGATGCTCTGGGAGTGACGTGACGCCTCTCGCCGCGTTGCTAACTGAAGGAGATTCCCATGCAGACGCTTACTTCAACGCCCGCGTCCATGGATCCGGTGTCAACACCTTGGCCCGTCTCCATTCCGAGGAAGTACGACCATCGCGCGACCTGGGCGATCGGTGCCGCCGCGGCCGCCGCAGTCGTGCTCGTCGCCTCGATTTCCGTCTGGCGGGCGACGTCGGACTCGACCACCACGCGCACCGGAAACGTGGTCTCGGCGAACGCCGCTGAGCAAAGGCTCGCGGCCGCCGCACCTGTGGTGCGCTCGGTGAACGCAGTCGAGCAGCCCGTGATCAACGCGCCGGCGGCCGTGCAGAGCACGAACGCCGCCGAGGCGGTAGGGCCCATCTCTCTGCGTCCGGCGCAGAGCGCGAACGCCGCTGAGCTCCGCACGCTGGTGCCGAGCGCGCCGGCGGCCGTGCAGAGCACGAACGCCGCGGAAGGCGCCCGTGTCATCGCCTCGGCTCCGATCCAGAGCGCGAACGCCGCTGAGCTCGTCACGCCGGCAGCCGTCCAGAGTGCGAATGCCGCGGAGGGCGCCGTCTCCGTCGCCTCGACTCCGATCCAGAGCACGACCGCGGCGGAGCTCATCCCGCCTCTCGTCGAGCCGACGGTGCAGTCGGCCAACGCGGCCGAGTTTGGCCTGTAGGCAGAACGAGCAGGACGCGAGGTCGCGGGCGATGGCTCGTAGCGTTGGACGGTGCGTCTCTTCGAGCTCGCGTACACATGCCGACTCTTCGGTGAGCTCGTGGGTGTCGACTCAGCGACTTCAGAGCTGGAGTCGGTCACCAGCGGGCACATCAACCTCGACGACGAGACACACGCGAAGGCGTTGCTCGTCTGGCTCAACAAGTGGGGATGTCGCCAGTTCGCGATCGCACACCACGGTGAGGCGGGACGGATGCTGGCGGCGTGGGGTGATCTCTGGCTGCCGGTCCTGCCGAAGCCGAGCGCATCGCTCTCACAGCTAAAGGTCCGGCAGCTGGAGGTCACCGCGGACGCGTACGCGGACGTGAAGGATCGCCAAGCCAGCCAGCGTGTCTTGAAGGACGGCCGCGCCTCGACCATCACTGTCGGCGCGACGGGCGCAGCCAAGATCCTCCACGCCGTGCGGCCTCGGGTGCTCCCGCCGTGGGACGACCCGATGCGGGCCGCGCTCGGGCTCAGCGGCGACCGTGACGGCTACCTGCAGTACCTGCTCGACGTGCAAGCGCACTGCCGGAACATCGAGGCAGAGGCGTCGTCGTTCGGCATCGCCGCACGCGACATCCCCGCCGCGCTCGGGCGGCCCGCATCGAGCCTCCCGAAGATGATCGACGAGCACTACTGGATCACGCTCACGCGCGGACAAGTGCCCCCGAGTGCCGAGCAGCTGTCGCGGTGGACGGAGTGGGCGAGCGTGCCACCGCCATCGTTGCCATAATCGGCCGCTACCGGAGGTGCAGATGGCGGCACATGACGCATCTCGCGATCGCCTCACTCCCGAGATGCTGGACGTCTACGGAGCAGACTGCCCCGTGCCGCCTGCGGTGTGGAGGCGGTTCACGACCGACGACGCGGACGTCGACGTCATCCTCGAGCTCCGCGACAAGGCGAGCGCGCCGGTCCTCGCTCGCAACCTGCTGAACCTGATGCGCGACCGGCAGCCCGACATGATGATCGTGTCGTCCTTCCTCGTGGTGTCCGTGACGATGTCCGAGCTCGTGAGTGGTGTCCTCTCGCTCACGAGCTGGCAGGGCTTCATGCAGAAGGTAGGCACCTTGTCGCGCGCGCGACGTCGAGGTCGAGCTCGCGGACCTCGCCGCCGAGCGCACGTTGCGCGCTCGCGACGGCTGGGAGATCCAGGACCTCGGTCGGCTGCGCTGGCTCCTGGCGCAGCTCAAGCGCGGTCTGGGGCGACGTGCGACGGCGACTCGCCTCAAGGCGCTGTTCGACGTCGGCGCGCGGTTCGCATCGCAGAGCGAGGACTCGCCGATCCGGACGGTCGGCCTGAACCGGGAAGTGCGTCCCGCGGTGCTCGAGTCGCGGGTCACCGTGAAGGCGGACGCGGCCGAGCGCGTGTTCGAGGTCGACGCAAAGCGCATCACGTGGGCGGTCGTCGACTCGGGCATCGACCAGTCGAACATCGCGTTCCTCGATGCGGGCGCCAACCCGGCGGCCGCTGGCGCACCACCTCCGTCGCGCATCATCCGCAGCTTCGACGTGCCCCGCGCCGTGAACGCGATGCGGCAGGAGGATCCGACGACGTTCGTCGGCCTCGTGACCGACGCGATGTGGCTGACGTTCGTGCGACTGGCCGACACCGAGCTCAACCCGTCGAACGTGAGCACGGATCCCGTGGTGCGCCATCACGGCACGCACGTGGCCGGCATCCTGGCTGGCGATGAGCGCCCGCAGCCGCCCGCGGGACGTGACCCACTCGTCGGTGTGTGCCCGACCCTTCGCATCGTCGACCTGCGCGTCTTCGACGACCGCGGCCGCTGCGAGGAGCTGTGGGTGATCATCGCGCTGCGGTTCATCCGCTGGATGAACGACAGGTCGTTCCTCGCCGATGGGCGGCGCATCGACGGCGTGAACCTGTCGATCTCGACGCCCGTACGAGGTCGACGCGCAGGCGTGTGGATGGACGCCCGTCTGTGCCGAAGCCGAGCAGACGGTCGATGCCGGCGTCGTGGTCGTCGCCGCAGCGGGCAACCAGGCGTTCGACACGAGCAGCGGCACGCTCAGCCTCGGCACGGGCTTCCGCTTCCTCTCCATCACCGACCCCGGCAACGCCGAGGCGGTGATCACCGTCGGTGCGACCGACCGGAGGATGCCGCACCAGTTCGGTCCGATCGCGAGCTCCGGGCGAGGGCCGACCGCCGACGGCCGCCACAAGCCCGACCTGCTCGCACCTGGGAACCTCATCACGAGCGCCGACGTTCCAGGCGCAGCCACAGCAGATGACGGGAACAAGCCAGGCGGCCCCGCACGTGAGCGGCGTCGCCGCGATGTTGATGGCGCGCTATCCCGAGCTACGGGGCAAGCCGCGCGAGGTGAAGAGCATCCTGCGCGACACCGCGACGGACCTCGGCCGGTTGGAGGACTTCCAGGGCGCGGGGCTCGTCGATGCCCTGCGGGCCATGCAGCGTCGGTAGTTGGCAGGTCTAGGCTCGCCGATCGTGCCCGCCGTGAAGAAGCCTGCGAAGCCGGCCAAGAAGGCTGCGAAGAAGAAGTCGCCTGCGAAGACAGCCGGACCCGCCGCGAAGAAGCGGGCACCGGCAAAGAAGGCACCGGCAAAGAAGGCACCGGCCAAGAAGAAGGCGCCCGCCAAGAAGGCCAGCGCGGCCAAGAAGAAGGCGCCCGCCAAGAAGAAGGCGCCGGCGAAGAAGGCATCTGCCAAGAAGAAGGCGCCGGCGAAGAAAGCGCCTGCCAAGAGAGCGCCTGCCAAGAAGGCCCGTGCGGCGAAGAAGCCCGCGGCCAAGAAGAAGGCGCCCGCGAAGAAGATGACGGCCGCCAAGAAGAAGGCGTCGGCGAAGAAGGCGCCCGTGAAGGCGGCGACCAAGAAGGCGACGGCGGCCACCACACCGATCCCGACGGCGGCGACCGTCACCGGGCAGATCACGTCTTGGGATCCGTCGAGCGGGCGGGGCACCGTGAAGACGGCGACGCAGGAGATGCCGTTCGATCTCACGAAGACCGAGCTCGTCAACGAGGGCTACGTCGACCTCCACGTGGGGCGACCGGTGAAGGTCGCCCCTATGGCTCAGCAGCAGGAGGTCCAGAGCCTCGAAGCGCTGTAGCGCTTAAAGCGAGACCGTCACCGAGAGGTCGCCGGGCTTGGGATGGCGCACCTTGATGCGGGTCGCGCTGTGCTTGGTGAAGAGCCGGTCGAGCGACCGGTAGCGCGAGTTGAGCTTCGTGGCACTCAGGCCACCCTCTTGGGGGCCGGTGGTGAGCCAGAGCGTGCACGCCCGATCCTTCTCCGATCGAACGAAGCGCTCGAGGGTGGGGACGTCGGGATTGTCGAACCGCCCATCGGCGCTGATCACGTAGTGCTTCGCCTTGACGGTCTCGAAGAGCGCGTCGTGGCAGTTGAACTTCGAGCCGTGGTGAGGAAGCTTCAGCAGATCGACACGCAACTGGCCGTTGCGGTCGAGGAGATCGAGCTCCTTCAGGCCGGCGATGACGTCGGTGTCGAGCGCGTCGCCGGTGAGGAGCATCTTCTTCGTCCCGCTCTCGACGAGCACGACGAGGCTGGAGAGGTTCTGGATCTTCGTCTCGACCTCGGCCGACACGATGCCGCCGGTGCGTCCCAGGGCGCTCTTCCACTTCTTGATGAGCTTGTCGAGGATCGTCACGCTCGGCGAGATGACGGTGACCTTGAGCGGGCCGACGATCGTGCGCGGGAGCTTGTCGCCGGTCAGGCGGCGTTCGCCGTCATCGGGGTTGCGCGCGACTGACAGCTTGCGGGCGAGGTTCGCGAGCTGCGCGCCCTGCTTGTAAGAGGCGACAGTGATCATCGCCGCTTGCTGTTGCGATGCGACCGCGGCGAGCTTCGCTTCGAGCTTGGCGCGGGCCGGGTCGGTGGGTACACCGGCCGGCGTCGAGCCCGCGAAGCCACCGGCCACGCCGGGCTGCACCGCCGCGGGGCCAGGCGTGTTGTGGAACAGCGCGGCGGGGAACGCGGAGGCGTCGTTCGGCTGTGGCATCACGGCTTCGATCTCTTCGAGCATCTTGATGAGGCCGAGGACGTGGTCCTCGTCGACGTGGCTCAGCAGCACCCAGCGAAGGGGAACGGCCTTGTTGCCGCGCCGGAGCTCCTGCAGGCGGGGCTGGAGCGACGACTCCCACACCCCGTCGGGACCTCCGTCGATCACGGCGTAGCGCGGGTTGGTCGCGCTGCCGTAATGGAGGATCAGCGCGTCACCGTGCAGCGCTCGCAGCGCTTCGAGCTTGAACATGCCCTGCCTCCGTCTTTACTTGCTTGCCGCGACGAGAGCGTCGAAGCGGGTCCGCCGCCAGTCATCGATGTGATCGTCATTCGGAAGCGCGCCCCGGCCGTGGAGGACGTAGGCGGAGACGCGGGTCAGCACCCACGCGTGGTGGAGCAATGCCGCCGTGGTACCCGGTGCGCGCTTCTCGAGCGGTCCGAGCGTCGTGGCGACCGTCGAGTTCTGCTCGGCGAGGTCGGCCCACCACTCCTTCGCATCAGCGCCTGAACTGTCGGCGGCGGCGATCTTGTCGAGCAGCACGATGGCGTCGCGGGCCCTTGTCGCGATCTCGTCGCCTCCCTTTGAGAAGCTCGAGGCGATCTCGTAGGGGCTCGTGCCGATGTGGACGAGCATCCCGCTCGGTCCAGAGGTCGGGTCCTTTCGGGATCGCTGGAAGATGTCGACGAGCAGGCGGCGCCGCGTCGTAGTCGAGACGTCGTAGAGCACGTCCTTTGCCGCGAGCGCGCTCGCGATCTCGCCCATGAGACCGGGACGCACGGTCATGTCGCTCGGTGTGTCCATCCCGCGGGAGGCGTTGACGACGACGAAGTAGTTCGCTGGTTCGGGCTGCGCGGTGTCGAGGAGCTCGCTCGCGCCGGCCGCCTCGGCGTTTCGGCGCCGGTTCGCGAAGCCCAGCTCCCACTGATCGGCCATGTTGTCGTAGGCGCCGCCATCGGAGACCACGACGACGCCGCCCTCGGCGTCCGGGAGGACGTCGACGGTGCGGGCGAGGAACGCACCGGGCAGGCATGCCGACGCTTGGACGGCGTTGGCGAGCGTGAGCGCGGTCGGCGGTCCCGCGATGCCGGGGACGCCCCACGTGATGCGGTTCGAGAGATACACGTTGTTGCCCGAGCGGAGGTTGGTGGCGCAGAAGAGATGGTTGACGGGGCGGTCAGCGAGCGCCGCGAGCGACACCGGGCCACCGGTCCCCGCGAAGAGCGTGCGCTCGAGCGCATCGACCACTGCCACGCTTCGGTTGCCGAAGCGCTTGATCGCCAGACCGAGCAGCACCACGGTCGCGATCCAGATCAGGATCAGCCACCAGGCCGACGCCGTCGCGGCGGTGACGGCGAGGAACGCGAACGGCCACACCAGCACCGCGCCGACGAGCATCGCGATCGAGATGATCTTCGCGGGCATGCGCCGCGCGAACAGACCGATGAGCAGCACCATCGCGACGAGGAGCCCGACCGACACCCAGACGACCGTTGCCGTCGCCCAGCTCCGCGATGCGGAGATTGTCGCGGTGAGCGCCGCGACGACGGCCGCCAGCGCCGCGATGAGCAGTCCGAGCGTGCCGGCGACCCAACGATCGGTCGACGGCCCCGAGAAGAACAGGCCCGAGTACGCCCACTGTTGGAGTCCCGGCTTCAACCAGGTCTCGACGTCAGCGCGTGATGCCGAGCGCAGGTCGCCGCTCGCGACGATCACTCCGTTGGCGATCGAGCCTCCCGACACCGACGAGGCCGACACGATGTGCTTCGCCTGGTCCGCGTCGACCAGCCCGAGCACCGCGCCCGCCGCCCACACGGCGGCGCGATGCCCGCCGCCGGAGAGCGCCAAGCCCAAGCGAGGTTCGCCGGGAAGTCCGGGATCCACCGCTGCGCACCGTACCCCCGGCGTTCACGCCATGAGCCACGCAGCGCCGCACGGATCTTGTCTGGACAAGTTGAGGCACGCATGCGACGCTCCGCCAATGAGCGAACAGATCCCCAAGCGGTCGACCGCAGTGACACCGCGCGGGGTGAACCACCTCGTGCTGAACGTCCGAGACATCGAGGAGTCGCATCACTTCTGGAGCGACCTCCTCGGCTTCCAGCAGGTGGGCGAGCTCCATCCGCGCAGTGATGGCATCCCGAGCATGACGATGCGCTTCTACAGCGGGGTAGTCGACGACGTGAACCACCACGACATTGCTCTCGTCGAACGCGAGGGCTTGCCCAAACCCCCCGACGAGTGGTCGATGTTCGACGGCGTTTCGGCCATCAACCACATCGCGATCACCTATCCCGACCGCGCATCGTGGCTCGAACAGGTGCAGTTCTTGAAGGAGCAGGGCGTCAAGATGAACCTGCGCGTCAACCACGGCATGACGCACAGCGTGTACATCAACGACCCCAACGGCTACGGCGTCGAGGTGCTCTACGACCTCCCGGAGGAGGTGTGGATGAACGACATCGACGGGGCCCTCAACTACGCCCAGGTCCTCCCCGAAGACCAGCTGCTCGTCGACGACACCAACTACCTCACCGACTTCACCAAGGCCTGAGGACAGCACGAGCCACGCTTCGTCGCTTCGCCGCAAGCTGCTTCGTGAGCGTGGGCTTCCTCAAGCGACGGCGGCTCGTTGG
>CAVXAI010000016.1:0-885480 GCA_963759645.1 uncultured Acidimicrobiales bacterium | reverse complement strand
GTGGGCTGACGGCGAGACGCCCGACCTGAGGTCCCGATCACCGACTTCTACATCGCCCACCCCGGCGACTCGGTGGGCACGATCAACTCCCAGCTCGCTCGTGGCAGGCACCTGCTCCTCACGCCCGGCATCTACGACGTCGCCGGCAGCATCAACGTCAAGCGCGTCGACACCGTCGTACTCGGCATGGGTCACGCCACCCTGACGGCGATCGATGGGTCGGTGCCGCTCAAGGTCGCCGACGTGCCCGGCATCGTGATCGCCGGCGTCACGATCGACGCCGGCGCGGGTCGAGTCCCCAATGCTGCTCCAGGTCGGCAAGCCCGGTCGGGGCCATGGCGCGAAGCTCGATCCGGCGAACCCCGTCACCCTGTCCGACGTGTACTTCCGGGTCGGCGGCCCGCATATCGGCAAGGCCGACACCGCGCTCGTGGTGAACAGCGATCACGTGCTCATCGACCACACGTGGGTCTGGCGAGCCGACCACGGAGGCCAAGGGCTTCACCGAGGGCGTGAACGGCGACACCGACCGCTGGAACACCAACACCGGTCGCGCCGGCGTCGTGGTGAACGGCGACGACGTGACCGCGACCGGCCTGTTCGTCGAGCACTTCCAGCAGTTCGACACCGTCTGGAACGGCGAGCGCGGCACCCACCGTGCTGTACCAGAACGAACTGCCCTACGACCCGCCTACCCAGGCCGACTGGACGCGCCCCATGGGCATGCTGGGCTACGCGGGGGACAAGGTGGCCGATCACGTGAGTGTGCACACCCTCTTCGGCGGAGGCGTGTACGTGTTCAACCAGAACAACCCGTCGATCCAGACGGAAAACGGGTTCGAGGTGCCCGATGGCGAACGCATCGCGCTCCACCAAATCATGAACGGCGAACCTCAGTGCGGGAACGATCCGCCACGTCGTCAACGGAGTCGGCGACGCCGCCGACACCACCCGCATCGGCGTCCCGGTCTACATCGTCGTGTATCCGCTGCCCTGATCCACTCGCCAACCAACAGTGGGGATGCGCCACCCGCGGGCGTGTGCTCGCGCCCGGCGCATCGACGATCAATGCGTCCAGTCGTTGGATCGGCGTGGCACCAGGCATCACCCTCACCTGAGACGTCTCGCCGGTAACGGAACCGGATGCGCTCATTGCCGGTCGCGTGCCCGTAGGCGCTCAGCGAGCCGCCGAGATGCCGATCTGTGCGGCCTCTCTCACTCGTCGGCCGGTCATTCGGTGCTGTCGTTACGGTGCTCGGTGTTCGTGCGGTCGGTCACAGCGCCGCGGAACCCGTTCGGCTTCCGACATAGAGCGAAGAACACTCTGTCTGTCGCCCCTCGGCGTTTGTGCCCGCACGGTTCGCTGCTAACCCCGATTGCAGTGCGGGCGCGGACAAGGCAGACGCCCTCGGCCACAGAGCATTAGCCCCCCGACCAAGCGTCAGCTCGGTGGACCCATGCTATGAGGCGGAGAGGCTCAGAGCTTCTTGAAATGCCGAGGATCGGGAGGAGCGTGAACGCCGCATTTCTCGTAGGTGGGCGGGCTCGAGCGTGGCCAGTGTCCCACCGGTCTCTACCATCGCAACACTCACTCCGGCCTTCCCGATCCGGTCGACTGCGAGACTCCATCGTTGTGGTTCCCATGCCCCGACCTACCTTGGTGATCCGGTCGAGAGCGACCGTTGACGAGTTGGCGGAAGTCGAAGCATCGCTCAGCATTGAGGGAGCGGCCGGCGGTCGCGACACGATGGCCTCGTAGGGGGAGTTGTTGTGTCCCGCATCACTCGGATCGCACTAATCGCTGTAATCGCGCTCTTCGCGGTGGCGCCTGCGGCGAGCGCCCGGTCGAACAAGTGGATACCATCTCGCGGCGCTGTGGACGACGGTGCTCGAGACACCCGACGCCCGAACTCCTTCGGCTCTGGCGGTTCTGCTTCGCCTGCTGGGATCTCGGCGGACGGTTGCGCCACTGGCGCCCGGCGGCGTCGATCCTGCACCGTGAAGCCGGGCACAAAGGTGTTCGTGGCAGGGTCTACCGGTCGAGTGCAGTACCTTCGAAGGTCACGGGACCACTGAAGTCGCACTGCGGACGTGTGCACGCGAGGACTCGACGTGCAAGTCGCTCCCACGGTCACCGTCGACGGCAGGCCCGTGCGGATCACAGAGGTTGAGACACCGCTGCTGAATATCGTTCTGCCGGCGGACAACCTCTTCGGGCAGCCGGCCGGAACAGCAGGCCTTTCTGTCGCACACGGTTGGGTGGCGCTCGTGGGCCCGCTGACGCCCGGAACCCATACGATCGTGATCGACAGCACCATCACGACGACGACATTGCTTCGTCCAACGTGCGGGTCAGCGTCTTCGGAGCAGCCTGCCGTGTCAGTGCTGCTTTCCTTGAACGGCGAGCTTGAACCCGCACAAGCGGACGAAGCCTGCGGAGGATCGTGCTCACCCCTCCGGCCGCTCGAGCCGCTCGAGACCCTGCCGCACCCGCCGATCTCTCGGCCGCACCCAATGCCCCTACGGAGCATCGGTAGGGAGCATCCACGCCGCTCCATCGTCATGTTCGGCAACCACCGCTCGGCCCGCTTGACCCACCCACGCTGAGCTCGACGGCCTGCCCCGCAGGAATCGAGCCAGTGCGGCCATGCTCGGCACCGAACGCCGGACGCTCCAGCGGGCCGGTATCCCGCGCCGGCACACGTGGGCCGACACATCCATGCCGATCGGAGCGCTTCGCCGTGAGCCAAGAGGCGACATTCGGTCGCGTCATTTTGTGCAGCTCGCGTTTGCGGAGACCGACGAGGACCAGCTCGTGACTGACCGCCCATGGCAGGCCGCCCGGCGTGGCGCGTCATTGTTTGTCGGCCTCGTTGGACTGGATCGGTGGATCGCTGGGCTCGGCTACGGTGCGCGGGGATCGGCCCGCAGGGCGATCGATCGGGGGTTCATCGTGAGCAGTTTCGACTTGTCCGGTCGCAAGGCTCTCGTCACCGGTGGCGCGCGGGGCATCGGTGCGGGCATCGCCGAGTCGCTTGGGGCAGCCGGCGCGGGCGTCGTCATCGGCGACATCCTCGACGACCTCGGGCGGACGACCGCGGAGAAGATCGGTGCAACCGGCGCCAAGACGGGCTTCGTGCACCTCGACGTGACGCAGGACGCCGACTGGGAGTCAGCCGTGAGCAGCACCGTCGAAGTACTCGGTGGCTTCGACATCCTCGTGAACAACGCCGGCATCGAGATCTCGGCGCTGGTGATCGACGCCGATGCCGACGATCTCCGCAAGATGCTCGACGTCAACGTCGTCGGCGTGAGCCTCGGCATGAAGCACGCCTTCCGGGCGATGCGTCCGGGCGGATCCGCTGGAACCGGCGGCGCGATCGTCAATGTGGCGTCGGTGGCCGCGACGATCCCGTTCCCGGCGATCTCGGGCTACTCGGCAACGAAGTCGGCGGTCGACCGGCTCACCCGCGTCGCCGCCGTCGAGTCCGGCAAGCTCGGCTACGGGGTCCGGGTGAATTGCATCTACCCGGGACTCGTGCCCACCGAGATGGGCATGAAACTGGCCGTCGACATGGCCGAGCTCGGTCTGTGGCCGTCACCCGAAGCCGCCGTCGCCGATGTCATCGCGCTCGACCCCGGCGGGGCGCCTCGGCGAGATCGGCGACATGACCGACGTCGTCGTGTTCTTGTGCTCCGACGCCGCCAAGTTCATCACCGGCGCCGGGTTGCCCATCGACGGTGGCATGGGAAGTTGAGAGGCGAGCGATCGCTAACCGTGATCCCGGTCGGTATCGGTTTGCGCGCCGATAGCCCCGCTGCTTCGCTCGTGATCGCCGAGTAGATCGTCCACGACCCCGCATTGGCTCCTCCGCGCATATCGCGACGACAGTGATGGCCGGCCGCCGGCCGTGTCGCATTCCAGTCTCGCCGTCGCCGGACATCCGCAAGTAGATGCTGATCGGTATCCGTGGTTGCGGCTGTCGTGAGCGGCGGCGTTCTGTCGCGTTGTTCGGTGGCGTGCTGGCGCGACGCGGATGTCGTCTGTGACGATCTCGGCGGGCGGTCAGGCCGCGCCGTTCAACGGCGCCACGTCGACCCGGGTGTCGGAGAACGTGGGGCCGTTGCCGAGGTCGGCGAGTGGGCGACGGGTGACCGCGGTTCGGGGTTGCGCCGCCCGGCGTCGATCTTGACCCAGTGTCCGAGCGGGCAGACGACGACGCCGGGCGCCACGTCGCCGTGCGTGCCGATACGGGCCACGGCGTGGATCTCGCCGTGCTCGTTGAAGATGCGGACCGTCGTCGCCGTCGTCGATGCCGCGCTGCTCGGCGTCGTCGGGAGTTGATCAGCACCCACTGCTCGTCGCCTTGCACCCGGCGCTGCTCGGCTGGCGTTGCCGTACTGCGAGTTCAAGAAGGCGTGCGCCTTCGGCGACAGGAAGTACAGCGGGTACGGGCCGCCTTGTTCGTCCTCGTGCGGGGGCGACGTAGTGGGGCAACGGGTCGACCTCGCCGCCGACTTGGAACTCGTTGTATCCCTCGCGGAACACCGGCAGCACGATGCTGCCGACCTGCTCGGCCAGCGATGACCGCAGCTCGCACCTTGCCCGACGGCGTCGGGAAGTTGCCCTGGGCGTGCGGGGCAGTACTCGTCGGGGCCGGGCAGGTTGAGCCGGGCCCATCCCTTCTCCTTGAGCAGGTCGAGGGTGATCCCGGCGAGGTTGCGGGTGCGACCAGTCGAGCGACGCCGACGCCATCTCCTCGTCGGAGAGGCGGTACCAGTCGATGTCCAGACCCATGCGTCGCCGACAGCCGGCGGAACAGCTCGACGTTCGGCACGGCCTCACCGAGCGGCTCGATCGCCGGCTGGTTCGAGCGACAGGTAGAGGTGGCCCCACGAGAACATCAGGTCGAACTGCTCGAGCTGCGTCGTCGCCGGCAGGACGATGTCGGCGTAGTCGGCGGTGTCGGTGAGGAACTGCTCGCTGACCACCGTGAACAGGTCG
This sequence comes from uncultured Acidimicrobiales bacterium, assembly GCA_963759645.1. Taxonomy (GTDB): domain Bacteria; phylum Actinomycetota; class Acidimicrobiia; order Acidimicrobiales; family DATKAS01; genus DATKAS01. The sequence goes on along the minus strand of CAVXAI010000016.1, from coordinate 880,475 downwards.
TCGCGGGCCAGTCCCTGCCAGCGTCATGTCCTGGTGCGAGGCCTGGGTGACCGGGTTGCTGTTGTAGACGAACAGGGCCTTGATCGGCGGGTCGAGGTCGAGCCCGCCGGTCAACGCCGGGCCCAGCTGGAACTGGTTGACGACACGGGTGCCGGGCCGGATCAGGTCGGCGCCGTGCAACCGGTCCCAGTTGATCGGGAACGCCCACAGCGGGAGCTGCAGCATCCCGCCGCCGACGTGGCGCCACGCGCCGACGAGGGCCGGCAGGCAGGCGATCGAGCGGACGGTCTGGCCGCCGCCGGCGTGCCGTTCGACGGCGACCCCGATGCGGATCGCCGCCGGCTGCGGTGGTGGCGTACTCGCGTGGCCAGGGTGACGATGTCCTCGACCGGGACGCCGGTGATCTTCGACGCCCACTCCGGCGGGTACTGCTGCACCCGCTCGACGAGCTCGTCGTAGCCGACCGTGTAGCGCTCGACGTAGTCGGCGTCGACGAGGCCCTCGTCGATGATCACGTTCATCATCGCCAAGGCCAGCGCGCCGTCGGTGCCCGGCCGGATCGGGATGTGCCAGTCGGCGCTCGGCGGCCGTGCGGTGACGCATCGGGTCGATCACGACGACCTTGGCGCCGCGATCCTGGGCCTCCTTGATGAACGGCCACATGTGCAGGTTCGTGGAGCGGACGTTGCACGCCCACAGCACGATGTAGCGGGAATGGACGAAGCTCTCCGGGTCGAGCCCGGCCGTCACGCCGATCGTCATCGAAGTAGGCGGTGCAGGCCGCCGAGTCGCAGAACGTCCGCTCGCTCACCGTCGCGCCGAGGGCGTGGAAGAACGGGTCGCCGACCGTGAGCCCGTTGAGGATCCCCTCCGTCCCCAGATAGCTGTACGGCAGGATGGCCTCGCCGCCGTACGTCGTCGATGATCGACCCGAAGCGGGTGGCGATCTCGTCGAGCGCCTCGTCCCACGTGATCTGCTCGAACCGCCCCTCACCCTTGGCGCCCACCCGCCGCAGCGGATGCAGCACCCGGTCGGGGCTGTACACCCGGTTGGTGTAGTCGTTCACCTTCACGCACAGCCCACCCCGCGTGAACGGGATGATCCGGGTCGCCTCGGACCTTGGTCGCCTTGCCCGTCCTCGACGGTCACCAACATCGCGCACGTATCAGGGCAATCGTGCGGGCACGCCCCTCGCACCACCCTCGACTCGTCGATCGTGGTCACTGCCATCACCCCCTACAGGTCGGCGTCACAACGACCGGACCGGATCGCAGTCGCCGGTTGGGATGACGACGGTACCTCATCCGATCGGAGACCCAGACTGCACCGAGCGTGGTGCCACCCTCACCGTCAACCGCGGATCGCACCGCGCGCTCGGACGCCTGCTCACCACCGTCGACCAGGGGCTGAGCGCCGAGCCGACCGCCTATAGCCCCGGCGCCGGATCGCACCGCTCGTCCCGCTTGCCAACGCGTTGCGCGCAACGAGCGCAGCGCAGCATCCAGCGCGGGTCGACCGCGACATCGATGCCGTTCGGCATGGCTCGTCGCCGGCCTTGCCATCGTGATTCGGTGCAGACGTTCGGACGCGCTCGTATGTGTGGCCGGCGGCCATGGCATGCCGAGTCCCGGCAACGGTGACGCGGCAGCCTGTCGGTTGCACGGAGCGGATACGGAACGCCGAGTCGGTGTCGTGCCAATCTGGCGCGCGGTCAGTCTCATCGGGCGACCTGGGCGCGGAGAATCTCAGATCCGAGACCGTGCGCGCCCAGAAGCCCGACTGAAACGGTGCGCGCCCAGATCGACGCAATCACGCCCTAACGACGGTGATGGCGCGGCGGCGTTGAGTCGTCGGCTCCGAGGTTCGATCGTCCGACGCTCGGTGCCGCCGGCGTGTGACCGTGGCACCGAACGCCGGACGAGGGTGTCAGCGGGAGGCGCCGGCGACGAAGGTGGCGACGATGTAGGTGGCGTGCCGGTCGAGGGACTGGCGGCCCCGGTCGTAGCGCATCGTCGTTCGAGGGTCGGCGTGGCTGGCCGCTTCCTGCACATCACGCAACGGGACGCCGGCATCCAAGGCGGCGGCGATGAAGGCGTGCCGCAAGGTGTGCGGCCCGACCCGCTTGCCGATCCCCGCGGCGGACGATCCGCCGCACGATCCGCCCGGCGGCATGGCGGTCGAACCGCCGCCCGTCGGCGTCGATGAAGATCGGTCCCTCAGGCCGTTCACCGACGGCCAGGTCGATCGCTCGTTCTGAGCACGTGGCGCAAGCGGCGTCGTGACCAGCTTGCCGCCCTTGGCGATACCGCCGGAGTGGGGTCCGCACGGGCCACGGGCCGACGCTAGGTCGTCACCTTCAGGGTGATGTCGACGCCGGTGAGCGCCTTGCTGACTGGACATCCCATCTTCGCCGCCTTGGCTGCCGCTTCGAACCCGGTGGGGTCGAGCCCGTCGACGTCGCCCGAGACGGTGAGTGTGATTCCGTCAGCTTGAACCCGCCGCCGGGGTCGGCCCCAGCCTGACGTCGCCACGACGTCCAGCGTTCTGGACTTCCGCCCTTGGGCCACCTCATTCGAGAGCGACATCGCGTAGCAGGCGGAGTGTGCGGCGGCGATCAGCTCCCTGGGCTCGTGGTGCCGCCAGCGTCGTCGGCCGCTCGTTTCGGAAACGACACCTCGAAGGTGCCGACCCCAGAGCTGGTCATCTCCACCTGCCCGGAGCCTTCTTGGAGTGTCCCCGTCCAGGCGGTTTTGGCACTCGCGTTGGCATAGCGCCTCCGTTCAAGCCTGTTGAAACCATCGACGCTACGCCGCTTCGCCATAGTGGCTGTGGTTCCCCCTTGTCAACGGCTCCGGAAACGTGCGACGAGACGCGAGAACAGCTCGCGTCGACGTCCGGCGTGACCGGCCGGTCTACAACGCCCTCATCGTCGTCCCGCACCGCGTGACTGATGAGGGTCGTGGAGGCACTGGTGGCCGAGCTGGTCCCCGGTGGGATCGACAAGGAAGTGGTCGTCAGCAGGCACGCACCCTGCTCAACGGGATCGGCCCGACGATGTGGCAGCGGTCGAACGGCACCGCCAGCGGTCGAGCTCGTCGACGAGATCGACCACCTCGACGCCGTGATCACGCGACTGAGGGCGCGGATCACCATCGCGGTGACGGCGTCGGGGACAACGCTGACGGAGATCTTCGGGGTCGGCCCGATCGTCGCCGCCATGCTCATCGGCTACACCGGCGACCCGACGCGTTCGCCACCGCGAGCCGCTACGCCGCCTACACCGGCACCGCCCCCATCGAGTTCTCCTCCGGCGGCCGGTTCACCCACCGCCTGTCGCGGCGCGGCAACCGGCGGCTCAACCACGCCCTGCACTGCGCGCGATCACCCAGATCCGCCACCGCCACAGCCCCGGCCGCGGCTACTACGACCGCAAGCTCGCCGAAGGCAAGACCCCACGCGAAGCGTCCGCGCCCTCAAGCGCCGGCTCAGCGACGTCGTCTGGCGGCACCTCGTCGCCGACGCCCAACGCGTCGCCACCGCTGATCAGCGGGCCCGGGCAGGACACTCCAGGAACGACTCTGTCGCCTGCGTGACCGGCTCACACCTGAACACCGGCGCTTCGGCGAAGTCACTACCCGGACCCGAACCACACCTACGACCACCGGCCAGCGCGCCGACCGGCGACGCTCCCGCGCGTCGTGGACCCCCCAGAACACGCCCTTGACAACAAAGAGGAAATCGATCGGAGCGCCCTACGTGCCGTCCGATGGCGTCCTTCGGGCGGTGAAAGATTCGGGCGCCTCATGAGCTGGGTCCGGTCGAGTCGATGATCGTTCCACGGCGAGCCGGCGCGGCGTGCTGCATCCGAGAGCGACGGCCAGATCCCGGGCGGCTCACTGGGAAGCGTGATCGTCGGAGCACGGCGACGCTCGACGATGGAGGCGGTTAGGGCGACGCCTGCATCGGCGGTGGCCTCCACTGGGTCGCTGCTGCCCTCGTCCAGATCGAGGACGACTCGTCTTCGCCGTCGATGGACACGTCAGCCATCGGGCGGTCGTGGACTCTGCTAATCAGGTGCAGTGAAGATCGCCATCTCGACCGGGGGCGGCGACGCACCGGGTCTCAACGCCGTCATCCGGGCGGCGACGTTGTCCGCCGCCCGCCGGGGCTGGGAGACCATCGGCATTCGCGACGGCTTCAACGGACTGATGTTCCCCGAGCAGTACCCGACGGGCGGAATGATCGAGCTGACAAGAGATCTGGTGCGGGGCATCGGCCACCTCGGCGGAACGATCCTGGGCAGCACGAACCGGGGCAACCCGACGGCCTTCCCGGTCCAGCAGGACGACGGCACGTGGACCACCGTCGACCGCACCGACGAGCTCGTCGGCCTGTTCCGCGACGCCGGCATCGAGGCGCTGATCACGATCGGCGGCGACGGCTCGCTGACGATCGCGCGGCGGCTGTCCGACGCCGGGATGCGAGTCATCGGCGTACCGAAGACGATCGACAACGACCTCGACAAGACCGACGCGACCTTCGGGTTCGACACTGCCGTCGAGGTCGCCACCGAGAGCATCGACCGGCTGTTCACCACCGCGACATCACACAGTCGGGTGTTCGTCGTGGAGGTGATGGGGCGCTATGCCGGTTGGATCGCGCTCAACTCGGGCGTGGCGGCCGGCGCCCACGCCATCCTGATCCCCGAGATCCCGTTCGTCCTCGAGCCGGTGGCCGAGATGATCGCCCGCCGCGAGGCGCGCGGTGCGCGGTTCGCCATCGTCGTGGTGGCCGAAGGGGCGACACCCAGAGACGGGGACCGCTCCATCATCGGCAAGGCCCACGACCAGGCGGAGCGCTTGGGAGGCATCGGCGGCCGGGTGGCCGCCGAGCTCGAGCGGCTCACCGGCAAGGAGGCACGCACGGTCGTGCTCGGGCACTTGCTGCGCGGAGGCACGCCCACGTCGCTCGATCGCCTGCTCGGGACGCGGTTCGGCGCGGCCGCCGTGCGGGGCCTCGAGGAAGGTCACCGTGGCGTGATGGTCGCCCTCGACCCACCCCACGTGAACTTCGTCCCCCTCGTGTCGGCCATCAACAAGCTGCGCACCGTGCCGATCGACTGCGACACGATCGTGACGGCGCGGGATCTCGGGATCAGCTTCGGCGACTGACTCAAGGCAGTCGAACGATCCTCCCGCAGCTCCAGTACGCGTGTCCGTACCTCACGACGTTGACGAGGTGCTCCCGCCAGCGAGAGACAGTACGGGTCGGGGTCGAGCCCGTCCGGCTCGAAGTCGCTCGCACCAGCTCATCTCACTCTGTCGAGCCAGCAGCGGGGCCCGCCATCACCACGACTGCTACCCGCAAGCGTGATGGGACCACCCGAGCGCCAGTGTGATGGGACCACTTCGCGGGCGTCAGCGTCGTCGACGACCAAGGTGGCGGTGGGCGGTCAAGGCGTCGGTGATGGTGGGTCGTTGTGGTTGCCGGTAGGACTCAGCCTTTCAAGGCCAAGTTCGGCTGTACTTCTGCTGCAATAGGGTCACCACGAACGGGCCAGAACGCACACATCAAGTTGCCGAGATCCCCAAACACACAGCCGGATCACCGGGACCTCGATGTCCGAGGCCGCCGGCTACGTGCTGCTCGCGGACCAGCTGAAGAGATGCCGATCGGAGCGGCCTCGGTGAGTTCGACGATGTCGTTCGGTCGCCGCGTTCGGTGCGGATCTCGGCTATCGGCGTCGACGGAGGAAGAAGCCTGCGCCGTCGCTCGACTCCGGTCAGCCCGTCGACGTCTCGCTGGTACCGGTGGCTCCCAGATCAGCTCGGCGACATCGATGAGCAGCTGTTCGGGGCGCACCTCGCCCGTGCCGACGCACACGACGTCGTTGAGCCAGCGGTAGCGCTGGTCGTCGCTGACTGGGTCAGCCAGCACACGATCTGTCGGGCGTCCAGCGGATGCGTCCGACCATATCCACCGCACTCGAACAGGACCGTGGCACCGTCGTCGGTGGAGATCACTCCGTGGAAGTCCGGACAGAACGTGCCGTCGCCGCGCCGACGCGGATGGTTGGCTCCCCGCATCGGCCCGCTGATGCGTCCGTCGCAGCGTCCTTCGGCGAAGAACAGATGCTGGCTCTCCGTGCCCTCGCCGGCGAGGGCGACGCTCCACCCGTGCGGGTAGTCGAACACCATGCGGTACAGCGGGTCGAGACGCATGCCGCCCAGTTTCACGCGGTCACGTAGGGCTCAGCCGGCCACTGGCAACGAGATGCCGTTAACGTGCCGCGAGGCCGTCGTGGATATCGACGCTCGGTGGAGTCGTTATGGCGGCGAGGCCCGCGCCGATCGGTCCCGCCGGTGTCTTGGTCGGCCGCCGACGGCTCCGTCGCCGCCGATCACCTCGATGATCCACATGCGCAGCCCGTCGGGATCGTCGTCCCCAACGAGCGGTGGCCCCACGGTTCGTCCTTGAGCTCACGGGCGATCGTCACACCGCGGCCGGTGTAGCTGCCCGAACTGCCCGTGCGTCCTCGACGTAGAGAACCAGCTCCGATGTTGACCGGTGCGACGCCCGGCACACAGAGGTCGCCGAGCTGGAGCACTTCGATCGTCGCCGCCGACGACGCGCCGTGGGCGGCGTAGACCACGCCGCGGCTGTGCGGTCGATCCCACTCTTCTACCGGCGACATGCCCAGCCCTTGGCCATGGAAGCGGCTCATCACGTCGAAGTTGACGGTATGACGAATGACGTTGAAAGTCCCGATTTCCATCAGCCGCGGAAGTTTGGTGGATGCGTACGATCCGATCGAAACAGGGCTCGAATCGTCGGTCGTCGCGGAAATCGTCCGGCGCTCCCTGGGCGGCGAAGCGGAACGTCGTTCGGTTGCGTGGTTCGGCGCGGCTGTCGGCCGACGTAGCCTCGGCGCGTGTCGTTGGGCGACGGCGGGGAGACGCGGGGACCGTGTCGGTCCAGCGGCGGCCACGTCGCATTCCAGGTGCTGAGTGAGGGTCATCCCGACATCTTGTTGGTCAACGAGAGCGTCCTGCCGATCGAGGCGCTGCACGACGATGTCAGGATCGTGTCCTATCTCATCGACTCTGCTCGTGGGGCCGGGTAGTCGTGTTCGATCGGCGGGGGGTGGGTCTGTCGGATCCTGTGTCGGAGGCGACGCGATCGGCTGGAGGATTGGGTCGACGATTCCGTCGCCGTTTGGACGCGGTCGGTGCGGAGCGTGTGGTGGTGCTGTCGTCGGGCCCTTCGGCGGGGATGATCGCGATCATTCTGGCGAGTGACCGTCGCGACCGGGTTCTGGCTCTCGGGTTGTACGACGCGATCGCCCGGTATCGCTGGGCACCGACTATCCGTGGGGCGTCACCGCTGAACATGACGGAGCTCGATCGAGACGTCGAGTCGGCTTGGGCGTCGGCGAACATCACTGATCGCCGCGGCCGGTTCCCGGCTACTGCCGCGGTGCATCCCGAGCTCATCGAGTTCGCGGTGAAGTGGTTTCGTCGCGGGGCTAGCCCTGCGACTCTGAAGGCGCTGAACGCCGTGTTGCGAGCCGCTGACGTCCAGGATGTGTTGCCGCGGATCTCGTGTCCCACGCTGATCATCAACCATGTCGGCATCGAGGACGGCCTGTTCCTGGCCGCGCACATCGCAAACGCTCGCTACGTCGAGTTGGACGACGCCGTGCACGTGGTGTTCTCCAACAAGCTCGACGTCGTGATGGCTGCGCTGAGCGAGCTGATCAACGGCAGTCCGATCGAACCGTCCACGACCGAGTGCTGACCACCCTGCTGTTCACTGACATCGTCGACTCGACGGGGAGCTTGGCGGCCGCTGGTGACCGGCGATGGAAGTACGAGCTCGACAGCCACGACGCGCTGATTCGTCGCCACTTCGACGGTTCGACGGCACCGAGTTGAAGACCACTGGCGACGGCTTCGTGGCGATGTTTCGACGGGCCGACCAGAGCCGTCCAGTGCGCCCTCGCGATCCAACACGAGGCACAAAAGCGTGGCGCCGCTGTCCGTGCAGGTGTACATACCGGTGAGGTCGAGTTGCGCGAGAATTCGGGACGTATTGGGGATCACGGTGCATGTGACCGAGCGAATCTGTGGGCTGGCAACCGCCGGCCAGGTTCTCGTGTCACGGCAGGTTGTCGACCTTGTTGCCGGTTCCGAACTCGTCCTGGAGAGTCGGGGTGACCACCCGCTGAAGGGGCTCGCGGGATCATGGACGTTGTTCGAAGCAACGTCGACGCCCCGGACCGAGGGCGAGGCCGCGATCCCAGGCAGGCGGACCGTTCGCGGAGGTCCGCTGCGCAAGGATTCGGGCAGCACCTACATCCAGATCGGGAGACCCGGCCCGCGGGTGTTGGGATTGCACGAGGTCCGAACGGTCGCGATCGACCTGAGACTGCAGCATATCTCGTCGGGCGCGCCGCCGGTTGTCTTGTGAACCCCGCCCGATTGGCCCAGCTGAACCGGTGGCAGCGTCGTACCTTGCGTTCGTCGTGTCGATGGGGGGTGACGCCCTCGGAGCGGCGAGTCATGTTGAGGCCACCGGCGATGCTGGTGGCGAAGTGCGGTGGCACCGCGAGTTCCCTTCGCCCGCACATCTGGGATCTGACCGGATGGAGGTGAGGGATGGAGCGGACGCTCGTGGCGCGAGCTGGGCGACGCGAGTCGGGAAGCCGAGTGCGGATCGCTGGCTGGTTGCACCACCAACGGCAGCTGGCCAAGGTCGCGTTCGTGCTGGTGCGCGATCGCAGCGGCATCGCGCAGGTCGTGCTCGTCGATCCCGCCGACGCGCGCCGCCGTGGCGCGGCTGCTGCCGGAGACGGTGATCGAGGTCGAAGGCGACGGTCGTGTCGCAGCGACCAGGCGCCCGCCGGCGTCGAGCTCGTCGACCCGACGATCACGCGTCGTGTCCGGAGCCGGTGTCGGCCCCGCCGTTCGAGCTGCGCCGGCCGGAGCTGAACGCGCAGCTCCCGACGCTGCTCGATCACGCAGCGGTGTCGCTGCGTCACCCGGCGCGCCGGGCGGTCGCGGCGATCGCGGCGGCATCGGTCGCCGGGCTTCCGCTCGACGCTCGATGCGCTGCGGCTTCACCGAGGTGTTCACCCCGAAGGTCGTCGCCGCGGCGACCGAGAGCGGCGCCAACGTGTTCCCGATCGACTGGTTCGGCCGGCGGGCCTATCCTGGCGCAGAGCCCGCAGTTCTACAAGCAGATCATGGTCGGCGTGTTCGAGCGGGTCTACGAGGTCGGCCCGGTGTTCCGCGCCGAGCCCCACGACACCGCCCGGCACCTCGCGCAGTACCTGTCGCTCGACGCCGAGATCGGGCTTCATCACCGACCACCGCGACGTCATGGCCGTCCTGCGCTCCGTGCTCGCCGGCATGGTCGAGGCCATCGGCGAGCGCGCCCGACCGGCCCTCGACCTGCTCGCGCTGACGCTCCCGGACGTCCCCGACGAGATCCCGGTCGTCGCGTTCCGCGAGGCGCAGGAGATGATCGAGCGCGCCACCGGCGCCCGACGCTCGGCGAGCCGGACCTGTCACCGGCCGACGAGCGCTGGCTCGGTGACTGGGCCCGCGCACGAGCACGGCTCGGAGTTCGTGTTCGTCACCGGCTACCCGATGGTGAAGCGGCCGTTCTACACCCACCCCGACCCGGCGACCCGGCCGCGTCGAACAGCTTCGACCTGCTGTTCCGCGGGCTGGAACTGGTCACCGGCGGCCAACGGCTGCACCGCTTCGACGACTACGCTCGGCGTCCTCGACGGCCACGACCTCGCACGCGTTCGACGGCTACCTCGAAGCGTTCCGCCACGGCATGCCGCCGCACGGCGGCTTCGCCATCGGGCTCGAACGCTGGGTCGCCCGGCTCACCGGCGCCGCCAACATCCGCGAAGTCGACCCTCTTCCCACGCGACATCAACCGACTCACGCCCTAGCCACGCCCACCGACGTGAGGGCGAACGAGTAGCCGGAGTGTCGACACTGGCCGGACGACAGCAGAGCTCCGTAACGAGGGGCGACGCCTTCGTGGGCATGCGGGTGACGGGCGTAGTCGAGCTCGGCGAGCACCATCGCCAGCAAGGCGCCGTCGGCATGCAGCCGGATCCCCTCGTCATCGAGCTCCAAGCGCAGGCGTTCCACGCGACGGGCGCTCGCGTCAGGCTCGGTCACGCTGCCCAGCCTGCCGCACGAACACCGTCATCGCCTCCCGCCACATGCCGAGCAAGACCGACGCAGTAGGCGGAGCCGAATGCCCCAGCCACGGCCGACACAAGCGCGCCTCGAGGACAGATACGCCGCGCCGCCGGCTGCGCCCGACACGCCGGGACGGAGCGTCGACTGCGCGTTGGCTTGTCCAAGGCTCGCCCGACGGGGCCAGCGTGCGGAACGACTGCTCGACGCCGAGCGGCCGCTCGCCGGTGGTGACGCCCCCGACCACCCGAACCCGCGATGGACATGCCGACATGTGCGTGTGTTCGACTCTGGCGGGCTGTCATTCGGTGGCGCGTCGACAGACCTGACGAGCCGCAGGATTCCGTTTGGGTTGTTGTCCCTCGATGATCTTGTGGGTGCGTCGGAGCGCCAGGCTTGCGTTCGCATCGCCGTACGCGACCGCAGACAGTGGCGAAGGTGCGCCGTGTGGGATGGGGCGGATCCGTCGAACCAGATCCCGCTGGTCGATCAGGGTTGGGTCAACCGGTGGTCGACGGCTATGGCGCGGTGGCGGGCGGCCGTGGGACCCAGTCGGGGGGGTGGGGCTCGCCCCACGCGTCGACCATGGCGAACAGGCCGCACACCTGCAGCACCGTGTATTCGTCGTCGCGGGATGGGTCGCCTTCGTCGAGCCAAGCGCAGATCCCGTCCAAGAGGTGAGCAGCGAGGGTTGTCGCGCACCATCGCATCATCTGGGGGTCGGTGAGGCGGCCGTCGATGGCGATCATCGCTTCGGCGTACTGGCCGAGGACGAGACGAAAGTTCCGGGCGAACTCGGCGAACGCTGGTTCTTGGGCCGCTTGCCGCCAGAGCAGCCGGAACGCGTCTGGATGGCGCCGGGCGATGCCGAGCATCACGCGTACGATGCCGCCGTGGCGGCGAATGTCGGCCATGTCTCGATCTTGGAACTCGGCGACGAACTCATCGGTGACCGAGGCGAGCACGGCGCGGTAGAGGTGTCGCTTGTTGTCGAAGTTGCGGTAGAGGAGCAGGCGGCTGATCCCGGCGTTTTGGGCCACGTCCTCCATCGACGTGCCGTCGAACCCGGCCTGCAGGAACGCACCTGCGGCGGTCTCGATGATCTGGGCCCGGCGCTCCTCGGCGTGGGAGACGAGTTGTCCCCCGACCGGGGTCAGTTCCGGGCGGGTCGGTGGACGGCATTGACCCATGTTTACACACGTGTATATATGTGCTGGGTGATCGTCGAGGGGTTGATCCTCCCGCCGAGTCGCAGCCTGCCTGGTAGCGGGCGGGCGCCAGCGGCGGGCGAGAACAGCTGGCCGGCTCGACGATGACGGCGATCACCACGTGGACGCCGCCACCGTCGAGCTGGCGGCATGTGTCCGACCGACGTCGTAGACCCAGACGACCGAGCCGACCGGAATCGTGGCGATGACGCGATCTGTACCGAGGCGCGCGCCAACACCGAACGTGAGCTCGCGGCGAGGCAGGACAGCGCCGACCCGCCCAGCCGCTGGCTCGACGCCTACCTCGCCGCGTGGAAGAGCTACGACCGGAACCAGATCGCGGCCTTGTTCAGCGACGACGTCACCTACCGCTACCACCCCTACGACGACCCGGTGCGAGGGCGAGACGAGGTCGTCGAGTCCTGGCTCGGCGAGGGCGAGCACGCGGGGGCATCGACCCGGGATCCTGAGGGCACCTACGACGCCACCTATCGGACGATCGCCGTCGACGGCGACGTCGCCGTCGCGACCGGCAACTCCACCTACCTGGCCACTCCCGGCGGACCGATCGACAGGGTCTACGAGAACTGCTTCGTCATGCGCTTCGACGCGGCGGGGAAGTGCCGCGAGTTCACCGAGTGGTACATCCAGCGCCCGGGCCCCCCGACAAGCACAACGACCCTCGGCTAGCGGGAATCGCCGGACCGGCGATTGCAACACGGCGCCCGGCATCGAACGAAAGCCTCATCTGCTCGCCCGTCAACGACGACATCGAAGCGGCGTCCCGTTTCCGCATCGACGTATTGATGCCGTTCGGAGCGGCCCGGCAGTCGTCTCGGCGTGATTCGGTGCCTTCGTTCGTTCGTGCGGTTTGGTGCGCCCGCGGCCGACCACACCGTCCGTGCTGCGGCGCCTGGCGAAGCGACACCACGATTTCACCGCGGCGCCGAACGCGGTCCATGGCGAGAAGCGCACCATCGTGTGCTTCCTCATCGAAGGCCCGTGCCGCCGCTGCTACGGCCGAACGGGCCCGCCAGGATCCTGGCGGCACCCGCCCGCTCACGGCGATCGATGTCGAATGCAAGGCGCTGGCCCGGGATCCTCTTGCCGAAGTCGGACAAGATGATTGGCGGGCGCCCGATCGTGACGGCGGCGTCCGTGAAGCGGTTGCGGCATTGGGCACCACGCCTCCGAGCTGAATGTCGTCGGGCCGATTATCGCCGCGTAGGTTCCCGGCGACGGCGACGACATCCGCCGCCTCCAACCGCCGGGCATAGGTCCCAGGTCCGCAGCCACAGCTGCGGGCGCCCACGGATGCGAACCGGACGGGTAGCAGCGAGATCGCGGTCAGAGGTCGACGACGACATGTTTGAGCCACGGACGTGTCGTCGGAGTGTGTGCGGAGCTGCGATGGTTGAGCTGGTTGCGGCGGCGGGTACGGCTTCTGAGACGTGATTGAACGCGGTTCGCGGTTGCTCGCCGGGCGCTACGAGATGGAAGGGGTGCTTGGTCGGGGGGGAATGGCCGTTGTCTACGCGGCCCGGGATCGTCGGCTCGATCGCCGGGTGGCGGTCAAAGTGGTACCGCTCGCCGCCGCCGAGTCGGAGGCACGTCATCGTTTCGTGCGAGAGGCCCGTTCCTCGGCCGGGCTAGCCCATCCCGAACGCGGTTGCCGTGTTCGACGCTGGGGAGGCCGACGATCATCTGTACCTGGTGATGGAGTTCGTCGACGGCCGGACGTTGGCCGATCTGCTGGCCGAGGGGCGTCCGTTCGAGGCAGCGGAGGCCACCGCGGTCGCCATGTCGGTGCTGGCCGCGCTCGGCCACGCCCACGCCGCCGGGATCGTGCACCGCGACGTCAAACCGTCGAACATCATGATCTCCAACGACGACACGGTGAAGCTGCTCGACTTCGGGATCGCCCGACGCTTCGACGACCTCGCCGCCGCTGTCACCGCCGAGGGCCACATCGTGGGCACGCCCAAGTACCTCGCCCCCGAACAGATCGAAGGTGGCCCGGCCACTCCGGCCACCGACGTGTACGCGGTCGGTGTCGTCCTATTCGAGATGATCACCGGCAGCGCACCGTTCAACGGTGACACACCCGTCGCCGCCGCCCTCGCCCGCCTTCACGCTCCAGCGCCGGATGTGCGCTGCCCGAGGTCACGACGTTCCTGCCGATCTCGCCGCCGTGATCGACACGGCGATGGCCCGAGAGCCAACGCACCGCTTCACCGACGCCGCCGCGATGCAGGCCGCCTTGACCACCACCGATCCAGCATCCTCCACGGCTGTGATCGAACCGTCGGCGGTCACGCTGGTGCCGACCCAAGTGCTGCCAGCGGGCTACCGGCCACCGGGACGACGACACCGATGGATCGCCGCGGTCGCAGCGCTGGTGCTCGCCGCTGGGCTGGTCGCCTGGTACGCCGCGGGACAAGACCCGAGCGTGTCACCGCCAGCGACCACCCCGACAACGGCGGCGGCGACCACGCTCGCGCCCCCTGTAAGCGCACCAACGACGATCGACGGCGTGATCGCCGTGATGCAGACCGATCCAGCGGCATACGGGCAGCACATCGACGAAATCGTCAACGAGCTCGTGTTGATCCAGCAAGGTGACGCTCCCAGCGAACGCGCCGCCACGCTCCTCGACACCGTCACCGCGTGGATCGCCAACGGAGAAGCCACCCCCGCCGCCCTGGTCCTGCTCGAGCCGGTGCTGCGGCCGCTGATCATCACACAGCCCGACGGCGCCGACGACAACGGCGACGGCGGCAACGGGAACAAGAACGGGAACGGGAACGGCCGAAGTAACGGCCGTGGCAGGAACGGCTGACATCCGAGAACCGCGGCGCCGTGGTCCGACCCCCGGGCATTCCGGGATCCCGTCGCGGGCCGTCGTCCAGGCACCCTTGTCGCTCGACTCGGCGACACCGGAGACGCCGATACGAAGGCCACCGCCAACACCGAGCTTGAAGACACCGAACCCATCCAGTTGAGCGGTACCACCGTCACCGTCGCAGACAAACGCCCGCAGCTTCAGGTCATCCATCGAGGCGCGGTACCCGCCCAGGGAAGATGACCAGCAGCACGCTGACGGCAGCCGCCGCGATCACGGCGCTCGCATCGTGAACCTGGGGCCCGAGCCTCGTCGAGCGACAGCGAGGTCCAGTCGCGACCTCGGGCACCGCAGGCGTTTTAACCGAGGGACCAGCTGTGCCACCACGTGACAACAGCGCGGTCCTGCGAGACGTCAATCGTCTGATTGACTGATCACCGCCGCCCTGGACCCCGGTCGACGTCCGCCCGCCTGACCGGTCGAGCCGGGGCGGTGGCACGACCCGTGGCCGCCGCGAACGACTGTCGCGTGCTCGGCCGGCCAGTCGACGAGACACCCCGGTACCTCCAAGGATGAGACCGGTGCCGGGTGCCGCTCCGGCCGGCCCACGAAGGTCCGAGAACGCGCGCCCGGTAACGCGGCAGACCCAGGCCATGGAGGGTGGCATCGAAGTGCAGATCTGGCGCGACGATCACCCGCACGTGGCGAGTCCATCGAGTCCCTCGATCAGCCGGTGGCAGATTCGGCCACCCAATCCTCGAACCGGGCCAACGCTTCGTCGAGCAGAGGAAGGATCGCCGGGACGCCGCTGGCGTCACCGGCCGCGGAACTCGCCACCATCCACCGGGTGAGGTCGACGGCCTCGGCCCATGCGGTGTGGACGCCGCGTGCCTGGCGTGCCCGCTCGTATTCGGGGCGCTCGGACTGCTGGCCAGCGACGCACAGCATCACGATGGCGTCGCGGTTGGTCGCCGCTGCCAGCTGCTCGCGTAGCGCCTCGATGTCGTTGCGTTGGTCTGTGACCACTTGGTGGTGGTGCGTGTACCACCGCTGCTGCGGGGTGGGCGGAGCGGTGATCGTCGCAGTGCTCGCCGGGGACGGAAGTGGGGGGAGTGTGTCGGCGCTACCGATCGTTCCGGTCGAGCAGCCGGCGAGCACGATGGCCGCCGAGATCGTCGCCAGGGCCGCTCGCACGGCTGGCCGGTTACCCCGTCGCTGCTCAGACAAACCGGCGCCGTTTCTGCCGGCGGTTGGGTGGTGGTGGGCGGCGAGCAGGGACCGATTCGGCATGGGAGCTTCCCGGGCGAGTGAGGCTCAGGGCTGCGCGACCTGAACCTCAACATGTTCGACGATCTCGGTGGCGACAACGGCGAGCTTTCGTTTGCCTGCTGAGACTGGGTCACTAACCCGCCCTGTTCAGTAGCGGCTTGGCAGTGAGGTGGGCGCGTCCGAGAAAACGCCCTTCTGGTGCGGGAAACTCGTGTTTGTCGAGAACATGAGCCAGCTACCAGAAGGGCACTTCCATGGTGAAGCGTAGTCGTCGTCGTCCGCGGATCAAGGTCACTGGTGGCGGCGATTCAGGGTGAGGACGGCGGGGAGCTGTGCTGGGTGCGAGGCTGGGTCGATGCCGGACGGGAGCCGGGGAACGTTGCTGGCGCGCACCCTCGTGGGGCGCGATGCGCAGCTTGGCGAGCTCCGGGACGGGTGGCGGATCGGTGGGGCGCAGGTCGTGAGCGCGGCCGCCGGCGTGGGCAAGAGCCGGCTGGTGCGCGAGCTGGCGTCGTGGGCGCAGGCGAAGGGTGGGCTCGTGCTCACCGGGCGGTGCAGTCCGACCGGCCAGGACACGCCGCTGCGGCCGTGGCGCGAGGCCCTGCTCGCCGCGGCGCGCGCCGGTCGACGCCCGACCGCGGACCTGGATGCGTTCGTGCCTGCCCTGGCGCGTGTCGTGCCGGAGTGGGGCGACGCCGGCGCCGACCCGTCGGCCCTCGTGCTGGGCGAGGCGGTCGTGCGCCTGCTGTCGTCGTGGACTGCCGCCGACACGGCCACGCTGCTCGTGCTCGAGGACCTCCATTGGGCCGACGCCGAGTCGTTGGCAGTGCTCGAGTACGTGGTCGACAACCTGGCCGGCGCGCCGATGCTCGTGGTCGCCACGCTGCGTGACGGCGAGCCCGGCCCGGGCGCCGACCTGGCCGCCGAGCTGATCGCGCGGCGCGCCGCGCACGCCGTGCGGCTCGAGCCCCTGAGCGACGACGAGGTGCTCGCCGTCGCCCGCTCCTGCCTGGACGGCGGCGACCTGCCCGACGACGCCGGTGCCGCGCTCGTGGCGCGCTGCGACGGGGTGCCGTTCCTCGTGGAGGAGCTGCTGGCCACTGCGGTGCGATCCGGTTGGGACACCATCACCGACGGCGTGCCCGGCTCGGTGGCGGCATCGGTGGCGACCCGCCTCGACGACCTCCCGCCCGCGGCGCGGCCCCTGCTGACGGCGGCGGCCCTCCTCGGCCGGCACTTCGACTGGAGCCTCGCGGCTTCCGCGGCCGGCGCGACCGAGGATGAGGCGGCTGACCTGCTGCGGCTGGCGGTGCGGGCGCAGCTGCTCGACGTGGAGGGGGCCGGCTTCCGGTTCCGTCACGCGCTGACCCGCGACGCGGTCGTGGCGGCCAGCGCTCCCCGCCGAGCAGGCGCGCCTCGCCCGCCGCGCGCTCGACGCGCTCACCACCGTCGCTCCCGAGCTCGACGGCGAGCTCGGGCCCCTCGCCGCGGGGCTGGCCGCGGTCGCCGGCGAGACGGACCGGGCGGCCGACCTGTGGCTGCGCAGCGCCCGGCGGGCGCTCGACGAGGGCTCCCTCGCCTCCGCCGAGAGCCTGGCCGGGCACGCCCGCGACACCGGGTCGAGCGCGCTGGCCGACGACGTCGATGAGGTCCTGCTGCGGGTGTGCGCGCTGTCCGGCCAGACCGAGCGGGCGAGCGAGCTCGGCCTCCGCCTGCTCGCCGCTCGGACCGACCCGATCGAGCGCGCCGAGGTCCACCTCGTGCTCGGGCGCGGCCGAGCTCGGGGCCGGCCGTTGGGACGCCGCCGAGGAGCACGCCAGCGCCGCCCGCACGCTCACGGCGTCCGACCCCGCCCGGCTCGCCCGCGGCGACGCCCTCGCGGCGGAGGCCGCCGTGGGCCGCAACGACCTCGACACCGCCGTCGCCCTCGCCACCGCCGCCCTCGAAGGTGCCCGCAAGACCGGCCAGGTCGCCGTCGAGTGTGAGGCGCTCGAGGTCATCGGTCGCGCCGAGCGGGGCCGTGACGTGACGAAGGCCGAGGCCGCGTTCACGGAGGCCCACGACATCGCCGCCGCGGCCGGCCTCCGCCTGTGGCAGGTGCGGGCGCTGCAGGAGCTGGGCACGATCGACCTGTTCATGTCGCTGGCGCCCGATCGGCTCCTCGAGGCCCGCCGCGTGGCCGTGTCGCTCGGTGCCCTCGCCACCGCGGCGGTGATCGACCTGCAGCTCGGTGCGCTCTACGACGAGCGCGGCGACCTGGCCGAGTCGCTCGCCGCGTCGACGCGCTGCGAGGAGGCGTCGCGCCGCTGGCGGCTGTCGACGCTGCCGATGAGCCTCGCCGTGCAGGCCGCCGCCCACGCCCGCCTCGGGAACCGGGAGGCGATGGAGCGAGCCTGCGAGGCGGCGATCGCGACGGGCGAGGACCAGGACTACGTCGTGGAGGCCGTGGAGGGGAACACGCTGGCCGTCTTCCACATCGTGCAGGGCGACCTCGCAGCGGCCGCGCGCGCCGCCGACGATCGCGATGGTCGTGCTGCGCCGCAACCCCGACGCGGCCCAGCCGTTCCCGGGGCTGTGGGCGCTGCTGCGGACCCTGATCGACGACGATGGCGACGCGGCCCGCCGCGAGGTGGCCGAGCTCGCGGTCGACGCGCCGGTGAGCCGCGAGCTGCTGCTGGCCGCCGAGGCGGTGGCCCTCGGCCGGGCCGGCGACCCCGACGCCGCCGCAGCGCGCTTCGCGGAAGCCGACGAGGCGCTCGGCCGGCGCCAGGGCGGCTTCCGCCGGGCGCTGACCCGTCTGCTGGTGGCGCCGGCCGCCCTCGCCGACGGTTGGGGCGAGCCGCTCCCCTGGCTGCGCGAGACCCTGGCCACCTTCGAGGCCAAGGACCTCGAGGCCCTGGCGAGCCGGTGCCGGACGATCCTGCGCGAGGCCGGGTGCGCCGGTCCCCCGCCGCGGCCGGGGCGACACGGCCGCGGTTCCGCCCGAGCTGGCCGCCATGGGCATCACGGGCCGGGAGGTCGACGTCCTCGCCCTGGTGGCGACCGGGCGCCACGAACCGCGAGGTGGGCGAGCAGCTGTTCATCTCCGTGCGGACCGTCGACAAGCACGTCGAGCGCCTCCTGCAGAAGGCCGGCACCAGCCGCGCCGGCCTGGCCGAGGTCGCCCGCGCCGCCGGGCTCCTGCCTACGTAGTCGCGCCGGGCGTAATGCCGTAGGTCACCGCCGATGGCAGGCGGGGCCGGTGCGCAGACGATGCGTCGTGTTCATCCACACGACCAAAGGACGCACCATGTACGACGCCATCGTCATCGGGAGCCGCTGCGCCGGCGCCCCCACCGCCATGCTCCTCGCCCGCCGAGGCCGCCGGGTGCTCGTCGTCGACCGGGCCACGTTCCCGAGCGACGTCCTGTCCGGCCACACGATCCAGCCCGCCGGCACCGCCCGGCTGGCGCGGTGGGGCCTGCTCGACCGCGTCCGGGCCACCGGCTCGCCGTTCCTCGACACCGTGCGCTTCGACTTCGGGCCCGTCGTGCTCGAGGGCCAGCCCGCACCGATCGACGGCACCAGCGAGGCCATCTGCATCCGCCGCACCATCATCGACACGCTGCTCACCGACGCCGCCGCCGAGGCGGGCGCCGAGGTGCGCCAGGGCTTCACCGTCAAGGAGCTGCTCTGGGACGACGGCCGGGTGGTCGGCATCCGGGGCCGCGACGCCACCGGCGCCACCGTCGAGGAGCGCGCCGCCATCGTGATCGGCGCCGACGGCACCAACTCCTTCGTGGCCCGCGCCGTCGGTGCGCCGACCTACCACGAGCAGGCCGACCGAGACGATCAACGTCTACTCCTACTGGCGCGACGTCGACCTCGACCGCATCGAGCTGTACACCCGGCCGAGCCGGTTCTTCGTGGCGCTCCCCACCAACGACGGCCTGTCGCTCGTGGTGCAGATCGTGCCCACCGACGAGGCCGACCGCTACAAGGACCGCACCGAGGCCGCCTTCGCCGAGACGCTCGCCGAGGTGCCGCACCTCGCCGACCGGGTCAACGCCGGCCAGCGCGTCGAGCGCTTCCGCTGGGCGCCCGTCGGTCAGGGGTTCTTCCGCCAGGCCGGCGGCCCCGGCTGGGCCCTCGTCGGCGACGCCGGCTACCACAAGGACCCGATCACCGCCCAGGGGATGGCCGACGCCTTCCGGGACGCCGACCTCCTCGCCGACGCCGTCGACCGCGGCCTCGAGCGGCGACCTCGCCGCCGAGCTGGCTCGGCTACCAGCAGGCCCGCGACGCGGCCGCCCTGCCGATGTACGAGTTCACCTGCGGCCTGGCCGACATCGCCGCGCCGCCCACCCCCGAGATGCTCGGCCTGGTCACCGCCCTCGACGGCAACCCCGCCCAGATCTCCCGGTTCCTCGGGCTCATCGCCGGCTCGACCCCGATCCCGGAGTTCTTCAGCCCCGAGAGCCTCGGCCAGATCATGGCCGAGGCCGTCCTCCCCGCCGCCTGACCGGGTGGCACCGCACACCAACAAGGAGCAACCACCATGTCCACCCACCCCCGCCGGCGCCTCGCGCTGGCCCTCACCCTCGGTGCCGTGCTCACCCTCGGCGCCATCGCCCCCGCCGGGGCCGCCAAGGCGCCGAGCTTCCTGCTCAGCGGCGGCGACCACTGGTTCACCCACGACGTCGGCTACCCCGTCGTGCTCGGCCCCGCCGAGGTCCAGCTGCGGAAGCGGACCGTCGACGGCGACCTGGCCGCCAACATCCACCCCGACGACCGCTCGATGCCGGCCCCCGGCGAGTGCGAGAGCGCCCTCGCCTTCGTGTTCGTGCGAGGGCACCCGCGGCGCGGACACCTGGCTCAGCAGCGCCGGCGAGGTGTGCGGCCTGCTCGTGCAGGCGCCCGACAGCGTCGTGACCCACGCCTTCACCGGGCCGATGACCATCGAGGAGTCCGACCAGCGCAGCCTCGAGGGCCAGGACCGGCTTCCTCGAGATCCGCCTCGCCGAGGACGGAAGGGCCCACGTCTTCGCCACGACCTCGTGACCGCAGCGGCACCAAGAGGGCACGGGACCGATCGGTCTCGTGCCCTCCGCCGCGAGGGTCAAGGTCGAGCGCTCGCTACGAGGGCAGCCTGGCGGCGGCGTCGAGCGCCGCTACCGGCAGCGGGCTCAGTTCAGAAAGACCTCTGCCCAGGGTTTGGTGATCGGCGCTCGGCTCAAGTCGCGGTTGAGATACTCGACCGCCACCGTCGGCGTGGGTAGTACCGCCCAACGACGAGCCATCACCCATTCTCCACACGGTGCGCTCCAGCCGGTCGGCATCAGCTTGCGGGGGTGGTGACCGAGGAGGTTGCCGTGCGCATCGATGTACAGCAACGTGATGTAGCTCGTGCTGGCTCAAGAGAACGTCCTTGACTGTGTCCTTTGCCAAGAGCGGCAGCGGCGGGCGCCGCGCCAACATCGGAGCGATCATGGACTTGCCGCTCGCTGGCGGGCCCCACACGACCACATAGAGCGGATGCGGCGACACGGGGAGAGTCAGCTCCGCCCGACATCAGCACCCGGCGGTTGATGATGCGCTTGCTTCATGCCGCCAGGGCGGGTTCTCGAACACCAGCCATTCGTCGAGGGACATCGAGGGATCTCGCTGGATCCATTCGTTGCGTCGGGGCCAGGGTTGTGCGCACGACCCGACCAAGGACCCGCGATGGCAGGCAACGACGTGCTGCTCATCGGCTTCGACCCCCGCAGCGTGCCCGGAGTTGATCTGCGCTGATGGCGCTCACCACTCTGAAACAGGCCGGTACGAGCGTGCTCGAACCCGTCCTCGAGTTCACTTGGAGTTTCCTGCACAAGACCTCGGCCCCATCATGTCGATCCTCAGGAAACTGAAGCCCAACCCCGCCCGCCGAACATGAACGGCTCGCTCTCCGTGCTGCCGTCCGTCGACGCGGCGACCACCTAGAGCGCCGAGTCAGGGCGCGATCAGGCCGAGGTCGGGCAGGCCGCGCCACAGCACCGAGCAGCTCGGGCGCGAGCAGCGACGGTCACGTCCTGACCCGCACCGAGCGAGGCCGGGTGCCGAACGATTCAGGGCGTGAGAGTTGCTAGCGACTGCACGCACTCAGGCTGTCGCCGGCCGCTCGCCGGCGCATCGAGCCGGCCGTAGGGATGCAGCGAGCCCGGAACGCTGCCACGAGTGGGCCGTCGTACTG
Source organism: uncultured Acidimicrobiales bacterium (assembly GCA_963759645.1). Classification (GTDB taxonomy): domain Bacteria; phylum Actinomycetota; class Acidimicrobiia; order Acidimicrobiales; family DATKAS01; genus DATKAS01. Next base: position 858,721 of record CAVXAI010000016.1, on the reverse strand, counting down.
TTCGCTTATCGAGACGGTGGTGTTGTTGTTCACCGACCTGGAGGGCTCCACTCGGAGCTGGGCCTCCGATCCGGGGATGCTGCACAACCTCGGGCAGCACGATGAGCTTCTTCGCGCCGCGATCGGTCGGCACGCCGGCGTCGAGTTCAAGCACACGGGTGACGGTCTGTGCGTGACCTTCCCGACGGTGTCGGCCGCCGTCGCCGCGGCGATCGATGCGCAACGAGCGCTGTCGTCGGCGGACTGGAGCGAAGGTTCGGCGCTCAAGGTTCGCATGGCGGTGCACGTGGGGTCGGCCCACCGGCGTGACGACGACTGGTTCGGGCTGTCGCTGAGTCGCTGTGCCCGGCTGGTGGATGCCGCCCATGGCGGCCAGGTGGTGCTGAGCGGTGCGGCCGCCGCGCTGTTGACCGAGTCGCCCGTCGACGAGGTCGGGCTCGTGGATCTCGGCCGCCTCGAACTGCGCGATTTGGCCGGACCGGAGCACGTGTGGCAGGTGACGGCTCCGGGGCTGGCGGTCGAGTTCCCGGCGTTGCGTCACGGGGCCTTGACGGCCGGGAACCTGCCGGCCGAGGCGTCCAAGCTGATCGGTCGCGCCGCCGAGATCGAGCAGGTCGGTGCCGATCTCGCCGAGGCCCGACTGGTGGTGCTCACGGGGGCCGGTGGTGTCGGCAAGACCCGGCTCGCACTGGCGGCGGCCGCGGCTGTCAGCGCGGCGTACTCGGCCGGTGTCTGGCTGGTGGAGTTGGCCGCCAGCGGCGATCCGGCCGACGTGGACCCTCTCGTGGCGACCGCGTTGCGGTTCGCTCCCCGTGCCGGCTTGTCGGCCCGGGCGTCGATCATCGACGGGATCGGAGACCGCGAACTGCTGCTGGTGCTCGACAACTGCGAACATGTTCTCGACGCCGCCGCCGACTTCGCCCATGAGACGCTGCGCCGGTGCCCGCGGCTGCGGATCCTGGCGACCAGCCGCGAACCGCTCGGTGTCGACGGCGAACGGGTCGTGCGCGTACCGTCGCTGAGCGTCGACAGCGACGCCGTCGAGCTGTTCATCGATCGAGCCCGCAACGCCGACGCGTCCTTCCGAGCCGACCCGCGAGCGTCGGTCGAGCAGATCTGTCAGCGGCTGGACGGCATCCCGTTGGCCATCGAACTCGCCGCGGCGCGGGTCCGCACGCTGCGACTACCCGAGCTCGCGTCTCGACTCGATGAGCACCTGGACGTCCTCACCGCGGGACGCCACGGGCGAGTCGAGCGGCACAAGACGCTGCGCGCCGCGCTCGACTGGAGCTGGGGACTGCTCGACGACGACGAACGAACGGCGTTCGGGCGGCTCTCCGTCTTCGCCGGAGGCTTCGACATGGCCGCCGCCAACGCGGTCACCGCCGGGACGCCGCTCGGCGACGATGTCGTCGACGTCGTGTCGGCGCTGGTCGACAAGTCCATGGTTGTAGCCGACCTGGCTGACCCAGCCCCCTTCCGGCTGCTCGAGCCGCTCCGCCAATACGGTGCCGAACGGTTGGCGGCCCAGGGCGACACCGCCGATCTCGCCCGCCGCCACGCCCGCTACTACGCCGGGCTTGGCGGTCGCCTCGCCGACGCGTTGTTCGGGCCGGACGAGCTCGAGGTCGCCGCCCGCCTCGCCGCCGCCCGCGCCAACCTGCGCGCCGCGTTCGCGTTCGCCGTGGCGTCCGAGGACGCCGATCTGGCGTTGAGCATCGTGGCCCCTCTCGGCAGGTACACGAGCTTCTACATTTGGGCCGAACCATGGTCGTGGTGCCGGGTCGCGCTCGGCCTGCCCGGCGCCGACGTCCATCCCCTGCGTGCCCTGACGCTGAGCCATGCCAGCCGCGGGGCTTGGCAGGTCGGCGACCACACGGCGCGCTCGCCCTCGCCGACCAGGCCGCTGTCATTGGCCGATCGGGGAAGCGCAACGTGGTGCGAGGCTCAGATCGCTCGGGCCAACGCGCTGCTCTTTCTCGGACGGCTCGATGACGCCGATGCCGCGGCCACCGCGGCCGTCGAGCTCGGAGGCGACGACGCCGACGGCCGCGTCCTTCAGCGGGTCGCCACCATGCTGATCATCCGGTCCGTCGCCGGCCGCCCCGAGCCGGAGGCGACCCGGCAGCTCCTCGAACGGGCCAGCACCTCGAGCCCCACTACCTACGCCTGGGCGCTCTGTGCGGCCGCACTGACCGTTCGGGACGACGACCGAGCCGCCGCGATCGAATGGAACGAGCACGCTGCCGAGCTGGCAGCCGCCACCGGCGCCGTATTGATCGAAGGGTTCGCTCTCATCAGCCCGGGCCACCTTCGAAGCCGCCGACGATGCGGCCACCAGCGCAAGGAGCTACGTCGCCGCGATGGCCCACTTTCTCCGCGTCGGCAACCGCGCCCATGTGAGGGTCCACGGACGAGGCCTCATCGGCCCACTCGTAGCGTGCGGAGCCCACGAGGCCGCCGCCACCGTCGACGGTGCCACCCGACGCCAGGCCGTCGTCGCCTTGGATGCGATCACGACCCACCTGGACGAAGCCATCGCACAAGCCCGCGCCGAGCTCGGGCCCTCATACGACGCGGCGGCGACCCGTGGCGAGAAGCTGACGGACGACGAGCTCGTCCACTACCTCCAACGGGTCGTAGCCGACCTCTAAACGGCGAGCCGGGTCACCCGTCCGTTCTCACCCGTCTTGGTGATGTTCTCAGGGTGGGGCCGGGGTGATCGTCGGAGCATGGGTGATCGCGTTCTTGACCGGGTGGGTGGGGTGGTCGTGGTGGGTTGGGGGTGACCCGGCCATGAACGGTGCCGCCGACGGGACAGGGTTTGTGCTGCCGACAGGGACGGTCGCGTTCCTCCTTACTGATGTGGAGGCGTCGACCCGGTTGTGGGGGCCGAGCCCGGACGCGATGGCCAAGGCGATGGACCGCCACAACGAGATCATCGACGCCGCGGTGTCGGCGTCGGGGTGGGGTGCGGCCGGCCGCTCAGGGTGAGGGCGATTCGATGGTGGCGGCGTTCTCGCGTGCCTCTCCAGATCGCCGAACAGCTGCTGATGAGCCGCGACACCGTCAAGACCCACCTGTCGCACATCTACGCAAAGCTTGGCGTTGCCAACCGTGGAGAACTCGCCGCGGAGGCCCGAACATTCGCCGCAAGCGGCGGGACTTAGCCCCTGGGGCATGATGGCGGCATGAGCACGGCCATGACCTCCGGTGTCCCGGCGACGATGCTCATCACGGTCTCGGCACGCGCACTCGCGGCGACCGAGAAGCCGGAGATGGGATTCAGAGATCCCTTCGCCGAACAGCTCGTCGAGTCGTTGGGTCTGGATCCGCGGCAGTACTGCACGTTCCCCCCGAATCTCATCTCTGCGGTGTTCCGAAGTGTGTTCTTCGACCGGATAACTCGAGCGTTTTTCGAACGTCACCCGGACGGTGTGGGGCTCAACATCGCGTGCGGACTCGGAGCGAACTACCAGCGCGTGGCCGCCGACTCGGGCGACGAAGCCATGTGGTTCGATGTCGACCTCCCGGAGGCCATTGAGATTCGCCGGCGGTTCTTCGCCGATACTGAGCGCCGCCAAGCCGTCGCGGGTGATCTGACCGATCCGTCGTTGTTCGGCCGACTCTTCGCCCTGGCGGGCGGACGGCCGACGCTGGTGCTGATGGAAGGGGTTCTGTACTACCTGGATCCCGCTGAGGTTGCGGCCGTGTTTGAACGGCTCGGCGCCGCACATGATCTGGCCGGTGGCGAATGCGAACTGGGATTCGATGTCGTGTCGGCCAACGGATTGGCGAGACCCAGAGCGGCAAACACCGACCTCCAGCGCACCGAAACGAAGCTGGTGTGGGGTTGCAGCGGAGTATCCGAACTGTCGGGATGGGACGCTCGTCTGCAGCTGGTCGAGATCGACGATCCCGGCGCCTTCGTGCTCCCCGAGGTCCAGGCCTTGTTCAACGAGTTCAAGACCCGCGACGGAATCGCGCCCATGTCGGTAATGCATTTCAAACGATCACCGGTGTCGACCCTCTAACACACCCATGTCTGTCGATCCGTGTGCGCACCAACGAAGCGGGCCTCGACGAGCACGGCGACCGCGTCGAACATGAGGTCGGCGCGGGCGAAGTGCTCGACGGCTGGAGGCGTCGCACAGCGTCTGAAGTGATGCGGCATCCCACAGAAGGCGAAGCGACGGGTGGAACACTGGGCCATGGATTGTGTGCTGCCCGTTACCGGAAGCAACCCCCTGCTCGTCGTACTGCTGGCGTTCCTCGCGCTGGTGACGGGAGCCGCGCTCGTGCTCGGCGTTCGGCGACGTGGGCTCGGCGGTGGTGTTGCCGTGGTCGTCGCGTTCGCGTTCGGCGTGGCGGCGCTCCTGGTGGGCGACGCCCGCGGGGCAGACGCGCAGGAGTGCCCGCCGGCGACGACCGTCGCGCCGACGGCAGCTCCAACGACGGTCGCCGCAACAACCACTGCAGCGTCGACCACGACGACAACGGCGGCGACCACGACGACTGCCGCGACCACCACCACGACGGTGGCCGGGACTCCGGTACCGACCAACCCGACCTTCCCAACGACGACGGTTGCGACCACGACGACGTCCTCGACCACGACGACGTCGTCGACCACGACGACGGTCGCAGCCCCAGACTTGACGCCGGACATCGTCGGTCCGTCTGTCGTGGAGCTCTTCAGCCCGCCGCCGACCTTCACCATCGTCATCAGGAACGTCGGCAACGCCCCGACCACAGGGCCGATGATCTTCACAGTGACATTGGCCGCCCCGTTCACGATCGACCTATTGAGCTCGGCCAGCCCAGATTGGTCGGTCGGGCAGTCGGGCAACGTGTTAATCGTCACCGCCAACGCGGGCTTAGTCCTCGCGCCCGGCGCAATCAGTGCCGTGGCCGTCGTCCTCGAGTTGCTAACTGAGACCCCGGGTCCGTTCCAGTTGATCGCGTCGCTTCCGGCGGGCATTGGCGGAGAGACCAATGCCGGGAACAACACGGATACGCACAACGTCGCGATCCTCGATATACCCGCCTGACGCGCACAAGCCCCACCGCGTCCTCCGCCCTCAAGGCACATCGGCGTAACTCTCGCGACGCATGGCGTGCTCTTTCTCGACGAGCTCGCCGAGTTCATCGCACCCGTGATCGACGGCCTGCGCCAACCGCTCGAAGAAGGAGTCGCGCGAGTGAGTCGTGCTCGCGCGAGGGTGACCTTCCCCGCGAAGGTGCTGCTCGTCGCGGCGATGAACCCGTGTCCGTGCGGCGAGGGCGATCCACCGGGCGCGTGCCCTTGCAACGAGGCGGTGCGCCACCGTGGCGATTCCGATGGCTGGCATTGATCTAGCTCGTCGACGCTTTGCGAAGAACGTCCTCGAGGGGTCCGTGACCGCGGTCGTCGTCCCACGGTCAGGACTCGGTAGGCCGTGTCGGCTGCCACCATGCATGGGGGTCGCTAGGCCGTCCGAAAGGTGCTCCGGGCAGGATTGGTGGGGAGTCGTCGCAAAGGACCGTGCCCCAGCGCCATACAACCGGCGTGGGGTTCGTGTGCCAGCTGAAGTACAGGACAACGGCGTCGACGGTGGTGTCCGCGCAAGAGTCGTTTGAGTCGTGGGGCGTCGTCGGGGTCCGTGACCGCGTGGTTCGGGTTTCCCCGTCGGCCCGGACTCCACCTTTCGGACGCAAGGCCGCCGCCCACCATGTGACCTACGGACCGGGTTCGCCGTCTGGCTCATTGCCGCCGAAGAAGGCTCCAAAGTTTGGCGTCGGGCCGTTGCAGACGACGGTGCCCCACCGGATGCGGCCGGGGTAGAAGGTCACGACGACGGCTTCGACGTTGGGGTCCGCGCAGTGGCTGCCGAATAACTGCGTCGCGTCCTCCGCGCACTCTTGCGGGCGGACCGGCTCGTTGGCGAACACCTGGCACATGACGTTCGCCTCGACAGTCTGAATCGCCGGAATCGTCGCCCCGGCCGGTGTCGGCTCGGGGTCGCCGGCCCCTCCGGGGCCGTCGTCTGTAAGAAGCAGAGTCACCGAAACGGCCGCGACTACCAGAGCCACGATGGTGACGACCCAAGCCACGATGGTGACGACCCAAGGCGGTCGCTCCCTCGTTCGGTCGACTTCGGGCGTCGCTTGGCTTGCGTCTGGTTCGTAGACGATTTGTTCCGCTGTTTCCGAGGGTTCGCCCATCGTCCTCGAGCCTCGTTCGGTGCCCGACGATGCCTCGAGGGGCGTCCCGAATCATCGCGCCAGACGCCGCGAACCACTACCGCTGGCGTGAGCGGCGCCGGCTGCGCGTCGAGCGGGGCGAAGCTGGTCGTCGGCCGCCATCGCGCGGTGGCGTAGCTCGGTCCTCGGCTAGTCCTCAGCAAGTCCTCAGCACGATGAGAAACGAACGCGACCCGAAGCGACTCGCTGAGGCACGTTCCTGCAGGTCAATCTCGGTTTGGGCCGGAATGCGGCAGGTCACGCGACCCCGGTGGTTTATCTCCCGCCTACAGGCCGACTCACGGTCAATACAGGACAGGCGTACCCCGCAAGAGCACCCTGTGATTGGCGCGCCTGCGGGCATACGGTGGGCGACGTGCGTTCGAGAGCGGTTCGTCGGTGACGACCGAGAACGTGACGGTGTTGTTCACCGACATGGTGGGTTCGACCGCCCTCGCGTCGACGCTGGCGCCCAATGTCGCGGATGAACTGCGTCGCGCGCATTTCGCGATCTTGCGTCAGGCGGTCGCGGAGGCGGGCGGCACCGAGGTGAAGCATCTGGGTGACGGACTCATGGTCGTGTTCGGCGCCCCGTCGGGGGCGTTGTCGTGCGCGGTGGCCATGCAGCAGGGCATCGACCGCGACAACCGGGGGCGTGAGCGCCCGGTGGGGTTGCGGGTCGGGCTGAGCGGCGGCGAGGTCAGTCGAGAGGACGACGACTACTTCGGCGACCCGGTCGTCGAGGCGGCCCGGCTGTGCGCCTGCTGTGAGAGCGGGCAGGTCCTGGCCGCCGACATCGTGCGGTTGACGGCTGGGCGGCGCAGCCGACACGAGTGCCGTTCGCTCGGGGAGCTCACCTTGAAGGGCCTGCCCGATCCGGTCGAGACCGTCGAGGTTGTGTGGCAACCTCCCGACCGGGCCGAAGCCGGGCCTGCTGTCCCGCTGCCGGGGCGTCTGGCCGTGGGTCCCGCAACGGGGGTGGTGGGCCGGGAGGCCGAGACGGCGGCGATGTTGGATGCGTACAAGCGTGTCGCTGAGGGCGAAGTCCGGGAGGTGTTCCTCGTCTCGGGTGAGGCCGGGCTCGGCAAGACCACGCTGGTCGCGGCGACGGCCCGGGCCGCGTTCGACAGCGGGGCGTGTGTGTTGTTCGGGCATTGCGAAGAGGACCTCGCGACGCCCTATCAGCTGTTCGCCGAGGCGCTCGGCCACTTCGTCACCCACGCCAGCGAGGAGCAGCTCGTCGCGCACGTCGACGCGCATGGTTCGGCGCTGGCCCGGCTGGTCCCGGCGCTTTCCCGCAGGCTGCCGGGCCTTCCGCCGTCGACGGCGACCGACGCTGACACCGAGCGTTACCAGCTGTTCGCCGCGGTGGTGGGGCTGCTGGTCATGGCGTCGGAGCATCAGCCGGTCGTGGTCGTGCTCGAGGACCTGCAGTGGGCCGACAAGGCGAGCCTGCAGCTGCTCGGCCACGTGATCACGGCCGACCAGCCGATGCGGTTGCTGGTGCTCGGCACCTATCGCGACAGTGAGCTGTCACGCTCCCACCCGCTGCTCGACACACTCGCGGCCCTGCATCGACAGCACAGTGTCGTGCACATCGAGCTGACCGGACTCGACGACACCGGCGTCATGTCGCTCATGGAAGCCGCCGCCGGGCACACCCTCGACGACGCCGCCATCGCGTCTCGCCCATGCGGTGCAGCGCGAGACCGACGGCAACCCGTTCTTCGTGAGCGAGGTGCTCCGTCACCTCGCCGAGACCGGGGCGATCTACCAAGATCCCACCGGCCGATGGGTGGCAGCCGACACCGTCGAGCAGATCGCCTTGCCCGCCAGCATCCGTGCGGTGATCGGCGCACGCGTCGGGCGGCTGGGACCAGACGCCGAGCGGGTGTTGTCGCTCGCCGCGGTGATCGGCCGGGACTTCGACCTCGACGTGCTCGCCCGGGCCAGCCAAACATCGGAAGACGAGCTGCTCGACATCCTCGACGCCGCCACTGCTGCGGCCCTGGTGCGCGAACTCACCGACACGCCCGGGCACTACAACTTCGCCCACGCCCTCATCCAACACACCCTCTATGCAGGATCTCGGTCTCACCCGGCAGGCCCGGGCGCACCGGCGAGTAGCCGAAGCGCTCGAAGACCTGTACGGCGACCGGCCCGGCGTCACGGGTCGGCGAACTGGCCCGCCACTGGATCAACGCCACCCAACCCATCGACCTGGCCAAAGCCCTCGACTACTCCCGCCAGGCGGCCGACGCCGCGCTTGACGCCCTCGCCCCCGCCGACGCCCTCCGCTACTACACCCAGGCCCTCGACCTCTACGCCCAGGCCGACCACCCCGATCCGACCCTGGGCATCGACCTGGCCGTCGGGCTCGGCACCGCCCAACGCCAAACCGGAGACCCCGCCTTCCGCGACACGCTCCTCGACGCCGCCCGACGGGCCGCCGACCTCGATGACACCGACCGTCTCGTCGCCGCCGCCCTGGCCAACTACCGGGGCCTCTTCTCGACCGCTGGCAACATCGACGCCGACAAGGTCGAGATCCTGGAGATGGCCCTCGATCGGCTCGCCCCAGACGACCCGGACCGGGCGCTCGTGCTCGCCACCCTGTGCGCGGAACTCGCCTACGGCAGTCCCCTCGAGCGTCGCCAGGCGCTCGCCGACGAGGCCATCGCCATCGCCGAGATCCTCCGGCGACGACGCCACCATCGTGCGAGTCCTCCACACCGTCTGCGTTCTCGCTCGCCGTTCCGGCACTGCTCCAGCAGTCGTTGGATTGGTCGGCCGAGGCTCTGGTTCGGGCCGAGCGGCTCGGCGACCCCGTCCTGCTGTTCTGGGCCGCTTGGCATCGCGCCAGCACTGCCGCCCGCGCCCTGGACATCGACGAGATGGACCGCTGCTTGGACATCATGGGGTCGCTCGCCGAGCAGCTCGACCAGCCCATGTTGAACTGGGTGCACAGCTACGCGCGTGCCGTGCGAGCGCAGATCGCCGGGGACACCGACCAGGCCGAACAGTGGGCCACCGAAGCACTCCAGATCGGCACCGACAGCGGCCAACCCGACGCCACCCTCTTCTACGGCGCGCAGCTCGGGGCGGTGAGCCTTCCAACGCGGAACGTATCGGCGAGCTGGCCCCACTCATCGAGCAGATGGCCGCCGACGCTCCCGAGCTCGCCGGATCGATCGCCGCGGCGCTGGCGCTGGCCCATGTCGAAGCAGGCCGGATCGACGACGCCCGTCGCCTGCTGGAGCAGGCCGCTGCCGCCGACTTCGATGTTCCGCTCGACCCGGGCTGGCTCGGCGCACTGGCCTGCTACGCCGAGGTCGCCATCGCGTGCCGAGACCCGAAGTGTGCCCGGACGCTGTTCGACCGCCTCGCGCCGTGGGCCGATCAGGTGCCCATCTGCGGGCCTCACGGTTGATAGTCCCGGTCAGCCACTTCCTCGGCGGCCTCGCCACCGTCCTCGGCCGCTACGACGAAGCAGACACCTACTTCGCCCACGCCGCCGCGTTCAACGACCGAGCCAACGCCAAGTTCTTCGCCGCCCGCACCAACCTCTCCTGGGGCGACGATGCTCGCCGAACGCAACGCCCCGGGCGACAACGAACGGGCTCGAGACCTTCTCACCAAGGCACACGCCGCCGCAGCGGCCCACGGATACGCCAACATCGAACGACGCGCCGCCGAAGCACTCCAACACCTGGACTGACCGCTCGCCGCTCACTGCCTCCGCGACACCGTCGTCGTCACCGTCGAGCAGCTCCTGAACGTGCGCGGCGATGTCGTCGCGGTGACCGGCTCGAGCGGGCGCCGTGCACGACGCCCCGGTTGCGTCGCACAGCGGCTCAGGTGACGTTCGAGCTCTCGTCGCGGCTCTTAGCGACATTGGCGAAACGCCAGCGACGCATGGTGTGCTGTTCCTCGACGAGCTCGCCGAGTTCATCGCGCCCGTGATCGACGGGTTGCGCCAACCGCTCGAGGACGCAAACGCTCACCACCGCCGGCACCTATTACGTCGCCATCTCGTTCACCACCTCGACCGTGCACTGCGCGTCACGGTCCGTGACGCCGCAGTCGCCGGCGCCATCGGCCTGTTAGCGAGGAAGCTCGCACAGAGCCACGGCTCAGGTGTCGGCGCCACCGCGTACCGGCGAGATCACGGGCGCGGTCCGAGAGGTCGCGATCCCTACGTCGCGGCCTACCTAGAGCCGTCAGATCGGCGGCCTCGCGGGCTCGCCGAGCGCCTGCCCGGCCACCTACACCGGTGTGTGGAAACGGTCTCGGCTTTATCGCCGTCTGTGCGTAGCACGTCGTCGCGATCTGACGGGGCCTAGGGCGGGTCGGCCTCGCGTCCGAGGAGCGCGGTCCAAGGACCGATCGTGAGGCGCGTCGTGCGGTCGGCGGGCATAAAACTGCTCCGTATGCTGTGGCGATGTCTTCCGGTTCCGTGCTCGTGATCTCGAGATCGCTCGCGAAGTTTCCGCGGGATTAACGAGGCGCAGAGCTCGTACCCAATCTCGTAGTTAAACGTGTTGATTTCCGCAAGGTCGTCGAAACGCTCCGCTCGAAGTCTGTGCGGGCGACGCTCAGCTGTCGTCGCCAGCACACGCTCCGAGGGCGAGGACTGTGATCGCCAACCCTCACCAGACCGCAACGATGCGGTGCACAGCAAATCATGCCCGCCGGGAGAACCGCTTGTCGCTGTCACTGTCGAGCAGCTCCTGAACGTACGCGGTGAGGCTGTCGCATCGACGGTGGCTCGAGAGGTCGCCGTGCTGGACGGCCGGCTGCATTAGTCGGAGCGTCCGCCCGTGGTAGCGAATCCCGTGGGACTGTGGCCATCTATGACCCAGACCAGCGACATTCGAACACTCAGGACCCCGGCGGGCACGATCGTCTACACGTGGAAGCGGAAGTGGGGCGATGGTGGCAAGCTCATCGGCGAGTTCGCTGTCGACGGCCATTTCCGTGAGACGGGCAGCCCGATTGAGAACGCAGACCTGCGGCAGTTCATTCGCGAGCTCGGACCAGGCGAGTAGGCGTCACACCTCCACAAGACGCGAACCAACGGGAGACGGCGGCGGGCTCCGTGTGACGCGGTCACGGTTCTCCGCCTGTGACACGCGCGGTGACACAAGATGTCGAGAAACGGCCGGAATCGGTGAGCACCGCTCAGAACTGAATCCGCAGGTCACGATTGGGTTGGGTGCATCGCCGCAGGTGACCAAACCTACGGGTGTCTGTTCCAACCGAACTGGCCGAGCGACCCCGGCTACAGCGGGTGACCTGCGGGCTCGCCTCAACTGCGCGGCGGCGTGACACGCGGTGACCAGACTTTTTCGAGACCCGCCTCGAGCGTGCTGGTGCAGTCGCACGGCTCGGCCGTCGGCGCAACCGCGCCAGCGACCATCTCTACGCCGTCGACTACCGCCGTTATCCCGTGCATCGCGGGAATTTGCCTACACCTCTGCTTCGAACAGGAGGACGCCCCCGCGTGGTGCTCGACGAACTGGCTCAACACGGAGCACTCGAGGAGAGCGGACTCGTCCCACTTCGGCGGGACCGGATTCCTCAACGAGAGTGGCCCGCGGTTCAGGCCGCGCTGTATCTGCGCCGTATCCAGCACTCCGCCCTCGGGGGGATGGATCGCCAGTGCGCCGAGGTAACCGCCCCCGGGCCGAATCGACAGTGCACAGCTCGTCTGCTCAGCGGGGATCGTCGAACCGTCGTGGAAGACGACCTCGTGGTTGCCGCCCTTTGGTATCACGCTCATCGAGCGACGACGGTAGCCACCTTTGGAGGGCTGCAGGTCGGACGACCACCTGGGTGCGCCAGCCTCCGTCGCAGCTGCGCTCGCACTGAAGCTCGCCGGACCACCCGCAACCTGATCGGACATGACCCGGGCGTCCTGTAGCGGCGCCCTTCGAGGCGTGGCCAGCCGCCCCACCCATCCTGGAGCGGTTGTGCCTAAGGCGTCGACCCGTAGGTGGATGGACCGGCGCCGGCTGCGCGTCGAGCAGGGCGAGCTCGTCGTCGCGGTGCCGGGGCAAGCCCCGGACTGGCCACCTCCCGGTGGGCTCGTCGATTGCCGGTTAACCACCGACGGTAGCCTCGAGCGTTCAAAGGTCAGCGAGCGCCGGGATGCGCTGAGCTTTTCGAACGTTCAGTGTCCCCCGGCGTGTGCACGATGCCCAGTTGGAACATCATCCCGGTCACGTCAGCCTCGAACCACTGCTCCACGATCTTGCCGTCCACAATCCGGTAGATGTCCGTGCTGGTCCCGGTCGCTTCCTTCCCCGTCGGTGGGATCCCCTGAAAGGCACCGGTGTGCTTGACCCAACCGGTGTCGCGGGCGACCACCATGTCCCCCTCCGCGATGAGGAACTCGGTTGTCATGTGCGTATCTAAGGCGGCCAAGTAGGTGGCGAAAATTTGTTCGAGCGCCTCGGGGCCGCGGACTGGTCCGGGGCTGCCTGCGATGTGGCCCACGTAGTCCGGGGCGGCGAGGTCATCGACGACGCCAAGATTTCGTTTCTCCCAGAGCTCCTCGCGCCAGCGCAGCACGACGCCCTTGTTTTCTTCGGTGGACATCGCTTCGTTCTCCTTTCTGTGTAAGCAACAAGTTCGTGAGCTTCGGTGACGTGTCACCCGAGACCGAGGCGAACAGGTCAATGCTGCGCTTCTTCCGTGAGCACGGCGAGGACTACCGACGAGCGATGCGGGTGTGCTCGTCGTGTCTCGTCCGGGCGCAGCGTCCCGCCTTCGCGCTCGAGCGTCGCACCGAGGACGGGAGATGGGGCGGCGCCGGGTGGCGGGGCGGCGCCGGTTGCGCGTCGAGCGGGCTCGTCGTCGGCCGCGCGAGTGAAGCTGCCTGCGTGACACGCGTGTGACACAAGATGCCGAGAAGCGGTCGGAAACGGTGAGTACGAGTCAGAGTTGAATCCGCAGGTCACGCATCGCATTGGCCTATCGCCGCAGGTCACGAAACCGGTTGTGCCACTTCCAATCGAACTGGCCGAGACCCGGCTACGCGGGCTGACCTGCGTCGATGCGTCGGACTACCCGTCGGCCTCCTCAGCCACTCCTCAGCAGCAGCGCACCGTCGGGCGCCCCGCTCGCTTCGATGTTGCCCGCCACAGGTCGCCGAACCGGTTGCGGCCGATCGGCGCGTCGGGGTGGTCGCGGAAGAGCAGCCCGTCCTCGCCGGTGCCGTGCTCGCGTACGTTCGGCGCACCATCGGCGCACCGATGGAAAAGACCAGGTCAGCCATCGGACACGCCATCAGCGCACTCCCTCGCGAGACAGTCATCGGCGCACCCATCGGCCATCGGAACAAGAAAAACTTTTCACCAGGTCAGCGCCATCGGCGCACTCAACGTGCCGTCGGTACCAGGGAACCATCGGCGCTCGCCCACATCTTTAGATGGTGGGCGACGCGCCCCGTCGCGATAGAAACCCAATGAGCACCGACGCACCCGACGACCACGACGCCTTCCAGTGCGCGTGCGACCCTCCCGACGGGCAGTGCGGCTGCGAATGCGATCACTGCCGGTTTATCGCCGACCTGTCGTGGGGAAGCCCAGCCCATGGGCGCGACCGATGTCCCCCGCCCAGCCCAACCCAGGGGAGAGCCCAATGCACACGATCCAGGACCTCGCCCTCGGCGACATCGCCATCGAGGCACGCCGCCTCCGGAGAGAAGTGAGCGCCTTGCAGCTGGCCGTCCGGCCCATGGCCATCGCCATGGCAATGGAATGGAAGGCGCTCGACTCCAACCTCGAGGAGTCGCTCGACCGGCTGCTCGTCAGCACCGCCCCGGCCGACCTCAAGGCGATCGCCGACGTCCTGCACGGCCTTTACCACGACATGGCCGACATATTCGCAGTCATGAACATCGAGCACGACCTGCACCCGCCGCGCGCAGCGGACCTGATGAGCGAGTTCCCCTACTCGACACACCGGTCAGCCCATGACCCCAACAGCGGTGACTGCCAGTGCAGCGACTGTCAAGAGCCGCCGACGTCGGGGACTGGCGGTGACCGCGTCGTGTCACAGATTGTTTAGGACAGGCAGATCGCGTGTGTCCCGGCCGCCCTCCGCGTCGGTCGTCACAACGAACGGAGCACGGCCAAACGCGTCGAGCGTAACGTCGCGCGGCGGAGTGCTCGACCGCCCGGTGCGCTGCACAGCGTCTCGAAGTGACGCAGGACGAGCTGCCCGCCGTGCGGGTCAGGTAGCTGCTTCGCGCAGCGGCACAACGTTGCCGTCGGGATCTACATACTCGGCGGTGCGCTTTCCTGCCCTGACCTTCGGCGCGAGCTTCACGCCTGCGCCCGCCGCGACGGCTTTTTCGTGCACTTCGTCGAGGTTCTCGACGATGACGGGGAGCGACCTTCCGCCCTGCCATTTCCCGTCGCCCTCGAACAGGCCGTACAGCGTGCTTCCCCGCTCGCACGTAGCGCTTCGCAGCGGGTTGAGTGCGAAGTCCATGCCGAACGCCTCGCGGTAGAACACGACGGCGGCCTCGACGTCGGTAACGACGATCATGGACATGGTCGCGCTGGGCGCCATGTCGGAAGTGTCCCACCTTTTGGCCGCTCGGCAGCCTCCGCCAAGTGCTCGACCGCCGCTGCATCGGAGCAAAGCTGCCGGCGCGGTGAACCAACCGTCGGATCGTCCGTATGTAACGCGCTCGAGGTCCCTCACGCGTCGCCACTGGTCGCGAGCCCCGACTCCGGGTCAGCTCCCCCGCTCTCGAAGTCGGGGCTCGTGCGCGCCGCGGGCGGGCTCCCGCGACGTCCCGAGCTGGTGGGGACTGCCCTGGACTACTCGCTTGCCGTTTCCGCTACCGCCCCCGACTTTCGGCGATCGATGCTGAAGCGCAGTCGACCGGAGCCGCGGGTGACCGTGAGGTCCTTAACTCGTCGGTCGGAAGTAGGCATGGAGCGGAGGGCCGAGTCGTTGCGGCTTGTTGGCGGGTGGCCCGTGTTGTTCGACTACCGCATGAACGCGCTCCACGTAGAAGTCCGCCACCGCGTCGGGTGAGTCCCAGACGTTGACGGCCGTGACCTCGTCGTTCGTCTCCCATGCGATCGAGGCGACGAGAGATGAGGGTGGCTCCGACAAAAGGCGGAGTCGTTCCACCCAGTCGTCGAACTCTGCACGTGGTGCTGTCAGTCGCTCGATGAACACCGAGGTGCACGGTAATCGGGACGATCTGAGGACGGCGAAGGCCTCGCCGACGGCGAAGCGGCGATGTCGTCGCGGTCACCGAGCTCGAGCTGGCGCCCGGTACGACGCCGGGCTGCATTGGGCGGCGAGTGGCGCCGCGGTGAACCAACCCGCGGAATGGTCGTGTGTAACGCGTCGACGTCCTCACGCGATATCACTGGTTGCAAGCCCCGACTCTCGTCCAGCTCCCCGCTCTTCGAGGCCGGGGCTTGCGCGCGTCGCGGGCGCCGGCGCGGTCGCGCAACGGCCCCGAGCTGGGTGGGGTGCTCGTCTCCCGCCGAGGACGAGGTAGGTGTGGCACATCCGCCTCACCGCGTGCGCCCACAAGCCCCGACCTCAGCCAAGCGGAGCCGAAACCGGGGCTTGCGGCTTTCCCCCTCAGCGCCCGCCCCACAGCAGCCGAGACGAGCGGGGCGAGCTCATTGTCGGCGTGCACCGGGTCGCGTGATCGCTCCTCAGCACATTGTGAAACCAGGTGAAGCCAAGTCAAACGTAAGCCCAGGTCAAATTCGACCCGCGCTCTGCGTGCAGGTCGCGAAAGCCCAGGGGATTGTTCCAACCGAACTGGCAGAGCGACCCCGGCTACGCGGGCTGACCCGCGGATTGACGACCGACAGGTACTCACCAATGCCGGTGGACACGTCGAAGAACGAGATGTCCAAGGCTGCGGAATTGCGGCTCGGTAACGTGTCGAGGATGCTCGCAGCGTGGATTCGGCGCGGAGCTAGGCAAGCGCTGAGCATCTCCCCGGAGGGGGTTCTCCGGGCGATCGCTCGCATGCTGGCGCGACCGAGGCCGCTCGGGCTCTACCCGGGCTGGAAGTTCGCCATTGAGGAAGACGATCCAACCTGGGATGTGTCTTGGCGTCTGGCGCTGTGGCGGGAGTTCAAAGAGCGAGGGATCCAGGACCCAGTGCGGGTGCGATGGATCGACGGTCTTGTGACCGATCTGGTACTGGGTAACGACTTGAGTCGTTGCGTCTATGTCGGCGGGAGCTTCGAGCCGAACGAGTTCTGCCTTCTCGATTCACTCCTCGAACCCGGAAGCACGTTCGTGGACGTTGGAGCCAACGAAGGCTTCTATTCGCTCTTCGCCGCTCGGAGGGTCGCGCCCCACGGTCGGGTGTTCGCGTTTGAACCCAGTCCTCGCGAACGCCTTCGGCTCGAGCGCAACATTCGGATCAATGACCTACATGACGTCCGCGTGTTTTAGCGAAGGGCTGGCCGAGGCCCCGGGGAATGCCGTGCTGCATATCGCCGATCGGGAGCACTCCGGGCTGAACTCGCTCGGCGAGTTCGGCTACTCAGGAGTTGAGCGTGTAGGTGACGTTGAGATTCTCCTCACGACGCTCGACTGCCTGCGCAAGCGGGGGGAGATCCCACGTGTCGATGTCCTCAAGATGGACGTCGAAGGCGCGGAGATGCGGGTGCTGAGCGGCGCCTCGGAGACCCTGCGCGACGATAAGCCTCTCGTGCTCATGGAGCTGCTTGATTCTGCCCTGCGCGGACAAGGCTCGAGCTCAAAAGAGGTTCTCGATTTCATTCGTACAGCAGGCTTTCGGGTGTTTGAGTTCGATCCGGTTTCGGGAAGACCTCTTCTCGCGGTGGATCGAGACCCGACTAGCTCCAACATCGTGGCCTGTCACCCCGACGGCCCATTCGTCCTGTAATGCCGATCGGACCCCTACCCTTAGCGACGCCGCCCTGCCGCGCTCACTGAGCGAGCTCGTCGTCCTTCGGAGCCGCAAACGCAATCGAGTTGCCGTCAGGGTCCTTGATCATGACCGTATCGACACGGTCGTGATGGGCTGCCTCAGCCTGAGGTGCAAGCCCCGACGTTCGCAGCGTCTCGGCGATCTCGTCGATGTCGCTCACGATGATGGTGCACGACCCTCGACCGGCGCGTTCGGGTGCGGCGTAGACCTGCAACCCTCCGCCGCCTTGAAGCTGCCATTCGATGACTTCGGGCATGGGTCGCGAGCCAGAACCGAGCAGACGCTCGTACCAAGCCGACGCTTCTGACAAGTCGCGCACGGCCAGGCTGGCGAGGGCGTTCTTGATCGTCATGAGCGCTGCATACCCGAACCGTGGAACTGGCAACCCGACGCCCCGCACGCCGCGTCTGAACCCACCTCGGATCCGGGTCGGCTTACCTACATTGCCCGGGCGGCCCCACGCACTCTGTCGTGATCGGCGCCGTCGTCGGTTCGGTGGTGGTGGTTGTCGACTCGGTGGTGGTTGTCGACTCGGTCGTGGTGGTTGTCGACTCGGTCGTGGTCGTGGTCGGTTGGGTCGTGGTGGTAGCTGCCGTCGTGGTGGGCGCCGTCGTGAACATGGTTGGCAGCGTGGGTCCGGTCGTCGGTGCCGTCGGTGCGGTAGTGGCGAACGAGGTCGTGGTCGTCGGTTGTGTCGTGGTCGGCCTCGCGGTCGTCGGCGTGGGCTTGGGCGTCGTCGCTGCGGCTTGCACCGTCGTGCCCGTCGCTGCGTTTCTCGCGGGAGCTGCGGCGACGGTGGTCCGCGCGGGCCGCCGCACGGAAGTGCCCCGGACGGCCGGTCTCAGCGTGGTAGGCGGGCTCGCCGGCGCTGCCGCCGCCGACGATGGAACAGTGGTCTCCAGCGGTGCGGTGGATGACGTGACTGAGTCATCGGTGGGGGAGCGGAAGAGTTCGGCGATCGTCGTCGACGACGTCGAGGTGGTCGACGTGGTGGCGTCGAACTGCAGGGCCACCGGGGGGCCGGACTCCTCGTTCAGCGAGCCGTATCCCCAAACCAGTGCGACGGCCCCGGCCACGAGTCCGGCGATGAGGAGGAGCGCACGAGGCATCGCCCTGATTATCCCTCCTGTCTCAGCCCGCCAACCGTCGCTCCGCCGATTTGGGCTACCGCCAGGTCTTGCTTCCCCCGCTGAGCGCGAACCGCAAGATCACGACACACATCCACACGCACCACGCGAGGAACAGTGCCCAAAGCACGCCCTGGATCGTGACCTCGAATGCCAGCATTGATCGGCCCCCTTGCACCCCTGCTCACGAGGAAGCACATCCTGGGCGGTCGAGACGGCCAGCGCAACCGTCGAAGCGAAGGATCGAGCGCCTGACGGCACACCCCGTCGTATTTCGCCCTCTTCCAGAGTGGCGCAATGACGGATTTCGACAGTCAGGACTTCTGCTCGCCAAACGCGAGCCGACCTCCGAGGTATCCGGCGCCCGTGGCCGCACCGGTGCCAAGCAGCCCCCACACAACCCCGCGTCCGCCGTGCCCATGACGACGGGCGCGCCAAGAGAGCGTGAACAGCCCGAGTGCGGTCGCGTTCCCGATCGCGTGGATCGCGGCAGTCCGCCGAGTCTCCGTGTCTTTGATCGTCGATGCGTCGGTCAAACCCGCAAGTGCCGTCGGAAGTGCGCTCAACGAGCCGAGCCCCATGAGGAGCTGCGCGGCGCGCTTGCCCGAACGGGGAGCGAGGAAGTCGAGCGTGACCGCCGAGGTCCAAAAGCCAATGGGCAGGTCGGTGAGCATCGGATGCAGGGGGTGACCGAGCCACTTGCCCTTCAGGAGGTCGCCCATGGGGCCCTGGGCCAAGGAGCGACCGACCTTGTCGAGCAACGTGTCAGCGACGTCGTCGATCGGGTTCCGCTGGGGGAAATCGTCTCTCGCCTCTTGCGTCAATGGTGCTAGCAATCTAGGATCCTCCCATGGTCGACCGGACCGTGAAGCAGTTCAACGTGTACTTACCCGTCGACCTCATCCGAGCCCTCAAACATCTCGCCGTTGATACCGAGCAGTCCCTGTCGGCGATCGTCACCGAGGCGCTCACGGAGCATCTGGCGCGACACGACCCTGGGCTCTCTCAGGGGTCGAAGAACAGGAGGAAAGCCGGTGGCAACTGACGGCATCGTGGGCTTCTACATGGAGACGACGAACTTCGGAGCGACGGCGGCATTCTGGGCCTCGCTCGGGTACAAGAAGGAGTTCGAGACCGACCACGCCTCGGGACAGTTCACCCACCCCAACGGCGGTCCGTACCTCTTCATCGCCGAGCGCCCCGGTCCGGAGCTCGAGACGCACCCGATCCTGTGGGTCGCAGACTCCCAGTCATTCGAGCCGGCGCGCGCACCCGAGTACGCGAAGGCG
Source organism: uncultured Acidimicrobiales bacterium (assembly GCA_963759645.1). Classification (GTDB taxonomy): domain Bacteria; phylum Actinomycetota; class Acidimicrobiia; order Acidimicrobiales; family DATKAS01; genus DATKAS01. The sequence goes on along the minus strand of CAVXAI010000016.1, from coordinate 839,129 downwards.
TTCACGCCGGAGCACTGGGGAGTGGTCGAAGCGACGGTCCTCGATCCCGACGGGCGCCCCATCAGTCTCCAGGCGCCACTCCCGGAAGGCGCGAGCGCACCCGCGAGGCACTGAGGCGACCTTCGGGCGCGCCCTCCCGGTAGCGTGCGCGTCATGTTGATCCTCGCCATCCTCGGTTTCGGCATGGGCATCGGCTGGCTCGCGCAGCTGATCCTCGGCAAGGGAGGCCGCCAGACCGACTGGGCGATGGCGCTCGTTGCCGGACTCGCTGGTTCGTTCGTCGGCGGGCTCTTGGCGAGCCTGATCGCTGGTGATGGCCTGTCGCTCCAAGCGAGCGGGGTGATCGGATCGTTCATCGGAGCGTTGATCATCACCGCGATCTGGCAGGCACAGCGACGCAAGGCGGCGGCCGGCTCGCGCTGATCATCCCCGAATTCGCCCCCACGCTCGTCATACCCTGAGCACGCTGCGCGCGAACTCGCAGCAGACTCAGGAGGAGCAAGCGTGCAAGAACGGGCAGAGCAACAGATGACGGGATGGGTGGGCTGGTCCTTCTTCGCCGCCGTCGTCTTGATCCTCGTCGGCGCGATGAACATCATCACGGGCTTCATTGCGCTGTTCGACGACAACTATCTGATTTCCACCGAGGGCGGCGGGATGTTCGTCTTCGATCCGACCGGTTGGGGATTCACCATCCTGATCATCGGCGCGCTGCTCGTGCTCGCCGGGTTCAGCATCCTGAAGGGCTCGCTGTACGGGCGCATCATCGGTGTGCTCGCGGCAGGGCTCAGCGCGATCGCGCAGATCTCCACGATCCGGCCGTACCCGATCTGGAGTCTCATCATCATCTTCATCAGTGTGATGGTGATCTACGCGCTCACGGTCCACGGAGACGAGCTCAAGCCGCTCACCTGACCCATCTGGTCTGACCGGCGGGCGGACGGGGAACGCGACACCTGTCTCATGGAGGTGCCGCCATGCCCAGGAAGTCCGCCCGCTGGTCCCAGAAGCGCGAACGTCAGTACGAGCACATCAAGGACGGCCTCCTCGATCGCGGGGAGTCGGAGGACACCGCCGAGGAGATCGCGGCCCGCACCGTCAACAAGGAGCGGGCACGCGAAGGGGAGTCGCTCACCGCGAGCCGTTCGTCGACGACGGACATGTCCTCGGGTCGGCGCGGAGGGCTGCGGTCTCATCGCGGTCCAGGTGGCCGCACCTACCGCCAGCTGTACGAGGAGGCTCGTCGCCGCGGCATCGACGGGCGCTCGCGCATGAACAAGGCGCAGCTCGAGCGAGCCATCGAACGCAGATCAGCGTGACCGCCGACGCGCCACACCCAGGGGCGCCGGGCGACAACACCACCCTGGTGGACGTCTTGCGCGGATACGAGGAGGACGGGTGGACCACGACGTTCGAGCTGCTCGATGACGGCTCGCTCCGTTGCGGTACGTGCGGCAAGACGATCTCGTCCGACGCAGTCAAGGTGCACTCACTTCGCCGGCTCGAGGGAGCGTCGGATCCTGACGACATGCTCGCCGTGATCGCGGTGACCTGCCCGCACTGCGGCTCGGGCGGAGTCATCACACTGAACTACGGTCCGGAGATGACCGAGGGCCAGGTCGCCTTGCTTCACCACGCACAGGACCACCGCCACGACGGCAACGCCGCGGCCGCGTCCGCGCCCGACGAGACATGACCGCTTGACCCATGGCCGAGGCCGCACCCTCGGGGATCACCTACCTCCTTCCTGAGCGGCCCGTCGAGAACCTCGATGAGTTCCTCGCGGCCGGAGGGGGAGAGGGACTCGCCGCCGCCCGCAAGCTCGGCCCCCAGGCTGTCGTCGACGAGATCGTGGCATCAGGCCTCCGAGGGCGGGGAGGGGCAGGCTTTCCGGCCGGCGTGAAGTGGCGCAGTGTCGCCGCCGGCGGCGGTCGGCACTACGCGGTGGCAAACGGCGCAGAGGGCGAACCCGCGACGTTCAAGGACCGCACACTCATGCGACGTGATCCGTATCGCGTCATCGAAGGGTTGGCGATCGCCGCGCTCGCGGTCGGTGCTACCGACGCCTACCTCGCGACCAAACGCAGCTTCGTTCCGGAGCTTGCCGCGTTGCGACGCGCCGCGCTCGAGATGGGTGCCGCGGGAATGCTCGGCGACCTCAACTTGTCCATCGTCGAAGGCCCGGAGGAATACCTCTTTGGCGAGGAGAAGGCCTTGCTCGAAGTCATCGAGGGCAGAGACCCGCTGCCCACTCTCCTGCCGCCGTGGCAACGGGGTCTGTTCGCCACCGTCCAGCTCGGCTGGGAGGCCGACGTCAGCCCGCGCGGGCCGAGTGGTCAAAGCAATCCGACGCTTGTGAACAACGTGGAGACGCTCGCGTGCGCGGCGCACATCGTGGCCCGCGGCGCCACATGGTTCCGCTCGATGGGCACGGTGGACTCTCCGGGCACGGTGATCGTGACGATCGTCGGTGATGTCGCTCGCGCCCGGGTGTTCGAGGTCGAGCTCGGCACGCCGTTGTCCGTCGTCCTCGAGCAGTGCGGCGGTCCCAGAGCCGGGCGGCGGTTCGTCGCCGCGATCTCGGGCGTCTCGAATCCGATCCTCAGCTTCGACCAGTTCGATGTTCCGTTGACCTACGAGGACATGGAGGCGCGCGGCACGGGGCTCGGGGCGGCCGGGTTTGCTGTGTTCGACGACGAGGCGGACATGGCGAGCGTGGCTCGTGAGCTCAGTCGCTTCCTGGCGGTCGAGTCATGCGGGCAGTGTCCCCCGTGCAAGACGGGAAGCATGGAGATCACCGATCGGCTGCTCGCCATCGAACAGGGCGCGGGCACCGACGACGACCTCGCAGTGATCAGCGCCCGTCTACGGACCGTCACCGACGCGAACCGCTGCTACCTCGGGACCGAGGAGCGCAACGTGGTCTCGAGCCTGCTGCGTTCCTTTCCCGAGGCGTTCGCCGCGCGTATCGACGGCACCGCCGGCCCCCTCCGTCCTGCCCTCGTGCCCCTCGTCAAGGAGATCTACGAAGACGGCACTGTGCTCTACGACGAGCGGCACGTGCGAAAGCAGCCCGACTGGACCTACGCGCCGTCCAGCGGTTGACGCAGAACCGTGACGGCGTCGCCGAGCGAGACCTTTCCTTCCACCACGACCCGCGCGTTGATGCCGCGGAGGGAAAGCTCGATTCCGGTGGGTGAGTTCACGAACCGCAACGCGTCGCGACCGAAGCGGGCCGCGAACTTCGCACATCCGCGGTGCGGCTGATCGGTGACCTCGATGACGGCCGTGCCCAGCCGGAGGCGAGTCCCGGGAGGGAGATTCTGCGGCCCGAGCGCGAGGTCGATGTACAGCTGATCGCCCGCGAGTGGCCAGCGGTCCCTGTCGCCGGCGACGAGCGCCGCGGCGCGCGCGCTCGATGAGGTTGAGCTGCATGTCCGGATGAGGTCCACCGTCGACCGAACGCGAGGAGGGCCGCGCGACCCACGAGTCGCCGACAAGGCCGGTCGCCTTGTCGAGCGCTGCGACCTCGAGCACCTCACGCTCATCGACCGCGGGACGGCGCACGATCAGCTCCAAGGTGCCTTCATCGAGCGGTGCCTCCTGGATACGAGCCACGCCGCTCTCGAGCTCGGCCATCGTGAGATGTCGCATGCGGCCATGTTGGTCGACGTCGCCGGCGTCGTTCGCGGATTTGAAGGCTCGTCGCGTCAGGACCCCGCGACGCCCTCCAGCCTGAGGATCTTGTCGATGCCGGTGAGCTCGAGGAGCCGGCGGGTGCCGTCTGTCGGGTTCACGATTCTCAGCGCTTCGCCGGTGGTCTCCGTCGCCCGGTTGTTGATGGCGAGGAGGGCGCGGATCCCGGTCGAGTCGATGAACCCGACTCCGGCGAGATCGAGCGTCACCGGATGCGGGAACGGGCTGAGCCGATCGACCGAGCGCTGGAGCTCGGTTGCCGTGTGCAGATCGATCTCACCCGCGACTTCGATTATGAGCAAGCCGTCGCTGACGTAGTGACTGATCGCAAGCTCGTCGGGGTTCGCGTCCAAGGGGGCCTCCAGTCGCCTATGGGTCAACCCGACTCGATGGGGAGCTCGGCCCACACACGGTTTCCCGCGCCAGTGGGCTCAGCGCCCCAGCTCGTCGAGAGTTTCTCTACGATCATCAATCCGCGGCCTCCCTCGATGCCGGGACCCAGCTGACGGGGTGCGGGCGACCCGGTGCCTTGATCGGTCACCGAGATCTTCAGCGCCGTCGGAGTGCGTTCGAGCGACAGCTCGGCGTCGGAACGCGCATGGACCACTGCGTTCGTCACCACCTCGCTCACCACGAGCGACGCGACCTCGATCAGGGCTTCGAGATTCCATCCCTGCAACCGATCAGCGACGAACGCGCGCGCCAAGCGCGGGGCGCGGTCGCTGTGGGGCAGTCGGATGTGGGCGTTCGTGTGCGCCGTTTGAGAGGTCATCCCGGTCCCGTTCTCATTCACGGCACTGTCTGTTCGGTCACACGCACATCGTCATCCATCCGCGCCTGCACATCGGGGGATCCCGATGGCACCCCCTTACCCTCCGCGTCGCGTTCTTCAGACCTCACGCCCGAACTTGTGTCGCCGTCCCCCTCGATCTCGGGCGTCGGGGAGGTGCGGCAGGCGACGACCAAGGTCACGTCATCGGACAGCCGTCCCGGGTGGAACAGGTCGAGGTCGGCGAGGATCTCATCGACGACGGGCTGGGCGTGTGGGCAATCGAGCCGCGCGAGCAGTTGCTCGAGGCGCTCCTCGCCGTAGAAAATCCTCCCGACGTCCCGGGCCTCGGTCAGGCCGTCGGTGTAGATGATCAGCTTCCCGCCCGGGTTGATCACCATGGAGCCCGATTCCCAGCCCCCAGGAATCGGGCCGAGGATCGGGCCGGTCGGGCCGAGCCGCTCGAGCACGTCGCCGCCTGTGAGCAGCCCATGTGGATGCCCGGCGTTTGCGTAGGTTCCCCGGCCGCTGTCTGTGTCGATCTCGGCGACGAACGCGGTGAGGAAGAGATCGCCGAGTCCGTGCTCCTGTTCGCTGAGCCAGCCGATCGACGTGCCGGGCTCGAGTCCCGACCGCAGCGCGGCCTTCAGTAGCTCCTTGCACTTGAGTGCCGCGATCGAACTTTGGACTCCGTGTCCCGCGATGTCGAGGACCACGATCCCGATCGTCGTCGGCGACACGAGCCCCACGTCGTAGCAGTCCCCAGCGACGATGCCCTCGGCCGCGCGGAGGCCCGCAGCCATCGTCCAGCCGGCCGGATAGTCACCGAGATCGCTCGTGAGCTCGGACCGCACCTGCACGGCGAGGATCGCGCTCTGCTCGATCGCCTCCCGCGCCCGGATCGCGTCGTCGCGCTGATGACTGATCGTGCGTTGCATGTCGTCAACCGCGCGCGCCACCTGCCGCAGCTCGGGCGGACCCACGGGTCCAATGCTCGTCTCCGCGCCCGATTCGGCTCTGCGGACCGCCGAAGTGATCTGTGCGAGCGGCCGGATGAGCCAGCGGCGCACCAAGTAGGCAGCGACGGCGGTGACGATCAGCGCCCCCAGCACCGTGAGCAGAAACGCCCTCGCGGTGCGGACGCGACTGGAATCGACGTCCTCCACGATGGCGCCGAGGCGCGTCTCGATCGCAGCATCGACCTGGTCGAGCTCGCCCCGCAAGACATCGAATCGGGCCCGGCCCGAGCCGGCGCCCACGAGGGCGTCGGCGAGTGCCTCGTTTCCTGCCGCTCGAGCGTCGATCTCGGGTTGGGCCGCCTCCGTCCGCCAGGCGACGACCGCCCGCTCGACGTCGTCGAGCGGCATCGTCGCCGAGCCCTCGAGGGCACGGAGCTGAGCGACCAGCGCTTCGGCTTGTGCCTGACCTCGCTCGTAAGGCTCCAGGAACGCCTCGTTCCCGGTGATCACGTAGCCCCGCTGCCCACCCTCTTGGTCGAGGTAGGCGGCCCGCAGTCGGGCCGCTTGCTCGCTTGCGACGAGCCACGCGTGGCGGTCGTCGAGCGCCGTCGACCAGTCCTGCGCCGCGGCGAGCGTCGCGAGGCCGCCGAGCAGCGTCACGAGGACGTAAGCGGCAGCAATGAGGGCGAGCCGCCAACGCAGAGACACGCCGCCGGACGTTATCGGCGAAGGGCGCTAGGCGGCTTGCGGGATGCTCGTTTCGGTGTCCGGCGCTGAACTAGCGGCTCAGCCGGCGCTCAGCTGTCTCGGCTACCGGGCGGATGCCTTCAGGGCCGAGCGTGCAGCCTGGGTCTCGGTGTGCGCGCCGGTCGTCGACAGCTTTCCTCCGTCCGACTCGAGGTGGGCGCGGACGAACCAGTGGTACTGCTCGAGGTCGCCGAGCTGGCCGATGAGCATGTCCTGAGTCACGAGGTCGAGGTTCTCGACGGCGTCAGCGGTCTTGCGGTGCGCCTCGATCACGCCGACATAGACGAGATCGAGGGCGCCGAGGTGCTCGATCGACATCGCTCGCCCGAGCGCATAGTCGTCCCACGTACGGGTCTTGTCGAGGTAGCCGATGAGGCCGTTCGGCGGCACGCCGAGCGTGGCGATGCGCTCGGCCGTGGTGTCGACCATGTCCTGCACACCGGCGACCTGCGGGTCGAGCATCTCGTGGACGGCGATGAAGTTCGGCCCGACCACATTCCAATGGATGTGCTTGAGGGTGAGGGCCAGGTCGATGAGCGTGACGAGCCGCTCCTGCAGCAGCGCGGCGACTTTCCCCGACGCCTTGATGTCGAGACCGGGGACTGCGAACGCGGCCTTCGGGTCGCGGCCGTTGCCGCGCGTGGACTGAGTGTTCTTTGCCATGACGGTCCCGTACCCCTGCCCGTCACGTTTGAACCGGGACGCTCGGGGTACATGTCGCTGCGTCCGCCCTACCCCCAATGCACAGGAGACGTCTCATGAGTGACAGCAAGAGCGACGACATCAAGGGTCGAGTCAAGGAAGCCGCGGGAGTCCTCACCGGTGACGAGGACCTCGAGCGGGAAGGCAAGGTCGACCAGGCTGGCGCGTCGGTGAAGAAGACCGCCGAGAAGGCCAAGGACAAGGTCGAGGACGCGGTCGACGCGGTGAAGGACAAGCTCACCAAGTAGGGCCCTCCAGCCCCCCAACCCTTCCCCCAAGCTGACGAGCCCGAGGCATCCGCCCTCGGGCTCGTCGCTGTTTTGGTTGCGAATGCCGCGGGTATGGAGCGCGCATGCACTCCCTCGTTGTTGGTACCTACCCGCCCCGACTCTGCGGCATTGCCACGTTCACCGCCGACGTCGTGGACGCGATAGCGGCGATTCCCGAGGTCAAGCGGCCCGTGGTGGCGGCCGTTAGGACCCGCGACGAACCCCGGCGACCACTCGCAGTGAGCTCGGACATCGGAGCGGTCATAGAGCAGGAGAATTGGGCCAGTTATCGGGCCGCTGCTCGGGTCGCCAACACGTTCGACGTCGTCCTGATCCAGCATGAGTTCGGCATCTTCGGAGGCCAAGACGGTGAGATGCTCCTCGGGTTCGTCGACGCGCTCGACGTGCCGTTTGTCGTCTCTCTGCACACCGTGTTGCCGGAGCCAACCGCGAACCAGAAGCGTGTGCTGCGGCGGCTCGGCGAACGGGCCGCGGCGGTGATGGTGTTCACCGCGACGGCTCGGAGGATCCTGGTCGATCAGGGAGTGGTGCGGGCCGGGAAGATCCGCATCGTGCCCCACGGCGCACCGTCGGAGCTCTTCGAGCGCCGGGACGCTGACGACGCCAAGAGCGCCTTTGGCGTGCGCGGCCGCCCCGTCGTCTCGACGTTCGGGCTCCTCTCCTCGGGAAAGGGCATCGAGGTCGCCCTCCGAGCCATTGAGTCCGTTCGTGAGGTCGTTCCGGAGGTCGTATATATCGTCGCGGGCCAGACCCACCCCGGCGTGCTCCGCGTCGAAGGGGAGCGCTATCGGGACCTGCTGCTGAGCCTTGTCGAGGCCCTCGGTATCGCGGACAACGTGCGATTCGTCGATCGGTTCATGGGTCTCGACGACCTCGCTGAGCTGCTCGCTGCGACGGACGTCTTCTGCACGCCGTACCACAACGGCGACCAGATCGTCTCAGGTGCGCTGACGTTTGCGATTGCCGCAGGGCGCCCCACGGTGTCGACGCCCTACCGCTATGCACAGGACCTATTGGGTGACGGCGCGGGGCGCCTCGTGCCGTTCGACTCGCCGGGCCCGCTCGCCGGCGAGCTCGTCGAGCTCCTCACGTGTCCGGAGGCCCTCGCGAAGGCGCAGCGTGCGGCCGAGCGAACCGGCGCGTCGTTGTCGTGGCCCGAGGTGGGTCGACACACGGCCCACGTGCTCTGGGAAGCGATGCAGTCCCACCGGTTGCGCGGCTGGACACCGCGGGTCGATCCCCCTGGGGCGCTCACCGGCGACCTCGATTCCCGGAGCACAACTCCCGCCCAGGAGCTCGCCGACAGCCCACATCGTGCGGCCGACGTGGTCGCCGGGGTGCGGCGAATCGAGCCACTGACGGTCCCAGCTCAAGAAGTTGCGCATGCGCGCCCCGTCCGGATCAGCGGCTGACCGCGGGAACGCGAGCGCCCGCTTCACGTCATCGTTCCAGTCGGGATCACTCACGCCGAGCGCGTCGACGGGTAGGAGGCGCGCGACCTCGTCGACGCAGTAGCCATTCGCGGGGAGCGGCGATGGCGCGCGACGACGCGGTGGAGACCGGGCTTCTCGGCCTCGGGTGGCTCGATGCGCTCTCGACGTATGACGGATCCGTCGGGGATGTACCGGTTCGCAGGGAACCGCGGCCTTGCTGCCGGCGACGAGTCAGGTGACGAACAGCCTCTGGAGGCGGTCGCGCTCCTCGAGGCGCATGTGGCCGCGAAAGCGGTGACTGGTGAAGCGATGCACGCGGCGTCCGCGAACCGGTGCCTCGCGTGGTTCCTGGGCGAGAACGTGCTCGCGACCCCCTCTCGCCGACTCCTCGTCGCCCGCCCAGTCCTGCGCCCTCACGCGTCGACGTGCCCGGGAGCCGGTTGGGACTCGCCGAGCGCGTCGGCTTCCGACGTGCAGTTCAGGCCTTGGGCCCGTCGGGCTCGGGCAGCGGAGGAGCAGGGACGGGAGGCGGGACATCCCCGGGCGCCGGAAGCGGCTCGGGCTGCGGCGGGGCCGGAACGGGCTCCGGCTCCGCCGGCGGCGGCTGTACGTCAGGGTGCGACGGGTCAGGCACGCTCACGCGCGCACCTCGGAGCGTTCCCGCACCACCGAACGAGTGGGGAGGAAGCCCGCGAGCAGGGCCACACCACCGACGCCCATCAGGACCCAACCGAGCGACTGCTCGGTGTGCAGATCCGCGAGCAGCTCGTCGGATGCGGCGACGACGACAAGGCCGCCGATCGCGATGAGGGCGCCCACGAAGCCGCCGAACTTGCGACCGTGCGGGGTGAGCGACGCGGCGATCAACAACAGACCAGCCGCTAGCTCGGCGATGCCGAGAACGGTCGACTGCGTGATGTCGAGGACCTCGGTCGTTTGTTCGCCGATGGGGCTGTCGAAACCCGCCTTGGCCATCGTCACAGCGCCGAACGCCGCAAGACCGATGCCGCAGATCGCATGCACGAGTTGCGCGAACGAGAACGTCGAGTGTGTCTGCTTGACGGTGTACCCGCGGTCGCGATCTTCGTACGGAAGGTCGCGGTAGACGGGCGGTGGGACGCGTTCGTCGACGACCGGAGGCGGCAAGGGCTCCTCGGTGACGACGATCGGCTGATCGGGGAGCGTTCGTCGATCGGACATTTGTGTTTCCTCCTTCAGGGATGGACCCACACGCCCTGTACCCGGACCTGGGCACACTCATTCACCCGCCGCCGAAGGGAGACTTCAGGAAAGAGCCGACTGCAGGCGTGCGAGGCTCGAGCGCAGCAGGCGCGAGACGTGCACCTGACTCGTCCCCACCTGCGCGGCGATCTCGCTCTGGGTGAGTCCCTCGTAGAAACGCAGCTCGACGATCTTGCGTTCTCGCGCTGGGAGCTTTGCGAGCGCGGCATGCAATGCGACGCGTTCGGGCGTCGACGTGAGCTGCAGGTCCTCGAAGCCGAGCACCGGGCCATCCTCGGCCGACGGTCCGTCGTCGTCGGGATCGCCACCACCGGACGCGGCCAACGGCAGGGCGCGGTATGCGGCCGATGCGTCGAGCGCCTCGAGGACCAGGTCCTCGGAGACCTCGAGCCGGAGCGCGATCTCGTCGATGCGCGGTGAGCGTCCGAGCTCGTGACTGAGCTCGTTCGTCACCTTCGTGACCTCGAGGCTGAGCTCTTTCGCCGCGCCGGGTCACCTTCAACGACCAGGTGGCGTCGCGGAAGTGGCGACGCACCTCCCCGAGCACGCTCGGCATCGCGTAGGCGGGGAAGGTCGAGCCGTGGTCGGGATCGAACCGGTCGAGCGCCTTGACGAGGCCGAGGCGAGCGACCTGGATGAGGTCGTCCAACGGTTCGCCGCGATCCATGAACCGGCGCGCGATGTGACTCGCGATCCACAGGTGGTCCTCGATGAGCTCGTCGCGAAGGCGCGGGTCCTCGGTGTCGCGATAGCGCGCGAAGCGTTCGTCGGGTTGACGTTCGGGTTGACGCTCTTGGCTCACTCGTTTGCCTCAGCTGGCTCGCTTGGTGAGCGATGCGAAGAGCACGCCGCGATCAGTCGAGACGGAGTAGGTGTCGGCGACGACGCCGAGGATCTGCTCGGACAGCACGAAGCGCTCGGCCTCGCCTTCCGGGCTCGCCGGCGTCTGCGCCGACACGCGGACTTCCGAATCGGTGATCTCGAAGCGCATGGTGAGATCGGCGCCGTCGCCGCCCTCGACCATCATCACGACGAGCTCGTCCACACCGATCCGCAGGTCGTCGGAGTCATCGACCGAGAATCCCGCCATGCTCCCGAGCGCGGTCGCGGTGAGGCGGGCGATGCGCGCCATCCGGCTGTCGGCCGGCAGTGTCAACACGATTGGACCATCCACCGCGCGTGACTCTCGGGTGGGGCGTGGCTCTTCGCTCTGCACGGTGGCCTCCGGGCGCGGGACTCATCCGACCATACCCACGGCGCCACGCGCGCAAACAGTGAGCAGGGCGAACAGACGGCTCAGCGTCGTATGGTGCGGCATGCGCGTGCGACGGGTGGTCACTGGTCACGACTCGAACGGCAAGGCAGTGGTGGCGAGCGATGACGAGGTCGACGCGACGACGATCGCGCTTGCCCCCGGCTCCGAGTTCCATCGCCTGTGGGGCGGCGATGCCCCACCCTCGTTCCCCGACGCGGGCGAACCGCCTTCGCAAGCGGCCTACTTCCCGGCCGTGGGTGGCTTCCGCTTCGGCCTGTTCTCGGTGCCGCCCTCGGGTGTCCCCAGTGGCGACATCGACCTGCCCGTCGCGTTCGCGGAGATGGAGGAGAAGCTGCCCGGGCTCGCCGGTCACATGGAGCCGGATGCACCGGGAATGCACACGACGGCGACCATCGACTTCGAGGTCGTGCTCGACGGGGAGGTGTGGCTCGAGCTCGACGACGGCTTTGAGGTGCACTTGAAGCCCGGCGACTGCGTCGTGCAGAACGGCACGCGTCACGCCTGGCGCAACCATGGCAGTGTCCCCGCCCGGCTCGCCGTCTTCATCGTGGGCGCGCACCACAGCGGTCCGCAGTTCGCCTGATCCTGCGGACCATCCGGCGGACCATCCTGCGGACCATCCTGACCACGCACCGTCGGCCAGTACCTTGAAGTGGTGCGCGTCGGTCTCGTATGCCCCTACAGCCTGAGCGTGCCGGGGGGCGTCCAGACCCAAGTGCTCGGGTTGGCCCGTGCGCTCCGCAAGCTCGGCCATGAGGCGCGGCTGCTCGCACCGTGCGATGGCCCGCCGCCCGACGCCGGCGTGACGCCGCTCGGCAACAGCATCGCCACGTCGGCCAACGGCTCGATCGCACCGCTCGCCCCGGACCCGGCGGCCGCACTCCGCACGATCAGAGCACTCCGAGACGAAGACTTCGACGTGCTGCATCTTCACGAGCCGCTCGCGCCCGGCCCGACAGTGACGACCGCATTGTTCGCGAGCCGTCCGATGGTGGGCACATTCCACGCCGCGGGGGACAGCGCCGCCTACAAGTACCTGGTCCCGCTCACGCGTTGGGTCGCGAACAAGCTCACCGTGAGATGCGCCGTGTCAGAGGACGCGGCGAGCGATGGCGCAGCGAGCCCTCGGCGGCGAGTACCGCCTTCTCTTCAATGGCATCGAGATCGAGCTGTACGCGAAGGCAGCTCCAACGCCCACCAATGGACCCACGATCTTCTTCATTGGGCGGCACGAACCCCGAAAAGGCCTCGACGTGCTTCTCGACGCGATGGCGCTTTTGCCCACGGACGTGAAGCTGTGGGTGGGCAGCGACGGTCCTGACACCGCGGAGCTGCGAGCGCGGGTGGCGGGCGATCCCCGAATCGAGTGGCTCGGGCGCCTCAGCGACGCCGAGAAGGCGGCCCGTATGCGGGGCGCCGATGTGTTCTGCGCACCATCGCTCCGGGGAGAGTCGTTCGGAGTCGTGCTGCTCGAGGCGATGGCGGCGCACACGCCGGTCGTCGCGAGCGATCTCCCTGGATATCGAAATGTGGCCGTGGCCGACCGCGATGCCCTCCTTGCCCCGCCCGGCGACTCGTCAGCCTTGGCGGAGGCCCTCCGGCGGGTGCTCGACGATGCATCGCTGGCCGCTCGTCTGGCCGACGCCGGCGATGTCCGCGCCGCCCGGTTCTCGATGGAGTCGCTGGCCGATCACTACCTCGAGGTCTACGAGGCCGCTCTCGCGGCTCCCTGAGCACGTCAACGCCCTGATCGGGCCGAGCGCGGCCGAGACCGTATGATCTCAGGCATCGCTGCGTCGTCGCAGCGCATCCTGTGGAAGAAGGAGCGGGATGATCTGGCTGATCGTCGTCATCGTGATCGTCGTGCTGCTGATCGTGTGGCTGGTCAGCATGTACAACGGCCTCGTCAAGCTGAAGAACCAGGTGGAGAGCTCCTGGGCCCAGATCGATGTGCAGCTGAAGCGCCGCATCGACCTCATTCCCAACCTCGTCGAGACGGTCAAGGGCTACGCGGCCCATGAGAAGGAGACCCTCGAGGGGGTCATCAATGCTCGCAACAAGGCGATGACCGCGAGCACGGTCGCCGATCAGGCTGCGGCCGACAACATGATCACCGGTGCGCTCAACAAACTGTTCGCGTTGCAGGAGGCGTATCCGGACCTGAAGGCCAACCAGAACTTCCTCGCCCTGCAGGAAGAGCTCACGGCCACAGAAGGTCGCGTGGCGTACGCGCGGCAGTTCTACAACGACATCGTTCAGAAGTACAACACGAAGATCGCGACCTTCCCGACGATGATCTTCGCCGGGATACTCCGCTTCACCGAGCGCGAATACTTCGAGGCCGAGGACGCGGACCGCGAGGTCCCCAAGGTCGAGTTCTAAGCCCCATCCATCTCCTGCGCCCCTGAGGTCAGACGGCGCGCGTCCCTGGTACCTGTCCCTGTACGAGCAGATCACCTCTAACAAGCGCAGATCCGCGGCGCTGATCATCGGTTTTGTCATCCTGCTCGTCGCAGTCGGTTGGGCGTTCAACGCTCTGCTCGGCTTCGGCGTGGTCGGTGCCCTCATCGCGCTCGCGATCACGGCAGCACTGACAATCGGTTCGTACTGGAAGTCCGATGCTGTCGCGTTGAAGGTCAGCCGGGCCAATCCGGCCGACCCATTGGAGTATCGGCGTCTCTACAACCTCGTCGAGGGGCTCACGATCGCGGGCGGCTTGCCCATGCCGCGCATCTACATCGTCGAGGACAGCGCCCCGAATGCTTTTGCCACCGGCAGGAACCCAAAGCACGCCGCGATCGCTGTAACGACAGGGCTACTGGAGAAGATGAATCGAGTCGAGCTCGAGGGGGTGCTTGCTCATGAGCTGAGTCATATCAAGAATTACGACATCCTCGTTTCGACGCTGGCGGTGACCATGGTGGGTGCGATCGCACTGATCGCAGACATCGCCATCCGCATGCTCTGGTTCACTGGCGGTCGACGCGACGACAATCGAGACGGCAACAACCCGGCGGGCGCCATCTTCGCGGTCGTCGGTTTCGCCCTCTTGATCCTCGCTCCACTGATCGCTCGCCTCATGCAGTTCGCGGTGAGCCGCCAGCGCGAGTCGCTTGCCGACGTGAGCGGAGTCGCGATGACTCGGTATCCGCCTGGCCTCATCTCGGCGCTCGAGAAGCTCCGCGACGACCAGACGGTGGTGGGATCCGCATCGCGAGCAACAGCGCATCTCTGGATCGAGCAGCCCACGGCTCGCACCCGAGAAGAAGGCCGTATGTCCCGAATCAATCGACTGTTTGACACCCATCCCCCTCTCGAGGAGCGCATTGCTGCGCTCAAGGAGCTCTGATCGACGTGCGCGCCAACACCCGGCGCCCCCTAGTCCTTCTCGTCGCGGCGGCCGCGCTTGCCCTCTCGGCATGCAGCGGAGGCGCGGAGGCTGCCTCGCCCGGCACCGACGGTCCCGGGACCTCGGAGTCGTCTTCGACGTCGACGACGGTGAAGCCCACGACCACGACGGTGGCCCCCGTGTTGGCACCGCTCACCGGGCTTCCGTCGGACGAGGCGTCAGCGGCGCGCCCCGCCCTCGTCGTGAAGATCGACAACTTCCCGACCGAGGCTCGTCCGCAGTCGGGCCTCAACCAGGCCGATGTCGTGTTCGAGGAGCTCGTCGAGGGCATCACCCGGTTCGCCGCTGTCTTCCAGAGCGAGAACGCCGATCCCGTCGGCCCGATCCGTTCAGCGCGCACGAGTGACGTGAACATCATGGCGCAGCTCGGACGGCCGCTCCTGGCCTGGTCAGGCGGGAACCCCGGCGTGACGCGTGCGATCCAGAACGCGAACATCGACAACCTGACGCCTGACCGGTACGAGTCGGCCTACTTCCGGCTGTCGGAGCGCAGGCGTCCGCACAACTACTACTCGAACACCTCGACGCTGTTCTCGCTGGCGACCGACGCGACGCCTGTGCCCGCGCCGCTGTTCCAGTACCGCGCCGAGGGTGATCCCCTTCCGCCGACGGCTCAGCCGTCGGGTGGCGTGAACATCGTCTACACGGGTGGCCTGAAGGTCGACTACGCGTGGAACGAAACGCTGAAGGGTTGGGCGCGCTTCCAGAGCGGCACCGCCCACGTCGACATGGCTGGCTTCCAGATCGCGCCGGCGAACGTCGTGGTCATGTTCACCGAGTACACCCGCAGCCCGGCCGACCCGATCTCGCCTGAGGCGCAGACCGTAGGTAGTGGCGAGGTGTGGGTGTTCACCGCGGGTTCGATCATCCCCGGGCGTTGGGATCGTCCCGACCCCACGAAGCCGGCGACGTTGACCGATGGCAACGGGCAGCCGATCCTGCTGACCCCCGGCCGCACCTGGGTCGCGTTGCCAAAGAGCGGCAGCGCGGTGCCCGTGCCCCCCGGCTAGGACGTCGCGACCAAACGTCGGGGGAGCGTGCAAGGGCGACCCCTACAATGAGGCCATGACTCGATCGACGGGCACGTTCGCCGTGAAGCGCGGACTGGCCGAGATGTTGAAGGGCGGCGTCATCATGGACGTCGTCGACGCCGACCAGGCCAAGATCGCCGAAGACGCCGGGGCCTGCGCGGTGATGGCACTCGAGCGAGTGCCCGCGGACATCCGCCGCGACGGCGGGGTCGCCCGCATGAGCGACCCTGAGATGATCGAGGGCATCAAGGCGGCCGTCACGATCCCGGTGATGGCGAAGGCTCGCATCGGCCACTTCGCTGAAGCGCAGATCCTCGAGTCGCTGGGCGTCGACTACGTCGACGAGAGCGAAGTGCTCACCCCTGCTGACGAGGCGCATCACATCGACAAGTGGGCGTTCACCGTGCCCTTCGTGTGCGGCGCGACGAACCTCGGTGAGGCACTCCGGCGCATCTCAGAGGGCGCGGCGATGATCCGGTCGAAAGGGGAGGCCGGCACCGGCAACATCGTTGAGGCCGTGCGCCACTTGCGCTCGATCCTCGGCGACATTCGCAAGATCACGCAGGCCGACTCGGCTGAGCTCTACGACTGGGCCAAGCAGCTCCGGGCTCCGGTCGGTCTCGTGCAAGAGCTCGCCGAGACGGGCGAGCTGCCCGTGCCACTGTTCTGCGCTGGTGGCATCGCGACGCCAGCCGATGCGTCGCTCGTGATGCAGCTGGGCGCACAAGCGGTGTTCGTCGGCTCGGGCATCTTCAAGAGCTCGAACCCGCCGGTCCGCGCGAAGGCGATCGTCGAGGCGACGACGCACTTCCGGGATGCCGACATCCTTGCCAAGGTGAGTCGGGGGCTCGGTGAGGCGATGCCAGGGCAAGAGATCGCTTCGCTCGAGGTCAAGCTGGCCGAGCGGGGTTGGTAGGCCGCCGCGATGAGCTGGAGGCCACCAGGTGAAGGTCGGAGTGCTGGCGCTGCAAGGTGCGTTCGCCGCTCACAGTCACCTCCTGGCTGAGCTCGGCGCCGAACCCATCGAGGTACGTGAGCCGGCGGACCTCGCAGCTGTCGACGCGCTCGGTGATGCCCGGCGGTGAATCGACGACGATGTCGCTGCTGCTCGAGTCATCCGGTCTCTATGACCCCCTCGCGGCGCGCCTCGCGGACGGCCTGCCAGTGCTCGGTACGTGCGCGGGGATGATCCTGCTCGCCACCGACGCGCTCGACGGCCGCGCCGACCAGCGCACGTTCGGTGCGATCGACCTGACGGTGCGACGAAACGGCTACGGGCGGCAGCGCGACTCGTTCGAGACCGACCTCGACGTCGACGGGGTCGACGGCGGGCCGTTCCACGCCGTGTTCATCCGGGCGCCGATCGTCGAGCGCACGGGACCCGGCGTCGTTGTCGGGGCTACCGTCGAGGGCCACGCGGTGCTCTGCCGCCAGGGCGCGATCACTGTGACCGCATTCCATCCGGAGCTCTCGGGCGACCGGCGCATCCACCAGCGCTTTCTGCAGGAGGTCTGAGCGCATGTCCGGCCATTCGAAATGGGCAACCATCAAGCACCAGAAGGGTGCCAAGGACAAGGCCCGCGGCAAGCTCTTCGCGAAGCTCATCCGGCAGCTCGAAGTGGCTGCACGCGAAGGCGGCGGCGACCTCGACGCCAACCCCACCTTGCGAACGATGTACACGAAGGCGCGCGCCTCGTCGGTGCCGATGGACACGATCGAGCGAGCCATCAAGCGCGGCACCGGCGAGCTCGAAGGCGTCGTGTATGAGTCCGTGAGCTACGAGGGCTACGCCCCGGCGGGGGTCGCGGTGCTCGTCGAGGTGCTCACCGACAACCGCAATCGCACGGCATCCGACGTGCGAAACATCTTCACGAAGAACGGTGGGTCGCTCGCCGAACCCGGCGCGGTCTCATGGCAGTTCTCACGGAAGGGAGTCGTGGTGGCCGCTCGTTCCGCGTCCGAGGACGACGTCATGACCGCGGCGCTGGAGGCAGGCGCCGAGGACATCGTCGACGACGGTGACTCGTGGCGGATCACCTGTGAGCCCCACGATGTGGAAGCGGTGCGAACCGCGCTCGAGGCGGGCAGCATCGACGTCGAGTCGGCCGAGGCCACCATGGTCTCGTCGACTGCCGTGCCGCTCTCGACCGCCGAGGACGCCAAGAAGGTTCTGCGGGTGATGGACGCGCTCGAGGATCACGACGACGTGCAGAACGTGTACGCGAACTTTGACATCCCCGATGCGATCCTTGAATCAGTGGAGGCCTGAGATGACCGTTGCGGTCGGTGAGAAGGCGCCGGAGTTCACGCTGCCGGGCACGAGCGGGAAGGAATATTCGCTCGGCGACTACCGCGGGCAGGTCGTGGTGCTCGTCTTCTATCCCGGAGACAACACGCCCGTCTGCACGAAGCAGCTGAACGCCTACACGGGCGACATCAGCGAGTTCAACGACGTCGGCGCGCAGATCCTCGCGATCAGCCCGCAGGGCGTAGAGAGCCATGAGGGCTTCTCGGCCAAGCACGGTGGCTTTGCCTTCCCACTGCTTGCCGACACCGACAAGAAGGTGGGCGAGGCCTACGGCATCCTCGGCCCGCTCGGCTTCTACCGCCGCTCGGTGTTCGTGGTCGACGGCGAGGGCGTCGTCAAGTACGCGCACCGCGCGGTCGCGGGCCTGACGTTCCGGCCGACGGCAGAGCTGGTCAATGCGGTGAAGTCCGCCTCGGGCTAGGGACCAACCTGCTTCTCGTTCGATTTTCGCGTCGATCAGTGACGCGTTATCCGCGCGAGAACGCGAGGGGGGCGGGATTCAGGCTTCGTCGGCGACGCCGAGGAGGCGGGCGCGGGTCATCGATCGCATGCCGCGACTGAGGCCGAACAGCGCGGCGATCCACGCGAGCAAACCGACGATGTAGCCCGTCTCGGTGGCGCCGAACAGGGCGCCGGTCGACTGGCTGTAGGCGATGATGATCATCGGGAGGCTCACCAGGCCGGCCACCTGCTGGGCGGCGGCGCTCGACTTCACACGCGCCGAGAAGCGCACGACGATCGCGAGCGTCAGCGCGAGGAACGGCGGGACGACCCAGATCATCAACACCCACCACGACGACGTCGGGAAGAACCATCCGCCCACCTTCGGGCCGACGACGAGGTTCACGATCAAGGAGTAGAGACCGAAGCCCACAACGGTCGTCAGGTAGCCCGGCAGCAGGCTCGCGATGAGCTTGCCGAGGTAGATCTCCTCGAGCGCCGCCGGCGAGTGGGCCAGGAACTCTCCAGTACCCCGTTCGCGCTCACCCACGATCGTGGTCGCACCCACCGCCGTCGCGATGGTGAGCGGCACGACGACCGCGACAGGAGCGAACAGGTACACGGCGAGCGCGTAGGAGGTGCGGGCCGAGTCGGTGTCGCCGCGGATCGCGTCCTGAGCCTGCTGGGGCAGAAGGTCGAGCGCTTGGCTCACCTGCTGCACGGCCTGAATGTCGCCGACGCGGGTGATCGCGAGCAGCAGCACGAGCGGGACGAACACGAAGAAGATGCTGCCGAGGATGACCATCGGTCCCCAGAAGTCGCGGGCTTGGGCCAGCTGTCGCAGGTCGGTGCGGGCGATCGTCTTCACCCGAAACCAGCTCACTCGCCGGCTCATTCGTCCGCACCTTGGTGCTCGCCATGGCGCCGCAACCCGCGGACAGCGAAGTAGAGGTCCTCGAGCGTCGGAGTGAACGGCTCGACACGCGTCACCCGGGCGCCTGCCGCGACGAGAGCTTCCACGAGATCCGGCACCCGCCCCAGGTCGTCGAGACGGACGAGGGCGGGTCCTTCGCCGTCGAGCTCGACCCCGAGCACGCCATCGTGTCCGGTGAGCGCGACCAACGCGGACGGGTCGGTCGTCGCGACGCGGACCACGGTGTCCGGCCAGTAACGGCGGGTGAGCTCGGCCGGTGGACCGGAGATGATGTCGCGTCCGCCCTCGAGCACGACGACCTGGTCAGCGAGGCCTTCCGCTTCGAGGAGGAGATGCGTGCACATCACGATCGTGCGGCCCTCGCCTGCCATCTCATGGATGAGCTCGAGCACCGCCACCGACGACTCCGGGTCGAGGCCCGACGTCGGCTCGTCGTACAGCAGCAAGTCCGGATCGTGGAGTACCGACCGCGCCAGCGCGAGGCGCGTCTTCATTCCCGTCGAGTAGCCGCCCACCTGCTGGTCGAGTGCATCCGCGATGCCGAACCGCTCGGCGGCTGGGCCAATGCGGTCTCGACTCGCGCTGTACAGAGCGGCGGAGTACGCGAGGTTGTCGCGGCCCGAAAGCCTGTCGTACAGCGCCGGCTTAGCCGCGACGACACCACACCGACGCCGGACTTCCTGCCCATCGACGCCGGGGTCGAGACCGTAGACCCGGACGCTGCCGCTCTCAGGGCTGAGCGCCCCTGTGATCATGCGCACCGCCGTCGTCTTGCCCGCGCCGTTCGGCCCCAACAGCACCGTGATCGTCCCCGCCGGCGCGACGATCGAGAGATCGACCAGCGCGGGCTTGTCGCCGAAGCCTCGACGTACATGTTCGAGGTGCACGGCCATGTCGGTCGGTGCGAGCGGGGGAGGAGGGCCGGCCGACGACGGCTCGGTGGTCACGAGGGCCATCCTCGCCTATCGGCACGACGCCGACGAGAGTTCAGGGCAGGCTGAGCATGTGGAGCCCGTCACGCTGTCGGGACAGCACGTTCGCCTCGTCCCGCTCACCGCCGAGCACGCCGAGGATCTCCTGGCTGCGGCTACGGGGGATCGTCGCACGTTCGCCTACACGTGGGTCCCCGACGGGGAAGAGGACGTCCGTCGCTACCTCGCGAAGGCGCTGGCGGACCAGGCCGCTGGTACGGCATTGCCGTTCGCGACGATCCGAGCAAGCGACGGTGAGGTGATCGGATCGACGAGGTTCATGAACGCGGAGCGATGGGACTGGTCTCGCGCCGGTGTGCACCCTGACGCCGTGGAGATCGGGTCGACGTGGCTCACAGCCAGCGCACAACGAACACCGGTCAACACCGAAGCGAAGCTGTTGATGCTCACGCACGCGTTCGAGCTGTGGGAGGTCTTGCGCGTCACGCTCAAGACCGACGCCCGCAACGTTCGATCGCGGGACGCGATCTTGCGCCTCGGCGCTCACTTCGACGGCGTGCTGCGGGCGCACATGCCCGCTTACGACCTCGCCGAACCCCGCGACTCGGCCTTCTACAGCATCCTCGTCGCGGAGTGGCCGGCTGTCCGTGACCGGCTCACCGCGTCGCTCGCGGGGATCCCCGATCGAGAGGAGTGCGGGGCGGTAGGTTCGAACCTATGTTCGTGCTGGGCATCGACCCGGGCCTGTCGCGGTGCGGGTACGCGTCGCTGGACGCGAGCGGCATCGATCCGAAGTGCACCGCGCTCGGCGTCCTGACGACTCGCCCGTCCGACCCGCTGCCCTCGCGGCTTGGCCGAGTTGCGGCGCGAGCTCGTCCGGCTCATCGAGGAGGTGCAGCCCGACGTGGTGGTCGTCGAGCACGTCTTCTTCCAGGTGAACGTGCGCACGGCGATGTCTGTCGGACAGGCGAGTGGGCTCGCGCTCGCCGAGGCCGCCGCGGCCGGCTGTGAGGTCGTGCAGTACACCCCGAACCAGGTGAAGGAGGCCGTCGTCGGTTACGGCGCGGCGACGAAGGCCCAGGTGCAGCACATGGTGCAGGCCCGGCTCGGCCTCGCCGCGCCGCCGAGCCCTCCCGACGCGGCCGACGCCGCGGCGCTCGCCCTCTGCCATCTCGCGTGGGCACCGTGGCGCGCTCGGCTGGAGCGAGCGTGATCGGGTCACTGCGGGGCACACTGCTCGAGCGGTCACCGAGCGGCGAGCTGCTCATCGAGATCGCGGGCATCGGATATCGCGTCACGGTCACGCCGCGAACGCTTGTCGACGCCGGCGAGCCCGGTGCCGAAGTGTTCGTCTACGTCCACGACCATGTTCGTGAGGACGCGCACACGCTGTACGGGTTCCTCGGCCGCGACGAGCGAGCTTGCTTCGAAGCGTTGCTCGGCGCGCACGGAGTCGGCCCCGCCCTCGCGCTCGCGATCATCGCGGTGCACGCACCGCCCGACCTCCGGCGCGCCGTGGCCGCCGACGACGTCGACGCGCTGTGCCTCGTCCCTGGGGTCGGCAAGAAGACGGCCGCGCGCCTTCTCATCGACCTGAAGACGCGCCTCGACGTTCCCGAGATCGACCTCACGGCGCCGACAGCCGGCACCGCACCCCAATCGATCGACCGCGGCGCGCTCGCCGATGTGCGAGATGCACTCACCGGTCTCGGGTACGGCCCCGACGAGGTGCGCGACGCGGTGCGCGATCTCGACGGTGACGAAGATCCGGCTCCGATGCTTCGCGAGGCGCTGCGCAGATTGGCGACGGTCCGATGATCTCGGGTGAGATGTTCCCGGAGCCGTGCGATGCGTGAGGAGCTGCTCGACGCCGCAGCCGATCCCACGGACCCGGGCGAGCTCGCCCTGGAGGTGAGCCTCCGGCCCCGCTCGCTCGACGAGTTCGTCGGGCAGAGCGAGCTGAAGGACCACCTCGGCATCATCCTCGAGGCTGCCCGCCGCCGGGGTCAGGCCGCGGACCACTTGCTCTTTGCGGGTCCGCCCGGCTTGGGCAAGACGACGATGGCCGGAGTCGTGGCGAACGAGCTCGGCGTCCACCTCCACATCACGTCGGGTCCCGCACTCGAGCGCGCCGGCGATCTCGCTGCGATCCTCACGAAGCTCGATGAAGGCGACGTGCTGTTCATCGACGAGATCCACCGTCTCGGACGTCCCGTCGAGGAGATCCTGTATCCCGCGATGGAGGACTTCCAGCTCGACATCGTCGTCGGGAAAGGCCCGGCGGCGAGCTCGATCCGCCTGCCCCTCCCGCGCTTCACGATGGTTGGTGCGACAACCCGTACGGGCATGATCACCGGACCGCTCCGTGACCGATTCGGGTTCGTCGCCCGCCTCGACTACTACACGGACGCCGAGCTCGAGGCGATCGTGATGCGCGCGAGCGACGATCCTCGGTGTCCCGATCGACGCAGACGGAGCGATCGAGATCGCGGGCCGGGCGCGCGGCACCCCGCGGATCGCGAACCGGTTGCTCCGCCGAGTGCGCGACTTCGCCGAGGTGCGTGGCAACGGCGAGATCGATAGATCGACGGCGTCCGAGGGCTTGGCGCTGTTCGGCGTCGACGGCCTCGGCCTCGACAAGGTCGACCGGGCGATTCTGCGGACGATCTGCGAACGATTCGGAGGCGGCCCGGTCGGCCTTTCGACCCTCGCGATCAGCGTGGGCGAGCAGCCCGAGACCGTCGAGGACGTCTACGAGCCGTTTCTCATGCAGCAGGGTCTGCTGCAACGGACGCCTCGAGGGCGCGTCGCGTCATCTGCCGCGTACTTGCACCTCGGGCTCGACGCTCCGGCCGCCCAGCGCCCCGCGGCGTTGTTCGACAGCTGACGGCGCCGCTCAGGCGGGAAGGTGCGTCGCGAGGAACTCAGCCGTGATCGCCCACGCGGCCGTCGCGGCGTCCGCGTCGAAGAACATCGGCGCCTCGTGGTTGTCGAACGCGTGGCCGGCGTCGTGGACGTGGACCGGAGCGTCCGTGCGATCGGCGAACGTGACCCTGATCTGCTCTACCTGCTCGACTGGGATGTACGCGTCGCGCTCGCCGAAGTGGAAGATGATCGGACACGTGATGTTGCTCGCCAGGTCGAGTGACGCCGCGATGTTCGACCCGTAGTACGAGATCGCCACGCGGGGCTCGGCGCGTGCGGCGACGTGATAGGTGAGCAGGCCGCCCATGCAGAAGCCGATGACGCCGCGTGCCGTCCCGCACCTCGCTCATCCGTTCGAGATGCTCGAACGCGGCGACGCAATCGTCGACACCCTGGACGAAGTCGAACTTGCCCATCATCGAGATCGAGTCGTTGAGGCCCTGCTCGTCGTGGTCGGCCTCCCAGTTCGGATTGATGCGCCAGAACACGTCGGGTGCGAGCACGACGTAGCCGGCGGAGGCGAGCCGCTCGGCGACGGAGCGGATGTACGGCCCGACGCCGAAGATCTCCTGGAGCAGGAGCATCCCTGGTCCCGAACCTCGATCGGGCAGCCAGACGTGTCCGTCGAATTGGCCGCCGTCATGCGCGGCGATCCGATCCGTTCGTGTGGTGATGGCCATGCCGGCGACCATAGACCGCGGAACTACGATCCGCCCCGGTGGGAACGGACGGTTCGACCGCAGTGCCGATGCAGGCATTCGAGTACGAGCTGCTCCCTTCCGCGATCGCGCAGGTTCCCGCTGAGCCGCGTGACTCGGCGCGATTGCTCGTCGATCGCGGAGCAACGACGCCGCCCAACCACCTGCGGGTTTCCGACCTTCCCCTCTTGCTGCACGAGGGAGACCTCCTCGTCGTCAACGACACCCGCGTGATTCCGGCGCGGCTGCGCGTGCGACGCGAGACGGGCGGGAACGTCGAGGTGTTCCTCGTGCGTCCGCTCGAGGGCGGAGGGTGGCATGCGCTCGTGCGGCCGGCGCGCCGGCTGGGTGTCGGCGAGGTGTTGCGCTCGGTGCATCCCGCGGGCGACGAGTTCGCGGTCGAGATCGGTGAGCCCCTCGACGACACGGGCGGCCGGCGCGTGCGACTGCTCGCCGATGACCAAGTGGCCGCGCTCGATCGGCACGGCACGATGCCGCTGCCTCCATACATCCATACGCCGTTGCACGATCCGGAGCGCTATCAGACCGTGTACGCCGACCGGCCTGGGCTCGGTGGCGGCGCCGACAGCGGGGCTGCATCTCACACCCGGGCTGCTCCAGCGGTGCCGTGCGAGCGGCATCCGCGTGTGCACGGTCGAGCTGGTCGTCGGCCTCGACACGTTCCGTCCGGTCGTCGCCGATCGCCCCGAGGACCACGTCATCCATCGTGAGGAGTACCGCGTGCCGGCCGCGACCCTCGACGCGTGTGCGGCGGCGAAGCGGGTGGTCGCGGTCGGCACCACGACGGTGCGCGCGCTCGAGTCCGCCGCACGCGGGCCGCTGTCCGGCGACACCGCGTTGTTCATCCACGGCGGCTTCGACTGGCAGGTCGTCGACCTCCTCCTCACGAACTTCCATCTGCCGCGGTCGTCGCTGCTCCTGCTCGTCGACGCGTTCATCGGGCCGCGCTGGCGAAGCCTCTACGACCTCGCGTTGCGCGAGCAGTACCGGTTCCTGTCGTTCGGCGACGCGATGCTGCTCGACCGGCACGCGCCGCGGTGACGCCGGCTCCGATCGTCCTCGACGTCGCCGCGACCGACGGCGGCGCCCGAGCGGGCCTCGCCCGTACGGCCAGAGGCGAGATCCGCACGCCGTGCTTCATGCCGGTGGGCACTCGGGGTGCGGTGAAGCACCTCACGGCCGATGACCTGCGCGATCTCGGCGTGCAAGTCGTGCTCGCGAACACCTACCACCTGATGTTGCGACCAGGGGCCGATGTCGTGGCCTCGCTCGGCGGCCTGCACCGCTTCATGGGGTTCGACGGCCACGTGTTGACCGACTCCGGCGGGTTCCAGGTGTTCTCGCTCTCGCCGAAGGTGGATGACGACGGTGTCACGTTCCGCTCGGTCTATGACGGCAGCGAGCATCGGCTGACGCCCGAGACGGCGATTGCCACGCAGGAGGCGCTCGGCGCGGACATCCAGATGGTCCTCGACGTGTGCCCGCCGCTGCCCTCACCGCCGGAGGTCGTGCGGCTCGCGGTCGAGCGCACGGCGATGTGGGCCGAGCGTGCAGCAGTCGCGCACCGCCGCGAGGGCCAGGCGTTGTTCGGCATCGTGCAGGGTGGCGCCGATGTCGCGATGCGCGCGGAGAGCGCACAACGCACGGTCGAGATCGGCTTCTCCGGATACGGCATCGGCGGACTGTCGGTCGGGGAGACCCGAGAGGAGATGCTTCCCGCGCTCGAGGCGGCCACGAACGAGCTGCCGTCTGACCGTCCGCGCTACCTCATGGGCGTCGGCGATCCGCAATCGCTCGTCGACGCGGTAGCGCTCGGTGTGGACCTGTTCGACTGCGTGCTTCCGAGCCGGCTCGGCCGCCATGGCACCGTCCTCACCGACGACGGGCGGATCAACCTCCGGAACGCCCGCTTCGCCCGCGACGACGAGCCGATCGACGCCAGCGCGCCCAGCCCGGTGAGTGGTCGGTACTCACGGGGCTACGTGCGCCATCTCCTGGCTACGGACGAGCCGACCGGAAGGCGCCTGCTCACGCTGCACAACGTGGGGTGGCTGCTGAGGTTCGTGGAGCGCATGCGCCAGGCGATCGAGGACCAGCGATTCGACGCTTTCCGGCGCTCGGTCCACGAGACCTGGGGAGCCGACAGACGCCTGATGGTGGCGTGACCCACCCCCCACCCCCGACTAGCCTGCTCAACGCTTTCATTGCCGATCTCGGGACCCTCCTGTGGGCTTTCTCCTCCTCCTCGCTGCGACGTTCGGGCTCATGTACGCCCTGATCATCCGCCCCCAACAGAAGCGCCTGCGCGAGCAGCAAGCGCTCGTCCGCGCCCTTTCTGTCGGTGACGAGGTCATGACGTCGTCGGGCATCTACGGCATCGTGACCGAGCTCGAAGACGAGACGTTCCTCATCGAGGTCGCGGAAGGCATCGAGATGCGCATGGCCCGCGGTGCGGTCGCCAAGATCGAGACCAAGGGGGCCGCGCCGCCCGCCGGCGGCGACCCCCGACGCGGAGGACGATGAGCCGTCCGACGCAGACGACGCGCACGACAACAGCTGACGATGCGCCGCAACCTCGTCCTCTCTCTGGTCATCACGGTCGCCGTCGCGGCCGTTGCGCTCGGGCTGACCATCGTGTCCGGGAGCAGCCCCGAGCTCGGCCTCGATCTGCAGGGCGGCGCGTCCGTCGTGTTGCAGCCGAAGGAGTCAGTCGACTCCGGCGTGCTCGACCAGACGATCGGCATCATCCGCAACCGGGTCGACGCGCTCGGCGTGGCCGAGCCCGAGATCACCCGTCAGGGCAACGCGATCCTCGTCGAGCTGCCCGGCGTGAAGGACCAGGAGCGCGCGCTCGAGATCGTCGGCCAGACCGCGGAGCTGCGGTTCCGCCCGGTCCTCGAGGTGCTGCCACCCGACGCGTCACAGCCCGTTCCTTCGGCGACGACGACGGTGGCCGGCGCGGACGACACGTCCGCCGCGTCGACCTCCGGAGCGTCGACCGACTCGACGCGTCGGCAGACACGACGGTCACCGTCCCGACTGAGGTCGTGCCGACCACGCCGCCGGCGGAGGACGACCTCGACGCCGAGGTCGTGCTCGAGGAGAAGGACGGCGACGGAAACGTGGTCGCCCGGTATCGCCTCGGTCCCACTGCCTTGACCGGCGCCGGGGTGGAGGGTGGCGACGCGCAGCTCAGCCCGAACTCGGGGACATGGAGCGTCGCGTGTCACCTTCAAGGAAGGAACAGTCGGCATCGATGGGTTCAACCAGCTCGCGACCCGCTGCTTACAACGCCGATGCGACCGTGCCCTGCCCAGATCAACGGCAGGCATGCTCGCGATCACGCTCGACAGCGTCGTGAAGTCGGCGCCGGTCGTGCAGACAGCCGAGTTCGAGGCCGACGACGTGAGCATCACCGGCTCGTTCAGCGAGCGGGAGGCGAAGAACCTGGCGCTCGTGCTCGACTACGGCGCCCTGCCCGTGCAGCTCGAGCCACAGGCCGTGCAGACCGTGTCGGCGAGCCTCGGCCAGGACTCACTGAAGGCCGGTGTCGTCTCGGGGCTCATCGGCTTGCTGCTCGTCGTGATCTTCATGCTCGTGTACTACCGCCGCATCGGCCTGGTGGTGCCCGCCGGTCTCTGCGTCTCGGGCGCGCTCATGTGGTCGATCGTCTCGTGGCTCGGGGAGACTCGTGGGCTCGCGCTGACGCTGGCCGGCATCACCGGCATCATCGTGTCCATCGGCGTCACGGTCGACTCCTACGTCGTGTACTTCGAGCGCCTGAAGGACGATGTCCGTCTCGGGCGCACCCTGCGCTCGTCGGCCGAGAAGAGCTTCAAGGGCGCCTACCGCACGATCCTCGCGGCCGACGGTGCCTCGCTGATCGGTGCGCTGTTGCTCTACTGGCTCACCGTCGGATCGGTGCGCGGCTTCGCGTTCTTCCTCGCGCTCGTCGACGCTGCTCGACATGTTCGTGTCCTTCTTCTTCACGCGACCGGCGGTCATCCTGCTCAGCCGGCAGGAAGGCCTTCGCCGGGGCCGACGTGCTCGGTGTCCACCAAGGCGAGGCCAAGGGCGCGAGCACTGACGAGGCATTGGTCGGAGCGTCGCGATGACCGACCTCGACGTCCGCCCCGACCAGCCCGATCCCATCGAGCCCCGCGAGGCGGGCGCTGCTCCACCGCCTGTACCACGGCGAGACCCATTTCGACTTCGTCGGGAAGCGCCGCATCGGGTTCGTCATCTCTGGCGTCCTGATCCTGATCAGCCTGCTGTCGCTGTTCACGCGCGGCCTCAACCTCGGCATCGAGTTCGACGGGGGCGTCGCGTGGGAGGTCCCGGCGGCGAACACCTCGGTTGACGAGACCCGCAGCACGCTCGAGCGGTTCGGCGTCAGTGACGCCAAGATCCAGACGCTCCGTGGCAGCGGCGGTGAGCGCATCCGCGCGCAGGCCGGTCCACAGACGGGCGCGACATCGAGCGGGGTGCGTCAGGCCCTGGCGGAGAATGCGCAGGTCGACATCGGAGACGTGAGCTTCACGTCGATCGGCCCGACGTGGGGCGACGAGATCACGCGCAAAGCACTGCGAGCGCTCGTCTTCTTCTTCATCGCGATCACGCTGTACATCACGATCCGCTTCGAGTGGCGCATGGCGGTCGCCGCGCTCGCCGCGGTCGTCCACGACGTGCTCAT
The DNA here is from genome assembly GCA_963759645.1 of uncultured Acidimicrobiales bacterium. Taxonomy (GTDB): domain Bacteria; phylum Actinomycetota; class Acidimicrobiia; order Acidimicrobiales; family DATKAS01; genus DATKAS01. The sequence goes on along the minus strand of CAVXAI010000016.1, from coordinate 810,623 downwards.
CAGCGTCGGGGTGTACTCGATCTTCGGGTTCGAGGTCAGCCCCGCGACGGTGATCGCGTTCCTCACGATCCTGGGTTTCTCGCTTTACGACACGATCGTGGTGTTCGACAAGGTGCACGAGAACAGTCGCCGGATCCTGGCGACGGGTCGCGCCACCTACGGCGATGTCGTCAACCTGAGCATGAACCAGGTGATGGCCCGCTCGCTCAACACGTCGATCTGCGCCGTGCTGCCGGTGCTGTCGCTGCTCATCGTGGGGTCGATCTTCATGGGAGCGACGGCGCTGCAGGGGTTCTCGTTGGCGCTGCTCGTCGGTCTCATCACCGGTGCCTACTCGTCGATCTTCATCGCCACGCCGATCCTCGCGGTTCTGAAGGAGCGCGAGCCTCGGTATCGGGCGTTGAAGGAGCGATACGGCAGCACGACGATCCTGTCGACGCTTGCCGGCGGCGACTGCCGTGGCGACCGTCGGCACCGCCGCCTCGCCGGTGCGCACGCCCGCTCCTGCGGCATCGGCCGCCCCGGGCGCGGCGTCTCCCCCGAGCACGGGCGCCGGGCTCGGGCATCCCCCGCGCCCCCGCAAGAAGAAGAAGCGCTAGCCCGTCGGCTGGTTCTGTTGGCGCCTGACCCCCGCAGAGGGGGCGTGCCGCCAAGAAAATCAGTCGGGGTCAGGTCAGGGCGGCGACGTCGGCCACGCACTCGCTCAGACGTGACCAGAGCGCGTCGGCGACGCGGTCCACTGTGGCCTCCGCGGACGGCGAGGTCGAGCAGCTCGCCTGATCCGGCGAGCGCCGCGGCGAGGGCGGCGACCGATGGGAGCGCCTCGTTCCATCCCTCGATGCGGACCTGCCAGAACGTCGTGACGTGGGTCTGGAAGAGGAGCGACAGCGCCGCCCACTCATCCACCGGCAGCTCGATGATCTCCGGCCACTGCCTGCCGATGAACTCGTTGAGGTGACGTGCGCCTTCGACGCCACGGAACAGCGGGTCGGGCGCGAGGGCGTGGACCGTGCGCACCGGACTCAGGCGCACCGCGCCGAGGCACTGCAAGCACGGCTGGAGCGTGGTCCACAGCTCGAGGCCGTCCGACGGCGACCCCCATCGCAGCTTGGCGAGCGCGTTGAGCTCCGCGTGCGCGAGCGATGTGCCCGCGAGCACGTCCTCGCCCGGATCGGATTCGGCGAGCCGGTTGCGTCCGGTTGCGAACGTCTCGCCGTCGCGGGTGATGACCGCGCCGATGCCGAGACTTCCGGCGCGGAACGAGTCCCACGCGAGCTCGATGGCGTGATGCATGGGCGGAGGAAGCGCGGTGGGCACGGCGGCGCATCGTATGGGTCCGCCGAGGCCCGGCGGTAGCCTCGAAGGATGACGGTCGACGCGACGTGGCTCGAAGGCCTCGTGCGCGACGTCCCTGACTTCCCGAAGCCAGGTGTGGTGTTCAAGGACGTGACGCCACTCTGGGCCGATGTGAGCGCCTTCCGTTTCTCGATCGACGCGATCGTCGACCACTTCGCCGGAGTCGACATCGACCGTGTGGTCGGCATCGAGGCGCGCGGGTTCGTGCTCGCCGCGCCGGTTGCCTACCGCTTCGGCGCCGGCTTCGTCCCGGTGCGCAAGCCCGGCAAGCTGCCGGGGGAGTCCGTGAGTGAGGTGTACGAGCTCGAGTACGGCACTGACCAGCTCGAGATCCATCGCGACGGCGTCGTCGCGGGCCAGCGGGTGCTCATCGTCGACGACGTCCTGGCGACCGGCGGCACGGCAGCGGCGTGCGTCCGCCTCGTCGAGGGACTCGGAGGAGTCGTTGTCGGGCTGGGCTTCCTGATCGAGCTCGCCTTCCTCAACGGCCGCGAGAAGCTGGCCGGCTATGAGCGCGTGTCGTTGATCACCTATGAATGAGGGATGAGGGGAGTGGAGTAGTCGTGGCAACGGTCGATCGGGTCCTTCCCTGGCGACGGCAGACCGCCGCGCCGGCCGATGAGGTCGCCCCGGTCGTCGCCGCGTACCGATCTCGCCATCCGAAGGCCAGCACCACCACGATCACCCGCGCCTACGAGGTGGCGGCCACCGCGCACGCGGAGCAGTTCCGCAAGTCCGGTGAGCGCTATATCAACCACCCGGTCGCGGTGGCCCGCATCGTCGCCGAGCTCGGGCTCGACGAGACGACGGTGTCGGCCGCGCTCCTCCACGACGCAGTGGAGGACACGACGGTCACGCTCGACGACGTGCAGCGCGAGTTCGGCGAGGAGATCGCCGCGATCGTCGACGGAGTGACCAAGCTCGAGCGCATCCGCTTCGACTCCAAAGAGGAGCAGCAGGCCGCCACGATGCGCAAGATGCTCGTGGCGATGGCCAAGGACCTGCGGGTCCTGATCATCAAGCTCTCCGACCGCCTCCACAACATGCGCACGATTGCCGCGTTCCCCGAGCAGAAGCAGCGCCGCACCGCGCAGGAGACGCTCGACATCTACGCCCCGCTCGCGCATCGCCTCGGCATGCAGGAGATGAAGCAGCAGCTCGAGGATCTCGCGTTCTCCTCGTTGCACCCCAAGCGGTACGCCGAGATCGATCACATGGTGTCCACTCGCAGCCCGGAGCGCGACGAGTACCTCGACGACGTGCTCGACCAAGTGCGACGGCGTCTCTCCGAGTTGCGCATCGCGGCGGAGGTCACCGGCCGGCCGAAGCACCTATGGAGCATCTACGAGAAGATGGTCGTGAAGGGCCGTGAGTTCGACGAGATCTTCGACCTCGTCGGCATCCGAGTCATCGTGGACACGGTGAAGGACTGCTACGCCGCGCTCGGCTCGATCCACGCGACGTGGAAGCCGGTGCAAGGCCGGTTCAAGGACTACATCGCGATGCCGAAGTTCAACCTCTACCAGTCGTTGCACACGACCGTGGTCGGGCCGGGCGGGAAGCCGCTCGAGGTGCAGATCCGCACGCGTGAGATGCATCAGCGCTCCGAGTACGGCGTGGCTGCGCACTGGAGCTACAAGGAGAACACGTCGGCCTCCGACATCGCGTGGCTCAACCGCATCGTCGACTGGCAGCAGGAGACGAGCGATCCCGCGCAGTTCATGGAGAACCTGAAGACCGACCTCGAGCAGGACGAGGTGTTCGTCTTCACGCCGAAGGGCCGCGTGGTGACATTGCCTCGGGGCGCGACGCCGATCGACTTCGCGTACTCCGTGCACACCGAGGTTGGGCACTCGTGCATCGGCGCTCGGGTCAACGGACGGCTCGTGCCGCTCGACTCGTCGCTGCTGTCCGGCGACACGTGCGAGATCTTCACGTCGAAGGTGGAGGGGGCCGGCCCGTCGCGCGACTGGCTGAAGATCGTGGTCTCGCCGAGGGCGCGCAACAAGATCCGCCAGTGGTTCTCGCGTGAGCGTCGCGAGGACGCAATCGAGACCGGGCGGGAAGAGCTCGTGAAGGCGATGCGTCGCGAGGGACTCCCGGTGCAGAAGCTGCTCGGCGGCGATGTGCTCGAAAAGACCGCCGTGGCGATGAGCTACCCGAACCTCGAGGGCCTCTACGTCGCGATCGGTGAGAACCGCGTGTCGGGCTCAGCGATCGCCCAGCGCGTCACTCGCATCTTGCGTGAGGGCGACGAGGACACGGAGGACCGCCTTCCGCTCACCGCCCGGGCGCCGCGTCGGGCCAACAAGCGCAGCGACGGTGCCGGCATCCACGTCGAGGGCCTCGACGATGTGATGGTGCGACTGTCGCGCTGCTGCACTCCGGTGCCTGGCGACGAGATCCTCGGGTTCGTCACCCGGGGTCGCGGGAGTGTCGGTGCACCGCGCCGACTGCGCGAACGCCGTCTCCCTCTCCACCGGGCAGAGCGATCGGCTGATCGACGTGGACTGGGACGGCGAGGCCGACACGGTGTTCATCGCCGCGATCGAGGTGAAGGCTCTCGACCGTTCACGACTGCTGCGCGATGTGTCGAACGCGCTGTCCGACCAGCACGTGAACATCATCGCCTGCTCGACCCAGACCGGTTCCGACCGCATCTCGCGCATGCGCTTCGAGTTCGAGCTCGCCGACCCGCAGCATCTCGAGTCGGTGATGAGCACGATCCGTCAAATCGACAGTGTCTATGACGCATATCGCATCCTGCCGGGCAAGGGCCGCTAGGTCCGAGATGCGTCCTGACTCGGACGGCCCCGTGGAGGATCACCGGTACACGACCTGATCGATCTCTTCGCGCAGCCGGAAATGTGCAGCGCCGCCCGGATCAGCGTTCTGGAAAAGTCGGACGAGCTGAACCAGCTCGCACTGGTCGTTGACGTCCGCGGCCGCAGATCCAGTACCGCTCGCGATGGCGACGATGAGCGCAGCGGAGGCAACGCATGCTCTGATCCCGCCGCGCTGAATGATGGCGTTGCGCCTAGTTTCGTTCGTCGATGTGGACATCTCTTCGCTCCTTGTTCAGTGGATTGCTCGATGCGAAGGACGGTAAAGACGACGGCCGGTTGGATCATCGGGGAGGTCCCTCAGCGCGCATCTGAGGGGGCGCGGAGGCGGCGGGTCTAGCCTCGGCGCGTGGCCGGGTCCTTCGTCGGACGTGCCGATGAGCAAGCAGCTCTGGAACGGTTGGCGAGCCGGGTGTGTGCAGGTTCCACGACGTTGGCGGCGGTCGTCGAGGGTGACCCAGGAGCCGGCAAGAGCCGCCTGCTCACCGAGTTCCAACGCAGGGCACGCGTCCCGGAGCAGATCTGGTGCAGCGGCTACGAGCCGGAGGGCGCGATCCCTCTCGCGGCTTCCCGGGCCCTCCTCCGTCGCCTACTAACCGTTTCCGAATGGGGAGAGATCGTCGACGCGATGGCGTTCGGCGCACCGTCGCCCTCCGAACCAGTCGAGCCGGTGCGTCTTTTCGAGGCCGCCCATCGGGCCCTCGTGTCCCTGGGTCCCACGCTCGTCATCGTTGACGATCTGCATTGGGCCGACGGTCTCTCGACCGCGCTCTTCCACTATCTGGCCCGCGCCGGCGACCAAGTAGGCCAGCCGCTCGCTCTGGTCTTCGCTGCTCGGCGCGGTCCCGCACTTCAGTCCTTACGCGCCTCGCTCGAACAGGTCCTGAGCGCCGATCGCTTCGTCGGACTCGAGCTCGGGCCGTTGGGACGCGAGGCGGGAACCACGCTTGCACTCGAGCTCGCTCCGGGGCTGGACCAGGACCAGGCGACGGTCATCTGGGAACGCGCCCGCGGCTCGCCGTTCTGGATTCAGCTTCTTGCCGGCAGCGACCGACTCGATACCGAGGTGGGCAAGCTCATCGTCGGCCGGTTGAATGCTGCGGGCGAGGACGCGCTCCCCCTGGTCGGCGTCCTGGCCTTGGCCGGCCACCCACTCTCAACCGAGGACGTCGCGTACGTCCACGAGTGGAGTGCGCTCCGCGCCGAGCGGGCCGTGGCTGCCGCCGACCGCAACGCACTCGTGACCCGGACGGCAATGGGCCTCTCGTTGGCGCACGACCTCATTCGTCAGGCCGTGCTCGGCACGATCCCTCCCAGCCTCACGCGCCGCATCCACCGCAAGCTCGGGCGATGGCTCGAACAGTCCGCCGATGACGACGACCAGCTTCTGCTCGAGGCGCTCGAGCATCGCCGGGCCGGCGGTGAGCAAGCGGTCGGTCTCGCGCTGAGGTTGGCGCGCAGCCCGCGCCGTCGGCTGATGGCCGGGGCGGGACTTCGGCGTCTCGTAGCGATCGGAACAGGAGCCGACCCACGCGATCCCGAAGTGTCGGACCTCTGGTTCGAGCTCGCATCATTGTGCGCGGAGCAGGGCGAGCACGACGAGGCCTTTCGGCTCTGGTCGCAGCTCTCACGCGTCATGCCCGACTCTGCGGCCGGTGCAGTCGCGTCGCTGCACGCTTCTCGGGCCGCGATGCACGCGGGACGCCGCGAAGACGCTTGGCGACAGCTGGATCTCGCCCGTGCTCGCACTTCAGCCGATCCGGTGCTCGCGGTCGAGGTGCTCGCCCAGGAGGCCGGGCTGCGGAGCAATCTCGATCGTCAGTCCGACGCCGCTCGGATCACCGCGGCGCGTGCCCTTGACGGCGCCCGCTCATTGGCCGGTGCAGCTCTTGGGCCAGCGAACCTCCAGGGCGATGCGCGTCGTGCCTACTTGGCGGCGGCGCTTGCTGGGGCTGACGCCGCGCGGATGGGAGACGATCCTATTGAGATGCTCGTCCTCGCAGAGGAAGTCGCGGCGTCGGCAGCCGGCGTGGACGACACCATTGAGGCGTCTGCGCTCGTGCAGGGAGCAATGGCTCTTCGCTTCCTCGGCAGGAACGGGGAAGCCGAGGTTCGGTTGCGCGACGCGTGGGACACCGCGCGGCGGCGTGTGCTGCCCCAAGCTGTCCTCGAGATCGGTGCCGTGCTCGGACGAGTGCTCCTCTCGATGGGACGCATACCAGAGACGAAAGACATCCTTCTCGAGTGCTCGTCGCTGGGGGCGCGTCTGACCGAGTTCGGCCCGGGTCGCAATTATCTTGTGACGCTCCCCTCGCTGGTCGAGGTGACTACGGGTGATTGGAGGAAGGCGGTGGCCATGCTCGGTGTCGCCGCCTCGCAGGAGCCGGAACCGCATTACCGGCTGCACGCCCACCTGGAACGAGCGGCTGCCCTGGCTCGAGTCGACCCCGACCACGCCGAAGAGGAAGTCCACGAAGCGGCTGCCGCCGCGCTCGCCGATGCCCGCACTGCAACCTGTCGACGGTGCCTGACCGAAGCAACTGTCCGCGGGGCTGAGGCGCTGGCACGAGTCGGCTCGTCCGCCGAGGCCGAGTCCCTTCTGTCGAGCGCCCACGTCCCGGTTGTCGATCTATACAACTCCTTCTGGCGCGATCGCGCCACGGTGGCCGTGCTCACCGTCGTAGACCCGCCCGCCGCGGTGCCCGCGCTGGAGCGCCTCAAAATGAATGCTCAGCAGCAGGACCTGTGGCTCGAAGCCGTGGCAGTTCGGCTCGACCTCGGTTGCGCTCTCACGTCCTTCGACCGTGCCCACGCGGCGGCCGTGCTCCAGGCGGCCGGCGCGGCCGCCGAGCGCTTTGGCGCAACGACGGACGTAGCGCTCGCGGAGCGCCGACTTCGCTCGCTCGGCGTCCGGACCTGGCGCCGCGAGAGCACAGCTCGACGTGAAGATTCGCTCATGCTCCTCACCAGTCGCGAACGGGACATCGCTCGGCTCGTCGCCGCCGGTGCGAGCAACCCCGAGATCGCGTCGAGTCTGTTCCTTTCACGAAAGACCGTGGAACGCCACATATCCAACATCTTTGCGAAGCTCGGGCTACGCAACCGCGCTGCGCTCGCCGCGCTCGTCCCGAACCAAACGGCAGAAGGTCCTACACAGGGATCCGAGGGCTGACTGCCGGCTCGGGCGAGGTGACATGCTCCCCGGCGTGAAGCTTGAGACGCTTCGAGACGGTGGAGGCACGCGTGCGGTGCGCGTCGAGGGCCGATCTCGTGTCGATGCGATATCCGTGCCTCGCCCGCTCGTTCGTCAACAGGGACGAGGCTCGTGAGCACAGCGCACCGTCGGGGCTAGATGACGCGTATCGCATTCTGCCGGGTAAGGGTCGCTGAACCGGCCGAACCCGCGCGACGGCCCCGAGCTGGGTGGGGTGCTCGTCGCCCGCCCGACGAGGTGGGTGTGGCACTCGGTCAGGGCCTCTTCGACTTCGGCGGCGGTGGCGCTGGCGCTGCCGGCAGGATCTGCGCGACGAGCGACGGGACCTCGGACACCGCGCACGGCTCGCCGAACATCAGCCGACGAAGGACGATCGGCCCAAGGAGTGCGTCGGCCAGTAGCTCGGGGTCGCTGCTGGGGGGGAGGTCGCCAGCCTTGACGCCCTCGCCCAGCAGGTCGACGAGCACGGCTCGCCGCTCGGCGGCGAAGCGGGTGTGGAACGCCCGCACATTGGGATCGCGCTCGGCAGCGTCGATGAGAGCGGGCATGCACGTCGAGTACGTCGACTCGGCAACGAAGGAGGCAACCTGCTCGAGGTAGGACACCAGGCGGTCCCGGAACGAGCCGTCCTCAGGCACGTGGGCTTGGGCCTTGAGGGTGTGGAAGGCATCCTCGACGAGCTCGAGCTTCCCGCCCCAGTGCCGGTAGATCGTGCTCTTGCCGACGCCGGCTCGAGTGGCGACGCCTTCGATGCTGAAGGCGCCATAACCGACCTCGCCGAGCTCCTCGAGGACAGCCTCGAGGATGACGCGGCGAGAGCGCTCGACCCGGGGGTCGAGCTCGCTTTCGTCGTGGTCCGCGCCGGCCATCCCGATCATTGTCACACCTCTACCGGCGCTGTCGTCTGCGAGCTCGAGCTCGATGTCGTCGACGGACAGGTCGAGATCGGCGTCGGGGTCGGCGTTGCGGCGGCGTGTCCAGGCGAGGACGCCGACCGCGGCGGCGATGGCGATCGCCACGGCCACGCGGTTCGCCAGGTTGAACGCGTCGGTGAACGCGGAGGCCGCTTGACCCACCACCGCGTCGCCGTTCGGCAGGTTGGCGGCGACGCCCGAAGCCGCGCCGATTGACTCACCCGCGGCCGTGGCCGCCCCCGTCGGTAGATCGACGCCACCGAAGTCGACGTTCGAGCGGTACGCGGAGTTGGCGATGCTGCCGAGCAGCGCGATGCCGAGGGCGCCGCCGAGCTCGCGAGTCGTGTCGTTCACGGCAGACCCAACCCCTGCCTTCGACAGGGGGACCGACGACATGATCTCGCCCGTGGCCGGGGCGGCGGTGATCCCCATGCCCGCCCCGAGCACGGCGAACGCGACGCCCACCACGAGGTACGGCGTGCCGGTCGTGAGCGACGTCAGCACCGCAAAGCCGAGAGCCACGATGCCGAGCCCGGCGGCCATGACGCGTGACGCTCCGAACCTCTCGGCGAGGGCGGCGCTTCGCGGCGACACCGCCACGAACGTCAGCGCAAGTGGCAGGCTCGCCAACCCCGCCTCGAGCGGCGAGTAGCCGCGCCCGAACTGCAGGTACTGGGTCATGAGGAAGAAGAACCCGAACATCACGAAGAACGCTGCGGTGATGGCGGCGCTGCCGGTGCTGAACCGTCGATCGCGGAAAAGGTCGAGTGGCAGCATCGGGTGAGCGCTGGTTCTCTCCCACCCGACGAACGCCGACAACGCCGCCGCGGACACAGCGAACGAGAGGAGGACGGCGCCGCTCGTCCACCCGCTCTCCGGGCCCTCGATGATCCCGAAGATCAACGCGCTGAGTCCCACGAGGGACAGCAGCGCCCCAGCCGGGTCGAGCGGCGTGCGCGTGTCGTCGCGTGAGTCGGGAGCAAAGGCCCACACGGCGGCGACGACGGCGAGCGCGATCGGCACGTTCACCAGCAAGGTCGAGCCCCACCAGAACCCCTCGAGCAGGCCGCCGGTCATGATCGGTCCGAGCGAGGCACCGGCGCCGGCGAAGCCGGCCCAGATGGCGATCGCCTTGACGCGTTCGTGCGGAGGGAAGATCGACGTGATGATCGACAGCGTCGCCGGCATGATGAACGCCGCGCCGATGCCCATCAGGCCCCGGCTCGCGATCACCTGCGTGGCGCTCGTCGCTAAGCCGCCGAGTAGCGCGCTCAACGCGAACACGAGGAGCCCGCCCACGAGGGCCCGGCGGCGGCCAAAGCGGTCGCCGAGGGCGCCGGCTGTGAGGAGCAGTCCTGCGAACACGACGGCGTAGGCGTCGACGATCCACTGCAGCTGGGACGCCGAGGCGTCGAGGTCCTGCTGCATCGTCGGCAGCGCGGTGTTGAGGCCCGAGACCGACATGACCACGAGCACCAGGGAGAGGCACATGATCCCGAGGAGAAACCACCGGCGGTTATAGATCTCGGGCCGCTCGTGGAGCGGCACATCGGGAGTGCTGGATGGTCTGGCAAGAGAGGTGGCCATCGTGAGCTCCTGTCCGTCGACTGCACCCTTGCCGACTGTCTGAAACGCTTGCGTCTCGGATCGAAACGTATACGTATCGCAATGAGACGCCAACGTGTCGTTTTGTGGCAGAGGTCACCTCGACGAGCAGCCGACGAAGTCAGCAACAGCGCGCCCACAGCGATCGCACGCCGGAGTCATGGGGGCAGGCCAGCGGTATCAAGATTCTCGTCCTCCGTGTCGATGTACAGGAATCGCAAGTCCCCGCGTTCGCGTCGAAGCGGACGAGCGCGGACGGAATCGCATCCAACGACCGATAGCGGAGGACTCGTAGATGTCGCTCAAGAATCGGCTCCTGGCGATCCTCGCCGTGCTCGCTCTTGGTATCACCGTCATGTGGGCGGCCCAGGACGAAGGAACCAATGCGGCTACCTCGAACGGATGGACGACCACGGCAACAGCGAGCGGCCCGCAGGTGGCGCGCGGTGGCGTGGTCACGGTGACGGTCAACGTGACGGCGAGCTCGGCGACCAGCGCACTCGTCGACCTCGAGATCTACAACGGGTCGACGAAGGCGTTTCAGCGGTTCTGGGATGGGCAAGCCTTTACGCCCAACGTCCCGCGTCAGTTCACGGCGACGTGGACCGTTCCGGCGAACGAGCCGATGACCGTGCATGTCGTCAAGGTCGGCGTCTTCGGCGCGGGCTGGAACGGTCTCGCCCACTGGAACGACGACGCAACACGGGTCACGGTGACAGCGGCCGGAGCGACGGCGACGACGGCGGCGACGACGACGACCACCACGACGACGACGACAACCACCATCGCGACCACCACGACTGCCAAGCCGACAACCACAACCACCGCGACGACCACGACTGCCAAGCCCGCGACAAGCACGACAAACGGATGGACGACCGCTGGAGCAGTGAACGGCTCGCAGGTGGCGCGCGGTGGCGTGGTCACCGTGACGATCAACGTGACGGCGAGCTCGGCGATCAACGCACTCGTGGACCTCGAGATCTACAACGGGTCCACGAAGGCGTTTCAGCGGTTCTGGGATGGGCAAGCGTTCGCGCCCAACGCTCCGCGTCAGTTCACGGCGACGTGGACCGTTCCGGCGAACGAGCCCATGACCGCGCATGTCGTCAAGGTCGGCATCTTCGGCCCGGGCTGGCTCGGCCTCGCCCACTGGAACGACGACGCGGCACGGATCACCGTGACGGCGGCCAGCGGCACGCCGACGACACCGACCACGCAGCCGGCGACAACCACGACGGCGAAGCCGGCAACGACGACCACCATCGCGGCGCCGACCACGCCGGCCCCGACACTGCCGCCGACGGGGCGCTTCTCGACGCTGCCCCCTGGCGCCGCGCTGCCGTCCGACGCGAACGTGCGCGGCGCAGGTGCGACCGATGGCCGAGCGCCGCCAGATCAACAACGTGCCGAACCACACCAAGGGAACGGCGGTCAGTGGACTCGCCCGGGTGACCGGAGACTACGTGGGCACGACCGATGAGATCATTCAATGGGTCGCCTGCAAGTGGGGCATCGACGAGGACATCGTGCGAGCCCAGATCGCGAAGGAATCGTGGTGGCATCAGGATGCGAGGGGCGACTTCACGAGCAACCAGAACTCTTGCTACCCGACGGTCCGAACCAGCTCCGGCCAATGTCCGGAGTCGGTCGGCCTCGGCCAGGTGCGGTACCCGTACCACTCGCTCGCCTTCACGAACGGCTACGCCTTGGTGTCATCGGCGTTCAACCTCGACTACACGTACTCGGTGTGGCGTAACTGCTACGAGGGCCGGGACACCTGGTTGAACACGGTCGAGCGCGGCGCGACGTACGGCGCCGGCGATCTCTGGGGGTGCGTCGGTGTTTGGTTCTCGGGTCGGTGGCACACGGCGCCGGCGGAGACCTACATCGCCGCAGTCAAGGACTACCTGAACCAGCGCGTGTGGGAGAGCTTCAACTTCCAGGGCGGCTGACAGCCCCGGAGGCGTCTGGTTCCGGGTGACATACTCCCGGGCATGAGGCTTGCGACGATTCGAGACGGTGGTGCCACCCGTGCGGTGCGAGTGGACGGCGACAGCGCGATCGACCTCGGCGTGGCCGATGTCGGGCTTCTGCTGGGGTCGCCTGGGTGGCGAGACGAGGCGGCGAGCGCCACGGGCGCGAGTCGACCAGCGGCTGACCTCGACTTCGCTCCGCTCATCCCCCGTCCCGAGAAGATCATCTGCGTCGGTCTCAACTACCGGAATCACATCCTCGAGACCGGACGCGAGGTACCCGCGTACCCGACGCTCTTCGCGAAGTTCATCCCGGCGCTCATCGGCGCGAACGACGATGTGATCCTGCCGTCGGTGTCGACTGACTGCGATTGGGAGGCCGAGCTCGCGGTGATCATCGGCAAGCGGGTGCGGCACGTCTCGGTCGACAACGCCGGCGACGCGATCGCTGGCTACTCGGTGCTCAACGACGTGTCCATCCGCGACTACCAGAACCGCACGCTGCAATGGCTGCAGGGGAAGACCTTCGAGTCGTCGACACCCCTCGGCCCGTATCTCGTCACCAGCGACGAGACGCCCGGACCGTCGCGCGAGATCTCCTGCGAGGTCGACGGCGAAGTGAAGCAGAAGTCGGACACCGCCGACCTCGTGTTCGACCCCTTCACTCTCGTGTCGTACATCTCCGACATCATCACCCTCGAGCCCGGCGACGTGATCGCGACCGGCACGCCGGGCGGCGTGGGCTTCGCGCGCAACCCGAAGGAGTTCCTCAAGGACGGCAGCGTCATGATCACGCGCATCGCAGGCGTGGGGGAGTGTCGCAATGTCTGCCGCCGCGAGACCGCTTGATGGCAGCGCCCATCGAACGGCTCCAGCTCATGCGCGACGGTGAGGTGTTCTTTCTCGCCCAGCTCGACACCCTGTCTGACGACGATCTCTTCGCACGCTCGGCGCTTCCCGGTTGGACGCGCGCGCACGTCGTGTCGCACTTCGCCCGCAACGCTGCCGCGCTGATCAACCTGCTCGATTGGGCGCGCACCGGTGTGGCGACGCCGATGTACCCATCGGTCGAGGCGCGCTCCGACGGCATCGAGGCAGGCGCGCGTCAGTCCGCGGCCGCGCTGCGCGCGGAGGCCGTCACCGGGTCAGAACGACTGCAGGCTGCGCTGGCCGCCATGCCCGAGGACGCGTGGGACGGCGAGATCCGCACGGCGCTCGGTCGTCAGACCAACGGCGCCGAGGTGCCGTGGATGCGCATCCGGGAGAACTGGGTGCACGCGGTCGACCTTGCGGCGGGCGCGACGGTCGACCAGTTCCCTCCGCAGGTCGTCGCCGATCTCCTCGACGAGGTCATCGGCACAGTGGGTGGACGCGTCGATTGCCCCGCCGCGGTGCTCGAGGCCACCGACACGAAACGAACCTGGACCATCGGGCGGGAGGCAAAGGTCGCGACCCTTTCGGGCACCGAAGCCGCGCTGCTCGCGTGGTTGATCGGGCGGAGCGGCGGGGAGGGCGTCGTCTCGTCGGACGGCACCGTCCCCACCGCCCCCCGCTGGCTCTGACCTGAGCTACGGCGTATCGGGTCGGGCCATCCTCGGGTTGAGCACCGCGCAGACCTCGCTCCATCCGATCGGGCCGCCCGCGTCGTGCAGCCGGCAGTGCGCGACGGAGACGCCCTCGGCCGCGACACGATCGCCCGATTCGACGCCGATCCACTCACCTTCGGGCAATCGCGCGATGTACAGCGCGAGATCAGCGTTGATGTACTCGAGCCCCTCGCTCCCCGAGTTCGCGAGGGGACTCGCGAAGTCGGACGCGACCGCGGCACGGATGAACGGGGTGAGCGGATGGCCGGTCACGAGCGGGCGCTTCTCTCGCATCCACGTCTGGCGGACGCCGGGAGCACCGAACTCGTGCCCCTCGATCCACCGCACCTCGAACGGCATGTCGTAGAGGTCGTCGGCGGCTGTGGTCGGGATCGTGAGGTCCCAGGGCTGTGTCACCGGCACGTCATCGACCGGTTCGGCACCGCGCCGCAGGTAGAGCGCCGTGCCGCGCGCGACGTCGACACCTCCGACCTGGATGAAGGCGTCGATGACGCGCACCCGTCCGCCGGCCCGCACGAGAGCGGTGGACACTCGTGTCTCCTTCATGCCAGGTGACTTGAAGAGGTCAACCGTGAGGCGGGCGGGAATGAACGCATCGTCGCCGTGGTCGCGATCGATCGCCCACGCTGCTAGGCCGCCGAGGAGACGGCCGTGCATCATGTCCTCAGCCCATGGCCCCCGTGCGCTCGGATCGGGGATGAGCGCGTCACCGTCCGGTTCGAAGAAGCCCGCTGTCGACATGATGGGGACGCGACTAGCTCTCGAGCAGCTCGCGCGCGCGATCGACCGGCCGTCCGATCACAACACGGTCGCCCTTCACCAGCAACGGCCGTTGCATCAGCCGGGGATGCTCGAGCAACAGGTCGATGACTGCTTTGGGCGTCGTGTAGTCGTCGGCGCTCAGCCCGAGTGAGCTGAAGTACGGATCCTTGCGGACGAGATCGGCCGGCGGATCCTCGAGATGCTTGACCAACCACGTGAGTCGCTCGCGGGTCGGTGGCTCCTTGAGGTACTGCACGACCTCGGTGTCGGCGCCGACCTCACCCGCCATCGCGAGCACCTTCGACGACGTCGAGCATTGGGGGTTGTGATAGATCGTCACGTCGCCCACGGCAGGCAGGCTATCCAGCCTCCGGTCCACCGACGTACAGCGACGGCACTCGGCGGGCCCGGTAGGTGAACCATCCGGCCTCGTCGACGCGGAGCTCGAACACGACGTCGCCGCCCGACGTGCCCGTGGGCTCGACCTCGACGAGCTGCACACTGGTGGTAGTGGGATCGACCAGCCCGCCGTTGACGATGAGCGCGTTGCCGTTCTCCAGCGTGTCGGCGTCGCCAACGAAGAACGCGTAAGCCGGCGCGCCGCCAACCGTGGACCGGTACTCCCAGTCCTGGGTGACCGTCTCGGCTTCGTCGTCGATCGAGTACCGCACCGCCCGGCTGTAGGGCCGTCCCGCGGGATCGGTCGCCGCGGGATCGGTGCCGGGCCGTTCGTTGCCGTTGTCATACAGCAGGATCGACCCGTCGGATTGCACCTCGGGCGCGTGTTGGTGGTATTGCAGCTCGCCGTCGCCCTCCAGCGCGAGCGTGCCGTCAGGGCCCAGCCGCCAGAGCACTTCCCCCGACTCGCCTTCGTCATCGTCGGCGTAGCGGATCGCGAGGACCGCATTGAGATGGCGGATCGAGATGAGGATGGCGTTGCGCTCCTCGTCGAGCACCGCGGCGTTCGCGTGGGTCCAGTCGTGGACCTCTCCTTCCGCGACATAGAGGAAGTTGGGGACGATGAACGGAATGTCGATGCCGCAGACGTTGGCGTCGGCGGGGTTGGTCTGCGGCTCGAAGTAGTCAGCCAGCTTCCACTCGTTCACGATGTCGCCGGTGTCGGGCACGAACTCGACGATGACGTCACTGATGAGCTGGTAGCTGCCCGTGAACCCATCGGCTGGCTCCCCGCACTGCGGGCTCGTGAAACCACCCGCGACGCGCAGCTCGGTGCTGAGGGCGAGGAAGTTGCCGTTCGGCAGCTGGTTGATCTCATGGTGGATCGAGTCGGTTTCGACCGGGATCGCGTCAGAACCGGCGATCGTGCGGCCGAACTGGTCGGTGGCGAGGCGGCCCCGCTCCAGGATGCCCGCCCACTCGCGCACGACCTGGCCCGAGAGGTCGATCTCGCGGGCGCCCATGTCGTTGTACTCGTAGAGGATGTTGCCGTTGTCCAGCAGGCGGGCGTCGCCGATCGGGCTCGGTGCTCGGTGGTACCAGACGACATTTCCCTCGGCGTCGACCGCGACGAGCAGGCCGAGCATCGGGGGTGGCTGCCCTTCGACCGCGGGCGGGTCGGCGCGGTGGGTGAGGGGGAACAACGTCAGCCCGGGCGCCATCTGTGCGGGATCGCTCGTCACGATCAGCGGGGGGATGTCGGCGGGCAACGATCCGGTGGTGAACATCACGGGCGGTGGACTCGCGGTCTGACCCGCCTCGTCGGTGACCGCGATCGTGAGCTCGTACGTCGAGTCGGCGCGCATGCCGACCGCGGCGATCTCATGCTCGGTCGCCGGCTCGGTGGCGGCGGGTTCGAGGCGGTCGGACCCAGGCCCCGAAATGTGGAGTGTCGCGGTGGTCGGTGTCGTCGTCGTGAAGATCAGCGTGGCGCTCAGCACGTTCTCGGGGTTGGGCACGACGGTGATCGGAGTCACCTCGAGCGGCGCCGCGTCGGTCGTCTCCGGCCCCGCGCTCGTCTCGGTCGCGGCCGTGGAATCGGACGACGACCCGGAGTCGTCTGATGTGCAGGCCGCCAACCCGAGCGCGACGACGCAAAGCAGGGCACCGATCCGTCTTGGCATCGGCGCAGGTTAGGAGATGGGTCAGACGCAATCCGGCCAAGGCCAATAGGGCCAAGGGGTTGAGCACCCTTCGCTAGCCTGACTCGGTGCCCGAGTTCCGCGCCCCCGTCGGAACGCGCGATGTGGTGCCTCCGGAGTCGGCTCGCTGGGTGCAGCTCGTCGCGACGTTCGCAGACCTCGTCGGGCGCGCCGGCTACGGGCTCGTCGTGTCGCCGATGTTCGAGGACGTCGGGGTGTTCGAGCGGCTCGGTGCGTCGACTGACGTGGTGCGCAAGGAGATGTACGACTTCCGCGACAAGAGCGACCGGCACCTCGCCTTGCGTCCCGACGGCACTGCGTCGGTGGTGCGGGCCTACCTCGAGCAGCGTCCGCCCACCCCATGGAAGTGCTGGTATGTCGCACCCAGCTTCCGCTACGAGCGTCCTCAGGCCGGCCGGTACCGCCAGCATCACCAGTTGGGCATCGAGGTGGTCGGCACGGACGATCCCGATATCGACGTCGAGGTCATCGCGCTGCTCGACACGCTGTACGGCGCCGTCGGGCTCCAGCACGCGCACCCTGCTCCTGAACTCGCTCGGCGACGCCGCGTCACGGCCTGCCTACCTCGGCCGCGCTGCGCGACTACCTCGAACGCCCACGTGTCGACACTCTCCGAGCAGAGCCGGGCGACGATGGAGCTCAACCCGCTGCGGGTGCTCGATTCGAAGCGACCCGAGGACGCCGAGGTGATCGCAACGGCTCCCGTGATGATCGACCATCTCTCGGAGGAGTCGGCAGCGCACTTCGCGCGTGTGCAACGCGGTCTCGAGTCGCTTGGCATTGAGTACGTGATCAACCCGCGGCTCGTCCGCGGTCTCGACTACTACACCCGCACCACGTTCGAGTTCGCGTCGGACGCGCTCGATTCGGCCCAGAACGCGATCGGGGGCGGTGGGCGGTACGACGGGCTTGCCGAACAGCTCGGCGGTCCGGCGACTCCCGGCATCGGCTTCGGCGCCGGCATCGAACGGATCCTGCTGGCCTGCGATGCCGAAGGCGTCTTTGGCGCGCCGGAGTCGACGGTCGACGTCTGGATCATCGACACCACGGGCGGCGAGGCCGCGCTCGCCATCACGCACGAGCTCCGGGCGGCGGGCATCAGCGCTGACCGGTCGTTCGACGGTCGGTCGATGAAGTCGCAGATGAAGTCGGCCGATCGCTCCGGCGCGCGCTTCGCGGTGATCATCGGATCAGACGAGTTGGCGTCCGACACTGTCGCCGTGCGCGACCTTCGTCACGCCGGTCCCGAGAGCGAACCCGGGCAACAGTCCATTCCCCGCCGCGAGCTCGTCGACTTCATGAGGAAGCACCAGTGAGCGAGCCGAGCGAGCTCACAGATGTCACGGTGCCTGTGTCGGAGTCCGTCAACGACCAGAGGAAGCTCCAGTGACCCAGCGCACCGACTTTTGCGGCGAGCTCCGCGCATCCGACGCGGGGCGGCAGGTCGCCATCTGCGGATGGGTGGCGCGTCGGCGCGAGCACGGCGAGCACCTCGCGTTCGTCGACGTCCGCGATCACACCGGGCTGGTGCAGTGCGTCGTCGATGGCGCCGCGGATCTCCGGTCGGAGTACGTGGTACGAGTCAGCGGCACGGTACGTCCGCGCCCCGATGGCACCGCGAACCCGAACCTCCCCACCGGCGATATCGAGGTCGGTGACTGCACTGTCGAGGTGCTCTCGGTCGCCGAGCCACCGCCGTTCCCCATCGACGAGCGCGCCGACCAGGTCGACGAGGCGGTCCGGCTTCGCTATCGGTATCTCGACGTGCGTCGCGAGCGGATGCAGCGCAACCTCCGCGTCCGCGCCAAGGTGAACAGCGCGATCCGGGCAGCGATGGAGCGACAGGGCTTCGTCGAGGTCGAGACGCCGATGCTGATGGCGTCGACGCCCGAGGGTGCCCGCGAGTTCCTCGTGCCGTCGCGCCCGAGCCCCGGTTCGTTCTACGCGCTGCCGCAGAGCCCGCAGCTCTTCAAGCAGTTGCTGATGGTCGGCGGCATCGATCGCTACTACCAGATCGCCCGTTGCCTCCGCGACGAGGACATGCGGGCTGATCGCCAGTATGAGTTCATGCAGTTCGACGCCGAGGCGAGCTTCGTCGACCAGGACGACGTGATGGCGTTCATCAACGAGGCGGTGCTCGACGCGGCCGAGGCGATCGTGGGCGAGCGGCCGCCGGCGATCGACGAGATGACGTGGCACGAGGCCCTCGATCGCTATGGCGTCGACAAGCCCGATCTCCGGTTCGAGATGCTGCTCGTCGAGCTCACGTCGATCTTCGCGGGCACCGAGTTCAAGGCGTTCGCCGGTGCCGCTTCGATCAAGGGAATCCGCGTCCCCGGAGCGCGGCGCGACGACCCGGAACCAGCTCGACGCGCTCACCGACAAGGCGAAGTCACTGGGCGCCAAGGGACTCGTGTGGATGCGGGTCGGCGACGGGCTCGCGCTCGAGTCGCCGGTCGCGAAGTTCGTGTCCGACTCGGAGCAGCAGGCGCTGGTCTCCGCGCTCGCTGTCGAGCCCGGCGACCTCATCCTCATCGTGGCCGACGAGTGGATGACGACGTGCGAGGTGCTCGGCACCTTGCGCAACGATCTCGGCCGGCCGCCCGTGTACGAGGGCCCGTACCGGTACGTGTGGATCGTCGACTTCCCGATGTTCGTAGGTGTCAGCGAAGACGGGCACCCGAAGCCCGCGCACCATCCGTTCACGCGACCGCATCCCGACGACATCGACCGACTCGAGAGCGACCCGATGTCGGTCCGCAGTCGCGCGTACGACCTCGTGCTCAACGGATGGGAGCTCGGCTCGCGGATCGATCCGGATCCACGAGCCGGAGCTGCAGCAGCGCATCTTCGACCTGCTCGGCATCGGCGCCGAGGAAGCCGCCGCGCGCTTCGGCTTCTTCCTCACTCCGTTCCGCTATGGCGCGCCGCCGCACGGCGGGTTCGCGATCGGCGTCGACCGGCTCGTGGCGATCCTCGCGGGCGAGGAGAACATCCGCGAAGTGATCGCGTTTCCGAAGACGCAGTCCGGCTCCGACCCGATGACGGGCGCCCCGACTCCCGTTGATCCGGCGCAGCTCGCCACGCTCGGCCTGCGTCTCTTGCCGCCGTCGCGTGACGATCGAGGGTCGGTAGGGTCGGCGCTCATGCGCACCCTGCGGACTCCCGACGAACGTTTCGAGAACCTCCCCGGCTGGCCCTACGCGCCTCGGTACGTCGAGATCCCCGACGGCGACGGCGGCACGCTGCGCGTCCACTACGTCGACGAGGGACCCGCGGACGCGCCGCCGATCCTCTGCATGCACGGCGAGCCATCGTGGGCGTACCTCTACCGCAAGATGATCCCCGTGCTCACCGGCGGCGGGGCATCGCGTGGTCGCGCCGGATCTCGTCGGGTTCGGCCGCAGCGACAAGCCCACCGAGCGCGACGACTACACCTATCAGCGCCACGTCGACTGGATGACGTCGTGGCTGAAGGCCGTCGATCTCGAGGGCGCGACGCTCGTCTGCCAGGACTGGGGCGCGCTCATCGGCCTGCGCCTCGTCGCCGAGAACCCGGACCGCTTCGACCGCATCGTCGTCGCGAACGGCTTCCTGCCGACGGGCGACGCGCCCGGCGGGGAGGCCTTCCTCAACTGGAGGGAGTACTCGCAGACCACGCCCGACTTCCACGTCGGCGGCATCATCAAGGGCGGTTGCCGCACGCCGCTGTCCGATGAGGTCATCGCGGCCTACAACGCGCCGTTCCCCGACGACTCGTACAAGGCGGGCGCGCGCAAGTTCCCCGTCCTCGTGCCGATCTCGCCGGACGATCCTGCTGCGGGGCCCAACAAGGAAGCGTGGAAGGTGCTCGAGAAGTGGGAGAAGCCTGCACTGACCGCGTTCAGTGATCAGGACCCGATCACCCGGGGCGGAGATCGCGCCTTTCAGTCCCGTGTACCGGGCACGAAGGGTCAGCCGCACACCACGATCGAGGGCGGCGGCCACTTCCTGCAGGAGGACAAGGGCGAGGAGCTCGCCAAGGTCATCGTGGACTGGTTCGCCCGAACCTGATGAGGCAGCCATGATGGAGCCATGCGTGTAGGGGTCTTCTTCTTCGGTGGCGTCGAGATCGACGATGCCGGGGCCGGGCCCCCGGCACCGATGAGCCGGCGGTACGAGCAGAAGGACTTCTGGCACGCACAAGAGCGCCTGCTCGACATGGGCGTGCGCGCCGAGGAGCTCGGGTACGACAGCTACTGGTTGACCGAGCATCACTTCCAGCACGAGGGCTACGAGGTCGTCCCGAACGGCATCCTGTTCGGCGCGTTCCTCGCCGAGCGCACGAGCCGCATCCGCATCGGGACGATGTTCAACATCATCGCCCAGTGGCACCCGTTGCGACTGGCCGAAGACTTCGCGACGCTGCACAACCTCTCGGGGGGCGGGCGATCCTCGGCGTCGGCCGGGGCACGGTGCCGCGCGAAATCCAGTCGCTGTCGGGCAACCGCGTGTCGATCGGCTCGTTCGACAACCCCGACATGGCTGATGCCGATCGAGTGAACCGCGAGGTCACCGACGAGGCGCTCGAGATCATCAAGCTCGCCTTCGAGAACGAGACGTTCTCGTACAAGGGCAAGTACTTCGAGCTGCCACCGGGCGGCATCCCCGATCGTGGGGGATTCGTCGAGACGCTGACGTTGATTCCCAGGCCGAAGTATCCCTACGAGATCTGGCAGGCGATCACGTCGCCCCCCACGCTCGAGCATGCGCCGGTGCTCGGTCACGGCGGTGTCTTCTGGAACCAGAACCACAGCTTCATCGAGCGCTTCTTCGACCGGTACGCCGAGGTGTGGGCGGCCTCGCACGACGGTGTCGAGCTCGGCCCGGGGGAGAAGCGACTGCTCGTGCTGAACGTGCGGGTCGAGGACACGTACGAAGACGCGCTCGACTCCGCTCGTCCGGGTCACGACGAGTTCTGGAAGTTCCTCGGTCCGTACGGCTGGAGCCGCGGGTACATGGGCGACGACGGCAAGCCCGTCGCGCCGGGCCTCATCCCCACGCTCGAGAACTCGATAGGGCAGAAGACGTGGGTGGTCGGCTCGCCCGACCAAGTAGCCGAAGGCATCCAGTGGTACAAGGACACGCTCTCGTTGCAAGACCTCGTGCTGTTCCCGAACTTCGCTGGCGACAGCTACGAGAAGACCGACGAGCAGATGACGCGGTTGGCCGAAGAGGTGCTTCCACTCGTCAAATGACCTCTTCGCCGCGGCGGCCGCCGAGCGGCTGGCTCGACAGGCACCTCTCGCGGCGCGCCTGCGTCCGGCCCGTCTCGATGAGGTCGTGGGGCAGGAGCACCTGCTCGGCGAGGGCAGGCCACTCCGCCGTTTGATCGAGGCCGACCGGCTGTCGTCGGTCATCTTCTGGGGACCGCCGGGCACGGGCAAGACGACGCTGGCGCGGCTCGTCGCCGACGCGACGACGAGCGCGTTCGTGCCGCTCTCAGCGGTGAACGCGACGGTGAAGGACGTGCGCGAGGTGATCGCCGATGCCCGGGACCGGCTCGGTCAGCGAGATCAACGCACGATCCTGTTCCTCGACGAGATCCATCGGTTCAACAAGGCGCAACAGGACGCGCTGCTGCCGTCGGTGGAGGACGGGTTGATCGTTCTCATCGGGGCGACGACCGAGAACCCGTACTTCGAGGTGAACCCTCCGTTGCTGTCGCGGTCGACGTTGTTCCGGTTGGAACCGCTGTCGCCGGAGGCGTTGACGACCCTCGTGCGGCGCGGTCTCGAGGCCGAGGGCGCGACAGCCGACGACGAGGCGATCGAGCATCTGGTGTCCCGGGGCGGCGGCGACGGAAGGCAGGTGCTCACCGCGTTGGAGGTCGCGGTGGCGTTGGCCGGGGCGCGCACGAAGAAGAAGGGCGCCGTGCACGTCACCGAGGACGACGTCGTGGCTGCCCTCGGCACCAAGGCGATCCGCTACGGCACCGACGATCACTACGACGTCATCAGCGCGTTCATCAAGTCACTGCGCGGCTCGGATCCCGATGCCGCGCTGCACTGGATGGCGCGCATGCTCGAAGCAGGGGAGGACGCGCGCTTCATCGCCCGACGCATGGTGATCTTCGCCTCTGAGGACGTCGGGATGGCCGATCCGATGGCGTTGTTGGTCGCCAACGCGGCCGCGCACGCCGTGGAGTACGCCGGGTTGCCGGAGGCGCAGCTGAACCTCGCGCAGGCGTGCGTGCACCTCGCGACGGCACCGAAGTCGAACCGAAGCGCGCTCGGCATCTGGAACGCGCGCGAGGACGTGCGCAACGGCGTCGGTGGAGAGGTGCCGCCGCATCTGCGCGGCACCGGGTACCGGGGCGCGGCGACCCTCGGCCACGGCGAGGGGTACGTGTACCCTCACGACGACCCGAAGGGGTGGGTCGACCAGCAGTACGGCCCCGATGACCTCGGCGGTCGTGTGTACTACGAGCCGTCGGATCACGGGTTCGAGGCAGAGGTGGCGCGCCGGATGCGTGACCGGGAGGAGGGGGCATGACAGCGGGCGAGCTGGCACTGGTCATCGCGACGGTGTTGTGCGTGCTCGGCTTCACCGCTCTCGTCGTGGCGCTCGTGTTCGTGATCCGGTCGCTCGGCGAGCTTCGGGCGGCGGTCGAGCAGCTCACGGCCGAGACCCAGCCGCTCCTCGCGGAGCTGCGCTCCTCGGTCGACGAGGCACGCGGCGATCTCGACCGGTTCGACAAGGTGCTCGGGTCGGCCGAGGCGATCTCGACATCGGTCGAGGGGGCATCTCGCGTGGCGCGGGTGGCGCTGTCGGCGCCGGTGATCAAGACGGTCGCGATCGCGTCAGGAACGTCCCGCGCGGCACGGCGGTTGCGGAGGCAACGGTGAAGCGAGTCGTGTGGTTCACAGCCGGTGCCGCGGCAGGGGTCGCCGGCACGGCCTGGACGCAGCGCAAGGTGAAGCACGTCGCCGCGGCCGCGAAGCCGCGCGCGGTCGCGACGAAGGCCGCCAACAGGGTGCGAGACGCCTGTGCGCGAAGGCCGACTCGCGATGCATCAGAAGGAAGCCGAGCTGCGCGCCGAGCTCGATCCGCCGCCCGAGGTCGTCGAGGTGGTCGAGGTGCAGACGTCGCCGACCCGCCGCACCCGCCGCGTGATGAGAGTCCGCATCCCCAGGCGCTAGCGCCGACGGCAGCGGCGATAAGCGCGCGGCGGGGGCCAGGCGCTGGAGGCTAAACGCTCGCCGGTAGGCTGGTCAGACCATGCCGAAGTCCATGACCGCGAACGAGTTGCGTCGCGCCTTCACCGGCTTCTTCGCGGAGCGCGACCACACGATCGTGCCGTCGGCGAGCGTCATCCCGCACGACCCGACCGTGCTGTTCACGGTCGCGGGCATGGTTCCGTTCAAGCCGTACTTCACCGGCGACGAGGTGCCCCCGTTCAAGCGGGCGACCTCGCTCGCAGAAGTGCATCCGGGCGGGCGGCAAGCACAACGACCTCGACGACGTCGGACGCACGGCCCGTCACCTCGTCTTCTTCGAGATGCTGGGCAACTTCAGCTTCGGCGACTACTTCAAAGAGCTCGCCATCCCGTACGCGTGGGAGTTCTACACCGAGGTGCTCGGTTTCGAAGCCGACCGGCTCTGGGTCACGGTCCACGTTTCCGACGACGAGGCGGAGCAGATCTGGCACGACGCGGTCGGCGTCCCGATGGACCGCATCCAACGGCTCGACGAGCCCAACTTCTGGCGGATGGGCGAGACCGGCCCCTGCGGCCCTTCCTCCGAGATCTTCTACGACCTCGGCGACCGGTTCGGCGCGCCGGGCGGCCCTGCGTTCGGCGGCGACGAGCGCTACCCGGAGATCTGGAACCTCGTGTTCATGCAGTACAACCAGCTGCCGAGCGGGGAGATGGTGCCGCTCCCGAAGCCCAGCATCGACACCGGCGCGGGCCTCGAGCGCAACCTCGTCGTGCTGCAGGGCGTCGACTCGGTCTGGGAGACCGATCTCATGGTTCCCCTGCTCGACGAGGCGCAGCGGGCGACCGGGACGCGGCACCGGTGCCGGCGACAACAGCGACGTGAGCCTGCGCATCATGGCGGAGCACGCGCGGTCGAGCGCGATCCTCGTCAATGACGGCGTGTTCCCGTCGAACGAGGACCGCGGCTACGTGCTGCGGCGCATCATCCGCCGCGCGGTCCGTCATGCCTATCTCCTGGGCAGCGAGAAGCTCGTGATGCCGGCGATGGTCGAGCGCGCCATCGATGTCATGGGCGAGGCGTATCCGGATCTCGAGCGCAACCGCGACTTCGTCACGGGCGTCATCGTCCGCGAGGAGGAGCAGTTCCGCCAGACGATGCGAAACGGCCTGGCGATCTTCGACGAGGAGGTTGATCGGCTCACCGAGCCGAAGACACTCCCCGGCGAGGTCGCGTTCAGGTTGCACGACACGTTCGGCTTCCCGCTCGAGCTCACCACCGAGATCGCGTCGGAGCGCGGCATCGAGGTCGACACCGCCGGGTTCGACGTTGCGATGGACGAGCAGCGCCGCCGCGGCAAGGACGCGCGCAAGGTTGGCGGGCAGACCGACGAGGAGGCGGGCGTCTACCGCGAGCTGCTCGACCAGTTCGGGCAGACCGAGTTCACCGGCTACGTAGACGGCGAGTCGAAGGGCCGCGTCCTCGCCGTGATCCCCGCGGGTGACGACGGCAACCGTCGAGATCTTCCTCGACCGCACGCCGTTCTATGCGGAGTCGGGCGGCCAGATCGGCGACACGGGATCGATCCGCACCGACACGGGCGTCGCGGAGGTGCTCGACACGACGTTCGCCCTCCCGGGACTTCGCCGGCACATCGCCCGCGTCGTGGAGGGCGAGATCAATCCCGGCCAGGAAGCCGTCGCGGCGATCGACGTCGAGCGCCGTGATGCGATCCGCCGCAACCACACCGGCACGCACCTGCTGCACTGGGCGTTGCGCGAGGTGCTCGGTCCGCACGTGAAGCAGGCGGGTTCGCTCGTCGCGCCCGACCGGCTCCGGTTCGACTTCAGCCACTACTCCGCCGTCACGCCCGAGGAGATCGAGCAGATCGAAGACCTCGCGAACCGTGAGGTGCTCGCGAACGACCGCGTCCGTGCCTACGAGACCACGAAGGGCGAGGCGGAGGCGGCGGGCGCCATCGCGTTCTTCGGGGACAAGTACGGCGACGTCGTGCGCGTCCTCGAAGCAGGCAAGCACTCGCTCGAGCTGTGCGGCGGCACCCACGTGAAGGCGCTCGGCGACATCGGGCCCATCAAGGTGGTATCCGAGGGCTCGATCGGCTCCAACCTGCGGCGCATCGAGGCGATCACGGGAACCGCGACGATCGAGCGGCTCCGCCATGACGAGCACGTGCTCGGCGAGGCCGCTGCGATGCTCGGCGTCAAGCCCGATCAGCTCGTCGAGGGCGTCACCCGCCGGCTCGACGAGGTGAAGGCGCTCCGAGACGAGATCAAGGCGCTCCGACAGCAGCAAGCGGGTGGCGACGCGAGCGAGCTCGCAACCGAAGCCGTCGACGGCATCGTCATCGCTCGGCGCGACGGCACCTCTCGTGACGAGCTGCGCGAGCTCGCGCTCGCGGTACGCCAGCAGCCGGGCATCCGCGCGGTCGTGCTGATGGGCGCGCCCGAAGGCGGCGGCGCTGCGCTCGTGTCGGCGGTGGCGAGCGGCAGCGGACTTCACGCGAGCGAGCTGATCGCCGACGCCGCGAAGACCGTGCAGGGTGGCGCGGGCAAGAGCGCCGACGTCGCGGTCGCCGGCGGAAAGGACCCCAGCAAGCTCGACGAAGCCCTCCAGCAAGTACGGGCGGCGGCCGGGCTGGCGTGAGGGTGCTGGCGCTCGACCTGGGGTCGAAGCGCATCGGTGTCGCCGTCTCCGATCCGAGCGAGACGATCGCGTCCCCCGACCGAGTCCTCGAGCGCACCGGGCTCGCGCGCCCGCGATCACAAGGCCATCGGGAGCTCGTCGCCGAATGGGGGGCCGAGCTCGTCGTGGTCGGCCTTCCCCTGTCACTGAGCGGCGACGACGGCCCTGCGGCCCGTGCTACCAGGGAGGAAGTCGCCGAGCTGGCCCTCGCGCTCACGGTGCCGGTGGAGCTCCACGACGAGCGTTTGACCACCGTGACTGCATCGCGCACCCTCCAAGAGGCAAAGATGACTGCTGACGCACGGCGTCGGATCGTCGACAAGGTGGCAGCTGCAGTCCTGTTGCAGTCGTGGCTCGACGAGCGAGCCTCCCGCCGCAGACGAGAAGCACCGGGACCGGAATGACGAGCGATGGCTGACACCGATGGCTAACGATGGCTGACACCAGGGTCGATCCGCCCACTGATGGGTGGTCCTCCGAGGACGTCGTCGACGGTGCGGCGTGGGTCGATCAGGTCGACGAGGGCTGGGCGGAGTGGGACGGCGACTACGAGTACGTGCGCCAGGGCCGCTCCCGTCTCAAGGTCGCGCTCGCCGCTTTGTTCGGTCTCGTCCTTGTCGGGATCCTCGTGGCCGGTGGCCTCACGCTCTGGGTCGTCCGCCAGATCAACCCACCGGGCGATCCCGGGCCGAAGCGCACCGTGACGATCGACAAGGGTGCGACGACCTCCGAGATCGCGGACCTTCTCGAGTCGCGCGACATCATCACGAACGCCACCGTCTTCCGCTGGTACGTCAGCTACAAGAAGGCGGGCCCGTTCTCGCCGGGCTACTACGAGCTCCGGGAGCGTTCGTCGATGGGGGATGTCATCGACGTGCTCGAGACGCCCCCGCCGATCACGTTCGAGAACGTGACGTTCCCGGAGGGGCTCACGCTGGGCAGCTTCGCGGCGCGGCTCCACGAGACCGTGCCGCGCTTGAGTGAGGAGAAGTTCCTCGCCGCCGCGGCTTCGGGTCAGCTGAGGTCGAAGTACCAGCCGCCCGAGGTGAACTTCGCTCGAGGGCATGCTCTTCCCCGACACGTACCAGGTGGCGTCCAACGAGGACGAGGCGAAGATCATCGCCCGCCTGATCGCGCAGATGGAGAAGGTCGCCGGGGAGTCGGGCGTCGAGCTCGCGCCGTTCTCCCGGAACCTGTCGGGCTATCAGGTGCTCACTGTCGCGTCGATGATCGAGAAGGAAGCTCGGCTCGACGAGGACCGCGCCAAGATCGCCCGAGTCATCTACAACCGCCTCGAGCAGGGCATGAACCTCGAGATCGACGCCACCGTCATCTACGCGATGGGCGGCGGTGTCGAGCGCCTCACCTTCGACGACATCGCGAACACCGAGTCGCCCTACAACACCTACAAGCACCCGGGGCTCCCGCCGACGCCGATCGCGATGCCGGGTCGGGCGTCGATCATGGCGGCGATGAACCCCGCTGACGGCCCCTGGCTGTACTACGTCGTCGTTGACGCCGAGGGACGCCACGCGTTCGCGGAGACCTTCCGCCAGCACGAGCGCAACATCGCTCTCGCTGAGCAGAACGGCGTTCGCTGAGCGTGCCGGCGCCGTCCGGCACTACGCGCGTTGCCGCGGTCATCGGCGACCCGATCAGCCACTCGCTTTCGCCGGTCATCTTCAACGCCGCGTTCGAGGCAGCTGGCCTCGATTGGGTGTTCGTCGCTCATCGGGTGCCCGCAGGCGAGACGGCTCGGGCCCTCGACGGCGTACGTGCTATGGGCGTCGCCGGGCTGTCGGTGACGATGCCCCACAAGGAGGCAGCGTTCGCGGCCGTCGACGAGGTCACGACCGAAGCGCGTGTGCTCGGTGCGGTGAACTGCGTGGTGAACCGCGACAGCCATCTCGTCGGCCACAACACCGACGGCGCCGGCCTCGTCGCCGCGCTCGTCGCCGATGGTGTGCCCGTCGACGGCCAGCGTTGTGTCGTCCTAGGCGGGGGCGGCGCTGCCCGCAGCGTGGTCGCTGCGCTCGCTCGGGCGGGATCAGAGGTGACCGTCGTGAACCGCTCGGCCGACCGGGCCCGAGCCGCGGCGGCCCTTGCCGGGGAGCGCGGCCGCGTCGGCGACCAAGCGGACGTCGCGGTCGGCGTCGATCGTTGTGAACGCCACGTCGGTCGGGATGGGTGGCGAGGGGCTCGTCGTGCCCGGCCGACCTGCTGTCGCCGGGCCAGGTGGTCGTCGATCTCGTGTACCACCCGGTCGAGACGCCCCTGCTGACGGCCGCCCGCGCCCGGGGGGCCCGAGCAATCGATGGAGTCGGGATGCTCGTCCATCAGGGCGCACTCGCGCTTCACGCTCTGGACCGGCGCCGAGCCGCCGATAGAGGTCATGAACGGCGCCGCCCGGGCTGCGCTCGGGGAGCGCGAGCGCGCCGTCTAGCGACCGCCACGGCGGTGTGCAATGGGCCGAATTCCCTACGAATGGTTCAGTTCACCCCCAGCGGTGCCGATACGACAGCAGGGCAGAAACACTCGTTCGGAGGCTGCTGTGGCCCTTCAGGGCACGCTCGACACGTTTGCGCTGGTCGATGTCTTTCGTCTGCTCGCGTCGACGAACAAGACCGGTCGGCTGCGCGTCACCGGCAATCGGGGCAACGGCAACGTGTGGTTCGACGGCGGCGGTGTCGTCCTCGCGTCGGCCCACAACACCAAGCCGACCGACCCGCCCGTCTCGGTCATCTTCGAGCTCCTCCGCCAGCGCGAGGGCAGCTTCGTCTTCGAGGCCGACGACACCACGCCCGAAGCGGGCGCTCCCAGCGATGTCGACACGCTGATCCGCGAAGCCGAGCACCTGCTGATCGAGTGGCAGGAGATCGAGGCCGTCGTGCCGTCGATCGACCTGTGGGTCTCGCTGTCTGCCGAGCTGCCCCGGCCCGAGGTCGTCGTCGACGAGGCGCGCTGGAAGGTCATCGTCGCCACCGGCGCGGGCGCGACCGTCGCCGAGGTGGGCGACCGCCTCGGACTCGGAGAGATCGGCATCAGCAAGGCCGTGAAGGAAGTCGTCGAGATCGGCCTCCTCACGATCAGCGAGTCGCGCCATGCCCGCGCGACGGCACCGGTCGTCGAGCCCGCGCCGATCGAGACTCGCGTGATCGCAGGAGCCGGTGTTCGAGGAAGCGCCGCCGACCTTCGTCGTCGAGCCGGAGCCGGCCCCCGTCCTACGAGCCCCCCGCCGAGCCCGAGCCCGAGCGCGAGGTCGTGATCCACCTCGTGCCGGAGCCGGTGGACGAGGTCCCCGCGCCGGCGGAGGAGCCGAGCGGTGACGTGCCGGTCCCGCGCTGGGACGAACGGCGCGCTCGGCATCGACATCCCGGGCTTCTCGACCCTGTCCGCGTCGGTCACGATCGAGCGCGAGTCCGAGCCCGTACGCGCCATCGACGCCCAAGCGGAACGCGGCGTGGGCCGAGCGGGTGCGCGCCGAGGATGCTGCCCAGGGCGACCCGTTCTCGATGAACGACGAGCCCGACCCGTTGCTCGAGCTGCCGAACCTCACTCCGCAGGCGGCGCGTGCGATTGCAGCGGCTGCGCAAGCGCACACCGATGCCGAGCGCGACGCCGCCCTGGCGATGGCGACCGGGCCGGACGACGAGCCGCTCGACCGCGATCTGCTGCTGCGCTTCCTGTCGTCCGTCAAGCGCTGACTTGCTGCGTCCATCCATCAGGCCCATCCCCCAGCGCCCTGATTCGCCGTCGGTAGCCTCGCCCCGTGACTGCCGCCGTCATCTGCGCGCTCGCGGGGCTGATCGTCGGCGCATTCCTCAACGTCATCATCGATCGCGTCCCGATCAAGGATCCGGCGGCGCGGGTGCCATTGCTCACGCCTCCCGAGTGCTCGTGGTGTGATGCGAATCGGGGGATGGGCGCGCTCGTCCCGCTCGTCGGAGCGATGCGGCCGTGTCCATCGTGTGGTGAGCGGCCCCGCCGTCGTGAGCTCGTCGTCGAGATCTTCACCGCGGGGCTGTTCGTCGCGATGTCGGTGCAGATCCACGATTCGCTCGTGCTCCTGGCCTATCTCTTGTTCAGTGCGTTCATCGTCGCGGTCTCCGCGATCGACCTCGAGCACTACCGCATCCCCGACCGCATCGTGTTCCCGATGCTCGCCATCTCGGTGCCGGCGATCATCGCGATCTCGTTCGCGAAGGACGTGCCCGAAGCCATCTCGAGGGCGCTTCTCGGCTCGGTCACGTTCTTTGGGGTCCTCCTCATCTTCCACCTGATCTCGCCGCGCGGCATGGGCTTCGGCGACGTCAAGCTCGGTCTCGTGCTCGGCCTTTACACCGGATGGCTCGCCCTCGACCTGATCGAGGCGCCGTACCTCGCGATCATCGCCCTGTTCTTCGGCGCCATCATCGGCGTGGTCGTCGGCCTCGTGGTCGCGCTGTCGACGCGGACGGAAGGCGGCGTTCCCGTTCGGCCCCGCGCTGTGTGCGGGCGCGTGCCTCGTGGTGCTGTTCTCGAACAGCCTCGTCGGCTGACCTCCGCGGAACACACCCGAGAGCCGTGAGGGTCCGCCGGTACAGTTGATCGGTGCTGCGCTTCCTGACCGCAGGTGAATCGCACGGCCAGGCGCTCGTCGTGATCGTCGAGGGCCTGCCGGCCGGCTTGCGCGTCACCGTCGAGGACATCGGCACGGAGCTTGCACGCCGCCGGCTCGGCTATGGCCGTGGTCCCCGCATGCGGTTCGAACAGGACGAGGTGCGCCTGCTCGCCGGCGTTCGTCACGGACGCACACTCGGATCGCCGGTCGCCGTCGAGATCGGCAACACCGAATGGCCGAAGTGGGTGGACGAGATGTCGCCGGCGCCCGGGCGCGACGGCGAAGCCGCTCACCCAGCCACGACCGGGGCACGCCGACCTCGCCGGCATGCAGAAGTACGGCTTCACCGATGCGCGTGACGTGCTCGAGCGAGCTTCGGCGCGCGAGACCGCGGCCCGCTCAGCCGCCGGCGCGCTCGCCAAGCGCGTGCTCGCGGAGCTCGGCGTCGACGTGCTGTCGCATGTCGTGCAGATCGGGCCCGCCGAGTCGAAGGCGACCGAGCGCCCGCGGCCCGTCGATCTCGAGCGCGTCGACACGTCGTCGGTCCGGTGCTTCGACGCCGTAGCCGAAGAGGCGATGATCGCCGAGATCGAAGCCGCGGCGAAGGAAGGCGACTCGCTCGGTGGCGTGGTCGAGGTGCTCGCCTACGGCGTCCCTGTCGGGCTCGGCAGCCACGTGCACTGGGACCGCAAGCTCGACTCCCTCCTCGCGCAGGCGATCATGAGCATCCAGGCGGTGAAGGGAGTCGTCATCGGCGACGGGTTCGAGGTCGCTTCCCGTCGTGGATCCGTCGCGCACGACCCGATCAGCTGGGATGCGGACACGGGCGCGTATCGCCGCGAGTCGACGCAGGCCGGAGGCATCGAAGGGGGCATGTCCACCGGAGAGCTGATCGTCGCCCGCGCGTTCATGAAGCCGCTCGCCACGCTCAACCGGCCCGTGCTCAAGACCGTCGACGTCGTCACCAAGGAAGAGACGGTCTCGTTCAAGGAGCGCACCGACGTCACCGCGGTGCCGGCGATGGGAGTCGTCGCCGAGACGATGACAGCACTCGTGCTCGCGAACGAGGCGCTGCGCAAGTTCGGTGGCGACTCGATGGCCGAGGTCCTGCGCAACCGCGACGGGTATGTCGCCGGCCTGTGAGCACGTGGTGCTCGTCGGCCTGATGGGAGTGGGCAAGTCGACAGTCGGCGCGCGTCTCTCCGAGGTGCTCGGCTGGCCGCTCGTGGACAGTGACGAGCAGGTCGAGGCGGCGACTGGCCGCACCGTCCGCGAGATCTTCGAGCGCGACGGCGAGGCGGCGTTCCGCGCCTTCGAAGCCCGCGCGCTCGCCGAGGCGCTCGACGCGCCCGGGCCCTCGATCATCGCCGCGGCGGGAGGAGTGGTGCTGGCTGAGGAGAACCGTCGCCGTTTGAAGGCGCCGAAGATCGACGTCGTCTGGTTGAAGGCCAACCCGGCCACGGTCACGGTTCGGGCGGTCGAAGGCGTGCACCGACCGCTGCTCGCCGACGATCCCGCAGGAGTCCTCGCCCGCATGGCGGTGGAGCGGGAGCCGTTGTATCGGGAAGTCGCTGATCACGTCGTCGACGTCGACGGACGATCGGTCGAGGAAGTCACTGACGCGGTGCTCGAGGTCATCGGCGCATGCTGACGGTGCGCGTCGCGCTCGAAGGAGCGCGCCTACGACGTGCTGATCGGGCCCGGCGTCGTTCGTGAGCTGGCCGGCGGTGCTCCCATCCGGCGTGAAGAAGGTCGCCGTCGTGACGCAGCCCGGCATCGGCATCGACGTCGACCCCGGCGTGGAGCACCGCGTGTTCCCGATCGGCACAGGGGAGGACGCGAAGTCGATCGCGACAGTCGAAGAGCTGTGCCGCGCGTTCGCCCAGTGGGGTCTCAACCGCGCTGATTGCGTGGTCGGCGTGGGCGGAGGGCTCGTGTCCGACGTCGCGGGCTTCGCGGCGTCCGTGTACCACCGCGGGAGTGCCGGTCGTGCACGTCGCGACGACGCTTGCTGGCGATGGTCGACGCCGCGATCGGCGGCAAGACCGGCGTGAACCTTCCCGAGGGTAAGAACCTCGTGGGCACTTACTGGCAGCCGAGCGCCGTCCTCTGCGACACCGACCTGCTCGCCTCGCTCCCACCGCGCGAGTGGCGCAGCGGCGCGGGCGAGATGGCGAAGTACCACTTCCTCACCGGCGACGACCTTGCCGCGCTCCCGATCGAGGAGCGCATCGCGCGGTGCGTCGAGATCAAGGCCGCGGTCGTCGCTGACGACGAGCGCGAATCCGAGGGCCGGGCGCTGCTGAACTACGGCCACACGCTCGCTCACGCGCTCGAGACGGCCGGCCGGTACGACCTGCGCCACGGCGAGGCGGTCGGCATCGGCCTCGTGTACGCCGCCGAACTCGCCCACCATCTCGGGCGCATCGACGCCGATCGGGTCGCCGAGCATCGAGCGGTGGTGAGCGGCTACGAGCTGCCCGACCGGCTGCCGGCCGAGCGCGGACGGAGACGAGCTGCTCACCCTCGTCGGCCGGGACAAGAAGGCGCTCGGCGCGGTGACGTTCGTCCTCGACGGCCCGGCCGGCCTCGAGATCGTGCGAGGGATCGATCACCGGGATCTGGTTGCCGCCTTGGAGGCCATCACATGACGTCGCCCATCGTCCTGCTGCTGTCGGGACCGAACCTGAACCTGCTCGGCCAGCGTGAGCCGCACATCTACGGCTCCGAGACGCTCGATGATCACGTCGCGACGTGTCGCACCGAGGCCGAGCGCCACGGGCTCACTCTCGAGCACCTCCAGTCGAACCACGAGGGTGCGCTCATCGAAGCGGTGCACGGCGCGCGGGGCCGCGCCGCGGCGATCATCATCAACGCCGGCGCCTTCAGCCACTACTCGTGGGCGATCCACGACGCACTCGTGACCTTCGACGGGCCGATCGTCGAGCTGCACCTCTCGAACCCCTATGCGCGCGAGGCGTGGCGGCACACGTCGGTCCTCGCTCCCGTCGTCACTGGCTCGATCGTCGGGTTCAAGGGCAGCGGCTACCGGCTCGCGGCGCAGGCCGTCGCGTCGCTCCTCGAGAAGGCGCCGTCGTGAATGCACTGCCCGCGATGGATCGGCGCGCGCGCGCCGACCGGGTGCGCAACGCCGTCGCTGCGGACGGGTGCGATGCGTTCCTCGTGACTCGTCTCGTGAACATCCGCTGGATGACCGGCTTCACCGGCTCGGCCGCGATGCTGCTCGTCTTGGCCGACGACATGCTCTTCGTCTCCGACGGACGCTACGGCGAGCAGGCGAAGCAACAGCTCGGTGACGCTGGGGTCGACGCCGAGATCGCGATCGGCCTCTCGCTGGCGGCGCAACGCGATGCGCTCGCGGCGAAGGCAAAGACCGTGGCTCGCCTCGCGGTGGAGGCGGATGGCATCACGTGGGCGCAGCAGCGCACGTTCGCGGGGGAGTGGTTCCCCGATGCCGAGCTCGTGGCCACGGAGGGCCTCGTCGACCGCGAACGCCAGGTGAAGGACGAAGGTGAGGTCGCGCGCATCGCCGCCGCCGCGAAGATCGCCGATGACGCGCTCGCTGCGGTGCTTTCTCTCCTCAAAGAGCGCCCGACCGAGCGCGACTTCGCACTCGAGCTTGACAGCGAGATCCGGCGCCGCGGTGCCGATGGGACGTCGTTCGACACCATCGTCGGCTCCGGACCGAACGGCGCGAAGCCTCACGCGCGTCCCGGAGATCGAAGAGTCGAGCGAGGGCGATCTCGTCGTCATCGACTTCGGCGCGAAAGTCGACGGCTACTGCTCCGACATGACCCGCACGTTCTCCATCGGTGATCCCTCACCGATCGCGGCGCGCATGCTCGAGGTCGTGGGGGCGGCCCAGCGCGCGGGCGTCGCCGCTGTCGCGGCCGGAGTTGGCGTGCGCGACGTGGACGCCGCCGCCCGGAGCGTCATCGTCGATGCCGGCTGGGGCGAGGCGTTCGTGCATCCCACCGGCCACGCGCTCGGACTCGAGATCCACGAGCATCCCCGTGTTGCCTCGACCGTCGATGCCCTGTTGGTGGAGGGCAACGTGGTGACCGTGGAGCCGGGCGTGTACCTTCCCGAGCACGGTGGCGTGCGCATCGAGGACACGGTGCTCGTGACCTCTGATGGGTGCCAGCCCCTCACCCACGCGCCGAAGCACACGACGATCTGAGACTCCGAACATCTGAGGACCCGAGGCCCCGACCATGCCCGCGATCACCACGAACGACCTGAAGAACGGCATCACGCTGCAGCTCGACAACGGCCTGTTCACGGTCGTGGACTTCCAGCACGTCAAGCCGGGCAAGGGCGGCGCGTTCGTGCGCACGACGCTGCGCAACGCTCGCACCGGTGCGGTGCTCGATCGCACGTTCCGCGCGGCGGAGAAGGTGGAGCAGGCGATCGTCGACAAGCGCGAGATGCAGTTCCTCTACCGCGAGAGCGACGAGTACGTGTTCATGGACACGGAGAGCTACGAGCAGCTGCATGTGGCGCCGGCCGCCCTCGGCAACGCGTCGGGCTATCTCATCGAGTCGTCGACTGCGATCCTTGCGATGTACGACGGCGAGATCATCGGCGTCGACATCCCCGCGTCGGTCGAGCTCGAGGTGACCCAGACCGAGCCGGGCTTGCAAGGCGATCGCGTGTCCGGTGCCCGCAAGCCCGCGACGCTGCAGACGGGGATCACGGTGCAGGTGCCGCTGTTCGTGAACATCGGCGATCGCGTGAAGGTCGACACCCGCAGCGGCGAGTACCTCACGCGCGTGTGAGCACGCCCCGAGCCTCTCCAGTCCGTCGAACGGCGTCGGGAGGCTCGCGAGCGTGCCCTTTCGCTCCTGTACGAAGCCGAGGCCAAGGGCGTCGCGCCCGCGGAGCTCCTGGCAACCCTGCCGGTGACGCCCGACCCGTTTGCCGTCGAGCTCGTCACCGGGGTGGGCGACACCATGGAGCAGCTCGACAAGCACATCGGCGCAGTAGCCAAGGGCTGGACGGTCGCCCGGATGCCGGCGATCGACCGTGCGTTGCTGCGTGTCGGCTGCTACGAGCTGTTGTACTCACCCGACACGCCGAAGGCGGTTGTCATCAACGAGGCGGTCGAGCTCGCCGGGCGGTTCTCGACCGATGACTCCGGACGCTTCGTGAACGGCGTGCTCTCGAAGCTCGCCGCGGACCTGCGCGCGACTGAAGGTCGTACGGTCGGCTAGCTCGCTGCGATCCGCTGCGTGAGGGCTTCCAGGTCGAGAGAACACGGGTACGTGCTCGTCGCCTGGAATGACAAGCCAGGCTGGTTCGTTCCCGTCGTGAGCTCGACTGCGCTGACGCGAGACAGATCGCAGGCTTCAGTGACGGTAGCGATCAGCTTCTGAGTGCACTCATGCATTTCGCGAGGTCGTCGAAGGGGTCGGGATCGTCCGCCGAAGGAGGCGTCGCTGGCGCCTCGCACTGGATCGTGCGCTTGACGGTCACACCTCGATCGCCACGGCTGACGACAAGGAGCGCGATCAAGCCTCCGCCGAGAACGCAGATCGCCGCAAGCCAGACCACGCGGCGCACCACCGCACGTTGCTCGGTCTGGTCCCTCAACCCACGGCTCCGAGGAATTCTCGGTCGGAGGTTGCAATCGCGCGAGGTGTCGAACTAGAGTTCGATCCACTTCCTCTTGATGCTGGTAGCGATGTGCGTGCGTCGGGAGGTGAGCGGTGGGACCAGAAGAGCTTGTGGCTGCGTTCGCACGCCGTGCACGCGCTCGACGCTCGGTCCCCGCTGACCGAGGTGAACGCCGCCGTCGACGCGCGTGGCGAAGGTGCGAGCCTGGTGCGAAGCCGCCGACATGAAGATCGCCGGGTTGATCGCGGCGCAGTCGCCCGTGCCCGAGAGGGACATCGCCCGGTCGAGCAGGTCGTCGAGTCGGAAGGCCAAGCGCGACATGTCGCGCAAGGAGACAGTCGAGAAGGTGCCGGCGCTGGGCGACGCTCTGGCGAACGGTGACATCGGTGGTGAGCACATCGACGCTGTCACTGACGCGCTGGCTGGCGTCGAAGGGGCCGTCGCCCTCGAGTTGGCGCGGCAGGGCGGGCGAGCTGGTCGACGTGGCCAAGGAGTGCTCTCCCGAGGAGCTCGCGCGCCGCCTCCGGGCTGAGCGGCGCGACCTCGACGACGAGTCGGGCATCGACCGCCTCGAGCGGCAGCGCCGCGACAGCCGGTACCGCTCCAAGGTCGATCCGGTCACGGGCATGTACAAGTTCTGGGGCCAGCTCGATCCGCTCAGCGGCCTCAAGATGTCGAACTGGCTCGCGGCCGAGGTGGCAGTGCGGTTCGCCGAGGCCGTCCCCGATGGCGCGCCGAGCCGATCCGGTCGAGAAGAACGCGTTCCTTGCCGCGCTCGCGCTGCACGGTCTCATCGAGCGGGGCGCGACCGGGCAGGGTGCGACGGGCCGCGGTTCGGGCCGTCCGGAGATGACCGTCGTGGTCGACACACGCGTGCGCGACGACCACGGGGCGCCCGTGGTCGATTGGGGGCTTCCCGTCGACATTCCCCACGAGGTGCTGGTCGATCTGTTCGGGCAGTCCGATGTCGCGGCCGTGATCGTGCGCAATGGGGCCGTACTCCACGCTCCCGGCCGCATGAACCTGGGCCGTGCGACGCGTCTCGCCAATGGGGCGCAGCGACGGGTGTTGCGCGGCCTGTATCCGCGGTGTGCGATTCCGGACTGCCCGGTTCGCTTCGACCACTGCAAGATCCACCACGTCGACCTGGTGGCGGCACGGTGGCCGCACCGATCTCGACAACCTGCTGCCTGTGTGCTTCCGGCACCACGCGGCCATTCACCAGGAGGGTTGGACGATCGAGCTCGCTGCGGACCGCACCCTGGTGGTGACACTGCCCGACGGCACCGTCATGTCGACCGGACCGCCCCCCCGAGCGGCCGCGTGACGGCGGCATGTGGTCGGGAAGGGGAGCGTGCGGGAGGCGGTGGCAATGCGTCCGGTGCGGTCGCCGCGGCCCTGGTATCTTCGCGTCCCGACCGTGAAGCGGGTCCTGTGAGGCCCGTACGGCAGGAGTAGCGAGTGGCAGAGAGAGAACGTCGTACTACGCCCCCGTTCGGGGGCGTTTTCGTTCCTCACAAGCGGGTCATGGACGCCGACGACGTCGCACGGGCCACAGTGCGCATCGCCCACGAGGTGATCGAGCGCAACCACGGCCTCGACGGCGTCGTCGTGATCGGATTGCAGACCGGCGGGGTGCCCCTCGCGGCCCGGCTCGTCGACGCGATCGAGCGCATCGAGAAAGTTCGGGTGCCGGTCGGCACGCTCGACGTCGCCTTCTACCGCGACGACATCGGCATCCGTCCGGTGCTGCCTGAGGCGGTGACCGACATCGAGTTCGCGGTCGACGGCGCCACCGTGGTGCTGGTCGACGACGTGCTGTTCACCGGCCGCACCATCCGGGCCGCCCTCAACGCGTTGAACGACTACGGGCGGCCTCGGTCGGTGCAGCTGGCCGTGATGGTCGACCGCGGGCATCGTGAGCTGCCGATCCGTCCCGACTACGTCGGGAAGAACCTGCCGACCCGGCGCGACGAGATGGTCGACGTCAGCGAGGACGGCGTGCACCTGGGGGAGATGCGCAAATGAAGCATCTCCTGTCGATCGCCGACCTCGGCCGCGAGGGCATCGAGGAGCTGCTGCGGCTCACCGACTCGTTCGTCGAGGTGAGCGAGCGCTCGATCCCGAAGGTGCCGGCGCTGCGCGGACGCACCGTCGTCTCGCTCTTCTACGAGGACTCGACCCGCACCCGCCTCTCGTTCGAGACCGCGGCCAAGCGGCTCTCGGCCGACACGATGTCGTTCAGCGTCGGATCGTCGTCAGTGAACAAGGGTGAGTCTCTGCGGGACACCGTCGAGACGATCCACGCGATGGGGGTCGACGCGGTCGTGGTGCGGCATAAGTCGTCCGGTGTCCCTTGGCAGATCGCGAGCTGGATCGACGCGTCGATCATCAACGCCGGCGACGGATGGCACGAGCACCCGACCCAGGCCCTGCTCGACTGCTACACGATCCGCGCCGAGCTCGGGCGGCCGATCTCGGATCTCCATGTCGCGATCGTCGGCGACATCAAGCACTCGCGGGTCGCGAGGTCGAACGTCCTGGCGTTGACCTTGCTGGGTGCCCGGGTCACGCTCGTCGGCCCCGACACCTTGCTGCCCCCGAGTCTCGAAGGATGGGGCGTCGACGTCACCGGTGACCTCGACGATGTGCTGCCGAAATGCGACGTCGTGTACCTCTTACGGATGCAGCTGGAGCGTCAGCACGAAGCGCTGGTCCCCTCGTTGCGCGAGTACAGCTCACGCTTCGGCCTCGACCGCGGCGCGCTTCGAGCGGCTGCCGGAGCACGCACTCGTCATGCATCCGGGTCCGATGAACCGCGGCGTCGAGATCGCCGCCGACGTCGCCGACCTCCCGCGCGCGGTGATCACTCAGCAGGTGCGCAACGGCGTAGCCGTGCGGATGGCAGTGCTCTTTCAGCTGCTCGGCTCCGGAGTCGGCCTTGCCTGAGCTCGTGGTTCCTCTCGTGATCAAGGGAGGCCGTGTCGTCGACGAGACGGGCGCTCGCCTTGCCGACGTCCTCATCGGCGAGGACGGTCGCATCGCCGCAATCGGCCCCGATCTGGGTGACAGCCTCGCCGACAGTCACTCGGCGCGCGTAACGCTCGACGCGTCGGGGTGCGTCGTCGCGCCGGGGCTGGTCGATCTCCACACGCACTTGCGCCAGCCCGGCCACGAAGAGGCCGAGACGATCGAGAGCGGTTCGCGAGCGGCCGCGCTCGGCGGCTTCACGGCCGTCGTCGCGATGCCGAACACGGAGCCCGCGATCGATTGCGCCGCGGTGGTCCACGAGGTCTTCGATCTCGGGAAGCAGGCGGGCTTGTGCGACGTGCACGTTGCCGGCGCGATCACGGTCGGCCGGAAGGGCGATCGCCTCGCACCGATGGCCGAGATGGCGGCGCTCGGCGTCCGCCTGTTCACGGACGATGGGCGCGGAGTTCAGGACGCGTCGCTGATGCGGCGTGCCCTCGAATACGCGGGCGGGCTCGGCGTCACGCTCGCCCAGCACTGCGAGGACGAAGCCCTCGCCGCCGGCGGACACATGCACGAGGGGGAGTGGTCGAGCCGTCTCGGCATCGCCGGTCAGCCCGCAGAGGCCGAGGAGCTCATGGTGATGCGCGACATCGCGCTCGCGCGGCTCACCGGCGCGTCGGTCCACTTCCAACACCTGTCGACGATGGGTTCCGTTGCGATGGTTCGCGCTGCCCGAGCGAATGGCCTGCCCGTCACCGCCGAGGCCACGCCTCATCACTTCACGCTCACGCACGCGGCATGTGCCGGGTTCGACCCGGTGTTCAAGGTGAACCCGCCGCTCCGCACCGAGGCCGATGTCGCGGCGATCCGGGCCGGTTTGGCCGACGGCGCCCTCGACGCCATCGCGACCGACCACGCCCCGCATGCTCAGGAAGCCAAGGAGCAGCCGTTCGATCAGGCCCCGCCGGGGATGCTCGGCCTCGAGACTGCTCTGGCGTTGGCACTCACCGAGCTGGACCTCCCCATCGAGGCCGTCCTCGCGCTCATGTCCTGGCGCCCGGCCGGTATCGCTGGGCTGCGAGCCGCGCACGGCGGGCCGCTTTCTCCCGGCTATCCCGCGAACCTCTGCGTCATTGATCCAGCCGCGACGTGGACCGTCGAGCCGTCCTTGCTCGCGAGCCGCAGCCGCAACACCCCATACGCCGGGCGAACGCTCACGGGCCGGGTGCGCCACACGGTGCTGTTCGGCGAACCGGTTGTCCTCGACGGCGAGGCGCAGCGATGACGCCTGACGGCATCGTGAGAACGAAGCTGCGACCCGAGGCATTGCTGGTGCTCTCCGACGGCACGACGTTCGAGGGCGAGGCGATCGGCGCGACGGCGGCGATCTCGAGTGGCGAGGTCGTGTTCAACACCGTGCTGTCCGGCTACCAGGAAGTGATCACCGACCCTTCGTACGCCGGACAAATCATCACGTTCACCTACCCCCACATCGGCAACTACGGCGCGACGCCCCTCGACGACGAGAGCCGCCGGCCGTTCTGTCGCGGCGTCATCGTGCGTGACTTCAACGACCGGCCGAGCAGCTGGCGCGCCGAGGAGAGCCTCGACGCCTTCCTCGTCCGCCACGGCGTCGCGGGCATCACCGGTGTCGACACCCGCCGCCTCACTCGCCACATCCGCGAGGCGGGCGCGATGCCGGGCGCGTTCGGCACCGCGCCCGAGGCGGAGCTGCTTGCCGCCGCGAAGGGCGAGCCCGGCACCGACGGCATCGATCTCGTCGCGACGGTCACGCTGTGCCGAGCCGTATGTGGTCGGCTCCGGCCCCTACCGAGTCGTCGCGTACGACTACGGCATCAAGGCGACGATGCTGCGTCACCTGAGCGAGCTCGCAACCGTCGAGGTCGTCCCGGCTTCGACGCCTGCGAGCGAGGTGCTCGCCCGGAAGCCCGACGGCGTGTTCCTCTCGAACGGTCCCGGCGACCCCACCGCGGTCGGCGGAGCGACCGACAACATCGGGCGGTTGCTCGGCGAGGTGCCGATCTTCGGTATCTGCCTCGGGCATCAGCTGTTGGGGATGACGCTCGGTGCCCGTGCGTTCAAGCTGCCGTTCGGGCATCACGGCGGCAACCACCCCGTGCGGCACCTCGCGACGGGTCAAGTCGAGATCACGAGCCAGAACCACAACTTCGCCGTTGACG
The DNA here is from genome assembly GCA_963759645.1 of uncultured Acidimicrobiales bacterium. Lineage (GTDB taxonomy): Bacteria > Actinomycetota > Acidimicrobiia > Acidimicrobiales > DATKAS01 > DATKAS01. The sequence goes on along the minus strand of CAVXAI010000016.1, from coordinate 768,915 downwards.
CAGATGGGCTTCCCGCTGCCGATGTCACGCACGTGAATCTCAACGACGGGGTCGTCGAGGGACTCCGCTGTCGAGACGTGCCCGCGTTCAGCGTGCAGTACCACCCGGAGGCCGGTCCCGGGCCGCACGACGCGCGCTATCTCTTCGATGACTTCGAGCGGCTGATGGCGGGCAGCTCGCGGACGAGTGGGGCGCGCTCGATGCCGCGTCGCGACGACCTCGAGACGATCCTCATCATCGGCAGTGGGCCAATCGTCATCGGGCAGGCCTGCGAGTTCGATTACTCGGGAACCCAGGCCTGCCGGGTGCTGCGTGACGAGGGCTATCGGGTTGTGCTCGCGAACTCGAACCCAGCGACGATCATGACCGACCCAGAGTTCGCCGATCGCACCTACATCGAGCCGCTGACGCCCGAGGTGCTCACCAAGATCATCGAGCGCGAGCGTCCCGACGCGGTGCTACCCACGCTCGGCGGTCAGACCGCGCTGAACCTCGCGATGGCCCTGGCCGAGCGGGGAGTGGTCGGCAGTGGCGGTACGGATGGCACTGTCGAGCTGATCGGGGCGAACGCCGAGGCGATCGCGACTGCCGAGGACCGCGAGCAGTTCAAGCAGGCGATGATCGAGATCGGCCTCGCGGTGCCCGCGTCGGGGACAGCGAGGTCGCTCGACGAAGCGCTGGCGGTCGTCGAGCGCATCGGCCTTCCGGTGATCGTGCGACCCGCCTACATCCTCGGCGGACGCGGCACCGGCATCGCCGCGACCAACCAGGAGTTCTCCGCCATCGCGGCCGCCGGTCTCGACGCCAGCCCGATCAGCGAGATCCTCATCGAGCGCTCGATCGCCGGCTGGAAGGAGTTCGAGCTCGAGGTGATGCGCGACGCCGCCGACAACTGCGTCGTGGTGTGCTCGATCGAGAACTTCGATCCGATGGGCGTGCACACCGGCGACTCGATCACGGTGGCACCGGCCCAGACGCTCTCCGACGTCGAGTACCAGCTGATGCGCGACGCCGCGTTCGCCTGCATTCGACGGGTGGGCGTCGAGACCGGCGGAAGCAACATCCAGTTCGCGGTGCGGCCGACCACCGGGGAGATGGTCGTCATCGAGATGAACCCGCGTGTCAGCCGGTCGTCGGCGCTTGCGTCGAAGGCGACCGGCTTCCCGATCGCGAAGATCGCCGCGCGGCTCGCCGTCGGATACACGCTCGACGAGATCCCGAACGACATCACCCGCATGACCCCCGCCAGCTTCGAGCCGACGATCGACTACGTGGTGACGAAGGTGCCGCGGTGGGCGTTCGAGAAGCTGCCCGGCACCTCGGGAGTGCTCGGAACGCAGATGCAGTCGGTGGGTGAGGCGATGGCCATCGGCCGCACGTTCGCCGAGTCACTGCAGAAGGGCTTCCGCTCGCTCGAGACTGGGCGCTTCGGACTGAACGCTGATCCCGTCGAGACCACCTACGACGGGTTCTCGCTCGACGAGCTCGTCGTGCAGTCCGGCATTCCCACGCCCGAGCGGCCCTTCTTCGTCGAGGCGGCGCTGCGCCGCGGCGCGTCGGTGGAGCGCGTCGCCGAGTCAACCGGGATCGATCCCTGGTTCCTCGATCAGATCGGCCGCATCACCGACGAGCGCGCGCGGCTCGAGTCCATCGGGCTGGACGCCATGGACCGCCGTTCATGGCGCCGGGCCAAGCGCTTCGGCTTCTCCGACGGTCAGCTCGCCTACCTCTTCGGCACCGACGAGGCAGAGATCCGCCGCAGACGGCTCGAGGCCGGGGTCAAGGTCACCTTCAAGACCGTCGACACGTGTGGCGCCGAGTTCGCCGCGGACACGCCCTACCACTACGGCACCTACGAGGACGAGGATGAGGTGCGACCGGCGTCGAAGCCGCGGATCCTCATCCTCGGGTCGGGACCGAACCGCATCGGTCAGGGCATCGAGTTCGACTACTGCTGCGTGCACGCGTCGTTCGTGCTGCGCGATGCGGGCTACGAGACCGTGATGGTCAACTGCAACCCCGAAACCGTCTCGACGGACTACGACACGAGCGACCGCCTCTACTTCGAGCCCCTCACGACGGAGGACGTGCTCAACGTCATCGAGGCCGAGCAGCCCGTCGGCGTCATCGTGGCGCTGGGCGGCCAGACCCCGCTCAAGCTCGCGGGAGCGTTGCCGCCCGGGCTCGTGATGGGGACGAGCGCCGAGTCGATCGACCGCGCCGAGGACCGCGAGCAGTGGAGCGCATTGTGCGCGCGCCTCGAGATCCCTCAGCCCGCCGGGGGAACCGCGACGTCGGCCGAGGCCGCTCGTGCGGTCGCGGCGCGCGTCGGCTATCCGGCGCTGGTTCGTCCCTCCTATGTGCTCGGCGGGCGGGCGATGCAGATCGTCTACGACGATGACGAGCTGAACGGTGCGATGGCCGAGCTCGCGGACGCCGGCAGCCTCGGCCGCGAGGGGGGTCTGTCGGCTGAGCGCCCGGTGCTCATCGATCGCTTCCTCGAGGACGCGGTGGAGGTCGACGTCGACGCGATCCGCGACGCGACCGGGGAGGTGCTCATCGGTGGCGTGATGGAGCACGTCGAGGAGGCGGGTGTGCACTCCGGCGACTCGGCGTGCGCCTTGCCGCCGCCTTCGCTCAGCGCGGCTGTCATCGAGGTGATCGAGACCTACACCCGCTCCATTGCCGCGGCGCTCGACGTCCGCGGACTCTTGAATGTGCAATACGCGGTGAAAGCTGGGCAGGTCTTCGTACTCGAAGCGAACCCGCGGGCCAGCCGTACGGTGCCGTTCGTCGCGAAGGCGACCGGTGTGCCGCTCGTGAAGGTGGCGGCACGGGTGATGGTGGGCGCGACACTCGCCGAGCTGCGCGAGGAGGGCTTGCTGCGGCCGCCGACGTCGTCGGGTCACACGAGCGTGAAAGAGGCCGTGCTTCCGTTCAACCGGTTCCCCGGTGTCGATTCCGTTCTCGGTCCGGAGATGCGTTCCACCGGTGAGGTCATGGGAATCGATCGATCGTTCGGGCTTGCCTTCGCGAAGAGCCAGATCGCCGCAGGCAATCCCCTGCCGACCGGGGGCACGATCTTCATGTCACTCGCCGACCGCGACAAGGCCGCCGGTCTCGAAGCCGCTCGACGCTTCGTCGATCTCGGCTTCGCGATCGTCGCGACGTCAGGCACTGCCGCACATCTCGAAGCGCACCGCGTTCCGGTCGCCACGATCGTCGCGAAGGTGGGGGAGGGGACCGGTCAGGACGCGGTGGATCTGATCTCCTCGGGCAAGGTCGACCTCGTCGTGAACTCACCGCGCGGGTCGCGGCGCTCGGGCTGACGGATCGCACATCCGCGCGGCGGCGAACGTGCACCGCGTCCCGTGCCTCACGACGGTGGCAGCGGCGTTGGCCGCGGCCAACGGCATGACGGAGTGGGTGGCGACCGATCTGCGGGTCACGTCGTTGCAGGAGCACCACGAGGGTGGCGGCGATCAGCTGGCCCTGCCCATCTGATGACGCGCCGGTGATGGAACTACCGGACCTCTCGACACGTGTCGGCGAGGTCGAGTTGCCCAATCCGATCATGACGGCGTCGGGCACTTCGGGTCACGGGGACGAGCTGCGTCGCTATCTCGAGCTGCGCGAGCTCGGCGCGGTGGTCGTGAAGTCGCTTGCTCCGTACGAGTGGGGCGGAAACGCGCCGCCGCGGCTCCATCCGGTGACGGCCGGCATGATCAACAGCGTCGGGCTCCAGGGTCCCGGTGTCGAAGCGTGGCTCGCGGATGAGCTGCCCCGTCTCGAGCGCACCGGCGCGCGCATCGTCGTGAGCACATGGGGGCGATCGGTCGACGACTATGCGCGTGCCGCAACGATGCTTGCGGCTGCGCCGCCATCGGTGGTGGCGGTCGAGGTGAACCTGAGCTGTCCGAACCTCGACGGCGGGTCGCATCTCTTCGCGCACTCGCCGACGGCCACGGCGGAAGCGATCGCGGCGTCGCGTGTGCTGCGGGCGGCCGGTGTGGGCCAAGCTCAGCCCCAACACCGACCAGCTGATCGCGGTCGCCGCGGCCGCGCATGACGCCGGGGCATCGGCAGTCACGCTCGTGAACACGGTGATGGGCATGGTGATCGACCTGGAGCGACGTCGTCCCGCTCTGGGCGGGGGCGGTGGCGGGTTGTCCGGCCGGGCCATCCACCCGGTTGCGGTCCGCGCGGTGTTCGAGGTGCATGCCGCCCTCCCGAACCTGCCGATCGTGGGCGTCGGAGGAGTGGCCACCGGTGCCGACGCGGTCGAGCTGATCATGGCCGGCGCATCGGCGATTCAGGTCGGAACCGCCACGTTCGCGGATCCCGAGGCTCCGCGACATGTGCTCGAGGGACTGCGAGACTGGTGCCGCCATCACGAAGTGAGAGCAGTCACTGAGTTGGTGGGCGCGGCGCACGGAGCGCACGAGCACCAGGGAGATCCGAGATGAGGGCTGCCCAGTGAGCACGCAGGAGGTCACCACGGACGGGGTCGCCACCCGTGACCGGTTGGCGCTCGCGCTCGACGTCGACGATCTCGTCGAGGCGATCAGACTCGGCCGTCTTCTGCGGCCGTGGTTCGGCACGGCCAAGGTCGGTCTCGAGCTGTTCAGCGCTGCCGGGCCCGAAGCCATCGGTGCGTTCGCCGACCTCGGGTACCGCGTGTTCCTCGATCTGAAGCTCCACGACATCCCGACGACCGTGCACCGCGCCGCACGCGTGCTCGGCGCGTTGGGGGTCGACTACCTCACCCTGCACGCGCAGGGCGGGGTCGCGATGCTACGAGCGGGCGTGGACGGGCTCGTCGAGGGCGCGGAGCGGGCAGGGTTGCAGCCGCCGACGGCGCTCGCCGTCACGATCTTGACCAGCGACGACGACGCGCCCGAGCACATCCTGCCGAAGCGGGTCGGCGCGGCGGTCGAGAGTGGTTGCGGCGGCATCGTGTGTGCGGCCGGCGATGTGCGCGACGCCGCGCTGTTCGCGCCGCGGCTGACGATCGTTGTTCCCGGCACCCGTCCGGAGGGCGCGCCGCATCACGATCAGGCGCGTGTCGGCGACGCCCCGAGCTGCGCTCGAGGCAGGCGCCGATCTGCTCGTCGTTGGCCGCGCGGTCACCGAATCGAGCGACCCGAGTCGGGCCGCGGAGGCGCTCATCGCGTCGCTCTCCGAGGCGATCACGTAGCTGCTCCGAGTGGTCATGGAGCGCCGCTCCGCGTCGGCCCCGAACCGCCCTACGAGACAGCCCTAGAAATCAGCCCGTCAGCTTGCTGACCAGGAGTTACCACGCGAAAGCGGCCTAGCGGATGGGGGGCGTGAGTCCCCAGAAAGGCCCGCGCTAGGGTGCCGAGCATGCCGAATCCTCCCCCCCTTTCTGCTGACCAGCGAGCCGCCGCCCTGAAGAAGGCAGCCGAGGTTCGCACCCTGCGGGCCGAGCTCAAGGAGAAGCTCAAGATGGGCTCGGTCACTCTTCCCGAGGTGCTGGCTCAGGCCAAGGGCGATGACGTCATAGGCAAGCTGAAGGTGCTGGCGCTGCTCGAGTCCCTCCCGGGTGTGGGCAAGGTGCAAGCCCGCCGGATCATGGAGGAGATCGGGATCAGCGAGTCCCGCCGGGTGGCCGGGCTGGGCGCTCAACAGCGCGAGGCGCTGCTCGCGCACCCGAAGCTGCAGGCTGTTGAATCTTGATTTGATTCAATCTTGATTTGATCGAGTCCTGAGCTGATCTTCGTCGTCTCCGGCCCGGGTGGCGTCGGCAAGGGGACGCTGGTTGCAGAGTTGACGCGGCGCGAGCCGACGCTCTGGCTCAGCCGCTCGTGGACGACGAGGGCGCAGCGGCCGGGTGAGGCCAACGACGCGTACGTGTTCGTGGACCGCGCCGCGTTCGAGGAGCGGATTCGCGCCGGGGGCTTCCTCGAATGGACCGAGTTCCTCGACAGCTACTACGGCACGCCGACGCCCGAGCCCCCTCCCGACACCGACGTCGTGCTCGAGATCGAGCTGCACGGCGCGCAGCAGGTCCGCGGCATCCATCCCGACGCGATCGTCATCTTCGTGATGCCGCCGTCCCGAGAGGAACAGGAACGGCGGTTGCGCGGTCGCGGCGATGACCCAGCGAAGGTGGCGCGCCGGTTGGAGAAAGCCGAGGAGGAGGAACCGATCGGCCTCGCGCTCGCGGATCATGTCGTCGTGAACGACGATTTGGACCGTGCGGTCGGCGAGCTGCAAGCCATCGTCGCCGCGCATCGATGAGACAAAGCCGATGAGGTTCCGCGCCCCGAGCCGGCTCGGCCTCGGCACCGCCCCGCTCGGCAACCTGTACTCGGCGGTCAGCGATGAAGACGCCCGAGCGACCGTCGACGCGGCATTCGACCGGGGCGTCCGGGTGTTCGACACGGCTCCGCTCTACGGCCACGGGCTCGCCGAACGGCGACTCGGCCAAGCACTGGCGTCGCGCCCGCGGGACGAGATCGTCGTGTCCACGAAGGTGGGGCGGCTGCTGACGCCGGGGTCGCCCGATCCCGCCAGCATGTTCCGCGACGTGCCGAACGAGGTCCCCCACTTCGACTTCTCGGCCGACGGAGTCCGCCGCTCGCTCGACGCCAGCCTGGACCGGCTGGGCCTCGACCGGGTCGACGTCGTCCTCATCCACGATCCCGACGACCATCTCCCCGAGGCGATGCACGAGGCGGTGCCGGCGCTCGTCGCGCTCGAGAGACGAAGGCGTGGTCTCGGCCATCGGTTTCGGCATGAACCATGTCGAGCCGCTCCGGCGCGCGGTCGCCGAGTGCGACATCGACGTCCTACTCGTCGCCGGTCGCTACACGCTGCTCGATCAGTCGGCCTTCGACCTCCGGCCTCCTCGACGAGTGCGCCGAACGCAACGTCGCGGTCATGGCGGGCGGCGTGTTCAACAGCGGTGTGCTCGCGTCGCCGCGGGTAGGTGCGAGGTTCGACTATCGCCCCGTGGACGAGGAGCGCCTCGGGCGGGCCCGACGGATGAGTGAGCTCTGCGCGGAGCACGACACGGTGCTTCCGGCAGCTGCCCTTCAGCTCGTCGCCGCTCATCCCGCGGTGACGACGGTGCTGATCGGCGCGCGCGCGACCCGAGCGAGCTCGGGCTCGATCTCGACCTCATGTCGCGACCGATCCCGCCCGAGCTGTGGTCGGCGTTTCGCGGCGCCGGCCTGCTCAGCCCCGACGTCCCGACGCCCACCGGCTAGGGATCCGGACCCTCTGCTGCTAGCCTCGTTTGTCGAATCGGCAGTTCAGGAGCTCGAGATGGCGCGTCCCCACGACACGATGATGAACCCCCCGATCGAGTCCTTGCTCGATCGGTCGGACTCGAAGTTCACCCTCGTGACGCTCGCCGCCAAGCGGGCCCGGCAGATCAACTCGTACTTCAACCAGCTGGGCGACGGCCTCGGCGCGATCGTCCCGCCTCAGGTGGCGTCGGTGTCACGCAAGCCGCTGTCGATCGCCTTCGAGGAGATCTCCGCGGACAAGATCACCTACGAGCGCACCGAGCCCGGCCAGGACGAGCTTGACGTCGAGGCCGAGGTCGAGAGCGCCGAAGAAGCGCCGGCGGAGTAGCGCGTGGCGGGCCTTGCCGGGCGCCGCATCGTCCTGGGCGTCACGGGCGGGATCGCCGCCTACAAGGCCGTCGAGGTCTGCCGACGCCTCGTCGACCTCGGCGCGCACGTGGTTCCGGTCATGACCGCGCGACGCACAGCGATTCGTCGGCGCGACCACGTTCTCGGCGCTCGCCTCGGAGCCGGTGCGCACCTCGCTCTGGGACGACCGTGACCCGATCCCGCACACGCGTCTCGGGCAGGAGGCCGATCTCGTCGTGATCGCTCCCGCGACGCCGCGAGATTCCTCGCCGCGTACGCGGCGGGGCTGTCGGGCGATCTGCTGACCGCAACGGTCATCGCCACCCGCGCGCCGGTGCTGGTGTGCCCGGCGATGCACACCGAGATGTGGGAGCACGCGTCCGTGCAGGAGAACCTCGCGACGCTGCGGCGCCGGGGCGTCCACGTCGTCGAGCCCGAGTCCGGACGCCTGGCGGGGGGCGACATCGGATCGGGCCGGCTCGCCAGCCCGCAATCCATCGTCGACCGCGCCGAGCAGCTGCTCAGCTCCCAGGATCTGTCCGGGCTCAACGTGCTCGTCACCGCGGGCGGGACGCGCGAGCCGATCGATGCGGTGCGGGTGATCGCCAACCGGTCGTCGGGCAAGCAGGGCCACGCCCTCGCGTTCGAGGCCGCGGCGCGGGGTGCCTCCGTCACCGTCGTCACCACCGTGCCGCGTGACGTGCCCCCGGAGCGGAGCTCGTGCGGGTCGAGACCGCCGCCGAGATGGAGACAGAGGTGCTCGCCCGGGCCGCGACGGCAGATGTCGTCGTCATGGCTGCGGCCGTCGCGGACTTCCGGCCCAAGGTCGTCGCCGATCAGAAGATCAAGAAGGACGGCGGCCCGCCTGAGCTCGTGCTCGAGCCGACGCCCGACATCCTCGCCGGCCTCGGCGCGGTGAAGCGCCCGGGACAGATCCTCGTCGGCTTCGCGGCCGAGACCGAGGCGCTGCGTCAGAACGCGGCAGACAAGCTTCGCCGCAAGCACCTCGATCTCATCGTCGCGAACGACGTCTCCGCCCCGGGTGCCGGCTTCGAGCACGACACGAATGAGGTGCTGATCCTCGGTGAGGGGATCGAGCAGAATGTCAGCCTGACTGACAAACGTGCGATCGCCGCCGCGGTGCTGGATGCCGTCGTCGCCTTGCGAGCCACGAAACCACCAAGCACAGGAGCGCAGCAGTGAGTCGCTGGACCTTCACCTCGGAGTCCGTCACCGAGGGCCACCCCGACAAGATGGCCGATCAGATCTCTGACGCGGTGCTCGACTCGATCCTCGCGGAGGATCCTGCGGGACGTGTCGCGTGCGAGACCCTGCTGACGACGGGCCTGTGCATCGTCGCGGGGGAGATCACGACCGAGGCGTATGTCGACATCCCGAACCTCGTGCGCGACACGATCCGTGGCATCGGGTACGACCGCGAGTCGTTCGGCTTCGACGGCAACACATGCGGCGTCATGGTGTCGATCGACCCGCAGTCGCCGAACATCGCGCAGGGCGTCGACAAGTCAGCGGAGACGCGCACGGGCAAGAGTGGCGAGGACATCCTCAACAGTCAGGGCGCCGGCGACCAGGGGATGATGTTCGGCTACGCGTGCGACGAGACCGACGACCTCATGCCGCTGCCGATCTGGCTCGCCCACCGCCTCGCGCATCGACTCTCCGAGGTGCGCAAGGCCGGCATCCTCCCGTACCTGCGGCCCGACGGGAAGACGCAGGTGACGTTCGAGTACGAGGACGGGCGCCCGGTCCGCCTGAAGACCGTCTTGATCTCGACGCAGCACGCGCCGAGCCTCGATCCCGAGACGCTCATCAAGCCCGACCTGAAGGAGCACGTGATCCATCCGCTGCTCCCGCTCGAGTTCGCGGAGGATGGTTTCGAGGTCCTCGTGAACCCGACCGGCTCGTTCGAGCTCGGTGGCCCGCACGCCGACACCGGCCTCACCGGCCGCAAGATCATCGTCGACACCTACGGCGGCATGGCCCGGCACGGTGGCGGCGCTTTCTCGGGCAAGGACCCCTCGAAGGTCGACCGGTCGGCGGCGTACGCGGCCCGTTGGGTCGCGAAGCACATCGTCGCGGCTGGTGCCGCGCAGCGATGCGAGATCCAGGTCGCCTACGCGATCGGTGTCGCCCGTCCGGTGTCGATCATGGTCGAGACCTTCGGCACCGAGCAGGTCGATCCGGCCAAGATCGCCGTAGCCATCAACGAGGTCTTCGACCTGCGCCCCGCGGCGATCATCCGCGATCTCGATCTGCGGCGGCCGATCTACCGGCGCACCGCGGCCTACGGGCACTTCGGACGCGCCGAGAAGGAGTTCACCTGGGAGCACACCACCCGGCTGGACGACCTGCGCAGCGCGCTCGGCGTGTAAATCAGCACCTCAGCCAGTGACCCGGACCGTTCGGGTCCTCCCCGACGGACCGATCGACAAAACGTTCGACTACTTGGTGCCCGCGCGCGTCGAGGGTGTTGTCGCGATCGGGTCACCCGTGCGGGTGCCGCTGCACGGCCGCCGAGTCACGGGCTGGGTGGTCGAGGTCGACGTCGAGCCCCCTGCGGGTGTCGTCCTCGCCGAGCTGCTCGGCGTGCGCGGTCTCGGTCCGCCCGCCGATGTTGTGACGCTGGCGGGTTGGGCGGCGCGGCGGTGGCTCGGGAGGACAGCCTCCCTCCTCGTCACGGCGTCAGCGCCCACGCTCGTCTCCCGGCTGCCGCCGTCGCTCATGGGCACCGTCCCAGCGTGGGGGCAGGATGCCGACCTCCCGCCCGGCGTGTTCGATCAGCCCGGTGCGGTCGTGCGGGTGCCGCCGCCCGTCGATCATCTGCCGATCGTGCTCGCCGCCGCGCGCCTCGGGCCCGCGCTCGTCGTGACTCCTTCGGTCGACATGGCCCGCGGCCTCGCCGGTCGCGTCAGGCGAGCGGGCGTCGGCGTCGCGGTCATGCCCCGCGACTGGGCCCAAGCGGCGGCAGGCGCCGGCGTCACGATCGGCGCCCGGGCAGCGGCATGGGCACCTGTCGCGGAGCCGGCCGTGATCGTGGTGATCGACGAGCACGACGAGGCCTTGAAAGAGGAGAGGATTCCCGCCTGGCACGCGCGTGAGGTCGCGATCGAGCGAGGTCGGCGTGCGGGCATCCCCGTCCTGCTCGTCTCACCGTGTCCGAGCCTCGAGGCCCTGGGTTGGGGCCCGCTCGTCACCCCCAGCCGGAACGCGGAGCGCAAGGGCTGGCCCGCGGTCGAGGTCGTGGACATGCGGCGCGCCGCGGATCCCGATCCGAACCGGTCTCTACTCCGACGCCCTCGTCCGGGTGCTCAAGTCGCAGGCTCGTGTGGTGTGTGTGCTGAACCGCACCGGGCGGGCGCGACTGCTCGCGTGCACCGCGTGCGGCGTGTTGGCGACGTGCGAACGGTGCGATGCCGCCGTCGCCCAGCCCGAGGACGCCCTGGTGTGCGGACGATGCGCGACGTCGCGCCCAGCGGTGTGCCTGAACTGCCATTCCACCCGGTTCAAGAACCTGCGCGCCGGCGTGACGCGTGTGCGCGAGGAGCTCGAGGCACTTGCCGGCGAGACGGTCGTCGACGTCAGTGGCCCAGCCGCTCTGGACGGGACGGAACCTTCGGCGCGCGTGATCGTCGGCACTGAGGCCGCGCTCCATCGAGTCACCGAGACCGACGTGGTCGCGTTTCTCGACTTCGACCAGGAGCTGTTGGCGCCCCGCTACAGGGCGTCGGAAGAGGCGTTCGCTCTCCTCGCGCGCGCCGCCCGACTCGTCGGCGGTCGCCGCACGGGGGCCCGTGTCCTCGTGCAGACTCGGGTGCCCGACCACGAGGTGATCGACGCCGCGCTGCACGGGGATCCGAGCCGAGTCTCCGCAGCGGAGCGAGCGCGGCGCACCGACCTGCGTTTCCCGCCGTTCTCGGCGATGGCGGCCGTATCCGGCGCGGGGGCGGCATCTCTGATCGACGCCGTCGCTGGCCTCGATGTCATCGGCCTCGATGTCATCGGCCTCGGTGTCGAGGTGCTCGGTCCGGCGAAGGGCGTGTGGCTCGTCCGCGCGGACACCCACGAGGCCCTGTCCGACGCGATGCTCCGCGCTGCCGCGGCCGACCGCACGTGTGCGCGTCGAAGTCGATCCTCTGCGGATCTGACCGTTAGCCTGAGTGCATGGCTCCGTACGCGATCCGGCTCTTCGGCGACCCGGTGCTGAAGAAGCGCGCCGCCGACGTCGCCGACATCGACGGCCGGCTCGCGCGCCTGGCCGAGGACATGCTCGTCACCATGTACGACGCGCCGGGCCTCGGATTGGCGGCGCCGCAGGTCGGCGTGCAGAAGCGCCTCTTCGTCTACGACATCGGCGAAGGGCCCCGCACGCTCGTCAACCCCGTGATCAGTGAAGCGCGTGGCGAGTGGAGCTACGACGAGGGCTGCCTCTCCGTGCCCGGGATGTCCTTCGAGATCATCCGTCCGAAGGAGATCCACCTCACCGGATACGACCTCGACGGAAACGAGGTGTCGATCGAGGCCGACGAGCTGCTCGCCCGCCTGTTCCAGCACGAGCTCGACCATCTCGACGGGGTCCTCTTGCTCGAGCATCTCGACGACGGCCAGCGCAAGGCGGCCATGAAAGAGCTTCGGCACCGACTGGTGCGGGACGACGCGGTGCAGGACGACGCGGCCCCGGGGGGCCCGTCGGCGGGGCTGCGCCTGCTCTAGGGCGAGTGGCGAGTCATGAGGCGCGAATCGTGAGCCTCGATCCGCCCGCCCATCCGAGGCGGCTCGCGTTCCTCGGCACTCCCGACGTGGCCGTCGGGCCGCTGCGAGCGCTCGTCGCGGCCGGATTTCGAGGTCGCGTTGGTCATCACCCGGGCCGACAAGCGGCGATCGCGTGGTGGCGCTCTCGAGCCCAGCCCGGTCAAGGGCGCAGCTTTGGAGCTGGGCCTTCCGGTCACCAGCCGAGTCGACGACGTGCTCGATCTCGACGTGGATCTCGGTGTCGTCGTTGCCTTCGGCCAGCTCGTGAAGCCGCATGTCCTGGCCGCCGTGCCGATGGTGAACCTCCACTTCTCGCTGCTCCCGCGGTGGCGGGGCGCAGCCCCCGTCGAGCGAGCGATCCTCGCCGGAGACCGCGAGACCGGTGTGTGCCTCATGGGGCTGGAGGAAGGCCTCGACACCGGACCGGTGTACGCGTGCGTGCGCGTGCCGATCGGGACGACCGCGACGGCCGACTCGTTGCGAGCGGAGCTCGCGGTGGCGGGGACCGATCTCCTGGTCGAACGTCTCCGCGCGGGGTTGGCGGAACCCACGCCTCAGGTGGGCGAGCCCAGCTACGCCGCGAAGCTCGATCCGGCCGAGCTCGAGCTCGACTGGACCCGTACGGCCGATGAGCTCGATCGCGTCGTCAGGGTCGGCCGCGCGTGGACGACGTTTCGGGCCACGCGGTTGCTCGTGCTCGGCGCCACGCCGCGTCCCTCCGATGAGTCGCCCGGCGCGGGTGTGCTCCGCGGCGCGATCGTTGGCACCGGCGAGGGCGTGCTCGAGCTCCGCGAGGTACAGCCCGAAGGACGCAGGCCGATGCCGGCAACCGCGTGGATCAACGGCGCCCGCGTCGAGGACGGCGAGCGGCTCGGATGACAACCGGCTCACTCTCCGCGGCCGACGCGCGGGCGGTGGCCCTCGAAGCGTTGGTGCGCATCGAGCGTGACGGGGCCTACGCCAACCTGGCCCTCCCCGCCACGCTCACGCGTACCGACCTCTCGGACCGCGACCGCGCGTTCGCCACCGAGCTCGTCTACGGCACCTTGCGCATGCGGCGAGCCTGCGATTGGCTGACCGACCGCTTCGTTCGGCATCCGCCCGACCTTCCGACGCGCACCGCCCTCCGCCTCGGCGCGTATCAGCTCGCGTTCCTCGGCACGCCCGCGCACGCGGCGGTGGGCGCGACGGTTGCCGTGGCGCCCGAGCACACTCGACCATTCGTCAATGCCGTCTTGCGCCGCGTGGCGAAGGCGCCCGTGGAGTTCCCCGACGACGCGACGAGGCTGAGCTATCCCGACTGGATCGTCGTGCGTCTCGCTGAGGATCTCGGCGAACCCGACGCCCTCGCCGCACTCGCACACATGGATCTCGCTCCACGCGTGCGGATGCGCAGCGACGGCTACATCCAGGACGAGGCGTCGGAGTGGATGGCCGGCCTCGTCGGCGCCGCCCCCGGCATGCGGATCGCCGACGTGTGCGCGGCGCCCGGCGGCAAGGCGACGGCGATGGCGGCCGCGGGCGCGACGGTGCTCGCCTCAGACGCTCCGCGAGGCCCGCGTGCGGACGATGGCCGCGAACATCGAAGCGATTGCCGGCGACGAGAGCGGCAGCAACGAGAGCGGCGGTCGCACCGTCGCGCTCGTCGCCGACGGCCGTCGGCCGCCGTACGGCGCTCGTTCGTTCGAGCGTGTGCTGGTCGACGCGCCATGCTCCGGCCTCGGCGTGCTGCGTCGCCGCCCCGATGCTCGCTGGCGCATCGCCCCCGACGACGAGCCGCGTCTCGCCGCGCTGCAGACGGAGCTCGTCGACGCGGCAGTCGAGCTCGTCGCGCCCTGGAGGCTGGCTCGTGTACGGCGTGTGCACGCTCACAAGGTCAGAGACGATCGGAATCGACGAGCATCTTGCCGAGCACCATCCGTCGCTCGAGCCCCTCGACACGCCACCTGCGCCGTGGCGGCCGCACGGCCGCGGCGGGCTGCTGCTCCCGCAGGACGCCGACACTGATGGCATGTTCGTCCTGCGGCTGCGACGGCCATAACAGGGGCGGCCCTGACTCACTCGGCCTGCCACACTCGATACGTGGCGACGACTGGGACAGCCTCGGGATCGGGTCTTCGAGCGAAGGTGCTCACCGTGTCGGATGGCGTCGTCGCCGGCGCTCGGGAAGACCGGTCCGGGGTGGCACTCGTCGAACGGCTGACCGCCGAGGGATACACCGTGGTCGACCATCGGGTCTGCGCGGACGGTGCCGACACGGTTGCGGCCGAGCTCTGGGTGCTCACCGAGCGCTTCGGTGGGCTCGTCGTCACCACCGGAGGCACCGGCTTCACGCCCCGCGACCAAACGCCCGAGGGCACGAAGGAGATCCTCGAGCGCGACGCGCCCGGCTTGGCCGAAGCGATGCGGCTCGTCAGCCCGCTCGGCCGTCTCTCCAGGGCGGTCGCCGGAGTGCGAGGCCAAGCCCTCGTCCTCAACACCCCGGGCTCCCCGACGGGGGCCGTGGAGTGCCTCGAAGCCGTGATCGACGTGTTGCCTCACGCGCTGCGGTTGCTGCTGGGCGAGCCGACCACCCACTGACAGATCGCCCGAGAAAGACCCCTTGACATCGAAATTTCTGTGAGCCGGGCCCGCGCGCCCACGCACCGATGGTGTGGAGTGCGACGGTGCCGATCCATCTCGAAGGCAACAACCGTCCCGTCGCCGGCGAGCGCGACGTCGTCGCCACGCGAGTGGTCGGAGAGGTGCCGAGCGATCTGCGCGGTCGCTTCTACCGGAACGGACCGAACCCGCGGACCGGTTGGTCGCCGCACCTGTACGCCGGCGACGGCATGGTCCACATGGTCGACGTCACGTCGCGTCGATACCGAAACCGCTACGTGCGGACTCCGCTCTACGAGCAGCCCGGCGTCGATCGCTTCGCGCTCGCGTTCGATGCGGCGACGGGACGCATCGATCACCGCGTCACGACCGCCAACACGCACGTGGTGCTGCACGAGGGTCGCCTTCTCGCGCTGGAGGAGGGCGGCTTCCCGTACGAGATGACGGCGGAGCTCGACACCATCGGGCCCTTCACGTTCGACGACCGTCTCGCAGGCGCGATGACCGCGCATCCGAAGCGGTGTCCGAGAACGGGTGACCTGCTGTTCTTCGGGTATTCGGTGCGGCGACCGTTCCTCACCTATCACCGCGCGCCAGGCTGACGGCGGCGACATGCGGTCGGTCGCGATCGAGTTGCCCGCCTGCTCGCTGATGCACGACTTCGCCATCACGTCCTCGAAGGTGCTGTTCGTCGATTCCTGCCTCGTGTTCGACCTCGCGACGGCGCAGGAGTCCGGGTCGCCGTGGCGATGGGACGACAACCGCGCCGCGCGTATCGGCGTGCTCGAACGCGCCGACCCGTCGGGCCCGATCCGGTGGTTCGACGTCGAGCCGTGTCATCTCTCGCACGCGGCGAACGCGTTCGACGCCGGCGACGCGGTCGTCCTGATCGGCACACGGATCCCTCCCGACCGCCCGAGCGCCACGAGCCCGAGTGCCAGCCTGCCGGTGATGTACGAGTGGCGTATCGATGTCGCGACCGGCGTGGTGACGGAGTCCCCGCTCGACGACGACGCAACCGAGTACCCGCGTGTGCCCGACGCGCTCGTCGGCGAGCCGACACGGTTCACGTACGTCAGCGGCTTCTTCTTCGAGGCCGAGCCCGATCGCGGCGAGATCCACAAGTACGGCGGGGGCACCCGGACCACCCACCTCCTCCCGTCCGGCCACACGTGCGGTGAGCCGGTCTTCGTTCCGAGCGCCGGGTCCCGCGCAGAAGACGACGGCTACCTCGTGACCTTCGCCCACGACCGGGCGGCCGGAACGAGCTATCTCGTCATCCTCGATGCGATCGCCATGACGGTGAGAGCGGAGGTCCACCTGCCCGTACGTGTGCCCGGAGGCTTCCACGGCACCTGGGTCCCGGAGCCGTAGCGCTCTCGGCTCGAACTGGTCGTTTTGAACCCGAGCGTTGCCAGCGCGACCAGTGCGTGCGTACACTCGCGTCACAACTCAACGAACACAACCCCTCGCGGGGTTTGGGTGAGAGTCCCGACCGGCGGTGAGAGCCCGCGAACCTTCGGCCCAGTGGCCGGAGGCCGACCTGGTGGAAACCCAGGGCCGACGGTGTTCCGAGCGCACGCGCCTGACGGCGCAGGCGAGCGGTGAGTCCGGATGGGAGCGAGGGGAGCGGTCTCGTCGACCGGCGCGTCACGCCGGCCGTCGCGCTCGCGTCCCCGCGAACGAACACAGGAGCGCGGACGCTTGAGCCCGTCAGGAAGCGACGAGAGGCTGATGCAACGAGCCATCGCCGCCGCCGCCTCCGCGCGCACCCGGACCTCACCGAACCCGTGGGTCGGCTGTGTGATCCTCGCTCGCCGACGGGTCGACCTACGAAGGGGCCACCGAGCCTCCTGGCGGCCCCCATGCCGAAGTTGTGGCGCTGAGCGCAGCCGGCGACGCCGCGGCGGGTTCGACGCTCGTATGCACGCTCGAGCCGTGCTCGCACTACGGCCGGACACCACCGTGCGTCGACGCGATCGTCGCCGCGCGGGTCGCGCGCGTCGTCATCGCCGTTGAAGACCCCGATCCCCACGTCAATGGTGCGGGCGTGCGAGCTCTCCGCGCCGCCGGCATCGACGTCGAAGTCGGAGTGAGCGCGGACGAAGTGCGCTCGCAGCTCGCGCCGTATCTGAAGCACCGCATCACGGGGCGCCCCTACGTCGTGCTCAAGCTCGCGGCCACGCTCGATGGCCGCACCGCCGCACCCGATGGCACCAGCCAGTGGATCACCGGCGAGCCAGCGCGTCGCGATGCGCACCGCCTGCGCGCCGAGAGCGACGCGGTGATCGTCGGTGCCGGCACCGTACGCACCGACGATCCTGCGCTGACCGTGCGTCACGTCGAGGGTCGCGACCCGTTGCGGGTTGTCCTCGGCCGCGCGCCGGAGGCCGCGCGCGTGCACCCCGCGCTCGAGATGGACGGCGACCTGTCCTCCGTGCTCGACGAGCTCGGACGCCAGGGTGTCGTGCAGGCGATGGTCGAAGGCGGAGCCACCGTCGCCGCCGCGTTCCACCGCGCCGGTCTCGTCGATCGCTACGTCGTGTACATCGCGCCTGCGCTCTTCGGCGGCGAAGACGCACGGGGCCTGTTCACCGGCCCCGGCGTCGCCACCATCGACGACCTGTGGCGAGGCCGCCTCGTCGCCGTCGACCGCATCGGGGAAGACCTTCGACTGGAAATGGAGCCTGTCTGATGTTCACCGGCATCGTGGAAGAGCTCGGCCACCTGATCTCGCGACACGACGACCGCTTCCGCATCGGCGCCCGAACCGTGCTCGACGGAGCTCGCATCGGCGACTCGACGGCGGTCAACGGATGTTGCCTCACGGTGATCGCAGTCGGCGACGGCTGGTTCGATGCCGAGGTGACCGAGGAGACGCTCGAGCGCACGAACCTCGCGGACCTGGCGCCAGGAGAACCGGTCAACCTCGAGCGGCCCGTCCGGCTCGAGGACCGCCTCGGTGGGCACCTCGTCCAAGGCCATGTCGACGGTGTGGGCACGATCGCGGCGGCAGCGCCCGACCTCCGGGTCACCGCGCCGCCGTCGTTGCTCCGCTACATCGTCGAGAAGGGATCGATCACCGTCGACGGCATCAGCCTCACGGTGGTCGAGCCGACGGCCGACGGCTTCACCGTCGCGGTGATCCCGCACACCTCGGCCGTCACGACGCTCGGTCACAAAGATGTCGGCGCCCGTGTGAACCTCGAGGTCGACGTGATCGCGAAGTATGTCGAGCGCATGCTCGCCGCCCATGCCCCCGGAGGTGGGGAGTCATGACCCAGCGCAGCGATTGTTTCGCATCGGTCGAGGACGCCGTCGCGGCGATCGGTCGCGGCGACGCCATCGTCGTCGTCGACGACGAGGACCGCGAGAACGAGGGCGACCTGATCATGGCGGCCGAGTTCGCGACCCGGGAACGGATCGCGTTCTTCGTCCGGCACACGTCGGGCGTGATCTGCGTGCCGCTGACAGGTGAGCGCTGCGACGAGCTCGGCCTGCCGCTGATGGTCGAGCACAACACCGAGTCGCATCGCACCGCGTTCACCGACACGGTCGACTACCGGCACGGCACGACCACCGGCATCTCCGCTTCCGACCGGGCACTCACGATCAGCGCGTTGATCGACCCGGGCACCCGCCCTGGCGATCTGGCTCGGCCCGGTCACATCTTCCCGTTGCGCTACCGGCCCGGTGGCGTGCTCAAGCGGGCGGGTCACACGGAGGCCGCCGTCGACCTCGCGCGGCTCGCTGGTCTGTATCCGGCGGGCGTGCTGTGCGAGATCGTGAACGACGACGGAACGATGGCCCGGGTCCCCGACCTCGAGCGGTTCTGCGCCGCGCACAACCTGCTCATGATCTCGATCGCGGACCTCATCCGTTACCGGCGCCGCACGGAGAAGCTGGTGCGACGGGTGGCCGAGGCCCGCATCCCCACCGACTGGGGCGACTTCACCTGCGTCGCGTTCGAGTCGATCCTCGACGGAGAGACCCATCTCGCGTTCGTTCGGGGGAACGTGCAGGGACAGGACGATGTGCTCGTGCGCGTCCACAGCGAGTGCCTGACCGGCGACGTCTTCGGTTCGCTCAAATGCGACTGCGGACCACAGCTCGACGCGGCGATGGCGATGATCGCCGACGAGGACTGCGGTGTCGTCGTGTACCTCCGCGGCCACGAGGGGCGTGGCATCGGCCTGGGGCACAAGCTGCAGGGCGTACAGCCTCCAGGACCGGGGACGCGACACGGTCGACGCGAACGTGGAGCTCGGACTACCTGTCGACAGCCGTGAGTACGGCATCGGCGCGCACATCCTCGTTGACCTGGGCATCTCCGCAATGCGACTGATGACCAACAACCCCGCAAAGTACGGTGGTCTCGAAGGCTTCGGGCTCGAGATCGTCGATCGCGTGCCGCTCGCTGTGCGTCCCAATCCCGAGAACATCCACTACCTGCGAACGAAGCGTGAGCGCCTCGGCCACTTCCTCGATGATCTCGAGGACGGCGCTCAGGATTCCGAGCCCGTCGCTGACGGCCCGATAGGCACAGGCTCGATGGGCACAGGCTCGACGGGCAACGTGGCGCCGCTCGAGCGCCGAGGATCGGAGGGCAACCGATGACCACCTACGAAGGCAAGCTGCGAGGCGATGGCCTTCGGGTCGCGCTCGCGTGTGCCCGGTTCAACGACTTCATCACCGACCGGCTGCTCGCCGGGGCCCGTGACGGCCTGCTTCGTCACGGCGTCGACGAGGCGTCGATCACCGTTGTGTGGGTGCCGGGCGCGTTCGAGCTGCCGCTCGTCGCCAAGCGCCTCGCCGGTTCGGGGGAGTACGACGCTGTCATCGCCCTCGGGGCGGTCATTCGGGGGGCAACCGGCCACTACGACCACGTGGCCGGGCAAGCGGCGGCCGGCCTCGCCCGTGCTGCCCTCGACACCGGCGTGCCGGTCGTCTTCGGCGTGCTGACCACGGACACCATCGAGCAAGCGATCGAGCGCGCCGGCACGAAGGCCGGCAACAAGGGCTTCGAGGCGGCCTCCACGGCGATCGAGCTCGCGGATCTCATGCGCCAGCTCCCGAAGGCGGACTGAGCGACCAGTGCTGCGGATCGTCCTCCCGAAGGGGTCACTCGAGCGCAGCGACGCTCGATCTGTTCGACGCGGCCGATCTGTCCGTCGTGCGGGCCTCGGACGTCGACTATCGGGGCACCATCGATGATCCCCGTGTCACCGAGGTGCGCATTCTGCGCCCGCAGGAGATCCCGGTCTACGTGGCCGAGGGGATGTTCGACGTGGGCGTCACGGGCCGTGACTGGATCGAGGAGACCGCCGCCGAGGTGGTGTCGCTCGGCGAGCTGCGGTACTCGAAGGCGAGCGCTCGCCCGGTGCAGATCGTCGTCGCAGTGGGCATCGACTCACCTGTCGAGCGAGTCGAGGACCTTCCACAGCAGGTTCGCGTCTCCACGGAGTACCCGGGTCTCACCCGCCGGTTCTTCGAGAAGAAGGGCATCGACGCGGACATCCGGCTGTCGTACGGCGCGACCGAGGCGAAGGTGCCCGAGATCGCCGACTGCATCGTCGACGTCACCGAAACCGGGAGAGCGCTGCGCGCGGCCGGCCTGAAGGTCGTCGACACGATCCTCACGTCGGCGACGGAGCTCATCGCGAACCCCGCCGCGTACGACGATCCTGCGAAGAGACACGCGATGGGCCAGCTCCACACGCTGCTCGCGGGCGCGCTCGAAGCCGCGGGGAAAGGTCCTGCTGAAGCTGAACGTCGGGGAGGCCGACCTCGCCCGAGTGATCGAGATCCTGCCGTCGATGAAGGCGCCCACGGTCGCCCAGCTGTTCGGGGATGGCGGCTACGCCGTCGAGACGGTCGTCCCCAAGGAGACCATCAACGTCCTCATCCCGATGCTGAAGGATGCGGGTGCCTCCGACCTGATCGAGCTGCCCCTATCGAAGATCGTTCACTGAGACGGTGACGCTGGTGCCGAGAGGAGTCGTGATCGAGTTCGACGACGCCAAGGGCTATGGGATCGTGAGTGATGCGAGTACGGGAGCGCAGTACTTCTTCCACTGCACCCAGATCGCCAACGGCACGCGCACGACCTCAGCCGGCACGGAGTTCGAGTTCGATGTCATCGCTGGTCGACGGGGTGAGTGGGAAGCCGTAGCGCTGCGATGAGCGAGTGGGAGAGCGAACCGGGTCTCGAGATCAGTTTGTCGGCCGCGCTCGGAGACCAGGCGGCGCTCGAGCAGCGAGCCGCCGTCGCGAGCCTCGCTGCGGCCGAGCGCGCCATCGAAGAGGGTCGGTTCAACATCGCAAAGGTTCTCCGCGCGGCTGCGCACTCGAGTCGCGTCCGCGGGCTCGAGCTCGAGCGGCTGGCGGCCGCCGGCATGCCCTCCACCGACCGCCTGCGTGCCGAGCGTGAGCACCAGCATCAGGCGGCGGCCGCACTCGGTGAGCTCGTGCACGAGGCCGAGCGTGCCGGCGACCGGGCCTTGGCCGAGCGACTCACGCGCCTTCTGCACGCGACCCACGAGACTGCACGCGTGCTCGACGCCGGGGCAACGAGCCTCATGAACAACCGCGACATCTCCGAGTCCGACGTCGCCCAGTACCTGTTCGTGTGCACGGGGTGTGGGCGCATCGCCGAGGCCTCGACGGGAGAGGCGTGCCCCCTGTGCGGCGCGCTCCCTCCCGAGTTCGCCGGCTACTTCCCGTTCTTCATGAAGTCCGACGAGAACCTCGGACGCCGGCGCCCAACCGAGATCATCGAGATGTTGAGTGGTGATCCCGACCGGCTCGAGGACGCGGTGCGAGACCTGGAAGACAGCGTCCTGCTGAGCGCACCCGGGCCCGGCGAATGGTGCGTGGTCGAGGTGGCGGGTCACATGGTCGACGTCGCGACGATCTTCAACGATCGACTCCGCGTCCACCTTGGACTCGGGCCCGCAGATCCCGCCGTGGCCGACAAGATCCCGTGGCTGCTCACGCGCGAGCGAGCGTGGCGGGAGCAGTCGATCGCGGACGTCGTAAAGCTGTTCCGGGGCGAGGTCGACCGGGCGCTGGAGCTCCTCGGCACGCTCGAGGACAGCGTCGGCGTGGGGCGACAAGGTGAAGGTGCTCATGGGCCGGGCGACGATCATCGAGCTCGGAACGTGGTTCGCGAACCACAACCTCGCGCACCTCCAGCAGATCGTCGCGCTGCGCCCCGACGCCGATCCTGGTGCGGACGCGCCCTCGACGCCCTCGCCCTCCTCCGACGACGGAGAGTGACGGACTCCTTCGACGCGCGAGTCGCGGCGGTGTTGCGCCGGCTTCGGCCCGGTGAGGTGGTCACGTATGGCGAGGTCGCCCAGGAGGCCGGCTATCCCGGCGCGGCCCGTGCGGTGGGGCGGCTGCTGGCGACATCGGACGACGACTTCCCCTGGTGGCGCGTCGTCACGGCGCAGGGGCGCCTCGTGCCGGGCCATGAGGTCGAGCACGCCCGCCGTCTCCGCGCTGAGGGCGTCGACGTCGTCGACGGAAAGGTTGCGTTCAGGCGCGGCCGGAGGTGACCTGGACGAATGCGAGCCGAAGCTGCGCCAGTGCGTCGCGGAGCGTGGTCTCCGGCTCGCCGAGACGCCCTTTGAGCCCGTCGACGAGAGATCCCATGGCGTCGATCGCCAGCTTGGCCGCCTCGGCGTTCGGGGGCTCCGCGCTGAGGTGGATGGCGGCGAGCTCGTACAGGCCCATGGCGTGGTTGGCGACCACGACCTCCGCGGGGACTTGGGCGAGCTGGCGGCGGACCTCGTCGAGCTCCTCCCGGACCGCGGCCTCCTCCTCGGAGATCTCCGCGGGCACGTCCTCTGCGGGGGCCGGAGCCGGCTCCGTTTGGCCAGCGCGCTCTTGCGGATCGACCTTGTGCTCGCCCCCGGGTGTCCAAAGGCTGCTCACGTGCGTTACCCTAACGGCACAACCGAGATCGGAAAGCGGGCCGCCGCGCTGGATTGCGGTGCCCCACCCGGCCGCCGGATCCCTTGGGACACGGCGCGCCGTGGTCGACCGAAGTGCTCCGGAGTCTCCCCGTTAGGGCGGGGGTCACTCCGGTTCGTGGGTGTCGGCTTTTCTTCATGCCCCATCCGCAACCGGGAGGAGAACCCCCTTGCCACGGAGTGAGCACCAATAGTCACGCCCGCGACCAACGAGCCTCGGATCAACGACCGCATCCGTGCCCGCGAAGTCCGTCTCATCGGACCCGACGGCGCCCAGCTCGGCATCAAGCCGCTGCCCGAGGCACTCCACATCGCCCGCGAGCTCGACCTCGACCTCGTCGAAGTCGCGCCTGACGCCAACCCGCCTGTCTGCAAGGTCCTCGACTACGGCAAGTTCAAGTACGAGGAGGCACAGCGAGCCAAGGAGTCACGGCGCAAGAGCAGCAGCATCTCGATCAAGGAGATGAAGTACCGACCAAAGATCGGGCAGGGCGACTTCGACACCAAGACCCGAAAGATCGCCGAGTTCTTGGGCGAGGGTCACAAGGTCAAGGTGACGATCATGTTCCGAGGTCGGGAGGTGTATCACCCCGAGCTCGGCATGAAGATCCTCGAACAGGTCGCTGAGCAGGTCGCCCACGTGGCCAAGATCGAGGCTTCCCCGAAGCTCGACGGCCGCAACATGACCATGGTGCTTGCACCTGACCGCAAGGCTCAGGCCGGCAAGAAGGAATCCCAGAGGGAACATCCGCCCGCACAACCGCAGGAACAACCGCCGGCACCACCGGCCGACGAGACGGCTGCGCAAGAGACCCCGGCGTAGCCGCCGAAACCAGGAGACACGACGATGCCGAAGATGAAGACCCACCGAGGCGCGGCCAAGCGCTTCAAGAAGTCGGGCAGCGGGAAGCTGCTTCGGCTGCGCGCCAACCGCCAGCACCTGTTCGAGGCCAAGCCTTCGACGCGGACCCGGCGCCTGAAGGGCGAGATCGAGGTCTCGCCCGCCGACGCGCCGCGCATCAAGCGGCTCCTCGGCGACCGCTGACCGCATCGTCACTCGTTCCCCGCTGAAAGGAGCCACCAATGGCCAGGGTCAAGCGCGCCGTCGCCAGCAAGAAGCACCGTCGCGCCGTTCTCGAGCGCGCGAAGGGGTACTACGGCAACAAGAGCCGGTCGTACCGCGCTGCCAACGAGCAGGTGATGCACAGCCTGCAGTACGCCTACCGCGACCGCCGCGCTCGCAAGGGTGACTTCCGCCGTCTCTGGATCCAGCGCATCAACGCCGGATGCCGCCAGCACGGGCTCAGCTACAACCGCTTCATCGACGGCCTGCACACGGCCGGTATCGAGGTCGACCGCAAGGTGCTCGCCGACCTGGCCGTCACCGACCCCGCGGCCTTCGCCACATTGGTCGAGAAGGCACGCACCGCCGTCGAGCAGAAGGGGTCAGAGGCGGAGACGTCTCAGGCCGAGACGTCTCAGGCCGACACGTCAGAGACCAAGCAAGCGTCCTGACCGCGCTCGGCCCGCGCCACCCGGAGATCCAGCGTCTTCGACGACTCGCGCGCGACCGTGCGAGTCGCGAGGACGAGCAAGCGTTCCTGATCGAAGGGCCCACGCTCGTCGCCGAAGCGGTTCGGGCCGGCTGGCCCCTCGAGGCGATCTACGTCGAGGAGGGAGCGTCGGTCGAGGGCCTCCCCGACGGCACTCCGGTCGCACGCGGCGTGCTCGAGCGGGTCGCCACGACCGTCACTCCCCGTCCGGTGCTCGCGGTCGCCCGGCGCCAGGTGGCGACGCTCGACGCGCTGCGCGACTCGTCGTTCGTCGTGGTGCTCGCGGCGCTGGCCGACCCCGGCAACCTCGGGACGATCATCCGCAGCGCAGAAGCGGCCGGAGTGGAGGGGGTGGTCATCGCAGGCGGCGTCGACCCGTTCAACCCGAAATGCGTGCGAGCGTCCGCAGGCGCGATCTTCTTCGTCCCCGTCGCCCTGGTCGACGACGGCGTGGCCGCGCTCGACGAGCTCGGGTCCTGGGGGATGCGCCGCATCGGCACTCGTGCCGATGCCGACCGGCGCTATGACGAGATCGACCTGCGCGGGGCAGTCGCGATGGTGCTCGGCAGCGAATCGCACGGGATCGGTGACGATGTGGCGGCGCGCGTGGACGACATGGTGTCGATCCCGATGGCGGGCCAGGCGGAGTCGCTGAATGTCGCGGCCGCTGCTGCGGTGCTGTGCTTCGAGGTGGCGCGCCAGCGCAGGGGCATGTGAATCGAAAGGGCCGTGTGAATCGGCCTCGATCGACTCCGAGCCTTTGCTTTACTTGCCCCTCATGATCGACGAGATCCAGCAGGCGGAGCGCGCCGCGGTCGCGCGGCTCGCCGCTGTGGACGCAGTCGACGATCTGGCCAGCATCGAGAACGACCTCGTCGGCAAGCGGTCAGAGCTCGGCACGCTCAAGAGCCGCCTCGGTGGCCTCGACGAAGAGGGGCGGCGGGCCGCGGGCCAGGCCCTGAATCAGGCCACCGCCCGGGTGACCGCCGCGATCCAGGAGCGACGGGCCGAGGTTGCCGCTCGGGCCCGCGCCGAGCGACTCGCCGCCGAACGGCTCGACCTCACCGAGGTGCTGACCCGTCCGCAGCGGGGCCACCTGCATCTCGTCACACAGACGCACATGCATCTCGAGGACGTGTTCGTGGGCCTCGGGTTCACCGTGAGCGAGGGCCCCGAGGTGGAGTCGGACTGGAACAACTTCACCGCGCTGAACATGCCGCCGGAGCATCCGGCTCGCAGCATGTGGGACACGATGTTCGTGGACCTCGGCGAACCCGGCAGCACCGTGCTGCGCACGCACACCTCGCCGGTGCAGATCCGCGTGATGCAGACGCAGCCGCCGCCGATCTACACGATCATGCCGGGGCGGGTCTTCCGGCTCGACACGGCCGACGCGACGCATATGCCGGTGTTCCATCAGATCGAGGGACTCGTGATCGACCGCGGCATCACGTTCGGCGACCTGTCGGGCACCATCGAGCAGTTCACGCGGGCGTACTTCGGCCGTGACTTCAACGCGCGCCTCCGACCCTCGTACTTTCCGTTCACCGAGCCGTCGGCGGAGTACGACATCCAACGGCCCGATGGGTCGTGGCTCGAGCTCGGCGGATGCGGGGTGGTGCATCCCAACGTGCTGCGCAACTGCGGGCTCGACCCCGAGGAGTGGAGCGGATTCGCGTTCGGTTTCGGCACGGATCGCCTACCGCTCGCGCGCCACGGCATCGACGACATGCGTGAGATGTTCACCAACGACATCCGCTTCTTGGAGCAGTTCTGATGCGGGTCCCAGTGTCATGAAGGTGCTCCTCTCGTGGCTGCACGAGCTCGCGCCCGTCGGCGACGACGCCGACGCGCTCACCGAGCTGATGAACGACCTCGGCCTCGCCGTCGATGACGTCGAGCGTGATCGGCCAGCCGGTCGATGGTGTGATCGTCGGCGCGGGTGCTGGCGTTGCGGCCCCATCCCGACGCCAAGAACGTGCACCGCGTCGACGTCGACGCCGGAGATGGCGAGTCGCTGCAGGTGTGGTGCGGCGCGTTCAACATGCAGGTCGGCGACCTCGTCCCGCTCGCCACGGTCGGCACGACGATGCCGAACGGCATGCAGATCGGTCGGCGCAAGATCCTCGGTGAGGCCTCGAACGGGATGCTGTGCTCACCGGTCGAGCTCGGCATGGGATCGGATGCCGGAGGCATCCTCATCCTCCCGAGCGGGCTGCCCGTCGGGGCCCCGCTGTGGGAAGCGCTGGCGGTCGCCCCTGACGTGATGTTCGACCTCGACCTCACGCGCAACCGCCCCGACGCCTACTCCCACGCCGGGGTGGCGCGCGATCTCGCCGCTCGGCTCGATGTGCCACTGACGCCGCCCGATCCAGCAGTCGAGGTGGTCGGACCTTCGGAAGGGGTCGCGGTGACGATCGTGGACCCGGAGGGATGTGGCCGCTTCACCGCGCGGGTGATCTCCGGCATCCACGTCACCGAGTCACCCGCCTGGATGGCCGAGCGGTTGACGCGTGCGGGCATGCGTCCGATCAACAACGTCGTCGACGTGTCGAACTACGTCATGCTCGAGCTCGGCCAGCCCAACCACACCTACGACCTCGCCAAGCTCGAGGGCGGCGGCTTCGTCATCCGCAAAGCGCGCGAGGGCGAGACGGTCGTGACGCTCGACGGCATCGAGCGGACGTGCACTGCGACGCGAAGTGCTGATCTGCGACGGCAACGATGGGCCGATCGGCATCGGCGGCATCATGGGCGGAGCCTCGACGGAGATCGACGAGCGCACGACCGCAGTCGCGCTCGAGATGGCGTGGTTCGATCCGCCGACGATCGCGGCGTCCGCCGGTCGGCTGGCGCTGCGGTCCGAGGCTTCGACTCGGTTCGAGCGGGGCGCCGACCCGGAGGGTATCGACCGTGCCGCCCGGCGCTTCGTCGAGCTGCTCCGCCTCACGTGCCCCGACGCGGCAGCTTCACAGCGAGGTCGACGCGCGCGGGTCACTCCCTGATCGCAGCCCCGTGCGACTGCGCACGTCGCGTACGAACGCGCTGCTCGGCACCGACCTCTCGGCCGGGAAGGTCGGATCGCTGCTCGCGTCGATCGGGTTCGGTGTCGACGACTCGGCGGGGCCCGGAGGACCTGCTCGTCACGGTGCCGACGTGGCGCTACGACTGCACAGTCGAGGTCGATCTGATCGAGGAGGTCGCCCGCATCCATGGGTACTCGCGGATCGCCAAGACCGTGCCGAAGTCTCCCCATCCCGGTGGGCTCACGCAGCTGCAGCAAGATCGGCGACTGGCTCCGTCAGGTGCTTGTCGGTGTCGGTGCTTCCGAGGCGATGCCCAACCCCTTCCTCGCGCCCGGCGACCTCGGCCGGGCCGGCCTCGACCCTCGCGGCATCACGATCGCGAACCCGCTGGCGAGCGAGGAGTCGGTGTTGCGCACGTCGTTGCTGCCCGGACTCCTGAAGGCGGTCGCGTACAACGAGTCGCACCGCAACGCGGGCGTGTCGCTGTTCGAGATCGGCCACGTCTACGGCGTGCCCGCGCCGGGCGAGCCGCTCCCAGACGAACGCGAGATGCTCGGCGTCGCGCTCGCCGGTCGCGACGCGACCGTGGCCCGAGCGGTCTGGGACGAGCTCGCCGCGGCGTTGGCGTGGCCCGAGGTCGCAGCTCGCGGCAGGGGAGCGGGCCGGCATGCATCCGACCCGCACGTTGCTGATCGGCAAGGACGGAGCACTCGGCGCGATCGGCGAGGTCGATCCGGGCGTCGCTGGAAGCCCACGGCATCGACGTCACGGGTGGCCTGGATCGAGCTCGAGCTGGACGGGCTGCTCACGATGCCGCGGGACGAACGCCAGTACCGGCCGGTGAGCCGCTTCCCGTCGTCTGACATCGACCTCGCGTTCGTTGTCGCCGATGCGATCCCGGCGGCGGCCGTCGAGCGCACCTTGCGGGAGGCCGCCGGCGAGCTGCTCGCGGACCTTCGCCTCTTCGACGTGTACCGCGGCGCGTCGATCGGGGACGGGGCCCGCAGCCTGGCGTACTCCTTACGACTGCAAGCCCCCGACCGAACGCTCACCGATCGGGAGGTCGGCGAGGTTCGCCAGCGCTGCATCGACGCGGTCGAGTCTGCGTTCGGAGCGAAGCTGCGAGGTTGAGGCAGGTCAGCGCTGCGGTTTTGACCTCGCTCGTACCGGCCCACTAGCAACTGCACCTCCAAATCGCATCTTCAGGAGGCGTTGTGCGTCGGTTTGCTTGCATGTTGTGCTGTTGCGTCGCTGCTGCTCGTGGCCGCTGCGTGCGGTGATGACTCCGACGACGGCAGCGCAGCGACGACAGGTGGTGGAGCGGCGACGACCGCAGCGGCGCGGCCACGACCGCAGCCGCGCCCGAGACGACGGCGGCAGCGCCCGAAGCCGAGCCGGCTGTCCTCGACGTCACGCATGGCCGACTACTCCTACACCGCTCCCACCGAGGTCCCGGCGGGGCTGGTGACGGTGAACGGCGACGAACACCGGCACCGAGGAGCACCAGGCGACGATCGTGCGGCTGAACGACGGCGTCACGCTGCAGCAGGCGCTCGGCGACTTCGCCGGCGAGGACCCGACGGGCTTTCGAGCTGATCTGACGCTGCACGGCGGCCCGAACGCCGTTGCGCCGGGCGCCGAGCAGGTCACCACGCAGGAGCTCACCGAGGGCAACTACGTTCTTCATCTGCTTCATCCCGTCGCCGAGCGACAATGTCGCCGCACGCCGCGAAGGGCATGCTCCACGAGTTCACCGTCACCGCGCCCGAAGGTGAGGCGGCGACCGCGCCCGCGACCGACGGGCAGATCATCGCCGACGACTTCAAGTTCACCGTCCCGCCCAACTTCACGGGCCAGGGCACGTTCGAGGTGGTGAACGCAGGCCGACCAGAACCACGAGATGACGCTGTACAAGATGGCCGAGGGCGCCACGCTTGCCGACGTGCAGGGCTTCTTCACGTCGACGACGCCGCCCGCGGGTCCGCCGCCGATCACTCCCGCGGGCGGCAGCGCTGCCGCGGCGCCGGGTACGATCGATCGTCGTCCCGCTCGACCTCGACTCCGGCAACTACGTGATGGTGTGCTTCCTCCCCGACGCCGCGTCAGGCCAAACCCACTTCACGCTCGGGATGATCCAGGCCTTCACGGTCACCTAGCTGCCGTCCGTTCCTTGCATGATCATGCGAGATATGCGTATGATCATGCGCTCATGGCCACGTCCTTCAAGTCCAAGCAGATCGGGATCGTCGGGCGCCTCGGGGTACCTCGGGGCAGAGCTGCTCCGACTGAGCGCGCTCCATCCCCAGCTCGAGGTCGTGCTGGCGACGGGCGACACGCAGGCGGGCAAGCTCGCAGCGTCGCGCTATCCCGAACTTGGCGGCGGCGTATCCGAACCTGGTCTTCACCGAGTTCGACCCGAGCGCCTGTGAGGGCCTTGATCTCGTGTTCCTCGCGATGCCACACGGCGCCGCGCAAGGCATCGTGCCCGAGCTACGCAAGCGGGTGGGAGCGATCGTCGACCTGTCGGCGGACTTCCGTCTGAAGGACTCACGCCTCTATCCGCAGTGGTACCACGAGCCCCACCAGAGCCCGGAGCTGCTCGAGGAGTTCGTGTACGGCATCCCCGAGCTGTACCGAGACGAGATCGCCGGATCGACCGCCGTCGCGGTCGCGGGCTGCTACCCGACGGCGTCGGCGCTCGCTCTCGCGCCACTCGTGCAGGCGGGCCTCATCGAGCCGTCAGGGATCATCGTCGACGCGGCGAGCGGCGTCTCCGGTGCCGGTGTCGCGTTGAAGGAGAGCTCGCTGTTCTGCACCGTCGACGAGAGCTTCTCTGCCTATGGGCTCCTCGATCACCGTCACACGCCCGAGATCGAGCAGGCGATCGGTGCGAGCGTGCTGTTCACGCCGCACCTCGCGCCGATGAACCGCGGCATCCTCGCGACCTGTTACGCGCGTCCCGCTGCGGGCCAGCAGCTGACAACCGAGTCGTTGCTCGCGACGCTTGGTCACGTCTACGCCGAGGAGCCGTTCGTGGTGGTGCGGCCGGACTCGCCGTCGACCAAGGCGACGCTCGGCAGCAACTGCGCCCACCTCACCGCCCGCTTCGACAGCCGCACGGGTTGGGTCGTGGTGCTCGCAGCAATCGACAACCTCGTGAAGGGTGGCTCGGGGAACGCGGTGCAATGCGCGAACCTCGTGCTCGGCTTCCCGGAGTCAACGGGATTGCCGACCGTCGGGCTCAACCCGTGACCGCGACCGCGGGCGAGAAGGCGTCCACACTCGTCGAAGCCATCCCGTACATCCGTCGCTTCTGGGGCAAGACCGTGGTCGTCAAGTACGGCGGCAACGCGCTCGCCGGCGCGACCGACGGCGATGACGGCGAGGCCGCTGCGCTCGAGCTGTTCGCCGAGGACATCGTGCTCATGCGCTCCGTCGGCATGCACCCCGTGGTCGTGCATGGTGGGGGGCCTCAGATCACGGACCTGATGAGCCGGTTGGGAAAGGTCTCCGAGTTTCGTGACGGGTTGCGGGTCACCGACGCTGAGACGGTCGACATCGCGCGCATGGTGCTCGTCGGGAAGGTGAACCCCGGCATCGTGTCGGCGATCAACGTGCACGGCGCGCTCGCGGTGGGAGTGAGCGGCGAGTCCGCCGGACTGATCGAGGCGAGCCCGCGCGACCCGGCGCTCGGGTTCGTGGGCGAAGTGGCGAACGTCAACCCCGCGATCCTCGAGCGTCTGCTCGCCCAGGACCTCATCCCGGTGGTCGCGACGATCGGCTCCGATGCGGAAGGTCAGGCGTACAACATCAACGCGGACACCGTGGCCGGAGCAATCGCCGAGTCGTTGCGCGCCGAGAAGCTCGTCTACCTGACCGACATCGAGGGGCTTCGCCGCGACGCGTCCGACGCGGCCACCCTCATCCGCCAGGTCACGGCGGCCGAGCTCGACACGCTCATGGCTGACGGCGCGCTCACGGGCGGAATGATCCCGAAGGTCGCGTCCTGCGTCCACGCGGTGCGCAACGGCGTCGGCCGCGCCCACATCCTCGACGGGCGCATCCCCCATGTCCTCCTGCTCGAGATCTTCACTGACGAAGGGATCGGCACCATGGTGCTTCCGGAGAATCGCTCATGACCGCGACCGCGGGCGTCCCCGCTCATGCCGACGTACGCGCCGCCGCCCGTGACGTTCGTGCGGGGCGAGGGCACGCAGCTGTGGGATGTCGACGGCAAGCGCTACCTCGACTTCCTGTCCGGTCTCGCCGTGACGTCGCTCGGCCACAGCCACCCGGTCGGTGGCGGACGCGTTGTACGCGCAGGCGAAGACGCTGCTGCACACGTCGAACCTGTTCGGCACGACGGTCGGGCCCGAGGTCGCCACGACGATCGACGCGCTGATCTCGGGAGCAGCAACCGAGCCCACCGCCGGGCAGGTGTTCTTCTGCAATTCGGGTGCCGAGGCAAACGAGTGCGCCATCAAGCTCGCCCGCAAGTGGGGCGGGCGCGGCCGTCATGTCGTGGTCAGCGCGTACGGGTCGTTCCACGGTCGCACGCTGGCGACGCTGCACGCCACGGGCCAACCGGCGAAGCACGAGGTGTTCTGGCCGCTGCCGGAGGGATTCCGGCACGTGGCATGGTGCGATGCCGATGCGCTGGAGGCTTCGCTCGACCCGTCGGTGTCGGCGGTGTTGCTCGAGCCCGTCCAAGGCGAGGGCGGCGTCAACCCCGCCACCGCGGAGTACTTCGCCGCGGTGCGGCGGATCTGCGACGAGCGGGGCCTCTTGTTCATCGTCGACGAAGTACAGACCGGATTCGGACGAACGGGTGAGTGGTTCGGCTTCCAGCACTTCGGAGTCGAGCCCGACGTGGTGACGATGGCGAAGGCGCTCGGCAACGGTGTGCCGATCGGCGCGTGCTGGGCGCGCCGGGACGTGGCCGCGGCATTCGTGCCGGGCGATCACGCGACGACGTTCGGCGGAACGCCGCTGGCGACCGCCGCGGCGAGGGCCGTGCTCGCCGAGATGCAGCGCATCGATGCACCGCGAGCTGGCGCGGGCAGCCGGAGCGCGGTTGACCGAGCGGCTGAGCGCAGTCAGCGGCGTGAAGGAGGTGCGCGGCCTTGGTCTGCTTGATCGCGGTCGAGCTCGAGGCGTCCGACGGCGGGCCACGCGACGCGAAGGCGGTCGCGGATGCCGCGCTCGATGCCGGACTCGTGGTGAACGCCGTCACCGCGAACGCTCTCCGCCTCGCTCCGCCGCTGAACGTGAGCGACGACGAGATCGACGAGGCGGTGGGGATCCTGGCGACCGTCATGGCGGGGGAGGGGCGCGCATGACCCGTCACTTCCTCGAGATCGACGACCTCACCGCGGACGAGCTGGGCAACGTGCTCGACCTTTCGGAGCAGCCGATCGATGGGTTGCCGAAGGTGCTCGCCGGCAAAGGGCGTGGCGGTGCTGTTCGAGAAGCCGTCCGCCCGGACGCGCAACTCCGTCGAGATGGCCGTCGTGCAGCTCGGCGGACATCCCGTGACGATCCGTGGCGAGGAGGTGTCGCTCGACGTGCGTGAGAGCACCGAGGACGTCACGCGCACGCTCGCCGGGTATCACTCAGCAATCGCGGCTCGGGTGTTCGAGCACTCCAAGCTCGAACGGATGGCGGCGGTGTCGTCGGTGCCGATCGTCAACCTGCTGTCCGACCAGACGCACCCGATCCAGGCCCTCGCCGACCTCCTGACGATTCGACAGGCGTTCGGAGGGTTGTCCGGACGCACGCTCGCCTATGTCGGCGACGGCAACAACATGGCGCGTGCGCTCGCCACCGCGGCGCCGATCGTCGGCATGAAGATGCGGATCGCCTCGCCGGCCGGCTACGAGCTTCGAGGGACTGACGCCGAGCTCGTCGGCGATCCTGTCGCCGCCGTCGCGGGAGCCGACGTCGTGTACACCGACGTGTGGACGTCGATGGGCCAGGAGGACGAGGCCGCGGTTCGCAGCAGAGCCTTCGCCGGCTTCATCGTCGACGACGCGCTGATGAGCCACGCTGCACCCGACGCGATCTTCTTGCACTGCCTCCCCGCGCATCGCGAGCAAGAAGTCGCGACGAACGTGATCGACGGGCCCCAGTCCCGCGTCTGGCAGCAGGCGGAGAACCGGATGCACAGCACCCGGGGGTTGCTCGCATTCCTGCTGAGCCACTCATGACCTCCACCAACGGAAAGCCCACCAAAGCCCAACGGCAGCACCGCATCGCGCAACTGTTGGGGAAGCGTTCGGTCACGAGCCAGCCCCAGCTCGTGGAGCTGCTCGCGGAGGAAGGGATCATGGCGACGCAGACGACCGTGTCTCGCGACTTGGAGGATCTGGGCGCCGTGAAGGTGCGGGTGCCCGGAGGCGAGACCGTGTACGCGATCCCGGAGTACGAGCCCGACCGCCTGGCGCCCCATGACCACCTGCGCCGTGTGCTGTCCGAGTGGGTCGTCGAGGCCGGTCACTCCGCGAACCTCGTCGTGCTGCGCACGCCGCCGGGGTGCGCACACGTCGTCGCGTCCGCCCTCGATCGCAGCGGGCTCGACGGGCTCCTGGGCACCGTCGCCGGCGACGACACGCTGCTCTGCGTGGCGGCGGAGAAGACCGGCGGGGAGAAGATGGCAAAGATCTTGCGGGGCCTTGCCGGCCTCGCGAACGACTGACGGAACGCCTGACCTGGGCGGTCGGACAAAGGGAGCGACTGTGGCCAAGCGTGTGGTGCTCGCATACAGCGGAGGACTCGACACCTCGGTGCTCGTGCGCTGGATGCAAGAGGAGATGGGTGTCGAGGAGGTCTTCTGCCTGTGCGCCGACGTCGGTCAGGCGACGACCGGCGACTGGGAGGCCGTGAAGGAGCGCGCGTTCGCCGCCGGCGCGGCCGACATCGAGGTGCGCGACCTGCGCGCCGAGTTCGCCGACGAGATCCTCACCCCCGCGCTGAAGGCCAACGCGAAGTACGAGGGCAAGTACCCGTTGGTGTCCGCGTTGTCCCGACCGATCATCGCGAAGCACCTCGTGCTCGCCGCGCGGCAGTGGGGAGCCGACTCCGTCGCGCACGGCTGCACGGGGAAGGGCAACGACCAGGTGCGATTCGAGGTCAGCGTACGAGCGCTCGCGCCCGATCTCGAGGTGCTCGCCCCGGTACGGCACTGGGGGTTCACCCGCGAAGACTCGATCCTCTACGCCTACCGCCACAACATCCCGATCACGGCGACGAAAGAGAAGCTGTACTCGATCGACGACAACGTCTGGGGTCGGGCGATCGAGTGTGGCGAGATGGAAGATCCGTGGGCCGCGCCACCGCCGGGTGTATGGGCGATGACTGTTCCGACGGCTACCGAGCCGCGTGAGGTCGTCGTCGCGTTCGAGGAGGGCAAGCCGGTCGCGCTCGACGGCGTCGCCCTTCCCTTCCATGAGCTGATCGAGCAGATGAACGGCGTCGTCGGCGCGTACGGATGGGGACGCCTCGACATGGTCGAGAACCGACGCGTGGGCATCAAGAGCAGGGAGACCTACGAGTGTCCCGCCGCGCTTGCGCTGCTGCTGGCCCACTCCGATCTCGAGGACATCACGTTGGAGCGCGACGTGCACCACGAGAAGGCGCGCCTCGAGCCCCGCTATGCCGAGCTGATCTACGACGGACTGTGGTTCTCGCCGCTGAAGCGGGCGCTCGATGCGTTCGTGGACGAGACGCAGCGCTACGTCACCGGCGAGGTGCGGCTGCGCCTCGAGCCGGGCAAGTGCTTCGTGAACGGCCGGCGCAGCCCGCACTCCCTCTACGACTACGGCCTCGCGACCTACGACGCTGCGGACACGTTCCGCCACAGCGACTCCGAGGGCTTCGTGCGCATCTGGGGCCTCGGCGTGCAGACGTGGGCCACCCGTCAGGGAGGCACGACCGGCCTGTGACGCTCTGGCAGGGACGGTTCGGGTCGGGTCCGGCCGACGAGCTGCTCGCGTTCACGGCGTCGCTGCCGTTCGACGTGCGCTTGGCGGCCGATGACATCGTCGGCTCGCGCGCGCGACGTGCGCGGGCTCGTGCGCGCCGGATTGCTCGACGGCGACGAAGCGGCCGAGATCCTGTCGGCGCTCGACACCGTGGCCGACGAGCTGAATGACGGGACGTTCGTGTTCGCGCCCGCGGACGAAGACATCCACACCGCGATCGAGCGCCGCGTCACCGAGGTCGCGGGCGCGACCGGCGGCAAGCTCCACACCGGCCGCAGCCGAAACGACCAGGTGGCGACGGCGCTGCGGCTGTGGTGCAAGCGCGAGCTGCGCGTGGTCGCAGAGCGCGTGCTCGGGCTTCAGCAGGTGCTGCTCGATCGGGCGGTCGCCGCCGGCGATGCCTATCTGCCCGGCTACACCCACCTGCAGCGGGCTCAGCCGGTGCTGTTGGCCCACCACCTGCTCGCGCACGGCTGGGCGCTCGGTCGCGACGTCGACCGCTTGCTCGACACCGTCGAACGGCTGGACGTGTCGCCGCTCGGTGCCGGCGCGCTCGCGGGCTCGTCGTTGCCGCTCGACCCGCACGGCACCGCCGCCGACCTCGGCTTTGCCGCGACGTTCGAGAACTCGCTCGATGCGGTGAGTGATCGCGACTTCGTGGCCGAGGCGCTGTTCGACCTCGCGCTCCTCGGAGTCCACCTCTCGCGCATGGGCGAGGAGTGGGTGCTGTGGACGTCGTCGGAGTTCGGGTTCGCCGTCCTCGACGACGCGCACGCGACCGGCAGCTCGATGATGCCTCAGAAGAAGAACGCCGACATCGCCGAGCTCGCTCGCGGCAAATCGGGTCGCTTGATCGGTCACGTGAGTGGCTTCCTCGCCACCCTGAAGGGCTTACCGCTCTCGTACAACCGTGACCTGCAGGAGGACAAGGAGCCCCTGTTCGACGCGGTGGAGCAGGTGGTACTCGCGCTCGGCGCCCTCAGTGCGATGGCGTCAGGCGCGACGTTCGACACCGCACGGATGGCGGCCGCCGCCGACGATCCGATGCTGGGCGCGACCGACCTCGCCGAGCTCCTGGTTGCAAAGGGGATGCCGTTCCGCGAAGCGCACGCCGTCGTCGGCTCGCTGGTGCGGCAGTCGGTCGAGGCGGACACGCCGCTCGCCGATCTCGTGCGGGCCGATGAGCGGCTCGGAGCGGAGGGGGCCGCGATCCTCGAGCCCGGCGTCGCGGTGACGCGCCGCGCGACGGCTGGCGGCGGGGGACCTGAAGCCGTCGCCGTGCAGCTGCTGCGCTTCGGCGAGCGGCTCGCCGCCGACCGCTCCCGAGTCCCTCGCATGGCACCGGGGTAGCGTCCCCGCGCGTGATCGACATCTCGTACATCGAGGACGAGGTCGAGCAGGAAGCTCCGGAGCAGACGGAGACGGACGGGGTTCGCCCCGTCGCGACCGCGGTCGCATCGGTGGGTCGCCGTCGGTGCCGTCGGCGCCCTGCTCGTCGGGATGTTCGCTTTCGCCTCGGCACGCACGCAGCCGAAGTCCCTTCGGACACCGGACACCGTCAGCGCCGGGGACGTCTACACAGTGCGGGCCCGATTCGGTCAGGCGTGGCTTCGGGTGAGCGAGATCACCCTGTTCGCCGCGACGGTCGACGGCGACAGCGCGGCGCTGTTCGTCCTCGAGGGACGAGGTTGGTATCCGGGCCAACGGGCGAGGGTCACCGCGGAGGCCTGCGCGACGGGCGAGGTGACTGAGATCGGCTCGTGGGTCGTCGGCGGCGACGGGTCGTTCCGGTTCGCGGACACCGATCCGGGCGGGGGCACCTACTTCCTCCAGATCGACGGCCTCGCGTCCGACCCCGTGCCGCGTCCTCATAGGCCCGGACGGTCAGCGGTGGCTCGCACCGGCTGAACGAGGCTGCCCGCAGCTCGCATAGCCTGCCGCCCGCATGGCTGACCGGTACCGGCACTCTCTGCGCATCCGCTACGGCGAGTGCGACATGCAGGGCGTCGTCTTCAACGCGAACTACCTCGCGTATGTCGACGACGCCGTCGACACGTGGGTGCGCGAGCGACTCGGCCATTTCGAGGACCTCGGCTTCGACTTCATGCTCAAGAAGGCGACGTTCGAGTGGCAGGGCCCGGCCACCTTCGGCGACATGATCGACCTCGATCTGGCAATCGATCGATGGGGCAGCTCGAGCTTCGACGTCGGAGTCGAGGGCACCGCCGCGGGGCGCCCCGTGTTCACGGCCACCGTCGTCTACGTGAGCGTCGTGCCCAAGGAGAACACGCCGACCCCGGTGCCGGCGTCGGTGCGCGAGGCGCTGTCGCACTGAAGCCGCTCCCGCGCGACTTCTACCGGCGTGACGCCCGGGTCGTCGCGGCCGACCTCCTCAACAAGGTGTTCGTGCGCGGGGCCCGTCAGGCCCGCATCGTCGAGGTCGAGGCGTACCTCGGCGCCCTCGACCCTGCCAGCCACGCCTACCGGGGACCTACAGCACGCAACGCCACGATGTTCGGTCCCGGCGGCCACCTGTACGTGTACTTCACCTACGGCATGCACTGGTGCGCGAACGCGGTCTGCGGCGACGAGGGCGAAGGCACCGCGGTGCTGTTGCGGGCGCTCGCGCCGATCGCGGGGATCCCGCAGATGCGGACGGCGCGGGGTGGCATCGACCGCGTGAACGCGCTCTGCAGTGGCCCGGCCAAGCTCTGTCAGGCGTTCGGCATCGACCGCGCGTTCGACGGCACCGACCTCACCGCGGACGTCGCGCGCGAAGCCGTGGATCGGTGACGACGGCACTCCGCCGCCCGCGACCCCAGGGCGCTCTGCCCGTGTCGGCATCTCGGTCGCGGTCGAGCACGACTGGCGATGGTTCGTGCCCGGCGACCCGAATGTCTCTCGGGCTCGGCTGACCCTTCTGCCACCATTGACCTCCGTGGACCTGCTCGCCGACCTCGACGCCCGCGGCCTCATCCACGACTCCACCGATCGCGACGCTCTGGCCAAGCGGCTCGCCGACGGTCCGATCGGCGTCTATGTCGGCTTCGATCCCTCCGGCGACTCCCTCCACGCCGGCAACCTCCTCGGCCAGGTGATGCTGCGCCGCTTCCAGCTCGCCGGGCACAAGCCGATCGTGCTCGCCGGGGGCGCGACGGGGATGATCGGCGACCCGAGCGGCGTGTCGGAGGAGCGCAACCTTCTCGATGCCGAGACCCTGTCCGACAACCTCGAGAAGATCACTGTCCAGCTGGAGAAGCTGCTCGACTTCGGGTCGGGCCCGAACCAAGCCCGCTTGGTCAACAACTACACGTGGACGTCGCGGTGGAGCCTGCTCGACTTCCTCCGCGAGACCGGCAAGCACGTGACCGTGAACCAGATGGTGGCCCGCGAGTCCGTACGGGCCCGGATGGAGACCGAGGCCGGCATCTCCTACACCGAGTTCACGTACCAGCTGCTGCAGGCGGCCGACTTCTGCTGGCTGTACGAGCAGGAGCAGTGCGAGATGCAGATGGGCGGCTCCGACCAGTGGGGCAACATCGTCACCGGCATCGACCTCATCCGGAGGCGACTTGGCAGGTCGGCCTTCGGCCTCACCTGGCCGCTGTTGCTCAAGGCTGACGGCACCAAGTTCGGCAAGAGCGCCGGCGGCGCCGTGTGGCTGGACCCCGAGCGCACGAGCCCGTACCAGTTCCGCCAGTTCTTCGTGCAGGTCGACGACGAAGACGTCGAGCAGCAGCTGCTGTGGTTCACGCTCCTGCCCGTCTCGGAGATCGAAGAGGTGATGGTCGGGCACCGCGACGCACCCGAGCTGCGGCGGGCCCAGCGCCTGCTCGCCACCTCCGTCACCTCGATGGTCCACGGCGACGACGCCGCCCGGGCCGCCGACGAGGCCGCGGACGTGCTGTTCGGGGGCAGCGATCCCTCCCGGGCGCCCCTCGAGGCGCTCGAGGTCGTGAGCCGGGAGGTTCCGACGACCGAGGTGCCCGCATCGGAGCTGGAGGCCGGCCTCGACCTGGTCAGCGCGCTGGTGCGCACCGGCTTGGCGACGTCGAACGGCGAGGCCCGCCGGTTGCTCTCGCAGGGCGGTGTCGCGGTCAACGGACGCAAAGTGACGGGGAACGACGGCCTCGGCGCCGCCGATCTGCTCCACGGCCGCTACGCCCTCCTACGCAAGGGCCGCAGCACCTACGCGCTCGTGACGGCACGCTGACCGCGGACCGCTGGAAAGCCCGAAATCAGCGCCGAAAAGCCCTGAAGTGAGTTGACACTTCCTCAGGCGGTCTGTAACGTGGCACTCCGCCTTGGGAGGCCGCTGCGAGCGACATCCCGGTCACCGGTTCCGCCGGCGGTCGACTCCCGAGCCAACGGCACCACCACCTCCTGCGGGAGGCGCGTGCCGAGAGCGCAAGTGGCTCCTTGAAAACGGAAGAGAGGATGAAGAAAGCCAGTGCGGGCGACCGCATGGGCTGCTTTCGGGCTGCTCGTGAGGTCGTTCTTGTCAATTCATCATCAAAAGCTCGAGTGGGTCCCAACCCGCTCGGGCGCCAGTCGGTCAGGGGCTCAGCAGCCCGTGGCCGGCTCTCCGGTTTCTGCCCTCGCGGGCAGGGATCTCAATGGAGAGTTTGATCCTGGCTCAGGACGAACGCTGGCGGCGTGCTTCATACATGCAAGTCGAACGGGGTCCATCGAGTGGCAACACTCGTGAAGACCTAGTGGCGAACGGGTGAGTAACACGT
Organism: uncultured Acidimicrobiales bacterium; assembly: GCA_963759645.1. Classification (GTDB taxonomy): domain Bacteria; phylum Actinomycetota; class Acidimicrobiia; order Acidimicrobiales; family DATKAS01; genus DATKAS01. Next base: position 728,649 of record CAVXAI010000016.1, on the reverse strand, counting down.
GAGGAATCTGCCCCGATCTCTGGGATAACAGCGGGAAACCGCTGCTAATACCAGATGGGCTCGGCGAATGACATCTTTTGCCGAGGAAAGCTTTTGCGGACCGGGAGGACCTCGCGGCCTATCAGCTTGTTGGTGGGGTAATGGCCCACCAAGGCTCCGACGGGTAGCTGGTCTGAGAGGACGATCAGCCACACTGGGACTGAGACACGGCCCAGACTCCTACGGGAGGCAGCAGTAGGGAATCTTGCGCAATGGGCGAAAGCCTGACGCAGCAACGCCGCGTGGGGGATGAATGCCTTCGGGTTGTAAACCCCTTTCAGCAGGAACGAAACTGACGGTACCTGCAGAAGAAGGTCCGGCCAACTACGTGCCAGCAGCCGCGGTAACACGTAGGGGCCAAGCGTTGTCCGGATTTATTGGGCGTAAAGAGCTCGTAGGCGGTTCGACAAGTCGGGTGTGAAAACTCCGGGCTCAACCCGGAGACGCCACCCGATACTGTCGTGACTGGAGTCCGGTAGGGGAGTGGGGAATTCCTGGTGTAGCGGTGAAATGCGCAGATATCAGGAGGAACACCGGTGGCGAAGGCGCCACTCTGGGCCGGTACTGACGCTGAGGAGCGAAAGCGTGGGTAGCAAACAGGATTAGATACCCTGGTAGTCCACGCCGTAAACGTTGGGCACTAGGTGTGGGTCGTTATCAACGCGATCCGTGCCGTAGCTAACGCATTAAGTGCCCCGCCTGGGGAGTACGGCCGCAAGGCTAAAACTCAAAGGAATTGACGGGGGCCCGCACAAGCGGCGGAGCATGTTGCTTAATTCGAGGCAACGCGAAGAACCTTACCTGGGCTTGACATGTAGGGAAAAGCCGTAGAGATACGGTGTCCTTCGGGGCCCTACACAGGTGGTGCATGGCTGTCGTCAGCTCGTGTCGTGAGATGTTGGGTTAAGTCCCGCAACGAGCGCAACCCTTATCCTATGTTGCCAGCGGGTAATGCCGGGGACTCGTAGGAGACTGCCGGGGTCAACTCGGAGGAAGGTGGGGATGAGGTCAAGTCATCATGCCCCTTATGTCCAGGGCTGCAAACATGCTACAATGGCCGGTACAGAGGGCTGCGATCCCGCGAGGGTGAGCGAATCCCAAAAAGCCGGTCTCAGTTCGGATTGAAGTCTGCAACTCGACTTCATGAAGTCGGAGTCGCTAGTAATCCCGGATCAGCATTGCCGGGGTGAATACGTTCCCGGGCCTTGTACACACCGCCCGTCACACCACGAAAGTCGGCAACACCCGAAGCCGGTGGCCCAACCCTTGTGGAGGGAGCCGTCGAAGGTGGGGTCGGTGATTGGGGTGAAGTCGTAACAAGGTAGCCGTACCGGAAGGTGCGGCTGGATCACCTCCTTTCTAAGGAGTTGCTTCTCCTCCACTTCGAGCTCTTCGCTCGAGATGGCTGGAGACAACACCCAGTTGATGCACTGGCTGTCTTTCGTCCCCGCCTCACCCGGTCGTAGGTTTTCCCTCCCGAGTGAGTCTCCGGGGCCGGCGACGCAATCCTCTCTTCCGTTTTGAAGGAGCCGCACGTGCCCCCTTGTTGGCGGGCGTGTGCGCTGCTTCTTCGTGTCGGCCGATCAGCTGGGCGCCTCGAGCGCCCCTGGCGATCCGCCCCGCCCCTTGAGAACTGCAGAGCGAGCACGAGCATCTTTGTTCTTCCAAGCTACAAAGAGCCAACGGTGGATGCCTTGGCGTCTACTACCGATGAAGGACGTGGGTAGCTGCGAAAAGCTACGGGGAGCTGCTGACCAAGCTTTGATCCGTAGATGTCCGAATGGGGAAACCCGGCACTCGTCATGGAGTGTCACTCCGGTCTGAACACATAGGGCCGGTAGAGGGAACCGGGGGAATTGAAACATCTCAGTACCCCGAGGAAAGGAAAGCAACAGCGACTCCCTGAGTAGCGGCGAGCGAAACGGGAACAGCCTAAACCGAACTGGTGCAATAGCCTGGTGGCGTTGCCAGTTCGGGGTCGTGGGACCTGATCGATGGGGCACCAGACCCATCACAGAGTTACCAATCTGATGCCTAGTGGAAGCGTTCTGGAACGGCGCGCCGTAGTGGGTAATGGCCCCGTACACGAAAGGCACTCAGACTCTGTTCAGTGTTCCCGAGTAGCGCCGGAACCGTGCAAGCTGGCGTGAATTCGCGAGGACCACCTCGTAAGGCTAAGCATACGTAGACGACCGATAGTGAACTAGTACCGTGAGGGAAAGGTGAAAAGCACCCCGGGAGGGGAGTGAAATAGTACCTGAAACCGTTGGTTTACAAACAGTCAAAGCGTCGTCATGACTTCGGTCATGGCCGCAATGGCGTGCCTTTTGAAGAATGAGCCTGCGAGTTACGGTGTGTGGCGAGGTTAACCAGCGATGGGGAGCCGGAGCGAAAGCGAGTCTGAATAGGGCGTCCAGTCGCATGCTGTAGACCCGAAGCCGAGTGATCTATCCATGGGCAGGCTGAAGCGGGGGTAAGACCCCGTGGAGGGCCGAACCCACCTAGGTTGAAAACTGGGGGGATGACCTGTGGATAGGGGTGAAAGGCCAAGCAAACTCGGTGATAGCTGGTTCTCTCCGAAATGCATTTAGGTGCAGCGTTGCGTGTTCAGTCATGGAGGTAGAGCACTGGATGGGTTAGGGGGTCCACAAGCTTACCGACCCCAGCCAAACTCCGAATGCCATGACTCCAGAGCGCAGCAGTGAGACCACGGGGGATGAGCTTCGTTGGTCGAAAGGGAAACAGCCCAGATCGCCGGCTAAGGCCCCTAATTCTGGACTAAGTGGAAAACGATGTGGGACTGCACAGACAGCCAGGAGGTTGGCTCAGAAGCAGCCACCCTTGAAAGAGTGCGTAACAGCTCACTGGTCGAGTGGTCCTGCGCGGACAATGTAACGGGGCTCAAGTCCAGAGCCGAAGCCGCGGATTTCTGCGTAAGCAGGAGTGGTAGGAGAGCGTCGACCTTGCAGCGAAGCGGCGGTGTGAACCGTCGTGGAGCGGGGTCGAGTGAGAATGCAGGCATGAGTAGCGAGAGAGGGGTGAGAAACCCCTCCGCCGAAAGCCCAAGGGTTCCTGGGGAAGGCTAATCCGCCCAGGGTGAGTCGGGAGCTAAGGCGAGGCCGCAAGGCGTAGTCGATGCACAACCGGTTGATATTCCGGTACCAGCGTGTGCGCGCCCATGCTGAGTCGTTGTTGCTAAGGGGCTGTCTTCGGACGAACCGACCCACGACGAGGAGGCAAGCAATGAGGGGACGCAGGAGGGTAGGTCAACCCAGGCGATGGTCGTCCTGGGGTAAGCGTGTAGGGCGGGATCTAGGCAAATCCGGATCCCACAAAGCCTGAGACGCGATGCCGAGTCGATCCAGACGAAGTGACTGATCCCATGCTGCCGAGAAAAGCCTCTAGCTAGTTCGCACGCTGCCCGTACCCCAAACCGACACAGGTGGGCAGGTAGAGAATACCAAGGCGATCGGGAGAACTGTGGTTAAGGAACTCGGCAAAATACCTCCGTAACTTCGGGAGAAGGAGGACCCCGTTAGGGTGAAAGGCCTCGCGCCTCGAGCCTCAAAGGGTGACACAAACCAGGGGAAAGCGACTGTTTACTAAAAACACAGCAGCGTGCTAAGTCGCAAGACGACGTATACGCTGTGACGCCTGCCCGGTGCCGGAAGGTTACGGGGAAGGGTTAGCCGTAAGGCGAAGCTCTGAACCTAAGCCCCGGTAAACGGCGGCGGTAACTATAACCGTCCTAAGGTAGCGAAATTCCTTGTCGGGTAAGTTCCGACCTGCACGAATGGCGTAACGACTTTCCTACTGTCTCAACCACAGACCCGGCGAAATTGAAGTACGAGTAAAGATGCTCGTTAGCTGCAGAAGGACGGAAAGACCCCGTGGACCTTTACTATAACTTGATGTTGGGTCTTGGTCTTGGTTGTGTAGGATAGGTGGGAGACTTGGAAGCTGTGGCGCCAGCCATGGTGGAGTCGCCGTTGAAATACCACCCTGCTAATGCCGGGACTCTAACCTTGGCCCGTGATCCGGGTCGGGAACAGCGTCAGGCGGGTAGTTTGACTGGGGCGGTCGCCTCCTAAAATGTAACGGAGGCGCCCAAAGGTTCCCTCAGGCTGGTTGGCAATCAGCCGTCGAGTGCAATGGCACAAGGGAGCTTGACTGCGAGACAAACTCGTCAAGCAGATGCGAAAGCAGGGCATAGTGACCCAGCGATTGCGTGTGGAAGCGTCGTTGCTCAACGGATAAAAGGTACCCCGGGGATAACAGGCTAATCTTCCCCAAGAGTCCATATCGACGGGAAGGTTTGGCACCTCGATGTCGGCTCATCGCATCCTGGGGCTGAAGCAGGTCCCAAGGGTTGGGCTGTTCGCCCATTAAAGCGGTACGCGAGCTGGGTTTAGAACGTCGTGAGACAGTTCGGTCCCTATCCTCTGCAGCCGTAGGAGATCTGAGGAAGGCTGTCCCTAGTACGAGAGGACCGGGACGGACGCAGCTCTGGTGTGCCAGTTGTCCTGCCAAGGGCACTGCTGGTTGGCCACCTGCGGAAGGGATAAGCGCTGAAAGCATCTAAGCGCGAAACCCGTTTCAAGATGAGATCTCCCACTGGGACAACCAGGTAAGGCCCGTGGCAGACCACCACGTTGATAGGCCGGAGGTGTACGCAGGGCAACCTGTTCAGCCGACCGGTACTAATCGGCCGAGGGCTTGGATGAACTCGTGCTCGTGCTCGCTCTGAAGTGCTCAAGGGGCTGCCGGCTTCGGCTGGCGCCATTGACAACAGGTTTCCGGTGGCTATGGCGGCGGGGACACACCCGTTCCCATTCCGAACACGGCAGTTAAGCCCGCCCGCGCCGATGGTACTTGGGGGTAGACCCCCTGGGAGAGTAGGTCGCCGCCGGATTTCTCACGCGAGGAGCCCCCCTCACGGGGGGCTCTTCGTCGTTTTCCCGTGGAGATCTTCGGGTCCGAAAGGTCCTTGTCTTCCATCTCCCACGTGTGGTCCATGACGTGATAGGCGCTGTGGCGGATGAGAAAGGGCAGTGTCCAGCTCCGCATCCGTTTGCCCGTTCCCGCGTTGTAGGCGCGCATGGCCTTGACGTAGGCGGTCCGGTGGGAGCGGAGCCCGCTCGGCGTGAGGGCTGCCCCCTCGGATATCCGCAACCCGACGCGCTTGGCGAAGTCCTCGCTCTCGGTGCGGATGGTGTGACGGATGATCTGGTCGCGTTCGCGCCCTCCGCCTCGTGGCCCCTTGCGCATCTCGGCGGACACCCTCGCCGCCACCTTGTCGAAGTAGGCCCAGCAAGCCTGCAGCAAGCGGATCTTGCGGTCGAGCTCCGCGGCGTCCATCGGGTCTTGCTCGGAGGCCGACGGGGAGAAGGAGATGCCCCAAAAGTCGGTCGAGCCGGTGCCGACCCTGTCCTCGATCGCCTTGAGGCGCCGCTCGGCGTCGAACTGGGCCGCCATGCCCGCAGCCGCAGCGACCGGGCGGTAGCGCTCGCGGTATGACTCGAGCGCTTCCACCGCCAGCTCAGGTGTCGTCGAGCCCCGGCTCCAGCCGGGCCAGTCGACCGCGAAGGCCACCGCTTTCTTGCCCTTGGGGCCACGTTCGAGGACGAGTCGGACTGGCATCTCCCGCTCCGCGCCCCAGCTAGTTAGTCGACGGATTCGCTCGTCTGCATCACGGGCTGGATCGTCGTGTAGTTCGCCACGTCGGCCATGACATCCCCGATGCCGGCACTGCCCATCGCTGCGCCAAGCGCCTCCATCGAGTCGAACTTGAAGTGGACGGCGGCCACATACGGGCCGTCGAGGCCCTTGTCGATCTCGGCGCTGGAGATCCCGAAGGTCTTGCAACACAGCGGGATGTGCTTGTCCCGGTAGTAGTCGTGGTCGAACGACGCACCCTCGGTCTTCGGGTACAGAACGCTGAGGCGGATCATCGTGAGCTCATCCTCTCGGTAAGGGTCCCGCAGTTTGCCCCGCGACACGAAGGGCGCGCGCCACGTCGGCCTCCCAGCCGGCCTGCCCGGTGAAGTGCACCGCCGACCACCCACACCGCTGTGCGGTCTCGACGTTGCGGAGGTCGTCGTCGAGCAGGACTGGCGCGGGATCGCCGTCAACCCGACCAAGACGGGCGCTCGCGAGGTGGAAGAACCGTTCGTCGTGCTTCTCGACCCCGAGATCGGCCGAGTACAAGATGTCGCTGACTGGGACCAGCGCCTGGAGACGCTCCCGCAGGTACCTGACGCGGCGGTGCTCCTGATTCGTGGCGAGCACGACGGTGACGCCGGCATCCGCCCACGACCGCACTGAGGCCACCACGGCGGGGGAGAGCACGAAGTCAGCCTCGAACCAACAGGCGAGGACCTCCTCGACCGACGCCGGCGCGCCCAGCTGGGCGAGGCTGGCCGCGAGCGCCGGCTCGATGGCGCGCCGACCGACGATGACCTCGGGCCAGTACGGCGCGAAGAACGCCTCGCGGAGCTGCTCGCGCGTGATGCCGTGACGAGCAGCAAGGGCCTCGGTCCAGTGGCCGTGGCCTCCTCGTTGTGGGTCGAGGATGACGCCGTCGACGTCGAGCGCCAGGATCGGCGTCACCCGATCGAGCTCAGAGGCGTCCGAGGACCGCGCCGCACGAGCTCACGTCGACGCCCTTCTCGTCGACATCGAGCCGAGTGAGCTTGCCGTCGTCGATGATCGCCGCGTACCGCTTGGAACGGCTGCCCAGGCCGAAGCCGGTGCCGTCGAGCTCGAGGCCCATCGCCTTGGTGAAGTCACCGTTGCCGTCGGCCACCATCAGGATCTTGTCGCCCACGTCGTGGGCCTTGCCCCAGGCCTCCATCACGAACGCGTCGTTGACCGCGATGCACGCGATCTGGTCGACGCCCTTTGCCTTCAGCTCCTCGGCCTGCTCGACGAACCCGGGAAGATGGATGCGATCGCATCCCGGCGTGAACGCCCCGGGCACCCCGAACAGCACCGTGCGTCCCTTGCCGAACAGGTCGCCGGTCTTGACCGGCTGCGGCCCATTGGGTCCGGGCGTGCGCACCTCGACGTCGGGTAGGGCGTCTCCTGTTTCAATCACGATTGCCTCCTTTGGGCGCCGACGATAACGGCACGAGTGCAGCAAACGCCCACCCGCCTTACATTCCGCACGTGCGGCTCACGACGAGCTCGGATGCGCGAGCCATTCGCCGGGTGCCCCCGAGCTCTGGGCGATGTGGAGGGCAGCGAGAGGCGGCCTGTGACCGATGTCGTGGCCCCGAGACAGCGACCAGCACTAGGTTCGTTACTTGAACTCACCTGCCGAGAAGGGAGGGCGGCTCGTGGACACCACGACCAGCGGCGTCGAGCAGCTCCGGCAGCTGATGGGCGAGGGCGCCCCCGGCGTCGGCATCACCCGCCTGTTGGGTATGCAGCTCGAAGTCCTCGAGGAGGGGCGGGTCGCGTTCTCCCTGGACACGCGTGAGGACATGACCAACGCCATCGGTGTCGTCCACGGCGGGATCGCGGCGACACTCCTCGACAGCGCGCTCGGATGTGCCGTCCACTCGACGCTCAAGCCGGGCGAGCAGTACACGACGGTGGACCTGCACGTGCATTTCACGCGGGCGATCGCCGTCGGGCTCGGCAGGATCGTCGCGACCGGCGAGGTCGTGCATCGGGGAAGCCGGCTGGCGACCGCGGAGGGCCGAGTCACCGACGCCGACGGCAAGCTGCTCGCCCACGGCACGACGACTTGCATGGTCATGCCCGCATGACCGCACGCGTTGCCCGTTCCGTCAGTGAGTGGACGGTGCTCACCTCGACGAGCCTCGCGGTCGTCGCAGTGTTCCTCGACACCTCGATCTTGTTCGTTGCGTTCCCGTCGATCAGCGCGAGCTTCTCCGACGTCAGCACCACGACGATGTCGTGGGTGCTCAACGCCTACACGATCGTGTTCGCGGCGTTGCTCATCCCCGCGGGACGCCTTGCCGACCGCGTCGGAAGGCGCAAGACGTTCCTGACCGCTGTAGTGATCTTCACGGTCGCGTCGGTGCTGTGCGGTCTGGCGCCGACGGTGGGGCTGCTCATCCTCGGCCGCATCTTGCAGGCAGTGGGTGCGGCGGCGTTGGTGCCCTCGTCGCTCGCGCTGGTGCTGCAGACGTTCCCGCGTCCGAAGATCCCGATGGCGGTCGCGATTTGGGGCTCGATCGGAGCGGTCGCCGGAGCCGCAGGTCCGACGATCGGCGCGCTTGTCGTCGAGAACTTCGGATGGCGGTGGGCGTTCTTCATCAACGTGCCCGTCGGGATCGTGAGCTTCGTCATGGGACGCCGCGTCCTGCCCGAGGGTCGCGAGGCGCAACCCTGGCCGTCTGCCCGATCCGCTCGGCGTCGTGCTCCTCGCGAGCGGGCTCGCGCTTCTCGCCTACGCGATCGTGAAGACCGCTGACTGGGGATGGACGAGCGCGGAGTTCGCGGCATGTGTGCTGGTCGCGGCCGGCCTCCTCGCCGTGTTCATCCATCGGTGTCGCGTCGTGTCGAACCCCCTCCTCGAGCTCTCGTTGTTCCGCGTGCGGAATTTCCGGTGGGCGAACGGTGCGGCCTTTGTGTTCGCAATCGGCTTCAACGCGATGTTCCTCGGCAACATCTTGTTCTTCACGATGGTCTGGCACTTCTCGATCCTGGAGTCCGGCTTGGCCATCGGCGTCGGCCCTCTGATCGTGGCGCTCACCGCGCCGTGGTTCGGCAAGCTCGCCGGACACATCGGACAGAGGGCGCTGCTCATTCCGGGCGGTCTGGTCTTCGCCATGGGTGGAGCCATCCTCCTCGCGGCGGATGGGAACGACGCCGAGCTACCTCACCGAGTTCTTGCCCGCCATGCTCTTCACGGCGCTCGGCGTCGCGCTGTGCCTTCCGCAGCTCTCGTCCGCAGCCGTGCAGGGGCTGCCGCCCGACCGCTATGGCGCGGGCTCGGCGACCACCCAGGCGGTCCGAAACCTCGGCGGCACGATCGGTGTCGCCGTGGTGATCGCGTTCGTGGCCGGCGTGGACGGTGGGCAGCTCGATGACTTCCGCCGCGTGTGGTGGTTGATGGTGCTGTGTGGCGTGACGATCTCGGTGCTCTCGACCCGGCTCACCCGCGGCACCTTCGCCGCGGCACATGAAGAACAGGCCGTGGCCGCGGCCTGACGCTGCTCGGTTCGGAGGCGGGTCGCGCCGCGCCGTCTCCTAGGCTGCGCCCATGCCTGGCCAGCGTCCCCCTCCGCGCGGCGCGCCCAAGGGCAAGGGCGGGTCGAGCAAGGGCGGGTCGAGCAAGGGCGGGTCGAACAGCAAGCGCGCGTCCACCGGCACGAGCGGGTCGAGCAGGGCCGGGTCGAGTGGCAAGGGGGGCTCCCATAAGGGACGCGCCCAAAGGCACGCCGACGGCTCGGCCGAGACCGGGCGTGTCACAAGCGGCGATCGACGCGTCCAATGCAGCCAGGCGAGCGGGCCTCGGGGGCGTCGCACGAAAGGGGGCCAGCCAGGTCGTCGCCCCGACCCAGACCCGCCCTCCCGAGCGGCCCCCGCCGGCGGCGTGGGAGGCCGACGACTGGATCGACGAGGGCGACGTCCGCGGCCAGGCGCGGGGCGCGGTGGAGCGCGGCGCGAAGCCCGCGCGCAGCAAGACCGTCGCGCGCGACGTCGAGGGTGGAGCCCCGATCACGAACCTCCCCGGCGACGTCGTCGCTGAGTTCGAGGCCGCCGCCGGTCCTCGCGACGCGCCGAAGCTGCAGCAACGTTTCGCGAACGCGCGGCGGGCGTACGAGCGCGAGCGATACGGCGAGGCGCGCCGGCCCTCGAGGGGCTCGCACGCGATGCGCCCGGGTCGGCGGGGCGTGCGCGAGCTCTACGGCCTCACGCTGTACCGGCTCGGGGAGTACCGAAAGGCCGCGCGGCGAGCTCGAGACCTTCCGGCTGGTGTCGGGTTCGGCCGACATGCACGCGGTGCTCGCTGACTGCTACCGAGCCCTCCATCGATGGACAGCGGTCGAGGAGCTGTGGACCGAGCTGAAGGCGGCGTCACCCGACCCAGTCGTGATGGCGGACGGGCGCATGGTGATGGCCGGGGCGCTGGCCGATCGCGGAAAGCTCGAGGAGGCGATCGCGCTGCTCGAGCAAGGCATGGGCCGATCCCGGAAGGCGCAGCCCTACCACCTCAAGCAGTGGTACGCCCTCGCCGACCTCTACGAGCGGGCGGGCGACGTCCCCGCGCCCGCGCGCTGTTCCTGCGGGTTCGGCAGGTGGATCCGACCTTCGCGGACGTGGGGCAGCGGCTGCGCACCATCGGCTGAACACGCTGAATCTCCCACCCCCGTCGTACCCTCGGGCTCACTTCCCCTTCAGGTGCATCCATGAAGGGAACCCGATGAACATCGTCATCCTGCACGGCGTGCTGTCCCGCGAGCCCGAGCGTGCGCGAGCTCCCGTCCGGCGATCACGTCGCGACGTTCGACGTCACCGTCCGCGACGAAGGCCTCGACACCGACGTCGTGCCCGTCTCCTGGCTGGGCGCGTCCGCGGCCACGCTCGACAAGCTCGTGAGCCGGCGCCGAGGTCGTCGTCACCGGTCGAGTGCGACGCCGCTGGTTCCGCGCTGGGGGAGCGACGCAGAGCCGCACGGAGGTGCAGGCCACCGTGGTTGTTCCGGCGCGCCAAGCGCGCAAGGCCCAACAGGCCGTCGACGGCGCGCTCGACGCGGCCGCGGAGTGGCTGTCGGCGTGAGCCGCGGCGGTACGCTCGGGGTGCACATCTGCACCTCAGGTCTGCACCTCAGGTCTGCACTACAGGGAGGCACGCCATGGCCGACATCTCAGCTCTGCTCGGCGAGGAGGCGGAGTCGTTGCTGGGCCACACGGCCAAGGCCATCCCGAAGGACGACCTCTCGCTCCCCGGTCCCGACTACATCGACCGCGTCTTCCTCGAGACCGACCGCAACCCCGCAGTCATCCGCAACCTCGCCGCGCTGCTCGATCACGGCCGTCTCGGCGGTACGGGCTACGTGTCGATCCTCCCCGTCGACCAGGGCATCGAGCACTCGGGAGCGGCTTCGTTCGCGCCGAACCCCGCGTACTTCGACCCGATCAACATCGTCAAGCTCGCGATCGAAGGTGGCTGCAACGCGGTCGCCACGACGTTCGGAGTCCTCGGGATGGCGTCGCGTCGGTACGCGCACAAGATCCCCTTCATCGTCAAGCTCAACCACAACGAGCTCCTCACCTACCCGAACCAGTTCGACCAAGTCATGTTCGGCAACGTGCAGCAAGCGTGGGATCTCGGCGCGGCGGGTGTCGGTGCGACGGTCTACTTCGGGTCGGAGGAGTCGACGCGGCAGCTGCAGGAGGTGAGCGAGGCGTTCGCGGAGGCCCATCAGCTCGGCATGTTCACGGTGCTCTGGTGCTACCTGCGCAACAACGCGTTCAAGAAGGACGGCACCGACTACTCGGTCGCCGCCGACCTCACCGGGCAGGCGAACCATCTCGGCGTCACGATCGAGGCCGACATCATCAAGCAGAAGATGGCCGAGAACAACGGCGGCTTCGACGCGCTCGGCTTCGGCAAGACGTCGCCGCTCGTCTACAGCGAGCTCACGACCGACCACCCGATCGACCTCTGCCGTTGGCAGGTCGCGAACTGCTACATGGGCCGCATCGGCCTCATCAACTCGGGCGGCGAGTCCAAGGGCGCGGCCGACATGGCCCAGGCGGTCCGCACTGCGGTCATCAACAAGCGGGCTGGCGGCATGGGCCTGATCAGCGGCCGAAAGGCCTTCCAGCGGCCACTCGCCGACGGTGTCGCGCTCCTCAACTCGATCCAGGACGTCTATCTGGACCCCTCGATCTCGATCGCCTGATTCCGCTCAGAACCGCATGCGTTGAGCGCCGTTGAGGCGCCTGTAGTCTCGACTTCACATTGATGTAATCCGCGCGCGTCCCAGGGGGGATCCGTGACCGATACTGCAAAAGAGGCGCTGCCCGAAGAGTTGCATCGGGTCGTCATCCGGTTCGCCGGCGACTCGGGCGACGGCATGCAGCTCACGGGAGACCGGTTCACGAGCGCGAGCCGCGCTGTTCGGCAACGACCTGTCGACGCTCCCCGAGTTCCCCGCCGAGATCCGTGCTCCCGCCGGCACCTTGGCCGGCGTCTCGTCGTTCCAGGTCCACATCTCCGACCACGAGATCACCACGCCGGGCGACGCCCCGAGTGTGCTCATCGCGATGAACCCCGCCGCCCTGAAGGCCGACCTCGATCGGCTCGAGCCCGGCGGCACCCTCATCGTGAACGTCGACACGTTCGACGAGCGCAACCTCGCGAAGGCGGGCTACGCGGCGAACCCGCTGGGCGACGGCAGCCTCAAGAGCTACACGGTGTACGAGGTGCCGATGACCTCGCTCACGAAGGAGGCGACCGCGCCGCTCGGCGTCAAGCCGCGTGACGCCGACCGGTCGAAGAACTTCTTCGCGCTCGGCCTCGTGTCGTGGATGTACACCCGGCCGATCGACACCACGCTCACGTGGATCGAGCAGCGGTTCGCGAAGGCGCCGCAGGTCCTCGCGTCGAACACCGCGGCCTTCAAAGCCGGTTACCACTTCGGCGAGACGGCCGAGCTGTTCGGGCACGCCTATCAGGTGAAGCCGGCCAAGCTCACGCCCGGCACGTACACGAACATCACCGGCAACGCCGCGCTCGCGTGGGGTGTGGTCGCCGCCGGTCAGCTCGCGAAGCTGCCGGTGTTCCTGGGCTCGTACCCGATCACGCCCGCGTCCGACATCCTTCACGAGCTGTCGAAGCACAAGAACTTCGGCATCCGCACGTTCCAGGCCGAGGACGAGATCGCGGCCGCTGGCTCGGCGCTCGGCGCCGCGTTCGCCGGCCATCTCGGCGTGACGACCACGAGCGGTCCCGGGCGTCGCCCTCAAGTCCGAGACGATCAGCCTCGGCATCAGCCTCGAGCTGCCGCTGCTCGTCATCGACATCCAGCGCGGTGGTCCGTCGACCGGCCTTCCCACCAAGACCGAGGCCGCCGACCTTCTCATGGCGATGTACGGCCGCCACGGCGAGGCGCCGTTGCCCATCGTTGCGGCGATGAGTCCCTCGCACTGCTTCTTCGCGGCGATCGAGGCGGCCCGAATCGCCATCAAGTACCGCACGCCGGTGATCCTGCTGTCCGACGGGTACCTCGCGAACGGCGCCGAGCCGTGGCTGCTCCCCGATCTGTCGACGCTTGCCCGACATCGCGGTTCCCTTCGCCGACAAGCCCAACCATGTGCGCGAAGACGGCACCGAGGTGTTCTGGCCGTACCTGCGCGATCCCGAGACCCTTGCTCGCCCCTGGGCGGTGCCGGGCACGCCGGGGCTCATGCATCGCGTCGGTGGCCTCGAGAAGGAAGACGGTTCCGGCGACATCTCGTACACGCCCGAGAACCACGGGCGCATGGTGCACTTGCGGGCCGCGAAGGTCGCCGGCATCGCCAAGGACATTCCTCATGTCGAGGTGCACGGCGACGCAGACGCCGACCTGCTCGTGCTCGGGTGGGGCTCGACATGGGGCACGATCGACGCCGCCGTCGGGCGCGTGCGCGACGCTGGCCGACGAGTGGCACACGCGCACCTCATGCATCTGAACCCCTTCCCGTCGAACCTGGGCGAAGTGGTGCGGAGCTACCGGCAGGTGCTGATCCCCGAGATGAACTCCGGCCATCTGTCGCGCATGGTGCGCGCCGAATTCCTCGTCGACGCCCGAGGCGTGAACAAGGTCGAGGGCACCCCGTTCACCGCCGGCGAGCTCGAGACCGCGATCCTGGAGGCACTCAGTGACTGACACCGCGCCGGCCACCACCAAGAAGGACTGGACCAGCGACCAAGAGGTGCGCTGGTGCCCAGGGTGTGGCGACTACTCGATCCTCACGGCCGTGCAGATGCTCATGCCCGAGCTGAACGTGAAGCCGGAGAACACGGTGTTCGTGTCGGGCATCGGGTGCTCGAGCCGCTTCCCCTATTACATGAACACCTATGGCGTGCACGGCATCCACGGGCGGGCGCCGGCGATCGCCACGGGCATCGCGATGGCACGACCTGACCTCGACGTGTGGGTCATCACTGGCGACGGCGATGGCCTGTCGATCGGCGGCAACCACCTGATCCACGCGCTTCGCCGCAACGTGAACCTCACGATCCTGCTCTTCAACAATCAGATCTACGGCCTGACGAAGGGGCAGTACTCACCAACCAGTGAGGTCGGCAAGGTCACGAAGTCGACGCCGTTCGGTTCGCTCGATTACCCGTTCAGCCCGGTGAGCCTCGCGCTCGGCGCCGAGGCGGGGTTCGTGGCTCGTACCCACGACATGGACCGCAAGCACATGATGGAGACCTTCCGTCGCGCGCACGACCACAAGGGCGCTGCGTTCGTCGAGATCTACCAGAACTGCAACGTCTTCAACGACGGCGCGTTCGACACGATCCTGTCGCGTGAATCCCGGTCGGCGATGTTGATCATGCTCGAGCACGGCCAGCCGATCCGGTTCGGGGCCGAAGGCGAGAAGGGCGTCGTCATGGGCTCCGATGGACGGCTGCGCATCGTCGACGTTGCTGAGGTCGGCGAGGACGCTCTGCTCGTCCACGACGAGCACGCCGACGACCCGGGTCTGGCGTTCGCGCTCGTCACGACTCAGCCACAGCCCGACGACCCCAACGCCGGTCGGCGTGTTCCGCGACGTGGATCGGGCCGAGTTCGCGTCCGAGACATCGCGTCAGCTGATGGTGGCGAGCGAGAAAGGTCCCGGCGACCTCGGCGCGCTGCTCGCGTCCGGTGGCACCTGGGAAGTGAACTAGCGCAGCTACCGCTCAGGCAAACGCTCAGTCGAGCATCCGGAACACGGTGCCCGTCTTCGGCTTCGGTGCGAAGAACGTCGTCTTCGGAGGCATGAGCTTGCCTTGGTGTGCGGTCGCGGCGATCTGGTCGACCGTCGCGGGACGGAGCAGCACGCCAACGTCGGCGTCGCCCGACTGCACCCGATGCGACGACGTTTCCCACGCCGTGCTGGTAGGCGATCTCGTGGTGACCGAGCGCGGGCCGGGCGGCGTCAAGGCGACTCGAGTCGAGGTCGTCGACCCCGTCGAACACTCCCGAACGGGGCCGAAGCAGCATGAACCCGTCGGGCCTCACGAGCGCGAGTGCGCCGGCATCGGCCATGCGGCTGCGGATCGTCGGTGCGCCGTCGAGCGGCCCTGCCTCGAACGCCTCGAACCACGGATCGAGGGCGCCGAGCACGTCGAGCGCAGGGTTGAGGTCGGAGAAGAGGCGGTGGATCGGCAGCACGTTGAGCTGCTCGGGTGCGAGCTCGACGAGGAAGGCCATGACCATCTCAGGCGGGCCACCGGGCTCGTTGCGCTCGTCGCGATACGCGAGAGATGTCGAGTAGCGGTGGTGGCCATCGGCGATGACGACAGGCGATGCGGCGACGGCCGAGCGGATCGCGTCGATCACGCCGGGTTCGCCCACCCGGTAGAGCCGATGGTGCACACCGTCGTCGTCAGTCCAGCGAGCGATGGGCGTCCCCGGCAGCTCACACAGCGCGCCGAGCCCTGGGGTGAGCGACAGCCCCCAGACCGCGGAGAGGTTCGCCCGGCATGAGCGCAGCATCTGCAGCCGGTCGCTGTGCGCCTTCGGTGTCGTCTGCTCGTGCGGATAGATGTCGCCGGCGCCCGGGGCGAGCAGCTCGAGGGCGCCGATGACCCCCGATGTCTGGTGGGCCATGCCGGCCTCGTCGTGGTACCCCATCCGGTACACGTAGAACGCGGGCTCGCGGTCGGCGACGAGCACTCCGTCGTCGAGCCACTGGTGGAGCAGATAGCAGGCGTTCTCGTATCGGTCGCGACCGCCCTCCTCGGCGGGGAGGTCGATGTGCACCACATTCCACGGCGAACGGGCGCCGAGCATCTCCCGCTCGTCGTCGTCGATCACGTCATAAGGCGGTGCGGTCACCTCGGCGAGGTCGAGCCGCTCGGTGTCATAAAGGACTCCGGCGAAGGGCTCGAAGCGGGGCACGGGGCATGACTAGCAGATGGCGCCGGCGGCGCTGCATGCCACAATGCGCTCATGCCGCGAGCCAACAACAACGGGATCGAGATCGAGTACGACACCATCGGAGATGCCAAGGATGAGCCCCTGCTGCTCGTGATGGGTTTCACCGCCCAGCTCATCGCCTGGGACGAGAAGTTCTGTCGGGCGATCGCCGACGAGGGCTTCTTCGTCATTCGATACGACAACCGCGACTGCGGACTGTCCTCTCATCTCGACGGTGTGCAGGTAGACATCGCCGCGTTGCTCAACGCCCGCAACGGCCTCGGCGACCTGCCCCCGGTCCCGTACACGCTCTCGGAGATGGCGAGTGACGGCATCGCCGTCCTCGACGCTCTGGGCATCGAGCGGGCGCACGTCGTGGGGGCGTCGATGGGCGGGATGATCGTGCAGACGCTCGCCATCGAGTTCCCGCAGCGGTTGCGCACCGTTACGTCGATCATGTCCACGACCGGTGAGCCCGACGTCGGTCAGGCCGCGCCCGAGGCAATGGCCGCGTTGATGCGCCCGCCGGCCACTGAGCGCGAGGAGGCCATCGCCGGCTCAGTCGCGGCGTCCAAGCTCTTCAGCAGCCCTCGGTACTTCGACGAGGACAAGGTACGGGCACGCGCCGCCGCCTCATATGACCGCGCCTTCTATCCCGAGGGAGCGATGCGCCAGATGGCGGCTATCGGGACGAGCGGCAGTCGCGCCGAGGGGTTGCGCGGCGTACGCCTGCCGATGCTCGTGATCCACGGGCGGGCGGACACTCTGATCGACGTGAGCGGCGGGATGCGGACCGCGGAGCTCGTTCCGGGCGCGAACCTGCTCGTGCTCAACGACATGGGCCACGACCTGCCCGAGCCCCTGTGGCCGGTGATCGTCGACGCGATCACGAGCCACGCCGCGCACGCCATCGTGTGAGCCAGGTCGCGTCGGGGCCTCCCTCGGGGCTCGCTGCGCACACCGTCGTCTGCGACCTCGACGGCGTCATCTGGCTGGCCGACCACCGGATCGCGGGCTCGGCCGACGCGATCGCGCGGCTGCGGGCCAGTGGCCGTCGTGTCCTGTTCGTGACGAACAACTCCTCGGTTCCGGTCGGTGCGGTGGAAGCCAAGCTCGAATCGTTCGGAATCTCTGCTCGCGGCGATGTCCTCACCTCGGCGATGGCCGCGGCGAGATTGGTCGAACCGGGGAAGCGCGCGGTCGTGCTTGGGGGACCGGGGATCGTGGAGGCCCTCGAGGCGCGGGGCGCCGTCGCCCTGCGAGAGGGACCCGCCGACGCGGTGGTTGTCGGCTTCCATCGCGACTTCGACTACGAGCGGATGCGCGTCGCGGCCGCGGCGATCCGGAGCGGCGCCGTGCTGATCGGGACGAATGACGACGCGACCTACCCGACGCCCGACGGGCCGATTCCCGGCGGCGGCGCGATCCTCGCGGCAGTCGCGACCGGGGCCGCGACGGTGCCCGTCGTCGCGGGGAAGCCCTACCAGCCGATGGCCGACCTCGTGCGCGAGGAAGTGGGCGATGTCGCGCTGTTGATGGTCGGCGACCGGCCGGACACCGACGGGCTGTTCGCGGTGCGTCTCCGTTGCGCATTCGGCCTCGTGCTTTCGGGGATCGTCGCTCCCGACGCTGACCTGACGACGATCGAGCCGCGTCCGGACGTCATCGCGGCCGACCTGGCCGACCTCGCCGACAAGATCCTCAGCGGCACTGACTAGCGGTACTGGCTCGGAGGGTGCGACCAGTCGTCGGGAGGAAGGGCCGCCGGCTTTGGTCGGGGTCGCATGAACCACGCGACCGCCACGCCGAACGCAAAGCCCGCGACGTGCGCCATCCACGCGACGCTCGCCGCCCCGGTTGAAGACGAACTGGAGCACGAACCACACGAGCAGCACCACCCGCGCTTCGATCTCGCGGAACCACACGAGGATCATGAAGAACAGCGTGAAGATTCTCGCCCGCGGGTACCAGATCAGATAGGCCCCCATCACCCCGGCGATGGCGCCCGACGCCCCGACGACGGGCACGGTGCTCGCCTGGGTCGATCGCGACCTGTCCCGCAGTCGCGACGACGCCGGCCAGCAGATAGAAGGCCAAGAACATCACTCGGCCGAGCCGGTCCTCGATGTTGTTGCCGAACACCCACAGAAACAACATGTTGAACCCGAGGTGCAGCCATCCTCCGTGCAGGAACATCGAGGTGACCACCGCGAGGTAGACGTTCTTGCCCGGGAACAGTGGGGGGCTGTCGTCGTTCTCGTCGCAGGCCGAGCGGTCGCCCTGATTGAACGTGCGCGCCACCTCGTTGATAGTCAGAGGGTGACCCTGCACGAGCTCGCAGGGGATGGCGGCGAACTCGAGGTTGAACCGCAGCTCGCTGTCGATGCGCACAGTGCCGCCGTCGATCTCGACGACATCGGTACCGCGAAGCGGTGATTGCACAAGGAGGAACACCGCGACGTTCAGAACGATCAACACGATCGTGACGATGGGGCGCCGCAGAGTTGGGGTGTCGTCCCGCAGCGGGATCACTCACGGGGACCCTACCGACGCCCATACTCGGTAGCGTGTGCGGATGGCCCAACTTGATGCGCTGAGGAAGTACTTGGAAGCCGGCATGGCCTTCACGCAGACGACGCGGGATCGAGCCGAGGAGATCGTCGGCAACCTCGTCCGAGCGGGCGAGCTGCAGACTGAGCAGACCCAGCAGCAGGTGCAGGACCTCGTCGACCGCAGCCGTGAGAACACCGAGCGCCTGGTGAAGGTCGTGCGCACGGAAGTGATCGGCCAGCTCGGCTCGCTGGGGTTGGCGACGAAGGCCGATCTGGCGAAGCTCGAGCGCAAGGTCGACGCCGCGATCAGGGCTTCGAAGCCGGGCGCGGCGACGAAGGCGGCGGCGAAGAAGGCGACGGCGAAGAAGGCGACGGCGAAGAAGGCGACGGCGAAGAAGGCGACGGCGAAGAAGGCGACGGCGAAGAAGAGCGCCGCCAAGAAGTCGGCCGACCAAGAAGGCGGCTGCGTCCAAGGCGTGACGAAGGCCCGCCGGCGTCTCGACGCCGAGCTCTTGCGACGAGGGTTGGCCGAGACACGGGAAGCCGCGCAACAGCTCGTTGTTTCCGGCCAGGTGACGGTCGGGGGCGCACCGGCCGAGAAGTCGTCGCGGTTGGTCGCCGCGGACGAGCCGATCGTCGTGCTCGCGCCGCCCCCTCGGTTCGTCAGCCGCGGAGGCGAGAAGCTGGCGGCTGCACTCGAACGCTTCGGAGTCGATGTCCGCGGGGCCACCGCTCTCGACGCCGGCGCGTCGACCGGGGGTTTCAGCGACTGCTTGTTGCAGGCCGGCGCCGCCCGAGTGGTGGCCGTCGACGTCGGCCATGGACAGCTCCATCCACGGATCCGTGACGATCGGCGCGTCGAGGTGCACGAGCGTCTGAACGTCCGCACGATCGACGCGGCGACCCTTGGCACGTTCTCGCTCGTCGTCGCCGACCTGTCGTTCATCTCGCTGCGGACCGTCCTCGGTGCGCTGCTCGAGGTGAGCGGGCCAGGCGCGGATCTCGTGCTGCTCGTGAAGCCGCAGTTCGAGGCCGGGAGGGTCGAGGCCAGCCGTGGTCGAGGCGTGATCTCGGATCCGGCGGTGTGGCGCCGCGCGTTGGAGGACGTGGGGGACGCGCTCACGGGCCGCGGAGCGGCCATCATGGGCTGGATGGTGTCTCCCCTCCGCGGCGCTCAGGGCAACGTCGAGTTCTTCGTCCACGCCCGTGGGCCGGGTGGCGCGCCGGCGAGGCGTGTCGGGTGCGAGCATCGAGGACGTGCTGGCGGAGGCGGTCGAGCCATGACCATCGTGACGCTCGTGGTTCACAACCAGCGTGAGAACGCCGCCGACCTCGCGAAGGTCGCGTCGACCTGGTTGCTCGAGCACGGTCATGAGGTGCGCATGCCCGAGCTCGACGCGGAGGCGGTCGGCCTGCCCGACGCTCGGTGCGCCCAGAGAGAAGCTGACCGAAGGCGTCGGCCTGGCGGTCAGCCTCGGCGGGGACGGCACGATGCTCCGCACCGTGGATCTCGTCGAGAGCGCCGAGGTGCCGGTGCTCGGAGTCAACGTCGGAGTGCTCGGCTATCTCACCGAGGTCGAACCCCACGCGATGACCTCCGCGTTCGAGCGGTTCTTTGCTGGCGACCACGAGATCGACGATCGCATGATGCTCTCGGTCACCGTCCGGTCGGCGTCGTCCCCGCTTGCTGAGATCTGCTTTCGAGCGCTCAATGAGGCCGTCGTGGAGAAGACGCAGTCGGGTCACACGGTGCGCATGCTCGTGAGAATCGGGGGAGAGGTGTTCACCTCGTATGCGGCCGATGGGCTCATCGTCGCGACGCCGACCGGCTCGACCGCGTACTCGCTCTCGGCCCGCGGTCCGATCGTGTCGCCGCGCCATCGCGCGCTGGTGCTCACCCCGGTTTCGCCGCACATGCTCTTCGACCGTGCCCTCATCCTCGATCCGAGCGAGACGCTGAGCCTCGAGGTGATCGGCCATCGTCCCGCGACCTTGTCGGTCGACGGCACGAGCGTCGGCGAGCTCCACGGGGGCGACCGCATCGAATGCGCGACCGCCGATCGCACGGCGCGGTTCGTGACGTTCGGACGCCGCAACTTCCACCACATCCTGAAGGTCAAGTTCGGCCTGAACGATCGCTGACCAGTGCTGATCGAGCTGGCGGTCCGCAACCTCGGCGTCATCGAGGAGCTCGTGCTCGTGCTCGGCCCCGGCATGACCGCACTCACGGGTGAGACCGGCGCGGGCAAGACCTTGCTCGTAGACGCGATCGAGCTGCTCGTGGGCGGGCGGGCCGAAGCTGGGGTCGTGCGACACGGCGCGCCCGAGTGCATCATCGAAGGTCGGTTCGTCGTCGACGACACCGAGCTCGTGCTCGGACGCGTGATCCCGCGTGACGGGCGGTCTCGCGTGCGTACCGAAACGGGCGGCTCGCCACCGTCGCGCAGCTCGCCGAGGAAGGACGCGCGCTCGTCGACCTCCACGGTCAGCACAGCCATCAGTCGCTGTTGGCGGCAGCCGAGCAACGGCGCGCACTCGACGGCTTCGGCTCGGTCGACCTGACTCCGTTGCGAGCCGCCCGCGCGCGTGTCGCGGAGCTCGACGCCGAGCTCGCGACGTTCGGCGGCGATGCCCGAGCGCGGGCACGGGAGATGGACTTGCTCAGGTATCAAGTCGACGAGCTCGACGCCGCCGCCATCGAGGACCCCGACGAGGACGGCACCCTCGAGGCCGAGGAGGACCGGCTGGCCGATGCGACGGCCCACCGTGAGGCGGCCGCCGTCGCGGTGGAGACGCTCGCGGGCGAAGCCGGGGCGCTCGATGCGGTCGGTACGGCCCGCGCGGCGCTGTCGGGCCGATCCCCCTTCGGTGGCCTCGAGCAGCGACTCCGCGCTGTCGAAGCCGAGCTGGCCGACATCGGGTCAGAGCTCCGCCAGACGGCAGAGGCCATCGCCGACGATCCCGATCGCCTTGCGGCGGTGCGGGCGCGCCGGCACCTCTTGCGCGAGCTGACACGGAAGTACGGAGAGACCCTCGATGAGGTCGTGGCCTACCGAGACGAGGCGCGCGCTCGACTCGACGAGCTGGCGTCCCACGATGAGCGGGCCCTCGCGTTGGACCAGGCTCGCCGCGCCGCCCTGGCCGAGTGCGACACCGCGGCGGCGCACGTGGCGAGCGCCCGCCGGCCGCGCCGCGCCGAAGCTCGCCGAAGCCGTGCAGCGGCATCTTCGAGAGCTCGCTTTGCCGCGCGCAAGGTTGAGCGTCGACGTCGACGGCGACGATCCCGGTGACGCCGTGACGTTCCGGTTCGCGGCCAACCCCGGTGAGGAGCTCGCCCCGCTCGCCCGCGTGGCGTCCGGTGGAGAGCTCGCGAGGACGATGCTCGCGCTGCGCCTCGTGATCACCGAAGCTCCGCCCACGCTCGTGTTCGACGAGGTCGACGCCGGCATCGGAGGTGAGGCGGCGTTGGCGGTGGGCGCGCCCTCGCCCGTCTC
The DNA here is from genome assembly GCA_963759645.1 of uncultured Acidimicrobiales bacterium. Lineage (GTDB taxonomy): Bacteria > Actinomycetota > Acidimicrobiia > Acidimicrobiales > DATKAS01 > DATKAS01. Next base: position 706,468 of record CAVXAI010000016.1, on the reverse strand, counting down.
GGCGCGCCGCATCAAGTCCTCGTGGTCACGCACCTCGCGCAGGTCGCGGCGTACGCCGACGTGCAGGTCGCGGTGGACAAGCGGGAGGAACACGGCCGCACCGCTTGTCACGGCAGCGTCCGTCGACGGCGAGGCGCGCGCGATCGAGCTGTCACGGATGCTCTCGGGCATGCCGTCGAGCACGACCGCCCGCGAGCACGCCGAGGAGCTGCTCGCGGCCGCCGCCCGCGACCGCCACCGTTGACCCCACCCTGACCGTGCGCGCGCCAGCCCGACTATGCGTCGGGCTGGCGCGGAATCGGGGGGGAGGGGGTGGGTCAGAAGAAGGTGCCGCACCAGGGGAGGGGATGGTGCGCGAAGAGGTGGTCGGCGCGGGCGAGCGCGCCGGCCTTGCGTTCCGCGACGCGCCCGGCCGCGGCGAGCGCGCTGAAGCTGTGTCCACCGAGGTAGAGCGCGCCCAGGTCTGCCATCGACAGCTCGACCTCGGCGGACCGTCGCGATGACTTGCACGTCGCCGTGCCGGTCTCGTCGACGTCGAGCTCGAAGCGTCCACCCCGATCGAGAAACGGATCGGCGACCTCCATCACCAGTCGTCCCGGGCCGCGGTACGTGCGGGCGCTCAGCGCGAACGGGCACGTCGAGCACGCGCAGCCAGATGTGGTCCTCGAGCTTGATCTCGAGCCGGCGAGGATCGGCGAGCATCCACCGCAACGGCTCGTCGGGCATGCGCATCCAGGCTTCGATCTCGTCGATGAGGTCGATCTCGAGCGCATACCGCCACAACGGCCCGTACACGGACGGCGCCCCCCACAGGTCGTGGACGTCGGCTCGGACAGCGCCATCCCGCCAGCTCTCGCGCCCGGCGATCGAGTACACGAGAAATCCGTCCGGACGCCCTTTGGCATCCTCGTGGATGACGAAGATCGGCGGCGGCTCGTTGTCCCCTTCGATGGGCGCGCCGTACCACCGCTCCCACCGGTAGGAGGGGCGATTGAGCGAGCCGGGACGATCACGCCCGTAGCGGTCGTACAACCCGGGGAGCATCTCGAGCGCCTTCTCCCGCTCGACGAGTCGGGTTCGCCCCGGATCGACGACTTCGGAGGAGAAACTCGTGTGGCGCTTGTGAATCTTCAGGTTCGCGGCTGTGGTCGCCAGCCCGTATCCGAACCGGCCGTAGATGACGCTTTCGGACGCGCCCAGGATCGCGACGGGCTGGCCGAGCTCGGCGGCATCGATGAGCTGTGCGCGCATCATCCCCGTGAGCGCCCCGCGGCGGGTGTGCGTCGGCAGCACGCCGACCGCGGTCACCGCGGCGACGCCGATGCGGGCGCCTCCCGGCACCGCCATGTCGAACGGCCACGCACCGGCGGTCCCGACGATCTCGCCGCCCTCGTAGGCGCCGAACGCGCGCATCGCCAGATATCCCGGGAGGCGCTTCTCGAGAAGGGCAGCTGAGGGTGGCTTCTCCAGGAGCGCCGTCAGGAAGGTGCGAGAGAAGTCGTCATGCTCGTCTTCTCGGGCGATGCGTACGTCGATCTTCATCGGGCGATTCTGGCAACCAGGCTCCACCGAAGCGTCGAATTCCCGCGCTACCCTCGACCGGGTTGCTGTGCGGGGCCGTCATGCCCCCAATCGAGAAGGAGCGTCGTGACGAAGCACATCTTCGTGACCGGTGGCGTGGCCAGCTCCCTCGGCAAGGGCCTCACCGCCTCCTCGATCGGGCGGTTGCTGAAGGCCCGGGGCCTGAGGGTCACGATGCAAAAGCTCGACCCCTACATCAATGTCGACCCCGGCACGATGAACCCCTTCGAGCACGGCGAGGTGTTCGTCACCGACGACGGCGGCGAGACCGATCTCGATCTCGGCCACTACGAGCGGTTCATCGACGAGTCCCTGTCGCGAAACTCCAACGCCACGACGGGCTCGATCTACCAGGCGGTGCTCGCTGCGGAACGTCGAGGCGACTACCTCGGTCGCACGGTGCAGGTGATCCCGCACATCACCGACGAGATCAAGCGGCGCATCCGCCGGCTCGCCACCGACGACGTCGACGTCGTGATCACCGAAGTCGGCGGCACCGTCGGCGACATCGAGATCCTTCCCTTCCTCGAGGCGATCCGGCAGTTCCGCAAGGACGCCGGCCGCGACAACGTGGCCTACGTGCACGTCACCCTCGTGCCGTTCATCGGGCCGTCGGGCGAGCAGAAGACGAAGCCCACGCAGCACTCCGTGACCGAGCTGCGCAGCCGTGGCATCCAGCCCGATGTCATCGTGTGCCGCAGCGAGCGGGCCGTGTCCGACGCGCTCAAGCGCAAGATCTCGAACCTGTGCGATGTGCCCATCGAAGCGGTCGTGAACGCCGCCGACGCACGCAACCTGTACGAGATCCCGCTCGTGCTGCACGGCGAGGGCCTCGACGGCTATCTCTGCCGGCTGCTCGGGTTCGAAGACCGTGAGGTCGACCTCTCGACGTGGGAGGCCCTGGTCGACCGGATCGAGACTTCGGTCCGGCCGGTGCGGATCGGCCTCATCGGCAAGTACATCGACTTGCCCGACGCTTACCTGTCGGTGGTCGAGGCGCTGAAGCACGGCGGATTCCATCACGGCGCCGACGTGCAGATCGACTGGATCCAGGCTGAGGACGTCGAAGGGCTGCTGGCCGAGGGCCGGCTGCGCGACCTCGATGGCATCGTGATCCCGGCCGGCTTCGGTGTACGTGGCATCGAGGGGAAGATCGCCGCTGCGCACTACGCGCGCGTGAACCTCATGCCCTGCCTCGGCATCTGCCTCGGCATGCAGGTGATGTGCATCGAGTTCGCGCGCAACGTCGTCGGCCTCGACGGAGCGAACTCGAGTGAGTTCGACGCGACCTCACCGCATCCCGTCATCGATCTGATGGACTCCCAACGCGAGGTCGTCGACATGGGCGGCACGATGCGGCTCGGCGCGTACTTCGCAGTGCTGCAGCCCGGCTCGAAGGCCGCGGCCGCGTATGGCGAGCCGATCGTGTCCGAGCGCCACCGGCACCGCTACGAGTTCAACCCCGCGTACCGCACCCGCATGGAGGAGGCCGGGCTCGTCTGCTCGGGCACCTCACCCGACGGCCGTCTCGTCGAGTTCGTCGAGCTCGCCGACCACCCGTGGTGGGTCGGCACGCAGGCCCATCCAGAGTTCAAGAGCCGGCCCGATCGGCCGGGTCCCCTGTTCCGCGACTTCATCGGGGCCGCGGTCGCGCGGGCCGAAGGACGCAATCCGCACCTGCTCTCCATCGAGGCGTGAGCAAGTTCCGGCGCCTCCACGAGGAGCAGATCTACCAGGGCTTCATCATCCGGGTGACGAACGAGACGTTCGAGAGCCCGACCGGCGAGACGTTCGACCGAGATGTCGTGCATGTGCCGGCTGCGGTCGCGGTGGTGCCGGTTCTGGAGAACGGCGACGTCATCTGCGTGAGGCAGTTCCGACCGGCGCTCGGCCATGACCTGCTGGAGATCCCGGCGGGGATGTGCGACGTCGAGGGGGAGTCACTCGTCGACACCGCACAGCGCGAGCTCGGCGAGGAAGCGGGGTATCGCGCCGGCACGATCGAGCACCTCTGCACCTACCACGGCTCGGCCGGGTTCTCGGACGCCCGGCTCGACATCTTCCTGGGCCTCGACCTCACCGAGGTCGCGTCGCAGTCGCACAGCGAGGAGGAGGCCCACATGACGGTGGAGCGCATCTCCCTGCGCGACGCGCACGAGCTCATCGCGAGCCAGACGATCATCGACGCGAAGACGATCATCGGTCTGCTTCTGGCTCGGGATCGCCTCGACGGGAGATGAGTCCCACCAAGCCGTTGCCGCTCGATGCGGAGGAGTACCTCGTCTGGTTGGCGGTGGAGCGAGGTCGAGCCGTGAACACGGTCGCCGCCTATCGACGCGACCTCGAACGCCTATTGCGCCTACCTGGACGCGCAGAAGCGGCCCCTCCACGCGGTGAGCGAGACCGACATCGAGCGCTACGTCGAGCGCCAACGCGCCGAGGGCAAGGCCGCGACGTCGATCGCACGCGCTCTCGTCGCGGTGCGGTCACTGCATCGGTTCTTGGCCGAGGAGGGTCGCATCGAGCACAACCCGGCCGCTGATGTAGAGGCGCCCAAGGTGCCGCAAGGCCTCCCGCGCCCGTTGACCGAGGCGGAGGTGGAGTCACTCCTCGCGTCGGTCGTGGGCAACGGGGCGCTCGAGCGGCGCGACCGGGCGATCCTCGAGGTGCTCTACGGCACCGGCATCCGCATCTCCGAGTTGGTTGGGCTGTCCCTCGGCGATCTCGACCTGGACGAGCGAGTGATGCGGGTCTTCGGGAAGGGGAGCCACGAGCGCATCGTCCCGATCGGGCGGATGGCGGCCGACGCGATGCGCGATTGGCTGGCGACGAGTGGACGCGGCGCCGTCGTGCCCGATCGGTGGGCGCGACGCGGCGACGCGGAGGCCGTGTTCCTGAACGCGCGCGGCGGGCGGTTGTCCCGCCAGGGAGCGTGGGGGATCGTCCGCACCTACGCGGATCGCGTCGGTCTGGGAGATCGGCTCAGCCCGCACGTGCTTCGGCACTCGTGCGCGACGCACATGCTCGATCACGGGGCCGACATCCGGGTGGTGCAGGAGCTCCTCGGTCACGCTTCGGTGGCTACGACGCAGGTGTACACGCTGGTCAGCGCGGAGCGACTCCGTACCGTTTACGACACCGCCCACCCCAGGGCGCTCCGGAGCCGTTAGCCTTGCTTCGAGTGCCCCCCGCTGAGCTGCTCGCAGCGAACCGCGCCGCCCTTGAGGCGGAGAAGGAACGGCTGAGCCGTCAGCTCGCCGCGCTCGGCGTCGGCACGAACGGCTCCGACCTCGACCACAACTTTGCCGACTCTGGTCAGGTCGCCGCCGAGGTGGGGGAAGCCCGCTCGCTCGCCGGATCGCTCGAGGACCAGCTCGCCGCCGTGCAGGAGGCTCTCGACCGGCTCGACACTGGCACCTACGGGCAGTGCCAGAACTGCGGCCAGCCGATCGGCGAAGCCAGGCTGGAAGCCATGCCCGAGACCCGCTGGTGCATCAACTGTGCAGCGGGGCGCGCCTGACCCCAGGTGTCATCGACCTCGAATCGACCCTGATCTTCCTTGGGGTCCTGATTCCCTCGATCATCCTCCACGAGATCTCCCACGGCCTCGTCGCGTACTGGTGCGGTGACGACACCGCGAAGCGAGCAGGGCGTCTCACGCTGAACCCGGTGCCGCACATCGACCCGTTCGGGTCGATCATCCTCCCGCTGCTGTTGTCGCTCACGTCGTTCGGGGTGTTCGGGTTCGCAAAGCCGGTCCCCGTGAACGTCGGCCGCTTGCGGTCTCCCCGCAACCAGGCCGTGCTGGTATCTCTCGCCGGCCCGGCGACGAACATCCTGATCGCCCTGTTTGCCGCGTTCGTGCTGCGGACGTTCACCCTCGAGGGCACCGCGGTGCGCGTCGTCGTGGATCTGGGCGTCGTCAACGTGGTGCTCGCGGCCTTCAATCTGCTCCCGTTTCCACCCCTGGACGGGTCGGCGGTGGTCGAGCGCTTCATGCCCCGCAGCTGGTACCCGCAGTGGCTGAAGATCCGCCAGTACACGATGGGTGTGCTGATCATCATCGTGCTGGCGCTGCCCCGGGTGCTCAACTCGATCTTCATCCGGGCGATCGATCTTTGGGCCCATCTGCTCTAGGTCTCGGAGGTTCATGCGTGCGGCTCGTCCACCTCAGCCGTCGATTCTTCGGATCGTTGCGTCCCGGCGGTCCCTCGCCCGAGGACGACGCCTGGGCGCGCTCGCAGATGCGGCCGGGCGAGCGTGACCTCTGGGATCTGATGAGCAACCAGGATCGTCGCCATGCGGTTGGTGTAGCCCGGCGCGTCGAGCGCGCCCTCGGGAACGAAGCGAGTCGGCCCATCCTTGCGGCGGCACTGCTCCATGACGTCGGCAAGATCGACGCCGGGCTCGGCACCTACGGCCGGGTCCTGGCGACGATCTCTGGGTCGATCGCCGGAGTGCCGACCGCCGCGCAGTGGACGGAGAGCCGTGGGTTCACCCGCAAGGTCGGGCTGTACCTGCGCCACCCCGAGATCGGCGCCGACCGTCTCGCCCTGGCGGGCAGCGACGAGCTGACGGTGACCTGGACCCGCGAGCACCACTGGCCCGAGACCTCGTGGACCCTGCCCCACCACATCGCCACGGCCCTCAAGGAAGCAGACGACGATTGAGAAGAGCTGAGCTTTCCTCGTCGCCGTGCTCCGCTCCGCTTCGCCCGGCTCCTGCTCGCTTCGCTCGACAATCCGGTACGCGGTGTGCCCGGCGGCGCATTGCGCCGCCGCTTATGCCCTAACTCTCTAACAAACCGATGGCGGTGCGGGCGCGTTCGTAGGTGGCGCTGGCGACTTCGCGGGCCTTGCTCGCGCCCTTGCGCAGCACCTCGGTCATCGCTGCGGGATCGGCGGCCAAAGACTCGTACCGCTCGCGCACGGGACGGAGGGCTTCGATCAACGCGGCCGCGGTGTCCTTCTTCAGTGGTCCGTACTGGGTGTAGCGGTCCGCGAGCGACCTCGACGTTCTCGCCCGTGCTCGCGGCGAGGATCGACAGGAGGTTCGACACGCCGGGCTTGGCGGCGACGTCGAACCTGACCTCGCCGTCGCTGTCCGTCACGGCCCGACTGAGCTTGCGCTCGATCACCTCGGGCGGGTCGAGCACCATCACGGTGCCCTGGGGTGAGTCGACCGACTTCGACATCTTGTTCGTCGGCTCCTGCAGATCCATCACCCGGGCGCCGGTGCGGGGGATCGCGGCCTGAGGCATGACGAACGTCTCGCCGTAGCGCGAGTTGAAGCGGATCGCCACGTCGCGTGCGAGCTCGATGTGCTGGCGCTGGTCGTCGCCCACGGGCACGCGATCGGTGTCGTAGAGCACGATGTCGGCCGCCATCAGCGTGGGATAGGTGAGCAACCCGGCCGAGACGAACTCGCCCGAGGCACGGGCGGACTTGTCCTTGAACTGAGTCATCCGCTGCAACTCGCCGATGCTCGCGGTGCACTCGAGCAGCCACGCGAGGCGCGTGTGCTCAGCCACGTGGCTCTGCACGAAGATCGTGCACACGTCGGGGTCGAGTCCGCAGGCGACGAGCATCGTCGCCATCGCGAGCGACTTGGATCGGAGCTCGACGGGGTCGTGCGGCGTCGTCAGAGAGTGCAGGTCGACGACGCAGTAGTACGACTGTGTGCTCGTGCTGGTCGACGGCCCAGTGCCGGATCGCGCCGAGGTAGTTGCCGATGTGCGTTTCGCCGCTCGGCTGGATGCCCGAGAACACGACCGTCATGGGCGGGCAGGTTAGAGGCCGGGCCGGCAAATCACGTGGGTGTAACTCCCGCTGCTAGCCTGCTGACGTGCCCTACGAGGTGCAGACCCCGGTCTTCGAGGGCCCGTTCGATCTCCTCTTGCACCTCATCGTCCGCGAGCAGGTCGACCTGTACGAGGTCTCCCTCAGCAAGATCGTCGACGCCTACCTCACCGAGCTCGACCGCATCACCGCCGACGCCGAGCAGCTCGACCTCGACATCGCGACCGAGTTCCTCCTCATCGCCGCGACCCTCGTCGAGCTGAAGGCTCGCCGCCTGCTCCCCGGGCGCGACGACATCGATCTCGACGAGGAGCTGGCGCTCTGGGAGGAGCGCGACCAGCTGCTCGCGCGGCTCCTCGAGTGCAAGACGTTCAAGGACGTCGCGACGGTCTTCAACCGTCTGAGCACGGACGCGAGTCGGTCCTATCCACGGACAGCCGGCATCGAGGAGCGCTTCCTCGGCCTCGCACCCGACCTGCTCGCGGGACTGACCGCGGAACAGCTGCGCGATGCCTTGATCCGAGCGGCGACGCCCAAGCCGCTCCCACGCGTCGACCTCGAGCACGTCGCGCCGATCCGGGCGAGCGTCGCCGATGCGGTGGCCGTGCTGGTCGAGGAGCTGCCGCTCAGGCGGCGGGTGACGTTCCGCGAGCTGACGGAAGTCGTCGAGGAGCGCCTCGAGCGCATCGTCCGCTTCCTCGCCATCCTCGAGCTCTGCAAGCAGGGGCTCGTCGAGCTCGAGCAGACCATCACGTTCGGCGACATCGTGGTCACCTGGCTCGGTCCTGACCATCTGGCCGCGGAGGATCTGGCCGCCATCGACGTGTACGAGGGCTGAGACATGGGCGAAGACATCTCCCGCGCGATCGAGGCGATCGTCATGGTGGCCGAGGAACCGGTGCCGCCGAATCTGCTCGCGCAGCTGCTGGAGATGCCGGTGACCGAAGTCGAGCAGGCGTGCAAGCAGCTCGCCGACAGCTACGAGTCGGAGGGACGCGGCTTCATCCTCGTCAAGGTCGCGGGCGGCTACCGCTACCAGAGCCACCCGGACCTGTCGCCCTACGTCGAGCGCTTCGTGCTCGAAGGGCAGTCGTCGCGGCTCTCGAACGCGGCGCTCGAGACGTTGGCGATCATCGCCTACAAGCAGCCGATCTCGCGGGCCCAGGCCGCATCGATCCGAGGCGTCGACGTCGAAGCCGTCGTGCGCACGCTGCAGTCGCGGGGCTACATCGCGCCGCTTGGGCGAGACCCCGGGCCGGGCCAGGCCGTGCTCTGGGGGACGACGCCGCTGTTCCTCGAGAAGCTCGGCCTCGACTCGCTCGACGACCTCCCGCCGCTCGGCGATTTCGTCCCCGGTGCCGATGTGGTGGAAGCACTGGAGACGACGTTGCGGCCCGCAGGGCCCGATGAGCCCGTCACCTCCCCCTGAGCCTGTCCCGGCCGCCGAGTCCGCAGATGCCGAGCGGAGCGGCGACCGCCTCCAGAAGGTGCTCGCGCAGCGGGGCTTGGGCAGCCGCCGCGCCTGCGAGGAGCTGATCGCCGACGGCCGAGTCACCGTCAACGGCGACGTCGCCGTCCTCGGTCGCCGAGTCGACGTCGAAGTCGATCGCATCGAGGTCGACGGCGCGCCGCTCGCAGTCCGACCCGGTCTCATCTACTACCTGCTGAACAAGCCGCGGGGCGTGGTGACCACCCTCGCCGACCCGCAACGACGGCCGATCGTCACCGACTTCGTGCCCTCCGAGCCGCGGGTGTTCCCGGTTGGTCGGCTCGACGCCGACACCGAAGGGCTGCTGATCCTCACCAATGACGGCGACCTCTCGCATCGACTCACCCATCCGTCCTTCGGGATCGAGAAGGAGTACTTGGCCGAGGTCGCGGGACGACCTTCCGCCGCAGCGGTGCGCATGCTCCGCGAGGGCGTCTCGCTCGACGACGGCGTCACCGCGCCGGCCAAGGTGGCGTTGTCGCCTCCGAACCTGCTGCGCATCACGATCCACGAAGGCCGGAACCGTCAGGTGCGCCGGATGTGCGACGAGGTCGGGCATCCCGTCCGGCGGTTGGTGCGCGTCGCGCGTCGGCCCGATCTCGGATCGCCGGCTGAAGCCCGGAACCTGGCGAGAGCTCACGCATGGTGGAGGTCCGAGCCTTGGAACGATCCGTGGCTGATGTGGGCGACGGCTAGCCTGCCCCGCCGTGTCCCCCGCAGTTCGAGCCCTGCGCGGCGCGACCACACTCGACCTCGACGATGCCGATCATCTCCGGGAGCGTGTGCACGCGCTGCTCGACGAGCTCTTCGCGCGCAACGACCTCACGAACGACGATGTCATCAGCATCCTCATCACGGCGACGCCCGACATCCACTCCGAGTACCCGGCGACGGTCGCTCGTTCCTGGGGTCTGCCCGACGTCCCGCTGATCGGGGCGCAGGAGATGGACAAGCCCGGCGGCTTGCCGCGGTGCGTCCGGCTGCTCGCTCACGTGCATTCCGAGCGCAGCAAGGCCGAGATGCGCCACGTCTACCTCGAGGGCGCGAAGGTCCTTCGCAATGACCTCGCCGACTGAACCGGGCTCGACCGCCAACGTCATCGGAGTCGGGCTGATCGGTGGATCGATCGGCATGGCGCTGCGCGCCCGCGGCTGGAAGGTGCTCGGCAGCGACGCCGACGAGGCGATGGTGGCGAAGGCCCTCGAGCTCGGAGCGGTCGACGCCATCGGCCTCGACGCCGACGCGGCGATCACGTTCGTGGCGACGCCGGTGCGGTCGATCACCGAGGCCGTGAGGCACGCGCTTGCGGCCGGATGCCGCGTCGTCACCGACGCGGGCAGTGTGAAGGGACCCATCGTCGAGGCCGTCGCCGACGCCCGGTTCGTCGGTGGTCATCCGATGGCGGGCTCGGAGCAGGAAGGCGTCGAGGGCGCGGACGGCGAGCTCTTCGAGGGCGCGGTCTGGGTCCTCACTCCGACCAGCGACACCGCGGACAGCGCGTACACGCAGGTCGCCGCGGTCGTGTCGTCGTTCGGGGCCGAGGTGGTCGCTCTGCCGCCCGAGCGCCACGACGCGCTCGTCGCCGTCGTCTCGCACGTGCCTCACCTCACCGCCGCCACGCTCATGGGTGTCGCCGAGACTCGCGCCGAGGAGCACGCCGCGTTGCTGCGACTCGCCGCCGGCGGCTTCCGCGACATGACCCGCATCGCGTCGGGCCATCCCGCGATCTGGCCGGACATCTGCCATGAGAACCGGGAAGCGATCGTCGAAGCCCTCGACGCGCTCATCGGTGGGCTGGGCGACATGCGCGATGTCGTCGCCAACGGGGACGGCGCCGCCTTGTTGGCGCGGCTCGAGGCCGCTCGGGCCGCCGCGCTCGAACCTGCCGAGCCGCGTCGCTCGCCCGTCGGATCTCGCCGAGGTCCGCATCCCCGTGCCCGACCGGCCGGGAGTGCTCGCCGAGGTCACGACGCTCGCCGCCGAGCTCGGCGTGAACACCGCGGACATCGAGATCGCGCACTCGGCGGAAGGCAACCGCGGTGTGGTGATCATGCTGGTCGAGGCGGCGAACGCCGATCTGTTCCGGGGCGGCCTCATGGCACGCGGCTACCGGCCGTCCGTGCAGCGACTGGAATGAGCCAGCCCGCGCCCGATCGCGCCGCTCGCCGTACCGCCCGACGTCGCCGTCCGCGTGCCCGGGTCGAAGAGCATCACGAACCGGGCGCTGGTCGCCGCCGCGCTCGCTCACGGGGAGAGCCGGCTCGAGGGCGTGCTCTTCGCCGACGACACCGAGGCGATGCTCGTCGCGCTCGAGCGCCTCGGCATCGCGCTCGAAATCGACCGCGAGCGGACGACGGTTGTCGTGCACGGCAGCGGAGGAGTGATCCCGGTCGGCGGAGGCGACGCTCGACGCCCGCCAGTCGGGAACGACCGCGCGGTTCCTGCTGCCGATGCTCGCGCTCGGCCGGGGTCGCTACCGGCTCGACGCGGATGCCGCAGATGCGGGCGCGTCCGGTCGGCCCTTCGATCGACGCGCTTCGCAGCTCTCGGCGTGCGCATCACCGAGGACGACCACCGGGTCACCTCCCGGTCATCGATCGAGGCCGAGCGGGCTGCACGGCGGGTCGGTGCGGCTGCCGGGTGACGTGTCGAGCCAGTTCCTCTCCGGGCTCATGCTGGCCGCGCCGTGCGCGGACGGCGCCCTCACGGTCGAGATCGACGGCGATCAGGTGTCGCAGCCGTACGTCGCGATGACCGCGGCGACGATGGCGGCGTTCGGCGCGTCCGCGGAGGTCACGGACGGCCGGGTGCCTCGTCAGACCGAGCGGCTACCGCGCCGCGACCTACACGGTCGAGCCCGATGCGAGCGCCGCGTCGTACTTCTTCGCGGCGGCGGCGATCACCGGAGGCCGGGTGACGGTCGAGGGGCTCGGCGCGGGGTCGACGCAGGGAGACCTCGCATTCGTCGACGTGTTGGCGCAGATGGGTGCTGACGTCGAGCAGGGGGCGGCGAGCACGACCGTCCGCGGCGGAGCCCTCCATGGCGTCACGGCAGACCTATCCGACCTGTCCGACACCGCGCCCACCCTCGCAGTGGTCGCCTCGTTCGCCTCCACGCCGACGGAGGTGACGGGCATCGGGTTCATCCGGGCGAAGGAGTCCGATCGCATCTCGGCGGTCGTCACCGAGCTCCGGCGTTGCGGCATCGACGCGTCGGAGCGCGATGACGGCTTCGTCGTGCAGCCGGGTTCGGCCCATGGGGCCGAGATCGAGACGTACGGCGACCACCGCATGGCGATGAGCTTCGCGGTCCTCGGCCTTGCCGTGCCCGGCATCTCGATCAGGGATCCCGACTGCGTGAGCAAGACCTTCCCGGGCTACTTCGACTCCCTGGAACAGCTTCGATCCGACGCCGGGTAGGGTCACGCTCCGATGCGCGTGATCGCCATCGACGGGCCGGCCGGAGCGGGCAAGTCGACTGTGGCCCGAGCCCTCGCGGAGCGTCTCGACCTCGAGTACCTCGACACGGGCGCGATGTACCGCGGGGTGGCCTTCGCCGCGCTGCGCCGGGGCGTCGACCCGGCGGAGAACGATGATGTTGCACGGGTCGCGAACGACCTCGAGCTCGACGTGAGCGAGAAGGGCGTGTTCGTGGACGGCGTCGACGCGACGATCGAGATCCGCGGCCCAGAGGTCACCCGCGCGGTCAGCGTCGTCGCCGCGAATCCCGACGTCCGGGCAGAGATGCGGCGCCGCCAGCGCGAGTGGGCTGAGGTCCGAGGGGGAGGAGTCATCGAGGGCAGGGACATCGGGTCAGTGGTGTTCCCCGACGCCGAGCTGAAGGTGTATCTCACGGCCGACCCGGAAGTCCGGGCGCAGCGGCGGCACAAGGAGGTCGCGGACCTGCGCTACGAGGAGGTCGCGGCGTCGATCGCGGAGCGCGACGCTCGCGACGAAGGCCGGACGCACGGTCCGCTGCGGGAGCCCGACGGCGCGATCACGGTCGATACCACGGGTCGTTCTGTCGACGAGGTCGTCGGCGAGATCGTCGACCTTCTGCCGTGAAGCAGCCGCCGCTGTGGTTCTACCGGCTCGCGCGGGTGGTCGTGATCACGTTCTGCAAGATCTGGTTCCGGGTTTCGTACGAGGGCACGCACCGCCTGCCCGCCGAAGGGGCCTACGTGATCGCGCCGATCCACCGATCGAACCTCGACACGTTCGTGGTCGGATGCGTGACGCACCGGCGCGTTCGGTTCATGGCGAAGGACTCGCTGTGGAAGGTCAAGCCGCTCGGGAAGTTCGTCGAGACGGTGGGCGCGTTCCCCGTCAGCCGCGGCTCGGCCGACGTCGAGGCCATCAAGACCGCCCTCGCCGTGCTCGCGTCGGGCGAACCCGTCGTGCTGTTCCCCGAGGGCGCGCGCCAGACCGGTCCGCTCGTGCAACCGCTCTTCGACGGAGCGGTCTACGTCGCTGCGAAGGCCGGGGTGCCGATCGTGCCGGTCGGTGTGGGCGGCTCCGAGCGGTGCATGCCGAAAGGCAGCAAGTTCATCTACCCGTACAAGATCCACGTGCTCGTCGGCGACCCGATCCCCGCGCCGCCGGTGGTGGGTCGTCGCGTCGACCGCGACGCGCTCGCGAAGGTGACGGCTGAGCTGAAGGAGAACCTGCAGACGCTCTTCGACGCCGCGCAGATCGCCGCCGGCGTTCGCTGCCGCAGACTCAGCGGCCGGCGATTCCTGCCGTTGCGTCGGTCAGCCGCTGAGCGAGCCAGACCGGGATCACCGACAGCACGATCACGACGACGGCGACGACATTGACGATCGGCACCTGGTTCGGCCGGACGATGTTGTTGAAGATCCACTGCGGCAACGTCTCGATGCCGACGCCAGCGGTGAAGGTGGTGACGACGATCTCGTCGAAGCTGAGCGCGAACGCCAGCAGCCCGCCCGCGAGCAACGCCGACCGAATCAGAGGGAACAGTCACATACCGGTACGACTGGAACTCTGTCGGCACCGAGGTCGGCAGCCGCCTCCTCGAGATTGGGGGAGAGGCGCCGCAGCCGAGCGAGCACGTTGTTGTAGACGACGACGACGCAGAAGGTCGCGTGGGCGACGATCAGCGTGAAGTAGCTCAGGTTATGCCGGCCTGGTTGAAGCCCGCGGTTGAGCGCGATGCCGCTCACGATGCCGGGGAGTGCGATCGGCAGCACGATGAGGAACGAGATGGAGTTGCGGCCGAAGAACTTGAATCGGTGGACGGCGAGGCTGGCCATCGTGCCGAGCACGAGCGCCAGGATCGTGGCCGCGAGGCCGACCTTCACAGAGGTCCACAGCGCGTCGCGTACTCCGGGGTTGTGACGGGCCAGGCTCCACCAGTGCAACGTGAGTCCGTCGGGAGGCCAGGAGAGGTTGCCCGCCTCGTTGAACGAGAGGATCGCGATCAACCCGATGGGCACGTAGAGGAACGCGAGCCCGAGCGCGGTGATGACTCGCAGCACGACGCGGGCGACAGGGGAGAGCACCATCAGAGGTTGTCCAGCGCGCCCGTGCGGCGAACCGCGAAGAGGTAGACGACCATGACGAAGACGGGGATCGTGCTCAACGCGGCGGCGAACGGGATGTTGTTCGCGCCGAAGTTTCGGAACACCACGTTCCCGATCATCTGGGTCGTCCCGCCGACGATGTCGACGCTGATGTAGTCGCCGAGGCTGAGCGAGAACGTGAAGATGCTGCCGGCGATGATCGCCGGCTTCAGCAACGGCACCACGACGCTCACGAACGTTCGCCCCGACTTCGCGCCGAGGTCACTCGCGGCTTCGAGCATCGAGTTCGGCAGTCGCTCGAGGCCGGCGTAGATCGGGATGAGCATGTACGGGAGCCACAGGTAGCTGAGCGTGATGATCGTGGCGGTGAGCCCGTAGCCGGGCGTGTGCCCGAACACCTGGTGGACGATGCCCTCGGGGGCGAGCATCGCTCGCCACGCGTAGGCCTTCACGAGATAGCTCGCCCACAACGGCATCAGGACGAGGACGATGAGGATGCGACGGGAGCGATCGGACACGACTTTGGCGAGTGTGAACGCCATCGGCAGCGCGATCACGAAGTCGATCACCGTCACCGTCGCGGCGACAAGGACCGTGCGGATCGCCACGGTGCGGTAGGCGGGCTCGAACAGCTTCGGCGAAGTTGTCGAGCGTGAACTCCTTCACGATCTGAGTCGTGAACGGGTCGGTTGTGTAGAACGCGGTGATCAGCAGCGAGACCAGCGACCCGATGTAGGCGAAGGCGAGCCACGTCAGCGGGAGCGCGAGCAGCGCGATGAGCTGGCGCGAGGCCGCGCGTCGAGGGCTCGTGACACCCGGCGGCCAAGGGCCGGCGAGGGCGGGGTCGGTGAAGCCGATGCCTCACCGACCCCGGTCGTCGTGGTTATGCCTTCACCTCGTCCCAGGCCTGCGTCCAGTCCTGGTAGGTCGTGCACTCGACGTCGCGGCCGTCGAGGCACTCGGCGGTCGGCGTCGTCCAGTAGTGGATCTGGGCCGCGTACGCCTCGTCACCCGCGTGGAAGGTGTCGCAGTGGCCCTCGTCCGCCGTCAGCGCGCAGGCCTTGGGGTTCGACGGTGCCTCACCGAACCACTCCGCCACCTGGGCGTTGACCTCGGGCGAGATGATCCAGTCCATCCACATGTACATGCAGTTGGGGTGTGCAGCCGACGACGAGACCATCCACGTGTCGGACCATCCCGTGGATCCCTCCTCGGGAACGATCGCCTTGACGTTCGTGCCGTCGGCGGTGATCAGGTTCGTGATCACCTGCCAGGTCGTGCCGATGACGCTCGTGCCGTCGTTGAACGCGGCCTGCTCGTCGGTGTAGATCGACCAGTACTCCGACAGCAGGCCCTTCTGCGTCTTCAGCAGGTCGACGGCGGCCGCGAGCTGGTCAGCGTCGAGGGCATAGGGGTTCGTGATGCCGAGATCGGGCTGGGTCGCCGAGAGGTACAGCGCCGCGTCGGCGATGTAGATCGGGCTGTCGTAGGCGGTGATCTTTCCTGCATGGGGCGAGTCAGGATCGAACACCGCGCCCCACGAGGTGAGGTCGTCGGTGACCTCATCGGCGTTCCACATGAGGAGGTTGGCGCCCCAACCGTGGGGCACGCCGTACATCTGGCCGTCCACCGAGTTCCACGGCTGATCCTTGAGGAAGTCGAAGACGTCGGCATAGTTCGGGATCAGATCGGTGTTGACCGGCGACACCTGGTCGGCGGCGATGAGGCGGAGGGTCGCGTCACCCGATGCGGACACGCCGTCGTACTCGCCGGTGCTCATCAGCTGGACCATCTCGTCGCTCGTGTTTCCGACCTTGACGTTCGTCTGGCAGCCGGTCGCCTCCTCGAAGGGAGTGACCCAGTCCACGGCCGGGTCGGTCGACCCGTCTTCCGCGTAGCCCGCCCAGGCGATGATGTTCAGCTCACCCTCGCCCTCTCCGAGCTCCTCCAGCGCGTCGCCGCCACCGCCACCTCCGTCGTCGCCACACGCCGCGAGGAGCAGTGCTGCCGCGGCCGCGACCGCGGCCAGTTTCCTTCGTGTCTTCATGGGTTCCCCTTTGTGAGTTGTTCTGTCGATTCGGTTGGTGTGCTGGCGTCTTCTGCCGCCGGCGTCGAGGGCAACAGCTGCTCGGCGTCGCGCTCCCAACAGAGCGTGACGGCGCGCCCCGGCACAGCCCACGCGCCAGCCGAGGCGGTGTCCTGGTTCTGCTCGATGACCGTGAGCTGGCCGCCGACGTCGAGGCCGATCGTGAAGCGGGTCCGGTCGCCGAGATAGAGCGAGTCGACCACGACGCCCTGCGCCTGCCGATCTCCGTCGACGCTCGTCGGTCGCCCCGGACAGCAGGCGCACCCGCTCGGGGCGGACGGTGAATGGGTTCGGTTCGCCCCGCAGCCGTTCCGCCACGTCGCCCGACAGAACGTTCGAGGTGCCGACGAACCCGGCCACGAACTCCGACCTCGGGTGCTGGTAGATCTCGGCGGGAGTCCCGACCTGCGCGACGCGGCCGCCGTTGAAGACCGCGATGCGATCGCTCATCGCCAACGCCTCGTCCTGATCGTGCGTGACGTAGATGAACGTGATGCCGACCTCGGTCTGGATCCGCTTGAGCTCGATCTGCATCTCCTGACGGAGCTTGAGGTCGAGGGCGCCGAGGGGTTCATCGAGGAGCAGGACGCGCGGCCGGTTCACGAGCGCACGCGCGAGGGCAACCCGCTGGCGTTGGCCGCCCGACAGCTGCGTCACTCGGCGCGTGCCGTAGCCGGCGAGTCGGACCAGCTCGAGCGCTTCTTCGGCCCGAGGCCGGCGCTCGCCCTTCGCGACTCGGCGGACCTTCAGGCCGAACTCGACGTTCTCTCCCACCGTCATGTGGGGAAGAGGGCGTAGTCCTGAAAGACCGTGTTCACGTCGCGGTCGTACGGGGCGACCTTGGAGACGTCCTGGCCGTGGAGCAGCACCTGACCCGAGGTCGGCTGCTCGAACCCGGCGATCATTCGCAGGCACGTCGTCTTGCCCGGATCCCGACGGGCCGAGGAACGTGAAGAACTCGCCCGAGTCGACCACGAGCGACACGTCATCGACGGCGACAACCTCGCCGAAGCGCTTCGTGACGCCCTCCAACGCGACGTCGTCGCGCCCCTGCCCCCTCATCGCGCCGCGACGCTACACGGGCGCCGATCGCCTATTCGAGGATCGATTCCACGGCCGAGACGGCGCTCCGCGACGGAAAGCGCAGTCAGGCGCGGAGCGCCTCGAGCACGTCGCTGGCGGCAATGCCCCGGTCGTCGACTGCAGGGCGAGCCGTCAGCGATCCGCCGGCAACGACCGTCGCCGCGACCTCGATGGCCGCCTGCAGATCGCGGATGTTGCGGGGCGGGGGGAAGTACTCGTCCTCGTCGGTGATGCGTACCTCTTCGACGCCGTCTTTGGGATCGAGGCTGCGGATCACCGCTTCGACGAGCTCCTCGGGTGCCGATGCGCCCGCGGTGACGCCGACGACGCCGTGGAGCTCAGCCGGGAGCTCGTCGACCGAGTTGACGCGATACACCGACGGAACACCCGGCTTCCTGAGCGAGCTTCTCGAGGGCGCGGGTGTTCGAGGAGTTCGCGGAGCCGATGACGACGATGGCGTCGCACCGCGGCGCCATCTCCATGAGGGCCGACTGGCGGTTCGTCGTGGCGAAGCAGAGGTCGCTGCGCCCCGGCACCCACACGTCGGGCCACCGCTCGCGTGACGCGTCGAGCGCGCCGGCCCAGTCGCGGTGGGAGAGCGTGGTCTGCGCGAGCACCGCGACCGGACCGTCGATGTCCGGGAGGGCGCGCACGTCATCGGCCGACTCGACGCGGTGCATCGCGGCGGGCGCGACGGCCATGGTGCCCACTGCCTCTTCATGACCTTGGTGACCGACGTAGACGATCTGGTAGCCCTTGCCCGCGCGCACCCGCACCTCGTGGTGGACCTTGGTGACGAGTGGACACACCGAATCGACGACGTATCCACCGGTGGCGCGCGCCGCGGCGACGACCTCCGGAGCCGACCCGTGCGCCGAGAGCATGAGCGGCGCGCCTGCCGGCACGGATGCGACGTCGTCGACAAACCGAACCCCGAGCGCGGTGAAGCGATCGACGACGAGCTTGTTGTGGACGATCTCGTGGTAGCAGTACACCGGCGGCTCGAACGCCCGCACCATCCACGCGAGTGCCTTGATCGCCATCTCCACGCCCGCGCAGAAGCCGCGGGGCGAGGCGAGCAGCACGCGATCAACAGCCATCGGGAGTCACGGTACCGGGGGTCGCCGGGGGCCGGACCCTGTGCTCGCGGGCGGTCGAACCGCCGTCACCCGTATCCTTGACGCATGTCCTCGCCTCGAGTCGTCGCTGTCGCGCCCGGCTCGCCGGCGGAGAGCGCCGGGCTGCACGTCGGCGACCGCGTCGAGGCGATCAACGGGCAGGCACCGCGTGACGTCATCCAGTGGCAGCTGCTGACCGACGAGCCCGAGCTGGAGCTCGAGGTCCTGCGGGGCGGCCTCCAGCTCACGGTCGAGATCGCCAAGCGGGCGGGCGAGCCACTCGGCGTCGAGGTGCACTCGGCTCTGTTCGACCAGCTGCGTACGTGCGACAACCACTGCGAGTTCTGCTTCATCTACCAGCTCCCGCCGGGCCTGCGCCGCAGCCTCTACGCGAAGGACGACGACTACCGGCTCTCGTTCCTCTACGGCAACTACACGACGCTCACCCGCTTCACCGAAGCTGACTTCGAGCGCGTGATCACCGAGCGCCTCAGCCCTCTCAACGTGAGCATCCACACAACCGATCCCGAGCTGCGGACGCGCATGCTGCGCAACCGGCGGGGCGCGACCAGCTTGCGCTGGCTGCGCGCGCTGCTCGACGCCGGCATCACGATCCACGGTCAGGTCGTCGTGTGCCCGGGAGTCAACGACGGCGACGAGCTCGACCGCACGCTCGCGGGTGTCCTCGACCGCTATCCCGAGCTCGCATCGGTCTGCGTCGTTCCCCTCGGAGTGAGCCGGTGGTCGTCGGAGTCGTCGCTGCGACCCCACACCGTCGACGAGGCCGAGCGAGTCGTGGACATCGTCGAGGAGTGGCAGGAGACGTTCTTGCGTGTGCTCGGACGGCGTGTCGCGTTCCTCGCCGACGAGTACTACCTGCTCGCCGATCGTCCGTTCCCCGACGCCGAGGCGTACGAGGGGTTCCCGATGCACGAGGACGGCGTCGGGATGGCCCGCACATTCGAGCTCGAGATGCATGGTCTCGTCGACGAGCCCACGGGCGTCGCCCCGGGTTTCTTCGCGTGGGTCGACGGCGCTCCGGCGGAGGGCTACCGCGCCCCCCGTACGCCGGCCGGGACGGTCTCGCTTCTGCCTCGGCGCGACGCTCCCATCGCGATCCTCACTGGTGAGTACGGCGCGCGTGTGCTCGAGCCGCTCGTCGACGAGCTCGGACGGGCCGACGTGAGGGTGTTGCCGGTACCGCAACGAATTCTTCGGCGGCAACATCGGCGTCGCCGGGCTGCTGGTCGGCGAGGACCTCGCCAGAGTGCTCGCGGAGCAACCTCGAGGGCACCGCTACCTGCTTCCCGACGTGTGTCTCTCCGAAGGTCGGTTCCTCGACGGGCTCGCGCCCGCGGATCTTCCTCGCCCGGTCGAGATCGTGGCGACCGACGGAGTCGCATTGCGGGCCGCACTGGGTCTCGAAGTCGCGTTGGCCGGGGCGCGGTCGTGAGCACGCCCGTCGTCGCGATCGTCGGACGTCCGAACGTCGGCAAGTCGACGCTCGTGAACCGGCTCGTCGGGCGGCGCGAGGCGATCGTCGAGGAGTTGCCGGGCGTCACCCGTGACCGCAAGGCGTTCGAGGTCGACTGGCAAGGGCGCAACTTCACGGTCATCGACACGGGAGGCTGGCTGCCCGGTGGCTCGACGCTCGACTCGCAGGTGAGCGCGCAGTCCGAGCGGGCGGTGCGCGACGCCGACGTCGTCGTCCTTGTCGTCGACACCACCGTCGGGGTCACCGAAGAGGATGCGGCGGTCGGGGAGTGGCTGCGACGGGCCGGACGACCGGTGCTCATCGCCGCCAACAAGGTCGACAGCGACAGCCGCCGTCACGAGGTCTGGCCATTCGTCTCGCTCGGGCTCGGGGAGCCGTTCCCGTTGACCGCGCTCCACGGCCTCGGCACCGGTGATCTCCTCGACGCGATCGTCGAGCACTTCCCCGACGAGGAAGTCGAACCCGAGCGCACCGAGGCTCCCGACATCCCGGGCGTCGCGATCGTCGGTCGCCCGAACGTCGGGAAGTCGACGCTGTTCAATCGGCTCATCGGCGACGAGCGCGCCGTCGTGCACGACATGCCGGGCACGACGCGCGACGCGATCGACACGGTCGTCGAGACCGACGAGGGGCCGATCCGGTTCATCGACACCGCGGGCATGCGGCGACGTTCGAAGGTCGACGACGGCACCGAGTACTACTCCGTGGTCCGTTCGTTGCGCGCGGTCGACGATGCGGACATCGCACTTCTCGTCATCGACGCGACCGAAGGCATCACGCACCAGGACCAACGGCTGGCCGAGCGGGTCGACGCGTCGGGGTGTCCCATCGTCGTGCTGCTGAACAAGTACGAGCTTCTCGACACCGAGGAGCGCCTCGACATCGCCCGCCAGGTCGAAGATCGGCTTCACTTCATCGGCAACTCTCCGGTGCTGCGCATCAGCGCCATCAGCGGGAAGGGCGTCCACAAGCTGCTGCCCGTCCTGGCCGGGGCGATCGAGGACTATCACCGACGGGTCCCCACCCGCGAGGTGAACAAGGTGATCCAGAGCGCACAGGCGGCCCAGCCCGCTCCGGGTGGCGCCCGCGTGCTGTACGCGACGCAGGGCGCGGCCGATCCGCCGACGTTCACGCTGTTCGCGAACCGCGAGCTGCCCCCCACCTACCTGCGGTACCTCGAGGGGCGCCTGCGGGACGAGCTCGACCTCGGCATGACGCCGGTGAAGCTCCGGGTCCGGCGTCGGTCGTGATGGACTGGCGCTGATGGACGATCTCCAGCGCCGCACCGCGCGTGCTCTCGAGGGCAACCTCGCCACGCAGGCCGAGAAGCTGGCAGCACAGGGCAAGCTCTTCGTCCGCGACCGGTTGGCGCTGCTGCTCGACGAAGGGTCGTTCGTCGAGGACGCCCTCCTCGCCAACGCGCTCGCGCCCGGCGACGACCTTCCCGCCGATGGTGTCGTGACCGGCATCGGGACGATCGACGGACGTTCGGTGTGCGTGATGGCGAACGACCCGACCGTGAAGGCGGGATCGTGGGGAGCGCGGACGGTCGAGAAGATCATCCGGCTGACCGAGCGGGCGTTGTCCGACGAGCTCCCCGTGTTCTGGCTTGTCGACTCGGCCGGCGCACGGATCACCGACCAGGTCCAGCTGTTCCCGGGCCGCAGGGGAGCGGGCCGTATCTTCGCCAACCAAGTCCGGTTGTCCGGGAAGGTGCCGCAGGCGTGCTGCCTGTTCGGACCGTCGGCCGCCGGGGGCGCCTACATCCCGAGCTTCTGCGACATCGTCGTGATGGTCGAGGGCAACGCGTCGATGTATCTCGGCTCGCCCCGCATGGCCGAGATGGTGATCGGCGAGGTTGCGACGCTCGAGGAGATGGGCGGCGCCCGCATGCACGCCACTGTGTCGGGCTGCGGCGACAACCTTGCGGTCGACGACGCCGACGCGATCGCTCAGGTGAAGCGTTGGTTTTCGTACTTGCCGTCGACGTGGCGAGCGCGGCCGAGCCGCCTGCCGGCCTCCGAGCCGGCGCGTGTGCTGAACGGCGACGTGGTGCCCGTCGAGGAGCGTCGCGCCTACGACATGCACAAGGTGATCGAGGGCATCATCGACGACGGCAGCTTCTTCGAGGTGAAGCCGCTGTATGCCCGCGAGCTGATCGTGGGGTTCGGTCGCATCGATGGCCGGGCCGTCGGTGTCGTCGCCAACAACCCGATGCAGAAGGGTGGCGTCCTGTTCGGCGATTCGGCCGACAAGGCGTCGCGGTTCCTGTGGCTCTGCGACGCGTTCAACGTGCCATTGCTGTTCCTCGCCGACGTGCCGGGCTTCATGGTGGGCACCGCGGTCGAGCGTGAGGGCATCATCCGTCACGGCGCCAAGATGATCACCGCGGTCACCGAGGCGACCGTTCCGAAGGTGTGCGTGATCGTTCGCAAGGCGTACGGCGCGGGCCTGTACGCCATGTCGGGCCCGGCATTCGACCCGATCGCGACGATCGCCCTTCCCACCGCCAAGATCGCGGTGATGGGGCCGGAGCCGGCGGTCAACGCGGTGTACGCCAACAAGATCGCCGCGATCGAGGACGAGGACGAGCGAGAGAAGTTCGTCGCCGAGCGTCGCGCCGAGTACGAGGAGGACGTGAATCTGTTGCATCTCGCCTCCGAGCTCGTCGTGGACGCGGTCATCGACTTCGATCGGCTGCGGGAGGAAATCGCGCGACGCTTCGCCGCGGCCGAGGGACGCGAGCGCTTCTTCGTCGAGAAGCGCCACGGCGTGCCTCCGGTGTGAGCACCGATGCCGTGGTGTGACGATTGCTCGAAGTTCTGGAACCCCAGCTCGGTCACCGTTGACGGCACGTGCCCGACGTGCGGCCGTCCGCTCGCCGCCGCGACGACGGTCGATCCGCACAAGGTCAACGTGCGCGAGCTCGCGGGGGAGCAGGGCCGCGCGCCATGGCACTTCAAGCTTTTGGTCGCGGCGATCGTGCTCTATCTGGGGTGGCGAGCGGTCGAAGGCGTGGGATGGCTGATCGAACGCTTCGGCTAGCGTGACCGGCCCACGGGCTGTGGCGCAGTTTGGTTAGCGCGCCTGACTGGGGGTCAGGAGGTCGGAGGTTCAAATCCTCTCAGCCCGACCAGATTTCCGCAGGTCAAAGGCCACTCCACCTATTGGGTCGACCGGCCCTCGGCAACAACCGCTCCAGGATGCGTGGGTCGGCCGGCCACGCCTCGAAGAGCACGGCCCGCGGTACTTGACGCGCCGCGTATCGGAAGGCCAGCGCGACGACCAGTACGTCGTCGAGTGGGCCGATGATCGGCAGGAACTCGGGGATCAGGTCGATGGGTGAGAGCACCCAGATGAGCGCAATGACGATGGCGACCCGAGCGCGACGGGGTACTCGTGGGTCGCGTCTCAAGCGACGGGCGGTCGTCGCGCAGGCGGGGAGGACGGTCGCGATGTCCTTCGCTGCTCCCGGTGGAAGCCGACGAGCGAGGATCGCCATGACGGCCCACGTCGCGAGCAGGACCGCGCAGGCGATGAGGACCAGGCGAACCACCGAGTGAGTTTGCCTGACTCGCCTCCTGCCTAGCGTCGTGGGACCCAACGTTTGCCTCGTTGGTGGCGTGACCCCGAGCCGGCGTTTGGGGGCAGTGCGCAGATCGAATAGTCGGCGCGCGATCGGACTCGTCAGAACGAGCGCCGAGCGGGCAATCTGGGCGGGTGCCCGGCAGCATCGAGACTCGCCTCAGCGACCTTGGCCTGACGCTCCCAGCAAGCCCGAAGCTGCCGCCGGGCGTGACGATCTCGTTTGAGTGGGTTCGGGTTCGCGGGAATCGCGCGTTCGTCTCCGGCCATGGTCCGCTCGCGCTCGACGGCACCCCGGCAGGTCCGTTCGGCAAGGTGCCGAGCGAGGTTCCGCTCGAATCGGCCCAGGAGTCCGCACGGCTGACCGCGTTGGCGGTGCTGGCGAGCCTGAAGGAGGCGATTGGTGATCTGGATCGAATCGTCGCCTGGGGGATCGTCAACGGGTTTGTGAACGCCGACCCCGGCTACGCGCAGACGACGCTTGTGCTCAACCCCTTCTCGGACCTGATCCTGGAACTGTTCGGTCCGGAGATCGGAGCGCACGCGCGTACCGCGATCGGGGTCGCAACGGCTCCGCTCAACCTGCCCCTTGTCGTGTCGGCGGAGGTCGAGTTGTCGGAGTGACTGACGCACCGCCCTGCCGTGATGCGCTAGTGGACCGTCTGGACGCACCCGCACATATCAGAGACCTGGAGCCGGCGGTCGGTGGCACTCGCAACTCCCATCGACGACGCGCGTTCGGGGACACGGTTCGGTGAGCAAAACGTTGCGCCCAGAATCACCCAGTCGGGCGCGGTTCATTCGAGCAGCGATCGGCAGAGGACGTCGCCGAGCCACGTCTCGTACCGGTCGGCCGTCCTCTTGCCGGCGGCGAAGGCCGTGAAGAGCTCGGGTTCGGTGAGGGCCAGGAGGGTCACGGCCGTGTCGTCTCGAGAAAGTCGCGCTCGGGCACCGGCCTTCTGGAGGAGGTCGTTGGCTGTGCGCCGGCTGCGCTTGAGGCGCTCCGACATGATGTCGGCCCAGACGTCGTCCAGCGCTGCGTCGAGTGGCGCCGCCGCGTGAAGCACGTTGAGCAGCCGGCCCGCCCGCTCGTACAGGCGTCGGGCGTTGCGGGCCACCAACTGGAGCTGACGGACAGCGTCAGGCTCCTCGAGTTGCTCGATGAACCACGACTGCTGATCGATGGGACCGGCGTCGTCGCCGCCGGTCATCGCTTGGTTCAGGGCCCCCACCAGCAGGTTCGCCTTGTTGGTGAACACCTTGTACACCGTCGGCACCGCCACTCCGGCCCGAGCCGCGATGTCGTCGATGCGAGCCCCGGCGTAGCCAAGCTCGACGAAGACGTCCGCCGCCGCATGCAGGACGTGCCGTCGGGTGCGGGCTGCATGCTCAGCGCGAAGCGATGACTGTGACTTGGCAACGTCCATGACGGTATGGTACAACTCTACTGAGTAGAGTACTACTATACGGAGGTGAACATGCGACCGGACGAGATGGAGACGCTGTTCCGCGTCCACCGAGACGCCGAAGCCCGACGTGACTACGACGCGGTGATCGACACCTTCGCCGAGGACTGCTACCTCGAGACCGTGCCGCTCGGCTTGCGCAGCGAGGGCCGCGACGCAACTCGGGCCGCATACGTCGGGTACTTCACGGCCTTCCCAGACCTCGGCCCCGAAGACGAGGGTGAGGCCTTCGGCGACGATGTCATGGTCGTCTGGGGACTCCTGAAGGGATCGAGCGGCGGTGAGTGGCTCGGTGTGCCCCCGAGTGGAGGAGCGTTTTGCGTGCCGTTCACGAACATCACCACCTTCGTTGATGGACGCATGGCCGGTGAAAGCATCTACTTCGACCTCGCCTCGCTGTGCCACCAGGCTCGGCTCCCCCTCGACGCCATCCGCTCAGCCGCCCAGGCGCGAGTCACAGCCGCGACCACGACTCCCTGAATCGGCAGCGCGCCAATCGTCGCACTCGGTGACAGGTCCAAGACCGCACAGTTGACCGGCCAGATCGACCGATCAGGACCTAACTCCGATGACGCCGACGCTGTCCCGGAACGCGCACGACAAACGGACCCGAGCCGCGTGGCAGAAGTGCCGGTAGGGGGCAGCGCGAGTTCAGCCGCAGCCGGGTAAAGGTCAGCGCGAATCTCGGGGAGTGCTTCGCGATCGCGTATTGCCGCTGACGTTGACGATGGCGGTCGTCGTCCCGCAGGTTCCCATAGCCGGCGTTCGTGGACAGCCAGGAGTCAATCCCCGGGCTTCCAGACGCGAATGACGTTGTCGGGAAGCCGAACGGAGAACGACCCGGATGGGGAGGCGTCGGCGAGGAGCCGGCGTAGATCGGATTCGAACTCGACTGCTCGATCGTCGAACAGGTGGGGTGCGGTCGGTGATGATGAGAACGTCGTCGCGACCAGATCATCGATCGTGCGGTTGATGACGCGCCCGTCCGGGACGACGACTCGACGGGCTGGCGCAAAGCCGGCGTCGATGAACACGGCGTCTTCTCCATCTGGCGACGAGTTGCGAATGCCGCGTCCGGCGCGCGTGTCGGGCCCCAGGTAGCGGCGGCGGAGTTCGACGATCGCGTCGTCCGGGGGGAACGGATGAGGAAGTTCCGACCCGGCGGCGGCGGCCAGTGCGTCACATCGGTAAGCGGGCGCGTCGATCTGAACTGCAGCACCTCTCGAATGGAGCATCGTGCGGACGACGCGCGCAACCTTCGGCCGGTCCATCCAGTGAAACGACGCAGCGAACGCCACAACCCGAAATCGACCCAACCCACCGGGTAGATCCTCGGCGCGCATCTGCACCCATTGCGCGTTGACGACGCCCGCATCGTCGGCGAGTCGCTCCGCCTCCGTGAGCATGTCGCGATCGGGGTCCAGACCGACTACCTCGGCGAATAGGTGGGCGAGACGAAGCGTCACCACGCCTGGGCCACACCCGACGTCGAGCAACCGGCCCTGACCGTCGAGAGCCAGCTCCGCGCGCAGCGCGTCAGCGAGCCCTTCGGCGTACGGGAGGCGCCCCTGGGTGTAGTACCGCGCGGCGCCGGCGAACAGCGTCTCGTCCCACTCCCAGTCCTGCCAGCATCCGACGGCCATCGTCCTGAGCGTACGAGCCCGCTGCTGCGAGTTGTCCGCCTTGGCGGGGACCTACGACGACACCCTCCCGGAATCACGGGGCGGTCGTCGTGTATCTCGACCTCTTCGTGGCGATAGGGCCCGAGTGCCACACCCACCTCGCCGCGGCGGGAGACGAGCACCCCACCCAGCCCGGGGCCGTCGCCGCGCCGGTTCACCCCGCCGAGCAGTTCGCGACCTCCCGGACCCAGGCGGGAGATTGCGGGGGGTCGATCGTGGCAGTGTGCCCATCAACCGGAACTGACCCGTACTCTCAGTTAGCAGCTCCAGGACGACGCTCACGACATTGGTCGCGCTTGGCGTGAGGACTCAGCCCGCATTCGCGGTGACGATTGTCGTCGCCGCTGCAGTCGTTATGCCAGCCGCGGGCTGGGATGCTGCTTCAGAGCCGGCCGCCAGGCGCCGATGTTTGCTGTGGAGAATCACGCAGGCCCCGGCTCCGGCGCTGGCACCGCGGTCGGGGCTTGTGCGCGTCACGGTGCGCCCGCTCATGTCGAGGCAATCGTCGTCCCACGCCTGTTCCAAGTCAGGACGCTGATCGAGGCGTAGCGTTGGATTTGTCCCGGTAGCAGTCCGCTACGCGCCGCCTTAGCGCTCGGGTTGAGCCGGGGGAAAGCCGCAAGCCCCGGTTTCGGCTCCGCTTGGCTGAGGTCGGGGCTTGTGTGCGAACGCAGCGAGGCGGATGATTCGCGTTGCGACTAGTCCTGGCAGGGACTCACGGCGATACGCCCCCGGAATCACCGGCTCCTACGTCCCTTCAGCATTTTGGGGGCGGTCGTCGTCCGGTCTAGCTGTTCGTGCGCGATGGCCCCGAAGCCACCCACCCGACTCGTGGCGGACAAGGCGGGACGAGTCCTGCACCCCATCGGGGCCATCGGCGCGCCCTGACGACTCCCGTCGGCAAGAAAGTGAAGACGCTCATCGAGCATCTTGTTGACCCGCTGACGCGGGGGAGATGAGGACTGCTTGCACCACAGAATGAGTGTGCCCGAGTTGCTTACGAGGCACCCGCGCACGGCGCTTCGCGTCGGCCTAGTTCGCGCCGCGCTCGGGGAAGAGGTTGAACTCGGCAAGCCCGCAGCACAGGGGGCCTCGTGGTGCCACGCCAGGCGCGCGGCAAGCCACTCCTCGACCATTCCCGAAGACGCTCGGTGAAGCTGCCGCCGCGTTGCGCGCGGACGTGGAATATCCCCTGTCCGCGTGTGTAACGCGTTGAGGCCTCCACGCGATTTCACCTCGCAGCGTGCGGTGGCGATGGTCCGGGGACACCCCACCGACCCTTGGACAAAAAGCTGGTCCCTCGGCCCCTCCGGTGACAGCGCCCGAGGTGGAATGCGATTGAGTTCTCCGAACGTCACCTTGAGGGGTTGAGCCGCAGTCAGCGTGGAAGGAGTAGGGGATGAACGTAGGACGCAAACTCGTGGTTGGCTCCACAGTGGCGCTGGTCGGTCTCGCCGGCATGGCGGGCTTCGCAGGTGCGGGGGGTCGGCCGCTGTCCACCGGTCTCAGCGGGGCCGAGGAAGCGCCCGGGCCGGGCGACGCCAACGCGACCGGGCAGGCCGACCTCACGCTCAACCAGGGTCTGGGCGAAGTCTGCTTCGACCTCAGCTGGTCGCAGATCGATGGCACGGTCTTCGCCGCGCACATCCACCAGGCCGCCGTCGGCGTTCCGGGTCCCATCGTGGTGCCGCTGTTTGAGGGCGCGTTCGCCGGGACTGCTGCCGTTAGTGGCTGTGTCGACGTCGACCCGGACCTCATCAAGGACATCCGCCACGACCCGTCGGCGTATTACGTGAACGTGCACAGCACGCCAGGCTTTACCGCCGGAGCGGTGCGCGGCCAACTCGGCGACTAACCGGCGCGTAGTCAGCGTGAGATAGCCGCAATGACGACATCTGAAACCGTCCGCGCCACGGGAGAGGCTCGCCCTCTCACGACCCTCGCCTTCTCACGACCGGCGGGGTCCTGATGAATGGAGGGTAGAAGCATGAAGCGAACGACTCTGCTTGTCTCCGCGACTTCGGCCGCGACGGCAATCATGCTGACGATGACGACGGGGACCGCGGGAGCGGTAATCCATGAGCAGGTCGCTGCGTACTGCAGCGGAGGCGGTCACGGCGCTATCAACGACTTGGGCGAGCTGGAGCCGCCCGGCATTTCCGACATGACGAAGAAGAACTTTGCGTCACCGGTGCTCCACAACGGTGTCGTCGTGTTCGATGCAGTGACGGGTCTGCCAGTGGTCAGCGATAGGCAGCCTGCGAAGTTCCCGGCGGGCACCAGCGCGATCACCGGCGCGAATGTCGAGACGACGGACCCGGACCACCCGAGCGCGCACTGCAACGCGCTGCAGCCCTAGGCAAACCCAGCCCAATCGCCCGCGCTCCTGAAGCACGGCATCAGGCGACTTCAGGAGCTGGGCGAGCGTGAGGTACGGGCTCAGCCGATCGAGGATCGAGCCGCACCTCGCGACGATCCGGGGGAGCGGCCGCGGGCCCGCTTGAACGCGCGACCGAAGGCCTCCTCGGAGTCATAGCCGACCCGACGTGCGACCGCGGCGACGGTGAGATCTGTCGTCAACAGCAGGTCTTGAGCGAGGTGCATCCGCCACTCGGTCAAGTAGCGGACCGGTGAACGACCCAGGACTGTCCGAAATCGATCGTCGAGCGCCGAGCGCGACACGGAGACTTCGGTCGCGAGCCCGGCAACGGTCCACTTCCGGTCCGGTCTCGCATGAAGTCTCGCCATCGCGGGGGCCAGGACAGGGTCTCGCAATGCCGCGATCCATCCGTGATCGGCGACCGGAGCATCGGCGAGGTGCGCCCGCAGGACCTCGATCAGCAACAACTCGGGTAGTCGCGTCGAAACGGCCTGTGCCGGCGCCGTCCGATCCGTGACCGACAACGCGTACTCGATGCTCGATTCCACCCAGCGCGCCGCTGGTCCCTCTGGGAGATGGACGACGAACGCCGGGGGGAACGCGCGCAGGTTCGGATCGAACAGGGGGTCCTCGGAGTGGAGGTACCCACAGACGATGTCCGTTCGCTCACCTCCGGCGCCGTGAGTCAACACTGGCATCGTGGCCCACGGTGGTCGTGCCATCAGGTTGAGCAACGGAACTCGATCCGCCGGCTCGGATCCACCCATGGTGTAGTCGTCCCCGTACGGCAGGACGATCACGTCGCCGCGGCTCGCCCAGTGCCGCCCTCCATCCCCAGCAGCCACCCAGCAGCGGCCGGCCGCCACGATGTGGAAGAGGATCAATCGCTCCGAGCCAGGCCGAATCACGGGTGCCATCTCGCGCAGCGGTGACTCGAACTCCCAGTTCTCCGTGAACTCAGCTCTGAAGAAGATCGCACCGTCGAGTCGTAGACCTTCCAGCGCCGCCAGGAGCGGCGTCGGCGCCGAGCCCAACGCCTCGTGGTCGGTCAGGTCGCGTACGACGGCGTTTCGCAACTAGTGACCCGCCGAGAACGTCGGCACTCTCGGCGTCGCCATAGGCGCTCATGCTGTCACAAGCGGTGGGTCAGCCACTTCTGGGGAACCGTACCGTGACCAACGATGACCGCCTTCGTCGGCGACGTCTTGCGCCGCGCCTCGGATCGCGATCGCTGAGCGTCGAGACTTCGAGGAGGGTCGCTGGGTAGCACCTCGGCGTTGCACCAGATCGTGACGGCATCCCGTGCGTTTCGTGAGTCGGTCGGTGATCCCGACCCTGGTAGTCGTGGCGGCACGGGTCTGTGCCGTGCTCGCGCTGGGCTCCGACGGCGACGTCGCGCAATCGGAGCCCAACCCTGGCACGGTGGTCAGCTCAGCCCGGCGGCGCGAACAGCTCGAGCGCGATGCCGTCGGGATCGCGGAAGCTCAGGCCGGACCCATAGGTCGCGTCCTTGATGCCGCCATGGTCGATACCGAGCTCATCGAGTCGGCGCGCCCACTTCTCGAGCTCGCCGCGATCAGCGCACCCGAACGCGACGTGGTCGAGGCCAACGTTGAACTCGCTGAACCTGGCACTGGAAGCACGCGTGGCGTGTTGGTGCAGACCGAGCAGAGTGTTGTCGCCAAGCAGGTACACCGTGTGGTGCATGTCTGGGTCGGTGTCCTCGTCGATCACCGGTTTGGCGTCGAGGAGTGCTTCGTACCAGGGAACACTTACGGCGAGATCACGAACCGTGAGCGCGATGTGGGTGAGGGGTGGAAACGTGTTCATGTGTTCTGTCCTGTCATTAGTGCGAACCTGCCAGTCCGGCGATGCCGCCGTGATGACCGGAAGGCCAGCTCGTTTGTCGGATCGAGTATCTGTCCGAACTGAGCGGGACACCATGACCGCGACACCGCTGCTGATGACTGCGGCACCAATTCAGCGAGCGGTGTCAATGGCGCAGACGTCGAAGGGCCATAGTCGATGCCGAGGCTGCGTCGTTCGTAGGCGACAACGACCGTCGCTGGTCAGACCACGATAAGGACAGTTGCGGGTGCCACCACCTCAGTCCGCGAGCAAGACCTCGTTACGGGCGTCGATCTTCGACAAGTACAACTGACCGGCCTTCACATGGGACTGACGACTTGTACCTATGACCGAGCCAGAGACCCAGAGACGAGACCACGCTTGATCTCACGGCGGATCAACGCGTTGAAACTCGAGGAGGTTCGAGGTTCGAGGTTTCGAGTCGGCCTCTGCCTACCCTTTCGGCGGCGGCACCGGCTCGTCGCTCACTGGCGTGATCTCTGACGTCGTCACACCGGCCCCCGGCTTCAGAAACTCGTGAAGGTGGCGAACGTCATCGGTCTCCACGACCAGGAAGGTGGTGTGTTGGGGAAAGGCGAGCCAGTAGCCCCGGATCTTGACGTCCGAGTACCCCTCGTCGAACAGAGATTTCGAGCCGCCCCTGCCATACGGGCAGTCCTGAGGTGCGTGGGACTGCTTGATGTGGAAGAGCATTCGTTCGACCTGCCTTTCGTGACGTCTGCGCGGCTGACTCTAGGCCGTCGCCACGGGGCGGATCTCCCGGCCGCGGCACCCAGGGTTTCGGCCAGAGAGGCGGCCGTCGCTGACAAGTTCGTCCGAACGGGGAAGAAGTTGCGATCGGATGCTCCCTCCACCGGCATCGGCGGGCCAGGCAGGCCGGCGACACGAGGTCAGCAAGATCGTCGTACGTGCCGGATTGTTGCATGGCGAACCACTTTTCGAAGCGTCGGCGTCGATGGCGTCGGCTCCGACCCTCCACGTGAGAAGGCGCAGCGGGAGACGTTCGGTCTCGCGTACCTTCGGGCCATCACGCAACGCCCCATCGACGTCGTCATCGCCTTCAACGAGGCCATCAACACCGCTGATCTCGCGGCGATGTCACGGCTGATGGCGGACGCTCATCGCTTCACCGACTCGGCCGGGTCGGTGATAGACGGAAGGGCGCAATGCATCGCCGCGTGGTCGAGCTTCTTCGAGGCATTCCCCGACTACCGCAACCACTTCGAGGTAGTCGAAGAGGTCGGCACTGATCGCGTCGTGGCTACCGGGCACTCCACCTGCTCCGTGGATGCCCTCGATGGGCCCGCAAGCTGGAGTGCCATCGTCGTCAACGGTCTCGTGCTCGAATGGTGTGTCGACGACCCAGCGGAAGCATCGTGATCAGAAAAGCGGATCCGAGCCGCACCCGACGTCCAGCTCGCCCCGCTTCGACGCGCAGCCGGCGCCGCTCGTGCTCTGAACATCGAAGACCCCCGCCTGTCCCGCCGACGGGGGTCTTCGCTCGCTGAGCCAGCCCGTCGACCCGCTGGCGCCGGGGGGCTCTCTTGACAGCGGTGTTTAGCATTCGCTCCTCTCGGCTGCATCTTCGGCTTTCGGAAGCTGGGATGCGCCGCGCCCCGTGTACCGCATCCGCCTCCGCACGACGTGCCGACGCCTGCGACGCGTGCAAGCCCCGACTTCGAGAGCGGGAGCTGACGGAATCGGGGGCTTGCGGCCAGATCACGCCGTCGAGGTGGACGAGCCCTCGTGTGCGTCGCCGGAGAGGTCCTCGGCCTCGATTGCTTCACACATCAGCTGCCACTGCAGTAGCGACCGTGCCGCCTCGGCATCGTCGAATCGTTGCCCGACCAATCGGGCGACCGCGCAGCCGGCGGCGCAGACGGCGACGATGAGCGACCAGGTCCAGAATACGGACACCAGTGTCATTTGCCGTCGCCACGCGCGCTGTCGACATGCGCCATTGTCGCTGCCATGTCATGCCTCCTTTGTGGCTCCGTGGACAGAGGTCGCCGACCTGTCGATGGCAGACATAGCCAAGGTCACCAGTGCGCGCCACGTCCACGTCACTTGAGTGCTGTGCGACGCATCCGGCGTCAGTTGGCGTCGAGCAAGGAGCCCGGTTCCCACACTGGGTGTGTCGCGATTTCCAACGCTCTTTCGTCGCTCCGGGTTCCTCAAGCTCCGACTCCGGGCCGCCCTCAGGTCGCGGCCCGGTGCGCGTCGACCTCGTTTGGGCGCAGTCCGTTCGGGGCAAGACGTACCCCGACGGTGACAGTCGTGGCGATGGCCCCGGGGGACACCGCCAGACTCGTGACAACGAGTCCCTAAGCCCCCTCGGGGCCATCGCCGCGGGCTTGAGCGCAGCGGGTGAACGCGCACCTACGTTGCGCGCGCTTGCCAGGGTACGGTGAGTTATGGCCACCGTCACTCGCGTCACCGGTCGGCGCGCCGGTCGCCGTGAACGTGCAGGGCCGGACCGGGGGAACTTCTTCGTGTTCCTCGCCGGGCCGGGGGTGGGGCCTTCGCTTTTCTGTGGCCCACTTCCTGAACGGCCGTTTAGTATTCGCGCGTCTCGGCTGTGCTCAGGCATCTATCGCCGAAGCTCGGAGTGCCGCTGGGGAGCCGCAAGCCCCGATGTCGGCAGGGGTCCGAGGTCGGGGCTTGTGCGCGTCGACGGGGTGGCCGCTGACTGTTCGGATCGCAGCGCAAGGGCGTCAACTCAGCGGCCGCTGCGACCCCGACCCGGCATAGTGCGTCCATGTCCCGGGCGCCCCAGCCACGTTACGACGAGATCGCCGGCTGGTACCCGACATGGGTCGGCGATGGCGACGGAATCATCGTGGACGGTGTCGGAGGTCTGCTTCCTACCGCGCTGAGCGGTACGCGAGTGCTCGACGTGGCTTGTGGGCACGGTCGCGCATCTCGCGGTCTTGCCCGACTCGGCGCAGGGGTCGTCGGTGTCGACCTCTCCGCTGATCTCATCGCGATGGCGCGCACACGAGAACTCGCGGATCAACTCGGGATCGTCTACCACGCCGCCGACGTCGCCCAACTGGACCAGTGGTGGAACGGCGTTTCCTTCGACGGCGCTGTGTGCGAGATGGCGATGATGGATATTGAGAACATGGGTGAAACGATCAACGCGGTAGCCGAGACGGTTCGTCGTGGCGGCTGGTTTGTCTTGTCGATGGTTCACCCATGCTTCCCGGGCAACGCCGCCGGGCTGTCTAGCTGGCCGCCCGATCGGACGTATTTCCATGAGGGCCGCTGGACCTCTGTCGATCACAACCCAGACGGCGTCCGCATACGAGTCGGGTCGTCGCATCGAACCATCTCGACGTACCTGAACGGACTCGTCGGTGCTGGCTTCGCGATCGAGCGCGTGGTCGAGCCTCAAGCCCCAGTCCCGACCATCCTCCTGGTCGCCTGTCGACGAACGTAGGGAACCCGGCACGCGGCGGTGACCGAGCGAACTCCGCGCGCAGTCCGCGGGCGTAACCAGCACTCGAGGTCGCGCAGGAACTCGAGACGATCTCGGTGACCGCGCAACTGGTCCCTGAGCCCCGTCGAGCGGCGGCGCCTACTTGGTGAACGCGGTGTGCAGAGGGTGGTACTTCCGGTCAGGGTTGACGCCGGGCGGCAAGTTGGGCTTCACGTTGTTGTTGAACCACTCGTCGCAGTCCTCTTGCGACTCCCACACTTCGACCACCCTCCAGCCACCGGATGGGCTCGGCCCGCCGGCATGGGAGACGAAACCCTTGGAGGCGCGGATGCCCGGCATCATGCCGCCCACCATCCCGGCGTACACGTCCTCGGTCAGATTCGGCACTTCAGCAATCATGAGAACGGCCATGTGGGCCCCCTTCGTCGTCGTGCGGACCCTAACGCTCACGTGGGCAGCCTGATCGCCCGTTCGCTGTGGGACAACGTCGCCCTGAGCGCTTCAAATGACTGCGGAACATGGAGTCGGAAATGTCCCTCTGCGTGTAACGCCCTGGCGAGCTCACGCGATCTCCCCGTAGCGGCCCGCCCGAAATTCCATTCGTTACGCCTCAGGGCGGGCCGCACTTCGATGAAGGCCGCAAGCCCCGGCTCCGGGTCAGCCCCTGGGGTCGGGGCTTGTGCGCGTCGACGAGTGCGGCACTGAGGTCGCGGCGCCACTCTGCGCGCGCGCTGAGGCACTGCTCGAGCGTCGAATTTGCGACGCTGCGCGAAGCCGCCGCCGCGCTGAGCGCGGGTGCACAAGTGATTGTTCGCGCGTGTAACGCGGTGAGGTCCGCCCGCGATTACTCAAGTGGCGACCCGCCCGACTCACGCGATTTCCCAACACGTTGCCGCCGGGCGGGCACCACGGGGATGGCCCCGGGGGACACCGCCAGACTCGTGCACAACGGGTCCCTAAGCCCCCTCGGGGTCATCGCCTACGCCGAGGGCTCGGTCTAGGACCAGACCGGGCTCCCTGAGTTGAGGGAGTGACAACGATGCTGAAGAAGCTCGCGGGAGTCGCGCTGTGCGTGGCCTCAGTTGTAGGTATGAGCAGTGCTGCCTTCGCCGGTGAAGTCACCGGGAGCGGCAAGGGAGGTCCGAACGGGGACGGCATACCGGGTTCCACCATCAACGGGCACGCCTCGGAGTGCGCGTTCTCAGGGTTGGAGGATGAGCCCGAGCTGACAGGCTCGCAGGTCCAGAACTTTGGACATCGCGGAGTGACCCGTTCTTCGCCACCGCAGTGGTGACAAGGGGCGCCAGTGTGGTGGCCATCCCACTGCCTGACGGGACGCTCATGCTCGGCTGTAACAAGAATCTCAGCGGCGTTTTCCATCCCGGCCTGAGCGCTCGTCCCCGCTGACATCGCGCAACCGTTCGCGGCGAAACGCCGTGCAGACCGAGCGCTGAGGCCGCCGTTGCCGAGGTTGCGGCCTCAGCGGGCGGGCTGCCCGCACCGCCTCCCGGGATAGATGGCGCGGAGTCGCTCCGCGACCGACGGCCGGTTGTAGCGCTTGACCGCCCGCCAATGGCGTTCCAGCGCGTCGACCTTTCGCCGGCGGGCTTGGTTGAGCCAGTCGACGCAGTCGAAACAGATCCTCACCTCAGAGTGGCAGTGGAGCTGCACGAAGCCAGCTGTGCGCTCGCCACTCGCCCGGCCGCAACACCAGCACACGGTGGGGTCGCTCTCGGCGGTGTCCACCATCGTCTTGCTCATCGAGACCTTCCCTCTCATCCGCTACGGAACCGGCTCACCAATGCGGACGCGATTGCCAGCGGGGTCGGTGAGCGTGAACTCGTGCATCCCCCACGGCATGTCCTCCTCGACAGCCGTCACGTCGAGGCCTGCTGCCCATGTCCGTCACTGGGAGTGTCGGAGTGACGGTCAGGCCACCAGCCTGCGGCAACAACCATCCGATGCACACTCGACAGAGCCGCACCTCTGGGTGGCAGTGGAGCGCAGCCACCATCGATTCGTCGCGGTCCTCGCCGCAGCACGAGCACTCCACGCAACAACCATATGGCGCGCCTCCCCTCACGCGGTCGGAGCTTGGCCTCGATGCGGCATCGCCGCTTGCCCGCGTCAGGTTTTCGGGAGGCCTGTCGTCGTGGGAATGCGGTGCCCTCGACGGATTGCGGGCAAACACGAACCTTGAAGCTGGAGTTGGTCAGGCGCATCCTCGAGAGAGGGGACCGCTGGCGGTGACAGCGAGATGCTCCGAGTGGTCATTCCGCGCGGCCGCTGACGATTTGAGGAGGCGCACACAATGTCCGGGCCGTTCATCGTCAAGACCGTCTCGCGGATCCATGAGGGCAGCGCGCAGGAATACCGTGCGCTGGCCGAGGAGATCTGTCGCCTGGCGGAGGAGCTCGAGCCTCGATCTGCTCGCGTTCCACATTTTCGTGACTGAAGACGAGTCCTCCGAGGTGGTGGTCCAAGTCCACCCGGATGCCGAGTCGATGCAGCTCCATCTGCAGGCTCTCGGTGACAAGGTTCGGGCCACCGCGGACTTCAGCGACTTCGAGAGCCTCGAGATCTACGGGCAGCTGAACGACGCTCTGCGGGAGTGGCTGCCGCACGTGACAGAAGGAATCCGGTTCACGCATCACCCGACTCATTGGGGCGGATTCACTCGGCTTCAAAGTTGACCGACTGCGTGTAGCTGCCGCTCGGCTGGAGAAGATCCGCGGGAGTCGGTCGATTTTGGGTGAGCCCGTTCGTGGGAGAGGTGAGGGCTGGAGAGACCGACCCCGAGCCCAAGAGGAGCCTCCGATGACCGCGACGATCACCTCCGCAGCCACCTTCGACACAGAGCAGTCTGACCGTTCCACCTCCCGTCGGCCCTCGCTCAGCCGCGCCGGGCTCGCCGCCGGCCTCGTCGCTGCGGCGGCGACCTCCGCCATCGCCGCCGGCGCCCACGCCGCGGGCGTCTCGCTCGAGACGGCGCCGGGGGAGCAGATTCCCGTGCTCGGCTTCGGCCAGCTGACGCTGTTCTTCACGGCGATCGGCGTAGCGCTCGCCGCCGTGCTCCGTCGCACGGCAAGTCACCCTCAGGCGACCTTCGTCAAGGTCACGCTCGCACTGACAGCGCTGTCAGTTGTGCCTGACCTGGTCCTGTCGACCGACATCGCGACGAAGCTCACGCTCGTGCTCACTCACGTCGTTGCCGCCGCGATTGTCATCCCGGTCGTTGCCGCTCGGCTCCCGGAGCAGGGTCGTCGCTGACCCCCGCACATCTCGAGACTGGCCGCTTGAGAACGGGCTTCCGGAGCCGATCGGTACGTCTGAGAGAAGGCCGCAAGCCCCGACTCCGGGTCCGCTCCCGAGGTCGGGGCTTGTGCGCGTCTACGGCACCGACGTCAGTTGATCTTGCGCAGGATCGCGGTGTTGCCGCTCGCAGGGACGAACAGGTCGCCGGTTCTCTCCATCAACTTGGCGAACGCGCCCCCTTCTTGGAGTTTCTCGTTCGCCGCCTGAAGGCCGGCCATCGAGTCCGCCCCCCGAGCGAAGCGCACGCCGCCGACGGCTCCGGAGATTCCCGTGACGAATGCCGCCGGTTCGCCCGTGGTCGACGTCAGCAGCTGTTGCATTTCGACGCCGAAAGCGAGCACCTCCGGGAGCTTCCCGGGAGCAGCGACGGCGCTCACGACGCTCATCACGGGCTTGGGACCCTCGAACGTCGAAACGACAACTCGTCCGATGTTGTCCTCGGGAAGCCCCTCGAACAGTTCAGCGGCTCGGCTGGCGAACTCGGCCGCGCCTGCATCGCTCGCGATGCGATCGACGGTTTCGTCGAGCTCGCTCATCTGGTCGACGATGTAGCTGAACTGCACGACACCCGCCGGCTGGCCGTATGCGAGGCGTTGCACGGCGATCGTCTTTCCAATGACCTTGCTGATGTGCTCGGCGGACTCGACCGAGAAGTCCAAGGCCTGCGGCAACTTGCCCGCCTTGATCGTACGACGGCGAACGAAAATGAACATCTGGTCCTCCTGGCATTTCGCCTGCGAGCACGGGTCGTCCCCGAGGCGGGGCGATCCTCTACCCCTGGTGACGACCCGTCAACTAACGCGGCAAAGTGCAGTTCGATGCCGCCTCAGACCGACAGGTGGCCTCGGTAGACGAAGGTCCCATCCGCGACAACATCCTTGAAGTCGACCCGACCGGTGACGCCGGCGAACTCGCCACGGCCAGCGACGATCGGATGCTGGCAGCGCCCCTTGAGCTCGACTAACGAGGAGACATCCGGGTCCCACTTCGACTCGAACTTATACGTCGTCGTGAAGCTGCTGTCCGCGTCGTCGAACGGGACGAACAGCTCCCGACCGGTCTCGAGGTAGACGCCGCTCGGCGCGCCATTGTCCTTGGCGGTCAGCACGTCGGTGTACCAGCAGCCGTTCAAGTCTCCGGACATCACCAGCCCCGGGTAGTCACTGAAGCCGGACGGGAGATCTGCGCAGAGGCCTCCCGGGTCTTCGAATGTGGCTGTGCCCGAGATCTGAGTGGTTCGCGCGCTCGCTGGACTGGCCCCCACCCCGACGAGCCCAAGGATGAGAACGGCCAGAACGGCCAGTCGCCGGAAGTTGCGCATCCCGCCTCCCAACTTGGCGCAAATGCACCGATCGCCCGCGCTCACTCTGTACCCCAGGTGAATGACCTGTCCACCAGCGGGCGCGCCGCCGAGACGCGCACAAGCCCCGACTTCGGACCCCGCCGTCGTCGGGGCTTGCGGCCCTACCTCCCCGTGCCCGGTGCTCCGGCCGGCAGACCGGGCAGCAGCGGAGGCGACGAGGGACAGTAAACCCCCGGTTCATCACCGTGTCGAGACGGTGTGAACCAGTTTTTCGTGATGGAGCGCGCAAGCCCCGACTCCAGATGGCGGATCCGAAGTCGAGGCTTGCGGCCTTACCCCCTCAGCGCCCCACCCAAAGCTTCGGCGGAAAGCCGGACGAGCAGCCGAGACGCGCGAATGCTAAACACCGCTGTCAAGGCCCCCCGGCGTCGCGGGAACGACCGGGCGGACCTCAGAAATACGAAGGCCCCGCCCGCGGCGAATGGACGGGGCCCTTCCAATTCCAAGACGGTCCCATCGCCCTGAGCTCACACCCTTGTGCCCCATGCGTGCACAACCCTCGGCGCGGCAACGCCAGGTCAGTCCGAAGGCACGAGCGTGAACGCGGCGTCGAGGATCGCGTTGAGATCCACCTCGTCGAGGGCCGCCTGTTGGACCGATGCAGAGATCGTCAGGTCGACGTCGGGACATGTGAACACCGCGGTGCCCCAGAACCCTGAGTGCGACCAGCACGTGGTGCCGAAGAGCTCCTCCCGGAAGAGGCCCATCGCGGCCCCGGGCGTCGCGCTGTCCGGCTCTTCGAGCATCGTGTCGAGGGTGGTCGATTGTTCGAAGACCTCGCCGCGCAGGAGAGCTCGAGCGAAGTGTGCGAGGTCGGCTGCATTCGACACCAACCCACCCGCGCCGTAGAGATCGATCGACGGATCGAACGAGTAGGTGTCGACGTCTTCCAGGAACTGGTGGGTGCGCGGGCCGGCTCCCGCGGGAACCTCCTCCAGCGATTCGAGGTAAATGGAGTTGACGCCCAACGCTTCGAAGCCGAGGAGCTCGGCGGTAGGCA
Organism: uncultured Acidimicrobiales bacterium; assembly: GCA_963759645.1. Classification (GTDB taxonomy): domain Bacteria; phylum Actinomycetota; class Acidimicrobiia; order Acidimicrobiales; family DATKAS01; genus DATKAS01. The sequence continues at coordinate 666,173 of CAVXAI010000016.1, read as the reverse complement.
TCCGCCATCGGAAGGCCGCTCGCACACTCGATCAGCGAACTGGCGATCACATAGCCGGTGTCGGAATAAGAGAACGCCGCGCCGGGGGCACTGAGCGGATCGCCGTGGTCAACGGCCCACTGGACCTGTTCCAGAGGGCTCCAACGATGAGTCGGGTCCGCGAGCACGGCGTCCACGTATCCGGATCCGTCTCCCTGCGCGAAGTCGAAGAGACCAGCGGTGTGCGTCAGCGCCTCTCGCACCGTGATCACATCGGGTTCGTAGCCGTCCGAAACAAGCGCCGCGGCAGTCTGATCGTCAAGGCACTGGCTTACTGGCCCGTCGATGTCGATCTTGCCTTCCTCGACGAGCCGGAGCGCAGTGGCGGCCGTGAACGTCTTCGTGTTGCTCGCGAGGCGAAACGTCGCGTCGGGGCTCAGCGGCGCGCCCGCGTTGTCGCCAGAGACGAAGGTCTCGTCGACGCCGGCGCCCGGCGCCACGACGTGCACGACGACGCCCTGGAGCGTGGGGTACTCGCTCACGATCTCGTCGATCGCCGCTTGCACCGCGGCGGTGCCGGTCTGCGCTGGGGCGGTCGTCGATGCTGTGACCGAGTCGGCCGACGTCGAAGCTGTCTGGGCGTCGTCGGCACACGCGGCGATGAACACGAAGCTCGCGGCAACGAAGAGAACCCTGACGGTTGGGATCATGCTGGTACGTCCGCAGCAGGGAATGGAGCAGGGGCGATCATGTCTCCTCGGAACCACCGAAGCCAGCACTGAGGGGGCGCTAGACGGATGTCGAGCCAGGTGGTGGACTCTGCCGAGGGATGGGGGACTGACATGACAACGACCGAACTGGATCCCGAAAGAGTCGGCGCATTCGCAGGGCGGATGGTCGACCTGATGAACGCGTCGATGTTGGGCCTGATGACGAGCGTCGGTCATCGCACCGGGCTGTTCGACACGATGGCGACTCTGCCGCCGTCGACGAGCGACGCAGATCGCGAAGGCGGCCGGGCTCAACGAGCGGTACGTGCGGGAGTGGCTCAACGCGATGACGGTCGGCCGATTCATCGAGTACGACCCGAGCAACCGCACCTACGTGCTGCCTCCCGAACACGCCGTGTCGCTGACCCGGGCGTCGGGGCCCGGGAACATGGCGAACATGGCCCAGTTCACCTCGCTGATGGGCGGGGTGGAGGACGAGATCGTCGAGTGCTTCCGGGTCGGCGGAGGCGTGCCGTACTCGCGTTTCCCGAAGTTCCAGGAGCTGATGGCCGAGATGAGCGCGCCAGGTCCACGACGTGGCGCTCATCGACGGTGAGCTCGCGCTCGTCGACGGGCTGATCGACCGGCTGCGCGAGGGCATCGACGTCTGCGACATCGGCTGCGGGCAGGGGCACGCCGTCAACCTGATGGCCAAGGAGTTCCCGAACAGCCGCTTCACCGGTCTCGACTTCTCCGAGGAAGGCATCGCCGCCGCGCAGAAGGAGGCGGCAGGAGCTGGGCCTGGCCAACGCGACGTTCGAGGTGAAGGACGCGGCGACGCTCGACGGCTCCACGAAGTTCGACTTCATCACGGTGTTCGACGCGGTCCACGATCAGGCCAAGCCCGATGTCGTGCTGAAGGGCATCGCCGACTCGCTCAAGCCCGGAGGTGTGTTCCTCTGCGTCGACATCGCCGGCTCGAGCAGCGTCGAGGACAACATGGAGCATCCGTTCGGCCCGATGCTCTACTCGGTGTCGACCTTCCACTGCATGACCGTGTCGCTCGCGCTCGACGGCGCGGGCCTCGGCACGATGTGGGGTCGAGCAGAAGGCCGACGAGATGTTCCGGGCCGCAGGCTTCACGTCGGTGCAGACCATGCAGGTGCCCGAAGACATCATGAACGTCTACTACGTGTGCCGGAAGGACTGACCCGCCCGAGAGGCGAACCAGTGTGAACGAGCCGCCGCAGCCCGAGAGCCGCCTCGCGCGCCGGCTCGGCACCTTCGACGCCGTCGTGATCGGGCTCGGCGCGATGATCGGCGCCGGGGTGTTCGCGGCGATCGGCCCGGCCGCGGCGGCTGCCGGTGGGGGCCTCTTGATCGGCCTTGGGATCGCCGCCGTCGTCGCCTACTGCAACGCCACTTCTTCCGGCGCGGTTGGCGGCCCTCTATCCACACTCCGGCGGCACCTACGTCTACGGCCGGGAGCGGCTCGGGCCGGCGTGGGGCTTTCTCGCCGGGTGGGCGTTCGTGATCGGCAAGACAGCGAGCTGCGCGGCGATCGCCTTGACGTTCGGCGCGTACATCGACCCCGACTTCGCCCGCCCTCTCGCTGTCGGCGCGGTCGTGGCGCTCACTGCTGTGAACCTGTTCGGCGTCCAACGCGCGACGACGCTCGTCAAAGTGATGGTCGCGATCGTCCTTGGCTCACTCGCGGTGGTCGTGATGTCGTCGGCGACGAGCTCGCCCTCCGTCTCGAACATCGGACCGCTCGACGCGGGAGGGATACGAGGCACACTGGAGGCTGCCGCGCTCCTCTTCTTCGCCTTCGCGGGATACGCGCGCATCGCCACCCTCGGCGACGAGGTGCGCGACCCAGTCCGCGCCATCCCGCGCGCCATTCCGATCGCCCTCGGAATCACGCTTCTCGTCTACGCGGCGGTGGCATTCGCAGCCCTCGTGGCGGTCGGGCCCGAGGCGCTCGCCGTGAGCGATGCACCTCTTTCGACGGTCGCAGAAGCCGGCACGCTGGACTGGGCCGAGCCGGTGGTGCGCATCGGCGCGACGGTCGCCTCGCTCGGCGTTCTGATGTCGCTGCTCCTCGGCGTCAGCCGCACGCTGTTCGCGATGGGCGGCGGAGGCGACCTTCCGCACTGGCTCGATGCGGTCCATGTCACCCACCGCGTGCCCCATCACGCCGTCGCCGCCGTGGCCGTCGCGGTGATTGCTGTCGTTCTTGTCGCCGATCTGCGGGGCGCCATCGGCTTCAGCTCGTTCACCGTCCTCACGTACTACGCGATCGCGAACGCGTCGGCGTTGACGCTCACCGACGACGAACGGCGGCGTCGATCTCGCGCGACTGCCGTGCTCGGGCTCGTCGGCTGCGCCGCTCTTGCCTTCGCGCTCCCCGCGTCGAGCGTGATCGTGGGAGCTGCGTTACTCGTGGCTGGGATCCTCGCCTGGGCACTCGTACGCGCGACCAGTCAGCGGCCGGGACGGTAGGTACCGAAGCACCAGACGTTCCCCTCGAGGTCGCGCGCCGCGAACTCACGCGAGCCGTACTCCTGGTCAGTGAGCTCCATCACGACCTCCGCGCCCGACCCGACCGCTCGCGCGTGCAACGTGTCGGGGTCGTCGATCGCCGCGTAGACCGCACACGGTCCCAGGTCGAACGGGCTACCCGCCTCGGCGGAGCGACCGATGCCGATCGTGCAACCATCCAGGGTCAGCTCCACGTAGACCGGTTCCCCGTCGGGGCCTTTGTGGGCAACCCGCTCGTCGAAGCCGAAGGCGGCCTGCAGGAACTCGGACGCCTTCGTCAGGTCGGAGTAGTGCAGGACGGGAGTGATCGTGGCCGTCATCGCGGGACCTCCTTCAAGCAGGGTCCCGAGCGTACGCCCGCGACCCGGTCGATGCTCTCCCTACCCCACTACGTTGCCCGCCATGCCGCTCTACTCGTTCGAAGGCAAGTCCCCGTCAATCGCTCCCGACGCGTTCATCGCGCCAACCGCCACGCTCATCGGCGACGTCACGATCGAAGCAGGTGCCTCGGTCTGGTATGGCGTCGTCATCCGAGCTGACTACTCACCCGTGATCGTCCGTCGGGGCGCGAACGTGCAGGACAACTCGTTGCTCCACGCGCCGCCGGACACGCCGACCGAGATCGGACCGGGAGCGACCGTTGCCCACCTCTGCTGCGTGCACGGCGCGACCATCGGCGAGGAAGCCCTCATCGCCAACGGCACCACGGTGCTCGACGGCGCCAAGGTCGGCGCGCGCTCTCTCGTGGCGGCGCACTCGCTCGTTGCCGCGGGCGCCGATATCCCGCCCGGGGTGCTCGCGGCCGGGTCGCCCGCGGTCGTGAAGCGGGAGATCGCCGGCACGCCTGCGGAGTTCTGGGTGCAGATGAACCCCGGCGCTTACGCCGATCTCGCCGTCCGCCACCGCAATGGCATCCAGCTGATCAGCTAGCTGCCTGCCCGAGGTCACATCGCTCATGTAGCGAACTCCGGATGAGACGGAAGCGGAAGCAGAAGCTCCTCATGCAAGCGCAGCTGGGGGAGTGGTGGCGCGCCCGGGCCGCGCTCAACGACCGGCTCGCCGATCTCATGTACTCACTGAACGACGGCTGTCCACCCGAGGACTTCACGGCGGCGATCGAGGAGGTCCGGCGCCTCGATCCGCTGTTCCGCGACGCCCCCGACTTCGAGCTCGACCGGCTGAACCATCAGCGCCGCGACCTCATCCTCCAAGGCTTTCGCTACGCCGAGCAGGGAGACTTCGACACCTGCTTCTCGATGATGGACCGCGTGATCGAGGTCACCGACCAGATGACGGCGCGACTCGAGCTGCTGATGGCCTAGGACCGACGAAGGGGAAGGCGCACGCATACGACGGTCTCGCCCGGTCGCATCTCGATGTTGATGTGGCCGTGGTGTCCGTCGACGACGATACGTCGTGAGATGTCCAGGCCCAGACCGGTGCCCTTGCCCACGTCCTTCGTCGTGAAGAAGGGGTCGAACGCGCGGGCTTGCACTTCGAGCGGCATGCCTGGCCCGGTGTCAGCGATCTCGACGACGACTTCGTCACCGTCGACCTGTGTCGAGATGCGAAGGGTGCCGCTTCCCTCCATCGCGTCGACCGCGTTGTCGATGAGGTTCGTCCAGACCTGGTTCAGGACTGCCGGCAACGCCTCGATCTCGGGCACGTCGCTGCCGTAGTCGCGATTCACCGTGACGCCGCCCCGCAACTTGGGGGCGAGCATCCGGAGAGTGCTCTCGATGCCGTCGGTCACGTCGATCATCTGTACCGGGGCGCGATCGAGCTGCGTGTACGACCCCATGTCGTCGACCAGGGCAGAAACACGCCCGGTCGAGTCCTTGATCTCGGAGAGCAGGCTCTGGGTGGCGACGGTGCGCGCAACCCATTCGAGCCCAGGTGCCAACGTCGGGCCTTCGAGGATGCTCGCGGCCCGCTCACACCAGGCGACATCGACCCCAGCGGATGCCAGCGGCGGCGCGAGCTCCCACCCGTTCTCGACGCCGTGGGAGTCGAGCCAGTCGATCAAGTCGGTCTCGCGATCGGCGAGCACCATCGCGTCGGTGGCGTTGGTCCATCCCGGGAGCTCATTTCGAAGGGCGTCGAGAGCCGTGAACTGCGCCCCCACCGGTGTCTGACCGGCGAGTTCGAGAAGCGAGAGGAGCGAGGAGTTGAACGTGTCTTGCAGCGCGTCGACTGCTCTCGTCGCCGCCGCGGCGGGGTTGTTCAGCTCATGGCGGAGACCGGCCGCGATCGTCCCAAGTCCGATGAGCTTCTCGCGCTCTCGCGACATGGTGTCCATCCGACGCACCGTCTGGAAGAAGCCCCTGATGAGATGCACCCCAAACGGGATCCATCGGCTGGTGAGGTCACCGAGTGACCACGCGGGCACCCGGAACATCCGCCCCGGGCCGACGCCGCGGGCGGTGGCCAGGTAGCTGCTGCTCTCGTCCCACGTGTGAAAGCCACCAGCCCACTGACCAGGAGTGTCCATCGTCATCATGATCACGGCCGATTCGCGGCCCGAGAGCCGCTCGAGGTGGACTTGTCCCTCCAACAGCACCCACCAGCAGTCCGCCGGGTCGCCCTCTTTGAAGATCTCCTGGCCCTCGGCGAACGGGTACTCCTCACCGACCACGAGGAGCTCGCGAAGCTGCGTGTCGGTCAGCCCGTCGAAGATGAACGCCTTGCGCAGCTCGCCGATGTCCATCACATCGTCTCCAAGTAGCGATGCACGAGATGCACCGCCATCGCTCCCTCGCCGACAGCCGACGCGACGCGCTTCATCGAGTCGAGGCGCACGTCACCCGCGGCGAACACGCCGGGAACGCTTGTCTCCAGGGTGAACGGATCGCGGCTCAGCGGCCACGTCGCGCGAGGTGCCCGCGACCGAAGGTCTGGCCCGGTGACGACGAAGCCCCGTTCGTCGCGCGCCACCTCTGCGGGCAACCAGTCCGTCCGGGGCGCCGCGCCCACGAACACGAACAGCCAGTTGGTCTTGACGACCTCTTGCGCGCCACCTTTGCTGTGATCGGCGAGCGTGAGCTCCTCGAGATGATCACCCCCGCGACCCTCGATGACGACGGACTGCATCCGCACCTCGATGTTGTCCTTCGCGTGGATTTCGTCGACGAGGTACTGCGACATGCCCTTTTCCAGCTCTGACGACCGAACCAGCAGTACGACCTTCTTCGCGCATCGAGCGAGGTTCAGGACCGCCTGCCCGGCGGAGTTCGCTCCGCCGACGACATAGACATCCTCTCCTTCGGTCGCCGGCGCGTCGGTCGCGTTCGCCCCGTAGTACACGCCCTTGTTCACGAACTCACCGAGGCCGGGCGCCTCGAGCCGCTGATACGAGACCCCCGACGCGATCAGGATCGTTCGGGCCTCGATCACGCTCCCGTCGTCGAAGCGAACGGCGCGCACCGGTCCGCGGGCCTCGAGCCCGACGACCTCGCGGGCGAGCACCATCTCCGCCTTGAACCTCATCGCCTGCCTGAACGCTCGCTCGGCAAGGTCGCTCCCGGAGAGCCCGTGCTCGAAGCCCAGGTAGTTCTCGATGCGCGCGCTCTGACCCGCCTGGCCGCCCGGAGCGCTTCCCTCGATGATCACCGTTTGTAGGCCTTCGGACGCGCCGTAGACCGCACCCGCGAGACCGGCGGGACCGGCGCCGACGATGCACAGGTCGTAGAGCGGCTTGTCGGCGGTGGTGTGCAGATCGAGCGCAGTGGCGAGCTCCCGTGTCGACGGCGCGCGCAATGGCTCGCGGTCGGGAAGGAGCACGAGGGGCAGCTCGGCGGCGGCCGTCGCGTTCGCTGCGTCACACAGCTTGGTGGCCTCCTCGTCGTGATCGACATCGAGCCACAGGTAGTGGATGTGGTTGCGAGCAAGGAACGTCTTGATCTCATGGCTGCGATCCGACCAGCGGTAGCCGACGACACGAATGCCCCGCTCGCTGTCGGGATGCGACCGCCGCCACGCGGTGAGCAGACCGTCGAGCACCGGGTAGAGGCGTTCTTCCGGCGGATCCCATGGCTTCAGCAGGTAGTGGTGCAGGCCGAGATCGTTGATCGACTTGATCGCCACGTCGGTGTCCGCGTACGCCGTCAGCAGCACGAGCTTGGCGGTCGGGACGAGCGGACGCGCGTGGCCAAGAAACGTGGTGCCGAGCATGCCCGGCATCCGTTCATCGGACAGGATGAGCGCGATGGGGCGGTCCTGCAGAAGGAGCTGGTTCAGGGTGTCGAGCGCCTCTGCGCCCGAGGCCCCGGGAACGACCTGGTAGTCCTGGCCGTACTGCTTGCGCAGGTCGCGGGTGATCGATTGCAGCACCGCAGGGTCGTCGTCGACCGTGAGAATCGCTGGCTTCGCCACAACACCCCGCTTTCGCGCTGGTCCCGTGGGCGAGGCTACGCGCCACATTGCGTGCGTCGCGAGGACGCGCTGTTCGACAACGACGCACGTCAGCGGCGTTCGCCCGATTTGCGAACGGACTCTTACTGACAACTTCGCCGATTTCGTCAAATAGATTCGGCACCGGACGTGCAAATTCGTTCTTGACCGGCCGTTCAGGCTGGGCTTACCTTCCGGTAACTGAGCTCCATTGGGGGAATGGAGCGAGGGAGAGGCGACGGTGGGGGCGCCTCAACACCGGACCCTCGGCACACGATTGCCAGAGACTGGTGTGGTGGGTATTGACGCCAGGGCGGTCGCCCGAACCGGGCAACCGCCCTGGCGTTCTTCTTGCGACGCCGCGCCTCGGGCACGCTGGTCGGATGCAGGAGCTCGTCGTCGCCGACCACATCACGGTCCCGCTTCCGCGGCCGCGCGAGCTCGGCCGCTTCTACCGGCACGGCTGGCAGTCGTGGAGTGAGACGCGGTGGCTCGATCCTCGACGTGCTCCCGCGCGGAACCGCATCGAGGAGCGGTGGCCAATGGTCGACGACCCGGCGTTCGCGGAGTCGGACGTTCACGGTGGCAGCGGCGTCGGAGCGATCGAGCTCGGCGACGGCACGGTGCAGCTCATCGGTGCGCTTGCGCTGGGCGGTCGAGTCGAGCTTCGTGACGGTGCGCTCACAGGGAAGTACGAGAGCGGGCTGGGCGAGTGGTTCGTCGCGACGGGAGCGGAGGCCGATGTCTTCGCCCACTATCGCGATCTGCTCGCCGATCGGCTCGGGGCACGCCCCGCCCGTGGCTCGAGGATCTGGTGCAGCTGGTATTCCTTCTACGGCAGCATCGACGAACAGCGTCTGATCGACGTGCTCGGCGGTCTCGGGGGGCTGCCGTTCGACGCCTTCCAGATCGACGACGGCTGGCAACAGGCGATCGGCGACTGGCAACCCAACGATCGCTTTCCGTCCGGTCTGGCTGAGCTCGCGGCGCGGAGCCGCGACCACGGACTCGAGCCGGGGTTGTGGATCGCCCCGTTCCTCGCACGCGCCAACTCCGACCTGTTCACGACGAACCGGTCGATGTTTGCCAGCGACGGCGCGGGAGACCCGCTCTTCGCCGGCCGCAACTGGGGCGGCGAGTGCTACGCGCTCGACGTGACGCACCCAGCGACGCAGGAGTTCATCGGCGACACCATCGCGACGGCCGTCGCGCAGGGGTTCACCTACCTGAAGCTCGACTTTCTTTATGCCGCGGCGCTACCCGGGCGGCGGCACACCGACTTGCCGCGAGAGCAGGCGTATCGCGACGCAGTCGAGCTCGTCCGTCGCGCCGCGGGCGACGACGTGTACCTGCTCGCGTGTGGAGCCCCGATCATCCCGTCCATCGGAGTCTTCGACGGGGTCCGAGTAGGCCCCGACGTCGCGCCGTGGTGGGAGATGCCGCTCGTCACCGAGTACCTGCATGACGTGACCGCTCCCGCAACGAGATACGCGATCGCGACGTCGCTGAACCGTCTGTGGCTTCGCCCCGCGATCGAGACCGATCCCGACGTCGTGTACTTCCGGCGCAAGTACAACCTGCTTGATCGCCGGGCCCGCACGATGTTGCAGGACCTCGCGCGGGTCGCCGGCTTCCGGGCCACGTCAGATCCGCCTGCGTGGCTCGACGATCGGGAACGAGCGGAGCTCGTCGAGTTCTTCTCCGTGGCGCCGCGGGTGACATCTGCGGGACGCCACCGCTACGAGATCGACGGACGCCTCGTCGACTTCTCCGGCGTCGCAGATGCGGAGCCCGATCTGAGGTCGTGGTCCCGCTAGTCGCTCCGCAGCCGGCCGTACACGTAGCCGTCTCTCCACTCACCACGAACGAACCCGCACCCCCGAAGCAGTCCCTCCTTGGTGAAGCCCGCCTTCTCCAGCGCGCGTTGCTCCGCGACGTTGTCAACCTCTGTCGTCGCCTCCAGGCGGTTCGCGGCTGTCGTCGAGAACAAGTAGTCGGCCAGCAGCCGTTGTGCCTCCGTTCCCACGCCTCGGCCCCGGTGCTCGGGAACAAGGAGGATCCCGACGTCGAGGGACCCCGCGGGCGGGGTGTGGCGAGCCAGCTCCACACGACGATGCCCATGAACGTGCCAGCTGCCGAGATACCCGTCCTGCTCCCATCGACGGCGCCGCCCACGTGGGTCGCGAAAGCCGCGCCATTGAAACGGCTCGGTCATCGCCGGTTCGATGTCGAAACGCTCGAGGGCGGCCAAGTCCCGTTCCTCGACGGGACGAAGGCGAACCGCGCCGGGCGTCACCGGGCAAAGTTAGGCTCGCCCCCATGCTGCTGCACGGGATCAATCACGTCGCAACCCTCACTAGCGACAGCGGGCGGCTCCACGCGTTCTACCGCGACGTCTTCGAAGCGAACGTCGTCAGCGACGTCGACGCGACCGGCGGCGAGGAAGGTCTCCGTCTTTCCTTCATCGACATCGGTGACGGCACTGTGCTCAACGTGTTCGAGATCGAGGGCAACACCGAGGCCGACCGTCAGGTGCCGATGTTCGGTCGGGGGCGTATCGACCACATCGGCTTACGGGCGAAGGATTTCGACGCCTTCGAGGAGATCCGGCGCCGGTTGATGGCACGAGGCGCGGCCGATGACTTCGTCACCGACTTCGGCTCGGATCTCTCCTTGTTCTTCCGCGATCCCGACGGTCTCGAAGGCGAGGTGCTCGTCGACAACCCCGACGCGCTGCCGGGCCAGCAGAACCCGCCCGGTACCCGGGCGGCGCGCTTTCCCGCTCAGGTCTAGCGACGCGGACTTAAGGTCGAGCACGGCGGGCGCCCCTACACTCCTTCAAGGGGACTACCGGGGTGGTGGGGAGTATGAGACGAGCGTTCTGCCTGTGCGTTGGGCTGCTCTTGCTCAGTGCGTGTGGAGGCGATGACGGAGGCGAGGCGGCAACCACAGAGGCCCCTTCGGCTACCCAGCCCGCCGGGAGCCCGGCGACCTCCGAGCCTGCGACCTCCGAGCCGATTCCCGTCACACCCGAAACGCTGGCGGGGATCTGGCAGGTCGAGGACCCGCCCACCTCGGGGCAACTCCTGCACCAGATCGGGGCGGACGGTTCGTTCCGGTTCGACCCGTACGGCCTCCTCGACACCGATCCGTGGGGCATCGGAACCTATGAGCTGGACGGGACCGAGGTGATCATCACCGTGACCAACGGCGCGTGCCCCGATTGGGCCTTCAACGTCGATGACATCCCCGAGGACGGGCGGGTGCTCGCGACGCATGGCGCCGGATGCCATGACAATGCCGGCGAGCCGTGGAACCTCACCCGGCTGTCGCCGATTTCGCCGTCGGCCTCGGCCATCGTTGAACCCGTCAGCGTGTTGGACCCGGTCGAGCTCAGCACCGAGATCGTTGAGGGGATCTGGCTCCGAGAAGGCACCGGCCAGCTCGCCAGCTTCACCTCGGACGGCAGGTATTCGTTCGACGACGGCGGCCTGCTCGGTGTCGACCCCGATGACATCGGAAGCTACGAGATCGACGGTGACACGTTCGTCCTGTCGACCGATGGAAGCGGGTCGTGCGCGGCCGGCACCACCGTGACATGGACCGATGCGATCCTCGACTCGGTGACATTCCCCAAGGACGATTCGCTGTACATCCGGCGCCTGCGACTGACCGCGCCCGACAACGACTGTGTCGGTTGGACCTCCGGTGAGCAGACGTGGCTCCGGGTCTCACCGTGAGCGGCCATCGGCCCGGGTTCAGCCCTCGGTCGGAACGCACTACGCGGTAAGCCCAGTTTGCTCATCGCACGCGCCTACCTTTCGCGTCGGGTGGGGACAAAGGGGAGGCGCCGCACGCGGATCATCGTCGGCTCGGGCCTCGCGGTGATCGCCTTGATTGTCGCCGAGCGTGATCGGCTTCCGGATGTGGCTGACCGCGGAGCCGGGAGAGGTCGGTGTCGACGAGACGGTCGAGTCATTTCGGGAGCGGGCCAGCGAGGTCCTGCTCGACAGGCCGGTCGACGGGGTGTACGTCTACGACACGTCCGGGATGGAACAGGTCGACGTGCTCGGCGGCGACTCACACGAGTACCCCGCCGAGACAGCGATGACCGTGACGACGGAGGGGTGTGGCGTTCGCATCACCTGGGCGCCTCTCGACGGCCGGTCGGAGACGATGTTGCTGTGCAACCGCGACGGCGGCACCGCACTCCGTGAGAGCACCACTGTGCACTCCTTCTTCCGCCAGACCGTGGAGACGCTCTACTCATGTGATGCCAAGATCTGGTGGGTCCCTCCCGAGGGAGTCACCGAGTGGGACGGACAGTGCACGAGTCCCGGTCGCACCACCCATCGGGCCGCCCGAGTCGTCTCAATCGACCCGTTCGTCATTGACGGCGAACCTCGAGACGCGGTGCATGTGCGCTACACGGACACACTGACGGGGACGTCGACGGGCACGGTGACCGGGGACCTCTGGCTCGACCAGCGCACGGGGCTCATCCTGCGCCAGCGCATCCGGCTCGACTCCCGCAACGACACAGTGGTTGGCGAGGTCGTGTTCATCGAGGAGCTCGAGCTCACGCTGCGCTCATTGGAGCCGCTCCGCTGAGCACAAGTGCAGGTCAGCCCCGTCACGCGATCGACACATCGAGCGACACACCGCAACGTGACGTTTCGCGAACGGAACGACAAATCGGGGAGGTTCCGCGCGAGACTCTGCCCAATCGGGCGGTGCCTCGTGGTTTGGCACTTCACGATGGGGGGATCCGCTGGCAGAGATCGTGCTCGACGATGTGTGGAAGGTGTTCGCCGACGGCACTGAGGCCGTCCGTGCGCTGACGCTCGACATCGATGACAAGGAGTTCGTCGTGCTGGTCGGCCCGTCGGGGTGCGGCAAGACGACCGCGCTCCGGATGATCGCCGGGCTCGAAGGCATCTCTCGCGGCACCGCCCGGATCGGCGATCGCGTGGTGAACAACGTTCCTCCGAAGGACCGCGACATCGCGATGGTTTTCCAGAACTATGCGCTGTATCCGCACATGAGCGTGTTCGACAACATGGCCTTCGGCTTGAAGCTCCAGAAGATGCCGCGGCGAGAGATCGAAGAGCGCGTCGGCGAGGCGGCGCGCATCCTCGGCCTCGATGAGCTCCTGGCCCGCAAGCCCGCCGCCCTCTCGGGCGGCCAGCGCCAGCGGGTCGCCATGGGTCGGGCCATCGTGCGCCATCCCCAGGCGTTCCTGATGGACGAGCCGCTCTCGAACCTCGACGCGAAGCTGCGAGTGCAGACGCGGTCGGAGATCTCGCGGATCCAGAACGAGCTGGGCGTCACCACGATCTACGTGACCCACGACCAGGTCGAGGCCATGACGATGGGCGACCGAGTCGCAGTCATGCGCAAGGGCGTGCTGCAACAGGTCGACGAGCCTCAGACGCTGTACGAGCACCCGGAGAACGTGTTCGTGGCCGGCTTCATCGGGTCACCCGCGATGAACCTTCTCGAGGCGAATCTGGGAGGCGACGGCGACGTCCTCACGGTCGATCTCGGCCGGTTCACGCTCGCGATCCCACCCGAGGTGCTGGCCGCCCGCCCCGCGCTGCGTGGCTATGCGGGTCGCAAACTCGTGCTCGGTGTGCGGCCCGAGGACATGGAGGACGCGTCGCTGGTGTCGGATGCGCCCGCCGATCGTCGTATCTCGGTGATCATCGAGCTCGTCGAGGCGCTCGGGTCCGACGTCGTCGTGCACTTCATGATCGACGCACCGCCGGCGCTCACCGACGACGTGAAGGAGCTCGCTGTCGACGTAGGGGTCGAGCTCAGCAAGGTCGAGGAGCACGCGGCGCGCGGGCACACGAATGTTGTCGCCCGCCTGAACCCCCGCACCCACGCCCGCAAGGGCGAACCGATCGAGCTCGTGGTCGACACGCATCGTCTGCACTTCTTCGATGCCGACACCGGGCTCGGGATCTACCAATGAAAGCGCTGTACCTGAGGGACTCAACACTAGGGAGGACAAGTACATGAAGTTGCGACGATGGTTGGTGGTGCTCATGGCACTCACCTTGTTTGCTGCCGCGTGCGGCGATGACGATGGCGGTGACGACAGCAGCTCCGCGGGCAGCTCCACGGGCGCGACCGGTGGTGCGAACGAGAACACCGGCAACGTGAACTTGTTGAGTGCGGCCGAGCCCGAAGAGGCGGCGGCCTACCAGGAGATCTTCGACGAGCTGATCAACTCCGAGGTCGACTACAACGCCGAGGTCGAGTCGACCGGGTCGTTCGAGGAGCAGTTCCAGATCCGGGCCGAGGGCGGCACGCTCGACCTCGCCGCGGTGCCCCAGCCGGGTGCCATCCCGAACCTCGTCGACTCCGGCTCCCTGGTCTCGCTCGAAGATCTCGGGTTCGACATCGACGAGCCTGAACGAGCAGCTCGGCGAGTCGTTCGTCGCGCTCGGTGAGTACAACGGCGCGCACTACGGCATCCCGACCAACATCAACCTCAAGAGCATGGTCTGGTACCCGAAGGCTGCGTTCGACGCGGCCGGGTACACCGTGCCCGAGACGTGGGACGATCTGATCGCGCTCAGTGAGCAGATCAAGGCCGACGGCAGCACCCCGTGGTGCGTCGGCTTCGAGAGCGAAGGCGCGACCGGCTGGCCGGCAACGGACTGGATGGAAGACATCATGCTCCGCACCGCCGGACCTGACGTCTACGACGAGTGGGTCGCCCACGAGATCCCGTTCAACGACGACGCCGTGGTCCACGCCGGCGAGGTCTTCGGCGAGGTCATGTTCGGTGACGGCTTCGTGCTCGGCGGCGCGGCGTCGACGCCCGACATCGCGTTCGGCGACGCCCCCACCCCCATGTTCGACGACCCGCCCGGTTGCTGGCTGCACCGCCAGGCGAGCTTCATCAACTCGTTCTTCCCGGAAGGCACGGTCGCGGGTGAGGACTACGACTGGTTCCCGCTTCCGCCGATCGACCAGGAAGGCACCCTGTACGCCGGTGAGCTGACCGTCGTCGGCACGAACGGCAACCGTCCCGAGGTCGTCGACTTCCTCAACCGGTTCCTGGGCGAAGAGGTGCAGTGCGCGATGGGCGGGGTCGTCGCCTCGTCGCGCATCTCGCCGAACGTCAACGTCGGTCCCGAGTGCTACGCGAACGACATCCTCGCTGACGCATCGGTGATCCTCACCGAAGCCCTCGCGTCGGGAACCGGGCCGCTTCGATGCGAGCGACCTGATGCCGGCCGAGGTCGGGTCGGGCAGCTTCTGGACCGGGATGGTCGAGTACATGAAGTCAGGGCCGGACTCCCTGACCGGGGTGCTCGACGACATCGAAGGCTCCTGGCCCACCTAGGCCGTGTCGGATTACGTTGATTGACGAACAGCTGACCGAAGAGGGGGAGCGGCCCGTCGAGGGCCGTTCCCCCTCCGACGCCGAGCGCGGCTGGTTGGGCGTGCTCGGCGTCATCGCGGCCCTCGTCGCGATCGCCGTCGGCGGGCCGGCTGATGTTCGACTTCCTCAAGGACACCGACGCGAACCGGCTGCTCGTCGTGGTGGTCGCGATCGTGTTGGGCGTCGGCGGAGTGCTCGCCCTCTTCTGGGCGATGGATCGCACGGTGGACCTGCTGCCGCAGCGCTTCCGCGAAGGCGTGCGCCCCTACGTGTACATCGGTCCCGCGATCGTCATCCTCTCTGTCTTCCTGATCTACCCGGTCATCAACACGATCATCATCAGCCTCAAGGACGCGACCGGTCAGGAATGGGTCGGGCTCGACAACTACGAGTTCGTGTTCACCGACGAGAGCATGCTCCGGTCGATGCGCAACACCGCGGGCTGGATCATCTTCGTCCCTCTGTTCGCAGTGAGCGTCGGCCTGCTGTTCGCGACGCTGGCCGATCGACTTCGCCACGGCGAGTCGCTCGCGAAGTCACTGATCTTCCTGCCGATGGCGATCTCGTTCGTCGGCGCGGCGGTCACGTTCCGGCTGATCTACAGCTTCCGCCCTCAGGGCTTCGGCACGAACATCGGGCTGCTCAACTCGATCATGATCGGCCTCGGCAAGGAGCCGGTCGCGTGGCTGTCCGAGAGACCGTGGAACAACCTCCTCCTGATGGTGATCATGGTCTGGATCCAGACCGGGTTCGCCATGGTCGTGCTCTCGGCGGCGATCAAGTCGATCCCCGACGAGATCATCGAGGCCGCCCGCATCGACGGCGCGTCGGAATTTCAGGTGTTCAAGCGGATCATCGTGCCGAGCATCTTCCCCACGATCGTGGTGGTGACCACGTACATGGTGATCAATGCGCTTGAAGGTGTTCGACATCGTCTTCGTGATGGGCAACGCCGAGTCGAACCAGACCGAGGTCATCGCCGAACGCATGATCCGGTGGTTCTTCCTGAGCAATCACGACGGGCGCGGCGCCGCAATCGCGGTCGTGCTTGTTCATCGCCATCATCCCCGTGATGGTGTGGAACGTCCGACAGTTCCGTGAGCAAGAGAAGATCCGATGAGCATCGCCGCGCCGCCGACTCCCGCCGCCGACGAAGTCCTGCCCGACGGGGGCCAGCCCGGTCCGCGCAAGAAGGAGCTGCCCATCGGCGTCAAGCGAGGCGGCTGGTTCGTGCGCATCGCGATCATCGTCGTGGTCCTCATCTGGCTCATCCCGACCATCGGCGTGCTCGTCACGTCGTTCCGTCCTGAGCAGCACGTCGACACCACCGGTTGGTGGACGGTGCTCGCGCATCCGTTCCGGGCGGGGGAGTGGACGCTCGACAACTACCGCGACACCCTCGACGCCAATGGCTTCTCGAACGCGTCTGCTGAACAGCCTCGCGGTCGCGATCCCTTCCACTGTCATCCCGATCACCATCGCGGCGTTCGCGGCGTACGCGTTCTCGTGGATGCAGTTCCGCGGCCGCTACGTGCTGTTCGTGCTCGTGGTCGGACTGCTCGTCGTGCCGTTGCAGATGGCGCTCATCCCGATCTTGCGGCTGTACGCAGGCGGGGCCTCGATCGGCGGGCTGCAGGTCTTCCCGGATCTCAATCTGAACGGCACGTTCATCGGCATCTGGTTGGCGCACACGGCGTTCGGCCTGCCTCTGGCCGTCTACCTCCTACGCAACTACATCGGGTCGTTGCCATCGTCGATCATCGAGTCGGCTCGCATCGACGGGGCTGACCACTTCACGATCTTCTGGCGACTCGTGATCCCCCTGTCGGTGCCCGCGATTGCCGCCTTCGCGATCTTTCAGTTCCTCTGGGTGTGGAACGACCTGCTCATCGCGACCATCTTCCTCGGGGGCACGAACGAGAACCGCGTCGTGACGGTCGCGCTGACCGCGCTCGTGGGCTCCCGCGGCGAGAACTGGCACTTGCTGACCTCCGCGGCGTTCATCTCGATGGCGATCCCCCTGGCGATCTTCTTCGCGCTCCAGCGGTACTTCGTGCGGGGCCTCACGGCGGGCTCGGTGAAGGGATGACGCCGTGAGCAGGGCAGGAATCGACCCGCTCTCTCCGCAGAAGAAGTGGAGGGCGATCACCATCGCGACGCTCGTGTTGGTGCCCGCCTACTGGGCGATCCTGATCGGATTCGTGTCCGCCGGCTCCGACAGCGACGGGGGAGTCGGCAACCCCGCAGTCGCAATCGCGTTCGGCCTCATGCTGATCCCGTTCGTGTTCGTCGCTCTCGCGTTCCTGTCCGAGCACCCGATGGCCGCGGGAGCGGTCGTCAAGGCCATGGGCCTGTGCCTTGTCGTGGGCATCTGCGCGTCGGCCCTCGCCGGCGACGCGGTGACGGGCATCATCGCCGGTGTCGGTGCCGGCGGCATCGTGGCGCTGCGGGCTGACGAACCTCACAGCTGGCGGGCGCGTGCCCTCGGTGTCGCCATCGCCGCTTCGTACACATTCATCCTCGCCCGCACCGCGGGCGCGATCGTCCTCCTGCCCGCACCGATCTTCCCGTTCACGGCGATCGGTGTCGCCGATCACTTCTCCGAGCGGCGGTGGGAGCGGGACAGCGCGGCTTCACGATCGTCTGGATGACCGACGCCCGATACGGCGCGTTCGACGACGACGCGCGTGAATACGTCATCAGTCGACCCGACACCCCGCTGCCGTGGATCAACTACCTCGGCAGCGAGCGCTACTTCGCGCTGATCTCCAACACGGGAGGGGGCTACTCGTTCTATCGAGACGCGCGGCTGCGCCGGCTCACCCGCTACCGCTACAACAACGTTCCGCTCGACAGCGACGGCCGCCACCTCTACTTGCGAGACCGCGAGACCGGCGCTTGGTGGCGGCCGACGAGGGACCCGAGCGGCTACCGCTGCCGTCACGGCCTCGGCTACACCGTCATCGAGTCGCGGCAGCACGGCATCTCGGCCGAGAGCTTGTTCCTCGTGCCTCTCGGCGCGGACCTCGAGATGTGGCGCGTGCGGGTCACGAACGAGCGCGACACCAGCGCAAGCCTCTCGCTGTTCAGCGCGGCCGAGTTCTGCCTGTGGGACGCGTGGGACGACGCGACCAACTTCCAGCGCAACCTCTCGACCGGTGAGGTGGAGGTCGACGGCTCGGTGATCTTCCACGTCACCGAGTATCGGGAGCGCCGCGACCACTTTGCGTACTTCGCCTGCTCCGAGCCGCTCGCGGGGTTCGACACCCAGCGCGAGGGATTCCTCGGACCGGGACGCGGGTGGGACCATCCTGCGGCCGTGGAGGAGGGCGAGTCACGCAACTCCATCGCTCACGGCTGGTCGCCGATCGGCTCGCATCACGTTCGCCTCGACCTCGCGCCCGGCGAGGGGCGCGAGATCATCTTCGTGCTCGGCTACTGGGAGAACCCCGTCGACGCGAAGTTCGACCCGCGCGGCGGGTCGACGGTGAACAAGAGGCTCGTCACCCCGGTGATCGAACGCTCGTTGCAAGCGTCAGCGGTGGACGGAGCGCTCGACGAGCTCCGCGAGCGGTGGTCGGCACTCCTCGGTCGGCTGCAGGTGTCGACGCCCGATGCGCACGTCGACCGCATCGCCAACATCTGGAACCCCTACCAGTGCATGGTGACGTTCAACCTCTCGCGATCCGCCTCGATGTTCGAGTCGGGCATCGGTCGCGGCATGGGCTTCCGTGACTGCTGCCAGGACCTCCTCGGCTTCGTGCACCTGATCCCTGAACGCGGCGCGAGAGCGCATCCTCGACATCGCCGCGACGCAGCTCCCGACGGGCGGCGCCTACCACCAGTACCAGCCGCTCACGAAACGCGGCAACGACGCGGTTGGCTCCGGCTTCAACGACGATCCCTTGTGGCTCGTCGTCGCGGTTGCCGCATACTTGAAGGAAACCGGCGACGACGAGATCCTCGACGTCCGGGTGCCCTACGACCAGCAGCCCGGAACCGAGACACCGCTCTACGAACATCTGCAACGATCGGTGCGGTACACCCTCGAGCGCCTCGGGCCGCACGGACTGCCGCTGATCGGCCGGGCCGACTGGAACGACTGCCTCAACCTGAATTGCTTCTCGGAGACGCCCGGAGAGTCGTTCCAGACGACCGAGAACCGTGAGGGCGGCGTCGCCGAGTCCGTGTTCATCGCGGGGCTGTTCGTGCTCGCGGCTGAGGAGCTCATTGCGATCGAGGGGCGACTGGGCGACCACGACGCCGCGACGCGCCACCGCGCCTCGGTCAAGGCCATGCGCCAAGCCGTGTACGACCACGGGTGGGACGGCGAGTGGTTCCTCCGCGCCTATGACCACTTCGGCGGACTGGTCGGTTCGTCGACCAACGAGGAGGGGCAGATCTTCATCGAGCCCCAAGGGATGTGTGTGCTCGCCGGGATCGGCCTCGAGGACGGCCGCGCGTCTCAGGCGCTCGACTCAGTCGAGGAGCATCTGGCGACGCCGCACGGAGTGATGCTCGTGCAGCCCGCCTACCGCCGCTATCACGTCGAGCTAGGCGAGATCACCTCGTATCCGCCGGGCTACAAGGAGAACGCGAGCACGTTCTGCCACACCAACCCCTGGGTCATCATCGCTGAGACGCGTGTGGGCAACTACGACCGCGCCCTTGACTACCACCTGCGCATCAATCCATCGGCGCGTGAGGCGATCAGCAGCACTCACCGCTGCGAGCCCTACGTGTACGCCCAGATGATCGCGGGCCGCGACGCGCCATCGCACGGCGAGGCCAAGAATTCGTGGCTCACGGGCACCGCGGCGTGGAGCTACGTGGCACTCACCCAGTGGATCCTCGGTGTGCGCCCCGACTACGACGGCCTACGGGTGGAACCGTGCCTTCCATCCACGTGGGATGGGTTCACGGTGCGCCGCCAGTTCCGCGGCGCCATTTACGAGATCGAGGTTCGGTGCGACGCGTCGGTGAGCGGACGGCAAGTGCTCGTCGACGGCCAACCGATCCCCGACACCCTGGTTCCGGTCGCCCCAGCCGGGAGCGTGGTCGCAGTCGAGGTGTTGATTGGCTCCTGAACCGACGAGCGCGCCACGATGGCCCGTGGCTTGGTGGCGGGACGCGGTCATCTACCAGGTGTACGTCCGCAGCTTCGCGGACTCCGACGGCGACGGGGTCGGCGACCTGCCGGGCATCGTCGGCCGGCTGCCCTACATCCAGCGCCTCGGCGTCGACGCGATCTGGCTGAACCCGTTCTACCCATCGCCGCAAGCAGACGGCGGGTACGACGTCTCCGACTACCGCAACGTCGAGCCGAGATTCGGGACTCTCGACGACTTCGACCGCCTCGTCGCCGAGGCGCATCGGCTCGGGCTGCGCGTGATCGTCGACATCGTTCCGAACCACACCTCGAGCGCGCATGTGTGGTTCCAGGAGGCACTGCGGGCGGAGCCGGGCAGCCCCGCCCGCGCTCGCTACATCTTCCGTGAGGGTCGCGGCGATGGCGGCGAGCCACCGAACAATTGGTCGAGCCTGTTCGGCGGGCCCGCGTGGACCCGTGTGACCAAGCCGGACGGTGAGCCCGGTCAGTGGTACCTGCACCTGTTCGACACCTCGCAGCCGGACCTCGACTGGTCGAACCCCGAGGTGGGCGACGAGTTCGAGTCGACCCTGCGCTTCTGGCTCGACCGCGGTGCCGACGGATTCCGCATCGACGTCGCCAACGCGCTCGCCAAGCACGCCGAGCTGCCCGATCTCGACGACCGATTCATGCATCGTCTGACGGAGGAGGGCCATCCCCATTGGGATCGCGACGAGGTGCACGAGGTGTACCGGCGCTGGCGGCTTGTGGCCGACGAGTACGACGGAGACCGAGCGTTCGTGGCCGAGGCGTGGCTGCGCGATCCCGAACGGCTCGCGCGCTACCTCAGACCCGACGAGCTCCACACCGCGTTCAACTTCCACTTCCTCCTCGCGCGCTGGGACGCCAGCTCGGTCCGGAAGGCCGTTGACTCGACGCTTGATGCGGTCTCCAGCGTCGGAGCTCCCGCAACCTGGGTGCTGTCGAACCACGACGTCACCCGGCACGTCACCCGGTACGGCGGCGGCCGGGTGGGGGAGCGACGAGCACGGGCCGCCGCGCTCCTCATGCTCGCCCTGCCCGGCAGTGCGTACATCTACCAGGGGGAAGAGCTCGGGCTGCCCGAGGTCGAGGACCTGCCCGACGAGCTGCGACAGGACCCGACGTTCCGGAGGACTCGAGGCGAGATCAAGGGACGTGACGGGTGCCGCGTGCCCATTCCCTGGTCAGGCGACGAACCGCCATTCGACTTCACGACTGCGGCGGCGGCGTGGCTGCCGCAGCCATCCGCATGGGCGAAGTTGACTGCCGCACGCGAGCAAGACCAACCGGGCTCGATGCACTCGCTCTACCGCGAGGCGCTCGCGCTGCGACGCACGCTCGAGGTCGACCCGGAGCGCATCGAGTGGGTGGAGGCCGACGGCGACGTGCTGGTCTTTCGCCGTGCACCCAACTTCGCTTGCGCTGTGAACTTCGGCAACGACGTGGCCGAGCTGCCGCCGAGTCTGAGCGGCGCCAGCGTGCTGCTGGCGAGCACCCGGGCTCGCAAGCGCGGCACCCTCGGTGCGAACAGCACCGCGTGGTTGTCAGTCGGTCGTGATCCGGCGACGTAGCTCGACATAGACCGGGCGGCCGACGAGCGCCTCGAGCTCGCCGGCGAGCGACTCCACAACTGGGCGCTCGCCGACATACGCGCGCTCACCCTCGGTGCAGCACCAGGCCATCGTCTCGCCCTCGTCGCCCCAGTCGGCGCGGGACCATCGGCGCACGGTCGCGACCTCGCCGCCGTCCTCTCGCGGCGTCCAGTCGATCCGTAGCGGGAGCTGCCAGCACACCGAGGGCTTCCACTCGATCGGTGACTCGCCAGCATCGATCGCCGCGAGATGCAGGGCGCAGCCAGCTCCTCCGGAGAAGCCAGGCCGGTTCAGGAAGATGCACGCGCCGTCGACGACGCGAGTGTGCCGCCGCGTGTCATCGCTGAAGATGCCGCCGTCGTCGGCGTCCGCCCGATGCTGGAAGCGCTCGGGCTGAAGGGTGGCCGCGAGCGCGGAAACGAGCATGGCCTCGTCCTCGTCGCCGAGCTCGGCGCCGATGGAGCAACAGCCCTCCCCGAGCTGCTCCGCGGGCTGGTCGAGGATGCCCAGGCAACCCCGGCCCCAGATGCAAGTCCACGTCGACGCGAGAAAGTCCCGGTCGAAGCGCCAGACCACGTCACCGTCGTCGATCTGCTCCCAGCGCGGATCGTCCATCGGCTTCCTGTCTATCGCCGGAGCGCGGCGGAATAGGGTGCGGATGTCCCCCGAGGTCGCTCCGATGACCACATTCGATCCGTTCTCGCCTGAGTTCCTCGTCGATCCGTATCCAACGTTTCGCGAGCTCGTCGACAACCAGCCCGTCTTCTGGTCCGCCGACCTCGGCTATTGGGTTGTCTCTCGGCACGCCGATTGCCGGCGGGTGCTTCGTGAGTACGACACGTTCTCAGCGGCGAACGCGCTCGATCCGCTCTTCTCCCCCTGTCCCGCGGCCAGAGTCGCGCTCGTCGAGGGGAAGTTCCGCTCGATCCCGACGCTGCCGAACGTCGATCCTCCCGCGCACACCCGGACGCGCCGTATCGCGCATCTCGCGTTCACCCCGCGCCGAGTCGCGGCAATGGAGCCCTTCATCCGAGATCTCGTGCGTCGGTTCGTCTCCGAGCGGCTGCACCACGGCCGCGCCGAGATCGTCTCCGCGCTGACGTGGGAGCTGCCTGCGCTTGTCGTGTTCCAGATCCTCGGGGTGCCGAGCGAAGACGTGGAGACCGTCAAGCAGGGGTCCGAGAAGCGGCTGTTGTGGATGTTCGGGCACCCGACCGCCGACGAGCAGGTCGAGATCGCGTCCGGCATGGCGACCTTCTGGAGGTACTGCGAAGCACTCGCCGAGGATCGACGCGCCAACCCCCGTGAGGACTTCACCACCGACCTCGTGCACACACCGGACGCCAGCGGCGAGCCGCTCACACAGCAGGAAGTGTCGACGATCCTGTTCGGGCTGCTCCTGGCCGGCCACGAGACCACGACCAACATCTTGGGCAACAGCCTGCGCCGCCTGCTCGAGAATCGGGAGACCTGGGAGGCGATCTCGGCCGATGCTTCGTTGATTCCCGGCGCAGTCGACGAAGTGCTGCGCTACGACTCGTCAGTCATCCACTGGCGACGGCGAACCGCGGTCGACGCCCATGTTGGTGACGTGACGATCCCCGCCGACAGCAACGTGCTCGTGTGCATCGGCGCGGCCAACCGCGACCCCGAGGTCTTCGCTCGACCCGCACGATTTCGACATCCGGCGCGCCAACGCGAACGAGCACCTCTCGTTCGGCAGCGGCCCGCACCTATGCCTGGGAGCGCCCCTCGCTCGCCTCGAAGCGCGCGTTGTGTTGGAGGAGCTGTCGTCGGCGCTGCCATCGCTTCGACTGCGTCCCGACCAGCATCTCGAGTTCATGCCGATCATCGGATTCCGGGGGCCGAAGGCGTTGGAGGTCGAGTGGGACGAGGCACAAGAGTGAGCGATTCCGAGCACGCGCAGCGACTCTTTGACATCGTCGGCAGCAGTTGGATGACCCAGTCGGTGCGAACCGCCGCGGAGCTCAGGCTCGCCGAACACCTCGTGGATGGACCCAAGACCAAGGCTGAGCTCGCGGCGCTGACGTCGACGCAGGAGCGGCCGCTGGGCCAGCTACTCCGGGGCCTCTGCGCGATCGGCGTCTGTGAAGAGCGCGACGACGACGCGTTCGGCATCACGCCTATGGGCGCGCTCCTGGGCGAGGACGCGCCCTACTCCATACGCTCATGGGCCTTGCATTGGGGCGGATCGTTGTGGGGACCGTGGGGCCGTCTGCCGGAAACCGTCCGGACGGGCGAGAGTGGCCGTTTCCTCGAATCGGGCACCCGCGGCTTCGAGCACCTCGCGGGTGATCCGGAGGCGGCCCTACGGTTCAACCAGGCGATGGTGGAGCTGACGCGAGTGTCCGCGGCATCGATCGTCGAGGCGTACGACTTCTCGGGATGCGCGCAGGTCATGGATGTCGGGGGCGGATACGGCGAGCTGATCGCGACGATCCTCCTCGCTCATCCGAAGGTTGGCGGGGTCTTGTTCGACATGCCCCACGCGATCGATCACGCCACGGCCCACCTCAGCGACAAGGGCGTCCTCTCTCGCTGTGAGCTCGTCGCGGGGAGCTTCTTCGAGTCGTTGCCGAGTGGTGCGGACGTCTATGTGCTCAAGAGCATCCTCCACGACTGGAACGACGAGCGGTGTGGAGCGATCCTCGCGACGTGCCGAGCGGCGATGACTCCTGCGGCAAAGCTCCTCGTGGTCGAGCGCGTGATGCCGGATCGGATGGTCGCGAGTGGGCAGCACGCCACGATCGCCCGCAGCGACCTGAACATGCTCGTTGCGAACGCCGCGCAGGAGCGCACTGAAGCGGGCTGGCGCGCGATCCTGAACGACGCTGGCTTCGAGGTGACCCGCATCATGGCTGCGGGCTTCGGGTACAGCGTGATCGAAGCATCACTGGCGACCGATGGAGCATCCCCATGACCGCTCAGCTGAACCACACCCTCGTCGCATCCCACGATCGGAAGGAGTCGGCGGGGTTCTTGGCCGACATCCTCGGGTTGCCCGCTCCCGAGCCGTTTGGCCCCTTCATGTGCGTGACCGCGGGCAACGGCGTGAGCCTCGACTTCATGGACGTCGACGATCTCAAGGTCCACGCGCAGCACTACGCGTTCCTCGTCGAGGAGGCGGAGTTCGACGAGATCTTCGGCCGCATCCGCGCTCGCGGCCTCGAGTACTGGGCCGATCCCCACCAGAGCCAGCCCGGCGAGATCAACCACCACGACGGCGGACGAGGCGTCTATTGGTCCGATCCCAACGGGCACCTGCTCGAGATCATCACCCGGCCCTACGGGAGCGGCGGCTGATCCATCATGCGAGAGCTGATCGCCCAGGACCTGCTCGGGGAAGTGACCTCCCGCGTCATGAAGCGTCTCGAGGGTCTCACTGACGACGAGTACCTCTGGGAGCCTGTTGCGGACTGCTGGAGCGTCCGGCCCTCGGGCGACGGACGATGGCTGCCCGATGTAGGTCCCACTGGCTCGCCCTTCACGGACGCGACGCCCGCCGCCGTTCACGACGATCGCGTGGCGGATGTGGCACATGGGCGCGTCCCCCAACGCGCCGTGGCCGCCACTTCACGCGGCGGACGGAGCTGCATTTGTGCACGCGTACATGAACCCATCGCGCGCCAGCGACGGGGTGGGCGACGCCGCTACAGCCTTGGCGCTTCTCGACAAACACTGGACTGCGTTCGGCGAGCGGATACTGCAATTCAGCGACAGCGAGCTCGACGCGCCACTCGGTCCGGCCGCGGGGCTGTACCAGGAAGCGCCGCTGGTGGGTCTGTTGCTGCACATCGTCGACGAGATGATCCATCACGGCGCCGAGTTCGGGGTGCTGCGGGACCTCTACGCGCACCGGCCGTTGACTTAGGAGCATCCCCCGAACCGAGCGGCTGCGGGCGCCATCATGGTCAGCCGTGGCCAGCCGTCCACCGAGCGCAGCAGCCAGCCGGGCCGAGAGGCTCAGTGATCGCGCGCGATCCGAGCGCGACCTCGTCACCCTGGCCCGATTCGAGCAGCGGACGCGTCTGCCGCTCGTGTTGTCGGCGATCCTGCCGATCGTCGTCGCGTTCTCGCGCACAACGACCGACTCGGGCGTCTCCATTGCCGTCAGTGTCGTCTCGTGGGCCGTCTTCGTGGTCGATCTGTTCGTGCACATGCGCTACGTCCGGAGGTATCTCCGTACCGGACCGGGCATCTTCGACCTCGCCATCGTGGTGCTGACCGCCCCGTGGTTCCTCATCCCCGGTCTCGAGGGCACCGAGATCCTTCAGCTCGCACGCCTCGGGCGGCTCCTGCGGATCATCGCCGTCACGCCGTCGGCGAGGCTCATCGCTCAGCGGCTCGGGCAAGTCTTGGTTTTCTCGGGGGGAATGCTCCTGTTCACTTCCTGGGCGGCCTACAACGCAGAGCACGCGACGAACCCCGACTTCGCGACATATGGCGACGCTCTGTGGTGGGGGATCGTGACGATCACGACCGTGGGCTACGGCGACATCGTGCCGATCACGTACACCGGACGGGTCGCGGGCGTGCTCCTGATGCTCACCGGCGTCGCAACCCTCGGCATCATTTCCGGAACGCTCGCCTCCTTCTTCCGGGCAAGGAAGGCGGAGGAGGACTCGGGAGCTGCGCCCGCGACCAGCGACGAGGTGGTCACGGAGCTGACCGCGGTGCGCGAACAGCTCTCCGCCCTCGAAGCTCGGCTTCGTCAGCCCGACTGAGGGGGCAACTCAGCGAGGAACCCTTCGAGCCGAGCGAGGGCACTGGGAAAAGCGTGGCCCGCGGGCCGGGAATAGCCAAGCACGAGCCCTTCGGGCCTTCCGTCGGCGAAGTGGGCCGAGAGCGGGTGCATTCCGACGGACCGTTGCTCTGCGAGCGTGAGGATCTCGCGCTCGGTGCCAGTCGACGGAAGCGTGACGGTGCCGTGCAGTCCCGCGGAGATGCCGCGCAGCGACATCCAGGGCGCAGACCGGTGCAGCGCCGTCGCCAACGCGTCCCGGCGCCGCCGGTAAGTGGTGCGCATCTGCCGAATGTGACGGTCGAGGCGGCCGGTCGTGATGAACTCGGCGAGGGTGCACTGCTCGACGGCCGACACGCCGACTCGCCAACGCGCGGTCTCGACGAGCGGCTCGAGCAGCACATCGGGCACGACGAGCCAGGCGATGTGCAGCCCCGCTCCCAGTGACTTGCTCGCCGTGCCGCCGTAGATGACGCGTTCGGGGTCGAGGCTCTGCAGCGCGCCCACCGGTTGACGGTCGTAGCGGAACTCGCCGTCGTAGTCGTCTTCGATGATCCAGCCGTCGGACTCGCGCGCCCACTCGACCAGGGCTGAGCGGCGAGCCGGTGCGAGCGCAACGCCCAGCGGGTATTGGTGCGCCGGCGTGGTGAGCACGGCCCTCGCGCTTGTGACGGCGAGCGCAGCCACGCGCACCCCGAGGTCGTCGACGGGCACAGGGCGGACTGACAGACCGGCCCGTCGTAGGAATCGGGGGTGGAAGGGGAGCGCGGGGTCCTCGACTGCGACGTCGACGATCCCGAGATGACGGAACGTGTCGGCCAGCACCGTGAGCGCGTTCGCGAATCCCGCCGAAGATGACGATGCGGGCGGGATCCGCGGCAACCGCTCGCGCTCGGCCGAGGTACGAGGCCAGCGCGACCCGGAGCTCGCGTGCGCCGCGGGGGTCGCCGTAGCCGAACATGTCGTCGGGGCCGACGGAGAGCACTCGCCGGACCGAGGTGAGCCATTGCCCACGGGGGAACGAGCTGTTGTCGGGTTCGCCGGGCCGGAAGTCGGCGAGGTAGGAGGACGGGGGACGCACGTCGGCCGCAGGCGGTGCGGCGAGGGGCTGTACCGCGGCCACCCTGGTGCCGGCGCCCTGCTCCGCGATCAGGAACCCTTCCGCGACGAGCTGTTCGTAGGCGGCCACCACCGTGGCCCGCGCGCACTCCAGCTCCTTGGCGAGCGCACGCGTCGATGGCAGCCGCGTGCCCGCGGTCAAGCGACCGGTTGCGATCGCGCGCCGAACCCCTTCCTCGAGCGCCGCCTGCCGGCCTCGGGCGGGATCGAGATCCACGTGGAAGTCGAGCACAGGTGGTCTACCTCCAAGGGGACAGAGTGGACTAGGTGAGCAGTCCACTTCTTTCGTACGGTACTGGCCATGGACGGTTTGGTCACGAGGTGGGTGCGCATCGGCATGGTCGTCGGGCTCGCGGTGCCGCAGCTCCTGGTCGGCGTGTGGGCGATGCTTGCGCCGCACCACTGGTACGAGAACTTCCCTGGTGTCCATCCGCACCTCATCGCGGCCGAGCCGCCCTACAACGCGCACCTGGCGACCGACGCCGGCATCGGGTTCTTCTGCACCGCGGTGGCACTGATCGCAGCGGCCGCGTTCGGGCGGCGCTCGGGCGTTTACGTTGCGCTCCTGGCGTATGGAGCGTTCGCCATCCCCCACGTGCTGTATCACGCACTCAACCCCGCTCCGGCGCTCTCGGGCACAGAGGACGTGACGAACGTGCTCTTCCTGCTATCGGGCGTCGCGCTCGCGGCACTGTTCGCGT
Organism: uncultured Acidimicrobiales bacterium; assembly: GCA_963759645.1. Lineage (GTDB taxonomy): Bacteria > Actinomycetota > Acidimicrobiia > Acidimicrobiales > DATKAS01 > DATKAS01. Next base: position 637,850 of record CAVXAI010000016.1, on the reverse strand, counting down.
GGGGAGCCACCGATCGACGCACCATCAGCCCCAGCGAAGTGGCCTCGTTCGTACACTCCGCTGGTGGTCCGGGGGGCGCTTGACCGACTGATCGTTGGCATCGCGAGGATCGCGGCGCGGGGCTTCTACCGCAGAGTCGAGACCGCAGGCTTCGATGACATCGATCACGAACGACCGACGCTGATCGTCGCGAACCATTTCAACGGGTTTGCCGACCCCGTTCTCGTCGTTGCCGCGCTCGGTCGATTGCCGCGTTTCCTCGCCAAGGCGACCCTGTGGAAGGTCGTCATCCTGCGCCCGCTCCTCGCGTTTGCGGGCGTGATCCCCGTCCACCGTCAGGTCGACGGGGGCGCGGGTGTGGCGAATGTTCGCATGTTCGAGGCCGCCGAAGGTGAGCTCCGCGGCAAGGGCATGGTCGGCATCTTCCCGGAGGGCACCACGCACGACCGCCCACAGCTCGCACCGATCCGCACGGGCGCGGCCCGCATCGTGCTCGGCGCGAAGGAGATGGGGGTCGAGAGGCATCACGATCGTCCCCGTCGGTCTCTGGTTCGAGGACAAGGTGGCGCTTCGGTCGCGTGTGTTGGTGCGGGCCGGCGAGCCCATGGACGTCGATCGAGAGATCGCGGGCATCGTCCCGGCCGGTTCAAGCGCATCCGCCGATGACCGAGACGCGGTGGTTGCGCTGACAGCCGCGATCACCGAGCGGCTGCGCGCCGTCTCGCCCGACTATGACACCTTCTTCGAAGGCGCTGCGTTCTCACGGGCGGCGGACATCGCGCTCCGCGACGACATGCGCCGGCCGCAACAGTCGGTGCCGCTCGTACAGCGTGAGCCTCTCGCGACGCAGCTCGCCCGCGCGCCCGAAGACCACCGCACCCGGCTCACGAACGATCTCGGGCCGCTACAGCCTCGCGCTCGATATCCTCGCGCGTCACCGACGAGGAGCTGGTTCCTCGAGCCACTCCGGGCAACCTCTTTCGACGCGTTGTTCTTGCTCGCGATCGGGGTGCTCCTGCTCGCGCCGTTCGCGATCGCGGGAGTGCTCATCAACTTCATTCCCGCGCTCGTCGTGCTCGCGGCAGGGTTCCTCGCCCGATCGCCGGTGACGAAGGGCACCGTTCGCATTCTCGTCGCGATCGTCGTGTTCCCCCTGACTTGGCTCGCAGTGAGCTGGTTCGACGTCGGTGGCGCGGTGATCGCGGGAGTGCTCGCCGCGCTGACGTTCCCGCTGTCACCGTTGATCGACGTCGTCTTCGACGGACGGGCGGGGTTCTGGCCGTCGCTGCTGGTCTTCGTCACGGCACCGTTCTTCGGCCTGTGCGCGATCCTGGATCCTGGAGTGGATCGTCGGCCTCGCCCGTATGGCACGCGGCTGGTTCGTCGTCTACGCGCGCCGGGCTCAGCTCGAAGAGGTCATGACCCACGCGCGCCGCGCTGGTCGCGGAAGTGTGGGACGCCGCCGATCAGACCGCGTTGTCCAGATAAGACTCGGTGAGCCACTCCTTCACCTGGTCGTCGACCTCTTCGGGCTCGCGGATGTTCACGACGTGGAACGTCCACCGTGGGGTCTGCATCTTCCGGGCGATGCGGGGGTGGTCGATCGTGCGGGAGACCCCGAACGAAAGCGCCTCCCACTTCACCATCGGGCGCAGCTCCACGAACGTACGGTCTCGTTTGATCAGGATGCCGACGGACACCGGCTCGACGTAGATCGGCCCGATCGACTCGAGGTGCGCGCGCACGACCTCGAAGATCGGCCTCTCGCGGTCGGGACCCGTCGAGAAGTACTCATCGAGCGTCATCGCCGGCGAGCATTCGTGGCCCTGCTTCACGCGACCGAACTGGCGTTGGCATTTGGGACAGACCCACATCACCAAGCGGTGACCGTGGGGACGATGTGCTCGCCGTAGGCCTCGAGCGTGCCCGCCTTGTCGTCATGCTGGAGGTAGATCGCGAACTGATCGACGCCGAGGTCACGCAGCTCGCGCAACCGCTCGAGGTGGGTGTCGACGGGGCCGAGGATGCAGAAGCGGTCGATGATCTCGTCCGGCACGAACTCGGCATCGGGATTGCCGGCCCGCCCGTGCTCGCTGTAGTCGTAGCCCTTGCGGCCCTCGATGTACTCCGTGAGCGCGCGGGGGACGCAGGCTGCTGTCGCCGCCGTACCGGCCGACGATCTCCGCGACGTGATTGCCGACCATGCCGCCGAACCAACGGCACTGGTCTCGCATGTGGGGGAGGTCGTCGCCGACGTAGGCGGGCGCGGCCACACAGATCGTGATCGTGTCGGGGTCGCGACCGGCCTGCTTCGCCGCATCGCGCACTTGGGCGATCATCCATCGCGTGATGTCAGGGTCGGCGAGCTGCAGGATGAAGCCGTCGGCGACGCGGCCGCAGATCTGCAACGCCTTCGGCCCGTACGCCGCCATCCACACCTCGAACGAAGGCGAGCCTTCCCACCACGGGAACTTGAGGTGCAGCCCGTTGAGGTCGACTTCGTGGCCGCGCACCATGTCGCGGATCACTTCGATCGATTGCGACAGCTCGGCGAGCCCGATCGGCCGCTCTCCCTGGACGCGACGGGCCGAGTCGCCGCGGCCGATGCCGCAGACCGTCCGATGCCCGAACATCTCCTCGAGCGTCGCGAACAGCGAGGCCGTGACCGTCCAGTCTCTCGTGCCGGGATTCGTGACCATCGGGCCCACGATCACCCGATCGGTCTGAGCGAGGATCTGGCTGTAGATGACGTAGGGCTCCTGCCACAGCACGTGGGAGTCGAACGTCCACACGTGGGTGAACCCGAGCTCGTCGGCGCGCACCGCGTAGTCGACGACGAGGCTCGCGGGCGGATCGGTCTGGAGGACGATGCCGAGATCCATCAGAGAGCACAGCCCATCAGCGCAGGTAGCTGGACAGGCCCCGGCGGAGGTAGCGACCGTGACCGGCCTTGCCGATGTACTGGTTGTCCTCGATGACGACCTGCCCGCGGCTGAGCACGGTGTCGACCTTGCCCTGGACGACCGTTCCCTCGTAGGCCGAGTAGTCCATGTTCATGTGATGGGTCTCCACGCCGATCACCGTGGTGCCCCGCGGGTCGTAGATGACGATGTCCGCGTCGGATCCGGGCGCGAGCACGCCCTTCTGCGGGTACAGGCCGAACATCCGCGCCGGAGTCGTGGCCGACACCTCGACCCATCGCTCGAGGCTGATCTCGCCGTCGACGACACCCTGGTACAGCAGGTCCATGCGGTGCTCGACTCCGCCGATGCCGTTCGGGATCTTCGAGAAGTCGCCGACGCCGAGCTCCTTCTGCTCCTTGAAGCAGAACGGGCAGTGGTCGGTCGACACGACCTGAAGGTCGTTCGTGCGCAGGAACCGCCACAGGTCGGCTTGGTGGTGCTCGTGCTTGGACCGCAGGGGAGTGGAGCACACGTACTTCGCGCCTTCGAAGCCCGGAGCGCCGAGGTGATCCTCGAGGCTCAGGTAGAGGTACTGCGGGCACGTCTCGCCGAACACGTTGCCGCCGCGATCACGCGCGTCGCATCACCTGCTCGACGGCCTCGCGCGCCGACATGTGGACGACGTAGAGCGGGCACCCCGCGACCTCGGCGAGCTTGATCGCCCGGTGGGTCGCCTCCTCTTCGAGCGCCACCGGACGTGTGAGGCCGTGGTAGAGCGGGTCGACGTTGCCGCGAGCGAGCGACTGTGCGATCAGCACGTCGATCGCGGTGCCGTTCTCGGCGTGCATCATGATCATCGAGCCGTTCTCCGCGGCCTTCTGCATGGCCCGCAGGATCTGGCCGTCGTCGCTGAGGAAGACGCCGGGATAGGCCATGAAGAGCTTCACGCTGGAGATGCCCTCTTGGCCGACGAGCCGGTCCATCGCGGTGAGCGAGTCGTCGTCGACCCCGCCGATGATCATGTGAAACGCGTAGTCGATCGCGCAGTTGCCATCGGCCTTGCCGTGCCACGCCTCGAGGCCGTCGAAGACGCGTTCGCCGGCCCGCTGGACCGCGAAGTCGATGATCGTCGTGGTGCCACCCCACGCCGCCGCGCGGGTGCCCGTCTCGAAGGTGTCGGACGCCGCGGTCCCGCCGAACGGCAGCTCCATGTGGGTGTGCGCGTCGACGCCGCCGGGCACCACGTACTTTCCCCGCGCGTCGATGACACGGTCCGCCGCGGACGCGAGGTCGCTGCCGAGCGCGGTCGCGCCCGGCTGCACGAGAGCGGCGATCTGCTCACCGTCGACGAGCACGTCCATGTCGACGGCGCCGCTCGCCGAGACCACGGTGCCGTTCGTGATGAGCGTCGTCATGGTCACGCCTCCGTGAGCGGGCCGTACATGTCGGGTCGACGGTCTCGGTAGAACTGCCACGTGCTGCGCACCTCGCTGATCTTGTCGAGGTCGAGGTCGCGGATGACGAGCTCCTCGTCCGTGTCGCTGGCCGCGTCGCCGACGAGCTGGCCACGCGGGTCGACGAAGTAGGTCGAACCGTAGAAGTCGTTGTCGCCGAGCGGCTCGATGCCAACGCGGTTGATCGCGCCGACGAAGTACTCGTTGGCTACTGCTGATGCGGGCTGCTCGAGGTTCCAGAGGTACATCGACAGTCCGCGGCTGGTCGCGGACGGATTGAAGACGAGCTGCGCTCCTGCGAGGCCGAGCGCTCGCCATCCCTCCGGGAAGTGGCGGTCGTAGCAGATGTAGACGCCGACGCGGCCGACGGCGGTGTCGAACACCGGGTATCCGAGGTTCCCGGGCCGGAAGTAGAACTTCTCCCAGAAGCCCTTCACCTGTGGGATGTGGGTCTTGCGGTACTTGCCGAGGTATGAACCGTCGGCGTCGATCACGGCAGCGGTGTTGTAGAGCACGCCCTCCTGCTCGCGCTCGTACACCGGCAGGATCAACACCATCCGCGCATCCCGGGCCAGCTCCTGGAAGCGCTCGACGGTCGGGCCGGGAACCGACTCGGCGTACTCGAAGTACGCCTCGTCCTGGACCTGGCAGAAGTAGGGCCCGTAGAACAGCTCTTGGAAGCACATGACCTGCGCTCCCGCCGAGGCCGCCTCGCGCACCTTCTCTTCGTGGACCTTGATCATCGACTCCTTGTCGCCGGTCCACCCGGTCTGGAGCAGGGCTGCTCGCACGATCTGCGCCATGGCGATGCCTCCTTCGGAGGGTGCGTCGGTTTGGGGGCGTTCGGTACGGGGCGTTCGGTACGGGGCGTTCGGTACGGGGAGAGTGCCGAAACTACTCCGAGACTCCCTGCGGCAACTGCAGGAGATGCAGGCTGCGCGGCCAGGCGTGCCGGCTCAGCACCACGTTCAGCTCCCCCGAGAGCAGGACGACGCGGGCGAGAAGTGCGATCCAGATGAGCGCGCCGAACACACCCGCGAACGCGCCGTAGACGTCGCTCGCGTTGGACACGATGCGGGTGACGTACGTGCCGCCGATGAGCTGCAACAGCCAGAGCAGCGTGCCGCCGACCAGGGCGCCGGGCAGGAGCGCTCGAAGCCCGATCTTGGGTTGGGTGAGGATCTCGTACGAAGCGAGGAGGAAGAGACCGTTGGCCACGATCGCGAGCACCGCTCCCACGATGCGCGTGGAACCCGCCAGATCGGGCAGGAAGGCCGCGAGGCCGGTTACCACCGTCGCGGCGACGATGCCGGCCCCCAAGACGAGCAAGGTGAGGGCGCCCCGGAGCATCTTGACGATGACGCTCGGCTGCTCGAGGGGTGGAACGTCCCACTGGTCGTTGAACGCATCCTGCGCGTGGCGCACGACCTTGAGCCCTCCCCAGAGCAGCGCCAGCGTGCCGACAACGAAGAGGGAGCTGTGCACGTTCAGCCCGCCGTCGATCTGGTTGCTGATCTGTGTCCCGATGACGGGCAGGCGCCCGAGGATCGAGTCGATGATCTTGTCGCGCAGCGAGGGTGACTCCTCGAGCAAGCACACTCAGGACGGCGACGAACAGCAGCAGGAGCGGGAACATCGAGATGAACCCGTAGTACGACAGGAGTGCCGCGTACTGCTGTCCCCGATCCTGGCGGTACTTGACCACGACGCCGACGAGCACCGCGAGCACCGGCCGCCTCTGCTGCCACCCGTCGACCCGATCGACCAAGGCGGAGAAGAAGCCGGCGGACGCCATGTCGGCGTCACTGTACGGGTCGGCAGGTGAACGACGGTAGGTTCGGCGGCATGTGTGGCCGGTTCGTGGCGGCGACGCCGCCCGATCAGCTGGCGCGGTACTTCGGTGCCGGACTCGCCGAGACCCTGCTCCCCGAGAACTTCAACGTCGCGCCCACCACCGACATCTACGCGGTGGTCGACGGGCCGAACGGGCGCGAGCTCGCGGTCTTCCACTGGGGTCTCGTGCCGGTCTGGGCGAAGGACATCAAGATCGGCAACCGCATGATCAACGCCCGCGCCGAGACGGTCGCGAGCTCCAACGCGTTCAAGCACGCCCTCAAGAAGAAGCGGTGCATCATCCCGGTCGACGGCTTCTACGAGTGGAAGGCGACGCCGGGGGAGAAGCGCAAGCAGCCGTACTTCATCCACCGCCTCGACGGTGAGCCGCTTGCGTTCGCAGGTCTGTGGGAGACGTGGCGAGGCGCGGACCGCCAAGCGGAGCAGACCTTGTACTCGTCCACGATCATCACCACGTCCGCGAACGAGACGATGGCGCCGATCCACGATCGCATGCCGGTGATCCTCCCGGCCAGCAAGTGGGACGAGTGGCTCGACCCGAAGAATGAGGACATCGCCTCACTGCAAGGGCTGCTGGTTCCCGCGCCCGGTCACCTGCTGACGATGCATCCGGTCAGCACTGACGTGAACAACGTCCGCAACAAAGGGCCGTACCTCATCGAACCGGCCGAACCGGCCGAACCGGCCGAGTGAGGTAGACGCTTCCATCGACGATGCCTCGCTCCGTGAACCCGGCTCGTTCGGCGACGGCAAGCGACCGGAGGTTGCCGGGGTCGATGAGCACCGTCGCGGTATCGACATCGGGCTGCGTGGCCAGATGCTCGAGCAGCAGCATCACCGCTCGCGTGGCATAGCCCTTCCCGCGCGCCGGCGCGAACAGGGAGTAGCCGATGTTGACCGCGCCGAGCGGGAGCCAGTCGCGCTCAGAGTCAAAGTCGATCCATCCAACGATCTCGCGGTGGACGACGATGCACGCAGTCGGCCGGGGGTCGTCCGCGCCCGGCCCGAGCCACCGATGGAACTCGGCATCGCGACCCGCGATGAGCACCGCCGCGTCTCCAGGCGCTGGCGGCCGGAGGGTGACGACGCCGTCGCTACGCGCTGGCTTCGTCGTGGCCCTGCGCGCGGAGCTCGGTGCGGATCGCTTCGGCAGCGCGTTCGAGATCGGCGGGATCGACCGAGCGGGCGGCGTTGGCGAAGTTGACGTCGGATTCGGCCCAGATCGGGAGGACGTGCAGGTGCACGTGGGCCACCTCCATGCCGAGGATCAGCAGCGCGATGCGCGTGGGGTTGAACGCTGCCTGCTGCGCCTTGCCGATGAACTGCGACACGACCATGCAGTGCTGGGAGACGGCGAGGTCGAGATCGAGCCAATGGTCGGTCTCGACCCGCGGCACCACCAGCGTGTGACCGGGTTTCAGCGGGTTGATCGACAGGAACGCCACCACGAGGTCGTCACGCCACACGAACGTGCCGGGGAGCTCGCCCTCGATGATGCGGGAGAAGATGGTGGGCATCGTCAGATCGAGTAGCCGCCCGTGAGCGTCAGCACGTCGCCGAAGCAATAGCTCGCCTCGTCGCCGGCGAGGAAGCGCACCAGGTTCGCGACCTCCTCCGCCTCGCCGAGACGGGCGGAGGGGATCTGCATGAGAAGCATGTCCTTCATGTCAGCCATCGGTTCGAGCAGCGGAGTGTCGATGAAGCCCGGGGCGACGGCGTTCACGTGGATGCCGAGCGGCGCGACTTCCCGACCGACCGACTTCGTGAACAGGACGATTGCACCCTTCGCGGCCGCGTAGTCCGCCGTGCCCGCTGAGCCGACGAAACCGTAGATGGACGCCAGGTTCACGATCGATCCCGACCGGGCCGGTTCCATGTGCCTGAGCGCGGCCCGGGTGCCGTAGAAGGTGCCGTACAGGTGGGTCTTGATCATGCGGTCCCACTGCTCGTCGGTCAGCGTGGACACCGCCGCCAGCGGTTCGACCTCGCGTCCCTCCATCCGGGCCGCCATGTTGGCCATGCTGCGCTCGCGGATCTCGGGACGGTCGTGCACGATGCCCGCGTTGTTGACGAGCACGTCGATGCGCCCGTGCTTGGCGACCGCGCCCTCGACCGCGGCGGTGAATGCCGCGGAATCGGTGACGTCGAACGGGGCCGCCTCACCGCCCACGTCAGCGGCGACCTTCGAGGCGGCCTCCGCCTGGAGATCGTTCACGATGACGTACGCGCCGTCAGCCGCGAGCCGCCGGCTGATCGCCGCTCCCAATCCCGAGCCACCACCGGTAACGAGAGCGATGCGTCCGTTCATGTCGGGATCGTAGGCTGGGGAAGTGAGGCACGCCCCCGTCGTCGAGACCGTGGCGCCGCCGTCGCGCATCCTCACGGTCCCGAACGCGATCACCCTCGTTCGCCTCGCGTGCATCCCGCTGTTCCTGTGGCTGCTCTTCTCGCAGGACGACCGAGCCTCCGCGGCGTGGCTCCTCGGCATCGTCGGGGCCACGGACTGGGTCGATGGATACGCCGCTCGCCACCTGCATCAGGTCTCGGAGCTCGGCAAGGTGCTCGACCCGACCGCTGACCGGCTGGTGTTCATCGTGTGCGGTGGGGCGATCTTGATCGACGGCTCTGTACCCACCTGGTTCGGCGTCGCCGTCCTCGCGCGTGAGATTGTCGTCGGCGCGACGCTCGTGATGCTCACCGTGTTCGGCATGCAGCGGTTCGACGTGAAGTGGGCGGGGAAGGCCGGCACGTTCGCGCTGATGTTCTCTCTGCCCGCCTTTCTCCTGGCCGCCAGCGACTCACCCGTCGCCGACCTCGCCGAGGTCGTCGCGTGGGTCACCGGCATTCCGGGGCTCGTGCTGTCCTATTACGCAGCGGCCACCTATGTTCCGGAGGCACGCCGCGCCCTGCGCGCCGGGCGAGAAGGGCGGCACCCATGAAGGCCGTGATCATGGCCGGGGGAGAGGGGACGCGGCTGCGCCCGCTCACCTCCAATGCGCCCAAGCCGATGCTCCCCGTCGCCAACCGCCCGATGATGGAGCACATCGTCGGGCTGCTGCGCAAGCACGGCTTCGACGAGATCGTCGTCACCGTCGCGTTCCTCGCCCAGGCGATCCAGACCTACTTCGATGACGGGTCGGAATTCGGCGTGAAGATGACCTACGCGACCGAGAACACCCCCCTCGGCACTGCGGGGTCGGTCGGGAACGCGCGCGAGCTGCTCGACGAACGATTCCTCGTCATCTCGGGCGACGTGCTCACCGACATCGACCTCAGCGCGATCCTCGCCTTCCACGACGAGCGCAAAGCGATGGCGACCATCGCCCTCGCGCATGTCGAGAACCCGCTCGAGTTCGGCATCGTCATCACTCGCGACGACGGCACCATCGAGCGCTTCCTCGAGAAGCCGACATGGGGCCAGGTGTTCAGCGACACCATCAACACGGGCATCTACGTGCTCGAGCCCGCGATCTTCAAGTACATCGACCGGGACAAGCAGGTCGACTTCTCGAGCGACGTGTTCCCACGCTTGCTGGCGGACGGCGAGACCCTCGTGGGTGCGGTGGCCTCCGGATACTGGGAGGACGTCGGTACGCTCGACGCCTACCTCCGCGCACACATGGACGTGCTCGACGGCCGCGTCGGCCTCGACCTACCTGGGTTCAAGATCGCGGAGGCGGTGTGGCTCGGCGAGGGAGCGGAGGTCGATCCCGACGCCGAGGTCATCGGTCCGGCGGTCATCGGCCCCGGGGTCCGGGTCGAAGCTGGCACCCGGCTCGGTGAGTACACAGTGCTCGGCTCGAACGTCCGCGTCCGGGGCGACGTCGACCTGGAGCGAGTGGTGCTGCACGACAACGTTTACGTCGGCGAAGGAGCGCGGCTGCGCGGTGTCGTTGTCGGACGTTCATGCGACATCCGTGGGCACGCGCGTCTCGAGGAGGGCGTGGTGCTCGGGGACGAGTGCTTCGTCGGGGAGAACTCGGTCATCACCGCAGGCGTGAAGGTGTACCCGTTCAAGACGGTCGAAGCGGGCGCCGTCGTGAACTCGTCCATCGTGTGGGAGTCGCGCGGCGCCCGATCGTTGTTCGGACGCAACGGCGTCGCGGGGCTGGCGAACGTCGACATCACCCCCGAGCTCGCGACCCGTCTTGCCATGGCCTACGGCACGACGCTGCGTAAGGGCGACACCGTCGTCACCTCACGCGACTCGAGTCGCTCGGCCCGAATGCTGAAGAGGGCGATGATGGCCGGCCTCAACGCGGCGGGCATCAACGTGATGGACCTCGAAGTGGCGAGCATGCCCGTGACTCGGTTCGTGACGCGATCGCCCCGGCAGATCGGAGGCCTGTCGGTTCGCCTCGCTCCGGACGATCCCCAATCGGTTGTAGTGCGGTTCCTCGACAACGAGGGCTCGGACATCACCGAGGACTTCCAGCGCAAGATCGAGCGGCTTTTCCAGCGGGAGGACTACCGGCGGGTGTTCGCCGCCGAGATCGGCGACATCGGCTTCCTCCCGAGAGCGGTCGAGGACTACGCCATCGCCCTGGAGAGCACCGTCGAGATCGACACGATCGCCGCGAGTCATTTCAAGGTGGTGCTCGACCACGCCTACGGCTCGACCTCCCTGGTCATGCCGAACGTGCTCGCGAAGCTCGGCGCCGACGTCCTCGCGGTGAATCCGTACACCTCGACGATGGGGGCGATCTCGTTCGACCACCAGGCCCACGCCGACAACGTCGCCAACCTGGTGCGGGCCTCTGGCGCCCACCTCGGCGCGGTCATCGAGCCGGACGGGGAACGGATCACTCTGATCGACGATGAAGGCCACGTGCTCACCGACAGCGAGTCCTTGCTGGCAATGGTCACCCTCGTGACCGACCACCTGCTCGGTGACAGCATCGCCCTCCCCGTCAACATCACGTCGAGAGCGACGGAGATCGCGCGAAGCGAAGGGCATCAGGGTGCTCAGCACGAAGCTGTCGGCGCCGGCGCTCATGGACGCGGCCAACGAGCCCGGCGTGGGCTTCGCCGCAAGTGGCGACGGTGGCTTCATCCTTCCCGGGTTCCTGCCCGCCTTCGATGCTGCCGCGACCTTCGTGAAGGTGCTCGACCTTCTCGGCCGCAGCGCGGTTCGGCTCTCGTCTGTTGTCGCCGAATTGCCGCGCACCCACATCGCGCATGAGACGTTGGTGACGCCGTGGGAGCAGAAGGGCACCGTGATGCGCAGCCTCGTCGAACACTCCAAGGACCGGGAGCTCGTGCTCGTCGACGGGGTGAAGGTGCTGCACGACGACGGCTGGGTGCTCGCGCTTCCTGACCCTGAGGAACCCGTCACTCACGTCTGGGCGGAGGCGGGCTCGGATACAGACGCCCGGCGGCTCGCACAGGAATACGGGCGTCGGATCCGCCAGATGCTGCGCTGACATCCCTCACCGTCACCTTCAGGTTTCTTGTAGCGTCAGCGCCCGTGAACGTGCCCGAGGATCTGCGCTACTCGGCCGACCACGAATGGGTGAAGGTCGAGGGTGATCGTGTTCGCATCGGCATCACTGACTACGCGCAAGACGCACTCGGCGATGTCGTGTACGTGCAGGTGCCGACGCTCGGTACGACGGTGAAGGCGGGAGAGTCGTTCAGTGAGGTCGAGTCGACCAAGTCGGTGTCCGACATCTATGCCCCCGTCACCGGCACGATCGTCGAGGCGAACACTGACCTCGCCGACGCGCCCCAGCACATGAACGAAGATCCCTACGGCGACGGCTGGATCTGCGTGATCGAGCTCGCCGACCCGTCCGAGATCGACTCCCTCCTCGATGCCGCCGGGTATCGAGCGTTGATCGAGACCTGAGGTCGGTCGTTGGCCGAAGGCATCGTCTGCGCAGAGTGCGGCCATCGCAACCCGGACGACGCCAACTTCTGCTCGTCCTGCGGCGCGGCGCTGGCCAACGAGGAGCACACCGGGGTCTTTCACCCCGACGATCTCGTCGTCGACCCGTCCGAGGACGACATCCGGGTCGAGCGGGGTGACCTGCCTCCCGACGTGGGTGTGCTCGTGCTGAAGTCGGGTGCGGACCCGGGCATGCGGTACGTGCTCGCGGCGCCCCTCACGACCGCCGGTCGCCACCCTCGCAGCGACATCTTCCTCGACGACATCACCGTTTCACGGCGGCACGTCGAGGTCTCGCGGTCGCCGGCGGGCTACGTCCTGCGAGACGTGGGGTCGCTGAACGGCACCTATGTCAACCGCGAGCGCATCGACGAGGCAACCCTCACCGATGGCGACGAGGTGCAGATCGGCAAGTTCAAGCTGGTCTTCTTCGGCGGAAGGCAGGGCTCTTGAGCGACCGCGCGTACATGTCGATCGGCGAGGTGCTCGCCCTTCTCCAGAGCGAGTTCCCCGACGTCACGATCTCGAAGATCCGCTTCCTCGAGAGTCAGGGCCTCATCGATCCTGAGCGCACACCGTCCGGATACCGGAAGTTCTACCCGGCTGACATCGAACGGCTGCGGTGGATCCTGCGCGAGCAGCGCGAGAACTTCCTGCCGCTGAAGGTCATCAAGGATCGCCTCGACAGCGGCGAGCCACTCGACAGCGACGAGGTGACCGAGGCAGTCGCCGTCGCGGCTCCCACCGATGGCGAGGTCGATCTCGAAGAGCCACCGCCGAGCTGGCTCCCAAAGCCTCCGCGGCCGGGCCCGCCCGCACCGCCCCCGGCGCGACCCGGTCACTCCTGAGGGCGGCACCGCGCCACGTCCGAGCGGCGCGGGATACACGTTCGACGAGCTCGTCGAGGCGAGCGGGCTCACTGGCGCGCAGCTCCGCGACGTGGAGTCGTATGGCCTCGTTGCGGGCCGTGCGCTGGGGCGAGACACGTTCTACGACGACGACGCGCTCGAGGTGGCGAAGATCGCCGCGGAGTTCATGCAGTTCGGCGTCGAGGCTCGCCACCTGCGCATGTACCGCACCACCACCGAGCGCGAGGCGGGCTTCGTCGCCAGTGTCGTCATGCCGCTCGTGAAGCAGCGCAACCCGCGCGCCCGGGAGCAGGCCGCGGACACGGTCGAGCTGCTCGTCCGGCTGGGCGACAGCATGCGGGCCACGATGCTTCGACGCGCCCTGCGCGAATACACCACCGGCTCCTGACCTCGTGGCCGCCCGGCTCCTCCTCGACCGCTCGCAGCTGCGAGCCGTCGTCGCTCGGCTCGGCGAGGAGATCAGCGCGGCCTACGACCCGGCGACACGCGGCTCGACCAATGGGGACCTGATCCTGATCGGCTTGCTGCGGGGGAGCGTGGTCTTTCTCGCTGATCTCGTGAGGGCGCTTCGCATCGACTGCGCGGTCGACTTCTTGGCCGTCTCCGCTTACGCGCGAGGCTCCGGTCGCATCCGTCTCCTGAAGGACCTCGACATCGACATCGCGGGACGGGACGTTGTGCTCGTGGAGGACGTCGTCGACACCGGCCTCACCCTCGCCTACCTGGTGGGGGAGCTCCGCCAGCGTGGTCCCGCGTCCGTCGAGGTCTGCGCGCTGATCGACAAGCAGTCCCGCCGCATCGTGCCGGTGCCGTTGCGCTTCGTCGGGGCGGCGGTGGATGAGCCCTTCGTGCTCGGGTACGGGCTCGACATGGCTGGGCGCTACCGGAACCTCGAGCTGATCGCGGCTGCGTCGTTCGAGGCGGTCCGCGCCGATCCGGACATGCTCGTCGACGAGCTCTATCCACCTCCTCCGGAGCGACAAGCGAGTGCGGTGACGGGCCAGCCGACCCGGGGGTAGGGTGATTTTCGTGGTCGAGATGGAGCTCGTCGGCGTACGGCTCGAGCTTCCGGCCAACGCGCCGATTGTCCTCCTGCGTGAGTCCAGCGGCGCCCGACGGGTCCTCCCGATCTACATCGGAGGGCCCGAAGCAGCGGCCATCGCCTACGCGCTCGAGAACGTCCAGGTGCCGCGGCCCCTCACCCACGACCTGCTCCGCAACGTGCTCGATGAGCTCGGCGCCCAGGCTCGACGAGTCGTCGTGACCGAGCTGCGCGACCACACCTTCTACGCCGAGATCGAGCTCGTGGTCGGCAAGTCGACCCATCGCGTGTCGAGCCGGCCCTCCGACGCGATCGCTCTCGCAGTGCGGACCGGGACGCCGATCTTCGCGGAAGAGCAGGTGCTCGACGAAGCCGGCCAGACCGCAGCCGAGGTTTCCGACGACCCCGAAGAGGAGTCCGAGGAGCTCGTCGACGAGTTCCGGGAGTTCATCGAGCACGTCAGCCCCGAAGACTTCGGCTGACCTGGTGCTTTCCAGGTGCTGTTCCGGCCAACGCCAGCCCTGAAGGGTTCGTTGACGTTGATCTCACCCTCAGCCTAACCTTCGTCACACCAGCGTAATTACGCCGCTGTCATGGGTTGCGGGTGGAGGTCGGCAGTGGAGCAGGGGTTCAGTGGCAAACGCACGGCCGAGGTCGTCGGCATCACGTACCGACAGCTCGATTACTGGGCGCGGACGGACCTCGTTCGGCCCAGCCTCGCCGACGCGGCGGGCAGCGGCACTCGCCGTCGGTACTCCTACGGCGACCTGCTCGAGCTGAAGATCATCAAGAACCTGCTCGACGCCGGCATCCGCCTCGAGTCCGTACGCCTCGCGTTCACCGAGTTGCGCCAGCGGGTCGGTCTCGACATCACCTCTGCTCACCTCGTCATCAGCGGCTCGACGGTCGTGCTGTGCCGCGGTGACGAGCTCATCGACCTCGTACAGCGGGGTCAGGGCGTGTTCAACATCCTCCCCCTCGGCGGTGTGAAGGATCAGCTCGATGCGGCGATCCTTCATCTCGGCGACGGGCCGCGCGACGGGAGCCCGGGCATCGCGATCGAGCGCGGGAGGCTGACGCCCTGGATTCCCTCGGGCGCGTCCCGTTCGCGCACCATTCGGAGCGCCGGTTCGCGGAGCTCCTCGACTTCTATGGCATCGACTGGCGATACGAGCCGCGTACGTTCGTCCTGTCCGAGGGCCCCGATGGGCAGCCGCTCGAGGCATTCACGCCCGACTTCTATCTGCCTGCGTTCGACCTCTACATCGAGCTCACGACCCTGCGCCAACAGCTCGTGACCCACAAGAACCGCAAGGTCCGGCTGCTCGAGCAGCGCTATCCCGACGTGCGGGTGAAGATCCTGTACAAGCGGGACTACGCCGTGCTTGTCGCACGATTCGGCATGGAGGACGCGCCGGCCCGTCCGGGTACGTGACCGCGCTCCGCGAGTCGCCCCTCGACGCGGAGCATCGAGCGCTCGGGGCCAAGATGGTCGACTTCGGCGGGTGGAGCATGCCGCTCGCCTACGGCAACGGCACCGTCGCAGAGCACCTGGCGTGCCGAAGCGATGCAGTTGCGTTCGACGTGAGCCACCTCGGCACCGTGCGGGTCGCGGGCGCCGGCAGCCTCGACCTTTTGCAGCGCACCCTCACCAACGACCTCACGAAGGTCAGTCCCGGCCGAGCGCAGTACACCCATCTGCTCGACGAGGACGGCTCGGTCCTCGACGACCTGATCGTGTGGTGGGTTGATGAGGAATCGTTCGACGTGATGCCGAACGCCTCGAACACCGACCGGGTCGTCAACGCGATCGGCGGCAATGACGTCACCGCGACTCGGGCTGTCATCGCCGTGCAAGGCCCCCACGCAAGAGAGCGACTCTCGGCCGTGAGCCCCGAAGCCGCGGCGGTCGCGCGCTTTGCGGTGGCCACAGTGCGGTGGAACGGGATCGACATGACGGTCGCCGGCACTGGCTACACCGGCGAGGACGGCGTGGAGTTCGCCGTGCCCGTCGCCGCCGCCGCCGACCTGTGGCGGGCGATCCTCGACGCGGCCGTGGCCCCCGCTGGGCTGGGTGCTCGCGACACGCTCCGGCTCGAGGCCGGGCTGCCCCTGCACGGACACGAGCTCGGACCGGGCATCACGCCTCCGCAGGCCGGCCTGGCCTGGGTCGTGGCCTGGGACAAGCCGGTGTTCCGCGGCCGCGACGCGTTGCTCGCAGAGCGGGAGAGGGGCATCGCCCGTCGCCTTCGGGGTTTCCTCACGGGCGGGCGGCGGCCGCCGCGCGCCGATCAGGCGATCCTCGTCGATGGCGAGCCGGTCGGAGTGGTGACCAGCGGCAACTTCTCGCCGGTGCTCGAGCGGGGGATCGCGCTCGGCTTCGTGCCGCCCGCTGTCCAGGTGGGCGACTCGGTCGAGATCGACGTCCGCGGTGAACGGGTGCGCGCCGAGGTGGTGAAGACGCCGTTCGTGTCGCGCTGAGAGCCTGTACTAGGCGGGTGCGCTACGCCGACCCGCGGCGCTCGCGCTCGGCCTGGTATTCGCCGATCGACTTCATCTGGGCGTTGATGGTCGCGGTGACGAACGTGTCGCCTTCGCCCATCACCCAGTCGTAGGACGTCTGCGTCGGCGCGAGCTGGCCCTTGAAGTGGGGCATGACGTACTGCGCGAACAGCTCGTACGACCGCAGCGTCGCTTGCCAGTCCGCCAGGTCGGCGCCGAGGAAGAGGTAGCAGCCGAACCCACCCGACTCGTCGATGAGCCGTTGGATCTGGTTGATCGCCATCTCCGGGGTGCCGACGACGCCGGAACCCGTCGAGTTCAGCTCCTGCACCAGCTCTTCGTAGGTGGTCGCGGTCATGGGATTCGTCGGGATGATGTGGGACAGGTAGTTGAACACCCACGCCAAGTCCGTAGCGGCAGTTCTCGAGCGCCTGCTCTTCGGTCTCGGCGATGTGCATCGGGCCCATCATCCGCCACTTGCGGCGATCGACGACCGTGCCGTAGTGCGCGGCCTGTTCCTCCATGACCTTCCAGTGGCCGGCGAGCATCTCGAACCCGAGCGGGTTCGTCGCGGCGATCGAGAGGAGACCGGCTCCGTGCTTGCCGGCGGTCTTGGGCCCCGCGGGTGAGATCGAGGCCGCCACCGCGACGTCGAACAGCGGGTCGCTGTAGGGGTGCATCTGCAGGCGCGCGCCCTCGCACGTGAACCAGTCGGAGTGGACCGTGACGGTCTCGCCCTTGAACAAGCGCCATCATCACGTCGAAGCTCTCTTCCATCATCCGGCGCTGCTCGTTGGTGTCGATGCCGAGCATCGTCGCGTCGGTGGTGAGCTGGCCGGGGCCGACGCCGAACATCATCCGGCCGCGCGTCAGGTGGTCGAGCATCACGATGCGGTCCGCGAGCACGAGCGGGTGGTGATAGGGGAGTGAGCTCACGCCCGTCCCGAGCTTGATGTGCCGGGTGCGTTCCGCGGCGGCCGCGATCATCACCTCCGGCGACGCGATCGTCTCCGATCCCGCCGAGTGGTGCTCGCCGATCCAGGCCTCGTCGTACCCCAGTCGATCGAGATGCTCGATCAGCTCGAGGTCACGCTGAAGGTTGAGGGTGGGGTTCGTGCCCACCAGATGCATGGGCGGAAGGAAGATCCCGAACCGAAGCGGCCATGACTGCATCCGCCGATGATGGCAGACCGCCTGTCGATGGCTTCGCGCGTCGGGTGGGTCCCCAGGGTGACGCCATCGTCGCCACGCGTCCTCGATCCGCGGCAGCGCGAAGCAGATGCCAGCCAGGTAGAGCCACCCGATCACGGCGTCGATGAAGTAGTGCTCGCCCGTGTACACGAGCGTGAGCGCCATAGCCGCGGGGTACACGAACACCGCCCATCGCACCGGTCCCTTGACACGGCGCCATACCGCCGTCGCGACGAGGGCCGCCCACGCGGCGTGGAGCGACGGGATCGCCGCGAACGCGTTGCCGACGAGCTGGCCCTTCTTGATCAGTGTCTCCGCGGCGTTGATGTGGATGATCTGCCACCCGCGACCGGTGGATCGCACGACCTCGCCGATCTCGCCGACCTGGCTCGCGTACCACGGAGGGGCGGTGGGGACGATCGCGTAGGTGACGCACCCGAGGAAGCAGAGGACCAGGAACCGGCTGGCGAACCAACGCCAGTCGACCCGGTCCTTCGCCCACAGGATGCCGGCGACGACGAACGGCAGGATGAAGTGGGTGGCGTAGATGATGCTGGCCGCGGCATCCCACCAGTGCGCCTTGGCGTGCAGGAAGTTCTCCTGCAGCCACACCGTGGGGATCTGCCCGAGGCCGAAGATCTTGTCGAGCTCGGCTTGCGGAGTGACCTGGATCGGCGCGTCGACGAAGCGCGCGGCTCCGCGCGCGAAGTCGTAAAGGGTGATGCCGATGATGAAGATCGACCAGTCGAGGAACATCCGGGGCAGGGTGCGCCACGGGCGTCCGATGGAGACCACCACGAGGCCGCCGACGATCCAGAGCAGGAGCCGCTCGCGGTCGAACGGGATGCCCGTCCGCCCCATGAACCACACGAAGACGACGAAGTAGGCGACGAACGCCGTCCAGCGCAGCACGATCCACGGGTTGACGCGCCGGCGCGGCGGCGCGACAGCATCGACCAGGGAGGTCGAAGGCGGAAGGGTCGAGGTGCTAATCGAGCAGATCCGGTTGCTGGGTGACGATCATCTCGTACATGGGCTGGAACGAGAACCAGCCAGCCAGGTGAGACCCCACCTGGGAGTAGGTGAGGCGAGCATCATCCTCGTCGATGAGGATCGGCTTGCCGGCGGCCTCCGCGAGCAGCTGCGCCTGGCAGCTGCGGTCCATCGTGATGAACCACCACACGGCCTCGTCGACCGTCTCGCCGACGGTGAGCAGGCCGTGGTTGCGCAGGATCGCCGCTTTGTTGCCACCGAGGGCGTGCGCGATGCGCTTGCCCTCCTCGGTGTCGAGCACGACGCCCGTGTAGTCGTCGAAGAGCACGTGATCGTCGTAGAACGCGCAGGCATCCTGGGTGATCGGGTCGAGGAGGCGGCCGAGCGAGGACCACGCCTTGCCGTGCATCGAGTGGCAATGCGCGGCCGAGATCACATCGGGACGGGCGGCGTGGATCTGGCTGTGGATCGCAAACGCCGCCCGATTGACGACGTCGTTGCCCTCGACGACCTCGCCGTGGTGGTTCACCAGGAGCAGGTCGGAGACGCTGATCAGGCTGAAGTGCTTGCCGAACGGGTTCACCCAGAAGTGGTCGCTGAGCTCCGGGTCGCGGGCGGTGATGTGCCCCGCCGGGCCCTCGTCATACCCGAGCTTCGCCCAGAGGCGGAACGCGGCGGCAAGCCGCTGCTTGCGGTGGAGGCGCTCCTCCTCGATGGACGGGAGCGCCTCGGGACGGCCGATGTTCTTCTGCTGCATGCCGGGAGTTTAAGGCCCGTTCACTCCACGGATCCGTACGCGCCCTGGTCACCCTTGCCTTCGACGCCGCGGCCCCCCGCGCCCCGCACCTCAGACACGGCAGCGGTGAGATCCTCCACGAAGCGATCCATGACCGCGGCGTGGACGGCGTTGACGGTGGCATGAAGGCTCGGCGGGGGCTCCTGGCGGTCGAGATACCACCCCCTGCTCCTGAGCGCGTCGGCGACCGCGTAGATGTCGAGGGCGTCCTCGTCGGAGCCGAACGCGACGAGCGTCACCTCGGGCTCGCCCCTGATGACAAGACCCGGCACGGCCCGAATGGCGTCGACGAGCCGCAGCGTCGCGTCTCGGGCCTGCTTCGTGAGGCGCAGATAACCGTCCTCACCTAGGTACTGCATGACCGCCCACGCGGCGGCCCACGGGCCGACCGACTTGGTGCCGAGGACCGCGGACGACCCGTACGCACCACCGGTCCAGTTGTCCGTGAAGAACGTCTGGTACGAGCGCAGCTCCTTGGAGCGGTGGACGATCACCGAGGCGCCCTTGGCCGCGTAGCCGAACTTGTGCAGGTCCACCGAGATCGACGTCACCCCTTTGACTCGAAAGTCCCACGGTGGGATTGGCTGGCCGAGCCGTTCCAGCATCGGGAGCGTGATCCCTCCCATGCACGCATCGACGTGGCAGCTGATGCCTCGTTCGTCGGCCAGTGACGCGATCGCTTCGATCGGATCGATGACGCCCTGCGGGTACTGCGGCGCGGAGCCGACCAGCAGGACGGTGCTGTCAGTGATGGCGCCCGCCATCGCGTCGGGATCGGCCCGGTAATCGTCGCCGACGGGGACCCGCACGGAACGCACGCCGAAGTAGTGCGCTGCCTTCTCGAACGCGGCGTGCGCGGACGCCGGCAGCACCATCTCGGCCTCCGTGATGCCGCGCTCGCGTCGCCCTCGCTCGCGTGCGGCTTTCACTGTCATGAGCAGGCTTTCGGTTCCGCCGGTCGTCAAGAATCCGGCCGCTTCCTCGCCGCCGTGGACGAGGTCGGCGACCATGCCTACGACGTCGGACTGAAGGCGGCGGCTGCTCGGGAAGGCATCGGGGTTGAGCCCGTTGTCGTCCATGAACGCGATGAGCGCGTCGGCTTGCAGGTCGAGGACGTCTTGCCCGGCGTGGTACGCGAGGGTGAAGGCGCGCCCCGATCGCCAGTCGACGTCTCGGGTGCGCATCGCGTCGAGCTCGCCCAACACGTCGTCACGAGAACGTCCGCGCGCGGGCAGCCGGGTCATGGCGATTCGGAGAGCGTGATCTGCAGGCTGGGGAATGACGTCTTGAACGCGGTCTCGTCGAAGCCGACCCACTCGTCGTCGATGCCGAGCGTGGCCCGCAGGTGGGCGGTCGTGAGCTCATCGAGCACCGGCCACACCTCGCGCGCGTCAGTGTGCTTGGTGTCGCACCCGTCGGCGAAGACGGCGTTCACGATCGCGGGCACCGCCACACCCGCCTGCTGGGCGGCGGCGAGCACGTTGGGCTCACCGGGGGAGTTGAGCTCGCAGATGTCAGTGAACCCGAGGTGCGTCATCCCTTCCAGGATCGCCAAGCGCTTGGGCGCCGGAAGCGCGGCGTAGGCAGCCTCGACCCGCGGCAGCGGCGCGATGACATCAGCGGACCCGGCGACGAGCAGCGCGGGCTTCTCCGGTGGCGGGAGCGCCGCTGGCCGTCGGGGGCGTCGTCGGCTCGACGAACGATCCGCCCACGGGGAACGCGAACGCGACGTAGCTCGTGATGCGGGGATCGCGCGCGGCCGCGAACACCGCAAAGCCGCCGAGTGAGTGGCCCACCGCGCCGACGCGGGTGGTGTCGACGGCGAGACCTGCGAGCGGCCCCGTCGGCGCCGCGCTCGCGGTCTGAACGACGTCGATCGCTCCGAGCAGCTGTCCGACGTCGGGCGAGTCATCGGTGCCGAGCAGAGCGGCGAACGCGGACAGGTCACCGAACACGGCCGTGAGGTTGCGGTACGGGTGCTCAACCGCCGCGACGACGAATCCCCATGACGCGAGATGGCTTGTGAGGAACGAGGACTGCAGCCGGTAGCCGGCGAGCCCATGGCTGAAGAGCACGAGGGGATACGGGCCGCCGTCCGGGTCGGCGGGAGGCAGGCCCTCATACGCGGGCATCGTGAAGATGGGAAGCCCGGCGACTTTGGCCGCCTCGCCAGGCGGCAGCCACTTCCGGAGGTCGTACGTGGCGGGCGGCTGGCCCGCCTCCGACCCCTCGAGACCGGGGTAGAAGACCGTGATCGGGACCTCGCCGTCGGTGAGCTCCACGACTCCGACCGGATACGGCCCCGGCTCGACATACGGAAGCGCGGTGTCGCCGTTCGTTGCCGCTGAAGTCGAAGGGGCCGGACTCACCACCGCTCCCGCGACGCTCGGAAGCGGTGACCCCGCGGGCGTCGAGGCCGTCGAGCTCACGGGTGCAGCGGTCGAGTCCAGCGCCGAATCGGATGTGTCGCCGGAGCCTCCGCAGGCCGCCGCCGCCAGCCCCAATGCCGCTATCACCCCCACCTTCCTGATCCGCACTGCGGCAAGGTGCCACACTCCGGGTCGTACCGCCCAAATCAGCCAGGAGGACCGCCCGATGCCGATGCCTGCCGTGTCCCTCGCCGCGGTGCCGGGCAAGCGCAGCCGCGCCCTCGAGATGGCGGCCGAGATCGAGAAACGGGGGTTCTCGGGGATCTACTGCCCGAGCCTCGGAGACGCGCTCGGGTTGTGCACATCGCTGGCGCACGTCACTTCGACGATCCGGTTCGGCACGTCGATCGAGCCGATCTACTTCCGCCACCCGACCTCGATGGCACAGACCGCGTCGTACATCCACGAGGTGAGCGGAGGTCGCTTCGACCTCGGCCTCGGCGTGAGCCACGGCCCGGTGCACGAGCGCCTCCGCCTCGACGTCGGCAAGCCCCTCTCCGACATGCGCGACTACGTCACGGCGATGCGCGCGGCCGACCGAATCGGCGAACTGCCTCCGATCGTGCTCGCGACGCTGAGAGACAAGATGGTGTCGCTCGCGACCGAAGTCGCGGACGGGGCAGTCTGGGCGAACGCGTCGCGGAGCCGGATGGAGGAGAGCTTGCGTGCCGTCCCCGCAGCCCGCCGGGACGCAGGTTTCTTCGTCGGCAACATGATCCCCACGGTGATCGACGACGACCGCGCCGCGGCTGCGGCGATCAACCGGCGGACCCTGAGTGGGTACGTCGCACTGCCGAACTACCGCAACTACTGGAAGGCGGCGGGCTACGCCGAGGAGATGAATGCGATCGAAGCGGCAATCGCCGCGGGGGAGCGCGATCGGGTGCCTCAGCTCATGAGCGACGAGTGGCTCGCGGACTCGACGCTGTTCGGCTCGGCCACCGACGTGCGCGACGGCGTCGAGGCGTGGTTCGACGCCGGCGTGACGACGCCGATCCTGGTGATGTCATCAACGAAGGGCGGACAGTTCGTCGCGTTGGCCGAGCTGTTCGACGCCTACGCCTGACGTCTACACCTGGTCGGCGTACGCGCTCAACGGCGGGCAGGAGCACATCAGGTTGCGGTCGCCCTGGGCCCCGTCGATTCGACCGACCGGCGGCCAGTACTTGGCTCGCCGCAAAGACGCGACCGGATACGCGGCGCGGCTGCGCGGATAGGCCCGCATCCACTCGTCCGCCGTCACCTCCTCGGCGGTGTGGGGCGCGTGACGAAGCGGGTTGTCGTCGCGGTCGAGCGCCCCGGAGGCGACCTCGCTGATCTCCTCCCGGATCGCGACCATGGCCGCGCAGAAGCGGTCCAGCTCGGCGAGGTCCTCGGACTCGGTCGGCTCGACCATCAGTGTCCCCGCCACGGGAAAAGACATCGTCGGCGCGTGCACGCCGTAGTCGATGAGCCGCTTCGCGACGTCGTCGACCGTCACGCCGGTCTGCTTCGTGATCGCCCGCAGGTCGAGGATCGACTCGTGGGCGACGAGGTCCGAGCCGCCGGTGTACAGGACGGGGTAGTGCGGGGCCAGGCGGCGGGCGACGTAGTTCGCGCTCAGGATCGCCACCTGCGTTGCAGTGCGCAACCCCTCGGGGCCCATCGCCCGCATGTATGCCCAGGGGATCGTGAGGATCGAGCGCGGACCCCCAAGGCGCGCCCGAGATCGGACCGACGCCCGTCGCCGGACCGGCCTCGGCAACGAGCGGATGGTTGGGGAGGAATGGCGCGAGGTGGGCACGGACGCCGATCGGGCCCACCCCCGGCCCGCCTCCTCCGTGGGGGATGCAGAACGTCTTGTGCAGGTTCAGATGCGACACGTCGGCGCCGAACTCGCCCGGCTGCGCCAGACCGACCATCGCATTCAGGTTGGCCCCGTCGAGATAGACCTGCCCGCCCGCGCGATGGACAAGGTCGCAGATCTCGGTGATGCGATCCTCGAACACTCCGTGCGTCGACGGGTAGGTGATCATCAATGCGCCGAGGTGATGGCCGTGCTCGCCGATCTTGGCTCGCAAGTCGTCGACGTCGACGTTGCCCCGTTCGTCGCACGCGACGACCACGACGTCGAACCCGGCCATGACCGCGCTCGCCGGGTTTGTGCCGTGGGCCGAGGCCGGGATGAGGCACACAGTGCGCTCGAGATCACCGCGACTGCGGTGATAGGCGCGAATTGCGAGGAGTCCCGCGTACTCACCCTGCGAGCCCGCGTTCGGCTGGAGCGAGAACGCGTCATAGCCGGTGATCGCGCACAACCATTCCTCGAGATCCGCGAACAGCTGCAGATAGCCGGCTGCCTGGTCGACGGGTGCGAACGGGTGGATCGAGGCGAACTCCGGCCAGCTGATCGGCGCCATCTCCGTCGTCGCGTTCAGCTTCATCGTGCACGAGCCGAGCGGGATCATCGACCGGTCGAGCGCGATGTCGCGATCGCTCAGGTACCTCAGGTAACGGAGCATCGCCGTCTCGGAGTGATGTGCATGGAAGACCTGGTGGACCAGGTACGGAGAGGTGCGCGCGAGCGCCGCAGGAATCGCGTCGGCGGCCGCGGCGGGGAGCGCGTCTCGATGCCGAACGCTCCGAGCACCGCGTCGAGGTGATCGACCGTGGTCGTCTCGTCGAAGGCCACGGCGACCCGGTCAGCGTCGACGCGCCGGACGTTCACCCCACGCGCCAGCGCGGCGGCGACGATCGCATCGGCACGACCCGCTGTCCGTATCGTCACTGTGTCGAAATACGTCGCGTGCTCGACAGCGGCGCCCTCGGCCGTTGCAACTGCATCTGCGAACGCGGTGGCAAGCGAGTGGATGCGTGACGCGATGCGACGCAGCCCCTCGGGGCCGTGGTACACGGCGTACATCGAGGCGACGACCGCGAGCAGCACCTGCGCGGTGCAGATGTTGCTGGTGGCCTTCTCGCGACGGATGTGCTGCTCGCGCGTCTGGAGCGCGAGACGGAATGCGGTGCGCCCCGCGTCGTCCTTCGAGACCCCGACCAGGCGGCCGGGGAGCGATCGCGCGAACTCCGTCCGCGTCGCGATGAACCCGGCGTGCGGGCCGCCGTAGCCGAGGGGCACGCCGAACCGCTGCGCCGAGCCGACCACGATGTCCGCGCCTTGCTCTCCGGGCGGGACCACGAGACAGCAGGCGAGGAGATCGGTGGCGACGATCACGAGGCCGCCCGCCTCGTGCATCACCGCAGCGAGGGGACGCAGGTCACGGATCTCACCGGTGGTCGTCGGAGTCTGGACGAGTACGGCGAACGGCGTCTCGCCCCTCGACACCAGCTGATCGGCATCGCCCACCTCGACCGCAATGCCGAGCGGCTCCGCCCGCGTCTGGACGACGGCGATCGTGTGCGGATGACAGCCCTCGTCGATGACGAAGCGGCTCGACGCGCCCTTGGGCGCGAGACGGCGCGCCATCGCCATCGCTTCTGCCGCGGCCGTCGGCTCGTCGAGCAACGACGCGTTCGCCAGCTCCATCCCCGTGAGGTCGCTGACCATCGTCTGGAAGTTGAGAAGCGCCTCCAGGCGACCCTGCGAGATCTCAGGCTGGTACGGCGTGTACGCCGTGTACCACGACGGGTCCTCGAGCACGTTGCGCTGGATGACCGGGGGAGTCACCGTGCCGTGGTACCCGAGGCCGATGAGCGAGGGCACCACGCGGTTGCGGTCTGCAAGGCCACGCAGGGCGGCCGTCGTCGCCGATTCGCCGAGCGCGGCGGGCAGCGCGAGGGGCGCGCCGGACCGGATCGTGGTCGGCACCGCCGCGGTGGTGAGGTCGTCGAGCGTCGTGTAGCCGAGCTCCGAGAGCATCTTCGCCTGATCGGCGGGGGAGGGGCCGATGTGGCGATCGAGAAATCGATCGGTCGGCTCGAGGTCTGCCATCGGGGCCTCGCTCTCGGTGGGCTCGCGTCGGGGTGAACGTTCCCCCTCTGTCGCGGAACCTGAGAGATTCACCGGACTCGCCGGCTTTCCCCGTCGGTGAGGTCATCCTGCGATGACCTGCTCTCCAGAGTTGCCTTACCCGTGCGGTCCTTGGGCCTGAGAGATTCCGGGGAGGTTGCTCCTTCGGCGCCCTCACCCCGACAACGGATCGGTTGAGGGACTCTCCCGCACGGGTTCGACGGCAGGTCGACTCTACCCGGGCGGCCACGACAGCGACGGACCCTCAATCCCGGCGGGAAGATGCCGACGGCACAACATGGCGGCGGAGCTACGACCCTTTCCTCAAGAGCAGTGCCCGACCTGCGGGCAGGCACGAGTCTCGATCGTCCTCACCACGACGCCGGCGCGCATCGAGCGCCACGGCTGCTCGACCGAGAGCTGCGCAGCGGAGTGGCGCCTCGACGGGGAAGTGGCCGACCGCGGCCGCGCCTTCGAACGCCTCGTCTGACCGAGCTTGTCGACCAGATTGTCAGCGACACGGCTCAACTCGACATAACGGTCATTCTGGGCGGTATGCCGCGAGGGGCCGAGCGGCGTCGAGCAGCCACGACAGCGCCGATCGCAGATCCGCGGCGCTCGCCTTGCCGTCGGGCCACTCGAGATCTCGTTCGACGTCATCGATGGCGCACCGCATCACGTAGACCAGATCACCGAGACGCTCGAGCTCGCGTCGGGCGATGACGACGTCGGATTCGGCGAGCCCGAGCTCTTGTCCGCGCTGGCGGGCTTCGTAGTCGCGCTGGCGGCAGCTACGGCGGCAGTACAGCGCCGGTCGTCCGGGTCCCGACGAACGCGGGAACGGGCGCCCGCACCACCGGCATCGACTCGTCTGCCTCCGCGTCTGTTCGCGTGACTCCCCTTTATTCGTCACTGTGACGAAAACGTAACGCGATTCATGCCCACGGGCGCGGACCGTCGCGGACCTCGACGGCTAGGTTTGCGACCCATGTCGCGCCGGATCGAGGTGGAGCTCACGAGCGCGCGCCCCGACGGCAGTTGGACGTGGCGGGCCGCGGGCGCCCGCGAGCCCCGTGGCGTCATGGATGGAAGTTTGCTGCGACCGGGGGCCAAGGTCGGCGACGTGTTGAAGGTCGAGGCCGACATCGATCTCGAAGGCATCTCGGTGTTGCACGTCATCGCCGACAAGGCGCCGCGCGCCGAGCCTGAGCGGCTCGAGCTGATCGGCTCGACGCAGCCGTTCGAGCCTGTCGTCACCACACTGGCGACCAAGCAGCGCAGCGACCGCCCGCCACGCCGCGATCGCCCGCCGCGCACCGGCGACGACGCCGACGCGAGGCGATCGCGTCCACGACGCGAAGCCACGAACCGCAACGACCGCGGTCCGCGGCGCGATCGACCCGCCGGAGCGCCTCGAGAGGGATCGGGCGAGTCCGGTGACGCGCCGACGGCGACGACCGGTGACACCCGGCAATCTCGTCCGCCTCGCGCGCGTACGCCACGACCGCCGAGAGCGGCACGCCCCGCTCCCCCGCCCGTCGAAGTGAAGCCGAAGCCGAAGCGGTTGCGCGCGGGACGCACGCATCGCAAGGCGTTGCTCGCGAGTCTTCCGCCCGAGCAAGTGCCGGTCGCGGAGCAGCTTCTCGCGGGGGGTCTGCCCGCGGTACGCCAGGCGATCGTCACCCAGAACACCACGCTGAAGGCCGAAGGAAAGCCTGAGGTGCCCTCGAAGAGCCTCATCGCGCTCGCGGAACAGATGCTTCCCCAAGTACGCGCCGCCGAGTGGCGAGACCGCGCGGAAGCCGCGCTGGCCGATGTCGACGAGATCGACCTCCGCGACCTGCGCTCGGTCGTCGGTGCCGATGATGCCGCGCGGGACGAGGAGTCTCGGGCTCTCGCCGGGCAGCTGCGAGCGGCGTTGACGGCCCGAGTCGAGAAGGAGCATGCCGAGTGGCTCGCCGAGATCGGCAGTGCGCTCGATGAGAGTCGCGTCGTCCGTGCGTTGAGGCTGAGCACACGGCCTCCGAAGGCGGGCGCGCGCTTCCCGGCTGCCCTTGCCACGCGCCTGGCCGAGTCGGCCGGCGCGTCGCTGCACGCGCAGGCGACACCCGATCGCTGGATCGCGGTTCTGGAGGCCATCGCGTTCTCGCCGGTTCGCAGTTCGGTCTTGGCGGCAAGCGTGCCGTCACCTGTGCCCGACGAGCTCACGACAGCGATCACCCGCTCCGCCGGCGCCCTGCCGCAGATCGCCGCCCAGTTCGGAATCGAGCCTCCCGCGGTCACCGGCCCGCCGAAGCCCCGGCGCCCCGCGCCACCGAAGCGACCGGCGAAGAAGCCGGCCGCGCCGACCAACGCCGCTGCGGCCAATGCGACCGCGGCGGCCGTGGCAACGGAGGCCGAGGCTGCGACCGAGGTCCAGCCTGCTGCCGAGGTCCAGCCCACGACAGAGCTTCAGCCGGCGACCGAGGCGGCATCCGCTGCCGAGGCCGAGGTCGCCGCGAACGTCACGACCGAGGCGGCACCCGCCTCCTGAGGCGATCGACCGACGCCCGTCCGCACGCCGAGCCGCGCCCCGGATCCTGAGGTGGCGGCACTGGCCGTGCCCGAGCCCGGGACCATCGACATCGCAGGTGCCGCCGCGGCCGATCCCGAGCCGGAGACCGCAACGGTCGAAGCCGAGCCGGCGCCGACTGCGCTCGAGACGCCGGCCGACGCTGAGCCCGTCGCGCCCGACGCTGACGTCGACGCGGGCGGCGAGGTGGTGGCGCACCTGTCGCCCCGTGAGGCTGCTGCCGCTCCCGAACAGCCTGAGTAGCCTGCGCCGCCATGGCCATGGTGGAGTACGAGACTCGAGGTCGCGTCGCGATCCTCACGCTGAATCGACCTGAGGCGCGCAACGCCGTGAATGGCGAGGTCGCTTCCGACATGGAGGCGGCCGTCGATCGCATGGAGGCCGATCCCGAGGTGTGGGTCGGGGTCATCAGCGCCACGATCACGGGTGACCGTCCGGTGTTCAGCGCCGGCGCCGATCTGAAGGCGATCAACACTCCCGGTGCTGCGCCACTCGCGACCGAGCGCGGCGGGTTCGCCGGGTTCGTCTACCGCGAGCGTGTGAAGCCCGTCATCGCCGCCGTCGACGGACTCGCCACCGCGGGCGGCTGCGAGATCGTGCTCGCGTGTGACCTCGTGATCGCGTCCAATCGCTCCTCGTTCGGGCTCGCCGAGGTGAAGCGCAACCTGATCGCAGGAGCGGGCGGGCTGTTTCGCCTACCACGCGCGATCGGACGCGCGCGGCAGCGATGGAGGTGATCCTCACGGGCGAACCCCTTTCGGCGCAACGCGCGCACGAGCTGGGCTTGGTCAACCGGCTGTGTGAGCCCGGTGCCTCCCTGGACACGGCGATCGCCCTCGCCGAGCAGATCTGCCTCTCGGCTCCAATGGCCGTCGCCGAAAGCCGCAAGATCGTGCTCGCCGCCGACTTTGAGGACGACGACACACTGAAGGCGATGACCAACGCGGCGATGGGCAAGGTGATGAGATCCGACGACCTCAAGGAGGGGCTCGCGGCGTTCATCGAGAAGCGCGCTCCCCAGTGGACCGGTCACTGAGGTCAGCGGCTCGAAACGATGATGTCGTGGTCGCGCAAGAAGTCGGCGAGACCATCGATGAGGTCGACCTCATCGAGGCGCGACAACTCGACCCACGCGACCTCGTCCGCGTCGTCGTGCGCCGACGCCTCGCCGTCGTCGGCGCTCACCTCGAAGTCGAGAATGATCCGATGATGGTCGGCGTCGATGCGCTCGGCCCATCCGACGAAGCGCCCGCACACGCCCTGGAGATCGGTCTCCTCGCGTAGCTCGCGTACGACTGCCTCGGCCAGCGTCTCGCCCTGCTCCACTCGACCGCCGGGGATCGACCACAGGCCTCGTCCCGGCTCGCGTCCCCGCCGTACGAGCAGCAGCAGTGTGCCGCGGCGGACGATGGCTCCGACGCCGACTTCAGGGCGCATCGGGTGCATGCTCGTCGAGTCGGCGGTGCACGACGATGGCGCGGGCGACGAGCCCGAACCTTTCGAAGAAGTTCTTGGTCGCGCGATTGCCCGGAAGGGCGAGGCCGTCGATGCCGAGACACCCCCGCGCCGAGCACCACGCCACGATGCCGTCCATGAGGCACTCGCCGACGCCGACGTCACGTGCGTCAGGCTCTACGTAGATGTCGTTGATGATCCCGAGCGATCCGGCGTCGCGGAGCCGCTCGATCTGTACGACCGCATAGCCGATCACCACGCCTTCGATCTCGCCCACGAGCACCAGTCGGTCGTCGTCGGCGAGGTCGGAGATGAACGACTCGGCGTAGGGTGCGCGCCGGGCTTCGCGCCGGGCCCAGATGTCGCCGCCCTTCGTCGGCGTGAGCTCGGCGATCGCCTGTTCGGCGAGCTCAGCGAGGCGCCCCACGTCAGCGGCAGCGGCCGGCCGAGCCGACTCCATCACGCGCTCTGTTGCAGCTGTGCCACTCGGCTGAGGATCGTACGGCGGGCCCGGTGCGCCGCCTCGTACTGGCGCACTGCTTCGAGCTCGTCGGGCTCGAGGCCGGCGAGTCGGGGCACGACTTGCGACGCGGCCAACGAGTCGTAGTCGGGGATCGCGAGGAGCGCAGCCGCGTTCGAGTCGTAGTTGGGACGGATGCGGCGGACGACGATCGGCTCCTCGATGTCGGGGTCCGCCGACGACACCGAGCCGGGTGCCGCGGCTGTCGTCGTCGGGGTCGAGTCGACCGCCGGCGTCTCGAGGAACTGGTCGAGGAGGTGACCGACCTTCTCCTGACCCTTCACGACCGCGACTTGGCCGATGACACGCGCGATCGCGACACGCTTGCGCCCGCGACGCGCGAGCTTCGGTAGCAGCTCGACGACAGTTGCCGCCGCGCCGATCGGCGCGTAGACGAAGACGTCGGCCAAAAGGTGGGCCGTCTTGCGTTCCTCAGACACAGTCGCGGCAATACATGCGAGTCGCGTCAGCGAGCTGACTTGGATGCTTCACGAGGAAGCACGACTGACACACGAACTCGCCCGGTCGCTTGGGGAGGATGCGATCGACCGGGTCGCCGCGGTCGTCGACCTCGACCTCCTCGTCCTCCTCGTCGGCCTCCTCCTCGACGGCAACGAGGCGATCCTTGAGGATCGTGTCGAGCGCGGCTTCGACATCGTCGGGCTCGACGAGGTCCTCGTCGTCATCCTCGTCCTCGGCAGGCTCTTCGACCGGCACAGGGCGGGGCGTGGTCTCGATCTCGTCGGGCTCGATGACGTCGACGTCGAGCACCTCGTCATCGAGGACGTCATCGTCGAGGACCTCGACATCAAGGTCCTCGAGGTCGGGATCGGCTTCTTCCAACTCATCTTCGAGCTCGTCCTCCGGGAACTCTTCGGTCTCGTCCTCGGCGAACTCTTCTTCGTCAGCCATCGTGTCCTTGCGGCGGATTTTGGGGGTGAGGCCGCTCGCGCGCCGCGGATCATACGCAACGAGCCGTCGAGTTCCACCCACCCCCTGTTCGCGGGGGCGCCGTCAGAACCTGGCCCTGAGGGCCAGGACCACGTTGACGTAGGCGGCCGTCGTCGCCTTCATCCCTTCCCGCCGGATCGAGGTGAGGCCCTGGTAGTAGCCGGCGACGGCCAGATTCACGTCACCGGTGGTGAGCGTGAGCAGATGGGCGAGAAACCGGGCGCTCATGCGGACGTTGTCGTCGGCGACGAAGGGGTCGAGCGGGGCCCCGATGAGAAAGCCCGCGACCCACGCGGCGGTGGCCGGAAGAAGCTGCCCGACACCGACGGCACCCGACGACGACACGACCGTCTGCTGCCACCCGGATTCCATCCACGCCAACGCCTTCAGGAGGTCAGGCGCTACGCCATACTCGGCTGCCCAGCGATCGAACGAGGGTAGGAGAGCGAGCCGTTCGGGATAGGTGTGGAGCCCTTGTGGCAACCGAGCCAGCTGGTCGGCAGAGAGCCAGGGGGCCATGGCCGCCGCGGTGAGGCCGCCCGCGGGAACAGAAGGGGACGTAGGCGCAGCAGCGGGCGCGACGATCATGGACGGGTCCGTGGCCGGCGGGGCCGCGATCGTGGTGGGCGTCGCGGCCGACGTGCCGGCGGGCGCCGGGACCGCCGGAGATGGGATCACGAGACGCGTGCCCGCGAGCACCCGGTTGGGGTTCGCGATGCGGTTCGTCGCCGCGAGCACGGCAACGGTCACCTTGAACCGGCGGGCAACGGTGAAAAGGCTGTCGCCCCGTCGAAGCACGTAGCTGAGCTCGCCCGGCCCGGGCGTCGCGCCCGGCACGACTTCGGGCACCGGAGCGACTGCCACGGGCACAGGCACAAGCTCGGGGGGAGTCGGGGTGTTCACGAGCGCCGCCGCCGGCCCGCCGGCGGCGGGGATCACGAGCCACTGTCCGACCACGATTCGGTTGACGTTCGTGATGCCGTTGGCGGCCGCCAACGCCGAGACCGTCACGCCATTCCGCCGAGCGATGAGCGACAGCGACTCGCCCTTGCGAACTTGGTGCCGAACCTCGACGGGGGTGGCGCTCGAGGGCGCTACGGGCGGCGCCTCGACCGCGGCAGCGACGTCGACCGCGATGAGCGAGAGACGCGACTGCGATCGCCACTGACGAGAGAGCTCGGCGATAGGCAGAGTTACGGGCACGGCGCATGAACCCTCCGCCGCCCGCTGGCCGCGAAGTGTACCCAGTGACCTGGACCGACGAAAGCGGGAGGGCCGTCAGAGACCGAGGCGGCGCGGCTTCCGCTCGACGCTCGGCGTCGAGCCGCTCGAGCTCGGACTCATGGTGATCGACGAATCGCATGGTCTCCGCGATGGCGCGATGTCCGGCCTGCTCGGCGATCAGGCGGTGCATCTCCTGGCCGACCCGTCGATAGGCCGGGTGCCCCTGCGGTCCCGTGCGCAGCTCGAGCAGGTGCATCGCCTCACGCGCGTTCATCTGCATCGAGAAGCGGATGCGGTAGGCCATCGCGAGCGCGTACGGCGCCTGCTGTGGGAACTGCGCCGCCAGCGCCCCATAGAGCTCGGCGGACCGCTCCATCGCGGCATCGAACTGCTCCGTGCATCCGGCGGCGTCGATCGTGTCGGGCCGGTCGAATCCGTGACGCGGCGACAGCGGCTGCCACTCGATGGTGAGCATGCGGTGACGCTGGAGGTCTCGGAACGCGCCGTAGTCAGCGAGAACGTCGAACCGGTAGTCGACCCGCTCGAACGCGCGACCGGGCTTGTGCCGGCGGTTGCTCCGGTCGCCGACATACGCGCGCACAACGTCATGCGCTCGTCGGTGGTGAGCCGCCGCACGCGCGCGAGCAGCTGATGGTCGGGGAGGTCCGAGTGCGGATACAGAATCGCGGCGAGGAGCTTGTCTTC
Organism: uncultured Acidimicrobiales bacterium; assembly: GCA_963759645.1. Taxonomy (GTDB): domain Bacteria; phylum Actinomycetota; class Acidimicrobiia; order Acidimicrobiales; family DATKAS01; genus DATKAS01. The sequence continues at coordinate 604,554 of CAVXAI010000016.1, read as the reverse complement.
CGCGTCGGGATCGAAGTCGGTGAGCGTCACGGACGGGACCGGCTCTTCGAGCTCGCCGCGCGAGGAGCTCGTGAGCGGCACTCTCTGTGGCAGTCCGTGTCTGCTCGAAGTAGCTGGCCCACACTCCCCCGCGATCGCTCACATCGACGCGCTTCAGAAACGACGGAATCACCTTGCGCAGCTCTTCGAGCATGAGCTCGGCGTACGCCTGCGTCTCGGGCAGCGGATGGGCGCGCATCCGCAGGAGCAGCATCTCGAACGCCTGACCGCTCGCGTAGATGCCGACGTTCGAGATCGCTGCTGCAGGCAGCACCCCGCGTGCGGCATCGAACGCCTTCGCTCGCACGGCCTGGCGATACACGAAGTCGGAGTCGTTCGGATCCTTCGGGTGCACGCCCCGAAACCATTCGGTCATCGACCCCACGAGCGAGGCGTACGTGTCGAAGAGGCGGTCGAGGTCGCCGACGTAGCGGGTGCCGAGTGAAGACGTGAGGACGGCAGGGTCGCGGTAGTAGCGATAGCGACCGCCGAGGCGCACGTCGTACGCGATGTAGCGGGTCGACTGCTCGAGGTACGACGCCAGCCGACCCCACTCGAGCACCTTCGTGAGCAGGTTGGACGCCTGCTCACACGCGAGGTGGACGCCGCCGAGCTGGGCAACGGAATCGTCGCCGTACTCGAAGAACACACGGTCGTAGAGCTCCTCTGCCCGACGGAGCCCAACGGTCGCGTCCACCGATGCATCCCCGCTGATGTCGAGATCGCCGACGAACTCGTCGAGGAAGAGTCGCCGCAGGCTCTTGCTCGACCGGGAGTAGCGGGCGAACAGCGCGCCCTTCACGACCTCGGGCAGATTGACGAGCGCGAAGACGGGTCGGTCGAGGTTCGTCACGTACCGCCGGAGGATGTCCTCTTCTTCGGGCGAGAACTCCTCGGCGACGTAGACGGACACCGGGTCAGACTACGGCGCGGCGATCCCCTGCCCGGTGACGGGGCACCCACCCTGACCAGCGGAAACGTGGGGTGGTTCCCGACCTCAGTGCTGGAGGACGATCTTTCCGAGCTGTGCTCCCTCTTCGAGACGCGCCAACGCGGATGGGTAATCGGTGAGTGGGTAGGTCTCGTCGACGACGACCGGCAGGCCGTTCTTGACGAGTTCGGTGACCTCCGCGAACTCCTGATAGGAGCCCATGGTCGAGCCGATGATCTCGATCTGCTTGAAGAAGAGGCGAGGCAAGTTCAGCTCGACCGACATCCCCGAGGTGCCTCCACACAGCACGAGCCGGCCCCCGGCCTTCAGCGCACGCACCGATTGCTCCCACGTCGCTGGCCCCACGCTTTCGACGACGACGTCCGCCGTGACCGGCCACTTCGATTCGACCGAGTCGAACGCGCCTTCTGCCCCGAGCTCGATCGCGCGGTCGCGCTTGATCGGGTCGCGCGACGTGACGTAGACGTGCGCACCCATCGCGTTGCCCAGCGCGAGCGCGGCGGTGGCGACCCCGCCTCCGATGCCCACGACCAAGAGGGTGTCGCCCGCTCCGAGCCGGGCCCGGCGCAGCATCCGCCACGCCGTCAGGTAGCAGAGCGGGTAGGCCGCGCACTCCTCCCATGTGCGGTTCTGTGGGCGAGGGACGATGTTGCGGGCGGGGGCGATGGCGAAGTTGGCATGGCCGCCGCGATCGTGCTCGCCCCAGATGCCGAAGCCGGGACCCATCGGGCTGTCGTTGCCCAAGGCGATGATCTCGTCGACGGGTGAGACGCCCGGATTGACCACGACCTCGTCGCCGATCGCGACGTTCGTGACCGCGTCGCCCACTGCGTGGACGACCCCCGCCACGTCGCAACCGGGGATGTGAGGAAGTGGTGGCTTCGGCATGCCTCGGGTGAGCCAGAGGTCCATGTGATTCAGCGCGCTCGTGACGACGCTGACGACAACGTCGTCGGGGCCGGGCTCGGGGTCGGGCATCTCGCCCCAGCGGTACGAGCCCGGCGACTCGTCGAGGATCCATGCGTACATGCGGGCGAACGTAACTCCTCGTCGCCCTCCGCGCTCTCTTCGTCGCCGCTCTTCGAGCGGCTCCTGCTCGCTTCGCTCGACAATCGGTGCTTCGCGCACCCGGCGGCGCACTGCGCCGCCCATGCTCGCGTCGAGGCTCGCGCCGCTCGCGCTACACGACGACGTCCATGCGGTCGATCACCCGAACACTCAGCGAGCGGGACTCGCCCCATCAGCACGCCGTCGGCCCACACGCGCATCGGTCGGTCGAACTCCACGTCGATCGACGCGACCCGTTGCTGGCGGATCTTCGGATGCGGCACGTGGGTTCCCGACGCGAGCCGCCGCCGCGCACGGACCCTGTCACGTGTGCTCAGCGAGACGTCCATGACGTCGAGGAGCCCATCGCCTGGGTGCGCGCGCGGCGCGACGTCCCAGTCCCCGATCCACTCGGCATTGAGTGCGGCCCAAAGGCGGCCGTGCCACCAGCTCCGCCGAGCGATCACGTGCGCGACGAAGACCCGGCGCGCACCGTCGAGCACGACCTCGCACACGTCGATCGGCAGGGTCACCGCGTCGTCGGTGTGGAGTCGCTCCGGGTCACCAGGTCCGCCGACTGTTCGGCACAGGTCCCCAGCGAGAAGGCCGACGACGGGGAGCGGCGTGTGCGCGGCGAGGGCAGCCGCCGCCGACCTCGCTCGCCGCCGCATCGGAGCCGACCACGAGGCCATCGGGCGGCAAGGGAGCCGACCGCCCCCAGGGCTCGCCTCGTTCTGACCGTCATTCGATTGCGGAGACCGCGGCGGATGCCGCGACGACGCCCCGAAACAGCGCGGTCGGCGGCCGTTCGCGCGGCCGCCGACGTCTCCGGATCCGCGACCTCGGCGACCTGCCCCAGGACGTCGATCAGCTGCTTCACGTTGCGCACGAAGTCACCCGCGGCCAGATCCTCGTCCTCGAGCACCTCGTCGAGCGTCTCGCCGGCCGCCCATGCGTGGGCGATGGCCAGGAACGTGGGCTCCGGTGGGCGAGTCAGATCGAGGCCTGCCTCGTCCTCGATGCGGTTCAGCTCGGTCGCGAGCTGGGCGATCGCTCGCCACCTGTCTCGCACCTTCGGGGAGGGGAACCAGGGTGCGGGAGGGGCCTCGGGACTGCGGTGCTCGTAGGTGAAGCACGACACGAGTCCGGCCAGGGCCGCCGGATCGAGATCGTCGAGCAGTCCCGCCCCGATCGCCTCGGCGAGCAGAAGGTCGCTCTCGTGGAAGATGCGGGCGAGTCGCTCACCGGCGGGAGTGAGCGCCCAGCCGTCGAGATAGCCCCACGCTTCGAGTATCCGCACAACTCGGTCGAACCGCCGGGCGAGCGAGCCGACCCGACTGCCGATGCGTTCCTCGATCTCCTTCACCTCGCGGGCGACGCGGTCAGCCTGAGTTGCGGCCCGCAGTCGATCCTCGAGCTTCGGGTCGCGAAGAACCGGGTGGTCGGCGCTCCTGTCCGTCCGAGCTTCGCGGCGCGGTCGGCGCGTCGGGCTTGAGGCGCGCGCGCTCGAGCAGGCGCGCAACCTCGCGCTGGTAGGACTGCCGGTTCGGCGCGAAGGGAGTGGGCAGGTCCACGTGGCCGACGACGTACGCCGGCACGGCGAAGTCGGGCTCCGAGAGCGAGACCAGGATGCGCGAGGGAGTGATGACGCGGACGCGCACTCCCCCACCACGCCGCTGCGCGACGGTCAGTACCGCGACGCGGCCCGCGTGCTTGCCGCTGTGCAGCACGATCACGTCGCCGGGCTTCAGCCGGGCCAGCGACGTGACGATCTCCGCTTCGCTCACCCCGGACGGGCGGCGTTCGCGCCGGGGGTGCGTTCGCCGGTAGTCGTCGACGTCGCCGAACGGGCTCTGCGCCGCTTCACGAAGGTCGGCGAGCACCTCGCGCCGCCGTTCCAGCCGGGCCTCGAGCCGCACCACGTCACGGTCGGCCTGGTACTGACCGAAAGAGAGGTTGAGCAGGTGATGCGCTTCCTCCGGCGGATAGCTGCGCACCAGGTTGACCGCCATGTTGTACGTGGGGCGGAACGCGGAGGACAGCTTGAACGTGCGGCTCGACGCCAGTCCCGCGACTTGATCGAACGGCACGAACGGCGACCACAGCACGATGGCGTGGCCGAGTGTGTCGATGCCGCGCCGCCCGGCTCGTCCCGTCAGCTGTGTGTACTCGCCGGGCGTGAGGAACTGGTGTCGCTCACCGGTGAACTTCGTCAGCTTCTCGATCACGACGGAGCGGGCGGGCATGTTGATCCCCGAGCGCGAGCGTCTCGGTGGCGAACACGACCTTCACGAGACCCTCGACGAAGCAGGCTTCGACCGCCTCTTTGAACGGAGGTACGAGCCCGGCGTGGTGCGGCGCGACGCCGGCCTCGAGCCCTGCGAACCAGCGGGCGTAGCCGAGCACGGCGAGGTCGGCGTCGTCGATGCCGCGCAGTCGGGCACCGACGATCTCGCGGATGCGATCGCGCTCGGCCGCAGTGGTGAGGCGCAAGCCCGCATCGAGGCAGGCCGCCGCGGCATCGGAGCACGCGGCGCGGCTGAAGATGAAGTAGATCGCCGGCAGCATCCCGCCTTCCTCGAGCAGCTCGACCACCTCGACCCGCCGAGGGGTGTACAGCCGACGGCGGCCCCTCCCCCGCATCGGACGAGCTCCTCGAACCGCCTCCGCGTCGAAACGGGTCGCCTCGGGGTTCGGCCTTCCGTTGAGCAGGGTCGGAAAGAGATGGAGCCGGTCGGAAGAGCGGTCCCCCACGAGGTAGAGGTTCTGGAGCTCGACGGGACGTCGCTCCTCGATGATCGTGGCGGTGGGGCCGCGCACGGTTGTCATCCAGTCGGCGAGCTCCTCGGCGTTGCTGACCGTGGCTGAGAGGCAGACGAGTCGCGCCGAGTGCGGCGCGTGGATGATGACCTCCTCCCACACCGGCCCGCGGTAGGCGTCCTGCAGGTAGTGCACTTCGTCCAAGATGATGTAGCGGAGGTCGCGCAACGTGTCCGACGCCGCGTAGATCATGTTGCGCAGGACCTCCGTCGTCATCACGACGATGGGCGCTTCACCATTGATCGCGTTGTCACCCGTGAGCAGGCCGACTCGGTCGGCACCGTGCCGGCGCACGAGGTCCGCGTACTTCTGGTTCGACAGGGCCTTGATCGGCGTCGTGTAGAACGCCTTCGTTCCTTCGTACAGCGCCCGCTGCACTGCGTACTCGGCCACGACGGTCTTCCCCGAGGACGTGGGTGCGGCGACCAGGACCGACGCACCAGCGTCGACAGCGTCGAGCGCCCGTTGCTGGAACTCGTCGAGGTCGAAGCCGTACCCGGCGAGGAACGTGGCGCGAAGGCCGGCGGTGTCGACCTCGGTCACGCGGCCGCGGCGGCGCTACGAGCCCGGCGCCTCACCGCGAGCTTCCCGATCACGATCGCCACCTCGTAGAAGAGGATGAGCGGGATCGACAACGCGAGCAAGCTGTACGGATCGCCGCTCGGCGTGGCCACGGCGACGACCACGACGATGCCGACTATGGCGAACCGACGGGCGCCCGACAGCTGTTGAGGGGTGACGATGCCGACGAGCTCGAGAGCGACGAGCAGCACCGGAAACAGGAAGCCGATGCCGAACCCCAGCATGAGCAGCATGATGAGACTCAGGTACGCCCCGGGTGCGAACAGAGGCTGCACGTCCCCCGACCACGACACGAGGAACTGCAGGGCCTTCGGGAACGTCCAGAGCGCGATGCCCGCTCCCATGAGGAAAAGCACGACCGAGGCCACGACGAACGGGATCGCGTAACGCTTCTCGTTCTCGTAGAGCCCGGGCGTGATGAAGCGCCACAGCTGCCAGAGCACAACCGGCAGGGCGAGCACCAGGCCCCCGTAACCGGTGACCTTCATCCGCACCGCGAATCCCTCGAGGGGATCGGTGATCACGAGCCGATCGGGGCAGGTGAGGTTCTCGGCTTTGCACACCTCGCGGTAAGGGCCGGTGAGGAAGTCGAGAATCTGGGGATAGAAGACGAACGCGATGACTCCGCCGATCCCCACCGCGATGAGGCAGATGATGAGGCGACGGCGCAGCTCCGCGAGATGCTCCGCGAGCGTCATGCGATCGTGGACAGTCGGTCGGGGTTTGGGGCCCCACCGACGGAGCTTCACCATGTCAGGCGATGGTCTCGCCCGAAGGCGATGACCCCTCGGCGGCGATGCTCGTCGGCGCCGCGCTCACCGAGGCAGGGTCCGTGGTCTCCCCGGGAAGCGACTCAGGTGTGATGTCGGTGGCTTCGGCGGGAACGGTCGGATTGGCGGGCACCGACGCTGTCGCGGGCGCCGTGGGATTCGCGGGCAGTGTGGGCTCGCCAGAAGGCCGTGCGGCCGCCGCCGTCGGCTCGGGTGCCTTCGGCTTCGGTGCATCCGGCTCATCGCTCAGGGCGTCACGCAGCTCGGCTTCGAAGCCCGATGTGATGCGGCGCAGCTCTCGTGTTGCCCTCCCGAGCTTGCGCATCGCATCGGGGAGCTTGTCCGGACCGAGGATGAGCAGCGCCACGATGGCGATGACAAGCAACTCGGTGGCGGAGATGTTGAACACGGCCGGAGTCTACGGCGCAGCCCCTCCGGCCAGATTGCGGCTCGAGGTCGCAAGTCAGACGAGATCGCCATCCTCGTCGGCGGCGGCGAGGCGCTGGAACCAGTCGTCCCGGCGAAGTAGCTCGTGGAACTCGAGCAGGTCATCGTGGGTGAGCGGGGCACCGGATCGGTGCTCACGGAGCTCCGCCGGTCGCCGCCACGTCGACCACGCCACCCCAGCGGCCAGGAGCAGCTCGACGATGTGCGGCTCAGCCCGTTTGACCACGAGCGTCGCGCATTGGGGACACCGGAAGTGGTAGGTGCCCTCGTCGTCGTCGTCGCACAGCCGGACCCACACGTCAGCGGTCGTCATCTCGACATCACCGCACTCCGTGCAGGTGGCTCGGATCGTGGCCATGGTCGTTGGTGGTGCCTTCCCGGTCCCGCGACGGCGCGCGGTGTCCCTCGCGTCATCGGCGGCGAATGGGGGGGTCTTAAGCACCGGCCTGGGAGAATCGGGGCGTGCAGCAGCGCCTCCCTTCCCTCCGGGTGCCTCCGATCGGCTTTGCACACCGCGGGGCCCGGGCCCACGCGCCCGAGAACACGATCGAGGGGTTTCGCCTCGCCCTGAGGCTCGGCGCGACCGGCCTGGAGAGCGACGTGTGGATCACCGAGGACGGCGAGGCCGTGCTCGACCACGACGGGGTGGTGCGGGGTCGGTTCAGCGTGCGGAAGGCGATTCGGGAGGTCCCCCGGGCCGCGCTGCCGGGCCACATCCCCACGCTGGCGGAGCTCTACGAGGCCTGCGGCACCGACTTCGAGCTCTCGCTGGACCTCAAGGACGACGACGCAGTCGACCCGGTGCTCAGCGTCGCGAGGGCGGCACACCCTGACGCCATCGGGCGGTTGTGGCTCTGCCACCACCAGTGGCAGAAGGCCGCCGCGATCCGTGAGCGCGACGCCGATGTGCGCCTGGTCGACTCCACGCGGCTACGGGCGCTGCGCGAGGGCGCCGAGCGTCGAGCCGCGACGCTCGCCGACGTGGGGATTGACGCACTGAACATGCATCACACGGACTGGACGGGCGGTCTCACGACGTTGCTGCATCGATTCGGCCGCTTGGCGTTCGCCTGGGACTTGCAGTTCGACGATGGGCTGCGACGAACCCTGCGGATGGGGATCGACGGCGTGTACAGCGACCACGTCGATCGAATGCTCGCGGCCCTGCAAGGGGAGGGGGTTTAGGAGACTCGCGCGGCGAAGGCCGACCACGTAAGGGCAGCGCAATGCGCTGCCGGGTCAGCCAACAGCTGGATTGTCGAGCGAAGCGAGCAGGAGCCGCCCGAAGCGAAGCGGAGGCCGGCGACGAGGACGTCTCAGTGGGCGGCGCAGTGCGCCGCCCGGGTGCGCGAAGCACCGATTGTCGAGCGAAGCGAGCAGGAGCCGCCCGAAGCGAAGCGGAGGCCGGCGACGAGGATCAGAGGAACCCCAGGTGGGTGACGGGCCAGATACGCACAAAGGCGCGGCCGACCACGAGGTCCTCGTCGATGGGCCCGAAGTACCGGGAGTCGCGTGAGTCCCCACGGTTGTCGCCCATGACGAAGATCCTGCCTTCGGGAACGAGCGTCGGAGGGAGGTTCTCGGTCAGTGTGCCCGGCTCGAGGTAGGGCTCTTCGAGCGGCCGGCCGTCGATGAACACGTGACCGTTCTCACTCGAGATCGTCTCGCCGGGAAGGGCGATGACGCGCTTGATCAGGTCCTTGATCGCATCCGGAGGCTCGTCGGGAGGGCGCTCGAACACGACGATGTCTCCGCGGTTGATGTCGTGCATCTTGTAGCTGAGCTTGTTGACGAGCACCCTGTCGCCGATGCGCAGCGTGGGCTCCATCGACCGCGACGGGATGTAGAAGGCCTGAAGCAGGAACGTCTTGATGAGCAGCGCCACGAGGAGGGCACCGAGGATCACGCCCAGCCACTCGAGGATCGACTTCGCGCTCGATCGTGTCCGCGACGGCTCCTCAGGCGCAGGGGGCGTGTCGGCAGAGGGGGGAAGGTCGGACTCGATCACGGGAATTCGCAGGGTAGCGGGATGGGGCGCTGTCAGAGCGACGCGATCAGCTTCTCGACACGCTCGTCACGCGACTTGAAGGGGTCTTTGCACAGCACGGTCCGCTGGGCCTGGTCATTGAGCTTCAGATGCACCCAGTCGACGGTGTAGTCGCGCTTGCGCTCCTTCGCCCGGCGGATGAACTCTCCCCGCAATCGTGCTCGTGTCGTCTGGGGCGGAGTGTCGACGGCGGTGTCGATGTCGGCGTCGGTGCACATCCGCTCCACCAGGTTCTTCTGCTGCATGCGGTAGAAGAGCCCTCGAGCGCGATTGACGTCGTGGTACTGCAGGTCCATCAACGCGACCTTGGGATGACTGAGCGGCAAGTCGTGCTTGGTTCGATAAGCCTCGATGAGCCGGTGCTTGATGACCCAGTCGCACTCGCGGTCGAGCGACAGCGGGTCTTCCTGGATCTGCGTGAGGCAGTGCTCCCACATCTTGAGCGCCTGCATCTCGAGCGGGCTGAAGCCCTTCGCGTCGGCGTAGCGCAGCGCTCGGCCGAGATACTCGCCCTGGATCTCGAGCGCGCTCGCCTCCCGGCCGTTCGCGAGACGGACCCGACGAGTGCACGTCATGTCGTGGCTGATCTCACGGATCGCTCGGATGGGGTTCTCGAGCGTCATGTCGCGAAGCACGCACGACGGGTCCTCGAGCATCCGCAGCAGGATGCTGGTCGTGCCGACCTTGAGGAACGTGGCGTACTCGCTCATGTTCGAGTCGCCGACGATCACATGGAGCCGGCGAAAGCGTTCGGCGTCCGCGTGGGGCTCGTCGCGGGTGTTGATGATGGGCCGGCTCCGGGTCGTCGCGCTCGAGACACCCTCCCAGATGTGCTCGGCCCGTTGGCTCACGCAGTACATCGCGCCACGGGCGGTCTGGAGCACCTTCCCCGCTCCGGCAAAGATCTGCCGGCTCACGAAGAATGGGATGAGCACCTCGGCGTAGTGGCCGAAGTCGTCGCGTCGGCTGGTGAGGTAGTTCTCATGGCAGCCATAGGAGTTGCCCGCCGAGTCGGTGTTGTTCTTGAAGAGATAGATGACGCCCCGGATGCCCTCCTCGCGCAGTCGCTGCTCCGCGCTCGCCAGAAGCTGTTCGAGGATGCGCTCGCCGGCCTTGTCGTGGACGACGAGGTCGTAGATCGAATCGCACTCGGGCGTCGCGTACTCGGGGTGGCTCCCGACGTCGAGGTAGAGGCGAGCACCGTTCGCGAGGAAGACGTTCGAGCTGCGACCCCATGAGACCACCCGACGAAAGAGATATCGGGCGACTTCGTCAGGACTCAGTCGGCGCTGCCCGCGGAACGTGCACGTGACGCCGTATTCGTTCTCGAGGCCGAAGATCCGGCGCTCCATCCCGCCAACCTACCGGCGAGCGCACGGACCAGGACGCACCCCGGGCTACGCTGCCACGGATGCGACAGGGCCGAATGGTGCGCCTGGCCACGGTGCAGTCAGGGTTCGAGGCCAAGGTCATGGCCGCCCGGCTGGGGGCGGAAGGCATCGTCTGGGAGCTCCGCGGCGGCGTCGATGGGCCTTATCCCATGGGTCCGGTGCACGTGCTCGTCGACGAGGACGATCTCGATGTAGCCCGAGAGCTGATGCTCGTCGACGAGGTCGAGTCCGTCGTTCGAGCAGGCGCAGGGCACGTCGACGCGGCCGACCATCCTGATGTGGGTCGCGCTCGCCGCGGTTGTGGTGGTGGCAGCCAGCACGTTCTTGCGTGTGCTGGCCGCCACCCAGTGACGGCTTAGGAGACCTCGAACTCGCCCGACACGAGCGTTTCGCCTGTCTCGTCGTCGCTGTTGCCCGCGAGCACGTACCGGCCCGATTCGAGGTCGATCACGATGTAGCCGGTCGAGCCGGGCGGCATCGACTCGCTGAAGCCGGCGACCAGCGGGGCGGGGAACTCGAGCGGCACGGCCTCACCGCTGCAGATCGACCCGAAGTACGCACCGATCGCAGCGTCGAAGTCACCGATGGACGCTTCGGTCGGGCCGGCCATGTTGAAGTCGGCCGGACCGTCGGCGCTGTTGGTCACCGCGTACGTGCCCGACTGGACGCCGTCCGGCACGGTGAAGGCGTCATCGGTGATGTCGATCGTGCCCTGCGTCTCGGGTGCCGGCGTGTCGCCCTCACCGACGGCGAGGTCGGCGACCATGCCCAGCGCCGCGTGCGGCTGTCCATCAGGCGAGGGGAGGAAGCACACGAGCACGTAGTTGCCCGTCGGGAAGTCGGCCACGCTCGTCTCGGCGTCGCCCGGAGCAAGGAGGCCGGGAGTGCCGTAGAACGCGCCGTCGAGCGGCTGGTCGAACACCTCGGCGAAAGCGGCCTCGTCGGGTTGCTCCTCGCTGGCGAGGATCGGCAGCGCGTCGGCCGACGTCTTGCCTTCTTGCAGCTTGAAGGGGATGAGGATGTGGGGTTCTTCCCCGTCGTTCTCGAACGTGACCTGCACGAAGCCGCCCGTGGCCTCACCGTCGATGGCGAAGGAGTACTCCGACGCGGTGATCGTGAGCGCGTTGTCCGACTCGCCACCGCCCGCCGCTGTCGGAGTCGTCGCCGCACGCAACGAGTGTGACCCCTGCGATGAGGACTGCGGCCGTGGCCGCCCCGATGCGTCGCTTCATGCTCATGACGTGCCTCCGTCTCGCCGATCACACTGTGCGCGGGGAGGGTAGGAGGCGAAGCGAGATTTACAAAAGTCAGCTGAGAAGCTCGCCGACCTGATCGTCCTCGAGGCGGCGGAACGCCCGACGGCCGTTGCTGCGGGCGAGGAGAGCGACCTCGAGATCATCGGGCCCGAGTGTGCGCTCAGGACCAGCCAACGCGCCGACCGCGACCTTGAGCGCGTCGCGCAGAGAAAGACCCTCCGACCAGGTCTCCGCGACGCGCTCGGCGATCACTTCGCTCTCGCCGCCGAGGACGCTGTAGCGGTGCTCGTCGACGACGGTGCCGTCGTAGAGGATGTGGAACATCTGATCGCCGCGCGGCTCTTCGCGCACTTCTGCGACGAGGATCTCGACCTCCATCGGCTTGACCTCGTGCGTGAAGATCTGGCCGAGGATCTGCGAGTACTGGTTGGCGAGCGAACGCGCGTCGACGTCGTCGCGGCTGTACGAGTAGCCCTTGAGGTCGGCCGCCCGCACTCCGGCGACACGCAGCTGGTCGTACTCGTTGTAGCGCCCCACTCCCCCGAACGCGATGCGGTCGTAGATCTCGCTGACCTTGCGCAGGGTGCTGCTGGGGTTCTCGGCGACGATCAGGATGCCGTCGTCGAAGGTGACCGCGGCGAGGCTGCGTCCCCGAGCGATGCCCTTCCGCGCGTAGTCCGCGCGGTCCTTCATCATCTGCTCGGGCGCGACGTAGAACGGCATGCTCATTGCGGCGGCCCTCCGTTCGCGGAGAGCGCATCGAGAAGCGCTCGGAACCGCTGCCCCAGCTCCTCGTCGCTCAGTCGCTCGAAGCCGTTCGCGGTGATGGTCGCCACGACGGGGAACAAGTTGCGCATGAGGTCCGGGCCACCAGTCGCCGAGTCCTCGTCCGCGGCTTCGAACAACGCCCGGAGGCACAGGTCGACGGCCTCGTCGCGATGCATCCCCTCGCGGTAGCCCACCTTGATGACGGTGCCGGCGTGGAGGCTGCCCGAGCCCGTCGCGCTGTGGTCGCGCTCCTCGTAGCGGCCGCCGGTCACGTCGTAGGAGAAGAGGCGGCCGTTGCCGCGCCGGGTGTCGAAGCCGGCGAAGATCGGCACGACGACGAGGCCCTGCATCGCTGCGGGCAGGTTCGAGCGGATCATCTGGCTCAGCTGGTTCGCCTTGCCGTCGAGGCTGAGCGCGTCGCCCTCGACCTTCTCGTAGTGCTCGAGCTGCAGCTGGAACAGCTTCACCATCTCCATCGCAGGACCCGCCGCGCCGGCGACCGCGACGCCCGAGAAGCGATCGGCGGCGAAGACCTTCTCCATCGTGCGGTGGCTGATGAGGTTGCCGGAGGTGGCCCGCCGGTCGCCCGCCATCACCACGCCTTCGGCGTACCGCACCGCGACGCAGGTGGTCGCGTGCGTGACCGGCATCACGACTCCCGGCTGCGGCAGCGGGTCGTGGCCGACCCGGCGCAACAGGTTGGCGAAGCTGGGGCCGGGATCGTCCGCCGGCGGAAAGAGGGGCATCGACATAGGTGTCGCCGAGGCTACAGAGGTCGGACCAGAAGCAGAGGCAAGTCGCCCTCCCACCAACCAGGGAAGGTCTTCGCAGGCAGGAAGCCACGGGCGCGGTAGAACGCGCGCGTCGGGACGTACTCGTCGGCGTCGCCGCTCGTCATGACGAGCAAGAGCTGTGTGCCGGCTGCGGCGCTCGTCGTCGACCAGCTTCTCGATGAGGGCGGTGCCGATGCCCGCCGCTCGCCGTTCGCGCTGCACGGCCATCCAGGAGATCTCCGCGCAGCCCTCGAAGGGACGCTCCACGGTGAGGAAGCCGATGACCTCGCCGCTGTCGTCGGCCACATAGCCAGGCTCGCTGCGCACTGCGGCCGCGCACGCGTCGATGCCGCTCTGGAGCCCGAAGAAGTCGGGAAGGCTCGCCAGCACCGCGTCGCAGGCTGGCGCGTCAGTGCGCTGGAGCTCGCGGACGATCACCGGGCGAGCGCGCAGCGCCGAGACTCGGCGTTTCGTGGCGACGTAGATCAGCGCGGCGTCGATGCGATCGAGGTCGTCCTGGAAGTGGCCGAGCGCGGCGTTGCAGCTGAAGCACAGCAGGCCCCGGACGTAGCCGGTCTCGTGGTCGTGGTCGACGTGGAGGCTCTTGCCCGTCCTTCGGAGGTCGCCCGCACACCGCGCACCCCCCGCCCTGCTCAGCCAGCCGCGCCTCGTACTCCTCCGGCGTGATGCCGAACGTCCGCTTCAAATGCGACCGCCGCGAGTTGCAGCTTGAGCTGACCTGAGTCGCGGCGTACGAGCCTGCGATTCGCGACGTACTCGCTCGCGGTTCTCGTGCTGCCACCGCTTGACGCGGTCGAGCATGCCCTTGCCGGCATCCAGCGTCGGTGGCGTACTTCGCTCGGCAGCTGCGGCAAGGTTGCAGGCCTTGCACTCGTTGCGGTAGCCGTCGCGCATCCCGCTGCATCGGTAGAACGCGTCGAACGACTTGGTCTCGTTGCAGATGCGGCAGCGCTTCACGCGCTCGATCGTACGGAGGGGGTGAGGTCAGCGACCGCGACTTGTACGTAACTACTGCCCGCCCTTCTGCACGTACGACTTTACGAACTCCTCCGCGTTCTCCTCGAGCACGCCGTCGATTTCGTCCAACAGATCGTCGAGGTCCGCCTTGATCTGCTCGCCGGGCTTCGAGGCGGGAGGGGCTTCCTCGACCACCTCGTCGGTCCTCGCCGGCGCCGCCTTCTTCTTCTCGATCCTCTCGGCCATCTCTGTTCTCCCGCTCTGCGTACGAGCCTACGAGCCCAACCGCTCGAGGAGCTCGGCGGCGGTCTCGCACTCGTCGATCAACCTACCCACATGGGCAGCCGTTCCACGCAACGGTTCCATCATCGGCACGCGGCGCAGTGGATCGGAGCCAACGTCGAAAACCAGTGAGTCCCAGTTCGCAGCCACGATGTCGGCTCCCCACTTCTGCAGGCACTTGCCCCGAAAGTACGCCCTCGTGGTCTCGGGAGGCTCGGTCATTGCCCATTCGACCTGCTCATCGGTGACGACGCGCTGCATCGGCACCCGGGCGAACAACGACTTGTCGGGCCGCAGATCGTGGTACTGCAGGTCCATCGCCCGCAGCCGGGCGTCGTTCCAGCCGATGCCGTGCCGCTCCCGGTAGCCCTCGAACAGCCGGTACTTCGCGACCCAATCGAGCTGATCGGAGAGGCTCATGAAGTCGGTCTCGAGCGCCGTGAGCACGTTGCCCCACCGAGCGAGCACATCGGCCCCAACGGCCTCGCCCACCGATTCGAGCCCGTGCTCGAGCTCGTACTTCTTCGCGCGGTCGAAGAGCTCCCACTGGATCTCGAGCGCGGTGACACGCCGGCCGTCGGCGAGATCGAGCGGCTTCGCGAGCGACAAGTCGTGCGACACCTCGCGCATCGCGAGCACCGGCTTCGCCAGGCTCAGGTCGCCGGGCAACACGTCGTCCTCGATCATCGAGAGCACGATCGCGGTCGTCCCGACCTTGAGATAGGTCGCGATCTCCGACAGGTTCGCGTCGCCGGTGATGACGTGAAGGCGCCGGTACTTCTGCGAGTCGCAGTGCGGCTCGTCACGCGTGTTGACGATCGGACGCTTCAAGGTGGTCTCGAGCCCGACCTCCTCCTCGAAGAAGTCGGCCCGCTGCGTGATCTGGAACGGCACCTCCGCGGCGGTCAGGCCGGGCGCTTCGACGCCGACCTTGCCCGACCCGGTGAACAGCTGTCGCGTGACGAAGTGCGGGATCACCTGGGCGACGATCCGCGAGAACGGCACGGCCCGGTCCATGAGGTAGTTCTCGTGGCACCCGTACGAGTTGCCCTTGCCGTCGGAGTTGTTCTTGTAGACGACGACCTCGCCGCCCGCGGGCAACGTGCGCGCTGCCGCCTCCATCGACCGGATCAGCACGAGCTCGGCGGCCTTGTCGTACTGCACCACCTCGAGCGCATCGGCGCACTCGGGAGTGGAGATCTCGGGATGCGCGTGGTCGACGTAGTACCGCGCCCCGTTGGTCAGCACGGCGTTCACGAGGTGGGTCTCGACCTCGGGCGCCATCGTGCCGTCGGGCGAGAATCCGCGTGCGTCGCGGCCCGGCGACTCGTCCTCGAAGTCCCAGCCGACCTTGCGATGCTGCTGCGCGACATACGCGTTGATGAGCATCGAGGACGCGGCGATCGGGTTCGACTCCCCGGCACCCCTGAGCTGGATGCCGTACTCGGTCTCGATGCCCAAGACCTTGCGTATGGCCACGAATCGACCCTACTGCGCGCTCTCTGGCGCGCAACCTCTACGCACGGTCAGGCGGGATCAGAGGTACTGGCCCGTCGCAACCCGCTCGATCGCCCGGCCGCCTTCGTTCGACTCGGTGTCGGACTTGACGAGCGTGCGGATGAAGACGATGCGCTCGCCCTTCTTGCCGGAGATCTTCGCCCAGTCGTCCGGGTTCGTCGTGTTCGGCAGGTCCTCGTGCTCTTTGTACTCCTGCCGGATCGACACGATGAGGTCCTCGGTGCGGATGCCCTTTGCACCCCCGGCGATGAAGCGCTTGATCGCCACCTTCTTCGCCCGGCGCACGATGTTCTCGATCATCGCTCCCGACGCGAAGTCCTTGAAGTACATGACCTCCTTGTCGCCCTGCTGGTAGGTCACCTCCAAGAACCGGTTGTCGTCGTCGGCGCGGTACATCTCCTCGACGGTGCGCTCGATCATCACGTCAATGGCCTTGTTGCGGTCGCCGCCTCCGAGCTCTTGCACCTCGTCCTCGGCCAACGGCAGATCAGCCGACAGGTACCGCCCGAAGATCTGCGCGGCCGCGTGCGCGTCGGGCCGCTCGATCTTGATCTTCACGTCGAGGCGGCCGGGTCGCAGGATCGCGGGGTCGATCAGATCCTCGCGGTTCGGACGCGCCGATCACGATCACGTTCTTCAACGACTCGACGCCGTCGATCTCGGCGAGAAGCTGCGGCACGATCGTCGACTCCATGTCCGACGAGATGCCCGAGCCACGCGTGCGGAACATCGAGTCCATCTCGTCGAAGAAGACGATGACGGGCCAGCCCTCCTCGCTCTTCTCCCGGGCGCGCTGGAACACGAGACGGATCTGGCGCTCGGTCTCGCCCACGTACTTGTTGAGAAGCTCGGGACCCTTGATGTTCAGGAAGTAGCTCTTCGCGTCCTTGTCGCCCGACACCTCGGACACCTTCGCGGCCAACGAGTTCGCGACCGCCTTGGCGATCAGCGTCTTGCCGCAACCAGGCGGCCCGTACAGCAGGATGCCCTTCGGTGCCGGAAGCTTGTGCTCGGCGAACAGCTCGTGGTGGATGAACGGCAGCTCGACCGCATCGGCGATCTGCTCGATCTGGTCGTCGAGGCCGCCGACATCCGCGTAGCTGATGTCGGGCACCTCTTCGAGCACGAGCTCCTCGACCTCGGGACGCGGCAGCTTCTCGAGGAGCAGTCCGGATCGAGGATCCATCAGGATGTGGTCGCCGGACCGCAGCTTCTCGCCGATGAGCACATCCGCGAGCTCGCACACCCGCTCCTCGTCGGCCCGTCCGATCACCAGCGCGCGGTGCCCGTCCTCGAGCACGTCCCTGATCGTGACGACCTCGCCGGCGATCTCGTTGCCCCGTGCCAGCACGACGTTCAGCGACTCGTTGAGCACGACCTCTTGCCCCCGCTCGAGCTCGTCGAGATCGACCTCGGGGCTCAGCGCGACCCGCATCTTGCGTCCGCCCGACAGCACGTCGACCGTGCCGTCCTCGTTCCGACCCACGACCACGCCGTAGGCGGACGGCGGCTGCGTGAGCTTGTCGACCTCCTCGCGCAGCGCGGCGATGTGCTCGCGCGCCTCCCGCAACGTGTACGAGAGCTTCTCGTTCTGCGACACCGCCTGGGCGAGCTGGCCCTTGCTCTCGAGCAACCGCTCCTCGAGCGTGCGCACCCGCTTGGGAGCGTCCTGCAGCTTGCGCCGCAGCGAAAGCACTTCTTCCTCGAGGAGCTTGGCCTGCTCTCGCAGCTCGGCGAGCTCGGCGTCGTATGCCGCGAGGCGCCGGTCGTACTCGGAGTCCTCCACGAGTGCTCACCTCCTCATGCTGCGACCTGCTCGGGACGCTACCTCAGGCACCTGTGCCGAACGGGACACCCTGTGTGGCTCCCAGCATGCGTTGTTTCACCGGCGTTCGCCGTGTAAATTGCGCGCACCAGCTGAGGCGGCACCCCCGAGAGACCGCTCGAGAGAAAGGCCCCAAAGGCCATGAAGGTCTGGATCGATCAGGATCTCTGCACCGGCGACGGGCTCTGCGAGGAGATCGCCCCCGACGTGTTCACCCTGCTCGACGACGGGCTCGCCTACGTGAAGGAAGGCGACAAGGTCTACGCCACCGCCAAGGGCAACCCCCAGGGCGCCGACGGCATGGCCGACATCCCCGACGGCCAGCTCGACGCGGTCATCGAGTCCGCCGAGGAGTGCCCCGGCGAGTGCATCTTCATCGAGGCCTGATTCATCAGGCCTGATCATCCAGCCTGACGCCGACCTTCAGCGCAGGCAGTCGCCGGTCGACACGCGGCGCCGCGAGTGAACCGGAGAGCACCGCGTTCAGCTCGTCCGTCGTGAGCGCGTAGCCCACCGACGAGCGGTCAGGCGCCACCGCGAACGCCATCCCGATCACCTGCGCCGTCGTCGCGGACGACCGGGGCCCCGGAGTCACCGGCACGCAACGTGGTGGAGAGCACGAGCACATCCCGCACGATCGTCTGGTCGCTCGAACAGGTCCTTGCCCTCGGCCTGCACCCGAGTCGCGACCAGGAACGGTGCGGCACGCAGATCTCCCGCCGCCCGGATGGCCGTACACCGCGCCCTGATCTCCCACGCTGGGCTCACCCAGCGTGAGTGGCTGCGACAAGACCGCCGTCGTCGACCCGCAACGCCGCGATGTCGCGCAGGGGGTCGAACGCCACGACGTCCGCGTCGAGCACCTCTCCGTCCTCGCCGAACACCGAGACATCGTCTGACCCTGCGACGACGTGCGCGTTCGTCACAACAGGTCTGCCGTCTACGGCGAAGCCCGTGCCCTCTTGGAGGCGACCGCACGCGGGGGCCTCGACCCGGTACGTGCCGTGGGTCGCCTGCTGGTTGACCGTCGACGAGATCAGGATCGACGTAGGCGGTGCCGGCACGTCGGGCGCGGCCTTGAGGCCGGCGAACACCTCGGGGGCGTTGTCGTCGACCAGCTGGCGGATCGCGTCGACCGCATCAGGAGGGGTCGGGAACAGCTGGTCGATCGCCTTGGCGATCGCCGACGTCCGCGCTTGACGCGCCGGCCAGTCCGGCACCTGCGCGACCGCGGGCAGCAACAGCCACAGCGCGACGAACACGCCGAGCATCCCCGCAAACGCGCCCCCGGCGCGGTCCGACCGTGCTCACCGAGCCGTGCGGCAGCGTGCGTCGGACGCGGCTGCCGACGAACATCCCGAGCGCCTGCCCAGCGAGTCCGCCGATGACGAGGATGCTGGCCGCGGCGAGCAGCAGCCGTCCCTCGGGCGCGGCCTCGTAACCGTCGAGCACCTTGGGCACCGTCCGCGCCGCGAAGTACAGGCCCAACCCGAGGCCGAGCCACGACACCGAGCGCGCGATGAGGCCCATCTGATAGCCGGCCGCGCCCGCGAGTGCAGCGAGCAAGATCACCGCGAGGTCGAGCCAGTTCACAGTCGAAGGTTCGTCACGCGACGACGAGTCGCGCCGAAGTCAGAAAGCCCGTGTGCGCGACCATCCGGTGATCGGGCCTGACCGACTGGCCTTCGATGTGCCAGCTGCGATGCAGCACCTCGATCGTCGTCGTCTGGATGAATGGGGCGGCGGCGAGCGCTTCCCGCAGCTGGACCGCCTGCAAGATCGTCGGGGTGTACGACGACGAGGATGCCGCCGGGTGCGAGCGACCGCTCCGAGTGCTTCACGACCTGCCACGGCTCGGGCAGGTCGAGCACGATCCGGTCGAGTCCGACTTCGTCGATTCCCTCGTAGCAGTCGCGGATCTCGACCCGGTAGTGCTCGAGCGCGTCCGCCCCAGCGAACGCCTCCACGTTCTGCTGGGCGCGACCCGCGAAGTCCTCGCGGAGCTCGTAGCCCACGACCTCCGCGCCTGCCCGTAGCAAGCGCGAGCGAGAGAGCGCCCGAGCCCACACCGGACTCGAGAACCCTGACGCCGGGGTACACGTCGGCCGCGAGCAGGATCGGCCCGAGGTCCTTCGGGTAGATGACCTGGGCACCCCTCGGCATCTTCAGCACGAAGTCGGCCAGCGTGGGGCGCAGGGCGGTGTACGCGAGGCCCTTGGTGGCTCGGACAGTGGTGCCCTCGACCCGGCCGATCAGCTCGTCGTGGGGGACGTAGCCGCCGTGGGAGTGAAACTCCCCGCCGACCTTGAGCGTCACGAGATACCGCCGGCCGCGGGGGTCGATGAGCAGCACCCGCTCCCCCGCCCTCAGCGGCGCGCTCACCGGGTGTCCCTGGTCGCGAGATCGACGAGACGGCAGAAGCTGCAGATCTCTGCCGAGGCGGGCGCGCCGCACCGCACGCACGGCGTGAGGCCGTCCTTCTCATCCTCGGCTTCCGTGCCGAGGCTCGGCGCGATCCGCTCGAGGAAGCCGAAGTAGAACGCGTGCTTCGTCCCTGGTGATTGCACCTCGATGGCGTTGAGTGCGTCCTTGTATCCGAGATGGCGATTGCCAGCCGCCATCGGGCACTCCTCGACCTGATAGTCGATGCCGCGCAGCACGCAGTACGCGGCCATCTCGCGCTCGCCGAGCCGCACGAGCGGCTTCACCTTGCGGGGGAAGCCACCGCGCGCCGGCAGCACAGGACGTTGCCTCGCGAGGTAGTCGGTGTTCCAACGCAACACGTTCCCGAAGAGCACAGCGGCCTCGTCGTCGAGATTGTGGCCCGTCGCGACGACGTCGTATCCGCCCTCCCGCGCGGCGTGATCGAAGAGATGTCGCTTCGACAGGCCGCACGCGGAGCACGGCACGCGCTTGGCGGCCTTGGCGCCGCTCGGGATGTCGTACCCGTAGTCCGCCGGCAAGTCGATCTCGACGAGTGTGGCGTTCCTATCTCGAGCGAAGGCACGCGCGTGCTCACCCGACTCGTCGCTGTAGTCCTCGATCCCGAGTCCGAGGTAGAGCCCGTCGGCCGCGTAGCCGAGGCGGAGAAGAAGGTCCCAGAGCGCGAGCGAGTCCTTGCCACCGGATACCGCGACCAACACGCGGTCGTCGGGCTCCATCATCTCGAACTCGCTGATCGTCTTCGCGACTTGCTCCTCGCAGTGACGGAGGAAGTGCGGTGCGCAGAAGTTCGCGTTGTGGCGGCGAATGTCGATCACGGCCTCGCCACGACACACGCGGCACTTCACCCGCTGCCTCCGGAGATCACGGGGCGGATCTCGACCTCGTCGTGATCGTGCAGCAAACCGTCTCCCGCCACGAGCGTGCCCCCGATGATGACGAGCACCGACTCGCGGTTGAGGTCGAGTCGCTCGAGCAACGCGTGCACCCGAAGGGGACCGGCCACCTCGAGCTCGCGACGCGGGTTTCGGAGGAGCACCTTCACCCCGTCATGATGGCCGGTGGAGCCCGAAGGCTCCATGCACCCGCTCCCCGAGCCGCCGCTGGCCTAGCGCCGGTCTTTGCGCCGCGGCCTCACCAGCTCTCGCGTCGCGGTGATCGTCACGGCTTCGCCGGGTTCCAGCCTCTCCACTGCGACCGTCCGCTCCTGCGGCCGCAGATGCTGCACGGCACGGAACACGAGGAGGATGTACCAAATCGCGCGCCACAAGTTGTTGTTGCCCTTGATGCCGCGGGCGTACGAGAGGACAGTGAGCCGGCGACGGGTGTAGGTGCGTATCGGTCGGGCGGAGCCCGGCTTGCCCGCCATCTCAGATGCGACGGATCTCGACGATGGTCGTCCTCGACCGTCCTTTGCGGCGTCCGACGAGGAACGCGACGACGACGATCGCGATCGCCACGCCGATGCCCACTCGCAGTGCGGTGGTCTCGGCCGCGTGGGCTCGCGTGCTCACGCCGCCTTGCAGCTCACGGAGCTTGGCCTCGATGTCCGCCCTGCTGATCGGCGGGGCGGTGGCGGCAGCGCTCACTTCGGCCTCCCCTTCGACGGCTTGATGAAGCTCAAGAAGATCGCCGCGACGATCAACGCGACGGCGAGCGTGATGGCATACGGGGCCCAGGACAAGCTCCCGGTGAACGTCGTGCCGGTCTCTGTCTGGAGCAACCGGAGCAGCCCGAGCAACAGCAGGATGCATCCCGTCGCGATGACGACGGATCCAGCCAGACCAAAGCCGAGGTAGCGCCCGAGCCGCTGGAGCGGCCCGACGGTCTCTTGCTTGGCGTATGCCTTCAGCAGCTCGACGAGGTCGTTGACCGTGTCGGTCATCCCCTTCGGCTTGCCTCTCGGCTTGAGATCTGTGTCGGCCACACACCCTCCTTGGGGTGCAGTTCCTATCATCACCCGAGGCGGTACGACAGAAGCTCGACCTGCTCGGCGAGCAATGTGCCGAGTGCTTGCGCCCGTTCTTCGGGCGACGGCGCGGCGAGCAGCGCCTGCTGGTCGGCGGGACCGAGCGGCGCGACGGCAGCCGCCTGATAGCCGGCGAGCACGAGATCGTCCGCCAGCTCGATCGTGGCAGCCGCGGCCGCCTCACCGAGCTCGGCCTTCATGGCCAGCACCCGCCGGAGGGTGGTCAGGTTCGCTCGATGGAGCGCCTCCAGCGAATCCGAGGGCGGAGCGTCCTCCCATTCGTCGACTTCCGCACGCGGGTAGGGCGCCTCGGGCAACCAAGACTCGACACGGATCCGCCGCACCCCCACCGTGCCGAGCGCGAACCGGCCACCGCCCAGCTCGGCGGCCTCGATGATCCTCGCGACCGTGCCGACGTCGAATCGGGTGTCACCGCCGCCCACCTCGCTGCCCCGCTCGATGAGGACAACCCCGAACTCGTTGTCGCCCGCGAGACAGTCTCGGGTGAGCTCCTGGTAGCGCGGCTCGAAGACGTGAAGCGGAAGGAACACCGAAGGAAACAGCACCGTGCCGAGCGGGAACATCGGCAGCGGGTGACTCATCCTCCGGCGGGCGCCCGGGGCCCGAGCTGCTCGAGCCCGGCGAGGTTCGGGTACTCGATGAGCGTGGTGAGAAGCGACATCCAGATCGCGAAGCCCTGATCGGACTGCGGCCCGTTCAACAACACTGCGAAGGTCAGATCGGTGCCGTCGGTCGCCTCTGCGAACCCGGCGAGGCCGACGACCCCGGTCAACGACCCGGTCTTCGCGCGGACTTTGCCCGCGACGACGGTGTTCGCCAGCCGCCGATCGAGCGTGCCGGTCTCACCGGCGATCGAAAGGTCGTTCGTCAGATCGGAATGCGGCCCCGCCCGATCGAGGACCTCGGTCAGCAGGTCGCACGTCACGCGATTTCCCCGGTCGAGCCCGGAGCCGTCGACCATCGTGAAGCCGTCAACGGGGAGGCCTTCGTCGCGGAGGTGCGACGTCACTGCGGCAGCACCGGCGGCGGTCGCGCCCGCTCCCGAAGCCTCGTATCCGATCTCCTTCAGCATGAGCTCCGACGTTCCGTTGTCGCTGACCCGCAGCTCTTCGCCGACGATCGCGGGCAGCGGAGCGCTCTCGATCGACGCGATGTCGACGGTCCCAGGTGGCGCCACCCCGGAGCCCACGCCTCCGATCGTCACCCCGCGGGCGATCAGCAGATCGACGAGCGTCTGTGCGCCGGACTCGGCGGGGTTCGCCGCGGCACGGAATGAGTTGTTGCGCATGAACCCATCGTTCACGGACAGCGCGCTCATGGGCCCGATCTCGGGCGCTCTGATGTACCGAGACGGCCACGAGGGAACGTAACGTTCCGCGTCATAACGTGAGTCGTCGCCGATGCACGCGCCCTGTGATCTGGGTTACGCCCGCGGCGACAACGTTGTCGGCCAGGGTCTCGAGGGGCGTCGCGGGCTCGGGAGGACGCCGAAACGTGTGCACGTAGTCCTGGGTCGCGAGCAGCGGATCTCCGCTTCCGACGAGCCACACGTCGCCGGTCACCACGCCTCCGACCGGCGCCGCCGCCGCCCGCACCGAGGTGGTGTAGGTGTGATCCGCTCCGAGCACGTCGATCGCCGTCATCGACGTCAGCAGCTTGATGGTCGATGCGGGGATCAGAGGCGTGTCGCCGTTCGCGTCGATGACCTCGTCGCCGTCGATCGTGACCCTCAGGCAGCTCGACGCGCCCATCGACGAGGCCAGCGGCTGCAGCGCCTCCTGGAGGCGGGCCCGGCCAACCGGCTCGATCAGCTCGTCCACGACCCGGCGCGCCGACAGCACGGGCGTGGCGAGTCGCGACGAGGTCGGCTGCGCCGACTCCGACGCGCCGGCTGGTTCGCTCGTCGCGTCGATGACCCGCGAGAGCGCCACCACGCCAACGGCCGCGACGACGAGCGGAGGAAGCACACGCGCGAGCGCACGGCCGAGCCTCATGACTGCCGCCGCTGTTGGTGCCGCGCGTACCGCCACATGTGCTCGAGCGCCCGCACCGCGCGCTCCGCGCTCGGGTAGCAGTACCGGCCGGTGGCGCGCACGGTGGCGGGCCCCGGATTGCTCGGCGCCGCGACGGCAAGCTCAGTCGCAGTCAGCACGGGCTTGCCCGTCTCCTCTGAGATCATCGCCGCCGCTTCGGCGAACCGGGTGTCCTGCCGCTCGTGGTAGGCGACGATCCGTTCGAGTCCGTGGTCCGGGTAGAAGCGGCCCGACTTCATCAAGTGGGCTTCGTTCGACTGGATCCCGAGCCCGAGGTACACGACCGCGTCGATTGCGGGATGCGCAGCCGTGAGCGCCAACACCTCGGGGATCGTGTCGCGAGTCTCCGCGCCCGCCATGTCGAGCGGGTTGCTGCGACTCCATCGCGGCGGAAGCTTCTCGTCGATCGCCGCACGGAGGTCGTCCGGGCAAGGGCGCAAGCCGCAGGTCACTCCGCGCGATCGCGTCGGCCGTGATCACACCCCATCCACCCGCTGTCGTCACCACCGCGGTGTTCGGGCCCCGGGGCAGCGGCTGCGTCGCGAACGACGCCGCGGCGTCAAACGCTTCCTCGAACGATGCGGCGCGGGTGACACCGGCCTGGCGGCACGCGCCGTCGAAGACCCGATCGTCGGTCGCAAGTGCGCCCGTGTGGGAGGCAGCGGCTCGCTGGCCACCGGCTGTCGCTCCCCCCTTGACGATCACGACGGGTTTCTCGCGGGCGACCCGCCGCATGCGATCGAAGAACGCCCGGCCGTCCGCGACCCCTTCGACGTAGGCCAGGCCCACCGCGGTCTCCGGATCGCTGCCATAGAACTCGAGGAAGTCCGCGACGCTCGTCATCGCGGCGTTGCCCGCCGAGACGGCCCGGCTGACGCCCACGCCCGTCTGAGTGGCGAGGTTCATGAACGCCGACACGAGGTTCCCGCTCTGGCTGGCGAGCCCGATCTTGCCGCGCGGACGGATAGGGCCCGACCATCTGCGCGCACAGGCTCGATGGCGTCGACACGAGTCCCTGGCCGTTCGGACCGGCGACGAGGATGCCGAGCTCGGCGGCCACGGCGACGAGCTCCTCCTGCGCCGCGCACCCCGTCCGGCCCGGCGTCCGCGTAGCCCGCCGAGGTCACGAATGCCGCCCGGATGCCGCGCGCCGCGCACCCCTTCAACAGCTCGAGGTTCGCGGCAGCGGGTGTGCACACCACGACGAGGTCAGCTACGCCGTCGGGGATGTCGGCGATCGAACGAACCGTCTCGACGCCGAGCACCGACCCGCCCTCGAGGTTCGTCGCGAAGACCGGACCGGCGAAGCCGCAGCTCAAGATGTTGTGCAAAGCGACGAACCCGAACTTTCCCGGGTGCGCGCTCGCCCCGGCGACGACGACGCCACGCGGGTCGAAGAGCGCGCGGAAGTGCTCGGTGTCGATGGGAAGCGTCAACGCTGCACCTCGACGAGCGCGTCGACCGCGATCGGGACGCCGTCGACGACGATCAACGGGTTGAGATCGACGGAGACGATCGACGGGTCGGCCTCCGCCACGCGTGACAGACCGACGAGCACGTCCATCGACGCGTTCACGGTCGACCGCGGGTTCGCCACGGAACGGCTCCGAGCAAGGCCTGGGCCGAGAGGTCCTCGATCATCTCCTCGGCATCGACCCGATCGATCGGGACGAGGCGAAACGTCACGTCGGCGATCGACTCGGCGAGGACGCCGCCGATGCCCAGCATCACGGTCATGCCGAACTGCGGATCGAGGCTGAGTCCGGCAATGAGCTCGCGGGCGCCTCGCAGCATCGGCGCGACGAGCACCTGCACCTCGCCGTCCTCGGGGCGGGCGGCAGCGAGAAGCTCAGCTGCGGCGGCCTCGACGTCAGCTCCGTTCCTGATGCCGAGGCGTACGAGCCCGCGCTCGGTCTTGTGCGCGATGGCGTCGCCACAGAGCTTGACGACCACCGGGAAGCCGAGCTCGTCGGCGGCACGCGCAGCTTCAGCGGGAGTCGAGGCGAGGTGCTCCCGTGGCACGGGGATGCCGTGAGCAGCGACGAGGGCCTTGGAGTCGGCCTCGGACAGCGTCGAGAAGGCTCCGGCCACGGGTGCCTACCCTACCGACCGTGACCCCATCGTCCCTGGGCAGCGCTCTCCGGCAGCGCGACGCGCGCCACCTTCACGATGATGGGAATCGTCGAGGGGTTCTACGGTCCGCCGTGGTCGTGGCGTGACCGTGTCGACGTCCTGCAGTGGAGCGCGGCGCGCGGCCTCACCGACTACATGTACGCGCCGAAGGACGACCCGAAGCACCGACGCGCATGGCGCGAGCCGTACGACGCCGACGAGGTCGTCGGCTTCCGATCACTCGTCGACCAAGCGGGCGTCCGCATCGGCTTTGCGATCTCGCCGGGGCTCTCGATCGATGAAGCCTCGTCGTCCGATCGGGGCGCGCTCGCGGCGAAGGTCGACCAGATCGTCGATCTCGGCGTGACCCATGTCGGGCTCTTCCTCGACGACCTGCCGCCGGACCCGAGCCGGACCCCTGCGGAACAGGGAGCCGCCCACGCGGGCCTCGCGACCTGGCTCCGCGACCACCTCGAGGGCCGGGCGACGCCTCTCGGTGTGCCCGACGGAGTACATCGGCACGCAGCCCTCGCCCTACCTCACCGCGTTCGCCCGCGGGCTTCCCGCCGACGTGCCCGTCGGATGGACCGGCGCGTCAGTGGTCAACGACGAGATCACGGGCGATGAGGCACGCGCACGCGCCGATGCCCTCGGTGGTCGCCGGCCGCTGCTGTGGGACAACGTGCCGGTCAACGACGCGGTGATGTCCGACCGACTGTTCATGGGGCCGCTTCGAGGTCGGTCGACCGAGCTGCGGGAGATGTGCTGCGGGTACATGGCCAACCCGATGATGCAGCCTCGGGCGTCGATGCTGCCGCTCGCCTCGATCGCGGCGTGGTGCACGGGAGGTGATCCTTCGGCCGCGTGGGACGCGGCAGCAACGGAGCTCGGATGGCGCGCGTTCGCCGAGGCGTGCGACGGAGCTGTGCCCCAGCAGCTCGTGCGCGCGCTCATCGAGGAGGGCGACGGGCCCGGTTGGGTCGGCGCGGCGGACGACCTCGAGTCGTGGCTGAACGCGAGCAGCGAGCTGCACGGCCCCCGGACTCGAGTCCGAAGGCGCACCGTGGCTCGCGCAGGTTCACGCGGAGGCTGCGCTCGCGCAGCGAGCCCTGACCTTGGTCCGCAGCGACCCGACCGAGGGTCGAGATCAGCTCGGACGGCTCGGCCCGCGCCACCGTGCCCGACGCCGCTCGAGTCCTGCGGCACGCGTTCGCGGTCGCGTCTGAGTGGCCGGTCGTGCGGCGCGCGTTCGCCTCCGTGTTCGGCGCCGCGGTTGGGCGTGCGCCCTGCTTTGGCACAGCACTCCGAGTGGCGCGTGGCTGTGGCGCGCCGACGCCATCGAGGAGGACACCAACGCGACCGACGACCTCGTGCGCCTCGCGTTGGACAGCGCCGCGCGCATCGACGCCGGGACTCCGCTCGTCGCGTTCGTCGACGGCGTCGAGATGGCGCGCGGTCCAGAGGTCACGTTTCCGGCGGCGTCGGGCTGCGTCGTCCTGGCGCGATGTGGCGACGTGGTGACGCGCGTGCGGGTGCCCTGAACGTCTCTGCTCTGAATGTCCGGGGTCAGTCCCCGGTACGCGGCTCGAGCGCGGCGTGGAAGAACCCCCGAACGTGCACCGCGCGTTCCTCGAGCGCCTCGGGCTCGAGCGGATCGCGATCGATCAACCCTTCGAGGAACGGGAGGTCGCTGAAGTAGCTCAGGAGCGCGCCGTACCCGGTGAGGAGGACCTGCACCGGGTCGTGCCGTCGGAACGTCCCCGCGTCCATCTCTCGCTCGAGGTAGCCGACGGCCCGATCGAAGAGCGGCCGCAACGACGCCGCCAGGTCGATGCCGAGGTGGCCTTCGCCGTCGAGCGCCTCGCGCCGCATGATGCGCACGAACTCTGGGTTCTCCTTGAAGAACGCGAAGCTCACGTCGAGCACGAAGTCGACTTGCTCCCAGCCGCCTCGGTCGAGGTCCACCGCTTCGGCGACCCGCAGGAACCAGTCGGAAAGGGCCCGCTCGAACACCTCCCGGTAGAGCGCCTCCTTCGACGCGAAGTGGTGGAGGAGGCTGGGACGGCGGATGCCCACGGCCGCCGCGATGTCGTTCAGCGACGTTCCTTCGTATCCCTGGTCTGCGAAGCATCTCAACGCCTCGGCGAGGATGGCCTCTCGCGTCGAGGGCACGTGCTCGCTCGCAGGCATCTCAGAAGCAGCGTAACCGTAGGCCGAGGCGGCTGCCTACCGACCGGTCGGTAGGCCAGACTAGGATCCTCGCGCCATGTGGGTCAACCTCCTCCTCGCGCTCGCGGTCGGCTTCTTGGTCACGATGCTGGCCAACCTGGCCACCACGATCTACCTCCACCGGACCCTCGCTCATCGTGCGATGACGATGCGACCCGGCCTGGCCTGGTTCTTCCGCCTCGTGATCTGGATGAGTGTCGGCATCAGGCCGCGCCAGTGGGTCGCCGTCCACCGCAAGCACCACGCCTTCACCGACGTCGAGGGCGATCCCCACTCCCCCGTACTGCTCGGCTGGGTCCGCGTGCAGCTCACGAACGTGGCGCTCTACCGCAAGGTGGCGAACGATCCCGAGCAGGTGGCGCGCTACGCGCGGGACCTGCCAGCCGATCGATGGGACCGGGTCCTGTTCGACCACGCGTTCCTCGGACTGGGCATCGGCATCGTGTTCCTGTGCGTTGTGCTCGGCCCGATCTGGGGCATCGTGGCCTCGCTCTTCCACGCGGTGACGTACCTCGGCGCTCAGTGGCGCCGTGAATGCAGTGGGCCACACCTTCGGTCGCCAACCGTTCGAGAACTCGGCGCGAAACCTGCAATGGCTCGCGTTCCTCACCGCCGGGGAGGGGCTGCACAACAACCATCACGCTGCCCCGACGTCGGCCAAGCTCGCGATGCGCAAGATCGAGATCGATCCGGCGTGGTGGTTCATTGCGACGTTCCGCAAGTTGGGCTGGGTGAAGATCCGTCTCGACAAGGTCGTTCTCGCCCCGGTCGCCCCGGCCCGAACCGCCGCCTGAACCTCCGTGGCCGCTGTTGCCGCGGCGCGCGTCGTCACACCCGACGGGCGTCATCACCCCTGGTGTGGTGGACATCGACGACACCACAGGCCTGATCACCCACGTCGCTGCCGACGACCGGAGCGGTCCCTGACCTCACGCTCACCGCCGGCTTCGTCGATCTTCAGGTCAACGGCATCGACGACGTCGACGTCGCCCATGCGAGCGATGCCGACTGGGCCCGTCTCGACGCACTCCTCGCTGAGCAGGGCACGACGACGTGGTGTCCGACCCTCGTCACCGCCCCCCTGACCGCCTATTCGTCCCGACTGGCGAACGTGCAGCGGGCAACTGCACGCTCGGGCTCGCGCCCGACGATCGCCGGAGCACACCTCGAAGGGCCGTTCCTCGGCGGCGCGCCCGGCGCCCATCGTCGCGAGCTGATCGTGGCTCCCGATCTCGCGTGGATCGAAGGCCTTCCCGATGTCGTCACGCTCATGACAGTCGGCCCCGAGGCCGAAGGCGTACTCCAGGCGATCGCCGCGCTCGATAGGCGGGGGATCGTGGTCTCGGTTGGCCACTCCGCCGCGAACCATGCGCAGACCGTGGCGGCTATCGAGGCGGAGCGCGCCTCGTCACCCACCTCTTCAACGGGATGCCGCCTCTCCATCACCGAGACCCGGGTCTCGTCGGCACCGCACTGACCGATGACCGTCTGACGACTTCGCTGATCGCTGATCTCGTCCACGTCGATCCGGTCGCCATCGCTCTCGCGTTCCGCGCGAAGGGAGCGGGGCGCGTCGCGCTCATCACTGACGCGGTCGCATGGAGGGCGGGAGCGGTTGGGGGCACGCCCCTGCGGGTCGTCGACGGCGCTCCGCGTCTCGCGAACGGGACGCTCGCGGGCAGCACGTTGACGATGGATCGAGCGGTCGCCAACGTCGTCCACGCGTGCAACGTCTCGCTGACCGACGCGCTCGACCTCGGCGTCTCGCACGCCAGCCGAGCTCTTGGGTCTGCACGACCGTGGCGTCCTCGAGGTCGGACGCCGCGCCGACCTCGTTGCTCTCGACGAGGATCTGCGGTGCCGGGCTACGTGGATCGCGGGCCTGCAGGTGCACGGCTGACCGATCGGCGCGGTCGCGGCCTACGGTGGCGGTATGGACATCGTGTCGGCGCTGTTCGTCGAATCGTTCAACATGCGCCAGGCGCCGGGGCCGTCGACGCGGATCGACATCACCGGGGCGTTCTTCTCGATCGCGGCGCCGGCCGCGGTGCCGGTGTCGCTCGAGCCCCACCTACTCGTGCTCATCCGTTGCCGCGAGGACGATCCCGGCGATGGCGTCCTCGAGGTCGTGTTCTTCCGTGGAGACGAGCAGGTCGCTCGGAACGTGTCGCCGTTCACCGTTGAGCCCGGCAAGTTCACCTATCGGCTGGTGCGGGCCGAGCTCGAGTTCACGGAGTACGGCACGGTCGAGGCCCACTGCCGGATCGGTCAGGGCCCATTCACGGTCGTGCCTCTTACCCTTCTCCCTCCCGCGTAGCCCGAAGCCCGATGCCGTTCGCCGCCGCCCTCTCCGAGCACCCGCTGGCGACGCACGCGACCGGCGAGGCGGTCGGCGAGGTGATCGAACGGCTGCACCTCGAGCATGGCGAGCCCGTCGACCTCGCGGTCGTGTTCGTCACGGCGCCGCACGCCGGAATGCTCGAGGATGTCGCGGCCACCGTCCGCGCGGTGTTGCATCCCCGCGCCCTGCTCGGCTGCGCGGCGGTCTCGGTGCTAGCGGGGCACCATGAGGCAGAGGAAGTTGCGGCGGTGTCGCTGTTCGCGGCGCGGTGGGCGCGAGCCGCGCCCACCGCCCCGCGACCCCTGTGGCTCCCCGAGGGTGCCGATGTCGAGTCGTGGGTCGGCAGCTCGCCCCTCGTGGACGCCAAGCCGGGGAGCACGCTGCTCCTCCTCGCGGACCCGTTCAGCGTGCCGATCCGCGAGCTCCTCACGACGATCGCGGAGCGGGCCCCCGCGCTCGCCATCGTCGGAGGCATGGCCTCTGCTGCGCAGGGCCCCGGCGGCAATCGGCTCGTGCTCGACGACCGCCTCATCACCAGCGGAGCGGTCGGTGTGCTGCTCGACTCGTCGGTCGGTTTGCGCGCCCTCGTCTCTCAGGGCTGCCGGCCGATCGGCTCGCCGCTCATCGTGACGAAGTCGGAGCGCAACGTGCTCTACGAGATCGGCGGCGAGAACGCTCTGCAGCGGCTCGTCGAGAGCGTCCAGTCGCTGCCGCCCGAGGAGATCGCCTTGGCCTCGAACGGCCTGCATCTCGGGCGAGCCGTGGACGAGTCCAAAGTCGACTTTCAGCGGGGCGACTTCGTGATGCGCAACGTGGTTGGCGTCGACCGCGAGAACGGTGCGGTCGCGGTGGGCGACTTGGTGGACGTCGGGACGACCGTCCAGTTCCACATCCGCGATGCCGTCTCCGCGGACGAAGACTTGAAGGAGATGATGCGCGGGGTGCGGGCGGACGGGGCGCTCGTCTTCACGTGCAACGGCAGAGGCGCGCGGTTCTTCGGAGAACCCGACCACGACGCCGCGGCCGTGACCGAAGCGCTCGGCCACCGCGCGGTCGCGGGCATGTTCTGCGCCGGCGAGCTCGGACCGATCGGTGGTCAGAACTTCCTTCACGGCTACACCGCGTCCATCGCCCTCTTCAGCGACGAACCGTCTGGATAGGGTGGGCGCGCGGGCGGGTACGTCCACCCCCTGCGACATGTCGGGAAAGGGGCCGACGTGCCCGTTGCGGAGATCGAGCAGCTCGGCATCAACGTGATCCGCGGCTTCGCCATGGACGCGCCGCAGCGCGCGAACTCCGGGCATCCCGGCACTGCGATGGCGCTCGCCCCCCTCGCGCACGTGCTCTGGACCCGCGTCATGAAGTACGACCCCACCGACCCGAAGTGGCCCGACCGCGATCGCTTCGTGCTGTCCAACGGACATGCGTCGATCCTGCTGTACTCGATGCTCCACCTCACGGGCTTCGGGCTCGAGAAGGAGGACCTCGAGCAGTTCCGCCAGTGGGGCAGCCGCACCCCGGGGCATCCGGAGAACTTCGTGACGGCTGGGGTCGAGGTGACGACGGGGCCGCTCGGCCAAGGGTTCGCGAACGGCGTCGGCATGGGCATCGCTGAGCGCTACCTGCGGGCGCGCTTCGGCAGTGACGTCGTCAGCCACCACACGTTCGTGATCGCGGGCGACGGCTGTCTCGAGGAGGGCATCAGCCACGAGGCCGCCTCGCTCGCCGGACATCTGGGCCTCGGCCGGCTCGTGTACGTCTACGACGACAACCACATCACGATCGACGGCCCGACCGAGCTCGCCCTACAGCGACGACGCCGGGAAGCGCTTCGAGGCCTACGGATGGCATGTCGAGAACGTGGGCGAAGCCGCGAACGACGTCGACCGCCTCGAAGAGGCCATCCAGCGAGCGATGGCCGACGAAGACCGGCCCTCGCTCATCATCCTCCGCAGCCACATCGGCTACCCGTCGCCGAACAAGACCGACACTGCCGACGCGCACGGCAACCCGCTCGGCCCCGAGGAGATCGCTCTCACCAAGGCGCGGCTCGGCCTGCCCAACGAAGACTTCTACTGCCCGCCCGACGTCCTCGACTGGTACCGAGGGATCGGGATGCGCCAGCGGCTCCACCGAGTGGCGTGGGACGAGCGCCTCGCCGAGTGGAAGGGCGACCGCGACGCCCTCGACGCGATGTGGGAGGGACGCGGCGTCACCGGCTGGGAGACCAAGCTCCCCACGTTCAGCGTCGGCGAGAAGGTCGCGACCCGTCGAGCGATCTCGGCGTGCCTGAACGCCACGCTCGAGGTCGTGCCGGGCGTGATGGCCGGCGGGGCCGACCTCACCGAGAACACCGGCACCGACCTGAAGGGCGAGGACCGTCAATCCGCCGACAAGCCGGCCGGTCGCCAGATCCGCTTCGGCATCCGCGAGCACGGCATGGGCGGCATCCTGGTGGGGATGGCACACCACGGCGGCGTGCTCCCGGTCGGCGGCACGTTCTTCGTGTTCAGCGACTACATGAGGGGCGCGGCCCGTCTCGCAGCGTTGTCGGAGGCGAAGTGTGTGTTCGTGTGGACGCACGACTCCGTCGGACTGGGAGAGGACGGCCCGACGCACCAGCCGATCGAGCACCTCGCGTCGTTGCGCGCGATGCCGCAGCTGCGCATGATCCGCCCGGCCGACGCGAACGAGACGGTGCAGGCATGGCGCATCGCGGTTGACTCCGACGGGCCCACCGCGCTGATCCTCACGCGCCAGGCCGTCCCGGTGCTCGAAGGCACCGCGGAAGGCGAGGTCGAACGGGGCGCGTACGTGCTCGTCGACGCGCCCCGCCGGCAACCGCAGCTCGTGCTGATCGGCACCGGCAGCGAAGTGTCTGTCTGCGTAGAAGCCGCCGCGATCGCTGAAGGCAGACAGGCGTCGCCACCCGCGTCGTGTCCATGCCGTCGTGGGACCTCTTCGCCGCGCAACCGAAGGACTACCGCGACGCGGTGCTTCCGCCGGCGGTGCCACGACTGTCCGTTGAAGCAGGGTCAACACTCGGCTGGGAGCGCTACGCCCACGCGTCGGTCGGCATCGACCGGTTCGGCGCGTCGGCGCCCGGCGACGTCGCCCTGGACAAGCTCGGCATCAACCCCGCTCACGTGGTCGAGCAGGCCCGTGCGCTGTTGGAAAGGACAACGGCATGAGCCGCTTGCGTCAACTCTTCGACGAGCAGGGGCAGAGCCCTTGGCTCGACAACCTCAAGCGGGGCTATCTGACGAGCGGCCAGCTGACCGCGCATGGTGAACGACGGCATCCGCGGTCTGACCTCGAACCCGACGATCCTCCAGAAGGCGATCCAGGGATCCCCTGACTACGACGAGCAGTTCAAGGAGCTCGCGGTCGACGACAAGCCGGTCACCGACGACTACTGGGCGCTCGTGCTGCAAGACATCAACGGCGCCCTCGACGTGTTCACGCCGCTGTACGAGCAGAGCGGTGGGCGCGACGGGTTCGCGTCGGTCGAAGTGTCGCCGAATCTCGCGCGCGACACCGATGGCACGATCGCGTCCGCGCGTGATCTGCACGAGCGGATCAACCGTCCCAACCTCTTCGTGAAGATCCCGGCCACCGCGGAGGGCGTGCCCGCGATCAAGCAGATGATCAGCGAAGGTCGCAGCATCAACGTGACGCTGATCTTCAGCCTCGATCGCTACGCGGATGTGATGGAGGCGTACATCTCCGGGCCTCGAGGCCTGCACGGGCGACCTCTCCCGAGTCGCGAGCGTGGGGTCGTTCTTCATCAGCCGCGTCGACACCGAGGTCGACCGCCGGCTCGACGCGGTCGGCACCCCGGAAGCCCTCGCCCATCGCGGCAAGGCCGCCGTGGCGCAGGGCAAGCTCGCGTACAAGCTGTTCAGGGAGACCTTCGCCGGCTCCCGGTGGGAAGCCCTCGAGGCCCGTGGTGCACGCGTGCAGCGGCCGCTCTGGGCATCAACGTCGACGAAGAACCCGGCCTACCCCGACACGCTGTACGTCGATGAGCTGATCGGCCCGGACACGGTGAACACGATGCCGGACCAGACCATCGAGCTGTTCGAGGACCACGGCACCGTCGCCCGCACGGTCGATGCCCGCCTCGACGAGGCCCAGGCGAACTGGGACGCCCTCGCCTCCTTCGGCATCGACGTCGACGACGTCGCGAACGTCCTCGAGGAAGAGGGCCTGTCGAGCTTCGTCAAGTCGTTCGAAGAGCTCCTCACCGCGCTCCAAGTGAAGGCCGACGAGATCGCCGCGCAGATGTGACGCGATGGGCCGATAGCGTGCGCCCATGACGCCGGACCTGCTCGACGTTCCGCTGCCCGAGCTGATGGCACGGGCGCGCCAGATCCGCGACAGCGCACACGGCACCCGGGTCACCTTCTCGCCGAAGGTGTTCATCCCGCTGACGATGCTGTGCCGCGACAAGTGCGGCTATTGCACATTCGCCCAGCCGCCGGCGCGGCTCGACGCGCCCTACCTCTCCCCCGAGCAGGTGCTGGCGATCGCCCGTGCGGGCGCGGCTGCGGGATGTCACGAGGCGTTGTTCACACTGGGCGAGCGCCCCGAGCTTCGGTATCCCATCGCAGCTGAGTGGCTCGCCGCCAACGGCTACGCATCGACAATCGACTATCTCGTTGCGATGGCACGCTCGTCCTCGACGAGACGGGGCTCCTGCCCCACGCGAACGCCGGCGCGCTCCACCTCGACGAGCTCGCGGCACTGCGGCCGGTGTCGCCGAGTCAGGGGATGATGCTCGAGTCGCTGAACCCCGACCTCGATTGCCACCGCGGATCGCCCGACAAGACACCCGAGCGCCGCCTCGCCACGCTCGACCACGCGGGCACTCTGCAGATCCCGTTCACCACCGGCATCCTCGTCGGCATCGGCGAGAGCCGCGCCGATCGCGTCGCCGCGCTCGAAGCGATCGCGGCAGCCCATCGCACGCACGGCCACGTGCAAGAAGTCATCGTGCAGAACTTCCTACCGAAGCTCGGCACCTCGATGCACCTCGCGCCGCCGTGCCCACCGGAGGAGTACCTGTGGTCGATCGCCGCGGCCCGCGTGATCCTGCCGCTCGACATCCACCTGCAGGCGCCGCCGAACCTCTCCGACGACTTCGGCGTGCTTCTCGACGCCGGCATCGATGACTGGGGCGGCGTCTCCCCCGTGACCGCCGACCACGTCAACCCCGAACGGCCGTGGCCCGCCCTCGACCGGTTGCGTGAGGTCACCGAAGCGAAGGACTTCGTGCTCGCGCCGCGGCTGACGATCTATCCCGAGTTCGTGCGCGAGCCCGGCCGGTGGCTCGACGCGGCGCTGCACTTCGCGGTGATGGACCGCTCCGATGCCGAGGGCCTCGGTCGCGATGATCCCGGCGCCGTCTTCCCCGAGCGGGTCGAGTTCGTGAAGCGGCCCGACGAGGGCGCGGATGTCGAGGTCGTCGGTGATCGGTCCACCGCGTGGTACTCCGGCGCCGATGTGCACCCCGTGGTGCTCGTGCCCGCCTCGGCCCGA
Source organism: uncultured Acidimicrobiales bacterium (assembly GCA_963759645.1). Taxonomy (GTDB): domain Bacteria; phylum Actinomycetota; class Acidimicrobiia; order Acidimicrobiales; family DATKAS01; genus DATKAS01. The sequence goes on along the minus strand of CAVXAI010000016.1, from coordinate 568,371 downwards.
GCGCCGGCGGCGCGGTGCGCGAGGTCCTCGACGGGGTGCTGCTCGGTCAGGAACCGGGCGTCGACGAGCTCGTCACGCTGTTCTCGGCCCGCGGCCCCGAGGTGGCCGCCGTCGCGGAGGTCGCGGACGACCTTCGCCGTGTGACCGTCGGCGACGTCGTCACGTGGGTGCACAACCGCAACATCAACTACACGAACGTCTGCACGTTCAAGTGCCGGTTCTGCGGCTTCTCGAAGGGCCCGCTCTCGCTGAACCTGCGAGGCACGCCGTACAACCTCACGCTCGACGACATCAAGGAGCGGGTTGCCGAGGCCGCTGCGCTCGGAGCAACCGAGGTGTGCCTGCAAGGCGGCATCCATCCCGACTTCGACGGCGACTACTACATCGACGTGTGCCGCGCCGCGAAGGAGGCGGCGCCCGACATCCACGTGCACGGCTTCACCGCGCTCGAGGTCACCGAAGGCGCGAAGCGCCTCGGCGAGCCCCTCGCCGACTATCTCCGGCGGCTGATGGACGCCGGGCTGCGCACTTTGCCCGGCACCGCGGCCGAGATCCTCGACGACGAGGTCCGCGCGGTCCTCTGCCCCGACAAGGTGAACACCGAGGAGTGGCTCGATGCGCACCGCATCGCGCACTCGGTCGGGCTGCGTTCGAACATCACGATCATGTTCGGCTCGATCGAGCGGCCGATCTCGTGGGCTCGCCACCTCGTCGCCACCCGCGACCTGCAGAAGGAGACCGGGCGGGTTCACCGAGTTCGTGCCGCTGCCGTTCGTGCACATGGCCGCGCCGATCTATCTGCAGCACAAGTCGCGTCGAGGGCCGACGTTCCGCGAGTGCTTGCTGATGCACGCGGTGGGTCGCATCGCCTACCACGGCTGGATCGACAACATCCAAGCGTCGTGGGTGAAGCTCGGGCTCGAGGGCGTGTTCCAGCTCCTGCAATCCGGGTGCAACGACCTCGGCGGCACGTTGATGAACGAGAACATCTCCCGAGCCGCGGGTGCCTCACACGGCCAGGAGATGACCGAGGATCGCTTCCGTGAGCTCGTCGAGCCGCTCGGCCGCACGGCTCGAGCAGCGCACCACGGTCTACGGCCGCATCGAACCCGTCGCCTGACCCAGTCGCCCCGGCGTCACCACCACGCTTCGTCGAGCTTGGCCTCGATCGAGCGGACGTTGTCGCGCACGCACTGCGGGCAGGTGAGCACGCGACCCCGCTCCGACGTCGACAGTGACCAGCCGAGAGGGATGTCCGCGTCGCCGGTCACGGGCGCGCCGCACATCGAGCAGGCCCGGGGCAGGTCGGTGACAGGAGACATCAGGGCAGAACGCTACGTGCCAGGCTGAACCCGCGATGTCCGAACGCCTCCCCCGGTACCGCACCGGCAACCCCGACCTCGACCGACGTGTCCTCGAGCTGCTCGATGCCACCGGTGTCACCAAGAACCGTGACCAGCTCTTCGAGATCATCGCGACCGCGGTGCGCCTCGCGGGTGACGACGCGGACCGGCTCGACCTGAAGATCACGAACGCGGCGCTCAAGGAGATGCGGTCGGCGTTCCGGACGTTCGCGCCGTACCGCGACATCCCGAAGGTGACGATGTTCGGCTCCGCCCGCACCCTCCCGCATGACCCGCTGTACGCGCAGGCGAGCGACATGGCCAAGGCGCTGGCCGGCCGAGGGTGGATGGTCGTGACCGGCGCCGGCCCGGGCATCATGGCCGCCGGCATGGAGGGCGCGGGCCGCGACATGTCGTTCGGCGTGACGATCCGCCTGCCGTTCGAGAACGAGCCCAACCCCGTGATCGCCGGCGACCCGAAGCTCGTCTCGATGAAGTACTTCTTCACCCGCAAGCTGATGCTGATCAAGGAGTCGAAGGCGTTCCTGTGCCTCCCCGGCGGGTTCGGCACGCTCGACGAGGCGTTCGAGCTGCTCACCCTCGTACAGACCGGAAAGTCCACCCCGGCGCCGATCGTGATGCTCGACATCCCGAACGGCACGTACTGGTCGCACTGGAAGGGGTTCGTCGAGGACGAGCTCGCGGAGCGGGGCCTCATCGCCGCGAGCGATTGTGATCTTTTCCTCGTCACCGACGACGTCGACGAGGCGTGCGACGAGATCGTCGGCTTCTACTCGAACTACGACTCGCTCCGCTACGTCGGCGACAAGCTCGTCGTGCGGCTGAAGCGAGCACCGTCGCCGGAGGATCTCGCGCGGCTCGACGTGCAGTTCGCCGACATGTGCCGGTCCGGCGGGTTCGAAGTCGTCGAACCCTTCCCCGTGGAGCGGGAGGACGACGACCAGCTCGACCTCGCCCGCGTGGCGTTCCGGTTCAACCCCCACCACGTCCACCGTCTGCGCAACCTGATCGACGAGCTCAACCGGCTCTGAGTCGAGCGGCTAGTCGAGGTCGTCGGGCTCCTGCAGGATCGCGATCGCCTTCTCCACCGAGCGGCGAGCGCGGGTGAGCCGCCGCTCGTCCACGGGGAGCTCGGTGCCCCCGGCGTCGATCGACTCGCGCAGCCGCACGATCGCGAGGTCGGCGAGCTCCTCGGCGATCACCTCGAGCCGTGATCGGATCTCGTCGAACTCACCGGCCATCGAGCGCTCCACTCTCGAGGGACTGGGCGACGATCTCCATCGGGTGACGGATCCGCACGCCCGCGGCCGCGAGGTGCAGGGCGCAGCCCGGGTTGGCGCTCGCAACGACGTCGGCCCGAGAGCGTGCGATCGACTCGAGCTTGCGCGCCCGAATCGCGCCTGCCGTCTCGGGATGCAGCGCCGCGTACGCACCTCCCGCGCCGCAGCACAGTCCCTCGTCGTCGAGCTCCACGAGCTCGACGTACGGATCCAGCACCGTTCGCACTGAGAGGTGGGTGCGTTGCACGTGGCGGAGATGGCAGGGATCCTGCACGGCAACTCGGGTCGCCGACCGGGGCGGCGTCGGGAGCGAGTCCATGCGCGTCGCGAGCCACTCGTGGATGTCATGCACGCGAGCCGAGAACGCGGCTGCCTCTTCGGTCTCGAGGAGGTGGCCGTAGTCCTTCAGCGCGGCACCACAGCCGGCGGAGTCGACGAGGATCGGCGCCTCACCCGGCATCGACGCCATGACCCGGCGAGCGAGGCGGCGTGCGTCGTCGGTGAGCCCGGCGTGCACGTGGAGCGCACCGCAGCAGTCACCGCCCGGCCCGGGAAGCGCGGCGCCCACTCCGGCGGCGCTGAGCACCCGTAGCGCGGCAGCATGCACAGGTCGCAGCCACGCGTCCATGACGCAGCCGGTGTAGAGCCACACGTCGTCGCCCGTCGCCTGCAGCGGTGACGACCGTACGGGGACTGGACGGCAGACCCGAGTCGCACCGCGACGCGACGCGGAACCAGGTGCACCCGCTGCGCGACGGCCAGCGCACTCGTCGCGGCGAGCAGCAGGCGGTGGTGGCCGAGGGCCTTCATGCCGAGCCGCTGCCACCGAGGCGTGAGCTTCCCGGCCTCGGCGAGGGAATGCCGTGTGCCCTCCATCAGCCGCCCGAAGGGCACACCCGACGGACAGGCGGTCTCGCACCCGCGGCATTGCACGCACGCGTCCATGAACTCGATGAACGAGGCGTCGGCCGGTGCGTCGTTCCACTGCACCTCGCGCATGGCCGCGATGCGGCCGCGGGGTGACGCCGCTTCCTCGCCAGTCACCCGATAGGTCGGGCAATGCGGGAGGCACAGGCCGCACGCGACGCACGACGCCAGCTCAGTGTCGACGACGTCGAGCTTCATGCCGCGAGCACATCCCGGCCCGGGTTGAGTCGGTGCTCGGGATCGAACAGCCGCCGGATGCGCGCGCTGAGATCCTGCGACGACTGGGTCGACCGGACGAGGCGGTTGGGGCTCGGTGTGGTGCACGACGCCCACGCCCACCTCGACGATGAACGTGCCCGGAGCGCGGAGATCTCCGTGGGCGAGATCGACCAGCGATGCGGCGGCAGGGCGGGCGGCGCATCCGTCGGGGCCAGCCCGGACGCCGACGCCAAGGCCTCGACGTCTGCAGGGTGGCCCTCGAGCAACGCCCACGCCCGCGCGCCATCCCAGAGGACCGAGGCCGGCCGGTACAGCGCGGCCACGAGCGCCGAGGGATCGGCGGTTTCGGCGGTGAACCAACGCGACGCGGCGGGAATCGGTCGCGTGCGCAGGATCACTTCGCCGATGAGCCCGACCGTGCCGAGCGACCCGACGAGCAAGCGGCACAGGTCGTAGCCGCTCACGTTCTTCACGGTGGGTCCGCCCGCCTTCACGACCCGTCCCTCTGCAGACACGTACCGCGCCTGCAGCAACGTGTCGCGGACCGGCCCGTACCCGAGACGGCGGATGCCGCTGTGCCCCACCGCGAGGACGCCGCCCACCGTCGCGCCGTCCCACGCGGGCAGCGCGACGCATTGCCCGTGCTCCGCCGAGCGCGGCATCGAGCTCGGTGACCAACGTGCCCGCGCCACAGCACACCGTCATCTCGTCTGCGGCGATCTCGGCGATGCCGGCGGGCGCGCGCACGAGTCGGACGGACGGGTCTGGCGGCCCCCCGATGTCCCACTGCGTGCGGCCGCCCTCGACGGCGACCGGTCCGGTCGCGCCGATCTCCTCCGCGAATGAGGCGAGGTCGATGGTCGTCTCTCCGACGGTCATACCCATGCCCCGTCGGGCACCGCTTGAAGGTCGCCACAACGCGAGCCCGCCGGCAGCACTTTCTGCGGGTTCGCCGTGCCATCGGGATCGAAGGCCTCGCGCAGACGGGCCTGCGCATCGAGGTCGTCAGCCGAGAACAGCATCGGCATCAGGTCGCGCTTCTCGATGCCGATGCCGTGCTCCCCGGAAAGCACTCCGCCGGCGGCGACCGACGCCTTCACGATCTCCTCGCCCGCGGCGTAGCACGCGCTCCATCGTTCCCGGGACTCGCCGGTCGAACGACAGAAGCGGGTGCAGGTTGCCGTCACCGGCGTGGAAGACGTTCATCACGATGAGGTCGTGGCGCTCGGCGATCGCGTAGACCTCGCGGAGCACCTCGACGAGACGGCGCCGCGGCACCACGGTGTCGTGGAGGTAGTAGTCGGGGTTGATGCGCGCGATCGCGCCGAACGCGCTCTTGCGCCCCTTCCACCACAGCGCCCGCTCGGCCTCGGATTGGGCGACTCCGCACCGACCGCGCCCCGTTCGCGAGGCCGATCGTGCGGACACGCTCGACAGCATCGTCGACGGCGGCGGCGAGGCCGTCGACCTCGACCATCAGCACAGCCGCCGCGTCGAGGGGGAAGCCTGCGTGCACGAACGCCTCGACGGCCGCCGTGATGCGCGCGTCCATCATCTCGATCGCCGCCGGCACCAGACCTCCGGCGATGATCGCGCTCACGGTCGCCGCGCCGTCGTCGACGCTGGTGAAGTCGAGAAGGAGCGTGCGCACGACCTTCGGGATCGGTGTCAGGCGCACGGCGATCTTGGTCGCGACCCCGAGCGTGCCCTCGCCGCCGATGAACGCGCCTCGGAGGTCATAGCCGGCGGGCTCGGGATCGAGCCCGCCGAGCGTCGTGATCCGGCCGTCGGGCAGCACGACCTCGATGGCGAGGACGTGGGTGCTCGTCACGCCGTACGCGAGGCAATGCGGACCGCCCGAGTTCGTGGCGACGTTGCCGCCGACCGAGCAGGACTGCTGGCTCGACGGGTCGGGCGCGAAGTGGAGGCCCAGGTGGGCAACGGCGCGGCTGAGGTCGAGGTTCAGGACACCCGGCTCGACCCATGCGATGCGAGCTTCGGGGTCGATCGACACGACGCGATTCATCTTCGTCGTGACGATGACGACCGGGTCGTCGAGCGGCACCGCGCCGCCCGCGAGTCCCGTTCCGGACCCTCGGGTGACGAAGGGGCGACCGTGCTTCACCGCGGTCACGACGCACGCCTGCACTTCCTCGGTGCTCAGCGGGAAGCAAACGACGACGGCGCGGCCGACGAGACCCGACGCATCGCGACCGTAGAGCGCGAGCTCGAGCGGCTCGGCACGCACGCGGTCGGGGGCAAGCGCCGCGCGGAGGTCGTCGACGAGGGTGTTCAACATCGTCAACGTAGCCCCCTAGTGTCGGACCGCATGGACGACCGGCACGAGTGGTTTTCGTTCGAAGACCCGAACGAAGACCGCACGTGGATGTTCGACGTCACCTTCCTTCTCAGCAACTGGACGTGCATCTGGGGCGCGGGTTGCCAGGGCGTGCTGACCGGTCCGGCGCCGGAGCTCAACCAGGGGTGTTGCTCGTACGGGGCGCACTTCCGCGACAACGCCGATTACAAGCGGGTGATCCCCTACGCCAAACGGCTCACTCCCGAGCAGTGGCAGTTCCACGACGTCGCGAAGAAGCGGGGAGGGTTCGCGATCCGCCAGAAGAACGGCGACTGGCGCACCCGGCTCGTCGGCGACGCGTGCATCTTCCTCAACCGGCCGGGCTTCGCGGGCGGCGAGGGCTGCGCCCTCCACATCGGCGCGGTCGAGGCCGGCGAGCGCTTCATCGACTGGAAGCCCGAGGTCTGCTGGCAGCTCCCCATCCGCCAGGTCGACAGCACCGACGAGAACGGTCACGTGACCTCGACGGTGCGCGAGTGGAAGCGGCGCGATTGGGGCGAGGGCGGCTTCGAGTTCCACTGGTGGTGCACCGACTCTCCCGACGCGTTCGTCGCCAAGGAGCCCGTGTACATCACCCTCGCCGACGAGCTGGTCGAAACCGTCGGTGAGGATGTCTACAAGGCGCTGGCAGAGCACCTCGACGAGCGGCGCAGACGCAAGACCTATCTCCCCCACCCACAGGTGCGCCGCTAGCGCCGCTGTCAGCCGGCGCCGATCCTGCTCGCGCAGCACGCGCTTGCGGACGCGGATTGCGTCGGGTGTCACCTCGACGAGCTCGTCGTCGGCGATGAACTCGATCCCGGTCTCGAGGGTGTGCACGATCGGAGGGGTGAGCTTGATCGCGTCGTCCGCGGCATGCGTGCGGATGTTGGTCTTCTGCTTCTCACGGGTGACGTTGACCACCATGTCGCCGGCGCGCGAGTTCTCGCCGACGACCATGCCCTCGTACACCTCTTCGCCGGGGCCGATGAAGAGCGTGCCGCGCAGCTGGAGGTTGTCGAGGGCGTACGAGCTCGACGTGCCGGCGCGGTCGGCCACCATCGTGCCCGTCACGCGATGCGGCAGCTCGCCCGCCCACGGGATCCACCCGCCGTGGTGCTGGTGGAGCAGTGCGGTGCCCCGGGTCGCGGTCATCAGCAGGGAGCGGAAGCCGATGAGCCCGCGTGCGGGTGCCTCGAACGTGACGATGCTTCGGCCTGGGTCGCCTGGACGCAGGTCGGTGACGCGCCCGCGGCGCGGCGCGAGCGCCTGGGTGACGGTGCCGACATGCTCCTCCGGTACGTCGACGACACCGCGCTCGAGTGGCTCACAGGTCTTCCCGTCGATCTCGCGGGTGATCACCTCGGGCCGGCTCACCTCGAGCTCGTAGCCCTCCCGTCGCATCGACTCGATGAGCACGGCGAGCTGGAGCTCACCCCGGCCCGCGACTTCGAGGACATCAGGTGACTCGGTGTCCGTGAGCTCGATCGAGACGTTGCCGAGGATCTCGCGCTCGAGGCGCTCGCGGAGGTGACGGGACGTCACGTACTTCCCCACCTTCCCGGACGTCGGCGCGGTGTTCACGCCGAACGTCATCCGCAGCACCGGCTCGTCGACCATGAGGCGCGGCAGCGGGCGTGGAAGCTCGGGATCCGCCAGGGTGTCGCCGATCTCCACCTCTGGGAAGCCGGCGACGACGAAGAGATCGCCGGCACGCAGTTCCTCAGCATCGACGCGGGAGATGCCTTCGAACGCCATCATCTGAGCGAGCCGGCGCTTCAACGGCGACACGGCGATGCCGTCGTCACCGACTTCGGTCTCCTCCTCGCAGAGCGCGACGGTGTGGCCCTTGCGCATCGTCCCTTCCACCACTCGGCCGATCGCGAGGCGGCCGAGGTAGTCGGAGGCGTCGAGATTCGTGACGAGGGCTTGCAAGGGGGCGCTCGCGTCGCCGCCCGGCGCGGGGATCGTTTCGAGCACCGTGTCGAAGAGCGACGAGAGGTCGTCGGTCGCGCTCGGGATGCCGACGCCCCGCATCGACCGACCCTCCCGCGCGATCGCCGAGATGACCGGGAACTCGATGTGGTGTTCGGCGGCGTCGAGGTCGAAGAACAGCTCGTAGATCTCGTCGAGCACCTCGTGCGGACGCGCGTCGTGGCGGTCGACCTTGTTCAGCACGACGACCGCGGGAAGATGCTGCGCGAGCGCCTTCGACAAGACGTAACGGGTCTGAGGCAGCGGGCCTTCGGCTGCGTCCACGAGCAGGAGCACGCCGTCCACCATCGTCAGTGCGCGCTCGACCTCGCCGCCGAAGTCGGAGTGACCGGGGGTATCGACCAGGTTGACCTTCGTGTCTTTCCAGGTGACCGATGCGGCCTTCGCGAGGATCGTGATCCCGCGCTCCCGCTCCTGGTCGTTCGAATCCATGACGCGCTCGACGAGGGCCTGGTTGGCGCGGAAGACGCCCGTGGCGCGCAACATCGCGTCGACGAGGGTGGTCTTGCCGTGGTCGACGTGGGCGACGAGCGCGACGTTACGAAGAGCGGGGGGTGTCATGAGAGAGGTGTCTGGCCCGAGAAGGGAGGCGACGGAGGTGGGGCTAGTAGTCCTCGTCGTCGGTTTCGTCGTCGTCGTCGAACTCGACCCCGTACTTGGCCGCTAGCTCGGCGTACTCGTCGTCTTCGGTCGTGGTGGTACGCGGCTGTTCGTCGGTGTCGGTACGACCGAACCCGAACGCCTCAGGACCGGACTGCTTGAGCTTGCGGGCTTCTTCGAAGCGCCGGTGGCGACCCTTTTCACGGGCGTGCTCCCCGGGCGGACGCGACAATGGGAGGCCCAGTGTAGCGCCTCCCGTCTGGGACAGGTCGGATGGCTCACGCGGGATTTTTGCCACCGCGACCGCTCCCACCAGGGTGGACGTCCGGCGGCGACGCCTATCCCGCGATGGCGTCGTCCTGCGACCTCGGCACGTCGGCCAGGGCGGCCGGAGTTGGCGCTGACGCCCGGGGCTCGAGCAGCAGGCCCCCCGCGCCATCGAACGCCAGCGCCGCCTCACCCTCGACGAGCTGGCGGATCTGGTCGCCGACGAGCTGCGCTCGCCAACCGTGGGCCAGCCGGGCGTCGGGCGCTCCGAGCAGCAGATCGACGAGATCACCCCGGGTGGCGAGCAAGGACGTGTCGATCTTGAGGTCGCGGGCGAGCTGGCTGACCCACGCAGACACCAGGGTGACTGCGGGGCGGAGATCCCGCGGTACGTCCTCGGCGAGCGTCTCGGTGATCGCATCGGCGGGGAGAGCGGCGCCCGCGCGTATCGCGTCGAGGAGCTCGTCCCCTGCCGGCTTGCGCAGGGATCGCTCGTCGAGCCCCCGCACGCGACGGAGACCGTCGAGGTCCTTCGGGGGCCGCTGGGCGATGCCCAGGATCGCGCAGATCGGGAAGCACGAAGCGGACCGGCTGATCGAGGGCGGCGGCGCGGCGCTCGCGCCAGGCGGCAACCGACTGGGCGACCCCGCGGCTCGCACCCCTCAGGTGGCGGTGGTCCTTGATGCGAAGCCACGCGCGATCGGGATCGGGGGGACCGACGGGCCGGCTGCGCAGCTCCTCGCACTCGTCGGACGCCCACGTCGGCGCGACCCACGGCCGATAGGCGTTCGAGCAGCCGGTCTCGCAGCGGCAGCAGGTGAGCGACGTCGGAGGCGGCGTAGGCCCGTTGGTCGTCGGACAACGGCCTCGCCAACCAGTCCGTGAGCCGGTCACCTTTGACGAGCTTCACCCCGAGCTCGCTCGAGAGGAGGTTGACGAGCGCCGGCGAGCTGTGACCGAGGAATCCCGCGGCGAGCTGCGTGTCGAACATCTCTCGCGGGATCGTGCCGCACGATCGAATCAGCACCTCGAGATCCTGTTGAGAGGCGTGCAGGACCGCGATGCCGGGGCCGTCGAGCAGTCGGGCGAGCGGTGTGAGGTCGACGGCCAGCGGATCGATGAGGGCGATGCCATGGCGGCCGGCGAGCTGCACGAGCGCGACCCGCGGGAAGTACGACCGCTCGCGGTGGAACTCGGTGTCAACCGCATACGCCGGCTCGCTGACGAGAGCGTCGATCGTCTCGGCGAGGTCTGGCGTCGGAGGCAACCCAGCGGACGGGGAGGTCGGTCACTCGCCGTTCACGTGGGATCGGGCCCGACGACCACGTCGTTGCCCGCCTCGACCCACGCCTTCGTGCCGCCCGCGATGTTGATCGCGTCGACCTGCATCTCGGTGAGGAACTCGACCGCCGCGGCACTGCGCGCTCCGGTGCGACAGATGACATACAAGGGTCGCTCCGCGGGAAGCTCTCCAAGTCGGTCCGGCAGGTCGTTCAGCGGCACCAGCAACGCGCCGGGCACGTGACCACCGAGGTACTCGTCGGGTTGACGCACATCGATGAGCGCGACACGTGCCCGCTGCCTGTGCGTCCTCCAGCGTGTAGATGTCGATCTCTGCCGGCACGACTTCAGGCTACTGGCAGGTCGTCCGGGCCGTCGGCGTCGCGGAGGGCGTCGACCTCGTGCAGCCGCACCTGTACGACCGCAAGTCCCTCGACCGCACGATGGGGTGCCCGCTCACCGTCGTCGAGCTCGGCACGCAGATGCGCGACGCAGCGACGTCGGTAGGCGGCCATGAGCGGCTCGAGGCGATCGCTTCGAGGCAGGACCGCGTCAGCGTCGGGCGTGAGCGCGTCGAGAACTTCGCGCACCGCGGTCGGCGTGATCGCGACGAGATCGCATGCCGCCACCAGGACGAGGTCCGCGTCGACCTCCTCCAACGCCGTGACGATGCCACCGAGCGGGCCTTGTCCGGCCGCGTGATCGGGAAGCGCGTCGAGACCCAGGGCGGCGAGGCGGGAGACGTCGCCGCCCACCGCCACGACGCGGGACGCACCCGCCGTCGCGCAGCGCGTCGGCAACGCGCAGCACGAGCGGCCTCCCGCCCACCTCGACGAACGCCTTGTCGGTACCCATGCGCGAGCTCGCGCCCCCAGTCAGCACGATGCCCACGAAAGGTTCGACCGCCATCACTTCGACCGTACCGCGCCGCCGATTTCGATTGTTGACTGAGTTAGTCAACAATGAGAGGGTGAACGCATGGTGAAGTCCCGTGCCCTGGTCATCGCCCTTGTTGCCTTCCTCGTGCTCGCCGCGTGTGGTGACGACGACGAATCCGACGCCTCGTCCGCGACGACCGCCGCCGACTCCGCCGCGACATCAGCGGCCGGTGCGGGCACCACCGCTGCGGCTGCGACGTCGCTCGCGGGCGTGTGTCCGGAGACGATCGTCGTGCAGTCGAACTGGTGGCCCGAGCCCGATCACGGCCTCTTCTATGAGCTGATCGGGGCGGATGGCACCATCGACGCGAACGCAGCGACGTACTCAGGGCCGCTGCTCGACACCGGTGTGAACCTCGAGATCCGCGCGGGTGGTCCCGCAGTTGGGTTCCAGACCGCGAGCGCCCAGATGTACCAGGACCCCGACATCCTCCTCGGCATGGTGGGCACCGACGAGGCCATCGTCGAGCGCGGCCACGCAACCGACGACGGCGGTGCTGGCCTGGTACGCGAAGAACCCTCAGATCTTCATGTGGGGCGATCCCGCGCTCGATTTCGAGTCGGTCGCCGACATCGGTGCGTCGGGCGAGACCGTGTTGGCGTTCGACGGCTCCTATCTCGACGTGTTCGAGGCTCAGGGTCTGTTGCAGCCCGAGCAGATCGACACGTCGTACCAAGGAGACCCATCGCGGTTCCTCGCCGCCGACGGCAAGATCGTGCAGCAGGGCTTCGTGACGAGCGAGCCGTACTTCTACGAGAACGAGCTTCCGGAGTGGAACAAGCCCGTCGAGTTCCTCCTCCTCGATGAGGACTATCCCGTCTACCAAAACGCGATCGTCGTGCGGTCAGACGCGTTGGAGGAGAACAGCGAGTGCCTCACCGCGCTCGTCCCGATCTTGCAGCAGTCCGCGATCGACTACGTGAACGACCCGGCCGCGACGAACGCGGTGCTGCTCGACTACGTGGGCCAGCTGACGGGAGGCTTCGTGCTGACCGAGGGCGGCGTCGCCGACGCGGTGCAGAAGCAGCTCGATCTCGGCATCGTGGGCAACGGCACTGATGGCGTGTTCGGCAGCTTCGACGACGCACGCGTCCAGAAGCTCCTCGACGACCTCGTGCCGGTGTTGACGGCGTCAGGCACCGAAGTGCCGGAGGGTTTGTCCACTGCTGATCTCGTGACGAACGAATTCCTCGACCCGAGCATCAGCCTCTGAGCGAAGCGACGCGCGCCGCGTGCGCGTCGAGATCGACGGGCTTGAAGACCCGCTCGATGCTGGCCGGATGCTTGGCGAGCATCGCGGCCGGGCGGATCGGCCGCGGCACGAGGTTGCCACCGCAGTTCGGGCATACCCCCTGCAGCACGCCGTCGGCACAACTGACACACCACGTGCACTCATAGGTGCAGATGCGGGCGTCGGCGCTGTCGGGCGGCAGGTCGACGTCGCAGTTCTCACAGGAGGGACGCAGCTCGAGCATGGCGAAGTACTACCTCCCTTGTTCGCGGGCCTTGACCCAGCAAAGGCAGAAGGGATGGCCGGCGGGGTCGGCATAGACCTGAAAGTCGTCGGGCGAATCTCCGCCCTCTGCCTCCTTCAGCACCGTCGCCCCGAGGGACATGACGAGGTCATGCGCCGCGGTTGGGTCGTCAACCCAGAGATCGAGATGGATCTGCTGCGGGGTGCCGTGGGGCCAGTCGGGAGCCACGTGGTTCGGTGCCAGCTGGACGCCAATCCGCGGTTGACCGTCGACCCGCACCATGTGCCAGTCGCTCTCGACATCGACCGTCCCGCCGAGCGCGCCGGCCCAGAAGCTGCTTTCCGCGGCGAGGTCGGCGGCGTCGAACACGACGACTTGGAAGTTGATCTTCATCCCATCATCGTCGCAGGAGGTCAGCGCCCTGGCGTCGGTTGGCACGTCCGACGGATCGCACAGTTCCGATCATCGGTCGACGCCTCAGACCCAGCACGCAGCTCGACGCGGTCTGCCGTGTGAAGATCGCGGGATGGAACAGCAAGGACCGGTGATCGACCTCCTCAACGGGCTGTTGGGCGCGTACTGGACCGCCTACGCACAGCACCAGACGCATGTCGCGCTGGTCGAGTCCTGGGGGATCGCCGGGCTCGCCCGGGGCATGCAGGCGCACATCGACGACGAGCCGCAGACGATCAGTCTCGTGCTCAACCGGTTGCTCGACCTCGGAGGTCGACCGGACTTCACTCTCGGCGAGACGAAGATCGGTACCTCGCTCCGCGAGGTGCTCGAGCACGACCTCGAGCTGCAGCAGATCGCTCGACCCGGTCTGAACGCCGCCGCCGAGGCGGCCGCCGGCGCCCACGACGCGACGACGCGCATTCTGCTCGAGGGTGTGCTCGCGGACGAAGAGGAGCATCTGTCGTGGCTCGAGACCGAGCTCGCGCTCCTCGAGAAGCTGGGCGACCAGCTCTATCTGTCCAACCGCCTCGGCGTGCCTCCGTCCGGCCCATCGGCCTGACCGTCGACTGCATCGACGTCTAGGTGTAGCTCCCGTATGCGAGCGACTACCAGCTTCCTCACCAAGGGTTGGGGAAGTGGTTCGTCGACGCGGAACCTGAGTGCTCCCTTTGATGTCTCGTAACCCGCCACGTCCTCGCCGAGCTCGGCGAGGACGGACCCGCTGTGGGGCAAGTAGCTCAGGTGGTGCTTGTAGGCCGCGAACCCAGCCACCGTCCTCCCCAGCACTTTGAACGCTGGCACCCCGTAGGACATGCCCTGCTCTGCGTCGGGCACGACCTCGAGGATCGCCGTGCGTAGCCGCAAGAGCGTGCTCCGCTTGGGTTCGTCCAAGCCGGCGAGGTACTCGTCGACCTCGTGCGCTGCCACGCCGCCAGCGTCGCGCACCGAGGACGCACGCGCCGAGTCGCGTGGATTGTCGAGTCGGATCAACCGCGCGAACGATGCGCACTGGTCGAGGAATTGGTCAAGGACCAGATCGACCGTGCTCGCCATCAAGCTGGCCTGCGCACTCGGCAGCATCACCAAGTCGAGCGGTCCGTCACCGCGCACCTCGTAGGCGATCGACACGCCATCAGAGTCGGCGTAGCGGACCTCAGGAAACTCCCCGCTCATGACTCGCGTTCCCCGTCAAGAGACCGCCACAGGGCACCCATCTCTGACCGACGCAGCCTGCCCGACGTAACGGCCCACTGCCACGAAAACGACGGCGCCGACCGAAGTGATGGTCGTACCGGGCTGCGTCGTCGTGCTCTGACCGTGCGCGCCGTTGCAACCCGTCGATCACGGGCGCGATGAACTCGGCGAGCTCGTCGAGGAACAAACACGCGTCGCTGGCATTACGCCAATGTGCCTTGAAGGCACGCCGTCCCCAGAGTACGTGACGCGAGCGTCAGGTACTGTCCGGCGGTCGGGGCGATTCCGCCGAGCCGCCGACTCGAAGGCCCTGCCGACCGCCCGGCGGGGCCTTCACCTATCGCGGACCCACGACTCTGCCGCACCGCAACGGAGTGTCTCGTTGCCCGTGACGGCGAACGAGTCGTCTGACCCATCACTCCCGCTCGCGCGGCTGCCGACGGGTAACGGGCGAGCGGGGCCGGTGAGGCCGGGCGGAACGGTCCCCGGTCCCGCTCGACCTCTCACCGCGGCGACACCTTCGGCCCGATGCACCCCGGCGTCGTGAGACTTCGCCCGCTCGAGCTCGGTGACCGCGACGACATCGCGGTGCACGTTCAGGAGTTGCTCGACGGTGACGACGACGCTGTCGCGGAGGCGGTGAGCGGCGAGCGGTCAGTCCAGGTGTTGGAGTGCTTCGGCGGCGCGTCGTTCGATGTTGGCGTATCCGTGAGCCGCTGCGGCGGCGTGTGCTTTGGTGAGAAGGTCTCGTGCCCGTTCGTCGTCGCCGGGGGCGTGGCGTTCGGCGAGCATCTTCGCCCAGGAGAGGTTGGTGCGGGCGGCGAAGAACTTGGCGTTGGCTCGGTCGTTCAACGCGGCGGCGTGGGCGAAGTAGGCGTCGGCTTCGTCGTAGCGGCCGAGGACGGTAGCGAGGCCGCCGAGGTAGTGGCTGACGGGACTGTCAACGATGAGGCCGCGGATGCGGCAGCTGATCGGCACAGGGCGCGAGGCGGTCGAACAGCGTCCGGCGAACCTTCGGGTCTCGGCACGCGATGGCGGCCTCGGCGTAGTACGCCAGTGTGCTGAGCCAGTTCCCGTCGAGCGGAAAATCGAAGTCGGCGGCAGCGACCTGCTCCAACAGGCGACGGGCGTCGTCGATCCGGCCTGCTTCGACATGGGCGAGTGCCAGCGCCGCGACGATGATGCCGGCGAGGTCGGGAGTGTCGACGGCCATCTGCTCGATGAGTGGGGCCAGCTCGCCATAGGTGCCGCGTTGGAAGCTCACCGGCCCGAGCTGCGTGCCGTAGAAGAGGTGGCGTCGGGTTGGCCGCTGTCGGTGCCGATCTGGAGTGCTTCGGTGGCCCACTGTTCGGCCTGGTCGGTGTCCCCGGCGATCTGCGCTCGCACGGCACGCGCCGCAGCTGTGCACCCAGTTCAACATGGGCTGGTCGAGCTGCTCGGCGAGCGACCCGATGATGTCCAAGCAGCGGTCCATCTCGTCGATGTCCAGGGTGCGGGCGGCAGCGCTGGCGCGACGTCCACGCGGCCCAGAACAGCAGGACGGGGTCGCCGAGCCGCTCGGCCCGAACCAGAGCCTCGGCCGACCAATCCATCGACTGCTCGAGCAGTTGCGGAACGCGCGAGCGGGTACGCAGACAGTGTTGAGGACTCGCACGATGGTGGCGTCGTCGCCGGAGGACCTGGCGATGGCGATGGCCTCGTCGGCGAGCGCCTGGCGACGCTCGAGGGGGCTCCCGTAGGTGAGCTCCGCGCACAGGGTGGCGAGCACGAGCGCCCGGTCGGGGTCGTCTGGGGCGAGCCGATCGAGGGCCATCTCCAGGATCTCGACCTTGTCGGCGTCGATGTGCCACCGGTCGAGAAGATGCCCCGGTAGTTGGCCAGGGCGGCGGCGACGAGACGGTCGGTGTCACCGAGGTCGGCGGCCCGTCGGGCGGCGTCGAGGAGGGTGTCGCGGAAGGCGGGGTCTCCGGTCTGGCGTTGGGCGGTGCCGAGCCCGACGGCCAGGTCGATGCCCAGGATCGGATCGGGGTGGTCGGTCTGGGCGTAGAGGTCGAGGGCCTGGGTGTAGTAGCGCAGGGCGTCGGCGGGGGCGAGGGCCGTCGAGCGCGGCGTCGGCGGCCTGGCGGGAGTAGTCGAGGGCTTTGGCCAGGTCGATGGGTTGGGTGGCGTTGATCCAGTGGCGGGCCAGCTCGCCGACCCGTGACCCGGGGCGGTCGCCGTACAGGTCTTCGAACGCCTCGGCCACCCGCCGGTGGGCCCGGGCCTGCCGGGTGAGGCCGAGATCCTCGTACAGGGTGTGTTGGATGAGGGCGTGGGCGAAGTTGTAGTGCCCGGGCGTGTCGGTGAGTTCGCGCACCAGGGCCGCAGCGGTGGCGGCGTCGAGGATGTCGAGCAGCTCGTCTTCGCGATGTTTCGGCTGGCTCGGGCGAGCACGTCGAGGTCGAAGTCGCGGCCGATCACCGCGGCCAGCGACAACACCCGCTCGGCGTCTGGTCCCAGCCGCCCGACGCGTGCGCCGATCACCGCACGGATGCTGGCGGGCAAGGCGATCTGCTCGACGGTGTCGCGCTGCGACCCATCGGCCGGTGGGGTCCTGGTAGATCGCCCCGGTCTCGGCGAGGTGACGGAGCACCTCGGTCACGAAGAACGGGTTGCCGTCGGTCTCGCGCTGCACCGCATGGGCGAGACGCAATGGCGGCGTCTTCGAGGGTGTGCCCGGCGGCGGCTTCCATGAGCGACATGACGCCGGTGTCGTCGAGTCCGGTCAGCTCGATGTGCACGACACTGTGCTGTCGATGCAGGGCCGCGAGTGTTTCGAGCAGCGGGTGGGAGCGTGACAGCTCACTGTCGCGGTAGGTGCCGAGCACCAGCAGCCGCATCGGCTGGTCGGCCGCGATCACGTGGCGGAGCAACTGCAGGCTCGCCTTGTCGGCCCACTGCAGGTCTTCCAGCACGACCACGACCGGCTGCTGCTCCGACGCCATGACCAGCAGCCCCACCACCGCGGCGAACAGCTGGTACCGCTCGGTGTCAGCGTCGGTCGCCGTCGACGGCGGAAGGCCCGGCAGCCTGCGGGAAAGCGCCGGGACCAGCCGGGCCAGCGCCGAACCATGCGCGTCGACGTGCGCGACGAGCTGCGCCTCGCTGGCGTGGATGACGAAGTGGCCGAGCGCCTCCGCGAACAGCTGATAAGGCGTCGCCAGGTCCTCTTCGCAATGCCCGAACAACACACACGCCCCGCCGTCGAACGCGGCCCGGGCCGTCGCCGCGACCAGCGTGGTCTTGCCGAGCCCGGCCTCACCTGAGACGAGGAACACTTCCCGGACTTCGCCCTCAGCGACGCGCTTGTACGCGTCCAGCATCGCCGCCGTCTCGGCCTCCCGGCCCACCACTCCCGTTGCGGGAGCCACGGCCAGACGCCCCGGTAGCGGGACAGCAGGCCCGGCTTCGGCCCGGTCGGGACGTTGCCACACGACCTCGACGGTCTCGACCGGATCGGGCAGGCCCTTCAAGGTCAGCTCCCCGACCGAACGGCACTCGTGTCGGCTGCGCCGCCCCGCCGTCAACCGCACGATGTCGGCGGCCAGGACCTGCCCGCTCTCACAGCAGGCGCACAGCCGGGCCGCCTCGACGACCGGGTCGCCGAAGTAGTCGTCGCCCTCGCGACTGACCTCGCCACCGCTCAGCCCGACCCGCAACCCCACCGGACGCTCACGCCCCCGGTTGTCGCGGTCGATGCCTCTGCTGCATGGCCACCGCGCACGACAACGCCCCCGACGGGGCGCCGAACACGACCATGAGTCCGTCACCCAGATGCTTCACCTCGGTGCCGCCCGCCTCCGCGACCGCCTGACGCAAGATCGCAAAATGCCCCCGACGCAGCTCGTCCGCGACATTGGGCGCCACACTCGACGCGAACGCGGTCGAACCCACCATGTCGGTGAACAACACCGTCACGTTCTCGGTCGTCACAGGCGACGTACTCCCGAACGCACGCCGCAACCGTATGCCCGCAAGTACGCCAACCACACGGGTGCTCCCTCGGCTGGAGTGGTTAAGCGGCGACGGCGCTCCGACTGCGGCGGGACAGCTGCGTTCGGCCAGATAGATCCAGGTCCGCGCGAGCCTAGCCCTCCGCAGGCACACCAGCCGGGTCGCACTGCGCGAGGCAATGTTTTCGCGCCTTCATGACCTGCCACGTTTCGGCGAAGAGGCGTCTGACCTGGCCAAACTCGTCCCGACCGTTCCCATCGTTCGGTGCTGTTACTCAGCCTCCTGAGTCCTGGCTGAGTCCTGAGACACTTCCTCCGACTGGACCCCGATGACCGGCCTACCGCCGTACGACTCAAGCCACGCGCACACTGCGCACCACGAGGCCGGCCACGCCGTCATGGCCTGCTACCTGGACATCGCGTTCGACGGCGTGACGATAATTCCGGACGGCTGGACGAACGGCTTGACCTTCGGGCTCGGTCACCCCGACAACGAGGTGTTTCGGAGCGAGGACGACCGCCGCACCTCCTACCTCGAGTACTTGATGAAGATGGCGAAATGTACCGTCAGCGGATGAGGCTGCGTCTGTGGCGAAATGTGCCGACAGCGGATGAGGCTGCGTCTGTGACTCAACCCGACTTGCCCGACGAGTCTCTCCAGCAACGACGACTGCTGGAGATGGCCGGCATCGAGGCCAAGGTCATCTTCGACGGCGGGGCCTACATTGGTGACTTGACGGCGAGATATCTCACGGCGTTTCCGGCCGCGCGGGTCTGGGCATTCGAGCCGGGACCAGAGAACTACGCCCGTCTGAGTGTTCGGTTCGCCGGCGACCGACGCGTGCTGCCTGTCCAGGCAGCGCTCTCAGATACCGCGGGTGAGCAGAACCTCGCTGTCACCGATGCCGACATGACGCACTCGCTGCTGCCGTTGGATGCGGCCTCGCCCTATCCGGACTATCCGATAAGGCAAATAGGCGAGATTCACGTGAAGACCGTGACCGTGGATGGCTTTTGCCGCGACGCAGGCATCGAGCAAATAAATGTCCTCAAGCTCGACGTCCAGGGCTTCGAAGGGCCGATCCTGCGAGGCGCGGGGAAGTTGCTGCAGGAAGGCCGGATCGACCTCGTGTTCACGGAGCTCAACTTCGTCCGGGTCTATCAGGGCCAGACGCGGACCGAGGACGTGCTCTCGATCCTGGGTGAGTCCGGCTACCGCCTGTTCGACCTCTACAACCTGCGCAGAGCCGAATCGGGTCAAGTGAAGTGGGGCGACGCGCTCTTCCTGAGTCCGGACGTCAGGCGCGTGTGCGGCGTCTGACACAGCAGGCGTGGGCCGGACAGCTCGCCGAGGGCTATGCGACAGTTCGATGAAGTCATGGCCCTCCGTCCGAGCGCGGACGGGGCCGACTGAGAGGCGGTGGCCGGGCCGGGAGCTCAAGCCGACCCGACACACCCCGACGACGCGCTGGAGGAGGCGCCGGCTACCCGTCGTGCGCCCATCCGGGCAGGTCAGCGCCCTAGCCCTCGGCGGGCACTCCTGTGGGGTCGCATTGCGCGAGGAAATGGGCGCAGCGCTCGGCTTCGTCGGCCTCGCCGATGCGGGCCGCGGACTGGCCCAGCCCGCGCAGCGAGCGCAGAAAGCCGCGGTTCTCCTCGAACGCCCACCGCACGTAGCCGCTACCTCGCCAGCCGTTCGCGCGCAGCCGGTCGAGGCCCCGGTGGTAGCCGACGCGGAAGCAGGCGTACGCCTCGACGTCGTCACGCGCGAGCGCTCCGAGCTGGGCCCAAGCATCGAGGTAGCGCGGCCACCGCGCCGCGACGGCGGCGACCGCGTCGCGACGCTGGTCAGCCGGTTGTGCAAGCGCGGCCGCGAGCTGGGTTCGCGCCTCGGCAGGCTCGAGATCGAGCACGGTCTCGGGCGGTCCGGACGCGGACAGGTTGACGGGGCGCTGGTCGCTCACCCGCCCGAATGTAGGTGCTCGATCGCTTCGATCCATCGCTCGGAGAACGCGTCGCCGTCGACATCGGTGACCACCCGACACGTCGGGCTCTGCTCGATGGTCACGCCGTCCCATCCCACGGCGACCGCGCACGCCAGCGGGTCGTGGTGGAAGTTCAAGAGGTCGGCCGGGAGTCGCGGGTTGTCGTCCGCCAGCCCGGCTCGGCGATCGGCGAGATACGCCTCGGCTTGCCGGGCCATGAGCGCGCCCACCTCGCCGGCGGCGCGCAACCGAGCCAGATGCGCAGCGCGCAGGTGGACCTTCACCGTCGCGGCGAGCGGCACGACGGTGAGATCGGCGAGGGTCTCGACGATCTCCGCGGCCCGCGTGTCGCATTGGACGTTCCAGTCGTAGTCGGCCGTCCACTGCGGGTAGCCGGCATCGATGGGCCGGAACGCGCCGCCCATCACGACGACAGGCACGCGGTCGAGCAGCCCGGGCCGCTCGACTTGGAGCAGCGCGAGGTTCGTGAACGGCCCGATTGCGATGACGGTCGCGCCTCGCTCGACGCTCTGCGCGAGAAGGTCGAGCGCGGCTCCCGCACGGGAGGGACTCGGCGGGATCGGGCGTCCCCAATAGCGCGCGTCGTCGGGGAAGCCGCCGGGTTGCACGAGCGTCGTCATCGAATGCTCGGCACCCGCGGCGACAGGAATGTCGCGCCGGCCCGCGAGCCGCAGCACCTCGTGCACGAAGCCGGCCCGGCGCCCGCCCGCTTCGTGGGTCGTGGTGACGCCGGTGATCTCGACGTCCGGCCAGCCGAGCAGCATGGCGAGCGCACACACGTCGTCGGGATCGCCGCCGATGTCGGTGTCGAGATGCACGAGCATGCCGCTCAGTGTGCACACCCGGTCAGTACGGTGCGCGCGTGTTCGCGCTGACGTGGCCCGACTGGCTGGATCACGAGCGGCTGCAGACTGTCGCCCTCGGTGTGCTTGTCGGCCTCGGCGTCGGGGTCGTGCTCGCGCTGTGGCTCGCGAAGAAGGTCATCACGAAGGTGATCCTGGTCGTGCTCCTCCTCGGCACGGGCTTCGTCGTCTACAACCAGCGGGAGGAGTTGGCGACGTGCGCGAGCACCTGTGAGTGCACGTTCTTCAACGTCGCTGTCGCGCTGCCCACCGCCGCTGCCGACGGGTGCGCGCTCGTCAACGGCGGCTAGCCGAGCCCGGACCTCGCCACCACGAGCCGCACGAACGCGGCGAACTCGTCGGGATGGCTGTTGTGCGCGCCGTGGCCGGCCTCCTCGATCGTGATCATCGCGGGGTCGCGGTAGCGGCGGAGAACAGATGCTCAACGGACCGACGGTGATGATCGGCGCCGTTCGCGCCGCGTGCCGCGACGACCGGCACCGTGATCGCACCGGGGTCGAACGCCGCGTGGGCCTGCAAGTCGACGATCTCCCCGATCAACGCGGGACCCTCGGCCCGTCGCTCGGCTCGGGTGGATGCGGGCAGCCGCTCCCACCGCTCGTCACCGATCATCCGCCTCATGAACCGCTCCGCGATCTCCGCGGGATCCTCGTTCGCTCGCGACTGGGCCACGATGCTGTAGCCACCGCTCGTCGTCGGCCACCAATCGGTCCAGGGCATCGGGGGCTCGAACACCCCGACACCGCGCACCAGATCAGGACGAGCTTCGGCCGCCGCGAGCGCGAGGTTGCCGCCGTAGCTGTGGCCGACGACGACACCGACGCGGTCGGCCATGACCGAAAGCAGGTCCTCGACCTGTTGAGCCATGGTGAACGGCCCGCCGACCGTCACCGACCGTCCGTACCCTCGCCGGTCATAGGTGAGCACGCGGAGGTCATCGCGCAGGCGACGCATGACCTTCGCGAAGCTCGTCGATCGGTCCATCGATCCGTGGACGAGCACGACGAGCGGCGCATCCTCCGGTCCCGCTTCTTCGACCCACAGATCGGACATCGGCGCACCCTATGCTCCGCGCGATGGAGCTCCTGCTCATCCGACACGCGCTGCCGATCCGTCGCGAGGATGCCGACGGCCCCGCCGATCCCGAGCTGTCCGAAGAGGGACGCGACCAGGCGCTGCACATGGCCCGCTGGCTGGCCGACGAGCGCATCGATGCCGTGTACTCGAGCCCGATGCAGCGCGCGCGGGAGACCGCGGCGCCGCTCGCGGAGATCCACGGCCTCGACGTCGTCGTCGACGACGAGCTCGCCGAGTACGACCGTGACAGCCACTGGTACGTGCCCGTCGAGGAGCTGAAGGCCGCGAACGACCCCCGATGGAAGGAGATCGTCAGTGGCTCGTGGGGCGATGTCGAGGTCGATCCCGAGACGTTCCGCGATGTCGTGTTCGCGGCGGTCGAGCGGCTCATCGAGGCGAACCCGTCGCGACGGATCGCCGCGGTGTGTCACGGCGGCGTCATCAACGCGTACATCTCGAAGATCCTCGGCATCGCGAACGCGACCGGGTTCTTCTATCCGAACTACACGAGCATCCACCGCGTGATGGGCGCACGCACCGGCGAGCGCACGGTGCTCACGCTCAACGAGAGCGCGCACCTCCGGGGCACAGGACTGACCGCAGGGCTCTACGGATGACCGACCTGCTCGACTTCCTCGGTCACTCGCCGTCGCCGTACCACGCGGCGGAGTCGGTCGCAGCCCTGCTCGACGAGGCCGGCTTCGGTCGCGTCGAGCTCGGGGCCGGGATCGAAGGATCGCCGGGTGGCGCGTACACGATCCGGGGCGGTGCGATTGTCGCTTGGTACATCCCCGACGACCCCGCTCCTGGTTTCGTCGTGATCGGCGCCCACACCGACAGCCCGAACCTCCGCGTGAAGCCGCGTCCCGATACGGGAAGCGTCGGGTACCGGCAGATCGGCGTCGATGTGTACGGCGGCGCGCTCGTCAACTCGTGGCTCGACCGCGACCTCGGCCTCTCCGGACGCGTCGCGCTGCGGTCCGGCGAAGTGCGTCTCGTCGAGGTCGACCGTCCCGTGCTGCGTCTCCCCCAGCTCGCGATCCATCTCGACCGTGACGTGAACGAGCGCGGCGTCGCGCTCGATCGACAGCATCATGTGGTGCCGGTGTGGGGGCTCGGCGCGGTCGACGACGGCGGGTTCGCAGCGTTCATGGCCAAGGAGCTGGGCGTCGCGTTCGACGACGTCGTGGCGTGGGACGTCATGACCCACGACCTCACTCCCCCGAGCGTGCTCGGCGTCGACGGCGAGCTGATCGCGTCCGGCCGGCTCGACAACCTCGTCTCGGTCTGGTGCGGAGCCACCGCGCTGGCCCGACGCGAGTCGAGCCGCATCGCCGTGCTCGCCTGCTTCGACCACGAAGAGGTGGGCAGTGAGACGAGCACCGGCGCCGCCAGCCCGCTGCTCGGCGACATCCTCGAGCGAGTGACGGCCGGCCGGGGCGGCAGCCGGGCCGATCATCTCGCCTCGATCGCCGCTTCGCTGTGCGTCTCCGCAGACATGGCCCACGCCGTGCATCCGAACTACCTCGACCGGTTCGAGCCGAGCCACCACGTCCACCCCAACCGCGGGCCGGTCATCAAGACCAACGTCGGGCAGCGCTACGCGACCGACGCGGCGACGGCGGCAGAGTTCGTGGCCGCGTGCGAGCGGGCGAACGTGCCGTGGCAGGTGTACTCGCACCGCAGCAACATGGCGTGCGGTTCGACGATCGGCCCGATCACCGCCATGCGTCTTGGCATCGCCACGGTCGACGTCGGCAACCCCATGCTGTCGATGCACTCGGCGCGCGAGATGGCGGGGCGCGACGACGCGGGCTACATGGTCGAGGCGATGACCGAGGTGCTGCGCGGCGCCTGATCGGGGCAGCTAGTTCCGCGGGACGGTGCTCCAGGCGACGTCCTTGTCGACCCGCACGTCGCCGGGCAGACCGAGCACGCGCTCACCGAGGATGTTCCGCATCACCTCGGAGGTGCCGCCCTCGATGGAGTTCGCCCGCGAGCGGAGGAACGCCTTCTGCAGCGTGTCCGTCGACATCGCGGTCTCGGGACGGCGCATCTCGTAGCTGCCGTACAACATGCCGTTCGCACCCATGAGGTTCATCGTGAACTCGTAGATGCGCTTGTTCGACTCGGCGAACGCGAGCTTGCCGGTCGAGCCCTCGGGCCCGGGCGTACCCATCTTGCGGTTCGCGCCGGCGCGCAGGTTGGTGAGGCGGTTCACCTCGGCTTCGATCCAGAGCTTCATCAGCTCGTCCTTCATCGCCGGGTCGCGTTGGTCGGGCGGCGTGTCCTGCCACACCTTGACGGCGCCGGCGATGGCACCCGCGCCCTTCGGCGCGATGGCGCCACCGATCGACACCCGCTCGTTCATGAGCGTCGTGAGCGACACGCGCCAGCCGGCGCCCGGATCGCCGAGGCGTTCCGCGTCGGGGATGCGCACGTCGGTGAAGTACACCTCGTTGAACTCGGCCTCGCCGGTCATCTGGCGCAGCGGACGCACCTCGACGCCGGGCGCCTGCATGTCGACCACCCACGCGGTGAGACCCGCGTGCTTGGGGACCTCGGTGTCGGTGCGGAACACGAGAAGGCCCCACCGGCTGACGTGGGCGAGGGTCGTCCAGACCTTCTGCCCGTTGACGATCCACTCGTCGCCATCCCGCACGCCGCGGCCGGACAGGCCCGCGAAGTCGGACCCCGATCCGGGCTCGGAGAAGAGCTGGCACCAGACCTCCTCGCCCGTGAACAGCGGTCGGAGGTAGCGCTGCTTCTGCTCGTCGCTGCCCCACACCACGACGGTCGGTCCGCACATGCCGTAGCCGATCGGGTTGCGGTAATACGGGTTCGGACCACCGGCGGCGAAGATCCGCTCGTTGATGATCTTCTGGTGCTTGGGATTGACCCCGAGCCCACCGTCGCCCTCGGGGAAGTGCACCCAGGCCAGCCCGTGGTCGAACTGCGCGCCGAGGAACGTCACGGCGTCGGTCTTCGCGGGCGGATGCTCGGCGAGCAGCTTGTCGATGTGCTCGATGACCAGAGCTTCCTCGGACTCGACGGTGGGATCCGCGACGGTCGTCATGGACGGAAGCGTACCCAGCAGCCCGCTCGGGGCGGGAATTGCCCGTTCGAGTTGGGAGGGTCAGTTCAGCGGGGCCATGAGGCGGGCGAGCTGCGCCCGTTCCTCCTCGGGGGCGTCGGGGAACAGCACCCGGAGCCGCACGACCCAGCGCAGAGCGTCGATGTCTCCCTGCTGGGTGTAGATCCCCTTCAGGTTGGCGAGCATCCGGCTCACGATCGCCCGCGGCCCCACCGGCTCGAGGGGAACGCCGCCGTAGAGCCGGGCTCGGTCGTCGTCGTCGAGGATCCGACCAGCGTTGAACGGATCGAGGAACGCGCCAGACGCCTCGTCGAGGACGATGAAATGACCGGGTGCGCCGACGCCGACCAGGGGCACGTCGAGACGGCGGGCCACCTCGATCAGCACGACGGAGAGCGTGATCGGGATTCCCGTCCGCCGGTCGAGCACTGCGTCGAGGAACGAGTTCTCGGGGTCGTAGTAGTCGACCTCGTTGCCGTGGAAGCCCTCGCTGCGGAAGAGGTGCGCGATGACACCGTCGCGTGTCGGCGTCGCACAACGTTCGGCGAGGTCGTCGAGACGGGCGAGCTGGGCGGCGAGGTCGAGCTCTGGGTGTGCATGCGCAGCGATGAGGAACGTCGCCTCGTCGAGCGCGAGCGCGTCCTCCGGTCCCTGCACGAGAGCCGCGAACCGTTCCGTCACCTGCATGACGATCAACGTAACCCGGCCGCCGTCCGCGAGATGTTCCTGGTGTGCACGCGGCCTCTCATCCCGACAGCCCGATCACCGCGGCCATGGCAAGGTGATGACGTTCCGTGAGCGCGTTTGGTCACCAGGCGGCCGCATAGGGCCGCTGGCGACCACTCGTACATGGGAGGGTCAGTACAGCTCGATGACGTCGGCCGTGGCCATGGGCAAGTACGGCAGCAGGTCGACATATGGGTCAGGGCAACCGAGGGCGCGGATCTGACTCGCACTCCGTCTGCCGCTCATCGAGCGGAACAGCTCGAACCAGTCGACGGACCACCGGCCGCTCAACGCTCCGGTGCCCGCGACATACGTGCCCTTCGCCGTCTCGAACTCGAGCGCGGGGAGGCCGGCCTCGTCGAATGCCTCGGTGAGCCGACCGAGCGCCACGCCGTAGAGGAGAGTCACGCCCTCGCTGTCCCTACCACCCGGGAGGCCGACCGCGCCCCGCATGTCCTGTTCGTGCACCACCACGTCGTAGAGCGGGCGAGGTGGCTTGATCACGGGGAGGATCTGCTCGAACGCGGGCGCCTCGCGCTCCCACTCCTCCAACAGCTCGTCGCAAGGGCGACCGGTGCGCGCCGCGAGCTGTGCCGCCGTCCATAGGTCCGTGCCCGCGCCCTCGACGCGTCCGGCATTGATGTCCGCGGGCAAGCCGGCCAGGTGACTGAGCAGGTCGCGAACAGTCCATCCGGGGCAGGCCGGCACCGGCGCTTCCCGTCCTGCAGCGTCGAGCGTTCGCACGAGCTCGGTGACACGCGAGCGCGTGTCCCGGTAGACCTCCCCGACGTCGCTCACGCGGAGATCACGATCAAGCGAGTCTCGGTCATCTCGTGCACCGCGTACGCCGGTCCCTCACGGGTGTTGCCGCTGTCGCGCACACCGCCGTACGGCATCTGATCGGCGCGCCATGTCGGTACCTCGTTGACGAGCACTCCGCCGAAGTCGAGCGTGCGGGCTGCCGTCATGGCCTTGCCGAGGTCGGAGGTGAAGATCGCCGCCTGGAGGCCGTACTCGGTGTCGTTGGCGAGCGCCATCGCCTCGTCGAGCTCGTCGTAGGCCTGCACCGTCACAACAGGACCAAACACCTCCTTGCGGCACACCTTCATGTCGGGCTCGACATCGGTCAACACGGTCGGCATGAGCACGCCGTCGGCGCGTACGTCGCCGCCGACCACCACCTTTGCGCCACCCGCGGTGGCCTCGTCGATCCAGGACGTCACGCGGTCGCGCTCGCCGGTGGAGATGAGCGCGGAGACCTCTGTCGCTTCGTCGAGAGGATCGCCGACGACGAGGCTCGCCACGCGCTCGGCGAGCGCGGCTGTGAAGTCGTCGACCAGGGCACGTTGGACATAGATGCGTTGCGTGGAGATGCACGACTGGCCGGCATGGCTGAACCCCGCGACCCGGATCTTGTCCGCTGCCAACGTCCAGTTGCCGTCGGGCTCGATGATCACCGGAGCGTTGTTTCCGAGTTCGAGACCCACCTTCTTGCGGGGCGCGCGTGCCTTGATTCCCCAGCCGACGTCGGGCGAGCCAGTGAACGTGATGAGCGCGATGTCGGGATCATCAACGAGCGCGTTGCCCACCGTTGATCCTCCGCCGGTCACCACACTGAGGTGGCCGAGCGGAAGACCGCATTCTTGGAGCAACATTTGCGCCAAGGTGATGGCCGAGAACGGCGTTTGGCTGGCGGGCTTCAGCACGACCGGACAGCCAGCGGCGATCGCGGGCGCCACCTTGTGGGCGACGAGGTTGAGCGGGAAGTTGAAGGGGCTGATGGCGCCGACGACTCCGATGGGGATGCGGAGGGTGAAACCGAGCTTGCCTTCTCCCGGCGCGCTCGCATCGAGCGGCACCATCTCGCCGACCAGCTTGCGAGCCTCGACGGCCGAGAAGACGAACGTGCCCACCGCTCGCTCCGCCTCGACGCGGGCGGTGCGAATCGGCTTCGCCGCCTCCTCCGCGATGATCCGCGCGAACTCCTCGACCCGCTGCGCTCAATCGCTGTGCCGCGGCGTCGAGGATCTCCGCCCGACGCCACGGCGGAAGCACTGGCGCGGCGCGAGCCGCTTCGACCGCGCGGCGCACCTCGGCCGGCCCGCAGGCGGGCACCCGTCCGAGCTCGGCCCCGTTGTACGGGGCGTGCACCGGGAACGTTTCGGTACCGGTGAACTCCTCGTCGCCGATCGGCACTGCCTTCGTCTCTGACATCAGCACTCCTGTTCACCCGGAGGTGACCCATGCCTGCAACTGACACACCGCTCGCTGCGCTGCTCACCGAGCTGCTCGGGCCTGACCTGCCGATTGCGATCCGAGCCTATGACGGAACCCGGCTCGGCCCCCCCGAAGACCAGGCACCGGCCACCATCGTTGTGAGATCTCCGGACGCCCTTCGTCGCATCGTCACCGCGCCGCTCGAGCTCGGGATCGGTCGCGCGGTACGTGGCCGGGGACCTCGATGTCGAGGGCGACATCTACGCCGCGATGAGGTTGCGCCAGGCCCTGCCCCAACTCAAGCTGTCACCGAAGCTGTGGGCGGCCGCGGCCAAGCTCATCGGGCTCGAAGGCCTCAAGCCCCTGCCGCCGCCACCCGAGGAGGCCCGCCTTCGCGGTCGACGCCACAGCAAAGGCCGCGACGCCGCCGCGATCGCGCACCACTACGACGTCTCGAACGAGTTCTACGAGTTGGTGCTCGGCCCCACGATGACGTATTCGTGCGCGGTCTTCGCGACGCCGGACGACTCGCTCGAGACAGCGCAGGAGCAGAAGTACGACCTCATCTGCCGGAAGCTGGGACTGCAACCGGGCCAACGACTGCTCGACGTCGGATGCGGCTGGGGAGGGATGGTGATGCACGCGGCGCAGCACTACGGCGTGCAGGCCGTGGGCGTCACGATCTCGGCATCCCAGGCGGACCTCGCCGCGAAGCGGGTGGCGGAAGCAGGCCTCGCGGACCGCGTCGACATCCGCCTTCTCGACTACCGCGACGTCGTCGACGGGCCGTACGACGCGATCAGCTCGATCGGCATGTTCGAGCATGTCGGCCTCGCGCAGCTGGGCGAGTACTTCGATCGCCTGCATCGCCTCGTGGTGCCCGGCGGTCGCATCCTCAACCACGGCATCAGCCGCCCTTGGTCGAAGGGCAGGTCACGCTTCGCTCGGTCGAGCTTCATCGACCGATACGTCTTCCCCGACGGCGAGCTTCACGAGGTCGGGACGGTGGTGTCGGCGATGCAGCAGCACGGCCTCGAGGTGCGTCACGTCGAGAGCTTGCGCGAGCACTACGGGAAGACGCTCCGCCATTGGGTCTCGAACCTCGAGGCGAACTGGGATGAAGCGGTCCGCCGGGGTGGCCTCGGGCGGGCGAGGGTGTGGAGGCTCTACATGGCCGCGTCGCGCGCTGAACTTCGAGGAGGGGCGCACGGAGATCCACCAGATCCTCGGCGTGCGCGCCGACAACGGGCGCTCGCGCATGCCGTTGCGACCCGATTGGGGCTCCTGACCCAACCGCTGGCCTCCGCCCGCAGTGTCACGATGGGCGCGTGTTCGCGTTCCTCGATCACCCCGGGCCGATCCCGTTCGCTCATCGAGGCGGCGCGGGCGAGTGGCCGGAGAACACGATGCCGGCGTTCGAGGGCGCGGTGCTCCTCGGCTTCCGTTATGTGGAGACCGACGTCCACGTCACGTCCGACGGCGTGCTGCTCGCGTTCCACGACGACGTGCTCGACCGCGTCACCGATCGGTCCGGGATCATCGCCGAGCTCCCGTGGAGCGAGGTGCAGAAGGCCAAGGTGAGCGGCCGCGAGCCCATTCCGTTGTTGGAGGACCTGCTCGGCAGCTTCCCCGATCTGCGGGTGAACATCGACCCGAAGCACGATGCCGCGGTTGCGCCGCTGATCGACGTGATCGAGAAGACCTCTGCGCTGCGACCGCGTGTGCATCGGGTCGTTCTCCGACAGCCGGGTGTCGACGATGCGCAAGGCCTTGGGCCCCACGCTTTGCACGGCGCTCGGTCCGAACGGTGTGCGTCGGTTGGTGGTCGCGGCCTACGGCCTGCCCGCCGGTCGCTTCACGAGCCCGTGCGCGCAAGTGCCGGTGAAGCAGGGATCGGTCACGATCGTCAGTGACCGGTTCCTCAAGGCGGCGCACCGACGAGACATCGCCGTGCACGTGTGGACGATCGACGAGGCCAGCGAGATGGAGCGACTGCTCGACATGGGTGTCGACGGGATCATGACCGATCGACCCGCGGTGCTTCGGTCGGTGCTCGAGCGTCGCGGGCAGTGGGTCGGCTGAGTCGTGGAGCTGCCTCTCACCCCGACTGACTTCCTCGTGCGTGCCCGGCGGCTGTTCGCCGACCGTGAAGGCGTGATCCAGCACGAAGACGGCGAGCGGGCACACGTCTTCACCTACGCGCAACATGCGGAGCGGGCGGCGCGGCTCGCGCAAGTGCTGCGAGACGACCTCGGTGTGCGCGCCGGCGACCGGGTCGCATGGCTCTGCGGCAACCGACACGAGCTCCTCGAGGGCTACTTCGGCGTGCTGCTCGCAGGCGCGGTGCTCCTCCCCCTCAACATCCGGCTGTCGGCGCCCGAGCTGCGATGGATCCTCGACGACAGCAGAGCTGCGGTGTTGATCCGTGACCCTGCCCTCACCGAGATCGACCATCCCGTCCGCGAGATGCTGATCGACGGCAGGTACGAGGAGCGGCTCGCCGCCCAACCGCTCTCGTGGGTCGATCCCCCGCAGGTCGACGAGAACGACGTCGCCGAGATCTTCTATACGAGCGGATCGACGGGCCGGCCGAAGGGAGCGATGCTCACGCACCGCAGCCTCTACCTCCACGCGGTGCACTCGGCGCTGAACATGTCGATCAGCGGGCACGACGTGATCATTCACACGATCCCGCTCTTCCACGTGAACGGATGGGGCACGCCGCACTACATGACGGCACTCGGCGGCGTCCAGGTGATGCTTCCCCGCTTCGACTCCGCAGAGGTGTTGCGGCTCGTCGAGGCCGAGCGCGTGACGCGCCTCTATCTGGTGCCGGCGATGATGACCGTGCTGCTGAACGACCCCACGTTCGACACCCGAGACCTCTCGAGCCTGAAGCAGCTCTCGGTCGGTGGCGCGCCGACGCCGCCCGCCCTGCTCGCCGAGGCTGAGCGGCGCTTCGGCTGCGAGTGCATCTGCGGCTACGGCATGACCGAGACGGCGCCGCAGCTCACCAAGGCGATCGACAAGCCGGGTGAGCCGCGGTCGGCCCGACGCCGGAGCACCACTGGGATGCCGATCCTCGGCGTCGACCTGCGCATCTTCGACGACGAGGACAACGAGCTGCCATGGGACGGAGCGACGCCGGGAGAGATCCGAGTGCGATCCAACCACGTGATGGCTGGCTATTGGGAGAAGCCCGAAGAGACCGAGTCAGCGCTGGCCGGCGGGTGGATGCACACCGGCGACGTCGGGACGATGTCGCCCGACGGCTTCCTCACGATCGTCGACCGCAAGAAGGATCTCATCATCTCGGGCGGCGAGAACATCAGCTCGGTCGAAGTCGAGCACACGCTCGCGGAGCATCCGGCGGTCCTCGAAGCCGCCGTGGTCGGCGTGCCTGACGAGCGGTGGGGTGAGGTGCCGCGCGCGTTCGTCGCGCTCCGCGCCGGGGCACACGCGTCACCCGAGGAGCTCATCGCCTTCGTTCGCGAGCGCCTCGCTCATTTCAAAGCACCGAAGGACGTGCACATCGTCGACGCGCTCCCGCGAGGCGGCACCGGCAAGGTGCTGAAGAACGTCCTCCGCGACGCCGGCTGAACTGGTTTTCGGCTAGTCGGGGTGGGTGTCGATCTGGGCCTTCTGCAGGCGGCCCGAGTAGTCGACGTACACCGTCTTCACCTGGCTGAACTGCTCGATGCCACGCGTGCCCGCCTCTCGGAAGCCGTTCCCCGTGTGCTTCGTGCCGCCGAACGGGAGCGGGATCTCGGCGCCGATCGTGGGCGCGTTGACGTAGACGATGCCCGTGTCGATGCGGTCCACCATCTGGAGCGCGACATTGATGTCGCGGGTGTAGACGGCCGCCGACAGCCCGTACTCGGACGCGTTTACGACGTCGACGGCCTCGTCCTCGCTGCCGACCTCGATCACCGAGAGCACCGGCCCGAACACCTCGTTGCGCGCGATGGCGTGGTCGGGTCGGACACCAGTCAGCACGGTGGGCGCGACGAAGGCGCCGCCGTCACATCCGTCGACCTCGACGAGATGCCCACCCGTCACGACGATCGCGCCCTCGTCGACGGCGGCTTCGATCATCGCCACGATGCGCTCCGACGAGCGCCGGTCGACGACCGGTCCCACGTCGGTCGTCGCGACCAACGGATCACCGAGCACGAGCGCCTGCGCCCTCTTCGCGATTCGCTCCACCGTCAGATCGGCGACAGCGTGGTGCAGCACGAGCCGCGATGTCGAGGTGCAACGCTGGCCCGCGGTCCCGAATGCGCCGAACAGCGCGCCCTCGACCGACGAGGTCGAGATCGGCGTCCTCGAGCACGACCATCGCGTTCTTGCCGCCGAGCTCGAGCGACACGACACGCGGCCCCGTCTCCATCGCGCTCGCCGCGACCTTGCGGCCGGTCGGCACCGACCCGGTGAACGAGAGCGCACCGATGCCCCGATGGACGGCGAGGGCCGCGCCCGGCTCGCCGGCGCCGTGCACCAGGTTGAGGAGCGCCGCCGGGATCCCCGCCTCGACGAGCGCCTCGACGAACGCCTCCGCACACAGCGGGGTGTGCTCCGACGGCTTCAGCACGATGCCGTTCCCCGCGAGCAACGCGGGGAAGCACTTCCACGACGGGATGGCGATCGGGAAGTTCCAGGGCGTGATCATCCCGACGACCCCGATGGGCTGCCGAGTCGTCCACGCCATCTTGTGGCCGAGCTCGGACGGGACGACCTCGCCCATCGCGGCTCGTCCCTGGCCGGCCACGAACCGGCCCATGTCGACGGCCTCCTGCACGTCTCCGCCGGCCTCGACGAGCACCTTCCCGGCCTCACGCGCAACGAGCGCGGCGAGCTCGCCCTTTCGAGCCGCGAGCACGTCGGCGGCCCGCCCGATGAGCTCGGCCCGCGCCGGCACCGGTCGCCGCGCCCACTCGCGTTGTGCCTCGGCCGCGGTGGCCACGGCCCGATCGACGTCTGCCGCAGTGGCGGAGGGGAAGCTGCCGAGCACTTCGGCCGGGCGAGCGGGGTTGACCGAGTCGAACATCGGGACCTCCGCTTCGGAACCTAACGTGCCCGGCGGTGAGTGACACCTACGCCCCGTTCGCGACTCGCTACGCCCCGCAAGCCATGGTCTCGACGATCGACCACCTGGCGACAGAGGCCGGGCTGGGCGCGATCCGCGACGGCGGTGGCGCCGTCGACGCCGCGATCGCGGCGAATGCGGTGCTCGCGGTCACCGCGCCCAACCTCTGCGGCATGGGCGGTGACCTCTTCGCACTCATCTCCCACGACGCGACGCCGGTCGCAGCGCTGAACGCGAGCGGGCGGGCGGGATCGGGCGCGGACGCGGACGGCCTTCGCGCCGAAGGTCACCACGAGATGCCG
The DNA here is from genome assembly GCA_963759645.1 of uncultured Acidimicrobiales bacterium. Taxonomy (GTDB): domain Bacteria; phylum Actinomycetota; class Acidimicrobiia; order Acidimicrobiales; family DATKAS01; genus DATKAS01. Next base: position 534,673 of record CAVXAI010000016.1, on the reverse strand, counting down.
TTCCGGCTCGACGTCCGATCCGTGACCGTGCCGGGATGTGTCGACGGTTGGATCGCCCTCCACGAGCGCTTCGGACGGCTGCCACTCGGCCGCCTGCTCGCGCCGGCCGCCCGCTACGCGCGTGAAGGCTTCCCCGCATCGCCCATGCTCGCCGGCGGCGTCGCCGCGCTGCCCGACAACGCCGCCACCGCAGAGCTCCGGGGCTCGACCGGTCGGCGGCGGCCCGGCGAGATCATCCGCCGGCCCGGCCTCGCCCGCACGCTCGAAGCGATCTCCGCCCGGGGACGCCGGGGCTTCTACGAAGGCGAGTTCGGGGAAGGACTGCTCGCCGTGGGCGACGGGGAGTACACGCGAGGCCGACCTCGCGACGAGCGGCGCCGACTGGGTCGACCCGATCTCGGTGACCGCGTTCGGTCACCGACTCTGGACGATGCCTCCGAACTCGCAGGGCTACGTGCTCGCCGCCAGCGCATGGGTCGCCGACGGCCTCGCCGCTCCCCGACGACCCCGAGGACCCGCTGTGGGCGCACCTGCTCATCGAAGCGTCCAAGCAGGCGGGATTCGACCGGCCGCAGGTGCTGCACGAGCACGCGGATGGGCACTCGCTGGTCGCCCCGTCGCGGTTGGAGGCTCGGCGCCGCGCCATCGATCCTCGAGCACGCGAGCGCGCTCGCTGGTCCCGTCTCGCACGGCGACACCACGGCGCTCTGCGTGATCGACGGCGACGGCGTCGGCGTGTCGCTCATCCAATCCAACGCGTCGGGATTCGGCAGCCACCTGTTCGAGCCGCGGACGGGCATCAACCTCCACAACCGCGGGTTGGGCTTCTCGCTCGAGCCCGGTCATCCCGCCGAGTACGGCCCGGGTCGCCGACCACCCCACACCCTCACTCCCGGCCCTCGTCACCGACGACGACGGCGACGTCGTCGCGGCGCTCGGCACCATGGGGGGCGACTCGCAGCCTCAGGTGCTGCTCCAGGTGCTCGCACGCGTGTTCGTGGGGCGTGAGACGCCGGGGCGCGCCATCTCAGCCGGGCGCTTCCGCCTCGTCGCGCGCGAGCGCACGACCGGCTTCGCGATCTGGACCGACCCCGCGGGCACCGCGGTCGCGCTCGAGGGCCACGCACCTGAGGCCTGGCGAGACGGTCTCGCCGCGCGGGGACACGAGGTCGTGCAGGAACCGCCGTTCGACCATGGGTTCGGCCACGCCCACCTGATCGTGCGCGCGGACGGCCGCCTCGCGGGTGCCGGCGACCCGCGCCCTCGGATCGGTCTCTGCTCAGGCATCTGAGCGCGGGCTACCGTCGCGTCACAGTGACGGCCGCGACGTGCCCAAAGGACATGACCTATGGACCGTGCGGCGGGGTGTCGGCCGACGGCTCTTGCGAGGTCGGCGCGTTCGCGTGCGTGTTCCTCGACCGTGACGTCATCGCCTGGAACGGGCCGGTTCAGCACGTCGCGCCCCCGGCGGAAGACGCGTTGGTGGCGGCGTCCCGATCGCGCCCACTCGTCGTTGCGGACCTGGCGGACCGGCCGCTCGACGCCGGCAGCACTCGGACGGCCGTCGCCCAGCTCGGCGGGCAACGTCGATGCGGTGTTGTTCGGCGACAGCGGGTGGGCGCGAGTCCAGCTCTCTCCCGCCTACCGGGCGTCGGTGATCGCGGCGGAGGGCATGCGTCCCTGGGCCGGCCTCAACTGCCGCGATCGCAACCGCGTCGCGCTCGAGGGCGAGCTGGCGGCGCTCGCCGACATCGGCGCCGCCGTGCACTGCGTGACCGGCGACCACACCGCGATCGGCCACCGACCCGAAGCGCGCGCCGTCTTCGACTTGGACTCGACCGAGCTCGCCTCGCTCGCCCGGTCGGCGGGCGTGCTCGTCTCAGTCGCCGAGAACCCCGTCGCACCTCCCATCGAACACCCGCCCCGCGCGCCTCGCGGAGAAGGTGAAAGCCGGGGCGCAGGTGTGCTTCGTGAACCATCCGGGATCGGCGGAGCGGACACGTGACTTCATCGACGCGGCGATCGACCTCGGCCTCGGTGAGGTCGTGTTCCTCGTGTGCGTGCCCGTCGTCTTCAGCGAAGCCTCCCTTCGCCTCATCAAGACCTTCACCGGCCTCGCCCTCCCCGGATGGACTCGTCGAAGCGGTCGAGGCCCAGGGTGACCCGTGGACCGCGGGCGTGCGCGAAGCGGTGCGCTTTGCCGAAGCGGTGCTCGACGTGCCCGGCGTGCGTGGCATCGACCTGTCCGTCGCCGCGCCGCCGGGTGACGAGGCAGCGGCCGTTCGGGCTTGTGCCACCATCGCCCGGGAGGTGCGGGCGGCGTGAGCGTTTTGCTCGTCGGAGCGACCATCGAGGACGGGTCGACCGTCGACGTCCGTCTCGAGGGCGAACGCATCGCAGCGGTGGGCCAGCTCGAACGCCTGCCCACCGACGAGGTGCACGACCTCGCGGGCTACCTGCTTCTGCCTGCGCCGGCCGAGCCGCACGCCCATCTGGACAAGGCCTACACGGCCGATCGTGTCGGGAACGTCACGGGCGACCTGATCGGCGCGATCGTCGCGTGGCAGGCGACGTGGCCGACCCTCACCCACGACGACATCGTCGAGCGGGCCCGACGCGCCGTGCTGGCCGGCGTGGCCAACGGGCTCACTGCGATCCGCACCCACGGGGATCTGAGCAGCGCGATCGGGCTGCGCAGCATGGAGGCGCTCGTCGAAATCCGAGAGGAGCTCCGCGACCTCGTCGACATCCAGGTCGTCGCGCTCGTGGCCCTGCCCACGGCCGGGCTCGCCGGAGCGGAGCACCGCGCGCTGCTACGCGAAGCGCTCGCGATGGGCGTCGACATCGCCGGCGGGTGCCCCCACCTCGACGACGATCGGCTCGGGTGTCTCGAGGCGTGTCTCGAGGCCGCCGCCGAGGCCGGGCGGCCGATCGACCTCCACACCGACGAGACGCTCAACCCCGAAGTGCTCGGGCTGCGCGACTTCGCGGCCCTCGTCGCGAAGACCGGCTTCGCCCACGGCGCGACCGCGAGCCACTGCGTGAGCCTCGGCATGCAGGACGAGTACATCCAGAAAGCGGTCGCCGCCGAGGTGGCCGAAGCCGGGGTCGCGGTCATCACGCTGCCGCAGACGAACCTCTACCTGCAGGGCCACGGGCATGGCACGGCCACGCCGCGTGGCCTGACCGCACTGCGGGCCCTCCTCGACGCGGGGGTGACCGTCGCAGGCGGGGGCGACAACGTCCAGGACCCGTTCAACGCGATGGGCAGAGCCGACCCGCTCGAGACCGCGTCGCTGCTGGTCACGGTCGGCCACCTGCTCCCGAGCGAGGCCTACGACACGGTGAGTCGGGCGGCGCGGGCCGCGATGGGCCTCGAACCGGTCACGACTCGCGGCCGGCGGCACCCGCCGAGCTGCTCGCCGTGCGGGCCACCACGCTCCGCGAGGCGATCGCCACTGCGCCCGCGGATCGATTCGTGTTCCACAGAGGCCGGCTGGTCGCCCGCACACGGGTGACCACCGAGTTCGGGCGCGGCCATGACCCGCGGCTATGACACAGAGCGTTCACATGACTGACGCTGTTCCTACATCGGCGGTTTCTAGGGTGCCCGACGTGGAGACCCTGGCTCCGGAGGCGAACCAAGCGCGCCCCACCATCGACGCCGCGCTCACGTTCGACAACGTCGCCAAGACGTTCCCCGACGGCACCGTCGCCCTCAGGAACGTGAGCTTCGAGGTCCGCCCACGCGAGTTCGTCACCGTGGTCGGGCCCTCCGGTTGCGGCAAGTCCACGCTGCTGCGCATCGCCTCCGGACTCACCGAGGCGTCCACGGGCAGCGGTGCGCGTCGACCGCGACAGCCTCGGCTACGTGTTCCAGGACCCGACGCTCCTGCAGTGGCGCACCGTCATCCGCAACGTGGAGCTCCTCGCCCAGCTGCACGGTGTCGGCACGAGGGAGCGGCGGCGCCTCGCCCAGGACGCCGTCAACCTCGTCGGCCTCAACGGGTTCGAGGACAAGTACCCCAAGCAGCTTTCCGGCGGCATGAAGATGCGGGCGTCGCTCGCCCGGTCGCTCACGCTCAAGCCCGCCGTGTTCCTGTTCGACGAGCCGTTCGGAGCGCTCGACGAGATCACCCGCGAGCGCATGAACGACGAGCTCATCGCGCTGTTCCAGAGTCAGGGCTTCGCGTCGCTGTTCATCACCCACTCGATCTACGAGGCGGTGTTCCTCTCGACCCGCGTCCTGGTCATGTCGGGACGGCCGGGCAGCATCGTCGGCGACTTCGACGTGCCGTTCGCCTATCCCCGGTTGCCCGAGCTGCGGTTCGAGGCCGAGTTCGCCGCACTCACCGGCGAGGTGTCGCACGCGCTGCGAGGGGGTCACTCGTGACATCAGTCGAGGTGAGACCGACGGGGCTCGGAAACCTCGAGGATGTCGCTCCCCCTGCGCCGAAGGATCAGTCGCTCTGGAAGTCCTTCCTCGTCAACGTCATCGGGCCGTTCATCGTCTTCTTGCTCGTCATCGGCTTCTGGTACTTCATCAGCTACGCGCTGCTGGAGCCCCGACGTCGCTTCTTGATGCCGCCGCCGCACGAGGTGCTCGACGTGGCGTTCTTCAACTGGGACAACCTGTCCCGCACTCTCGAAGGGTTGCTGAACTCGACCAAGGTGGCGATGGTCGGCCTCGCGATCGCGATCGTGCTCGGGATGCTCTTCGCGATCGTCATGAGCCAGGCGAAGTGGCTCGAACGTTCGCTGTTTCCCTATGCGGTCATCTTGCAGACGATCCCGATCCTGGCGCTCGTGCCTCTCATCGGCTTCTGGTTCGAGTTCAACTTCCGGAGCCGCGTGATCGTCTGCGTGCTCATCGCGCTGTTCCCGATCATCAACAACACGTTGTTCGGTCTGCTGTCAGCCGACCAGGGTCAGCACGACCTCTTCACACTCCACAAGTCGAGCCGCTTCACTCGCCTTTGGCGGCTCCAGCTTCCGGGGGCGATGCCCGCGATCTTCGCGGGCTTCCGCATCTCCGCAGGACTTGCCGTCATCGGCGCGATCGTCGGTGACTTCTTCTTCCGGCAGGGTGAGCCGGGCATCGGCGTGCTCATCGACAACTACCGAGCGCGCATCGAGTCCGAGAAGCTGTTCGGGGCGATCATCCTTTCCTCGCTGCTCGGTGTGGTCGTGTTCTGGATCTTCGGGATCATCGGCAACCGAGTCGTCGGTGCGTGGCACGAGAGCGGGCGGAAGCAATAGGGCTGATCCGTTCACCGATCGCTTCACAAAGAGACCACCAACAAGGAGGGCACATGCGCAAGACCACAAGGGCGGCTTGGCTCGCGGCACCGCTAGCCGGCTTCCTGCTCCTCGCCTCGTGCGGGGACGACAGCGACTCGTCGTCGGCCACGACCGGCGGCGGGGCGGCAACAACTGCGAGCGGCGGCGCCGCGACGACGGGCGCGGGCGGCGGTGAGGCTGTCTCGCTCGCGGGCGCGTGCCCCGAGACCGTCATCGTGCAGACCGACTGGAACCCCGAGGCGGAGCACGGAGCGCTCTACGAGCTCCTCGGCGACGACTACGAGGTCGACACGAGCACCAAGGCCGTTACCGGGTCTCTGGTCACGACGGACGGCGCAGACACCGGCGTGGACATCGAGATCCGGGTGGGCGGCCCGGCCATCGGCTTCCAGCAGGTCACCGCGCAGATGTACACCGACGACTCGATCCTGCTCGGTTTCGTGAGCAACGACGAGGCCGTGCAGAACTCGTTGGACAATCCGACCGTGGCGCTCATGGCGCCCCTGAAGAAGAACCCGCAGATCGTGATGTGGGATCCGGCGACCTATCCGGATGCCGAGACGATCGGTGAGCTGCCCGACGACACGACGATCCTGGTGTTCGACGGCGGCGTGTTCCCCGACTACCTCGTCGGCAAGGGCATCGTCCAGCAGAGCCAGATCGAGGGCGGCTACGACGGCACCCCCGCTCGGTTCGTCACCGAGAACGGCGCGATCGCGCAGCAGGGCTTCGCCTCGGCTGAGCCGTACATCTACGAGAACGAGGTGCCCGACTGGGGCAAGCCCGTCGCGTTCGAGCTCATCCACGACACCGGGCTCGAGATCTACTCCCAGACGATGTCGACCCGACCCGAGAACGTCACCGAGTTCGCGGACTGCTTCGCGCTGCTCATCCCGGTGATGCAGCAGGCGATGGTCGACTACGCCGCGGATCCCGCCGAGACCAACGCTCTGATCGTCGACCTCGTCACCCAGTACGACACCGGCTGGGTGTACAGCGAGGGCGTCGCCGACTTCTCGATCGAGCAGCAAGTCGCGCTCGAGCTCGTCGGCAACGAGGACGGCTACGCCGGAGGCATCGATGAAGCGCGGGTGCAGGGCGTCATCGACAACCTGCTTCCGATCTTCGAAGCCAAGGACGTCCCGGTGAAGGAGGGGCTCGTGGCCTCCGACATCATCGACCTCCAGTTCGTCGACGACAGCATCCAGTTCTGATCTCGACGACCTGACGATCGCGCGAGGGGCCGGCACTCGGGGGGGTGCCGGCCCCCGTGCGTCTACGCCGCGGGCGGCGTGCTCAAGCGGCGACGACGGCCGCTCGCACTGGACCCGCGAGCATCGTCAGCGCGCTCTGCGGATCGGGCCCGAGCGTGTGCCACGCGAGCGGTAGGTCGAGGCCCGCGTCAGCGAACGCCGCGAGCTGCCCGACGACGTCGTCCACGGTGCCCGCGCACGCGAACGTGTCGATCAGTCCCTCGGACACCCTCGCTGGCGCCTGCCTCGGCGCCGTCACGCTCGACCGCGGCACGCACGGCGGCGACCTCGTCAGGATCCGCGCCCGACGTGTCGACGACGACACCCTCGACTCGCCACAGGTAGTACGCGAGCACTTCGCGAACGGCGCGGCGCGCCTCAGTGCGGTCGCGGCCGACGCTGCACAGCACGTTCGAAGCCACGAGGAGCTCGTCCATCGACCGGTTCGCGCGGCGACGCGCCCTCGGCGAGCCGGTCGCGCGACCACCGGACGTACCCGGGGCTGACGAGCGCGCCGAGCTGCACACCGTCGGCCACTTCGCCCGCCGCTTGCATCATCCGCGCGTTGACGGCACCCACGTCGATGCGTATGGGACCGACGGGCGTGAAGTCGAGCCGGTTCGACGGGTCTGCGGCGAACGTCGCGGGCGTGAAGCCGAGCGCCTCACCTGCGAGCCACTGCCGGAGTGCACGCACGGTCTCGACGACGTTCGTGTACGGCTGCCAGCCCGCGGGCTCGTAGCCGAGTGCGCGCATGGTCCACACGGCGGCCCCCACGCCGAGTGCGAGCCGCTCGGGGCCGGCGATCTCCGCCAGCGTGGCGGCCTCCATCGCGAGTACCGCCGGGTGGCGCGTCACCGGGTTCGCGATGCCGATGCGCACCCGGATACGGCCCGTCGTCGCGAGCGTTGCCGCCGCCGCGCTGAACACCGCCCGGTGCTGCCGGCTCTCGGGGAGCGACACCTCGTCGAAGCCGAGTTCGTCAGCCCGCTGCGCGATGCCCAAGGTCTCGCGGAGTGGGCCCTCGTTCGAGAGTGACAGGCCCAGCCCCACGAACCGACTGGGCCCGACGAACTCGCGCGGCCATGTCAGGCGAGCGCCTGGGCGCGCCGGAGGATGTCGGCGCTGGCCCGGATGTGCTCGGCGCAATGCGCGATGTCGTTCATCGGCAGCATGAACAAGTCGAAGCTCGGAGCCAGACTCGCGATCGTCGCCGCGCAGGCACCGGGATCGCCTGCGACCGCGTACTCATCGACGAGTGCTTCGGGGAGCAACGCCGCCGCGGCGTCGAGGCGGCCCGCGAGCATCTCGGTGCGGATGGACGCGACACGCGCCTCGTCGAGTCCGGCGCGGTCGCGGATCTCGGGAGGCGCGTCGAGCGCCATGTACGAGAAGTGCCCGAGCACCTTGGGGCGCTCGCTCGGGGCGTAGGCGAGATAGGCGGACCACGCGAGCTTGGCGCCTCGTGACCGCAGCTGCTTCGAGGCCGACGGGAGCGTGGCCGGCGGCTCCGCCGAGAGAATGATCCAGTCCGCCTCGCTGGTGGCCAACGCCTTCACCCGCCGACCCCGACCGGCGATGGCGATCGGGATCGGTCCGGGCGCCCACGGCAGCCGAGCCTCGCCGACCGCTTCTCCGCCGAGCAGGCGCTTGTTGATGTCGACGGCGTCCCGGAGCGCGGTGTAGGGACGCTCAGGCGTGAGGCCGAGCGGGGCGAGCACCCGGCTGCCACCGACACCGAGCCCGTGCCACACCCGACCGGGTGCGAGCTCGGCCAGCGTCGCGATCGCGGCGGCGGTGGCAACGGGATGGCGCGAGAACGGGTTGGTGATCGCCGGTGCCACGGTCATCCGCTCGGTGGAGAGCACGACCGCGGTCAGCGCGACGTAGAGGTCACGGTCGGTGCCCTCGTCGGCGAGGAAGCACGCTTCCGCGCCCTCGTTCTCGGCCAGCTGGGCGAGCTCGACGAGGCGCGCGACCGGCTGCACGGGCTCGAACCACACGCCCCACGGGAATGGCATCGCCGCTCTCTACCATGTCGACGATGGCACTCCCGCCGAAGGATCTCCGCCTTCGCCGCGCTCGGTCCCCTCGTGTCGACCGACTGGCTCGCCGAGCACCTCGACGACCGTCCGTACGGGTCGTCGACTGCCGGTGGTACCTGCGTCCGTTCGACGACCGGTGCGGCGACGACGAGTACCGAGCTGGTCACATCCCCGGCGCGGTGCACCTGCGCTGGGACACCCAGCTCGCCGACCCTGACCGGCCGGCGAACATGCTCGCGCCGCCCGAGCGCTTCGCGGCGGCGATGGAGCGCCGCCGGCATCGGCGACGACACGTTCGTCGTGACCTACGACGACCACCACGTGCCGGTCGCCTCGCGGGTCTGGTGGGCGCTGCGGGCGTTCGGTCACGACGCCGTCGCCGTGCTCGACGGCGGCATCACCCGTTGGCGCACCGAGGGCCGCGCCACGTCGACCGCGACGCCGAGCCCTCGGCGCGCGACGTTCACGCCTCGCTTCCGTCCCGATCGGTACGCGACGAAGGAGCAGATGCTCGACCTCGTCGCGTCGGGCGACACGGTCGCTCGTCGACGCCCGCATGGACAAGGCGTTCGACGCCGCGACCGGCCACATCCCCGGCTCGGTCCGGCTCACCGGGCTCGGGTTCCTCGCCGACGGCGAGCGGTGGATGTCCCCGGCCGCCGCCGAGCGCGATCGAGCCGCTCGGCTCGATGCCGACAGCCCGGTGATCACCTATTGCGGAGGCGGGGTCGCCGCGACAGGCGCCGCGCTCGGCTTCGTGCTCGCGGGCTCGAGCAACCTGCGGTCTACGACGGCTCGTGGACGGAGTGGGACGCCGATCCGTACACGCCGAAGGTGCGGCACTGATGCGCAGCGTCGTGGTCACGGGAGGCGCCGGCGCGATCGGCGCCGCCGTGCGTCGCGCGGTTCCGTGCCCAGGGCGACGCCGTGCTCGGCCTCGACCAACGCGCCGACGAGGGCGTCGTCTCGTGCGACGTCGCCGACGAAGCTGCCGTGGCCGCGGCGTTCGCCGAGGTGCGCGAGCGGCAAGGGCCGGTCGAGGTGCTCGTCCACAGCGCCGGCATCACGGGCCGGGGCTCGGTCACCGACGAGGACCCCGCGACGTGGCGGCGCATCCTCGAGGTGAACCTCACCTCGGCCTACCTCTGCTGTCGCGAGGCGATCCCCGACATGCGGTCGTCGGCCGGGGGCGCATCGTGCTGATCGCGTCGGTCAACGGCCGCTTCGGCGGGAGCGCGCTCTCGGGCCCCGCGTACGCCGCGTCGAAGGGCGGCCTGCTCACACTGGCGCGGTTCCTGGCCCGCGAGCACGCCGCGGACGGCATCACGACGAACGCGGTCGCGCCCGGGCCTCACGCCACGCCGATGTGGGATGCGCTCGACGTCGACCGCCGCCGCGGCATCCTCGGGATGATCCCTGGCGGCCACGGCCCGGGGGCACCCGACGACCTGGCCGCCACCATCGTGCACCTCTGCTCCGAGGAAGCCCGGTACATCAACGGCGCCACGATCGACGTCAACGGCGGCCAATGGATGGGATGAGGACGAGCGGCGACGAGGAAGGACGCGGGCGGCGCAGTGCGCCGCCCGGGTGCGCGAAGCACCGATTGTCGAGCGAAGCGAGCAGGAGCCGATCGAAGCGCAGCGGAGAGCGGCGACGAGGTAGGACCTCGCGGCAACGAGGACGTTGCGCGCTAGCATGAGCGCATGACCATCGTTCGTGCACGGCGGCCTCGAGAGCCGTCGATCGGCGAAAGAGTCGCGCTCGCATCCGCCCGCCTCGGAGGGCAGAACGAGCTGGCCCGGGTGCTTCAGGTGTCGAAGTCAGCACCGAGCCGGTGGCGCACCGGGGCCGACCATCCGTCCCCCGAGGCGATGCGCAACCTGCTCGCCGTCGACTATGTGCTCGCCCGCCTCGCCGAGGTCATGACCCCCGAGCAGTGCCGGGTGTGGCTCACCAGCCCTAACCCCCATCTCGCGGCGGTGCGGCCGATCGATGTGATCGTCACCCGCGGGCCGCTGGCCCTCGACGACGCCATCGCCGCCTTCGAGGACCTCGCCCCGGTGTGATCGTCTGGCGTATCGCCCCGATCGACCCACGGGCTCGTCGGGGACGACCGTTCCATCCCTTGTACATCCCGCCATCGTCGGGCCGTCACCGCATCGACAACGCGGACCTCTACTCGGTGCTCTACGCGTCGGCGCAGCCCGCGGGGCGGTCGCCGAGGCGTTCGCGTCGTTCACGCCGTGGGGCGACTACCTCCTGGCTCACCCGCGGGGAGCGGTGCGCCGGCTCATCGCGTTCGATGTGCCTGACACTCCCCCGCTGCTCGACCTCGACGACGCGCGGGCGTTGGTCCGGCGCCGCCTGCGACCCAGCCAAGTCGTCACACGTGATCGCGAGATCACGCAGGCGTGGGCGAGGAGGATCTGGGAGGAGGCGCAGTGGGCCGGAGTGCGCTGGTGGAGCTATCACGACCCTCGATGGGCGACGCTCGGCCTCTGGGCGACGAGGGCGTCAAGGTCGATGCGCTCGAAGACCTCGGCGGACTCACCCTGCGGTGGTCGAGGCCGCCGAGGTGATGCTGCGCACCTGGACCTAGCCGGCTTCGTGGCGGAATCGGGTCGCGATGGGCCCCCGCACCGCGATTCTTAGCTGGGTGGCGGCTCGGCGCCGCGCTGGCTGGTGATGCGGCCGTAGTGCTCGATCTGGCGGTGACGCTCGAAGTCGAACACGGTCTGCTTGTAGCTGTCGCACATAGCGAGGTCGCAGCGCGCGACCACGACCTCGTCGCCGAGCGTCGTGCAGAGCGCGGCGATCTCGCCCGACGGGAGCGATGATCGCCGAGCCGCCGATCATCGGCACGCCCTCCTCGTCGCCCGCCTTGGCGACCCCGACCACCCAGGTGCCGTTCTGGTACGCGCCCGACTGCATCACGAGGTGGTTGTGGAAGTCGCCGAGCCGGTCGTGGTCGGGCGCAGGCGGGTTGTGGACCGGCGTGTTGTAACCGATGCAGCACCAGCTCGACGCCCTGCAGCCCGAGCACCCGGTAGGCCTCGGGCCAGCGGCGGTCGTTGCAGATCAGCCATGCCGACGACGCCGCCGAACGCCCGCCACACCGTGAAGCCCTCGGGGCCGGCTTCGAAGTAGCGCTTCTCGAGGTGCTGGAACGGCCGCCACGGCTCGTGCTCGTCGTGGCCCGGGCAGGTGCACCTTGCGGTAGCGACCGACGATGCGGCCGTCGCGCCCGACGAGGATCTGCGTGTTGTAGCGGTGGCCGTCGGGCGTCAGCTCGGCGAAGCCGAGGCAGAAGCCGACGCCGAGCCGCGCCGCTTCGTCGAAGAGCGGCTTGGTGTCGGGCCGAGGCATCTCGGTCTCGAACCACGCGTCGAGCTCGGCTCGTCCTCGAAGTACCAGCGCGGGAAGAACGTGGTGAGCGCGAGCTCGGGATACACGACGAGCTCGGCGCCGAGCGCGTGCGCGTCGTGCAGCAGCGACGAGCATGCGCTCGACGACCTCGGCGCGGCTGTCGTCGCGCTGCATCGGTCCGAGCTGCGCAGCGGCGACGGTGACGACGCGGCTCATGACAGCCCCAGTCCGTCCGCTTCGGCGAGCGTCAGCAGCACGTGCAGCAGCACGTTGGCGCCGGCCTCGAGGTCGGCGGGATCGGTGTGCTCGGCCGGGTTGTGGCTGATGCCCCCGCGCTCGGCACGAACACCATGCCGGCCGGGCAGACGCGCGCGAGCATCTGCGCGTCGTGGCCGGCGCCCGGACGGCATGCGCATGGACGGAGTGTCCCGAGCGCCGTGGCCGTCGCGCTCGACGAGCTTCGACCATCGCCGCGTCGAACGTGACCGGCTCGAAACGGGCGAGCGACCGGCGTGTGATCGTCACGCCTTCGCGCCTCGAGCTGCTCGCACGAACGACGGCCAGGCGCGCCTCGGCGTCGCGTCAGCACGCGTCGTCGGTGTTGCGGAGGTCGACGGTGAGCACGGCGCCGGCCGGCGACCACGTTCACGAGGTCGGGGTGGAGCTCGAGCCGACCGACCGTCGCCGACCTGGGCGCCGCCGATCTCGCGGCGAGCCGCCGCACGAACGCGACGATCTCGGCGGCGGCGTAGCCGGCGTCGTGACGCATCGCATCGGCGTCGTGCCGGCGTGGTTGGACTGGCCCTCGATCGTGAGCTCCTGCCACGAGATGCCCTGCACGCTCTCGACGGCGCCGATCGTGACGCCCTCGGCCTCGAGCACCGGCCCCTGCTCGATGTGCAGCTCGACGAACGCGGCGGGGGCGGGGCCCGGGCACGGCAGCGGCCCGGCGTAGCCGATGCGCACGAGCTCGTCGCCGACGCCGGGCCGTCGATGCCGACGACGTCGAGCGCCTCCTCGAGCGCCAAGCCGCCGACGTAGGCGAGGATGCCCATCATGTCGGGCTGGAAGCGCGCGCCCTCCTCGTTGGTGAAGAACGCGACCGCGAGCGGGTGGCGGGTCATGATGCCCGCGCGTCGAGCGTCTCGACCACCTCGAGCCCGGCGAGCACGCCGAGGTTGCCGTCGTACCGGCCGCCGGTGCGCACGGTGTCGATGTGCGAGCCGGTCATGACCGGCGGGCCGTCGCTCCCGGCCGCGCGCGCGCGATCACGTTGCCGATCCGTCGATGGCGACCTCGAGCCCGAGGTCGCGCATCCACGTCGACCACGAGGTCGCGGCCCGCCTGGTCCGCGTCGGTGAGCGCCAGCCGGTTGTTGCCGCCGCCCTCGATGGGCCCGATCTCGGCGAGCGCGTCGAGCCGGCGCAGCAGGCGGGCGCCGTCGACGCGCAGGTCGGGATGGCTCGACTGCATCAGGCTCGGGAAGTCGAAGGCGCGCACCTCGCCGAGGGCGGCGCCGAGCGCGGCGACGGCGGCCTCGAACAGCGCCTTGCCCCGCTCGGCCGTCGCGCCGGTGGGGTCGCCGATGTGACCGTCGGGCCCGAAGTCGTTCGACAGCCAGCCGAACTGACCTGGCCGCCGAACCGACGTACGCGTTGGCGGCGAGCCGCTCGGGCACGTTGCGGGACGCGGCGCCATGTCGACCAGCTCGGGCCGCAGGTGCAGCATCATCGACGTCTCGTCGAAGCCGCCGTGGATGCCCATCCCCAGCTCGTCGGCCGGGTCGGTCTCGGCCTGCCGCCCTGGTCGGGCGGCACGGACGGGTGGGCGAGGAACGTCATCAGCCCGTGGCGCAGGCGCACCTCGCGGCAGGCGACATTGAGCAGCGCCGAGTTGCCGCCGTGCCCGTTGAGGAACACGAGCCGCCGCGCCGGCAGGTCGCCACGCGACCGGCCGATGTCGTCGAGCACCGCGAGCATCGTGGTGGCCGACAGCCAGACGGTGCCGCGCGACCACGCGTGCTCGTTCGACTTCGTGTAGGCGAGCGACGGGAGCAGCCACAGGTCGTGCTCGTCGCCGCGCTCGTCGACGACGGCCTCGGCCACGCTCGTCGGCGATGACCAGGTCGGTGACGAACGGCAGATGCGGGCCGTGCTGCTCGACGGCGCCGAGCGGCTGGATGATGACCGAGCCGGCCCGTCAGCCCGGCCACCTCCGGCGCGCGGAGCTCGGCGAAGTGGCGGTGGCGGCCACGCCATCGTACGGGCATCGGCGGGTGCTGACGGGCCGTGCGAGACCCACATGCGGTGCGACGTACGGCGCGATCGTCATCGGCGGCGGCCACAACGGCCTGATCTGCGCGGCGTATCTGGCCGGCCGGGTCCCACGTCGTGCCTCGAGGCCCGCGACGCGGTCGGCGGCTGCGCGTCGACGGTGACGCCGTCGGCGCCCGCGTGAACATCTGCAACTGCGACCACGTCGTGTTCCGCGCCACGCCGATCGTCGACGAGCTGGGCCTCGCCGACCACGGCCTGCGCTACCTCGACGTCGATCCGGCCCAGCTGCCGCGTCGTGGGACGGCGAGGCCGCGTGGCCCGTGTTCCACGACGTCGAGCGCACGCTCGACGCGCTCCGCTCACCCATCCCGACGAGGTCGACGGCTACCGCCGCTACCTCGCGCCGCGATCCCGGTCGCCGAGCTCGTCCGCGAGTGGCCAGCGCGCCGCCGACGCCGGGCGGCGTGCTGCGCCGCGTCGCCGACCGGCGGGGGCGGGGCGTGGCAACGTGCTGCGCTGGAGCCGGCGACGGCGGCCGACGTGCTCCGGTCGTTCTTCACCTGAGGCGTCTGCGGCCCGGCGGTGGCCACCGGCCCGGCCGTGTGGGGCCTGTCCCCCTCGCGCCGGCACTGGCCTCGGCGCCCTCGCCTACGCGATGAAGCACGTCCGCCGGTCGGACGGCCGGTCGGCGGCAGCGGCGCGCTCCCCGACGGCGTGCGGTCGGCGTTCGTGGCCGCCGGCGGCGCGGTCCGCACCGGCGCCCGGGTCGACGAGATCCTGATGCGAGGGCGAGCGGGTGCGGGGCGTCGCGCTCGACGACGGCACCGTGATCGAGGCGCCGCCCGTCGTGGTCGCCGTCGACCCGAAGCGGCGTTCCTGGATGGTTGCGCGACCCGCCGCCGTCGGCCGGCGCTGATCGAGCGTGGCGGGCCAAGCCGGTGGTCGAGGGCTACGAGTCGAAGATCGACGCGGTGATCGCCGGCGCCCGCGCTACCGGCGGCCGCACCGACGACGTGTCGCGCGGCTCGGCGTCGACCCGCCCGTCGCCACGACGATCGTGTCGCCGAGCCTCGGCGACATCGCCGCCGCGCACCGGCTGATGGAGCAGGGCCGGGTCGCCGACGACAGCCGATGTTCTACGTGAACGTGCCGTCGGTGCTCGACGAGTCGATGCGCGTCGACGGCGACGAGCACGTGTTCAGCCTCGAGGTGCTCTACACGCCGTACCGCTGTCGGGCGGCTGGGACGGTCGGCGGAGCCGCCACGCTGGCTCGAGCGGTTCGCGATCGCTCGTCGAGCCCGGCTTCCTCGACGGCGTCCGGCGCTGGCGGGCGTGACCCCGCCGGCTACGAGCGCGAGTTCAACCTCCCCCGCGGCCACGCCCGTCGTTCGCCGGCTGGCCCGCTGCGGCGCTGCTCGGCGCAAGCCCGAGCTCACCCGCTACGAGACGCCGATCAACGGCCTCTACCTCACCGGCGCGGCCACGTTCCCCGGTGCCGGCGTGTGGGGCGCCAGCCGGCCGCAACGCCGCCACCGTCGTCCTCCGCGGTTCTGATCGCCGGCCGTTTCGGGTCTCGGCGAGCGCGATCGTGCCATGGACCTCGGCCGGTCAGGCGATCGGGCTCCTGGGTCGCTCCACGGGAACTCGATCCAGCGGTCGGTCTCGCGCCACACGTACTCGCACTTCACGACCGAGCGCGGCTTCTCGTAGAGCACCGCGCGAGCGCACCTCGGCGACCTTGCCGAGGCAGAACTCCTTCACGAGGCGAGGGTGTGGCCGGTGTCGGCGACGTCGTCGGCGACGAGCACCGGGCCTCGGTGAGGTCGACCAGCTCGGGCGTCGGCGGCAGGATCATCGGCACCTCGAGGCGCTCGTCGATGCCCGTGTAGTACTCGACGTTCATCGTGTACAGGTTCTTCACCGTCAGCGCGTAGCCGAGGCGCCGCGACCAGCAGCCCGCCGCGTGCGATGGCGAGGATCATGTCGGGCTGGTAGCCGTCCTTGTGCACCGTCCGGGCGAGCTATGGGACGCCTCACCGAACTCCGGCCAGGTGAGGATCTCCCGCTCCGACACTCATCGGGCCGAACCTAGCCGGCGAGCGCGATGTCCTGCGGGCGCACCGGCACCCGCGTCGAGCGCCGCGCCGGTGGCGTCGCGGATCGCGGCGACGACGGCCGGGCGTCGAGGAGATGCACGGCGGCTCGCCGACGCCCTTGGCGCCGAGCGGGGCCTGCGGATCGGGCTCCTCGACCAGCTCGACCACGCACGTCGGGAGCGTCGAGCGCGGTCGGCATCAGGTAGTCGGTGAACGACGCGTTGCGGATCTGGCCGTCGTCCACGACGATCTCCTCCATCACCGCCAGGCCGAGGCCCTGGGCGATGCCGCCCTCGATCTGGCCGACCACCGACAGCGGGTTGAGCGCCCGGCCGACGTCCTGCGCGGTGGCGACCTGCACGACCCTCACCAGCCCGAGCTCGGGGTCGACGTCGACCACCGCCCGGTGGGCCACGAAGGCGAACGCGACGTGGCACGTCGCCCTGGCCGTTCTCGTCGAGCTCCTCGGTGGGCCGGTGGTGGAACTCGACGGTCTCCTCGAACGCGCTCGCCGGCGGTGGCGTCGGCCACCGGAACTCGCAGCGTCGCCCGATCGTGTCGACGACGTCGGTGCCCTCGACCACGAGCCGGATCGGGTCGACCCCGTGCGCCGCGGCCGACCTGCTCGAACAGCCGCTCGCGCACCGCGCCGGCACGCCGCGTCCACCGCGCCGCCCGACATCCACGTCTGCCGCGACGCCGACGTCGAGCCGGCCGAGCCGATCGACGTGTCGGCCGGCTCGAGCACCGACCTCGTCGACGCCGAGCACGGTCGCGGGCGATCTGCTGCGGCGAGGGTGACGAAGCCCTGGCCGACCTCGGCGGTCGGCGAACTTCACCGTGGCCACGCCGTCGCTCGAGCCGGCACCGGGCGGTCGAGTAGTCGTCGAAGCCCTCGGAGTACATGAGGTTCTTGATCGCCACGCGCGAAGCCGACGCCGCGCCGCACGTGCGCCGGCGTCGGCGGTGCGCCCCGCGCCGCCGGGCAGCCGCAGCGGGTCGCCGTCGTCGCCGCCGACGGGTCGGCGGGCAGCGGCAGCGCCGCGGTCTCCCGGATGCAGCGCGCCGACCGGCGCGACGCTCTGAGCACCTGGCCGGTGAGCAGCATGTCGCCGGTCGCCATGGCGTTGCGCAGCCGGAGCTCGACCGGGTCGAGGCCGCAGCGCCGCGGCCAGCTTGTCCATCTGGCCTCGTGGGCGAAGCACGCCTGCACGCACGCCGAAGCCGCGCATCGCCCCGCACGGCGGGTTGTTGGTGCGCACCGCCCAGCCGTCGACGACGGCGTTCGGGCACGCGGTAGGGACCCGGCGCGTGGGTGAAGCGCGTTGACGAGCACCGCGGGCGACGTCGACGCGTAGGCGCCGCCGTCGAACACGATCCGCGCCTCGACCTTGACGATGCGTGCCGTCGGCGGTCGGCGTGGTGGCGCATCCAGATGCGGCCGGGTGCCGGTGCACGTGGCCGAAGAACGACTCGTCCCGGCCGTACACCATCTTCACCGGCCGGCCGGTGCGCAGCGCGAGCAGGCAGCAGGTGGACCTGCAGGCTGACGTCCTCGCGCGCGCCGAAGGCGCCGCCGACGCCGCCGAGCATGAGCCGCACCTTCTCCTCGGGCAGGCCGAGGCACGCGGCGACCTGGTTGCGGTCCTCGTGCAGCCACTGGGTGGCGATGTAAGCTCGACGCCGCCGCCGCCGGTCGGGCACGGCCAGCGCCGCCTCGGGGCCGAGGAAGGCCTGGTCCTGCATGCCGACCTCGTAGGTGCCCTCGACCACGACGGCGCCGGCGGCGTCGGGTCGCCGTGCTCGATGCGCTGGTGGCGGAACACGTTGCCGTCGGGGTGGATCGGTCGGGCGCCGTCGATCGCCGCCTCGGGGTCGGTCAGCGGCTCGAGCACCTCGTAGTCGACGACGATGGCCTCGCAGCGCCCGCCGGCCGTCTCGGGGTGGTCGGCGGCGACCGCGGCGACCGGCTCGCCGACGTAGCGCACGACGTCGGAGGCGAACACCGGCTGGTCCTGCGGTGATCGAGGCCGTACGTCGGCTGCCCGGGCACGTCGTCGGCGGTGAGGACCGCCTCGACGCCGGGGATCTGCCACGCCGGGCCGACGTCGATGCGCGACGATGCGGGCGGACGGGTGCGGCGAGCGCAGCGTCGCGCCCCACAGCATGCCGTCGGCCCAGAGGTCGGAGGAGAAGGCGAACTCGCCCTGCACCTTGGGGACGCCGTCGGGCCGGGTCGGGCTCGTGCCGAGCACCGCCCGGTCGGAGCGCCGAGCGCCGGTCGGCGAGGTCGACGGCGTCGGTCATCGGCGCCGCCCGCGCGCCGACGCGGCCGCCGCCTCGACCGCCGCGAAGATCCGGCCGTAGCCGGTGCAGCGGCACAGGTTGCCCGACAGCGCCTCGCGGACCTCGAGCTCGGTCGGGCTCGGGGTCGCGGTCGAGCAGGTCGTGCACCGCCACGATCGAGGCCCGGGGTGCAGAACCCGCACTGCACCGCGCCCTCGTCGACGAACGCCTGCTGCACGTCGGTGAGCGCGCCGTCGCCGGCTGCAGGCCCTCGACCGTGGTGATCTCGCTGCCCGACGGCCGACGCCGCGCAGCACCAGGCACGAGCACACCAGCGCGCCGTCGAGCAGCACCGAGCACGAGCCGCACTCGCCCTGCTCGCACGCGCCCTTCGCGCCGGGCAGGCCGAGCCGCTCGCGCAGCACGTAGAGCAGGCTCTCGCCCAGCCAGGCGTCGCGCGACCTCGTGGTCGGTCGCCGTTGACCGTGAGCGTGTAGTGCTCGCTCACGCGGCGGCCATCGCCGGCGTGCAGCGCGCTGGCGCGCGCCAGCACCCCGACGGCGTGGCGGCGGTACGCGGCGGTCGACGCGGTGGTCGTCGATGGGCCGGGCCGCGGCCGCCGACGCGGCGGCCGAACTCGTCGGCGACGCCGGGTCGGCACGCGCCGCCGTCCAGTCGACCCGCCGGCGACCCACGCCTCGGCGTCGCGGGCGCGGATGACCGTCGGCCCGACCGAGCCGAGCCGCGACCTGCACGGTTCGCCGTCGGTCGACGACCAGCGCGAGGTCGGCGACCGCGATCACCATCGCGTTGCGCACGCCGACCTTGAGGAACTCCTGCGGGCCGTCGGCCAGCGGGCACCGCGCACCGCGACGACGAGCTCGCCGGGCGGCGAGCGCGGTGCGCTTCGGGCCGACGAGGAACTCGTCGACCGGCACGACGCGCGCGCCGGTCGCCGATCGCGACGCTCGATCCGCGGCGTCGAGCGCGGCCAGCACCGGGCAGCGTGTCGCCGGCCGGCGAGCCGGTGCCGAGGTTGCCGCCGATGGTGCCGGCGTTGCGGATCTGCGGCGAGCCGACGGTGCGGGCGGCCTGGGCCAGGGCGGGCAGCGAGCGCCGGCGAGCGCGCGGCTCCAGCGAGCTCGGTGTAGGTGACGCCGGCGCCGAGCCGGACCGTCGTCGCCCGGCGACGCCAGCCCGCGAGCTCGGCGACGCGACGCGAGCGCCACGACACGTCGGGCGGCGGTGGCCGAAGTTGACCTCGACCATGAGGTCGGTGCCGCCGGCGAGCACGTGCGCCTCCGGGCGCTCGGCGAGCGCGTGCGAGGGCCTCGTCGAGGGTCGCGGGGCGCAGGACGGCCATCGGGCATTCTTGTCCGCGACCGGTCACCCCGCAGTGTCGTGTCGCGGGCGTCAGTTGACCTGGATCCGCTCGGCGGCCCGGCGGTGCCACGCCAGCATCTCCTCGACTTCGGCGCTGACGAGCGCGCCGTCCTCGACGACGGCGCGGCCCGCGACGACGGTGTGGCGGGCCGCGACCGGCCCGCACCGCAGCCACGCCTCGACCGGGTCGCTCAGCGCGCCGGCGAACGCGACGCCCTCGAGCGGCCAGCACCACCAGGTCGCCGACCGCGCCGACCGACGAGCACGCCGAGCTCGCCGCTCGCGGCCGAGGCAGCCGGCGCCGCCCGCGGGTCGCGATCTCGAGCGCGTCGCGGGCGCCGCGTCGACGCCGGGCCGCCGCGCAGGCGGCCGAGCAGCAGCGCGTTGCGGGCCTCCATCCAGAGCGACGCCGAGTCGGTCGACGACGAGCCGTCGCAGCCGATGCCGACCGGCACCCCGGCGGCGCGGTAGCTCCGCGACCGGGGCGATGCCGCCGCCGCCGATCATCATGTTCGAGCTCGGGCAGTGGGCGACGCCGGTGCCCCACGCCCGAGGCGGGCGATCTCGGCCTCGTTCGGGTAGATGCAGTGCGCGACCCACGTGCGGTCGGTGCCCCAGCCGACGTCCTCGAAGTGCTCGATCGGCGCGGCAGCCGAACGTCTCGAGGCAGAACGTGTCCTCGTCGGGGTCCTCGGCGAGGTGGGTGTGCAGCCGGACGTCGAGCCGCTCGGCCAGCTCGGCGGTGCGCCGCATCAGCTCGGGCGTGACCGAGAACGGCGAGCACGGCGCGAGCGCGACGCGCACCATCGCGCCCGCGACGCGGTCGTGGTGCAGCGCCGACCAGCCGCTCGGAGTCGGCGAGGATCGTCGTCGTCGTCCTGCACGACCGAGTCGGGCGGCAGCCCGCCGTCCTTCTGCGACAGGCTCATCGAGCCCCGGGTCGGGTGGAACCGCATGCCGAGCTCGCTCGCGGCGCGTGATCTCGGCGCTGATGAGGTCGCCGCCGCCGCGCGGGTGGACGTAGAGGTGGTCGGTCGAGGTCGTGCAGCCGCCGAGCGCGAGCTCGGCCAGCCCGATCCACGCCGAGAGGTACGCCGCCTCCTCGTCGAGCCGGCCCACAGCGGGTACAGCGTCGGTGCAGCCAGTCGAAGAGGTGCGCCGACGGTCGCGGGCCGGTAGGCCCGCGGTGAGGTTCTGGTAGATGTGGTGGTGGGTGTTGACCAGCCCGGGCGTCACCAGGCACCCGTCGGCGCGCAGCACCGTCGTCGCCGCGGGCGGCTCGTCGCCGGCACCGCCGACCGCGCTCGACGAACCCGTCGGTCACCGCCACCCACCCGCCGGGGATCTCGCGGCGCTCGTCGTCCATGGTGGCGACGAGGTCGGCGCCCCGACGAGCAGGTCAGTCACGGATCACACCCGCATCGCCGCAACCGCCTCGACCTCGATCTCGACTTTCCACGCGGGATCGAGCAGCGCCTTCACCACCAACGTCGTGTTGGCCGGTCGTGTCTCCGCGAACAGTTCACCGTGCACCGCGCCGATCTCGTCGAAGTCGCCCGCGTCCACGAGGAAGATCCGCGTGCGCACCACGTCGTGGAGCGTCGCCCCCGCCTCGCGCAGCGCGGTTTCGATGATCTCGAAGCACCGACGGGCCTGCACGCCGGGGTCGGGGTCGACGCTCCCGTCGGGCCACTGAGGAGCGGTGCCCGCGACGAAGACGCGGTCGCCGACCCGCACCGTCCGGTGTAGCCGACGATCAGCTCCCACGTGCCCCCGAGGAGACGATCTGACGGTTGTCGCTCAAGCGGCTCCCATCCGCGAACGTGTCGATCATGAGCCGGACTCGTCGCCCGAGCGGGTAGAGGATCGGGCAGGTGCAGCCGGCGGCGACGTACTCGGCGACCTTGGCCCGGCACTCGTCGGCAGTGCCCGACGCGGTGATCATCTGCACGATCTCGTCGGGCACGAGCTTCGACGCGGCGACGACCTGCTCGTGCGTCGCCGGCCAGGTGAGCACCTCGCCGATCTCGTCGAGCAGCGACTGCGGGCACGCCGCGACGCCTTCATGATGTGCGGCTGCTGGCCGAGGTACTGGGTGACGAGCAGGCGGGCGCCGTCGAGCGCGGCCTGGCGATCCTCGTCGACGCGAGCACACGACGAGCTGCGGCCGGTCGATGTCGTCGACGGTCCGCCCGGCCTTGGCCGCGCCGTCGGCCAGGTGCTCCATGCGCCGTCGCGTTGTAGGCGGGCGACACGAGGTAGTTGAGCACGACCCCGTCGGCGATCTCGCCCGTGAGCTCCATCATCTTCATCCCGGTGGCGCCGATGTAGATCGGCACGTCCTTCGGCCGGCGCTCCTGGTGCACGTAGTCGAGCTCGACGCCGTCGAGGTGCACGTACTCGCCGTCGAAGCGTGACCGTCTCGTTGGCCAGCAGCGCCCGCACCGCCGTGACGATCTCGCGCATCACCGCGCAGCGGCTTGGCCCGGTCGATGCCGACCTTGGCCGCGAGCGGGATCCCACCACGCGCCGATGCCCGAGGATCACCCGCCCGGGCGCGAGGTCGTCGAGCGTCGAGAACGTCGAGGCGAGCAGGGCCGGGTTGCGGGTCCAGCATGTCGACGACGCCCGAGCCGATCTTGATGCGCTCGGTCGCCGCGGCGAACGCGGCCATCGGCACGGTGGCCTCGCGGACGAGCCGGCTCTCGGCCTGCCAGACCGCATCGAAGCCCGTGCCTCCGCGTACGCGCGATGCTCCATCGCCTCGCGGATCGGGTGGGCGTCCTGGAGGTAGAGCCAGCGGCGACCGGGCCGATCTCGCTCATCAGCGCATGGTCATCAGCAGCCGGCTGAACAGCCGGCGCGCCTGCTCGGCGGCCCTGGCCCGGATCTCGGCGGCGTCGACGCGGGTCGGCGCGCCGTCGCGCCAGCACGACTCGCCGTCGACGCGACTTCGAGCGCGCGCACGCCGGTCGTGAACGCGAGGCGCCACGGATCCATCGTCTCGTAGGACCACACGCACCGATCGTCCGCGCTGCGGGGACGAGGTCCCAGCCGTTGCCGAGCCACGGCCACGGCTTCTCGGTGAGGCGGTCACGTCGTCCTCCCGCTGGCGGACGTAGGCGAGCCGGAACTCGTCGAGCATGTCGGCCCCGATGCCATCGGTGCCGAGCACGACCGGATTCGGACGCCGGCCGGGCCGGGCGTAGCCGACCGCGTTGTTCATGTTCGACCGCGGGTTGTGCACGATCGTGCCGCGCAGGTCGTCGGCGAGGTGCACGCCGTGGATCAGCAGCCAGTCGACTCGGTCGCGAGCTCGGAGACGCTCGCGGCACGCCTCGCCGTCGATGCGCCCTCGGCGACGTGGATGTGCACGCCGACGCCGAGGTCGGCGGCCAGCCCCGCCGCCGCCTCGAGCGTCTCGTCGCTGCAGGTGAACGCGGCGTGCACGCCGACCATCCCGCGCCGCCGGCGCGCAGGAACCGCTCGTTCTCCGCGAGCCCGGCCGGCCCCGTCCGGGCCGTGGCGATCGGTGACCCCGTAGGCGCACGCCACGCGCACGCCGACCTCGGCGCAGGCGTCGGCGATGACGTCGAGCGCGCCCTCGATCGCGTTCGGCGACTCGTGGTGGTCGATGATCGCCGTGGTGCCGCGCTCCAGGGCCTCGAGCGCGCCGAGCATCGCCGACCACGCGGAGCATCTCGAGGTCGAGCGCCACGTCGAGTCGCCACCACACCTGCTCGAGGATCTCGAGGAACCCCGTCGGCGTCGAGGCGGCGCCGGCATGCCCCGGGCGAGCGCCGAGTACAGGTGGTGGTGGGCGCAGACGAGCCCCGGCGTCGTCGGGCTCATCGAGACGAACAGGCGATCAAGCGATGGTCGCTTCCACGATCGAATACGTGGGGTCGGAGTCGGAACGACCCGCTCGAAGCGGAAGCCCGCGCCAGCAGAGCAACGCTTCCGTAGTGACCGACGGGGTTCGCTCGCGGCCCCCGGTCACCGCGAGCATGATGATGTCGAGGGATCTTAGCTGCGGTGGGGTCCCGGGCGCCGCCGACACGAGCGCCTCGACGATGATGAGCCGCCGCCTGAGCGGCCGGGGCATGATCGCAGATACCGGGAGAATCCGCGCCGCCTACTCGTCGGTGCCAGTCGTGGGATGGCCTCCATCAGCACGTAGGCATCCGCGACAGGGAGCGGGTCATGTGAGGAGAAGGTCTCCAGCCTCGAGGCTGAGGCGGTCGGAACGAGCGGTCACCTCGGCCACTGACGTGGGGGAGGTCGAACAGGACGCCGGATGCCTTCGGGGCGCTGTCGAGGATCGCGCTGGAACAGATGCCCGTGACCGCCACCGATGTCGGCGATCGTGGAGAAGGGACGTGAAGTCGTATGCCTCGATCACCGCAGCGACGACGCCGGCCGACTTGCCGGCCATCGCTTGGTTGAAGATCGTCGCCTCGTCGGATGATCCGCGAAGTACGCCATCAACTCGCCGAAGTTCACTGCCGGCTCACCGGTCGTCGCCGGCTTCGCCAGCTCGGTGAAGTCGTTCCAGACGACCGGCATGCCGATCATCCGCGCGAATCCCCTCATCGACTGCGGATGATCGCTCCGCAGCAGCTCCGACAGCTCCGTGTGCACGTAACCCGCGGCCCTCCGCAAAGACGCCGTGGCCGGCGAGCAACCGCAACATCCGACCCAAGGCGTCGGCGTTCGCCCCGGTCGGGCCGCGAGCTCGTCGGCCGTCGCAGCGTTGGTGTCGAGTGCGTCCGCGACGCCGAGGTCTGCCACGACGTGCACGCATCGTGCGACGGCATGCGAGGTGACGAGATCCCAGATGATCTGAGGGGCAGGCACGTCGCCACGACTATGGCTCCTTCGAGTCGTTCTCCCCGCGGCCCGGGCGCCGGGTGCTCAGGTGTCGTCCGCGTCGATGACGTAGCGCGGCGCATCGGCAGCGTCGACCGCCACACGCCGTCGAGGTCGTGCAACGCCGCGGCGACCGCGCCCGCGGTCGGCACGAGCCCGATCTCGCCGACGCCCTTGATGCCGTAGGGCGCGTTCGGCTGCGGCGACTCGACGAGGATCACGTCGATCTTCGGCATGTCCTTCGGCCGGATGATGCCGAGGCTGCGCAACGTCATGTTCGTCGGCCGCCCGGTCGCGATCCGCAGGGAAGTCCTCGGTGAGCGCGTAGCCGAGGCCCATGTGCACGCGAGCCCTCGATCTGCCCCTCGCACAGCAGCGGGTTCACGGCCCGCCGACGTCGTGGGCGGCGACGACCCGCTCGACCCCGCCGGTCTCGCGGTCGACGACGACCATCTGCGCCGCGTACCCGAACGTCGAGTGGATGACGGGATGCTCGAGGCCCTCGGCGAGCGAGTTCGTCCAGTCGACGCGGTACTCGCCCTCGTAGTCGACGCCGGGCGGCATCCGTCGGCCTTCGCGGCGCGGCACGCATCGGCGACCGCGCCCGCGCCCATCAGCGTGCCCCGCTGCCGGTGGTCTGGCCGCGCCGAGCTCGCGGGTCGTGTCGACGATCGACCCGCACGCGATCGGCGTCGACGCCGAGCTCCTCGACCGCCACCTGCAGCGCGACGGTGTGCACGCCCTGGCCCATCTCGGTCCAGCAGTGCCGCACCTCGACGCGTGCCGTCCGTCTTCGAACCGCACGACCGCGCGCGCGCATCTCCTTGAAGCCGTTGCCGAGCCCGGAGTTCTTGAGTCCGAGACCGAGGCCCACCGCCGCGCCCGACGCGACCGCGTCGTCGTACGCGGGCTTGATCGCGTCGAGGCACGCGCGCGCGCCGAGACATCCGTCGTCCATGACCTGCCCCGGCCCCCACACCGCGCCGGGCTCGACGACGTTGCGGGCGCGGATCTCCCAACCGGAGATGCCGACCGGCTCGGCCAGCCGGTCGAGCACGCCTTCCATCGCGAACTGCGCCTGGTTCGCGCCGAAGCCGCGGAACGCGCCGCACACCGGGTTGTTCGTGCGGGCCGCGATCGACTCGACGTCGATCGCGGGACGCACGTACGGGCCGCTCGCGTGCCCGGCCGAGCGCTCCAAGCACCTTCATGCCGACCGACGCGTACGGGCCCGAGTCGCCGACCATCCGGGCCCGCAGCGCCGTGAGCCGCCCGTCCGCGTCGCAGCCCGCCCAGTACTCCATGCGGATCGGGATGGCGTTTCGGGTGGATCAGCAGCGACTCCTCGCGGCGAGAGCGTGCACTTGACCGGCCGATCGAGGAGCCACGCGGCGAGCGCGGTCTGAGCCTGGTTCGCCATGTCCTCCTTGCCGCCGAACGCGCCCCCGTTCGCGACAAGCTCGACGGTCACCCGACCGGCGTCGATGCCGAGCACCGAAGCGATCTGGTCGCGGTCATCCCACACGCCCTGGCCTCCCGACCAGACGTGGAGCCCGTCGGTGCCGTCGGGCAGCTTCACGGGGGCGACCACCGTCGACTCGGGCTCGAGGAACGCGTGCTCGATCCGCTGTGTCTGGAACACCTCGTGAACGACGTGGGCGCTCGAGCGCGAGCGCGTCATCGACGTCGCCGCCGCGTGTAGGCGGAACGCGAGCAGGACGTTGCCCTCGAGACCCCACACCGCGTCGTCACATCCGGGCGACACCGCCGCCACCGCGTCGACGATCGGGGCGAGCGGGTCGGTACTCGACTTCGACGAGCTGCGCGGCGGCTCGCGGCAATCTCGCGGTCCTCCGCGATGACCATCGCGAGCACATCGCCGAGATACGAGTGCGCCCGCCCTCCGGGATGAAGACCGGCCAGTCCTTGTGGATCAGTCCGACGCGGAGCGAGCCAGGCACATCGGCGGCGGTGAGCACGCGGACCACCCGGGCACCGCGGCCGCGGCGCGGACGTCGATGCGCACGACGTCAGCGCGCGCGTGCGCAGCAGATGAAACGCGCCGTGCAGCATCCCGGGCAGGAAGAGGTCATCGACATAGGGCTTGTCTCCGAGCGACAGCTCGAGACTTTCGTACCGCAGTCCGCTGGTGCCGATGCCGCCGGGCGGGACGATGTCGATGTCTGCACCCGACGCGAGCGTCTCGATCGCCTCGATGATCTTCACGTAGCCGGTGCACCGGCAAAGGTGCGCGCCGAGGTGGCGCCGTGATGTCACGCCGCGAGCAGTCCGCGCCCTTCTTCTCGATCAGCGCCTTGGCCCGCAGCACGATCCCGGGCGTGCAGAACCCGCACTGCAACGCTCCCTTCGACGCGAACACCCGCGCGTACCGGTCGCGCTCCGCGTCGGGCAGCCCTTCGAGCGTCGTCACCTCGCGGCCGGCGGTCTTGGTGAGCGTCGTCTGACAGCTCACCTGGGCCTTACCGTCGAGCAGCACCGTGCAGCACCCGCACTGTCCCGAGGGCGAGCAGCCGTCCTTCGGCGACAGCACCCCGAGCTCCTCCCGGAGAGCGGCGAGCAGGTGCGGGTGGTCGTCGCGGCACTCGACCGGCTGGCCGTTGAGGACGAACGAGACAGGCACCTTTTCCACAGTGGCCACCATTCAACACACTGTCAACGAGCCTCGGTCAGATCATGGCGGCGGGCGACGGGCTCGAGCCTCTTCACGGCGGCCGAGGGCGTCGAGCACGAGCGCCAGATTCGCGTCACACCAGGCCACGGCCGTCCACGCCGTCGCGGCGCGATATCGATCCTGCGCCTCGACGAAGTGGTCCACCGCCGTCGTCCAGACGCCCCGAGGCGACCGCCAGCACCCCCAGGTTCTGGTCGCACCACGCCACCTCGACGTCCGCGTCCTCGCCCGCGAACGCCGCCCGGGCTTCGAGGAGGCGTTCGCCCGCTTCCTCGAGCCGTCCCGCGTCCCAGAGCACCGTCGCCTCGTTGAACGCGACCACGGCGAGCTCGCGACATGGCTCGGTGAGGCTGAGGCGGGCGGCCTCGAAGTGCTCGAGGGCCCGATCAGGATCGCCCACCCGGGCCATCAGCACGCCCAGGTCGTTGTCACAGATGCCGGCATCGCGGACGAGGTCAGCCTTGGTGTAGAGCTCGCGGGCACTCACGAGCAGCCCGACGACGTCCTGCAGTCGACCCAGCTGGTGCAGGGCCGACGCGAGCTGCTGCTCGCAGGCCGCGAGCTCGGCAGGGTCGGACGACCCGTCGAGCAGCCGGCGCCGCGCTGCGGCGAGCCGCTTGCTCGCATCGAGCGGGCGACCGAGCGCGAGCAACAGTCGGGCGGCGAGGCGGTCACAGAGCACCTCGCCCTGCGAGTCGCCCGATGCACAGAACGCGACGCGTGCGCCCTCGACCGCCTCGAGTGCCTCAGCCGGGCGCTTCTTGTCCTGGAGACCGACGGCCAGGCGGGCCAGCGCCCGAGCTCGGCGGGCCGGATCCTCGGTTTGCGCCTCCTCCCGCAGTCGATCGAGCTCGTCGAGTGCGTCGACATCGGAGCCGTCGACGGTGGGGCTCTCGTCTTCGCCCGCGCTCGGTTGATCGACCATCGCAGCCCCTCGCACGCCGTGCGCTCCGCTCGGATGAGTCTCGCAGCCCTGAGGTCGCGATGCCGTCATGACAGATCCATGACAATCGCGATATGGTGCGCGCCTTCCGGCTCCACTCCACGCCCCCGGGGGTCCCGCATGAGCCGTCTTCCCAAGCTCGTCATCTTCGGCCGTCAAGGCGCGGGCAAGGGCACCGTCGGGCATCGCGTCGCTGCCCATCTCGGCATCCATCACGTGTCGACGGGTGAGATCCTGCGGCGCGAGATGGCCGAGGCGACTCCCCTCGGCCTCGAGGTGCAGAGCTTCGTGAACGGCGGCGAGCTCGTCCCCGACGAGGTGATGCTGAAGGTCATCGACCGCCGGCTCGCACAACCCGACGTCCGGCGTCGCGGCTTTCTGCTCGACGGCTTCCCGCGCACCGTCGACCAAGCCGACGCGTTCACCGACCTCCTCGGCGACGAGTCACTGCACGCAGCGATCCAGGTGAAGGTCGAAGCCGACGTCGTACTCGCGCGGATCCTCGGACGGCGCGTGTGCCCGGTGTGTGGCACGACGGTGTCAGCGGCGCGCGAGGTCGCGTCGGTGCCGTGCCCGCGCGGCGACGGCTGGGCGGTGCGGCGCAAGGACGACACCGAGGCCGCGATCCGTCGTCGCCTCGATCTCTACGACGAGGAAGCCGGCCCGCTCGTCGCGTGGTTCCAGGAGCGCGAGTTGCTCGTGACCGTCGATGGCGGAGCGAGCCCCGACGCGGTCTACGAGGCGACGCTCGCTGCGCTGCGTCCCGCGTTGTGGGGCGACGGGCTCGCCGTCGGCTGACGAGGCTCTCGCTACGCCACGACGCCCTCACGGCACGACGACGCCCTCGATGCCCTGCTCGGGCTGGGGGATCTGCGGATCCATCGCCTCGAGCACATCGACCAGGAGCTGCGAGACCGCGACGTTGCGCACCCACTTGCGGTCGGCGGGAACGACGTACCACGGCGCCCACGCGGTCGACGTCTCGGTGATCGCCTCTTCGTACGCCTTTCGGTACTCGTCCCAGTGCGCGCGGTCGTCGAGGTCGGCCATGCGGAACTTCCACCGCTTCTCCGGGTTGTCGATGCGGGCCTGCAACCGCTCGCGCTGCTCGTCGCCGGAGATGTGAAGGAACACCTTCACGACGGTGGTGCCTTCGTGCACGAGCATGCGCTCGAACTCGCGGATGTGGCGGTACCGCAGTCGCCACACCGACTCGGGAGCGAGGTCGCGCACGCGCACGGCGAGCACGTCCTCATAGTGCGAGCGATTGAAGATGCCGATCTCCCCGCGCGCCGGACACACCTCGTGGACGCGCCACAGGTAGTCGTGCCCGGCTTCCTTGCCTGTCGGGCGCCTTGAACGACGTGACCCGACACCCCTGCGGGTTGACGCCCGAGAACACCGCGCGGATGGTGCCGTCCTTCCCGGATGCGTCCATCCCCTGGAGCACGAGGAGCAGGCTGCGACGCTGCTCGGCCCACAGGCGGTTCTGCAGCGTCTGCAACCGCCGAGCAGCTCGGCTGTGGAGCGCCGCGGCTGCCGTCTTGCCGGTGAGTCCGAGGCGACTTCGAGCGTCGCGCTCCGCGAGGCCGGCCGCGCGACCCGGCTTCACCTTGATCGACGTCGAGCTTCAGGTCTGCGACCACCGAGCGAGGTTACGACTCGCCACGTTCACTTCCGTCACGTCCTTCATCGGACTGCAATCGACTGTCACCCGTCCCGCATTGACACCGTGGCAATGCGGTCATAGGTTCCGCTCACCAGTTGTGCCGGGGGTCACAGCCCGCGCGCGCACCGGTGGGGGTTGCTCGGAGCGTCTCGACCCGGGTGGGACCGGGCTGCGGCGCCTGTCAGACCAAAGGCACAACGATGCGGCCCAGAGGGGGCTCGCCGACAGGGGGGGAATGAGTTGCAACGATCAGGGACGAAGGACCCGCCGCACGGGGATGATCATGCTCAGCGGCGCTCTCGCACTCGGGTCTGTTCGCCGCCGCGTGCGGCAGCGACGACAGCGAGGGCAGCGCCGGCACGACCGCGGGCGGCGGGCGCGGGAACGACCGCAGCAGGCGGCGCGGACACGACCGGTGCGGCCGCTCGAGCCTCCAGGCCGGGCGGCAAGCTCGTCATGGGCATCGAGGCCGACACGCGGAAGCCCGTGGACGCCGGCGAAGGCACTCTGCGCGATCTCGGGCCACACCGTCATCCGGTCGATCTACGACTCGCTCACCATCGTCGACGGTCGACGGCACGGTCGTGCCCTACCTCGCCGAGTCGGTCGACGCCGAACGCCGACTACACGGTCTGGACGATCAAGGCCCGCGAGGGTGTCACGTTCCACGACGGCACGCCGCTGACGGCGCCGCGATCGCCGACAACCTCAACCGCCACACGAAGTCGTTCCTCACCGCGAAGGCGCTCACCGACGTCGCGAAGAACGCCGACGGCACCCTGCAGATCGTCGTGACCGACGACCATGACCGTGACGATCACGATGACGCGACCGTGGGTGCCGTTCCCGCTCTACCTCTCCGGCGCGATCGGCTACATGGCCAGCCCGACGTGGCTCGCCGCCGCTGACGCCGATCGCGGCCCTCGAGGCCGAAGCCAGTCGGCACGGGTCCGTTCATCTTCAAGGACTACCTGCCCGGCGAGTCGTTCACCGCGACGAAGAACCCGAACTACTGGAACCAGCCCTACCCGTACCTCGACGAGGTCGAGTTCCGGGTCATCCCCGACGCGCTCACCGCGCCGAGCGCGCTCGAGGCGGGCGACGTCGACCTGATCCACACGACGAACGGCGAGACCATCGCGAAGTACCGCGACGATCCCGAGAGCTTCCCGATGACCGAGTCGACCGCGTTCGGCGAGACCGGCTACACGCTCCTCCACGTGACGCAGGAGGGCTCGCCGCTCCAGGACGTCGCGCGTGCGGTGCGCGATGGCGCAACGCGACCGACGAGCAGGCGATCATCGACCAGATCGGCGCCGGCGTCCAGCCGATCGCGAACGGGCCGTTCTCGGAGGGCCAGCTCGGCAACCTGCGACGACACCGGCTACCCGCTCGCGCAGGACATGGCGAAGGCCCAGGAGCTCGTCGCGGACTACAAGGCCGAGAACCCGGGACCGCTCAACATCAACCTGTCGACCACGCAGGATGCGACGAACCTGATCATCGCCCAGGCCCAGCAGCAGTTCTTCACTGAGGCCGGCTTCGACGATGTGCAGATCAGTCAGATCGAGCAGGCGAAGTACATCCTCACGGCGCTGCAGGGCGACTTCCAGGCCTTCCAGTGGCGCAACCACGGTGGCATCGACCTCGACGCGCAGTACATCTGGTGGCACTCGTCGAACGCACTGCCCGTCGGTCGAGCTGGCGCTGAACTTCGGCCGCATCAAGGACGACGTCATCGACGAGGCCCTCGACGCCAACCGGGGCGAGACCGACCCGGCGGAGAAGAAGGAGTACGCCGAGACGGTCAACAAGCGGTTCGGCGAGCAGTGCTACAACCTCTGGGGGTCATACACGGTGTGGGGTCTGGCCCACACACCCGAAGGTCCACGGCATCGACGACTTCGTGGCGCCGTCCGGGAATCCCGTCTGCCTGGGCAACGGCATCGCCGGGTCGTGATCAACGTGGCTCGGTCTGGATCGAGCAGTAGATCAACTCAGCAGTGCCCGAGGTCCCGGCCGAAAGGCCGGGACCTCGTTTCCATCAGCAATCGGACAAGCAAGGGGAGCAACGTGCATCGATCACCATCGAGATCCCGGAGAGCCGGTCTCGGTCTGACCGCGGCGCTGTTGGCGTTCGGGCTGATCGCGGCGGCCTGCGGCAGCGACGACAGCGAGAGCGGCAGCGGCACCACCGCAGGCGGAGGGCGCGGGCACGACCGCGGCCGGCGGCGCGGGCACCACCGCGGCGTCGAACCTCACGCCTGTGCCAGGGCGGCAAGCTCGTCGTCGGCATCGAGGCCGACACCGGCAGCCCCTGGACGCCGTCGAAGTTCACGTGCGCGGCGTCGTGCTACGTGACCATCGGCAGCGTCTTCGACACGCTCGCCGCCGTCACCGAGGACGGGGAGCTCGTCCCGTACCTCGCGGAGTCGATCACGCCCAACGAGGACTACACCGTCTGGACGTTCGTGGCCCGCGAGGGCGTGACGTTCCACGACGGCACGCCGTTCGACGGCGCGGCGATGGTGGACAACATCACTCGCCAGTTCAACTCGTTCCTCACCGGCAAGGTGTTCGCCGACGTCGCGACGAACCCCGACGGCACGCCGCAGATCGTGCTGACCGACCCGATGACGATGACGATCACGATGAAGCGACCGTGGGTCGTCTTCCCGATCTATCTCGCCGCGCAGCCGGGCATGATCGGCAGCCCGACGTGGATGGCCGCCGCGGACGCGGATCCCGACGCTCGAGCCGAAGCCGGTCGGCACCGGTCCGTTCATCTTCAAGGACTACAAGCCGGGCGAGTCGTTCACCGCGACACGCAACCCCGACTACTGGAACCAGCCGTACCCGTATCTCGACGAGTACGAGACCCGGGTCATCCCCGACGCCCTGACGCGCGCGCATCGGCGCTCGAGGCCGGCGACGTCGACCTCATCCACACGACGAACGGCGACACGATCGCGAAGTTCCGCGACGATCCGGAGAACTTCCCGATGCTCGAGGAGACCGACTACGGCGAGACGGGCTACACGCTGCTGCACGTGACGCAGGAGGGCTCGCCGCTCACCGACGCTCGCGTGCGGTGCGCCATGGCCGAGTCGACCGACGCGGCAGCCATCATCGACCAGACGCAGGCGGGCGTGCCGCTCCTCGCGAACGGTCCGTTCTCGCCGGCGCAGGTCGGCCACCTCGACGACACCGGCTTCCCGACCGAGCAGAACATGGAGGAGGCTCAGGCGCTCATCGCCGACTACAAGGCCGAGAACCCTGGCCCGCTCAACATCAACCTGTCGACCACGCAGGACGCGACGAACCTGATCATCGCCCAGGCCCAGCAGCAGTTCTACACAGAGGCCGGGTTCGACGACGTGCAGATCAGCCAGATCGAGCAGGCCAAGTACATCCTCACGGCACTGCAGGGCGACTTCCAGGCGTTCCAGTGGCGCAACCACGGCGGCTACGACCTGGACGGCCAGTACATCTGGTGGACGATCGGAGAATGCGCTTCCCGTGGGCGAGCTCGCGCTCAACTTCGGCCGCATCAAGGACGACGTCATCGACGAGGCGCTCAACGCCAACCGGGGCGAGACCGACCCCGCGGCGAAGCAGGAGCTCGCCGAGACGGTCAACAAGCGGTTCGGCGAGCAGTGCTACAACCTCTGGCTCTTCTGGACGGTGTGGGGCCTCCCCCACACGCCCAACGTCATGGACGTCGGAGTGTTCACGCTCCCCGACGGCTCCACCCAAAGCCCGGGCACTGGCGGCACGTTCAACCATGCGCTCGGTCTGGATCAACCCCGACGCGTAGCGAGACGCATAGCAAGCGGGAGGTGACGGCATGAGGTACGTCCGCCAGAAGATGGTGCAGCTGGTGATCGTGGTGATCGCCGTCACCTTCCTCACGTTCATTGCCATCAACCTGTTGCCCGGGGACCCCGCCATCTTCAAGGCGGGCCCCGGTGCGACAGACGCCCAGGTCGAGGAGGTCCGCAAGGACCTCGGCCTCGACAAGCCCATCCCCGTTCAGTACGGCATCTGGTTGAAGAAGATGGTGACGCTCGACTTCGGGGTGTCACTCGGCTTCAACACGCCGGTCAGCGAGCTCGTCCAGAACCGATTGCCCGTGACGCTCGTCGTCCTTCTCTACGCACAGATCATGGCGTTGGCGGTGGCCGTGCCACTCGGGGTGTTCACCGCCTACAGGGCGGGCACCGCGTTCGACCGGGTGAGCAACACCGCGGCGTTCGGGCTCCTATCGGTGCCCAACTACATCCTGGGCGTGGTCTTGCTCTACTTCATGGCCGTCAAATGGGGTTGGTTCCCGGCCATCTCGAAGGACGTCAGTCTCTTCGACAACCCCGGCGAGCACTTCCGCGCCTACTTCCTGCCCGCGTTCACGCTCGCCCTCGCGCAGATCGCGGTGTACACCCGCCTGCTGCGCACCGACATGCTCGCCACGCTCCAGATGGACTTCATCACGATGGCGCGCGCGAAGGGCATGTCGACCAAGCGCATCCTGTTCCGCCACGCGCTGCGTCCGTCGCTCTTCTCGTTGATCACGGTTGCGGCCGTCAACGTCGGCGCACTCATCGGCGGCGCGGTCATCGTCGAGCAGATCTTCGCCCTCAACGGCATGGGTCAGCTCACCGTCGAAGCGATTGGCCGCCGGGACTTCCCCGTCGTCCAGGTGTGCGTGACGATCTTCGCCGTCAGCTTCGTGTTCGTGAACTTCCTGGTCGACGTGCTCTACGCCTTCATCGATCCGAGGATCCGCCATGCAAGAGCTCTCGCATAACAAGCACCTCGATCCCACGCTCGAGGACACCCCGCTCTTCGGCGCCGAGGTCGACGTCGCGCCGGGCGAGGTCATGTCGCTCGGCGTCATCTCCGAGGGCCAGCGACGCGGGCTACGTCAGGCCGAAGAAGCGCGGGCGGATCACGTTCTGGATCGCGGCCGGGTTTCTCGGCACGGTCGTGTTCCTCGCGGTGTTCGCCGACTTCCTGCCATTCGTCGACTCCTACAGCAAGGGCAGCGTGCTCGACGGCAAGCAGCCGCCGTCGCTTGGACCACTGGTTCGGCACCGACTCGAACGGCCGCGACATCTTCAGCCGGTTCGTCTACGGCGCACGTGTGTCGTTGGCCATCGGCGTCGCGTCGCTGGTGTTCGGCCTCACCATCGGCGGGTTCCTCGGCCTCATCGCCGGCTACCACCGCCGCCGCACCGACACGTTCATCACGACGATCATGGACATCCTGCTGGCGTTCCCGGCTCTCGTGCTCGCGCTGATGCTCGTGACGTTCGGCCAAGCGCCCGACGGCGGCGACCGCCACTTCGAGATCGGTCCCATCTCCTTCACGCTGAGCCGGCTGTGGTTGGTGATCCTCGTCTTGAGCGTCTTGTCGATCCCGCCGCTCACCCGCGTCGTGCGGGCCAGCACGCTGACGTTCGCCAACCGCGAGTTCGTCACGGCATCACGCGCGCTCGGCGCGAAGAACGGCCGTGTGATCGGGCGCGAGATCCTGCCGAACGTCATCCCACCGATGCTGTCGTTCGCACTCACGGCGCTCGCGGTGCTCATCGTCGCCGAGGGTGCGCTCGCGTTCCTCGGCTTGTCGGTGCGACCACCGACGCCCACGTGGGGCTTCATGATCTTCGAGGGCAAGAACCCGCTGCAGACCGGCGAGTGGTGGATCTCGCTGATGCCCGCGCTCTTCATGTTCCTCACGATCCTGGCCATCAACATGCTCGGCGACGTCGCTCGCCAGCGGTTCGACATCAAGGAATCCGTGGGGTGAAGAAGGGACAGCTCGCCAAGCTCATCGCGGGGCAACGCACCCAGACCGGGCCGCTCCTCGAGGTCGAGAACCTCAAGACGGCGTTCCGCACGGATGCCGGCTTCGTCAAGGCCGTCGACGGCGTGTCGTTCACGCTCGACCGCGGCAAGACGATCGGCATCGTCGGCGAGTCCGGTTCGGGCAAGACGATCCTGTCTCGCTCGGTCATGGGCCTGCTCCCCCGCCGCAACGTCGAGCGCTCCGGACGTGTCGTGTTCGAGGGACAGGAGATCGGCGATCTCGCGCCTCCCGCCATGCGCGAGATCTGGGGCACCGAGATGGCGATGATCTTCCAGGACCCGATGACGTCGCTGAACCCGGTGATGAAGATCGGGCGCCAGATCACCGAGTCGCTCGATCTACCACCTCGACATGTCGAAGAAGGACGCGAGGGCCACGGCCGAGGCGCTCCTGAGGTCGGTCGGCATTCCCGAGCCCGCCCGGCGCCTCGATGAGTATCCGCATCAGCTCTCGGGCGGCATGCGCCAGCGCGTCACGATCGCCATCGCACTCGCGTGCGGCCCCACGATCCTGTTCGCCGACGAACCCACCACGGCGCTCGACGTCACGGTGCAGGCACAGATCCTCGACCTGCTCCAGGCCGAGCAGCAAGACCGCAACATGTCGATGGTGCTCGTGACCCACGACCTCGGCGTCGTCGCCGGGCGCACCGATGAGATCGCGGTGATGTACGCCGGCAAGATCGTCGAGAAGGCGCCGACCAAGTCGCTGTTCGCGAACGTGCGCCATCCCTACACCGAGGCGCTGCTCAAGTCGATCCCGAAGCTCGAGAACCGCAGCCACACCCGACTCGAGGTCATCGCCGGCCGTCCGCCGAACCTCATCAACACGCCGCCCGGGTGCCGGTTCGCGCCTCGCTGTCCGTACGCACAGGATCGGTGCCGGGAGGAAGAGCCGCCGTTGCAGGAGTCGGAGATCCCCGGCCACACGTTCGCGTGCTTCTACCCCGTCGGCTCGCCCGAAGGCGCCGAAGCACTCGCACGCAACCGCGCCGCGCTGGCCGAGCACGCGGCAGCCGAGGTCGACGCGCGCCACGACCGCGCCGGCGGAGGCCTGACATGGCCGGCAGCGGCACCGCACACCTCCGACCGGACAGCGACCCGCTCCTCAGCGTCGAGAACCTCGTCGTCGAGTTCCCGCTCGGCAACACCGGCCTGCGGGTGAACGCGGTCTCGGGCATCAGCTTCGACGTGCTCAAGGGCGAGACCCTCGGTCTCGTCGGCGAGTCCGGCTGCGGAAAGTCCACGACCGGTCGGGCGATCATGCAGCTCCCCCGCCCGACGGGTGGTCAGGTTCGCTTCGACGGATCCGAGCTCACCGGTCTCGACCCCGACGACGTGCGCCGGGTGCGACCGCAGATGCAGATGATCTTCCAAGATCCGATCTCGTCGTTGAACCCACGGCGCAAGGTGAAGGACATCGTCGCCGAGCCCCTTGTGATCTGGAAGGTCGGCTCCGACGACGAACGCGAGCAGCGAGTGCGCACCGTGCTCGAAGACGTCGGCATCGACCCTGAGATCG
The DNA here is from genome assembly GCA_963759645.1 of uncultured Acidimicrobiales bacterium. GTDB lineage: Bacteria > Actinomycetota > Acidimicrobiia > Acidimicrobiales > DATKAS01 > DATKAS01. The sequence continues at coordinate 497,103 of CAVXAI010000016.1, read as the reverse complement.
CCGCGGGCCGCAAGCCCCACCAGTTCTCCGGCGGCCAGTGCCAGCGCATCTGCGTGGCCCGCGCGCTCGTGCTCGACCCGAAGCTGGTCATCTGCGACGAGCCGGTGTCCGCGCTCGACGTCTCCGTGCAGGCCCAGATCCTGAACCTGCTCGAGGACATGAAGGCCCGCTACGGGCTGACGATGATCTTCATCGCGCACGACCTGGCCGTCGTGAAGAACATCAGCGATCGCGTGTGCGTCATGTACCTCGGCAAGATCTGCGAGGTCGCACCGCCCGACGAGCTGTACCGCGCGCCCGCGCATCCGTACACCGAGCTGCTGCTGAAGTCGATCCCGGTCCCGGACCCGACGGTGACCCCCGACACGCTCGGCCGGATCAAGGGGGAGCTGCCGTCCCCGGTGTTCCCGCCGAGCGGCTGCCGCTTCCGCACCCGGTGCCCGAAGGCGGCCGATCGGTGCGCCGCCGAGGAGCCGCAGATCCGAGACCTCGGAGGCGGGCACTACGTCGCCTGCCACTTCCCGATCGGCCACGCCGAGGCACCGCCGACCGCTGTAGACCAGACCGTCCCCGTCGCGGCCCCCGAGCCCGACACGACAATGAACGGCGACTCGCCCACGAGCTGACCGCTCTGAGGGGGGATGCGTGTGGCTCAGATGGAGCGAGTGCGCACCCGGCTCACGCGAGAGACGCGACGAGAGCAGATCATCGACGCCGCCGTTCTGGTGTTCAAGGGCCGCGACCCGAGCGAGGTGACCTTCGAGGAGGTCGCCGACGCGGCCGGTGTCTCGCGTGCGCTCGTCTACAACTACTTCGGAGACCGCCGTGGTCTGGTGGCTGCGGTGTTCCGGCGGCACACCGAGCTCCTGCACGACGCCGTCACCGCGGGCTTCGATGGCACGGAGACGTTCCGCGAGGCCGTGGCGAAGGTGGTCGCGCAGCACTTCCTGTACGCGCAGGGAAACCCCGACGGGTACCGCAATGCGACCGGCGATGGTCCGGCACGCCATCCCGAGGTGATCGAAGAGCGACTTGCGCCGCTGGCGTCGGCGTTCGGAGGCGGGCCCGAGGCGCGGCTCGTCGCCCGATCAGTGCTCGCGCTCGTCGAGGCCGCCGCCCTGCGGTGGCTCGATCGTCAGGACCTTCCCATGGACCGCGCGATCGAGGTCGTCACCGAGCTCATGTGGGGCGGCATCGAGGCCACCGAGCGGGTGGGCGTGCACCACTTCCGCGTGTGGGACCGCGACCTGACCCCGGCTCAGCAGTTCTCGCAGCTCAGCGGTTCTCGTAGCGCGGCGGGCGCTTCTCGAGAAACGCTCGCATCGCCTCCTGGTGGTCGGTGGTGGCGCTGGCCATGATCTGCTGGCGGTTCTCGAGATCGATCGCGGCCTGCATGCCCGGGATCTCGAGCGCGGACCACATCCCCTCCTTCGTGAGCGCGACGCCGAAGGGGGTGTTCTTCATCACGAGCTCGGCCTCCGCGTACGCCGCGTCGAGGATGACCTCGTCGGGCACGACCTCGGTGACGAGGCCGAAGCGCAGCGCCTCGGCCGCGGTGAAGATGCGTCCGGTCAGCATGAGCTCTTGCGCGTGCGCGGCGCCGATGAGGCGGGGTAGCAGCCAGCTCGTGCCGATGTCGCACGCGGAGAGACCGATCCGGATGAACGCGGCGTTGAACTTCGCCGACTCGGCCGCGATGCGGATGTCGGACCCGAGGACGAGCGCGAAGCCGCCTCCGGCCGCGGGGCCGTTGACCGCGGCGATGACCGGCTGGGGCAGCGACCGCAGGTGCGGGATCAGCGCCGCGATCTGCTTCTGCACAGCGAACCCTGATTGCGTCGGACCGAATCCCTCCGTGTGCGGCGCGCGCCCGTAGCCACCGAGGTCGAGCCCGGCACAGAAGCCTCGACCCATGCCGGTGAGGACCACGACGCGGCAGGACGCGTCGATCGCGACGTCGTCGAGGGCATCGTGCAGCTGGCCGATCAGCTCCGCGGTCATCGCGTTGAGCTTGTCGGGCCGGTTCAGCGTGATGAGCCGCACGCCTTCACGAGGGGTCGAGACGAGCACCGGGTCCATCCCCGGACGGTAGCCCCTGCCCCCTACGATGCGGCCATGTCGGCTGACCATTCCCACGACGTCGAGGTGGCCCCGCCGCCGACCCTCGAAGAGGTCAGCGACGGCATCTACGCCTACGTGCAGCTGGACGGTTCGTGGTGTCTCAACAACACGGGCTTCCTCGTCGGCCGCGACGGAGTGACCGCGATCGATACATGCGCGACCGAGAGGCGCACTCGGGCGTTTCTCGACGCGCTCGGTGGTGTGAGCGATCGGCCGGTGCGAGTGCTCGTCAACACCCATCACCACGGCGATCACACGCACGGCAACTATCTGTTGCCTTCCGCTGCGATCGTGGCCCACGAGAAGTGCCGCGAAGAGGTGATCACCTCCGGCTCGGTCACGAAGTCGCTGTGGCCCTGGGTCGAGTGGGGCGAGCTCGAGACGTGGCCGCCCTTCGTGACGTTCGACGATCATCTGTCGGTGTGGGTCGACGACCTCGAGGTCGCGCTCCGCTACATCGGTCCGGCGCACACGACGAATGACGTCGTGGCGTGGGTGCCGGAGCGCAGGGTCCTGTTCACCGGTGACCTCGTCTTCAACGGGGGCACGCCCTTCGTCGTGATGGGCTCGGTGTCGGGATCGCTCGCTTCAGTCGAAGCGTTGCGCGCCTTCGGCGCCGAGACGATCGTCCCCGGCCACGGACCGGTCTGCGGGCCGGAAGTCTTCGACCAGCTGACGAGGTACTTCGAGTTCGTGCAGCGACTCGCTTCGGACGCGCACGCCGCCGGCGTTGCGCCGCTCGACGCCGCGCTCCAGGCCGACCTCGGCGAGTTCTCCGAATGGCACGACAGGGAGCGTCTCGTCGGCAATCTCCACCGCGCCTACGCGGAGATCGACGGTGCCGAACCAGGGGCCACGATCGACGTGCTCACGGCGATCCTCGAGATGATCACGTACAACGGCGGAGAGCCGCTGCGCTGCCTCGCGTGATCAGCCGGCGCGTCCGACTCCGGCTGCCCGTGCACCTCGGGCAGACCATGGGGTCCCTGCAGCACGGGCGCTACGACCCGACGACGAGAGTCGGCGACACGACGGTGTGGCGCGCGGTGCGGACACCGGAGGGAGGCGCTACCGCACGGTTCACCGGCGGCGGCCACGAGGTCGGCGTCGACGCGTGGGGTGACGGCGCAGCGTGGGTGACCGAGCACGCCCCCGAGATGGTGGGCGCCGCGGACGATGCCGAGGGCTTCGCGCCCCGGGACAGATTCGTGTCCGAGCTGCTTCGTCGCCATCCGGGCATGCGCATCGCGCGATCTCGCTCCGTCTTCCCGCTGCTCGTCGCGACGATCCTCGGGCAGCGAGTGACGAGCATCCAGGCCGCCCGGTCATGGGGCTCGATCACCCGCCGCTTCAGCGAGCGCGCACCAGGCCCAGTGAACCTCTGGCTGCCGCCCGAACCCTCGCGCATCGCATCGCTCCCCTACCACCGCTTCCACCCGAGCGGAATAGAGCGAGGCCGCGCCGACACAATCCGGCGATGCGCGTCTGCAGCGAGCGCCTTCGAAGCCCTCGTCGACGACCCCGCACGGCTGGAGACGCGGCTGCGCTTCGTGTCCGGAGTGGGTGCATGGACGACGGGGCTGGTACTGGCCAGCGCGGCTGGCGATCCGGACGCGGTACCGATCGGCGATCTTCACCTGCCCGGCATCGTCTGCTTCACTCTCACCGGCGACGTGGCGGGAGGCGACGATCGGATGCTCGAGCTGCTCGAGCCTTTCCGCGGACATCGAGGACGGGTCGTGCGCCTGCTCAAGTCCTGCGGCATCGCCCCACCTCGCCACGCGCCCCACGCCCGCCTCATGGAGATCGAACACCTCTAACTGCGACCCGGCCACCCCGATCCGCCACCGGGATTGACGACTCGGGGCACTATGCCGCGCCCGATTCGCCAATCCCGCCGCGCGGCACACGGCCTGGGCCTGCTGCGAGCAACGTCCGTGCGCTGCTGACGATGTAGTCGTCCGACATGGCGCTCGTGAATGTGAACGGCACCCATTGCAGGAGGATGCAGCTCGGTCGCGTCGGATGTGGTCGACGTCGAACGCTGAACGGACTTGCCCGTGGTACTCCCACGAGTCGACCTCGATGGCGATCCTCAGCTCGGGATACGCGAGATCGATCCGCACCGGCTTGCCCGCCGAGCCTCATCCGGTACTGCTGGCGCGGCAGGGGCAGGCCGGCTCTCGGCGATGGAGCGAATCGCACGAGTCTCGAGGTCGCTCTCGCCGGGGTCGTAGCCCTCCCAGCGCTCCGCGAGCACCTCGTGCATCCCTCGCAGCGGTCGACCCGGCCCTGGATGGAGCCGTGCAACGCACCGACGCACCTCCTCGAGGGTGCACACCTTGCGCCGCAGGAGGTCGTCGAGCGCCTTGCCGAGGACTTCGCGGCGCATCGACCCGCCGACGTCGACCAACGCCCGAGCGGCGAGTCACCGACGGGATGCCGAGCCGGGTCGTGAGGTCCGCATCGAACAGCTCGCGGCGATCGATGCCCTACGGACGCCCGTCGAGGCGTCACCCTGCGCTCCAGGTCGGTCACGACCTCGATCCGGTCGGGCTGCAGGCACACTTGCCGGATAGCCCCACAGGTAGGCGGCCGTGCAGTGCGGAGCCGTGGCTACCCCCGCCCGCCGGACAGCAGCACCGCTTGAGCACCGCTCTGCTCCCACGACCCGGAGGCGCCCGCCGACCGCATAGACGTTCGGACGCACCTCGATCCACACCCCACTGCCGCAATCGATTCCGTGATCTGCTCCGTCGGTCGAGGCCAGCACGCCAGACGCCTGGAGCCGGGTGATCAGCGCACGTTGTCGACGTCGTGCATTCGGTTGATGACTCCCATGTCCGCCGTCATCGCGCGACAGGATGCCGAGGGGTGGGACATTGTCCGCTCGTGCCCCGCCTCGGGATTGCCCGGTCGGGGCACTCTGCGTGCCTCCAGTCGTCAATCCCGGGAGCGAGGGGGGCTGGGGCGCGGCGTCAGGGGACGTAGCGGCCGAGCCACGCGGAGGTGGTGACGGCGACCATGAGCGCTCCGGAGATGACGAGCACCGCGGATTCGATGCGCCATCGCCGTGCGAGCATCGCCATCGCGATCACGACCGGGAACGCGTTGAGGCCGTACCGCTCGAGCGAGTTCAGGTTCGTCGCGGCGAGCGCGCTGAGAACGGCGATGCCGGCGAACGCGCTGTACGACGGTGGCAGCCACCGGATGCACAGGATCACGAGGACCACGAGCAGAATGCGAACGGGGCGTGCAGGCCGTCGAGGAAGCGCTGCGGCCCGAACAGGTCACCGACCGCCTCGAGACCAGCCCCCGGATCGGATCGAGCCACTCCCCTCGCAGCTCCCCTTGCTGACGGACGGGCTCGAACGACCCGACCCAGAGCAGGAACGTGGCGAGCCCGGCCACGGGCGCCACGACGGCCGCGAGGCGGGCGACGCGATCGTGACCCCGCGCCTGCCGCCATCCCGAACAGGCTTCGATCGCCGCCGGCACCGCGAGCACCACGCCGAACGGTCGGGTCAGGCCCGCGAGGTAGCCGGCCAGCGCAGCCCACCACCACGAGCGCTTCCGCAGAGCGAGAAACGCACCGATCGCGCACACCAGGAACAGCGCCTCGGCGTAGGCCCACACGAGCACGAACGCGGGCGGCGCGAGCGCCAGCAGAGACGCGCTCAGCCGGGCCGTGCCCCGGTCGCCGAGGTCGACGAGGACGAGCCGGTGCAGCAACGCCGCCGCCGCGAGCGCCGCGACGTTCGCGATGAGCAGGAGGGCGATGCCCTCGTTGCCGCCGAGAAGAAAGCCGAGTCCGCGACCCGACAGCGGATACAGCGGGAAGAACCGGAGCGCCTGGTCGGGCAACGCGTCGTAGCCCTGGCTGGCGATCTCTCGGTAGAAGGCGCCGTCCCACGCGAACAGCCCCTGGTGAAGCTGGATCGTGAGCCGTTCAGGATCGTCGAGCTCGCGCCACAGGCGGGCGATGCGCGTACCCGATGGCGACGAGCACCCGCGCCGCGACCCACGCCGGCAAGGCCGCCCGGAGGTCCTCGCCGACGCCGCGGCGCAGCCGACTCGGCGTCACGTGCGCAGGCGGGAACGTGAACAGCCAGGCGTGCTCGAAGTACTTGTTGCCGTTGTCCTCGACCACCGGGTGGCCCGCCGGGCGCGCTCGCAGCAACGCCGTGTTCAGCGCCTCGCACTGTCCCTCGAACGTGCGGTAGGTGCCTGCCCACGCGAGCCAGATCGTCTGGTCACCCGCCGCGCGCGAGCACCTCCTGCGCGATGGCGTCGGGATCGGCCGCGTCGTTGCGCTCCTCGTAGTCGACCCAGTCGACTCGGTCGGCGGGTCCGAGCGTCGGATAGACCATCGTGATGAGGTCGTCGCGCAGGTGACGGGTGCCGGCCGGGCCGAGCTGATCGGGGCAGTACACGACGATGTCGCCCGGCGCCGCACCCTCGTTCAGCGCCGGCACCACCTCCGCGCCCAGCTGCGTGCGCTCGATGGTCACGTTGCGATACCCGCCGAGCAGGCCACCGAGCGACGAGCACACCGACGATCGACCAGCCGGAGCCAGTCGGCGGTGAACCGCGTGATGCCCACCGCCGCCGCGAGCAGCAAGAGCGGGACGTACACCGCCGCGTACCGCGACTCGTAGGTGCCGCTCGCGGCGTAGATCGCGACGAGACCGATGCGCCATGGTCAGCCCCGACGCCACGACGCTCGGTCGCGCACCTGCGGCACGGTCCGCAGGTCGAGGTCGATGCGCTGCCGGCTGCGGGCGATCCCGAAGAGGGCGAGCAGCACCAGCATCGTCAGCACGAACCCGACGACCTGCCCCTCCGAGCCGATGCCGCCCAGATCGTTCGCGGTGATCGTGAGCATCGTCGACGGCCGGATCGGCTTCGCCCAGGGACTGCCCGGTGTGGGCGGCCTGGTCCGCGAACGACGGCAGCCACGGGACGAACGCGAGCGACCCGATCGCCGATCGCGACCGAGCACCCGGACGGCCGCGCGCCTCGTGCTCGCGTCCGAAGCCGCAGCGCCGACCAAGCACGACCGTGGCCGCGACGAGGTACAGCGCCCAGTAGTGGGTCGAGCACGAGTGCGGCGGTGACGAGCGCGATGCCGACGAGCAACCACACGCTGCGTCGATCGAGAGCGGCCGTCACGAGCAGATATCCCGCGAGCACGAGGAAGACCACCAACGAGTACATCCGGGCCTCGGTCGCGTACCGCAGCGCCCATGGGTTGAGCGCCAGCACGACGACCGCGAGCCACGCGACCGGTCTCCCTCCGACCGGCGGCCGGCGAACCACATCAGCGGCAACGCGGCGACGGCGAACACGCCCGAGAGCGCGCGCACGACGCGGTCGGTCTCGCCGAACACCGACATCCAGCCGTGCAGGAGGAAGTAGTAGAGGGGCGGGTGCCCGTCGTGGCGAAGCGCCTCGGGGATGTCGGCGACGGGAAGCCGGGCGATGTTGACCGACAGGGCCTCGTCGAGCCACAGGTGCGACCGCGTCCAGAACCGCAGCGCGACGCAGACGACGGCGGCCAGCGCGACGAGTGCCCATCCGACCGTCAGCCACCGCCCGGAACCGGTCTCCGCGGGGGCCTCCGCAGGCTCGGCGCTCGGCGCCGCGGCCTGGGTGTTCGTGACCGCCACGGCGCGCAACGGTAGCCTTCGCACCTACTGCGGCCCAATCATCCGGCCGTTGCCCACGACCCCGAACACACGATGAGCTGCAGGAGCGCGCCGACCGCGATGGCCGACACCGAGACCGAGCCGAACACCGAGGCCGAGCGCGTCGTCATCATCGGCGCCGGGCCTGCGGGGCTCACCGCGGCGTGGGAGCTCACGAAGCGGGGACAGACGGCGACGGTTCTCGAAGCCGACTCGGTCGTGGGTGGCATCAGTCGCACCGTCGAACGCGACGGCTGGCGCTTCGACATCGGCGGCCACCGCTTCTTCACCAAGGTCGGCGAGGTCGAGCAGGTCTGGCACGAGATCCTGCCCGACGAGGACTTCCTGCTCCGCCCCCGGATGAGCCGGATCCACTACCGGGGCAAGTTCATCGACTATCCGCTCCGCGCGATGAACGCGCTGACGTCGGCTCGGCGTGTGGGAAGCGTTCCTCTGCGTGTGCTCGTACATCGGCGTGCGCATCAAGAAGCCGAAGGACCTGACGACGTTCGAGGGCTGGGTCGCCTCACGGTTCGGATGGCGGCTCTACCGCGCGCTCTTCAAGACCTACACCGAGAAGGTGTGGGGGGTCGATGCCGACAAGCTGCCCGCCGACTGGGCGGCCCAGCGCATCAAGAACCTGTCGCTCGGCAAGGCGATCATCAACGCGCTGCTCCCGAAGCGGAACCAGAAGGACGTCACCTCCCTGATCGAGGAGTTCCAGTACCCGAAGTACGGGCCGGGGATGATGTGGGAGGTGTGCCGCGACAAGGTCGAGGCGGCCGGCAGCAAGGTGATCATGCAGACGGCGGTGACGAGCGGTGCACCACCGCGACGGCCGCGCCGTCTCCGTGACCGCCGAGACCGAAGGCGTGCCGACGACCTACGACGCCACCGCGGTGATCTCGTCGATGCCGATGAGCGCCCTCCTCGAAGCCATGGATCCGCCGGTGCCCGCCGACGTGCTCGCGGCGGCTCGGGGGCTGAAGTACCGCGACTTCATCACGGTCGCGCTCGTCGTGCCCGACCGCTACTCCTTCCCCGACAACTGGATCTACGTGCACTCTCCGGACGTGTTCGTCGGGTCGTGTGCAGAACTTCGGGTCGTGGTCGCCGTACATGGTGAAGCCCGGGCCGGACCTGTCTCGGTCTCGAGTACTTCGTGAGCGTCGGCGACGACCTGTGGGAGATGAGCGACGACGACCTGGTCGCGCTCGGTGCTCGTGAGCTCGAGCGCATCGGCCTCGTCGACGCCGCACAAGTCGAGGTGGGCTACGTCGTCCGCACGCCGAAGGCCTACCCCTTCTATGACGGCACCTACCGCGCGAACGTCGACGTCATGCGCGAGTGGATCGCCGACGAACGCGCCCAACGTGTATCCCGTCGGTCGCAACGGCATGCACAAGTACAACAACCAGGACCACTCGATGTTCACCGCGATGCTCAGCGTCGACAACATCTACGGCGCGCACCACGACATCTGGACGGTGAACGTCGAGCAGGAGTACCACGAGGAGGGCTCGACGACGGGCACCTCGGGCACCGGTCGGGCTGCTCCGATCATCGAATGACCGTCGCGGCGACCGCCGATGCCGGCGCCGGCCACGCCGGATCGGTCAGCCGTCATTTCGCGTGCTTCGATGGGCTGCGGGCGATCGCGGCGACGCTCATCGTCGCGCACCACGCGGGCTTCGCGTCGGGCGACACCTTCCGGTACGAGTGGGGCGTGTTCCTCGGACGCATGGACATCGGCGTGCCGATCTTCTTCGCGCTCTCCGGCTTCCTGCTCTTTCGTCCGTACGTGGCCGCGCAGTTCGCCGGCGTCGAGCCCATCCCGCGAGCGGACTTCTGGACCCGGCGGGTCCTGCGCATCTTCCCCGGCTATTGGGCCGCGCTGTTCCTGCAGGTGATCATCGGCGGCATCGTCGTGCACAGCATCTTCGGCCTGCTCGTGTACATGAGCCTCACGCAGATCTACTTCCAGCGCTTCGTGATCGGCGCGATCACGCAGTCGTGGAGCCTCGCCACCGAGATCAGCTTCTACGCGTTCCTCCCGTTCTGGGCGACGTGGATGCGCCGCATCTGCGGCGGCAGCACGATCAACCGCCAGGCGATGCGACTGCTCGCCGCGCTCGGCGGGCTCGTCGTCCTCAGCTTCGTGTGGCGCGGCTTCATCATCTGGCTCGACCCGAGCTGGAAGGCGCTCACGCCCTACTGGCTGCCCTCGCTGATCGAGCTCTTCGCCGTCGGGATGGCCCTCGCCGTCGTGTCGGCGTGGGGCGAGCATCGCTCGGTGATCCGCACCGCGGGCGAGGCGATCGGCCGCCATCCCGGCGGTCTGCTGGATCGTCGCCCTCGTCCTGTATTGGTTCGTGTCCACCCAGCTCGGTCTCCTGCTCGGTCTCTTCAAGAGCAGCGACGCCCGCGAGATGCTGCGCCAGACCGTCTACGGGCTCGTGGCCCTCGCGCTGATGCTGCCTGCCGTGTTCGGCGATCAGCGCAAGGGCCTGATCCGCGGCTTCCTGTCACACCCGGTGATGGTGTACCTGGGTTCGATCTCGTACGGGATCTACCTCTGGCACCAGTTCTGGATCCTCCACTTCTCGGACTGGATGGGTTGGCCGCTCTTCCAGGCGCCCTTCCCGCAGCTCTTCCTCGGGACGATGGTGCTCAGCTGCGCGACCGCGGCCGATCAGCCTGAAGCTCATCGAGCGACCCGCCATGGCCCAGCGCCGCCGCGTGCTCGCCGCCATCGGGAAGGCGTGACCCAACGATGCGGATGAGCCGGCGCGCCTCGATGCGGTGGAACGACCTCCTCGATCGCTGGGTGCCGCCGGCGTTGCGCGACTCGCGGCTGTTCGCCAAAGCCGCCCGGTCGATGTACGACACGCTGCCGATCCCGATCGACGAGCTGAAGGAACGCGCCTTCTCGCTGTCGGAGGCGGAGTACGGCGCGTTCTACCGCAGCCTCCAGACCAAGTTCGAACAGGGCGACACCGACCTCACCCCCGAGTCGCTGGATGGCGTCGTCGCGGCGATCGAAGGCCGTACGGTGCTCGATGTGGCCTGCGGCAAGGGTTACCTCGCGAACATCCTGGCCCGCGACCACCGCGTCGTCGCCTGCGACGTCGCGCTGGCGACCGGCGATCGGGCGATCCGCCACTCGGGCGCGACCCTCTGCGAGGCGAACGTCGAGCGGCTGCCGTTCCGCGACCAGTCGTTCGACACGGTGGTGTCGACGCACACGCTCGAGCACGTGCAGCACCTCGGCGCTGCGATCGCCGAGCTGCGACGCGTCGCCGCGAAGCGGGTCGTCGTGGTCGTGCCGCGACAACGGCCCTACCGGGTGACGTTCAACCCGCACATCCACTTCTTCCCCTACCGCTTCTCGCTGCTCGCTTGGACCGGCACCGAGCACCCGCACCGCTGTGAGCTCGTCGGGGGCGACTGGCTCTACGTCGAAGACCGGGCCGGATGACTGACGGCCCCACGCTCGTCGTGGTACCGGCGTTCCAAGAGGAGCAGGCGCTCCCGGGAACGCTCAAAGAGCTGCACGACGTCGTCCCCGACCTCGCAGTGCTCGTGGTCGACGACGGCTCACGCGATAGCACCGCACGTGTCGCGGCCACGTGCGACGTCGCGGTGGCGCGCCTCCCGTTCAACCTCGGAGTGGGCGCGGCCGTGAGGACTGGCCTGCGCTACGCCGTCGAGGAGGGCTACGGCCGGGTGGTCGTGGTCGATGCCGACGGCCAGCACGATCCCGCCACCATCAGGAGCCTCCTCGACGCGTTGGACGCCGGAGCGGACATGGCCATCGGCTCCCGATTCGCCGATCCCAGCGCCACCAGCACGTTCGAGGTTGGCCGGGTGCGGCGGCGGGCCATGAAGCTGCTCCACCGGGTCGTACGGTGGCAGACCGGGCAGTCGTTCACGGACACGACATCGGGGTTCCGGGCGTTCGACGCGCCGGTCGTGGCCATGCTGGCTCGCGACTATCCGGTCGAGTACCTCGCCGACACCGTGGAGGTGCTGCTGATGGTGTCGCGTGCGGGATATCGCGTGGTCGAGGTGCCCGTGGCGATGCGAACCCGCTCGGGCGGGCAGCCGAGCACCCGGCGTCTCAAGCTCGTCGTACAACTACCTACGGCTCATGATCGGCATCACGGCATCGGCGTCGCGCCGCCACATCGCCCCACCGAAGGAACGGCCATGACCACATCGCGCTCATCTCTTGCTGATCGTCGTGACCGCGCTCAGCGTCGCCTACATCTTCTGGCTCCTCCGCCTGCACCAGCTTCGGTCGAAGTACGCGCTGCTGTGGCTCGGCATCGGGATCGTGCTCGTACCGCTCGCGATCTTCCCGAGCGTGCTCGACACGGTTGCCGGGTGGCTCGGCGTGCAGTACCCGCCGACCGCGTTCGCGTTCCTCGCGCTCGGCTTCCTCTTCTTCGTCGTCGTGCACTTCTCGTGGGAGCTGTCGCGGCTCGAGAGCCGGGTACGCACCTTGGCCGAAGAGATCGCCCTGCTCAGAGCCGACGCCAGACCCGCGGCTAGCGTTTCGTCCGATGAGCGCGCCGACGGCTGAAGACGCGCCTGAAGACACGCCAACGGGCGCAGTCGCCCCGGCCGACGACCCGCCGGTGACCACCGAGCCGAGCAGCACTGAGGTCGAGATGACCGACCGGTCGTTCCTGCGGTGGGTCGCTCTCATCACCGGAGTCGGGCTCCTGGTCCGCGTCGCGTACGTGCTCTTCGTGACGCACGACTCCGCCATCTGGGGCGACGCGTACTTCTACCACTACAGCTCGAACCTGATCGCCGACGGCCACGGCTTCATCAACCCGATCGAGTTCCGGGAGTACGGCCTCTCGGTGCAGGCCGCTGACCATCCGCCGATCTATCTGCTCTACCTCGCCGCCTGGTCGTGGCTCGGCATCACGGGCTCCACCGGGTCACATGCTCGTGACGACGCTCATCGGCGCGGCCACGATCGCCGTCTCGGCGTATGCCGGCAAGGAGATCGCCGGGAAGCGCGTCGGGCTGATCGCCGCGGTGCTCGTGTGCATCTACCCGAACGTCTGGGCACCCGACGGCATGCTGCTCTCCGAGACCGTCGCGATCCTCACCGTCGCGGTGACCATGCTGCTGTCGTATCGCTTCTGGCACCGCCCGACCCTCGCGCCGAGCGGCGCTGCTCGGGGTCTCCGTGGGCCTGGCGGCGCATGTCGCGCTCCGAGCTCCTCTTGCTCGCGGTGCTCGTCGTCCTCCCGCTCATCCTCATCGCCCGGACCGTGCCGCTGAGGCGGCGCATCGGGTGGCTCTTCGCGTCCGGCGCCGCGTGCGTGTTGACGCTCGCGCCATGGGTCGGGTTCAACCTGTCGCGGTTCGATCACCCCGTGTTGCTGTCCGCCGGCTACGAGATCACGCTCTCGACGGCGACGTGTGACCTCACCTACTACGGCGAGTTCACCGGGTACTGGAACATCCTGTGCCCGGTCGGCGTGCTCGAGGCCAACGGCATCGACAGCCGCGGCATGGACCAGTCCGAGCTGGCCAAGCTCTTCCGCGACGAGTCGCTGGAGTACATCGGCAACCACAAGAGCCGGCTGCCCTACGTGGTCCTCGCTCGGTGGGGCCGCATCACCGGTCTCTACAAGCCACTGCAGCAGGTGCGCCTCGACGTGTTCCCCGAGGGGCGCAGCCTGTGGGTGGCTCGCGGCGCGATGGCCGGCTGGTACATCGTGGCCCCACTCGCGATCGCGGGCGCGCTCGTGCTGCGGCGACGGCGCATCCCCGTCTTCCCGTCTGCTGGGCCCACCGATCGTCGTCTGGATCGCGGTGACGATCACGTTCGCCACCACGCGCTACCGCGCGTCTGCCGAGGGCGCGATCTGCCTTCTCGCGGCGGTCGGCGTCGATGCGCTCGTCCGCGCGTTCACGCGCGTCCGGGACGATCCCGAGGACGTCCCGACCGTGCCCGACGACCGCGAACTCGTCCAGGTCTGACCCGACTCCCGACGGCCTGACGTCGGCGGCCCCACAGGCGGACTTGCACGCCAGCGGCCCCATAGGGGCCGAATCGGTGCGAGTTGTCCGGGCGTGGCGGCGCTAGCGGCGGGGGCGACGAGCGACGGCGAAGAGGACCAGCGTGCTCGGGTCGATCGCCTCGGTGAGCGCGAAGCGGTCCGCGGTGATCGGCGGCGCTTCCGCGGCCTTGCGGTTGAGGAACGGATACGTCAGCCGGCGAGCGATCGCGTGCAACCCCACGAACCAGCTCCGCGGCAACTTGTGCCGCAACCCCCACGGATCGAGCGCGAGCAGGCGGCGAGCGAACTTGCGGCGCCGCTCGAAGTCGGCCTTGACCACGGCGTCGCCGTCGAGGCCGAGCACGGTGACGTCCTCGAAATGACGGTCGAGCATCGCGTGGAGCTGGTCGGGCTCGAACAAGTAGACGTGGTAGGGGTTCTCGAAGTCGGCCGGTGCATTTGGGGTGATGAAGAACGCTGCGCCGTCGGGTCCGAGCACTCGGGCCGACTCGGCGACGTGGCCCTCGGGCTGATGGAAGTGCTCGATGAGATGGGACGAGCACACCCAGTCCAGGGTTCCCGTGCGCACCGCGAGCTTCGAGCCGTCACTCGCCGCTGTACGGAGCTCGCCGCGGGCCTGATGAGCCGAGATCGCCGTGTCGGGGTCGTAGTCCACGCCGAACACGGTTCGTCCGCCGCCCAGGAAGAGCGCGCTGCCGTCACCGAGCCCGCAGCCGATGTCGAGGAAGCGCCCGGGGCCGATCCGTTCGAGCACCTCGCGGTAGCCCGCGGCATGCAACGCCATCAGCGAATCGGGGGTCTTGCCTTCGATGGGACGCTCGCCGGTCAGTCGCAAACCTGTCACCTTTCCGCGGGCACGGAGCCGGTAGTTTACGGACCTCGTGGCGCACGACTCAGACCCCGGGCGGCCCGTCGGTGCGCACGCAAAGGCGGCACCCGCCGAGGCGGGACGCTCCGAGGCAGAGCATCCCGAAGCGGGACACGCCGAGATCATGGCCAAGCTCGGCGATCTCGCCGCGTCGGCCGGGCTCCGCCGCATCCACGTGCTCGCGTGGCGCGACCTCGCTGACGTCGAGGCGGGCGGGTCCGAGCTCCACGCCACCACGGTCGCCCGGTTGTGGGCCGAGGCGGGCATCGAGGTCACGATCCGCACCTCGTACGCGCAGGGCCACCCGCCCGAGAGCAACCGTGACGGCGTGCGCGTCATTCGCCGGGCCGGCCGCTACCTGGTGTTCCCGAGGGCGATCTTCAGCGAGGCGACCGGACGGCACGGCCCTCGCGACGGGCTCGTCGAGATCTGGAACGGCATGCCGTTCTGGTCGCCGGTGTGGGCGCGCGGCCCCCGCATCGTCTTCCTGCATCACGTGCACGGGGCGATGTGGAAGATGGTGCTGCCCCCGAACCTCGCCACGTTCGGCGAGACCATCGAGAAGCGCATCGCGCCGCCGATCTACCGGCGCAGCCGTATCGTCACGCTCTCGGAGTCTTCGCGGCGCGAGCTGATCGACGAGCTGAAGTTCAAGCCGTCGCGCGTGTCGGTGGTGCCGCCGGGCATCGATCCGCGCTTCACCGTGGGCGGAGAGCGAGCGGACCACCCCGTCGTGGTCGCGGTCGGCCGGCTGATGCCGGTCAAGCGCTTCGACGAGCTCATCCGGGTGATGGCCGAGGTGCGGCAGAGCCATCCCGACGCCGAGCTCACGATCGTCGGCGACGGGGCCGAGCGCGAGAACCTCGAGGCGCTGGTCCGCGATCTGGACGCGGCCGATTGGGTCTCGATGCCCGGGCGCCTCTCCGACGATGCACTCGTCGAGCTGTACCGCCGGTCGTGGGTGCTCGCCAGCGCGTCCGCTGCCGAGGGATGGGGCATGACAGTCACCGAGGCGGCCGCATGTGGCACGCCCGCGGTCGTCACCGACATCCCCGGCCATCGCGACGCGGTGCGTGACGGCGTCACGGGTGTGCTGTCGACCGACATGCGCGCCCTCGCACGCGACATCTCACGACTGCTCGGCGATCGCGGCACCCGCGACCGCATGCGGGCCGCTGGCCTCACACGAGCGAGTGAGCTCACGTGGGAAGCGACCGCCACCGGCACCCTCGCCGCGTTGGCCGGCGAAGCGCGGCGGTCGCCCGGAAGCTCGCGCTGACGGCGATCGTGACCGAATCGAGAGGGGTGCCGACTCGCTGGCGTGGCCGCGCACAGCACCTGGGCCTCGCGCTCGTCGCCTACGTCCCCCTGCTCCTCACCCACCGAGGCATGGTCAGCGCGGACACCAAGACCTACCTCTACCTCGATCCCAGCCGCCTGCTCGCGAAGGCGCCCTACCTGTGGGATTCGGGCACCGGCCTCGGCACGGTGACCCACCAGACCCTCGGATACCTGTTCCCGATGGGGCCGTACTACTGGTTGATGGAGCAGCTCGGTCTGCCGGACTGGGTCGCGCAGCGCATCTGGCTCGGCACGATCCTGTTCGCCGCGGGCGCGGGCGTCCTCTTCCTCATGCGGACCATGGGCTGGCGCGCCACGGAGCCCGCTGCGCTCGCGCGGCATGGTCGTCGCCGCTGCGGCCTACATGCTCTCCCCCTACGTCCTCGACTACGCCGCCCGCATCTCGGTGATCCTGCTGCCGTGGGCGGCGCTCCCCTGGCTCATCGGGCTCGCGATGCGTGTCGGCACGCCAAGGCGGATGGCGATGGCCGGCGTGGTTCGCGCTCGTGATCGCACTCGTCGGCGGCGTGAACGCGACGGCGCTGCTGTTCGCCGGCATCGCCCCCGTGCTGTGGTTCGTCTACGCCGACGTGGGTCGCACGCGAGGTCGAGGTCCGCCGCGCGCTCGCTGCCGCCGGCCGCATCGGGCTGCTCACGGTCGGCGTTTCGCTCTGGTGGATCGCGGGCCTGTGGGCTCAAGGTCGATACGGCATCCCGATCCTCCGCTACACGGAGACCTACGAGACCGTGGCCAAGGTGTCGAACGCACCCGAGCTGCTGCGAGGGCTCGGCTACTGGTTCTTCTACGGCGACGACAAGCTCGGCCCCTGGATCGAGCCGAGCGTCGCCTACACCCAGCACCTCTGGCTGATCGGCGCCGGCTACCTGCTCGGCGATCGGCGCGCTGCTCGCGGCGGGAGCGGTGCGGTGGAAGGAACGCGGGTACTTCGTCGCCCTGCTCGCGATCGGCACGCTGATCGCGGTGGGCTCACATCCCTACGACGATCCGTCGCCGTACGGCTCGCTGTTCGCCCGCTTCACCCGCCTCGACCTCGGGCTCGCCCTGCGCTCGACGCCTCGAGCCGTGCCGCTGATCATCCTTGCGCTCGCTGTCGATGCTGGGCGCCGGAGTCCGAGCGCTCGCGCGGTGGCGTCCACAGCTCGGCCTCGTCGCCGCGACGGCAGCGGTCGCCGTCGCCGTCATCAACCTGCCCCCGCTCTTCACAGGCCAGATGGTCGCGAACAACCTGCAGCGTCCCGAGGAGCTGCCCGAGTACTGGAGTGAGGACGCCGCCCATCTCGACGCCCAGGGCGACGACACCCGGGTGCTCGAGCTCGCCGGCGCCGACTTCGCGTCGTACCGGTGGGGCAACACGGTCGACCCGGTCCTGCCGGGGCTGATGGACCGGCCGTACGCCGCGCGCGAGCTCATCCCCTACGGCAGCGAGCCGAGCGCCGACCTGCTCAACGCGTTCGACCGCCGGCTGCAGGAGGGATGGTTCGAGCCGTCCTCGCTCGCGACCGTCGCCGCGCTCATGGGCGCCGGAGAGATCAACCTCCGGTCCGACCTGCAGTACGAGCGGTATCGCACGCCCGGCCGCGCAACACCTGTGGCGCAGCTGCTCGGCGACGCCAGGCCTCGGCGCGCCGGTCGACGTTCGGCGACCCGGTTCCGAACCGGGCGATCCCCGAGCTCCCGCTCATCGACGAGGTCGCGCTGGGCACGCCGCCGGACGCGGCGGACCCGCCGCCCGGTGGCCGCGTTCCCCGTCGAGCGGCCGCGCCCGATCGTGCGCGCCGAAGCGGCCAGCGGCGTGATGCTCGATGGCGGGAAGCGGCGAGGGCATCGTCGACGCGGCAGCGGCCGGCATCATCGTCGCCGACCAGCCGGTGCTCTACTCGGCGACGTTCGCGGACGATCCCGACGGGATGCAGCGGGCGCTCGACGACGGCGCCCAGCTCGTGCTCACCGACACGAACCGGCGGCAGGCGCGCCGGTGGGGAACGGTGCGCGAGAACGTCGGGTTACACCGAGCGCGCCGGTGAGGAGGCGCTCGAAGACGACCCCACCGACAACCGGCTCGAGCTCTTCCCCGGCGCGGGCGACGACACGCGGACCGTCGTCGAGCAGCGGGGCGTGGTGCGAGTCGACGCCACCGCGTACGGCAACCCCGTGAGCCTCACTCCCGACGATCGCCCGGCGAACGCGCTCGACGGCGACCCGCGCACGGCGTGGCGGGTCGGCGCGTTCTCGGACGTGACCGGCGAACGATGGGAGGTCGAGCTCGAGGACCCGGTGACCACCGACCACCTCACCTTCCTGCAACCGACCACCGGCTCGCGCAACCGGTTCATCACCGAGGTGCGCCTTCGGTTCGACGGCCGCGACGCCCTCGACGTGGTGCTCGACGAGTCGTCACGGTCGACTCCGGGCCAGCGCATCGAGATCGGCTCGCACACCTTCACGACGTTGACCGATCGAGGTGCGCGACACCGACGTCGGCTACCGCCCGAGCTACCGAGGGATCAGCCCGGTGGGCTTCGCCGAGATCGACGTGGCCGGCGTCCGCGTCGACGAGGTGCTTCGGCTGCCGACCGACCTCCTGACAGCGGCCGGCTCCGCCTCGATCGATCACGACCTCGACGTCGTGATCGACGCGGCAACGCAGCGAACCCCGCCGAGCCTGCCCGCACCGACGACGAGGAGACGTCGATCCAACGGGTCTTCGACCTCCCGACGGCTCGCGCGTTCGCGATCGAGGGGGACGCCCGCCTGAGCGCCCGCGCCCCCGACGCCGTGCTCGACGACCTGCTCGGGCGGCCGGATGCGGAGGCCGGGGGTGTGACCGCGACGTCGACGGCCCGACTCGACGGCGACCTCACCGCACTCGCCTCCTCGGCGATCGACGGCGACGACGCGACGGCCTGGCAGACCCCGTTCGCGTTCGTGCAGGGAAACGTCGCGACCTACACCGCGGCCGAACCGTTCACCTTCGATCATCTCGACCTCACGGTGTTCGCCGACGGTCGGCACTCGGTTCCGACCGAGCTCACGATCACGCGCCGACAGCGACACGCCCGTGGTCGTGGCCGTGCCGGCCATCGAGGACGATCCGAGCCGGGAGAACACCACCGCGTCCGTGCGCATCGATCTGCCCGAGCCGATCACCGCGACGAAGCTCGCGATCCAGCTCTCCGCGATTCGCCCTGTCACGACCATCGACTACTACTCGGAGACCGCGGTGACGATGCCGGTCGGCATCGCCGAGTGGGGCATCGCCGGGCTCGAGGTGCCGCCGCTGGAATCGACCGTCGACACCGGATGCGGCTCGTACGTCGAGATCAATGGGGACACGGTCGCGGTGCGGGCCACCGGCGACACCGACGAGGTACTGGCGCGGGGCGCGATGGCGCTGACGTGAGTGCCCCGGCGACGACGTCGACCTGCCCGAGGGCGAGGTCCGTGTCAGCACGGCCGCCGGCAAGGACGTCGGTCTCGACATCGACCGCGTCGTGCTGCGCTCGGCAGCGGGCGGCACGCCCGCGAACGACGTCCGGACAGTTCGCGTCGGTTCCCCCGACCGTGACCGTCGAAGGCGCCGGCCGCGTCTCGTACTCCCTGCGAGTCGAGGATGCGACCGAGCCGTTCTGGCTCGTGCTCGGCCAGAGCCGCAACGACGGATGGAAGGCCACGGTCAAGGGCCAAGGCTCGCTGGGCGCCCCGACGCTCATCGACGGCTACGCCAACGGCTGGTACGTGACCCCTACGGGCTCGGAGCCGATCGAGATCACGCTCACCTGGACGCCGCAGCGGGTGATCTGGATCGCCATCGCGCTCTCGGCGCTCGCGCTCGCGGGCTGCATCGCGCTCCTCATCGTCACGACGGCGCGGCGCCGACGGGAGACGGAGACGGCCGATGCGGACGACGATGCGCCCGAGCTCGCGAACTGGCACACCTACGGCGGATCCACGCCCCGCGCCGGCGACTCTCGTCGTCGTCAGCGTGATCACCGCGGCTCGTGATTGCGTTCGCGGCGGGATGGCTCGTCGGCCTGCTCTCCGGTGTCGTCGTCGGCGGCAGGAACGTGGTGGCCGCGCCTGACGGCCCGTGGTCATCGTGTTGGCTCCTGCCGCGCTCGCCGGCGCGGCGCTGTTCATCCTCGCGAAGCAGCTTCGCTACTCGCTCGAGCCGTCGTTCGAGTGGCCGACGTACTTCGACAAGGTCCACGTCCTCGGTTGGGTCGCCGTCGCGGTGTTGGTCTCCGACCTCGTGATCCGTGAGATGCGAGCGCGTGTCGGTGACACGCGCAACGACACAGATGTCATCCACAGAGTTGTCCTCTTCCTCCCCACAGGAGGAGAGTCGTACGATCGACGCATGACCTACGAGGTGACCCTCGCGAACGAGACAACCGAGCGCATCGACGACGCCGACGCATATCAGCTCGAGGGTCCGCTCACCACGTTCTTCCGCACGACACCGGGGCGCGCCGTCGTCGACTGCTGGAGCACCCGCCTCGCGAGCTACCGCACTGCCGACATCCGCCGCATCCGCGCGACGTGATCCTCGCGCACCGGCGCGCACTGCGCTCCGCCGAACGTTCCTGCTCGCTTCGCTCGACAATCGGTGCTGCACGCTCGGCGGCGCACTGCGCCGCCCCGTTCACTCCTGCGGCGCACTGCGCCGCCCCGTCATTCCTCGCGGGAGACGCGGCGGGCCGCTTTGCGCTCGCTCTGACGGCGCTTGTCTTCGAGCCGCCGCTCCACAGCCGGTCTTCGACGGGCGCGACGGACGACGCGCGGGATCGACGTGGAGCGCCGCGGCCAGCTTGCTCTTGAGGCGGTCGAGCGCGAGCTCTCGGTTCTGCGCTTGCGAACGCCGGTCCGACGCCACGACCCGGAGGGTCGGGCCGATGCGCTCGAGCAGACGGGCTCGCTGCCGGGGACCGAGCGACGGCGACGACGCGATGTCGAAGCGCACCTCCACCCGCGTGTTCGCCGTGTTCGCGTGCTGGCCCCCCGGGCCTCCGCTAGCCGTGAACTTCCAGTCGAGCTCGTCGGCGTCGATGACGCACGACGGCGTCACCCGCACTCGCTCGCCCATGCGGAGACAGTACGTCGGGGCCGCCTACGCTCCTGATGCATGCGCAGCGAGCCGGTCGTGATGGTGCACGGATGGGGCGGGAGCTTCCTCCGCACGTGGCAAGAGCCGGGCTGGGAGGCGTTGCTGGCCGACGCCGGCCGCGACGTCATCGGCGTCGATCTCCTCGGTCACGGGACGGCGGAGAAGCCCCATGATCCCGAGGCCTACACCGACCTGACGCCGGCGATCACGGCCGCGCTCCCCGATGGACCGGTCGACGCCATCGGCTTCTCGCTCGGCTCGATGACCCTCCTCGAGCTCGCCTGTCGGTCCCCGGAGCGGCTGTCGCGTCTCGTGATCTCCGGAGTCGGCAAGACGCTGTTCGATCCCGACCAGTCCGATGTCATCGCCCGCGCGGTGGAAGGTGACGCGGCCGAGGACGACGTCGATGTCGCAGGTGTTCGTGCAGTACGCGTCTTTCCCCGGCAACGACCGGGCCGCGCTGGCCGCGTGCCTGCGCCGGCCCCGCACCCCGATCACCCCAGAGCGGCTCGCGTCGGTCACCTGCCCGGTGCTCGTCGTGGTCGGCGAGCGCGACTTCGTCGGCTCGGGCCAGCCGCTCGTCGATGCGCTACCCGACGCGCGACTCGTGACCCTGCCCGGTACCGACCACTTCGCCACCCCCAAGGACTTCCGCTTCATCGACGCCGCCCTCGAGTTTCTCGACGCCGTCCCGGGCTGACGTCTTCAGCGAGGCCGCGAGCGCGACGGTCGCGATCCAGACGCACACAGCGCCAGCCACGTGGATGCCGACGAGGAGCACGGGCACACCGGTGAAGTACTGCGTGTAGCCGATCGCTCCCTGCACGCAGATCGCGAGGACGAGCCACTGCCCCACTCGCTGTACCCGCGCCGGCGCGCCGGTGCGGTGCATCAGCCACAGCGTGCCGAGCGTGAGGACGAGGAACACGATCACGCTCGCGCCGTGCACGCCGCGCGACGTCCGGGATGAAGAAGTCGAGGCGACGCACGTCTTCGTCGCCACCGTGCGGGCCCGCAGCAGTCACCAGCGTGCCGGTGAACAGCACGATCGCGGCCGCGCCCAGCAACACCCACGACGCCGCGGTCACGTCTCGGGTCGACGATCGACCGGCGGGGCCCGTCCGGCTCCGACGCGCTCGGACGTGCAGGACCACGGCGTCTGGCAATCAGCGACCATCGAGAGCAGGAAGTGCGCCATCACGATGGGCGGCGAGAGGTCGACGAGCACCGTGATGCCACCGAGCACGATCTGGGCGGCGACCCCGGCGACCAGTCCCCAGGAGAGCCACACGAGGTCGGTGCGCCGCGGCACGCGCCAGATCGAGCCGAGCACCGCGAGGATCACCGCGACCGACACCAAGCCCGTGATCGTGCGGTTCGTGAACTCGATCATCGCCTGCTTCTCGAACGGTGCGACGAGGCGGCCGTCGTCGCAGTTCGGCCAGTCCGGGCAACCGAGCCCCGATCCGGTCAGTCGAACAGCGGCACCGCTGACCACGATCGCCGCGAGCAACAGGAGCGCACCGAGTGTGAAACGCCGGTACAGCTGCGGCGTGATCGACGGACGGCGCACCGTTGGATCGTAAGGCTCAGGTCGTGGCGGGACGAAAGCGGGCCGGTGCGTGCGCCGCGAGCCACACGGGGATGCGCTCGATCTCGTAGAAGGGCGCGAAGGCGATTCCGAACAGCGGGAACGGGAACGAGATGTACATGACGCGCGGCGGTCCCGGCGTGGAAGAGCCATGCGGCGACGACCCACACGTTGCGCCATCGTCCTCCGAGCAACGCGCACCGGCGCAGCCGAGCTCGACGAGCACCGCGGCGACTGCGATCGGCGGGAAGAGCCACGCATGGCCGACCATCCAGGCACCGATAGCGGAGTAGGGATCGCCCATGACCGCCTTGCGCGCGTTGTCGAATGCGATCTGGTTGAGGAGCACGTCGCCGTCGAGCCAGCCCATGCCTCCGTTCGCGATCTTCGCCCAACCGGCAAGGACATAGGTGGTGACGGTGATCACCGAGAGCAACACGAGCGGCCACCCGTACTGCGGTCCCGGCCGCACCAAGGTCGCCCGGCGGTCCACTGCGTAGGCGTCGGCCGCGGGAGCGACGGCGAGCACGATCACGAACAGCACCATGAGGTTCTCGGTGTGGAAGAGCTGTCCGAACGAGTCGTGGTACGTCGTCTCGAAGAGCAACGCGACGGCGAACACCGGCGCGACCACCCGGTACTTCCATCCCACCGTGAACACGACCGAGAGGGCGATGGTCCCGATGAGCAGCGCGTGCCACACGGTGGGCGACAGCGGGAGATCGAGCACTCCGGTGACACCGACCGGACGAAAGCGGCTGTCCGAGAAGTCCGAGTACCCCCAGAGGTCGGGGAGACGCACGGCGGTGTAGATCAGCGCGAACAGACCGACCAAGATGCGCAAGACGGC
This sequence comes from uncultured Acidimicrobiales bacterium, assembly GCA_963759645.1. Taxonomy (GTDB): domain Bacteria; phylum Actinomycetota; class Acidimicrobiia; order Acidimicrobiales; family DATKAS01; genus DATKAS01. The sequence continues at coordinate 473,472 of CAVXAI010000016.1, read as the reverse complement.
GATCCGCTCGGGCGGTGCGTCCCGCAGGTACCAGCGGTCGAACGCGGTCACGCGGGCACCGGACACGTCGCGTGGACCGTGCGCTGCTGCGGTGTGCGGCCACCCTGCAGAAAGTCGACGACGTCCCACCGCTCAGTCACGACGAGCACTTCACCCGCGACGTGGTCCTGCGAACCGGCGAGGCGACCCGCTACCTCCTCACACAGCTCATCCGTCGTCTCCCTGCCGCCGTTGATCGCGTTGATGACGGTCACGGAAGCGAGCGTCGTCTCGCTCCCTCCCGAGATGAGCGGCGATGACAGACGGAGGATCTCGCCCTCTGGAGTCTGGACCACGACGGACGACAGCGTCTCGGCCCGCTGACGGGGGAAAGAGAACATGGGATAGGTCGACAGCGGGAAGCTGTCGCGGTGCGAGTCCCAAGTGATCGGCCACGCCACCGCGAGCACCATCACGGCGCCGACGAGGTAGGCGCGCACACGCACGCTCGTCGTCATCGTTCGAACGCCTCCGCGATGACGCTCCGCGCCGCCCCCGCGCCCCCCATCCATCCGTAAGTGCCCTCGTCGAGGAGCTCTCGTCCCGCTGCCGCGACCGCACCGAGTGCGGCGAACGCGAACGCGCCGCCGACGGAGATGCGCGCGACCCCCGCGGCCGCGAGCTCGGCGACGCTCGGAAGGCCGGGGACAGTGAGCACGTTGACCGGGCGATCGACCGAGCTCACGACGGCGCGGATGTCCTCGATCGCCACGAGGGCGGGCGCGTAGAGCACATCCGCGCCGGCCTCCTGGAAGCGCTGGAGCCGCAGGATCGTGTCGGCCAGGTCCTGGCGACCGTGGAGGTAGTTCTCTGACCGCGCGGTCAGCACGAAGTCTCCGCTCCGGTGCGCGGTCTCGGCCGCCGCCGCAACCCGCTCGGCGGCGAGGTCGAGGTCATAGATGGGAGTGGCGGGGTCGCCCGTGAAGTCCTCCACCGAGCACCCCGCGAGCCCGGTCGCAATGGCGCGCTCGACAGTGCCAGCGACGCCCGTCGGGTCGTCCGCGAAGCCGTTCTCCAGGTCAGCGGAAACGGGAAGGTCGGTCGCCTCGACGAGCGCCTGCGCGTGCGCGAGCGCCTCGTCTCGGGTGACGCGGTAGTCGCGCCGGCCGAGCGTCGCCGCGAATCCACTGCTCGTCGTCGCCAAGGCGTGGAAGCCGAGACCGCCCAGAAACCGGGCGCTGCCGACGTCCCACGCGTTCGCAAGCAGCAGTGGCTCGCCCGCGCGATGCAGGGCGCGGAACAAGGCGACCTTCTCAGCCTGGGTGACCATCCCCCGAGATTAGGTATCGCGCCGCCCGCCGCATCTGCGACTCGAAGAAGGCGGGGTAGTCGTGGATCACGTTGTGGAGGTGGCCGAACAGCTCGAAGCTGATCGACCCGAACAGGGCCGTCCAGATCAGGAGGCCGCGAGCGAGCACATGATCGGGGATGTCGAGCCCCGTCGCCTCGCTGAGAGCGCTGAGGTCGTTGCGCACGGTCCTGGAGACGGGAATCGAGCCCCGAAGCGACACCTCGCCCGAGGCGACGCCCTCGTGCATGATCCGCAGCGCGACGAGGCTGACGCGCTCAGCCGGCGCAATCGTGTCCTGCGGCGCCCGGTACCCCGGCACGGGGCTGCCGTAGAGCAGCGCGTAGTCGTGGGGGTGCTCCACCGCCCAAGTGCGGATGGACGTCGCGAGCCCGACCCACCGTTCGGTGACTCCCACCTCCGCGGCTGCCAGCGCCTGCTCTGCCGTCTCTCCCAGCGCGTCGTAGGCGTCGACGATCAGCGCCGTCAGCAGGTCGTCGCGGCTCGGGAAGTAGCGGTAGACCGCCGAGGACGCCATGCCCAGCTCGCGGGCGACGGCCCGCAGCGAGAGGTCGGCGCCGTGTTCGGCGAGCTGGCGGCGGGCCTCCCGCTTGATCTCGTCGGTCAGCTCGGCGCGGGCGCGGGCCCGGGCGGTCATGGGCGCACTGATGGGCGACATGCGGACAGCATGCCCCAGAACGAGAGCGCTGACAAGAATCAAGATCACTGCTCTTGCAAATGGCCGAGCACTATGCGACTATGAGTCCGTAACGAGAGCACCGCTCTCCCCGTTCCTCTTGGAGGCCTGTGATGCAATCCCTCGACACCGATACCCGGTACGTCCGTCCCGGACGGATGACGGCCGCGATGAACTGGACCATTCGCCGGCTCGTGCGCATCGGCGTGAGCGTCTGGGGCGCACGGGAGCTGCGCCTCGTCGGCCGCAAGAGCGGCCAGCTGCGCACCAATGTCGTCAATCCGCTCCCCCTCGGGGGTGAGCAGTACCTGGTCGCTCCCCGCGGCACCACCGAATGGGTGCGCAACCTGAGGGCGGCGGGTGGCGGCGAGCTCCGTCTGGGCCGCCGGGTGGAGTCGTTCCGAGCGGTCGAGCTCGACGACGACGCCAAGCTCCCCGTGCTTCGCTCCTACCTGGAGCGCTGGAAGTGGGAAGTCGGCCAGTTCTTCCAGGGCGTCGGGCCCGACGCCCCCGACAGCGAGATCGCCCGCATCGCACCGGACTACCCGGTCTTCCGCATCGACGTCGTGAGCTGACCTTTGCCGGGCAGGATGCCGCGATGACCCGCCTCGGACTCGTCACGGTCCTGGTGCACGAGTACGACGCGGCCATCGCCTGGTTCGGCGAGAAGCTGGGCTTCGTGGTCTACGACGACACCCCCCTCACCGAGACCAAGCGGTGGGTCGTCGTCGGTCCGGCCGACTCAGGCGGAGGTCAGATCCTGCTCGCAGAGGCAGCTACCGAGGCACAGCGAGCACGAGTCGGCGACCAGACCGGCGGGCGGGTCTTCCTCTTTCTCGAGACCGACGACTTCGCACGCGATCACGCTCGCCTCCGCGAACGCGGCGTGAACTTCATCGAGGAACCGCGCCGCGAGGGCTACGGCACGGTCGCCGTGTTCGAGGATCTGTGCGGCAACCGATGGGATCTCATCGAGCATCGATCCCCTGCCTTACCGTGACGGCGATGCCACGGCACATCGCGTTCCTGAGGGCGATCAACGTCGGAGCGCGCGTACGTGAAGATGGGCCGGCTCCGGGAGATCTTCGAACAGGAAGGCTTCGCGAACGTCGAGACCTTCATCTCGAGCGGGAACGTCGCGTTCGACGCCAAGGCGACCGACGCCAAGAAGCTCGAGGCACGAGTCGAGGCGGTGCTCGGGGCGGGGCTCGGCTTCGAAGTGGTCACCTTCATTCGCAGCCCCGCGGAGCTCAAAGCCATCGTGGCCTTCGAGCCCTTTCCCTCCGACCCGTCCAATGCCCATCTGGCCGTCGGCTTCCTCAAGTCGGCTCCGCCGAAGGATGCACTCGAGCCGCTCGATGCCGGCCCAGCGCAACGGCGACCTTCTCCGGGTCAACGGGCGCGAGCTCTACTGGCGTCCCGTCGACGGCATCGGCAGGTCGCTGGTCTCCGGTGCGGCGATCGAGCGTGCGCTCGGCCCGGCAACGGTGCGCAACATCGGCACGGTCGCGAAGATCGCGGCGAAACACCCCGCCTAGCCTCTCGTGGTGCTGGCACGGCGGGTGGGCCTGGGCATCGCAGCGTGGGCGGTCGCCGGTACGTCGGTATGGGTCTTTGTCGCCCGCCCCGAGCACTGCCCCCCGATCGACGCGCCGATGGCCGAAGCGGCTGCCGGACGCGCGGTCGGATGGTTCGCCGCGAACCAACACGCGGACGGAAGCTGGGTGTACCGGTACGACCGCTCGAGCGAGACCGATCTGGGCGGCTACAACATCACCCGCCACGCGGGCGTGATGCTCTCGCTCTACCAAGCCGGCGACATCGACGCCGCGCGACCGTGGGTTGGGTTTCGCGACCGCGAACCTCACTCGGCACGACGACTGGGCCGCACTTGGCACAGGCACGCTCGAGACCGGCGCGACCGCCCTCCTCGTGGCAGCACTCGGCGAGCGACGGCTGCAAACCGGCGATCCTGCCCACGACGAGCTCCTCGACCGAGCTCGGCCGGTTCTTGCTCACACAGACCGAACCGGACGGCACGGTGCTGTCGGAGTGGAGCTCCGCTCATGACGCACCCGTCGCCGGCCGCACGTCGGCGTTCTCCACTGGTGAGACGTGGCTCGCGTTCAGCCGTCTCGAGCGGCTCTTCCCCTCGCAGGCGTGGCGCGAGCCAGCCGAGCGCGTCGGCCGCTACGTGATGGAGAGGCGCGACGACGCCGAGGACATCTACCCACCGACGTCCGACCACTGGGGTGCCTACGCCCTGGATGAGATGCAGCGGTGGCCCGAGCTTCCGAATGAGTCGCTCACTCGAGTCGACCGACGCCTACGCCGACCGACTCGCGGGGATCTTCGGCGTGCAGGTGCGCTTCGAGTCGCAGCGCACCGATGAGGGGTTGAACGTGCTGCTGCGGGGCCACCAGGCGCTGCCCTCGGGCCTTGGCACTCTCGGCGAAGGACTCGGTGCGCTGTGGCGCTACGAGGACGCGCGGGGCGATGTCTCGGCGCGTGACGCCATCGTCGAGCGGGCTTCATGCGCAGCCGGGATGCTCGAAGCGCGCCAGGTCGTATCCGAGGACCCGAGGATCGACGGCGCATGGTTCCACTCCGACGTCACCCAGATGGACGATCAGCAGCATCCGTTGTCGACGCTGATCGCCATCGGCCCAATCGTGAGCCGGATGGCTGACTTCGATGCGGCGACGGCCCTCGTCGAGGGCATCGCCGTAGCCGCAGCAACCAATCCGACGCGGATCTGGGCCGCGCTGCCGGCTCGCCCGGCGCGGTTGGTCGCCGGCGCCGTCGCCGCCGCGACGACGGTTGTCGCTGTTGTCCTCCTCGCCGCCGTCGCCACGCCCCTGCTCGATGCGCTCGACGTCAGCGCGTCGACGCTTCGTGTCGGCACGGGGATCGTGATCGCCGTCGTGGGACTGCACGACCTCGTGGCTCCACCACCTCGTGCCGACCCCGCGCTCGCAGGCTGGCGAGCCGGGCTCGTGCCCCTCGCGTTCCCGCTGTTGATCAACCCGGCACTCGGTGCTGCGACGCTCACCGCCGGTGCGGACCATGGCCTCGCCGTGCCGGTCGTGGCTGCGATCCTCGGCACTGGCGTCCTGGTGGTGCTCGCGGCGACGTTGGAATCCACGCGGCGCGCGGACCGAGTGCTCGGGGCACTCGGTCGAGCCACCGGCGCCGCGTTGATCGTGCTCGGCGTGGCGCTCGCGGTGGACGGCGTCTTTTCGCTCTAGTCCCGGTCCCCGTTGGGCGCGAGGATCTACGAATGGCGATCATCGGAGCCCACGCGCTGCTGTACACATCCGAGCCGGAGAAGGTGCGGGCGATCTTCCGCGACGTGTTCGGGTGGAGCCACGTCGATGCCGGCGAGGGCTGGCTCATCTTCGCGCTGCCTCCCGCTGAGGTCGGCGTGCATCCGTCGGCGAGCCATGGCGAGGCGGGCCACCACGCGTTGTCGGTGATGTGCGACGACATCACGGCCACGATCGGTGAGCTGCGCGCCAAGGGGCTGACGATTCGGGGCGAGGGCGACAACCAGGGCTACGGCATCATGGCGATGATCGAGCTGCCCGGCGGCCTCGAGATGCAGCTGTATCAGCCCCGGCATCCCACCGCGATCTGATCAGCTCATCAGCCCGACTGATCGTCGTGGCCTACAGCGATCCGCCGCTCAGGCAGAACTCGTTTCCCTCGACGTCGCGGAGCACCACGTTGCGGTACCGCGCCGCGACATCGGGTGGAAACGTCTCCTCCCATGCGAAGACGGCACCCAGCCGCACCAGGCGCGCGATCTCGCCGTCGAGGTCCTCGAGCCTCCCGGCTGCGCAACCGACGTGCAGCCGGTTCTTGACCACCTTGTCCTCGGGCACCTGCACGAACTCGAGGTAGACGCCCCCACTCGCCGGCCCGCACAGCGCGCCGGATCCGTCGGGCGCCACGGCGGTGCCTCCCCAGCCCAACGCCTCATTCCAGAACCGCGACACGGCGGCGGGGTCTCGGCAGTCCACGGTCACGCACACCAGCTCCATGGACACATCGTCGCGCTCCGGCCCCGCTCGGCTCCCGATTGCGTAGCGTGCGCGGGTGCTCAGCGCCTTCGACGACTACCCCATCCACCAGACCGGTGACCCGATCTCGCAGCCCGCATCCGGCGATCCAAACCACTACGACCGCTACTTCTTCAACGGGTACTCGAAGGACGGCGCGCTGTACTTCGCCGCAGCGATGGGTCTGTATCCGAACCGACGCATCATCGACGCCGCGTTCAGCGTCGTCCGCGACGGCGAGCAGATCTCGGTGCACACGTCCGGCGTCGCGACGGAAGATCGGGGCCACACCGCCGTGGGGCCGATCACCGTCGAAGTGCGTGAGCCGCTGCGGACCCTCGTCGTCCGCGTCGATGCGCCCGACCACGGCATCCGCGCCGACCTCGCCTTCCGCGCCCGCACCGTCGCCGTGGAGGAACCTCGGTTTCCACGCGCTCGTCGGGTCCGCGGGTCGTCATGGACTACACGCGGCTCGCGCAGTGGGGCGCCTGGGAGGGCTGGCTCGAGGTCGACGGCGAACGCATCGAGGTCGACCGGGCCGAGCACGTGGGGCTCGCGCGACCGCTCGTGGGGCATCCGCGGCGTGGGCGAGCGCATCGCCGGTCCGCCGGGGGCTGCGCCTCAGTTCTATTGGCTGTGGGCGCCCGTGAACTTCGATGACGTGTGCACGCACTTCGACGTGAACGAGGCCGCGGACGGGCAGCAGTGGCACCACAGCGGCTTCGTCGTCCCCGCGCTCGCCGACGCCGACACCGATCCGGTGCGGGACACGGGCGGCCTCGCGGTGTCGGCCGAGCCGATGGCGTCGGTGAGCTGCCACATCGACTGGGAACCCGGAACCCGGCGGGCCGCGCGGGCCCAGATCGAGCTGACGCCGTGGAACGCGCCGTCCGCTCACCGTCGCGCTGGAGCCCTTCGCGACGTTCCAGATGATGGGGATCGGGTACTTCCATCCGGAATGGGCGCACGGGGTCTGGAAGGGGGAGCTGGCGACGGGCGGTGACCGCTGGACCGTCGCGGAGCTCGATCCCCTCGCGCTGCCGCACGTCCACATCCAGGCGCTGTGCCGCGGCGACGTTGACCGGACGCGGCGAGGAGCGCACGGGTCTCGGGATCCTCGAGCAGCTGGTCATCGGTGAGCACGAGCCCTCCGGCTTCCGCAGCATCCTCGACGGGGCGCCGTGAGGGTCTGCGTCTTCTGCGGCAGCCGCCCTGGGTCCACCCCGGCGATGGCCGAGCTCGCGCGTGCGCTCGCACGCGAGATCGCTTCCCGCGAATGGGGGTTGGTCACCGGCGGCGGCTCGGTGGGATTGATGGGGGTGGTGTCCGACGAGGTCCTCACGCACGGCGGAGAGGTGATTGGCGTGATGCCGCGTCATCTCGTCGAGCGGGAGATCTCCCACCCCGGAGTCGACCTCCACGTCGTCGACACGATGCACATGCGCAAGGCGCTGATGTACGACCTCGCCGACATGATCGTCGCACTACCGGGCGGATACGGCACGCTCGACGAGCTCTTCGAGGTGCTCACCTGGAACCAGCTCGGGCTGCACACGAAGCCGACCGGCGTGCTCGACAAGGACGGCTACTTCGCGACGCTGCTCGAGTTTCTCGACGGCGCGGTCACTGGCGGCTTCCTACTGGCCGAGCACCGCGCGCTGCTGCTCCATGGCTCGGACCCAGGGCGGTTGCTCGATGACCTCACGGCCTGGCAGCCGGTTACCGTCTCGAAGTGGATCAGCGAGGAAGACCGCTGATCTCGCGCAAGCTCAGGTGTGGCGGATCGTCATGCCTCCGTCGACGGGAAGCACCGCGCCATTCATGAACGAGGACGCCGGCAACACGAAGTTCAGCGTGCCGTGCGCGACTTCCTCCGGATCGCCGTAGCGCCGGAGCGGGACACGCCGGCGGGCGTACGTGTCCTTGGCGTCCTCGGGGATGCCCGCGGTCATGCCGGTGCGTATCGGCCCGGGGCAGATGCAGTTGACGGTGACTCCGGTGCGGCCGAGCTCGACCGCGAGGCTCTTCGTCAGACCGATCACACCGTGCTTGCTCGCCGTGTAGGCCGCGAGCCCGCCGGTCGCGATGATGCCCTCGGTGGACGCGATGTTCACGATGCGCCCCGCCCCGCTCGCCTGGAGGTACGGCAACGCGGCGCGGATCAGCCGCGCGTGGGCGTCGAGGTTGACCGCGAAGGTGTGACGCCATCCGTCCTCGAACTCGGCCTCGTCTGTGGTCGCGCCTCCGAGCACGCTCACGCCCGCGTTGTTCACCAGGATGTCGATGCCGCCGAAGCGGGCGACGACGTCGTCGACGAGGCGGTGGAGCTGCGCCGGATCGCTCACGTCGGTGACGAACCCGGTCGCCTCCCCGCCGGCCGACGTGATCTCGTCGACCACGGCCTGCACTCGGTCCGCGCCGAGATCGACGACCGCGACCCGCGCCCCCTCGTCGGCGAACAGGTGCGCCGTCGCGCGGCCCATGCCGCTCGCGGCGCCCGTCACGATTGCGGACTTGCCGGCGATCGACCGGGACAGCTTCGACAGTCGGGGCTCGGTCATCTGTGCTCCTAGGTGCGGTCGGGGATCGGGAAGTGCACGCCGGGGATGCCCTGCTGGTCGATGCTGTCGGGCAAAGGAGCCATGCCCGGATAGTTCTCGCCGATCGCCGACGGAACGTTCCAGAGATGCCACGGCACCTGGAACTGGTTCGCACCCATCACGGCGGAGTAGCCACCGTCGACGAGGAGGTTCGCGCCCGTGACGTAGGCGGCTTCGTCCGACGCGAGAAACACGATCGGGCCGCGCAGGTCCTTGTCCTCGCCGAGGCGTCGCAACGGTGTGCGGCCCTCGACCCAGGGCGTGAGCCCGAGCGTCTCGAAGATCACGCGGGTCATCTCCGAGACGAAGTAGCCGGGAGACAGTGCGTTCACCCGGACGCCGCGGTCGCCCCACTCCGTCGCGAGCAGCCGGGTCAGGTTGATGACCGCGGCCTTCGCGGCGTGATAGGCGGGGTTCACGTACTCAGACCCGCCGACGCCGAGCATCGACGAGATGTTGATGATCGACCCTGAGCGACGCTCGAGCATGTGCCGCCCCACCGCCTGCGCGTAGTTCCAGACGCCGAAGAGATCCACTTCGATGGTCTTGCGGAAGGTCTCAGCGTCGACGTTCTCGCTCGCGATCCCCCGGGTGTCGCTGACGCCCGCGTTGTTCACCAGCACGTCGATCTGGCCGTGCGCGGCGATCACCTCGCCGACGACCCGATTGACGTCGTCGAGCACGGTGACGTCGCCCGTGTGCGCCGACGCCTTGCGGCCCTTGGCCTCGATGTCCGCCTTCACGCTTCTCAAGCAGCTCGGTCGAGCGGGCGGTGACGGCGATGTCGGCGCCGGCGTCCGCGAGCGCGTGCGCGAAGACCACGCCCAGGCCGTAGGAACCACCCGTGACGAGCGCGGTCTTGCCCGTGAGGTCGAACACGTGCTCCCCCTCTCGACGATGCGGCTGGAGATTACGCCCCGAGCACCCCGGCCATGCGGGCCGCGTCGAGCGTGTTCTCGAGGAGGCACGCGATCGTCATCGGCCCCGTGCCGCCTGGCATCGGCGTCAGCCAACCGGCGACATCGACGACCTCGTCGAAGGCGACGTCGCCGACGATGCCGTCCGCGGTCCGCGACACGCCGACGTCGATCACGGCGGCCCCGGGCTTCACGTGTGCCTTCGTGATCATCCGGGCCGATCCCGCCGCGGCCACGACGATGTCCGACTGCGCGCACACCTCGACGAGGTCGGGGGTGCGGGAGTGGGCCATGGTCACGGTCGCGTCGACGCCTTTGCGCGCGAGCAGCAACGAGACCGGCAGGCCGACGAGCAGCGAGCGTCCGATCACCACCGCCCGCCGGCCCGCGATCGGGACGTCGTAGCGCGCGAGCAGGTGCATGACCCCGCGAGGTGTCGCGCCCACATGCCCAGGCACACCCTGCACGAGCCGCCCGAGGCTCGCGTCGGTGAGCCCATCGACGTCCTTCACCGGCGGGATCAGGTTGATCACCGGACGCGAGTCGAGACCGTCGGGCAACGGCAGCTGGACGAGGATGCCGTGGACAGTGGGGTCCGCCGCGAGCGCGGCCACGACGTCCTCGACCTCGGCTTGCGAGCTCGTGGCGGGAAGGTCGGTGTGCCGGGAGGTGATGCCGACGGCCTCGGATGCCTTCGCCTTGCCGCGGATGTACCGCTGACTCGGCGGGTCTTCACCGACGAGGACGGTGGCCAGCGTGACGGTGGGCGAGCCGGCGTCCTTGAGCGTCGCGGCGACGCGCTCCTTCACTTCCGCGGCGGTCGCGGTGCCGTCGATGATCGTGGCTGCCATCGAAAGCGAGACTAAGCGAGCCGGTGGCGCCGATACCCTCCTTTGGATGCTCCCGGCGGCGCTCGTGTTCGACTTCGACGGGACGATGGTCGACACCGAGACCGCCGAGTACGAGGCGGTGCGGCTCGTCTTTGCCGACTTCGGCCTCGAGCTCGCTCCCGATCGCTGGATCGCTGCGGCCGGTCACTCGTGGGGGCAGTTCGACTGGGCCGACGAGCTGCGTCGTGGCGACGGCGGGCGCAGTCGATCGTCGACGAGGCCCGCCGCCGGAAGCACGCGTTCAGCACCGAGCTCGACGCCGCGACCGTGCTTCGCCCCGGCTCGGCAACTGTTGCTCGACGAGGCCCGGGCCCATGCGATCCCGATGGGCATCGCCTCGAACTCGCCCGTCGTCGTGGATCGAGTCCAACCTCGATCGGCTCGGGCATCGCGCACTACTTCGACGGCGATCGTCGACGATCGACCGCGTCGAGCGGGGCAAGCCGTCACCCCGACCCCTACCTCGAGGCGTGCCGCTGCTCGACGCTCCGCGCCGACGAGCAGTGTCGCGTTCGAGGACTCCGAGGCCGGCACGCAGTCGGCCGCATCCGCTGGCATGTTCGTGATCGCCGCGCCCGGTCCGATGACGGCCGGCCACGACCTCACCGCCGCGCACCATCAGATCGACGGGTTCGACGGACTGACCCTCGCAGGCGTCGTAGCCGCGCGCATGACCGCACGTCGATAGAGCCGGGCGCGGCACGCGTCGCAGAGGAAAGGGCTTTCAGCTTGGGCGACCATGGCACTCTTCGACCGCTGCACAGCCGCGCGACTCTCGGCGTCGGGGCAGTCGCTGTGGCGCTGGCGGCGGTTCTGTTGGCGACCGCGAATCGCTACGGTTTTCACCGAGACGAGCTGTACTTCATGGAGGCAGGTCGGCATCTCGATTGGGGGTACATCGACCAGCCGGCCCTCACCCCCTTTCTTGGGCGCGCGGCACAGGAGATCTTCGGTTCATCACCGAGGGGGTTGCGGGTGCCTTCGGTGCTCGCCGGTGTCGCGGTGGTGCTACTCACCGCGTCGCTCGCTCGGCTGTTCGGAGGAACAAGGCGAGCCCAGGTGCTCGCCGCGGTGTGCAGCGCGATCGCCGCTTTCTTGCTCGCGGTGAGCCACATCCTGAGCACCAGCACGTTCGACGTACTGGCCTGGATCGCGTTGTTGTGGCTCGTCGTTCGGATCCTTCAAGGTGCTGACCACCGGCTGTGGCTCGCAGTGGGCGCGGTGGCAGGCGTCGGCCTCCTTAACAAGCACCTGATCCTGTTCCTCGTGGGCGCACTGCTGATCGGCATCCTCGTCGGCGGGCGCGCCGACGTGCTGCGCTCCAAGTGGGTCGTGGCCGGCGCCGGCATCGCGCTCCTCATCTGGAGTCCCAACCTGATCTGGCAGGCGACGCACGGGTGGCCCCAGCTCGACATGGCTCGGGCGATCGCCGAGGATGAGGGGACGGAGAATCGGGCCACGCTCCTGCCTCTACAGCTCGTGCTCCTCGGTCCGCTCATGCTCCCCGTGTGGGTTGCCGGCTTGTGGTGGCTCGGGCGTTCGCCCGCGACGAAGCCACTGCGCCCTCTGGCGTGGGCGTACCCGATCCTGCTCGTCACGGTGTTCCTCGGGGCAGGGAAGGGCTACTACGTCGCACCGATCCTGTTCGTGTACCTCGCCGCGGGATGCGTCCTCGTGGATGCATGGATGCGGACTCGCCTGCGAGCCGTCCTCTTCACCGGGACGGTCGCCATCTCTGGCGTCATCGCGGCACTGATCGCGCTCCCGATTCTCCCGGCGTCCGACGTGGGCAATTCGCCGGCTGCGGCCTTCAACGACGACGCGCTGGAGACGATTGGTTGGCCGACGTTCGTGGACCAGGTCGCCAAGGTCGTCGGCACGCTCACCCCGGATGAGCGGCAGCGCGTGATCATCTTCACCGCGAACTATGGCGAGGCAGGCGCGATCGACCGCTACGGTCCCGCCCTTGGCCTCCCTCGCGCGTACTCCGGGCACAACTCCTACAGCGACTGGGGGATCCCACCCGATTCGGCCGGTCCCGTGGTGATCGTCGGTGCCGACCAAGCATTCGTCGACGAGCACTGGACCGGCTGCGAGCAGGCCGCGACGATCGACAACGCCGTCGACGTCGACAACGAAGAACAGGGCGCCTCGATCTGGCGATGCGCCGCGCCGGCGCAGCCGTGGGACGCAGTGTGGGACGACCTCACGCACTTCAACTGAGGCCGCCACGCTCGACCTCGCTCCGCCGTAGCCTCGGCTCGTGGCTCGAGGGCGCACCCAGACGGTGCTCATCGTGAAGTACGGCGAGGATGGCCCTCGCCGCGTTCCCGACGAGCTCGTCGTCGAGGAGCCGTTGGAGATCCGCCTCGACGACCATCTCGTCACGACCACGATGCGGACACCCGGCCATGACTTCGAGCTCGCCGTGGGGTTCGTGCACGGCGAGGGCCTGCTGGCCGGCGCGCCGGTGAAGACCGTGCGCTACTGCGCTACCGGGTCCGCGGTCGACACCGAATTCAACGTCGTGAGCGTGGAGACCGGCGGCGTGGCCCCCGTACCCACCGCCCGCCTCACCACGACCACCGCGTCCTGTGGGATCTGTGGTTCCGAGAGCATCGCGGACCTGTGCGAACGACTGGCGCCCCTCGCCACCACGCCGATCGAGGTCGACGTGCTCGCGAAGGTGCCGAGCCGAGTGCTCGCGGAACAGAGCGTCTTCTCGACAACCGGCGGCGTGCATGCTGCCGCCGTCTTCGACGCATCGGGCACTCCGTTGCTGGTGCGCGAAGACATCGGTCGCCACAACGCCGTGGACAAGATCGTCGGCCGGCTGCTGCTCGACGGCATGATGCCGGCCGAGGGATTCGGGCTCTTCGTCAGCGGTCGTGCGAGCTTCGAGATCGTGCAGAAGGCGTGGGCCGCGGGGTTCGCGACTGTCGTCGCGGTGTCCGCGCCGTCATCGCTCGCGGTCGAGACGGCGAGCGCGGCGGGGATCCGGCTCGTCGGCTTCGCACGTGGAGATCGGCTGAACATCTACACCGAATGACCCCTGCTCGGGGACCTACGCGGTAACGTGCGGCAAGTGCCTCGTCCCAGCGTCGACGAGCGACGCCGTGAGATCCTCGAAGCCACCTGCAAGGTCGTGATCGAGCGAGGGTTTGCGAACACGCGCATCTCCGACGTTGCCCACGAGCTCGACGTTTCGAGCGGGCTGATCCACTACCACTTCGAGTCGAAGGGGGCACTGTTCGCCGAGGCGCTGCGCTTTGCGTCCGAGTCCGACCTCGCTCGCTTGGCGTCGACAGTCGCCGAGGGCGACACCGCGGCAGAGAAGCTCGAACGCGTCTTCCAGCTGTACTCGCCGAGTGAGAGCGAGCCGGGCTGGCTGCTCTGGATCGATTCGTGGGGAGAGGCGATGCGCAGACGGGAGCTGCGCGACATCTCTCAAGAGCTCGACCTCGCGTGGAAGCACACGATCGAGAAGATCATCGTGGAGGGCGTCGCCTCCGGTGAGTTCCACTGCGACGATCCGAACGCCGCGGCCTGGCGGCTCACCGCGCTGCTGGACGGACTCGGCGTGCAGCTGACCGTGCACGAGGGCGTGGTCAGTCGCGTGGAGATGATCGACTGGGTGCGCGAGGCGGCCGCCAAGGAGCTCGGCCTCGCCTCCACGGCGACCGCGGGTTCCGGGTCACGGCGCGCCCGCCGCGCCGGCTAGAGCACGACGACCGAGCGAAGCACCTCGCCGCGCTCCATGCGGTGGAACGCCTCTTCGACGCCATCCAGCGTGATGGTCTCGCTGACGAAGCGATCGAGGTCGAGCCGTCCGGCGAGGTAGGCGTCGATCAGCATCGGGAAGTCGCGGCTGGGCAGGCAGTCGCCGTACCAGCTCGGCTTGAGCGCACCACCCCGCCCGAAGAACTCGATCATTGGGAGCTCGATCGTCATGGTCGGGTTCGGCACCCCGACCTGCACGAGGGTCCCGGCGAGGTCGCGCGCAAAGAACGCCTGCTTCATGACCTCGGGATTGCCTACGGCCTCGATGCACACATCGGCACCGTTGCCGCCCGTGAGCTCGCGAACGGCCTCCACGGGGTCCACGTCGCGGCTGTTGACCGTGTGGGTCGCGCCGAAGCCCTTCGCCCACTCGAGCTTCCGAGGGTCGATGTCGACGGCGATGATCGTGCGGGCGCCGGCAAGCGCCGCTCCTTGGATCGCCGCGTCGCCCACTCCTCCGCACCCGAACACGGCGACGCTGTCTCCGCGCTGCACGTTCCCCGTGTACATCGCGGCCCCCAGTCCCGCCATGACGCCGCACCCGATCAGCCCGGCAGCTTCGGGCCGAGCACTGGCGTCGATCGGAACACACTGCGTCGCCGCCACGAGCGTCTTCTCAGCGAACGCACCGATGCCGAGAGCCGGCGAGAGCTCCTCGCCGGCGAGGGTCATCTTCTGCGTGGCGTTCGCGGAGTTGAAGCAGTACCACGGCCGCCCCTTCGCGCAGGAGCGACATGTGCCGCACGGTGCGCGCCAGGCGATCACGACGGTGTCGCCCGGCGCCACGTTCGTCACGCCGTCGCCCACCGACTCGACGACGCCCGCGGCCTCGTGCCCGAGCAAGAACGGAAAGTCGTCGTTGATCCCGCCCTCCCGGTAGTGCAGGTCGGTGTGGCACACACCGCACGCCTTGATGCTCACCACCGCCTCGCCCGGGCCGGCGTCGGGCACGACGATCGTCTCGATCGTCACGGGTTGCTGCTTGGCCCGAGCCACCACTGCCTTCACCTCGTGCGCCATGGGGCGGAGAGTAGCGTCGCCACACGTGAGCGGAGCCGTGGCGAGCGTCGACCTCGCGGCGCGTCCCTCCGAACCGATCGCCGCCGTCGCAGGCGCACGACTCCGCGCGGTCCACCCGGCCGCAGTCGTCGTGGCGTTGGGCGTCGCAGTCTGGATCATCGTCTTCGGCGTTCTCGTCTGGCGACGGCACGCGCTGTACGGCACCATCGACTTCGACCTCGGCATCCACGACCAATCCGTGTGGCTGCTCTCGAGAGGACACTCGTTCAGCACCGTGCGCGGGCTACCGGTCTTCGGCCACCACGCCACGTTCGGCTACCTCCTGCTGGTTCCGTTCTATTGGTTCGGCGCCGGACCCCAGCTCCTCGACCTGTTCCAGGTGACCGTCCTCGCCCTCGGCGCGGTCCCGATCTACCTCTTGGCCCGCGATCGCCTGGCCAGCCCGTGGGCCGCGGTGGTCCCCGCGATGGTGTGGTTGCTCCTGCCCGCCGTGCAGTGGTTCGCGTGGGAGACGTTCCACCCCGAGGTCGTCGCCATCGTGCCCGTTCTGTGCGCGTACCTCGCGGCGGAACGAAAGCGGATCGGCTGGTACTGGATCTGGGTAGCGCTCGCGATTGTCTGGAAGGAGGACCTCGCCCTCCTGTTCATCGGGCTCGGGCTCCTCTACTTGCTCCGGAGACGGATCCGACTCGGCGCGGCGACGATCGCGGTCAGCACAGTGTGGTTCGTCGCGTTCGCGATGGTGATGGTGCCGCAGCTCGCAGGCGGGCGCACGGTGTACGGCCCGTTGTACGGAGACTTGGGCGACACGCCGACTGAGGTGGTGGGAACGGCGATCGAGGATCCCGGAGCGATCGCTGTTCGGCTGCGCGACAACGGGGCGCCGTCGTACGCGGTGCAGCTCATGGCACCGATGGCATTCACTCCGCTCGCGGCACCGGGGTTGCTGCTGCTCGGCGCGCCTCAGGCCGTCGTCAATCTGCTTTCCACGGCGAACTTCACGTGGGACGTCCGGTACCACTACGCCGCGCTCCCGGTCGTGGCACTCGCTCTCGGGATGGTGGAGGGGATCTCGGCGATCGACCGGTGGGCCCGCCGCCGCGCGCCGTCGCAAGCGACGGCCGTGCGCCGCGGCGTGCTCGGTCTCACACTCGCGGCCGCGCTCTACTCGACGTGGGCATGGGGTCCATCGCCGGTGTCGATGCGTTTCGAGGATGGCTATTGGCCAAAGGGACGAACGGAGAGCACCGATGCCAAGGACGCCGCCGTCGCCGCGATCCCGGGAGGCGCGGCGGTGAGCGCCGACTACAACCTCGTGCCGCACCTCTCACACCGCGAGCTGATCTACACGTTTCCGAACCCATGGATCTCGAGCAACTACGGCGTCGACGGTCGTGGCCTGCCCGATCCCGCGACGGTGGAGTGGATCGCCGTCGACGTCAACCTGCTCGATCTCGCGAGCCGTACGATGTTCGACCAGCTGTTCGCGAGCGGTCAGTTCCGCGTCGAGTCCTACGACGACGGGATCATCGTCGCCCGACGGGTCCGCCCTCCGGGCTAGCAGAGACGCCACTCCAGGCACTTTCCTGAACGACCGTTTAGCATCCGCTCGTCTCGGCTGTTGCTCCGGCTCATCCGCCGAAGCTTGGAGTGCTGCCGGGGGGTAAGCCGCAAGCCCCGACGTCGGGTCCGCTTCCGGGGTCGGGGCTTGTGCGCGTGGACATTCGGTTGGCGCGTGTCGGTGCGCAGTTGGACGGCTCCACGCCGAGTCAACTGTGACGAACGGGCCCGCACAGCGCGGTCACGGTTGCGCGGGTTGCACCTCGCCGCGAGACTCCCCCGGTCGAATCCAACCGTTCGCCCGAAGATTACGAGGCCCTGCGGCTCAGTCGCGCCCTTTGTGAGAAGCTGACTGAGGACTTGACCCTTTGGCGTGAGCTGATCGCTACCGACAATCCGGGCCTCCTCGTGCGACACGTCAAGGGGGTCGTGCCCAAAGCCCTCGACGCTGTGGATCGCGTGATGAGGAGCGTGGACGTTGCTCTCGGCGAATGTGATTCCGATCTACCGGAGGCGACCGGCTGACGGCACCGCCTACCGCGACTGCCGAGACCGGTTGGCGCTCGCCAAGGAGATGGTGCGCTCAGCGTGAGCCCAGGTAGCCGTTCGCCGCTGCCTCGAACTTCGCCGAGGCGGCTTCCGCAACAGCGGCGTCTTTCGCCGTTACAGCTTGTTGCATCGCGGTGAGGGCTTCGGTCATCGTCTGCCACGCGGCCGGATCGTTCTTCTGGACCGTGCCGTCGTAGACGTTCCACCCGTCGAACACACCCTGGAAGGCTGCGTCGGTCGCCTCGCCGGCTTGCACCGATGCGGAGAGGAATCTCAACTGCACGGCGGTCTGCAACAGTCCCGAGATCGCCTCCCCGTCGCGCACGACCGCGTTCGTCGTGGTGGTCGTTCCCTCCGTCGTCGGGGCACCGCTCGTCGTGTCACTGCCACCCGAGCCGCTCGCACCGCTGCCGTTCGCGCCGCCTGTGGTGTCGCCCGCCGTGGCAGTTGATCCCGCTCCGCTCGTGGCGCCGCCACTGTCGTCGCCGCACGCACCAAGCAACACAAGGCTGACGAGGGCGGTCAGGGCTGCGGGAACCAGATGAGCGCGCACCAGGCTTCTTACCCGCTCCGGCGTCCGCCGAAGACGCGGGCCTGCGTTGCCGACAGTGGCCGGCACTACAGCGGCACGTGTTTAGAGCCGTACCTCGTAGACGCTCAAAGGGTGCGCTGTAGGTAGTACCTGTTTGTCCAGGTCAGCCGTGAACGTTGTGCGGGCCGTAATGCGTTGACTCACGCCACCGCGCGGCCGACGACAGACCGCCCCACTCGGCGAGCAGCCGGCGCCGGGCACGTCATCGGAGACCGCCCCCCAGATGCCGTCGCGACCGGCTTCTGTTTCGCCGCGGTGAGAGCGAAGGCCCCACCGCGGATGGTGGGGCCTTCGTCGCGTTTGGGGTGGCGTTGCCCTCGGGGCGCCGCCCGTCAGTCCTCGGGAACTGCGAAGGCGCAGCACGCGGACTGGCGTTGTTGTGCTCGGCTATCACTGTGTTCGAGAAGGCGGTGTTTGCCTTTCCGGTTGCCGGATGCCCAACGGCCTCGGAATCCGGATTCGCGCACGCGCCCGCTGGGACGTTGGGGTCATGGATGGCGAAGGCGGGAACGGCCGGCACAACCACAAGGGCAGCGGCCACCACCGCCCCCGCGAGCAGTTTCCTCATTGGCTTACCTCCTTAGGCTCGCTGAACCCGGCCGGGGAGCTGCCTCATCGCCCTCCTTGGGGCTCAGATTGGTGTCAGTCTCATGCAGACGCCCGCCGCTGTCGATAGTCGGTCGTCGCGTGGATATGACCGCCGTTGACGATTCGCCGCTGACGACTATCTGTACAGCGTGCGCACCACGTGGGAGGCTCGCCCTACCACGACCGGTGGGGTCGTGATGTGTGGAGGGGGTACGCCGATGAGGCGAACGACTCTGGTTCTCGCCGCGGCTTCGGCCGCGACGGCAATCATGCTGACGATGACGGCGGGGACCGCGGGAGCAGTCATCCACGAGCAGGTCGCTGCATACTGCAGCGGAGGTGGTCACGGTGCGATCACAGCGTCGAGCGAGCTCGAGCCGCGCGGGATCGCCGACCCGACAAAGAAGAACTTCGCTTCGCCGGTGGTCCACAACGGTGTCGTCGACCTCGCGACGCTGACAATCACCGATAGCCCGCAGGCGAAGTTCCCGGAGGGCACGAGCGTGTTCGACGCCAATGTCGGTACGACGGATCCCGACCACCCGAGCACGAACTGCAAGGCGCTCCAGCCCTAGGCCTACACCCAGCACATTCGCCGGGCTCCTGAAGCTCGCCGTGTAGGACGGCTTCAGGAGCTAGGTGAGCTCGGAATACGGGATCGAAGCGTGGCTGACCCGCCGGTGATCGTCGCGATCGCGACCGTCACACGAATGGTCTGCGGGGCGTTCGTCAAATGGGGAGGCACAAGTGTGCGCCATGAGCGACGAACACGACACCGCTGACGAGACACCCTCCGCGATGGTCGTGCTCATCAGCGGTCCACCCGGCGCCGGGAAAAGCAACCATCGCGCGCAAGGTGGCCGAGCGGTTCCCCACGAGCGCGCACCTAAAGGTGGACGATCTGCGGGAGATGATGGTCAACGGGTTCGAACCCCCGACGGCGAGTGGACGGATGCCGCCGAGCAGCAGATGTGCCGGGCCTGGTTGGCTGCTATCGAGATCGCCCGGCTGCACGTCGCGGACGGCGTGACCCTCGTGATCGACGACGTCTGCGTCCCGCACCACTTCGAAGAGCACTACCGAGATCTCTTCACCGACCCGGCTGTGCGACGGGTGATGCTGAAGCCGACCCTGTCGGCGCTCGAGGATCGTGTCCGGGCCCGCGGCGGGCCGTGGGACGAGCTGCTCCTCTCATTGGGGCTCGACTGGTGCTACGAGGGACTAGATCGCCTCGCTCTCGAAGGATGGACCGTCATCGACTCATCGAACCAGAGCGCGGACGAGACCTCACACGATAACCACTTTGGAGAAAAGTGTCGCAAGCCCCGCCCTCCGGGTCCGCATTCCTCGAGGTCGGGGCTTGTGCGCGTCAAGCCGCTTTCGCCCGTGCTGCCGACCACCAGCTCGCGCCGCTCGACGCGCAGCCGGCGCTGCCCGGTGCGTCATCCTGAACGGCCGCTCAGTATCCGCTCGTCTCGGCTGCGTATCCGGCTTGTCCGCCAAACTGTGGGGTGGGCGCTGAGGGGGTAAGCCGCAATCCCCGGCTTCGGCTCCGGCCGCTGGGGTCGGGGCTTGTACGCGTCAGCCGGTGGGTTTGCGTGCCGTCCGTTCGGGGCACGTCAAAGGGCGACATGGCGGGATGGTCCTGCGGGACATCGCCAGACTCGCGGGACGGCGAGTCCTTAACCCCCTCGGGGCCATCGTCGCCTCACCGCGCCGACACCGTTCGCCCCCATGCTCACTCGAACCGTCGCACGGCGCCGACGGAACCGAAGGGAACAAAGACATGCGGAAGTTCTTAGTCACGCTCGGTGTGTTCGCTCTTGCTTCGTCGCGGTCAGTGGGCCAGCTGCGCTTGCCGCGGCCGACGGAACCGACCGGCCATGGAACGCCTCTGGCGCCGCAGATGGGATCTTCTCGCCTGGCACTGGCACTTTCACCCTCGACGGCACGTCCAACAACACGCATCTCGGTCGGGGCACCTTTCACCTGGATGGACTGTGCACCAACTCGGATTGCTCTACCAGCACGTTCACGTTCACGATCGTCGCCGCGAACGGCGACACGTTGACCGCTTCGGGGACGGGCTCTGGCGCGGTAAGCCACGCCAGTTTCACCGGCGGTACCGGCCGGTTCGCCGGAGCCGGCGGGGCGATAACCACCACTGGCGCCTCCACCGTCCACCCGGCCAACCCGCTGGCTTTCCATTTCACGTTCACGCAGACGGGATCGATCACCTACTAGCGGGGGAACTCGAAGAACCGACATTGACAGTGGTTATGGCCGTACCTCGTAGAACGCGTTCACGGGGTGGTCGATCTTCAGCTTGCGAAAGCGCGTGAAGCCCGCGCCGGCGGTCATCGAACGGGCCAGGGACTCAGGGAAGCCGAGCGTGCCGAGCCCTGCGCCGCCCGGTTCGGACAGGGCCGACGACATGCATGAGAGCACTGACACGCCGTACATCAACGGCGCCAGCGGGTTCTTCTCGATGTTCTCCGCGAACGTGTCCCTGCCCTTGATGTCGACGAGGAACCAGACGCCTTCGGGTGCGATCGCGGCGCGAATCGTCTCCATCATCCCGGCAGGGTCTGTCATGTCGTGGATGCAGTCGAACGTGGTGATGAGGTCGAGCGAGCCGTCCGAGGGGATCGAGTCGACACGAGCGTCGTGGAACACGACGTTCTCGAGCCCTCGTTCGGACCGTGATCGCTCGGCGCGGTCGAGTGCGTGCTTCGAGATGTCATATCCGTGGAAGGTCGACTGGGGGAACGCAACGGCCATTGTCAGGACCGCGACGCCGGCGCCGCAGCCGATGTCGGCCGCCGTCGCTCCCGCGTCCAGCCGCTCGACTACGCCGTCGAGCGCCGGCAGCGCCACCGGGACGAGGAAGTTGCGATACCAGGGCCCGAAGCTGCGCTCGATGCCGGCCGCGCCTTCGGGACCGAACGCGTCGTACTCGAGTCCGATGCCGGTGCGAAACGACTCGGCGAGCTGGTCGAGCACCTGCATTGTCTGCGGGAGCCGGTAGAACATCCCACTGCCGTTGGCGGGATGGTTGGCATCGGCGAGGACGGCGACCGACTCCGGGGTCATCGAGAAGCGCTCGACGCCGTCAGCGTCTTCTTCCCATTCCAGCAGCTGTGCGGCAGCCTGGTTGTGCGCCCACTCGCGCACCCAGCGCTCATGGAGTCCGGCGGCGTCGGCCAGCTCTTGGCTCGTGTAGCCGCCTTCGGGTGCGGCGGCGAGAGCCTTGAACAGCCCGAGCCGCTCGCCCAAATGCACCATGCCTGCGGTGAACGCCCCTTCGAGCTTGGTGAACACGAGAAGGGTGTAGGCGCGCAGCCGGTCGGGATCGGCGTCGACGCGGTTCATGCCCGCTCGCCCGCGAGAAGTCGAGCCCGCTGCGCATCGTCGGTAGCGATGTCGATCACGGTCCACGCCATGCCAACGGCGCCATCGACGACGGACTGGTCGGCCTTGGGCGTGACGCACGCGGCGGTGAACTCGGGCTGGTGGTTCGACGCGGGGAAGCAGTCGAGCCCGAGCATCGGATGGATGCTCGGGATCGCGAGCGAGATGTTGGCCATGTCGGTCGACCCCGCGACGCGCTGCGCGACGTCGGGAGGAACATCCAGGAATCGTCGGCCGAGCTTCTCCGCGTTGCACGCGGTAGAAGGCGGCGATCACGGTGTCGTGATCGAACTCGCTGTACGCGGGTCCAGCCTTCACGGCGTCAACGGTGCATCCGGTGGCGAGTGCGCCGGCGTCGAAGCACCTCAGGACCTTCGGTTCGAGCTCGGCGAGCTCGCGGAGGTTCCGGGACCGGACGTACCAGCGACCGACTGTCTCGTGAGGGACGATGTTCGGCGCGTCGCCCCCGTGGAGAACGATGCCGTGGATGCGGTCGGTCGGGCGGATGTGCTGACGCAGCAGGCCGATCGCGGTCTGCGAGACCGTGATGGCGTCGGCGGCGTTGATGCCGAGTTCGGGAAAGGCTGACGCGTGTGCCGTCTTGCCGTGGAAGTGGACCTGATAGTCCTGCACGGCAAGGCACGGCATCTGCTCCATGTCGTCGCGGGCCATCGGGTGCACCATCATCGCGGCGTGCACTCCCCCGAACGCGCCGCGCTCGAGCAGGAGCACCTTGCCGCCGCCCTTCTCCTCGGCAGGCGTGCCGATCACCTTCACTGTGATCCCCAGCTCGTCAGCCAGAGGGGCGAGGGCGAGCCCGGCGCCGACTGCAGCGGCCGCGATCACGTTGTGACCGCAGGCATGGCCGATGCTCGGCAGCGCGTCGTACTCCGCACAGATGGCGACGGTGAGTGGTCCCGTGCCTGCTGTCGCGACGAACGCCGTCGGCAGGTCGCACACCCCGGCCTCGATCGAGAACGGTCCGCTCAAGGCGTCGGCGACCCACGCCGCCGCACGCTCCTCCTCGAAGGCGAGCTCGGGATGCGAGTGCACCGCATGCGACAGCTCGACGAGCGCCGCCGCTGCTGCCGTCACCACGTGCTGGGCGTTCGCCTTCGCATCCATTGCCGCGAACCTAGCGACCACCCCCCGCACGTACCATCGCCTGGGTGGGGCGCCGCCGAGAGATGCGAACTGCGGCGGTCATCGCCATCGCCACTGTCCTGTTTCTCGTCGCGAGTGGATGCAGCGACATCGTCGACGAGAGCGACATCCCGGTCGTCACCATCCCGGGTTCGGCGTCAGGCGTCGAGGATGCCGCCGCGACGACGGCCGTGGGCGGACTCGATCCGAACGCCCCGCTCACGCTGGGAGCGGTGACGCTCGACCCGTGCGACGACCTCACCGGCGCGTGGTGCGGTTCGATCGAAGTACCGGTGATCTACTCCGATCCCGAGGGCGACACCCTCACGGTTGGGTTCGAGCTCTACCCGCGACGCACCACCACAGCGCCTTCGGCCGGCACGATCGCCGCGATCGAGGGCGGGCCCGGTTACTCGTCCACCGGGGCACGGGATGCCTACCTCTCCCTCTTCGATCCCGTTCTGGACGACCACGACCTCCTTCTTGTCGACACACGAGGCACGGGGCGGTCGACGCCGGTCGACTGCACCGCGCTCCAGAGCGGTGACGCGACGATCGGTGCTGTCAACGAGTGCGCGGCGACGCTGGGCGCTGCCCGCGACGAGTACGGCGCCGCGGCGGCGGCCGATGACCTCGCCGCGGTGATGGACGCCCTCGGCGCCGGGCACATCGATCTCTACGGGGACTCGTACGGCACGGTCATCGCGCAAGCGTTCGCGGCTCGCCACGGCGACAAGCTCGACAGCCTCGTGCTCGATAGCGCCCTCCCCGTGGTCGGCGCGGACCCGTTCCACGCAGATCGCATCCCCGCGGCGCTCATCGCGTTCGATCGAGTGTGCGAGCGCGACGCGACGTGCGCGGCCAGGGATGAGCCGTCTTCAGCCCGGATCGCTGCGCTCGTCGCGTCGGTGCGTCAGACGCCGGTTGCGGCCGACGTGACCGACGCCGACGGGCAGACCCTGGAGGTCACTGCCGACGCCGCATCGGTGCTGACGTTGGTCCTGTCGGCGGCGACCGACTGGACGGTGTACCGCGAGCTCGACGCCGCGGCTGGTGCATGGCTGACAGGTGATCACGCTCCCCTGCTGCGTCTCCTGTCCCACGACCCCGTGCTCGTCAGCGACGACTCGCTCTCCGTCTACTCGGCCGGAGTCGGCATCGCGGCGACCTGCTCCGACTATCCGCTGGTCTTCGACCCCGCCGAGCCGACGGCCACGCGACTGAGCGCGATCGAGGCGGCGATCTCCGCGCAGGCGCGTGAGCTCCCCGCGACGTTCGGCCCCTGGACTCCCGACGAGTGGCGGGCGTCTACGGCCAACGAGCTCGACGAGTGCGCGACGTGGCCCGCCTCCGACGACGACGACCCGCCCGCGGGGCCGAACCCTCGCTTCCCTGACGTCCCGACGCTGGTGCTCGCCGGCGACCTCGACACGCTCACACCGCCGTCGGAGGGTGCGAGCACCGCGGCGCTCTTCCCCGAGGCGTCGTTCGTGCTCGTCACGAACTCCGGACATGTCACCGCCCTCGACGACGGCTGGGGCTGCGCGTCGACCATCGTGACCGAGTTCGTCGATGTCCGGGGACCCGTTGACACGACGTGTGCGAGCTCCATCCCCCCGATCCGGCCCGTCGACCGCTTCGCCCGTCAGGCCGCCGAGGCGGCCGAGGCAACCGCCAAGCCCGGGGACGCGTCGACCCCGCTCGACCGTCAGGTCACCACGCTCGCGGTCGGGCAAGTCGGCGATGCGCTCGCCCAGTGGGCGGTGATGACGGGCGTCGACGGGTCGGGCCTGCGCGGAGGCACGTTCACGATCAGCGACGGCGACAGCGACATCGTCTCGTTCGTGTTCGAAGGAGCCAGGTTCTCCGACGATGTCGCCGTCGATGGCACCGCGACGTGGGATCGCGTCTCTGGTCAGCGTCGAGGCCGACCTCGACGTGACCGGACCGGGCGCGGGTGGCTCCCTGAGCGTCGCGTGGGACGACAGCGCCCCCGCTGCGGTCGCGATGGCGCGGGGCGCCCTCGAGGGCCGTCCGGTGAGCGTCACCTTGCCCGCGCCCTGAGGCGTCAGGCGCGCTTCCAACGACGGGTGCGCTGATCCCGCGCGATCTGACGCACGACGTTCATCGCGGGGATCCCCGTCACGCCGCCGCCGCCGTGGGTCGCCGAACCGGCTTGGTACAGCCCGCGCAGCGGCGTGCGGAAGTCCGCGTAGCCCGGCGCCGGGCGCATGTGGAACAGCTGATCGGGCGACAGCTCGCCGTGGAAGATGTTGCCGCCGACCAGGCCGTACTCGTGCTCCATCTCGTGCGGGCCGATGACCGTGCGGTGCAAGATCGACGCGGTGAATCCCGGAGCGACCTCGTCGACGTTCGCGATCACGCGATCCGCGTAGGCGTCGAGCTCCGCCGGCATCGGCTTGTCGGCCCACTCGTGCGGGACCCACTGGGTGAACATCGACACGATGTGATGGCCCTCGGGCGCGAGTGTCGGATCGAAGACCGAAGGGATGCAGATGTCGGCGAACGGTCGCGCCGCCGCCTGACCGCCGACCGCGTCCTGAAACGCCGTCTCGACCTCGTCGAGTGATCGAGCCAGCACGATCGTGCCACCGTGCACCTCGGGGTCGAACCCGGGCTTCGCGGTGAACTCGGGCAAGCGGTCGACGGCGAGATTGATCTTCACTGTGCCGCTGCGGGTGTTCCAACGGGAGATGTCGCGCACGAACTCCTCGGGAAGCTCCGAACGGTCGACCAGATCGAGGAAGGCGATCTTCGGATGCACCGTCGTGACGACGACGGGTGCGGTGACCTCCTCTCCCGCCGTCGTGACCACGCCGTGGACACGCCCGTCGCGAGCAACGATGCGCGACACAGGCGCGTCGGTGCGGATCTCCGCGCCGAACGACCGGGCCGCGGCGGCAATGGCTGCGCTGAGCCCGCCCATGCCCCCGCGGGGAAATCCCCACGACCCGAGCTCGCCGTCACCGACATCGCCCACCTTGTGGTGCGCCATCACGAACGCCGTACCCGGCGAGCGAGGTCCCGCCCACGTGCCGATGACGCCACTCACAGACAGGACGCCGAGCATCTGCGGTGATTCGAAGTAGTCCTCGAGCAGGTCGGCGATGCTCATCGAGAACAGCCGGGTGACGTCGGCAGTGCCCCGGACGCCGAGCCGGCGCAGCCGCCAGGCGAGCGCGGCCTGGGACATGAGGTCACCCGGGCGCAGGCTTCCCACCGGAGGCGGCACTGCGGACAGGAGAGGTCCGAGCACCGTGGCGAGGCCCTCGAGCCACGCGTCCCACTGGTCCACTGCGTCCGCGTCGCGCCGCGAGAACTTCTCGATCTCGCGCCGGCGCCGTGCTCGATCGGCCGGCAGCTGAAGCGACCGGCCGTCCGGATAAGGGACGAAGTACGGGCCCTGCGGGTACACGTGATACCCGTGCCGAGCGAGATCCAGATCGCGCAGCAACGACGGCGGCAGCAGGCTCACGACGTACGAGAGCATCGTGACCTTGTACTGCGGTCCCCACGGTTGTTCCGTGACCGCGGCACCGCCGACGACCGATCGACGTTCGAGCACGACGACGCGCTTCCCCGCCTTCGCGAGGTATGCCGCGGTGACGAGGCCGTTGTGACCTCCTCCGACGACGATCGCGTCGTACTGGTTCACTGGGCCCGGCACGGGTGTCGAGGCTACGGGAGCGCGAAGGCCGAACCCCGCGCGACTACGGTGCCGGCACCCGCACGAAGGAGGGGACGATGGCGGTTCCCCACGACACTGGCGGCCTGACGTGGAGCCTCGAGCCGAGCCACTTCCCCGCCGCGCCCACCCGGTGGACCGCGCACCTCTTCGTGACGATCCAGACCGAGGTCCTGAGGCGGGTGACCGCAGAGGCCGGCCTCCCCGTCGACGGATTGGCGATGCGAGAGTTCGACGGCCGCGTCTACACCGTCGTCGTGCCGCTCGGCGGCAAGGCGCGCAAGCCTCCGCCGGCGGCCCTCGTGCCGCTGCTCTGCAAGGTCGTGCCCGAGCTGCGTCGCCGGGTCGCGGCGAGCAATCGGTGGGAGCGCGAGGATCGCCCGGCTCAGATCATCGAGGAGTGGTTCGGCGGCAAGGAGGCAGCCCTGCTCGACGAGGGCCGCACGTTCTTCCGCCTCGATCTCGAGCACCTCTCTGGGGTCAAGCTCGCCGAGGCGATCGACCGGGCAATCGCGTACGCCGAGGACGCCCTCTTCTGGCACTTCTACCTGCACGGCGCGGCGGTCTGGCAGATCGGCAGGTTGGGGATGCAGCTCGAGGCCGAGCACGGATGGTCCGACGCCGAGTTCGCGGCATTGTTCACAGGCCTCTCGTCCACCAGCACCGGGCCTGCCGCCGCGCAGCGAGCGCTGCTCGACTTGATCGACGAGCAGGACGCACGGAACACGCTCGCGCGCGCAGAGTCGCTCGAAGACTTGCGGGTCGTGTCGGCGCCGCTGCGCAACGCGATCGACGACTATCTCGACAACTGGGGACTCCGGGCCATCCGCTATGAGGTCGCGTACCCGATGGTGGCGGAACGACCCGAGTGGCTGCTTCGCCAGCTGCAGGAGCAGGCGCGGGCGAGCGACGAGGACCATTCCGCGGCGCACGCAGCTGCACGAGCGGCGGCCGAGCGGCGGCTGCTCGCCGACCTGGGTGACACCGAGGAGACTCGCACGAGGTTGGAGACCGCTCGTCACACGTTCCCTGTCCGCGAGAGCAACGAGACGGCCACGGTCGGGCTTCCTGTCGCCGCCCTGCGCCACGTCGGGCTCGAGGCGGGTCGTCGCCTCGCCCGTGTCGGCAATCTCGAACGACCGGACGATGTCTTCGATCTCACGATCAACGAGGTCACCGCGGCCCTGCGCGGCGCCCCGAACTCGCCCGGCCGATCCCGCGTTGCGTGCGCACACGCGACGCGAGGCACGCCTCGCCGCCGACGCGACCCCACCTCCGCGCACGGTCGGACCACCGGCGGACGCGGCGGCCGGTCCACCCTCGCTCACCGGCTTCCCCCCGGCGATCGTCGAAGGCACGAGGGCAATGCTCTGGTACGCGGACAAGGTCTTCGGCGACCCGCCACCCGCGACCGACGCCAACGCCCCCACCAACGAGATCCGGGGCACAGCTGTCTCGCCTGGGCGGTACGAAGGAACGGCTCGCGTCTTGCTGGACGAGTCGCGAGCTCGAGCGCATCGAACAGGGCGACGTGCTCGTGTGCCCGATCACCTCACCGGTCTGGTCGATGGTGTTCCCCGCGCTCGGTGCACTCGTGTGCGATGCCGGCGGGCCGCTGAGCCACCCCGCGATCATCGCGAGGGAGTTCGGGATCCCGGCGGTCGTGGGCACAGGCGTCGGCACCTCGGTGATCCCCGACGGTGCATCCGTCCTTGTCGACGGCGACAAGGGCACGGTGGCGTTGCGCCGCTAGCTGGTGATCGGGTCCGTCGCCGTCGCATCGAGCCAACTCGCGTGGAGACGGGCATACACGCCGCCTTCGAGCACGAGGTCGCGGTGCGCGCCGCGCTCGACGAGCCGGCCCTGGTCGAAGACGAGCACGACGTCGGAGCGCTCGGCCGTCGAGAGTCGGTGCGCGATCGTGACCGATGTGCGCCCGCGCGCCAGGCTCTCCACGGCTCGCGCCAATCGGGCTTCGATCGCCGCGTCGACCGCGGAGGTGGCCTCGTCGAGGATCAGACACACGGGGTTCGCCACGTAGGCACGGGCCAGTGCCACGAGCTGGCGCTCGCCCACGGAGAGGTGCTCTCCACGCTCTCCGACTCTCGTGTCGAGGCCTTCGGCGAGCGAGTCGACCCACCCCTCGAGGCCGAGCTCGACAAACGCCAGCCGCACTGCGTCACGGTCGGCGGACCGCCTCCCGAAGCGAACGTTCTCGGCGATCGTCGTGTCGAAGAGGAACGCGTCCTGCGGCACCATCACGAGCGACGACCGAAGCGAAGCCGTGTTCACGTCACGCAGATCGAGCCCGGCGACGAGGATCCGCCCTTGTGTCGGATCGGCGAGGCGAGTGAGGAGCTTGGCGAAGGTGGTCTTCCCCGATCCAGTGGCCCCGACGACAGCGACGCTCGTCCCCGAATCGATCGTGACCGAGACATCGTGGAGGGCAGGCGCGGGGATCTCCCGCGACCCGGGGCGGGGTCGGTACGAGAAGGAGACGTTCTCGGCGACGATCGACGGCGGGCCGGGGGGAAGCAGGACGCCGGGCACGGGTTCGACGACGTCGATCGGCGTGTCGAGCAGATCGAGCACTCTCCGCCAGCCCGACACTGCGGTCTGGGTTTGGTCGAGGATCTCGGTGACCTCCGCGACGGGTTCGAGAAACCGGTTGACGAGGAGCATGAAACCGACGAGCTCGCCAGCAGTGAGCCCCGACGCTGGGCCCATCACGACGCCGATCACGACCACTGCGGCCACGGTGACCACCGCGAACAGCTCGCCCGACGGGAACATCAGGGCGTTCAGCGCGCCCGCTCGGACGCCGGCAGCGCGCTCGCCCTCGATCGCCCTCTCGATTCGCTTCGTGGTCGACTCGGTCGTCCCGTAGCTGCGGATCACCGCGGCTCCCATGACAACTTCCGAGACCGCGGTGAGCAGATCTGCGATCCGGATCCTCACCAAGTCGTAGGCGGCCACGAGCCGCACCTGGAGCACCCGCAGCAGGAACGGGAGCGGTGCGCTCGCGAGCAACGCGACGAGCGCAAGCTTCCAATTGAAGACGAACATCGTGATCACCACCGCGACGATCACCATGCCGTTGACGATCCAGGCGATGCCTCCCCAGTTGAAGAACTGGCTCAGCGTCTCGACGTCGGACGTCACTCGGCTCACAAGCGCTCCCCGGCGCTCCTCGGCGTGGTGCGCGATCGACAGCCGATGAAGATGACGGAACGCTCGGGTGCGAAGCCCGAAGAGCGCATGCTCGCCCGCCCGCGCGAGTCGCCGGGCGGACAGCAACGTGGCGATGGTCGTCACGACCACGACGACCGCGCCGACCGCTGATAGCCCCGCGACCTGGGCAACGTCGATGCCGTCCTCGTCGAAGCCCTTGTCGATGACCTGCTGCACGAGGACAGGGACGACGACGCGGCCGACGGCGCCGACCATGGCGAGGAGGATCGTGACGCCCACGCCCTCCCGAAGCTCGGGGCTGGCGCGCCACCCGCGTCGCAGGATGCTGAGCACCGACGTCGGCGCGGCGTCCTCGGCCGGATCCACGTCGAGCGGGTCCACGTCGATCGGATGCACGACCGCGCTCATCGTTCGGCTCGCTCGCGCTCGTAGGACTCGACGAGACGGCGGTAGCCGGGTTGGCCGGCGAAGAGCTCACCGTGGGCGCCGAAGCCGGCCACCCGACCCTCCTCGAGGAAGAGCACATCGTCAGCGAGGGCGATCGTCGAGGGGCGTGACGCGACGGTGATCACGGTGCCCGAGAGCACGCTGGCGAGGCCGGTGAGGATGCGCGCCTCGGTCGCCGGGTCGACGCTCGAGGTGGCGTCGTCGAGCAGCAAGAGCTGAGGCTGGCGTGCGAGTGCCCGGGCCAACGCGACGCGCTGGCGTTGTCCGCCGGAGAGCGTCACCCCTCGCTCTCCGATGATCGTGGCCCAGCCATGGGGCAGGTCGTCGACGAACTCGTCGACCTGAGCGATCGCGGTCGCACGAGAGACCGCATCCGGATCGAGATCGCCTTCGAGATCGATGTTCTCGAGCACAGAACCGGCGAACAGGAAGGGCTCTTGGAAGACGAGCGCCACGGACCGGCGCAGGTGCGGTTCGGCGATCGTCGACAGATCCACGTCGCCGACCGTGATGCGACCCCCGTCTGGTACGAGGAGACGGTCGATCAGGGCCATGAACGTGCTCTTGCCCGAACCCGTCGCTCCGACCATGGCCACGACTCGGCCGGCGGGAATAGTGACGTCAAGATCGTCGAGCACGCGACGGTTGGGCTCGTGCGCGAAGGTCACGGCCTCGAAGCGCAGTGACAACGGGCCAGCTGGCAACGATGTCGCAATCGAGAGAGCGGGCGGGCGCCGAGCCGGATCGACCTCGCCGGCGAGAACCTTGCGGACCCGGTCGTCTCCGGCCACCGAGCGGGGCAGATCGCCCAGTACGAAGCCGATGAGTCGCAGCGGCCAGACCATGAACCCGAAGAGCGTGACGAAGCTCACGATGTCGCCCGCACTGGCGGCGCCGACCTCTACTCGCCACGCGCCCACCGCGACGAGCGCGATAGTGGCCAGCGACGGCAGTGAGTCGAGGACGGCGTCGAACGACGTACGCAGCATCGCGACGCGGATGTTCGCGTCGCGGAGGCGCTCCGCTTGAGCCGCGAACCGCGCCGACTCCGACTCCTCTGCTCCCAGCGCCTTCACGACGATCACACCATCGACGCTTTCGTGAACAACATTCGACACGTCTCCGATGAGACTCTGTGCGTGGGCGGCAGGGCCCTCTGTGCGTCGTTGGTACACGACGTTCAGCGCCGTGATCGCGGGGAACAGGATCAGCGCGACCATTCCGAGCACCCAGTCCGTCGCGAACATCCAGACCGTCGAGATCACGACAAGGATGACGGTGCCACAGGCATACGGCAGCGGGCCGAGCACCTGCGACGATGCCTCCGCGTCGGACTGCACGTGGGCGAGCAGCTCGCCTGTCGGGTTGGAGTGGAAGTACGAAAGGGGTTCCTCCTGGTAGCGGTCGACGACGCGGCGCCGGAGGATGGCGGCCACGCCCATCGCAGTGCGCGCCGCGTTCACACGCCGAAGCACCACCCCGCCGGCGCGGACCGCCCCGACGATCACGAGCGCAAGGACACCCGCCGCGACGGTGCCAGCGGCGACACTGCCGTCCTCGAAGCGCGGGGTGATGACGTGGTCGACGATCCAACCGAACACGAAGGACTGGGCCACCGTGCCGAACGCGAAGATCGCAGCTCCGGTGACCGCGATCGCGAAGGTGCGTGGCAACAGCGCGACGTGACCGCGAACCATCCGCGCGCCGCGTCGCACCATCGCACCGGACACCCCGTTCTCGGGCGCGTCGACAGAAGCTGCGGCGGCGGGCACGGAGGCATTCTCCCAGCACTCAGGCACCCGCTGCAGCCGCTTTGTACGCCGAGAGGCCGATTCGGCCGAGTGTCACAGCCCGTGACAACCTTTCGCCGTGGAAGCCGCTGACGCCGGTCTGTTCGTGCTGAGGGCGACGATCGGGCTCACGGTGATGGCTCACGGCCTGAACAAGCTGTTCGGCGGTGGGAAGCTCCCCGGGACGGCGCGATGGTTCGAGAGCATGGGGATGCGCAACGGGTGGCTGCAGGCCCGCCTGGCGTGCGCGACTGAGCTCGGAGCCGGTCTGTTGTTCGCCGCCGGACTGCTCACTCCCCTCGCCGCCGCCGGGATCATCGGCCTCATGGCGGTGGCGGTGTGGGTCGACCACCGCTTCAACGGGTTCTTTGTCTTCCGCAAAGGTGAGGGCGTCGAATACGTGGCCATGATCGCGGTCGCCGCTGCCGCGATCGCCGCGATTGGCCCGGGCGAGATCTCGCTCGACCACGCGTTCGGGTGGGACGACCGCAACGGCTGGACGAGCGTGGCGATCGCGGTCGGCATCGGCCTCGGCGCCGCCATCGTGCAGCTCGCGCTGTTCTGGCGGAATCCCCGCAAGGCCGCGGTGACAGCGTGAGCGAGGGCGGCGACCTCCGGAGCTCGACGACACCGATGCTGGGCGCCGCTGGACGCCGACTGCGATCGCGCTGGTCGTCGCTGTCATCGCGATCGTCGCGATGTGGGTGTACATCCTCGGCCCGTGGCGGAATCGGGAGGTCCCGACGACGCTCGAGGACCTCACCTATGCGGCACGCGTGGAGCCAGTCTGCGCGGCTGCCCAAGCGCGCATCGAGGAGCTGCCGCCCGCCGCGACGTCAACCAGTCCACAAGAGCGTGCGGACGTGCTCGAGGACGCGAACGACATCGTCGCCGGCCTCGTCGCCGATCTCCACGGGATCGATCCGGCCGTCGCGGCCGACCGTCAGTACGTCGATCAATGGATGGCCGACTGGGACAGCTACCTCCAGTCCCGACGTGCGTACGCCGCAGTCCTTGCCGGGGGCCGAGACGAGCAGTTCACGGTTCAGGCCGAGAGCGGCCACCCGATCACGCAGCGCATGGATGGCTTCGCGGACCTGAACGACATGCCGTCGTGCTTCGTGCCCCTAGACGTCTGACAGAGCGACGCTGGTCAGCCGGGGGGTGTCGACGGGCCATCCGTCCCGTCCCACTCGCGAATCGGCCACGCGGGTGCGCCGGCGGCGACGCAGTTCGTCGGGGAGATCGCCGGAGACCACCGACCCGGCCGCGACCGCGACGTGACGCCCGATGCTGAGCTCCCGGCAGCACGACGGTCCCGTGGCCGAGCCACGAACCCGAGCCGATCGTGACCGGCCGCTCCGGCTGGCTCTGGCGCGAGATCGGAACGGACACGTCCTCGTAGCCGTGGTTCTGGTCCGTGACGTAGACGTGGTGACCGGTCCACACGTCGTCGCCGATCTCGATCGAGAGGTGGCCGACGATGCCGCTGCCCTTCCCGATCAGGCAGCGGTCACCGATCGAGATCACGGGATCGCTCACCGGGCACCTGGCCAGGCACCATCCCCGCCGACAGGCTCACGTGCGGTCCGATCAACGTCCCGGAGCCGATGTGGATCCATCGCTCACCGAACAGTGCGACCGCCGGAAAGCAGATCACACTCCCGTCGCCGAAGGCGCCGAAGCGCCGGCCGCGACGACTGCGCGGACCGATCGAGCCGAGCTCGACCGGCGGATGCCCACGCCCATTGCACGAGCTCGGCGGCCGCCCGCTTCATCGCCCCTCTCGCCAAATCGACCGGGCCCGGCGGCGGGTCGTCACGGTGGAGCACGGGCGGCGACGGTAGCCGCGCGCCGAACTTCACCGGGAAGCGAGCCCCTAGCCTCCGGGCCATGGCTTCGATCGTCGAGACGGCATCGGGACGGCTCTCGGGCGCCGAACACCGCGGCCTTCATGTGTTCCGCGGCATCCCGTACGCGGCCCCTCCAGTCGGCCAGCTTCGCTTCCGTCCGCCGCAGCCTCCGCCGGCGTGGTCGGGGGTTCGCGCGGCGCACCGACTTCGGCGCGATGTCGCCGCAGCTCCCCTCGCCGCTCGAGCAGATCGCCGGCAGCCGTCCGCTCGTGCAGAGCGAGGACTGCCTCTCGCTCAACGTGTGGACGCCAGGCTGCGACGAGGCGAGACGACCGGTGATGGTCTGGATCCACGGCGGCGCGTTCACGACCGGCACTGCAGCGACACCGTGGTACAGCGGCACCACCACTGCACGTAACGGCGATGTCGTCGTCGTGACGGCCAACTACCGCCTCGGCGCGCTCGGCTTCACTCACCTCGCCGATCTCGGGCGGCGAGCGGTGGGCGTCCTCGGCCAACTGCGGCATCCTCGATCAGGTCGCGGCGCTCACATGGGTACGCGACAACGTCGCTGGTTTCGGCGGTGATCCCGACAACGTCACGATCTTCGGCGAATCGGCCGGCGGTTGCAGCGTCGTCACGCTCCTCGCCACTCCCTCGGCGAGCGGTCTGTTCCGGCGGGCGATCGCGCAGAGCGCGTCTTTCCGCCAGCTGCGCGAGCCGCGACGAGGCGAACGACCGCGCCGAACGCTTCGTCGCACGAGCTGGACATCGACAGCTCCCGCCTCGACCGCCTCGTCGACGTCCCGGTCGAGCAGCTCCTCGCCGCGCAGGGCACGCTGCTCGCCCGGCGAGGCTCCGGGTCGATGGGCGGCACCGACTTCCAAGCGTTCAGCCCCGCTCCCGACGGCACGTCGTTGGTCGAGGTGCCCACCGAGGCCATCGCCGCGGGGGCCGCGGCCGAGATCCCGGTGATCATCGGAACGAACCGCGACGAGATCAAGCTCTTCGCGGTGTGGGACCAAGCACTGCACGCCCTCGACCGCGACGGCGCGATCGCTCGGCTGCAGCGCACGCTCGGCGACGACACCACTCGCATCTTCGACGCGTACACCGCGTCCCGCCCCGACGCGCCGCCAAGTGAGATCGCGATGGCGATCGCCAGCGACGAGGGCTTCCGCATGCCCGCCATCGAAACGGCCGAGGCCCAACACACGCACGGCGCCCCGACGTACATGTACCTCTTCGCGTGGGAGAGCCCGGCGCTCGGGGGCGTGCTGGGCGCGAGCCACGCGCTCGAGATCCCCTTCGTGTTCGACAACGTGCATCAGCCGGGCGTCGCGATCCTCACGGGCGAAGGCGACGACCGGGGGCCACTCGCGAGCGCGATGAACGGCGCATGGACATCCTTCGCCCGTGACGGCGTCCCCGAGGCC
This sequence comes from uncultured Acidimicrobiales bacterium, assembly GCA_963759645.1. GTDB lineage: Bacteria > Actinomycetota > Acidimicrobiia > Acidimicrobiales > DATKAS01 > DATKAS01. Next base: position 437,913 of record CAVXAI010000016.1, on the reverse strand, counting down.
CCGAGCCTTCCCCTCTGGCCGCAGTACGAAACGACCGAGAGGTCGACGATGGTCTTCGACCGGACCTGCCGGGTGGAGCAGGACCCGCTCGGCGCCGATCGCCGGGCGTGGAGGGATCGGGCCCAGACGGGCTGAGAGAACGCCAGGTCATCATCGGTGTCGGGGGGTCACTCAGACCTCCGCTCAACCCCGCCTAGGCTCGCGCCGAAGTGATCCGAGTGCGCCCGACCTGCCGTTCGGCTCTCGTAGCCGCGCTGGCGCTGGGCCTCCTGACCGCGGCGGGCTTGCCGGCGTCTGCTCAGGAAGCGCCGAGCCCTCCGATCTCCGACCCTCCGCTGACGGTGCCGGAGCCGCCGACCACGGCTCCTGACGTCACGGCGCCCGAAACGACCGCGCCCAACGCGAGCATGACGCTCGAACCCACGACGACGGCTTCCGTCGGCATGGCGGACCGGTCCGCGGAAACGACCACGACGCTGGCGCCCGCGGCCAATGACTCCACCACGACCACGGTCGCGGCCCCCGTCGACGGTGTGGCCGAGGTCGTGACCGAGCAGGTTCCCGTCGTGGCGCCCGTGCTCGTCGAGCTGCCCGTGCACGGCCGCGGCCCGGCCCGGGTCGTTGCCGGCGTCTCCACACGCATCAACGCGCTGGTGAGAGAGGCGATCGCGGTCAACGACGAGATGTTGGTGCGACTGAATGACGCCCAGACCCAAAACCGAGCGACCTCGGTCGCGGTGACCCGAGCGCAGGACCGGGTCGACCGGCTGTCGAGCAGGGAGCGCAGAGCAATGGCGCGGCTCGACGCGGCGCGACTGATGTTCGAGGATCGGGTGCGGTGGGCGTACACCCGGGGCCCGACCGCGAGTCTCGAGGGCTTCCTACAGTCCCGCACTGCCGCGCAGCTCACTGGGCGCAAGGCCATGGTGCAGTTCGTGCTCGAGCAGGACACCGCGGCCGTGAGCCGCTACCTCGGGCTGCGCAACAACGTCGGCGCAGCGGTGACCACCGCGAGCGATCGTCTCGAGACCGCGGAGCGCGCCCACGCCCGCACACAGCTCGCCGAGAACGAGGCGCGCGCCGACGCTGCCCTCACGACCCTCGTCGTATCGATGTGGAATCGGGCGCGACGGGGCGCGCGCGATCTCGTGTTTCCCGTCGTCGGGACCTACGCATTCGGATCCGACTTCGGCGCGCCGCGGATGGTGGGGTCGACCGACGAGCATCAGCATCAGGGCAACGACATCGTTGCGCCGCTCGGTGCACAGCTCGTCGCCGTCGAGCCCGGCATGGTCGTGGCGATGGGCAACGATCGGCTCGGCGGCATCAAGCTGTGGCTCGCCGGCCGCAGCGGCACGTACTACTACTACGCGCACCTCGTGAGGTTCTCGCCAGACGTCCACGAAGGCGACATCGTGCCGGCGGGCGCGGTTCTCGGATTCGTCGGGAACACCGGAAACGCGCGCGGCGGCATCCCTCATCTGCACTTCGAGATCCATCCCGCCGCGGGCCCCGCCGTCGACCCTTACCCGTTCCTCGCGCCGGCCGCGCGGCGGCAACGGACGGAGAAGTGGCCCTAACGGCGTCCGGTCGCGAGCAGATGCGCAGACACCGGGATGAAGTCCGGATCGTCCTCGACGACGCGCGCCGCCCAGAGCGCCGCCTCCCGCCACTCGTCATCGTCGGGCTCTCGTCCGCGATCACCCCATAGCCACGCCGGCCCTTCGACACCGGCAACTGAGACGTCGTCGAAGCCGGCGGCGGCCATCTCGTCGGCCAGCTCACCGGCTCCGTGGAAGAAGGCGGTGGTGAACCAGCCCTCCACCTGCTCCGGATTGAGGTGCGAGCCTGTCGCGAGGTCACGCTCGATGATGGCGCGGAAGCGGTGATCGCGGATCTGGCCCTTGTCGAATCCGTCGAGCAGCGACGCCAGCCGAGAGATCGCCGCGGCCGCGACCAGGCCGCCGGGGTCGGACCACGCGGCGGGCCTCGTGCAGCACCGCGATCCGATCCGCACGCTCGACAAGGTGGTACAGCGGCCCCATCACCAGAACGGCGTCGAACTCCCCGTCGCGATGAGGAAGGTTGCGGCCATCGCCCTGCTCGACGTCGTAGGCCCGACCATCACGCGCCTGCTGGACGTGCAGCGAGACGGGATCGAGCAGGGTGACCGAATAGCCGCGGCCCGACAGCCAGGCGGCGTAGCGACCCGGACCGCCGCCAACGTCGAGGATCCGGGCGGGCGGTGGCGGGAGCAGTCGACCGAGCAGCTCCTCGGTCCGGAGTCGTTCGAGCGACCATCCGCCCAGACGGTCGCGTTCGACGCCCTCCTCATAGTGGGCGACGATCTCGGGATCCATCGGCGAACGGTAAGGGGCTCGCCCGCAAGTGGGTGATCCTTTTCCGGCCTGATGAGCGGGCACCATTTGGGGATGCGCCGTCTCGTTGCCATCGCCGTCGTGCTCGGCGCTCTCGCCGCCGGGTGTTCGTCCGACGACAGCGACGACGCGGCAACCGACAGCGCGCCGATCGGAGAGCTCGACATCGTCCGGCGTCCGCCGACACATCGGCTGCGAGCGAGCCGGCCGCGGGCGAGGTGGACTGGTCCGACTGCGAGTCGTTCCGCAACTACGAGTGCGCGACGCTCGAGGTCCCCCTCGACTACGACGATCCCGATGGCGAGACGATCGAGCTCGCGCTGATCCGCCGACCGGCCGGCGACCCCGCCGAGCGGATCGGATCGCTGCTCGTGAACCCGGGAGGGCCGGGCGCGTCGGGCGTCGAGTTCCTCCCGCAGTGGGCGCTCTCGGTCGATTCGGAGCTCCGCGACCGGTTCGACCTCGTGAGCTTCGATCCGCGGGGCGTCGGTGGAGAGTCATCCCCTCGCAGTGCATGAGCGACGAAGACAAGGACGACTACGCCGCGTTCGACGCCGTGCCCGAGCCCGAGGAGATCGACGGCATCGTCGACCTCGGCCGTGGGTTCGCCGAGGCCTGCGGAGCGGAGTACGGCGACGAGCTCGCCCACTTCGGCACGGTCGACGCGGCACGCGACATGGATCGCATCCGAGAAGCCGTCGGCGACGAGAAGCTCACTTACCTCGGGTTCTCCTACGGAACCCGGCTGGGCAGCGTCTATGCAGAGCTGTTCCCCGACAAGGTGCGCGCGATGGTGCTCGACGGCGCCATGGAGCCTGACCCCAATGCGGCCGACTTCAACGCGAACCAGGCCGACGGGTTCCAGCAGGCCTTCGACGCGTACGTCGCGGACTGCGACGCTGACTCGTCCTGCGAAGCCGGACCCGATGCCGCGGGGCTCATCAATCGTCTCTTCGCGCGCGTGGAGGACGACCCGATCTCGGCGTCGGGCGACGAACGCATGCTCACCGAGGGTTGGCTGACGTCGGGCGTCTTGACCGCGCTCTACGCGAAGCAGCTCTGGCCGGCACTGAGCACGGGACTGCGCGAAGCCGAGCAGGGCGACGCGAGTCTGCTGCTCGAGATCGCGGATCTCCTGGCGGGACGCCGCCAGGACGGGTCGTGGGACAACGTCTGGGAGGCGAACGCCGCCGTCAACTGCCTCGACTCCGCCGATCGCCCCACGCCCGAGCAGGTGGAGACCGAGGCCGCGGCCCTCGCCGACGTGTCCCCCCTCTTCGGCCCCGTCATCGCCTGGACCGGGCTCCAGTGCAGCTACTGGCCGGTGGCCGCCGACCCGATCCCTGTGGCCGTGGCGACCGGCGCACCGCCGATCGTCGTCATCGGCACGACCCGCGACCCGGCGACCCCGTTCGTCTGGGCGGAGCGCATGGCGGCCACGCTCGCGAGCGGCGTGTTGCTCGTGCCGCGACGGCGATGGGCACGGCGCGTACGGCGACAGCCCGTGCATCGACCAGGAAGTGAACGCCTACCTGCTCGAGGTGAAGGTCCCGGCAGACAAGACGTTCTGCGCCGAGTGACGCGCGGTCACGCCTTGGCAGTTGCTCCGGCGGCTTCGGCGGGACTCAGGCCGGACTCTTTCAGCTTCGACGACGGCGTCTGGTTCGTCGCGTAGTTGTACGGCTGCGTGTCGATCTCCTCGAGGTCGATCTCGCCGGCCAGCACCTTGCGCTTCCACTCCTGATGCTCGGGCTCGCGGTCGTGGAACTCGGGCATGATCTCGGCGGCGAACAGCTCGAGGCTCTCGCAGATGTCGGCGTGTGAGTTCTTGCCCGCCTGGTTGAGCAAGATGACCTGATCGACGTTCGAGTCCTCGAACGCGCGCAGGCGTCGGCGCACCGTGTCGACCGAGCCGATGAGGCCGTGGCCCACCGCGGCCTGACCCTTCGGCGACTTCTTCCACTCCTCGTACTCGTTCCACAAGTTCACCGTGCCCGGCTCGACCGGACCGTGCGTGTTGTAGAAGACGAGCGCGAACTGGAAGAAGGTCCATCCCTCGGCTCGGCGCTGCGCTTCCTCGTCGGTGTCGGCGACCATGAAGCCGGAGACCACGGCGATGTTCGGGTTCGTCGCGTAGTCGCAGAGCTTCTCGAGGTGCTTGGTGTAGGCGTTGTAGTACGCGTGCACCCACGCCTCGGCCGCCTCGGCGGACACGAACTGGAAGCCGAGCGCACCCATCCCCCGTGTGCCCGCCATCGTGATGGTGTCGAGCTGGCTGCACGCGACCCACAGCGGCGGATGGGGCTTCTGCAACGGCTTCGGCACGACATTGCGGAGCGGGAAGTCGAACCATTCGCCGTGGTACTCCCAGCCTTCCTCGGTGAACATCGGCAACACGCACTTCACCGCGTCTTCCCAGACGGACCGCTTGTCACGGAACCGGCGGTCGAACGGGTGCAGCTCGGTGACCGAGCTCGCTTCACCGATCCCCATCTCGACGCGTCCGCTGGCTCACGAGGTCGAGCGTGGAGACGCGCTCCGCTACTCGGGCGGGATGGTTCGTCGTGAGCTGGACGATGCCGTGGCCAAGACGGATGTTCTTCGTGCGCTGGCTCGCCGCCGCAAGGAACACCTCGGGAGCCGAGGAGTGTGAGTACTCCTCGAGGAAGTGGTGCTCGACCTCCCAGGCGTAGTCGAACCCCAGCCGGTCGGCGAGCTCGATCTGGTCAAGCGCGTTCTGCACGAGCGCGTACTCGGAGTCTGCTTCCCACGGTCGCGGCAGCTGCAGCTCGTAGAAGATGCCGAACTTCAACGGGACCTCCCCCAGGTCGGATTGCCGACGAGCGTACCCTTGGTCCGTGCCCGAGCCTTTCTACCGATCCCGCAGCCTGTGGCTCGACACCGTGCCGGGGTCGCTCGACGCCCCGATCCTCGTTGGATCGCGACCTGCAAGTCGATGTCGCCATCGTGGGCGCGGGCTACACGGGACTGTGGACCGCGTACTACCTGCACCGCGCCGATCCGACGCTCCGCATCGCGATCCTCGAGTCGGAGATCGCGGGCTTCGGCGCGTCGGGACGCAACGGTGGATGGTGCTCCGCGCTGTTCGCCGCCGAGCCGTCGCGCTTGGCCCGTGAGCACGGGCAACCGGCGGCCCTCGCGATGCAGCGGGCGATGCAGGACACCGTCGACGAAGTCGGCAAGGTGAGCGCGGACGAGGGCATCGACTGCCACTTCGTGAAGGGCGGCACAACGCGATTCGCGACGCAGCCCGCGCACGCCGAACGCATGGGAGCCGAAGTCGCAGCGGGCGCACGCGACTCGGGTTCACGGAGGACGACGAGTGCTGGCTCGACGCGGAAGCCGCAGGCGGTCGCATACGGGTCGCCGGCCAGATTGGTGCCGTCCACTCACCGCACTGCGCGGCCATTCATCCGGCGCGATTGGCCCGGGGACTGGCCGAGGTCGTCGAGCGAGCCGGAGTGATGCTGTACGAGCAGACCCCAGTGCAGCTGATCGACGGACCCAAGGTGCGCACGCCATACGGGACGGTCACAGCCGATGTGGTCGTGCGAGCCACCGAGGCGTGGACGGCGACGCTGCCGGGCACCGAGAGAGCGGTCGCGCCGATCTACTCACTGATGCTCGCCACCGAGCCCCTCCCGCAGTCCTTCTGGGATGACGTGGGCTGGTCGGGTCGCGAGACGATGTCGGACGGGCGCCACCTCATCATCTATGGACAGCGCACCGCCGACGATCGCATCGCGTTCGGTGGTCGCGGAGCGCCGTATCACTTCGGCTCGAAGATCCGCCCGGAGTACGACCGCGTCGAGAGCGTGTTCGTCGATCTCCGTCGGGTCCTCGCCGAGCTGTTGCCCGCCACCCGTGAGGCGCGCATCACCCACACGTGGGGCGGCCCGCTTGGCATCCCCCGCGATTGGTATCCGTCGTGCGGCTACGACAAGGCGTCAGGCGTCGCATGGGCGGGCGGATACGTCGGCGACGGCGTGGCGACGACCAACCTGGCGGGGCGGACGCTCGCCGACCTCATCCTCGGCGCCGACACCCCGATCGTGCACCTGCCCTGGGTCAACCATCAGTCGCCGGACTGGGAGCCTGAACCATTGCGCTGGCTCGGCCACCGCGCGCTCACCGGCATCGCCCGCAGCTCCGACCGTGTCGAGCGCCGCCAAGCCACCGGAGCCCGCCGAACCGCCCTCCTCGACAAGCTCCTCAACCGCTAACCCACTCGCCCCACCCGGCGTTCTCGCGCGAGTAACCGCGTCACCGGTGACGTGTTACTCGAACAGGAAGTCGAGTGTCCCACCCCACTGCCAAGATCCGCCTTGGCGGACATGGCGGACACCTACCTGGCGATCCAGCTGGGGCTGGTCACGCTCGAGCAGACGCTCGAGTGCGGGATGAGCCGAGCGACGCGGCAGCGACGTTGCGCGACGGGCGAGTGGGTGCGAGTCCACAGACGCGTCTGACCGATCCACCGCATTTCCTCGCTCGCGGGAGCAGGATCTGCTCGCGGCGGTGCTCTGCGCAGGGCCGGGCGCGGCGGTGTCGCATTACACCGCGGCGATGATGTGGGGCGTCGACCATTTCACCGCGTCGGTGATCGAGGTGAGCGTGCCGAGCACCGCAACATCGCGATCGAGGGTGTGCAGCTGCACTCGCATCGCGGATCTGCTCCCCAGCGATATCACGACGATCGGACCGATCCCGGTGACCACGCGGCTCCGCACTCTCGTCGACCTCGGTGCGGTCTCGCGCCCCTTCCTCGTCTCCCGAGCGCTCGAGCAATGGCTCCGAGAGCGGCATGTGACGATCCCTCAGGTGCGAACGACGCTCGACCGAGTCGCTCGCAAGGGTCGCGCCGGCGCCGGGGTGTTGCGCGAGGTGCTCGACACTCGAGCGCTCCGGCTGGACGCGAGTGATTCCGTTCCCGAAGTGGTGCTCGCCGAAGCGCTCCAGATGTTTGGCGCTCCCCCGCCCGTCTACCACTACCTCGTCACCGTCGGGCACGAGACCTTCGAAATCGACTTCGCGTATCCCGAGGCGATGCTCCTGATCGAAGTCGACGGTTACGGGCCTCACACGACTCCCGAGGCGTTCGAGGAGGACCGCCGTCGCCAGAACCTGTTGGTCGACCGGGGGTACATGGTTCGGCGTTACACCCGAAACCGGGTGGTGAACCGGGCGGACGCGGTCGCCGCGGAGATCGACTACTGGCGACGAGCCCGTGCAGCCGCAGCCTCCTGAACTTCCGGTTCGCGCTCTCGGCGTCACGATGACGCGTTACTCGCGCGAGAAGCGCAGGGAGGCGGGGGTCGACGGTGCGGGTTATTGGGCGACGAGGGCGGTGCGGGCGGCAGCGGCGGCGCGGGTGATCGCGTGCTGGGTCACCTCGAGGAGGGCGAGCTTCACCGACTGACGGGTACGGGCGTCGCACAGCACGATCGGCACGTCGGGGCGCACGTCGAGCGCCTCGCGCACTTCCTCGATCTTGTGCTCGACGACACCGTCGAAGCAGTTCACCGCAACGATGAACGGCAGGTCGCGGCTCTCGAAGTAGTCGACCGCCGGGAAGCACTCGTCGAGCCGGCGGGTGTCGACGAGAACGACCCCGCCGATCGCGCCTCGCACGAGCTCGTCCCACATGAAGAAGAACCGGTCCTGGCCGGGCGTCCCGAACAGATACAGGATCAGGTCGGTGCCGAGGGTGATGCGGCCGAAGTCGAGGGCGACGGTCGTGGTGGTCTTGCCCGCCGTCCGCTTCGAGTTGTCGTCGACACCCACGCTGACGGATGTCATCGCAGCTTCGGTCGAGAGGGGAACGATCTCGGAGATGGTCGCGACGAAGGTCGTCTTGCCGGCACCGAAGCCGCCGGCGATGACGATCTTGACCGGAGTGGGCGCGTGCCCCGCCGACCGATCAGAGGGCACGAAGGCCATTGAGCACCCTTTCCAGGAGATTCAGGTCATTCGGGGCGGCTTCGTTCCCGCCCGCACCGCTCATCTCGACGAGACCCTCGGCGGCCATGTCGCCGACGAGCACCCGCGCCACCCCGAGCGGCACCTTGAGGTGAGCCGACACTTCGGCCACCGACATCGGCGAAGCACACAGCTCCGCGATCGCCCTGTGCTCCCACGCGAGGGTCGGGGCCTGGGCCCGACCCATCTGCGTCACGATCACGAGGGCCTCGAGCGGGATCTCCGCGCCCGCCGAGCGAGTGCGACCGCCGGTCATGGCGTAGGGACGCACGAGCCGTCCCGGTCCGTCCTCACCGAGTTCCTGGGCACGCGACATGCATCGTACGAGCAGGCTCGATAGGAGCGACAGGCTCAGGAGCGGAAGCACGAGCAGGCTCAGGAACAGGCGCCGAAGTCGGCAACCGGGGTGGCCGGCTCCTCGGCCTGCGCGTAGGCGGCGAGGGCCTCGCTCACGATGTCGGACGCCGACGTTGTGGCGTGCTCGTCGGTGCTCGGGTCGAGCGGCTCGATCGTAGGTTGGCCCGGCCCCGAGGGCTCGTCGCCGTGCGGGCGTGCGGCCTCTCGATCCCACAGCTCGTCGTGGGACGGCGAGCGCGGGATGTCGAGCGGCAGCGCAGCGCGCAGACTCGCGAGATCCCCACGCGGAGGGGCGTCGCCGTCCCCCGCCAGGTCGGCCAGGACCCGGTCGTTCACGCCGGAAGGGCCCCCTGGAGCTCGGCCCGCAGAGCGGGCGTGAGGACGGGGCCGGCACGCTCGACGAGCACGGCCATCTCGTAGCCGACCAAGCCGACGTCGCAGCCTGCTTGGGCAACCACCGCGAGGCACGAGCCGTCGCTGATGCCCGTGACGAACAAGAACGCACGCTCCATCTCGATGATGATCTCGTGCACGGCGCCACCGCCGAACGGGCCGGCGACGCCGTTGGCGAGACCGATCAGACCCGAGGCCACCGCGGCGAAGCGGTCAGCAGCCTCACGGTCGAGGCCCTCGGAGACGGCCATGGGCAGGCCATCCGACGACACGACGATGGCGTGGGCCACGCCGGGAACGCGCTGGACAAAGCTGGAGACAAGCCAGCTGATGTTGCGGGCATCGGGGCTGAGGCCCGTCATGACTGCTCTCCGTTCTCAGCGCCGTTGGCTGAACCGTTGGTGCGGGACTTCAAGGCATCGCTGAGCCGGCCCTGCGTGAGGCCGCTGCGATAGCTCGACAGCAATGAGCGGATCTCCTCGGGAGACCGGCTCGAGGCGCGCGCCGTCGTCTGATCGGCGAGCGGTGCCGTCGAGAACGACGACCGTGACCCGGTGCGTCGCGGGAAGGGGGAGGGCGACGGCACGTCGAGCGCGCCTGACGACAGCAGATCGGCGGAGGGTTCGACAACCTTGTGTCCCTCGGCCGCGCGCCGGCGGGGCAACCCGCTGGAGGTCGTTGCCTCGGCTTCGGTGAAGTCGGCCAGCGCCTGCGTCGATGACGGGCGTCGGCGGGATCGCCTCGGCCAACGTGGCTGCGGCCGTCGCAGTCACGAGCGGCTCGAGCGGAGCCTCTGGGGCCGTCGCGACCGGCACCGCTGGCGTCGATGGCGGGGCTTCGGTCCACGGCTCGCTGACCGTCGCGGGATCGTCCCAGCGCACTGCCGACCGTCTGACGGTCGGTCTCGACGCCCTGGTCGGGGCTGATCTCGATGAGCCGTTCCCACACCGCGTCGGGCTCTTCGTCGGCGCGGGCCCAGGCCGGTGCTTTGCCGGCGGTGGACGCGGGCGGACCGACGGGCGGCTGCGGGTCGAGCGTGGAGAGCAGTGTGAGCGACGTGGCGTCGGACGGGTCCGGCGTGAAGCCGTCGCCCGACGAGGGCATCGTGAGCAACGAGGAGGGGACGTCGACGAGGGCCGTGACACCGCCGACCGCCGCCGCGGTGAGCTCGACCGTGACGCCGTAGCGCTTGGCGAGTCGCCCGACGACGATGAAGCCGAGCGAGCGGGACAGCGTGAGGCCGGTGACCGGGGGATGGGCCAAGAGCTCGTTCGCCTCGGCCAGCTGTGCAGGCGCCATGCCGATGCCGAGGTCCGACACCGACAGCAGGTAGCCACCGCCCTTGCGCCGGCCGACCACTTCGACCCGCGTGCCCGGCGCGGAGAACTGCGTGGCGTTGTCGAGCAGCTCGGAGAGCAAATGGGCCACGTCGGCCGCCGCGTTGCCGAGGAGGTACACGTCGTCGAGAGCGGCGACATGCACTCGCGAGTAGTCCTCGACCTCGCCGACCGCGGCACGGACGACGTCGCCGAGGGCAACGGGCTTGCCCCAGCGCCGTGGCGCCTCGATGCCGGCCAGGACGAGCAGCGACTCGGCGTTGCGACGCATGCGCGTGGCGAGGTGGTCGAGCTTGAACAGGTTCTCGAGGGCGTCCGGATCGGTTTCCGCCGCTTCGAGCTGATCGAGGAAGCCGATCTGGCGGTCGAGCAGGCTCTGGTTGCGTCGAGCGAGGTTCACGAACAGCTCGCCGATGCCCTTGCGGAGGAGGTTGGACTGCTCGATGGCGACCGACACGGCCGTCTCCTGGATCGAGGCGAAGGCCTCCGCGAGGTCGCCGACCTCGTCCTTCGAGGTTCGGGTGACTGGGGTCATCACCGGAACCGCAACCGAACCGTCTTCACTCGGGTTGCGCAGTGCCTCGACAAGGCTCGGAAGCTGCTCGTCAGCCACCTCATGGGCGGCGGTAGCCAGGCGGCGCAGCGGGCGGGTGATCGCTCGGCCCACGAAGATCGCCGACGTGATCGCGAAGGCCGCGGCCGAGAGGGCGAGGAGTCCGTAGGCGAAGACGTCGCGGCGGGCATCGCTGCGCTGCGAGCTCGCCTGCGCGAGCAAGCTCGTCTCGACGTCGATCTCCACATCGCGACCGAGATCCAGAGTCGTGATCGTGTCCTGCTGCCATGCCGTCGGGTTCAGCGTGATCGGCGCGCCGACACCCCCGGCCACGACCTCCTCGACACCGTCGGTCGTCGCGGCGACCGCAGGACCAGACACGGTTCGGCGGTACAGCTCCTTCTGCTCCGGCGTCGCGAGCGAGAGGTACACGCCGAGCTGCGTCTGGTGGTCGACCTGCGAGCGGACGAGCTGGCTGTAGTGCTGGTCCGTGAGGACCGCGCCGCCCAGGCTTTCGGTGATCAAGGAGAACGAGTCGCTGCTGAACTGCTGCGCCTTCGAAAGCGCGACGTACGAGCTGAACGCGCCGGCGAGGGAGTCGTCGGGGCTTTCCTCCGCCATCGACGTGTTGAGCTCGAGGAGCTGGCTGCCGGCGAACGCGTACAGGGCGATCGGGTCCGAGCCGTTTTGCGCGAGCTGATCGACGGACGGACGGATGACTTGGTATCCGAGCATGCGATCGGCCGTCAGCGTGAGCTTGGCTTGGAAGTCGTCGGTGAAGGGCGATGCGTCGAACGCGAGAAGCGAGTCGTGGAGGTCAGTCATCGCGGTGTCAGTCACATCGCGCTGCGTCTGCAGCTCGCCGCCCCCTTGCAGCCCGCCCGTGGTGATGAACCACGCCGACCAGTTCGCCTCGAGCTGCAGTGCGTGCACCGCGCTCGTGACCTTCGCGGACAGGACAGTGAGCTCCGCGGCCTGCTCGGCATCGCGGGCGTCACCAGTCCGCTGCGTGACGCCGAGCCCGGCGAGGCCGAGAAGCGCGGCGAGCGGCACCGCGAGAATCGCAACCAGCTTCCAACGCACCTTCATCTGCGTGCTCTCACTCCGGTCCTCCGGCTGGTCCGTCCGCCGCGGCGCGGCGACTGACCTCAGCTCCTGTGCGGTACACGACGTCTGACCTATCGACCTGGCACCCCCCACTCTTGAGGCAACCGGGAACACTCGGGCCCCAAAGGGATTGCACGGAAAGGGGTAAGTCGCGGGGTTCATCGGCCGACTGAACCAGGGCATGAGCACTGCGACTACCGCCGCGCTCCGCGGCACCCTTGAGGACTTTGGCGCCGAGGAGATCCTGCGCTTCCTGGCGAGTACGAAGCAGTCCGGCGCGCTCGTCCTGAGTGGCGACAGCACCGGCACGCTTTGGTTCGCCGACGGCGCGGTCTATGGGGCCGATGCGACGACGAGCCTGCCGTTGCGTGACGCCGTCACCGTTGCGGGGCTTGTCGACGACGGGCAGTGGGAAGCGGCCTGGAACGACGCGATGACCGGTGTCCCCCTGTCCGCTGCACTCGCGGTCCACGCTTCAATCAACGAGGCCGAGTTCGAGCGATTGATCGAGGGACGCGTCGTCGACGCGGTGTTCGAGCTTCTCGTGACCACCGCGAGCGACTTCGAGTTTCGCGGCGCCGAACGGCACCCGCTCGTCGGGGGCCGCCAGCATCAGGTTGACGACCTCATCGAGGCGAGCCGCGCCCGGCTGGAGCGTTGGCGCGAAGTTGCGACGGTGCTGCCGTCCACCGCCGCCGTCGTTGGCTTGTCACCGAATCTCGGCCCCGATGCCCCCGACCTCGTGCTCACGCCGATGGAGTGGCGCATCGTTGCCCATCTCGACGGCCGGCGCTCGATCGCCGACGTCACCCGCTCGCTCGGCGCGAGCGCGTTCGACGTGTGCGCGACGCTTCACCGGCTGGTGACGCTCGGAGCTGCCGCGGTGATCCAAACGTCGACTGACGCCTGATTCACGGTTGAGGCGCGGGCGTCTGCTCGGGCGGAAGTGACGGAGGCAGGAACACCGTCGTCGGGATCGTCTCGGTTGGAGGCAGTGTCGGCTCGGTCGGCGGAGCCGTCGGTTGGGGCACCGCGGTCTCCGCGACGACAGTCGTCGTTGGCGCCGTGGTCGTGGTGACGCCCGGTCCGGAGCCGTCGCAGTTGATGCCTTCGCTCGGGCGGTATCTCGCTCGCACGGAGTCGACACTCTCGTTGCCGTCGAGGTACACCCGAGTGCGCTCTGTCCTCACCGTCGTGCACACCCCGCTCGTGCCCGTTGATTGGCCGGTCTGGTCGACGCTCGCGAAGTACTTCGTCGAGAACAGCGTCACCGTCACGGACGAGTTCGTGTACGACGGCCAGATCAAGATGCCGTAGGGCGTCGTGTTGCGAATCTGGAGGTCCGGCGCAGGAAAGCCGAGCGTCGCCTCCCTGCCGTACGGGTAGCGCGAGATGTACAAGCTGTGGCTCTGGTACTGCCCGTAGTCGAGACCAGCGAAGAACGCGGCGTTGAACAACGTCGTGGCGAACTGGGAGATTCCGCCACCAACCTCGTCGGCCAGCAGCCCGTCGCTGATCGCCGGGGCCGCGACGAAGCCGTTCTCGACGGTGCGCTTGCCAACGATCTCGTTGATCGAGAGCGTCTGACCGGGACGGATGATCGTGCCTCGAACGAGGTCAGCCATCCGATGGATGTTCGTGACTCGAGGCTGGCCTGAAGGGTGGCGCGTCGTGAACGACGACACCACCTCCTTCAGACCGAGCGCCTCGAGCTGCTCGGTCGACATCGCGGGCGGGATCTCCTTCATCGGGAGGTCCACGGGAGTCGCCGGCCGCGCCTGCAGGGCCGCGAACAGAACCTGGGGCGCGTTCGGATCACAGCACTCCGCCCCGGGGTGGCCGGGCACGGGCCGCGGAACCCCGTCGGAGATGGAGATCGACGCGTTCTGGGGTGCGACAGTCGCCGAGGCGAGCTCGGCGGAAAGCGCCTCGCTGGTGACGACAGGGTTCAGGCTGATCGAGAGGCCGTCCGGGTTCGCCGACCCGACGAGGAAGGACCGCAGCATCGGGACGTCGAGGGTGGCCGTGACTTCGCCCGCCTTCACGTCGATCGGCTCCGATGTCATGGAGTTCGCCTGATCGACCAGCTCCTCGGCGTCGGCGAGCGAATACCGAGGATCGATCGTGCGACTCGGCACCTCGACCCGCACAGGCTGGGTCGAGAAGCGCACCTCGTGCAGTCCTGCGATGACGTCGGACGTCTCGATGCCGAGACCGGGCTCGCCTTCGATTGCAACCAGCTCGCCGTCACGCACCTCGAACGACGGCTCCACGGCGCCTCCCGTCTCGTCCCGAAGGAGCTCGTCGACCTTTGTACGGGCGACGGCTTCGTCGAGCGTGACGGTTGGCTCGACCTCCCGGTCGGCGACGAACGACCACAGCCAGCCGGTGAACCGGGTGACGACGAAGCCGTCCTTGCCGGTCTCCATCACTTGCTCGACAGTCGCGGCTTGGTCGACCGACAGACCGAGCGAGGCGGCCGATGAGCTGACGGTGACCTCACCGGCAACGACCGACACGGGAACGCTGGCGTACTGCGTCGCGAGATCGCGCGTCGTGGCCTCGACGTCGACGCGCCGGAGCCCCCCAACCGCTTCACCAGCGAGGTCCACGTTGTCCGGGGCGGAGTCTCCAGAGGCTGCTGTAGAGGCGATCCAGCCGACGATGGGAGCCATCGCGACAATGACCGCACACAGCACCAACGCGGCGCGTCGTGAAAGGCGCACCGAAGGCACCCACCGATTCTTTCAGGTCGCCCCCCTCGTCTCACACGCGGCACCGCAGGTATATGGACCGGGGACGAAGCCAGACGGGCGGCGCAATGCGCCGCCGGGCGGCCGGCGACGAGGCAGGAGCGACCGATATCCTCACGCCCCGTGACCGGCCCGGACGTCCCCGGCATCGACCGCGACGGAGTGACTCCTTGGCTGGAGGACCACGTCGACGGGCTCGCGGCTCCCTTCGAGTTCGCGCTCGTCGCCGGGGGACGATCCAACCTCACGTTCACCGTCACCGACGCAAACGGCCGGCAGATCGTGCTGCGCCGTCCGCCCCTCGGCTCGGTGCTCGCCACCGCGCACGACGTGACCCGCGAGCACAAGATCATCGCGGCACTGGGTCCGACAGCGGTCCCCGTTCCCGACGCGCTCGGCAGCTGCGTCGATGCGCAGGTGAACGGCGCGCCGTTCTATGTGATGTCGTTCGTCGACGGCGTGATCGTCCGTGACGTCAACGCGGGTCGCGCGCTCACAACGGAAGCGACGCGTGAGCGGATGGGACGCTCGCTTGTCGATGTCCTCGCCGACCTGCATGCCGTCGACCCCGACGAAGTCGGTCTCGGTGATCTCGGTCGCAAGGAGGGCTACATCGAGCGTCAGCTCAAGCGGTGGTCGACGCAGTTCGAGGCGTCGCGAAATCGCGACTTGCCCCTGGTCGACTCCGTGCACCGCCGGCTCGCCGCGGCCATCCCGGAGCAGGGTCCGGCCACGATCGCTCACGGCGACTATCGATTGGACAACTGCATCTGCACTCCTGACGGGCCGCTCGCGGCAGTCCTCGACTGGGAGCTGTGCACGCTCGGCGATCCGATGGCCGACCTCGCCATGCTCGTGATCTGTTGGGCCGAGGCCAACGACAGCAGGACCGCACGACCCGACGCGGCAACGCAGCTTCCCGGGTTCCCCAGCCGTGCCGAGGTCGTCGCGCAGTACGCGAAGCGCACTGCGCGCGACGTCAGCGATCTCTCCTACTACTGCGCGTTCCAGTACTGGCGGCTCGCCTGCATCTCAGAGGGTGTCTACGCGCGCGTACGCCGCGGGCGCGATGGGTGAGCAAGGTGACGTGAACGTCGAGCTTCTCTCCCAGGGAACACCTCGCCTCGCCGCGCTCGCGGAAGCTGAGCTCGACAGCGCCTGACGATTCACCCCGGGTCTAGCTCGGGTCGAGCGTCCGGACGCGCCGAACCCGCCCCGCTCCGCGCCGAGCGCGAGCGCCCGCCCGACGTCCACCACGAGCGGACCGTCCCGGTCGACCCACACCCGGGCCCGCTGACCGTCGTGCAGCTTGCGGGTGCGCTCACCGTCGAACGCGAGCACGCCGGGGCCCTGCCACTCGACCACCTCACCAGGATCGAGCGGACTCGACGAACCGATCGTCATCTCCGCGAACGCGCCGGGGGCAATCGGCACCGACACCTGTCGTTGCTCTCTACCCGCACCGAACACGATCGAGACCGGGCCGGCGTGCGCGCGGATGCAGCACTCCGGCGAGCCCGCACATGCCGAGTGCCGCCGGGTTCACGCGAGCGACGACGGCGCTCGTCATCCGGTCCGGCTCGAACAGGAGCATCGACCCGACGAGCCCTCCGTCGAGCAGCACCGCGTCGACGACGGCCAAGTCGCTTCCCTCGCCCTCGATCTCGAGGTGCACGACCGCGGCGGGCGACGCGACCTCCGCGATCGCAACGCACCCGCTCGCGAGAAGTCCAGCGGCGCTGCCGGCGAGTGTCGGCTCTATCGTCAGCGGGAACGCGTTGTTCGTACCGGTCGAGATCGGGATCACCGGCACCGATGGCCAACCGAGCGCGACGGCGCGGTTCGTACCGTCGCCTCCCAAGACGATCACTGCCGCGCACCCTGCCTCGCCCATTGCGCGGGCGCCCGCGATCGTGTCTCGCACGTCGTGATGTCGAGGCGCCACAACCTCTTCGACGACATCCTCGAGCCCGACCGGGGTCACGGCCCGCCTGACGATCTGAGATCCGTCGCCGAGCACGAGGACCCGGTCCGCACCGCACTGCGTCGCACCGATCAGCGCCCGCCGGACGCTGGTGACCTTGTCGTTCAGCGTCGACGTCGACGCGTTGGCAACCAACCTGCGGATGTCGCGGCCCGAGGCGGGGTTCGCGATGAGGCCGATCGGCGCGGGCACGGGCGCCGACCCTATCGGGCGCCGTCCTAAGGTCCGGGACGTGCTCTGCGCCGTCGGCGATCTCGTCGAGGACATCGTGGTGTGGCTCTCGGGGCCCCCGGGCGTTGGCACGGACGTCGACGCCACCGTGTTCCGCCGCAGGGGAGGAAGCGCGGCGAACGTCGCGGCGCTCGCGGCCGCGAACGGCACCCCCGCTCGTTTCGTGGGCCAGGTCGGCGAGGACGATCTCGGCGCGCGCCTGATCGCCGATCTCGCCATCGCCGGCGTGGAGGTGCGAGCCCCTCGCGGTGGCCGCACCGGCTCCATCGTGGTGCTCGTCTCCCCCGGAGGGGAACGCACGATGCTCACCGATCGGGGCGCGGCCGTGTTGCTCGGACCACCCGACGACGCCTGGCTCGGCGGCGTCACGGTGCTGCATCTGCCGGCGTACTCGCTGACCGTCGGTCGCCTGGCCGAAACGGCCGCGCATCTCGCTCGCCGCGCGGGCCCGAGGCATCCTCGTCAGCATCGATGCCTCGTCGGTGGCAGTGCTCGTGACGTTCGGCATCGCTCGCTTCCAGTCTCTCCTCCTCGAGCTCTCGCCCGACGTGCTCCTCGCGAACCAGGAGGAGGCGCGATTGCTTGCTGCCGATGGCCGCGCCCCCGACGGTGTCGAGCTCCTCGTGGTGCATGCCGGCGCGGGTCCAGCGACCGCTGGCGGACGGCGAAAGTGTCCGCGCGACGGTGCGGCCGGCTACCGCCCGGGATGCGCACGACACAACCGGCGCCGGAGACGCGTTCGCCGCGGGCATCCTGCCGGCGCTCCAACGTGGGGACGCCCTCGAAGCGGCACTTGCCGAAGGTCACCGATGCGCGGCGCGCACCCTCGACGCCCCCGGCGCGAGCGTTGGCGCAGTCGTGCGATGACCGCCGGTCCACTCGTCGTCGCGGACGAAGTCGTTGCCGCTCTCGCCGAGCGGCGACCGGTCGTGGCGCTGGAGTCCACCATCTTCTCCACGCTCGGGCTCCCCTCCCCCGCCAACGCCGAGGCACTCGCGCGCTGCACCGCCGTGATCCGAGCCAACGGCGCGGTCCCCGCTGTCACGGCAGTAATCGACGGAGTGGCGAGGGTCGGGCTCGATGCCGGAGAGGAGCATCGCATCCATGCCGGCTCACGAAAGGTGGCGAACCGCGGACCTGCCGGTCGCGATCGCACAACGGTGGGACCTCGGGGCGACCACGGTCTCAGCGTCGCTCGTCGCTCGCAGCCCGGGCGGGCGTCGACGGTCTTCGCGACCGGTGGCATCGGAGGGGTGCATCGCGGGGCGGAGCACACGGGCGACATCAGCGCCGATCTCGGTGCGATCGCCGCCCACCCGGTCGTGACGGTCTGCGCGGGAGCCAAGGCGTTTCTCGACCTCCCCCGCACCCTCGAGCACCTCGAGATGTTGGGCATCCCCGTCGTCGGTTACAGCACCGACACCTTCCCCGGCTTTTGGATGCAGTCCACGAACCTCCCGCTCGCACACCGCGTCGACTCGACCCACGAAGCGGCGGCGGTCGCGCGGGCCGCGTGGGATCTCGGCTACGGCGGAGGGGTGCTCGTCGCGGTGCCGGTGCCCGAGGCCGAGGCGCTGCCCGCTGATGTCGTAGCCCACGCCGTGGCCGAGGCCGAAGCCGAAGCGGCCCGCAGCGGCGTCACCGGTCCTGCCGTCACGCCGTTCGTGCTCGCCCGCGTCGCCGACGCCACCGAAGGTCGCAGCCTGCCGGCGAACCTGGCGCTCGCGGAGCGCAACGCAGGCGTCGCGGCCGGGATCGCGGCCGCGCTCTGCGACCTCGCGTGACCGCCCGGTCTGAACGTGCGGTCCGAACTGCGGTCTGACGGGTCAGCGGCTCACCGCCGCCGGCGCAGACCCTTCCACCGGCTGTCTTCGAGCTCGCGACCGTAGAAGTCGGCCATCGCGTCGTCGGGCTCGAAATCGTCGCGGGGCCCGAGCGGTGACGGGTCGACGATCGCGCGTCGCAGCTCCGCGATGTACGGGTCGTCGTCGTCGAGCAGCTCAGTCGCCGGGACCTCCATCGTCGGGGGGCCACCGTCGAGGTCGAGCATGGAGGTTTGCTCGGCCGGCTCGGCGCCGTCGCCCGCGCCCTCGCTCGCCTCGAGCTCCTCGATCACCACGGCGGGAAACTCGCCCGTGATCTCGTCCTCGACGTCGAGATAGTCGCCTCCGATCTCGACCACCGCGGCGGCCTCGACGACATCTCTCCGGTCGGACGCGCCGTCCGCGTCGTCTTCGAACCAAGTGCCCTCGGCGTCGCCATCGACGACCACTTCATCGCCAGCGGCAGCATCGACAGCCACATCCTCCGACTCGTCGTCGGCCGCCTCGGTGTCGACGTCGTCGGCTGGGTGGACCGCGGGCGGCGGCGCGGGCGGAGCCGGGGGCCCGCCGCCCCCCATCGCCTCGGCCGTCGGCGGCACATCGATCGCCCCGAACTCAGGTACCGGCGCCTCGCGGAGCGCATCGGGATCAACGGTGATGTGCTGCAGCGCTTCGACCGTTGCCAGCACGCGCTGACGTTGGATCGCGATGTGGGCCTCGAGTCGTCCGGCATCGGTGCGCAACCGCTCTCGGAGGGCCTCGAGCGCGCCGACCTCGGTGCGCAACCGCTGGCGCAGATCCTCGGCGCCTTCGCGAGCGTTGCGCTCGGCGTCGGCGAGCATCTCGGCTGCGGCGCCCTCGGCCTCGGCGACCTTGGCAGCGGCATCCTCGTCGGCGGAGCCACGAGTGCGCAGCGCATACGCCTCGGCTTCCCCGCGGCTCACTGCGGCATGGCGCTCGGCGTCGGCGATCGTCGTCGCCGCCTTCCCCTCGGCTTCGGCGAGCAGAGCGGCAGCGCGGGTCTCGGCCTCGCTCACGGCGGCGTCCGCGGTGCGTTGGGCGAGCACGAGCGTGCGCCGCAGCGCCTCGTCGGCATCCCCCGCCTCGCGGGCGCGCTCCTCGGCTTTCTCTGCCCGGACCGTGGGAGTCCTTGAGCTTCTGGTCGAGCTCTTGCACAGCGCGCGCGACTTGCTCGAGGAAGGCATCCACCTCGTCGGGGTCGTAACCCCGGAACCGCTCGCGGAACTCGACGTCGTCGAACACCTTGGGGGTGAGTTCCATGGGGCTCACTGTACCGACGACCCTCCTGCCCACCGGGCATCTCGCCCGGTCCCCGAGCATCGGCAGGTTTGTCCCGCCGCTTGACTGGTCGTGGCGCGCCTCCACCGGTGCTGTCAGCATCCGAGGATCAGGCCCTTCACGAGGATCTGCAAGCCCGAGGAGCACGATGATCGGCGAGAGGTCGAGGCCCATACCGCCCATCCCGACCGGGGGGATGAGCCGCCGGATCGGCCCGAGCACTGGCTCGGTCAGGCCAAACAGAAAGTCACTGATCGTGCCGAGGATGGTGCCTCGGGAGGTCGGAAACCACGAGAGGATGATCCGCCCGAAGATGATCGCGATGTAGAGGTTGACGACCTGACAGAGGATCTGCAATGACGGCTCCGAGTCAATCCCGGAGCCCGTGCTCCTGGATGCGCTGCCGCTCGTCCGGCGACACCTCGACGTCGTGGGGAGTCAACAGGTAGACGTGCGTGGCGACCTTGTCCATCTTGCCGTCGAGCCCGTAGCAGAGCCCGCTCGCGAAATCGATGAGGCGACGCTCGAGCTCGCGGTCGGCACTCTGGAGGTTGATGATCACCGGCTGGCCGTCCTTGAAGCGATCCGCGACCTCCTGCGCCTGCTTGAACGAGCTGGGGATCACGACGTACGGCTTGGTCGGGGGGGCGGGGGCGACGACGTTGACAGCGGACTGAGAGCTGCGCGGACGGATCGTGACAGCCGGTGCCTCGGTCGTCTCACGGGTCATCGTGCGCACCGACCCGGACGGGCTCACGTCGCCCGAGGGATAGCGCTGGCCACCCTGCGTCGGAGCGATGTCCGTCGGGTGCTCCTCGAACTCTTCGTATTCGTCGTCCGGGCCGAGGCCCAGATAGAGCATCGCTCGTCGCCACATCGAAGCCATGTTCGCCTCCTCGCGAACGCAAGGTTACCGGTGGGCGCCCTCGGTGGCGGGACGGGAGCCGAACAGGGCGGTGCCGACGCGCACCATCGTCGACCCCTCGCGCACCGCCACTTCGAGGTCGTCGGTCATCCCCATTGATCGTTCGCGCACCTGGAGCCGGTCCGCGAGCGACGCGAGCGAGTGGAACGTTGACGCGCGCGTCGTCGGGTGGTCCGGTCGGGCCCACGCACATGAGGCCTCGTACGACGAGCCCGAGATCGCGACAACGCGCGACGAGGTCGCCCGCGTCGTCCGGCGCGCAGCCGCCCTTCTGCGGCTCCCCTGACGATGTTCACTTGCACCAGCACCGCGGCGTGGTGCGCCCGCTTGGCGATCTCGGCGGCGAGCTCCGGCCGGTCGACGGACTGCCACAGCGCCACGTTCTCCGCGATCGAGCGCACCTTGTTCGTCTGCAACCGGCCGATGAAGTGCCAGCGCGCCGACGGCGTTCGTCGCGGCATCGAGCGTCGACGACCTTCGCCCGCAGGTCCTGGGCGTAGTTCTCGCCGACGTCGCGCAACCCCACGCCGACCGCGGCCACGACCTCTTGGGCACCGAAGCCCTTCGTCACCGCGACGATCGTGATCGACGCGACGTCGCCGCCAGCGTTGACGATGCGCTCTCGCACATTCGGTCGAGGCGCGCTTCGATCGCCCCGGTCCGCGCTCATGGCTCGGTCATCCAGACGACCATCGCCTGACGCTCGCGGTCACCGCGCGCGCGATGCGACCAGTAGCCGGGCGAACAGGACTGTGCACGAGTCCCACGGCGACGGCTGGCACGCGATGTCGAGCGAACGCAGCGACGTGCTCGATGCCGGCGACGAGGTCGAGCGCCGGATCGATCGTCGGCCGTCCGCGCTCTCACTCGGTCCCGCCGACCGCGGCGACGAGGTCGAGGTCGTGCTCGCCGAACTCGTAGCACTCGTGATGGATGCAGGGCCCGACAACGGCGGTCAGCTCGCCGGCCGCGTCGACATGCGCGCGAGCGCCGACGCCGTCGCCGGAAGCACGCCGGCGGCGAGGCCTCGCCATCCGACGTGCGCGATGCCGACCGACACCGCCCGAACCGACAAAGGCCACCGGGGCGCAGTCCGCCACGTGCACGGCGAGTGCGGCGTCGAGCACGGCCGACACCGCTGCATCCGCCCGTTCGCCGGCGTGCTGCCCAGGCCGATCCACGACCACCACGGTCGAGCCGTGCACCTGCTGCAGCCACGTCCACGGAAGATCGACGAGGGCGCGACGGCGCGCCCCGAGCGTGGCGGGGTCGCCGGTGACCGCCAGGTCGCCGTCGACCATCGAGGTCATGAGCACGTGCGCGGTCCGGCCACCCGCACCGAGGCGCAGGACCGGGCCCGCCACCGAGCTACTTGAGGAACGAGGGGACGTCGAAGTCGTCGTCGCTGCCGATGAGGTCGTCGTCGGCGGGGAAGAGATCGCCCGATCCGTCCTCGGCGCCCAGTCGACCCTCGCTTCGGCTGCGGTCGCGGGGACCGTCCCACCGCTCGAACCCCGCGGCGATCACGGTCACCCTGACCTCGTCGCCCATCTCGTCGTCGATGACGGCCCCGAAGATGATGTTCGCGTCCGGATGTGCGACACCGTGGATCACCTCCGCGGCGGCGTTCACCTCGAACAGACCGAGGTCGCTGCCGCCGGAGATGTTCAGCAGGATGCCGCGCGCGCCGTCGATGGCGGCCTCGAGGAGAGGGCTCGAGATCGCACTCCGTGCCGCAACGAGTGCTCGGTCGTCCCCGCTTGCGTATCCGATGCCCATGAGCGCCGAGCCGGCGTTCGTCATGATCATCTTCACGTCGGCGAAGTCGGTGTTGATGAGGCCCGGCGTCGTGATGAGGTCGGTGATGCCCTGCACGCCCTGCAGCAGCACTTCGTCGGCCATCTTGAACGCGTTCAGCACCGACGTCTTCTCGTTCGACACGGTGAGAAGGCGGTCGTTCGGGATGACGATGAGCGTGTCGACCTTCTCCTTCAGCCGCGTGATGCCCTGGTCGGCCTGCACCGACCGGCGGCGGCCCTCGAACGCGAACGGCCGAGTGACCACGCCGATCGTGAGCGCTCCCATGTTCTTCGCCATCTCCGCGATCACCGGCGCGCCGCCGGTGCCCGTGCCGCCTCCCTTGCCGGCGGTGATGAAGACCATGTCGGCGCCCTTGAGCGTCTCTTCGATCTCCTCGCGATGGCCCTCGGCGGCCTCCCGGCCCACGTCTGGGTCACTGCCGGCCCCGAGCCCGCGTGTGAGGTCTCGGCCGATGTCGAGCTTCACGTCCGCGTCGCTCATCAGCAGCGCCTGAGCGTCGGTGTTGACCGCGATGAACTCGACGCCCTTGAGTCCGGCGTCGATCATCCGGTTCACCGCGTTCACGCCGCCGCCGCCGACGCCGACGACCTTGATCACGGCCAAGTAGTTCTGGGGGGAGCCAGCCATCAGAACAAACCTCCAGGTCTGGGGTCCGGAGGCAGGGGGCCATTGCTGGTGACCCTCTACCTCCACTTGAGGTTAATAGTTATGTCAACCTCTGGTTGTGCTTGACGTTGTACAGGGCGTGGGCACACGAGGTCAAGCATCGTCACCAGATCGATACATGCCGATCGCGAGCCGACGCGCCCCGCACCGACGCCTCAGGCGGGCGCCAGCACCGGTGCTCGAGGCGCTCGCACGTCGAGCACGCCGATCGTCGCGGCGGGACCGAGCTCGTCGAGCACCGCGAGCGCGGACAGGTACTTCGCGGGCAGGTCGACGGGGAGGCCGAGTCGGACGATGCCCGGCGGGTGCGAGCCGCAGCTCGACCGTGCCGTCATCGGCCCAAGCCACCGCACCCACGCGCTCGCGCAGCTGCGCAGGCAGCATCGTCGCCGCGTCGATCGCGGCCCGTTCGGGCTCCCCCGCGGCGGCACCGATCTCGGGCGGAGGCACGGGACCGAGAAGCGTGAGCACGCCGAGCGGCGGCGCGGGGACATCGGCGATCGCGTGCCCTTCGACGTCGAGGAGGCGCCACGCTCCTTCCGGCGTGGGCGCCGCGACCACGGCGCGACGCTCTACCACGTCGATCCTCACGGTTCCGGGCAGCGACCGATGCACATCCGCCGACTCGACCCACGGCAGCGCCTCAACGCGCGCCGACGCGGACGCGCCGTCGAGGTAGACGATGCGGCGCTCCGATGTCGATCCCCGCCGCCTGCCGCACGGCGTCCGCCCTGCTCTGTTCGAGACCGGGGACCTCGAGGTGATCGATGTCGAGCGCCGAGCTGTACGTGACTGCCCACAGCAGCGCGCCGACGGCGACAACTCCGAGGCCGATCAGAAGCCGGCGAAGGCGCCGGCGGCCTTCGGCCCGGCGCACCTCGATGCGCCGCTGCCGGAGCCGCGGGTCCATCCCGGATGGGCGGGGCGGGTCCTCCACGACCACGCTCATGACTCGTCCCATGGCTCGGGGCCGGCATTGGTGAACCCGACCAGGCGCACCTCGGGCCTCAACCGCACGCCGAACGCCTCCCACACCCGACCCGCGACCTCACGCATCAAGCGCAGGACGTCGTCGGCCGAGCCGCTGTCGTCGGCCTGGATGAAGTTGGCGTGCTTCTCGGAGACGCGGGCGGTGCCGACTCGGAACCCCTTCAGCCCGGCCTCGTCGATGAGCCGGCCCGCCGAGTCGCCGTCGGGGTTGGTGAACACCGAGCCGGCGTTCTGCCCACCGGGCTGATTCGCCCGGCGCCAGCGCACGATCGACGCCACCTCCTCCTCCGCCTCGGCCGGGTCGCCCCGCCGCAACGCGAACTCGGCCCACACGACGACGTCGCACGGGCCGATCGCAGGAATGTCGGTACGCGAGAGCCAGACGGTCCGCCGGCACCTCCTCATCCTTCCCGCTGTCGAGATCGACCACGCGGACCCTCAGCACTGTGGCCGCGACGTCTGAACCGTGGCCGCCCGCGTTCATGCGCACCGCACCACCGACCGAGCCCGGCACGCCCACCGCCCACTCGAGACCGCGGAGCCCTGCCGCCGCGGTGGTGCGGGCGAGGACGGGGAGGCTCGCGGCGCCGCCGGCACGGACGGTTGACTCCTTGACCTCGACGTGGGCGAATCGCTCCCCGAGCATGACCACCAGGCCGGCGAAGCCGCTGTCGGCGACGAGCGTGTTCGAGCCGCGCCCGAGCACGAGGAGTGCGATGTCGCAGTCGCGGCGCGCTCGGTGCACGAGCTCGAGGTCGCCCTCGTCCTCGATCGTGAACGACACCGAGGCCGTGCCCCCGACCCGGTATGTCGTCAGCGCGCCGAATGGTGCATCGCGTCGTGCGCGGGGGCCCAGGATCCGCGCCGCATCGTCGATCGCACTGTTCATGACGCGCGCTCACGCAGGCCGTCGATGAGGACATCGGGAAGCGTCGTGAGATCGCCCGCGCCCATCGTCAGACAAAGGTCGCCGGGGCGCAGCTCGGCGCGGAGGTAGGTGACGAGATCGGCACGATGCGGAAGCCAAGCCACGCGCTGGAAGGGGTGCGCGTCGAGGACGGCGTTGACGATGAGCTTTCCCGTGATGCCGGGCCGGGCTGCCTCCCCCGCCGAGTACACGTCGGTGACGGCGAGGACGTCCGCGCCGACAAACGCATCCTCGAAGTCGCGCCAGAGTGTCGCTGTCCGGCTGAACCGATGGGGCTGGAAGACGCACACGAGTCGAGCCCACTCCCCCTCGCGGGCGGCCTCGATCGCCGCGGCAACCTCGCTCGGCAGGTGCGAGTACTCGTCCACGAAGGTCACCCCACCCGCCGTCCCGCGCATCTCGAACCGCCGGGCGACACCGCCGTACCGGCCGAAGGCCCGGACCACCGCGGCACCGGCCGCGCCGAGCTCGAGCGCCATCGCCATCGCTCCGGCGGCGTTCCGGGCGTTGTGCACGCCGGGCACGGGCAACGAGACGTCGAACGTCTCGCCGGCCGGGGTCCGCAACGTGAACCCGATGCCCCCACGGCCGGGCGTGACGTCGATCATGCGGTAGTCCGCCTGCTCGTGCGTGCCATAGCTGAGCGCGCCGAGCTCATCGGCGAGCGCCGCGGCATGCGGGTCGTCGACGCACACGACTCGAGGGCCGCGGGCCTGGGAGACGAACTGATGAAAGGCGTCGCGGAGCGCCGCGTACGACCCGTAGTGCTCGATGTGGTCGGGCTCGACGTTCGTCAGGAGCACGGCGTCAGCCGGGAGCTCGATGAACGTGCCGTCGCTCTCGTCGGCTTCGACGACGAGCAGCTCTCCCGTGGGATCCCACACGGCGCCGGTACCGATCTCGTTGAGCTCGCCGCCGACGATGAACGAGGGATGCATCGACGCCTCGACCAGGGCGAGCGCCAGCATCGAGGACGTCGTCGTCTTCCCGTGCGTCCCCCCGACGGCAACTGCTCGTCTTGGTCGCCACGATGGCCGCGAGAATCTCGGCACGACGCAACACCGGAATGCCGCGCGACAGCGCCGCTGCCACCTCGGGATTCGACGCCGGAATCGCCGTGGACGTCGCGACCACATCAACGGCGTCGAGGTTCGCCGCGTCGTGTCCCACACGGACGTCCACACCAGCGGCCCGCAGCCGGTCGAGGAAGCTCGACTCCTTGAGATCGCTGCCGGACACCCGGTGACCCATCGCCGCGAGCACGGTGGCGATCGCGCTCATGCCGGCTCCGCCGATCCCCACGACGTGAATCGAGAGTGGGCCGGCGGAGAGGTCGAGAGGTCGTCCCTCAGACATTGGCGCGCCTCCGCGCGTGTCGTTCGACCAGGTCTGCGACGCGCTCGGCCGCGTCGGGACGCGCGACTGCGCCGGCGGCCGCGCGCATGCGCGCTCGCCGCGCGGGATCGCTGATCAGGGCGTCGAGGACCGCACCGAGCCGAGCCGCGGTGAGGTCCGCATCACCGATGACCTCGGCCGCCCCCGCCGCACTCAGCACCTGGGCGTTCGCCGTCTGATGGTCCTCGGCCGCACCCGACCATGGGATGAGCACGCTCGGCACGCCGATAACCGCGACTTCGCTGACGAGACCCGAGCTCGCTCGGCACACGACGACGTCGGCAGCGACGAGTGCGTCCGCCATGCGCTCTTCATATCCGACGAGGTCGTAGCGAAGGCCATCGGGCGGGAGCGCCGGGGCTCGACCGCGAATGGCATCGAGGTTGCGCGGGCCGACGACGTGGCGCACGGCCAGCTCGGCTCGATCACGCCAGGCGGCGACGAGCTCGAGCGCGACCTCGTTGATGTGCGTCGCACCGAGGGACCCCCCTGTCACGAGGACGACCGTGCGATCGAGCGGGAGAGCGAGTGACTGCCGGGCCGCGTGAACATCACGCCGGACGGCGACGATCTCGCGACGGAGTGGGTTGCCGGTGACAACCGCACGGGGGAGCGCCGTTCCGTCGAAGGACACGGCCGCCACCTTTGCGACGCGGGCGGCGAGCCGGTTCGCAAGTCCCGGCCGGGCGTTCTGCTCCATGACCACGATCGGGATCCGCAAGATCCATGCCGCGAACGCGCAGGGAACGCTGGCGTACCCGCCGAGGGCGACCACCACACTCGGCCGTACGCGGCGAACGATGCCGACCGCACGCAAGGTCGCGACGACGATGCCCCACAGAGCCGCGACGTTCGCGAGCGCGACGCGCCGCTGCACGCCTCGACCGGGAAGGAGATACAGCGGGTGGCCAGCCGCCGGCACCATCGTCGCTTCGAGTCCCCGCTCGCTGCCGACCCACGTGATCGACGACCGAGGATGGCCGCGCTCGACGAGCGCGGCGGCGACGGCCAGGCCGGGGTTCACGTGCCCCGCCGTCCCGCCCCCAGCGATGACGGCGAAGGCGTCACCGGACTCGGTCATCGCCGCGCTGATCGACTCGGGCTGCGACTGGTTTTCCCCTGCCGCGCGATGTTGAGCAGCAGTCCGCTCGCAGCCATCGTCGTGATGAGCGCCGATCCGCCGAACGACACGAACGGCAGAGGGAGCCCTGTGATCGGCAGGAGGCCGACGACGGCGCCCATGTTGACGAGCGACTGAACCAGCACCCACACGGTGACGCCCGCGGCGACGAGCATGCCGTACCGGTCCGGCGCCCGTCGTGCCGTCTGGAGGCCGAGCACCCCGAACGCGGCGAACAACCCGACGACGACGAAGCACCCGACAAAACCGAGCTCCTCGCCGATGATCGCGAAGATGAAGTCAGTGTGCGCCTCCGGGAGAAATCCCCACTTCGCGCGCCCGGCACCGAGACCGACACCCGCGAGCCCACCCGACGCGATGCCCACGAGGGACTGCAACGTCTGCCAGCCACGATTCAGGGGATCGTCGGACGGATGCAGGAACGACAGGAGCCGGGCGCGGCGGTAGGGCACGCTCATCGTGAGGAACAGCGCGGCGCCCCCGAGCGTCGCGGTCGCGGTGGCCAAGGGGAGGAGCGGCGTGCCCGCGATGTACAGCATCCCGACGACGATCGCCGCGGTGACGATCGCGGTGCCCAGGTCAGGCTGCAGCATCAGCAAGACCCCGGTTGCCCCCAGAACGATGAGCACGGGCCACAACGTCGCTCGCAGATCTCCCATGCGATCGGCGCGACGCGCGAGCAGGTCGGCGACATACAGCAGCAGCGCCAGCTTCATCAGCTCAGCGGGCTGCATACGCCAAGGCCCGTGTCCGAGCCAGCTCTTCGAGCCGTTCACGGTGAGTCCGACTCCGGGCAGAAGCACGACGACGAGCAACCCGAACCCGACGAGCAACACGAGCGGCGTGAGGCGCCGCCAGAAGTGGTAGTCGATCCGCAGCGCGACAAAGAGGGCAGCAAAGCCGAGCACCGTCCAGATCGCCTGCCGGTTGAAGTACAGCCACGACGACCCGTAGTCGTGCAGCGCGCTCACCGACGAGGCCGACAGCACCATCACCAGGCCGATGAGGTTGAGGACGACGATGATGGCGAGGAGCGCGACGAAACGGCCTGGTACCGCACGGGGCCGCGGCCGGGGTCGCCCCGTGGGGTGACGATTCCGGCTGACGTACTGCTGTCGACGCGCCGTTCGCGGTCGCGGTCCCGCCTTCATCGGCGCCTTCGTCGGAGCCATCAGGAACCCACCAGCTCATGCACCGCGCGGACGAAGTCGTCGCCGCGTTCGGCGTAGTTGCGGTACCAGTCGAACGAGGCACAGCCCGGCGACAACAACACCGCGTCGCCGGGATGAGCGAGCCTGCGTGCGGCGGACACGGCCTCGCTCATCGATCCGGCCTCGGTGACCGGCGCCCGGCCGGAGAACGCGGCGGCGACGTCCCCCGCCGACTCCCCGATCGCGACCACGGCGCGGACCCGAGCGGATTGATCGGCGAGCGCGGTGAGATCGAGGCCCTTGTTGCGACCGCCTGCGATCAGCACCACCCGTTCGAAGCCGGAGATCGCGGCAGACGTGGCATGGGGCGCCGTCGCCTTCGAGTCGTCGTACCACCGAATGCCATCGGCCTCGGTAACGAACGAGACCCGGTGAGGCAACCCGCGGAATGTGCGGAGCACCTCACGAACGCCGTCGCGCGTCGCGCCCCCTTCGAGCGCCGTCGCGGTGGCGGCAAGAGCGTTGGCGACGTCGTGTGGCAGCTGCCGAGTGAGCTCGCTCACGGGCAGGATCGAGCCGTCACCCGGGGTCATGATCTCGCCGTCGCGGACGTGGTACTCGCCGTGATCCGAGTCGAAGGTGACACGCCGCCCCGGAGCACGCCGGAGGTGGGCGAGCACGATTTCGTCCCCCGCGTTCCCCACCGCGACCGCGTCCGCGGCCTGGTGCTCGTAGATGCGGGCCTTCGCCGCCGCGTAGGCCTCGAGCGAGGGATGCCAGTCGAGGTGGTCAGGCGCCACGTTGAGCCAAGTGGCCACCCGCGGGCTGAAGCGCTCCGCGAAGCGAAGACGGAACGAGGACGCCTCGACGACGAAGGTCTCGACGTCTTCGTCGAGAGCGGCGACGAACGGAACGTCGGTGTTCCCGACCGCGAGCGCCTTGCGACCCGACGCCTCCATCATCTCGGTGACCATTGTCGTCACGGTGGTCTTGCCGTCGGTGCCGGTGATGGCGAGCACGGGGCGGGGTCGTGCACCACTGGCCACCCGCTCGGTCTCCCAGTCCGTCGCGAGGTCGAGCTCGCTCACGACCGGAAGGCCGCGTGCCAGCGCTCCCGACGACCGCGGGATGGTGCTCCGGCACCCCCGGGCTGGGGACCAGGGCATCGACCGACTCGAGCAGCGCGTCGAGATCGGCTCCGCGCGGCCGCGGTTGCACGTCGAGCTCGGCCCGGTTCGTCATCGGCGAGCACCGTGGTGTGGCCGTGCGCGACGAGCGCGTCCGCGACGGCCTGACCGGTGACTCCGATGCCGTACACGAGCACGCGCATCAGTCCGCGACCCCGAGGCTGATGAAGTCGGCGTAGTAGAGACCCAGCGCGAGCGCGGTGCAGAGCCCTCCTACCAACCAGAACCGGACGATCACTGTCGTCTCCGGCCATCCCACGAACACGAAGTGGTGGTGGACGGGGGCGATGCGAAACACCCGTCGGTGAAACAGCCGAAAGCTGCCCACCTGAATGATCACCGAGAGCGTCTCCGCGACGTACAGGCCGCCGACGATGGGCAGCAACAGGGCGGTGTTCGTCGAGAGGGCGAGGCAGGCCATCGCCGCTCCGATCGCGAGCGCGCCGGTGTCGCCCATGAAGATGCGCGCGGGCGCCGCGTTCCACCAGAGGAACCCCGCACAGCCGCCGAGCATCGCTGCGGCGACCACCGCAAGGTCGAGTGCGTGAGGCAGCGCGTAGACGTCGGGATGGCGGAAGGCCCAGAACCCGATCACGACGAACGCCGCGAACGACAAGATGGCCGATCCGGACGAGAGGCCGTCGAGGCCGTCGGTGAGGTTGAAGGCGTTCGTCGTCGCCAGGACGAGGAAGATCGCGAGGGCCGCCCATCCGAGGTTGCCGAGCTCGAAGCCGGGACGGTCGAAGCGGGTGAACGAGAGGGTCGTCTGCCCACTCGTGAATGTCAGGTACAGCACGACGAACCCGATCGACACGACGAGCAGGCCGAGGATCTTGGTGCGCTTGTTCAGTCCGAGGTTGCGCGCGATTCGAGACCTTGATCCAGTCGTCCAGGAAGCCGACGATCCCCGCGCCGATCATCGCGAGCCATCACCAAAAGGCCCGTGCGGGTGAAGATCACGCCACTCCGCAAGTGGGCGACGGCATAGCCGACGCACGCGGCGACGACGATCGCCATGCCACCCATGGTGGGAGTGCCCGCCTTCGCCTCGTGCTCGACGCCCGACAGGATGGGTTGGTACACGCGGTGCGTGCTGAGCCAACCGATCAGGAGCTTCGTGCCGAGGAGCGACACCGCCGCGGCGATCGCAGCCGCGACGAGGAGTGCGATCACGTCCGCCCTCCGTCGGGGAGTCGAGCGAGCTCCTCGCGGGCGACGACCCGATCGTCGAACGGCACGACGGACTCACCGATCGTCTGGGTGGATTCGTGACCCTTCCCCGCGATCACCACCACGTCGCCGTCGCCCGCCGCCTCGAACGCGACGCCGATCGCCCTCCTGCGATCTGGCTCCACGGTGAGCGCGGACGAGCGGGAAACCCCCGCGACGATCTCACTGATGATCGCTGTGGGGTCTTCACTTCGGGGGTTGTCGGAGGTCACTACGGCGAGGTCCGCGCCCTCAACGGCCGCGACGCCCATCGCCGGCCGCTTGGTGCGATCGCGGTCGCCTCCGCAGCCGAACACGACGATCACCCGGTTGCCGCGCAGCCACTTCGCGTGCGGCGGCGAGCACGCGTTGGAGGCCGTCGGGGGTGTGCGCGTAGTCGACGACAACGCTGAAGCGCTGGCCCTCCTCGATCGGCTCGAACCGCCCCGGCACCGGTCCAGCGTTGCCGATGCCCGCGGCGATCGTGGGGATCGGGATGCCCAGTGCGCCTGCCGCGGTGGCCGCAGCCAGCGCATTCGACACGTTGTGGCGGCCCCCGATGGGGACGGCGATGCGATGCCCCCGCCAGCTGAACGAGCTCGATGCGGCGGTCAGCTCGAGACCGTCGACCTCGGAGAACGAGTAAAGCCGTCGTCGGGACCTGTGCGGCATCGAGAAGCAGCTGACCATGCGGGTCGTCGGCGTTCACGACCGCCTGCTCCGTGAGCAGCAGGAGAGAACAGACGGGCCTTCGCGTCGAAGTACCGCTCCATCGTCCCGTGAAAGTCGAGGTGGTCACGGGACAAGTTCGTGAACACGGCGACCGCGAAGCGCATCGCGTCGACCCGATGAAGCGCGAGCGCGTGCGACGAGACCTCCATCGTCACCGCCCGACGTCCCTCATCGCGCCAAGCGGCCAGCTGCGCTTGCAGCTCTGGCGCTTCCGGTGTCGTGCGCACGCCCGTCAAGGTGCCGATCACGCCCGTCGCCCATCCATGCTCGCGGAGCACAGAATCCAGGAGGTGGACGGTCGTGGTCTTTCCGTTCGTCCCCGTCACCCCGATGACGGTCAGCCCCTGTGACGGCGAGCCGTAGAGGGTCGCCGCCAGCGAAGCCATGGCGACTCTCGCGTCGGCGACGAGCAGCTGGGGGACGTCGATGGGAAGCACGCGCTCGACGACGAGCGCGACGGCGCCGGCCGCTGACGGCGGACTTCGGCGAAGTCGTGACCATCGACGACGAGCCCGGGAACGCACACGAACAGTGCGCTGGTCGCCGACGCGGCGCGAGTCGTAGGTGATCGAGCGGATGTCCACGGCGCTCGAGGCGCTGACCCGCGAGCGTCGCGCCGGCGACCGAAGACTCGTCGACGAGTCGCGTGAGCTCCATCGCGTTAGGGGGTCGACGAGGTCGTCGACGCGTCGACTGTCGACACGGCGGTCGAAGGCGGCGCCGTGATGGGACCGGCGTCCGCGATGTCGCCGGGTGTAGGAGCGGTGCCCGCTGCAGCCTCGGGCGTCACGTCGATCGCTCCGCCGGGCAGCGGCTCGGGGGGCACGATGCGCAACTGGCGCACGGCCACGTTCGCGAGCTCGGCGAACACCGGAGCCGACACGACGCTCGCGTAGATCGATGTCGACGGCTCGTCGATCACCACGATGATCGAAAGCTGCGGGTCCTCTGCGGGGAGGTACCCCGCGAACGAGGACACGTAGGCGCCGGCCTTGTAGCCGGGGAGGCCGTTGTCGTTCGGCTTGCGGGCCGTTCCCGTCTTGCCGGCGACCGAGTAGCCGGGCACCGCAGCCCGGAAGCCGGTTCCCTCGTTCGACGCCACCACTTGCTGCAGCATCTCATTCACCTTCGTCGCCGTCTCCGCGGACACGACATGTTCCTGCTCCGCTGGGGGCGCGTCATGGCGATTGCCATCCGCGTCGATGGTCGCGGCGACGAGGCGAGGAGCGACGTAAGAGCCGCCGTTCGCGATCACGTTGTAGACCTCGAGCATCTGCAGCGCCGTCACTGAGATGCCCTGGCCGATCGGGATGCTGCCGATCGATGTGCCCGGACCAGTCGTTCGGGTCGAGCATCAGGCCGGCCGACTCGCCGGGAAAGTCGAGAGCGGTGCGCGTCCCGAGCCCGAAGCGACGGAGGTATTCGTCGATCCGGTCCTTGCCGAGCATCTGCGCCATCATGATCGTGCCGATGTTGGACGAGCGCGTGACGATGTCGCGCACCGACCAGCTCGTGACCGCGTGCGGGTCGTGATCCGAGAACAAGTGGTCCGCCACCTGGAGGCGGTCGGGCACCTGAAGGACTGTGTCCGGATTGACCAGGCCCTCCTCGATCGCCGCAGCTGCGGTGATGACCTTGTTGACGGAGCCAGGCTCGAACACTGACGTGACGGCCTCATTCGCGCTCGACACGATCGGCTGCCCCGTCTCGGAGTCGATCACCACGTTCGCCATCGCGAACACATCGCCGGTGTTCGGGTCCATCAGGATCGCTCGCGCGCCGCGGGCACCGACGGCCATCACTTGGCGCAGCAAGGCCTGCTCGGTCGCGAACTGCAGCGAGCGGTCGATGGTGAGCACGAGGTCGTCGCCCGGCAGCGCCGGCTCGACGCTCTGGCGCCCGACGGGGATCGTGCGTCCCTCGCCGTCGCGCTCGCGCACGAGACGCCCGGGGACACCCGTGAGGCGCGCGTCGTACGACCCCTCGATGCCCGAAACGCCGATGTTGTCGATGTCGACACGCCCGAGGATGGAACGCGCCAGCTCGCCCGACGGCGAAGCTCGGCCCGGCTCTTCGATGAGGAAGACGCCGTCGAGGTGCAGCCCGGCAACGCGCTGCGCGGCCATGTCGTCGATCTGCCGGGCGACGTACACGAAGTCGGCGTCGCGGGCGAGCCGGTCGGTGAGCGCGGCGGGATCACCGCCGAGGATGGGAGTGAGCAGCGCCGCGGCGCGCGCCGGGTCGGCGATCAACCGGGGGTCGGCCCAAATCGTCTGCTTGGGCACGGTGAGCGCGAGCTCCGCGCCGTTGCGATCGAAGATCGTGCCCCGCTCCGCAGGAAGCACGACGGAGCGCACTCGCTGCGACTCGCCGAGAGCCGTGTACCGAGCGGCGTCGACGGTCTGAAGCGTCCCGACCCGCACCAACACTGCACCGAAGGCCAGCAGACTCACGACGACCGTGCAGGCCAGCCGGACGGCTGGCCGTCCGACCCGCCGAGTAGTTCCCACCCGAGCCTGAGGTCGTCGCTGAGCGACGAGCCGTGTCGCCCCAGGCGAGGAACGCGATGTCCCGGCCCGCGACGTGCCAGCGTGGGTCGTCGAAGAACGTGACGTCGATGTTCGGGCGGGCCCCCGCGTGCGCGTCGGGGAAGCTGGCGTCACGGGGCCGAGCCCATGAAGGGCTTCAGCTGGCTCCAGGTCGGTCCCTCACCCGCGATCGCGGCGTCGACCTCCGCCTCGCCGGGGAGCGATCGACCGGACGCGCTGACGACCGACACCACTTGGTCGAGGGTCGGCGCGAGATAGGTGATGGTGTCGGGCTGCACCATGCCGAGGCGATGGTGCGCCACTGTGACGATGCGCTCGGGCGACTCGAGCTCCGCGACGTCAGCCCTGAGTCGGTCGAAGCGGTCTTGAGCCTGGCTGACTCGCCGATCGAGCCGGTCGAGTCGCTGCTGACCTTGGACGAGCACGGTCTGGAACACCGCCGCGGCAAAGAGCGCGAGCAGCGTGACCGTCGCGCTCGCGAACGCGATGCCAGCGACGCGTCGGCGCGACGGACGGACAGCGATGCGCAGACGCGGTCGGCGGGCGACGACCTCGTCCGGCTGCGACGCGCCGATCCCGAGACCAGGGACCGCGATGACGCCCGCCGGCATCGCCAAGTCGCTCACGAGCGATCGGCTCGGTCAGCACCCGGCGAAGAAGGAGGCGGCGGCGTGAGATCTTCTCCACCGCGCGAAGTCGGGCGCTCTCGGCCCGCGGGTTCGCTTCGATCTCGACATCGGTTGGCGTCCACGCGCCCTGCTTCAACAGCCGCACCGTCTGCACGGCGTCGCACACGCACGGCAACCCGGGCGGGCAGCTGCAGCCGCCGGTAGCCGCGTAGCGGAACCGCTGCTTGACGATGCGGTCCTCGCCGGAGTGATAGGCGAGGACGGCACAGCGGCCTCCCGGCGCGAGCACGTCGATCGCGTCGTCGAGCGATGCGCCGAGGATCTCCAGCTCGCGGTTGACCTCGATGCGGATGGCCTGGAACGTCCGCTTTGCCGGGTGCCCACCGCGACGCCGGGCGGCGGCGGGAATCGCGTCGCGCACGATGGACGCGAGCTCAGCGGTCGATTCGATCGGCCGAGCGGCCACGATCGCCCGGGCAATGCGTCTGGCGAAGCGCTCGTCACCGAACTGCTCGATCACCCGCGCGAGCTCCGCCTCGGAGTAGCCGTTCACGATGTCCGCCGCGGTCAGGTCGGACGAGGGATCCATCCGCATGTCGAGCGGGCCGTCGTTGCGATAGCTGAAGCCGCGCTCGGGTCGGTCGAGCTGCGGCGAGCTGACGCCGAGGTCGAAGAGCGCCCCGCTGAGAGTGGTGATGCCAAGGTCGGACATGACGGTGACGAGGGTGTCGAACCTTGCCTGGCGCAGCGTCACCCGGTCGCCGAAAGCTTCGAGAGCCGAAGCTGCGGCAGCGAGCGCATCAGGGTCTTGATCGAGGCCAACCACGGCAACCATCGGGTTGGCTTCGAGCATCACCTGTGCGTGTCCTCCACCGCCGACCGTCGCATCCACCACCACGCCGGGAGGCACGGCCTCGAAGAGCCGGGCGATACGTTCGGCCATGACGGGGTGGTGATGAAAACGGTCGCTCACGGTGCCTCGCTGCTCGGCGACCGGATTTCCTGTCGCTTGCCTGCAGCCCCCCGGTCAGCAGTTGCCGCCGGGATTTCTCCCCGACTGGCGAGACGGAAGCGGGCGGAGTTGGGGCTGTCCATCTTCGCTTCCCGGGGGACTGCAGGCGAGCGACAGGTCGCTGCGCCTTGCGTGGTGCGAATCGATCCTCGGTCGCTCCCTTCGGTTCAGGTGGGTTCGGAGAGCAGCGCGTCTCCGGAACGGTCGACCGCTTCCCAGCGGGCGGCGTCCCAGAGCTCGACGCTGGTGAAGGCTCCGATGACGATGACGTCGTGCTCCAGGCCGGCGAACGCCCGGAGGTCGGCGGGGATGGCGATGCGGCCTTGGCTGTCGGGCTTGACGGAAGCGGCACCGGAAGAGAGGGCCCGGAGGGCGCTGCGTCCGACTTCGCCTCGCTTGGCCTTCTCGACCATCTCCACCGCCTCTCGCTCGAAGTCCTCGGGTGTCCACACTGCGAGGCAGCCATCGAGGCCCTTGGCGACGTAGCCCCCGCTGGCCAACCGCTCTCGGAACGCCGCCGGCAGGACGACCCTGCCCTTTGGGTCGAGCGAGTGCTCGAACCTCCCCACGAACATCGGCGCTGCTCCGTTGTGCGGTCTCTCGGGGCCACTTCGCTGTGGCGTCTTGCTGCTGCCTCTTGCGGTCTTGCGACTTGCGACCTGCAGGGCTTCCGCTGATGCCACGCTGCCCCACCGGGCGCCCCACTTCGACCCACCTTAAGCCCCTTTCCCCCACCCGTCAACACCCCATGCCACAACGCCGCGAATGTGGACGTCAGCGGACTCGGAGCGTCTCGTGACGTCCGAACCCGGCAGCGGACGGGTCAGCGGGTGGCGATGGCGGCCAGGAACGCCGCCTCGAGCGCGTTGAGTTCAGGCACGCCGACGGCAACGGGCTCGAGCAGGTCCGCCACTTCGCCGCCACTCGCCCGGAGCGAAGATGCGAGCGAGCTCCGACGGATCCCACGCCGCGCAGGACGACGCACTGGAAGCGGGCACCCGCTCGCGTCCGCCGCTGCGAGATGCCGACGACCTTGCGCCCGTCGATCAGGACCTCGCCCGGACCGACCCCGGCGAAGCAGATCTGCTGACGACCACGGTGTGCGCACGAGCCTGCCGGTGTGCACCGTTCCCGTGCCGAGCGCGTCGCGCCACGTCTCCCCCAGCCAGTGCGCGGCACGACCGACGTCGTCCGTCCCACCGCTCGTCGGTGCGCGGGATGAGGACATCGATCCACAACACCTCGGCGGGACGCACCAGCACCGCGCCGCCGCCGCTGTTCCGGCGGCACACCTCGAGCCCTTGCGACGGCGACCTCCGGCTGGGTGCTCCCGAGCACGAGGGCAGCCTCGGTTGCATCGAGGATCCAGACCGCGCGGTGGGCGGGATCGGGCATCTGGATGGCGTGCAGCTCCGCTGGGGAGCCGCGGAGGCGCTCGACCGCCCAGCCGCCGGTCACGTCATGCAGACAGCGGAGTGCGGGACTCGAGGTAGGGGGCCCAGTGCTCGGGCACCCGTCCTACTGTGACGACGACCCACGCGAGTGCTCGCGGCGCGGAGGGCCGGCG
Source organism: uncultured Acidimicrobiales bacterium (assembly GCA_963759645.1). Lineage (GTDB taxonomy): Bacteria > Actinomycetota > Acidimicrobiia > Acidimicrobiales > DATKAS01 > DATKAS01. Next base: position 399,796 of record CAVXAI010000016.1, on the reverse strand, counting down.
GGCGAGGTGCATCGTGGTCTCCTCGAGTAGACGATCACGCTTGCGGATGTTGCACGCGCGGCACGCCGCTACGACGTTCTCCCACACGTGCTGCCCGCCTCGACTCCTCGGCGTCACGTGGTCGATCGAGTCGGCGTGGTCGCCGCAGTACTGGCATCGGTGATCGTCGCGAGCGAACACGGCGCGGCGGCTCAACGTGCAGCGTCTCTGGAACGGCACCCGCACGAAGTAGCGCAGCCGGATCACCGACGGCACTTCGAGGCTCAACCGCTCGGACCGCATCAGCTCGCCGTCGGCGTGCAGGACTTCTGCCTTCTCGTCGAGCACGAGACACACGGCCCGACGCGCGGGAACGATGCAGAGGGGCTCATACGTGGCGTTCAGCACCAGCGCACGGCCCACGACTACCTACCTCTGCCTTCGCCGTGCTCGCGCCCCGTTCATGGCCCGACATCCTGCCACTCGCGGCACCACTGGAGATAAGAGATGACGTCTCCGGGCTCGGCCGCGTGACGTGCGTCTCCGTACTGCGTCTGCAACCGGAACGCGAGGTAGCGCCGGTCGGGGATCGGGAGGAACGGCGGCCTTCGCCACCAGCCCCGGGGGACCAGGCGCGACCGCCTGGCGAGCCGCCGTGGGCCACAGGCCGGGCCGACGAGCAACCGCCGAGATGACCGCCACCCGCGCGCCAGGTCTCAGCCGCGCTGGGCTTGCAGGTCGGCCCACGTGCCGGTATCGGCGCGCGGCTCCTTGGGGAGGCCGAGCACCATCTCACCGAGGATGTTTCGCTGCACCTGGCTCGTGCCCGCGTAGATGGTGCCGGCGCGCGCGTTGAGAAACGTCGTCGCCCACGAGTTTGACGAGTTGGGCGCACCCGGTTGGTCGGTCGAGAACGAACCGTGCGGGGGCCGCCCCGTGGGCGCCAACGCATCGGCGCCGAGAATGTCGACGCCGAGCTCGGTGACGAGCTTGTGGTACTCGCTCCAGTAGAGCTTGGAGATCGACGCGTCGGGCCCAGGGTGCTGGCCGGCGAGGAACCGAGTGAGCACGCGCAGCCCGTTCCACCGCATGATCTCGACCTTCGTGTGGCACCACGCCAGCCGTTGGCGGATGAGCGGGTCCTGGTTCAGTCCGCGTTCGCGTGCCAACGCGATGAGACGGTCGAGCTCGGCTGCGGAACTGGATCGGCCCCGTCGCGGCTGCCTCCCCCCGCTCGTAGCCGAGCAACGTCATCGCGACGGCCCATCCGTTGTTCACCCCGCCGAGCACGTTCTCCTTCGGACAGCGTGCGTCGGTGAAGAAGACCTCGTTGAACTCTGACTCCCCCGACATCATGCGGATCGGCCGCACCTCGACGCCGGGCTGACGCATGTCGACGAGCATGAACGAGATGCCCTTGTGCTTCGACGCCTCTGGATCGGTGCGCGTCAGCAAGAAGATGTGGTCGGCGAGATGGCCGGCTGACGTCCAGATCTTCTGTCCGTTGATCACGAACTCGTCGCCGTCGAGCACCGCACGACAGCCGAGGTTGGCGAGGTCGGACCCGGCGTTCGGCTCGGAGTAGCCCTGGCACCAGACGTCCTCGCGGCTCAGGATCCGCGGCAGGTAGTGCTTCTTCTGCTCTTCGCTCCCCCACTGCAGGATCGTGTTGCCGACCATCTGGATGCCGAACACGTCGTTCGTCGCGCCCGCGGGCACACCTGCCTTCGCGAACTCCTCCGCGACGATCACCTGTTCCAGCGACGTGAGACCGGCGCCACCGTATTCACGCGGCCAGCCGAGCGCGAGCATGCCGTTCTCGTAGAGCGTGCGCCGCCATTCGAGCGTGAAGTCGGTGAGCGCCGTCGCCTTCGAGCGTGCCCAAGCCCTGCCATCCGGGCGGGAGGTGCTCGGCCAGGAAGGCCTGCACCTTCTCGCGGTACACCTCGGCTTCGGTGGTGTAGGTCGGCTGCATGACGGCAGGCTACTGCCGGGTCACGGCTCGCAAGCCGAGCGCGGCGGCGCCGACGAGCGGCCCGTCCTCGCCCAGCCCACCGGGCACGACCCGAGCGCCGCGCGGCGAACTCGATCCGCGCGCCGCTCGTCGAGCTCGGCCTGTGCCGCAGCGAAGAACGGCGCGCCGAAGCCGAGGGCGACCGATCCGGCGACCGTGGCGAGCCGAAGATCGAGCAAGGGCATGACCGACGACAGCGCCCGGCCGAGAAGCACCCCGGACCGCTCGATCGTCTCGCTCGACGCGATCTCGGGCGGTTGCCCGGTGCGCGCCTCGATCGACGGCCCGGATATCTCCGCTTCGAGGCACCCCCGGCCGCCGCATGCGCACAGCCGGCCGTCGGGTTCGACGATGACGTGGCCGATGTGGCCGGCGTTGCCGGTCGCGCCGTCGAGCAGACGGCCGTCGACGACGATCCCGCCGCCGACTCCGGTCGACACGACCATCCCGATGTAGTTGGCCTCCCCCGCGGCGGCGCCGAGCCATCCCTCGGCGACAGCGAGCGCCTTGGCGTCGTTGTCGACCGACCGTGTCGAGGCCGGTGTGCTCGGCGACGCGCCGCCGCAGCGGGAACTGGCGCCACTGCGGGATGTTGAGCGGCGACACCGCCTCGCCACCGGGCGTCATGGGCCCGCCGCACCCGACTCCGCACGCGACCACACGATGCCCGTGCCGCTCTGCGAGGGACCGCGACTCGTCGAGCAGCGTCGACACCCGGCCGAACAGCGCTTCGGCGTCCGCCCCGCCCGTCGCCGTGGTACCCCGGGTCAGGATCTCGCCCTCGACGCTCACGAGGCCCGCCGCCAGCTTCGTGCCGCCGATGTCGAGGGCGAGCACGACATCCACGCCGCGGGAACGTAGCCGTGCCGATCACCGTGACGCTCAACCCGGCGCGACGGCCACTCTGGCCGCGACGGGCCTACGCTGGCCGTTCCCGACCAAGGAGCTCACGCCTCGTGGCCACACAAGAGACGGCGCCAGCCCCCGGGCGGCCGGTCGAACGACCCGCATCGACGTTCTCTGACCTGTTCGGCAAGATCACCCGCAACGTCGAGCAGGTGATCCAGGGCAAGCCCGACGTCATCGAGCTCGCGCTCGTGGCGCTCGTCGCCGAGGGCCACCTCCTCATCGAGGACGTGCCCGGCGTCGGCAAGACGAGCCTGGCCAAGGCGCTGGCCGCGTCGATCGACTGCACGTGGGGCCGGGTGCAGTTCACGCCCGACCTGCTGCCGTCCGACGTCGTCGGCGTCACGGTGTGGAACCGCGGCACGAGCGAGTTCGAGTTCCGGCCCGGCCCGATCTTCGCCAACATCGTGCTCGGCGACGAGATCAACCGCGCCTCGCCGAAGACCCAGTCGGCGCTGCTCGAGGCCATGGAGGAGCGGCAGGTCACCGTCGACGGCACGACCTATCCGCTCGAGGCGCCGTTCATGGTGATCGCCACCCAGAACCCGATCGAGCACGAAGGCACCTATCCGCTCCCCGAGAGCCAGCTCGACCGCTTCCTCCTGCGGGTCGCCGTCGGCTACCCCGACCGCAGGCGCCGAGCTCGAGATCCTCGACGCGCACGCCGACCACAGCACGCTCGAGGAGCTCCAGCCGGTCGCCACCGCCGCGGATGTCCGGGCGATCGACGCAACACGGCGCGTCTCGTTCACGTCGCGCCGAGCCTGAAGGGCTACCTCGTCGACCTGGCCGAGGCCAGCCGCCGGCATCCTGGCCTGGCCCTCGGCATGTCGCCCCGCGCGACGCTCAGCCTGCAGCGCGCCTCGCGAGCGCTGGCCGCCGCGAACGGGCGCAACTACGTGCTGCCCGACGACGTGAAGGCGCTCGCCGGGCCGGTGCTCGCCCACCGGCTCATGCTGACCCCCGAGGCCCAGCTCCAGGGCGCCGACGCCGAGAGCATCGTCGCCGACGTCCTCGCGAGCGTCCCTGTCCCATCGGGTCGCACGGCTTGAACCACGTGATCTTGCACCGGTGATCACGCGGACCGGATGGGCCGCGCTCGGCGCCGCCGCTGCGCTCGTCGTGTGCGGGCGCGTGTTCGGCATCTTCGAGCTGTACGTCATCGGCGCGGGCATCGCGGCCCTCGTCGTCGATCGCGCTCATCGCCGTTCGGGCCGACGCGGCTGCGCCTCGAGGTCGCACGTGAGGTCATCCCGGCGAAGGTCCACGCCGGAAGCGACGCTCGCGTCGAGGTCCGCGCGACGAACCTGGCCCGGTGGCGCAGCCCGCTGCTGCGCCTGCGCGACCCGGTCTCGGGCACCCGGGGCGCGTTGCTCCATCTCGCTCCGCTCGCGCCCGGCGGCCGCGCCCGGGCCGCGTACCGCTTGCCGACCGCGCAAGCGGGGGGTCATCGCGATCGGCCCGCTCACGGTGCAGATCACCGACCCGTTCGGCCTCACCACCGTGACCACGGCTGCCGCGGCCGCGCACCGATCTCACCGTCTACCCGAAGCTGGACACGATCCGGCCGCTGCACCAAACGCACGGGCGCGACCCGCACGCGGGCGCCGAGCACCCCAACGCGCTCGGCCGGCTCGGCGAGGACTTCTACGCGCTGCGCCCCTACGTCGTCGGCGACGACCTCCGGCGTGTGCACTGGCCGTCGACCGCCCGCCACGACGACCTGATGGTGCGCCAGGACGAGCTGCCGTGGCAGGGCCGCGCGAGCGTGCTGCTCGACGTCCGCCGCGCCGCGCACACACCGGAGAGCCTCGAGCTCGCCGTCTCCGCGGCCGCGAGCATCGTGACCGCATGCTGGCGACGGCGCGACCTCGCCCGGCTGCTCGTCACCGACGGCACCGACTCCGGCTTCGCGGCGGGACACACCGCACGTCGAAGCGATCATGGAGTACCTCGCGACCGTCGAGCTGAGTGGCACGGCGTCGATGCGCGCGGTGATCGAATCGCCTGCGCCCGCAGCGGGTCGGGCGGCGCGCTCGTGGTCGTCGTGGCTGCGCGTGCCCTCGGCGGAGATGGACGCGCTCGCTGCGGTTGCGGCGCCGCTTCTCCTCGGTGACGGTCGTCGCGTTCGGCGAGCGGCCGAAGGCTGAGCCCCGCTTCATGTCGCGTGACGGCTCGACGAGCGTGATCGTCGTCGGCAAGGACCAGTCGTTTGCGGACGAGTGGGACGCGGCGATGCGCCCGCGGGTGCGGTCGACGCTCGGGCGGACGCTCGTCACCGGAGGCCCGCGCCCGTGAGCCGCTCGAAGGTCACCAAGACCTGGGCGGAGGTCGCGCTGCTCGTCGTCTCGCTCGCGAACGTCCTCGGCTTCATTCGGGTCTTCGAGGACTTCACGTTCCTGCCGGTGCTCGCCACGACGGCGATCGCGGCGCACCTCTTGGCCGTCGGATGCCGTCGGGTCGGGTGGGGCACGATCGCTCTCCGCCATCGTGTCCGCCGGCGGACTCGCACTCATCGGCCCGCTGCTGCTCGCGCGCGACACGACGTGGTACGGCCTCCCGACCGGGCTGACGTGGACGACGATCCGGCTCGACCTCGTCGACGCGTGGGATCAGTTCTCGGTCGTGAAAGCCCCGGTCCCCGCCGAGGCCGGCTTCCTCGCCGGGGCGCTCATCGCGGTGTGGATCGCGGCGTGGATCGCTGACACGTTCGCGTTCCGGTTCGACGCGGTCATCGAGGCGATCGTGCCCACGGCCGGCATCTTCCTCTTCGTCTCGGTGCTGTCGAGGCCCGACTACCGGCTGTTCTCGTGCGCGGTGTACTTCGCCGCGGCGCTCGCGTTCATCGCGCTCCACCGCGCCTGGCTCGACGAGCGAGCGCCGGGATGGCTCACCGACTCGCCGAAGTCGAGCGCGCCCACGGTGCTGCGGACGGCCGCGCGCGTGGGCGTCGTGGCCGTGGTCGCCGCGCTCGTCCTCGGTCCTGCGCTTCCCGGCGCCGGCGAGGAACCTCTGTGGGACCTCGACACGGGCTCGGGCGGCGGCACGCGGGTGACCCTCAGCCCGCTCGTCGACATCCGGGGTCGGCTCGTCGAGAACAGCAGACAAGAGGCGTTTCAGGTCGCCAGCCGAGCAGCCGTCGTACTGGCGGTTGATGGCGCTCGACACGTTCGACGGCGAGATCTGGAAGCTCGAGGGTTCGTCGTACACGGGCGTCGTCGGGCGACCTTCCCGCGACGGCCGCCCCGATCACCACGGGCGAGACGGTCGTCGATACGTTCACGATCACCGGACCTCTCCTCGATCTGGCTCCCAGCGGCGTTCGCCCCCGTCCGCATTGCGCGGCGGCGGCAACGTCGGGTTCGACGTCGAGTCGGCGACCCTCATCACCGATCGCGAGTCCGCGAAGGGACTCACCTACCAAGTGACGTCGGTCTTGCCACGAGCTCCAGCCCGCCCAGCTCGAGGAGAGCGGCGCGGTCGGCATCGCGCCCGAGCTGCGCGAGCGCTACCTGCAGCTGCCCCGCGACTATCCGCAGGACCTGCGCGACCAAGCCGTGCAGATCACCTCGAGCGCGTCGAACGACTACGAGCGCGCGCTCGCGCTGCAGCAGATTCTTCCGCGAGAACTTCGAGTACGACCTCACCGTGCGCGCCGGACACGACGAGGATGCGATCCGCAGCTTCCTCGAACGCCCGGCGCGGCTACTGCGAGCAGTTCGCCGGCACGTATGCCGCGTTCGCCCGCTCGATCGGACTTCCGGCGCGCGTCGCCGTCGGCTTCACGCCGGGCGAGCTCACCGACGGCGTGTACGTCGTGCGCGGACAGCACGCGCACGCGTGGCCCGAGGTCTGGTTCGAAGGCATCGGATGGGTGCCCTTCGAGCCGACTCCCGGACGCGGCGCGCCCGGCGCCCAGAGCTACACGTTCGTCGAGCCGCAACAGTCGACAGAGGGTGACTCGCCGTCCTCGTCAGCCACCACCGCGGTGCCGGGCGGAGCGTCGGCGTCGACGTCGCTCCCGAGCGGCGAGGACCTCGCCGGCCTCATCCCGGGCGAGCTCGGAGGAAACGTCGAAGCGGTCGGGCTCTCGAGACCCGGGTGAGTCGGTGTGGCCGCGGCGGATGCTGATCGCACTCGCAGCGGTCGCCGTCGCCGCGCTGCTCTGGGCCGTGCTCGTGCCGCTCGCTCGTCGGCCAGCAGCGCCGTCGGCGCCGCAAGGCGGCCACTACGACCGACGGCCCGAGTGCTCGTTGCGTGGGACGAAGCCGCCGAGGCCTTCACGGTCGCAGGGGTGCCACCGAAGCGACCGGAGACCTACCGGGAGTTCGCGACCCGGGCGGCGACGGCGACACCCGTACCCCACGGGACGATGCGAGCACTCGCCGACGACGCCTCGGCCGCCCAGTTCTCAGGTGATCCGCTGCCCGACGAGGTCGCGGACCGGGCGGAGCGCACGGCGGCTGAGATCGAGGCGACGCTGGACGAGTCCACGCCGCTCGGACGAAAGATCCTGGGCAGCCTCGACCCGAGGCCGCTCCGCCAGCCGCGCAGCAAGCGCGAGTGCGCGAAGCGGAACACTCCGTTCGGGTCTAGCGGCCCGGATCTAGGAGCCCGGCCTTGGCCGGGCGAGGTGGCCGCCGCTACTCGTCGCGCTTGAAGCGATCGCGCATGCGCTGCCCCGCGTTGCCGAACGCATCGCGCACCCCGCGGGCTCGCATCGACTTCGTCATCTGCTCCATGCCGGCCCGTGCCGAGCTTGCGGGCGTTGCGCTCGATGAACATCAGGGCCACCAGCATGATCAGCACGCCCGACGAAGGCCAGCAGGAAGTGCACCGAGAGCGTGAACAGGAGCATGACCACGCCGCCGAGGAACAGCAGGACGCCCCACTTGATGTTGCGGAACGCGTGGCGGTAGATCGTCGTCTGGCTGACGCTGCGCGCGAACTCAGGGTCGGACTCGTAGAACTGCTGCTCGATCTGATGGAGGATGCGCTGTTCGTCTTCAGAAAGCGGCACGCCCACAACCCCTTGAGCCTTCGGGACGGTCCGGCCCTTTGGCCGCCCGCTGAGTCATCTTCCCACAGGGAGGATCGGCCGACAACGCGTGCGCCCTTACGATTTCAAGGCGACTCACTTCGGTCCCGGCCGATCGGAATCCTGGTCGGGACCCCACTGCTGGGCTCCGCGGCGAGCGACGCGGACTCCGGCGGGGCCCGCGAGGCTCGCCGGGGCGATGGCCTCGGCTCCGAAACGACGCCGAATGGCATCGATGGCCTCGGTCGGCGGGACCCCACGCCGCCTCGGGCTCGTCGTCGACCGCAAGGCTCAGCTGCTCGGTGTCGCCCTCGATCAGCCCGGATGCGCTGACGCCGAGCAGCCGCACGCCGGCCGACACATCGATCGTCATGCAGCAGCGCCGAGGCTGCCTGCGTGACCGCGGGCCCGGTGTCGATGGGATGAGGAAGCGTGGAACTCCTCGTGATGGTGCGGAAGTCATGGAACCGCACTTTCACGGTGATCGTGCGCGGCCCGCCGGCCGGCCGCCCTCAGCCGTGACGCCACCGAATCGCACAAGCGCACCAACTCGCGGTCGAGGGTGGCGTGGGCGTGGTGGTCGGCCGCGAACGTCTCCTCGTGACCGACCGACTTGAGCGGACGGTGGGGGTCGACGGGCCGATCGTCGATGCCGTTCGCGAGCCGGTGGAGGTGCTGGCCGTTCGCGCTGGCCGAGCGCGGTGACGAGAGACCGCTCCGGGAGGACCGCGAGGTCGCCAACGGTCGTGACGCCGAGCCGTTGCAGTCGATCGAGCGTGGCCGGGCCCACTCCCCACAGCGCCTGCACGGGATGGGCGTGCAGGAAGCCGAGCTCCTCGCTGGCGCGGGACGACCACGACACCCGAGCCGGGCCGCACGCCGTCCGGGCCGGCGCGGGGCTTCGCCGCCTCCGATGCGAGCTTCGCCACGAGCTTCGTCGACGCCACTCCCACCGAGCACGTGAGCTGGAGCGTGTCGTGCACCTGGGTTCGGATCAGCGATGCGATCTCGGCCCCGTCGCCGAGACGGCGCCGCGCCCCGGTCACGTCGAGGAACGCCTCGTCGAGAGCGATCGGCTCGACGAGCTCGGTCACGGACCGGAAGATGGCGTGCACCTCCTCGCTGACCTCTGAGTACAGCGCGTAGTCGCCGCGGAGGAAGAGCGCGTGTGGACACAGTCGCTTCGCGTGGAGCGACGGCATCGCCGAGTGGATGCCGTATGTCCGCGCCTCGTACGACGCCGCGGCAACCACGCCCCGCTCGCCGGACCCGCCGACGATGACCGGCTTCCCCTGCAACGTCGGATCACGCCGCACCTCGCACGCGACGAAGAACGCGTCCATGTCGACATGCAGGATCGTGCGGGCCATCACCTCACCGGCGCGTCACGGTCATCGTCGAGCGGTCCTGTCCGACGACGTCGTACTCGAAGCCGCGTTGCTGCGCCCAGCGCTCCGCGAGCCACTCGAGCAACGGCTCACGAACCCACGGCGAACAGGCCGACAGATGCGCTTCGTGCTCGTCGCCGCCACGAAGCGCGCATCCACGACGATGCCGTCGGGGTCGGCCACCGTGAGCTCACCCTCGAACGCAACCGCGAGGTGCGCCTCGACCCGCAACCTCCATCCCATCTCGGGCGCGACGATCAGCACCTCGTACACGGGTCCCGCCCACTCCGTCACGACGAGGCCGGTCTCCTCCTCGACCTCGCGTGCGAGCCCCGCGAGCAGCTCCTCGCCCTCCTCGATCACTCCACCGGGGGTGCTCCAGTCGTGGCTGCCGTCGCGGCGCCTGTTCTGCACGAGCAGCAGGCCGTCGGGGCTCTCGATGAGGGCACCGCCGACGAGCCAATCGCGCACGGGGCCAGTCTGGCACCGGCCATGATGCGCAGATGCACCCGAACACCGAGCGTGTGATCGCGGCTGGCGCAGGACCTCGGGCTTGCGGTTTCGGTCCGGACGTTCCCAGAGGGAACCAAGACCGCGGCCGACGCGGCGGCGGCGATCGGCGTCGAGGTCGGCCAGATCGTGAAGTCGCTCGTGTTCACGATCGACGGCGAGCCCGTCGTCGCGCTCGTGAGCGGCGCCAACCAGCTCGACGAACGACGGCTGGCGGCGGAAGCGGGAGGAGCCAACTGCCGGCGCGCCGAGGCGGATCTCGTGCGATCGGCAACGGGATACCCCATCGGCGGCGTCCCTCCGTTCGGGCACGCTCAGCTCCTACCCGTCTACGTCGATCGCGACCTTCTCGACTACGACGAGGTGTGGGCCGCCGCCGGCACGTGGAACGACGTGTTCCCGATCGACCCGGAAGTGCTCGTGCGCGACGACAGGCGCGGCTGTCGCCGACCTCAGGCGCGCGTGAAGAGGCGGCGGACCGGTCGGAGCACTCGATCGCGTAGCCCCCACCAAGTCACGAGCACCATCGCCTCGACGACGATCCGCCCGGACATCTTCGAGGTGCCCCGCAGCCGATCGCTGAACGAGATCGGCACCTCGACGATCTTCCCGCCGCACGCGCGACGGCGTAGGTCATCTCGATCTGGAACCCGTAGCCGTCGGCCCGCACCGCGTCGAGGTCGATCGCCTTCAGCATCGTCGCGCGGTAGGCGCGGATAGCCCCCGGTCGAGTCGCTCACGCCGAGCCTCAGGAGCGCCGCCGCGTACCGGTTGCCCCACCGGGACAGAAGGCGACGGTGCAACCGCCATTTCGGGATGGAGCCGCCGGGGACGTACCGCGACCCGATCACGAGGTCGGCCCCATCGTCGATCGCCGCGAGGAGCGATGGCAGCGCGGCGGGGTCGTGCGAAAGGTCGGAGTCCATCTCGACCATCACGTCGAGTCCGCGCTCGAGCCCGATCCGAAAGCCGGCGCGATACGCCGACCCGAGCCCCGCTTTCTCCGGACGGCGCAACACCTCGATCTGCTGGAGCTGGGCGCCCAGCTGCTCGGCGAGCTCGGCTGTGCCGTCGGGGCTGCCGTCGTCGACGACGAGGACCTCCGCGTCGGGCACCGCGGCCCGCACCTTGGTGAGCACCTCCGCGATGTTCAGCGCCTCGTTGTAGGTCGGGAGCACGACGAGGGGGCGCACGGCGGGGCAGCCTACGATGCTCGTCGTGAACGACCCCGGAGCCGTCGACAGCTCCGGCTCTCTCTCGGCTCTTCCGTCCTCGGGCGCGCGCGTCCTCGCATTCATCGCGATCCTCGTCGGCGGGCTTTGCGGCGGATTGATCGGCTACGGCTTCGTCGACCTGCAGTGCACGGGTGACTGCGACACCGCGACAGCCATCGGCGCGCTGGTCGGCGCGCTCGTCGCCGCGATCGGCACGGCCGTGATCGCCGTGCTCGTGCTGCGCGCCATGGGTGAGTGGCGCGAGATCCTCGCCGAGCGCGAGGACGACCTCCCCGACTGACCAACTCCTGCTGGTTCTCTTGGCGTTTCTGGGTCCATACGACCCGTACACGCCAAGAGATCGGCTGCGGGGCGCTCGCGATGGCCTTCTGGGCGATGCGGATCGCGTCGTCGTCGACGTCGAGGTGCGTGACCAATCGGATGACGCCCGGGCGCGAGCGTTCCGGCGAGCACGCCCTCGCCGTAGAGGTGACCGAGGAGGCGGGCGGTGTCGGGCGATCGGAACACGACCAGGTTCGTGCGCACCGACTCGGGGTCGAGCGCGTCCGGCCACCGGGTCGCGACCGCCTCGGCGAGCGAGCTAGCTCGCGCGTGATCCTCAGCGAGACGCTCGACGTTCTCGTTCAGCGCGATGAGACCGGGCGCGGCGATGATGCCCGCCTGGCGCATGCCGCCGCCGAACCGCTTGCGCTCTCCCCTCGCCCGCGCGATGAGATCGGCCGGTCCCGCGAGCAGCGAACCGATCGGTGCGCCCAACCCTTTCGAGAGGCAGCACATCACCGTGGTCGCCGCGGCGGCGTAGGCCGCCGCAGCGACGCCTGTCGCGACTTCCGCGTTGAACAAGCCGCGCGCCGTCGAGGTGCACCGGCAGACCGACGGCGGAGATGGCCTCGAGGTCCGCGAGCGACCAGGGCGTCCCCGAGCTCGCCATATGCGTGTTCTCGACGAACACCGCGCTCATCTGAAGCCGATGGTGCTCGGCCCCGTCCACGGCCGACTGCACCTCGGCGACCGGGAGCGTGCCGCGCGAATCGTCGACGAGATGCCATTGGATCGACGCGTTCATCGCCGCCGCGCCGTTTTCGAACGCGACGATGTGCTGCGAGCGGCCCGACGACGACCGCTGTGCCCGGCTGGCCGAGCAGCCGCAGCGCGATCTGGTTGGCCATCGTGCCCGAGGGCACGAGCAACGCGGCGGGCTTGCCCAGCCCGCGCGGCGAAGGCCGCTTCGAGCGCAATCACCGTCGGGTCCTCACCCGCGCCGTCGTCGCCGACCTCGGCTTCGGCCATCGCCCGACGCATTGCCGGCGACGGTTTGGTGACGGTGTCCGACCTCAGATCGACGAAGCCCGCTCGCTCGGCCACCCCGGCAAGTTACCGCCCGGGCCTACGGTGCCGGCTTTACGGTGCCAGGCCTACGGTGGAGCCGTGGCAGGCCGGTCGTTGTCGGAAGGGGCCGCTCGGGAGCCGCTCGACCTCACCCCGCTCCTCGCTCTCGCGACGGGGCTGGCGCAGGCAGGCGAGCGCGTTGCTGCTCGATCGCTTCGGGCCACGCGCGGTCGAGCATCACCACGAAGTCGAGCGCAACCGACATGGTGACCGAGATGGATCGCGCCGCGGAGAAGCTCATCGCGGCGGGCATCCGCGACGCGAGACCCGACGACGGCATCGTCGGCGAGGAAGGCACCGACGACCCGGGCACGAGCGGGGTGCGGTGGTTGATCGACCCGATCGACGGCACCACCAATTACCTCTACGGCCTGAGCGGGTTCGGCGTGTCGATCGCCGCCGAGGTGAACGGGGAGGGCGCGGTGGGCGTCGTCTCCGACCCGCTTCGAGGTGACCTCTACAGCGCGACCACGCGGGGCCGGCGCGACGTTGAACGGCAGTCGCATTCGGGTGTCTGCTCAGGCCGACCTCTCAACTGCGCTCGTCGGCACTGGGTTCTCCTACGACCGTTTCCGCCGCGCCCGTCAGGCCGAGGTGCTCACGGCAGTGCTTCCCGAGGTACGCGACATCCGACGGTTCGGAGCGGCTTCGCTCGACCTGTGCCTGGTCGCTGCGGGGCGGCTCGACGCGTACTACGAACGGGGTTTGAGCCCGTGGGACTACGCCGCGGGGGTGCTCGATCGCCTCGGAGGCCGGCGCCCGATTGGGCGATCTCGATGGCGGCCCTCCGTCGACCGCGTTCACGCTGGCGTCCGCGGTCGGCATCTTCGACCCGCTGCGAGACCTGCTCGACAGGGCCGGCGCCCGAGACGCGTGAGCACGATCTGTCGACCTGACGGCGCGTCAGGGCGGGTCATGCGGCACCATGGTGCTGTGGGTACTCGGATCCTCACCGTCGAGGACGACGAACGCATTCGCATCGCCGTCAAGATGGCGCTCGAGGACGAGGGCTGGATCGTCGAGGAGACCGGAAGCGGCGAGGATGCGCTCGAGGCCTTCGGGCGTCAGCCGGCCGACGTCGTCCTGATCGACATCATGCTCCCCGGCATCGACGGGTTCGAGCTGTGCCGTTCGCTGCGCAAGTCGAGTGACGTGCCGATCGTGATGGTCACTGCTCGGGCCGACACCCACGACGTCGTCGCTGGGCTCGAGGCGGGTGCCGACGACTACCTCACGAAGCCGTTCGCGCCGAAGGAGCTGTCCGCCCGCATCCGGGCACTGCTGCGCCGGGCGCGCAGTGCCGAGCCAGGACACGCGCGTCTTCGCTTCGGTGACCTCGAGATCGTGCCGGACGAGGGACTCGTGCTGCGCGAGCAGCAGGAGATCCACCTGACGAAGACCGAGTTCCGCCTGCTGTGCGAGCTGGCATCGAGCCCCGGCCGGGTCTTCAGCCGCGAGACGCTGCTCGACCGTGTGTGGGGATACGGCTACTTCGGCGATGGGCGCCTCGTCGACGTGCACGTGCGGCGACTGCGCACGAAGGTCGAAGCCGACGCCGCCAACCCCCGCCACGTCGTGACTGTTCGGGGGCTGGGGTACCGGCTCCAACCGTGAGGCAGGTGGGTATGCGCGGCCTCAGCCGCTTCCGCCCTCGCCGGCTCGGTCTTCGCGCCCGCATCACGATGACGTTCGCCCTCGGCGCGCTCGCGCTGTCGGTGCTGCTCGCCGGCACCACCTACCTGGTGGCGCGTCAGACGCTGCTGCGTCAACGCGAGGCGTCGGTGTTGCGCCAGACGTACGTGAACGCGCGCGTCATGCGCGACTCGCTGCGCTCGGCCGACCCCGAGGTGCCCCGCCTGCTCACATCGCTCCAGACGCCGGCAGGATCGTTCCCGCTCGTGCTGTTCGGCGATCGCTGGTTCCCCCTCTCGCTCGAGTACGGGCGCGACGCGTTGCCGACGGAGCTCCGCGAACGCGTGGCGGAGGGAAGCGCGGCGCGCATGCGCTTCTCGCTGCGAGGCGACACTGTTCTCGCTGTCGGCGTCCCGCTCGTCGACATGAACGCGAGCTACTTCGAGATCGTGTCGCTCGAGGAGCTGCAGAACACGCTGAACTCGATCGGGTGGGCATTGATCGGCGCTGCGCTCCTCACCACGTTGCTCGGCGCGTTGCTCGGCGTCTGGGCGAGCCGGCGCGCGGTGCGCCCCCTCGCGGACGCGGCAAAGGCGGCGCAGGCGATCGCCGGAGGCAACCTCGACACGCGTCTCGACGTCACCGACGACCGTGACCTCGCGCTGCTGACGACATCGTTCAACGAGATGGTTGCCGCGCTCCAGAACCGCATTCAGCGCGACGCGCGCTTCGCGTCGGACGTCAGCCACGAGCTGCGATCGCCATTGATGACGCTCTCCGCGTCGATCGAGGTGCTGCACACCCGACGTGACGAGATGCCCGCCCGCGCCCAAGCGGCCCTCGACCTCCTCGTCGCCGACGTCGCCCGCTTCCAAGGACTCGTCGAAGACCTGCTCGAGATCTCTCGGGTCGACGCGGGCGCGACGAAGCTCAACCTCGAGGAGGTCAAGGTCGCCGAGCTCGTCCCCAACGCGGTCGAGGCAGCCAGCGCCGAGACGCCGATTCCGGTGCGCGTGTCGCCTCGACGCGGACGAGGACATCGTTCGGGCCGACAAGCGCAGAATGGTGCGGGTCCTCACGAACTTGCTCGAGAACGCCCGCGTGCATGGCGGCGGCGCGAGCGGCGTGTCCGTCGAGCACGTCCGCGGCAACGGCCGCGGCGACTCTGTCCAGATCGTGGTCGAGGACCGCGGGCCCGGCGTGCCGTCCGAGGAGCGGGCGATCATCTTCGAGCGGTTCTCGCGTGGTGCGGGTTCGGGCCGGCGGGGCATGGGCGACGGCGTGGGCCTCGGCCTCGCGCTGGTCGACGAGCACGTCCGCCTGCACGGCGGGCGGGTCTGGGTGGATGACCGCTCCGACGGCCAAGCCGGCGCCCGCTTCGTGATCGAGCTGCCGGTCGTGGGAAAGCCCGTCGCGTCTCGCAAGGTGGGGGCTCGCCGATGACCCGGCACCGGGTTGCCGCCCTGACCCTGAGCGTCTGCACGTTCATCGTGCTCGCGGGCTGCGGCGTCTCGAACGACGCCTCTCCCCGCGACATCCCGGCCCGCGATGTGCCGTTCGAGCTGGTCGCCGTCTCCTCGCCCACCGACACGCCGACCGAAGGCGGCGACGCTGGTCAGGTCTTCGTCGTCGGGCCCGAGCGACTAGCGGCCGTCGGGCGCACGCTCGGTCCGAACGGCAACGCGTTCGACGCCATCACCACATTGCTGGAGGGCACGACGGCGGAGGAGGCCGCGCAGGGCTTGCGCACGGCGATTCCTTCCGGAACGCGCCTCCTCGCGGCCGACCTGAAAGACGGCGTCCTGACGATCGACCTGTCGCGCGACTTCCTCGTCGTGCAGGGCGTCGAGCAGCGCACGGCCGTCGCCCAGCTCGTGTTCACTTCGACGGGCACGGACGATGTCGACCGGGTGCTGTTCGCCATCGAGGGGACGCTCGTGCAGGTGCCGGTTGACGACGGCAGCCTCTCGGCCGAGCCGCTGACACGCTTCGCCTACCCGTCGCTCGACCCGACCCGCCTGCCTCCACCCAACCCCGGTGGGGCGCTGCCGACGACGACCACGACCACGACGACGGTGCCGCCTCCGCCGGAGACTGCGGCTGCCGTCGCGCCAGCGGCGACCGGCGGCTGATCAGCCGAAGCACGCTCAGCCGAAGAACACTTCGGCGACCCCGTGGAACAGCGCAGGGTCGACGGTCTTGAGGCTGCCCACCGCCTCGGCGAGCGGCACCCGAACGATCTCGCCGGCCCGCAACGCGACCATCTGACCGAACGCGCCGTCGTGGACCGCATCGATCGCCGCGATGCCGAAGCGCGTCGACAGCACACGGTCGAATGCGGTGGGCGTCCCGCCGCGCTGGATGTGACCGAGGATCGTGACGCGCGTCTCGTAGCCGGTGCGCTCCTCGATCTCGGCCGCGATCGCGTTGGCGATGCCACCCAGGCGTACATGGCCGAACTGGTCGACCTCGCCTGACACGACGGCCATCGTGCCCTCCTTCGGCACCGCCCCTTCGGCGACCACGACGATCGACGCGTACCGCCCCTGTTGGTGACGGTGCCGGATGAGCGCGCACAGGTCCTCGATGTCGAAGGGTTCCTCCGGGATGAGGATGGCGCAGGCGCCGGCGGAAATGCCGGAGTACGTGGCGATCCAGCCCGCGTGGCGCCCCATCACCTCGCACACCATCACCCGATCGTGCGACTCGGCGGTCGTGTGGAGCCGATCGATCGCATCGGACGCGATCTGAACGGCGGTGTGGAAGCCGAACGTGACCTCAGTGGCCGAGAGGTCGTTGTCGATCGTCTTCGGGACGCCGACGACGGAGACGCCCTCGCCGTCGAGCTTGTTGGCGACACCGAGCGTGTCCTCCCCGCCGATGGCGACGAGTGCATCGATGCGCTGTGCCGCGAGCGTCGCCTTGACGGCATCCACGCCGCCGTCCACCTTGTACGGGTTCGTCCGGGAGGTGCCGAGGACGGTGCCGCCCCGCGGCAGTGTGCCTCGCATCGCGTGCACGTCGAGCGGCATCGTCCGGTTCTCGATGACACCGCGCCAACCGTCCTCGAAGCCGACGAGCTCGTCGTCGTACACGGTCTCGCCTTTGCGGACGACCGCGCGGATCACGGCATTGAGCCCGGGGCAGTCACCGCCGCCCGTCAGCAGTCCGACTCGCATCGCGTCACGTTACGCGGGGCGGCGACCCCCTGTACCCTGCCGCGCCGATGGCGCCGCCGAACGGAATTGTCGTAGCAATCGACGCGGGGACCACGGGTGTGCGGTCATTCGCGATCGACGAGTCCGGCCAGCCGCGGGGCTGGTCCTACCGGGAGTTCACCCAACACTTTCCCGAACCTGGCCGCGTCGAGCACGACGCGGCCGAGATCTGGACAGTGGTGCAGGAGACGCTCGGGGAGCTCGCGGGCCGAGCTCGACCAACCGATCGCCGCGATCGGGATCACGAACCAGCGCGAGACCGTGGTGGTGTGGGACCGACGCACGGGCCAGCCGTTGCATCGAGCGATCGTGTGGCAAGACCGGCGCACGGCGCCGCGCTGCGACGAGCTGCGAGAGGCCGGCCATTTCGATCTCGTGCGCGCGCAGACCGGTCTCGTGCTCGATCCCTACTTCTCCGCCACGAAGCTCGAGTGGATCCTGCACTCCGGGCTCATCGACGCGGGCGCCGACCTGGCCTTCGGCACCGTCGACAGCTGGGTGCTGTGGAACCTGACGGGCGGAGCGGTGCACGCGACGGATCCTTCCAACGCGAGTCGCACGATGCTGTTCGACATCGGGCAGCTCGAGTGGTCGCCCGACCTTCTTTCGCTGTTCGACGTCCCTCGCTCGTGTCTGCCCGACGTGCGTCCGTCGAGCGGTCGCATGGGAATGACCGCCGCCGACGTGGGCGTGCCCGCTGGCATCCCGATCAGTGGCATCGCGGGCGATCAGCAAGCTGCGCTGTTCGGCCAGGCGTGCTTCGAACCCGGGATGATGAAGAACACCTACGGCACCGGCTCGTTCGTGCTCATGAACATCGGCTCGCATCTGCCGCCCCCGGTGGACGGGTTGCTCACGACAGTGGCGTGGACGCTCGACGACGGCACGCCTGTGTACGCGCTCGAG
Organism: uncultured Acidimicrobiales bacterium; assembly: GCA_963759645.1. Taxonomy (GTDB): domain Bacteria; phylum Actinomycetota; class Acidimicrobiia; order Acidimicrobiales; family DATKAS01; genus DATKAS01. The sequence continues at coordinate 381,581 of CAVXAI010000016.1, read as the reverse complement.
GGAGCGATCTTCGTCACGGGTGCTGCCGTTCAGTGGCTGCGTGACGGTCTCGGGATCATCGAGTCGGCGGCGGAGATCGGTCCGCTGGCCGAGTCATGTCCCGATCCGGAAGGGGTGTACCTGGTGCCGGCCTTCGCGGGTCTCGGCAGCCCTCACTGGGATCCGTACGTGCGTGGCACGATCCTCGGCATCACTCGAGGTACTGGCCGCGCTCATCTCGCCCGGGCCGTCGTCGAGGCGATGACGTACCAGACGCGCGACGTGGTCGAGGCCATGGAGGCTGCGTCTGGTCACGGACGCGTCGCGCTGCGCGTCGACGGCGGTGCAGCAGTGATGGATCTGTTGCTGCAGCTGCAAGCCGATCAGCTCCAGGTTCCCGTGGCACGGCCCACCGTGTCCGAGACGACTGCGCTCGGCGCGGCCTACCTCGCGGGACTCGCGGAAGGCGTGTGGGGGTCGCTCGACGACATCGCGTCCCACTGGCAGCTCGACCGCGAGTTCCAACCCGAAGCCGAGCACTCGGGTGCCGATCGGCGCTATGAGGGATGGAAGCGAGCCGTCGAACGCTCCCGCAACTGGGCCACCTGACCGCCTTCCTTCGACGTCCACCCGGCTTCCTGTTTCGGTAGCCGGCCACCAGTGGCCGGTTACTCGCGTGAGAAAGCGAAGGGGGGGTTCGACTCAGTGGAGGGCGTGCCAGCGGGTGTCGGCGATGCGGGCGAGCGCCGTGAGCTCGCGACGCTCCCGCCCCCGAAGCGGACGCCCCTTGCGGCCCAGCATGAGCTCGTGACCCGCGGCCGGCAGCGGCGCCCACGCCACGTCGTCAGGACCTGAGGCGCCGGCGGCGATCGCCTGCGACACCTTGCTGCCCTCGATGAACGCCACGAGCCACGCCGCCTCAGGCGGAGCGCCGACTGCATGACTCAACGACATGTCGGAGTGGTGCAGGACCGCGCACCAATCCGCATCGAAGTCCGCGAACGTGTCCGTGCAGAGCACAGTGAAAAGCGTCTCGGCGTCGGGCGCCTCCACGAGTCGGGTCGCCGTCTCGAGCGCGTCGAGGCGACCGTCGCGCGCCGGATCAGCTATGAGCCGAACATCCTCGACATCGACATCTTCGACTTGAGAGATCTCATTGACGAGCAGATCGACGAGCCCGGATTCGGGAAGAGCGACGATCAGCTCGTCGATCGCTCGCCCTCCGCCCCGCTCGAGGATCTCGATGCCGACGACGTCGCCGCGCACTGCACCGATGCGACTCGCCACCTGGCCGAGTGCACCGGGACGATCGGGCAGCCACACTCGAACCGTGTAGTGCTCCACGTCCGCACCCTATGCGGCGTGCATGAACACGATGTTTCCTGTCAGAGCTTTGGCAGCGCTTTTCGCAGGTTGCGCACCGCCTGGTTGATGCGCTGCTCGTTCTCGATCAGCGCGAACCGCACGAACCCGTCGCCGCCCTCGCCGAAGCCAATGCCCGGGGATGTCGCAACGTCGCCCTCGCGCACGAGGAACGACGAGAACTCGAGCGATCCCAGCTCGCGGTAGGGCTCGGGGATCGGTGCCCACACGAACATCGTTCCCTTTGGCTTGGGAAACTCCCAGCCGAGCCGGGCCAGGCCTTCGCAAAGCGCGTCGCGTCGGCCCTGATAGATCGCGTTGACCTCACGGGGGTAGTCGGCTGCCTCGTTCATCGTGACCGTGGCCGCGATCTGGATCGGCTGGAACGTGCCGTAGTCGAGATACGACTTCAGCTTCCCCAGCGCGCCTACGACCTCCGCGCTGCCCGACATGAACGCCACTCGCCACCCGGCCATCGAGAAGCTCTTCGTCATCGAGTACAGCTCGACCGCGCAGTCCTTCGCGCCTTCAGCTTGCAGGATCGACGGTGGCCGGTATCCGTCGAAGCCGACGTCGGCGTACGCGAAGTCGTGCACCAGGACGACCTCGTGCTCGAGGGCGAAGTCGACGAGCCGTTGCATGAACGCGAGGTCGACGCATGCGGTCGTCGGGTTGTGGGGGAAGCTCACGACGATCACTCGGGGTCGCGGCCAACCGGTGCGGAACGCCCGATCGAGGCTCTCGAAGAAGCCGTCGCCGCTCTCGATGTCGCCCGATGCCATTCCCATCGGGATCTCTCGGATCTCCGCTCCGGCAAAGAGCGGCCCGTAGATGTGAATCGGATAGGACGGGCTCGGCACGACCGCGGCGTCGCCGGGCGCCAGCAGCACCCACATGAGATGGGAGAAGCCTTCCTTCGCTCCGATGGTGTTGATGACCTCGGTCTCAGGGTCGAGGACGACGCCCCAGTTGCGCTCGTACAACGCCGCGACGGCTTCACGGAGCTTGGGGATGCCCTTGCTCAACGAGTAGCGGTGGTTGCGCGTGTTGCGTGCCGCCTCGGCCAGCTTGTCGACCGCGATCTCAGGCGACGGGATGTCGGGGTTGCCGAATCCGAGGTCGATCACGTCTGCGCCGGCTCGCCGTGCCTCGATCTTCAGACCGTTGATGATGGTGAAGACGTACGGAGGCAGGTTCGTGATCCGGCGGAACTCCATGCCCCGAGGGTACCCGGGGCAGAATGGCGCTCATGGGTGATTCGACGGCGAGACAGGACGTCACGGCCGACGACGAGACGATCGACGTCATGGTCGAGATCCCTCGCGGTAGTCGTAACAAGTACGAATACGACCACGAGCGCGGCGTCATGCGGCTCGATCGTCGGTTGTTCTCCGCCACGGTCTATCCCGCCGACTACGGCTTCATCCCCGACACCCTCGCGCTGGATGGCGATCCCGTCGACGCCCTCGTGTTACTCGAGGACCCGACGTTCCCGGGCTGCTGGGTGCGTTCCCGCCCAGTAGGCATGCTCGTCATGCAGGACGAGGCCGGCGAGGACGCGAAGGTCATCTGTGTTCCCCCCGACGATCCGCGCTACGACAGCATTCGCGAGGTCACCGATCTGTCGGCGTCCCTGCTCGCAGAGATCAAACACTTCTTCGACGTCTACAAGCTCATCGAGCCCGGGAAGATGGCGCTCACCGGCGATTGGGAGGGCCGCGAAGCCGCGTGGCGTGAGATCAACGACGCTCGGGCTCGTTACGTACCTCACGCCTGAGCCCGTCGGCGGCAATCGTCGCGGCACCCAGCGCACCTGCTTGTTCGCCCAGCACCGCCGCGACGAGCTGCGGCCGGGGCCGGTGCGCGGGTGCGTACAGGAGGCCTTCGTACATCCGCCCGATCGGTTCGAGAAGGAGATCGGCCTCGGACACGAGCCCCCCTCCGAGCACGATCATCGCCGGATCGAGGAGGTTCGTGAGGTTGACCAAGCCGAGCGCGAGCCACCAGGCCCAGTCTTCGATGACCTGTTGCGCCTCGGGATCGCCTCCTCTCGCCGCGAGCGTCACGTGTTCGCCCCGAACGGACTCCGGATCTCCGCCGGCTGCTGCGACGACGGCGGACGCTCGTCCGCCGAACGCGGCGTCGCGGGCGAGCCGCGCGAGCCCGCTGCCCGATGCGTAGCGCTCCCAGCACCCCCGCCGTCCGCAAACGCACGGCGGGCCGTTCGGATCGATGACCATGTGACCGGGCTCGCTCGTGAAGCCGTTCGAGCCCCGTTGCAGCTCGCCGCCCGCGACGACGCCACCCCCGATGCCGGTGCCGAGGGTGACGAGGACGACGTCGTCAAGACCCTTTGCCACCCCGTAGCGCCACTCCGCCACCAGCGCGCACGTCGCGTCGTTGTCCACCGTCACGGGTATGCCAAGTCGCTCCGCGAGCTCGTCGCGGATCGGCATCTCCGTGACCCCGATGAGGTTGGGGGCCGCCCGAAGCACACCGCGGTGGTCGACCAGGCCCGGCGCGCCTACTCCCACTGCCGCAGTAGGAGCGCTACCGCCCGAGGAGAGCGCCTTGACGACGTCCACGATGGTGTCGGCGAGGTTCGACGCTCCGTGTGGCGTTGGCACTCGCTCCTCGGCGAGCACCTCGCCGTCGGGTCCGAGCAGCACACCAAGGCATTTCGTGCCCCCGATGTCGACGCCGGCGACGACCGATGTGCTGACGTCAGTAGCGGAGGAGGGCACCGATCCCCCCCATCACATCGAGATCCGCGTTGGCGACGCAGACCTCGACGCGGCATGACTGCGCGACTGCCTCCTCGATCGCATGCTCGACGATGTCGGACGTCTGCTCCATCGACCGCCGGCACAAGGGGCATGACCGACCGACGCGACCCAGGTACCCGCATGTGCGGCAGTGCCACCCGGGCGACTGGAAGCCCTGCGACACGATGAGGTGCTCGACACGGCGCTCGACGAGCGCTTCCAGCGTCGCGGTCAACCCACCCGCCCCTCGCCGGCCAGATCCGATCGCACCGCGAAGTCGGTCGACGAGAGCCTTCTCCTTGCGACGCTCGACCTCACGCTCGACCTCGAGTGCCACCGTGCGCACCTGCTCGTCTGTTGCGGTCACCGGGACGGCGATGCGCTCGACCACCCTCGCCCGCAGGTAAGGGTGCAGGCACGCGACGAGCTCGGCGGCAACGTCGGATGGTCCTGCGACGACGAGATGGTCGAACTGCCGCTCCTGGAAGACGTGAAACGCCACATCCGCCGCGTGGCGGAGGTGTTGGTGCTTCACCTCGTTCGTCTGCCCGGTGGCCCGTGTCTTGACGAGCACGTGCCCCTTCACGTCTTCGCGATGGGTGATCTCATCGAAGACCTCGCTGCGATCGATGAGCTCGCCGAGCTCGAAGACCAGCATGCGGGCTCGCTGGCGATCGGCGAGAAGCACGCCGAAGCGCTCATACTCATCGAGCACGGATTCGAGCTGACGAACGTGCGGCGATGCCTCGACGACGACCTGACTCGAGACCCGCACGGGGAGCTCGATCACCTCCCACAATCCCTCCGCCCAGCACGAGAAGAACGCGAGCCCGCGCGTGCGGGACCGATCGAGACCTCCGCGCACGTGGTTCTCGATCCGCTGTAGGTCGCGGGCCACGGAGGACGACTGATCTCCGTTGAGCTCGGCCCGCGTTCGGCGCAGGAGAAGGTCGAGTTCGTGCAGATAGTCCTGGTGCCGCGGGAATCGCCGGCCGTCGACATCGAGGTAACAGCTGGTCACGGGAGCAGTGCGCCCCCTGTATCCGGCAAGGGAGCGAACAGTGTCCGTCGTGAGCGCTGGCACGACACCTCCTGGGCGGGGGACCGAAGCTGGCGTGACCCTCGGCGCCTAATGCTATTCGGACGTCGCGGATCCTGCGTCAGAGATCGTGGACAGCCCGCCCCGCTCGGGGGACAGCGCCGCCGTCCACCGCACGACCTGCGGGTCATCCGTCAGGTACACGACGTGTAAGGAGTCAGCGAGGTGGTCCAACCGGACGAGCAGTGGGTCGAGGTCGCCCGCTGACACGTGTCGGTACACGTCGTCGAGGACGATCGGGAGGGGATCGGCCAGCGGATGCTGTCCACGTGCGGCCAACCAGCCGAGAAGGTGCCGGTCGAGCTCGTCAAGCGCCGCTCCCCGCCCGTCGCCGTCGACCTGAGGGGTCGGATCGCCGGCGGGCTCGTCTGCGGCACCGCTACTCGGTGCATGCTCGTCCGCGTCGGCGCGGAGGCGTGCCTGGGCCAGGCGCTGCTCTGCTTCATCGTGGCGCGCCGCGAGCTCGGCGAGCTTTCCTTCGGAGTCGACGGCGTCGGCCGCGGCGCGCTCGTACGCCGCGCGGGCCACGGACTCGGCTGCCAACGCGTCGTCCCGCGCCCGCGACGCTGCCACGAGGCGGGCGTCGGCCGCCTCGGACCGCTCCCGTCGCCGCACCGCGGCCGGCGTCGGCTGCGGCGGTTGGCGCACGTTCGAGACCGGCTGCGGCGCAGCCTGACGAACAGGGGCGGGTCGGGCGGGGGCGGGCGTCGCCGCTGCCAGGGCGCGCGCCTCGCTCAGCTCGCTCTCCGCACGCAGCAGATCCGTGCGCGCGATCTCCAACCGGAGCTCCGCGCTCGGGTCGGTGGACCCCATCGACGACCGCAGCAAAAAGTCGCTGTAGGAGTCGAGTCCGAGCCGGTCGAGCACCGCCCGCTCGAAGGATTTTGCCTCGTCGAGCTTGCGGCGCGCGGCGGTGCCGGCCAGTCGACGTTCGGCGCGGTCTTCGGCATTGAGCACCGCCTCGTGCGCCGCGTCGAGCTCTGCTCGTTCGGCGGCATCGAGTCGGGCGGGGTTGGCCGCCCGAGCCGCCGCGCTCCACCTCGTCGCGTGCTTCGAGGACCGTTGTCTCGGCCGCGTGGACAGCGTCGAGCGCGGCCTTGGCGCTCGCTTCGTCGGCGTGACACGCCGCCTCGTACCCCGCGTCCTCAACGAGCTCAGAGGCCAAGTCGGGTGAGTCGGGCACTGGGGTGTCGTCCTCGTACAAGTCGTCCACGTCGTCGAAGACGGCCAGCTCGTCGGCGAACGCCTCGTCGGCGCCGTCCTCCTTCGTGCTCCCCTCGACCTCGACGATTGCGTCGGAAGCGGACTCGACGGCACGCTCCGCCGCCTCACGCGATGCCACCGCGTCTTCGAGTGCCCGCTCTGTCTCGGTGAGTCGGGCTGCCACGTCGTCGTGTGCTTCGGACGCGCTGCGCATGGCGACCTCGACCGCGGCCACCACCTCCGCGGCGGCGTCGACTTGTCTGTGGCGCGCGTCCACCAGCTCGCGTTGCTTCAGGGCGGCGTCGTCCGCGGTTCGGCGCTGACGCCCCGCGAGCCCGACGGCCTCGGCCGGGAGGTCGTCCGCGCCGAGCACCATCTCGACATTGCCGTCCAGATCGAGAAGGCGCAGAGTCTCGCGGTCGAGATCGAGAATGATGCCGTGCACCTCGACGAACCCGGCGGTGCCGTGGTCTCCTCGGAGAGCCGCGGTGAGCGCATCGACGAGCGCTCGGCGCGCCGATTCGGGGGCGTGCACGACGGCGAGCCTGGGATGCAGCTCCACCGTCACCCCGGGAGAGTGCAGCTCGAGAAGCCTCATGACACCGTGATGTGCTCGATCGGCGGGTCGGCTTGATCGTCAGCGTCGCCGTCCCCGTTGGCCTTCGAACTCGTGGGGTCGACCGTCTGCATCACTGCCTTGGCCATTGCTCCCACCGTGACGACCGCGGTGCGAACAGCCTCGGGGTTCTGCACGACCCGCTCTGCGACCTCGAGGAACGCGCGAGCCGCCGCGATCATCTCCAGTGCGGCCGCCTGCAGGTGGGCGACCCCGTCGTTCGGTTCGCTGCCGATCGCCTCCCCCATCAAGTCGCCTCCCCCATCAGGTCGCAGCGCCGAAGACGACCTCGAGGCGGCCCCCGTGCACGACCGCGTCGGTCACTCGCCGACGGCGCAGCGAATCCGGCAAAAGGATCGCGCGTCGCTGGCCTCCGATGGTGACAAGCAGCTCATCGCCCTTGCGGCTGAGGGTCACGTCCTCCCGCTCCGCGAATGGGAGCTCCAAGGCCAACACCCAGGCGCCCTCCCGCTGAGTCACCTCGAGGACGGATCCCTCGTGCATGGCCACCGACGGGTCCTCGTCCCCGAACAGCTCTCGGCCAAGGCCGCGGAGCGCCTCGACACCGACCAGCTCCCGGTCGGCGAGGCGCGCCTTGAGCACGGGAAGGGGCGCGAATGCCTCACCGATCTCGGCGAGATGCGCAGCGTGGGTCGCCTTCCACCTGTCGAACCAGGGATCTGAGACGTCGTCGGGCAGCAATCGGTTGACCACGACAGCGTCGACTCGATACCCAAAGAGCGAGAGATAGGTGTACGTCCGCCGCGCCTCGGCAATGACCATGCGCTCGGGGTTCACGACAAGGCGGACCGACGTCCGTGCGGGGTCCGAGAGCACGGCCCGGACCGAGTCGATGCGGTCGTAGAAGCGCTTCAACGCGTCGAAGACGTCGCCGTCTGGCACCGGCATCGCCGTCACACGCCCGACCGAGGGCGCGAAGAGCCGGCTGAGCTGACGGCCGATCGGGAACAGGCGCTCCATCCACCACGACAGGATCTCAGGCAACGACAGGAGCCGGAGCGTCTCGGCCGTCGGCGCACAGTCAACGACGATCACGTCCCATTTGCCGGAGACGACGTGCTCGTGGAGATCGCTCAACGCGAAGACCTCGTCGAGACCGGGAAGCACCGAGAGCTCCTCGGCTTCGATCGCCTCGATGCCGGCCCAGCGGAACAGCGCCGCGAGGTAGGCACGCAACGTCGACCACGAGGTCTCGAGGCGCGCCTGCGCATCGAGCTGATGGCCGGAAAGCGAACCCGTGATCACGGTCGGCTCGGGGCCGAGCGCCATGTCGAACGCATCGGCGAGCGAGTGAGCAGGATCGGTGGAGAGCACGAGGGTGCGATGACCGCGGTCGGCTGCGAGGAGTGCGGTCGCCGCCGCCGTCGTTGTCTTGCCCACTCCCCCTTTGCCGGTGAGCAGCAGGATTCGCGGCACTACTGCTCGACTCGAGCCTTCAGCTCCAAGAGGCTGTGCAGGATGCGCACCTCGGCTCGACGCTTCACGAAGCCGGGCAAGGGAACGACGACTTCGACCGTGAGGTCGTACGTGACATCGGTGGAACCGGGGCTCATCACTGAGGGGACGAACTGGTAGTAGCCCTCGAGCGTCTTCATGATGTCGCCCTGCACGAGCGACCAGGCGAGGCGCTCGGGTGCGCCGGAGTAGTCGTACAGCAGCGTGTAGTTCGTGCTCCGGCCCATCGCCGCGGCCGTGAACTCGACTTCGCTCGGCCGGTCGTTGTCGTCGCGGGTGAGCACCACCGCCCGCTTCACGTCCTTCGCCCACTCCGGGTAGCGCTCGAACTCGAGGGCGACATCCCAACATTCCTGCGGCGGAGCGTCGATCGTGATGCGCTCGGTCGCCTGATCGGTCATCCCTGCATTCTGCTCTATCTATCCGTCGGGCTCGAAGCCCGACACGGCCCTTGGGGGGAATGCTCCGTGGTAGGCGCCCCACAGCCCGCAAAGACCCAAGCCGTACAGCGGGACGAGCATCCCGAAGGCCAGACTCGTGAACGGCCTCGCCGACGCAGTGGCGAACGCGACGACGACCTCGACTCCGAAGGAGCCAAGGAGGTGGACCTGCACGGTGCGAGGCGCTGACCCGGCGAGGAAGTACAAGCCGCCGATCCCGATGTCGACTTCGCGGCTCCGGCCCACTGCGTGCACGAAGGCCACGAGAAACACCACCGTGCCGACCGCGAACAGGATGAGGGCGACCGCGAGCGCCACTACCTCGAAGGTGTCCGGGGAGATTGCAGCCGCAACGGCGGTGACGGTGAACGCGCCCGTGCCTGCCCACGAGGCCTTGACGATCATCGGATGGTGAGCGCCTCAGCGAGCCGAACGGCGAGCTTGTCGTAGTCGAACTCGGCAACGGCGCGATCACGCGCGGCAAGACCCATGCGCGTCCGCACGTCGAGGTCATCGACGAACGGCGCGAGCGCGGCAGCGACCGCGATCGGGTCGTCCCCGTGAACGACACGACCCGTCACGCCGTCGACGACGGCTTCGTCCGAGCCCCCGCTGTGCCCTGCGACTTGCGGGACGCCACACGCAGCCGCTTCGAGGAAGACGATGCCGAAGCCCTCTTGCTCGAGACCGAGCCATCGGTCGCGACAGAGCATCGCGAACACATCGGCGGCGCCATAGAGCGAAGGCAGGTCCGCGTCCGGGACCCGCCCGAGGAAGCGCACCGGGGCCTTCTCGCGATGGGCCAGCCGGGCGAGCCGGCCTGCGTCACGCCCGCCACCTGCGATGGCGACCTCGACGCCGGGTCGCGTCGCCCCGAGCCGCGTCCCGGCGCGGACCAGCGTGTCGAAGCCCTTCCGGGGCACGAGCCGGCTCACGCCGAGCACGACACAGGCATCTGCGCCGAGGCCGAACCGGGCACGAGAGCGCTGACGCTCTTCCGGATCGAGCGGCCGGAAGCGCTCGGCGTCGACGCCGGGAGGGACGACCGCAATCGGAAGGTCCGCGCCCCCCACTCGTCGAGCCTGCTCCGCGGGATACCCGCCCGCCGCGACGATCACATCCGCACCACGCAACACCGATCGCAAGACGGCTCGACTGACGGGGAGGCGACCCGGCACCGTGATCTCAGCGCCGTGCAGCACCAAGCCGTACGGCCTGGCAAGGCGAGGGCCGAGCAGGCCGACAGGCAACGCCGGGTCCAGCATCACGAGATCGGCCGAGACGTCGGCGGCGAGCCGGTCGATGCGACGAGCGAGCCCCGGAGTCGGAAGCAACACCCGGTCGGGGTCGCGGACCACGCGGAACGGCTGCTCCGCATCCCACGTCGCGGCTCCGCGATGCGGGGTCGTGAGGACGGTGATCTCGTCGGCGGGCAAACGCCGCCACAGCTCCCAGAGATACGCCTGGATCCCGCCGTGCTTGGGCGGGAAGTCGTTCGTGACGAGAAGGTGGCTCACAACTCGGCGAGCACGAGCGCGCTCTCGTCGCCCTCGACGAGCACGAGGAGGTCGGTGCGTCCGAGCTGCGCGCACGCCCAACACGCGTGGGCACGCAGGAGCTCGTCCGGATCGACGAGGTAGCGCCGGAGTGTGGCGTCGACTTCGGGATCACGGCCATCGCCGACGTTGCCGAGGACCACCGAGCGCGTTGCGTCGTATGTAGCGAACGTCGCGATCGGGGATGTACCACCGCCCATGTCGCGCGAGCAGCTCCTCGTCGGAGGCGGCGAGCAGCTCGAGCACATCGATGCCGCGATCGGGTTCGTCGCCAGACGCGGCAGCACCGCCGGAGTACCGGCGATCGACGACGAGGTTCGGGGGGCACACCTCTTGGCACTCGTCGCAGCCGTACAACCGGTCACCGAGCGCCGCGCGCGCGTCGACCGGGAAGACTCCTGGAGCTTGGAGCAGCCACGCGAGGCACCGGCGCGCGTCGACGACCCCCGCCTCGACGATGGCACCGGTCGGACAGCGAGTCGATGCATCGGTGACACGATCCGCAGCCGTCGTCGACCGGCGCGCGGGACGGTGTGAGCGGTGCATTGGTCACGACCGAACCGAGCACGAACCACGAACCACGTCCCGGCAACAGGATGTTCGCGCTCTTGCCGTACCACCCGAGGCCGGCGCGGTACGCCGCCTCTCGGTCGACGAGCGAGTTGTCGTCGGCGATCACGCGCGCCTTCCACCCGGCCGCCGTCAGATGTGTGGCGACAGCACCGAGTCCGTCGGCGAGAAGGCGGTAGTGGTCTCGCCGGGCGTAGCGGGCGACGGTCGCGGTGGGACGACTCGATGCGGCAGGTCGTGAGCCTCCGCCGTACGAAAAGGCTCCGACGACGATCGAGCGCGCTCCATCGAGCGCGGCCCCCGGATCGGTGGATCGAGTGGGGTTCTTGTACGTGAACGCCATGCCTCCGTGGAGTCCGGCGGCCTTTCGCGACTCGAGTGCAGCGCGAGCCCGAGTGAACGGCCGCGCCGGCGCGACACCGACCGCATCGAGACCAGCGGCACGCCCCGCCGCGAGAGCACCCTTTGTCAGTGAGCTCGTCGGGCGCGCGCACCCGCGCACGGTACCCGGCCTTCGCCGTCAGCCGGCTCAGCGGGCAACGTGTCGGAGCGGCGGGACGAGGCCGGCCTGACCGAGCAGCTTGACCGTACGAGCAGTGTCGAGGTCGAGCACGACGGGCGCCCCCGCCGGTCGATCGCACAGGAACGTGACGACGCAGTCGTCGCAGGTATCGGTCTCGCGCATCACACACTCGTCGCAGCTGATCGTGAACGTGGCCACGGATCCTCCTCATCTCGCGCTCCGCTCGAAGCAGTGTGCGCGAGGGGTGGGAGATTCCCGACCGTCAGAGAATCGCGAGCAGCTGCTCCGCTGAGATCGCGTTGGCGCCGATGCGCCGGGCACCCTCAGTGACCTCCCGGTCGGAGGAGGCCACGACGACCGGACGTTCGCGGGGGATGTGCTGGATCCGGCGCAGGATCTCTTCGTCCGCAGTGACGCCGGTGGGTGTGAAGACCGTGTGCACGGGCTGAGCCTTCGAGGCGCCGACCTCGCCCGACGCGGTGCCGTCGAACACGACCACCACCTCGGTGCGCCTCATCGCGTGCAGCGCGGCCAGACGGTCGAGAAGCCGCGCCCGCTGGTCAGGAAGCGTGGCGAGGTCCGGCCAACCCCGCATCGCGACGTTGTACCCGTCGACGACCAGCACGACGTGCTTCATCGCCACGAGGTGACGCGCCGCCTCGTCGGAGGTGTCATGCACCCCGCCGGGCAACAGGGACGGACTGCGCCGAGCATGCTTCTCTTTGCGCGGCCGCCGCTCTTGACCCGAGCGTGATGAGGCCGGAGTCGGCTCCTCGCTCGGGAGCTCCGCCTCGATCGACTCCAGCGCGCGTTCGAGCGCCGCCAACGCGCCGCGCGCGCCGCCGAGCGCGGTGACGATGCCGCTCAGGTCGAACGACTCCGTCCGCGACCTCAGGGCTGGGCGAGCCTGGCACATCCGTCAGCGCACGCTCCAGGTCAGCGCGCTCCGCCTGCCACCGCGTGGTCGCCTCCTCGAGCTCGCGCACCCGCACGCGCAGCTTGTCGATTTCCCACGTGAGGCTGTGCGCAGTGGTGTCAGCTTGACGCCGGGCGGCACGCTCCTGCTCGAGGGTCGCGCGGACTCGGTCGAGCTCGGCCTTGATCTCCTGAACGCGCGCCTCCGCCCTGGCCCGCGCCTGTTCGGCCGCCTTCAACTTCTTCTGCGCGCTGCGTTCGGCCTTCGCTTCGTCGCTATCGACCGCGGCCCGCGCGGTCTCGGCCGCGAGCTCCTCAAGCTCGGTCTCCCACCCTTCCGGCCGTGACAGGAAAAGCACTGACGGCCGGTCGAGCACGTCGAGGTTGACCGAGTCGGCGACACGTGTCCGGAACACGTCGTCACTGTCGAGCGCCTTCCTTACGACCGGCATCGCGGTGGATGGCATCTTCTGAAACTTCAAGAAGCGGTGCAAGGGCTTCGGAGCGTTCGCCGGATCGGCGATCGCCACGATCAATGCTGCTTCGAGCGCGTCGCGCACGAGCTCGTTCGGGATCGTCACGGCGAATCTGCGGTCTCGCCGGCGGGGAGGACCTGCACTGTCCCAGCGGGGCCACACCAGCGACACGTCACGGACTCCACGGCTTCCTCGAGCACCTCCTCGTCCTCGATCGACAGCTCGCCCGACACGGCGAAGTGGTGGAAGGCCGTCGTGCGTCGGGTCGTCACAACGTCGAAGCGGGTGAGGTTCCCGCACGCCGCGCAGCGGTAGCGGGTGGCCGACACGGCGCTCACCCTACTCCGTACGTCGTCCGCGCCCGAACACGTGTTCTTGTCATCGAACGTCTGTTCCCCTATCGTCGACCCGTGCAGCGCACCTTCGACGACCTCGGCACACCGCTCTCACAGGTGACGTTCTGCGTCGTCGATCTCGAGACGACGGGCGGCTCGGCCGATCGGTGCGGTATCACCGAGGTCGGCGCGGTCAAGGTGCGCGGCGGCGAGTTCCTCGGCACGTTCCAGTCGCTCGTGAACCCCGGTGTGCCGATTCCGCCGGAGATCACGGTGCTCACCGGCATCACGCAGGCGATGGTGCTGCCTGCACCTCGCATCGAGCCGGTGCTGGCCGCGTTCGAGGAGTTCAGTGCCGGAACGGTCATCGTCGGTCACAACGTCCGGTTCGATCTCTCGTTCCTCGCCGCGGCCCGCCGCGCTTCTGGCTGGGCCGCGATGACGAACCCGTGGGTCGACACGTGCGCGCTCGCTCGCCGGTTGGTGCGAGACGAGGTGCCGAACTGCCGGCTGTCGACGTTGGCCACCCGATTCCGCCTGTCTCACCAGCCCTCGCACCGGGCGCTCGACGACGCGCTCGCCACCACTGACTTGCTGCACCTCCTGCTCGAGCGCGCGGCCGCGTTCGGCGTGCTCGGCCTCGACGACCTGCTCGCGCTCCCCCGCATCAACGGCCATCCGCAAGCGGCGAAGCTGCGGCTCACCGATCGCCTGCCCCGCCGGCCCGGCGTCTACCTCTTCCGTGACGCCGGCGGCCGACCGTTGTATGTGGGCAAGGCCACGAACCTGCGTCAGCGAGTGCGCTCGTACTTCTCGAGCGACGATCGCCGCAAGATCGGACAGCTTCTGCGTGAGACCCAGCAGATCGACCACATCCCCTGCACCGGCCCGCTTGATGCCGCGGTGCTCGAGGTGCGGCTCATCCACCGTCTCCAGCCTCGCTTCAACCGTCAAGGCAAGCAGTGGGGCAAGTACAGCTACGTCAAGCTCACGCTCGAACGAGCGGTTCCCTCGCCTCGCCGTGGTGCGACAGGCAAAGGCCGATGGCGCGAGATACGTCGGACCGCTGCCGTCTGCTGCAGCAGCCCGGCGTGTCGTCGAGGCGATCGAGACCGTGATGCCGCTGAGGCGGTGCACGGCGAACCCGGCGAAGTGCGACCGGTCCGCTCCCTGCGCGCCGGCGCAGCTCGGGGTCGCAACGTGTCCGTGCTCGGGAGCGATCTCCGAAGACGACTACCGGGCGATCGTCGAACGGACCGAACGCGGGCTGACGATCGATCCCGAGGTGCTGCTCGACCCGTTGCGCGGGCAGATGACGGCGCTCGCCGACGCAGAACGCTTCGAGGAGGCCGCCGACGTCCGTGACCGCGCGGAGGCACTCGCCGGCGCGCTCCGCCGGCAGCGGCACATCGACCAGCTCCGTCACGCCGGCACCGTCGTGGTAGAGCGACCAGGGGTGTTTCGTGCCGAAGTCCGAGATGGCGTGCTGCTCGGGTGCTGGCCCGTCGACGCCGATCCGACCCTGGCGGGCCTCGACAGCCTCGAAAACCCACCGGCGGGACCCGCTGCGGGCCTGCCCCTGCCCGCGGATCTCGTCGACGAGATGGGCTGCATCGCCCGGTGGCTCGACGCCGAGGCCGGGCGCGTCCGGGTGGTTCACTGCGAAGGGGGCCTCGCGTCCGCATTCCCACCGATCGCGTCCATGTCGCCCCGCGAGCGAAACCGCAACCACGGCTTCGACCGCGCTCGCTAGCCTCCTACCCGTGGGAGCAGTCCTCTGGGCTGTGGGCATTGGCGTCGCCGCGTTCGCCGCGGTGACTGTCCTCTTCGTGCGCAGCCTCCGTCACTCCAACCGCGTCGGCGTGCGCGGCAAGAGCTCCGCTCCGTTGCGCTGGCTGTTCGATCCCTCGGGCTCTGCTCGCCTCCACCGCCGCTTGCGGCGCGTCGTGGCCTCTGTTCGCCCATGGCTGCCTCGGCGCACGCGTCGAAACGAGGAGCAATCGCCGATCGCGCTCATGGCCAGCGACGTCGAGCTGCACGCGGTGGTGCTCGACCGCGATGTCGTCACCGCGTCGCGGGCGCCCTCCTCGCACCGCCGGATGCTGCTCACCGAGCTGACCGAGCAGATCGTCGGTCTGGAATCGCTCGCGGCGCGTGTGGTGACGCTCGGGTCCGCACAGCACCAGCTCACGGAGCCGACCCGAGAAGCGATCGCGCGGATGAACATGCAGCTCGATGCCCTCGAAGAGGCGCACGACGAGATCGCTCGCTTGGAAGCGGCGCTCGGTTGGGAGCCGCGCGCGCAACCCGACCCCGGACGCGACTCCACCGCATAGTTCAGCGTCCTTCGCTTCGCTCAGGTGCGGTCGATCACGGCGCCCTGATGGTCGAGGGCGAGCACGCGCGCTTGGCCGGTGGCCGGCAAGGCGGCCGCGACATCGCGCGCGTCAGCGGGATCCGCCATCGCGGCCACTGTCGGGCCGGAGCCCGAGAGCCACGAGCACCACGCGCCGGCGTCGATGGCGGCGTTCATCGCCTGACGGCTCTCAGGGGCCGACGCCAGCCGAACGTCCTGATGGAGACGATCGGCGGTGGCCGTCCGCAATGCGTTGCGGTCCCCTGCCGCGAGCGCCGCAACCAGCAGCGCGGTGCGCCCGATGTTGAACGTGGCATCCGCGAGCGTCACCGACGACGGCAGGCGCCCGCGGGATTCGTCGGTCGACGTCTTCGTGGTCGGCACCCAGACCACGATCGCCGGTTCGAGTCCGAGTGGGACTTGCACAGCGCGGCCGCCGGCAACCGCGACCACCCCTCCGTAGAGCGAGGCGGCCACGTTGTCCTCGTGGCCCTCGAGGTCGGCGGCACGAGCGAGCGTCTCCGTCGCGAGCTCCGCAACCTCGGTGCAACCCCCGTCCTGCTGGGCGAGGGCGGCGAGCACACCCGCGACGCGTGCCGCGCCGGAGAAGCCGAGGCCGCGGCCCATCGGGATCTGCGAGCGAACTGCGATCGGCCCTTCGCCACCGGCTGACGTGAACGCCACGAGGGCCGGATGCCCGTCGGCGAGCCCCTCGCCGCTTCCGAGCTTCACCTCGAGGTACATGCCGAGCGCGAGGCCGAGCGCGTCGAACCCGGGACCCATGTTGGCCGACGACGCGGGGACCCGGACGAGCACGAAGGCGGACGCTAGTGGCCTCCGCCGTCGTCACCGCTGAGACGAGTGAGCGCGTCCGCGATCACCGCGCCGCCTTCCTCGGCTTCCTCGAGCGTGATCGACAACGGGGGCGCGACGCGCAGGCAGTTGCCGTAGAGGCCGCCCTTGCCGACGAGCACACCGTTCGCCTTGCACGCTTCGAGGCATGCAGTGGCACGTCGAGGGCTCGGCGTCGTGCCGTCCTCCTCGACGAGCTCGATGCCGATCATCAGCCCCCGACCGCGCACCTCGGCCACGGTTGCGAAGCGGTCAGCGAGGGGCCGGAGCCGTTCGAGGAGGTACGACCCCACTCGAAGCGCGTTGCCCTGCAGGTCGTGATCGAGGAGATAGTTCAGGTTGGCGAGCGCTCCGGCGGTGACGAGAGGGTTGCCGCCGAATGTCGACAGCGAGTTCGCGTTCAGCGAATCCATGAGGTCGGCGCGTGCGACAAGGCCGGCGATCGCGAGCCCGTTGCCGAGACCCTTCGCGAACGTCAGCGCGTCGGGCACGACACCGTGCGCTTGGTATCCCCAGAAGTGCTCGCCGGTGCGACCCCACCCCGTCTGCACCTCGTCGGAGATGAAGAGGATCTCGTACTCGTCGAGCACCTTCTTCATCGCGCCGAAGAAACCGTCGGGCGGAACGCAGAAGCCGCCCACGCCTTGGATCGGCTCGGCGATCATCGTGGCGACGTCGCCGGCGGTCGTGGTCTCGATGACGTTGCGGAGATCGTCAGCACAAGCGTCGATGAAGCCGGCGTCGTCGAGGTTGCCGAACGGGGAGCGCAACCGGTAGCCGTTGTGCACGTAGTGCACGCTGAACGGGCTGAGGCTCGACGGTGACCAGCCGCGGTTGCCGGTGATGCCGATCGTTGCGAACGATCGACCGTGGTAGCTGTTGCGCAGCGCGATCACCTGGTTCGACCGCCGGTAGGACGACGCGAGCAGCAGTGCTGTCTCGTTCGCCTCCGACCCGGAATTGACGAAGAACACCTTCGCGTCGGGGATGCCCGACAGACCGGCGATGCGCTCGGCCAGGTCCACCATCGGACGGATCAGGTAGAGCGTCGAGCTGTGCAGCATCTTGCCTGCCTGCTCGCGGATCGCCTCGACGACCTCCGGAATGGAGTGGCCTGTCATCGTGGTGAGGATCCCGCCGAACAAGTCCAGGTAGGTGCGGCCTGCCGCGTCGGTCACACGGCAGCCCGATCCGCTCACGAGCTCGATAGGCGACTCGTAGTAGAGGGTCAACCATGAGGGCATCACCTCGCGGTGGCGGTGCAGCAGCTCGGAGCCAGCCATGAGTGCCTCCTTCTGAGGGCGACGAGGGCTTATCAGGGCAAGCCGGGCTTGTCAGGGCGGAGCGGGGTTCTAGGGCAGTTGTGACGCGGCGACGAGCCGATCGAGTGCGGCCGCGGCCCGGCCGTCGTCGATCGCGGCCTCCGCCTGGGTCATGCCGTCCGCGACCGCAACGGCGGTGCCCGCGGCGACGAGCGCCGCGCCCGCGTTCAGCACGACGACGTCGCGTGCGGGTCCCCGCTCACCGCCGAGCACTGCCCGTGCGATGGCGGCGTTGGTCGCCGGGTCGCCGCCGCGCAGCTCGTCGGGCTTCACGAGGGGAAGCCCGACATCGGCCGGGTCGAGGATCCATGTGCGTACGGCTCCGTGTTCGAGCTCGTGCACGGTCGAGGTGGTGGTGGTTGTCAGCTCATCGAGGCCGTCGTGGCCATGGACGAGCAGGACGTGCTCGGAACCGCGCGCGGCGAGCACGCCGAGCATGCGCTCGGCCATCGACGCATCGCTCACTCCCACGAGCTGGCGCCGGACCCGCGCGGGGTTCGCCAAGGGGCCGAGGAAATTGAACGCGGTCGGGATGCCGAGCTCACGACGAGGCGGACCGGCGTGGCGAAGGGCCGGATGAAAGTTGGGCGCAAAGCAGAACCCGATGCCGGCTCCGACGATGCAGCGAGTGACGGCCTCGGCGTCGAGGCCGAGGTTCACGCCGAGCGCTTCGAGGAGGTCGGCCGCGCCGCACGATGACGACGCGGCTCGGTTGCCGTGCTTGCACACCGGTACGCCGGTGCCCGCCACGACGAGCGCTGCCAACGTGGAGACGTTGATCGAGTGGCTGCGATCGCCGCCGGTGCCGACGACGTCGAGAAGTCGGGACTGCATCTCGAAGGGCACCTCGACCAGAGCCGCGACGCTGAGCATCGCGTCGAGGAGTCCGTCGAGCTCGTCGACGGTCTCGCCCTTCATGCGCAGCGCGACTGCGAACCCGGCGATCTGCGCGGGACTCGCCGCGCCGTCGAGGATCTCGGCCATCGCCGCGCGCGCCTCGTCGTGGGTCAGGTCACCGCCCGATGTGAGACGCCCGAGCACCGTTCGCCACCCGCCCAGCGCCTCCAGGCTCGGTTCCCCCACGACCCCTCCTGGGACGGCTGGCTCAGGCAGTGCGCCGACGCTGGCGGATGATCCGGCGCCGTTCCCGCTCGGTCGCCCCGCCCCAGATGCCTTCCTTCTCGCGATGTGCGATCGCGTGTTCGAGGCAGGACTGACGGACGGTGCACTCGCCGCAGATGTCCTTCGCGGTCGCTTCCTCTTGCTCGGAGACGGGGTAGAAGACCTCGGGATCGAGGCCGCGGCACGCAGCCTGATCGCGCCATGACGGGTTGCTCAACGGGGGTTCTCTTCCGGAGGGGCCAGTTACGGGGCCCCCGAAGGGGCCAACGTCAATCTACGGGTTGATTTCCTCGTTCGGCCAACCCGTAAACGCCCTGCGGACCGACCTCCTCGTTGACGAGAAGTGACGCGAGGTTCAGGTCGTGGCCAGCCGAGAACGCCCGGGCGAGGGTCGCCTCGGCGTAAGCATCGGTGTAGGGGCTGCGCCGAGCGGATTCGCCGCCCATCCAGATAGGCGCCCGGAGAGCAAGGACCGCGCCCAACCCGTACCAGCGCTGTGCATCGCGGGCATCGATGCCGAGCGTCGCGGTATAGCGCTCGAGCCACGCCCCCTCCATCTGCCGGCGTAGAGCGACGGGCACATCGAGGATCACGAGCCAGGCAACGTCGAGAAGCCCGTTGCGGGCGGCCACGAGCTGCCAGTCGACGATCGCGACCGGCGCGGACGGATGCCCGAACATCAGGTTGGGACAGCCCGGGTCACCGTGCGCGAGCGTCGGCGGCAGCGCGGCGGCTTCGACGATGCACCCAGCGAGGTGCTCGGTCACGAGCTCCGCGAGGTTCACCTCGGCCGGGCTGAGCCGTGACGCGAATCGGTCGAGGAAGCGCGGCAGGCGGTCCTCGAGGTCAGACGCCCATCGCGACGCTTCCTCCGGGGTCGATCGCCAGAGCCCGAGTGCATCGAGCTCCGCGCTGCCCCACCAGGCTGCGTGCATCGCGGCCATCGCCTCGACCGCGTGAGAGCCCTCGGATGCAGAGAGCCCGACCGTGAACGACGCGGCAACTGCGGGAGCGAGATCCTCCATCAGAAGGAGGACGGGCGCTTCGTCGTCGGGCGCGACATAGAAGCAGTCGGGGGTGCGCACGGGCACCCGCGCCGCGATGTCCCGGTAAAAGGCGAGCTCGCGCGTGTACATGCCGAACGCTCGTTGGCGGCTCGCCGACACTGGATCGCCGTGACCCTGCTTCGCGATCAGGGTGGAACCGTCGTCGAGGTGCACGCGACTGAGAACACCCGACACTCCCTGGTCGCGGAGCGGCTCGACGCGGCACTCCGAGACTGACCGGCCAAGCGTCGCGCTCAGCCAGTCTGGCGTCAGTACCTCCGCCGCTGATGGCGCCGCCCGCATCGACCGATCCTAGGATGACCGCCGTGGCGCTCCCCCCGTTCGATCGCCCGACCGCGCTCGCGCGTCTGGCCGATGAGCATTTCGACGTGCTCGTGGTGGGCGGCGGCATCACCGGCGTCGGTGTCGCGCTCGATGCGGCGACACGCGGTCTGCGCACGGCACTTGTCGAACGTCACGACTTCGCCGCCGGCACTTCGTCGAAGTCCTCGAAGCTCGTCCACGGGGGCCTTCGGTACTTGCAGCAGCGTGAGTATGGGCTTGTCTATGAGGGACTGGCCGAGCGTCAACGGCTCCGCAAGACGGCGCCGCACCTCGTGCGCGTGTTGCCGTTCCTCATCCCGATCTTCTCGCGAGACGGCCTCATCAATCCGAAGGTCGCCAGGGCACTCGGCTCGGCGATGTGGATGTACGACCTCACGGGAGGCGTGCGCATCGGCAAGCTGCACAAGCGGCTGACCAAGGATGCCGCGCTCGCGCACATGCCGACGATGCCGGCCGAACGCCTTGCCTCCGCGTACTTGTACTACGACGCGCAGGCCGACGACGCCCGCCTCACGCTCACGATCGCGCGGACCGCAGCGGCGCACGGTGCAGCGGTCGCGAACTACGCCGCGGTCCGTTCGCTGACGAAGGACGCCGACGGCAAGGTGGTCGGTGCGACGATCGCCGCCGACGGAGGGGAGATCGCGGTGCGCGCCCGGTCCGTCGTGAACGCGACGGGAGTGTGGGCCGACGAGCTGCGCGCTCTCGACGAGGGTGAAGGTTCGGAGTCGATCCGTCCGGCCAAGGGGATCCACATCACGATTCCGTGGGCGAAGACTCAGAATGATGTCGCGGTCGTCATCCCCGTGCGGAAGGATCGCCGCTCACTCTTCGTCGTTCCGTGGGGGGACCTCGCGTACGTCGGCACCACCGACACGGACTACGAGGGTCCGCTCGACGACCCGCAGTGCACCCCCGACGACATCCAGTACGTCCTCAGTGCACTCAACGCGTCGGTGACGACCGGTGTCACCGAGGCGGACATCCTGGGCACCTGGGCCGGGCTGCGACCGCTCGTGAGGGACGCGGTCAGCGCGAAGACCGCAGATCTCTCTCGCCGTCACGCGGTGCGCCGCTCGGCGAGCGGGGTCGTGACGATCACGGGCGGCAAGCTCACCACCTACCGCCGCATGGCTGCCGACGCGGTCGACGAAGTGTCGGGAGCGCTCGACGTTCGGCGTCGCAGCTCGACCAAGCACGTCGTGCTGCTCGGAGGCGAAGACTTCGACCCGCAGCAGTCACGCACCGGGCTCGACGCGCACCTGGCCTCCCGATACGGCACCGAGGCCGGGGAAGTCGCGCGGCTCACCACGGCCGACGGCGACCTCACCCGCGCGCTCGTCCCCGGTCTGCCCTACGTCCGCGCCGAGGCGCTGCACGCCGTGCGCCACGAGATGGCCCGGACGCTCGACGACGTGCTCAGCCGGCGCACGCGGGCCCGCCTCCTCGCCCGCGACGATGCGGGGCGGGCCGCGGACGACGTTGCTGCCCTGATCGCCCCCGAGCTGGGGTGGTCCGAGGAGCAGCGCCGGCAACAGGTCGCCGACTTCCGCGACGCGCTCACCGCTGAGCGCACGTCCGCGGCGCTACCGGAGACCGCGCTCGACGCGACGATCGGAGCGTGAGCCGGTGACGGCCGTCGGTGGGGAGCGTCCCACCCCCGGCGCGCCGGTCGCCCCGATCGAGCTGTCGCAGAAGGGGCAGTGCGCTCGCGCATCCCTGCCCGACGAGTCACGGTCGGCGACGCCACGCTCGGCCGGCTCCGGGACGCGTGCGCGTCGATCACGGTCGACGAGCGCGACGTTGCCGAGGCCAGCCGCGACTGGTGGCCGCTCGCCATGCAGTGGGCGCTCGAGGGCGCTGTGCCCGGGATTGGCGTCAGCGGTGGCGACGCCTGGTTCCGCCGAGGAGGTCGCGGCTGTCCTCGCGGTGTGCAACGCCGATCTCGTCCCCGTGACCGCGGCGGCGGGGCGCAGCGGGGTGTGCGGCGCAAGCGTTCCTGTCCACGGTGGCGTCGTCTTGGATCTGTGCGAGCTGTCAGGCATCGTCGATGTCGACAACGAGTCGCTGGTTCTCGACGTGCGCCCGGGCACGTTCGGCGAACCGCTCGAAGCCGAGCTGCGCGCCACCCACGGCGCCACGCTCGGCCATTGGCCGCAGTCTGTTTCCATCTCGACCGTCGGCGGATGGCTCGCCTGTCGTGGGGCCGGCCAGCTGTCCACGCGATACGGGAAGATCGAGGACATGGTCGTCGGGCTGGACGTCGCTCTGGCCGACGGGCGGCGCATCGCCACCGGAGGCGCGCCGCGGGCTGCGGTGGGTCCGGACCTCACGCAGCTGTTCGTCGGATCGGAGGGCACCATGGGCGTCATCACCGGTGCTCGCCTCCGGCTGCATCCCGAACCTGCTGCGGAACGGCGCGACGCGTGGAGCTTCTCCTCCTTCGTCGACGGCCTCGACGCATGCCGCCGGATCCTTCGCCGCGGCGCGACACCGGCGGTGCTCCGTCTCTACGACGACGTCGAGGCCAACCGCAGCTATCAGACCGGTGATCGTCACGTGCTCCTCGCCTATGACGAAGGCGACCCGACACTGATCGACGCGGTGATGCGCGTCGTCGCGGAGGAGTGCGACTCAGCGGGTGGCGAACGGGCCGACGTCGGCCTCGTCGACCGTTGGTTCCACCATCGCAATGAGGTGAGCGCGCTCGAAGCGCTCACCCGGCGCGGCTTTGTGGTGGACACGATGGAGATCGCCGCACGCTGGCGCGACCTGCCGAAGATCTACGACGCAACGACGGCGGCGATCTCGGCCGTTCCCCATGCGGTCAACGCCACCGCGCATCAGTCGCACGCGTACACCGACGGTGCATGTCTCTACTTCACGTTCGCCGGCCGCCCGCCGGCCGAGGAGCGCGAGTCGTTCTACGTCGCCGCGTGGGATGCAGGCACACGCGCGGTCCTCGAGAACGGCGGTGCGCTCTCCCACCACCACGGCGTCGGGCTGAACCGCAGCCGGTTCATGGCCGAGGCGCTCGGCGGTGCGTTCGACGTGCTCCGCGTCGGCCAAGCAGGCGTTGGACCCGAACGGCATCCTGAACCCCGGCAAGCTCGGGCTCGACGGACCGTTCGGGGAGGTGCCGTGGCCGTGAGGATCGATTGGCCCGCGTTGTGGGCAGGTGTGATCGTGGCGGTCGTCATCTGCGTCCCTGCCGCGTTGATCGGCCAGGCCCTCGATGACAACGGAGCAAACGAGAATCCCTCGGGCGCGGCGCTGCTGCTCGTCTTCGTCGTGCTCGCGGGGCTGGTCATCGGTGCGGCGATCGCGGCACAGCGCCAGGACGTGGGTGCTCCCCTCGTGCACGGCATCGCGGCGGCGCTGGTGTCGTTCGCGCTCGTGCAGGGGATCGGCATCCTCCGGCAGTTCGCGGTCAGCGAGGACATCTCGTGGGGCGGCATCCTGTCGAGCGCGCTCCTGTCGATGGTCGCCGGCAGCGTCGGCGGGCTCATCGGCGCGCGACTCCAGCGTCACGCGGGGCAGGAGCCATGAGCATCCTCGTCGTCGACGTCGGCACGAGCGGTGTGCGGGCCGCGATCGTGCGTCCCGACGCCACGGTCGAGCACTCGCACTACCGCGAGGTGCTGCCGTCCTCGCCCTCGCCCGGCCTCGTCGAGTTCGACGCTGTCGTGATGGCCGACGCAGCGCTCGAGGTCGCGTCCGCCGCGCTCGCCGCAGGCAGGACCCGTCGAGCGCGGTCGGCATCGCGAACCAACGGGCGTCGACGATCGTCTGGGATCGCACGACCGGTCAGCCCGTCGGTCCCGGGAATCGGCTGGCAAGACCTCCGCACGGCCGGCACGTGTCTCGTGCTCGCCGCCGAGGGCACCAAGTTCGCGCCGAACCAATCCGCGACGAAGCTGGCGTTCCTCCTCGACATGGTCGACCCTGACCGCACGCGTGAAGACCTGTGCTTCGGCACGGTCGACACGTGGATCGCGTGGACGTTGAGCCGAGGCTCCGTCCACGTCACCGACCAGTCGAACGCCGGCGTCACGGGTCTCGTCCATCATGACGGGAGCGGTTGGGACGACCACGTGCTCGACCTCCTGCGCATCCCGCCGAGCATGCTCCCGACGATCGTCGACTCGACCGGCGTCGTCGGCGAGGCGACTGCGCTCGACGGTGCCCCTCCGATCGCCGGCATCGCCGGAGATCAGCAGTCGTCGTTGATCGGCCAGGGATGCGTACGCCGCGGCCTGGCGAAGGCGACGTTCGGCACGGGAGGCATGCTCGACTTGTGCCTCGACGGTGAGCGTCCCTCGTTCGACCGACGCGGGCCGGCGGGTTGCTTCCCGATCGCGGCGTGGCAGCGTGACGGTGAGATCACGTGGGGCGTCGAGGCGATCATGCTGACCGCGGGAACGAACGTCGAATGGCTGCGCGACGACCTCGGAGTGATCGCGACCGCGGCGGAGTCACACGACGTCGCGTCCCAGTGCACCGATGCAGATGGGGTCGTTTACGTCCCCGCGTTGCTCGGTCTCGGCACGCCGCGTTGGGACTACGGAGCCCGCTCCGGCTTCTTCGGCCTGACGCGAGGCTCGACACGAGCCCACCTCGTGCGGGCCGTGCTCGAGGGCGTCGCTCACAGAGGGGCGGACCTCGTCGAGGCGGCCGAGTCGGACACCGGTCTCGCACTCGACCACCTGCGCGTGGATGGGGGCATGACCGACAACCCGACGTTCCTCGCCGCGCTCGCAAACGCGTCGCAGCGTCCCATCGAGGTTTCTCCCGTCACCGAGGCGACGACGCTCGGCGCCGCGTTCCTGGCGGGCCTCGCAACGGGCACGTGGAACGGCCTCGATGACATCGCCGCGACGTGGCGTCCCCGTACTGTCGTCGAACCAGCAGCCAAGCTCGATCGGCTCAAGTGGCTCGAGGCCCGCAACCGAGTCGAGGGCTGGGTTGCGGAACTGTCAGCGCTCGACTTCTAGAGTGCCCCGGCAATGAAGGAGACGCTGATGCCCCGACGTCGAGCCCGAGCGTTCGCCGCAGGCGTCGCTCTGGCGCTCCTGGCGACGCTCGCAGCCTGCGGCGACGACCCGAGCGACGCCGGCGAGCCAGCGGGAGGGGGTACGACCGCGGCCGACTCCGCAGGACGAGGAAGGCGCTGCGACCACTGCAGCCGAAAGCGCTGATACGACCGAAGCGGCTGCAACCACCGAGGGGGCCTCCCCGAGCTCAGGGGCGAGCACGTCCGCGGGGACAGCGTCGACCACCACCGTCACTGGGCCTCCCGCGTCCACGGCAGAAGTCGAGGTTGCCGACTTCGCGTTCCTTCCCGAGGAGATCGAGATCACCGCCGGGGGCGAGGTCATCTGGATCAACAACGACGACTTCGCGCACCAGATCGTTGCCACCGACTCCGAGAACCCGTTTCCGGGCGACGGCACGATCGACACGGACGAGACGTACGCGGTGACCTTCGCCGAGCCGGGCACCTACGACTACTTCTGCGGCATCCACAACTCGATGACCGGGAGCATCGCCGTCATATGAGCACCGACATCTCACCCTCTCGACGTCATCTCCTCGTCGGCGCCGGTCTCGGGGCCGCGGCACTCGCCGTCGGCGCGGTCCCCGTGTTGAACGGCGTCGCCCACGCGCAGGAGAACAGCAACCTCTCCGGTGAGGACCTCGCCCTCACGCTCTTCCACCGGTCGATGGAGCTCGCGTTCGTGGCGATCTACGACGAGGCGATCGACACCGGTCTGCTCGACGACGAGCAGACGACCCAAGCGTTGTCGTTCCGCACTCATCACAATGAGCACGCCGCGTCCGCAACCGCGTTGACGGGTGTCGCCGTCGGGCCGAACCAGGCGCTCATCTCCGACTTCACGAGACAGGTGCGAGCCGTCAGCACGGTCGACGCTCTGTTCGACGTGCTGTTCGAGCTCGAGTCCAGGGCAACCGCGACGTACCTGCAGGCGTGTGGCACCTACGAGCTCCCTCGGGCGGCCAACCTGGCGGGAGCGATCCTGTCCGTGGAAGCGCAGCACGCGACGGTGATCGGGCAGGCCGCCAGCCTGCCGGTCGCCGAGTGGATCCCTCCATTCGAGTCGGTGGTGGGTGCGTTCACCCCCGCCGAGTTCCCGGTCCCGGCGCCCTGATGGCGACCGAGTTCCGCATGTATCGAGACGAGCTGCGCCGCCAGCTGCGCGAGGCCGAGCAGGCACAGCGCGAGTCGATGGGTCCGTGGCGAGAGGCAGTGATGCGCTTCGCCTCCGGTGATGGTTCGATCGACCGACGTCGGCTGTTCGTGCTCGGGGGCGGCGGGCTGCTCGCCGCCGCGGTCCTCGCGGCGTGCGGTGGCGAAGACCCCGAGCCTCAGATCCCTCAGGGCGGCGACGCGGTGGCCGACCACGGTCACGGTCGAGCCGCCACCTGTCGACGACGTCACGCTCCTGCGCACGTCGTCGTCGCTCGAACACCTCGCCGTCGACGCGTACCAATCGGTGCTCGACCTTGGGCTATTGACGACGCCCGCCCCTGATCGACGCGGCCGAGCTGTTCCAGCAACAGCACCGCGAGCACGCCGCGTTGTTCGAAGCGGCGACGACGCGAGGCCGGTGGGCAGCCGTTCACCGAGGCCAACCCGAACCTGCAGGTGGGTTTCGTCGAGCCGAGCCTCGAGACCCTCACCGACGAGATCAGCGCAGTGAACTTCGCCCTCGAGCTCGAAGACACGGCGGGCGCCACCTATCAAGTGTTCGTGCCGCTGTTCTCCACGCGCGAGCTGCGCCAGACCGTGCAGTCGGTCGGTGGCGTCGAGCGCCGGCACTCGGTGATCTTGACGGCCGTCATCCCCGACGAGCAGCTGATCCCGTCGCCCTTCGGCATCGTCACGCTCGCCGTCGGCCCCGCGAGCTACGTCCCGCCCGAGTAGGGGCATCGCTCCCCGCCCTCCGCCGACTTGACCCTCAGCGCGCCGTTTCGGGCGCGCTCACGGTCACGTTGGCTGGCACACTGGGATGCGACGGTGAGTCGGCTGGGTGGTCGCGGCACGGCATTGCCCGTGTCGAGGAAGGTCGGGACTCCGCAGGGCAGGGTGCTGGCTAACGGCCAGTCGGGGCGACCCGCAGGAAAGTGCCACAGAGAACAGACCGCCGATGGGCCGACCGGGAGACCGGACGGTCACAGGTAAGGGTGAAACGGTGCGGTAAGAGCGCACCAGCGCCCGGGGCGACCCGGGCGGCTCGGCAAACCCCACCCGGAGCAAGGCCAAGCAGGGGACGGTTGCCCGCTCGCACCTTCGGGTGCAGTCCCCAGGTGGGCCGCGGAGATGGATGGCCACCCAGGGCCGCTGGCGACAGCGACCTGGACAGAATCCCGCCTACAGGCCGGCTCACCGTCGCATGGCCTCTGAGCAGGATAAATAGCAGGTGTCTGCGCCGGCGATGCCGGTGCTACCGACATCGTCACCTGAAACGAGTGATGCGCGTACTGCCTGCGCGACACCGTCGTCGTCACTGTCGAGCAGCTCCTGGACGTGCATGGCGACGTCGTCGCGGTGACCGAGCTCGAGCGAGCGAAGTGCTCGACCGACGGGTGCGTCGCACAGCGACTCAAGTGACACTCGATGACGTGGGGGGCGATGACCCCGAGGTGGTAAGAGACCCGTTGTCCAAGAGCCTCGCCGTCATCCCCGAGGCCATCGCCGTGATGCGCTTCCGTATTGCCCAGGACGGACGGCCCGCAAACGGCGTTGGGCGCAGATCCGTCCATCGGACCACTCGACTGGTGACCTGACGGTTGGGAACGACCCTGCTCCGGGCATTGACAGCACAT
Organism: uncultured Acidimicrobiales bacterium; assembly: GCA_963759645.1. Taxonomy (GTDB): domain Bacteria; phylum Actinomycetota; class Acidimicrobiia; order Acidimicrobiales; family DATKAS01; genus DATKAS01. The sequence continues at coordinate 353,375 of CAVXAI010000016.1, read as the reverse complement.
GGTTCGACGGGCGTTCGACAGGTTTGCAATGCGGGTCTCGGACGCGGCGGGGACGTCGCTCGCGTCCGTTGTCGCGTTCATGGTGCTGGTTGTGTGGGCGGTGAGTGGACCTCTGTTCGAGTTCTCCGATACCTGGCAGCTGCTCATCAACACCGGCACGACGATCGTCACGTTCCTAATGGTGTTCTTGATCCAACATTCCGAGAACAAGAACTCCAGGGCGCTTCACCTGAAGCTCGACGAGCTCATCGCATCATCGCACCGGGCGAGCAACGAGCTCATCGACCTCGAACGGTCAACCGACGAGGACATGGACGAGGTACACCGCCGGCTGTCGAAACTGGCAGAGGACGCCGTCGTTTCGAGCTGAGTGCGGAGGACGAGCTTTGGTCTCGGGCGATGGCCCCGAGGGGCGTCCGTCTAGCCGCCACGGGTCCGTTGGGTCCCCGAGGCCATCGCCGCGACCAACCTGAAAGTTGGACGACGACCGGTCCCGAAACGACCCGTGGAGGGAGTCAGTGCTTCAGGAGCTTGTCGTCGTGGGCGTCGGATTCCCCGAACACATGACGGCCAAACCACGTACCCGACGCATCTCGGCCGCGGACGGAAGTGTCTTCCGCGCGTGTAACTGGCGATCGACGAGTCCTCGGACGATTTCCGCGGCAGGCGAGGCTGGCATAAGGCGAGGAGACACTGGCGATGGCCCCGAGAGGGGCTGGGAGACGCGTGTCCGCCTCGAGTCGGGTGTGTTCCCCGGGACCATCGCCGCGATGTGCTCGCGGCTGCGGTCTGCCCCGAACGGACGGGACGCAAACCACCGGCCTGACGCGCGCAGGCCGCTTACCCTCAGCGCAGCCCACTGTTTGTTCACGGGTCGTAGCGGGTAGCCGACGCGCCCAACAACAGAACGTAGGCACACATGTCCCAAACCACTACCACTACCCCCACCACGACTACCCCACGTACTAGCTCTCCCCAAGAGTCCCGACGCTCCGGACGCCGCGGCTTCGTGGCCGGAACGACCGAAGCTCGCCCCGGCATCATGACGACCGAGTTCTGGCTCTCGCTCATCATGACGGTCACTGTCATCGTCGCTGGCTATGTCAGCGACGCGTTCGACGTCGACCTCGCATGGGCACTCGGCGCCGGAGTCATGGCGGCGTACGTGTTGAGCCGCGGATTCGCCAAGGCCGGCTCCCGCGAAGGGCCATTCATGGTCGACCTAACCGACAACGACCGCTAGGTCCAGCGCGATAAGGCGCTCCTGACGCGCACAAGCCCCGACCCTCGGCCCCGTCAGCCGGGTCGGGCTTGTGGCTTGCTTCGCGGTGCAACCCCAGCTCGCCCCAAGTTGCCGGGGCGCTGCCGAGATACACGGAACTAAACGACCTTTCAGCATGACGCTCGGGGCGGACACGAGCCTCCGTCAGCGGCGGTAGGCGTCGAGGTCCTCGACCCGGAAGCGGTCCTCCTGCCCGTTCCTAATGGGCGGGGAGGAGCCCGCGGTCGACGAGGTCACGGAGCGTTCGCAGCGTCACGCCGACTCGGCGCGCTGCTCCCCGCATGTCCGATCAGCCCATTTTTGGCGGGGCCCGCCTAAGCCGACGCAGGCTTCGAGCCGAACAATTCACATGACGTCACGAATGCAACGTCTGTCCGGGGATGACGGGGCAACGATGCTCGAGTACGCCCTCATGGTCGCGCTCATCGCCGTTGTGTGCATCAACACCGTTTCGCTCAGCGGCAACAACAGCCGGGCCAAGTTCAGCACCGTAGGGAACTCCATCAACAGCGCAAGCTGACGCCTCGTGCTTCCCGCGGAGCAAGTGCTCGAGCGGGGCATTGTCAGCCGGCGACGTTCGAGGTGCTCAGCCCACGCGCTGCATTTCACCTTCGCCCATGCTTTCGATCGGGCGCCGGGACGGTACAGCGACCGGTCGAGCTTGACCACGACGCCTTCCATGCCCTCACGCTCGGACGCCGCCAGGAGCGCGTCGAGATCCTCGGCCGGATAGCGCGGGATGACGCCGCAGTCGCCGTCGAGGGCGAGGCCTTCGAGCAGCTCGCGCCGCGCCAAGTCCGTCTCGCCGATCGTTGCCCGATCGTCGAGCCACAGCAGATCGAACGCCATGAACGCGACCCGGGCGTTCTCCGCAGTCGGCTTCCGCACGTTCAGCCGCCCAGAAAGAGCGTAGAGGTCGCTGAGACGTCCGCCTCCGACGACGAGCTCGCCGTCAAGCACCATCGTCCGGCCCACCTCGACGAGGCATCCGAGTTCGGGGACCGAAGCCGTGAGGTCGACCCCCGCCTACTCCGTACCTGCACCCGGCCGTCGTTCATAGCGACGATGGCGCGCCTGCCGTCCAGCTTCGTCTCCATCCACCCTCCTGCGAGCGAGCCCTTTGGACGCCTCGAGACGGCGAGCATCACCTCATAGCGCGGCGGGTTCACCCACGAAGCATGCCGCGGAGGATCCTGAGCCGTCCGTCGACTGCTCGCCCGACTCGTTGCGGGCGAGTCGGGCGAGACCGGGGATCTGTTCCGCCCAGATCGGCACCGGCCCCGCCCGCCCTTTACACCATCGGTGGACACGCGAGTCGATCGATGGGTCGGACGACTCGTCCGCGCTCGGATGGTGTGCGACGTCGATGGTCCGTGGCCGCGGGGTTCGTCGTCGTCTCCCGCGTGAGGACTCCGAACGTGGGCGGTCTCGGATGGCGTGAGCGGCGCCGGCTGCGCGTCGAGCGGGGCGAGCCCGTCGTCGGCGTGCATGGCGACGTCGTCACGGTGACCGAGCTCGAGGGCGATCGCTGTGTATCCCGCGTCCGTCCGGCGGCTAGAGGTGCATTTGCCGTCCTGCGTATGAGAGTCGAGACTTCCGCTCGTGACCGCCGGTGATCATCTCGACGACATGTTCACCGGCCAGCACCTCACCTTCCTCCAGACCGGCGAAGACACGGGCGGCGAGCTTCTTCAAGCAGAGGTACGCCTCGACCCCGGCGGATGGGTTCCAAGACACGCTCACGCCCGCCAAGACGAACGCGTGAAGGTCCTCGCTGGATCAATGAGGGTTCGAGTTGGCGGCAAAGATAGGACACTCGGGGTTGGCGACAGCGTCGACGTGCCGCGACGCAAGGTCCACGTCCTGCACAACGCCGGGCCTGGCGATGCGAGCTTCCTCCTCGAGGTGCGTCCCGCCGCGGAGGATGGAACTGGCGATGCGCGGCTTGTTCCGCATCCTCGTTGTTCTGCGCCCGTTCGCCCGATTGCGGCGGCGCCCGAGTCGGTGACGGCCTCGATTCTCGACCCACCGTCTGGCCATGTGCTGAACGCCGACCGGACCATCAGTGAAGGCGGAAGCTGATGTGACGCGCCGCCGGGAGCGAGTCCTCCGCTCGGTCGCGGTCGGATGTCTGGTGGTGTTCGCGGTCAGCGTCGTGATGCTCGTCGTGGGCGATCCGTTGTGGAACCTCTATGTCGTTTCGTTGGGTCTGTTCGTCGCGCTACCCGTCGGTCTCGTGGCCGGCGGGCTGCTGCTCCTCTCGCGGAGGCGTTCGGCGGCCGGCGCTGACTGACAAACCGGGCGCTCACCTGCGACATGCACTTGTTCGATGGCTGACGCGAGTATCCGAACCGTCCAGTGCGCCTACTGCCTCCGCCAGAGCGTCAACGTCACGTACGAAGCTGGCCTCGACGACGACCGCAACCGCATCGAGTGTGAACTCGAGCGGGCGCCGTGCAAGACGGCGGGGTGCATCGGGCCGAGGATGACGCCGAGGTAGCCGACTGGGGATACGTCATGGCCATCCCGGGTACCGCGACGACGTGCCCGTTTTCACGGATTGTGAAGTACTAGGCCTCACCGAAGAGATGCTCTTCCGAAATCGTGGACTGCCCGTTGCTCCACGGACGGCTGCGCATCGCGCAGACGCGAGGAGTTCGTCGTCGGCACCGACCAGGGTGCGTAGGCCAGGACTCAGCCAGGACTCAGCACGTCGCGAACCGACGACGAACAACGACGACCAACGACGACGATAAGGGCAGGTCAGACGGCCTTTCGACCCATCGCGGCAGGTCACGCGACCCCGGTGGTTTATCTCCCCCCTATAGGCCGACTCACCGTCACCACGGCCTCTGACCTGGGCGAACGCCCGTGCCGACGCGTTGTGCCGCCAGCATCCCGAGGTGAGCTGGTTTCCCGAACGTGGCGAAGACCCGCGAGCAGCCAAGGCGATCTCCGCGCAATGCCGGTACGCGCGCCGTGCCTCGAGCTGGGCATGACCGACCGTTGGGGACTGTGGGGCGGTCTCGGGTGGAGGGGGCGCGCGCTGCGCATGGCGCAGAGCGAGCTCGTCGAGTCGAACCCGTCAGCCGCAGGTCACGGAACACCCGTGGTTTATCTCCCCGCCTATAGGCCGACTCACCGTCGCCACCAGGAGGCTCACCCGCACTCCCCGCCTCTGAGGCCAGAGGCCTGTGAGGGTGGCAGTCGTGGACAGCGCGACCAAAGAGTGGAGCGGCAGCCGATCCACAGTGCCTCCGCTGTGTCCACAGTGGGCTTGGGAACGCCCCGTTGAGCGATGGCGACCTCGATCGTGGTCGTAGCCGGCCGATCGGCGAGGTCCGGTCGACTCTGAGTGGCCTCGATCAGCGTCTTCACGCCGAGCCAGTCCGCCAGTCCCCCGCGCACAGCCGGAGGCGAAGGTCCCGAACCGAAGGACGTTCTCCTCTGCCATGACGCTGGAGACGAAAGGACGATGCGCATGTGGAGACGACCACGCGGCCAACGCATGTTGCGCGGATGAGTGTGATCGCGGCCGTCGTGATCGCGCTCGTGGTCGGGATGGTCGTGGTCGCGCCATACAAGCGCCAGGTGTTGTCCTACCTCACGCACTGGAAGGGCAGCCCCACCCACACCGAGCCGTACGTGCCTTTCCCTGCGTCGAACCCGCCCGCAGTAAGAATCGCGGTCGCGGGCGACGTGGGCGACAGCGGTCATCGAATCGAGGCGACCGGGAGTGCAATGGCTCGCATCGTCGACGGCATCCCCTTCGACGTGCTGCTGCTTCTCGGCGACAACGTGTATCCGTCGGGCGATCCGGCCAAGCTCCCGCGAACGGTCCTCGAGCCGTTCGCAGACGTCCTCGACGACGGCACCGAGCTGCTCGCCATCCTGGGTAACCACGACGTCCCGCACGCGGACGCGCAGCTCGCCGCGTTGGGAATGCCAGGCCACTGGTGGTCCGTGCAGAAGTCGGACGTGCTCCTCGTCGGTCTCGACTCGAACCAGCCCGACAACCCGACGCAGCTCGCATGGCTCGAGGAGACGCTGCGCGGGAGCTCGGCAACATGGAAGATCGTTGCGCTGCACCATCCGCCGTACTCGGCCGGGTATCAGGGCTCGAGCATGGCGGTCCGGAGGTCGTTCGTTCCGCTGTTCGAGAAGTATGGCGTACAGCTCGTCCTCTCCGGTCACGATCACGACTACCAGAGAAGCAAGATGATCAACGGCGTGACGTACGTGGTGACCGGCGCCGCCGCGGGTACGAGGCGCACGGGCGAGCGGAGCTTCACCCAGGTGTCCTTCTCCTGGCACAGCTATGTGGAGCTCGGCGTGTATCCAGATCGACTGATCGGCAGGGTCATCAACCAGGACGACCGGGTCGCCGACCAGTGGGTGCTCCAGCCTTAGGCCGACTCACCACCCAGCCAGCGGGAACCCTGCGCTCGTGTCTCTGACCTGCAGATTTGGTGCTCACTTGTTGTCGACCGTGCTCAACGTTTCTCATCGTTTGTGAGATCCGACTGAGGCCGACCAGTCTGTGCCCCGGGTTCCCACCGCGTCGTACACTTGTTCGATGTCTGACTCCATTGTCCGAACCGTGCAGTGCGCCTACTGCCTCCGTCACAGCGTCAACGTCACCTACGAAACGGGCCTCGACGACGGCGGTCGCCGCGTCGAAACCGAGGTCGACCGCGGGCGGTGCTCGACGCCCGGATGCATCGAGGCGAAGCTGCCGCCGCGCTGAGACTGGTCGACGATGGCCCCGAGGGGCTTAAGGACTCTTGTCGAAGGAGTCTGGCGGTGTCCCCGAGGCCATCGTCATCGCTCCCGCTGCATACCCCTGGCTGCCCGGAACGCAAACCACCACCCGCGCACAAGCCCCGACCTCGGAAAGCGGGGGACGCTGAACCGAAGTCGGGGCCTGTGGCCGCCTACCCGAGGACATCGCGTGAGGACCCCCGCGCGTTACACCGCGTCTCGACGCGCACAAGCCCCGACATCGGGCCCGTCACCCGCGTCGGGGCTTGCGGCTTTACCCCCCAGCGCAACTCCAGCGACGGCGGACGAAGCTCGAGCGCAGCCGAGACCGCGAATACTAGACACACGTCCAGGAAGCGAGCCGGTCTGTCATCATCCTGGGTGCTGGTCGCGCTTGCCCTCCAGCAGGGGGCGTCGCATGTTCGAGCGGCGCCGGTAGCGCGCCGTCCGTGACACCCGCGTGACACTGCACGAAATGGGCAGGTCAGCGGCGCCTCCTTGCGAGCCGTTGACTGTGCGGAAAGTGGTCCCCCAGATGCGGAGAGTGCTCACCTACCGTAGGTCCAGTGCCGAGCAACTTCGTCACCCGGAGCGAACGTTGTCCCGACTGCCATCGCGAAACCATTGTCGTCACGGTCGAGCAGCTGCTGACTGAGCGCGGCGAGGTCATTGCATCGACCGTGGTCGCGAAGGAGCGATGCACAACGGACGGCTGCGTTGCGTCGAGGACGAGGCCGCGTTAAAGCGGGCGCCGGTAACGTGGCACTCGGATCGATGAGTCTCGGCGCCGTGAGTCGTCTCAGCGGACAGGCTCCCCGGCGAGCCCGCGAGCGCACGAGACCGAGACAGCGGAGGTCATCATGACCACCACGCCCGGCACCGCGAGCGCGGACCTCTCCGGCAAGCCGCCCGTCGTCGACCTGACCACCTGGCAGGCGGCGCGAGAGGAACTGCTGGTCCGCGAGAAGGCCCACACCCGTGACGGGGACGCGATTGCCGCGGCCCGGCGGCGGCTGCCGATGGTCGAGATCGACGGCGCGGTCAAGGTCACCGGCGTTGACGGGCCGGTCCCATTCCTCGACCTGTTCCAGGGTCGCGACGAGCTCGTCGTCTACCACTCCATGTGGTATGACGCCGCGCCGCCCCAGGGCCAGTGCGAGGGCTGCACCTTCAACGTCTGGCACATGGACGACGCCGTCTACCTCAACGCCCGCGGAGTCTCGCTCGCCGTCTTGACCTCGGGCACGTGGGACGAGGTGGCTCCCTACGTCGAGTTCATGGGTTACACCCAGCCCTGGTACTCGGTGCGGGGCGTGGAGGCGCCGCTCCTCACAGAAGAGGGACACATCATCTGTTTCCTTCGCCACGGCGACCGCGTGTTCCTCACCTACTCGACGACCGGCCGCGGCAACGAGCCCGCCGATGGGTCCTTGGGGCTGCTCGACATGACGCCCTACGGCCGGCGCGAGGCGTGGGAGGACAACCCCGAGGGATGGCCCGAGGCCCCTGATGCCGGCTCGCCCGTCGGAGGTCACGGCGCGCCAATCTGCTGGTACTGGCGCTCCGACGCCAACGGCGTCGCCGCTTGGGGCCCGACCAGCCGGCCCGTGCCTCAGTGGACCCGCCCCGGTGCGACCCCTGTGACGACCCTCGGCCGCCAGGGCGACCACCACTGACGCGGGTTCCGTCGGGCTGGACTTCGCCCCGCCCCGGGCGACCTCGTGTGATCGCTCAACTCGATCCGGCGGACAACACGCGCTCGCTGTCACCCCTTCGTCGGGGGGACGCTCCGCCAGCGGTGTCGTCGCCGAGCAGGACTCGGAGATCGTTTGTCCGCGTATCAACGCGGGGGGTGCTCACGCGACTTGACCAGTCTGGCTACGCAAGGGATGGAGTAACTGATGAATCGACTCAAGGCGGGGTCGCTGCGGCGGTCCTCGCACTCACAATTGCTGGTCCCACGGCGGGCGCCGCCTCGGTGAAGTCACCGGCAGCGGCAAGGGCGGTCCGAACGGCGACGGCAGCTCCCCGGTCGCCAGCTTCCAGGCGGGTTCGATCTGTGCCTTCTCGGGACTCAATGACAACCCCGCGGGGGAAGCAGGGGACCCGTTCAGTCCTGGCAAGGTGCAGAACTGGGGCGATGTCGTGGTGCAGGCCAAAAACGGCATGCTCGGACCAGGCCTCGGCGCTTCCGAGATCGCTCCGGTGATCCATGACGAGGGTCCCGGCACCAACTGCCGCGGCTTCGCCAGCACACACTGACCCGAAAGTACGGCAAGACGCCGCAAGAGCGAAGGCCCGCGGTGAACCAACCCCCCGAGAGTGTCCGTATGTAACGCGCTGAGATCCTCACACGTCGCGCGCGATCGCAAGGCCCCGACTCCGGGTCAGCTTCCCCGCTCTCGGAGTCGGGGCCGGCGGGTTCTCGCGTGGACCGTGGCGGCGAATTTGCGCCCCGAGTGAAGACGGGTGCATCCTCACGCTCCCAAGACGGGATGCCGAGCCTCGCTCGGCGAGGGAGGGAGTAAAGGATGAATCGACTCAAGGCGGGGGTTGCTGCGGCGGTCCTCACACTCACAATCGCTGGTCCCACGGCCGGCGCTGCGTTCGGCGGCGAAGTCACCGGCAGCGGGAAGGGCGGTCCGAACGGGGACGGAACGCCCGCCGCCACACAGAACGGGCACGCCTCGGAGTGCGCCTTCTCAGGGTTGAACGATGGCCCCGGCGGCGCAAGGGTCCAGAACTTTGGACATCGTCATGAGGACCCGTTCTTCCTCGAGTTCATCGACGACTCGAGGGGGGCCAGCGAGGTGACGGTCGTCATCGACGTGGGACCCCCCGGTGGTGTCGAGGTGGTGATCGGCTGCAATAAGCACGCCGGCGGTGGGGCCGAGGCATAAGGGCTCCCTCCCCCACTGACCACGCGCGAGACGGCAGACGCCGTACGAACTGACGCGCTGACCCCGCCCAGGGCTGCGGTCTCGCGATCAGTTTCCGCACACTGACCCAACTCACTGAGACATGCGCGTGAGCCCGGGACGTCGACCGACGTCGCCGGGCTCACCGCGACTTGAAGGTGCGCCCGGAAGAGGATCTGGAAGTCAGAGCACATTTCCACAGGTTCGGTTAGGTCAGCTCGAGGCCCGCGGAAGTAATCCCGCCTACAAGCCGACTCATGGTCACGACAACTCAGTTCGGGGCGGCGCTCGGCGATTGCGAGGACGTGCCCGCGATACCGTTTCAGCTGCAGGGTGATCGCGGCCTCGAGGGCGAGCACCTTCGCCGCGGCTTCGCCAAGCTCGGCGCTCAGAACGTCCTGCTCCTCGATCACTGCGCCGAAGCCGGTCTCGACCCCCTCGTGTCATCCCGGGAGCTGGTCGTAGGTCACGACCTCGAACCCGGCGCCTTCGAGGAGCGGCCGTAATCCCCGACGTGTCCTCCCACACGCCCATGCCCTCGACACGTTCAGCATCCAGTTCGAAGGCAACACAGCAGAAGCGTCCCCCGGGCCGGATGATCCGAGCGATCTCGGCGATGGCCGCCGGCTTGTCCGGTGCGTACTGCAGCGCGTCGACGGTCATTACCGCATCGGTAGCTGCAGTGTGGAGTCCCGTCGAGGCGAACGAACCTTGCCGGAAGCTCGCACGCTTCGACAAACCCAGGGCCGTGGCCCGCTCGGTCGCTCGCTCGATGCCAATCGGGGACAGGTCGATGCCGATCAGGCGCGCCCCCGTCTCCTTCGCCGCCCACAGCCCCGGCCGCCAGTCCCGCAAGCAACGTCGACGAGCACGTCGTCGGTCGCGACAGCCAGCCCGTCGGTCAACGAGCGCAGGTGCACGAGGGGAAGGAAGCTGATGTGTCCGTAGTCCTCAGGTAATCGGGACCGGTGACCTTCTCGCGCCAGATTCGACGTAGTGAAGTGCTCTCGCCCCACGCGGCGTAGAACGTGTCGTAGCCACGCGCGACCCGCTCGGACGACTCTGGGCTCACGAGCGCACGGTTGGCGTGCGATAGCTCGCCGAACAGGTGACCATGCGCGGGTCGATTCCGTCACCCGGGGCGCCAGATTGACCCCCGACATGCGCGAACTCACGGAGCCCGCGCGGGAAACACTGTGCAAGACGAAGGCAGGTGCTCGTGGCCCTGCGGGAGGAGACGAACGTGTCGGAGCGATCAGGACCCCTTGCTGACGATCCGTTCGGTGGTCGCCCGCCAACCAGTCACGAGCGGATGACTGGACAGCCCTGGGACGCGTCGTACCACGACGGCCCGGCGCCTTGGGATGTCGGCCATCCGCAGCCAGCAATCGTGCGTTTGGCGTCAGAAGGTCGATTCGTCGGGACAGTGCTCGACGCGGGTTGCGGGACCGGCGAGAACGCTCTTCACCTCGCCGTCGCTGGGATTGTCGGTAGTGGGCGTCGACGTCGCTCAGACGGCACTGGCGATCGCCCGGGCGAAGGCCGCACGACCGTGGGCTCGACGTCGAGTTCGCCGCGGCTGACGCGTTCCAGCTGGAACGTTTGGGGCGCACGTTCGAGACGGTGCTCGACTGCGGACTGTTCCACAGCTTCGACGGCGACGAACGACTCGCGTACGTGGCGAGTGTGGCGTCGGTGACCGCGCACGATGGAACGCTGTACGTGTTGTGCTTCAGCGACCACGGTCCCGACACCGGCCCGCACCCCGTCAGTCGGCAAGACCTGAGGGCGGCGTTCAACCCCGGCACCGAATGGGATGTCGTCGACCTCGAACCGGATCGAGTGCAGACGAGGTTCCACGATGAGGGCGGTGCACCGGCCTGGCTCGCGACGATCAAACGGATCTAGGCGACGCCGTAGGCTCGTTGGCTCACGCGGAGCAGCTGGAGGGCAAGTGGCCGGGTTGCAGTTCTTCAAGGATTGGGCCGAGACGATCGACAAGGAGTGGGTACGCCTCGACAAGCTCGCAACCATCAAGGTCACCGACTGGCCTGACGGCGGCTATGCCGTGACGGGATACATGGCATCCGACGGCGCCACGGTGATCCTCGGAATCTTCGCCGGCGAAGAGCAGGCGGAGAAAGCGGTGCGCTACGTGCTCGGCTAGCTCAGCACCGTTTGGGTCTGCGTCGTCAGACTGACCAACCGGCCGGTGTCGTCTCGCACCTCGGTCTGCAACACGATCGTGGAGCGACCGACATGCACCGGCATCGATGTCGCGGTGACGGTGCCCTCCTTCACCGCACGGATCATGTTGGTCTTCGACTCGAGCGTCGACGTGCGAGCGCCCGCAGGCAGGTTGAGGAACGCGCACACCGCACCGGTGGTGTCGGCCAAGGACATGAGCGCTCCGCCGTGGAGGATGTCGGCCGTCGTGCACAGGTCGGCTCGGTGCTCGAGCGTTGCCGTGACCGCCTCGGCCGACGCGCTCGTGATGTCGATACCGAGCAGCGTCGCGAAGGGCATCAGCTTGACGATGTCGGAGGAATCCATTCCCGCGAACGTAGGCGATCACTCCGCGCCGCCGTCCGGACCTGCACCAACGCGACGGTTGTCGACTGAACGGCCGATCAGCCCAATAATGCCCACTGGGGCTGCGAACCACGTCATCTTCAGCCAGGACCTGAGGAGGCGGTCACGACGATCACCGTCGACAGGAAGAGCAGAGTTCGAGCGCTCGTCGCGGACAGCGACGACGACGTGAAGTCGCAGCTCCGCGGCGCGTTGGAGCGTGCCGGCTTCGAGGTCCGATTGGTCGGCGACGGCGTCTCCGCCCAGACTCTTGATGCCTCGCTTCACGCCCGACGTCGTGGTGCTCGACATGAACCTGGCGCTGATCGACGGATTGGAGCTGTGCGCTCGCTGGCGGGCACAGGGCATCCACACACCGGTGCTGTTCATCACCCGCCGGGCCCGGCTGGAAGACCGGCTCCACGCTCTCGACATCGGCGGTGATTGCGTCCTGATGAAACCGCTCGTCACCGACGAGCTCGTCGCGCGGATGCGGCGGCTGCTCTGGCGAGTGGCTGTCGCGCGAACCGGCGGCGAGCAGTGCGGCACGATCGTCCTCGACGATCGTGCCAGCCGAGCCCTGCATCGCGGCCGTCCCTTGCAGCTGTCGGCGACCGAGTTCCGTCTGCTGCGCTTCCTTCTCGTGAACCGCGGGCAAGTTCTGAGTCGCAACCAGATCCTCCAGTCCATCTGGGGGCCGAACCATCCGTCGAGAAAGGCCGTCGACGTGTACGTCGGCTACCTGCGGCGCAAGCTGCCGGAGTCGGTGTCGATTCGCACCGTGCGATCGCTCGGCTACGTGCTCGAGCCCACGACGTTCGCGTAGCGCACCTGGCGCCTCGCACCTCCCGAGCCTCGCAGATCTAGCGTTCGCGACCGTGAGCTCGTTCGTCATGGCTGCCGTGCAAGCCGCGCCGGTCTTCCTCGATCCCGCGGCGTCCACGAAGAAGGCGTGTCAGCTGATCGAGGACGCAGCGGCGCGAGGTGCTGATCTCGTCGCATTCAGCGAGACGTGGCTACCGGGCTACCCCCGATGGGTCAACGCGCCGGTAGAGGTCGCGGTCAAGCGAGAGCTGGGGGGTCGATACCTCGGCGCCTCGGTCAGCGTTCCGGGCCCCGAGATCGACGAGATCTCCTCGACCGCGCGGCGCTGCGGTGTGGACGTCGTGATGGGCGTCGCCGAGATCGACCCGATCTCGCGAGGCACCACCTACTGCACCCTTGTCTTCATCAGCGCCGACGGCGAGCTCCTCGGCAAGCACCGCAAGCTCAAGCCGACGTACGGCGAACGGTTCACGTGGGGCGAGGGCGACGGCAGCGGGCTGCTCGTTCACGAGCGCCCCTACGCGTCCATCAGCGGACTGAACTGCTGGGAGCACAACATGGTGCTGCCCGGCTACGCGCTCATGGCGCAGGGCACCCAGGTGCATGTCGCCGCGTTCCCGGGCTATGAGGCGCCCAGCGGAGGCACCCGCCAGACCCTGCTCGCCCGCGCGTTCGCCTCGCAGGCCGCGGCCTACGTGATGCTGGTCGGCGGCGTGCTGCGACCGGATGACATCGCCGACTCGGACATTCGCGCTGTCGTCGCCATGCTTCCTCCCCTCACCGGCGACAGCTGCATCGTCGATCCGACCGGCGAGGTCATCGCGGGACCCGCTGACGGTGAGGAGACCTTGCTGGCGAAGGGCTCACTCGACGTCGTCCGCACCGCCAAGGCGCTGTGCGACGTCGGCGGCCACTACTCCCGTCCCGACGTCCTGCGCCTCGTGATCGATCGCCGACCCGCCCGCCGTCTCGTGGAGCAGTTCGAAGAGGACGAAAGCGACTAGCCCCCGTCGGCGTCCGCGTCGGCATCGGGACGATGGGCGCGCTGACGCAACCAGACGAGCGCGGCTGCGGCGCCGGCCGACGCGGCGACGATCGGCACGACCGCGCCGCTTCCGCCGCCCGAATCCCCTGCGGGTGCGGCCGCGACGAGGTCCCCACCAGCGGACGTGGCCGGCGCCGCAACGGTGGTCGAGCCAGCAGTGTCCGCGGTGCGCAGATCGGTCGTCGCTGCAGTCGTCGCAGTGGCAGCAGTCGATGAGTCGGCGGCTGTCGTTGTCGTGGGTTCGTTGGGGGACGCCGGTGCCGTCGAAGACGGACTCGTGGTCGAGGCGGCTGCCGTGGTGGGTGGTGTGGTCGACGGTGGGCGCGGTCGTCGCGAGGCGCGGTGGTCGCAGCGTGCGGTGCGTCGCGGGAGCAGCAGTCGCAGGCGCGGACAGCGAGCCGCCTCGCGCCGCCTGCACGTCGCGTTGGAGTCCGTTGTGGACGTAGGGGTAGAACGCGTTGCCGGGACACGCGGTGGTCGACATGTCGCGGTGACCCGCGATCGTCGCGGTGGTGACACCGACGCCAGCCGGCCAGCGATTCGACCCGCGGGAGGTGAAGCTCACCGTCGCGCCGGCCGCCGTCGAGACGCCGTAGCGCTGAGCACAGCCACGCGAGCGTGCGGGTGCCGGCGGCGAGCGCAGCGGCGCTCGGTAGCTCGCCGGTGAAGTCGCCGATGAAGCAGACGAGCTGCGCGAACCCTTGACTTCCGCCGGTCGCGTCGGCGGCGACAGGCCCGGCGAGGCTGCCCGCTCTTCCCTCCCACACGCCGCCCTCGCGGTCGACGAGGAAGTTGTACGCGATGTCGGGCCACCCCTTCTCGCCGGTGTGGAAGCGGTACATCGCCCCGAGAATGCCGGGCACGTCGCTCGCGCGGTGTTGCGTGCTCGCCGCCGTGTGATGGACGAGAAGAAACCGCACCTCCTCCGCAGCGAGCGGACCGACGGGCGGCCCCGGCGCCCAGGCGTCGCGTGGCCAGATCGCGAGTCCGTCGCCGACCGCGACCGGCGCCGCTGGCAGCGAGAGGGCGTGCGCTCGTCCACCGACTCCGAGCGACCGCCGCGCTCGCGACTGCGGCGCCGCCCGCGAGAACCGCACGGCGACTGATGCCGTGGACCGCCGACTCACACATCTGAGCGGTGGCGGGCGGCGACCGCCCGGTCGTTGTCGGTCACTGGGCAAAAGCCTAGGGCCCGACACTGGTCGGGCCTGGGTCACGAACGGGGTCAGCGCGTCGGCAGGCAAAATGGGCGGGTGGCGCGATGGCGGATGACGAGTTGGATCCGTTCGACGGAGCTCCTCGCCAACAACCACTGTCCCGTGTGCGGCGCGCCGGTCGTCGTCGGTCCGACGACGCGGCTCGGGCGCGCCCTCGCGGGGCCGATGTTCGCGCCTCCCCCGCAAGCCGAGGTCGCCGGCGCGTGCGCCATCCACGGACGCTTTCCCTGGAACCGCGCCACAAAGCGTCTCCGAGGGCAGCAGTGACCGGCTCCTGCCGCCATACTGCTCGCCGTCGAGGAGGCGCAGCGATGGATGAGGGGCAGGCACGAGCCACGGTGACAGGACCGGTCGAAGGGGGATCGCACGGCTGGGCGTTCGGCGGTCCGACGGTCGACTTCGCGCCGTACGGGTTCCTTTCCGAGGAGTTCTTCCTCGAGGGCACCGCTGTTCGCTACCGGCTTCAGGAAGGGGCGACGCGCGAGTCGAGATGGCAAATGGGCGGTCGAGCCGTGCGAGTCGGCTGCCTTCAAGACGCGCTTCGTCGTCTACCGACCCGACGGACCCGGCTCGCTTCAACGGAACGGTGATCGTCTCGTGGAACAACGTGAGTGCCGGTCACGACCTGTTCGGTGGCGAGAGCCGCGAGATCCTCGAGGAGGGGTACGCGTTCGTCGGAGTGACGCCGCAGCGTGTCGGTGTCCACGGCATCGCGCCGATGAACCTCGGCCTCGTCGACTGGGACAAGGAGCGCTACGGCACGCTCTCGATCCCGAGCGACGACTACTCGTTCGACATCTACACGCAGGCCGCGCGCGCAGTGGGACGCGACCGCCCTCGCGGCGAGCGTCGACCCGATGGGCGGGCTCGACGTCGCAGCGTCTGTTCGCGCTCGGCGCATCGCAGTCGGCGGGCCGGCTCGGCACGTACGTGAACGCGATCCATCCCCTTACGCGGGCGTTCGACGGCTACCTGCTGCAGATCTACTTCGGCAGCGGATCGCCCCTCGAGGTCGGCGACTTCGTGGTCAACCTCGCCGCGCCGAGCATGTCGGCCGGCACCAACGCGCGACTGCGAGGGAACAACCTCCTCCGCGACGACCTCGATGTCCCGGTGATGGTGGTCAACTCCGAGCTCGAAGCGATCGCGTGCTACGAGGTGCGTCAGCCTGACACCGACCGGTTCCGCTACTGGGAGTCGGCGGGCACCTGTCACGTCTCAGAACAAGGCCAGCGTGCCCGCTCGCCGAAGTACGAGCGCGAACTTCGGCGCGCCGATGCAGGTGACACCGGGCATCAACCGTGTCCCGATGGTCCCCCTGTTCGACGCGGCGATCCACGCCCTGCACGGTTGGGTCAGCACGGGGAAGCCCCCGCGGAGCCAGCCGCTCGTCAAGTTCGCAGGCGAACCACCGGCGATCGTGCGGGACGAGCACGGCATCGCCAAGGGCGGGATCCGCCTTCCGCAGGTCGAGGTGCCGCTCGCGACGAACAGCGCGATCCCCCTTGCCAACGACGTCTACAGCATCCTCGGCGGGTCGAGCGAGCCCTTCCCTCCCGAGAAGATCGCCAAGCTCTATCGAAACCGTGGGGAGTACCTCGAGGAGTTCGCCATCGCGGCGCGGGCCGCGCAATCAGCTGGAGTGCTTCTCCCGCGCGACGTCGCCGCGCTCGTGGAAGAGGCGGCCGCCGCGTACGACGCCACGGCGCCGACGAGCTGACCTCCTCAAGCCACCCAGCTCAGCTTCTGGCGGATACGTCGAAGCGCGACCGACACGATCGACGGCGAGACGCGCAACACCGTCGCGACTTCGCGTCCCGTGTAGCCGGCGGCGAGTGCCAGTGTGATGAATTGGTCGCGCGCCTTCAGACGCGCGACCGACTGGCCGAGATCCGCCACCGCCTCGACCACCTCATAGCCCGGCTCGACACAACCTGGGTCGGGGTCATTGCGGTGGTCGTCGGAGGCGAGCGGGACTTCGCGCATGTGAACGCTGCGTCGCCACCGAGTGAGCCGCCTGAGCTCATCGACGGCCGCGCTGCGACCCATGAGATAGGCCGCGGCACCGTCGGGCCTCGGAGCGTCGTCTCGCCGCCCATCGGGCCAGTGGCGTGCAAGTCGCTCGAGAGCGGCCGCTTCGCACTCCTCCGCGACCCAACCTTGCAGTCGGAGCGACCGGGCGCCCGCGAGCGCGTCGCTCATCGCCTCGTGCAGATCAGCTGTTCGTAGTTGCTGGTCCATCGCCGGCCTTGTTTGCCGCCCGGTGAACCGCCATGAAGATTTCGAACGAAAGGTGGTGATGCTGTTGGTGAGTTCTGCGTTGATCCGTCATGCGGACCTGGCGATCTCGAAAGCCATGGGCAGTCGGTGCCTTCCTTGGTGAGGGACCCGAGGAAGGTAGCGGCTTCTCCGACGGGGTCGGGGGACGCCCGATGAACTCCCACTGCCACCTGGATGAACGCATGCAGCGCGCGTGGCCGACCACGTGGTGTAGCCAAAGAAAAGTGGGTCAGAGAACGAGTGCTCGGCGCATAGCGTCGGCGAGCGCTGCCGGTGGATCTTGCACAAGCGTGTGGGATCGCCACGCGACGAAGCCATCCGGTCGCACGAGGACAGCGCCCGAGGGGTCGACGTCGTACGCGTCGTTGAACCGTTCGTCGACATCGACCACGTCGCCGCCGACGCGGTGCGCCTCGATGCCGCGCTCGAGCGCCGTGGCACACCACTGCTGTCCCTCCGCTCCCGCGAGAAGGACGAACGAGCGACCGAAGAGATCCAGCGTCGACACCCGCTCGCGGCCGCGCTCGATCCAGAGGTGCGGAGCTCTCGATCCGGGCTGGCCTCGCGTCTCGCGCGGGTCGGCATGCACGGCGCCGTCGGCGAGCGCGTCCACGGCGATCGCGGCTGACCGGTAGAGGTATCCGACCTCGATCTCGAGATCCGGGAGCAAAGGCTCGTAGTCGGTCGCGTTGAGGTACGTGGCGGTCCTCGTGACGTACCTCGTGTATGCCTGCTCGACGGTCAGTCGGCCGACGGGGCGCCGCTCCTGTTCGTACGTCGAGAGAAGCGCCGCGCCCGCGTCACCACGGACTGCGCATGCGATCTTCCACGCAAGGTCGTACGCGTCGTGGATGCCGGTGTTGCCACCGAAGCCCCCGTTCGGCGGCATGACGTGAGCGGCATCGCCGACGAGGAACACGCGACCATCCGCGTAGCGCGCCGCCACGTCCGAGCTTGCCCGCCATCGCGCGACCCCGTCGATGCGGACCTTCAAGTCGGGGACCCCGGCGGCCGCTCTCACCAGTTCGACGAGTCGGGGCTCGCTGGTGTCCTTCGCGGCGTCCGCAACGTCCGGGTTCGTGTTTGGATCGCCGATCGTGTTCACCACCAGGAACCCGGACTGGCAATCCTTGTCGAGCCGGAAGAAGCCGCCCATCACCTCATTGCTGATGTAGATGACGCTCAACGGCTTGCCGAGCATCTGCGGTGCAAGGTCGGCCGTGAAGTAGATGGTCATGCTGTTCGAGAACACTCCCCGACCCTCGAAGGGGATGCCCAGCGCCTCACGCACCTTGCTGTGCGCGCCGTCCGCCCCGACGAGGTAGCGAGCGCGCATCGGCCGGGCCTTGCCGCCATCCACGTCGGCGATCAGGACGCTCGACGCCGTCAGCATCTTGAGAGACACGGACGACTTCACTCCCCTCGATCACCTCGGCTCCCGCGCCACGGGCGCGGCGCCGGAGGATCGGCTCGAGTCCGCGCTGGGTGATGAACAAGCGGCGGCACGGACTGAGCGCGTCGTCGATCCCCACGTTGAGGCCGGGGATGATGTCGGCGAGCTTGCGGCCCGCCAGGGTGTCCATGCTGATGATCGCGCCCTCAGGCAGGAACTCCTCCGCCGATCGGGCCTTCACTTCCTCCTCGATGCCTGCCGCCCGGAACAGCTCGATCGTGCGCAGGTGGAAGTGCGCAGCGCGAGGCACGGGCGAGCCGCCTCGCAGCCGCTCGATCACGAGCGAGGACACGCCATGCTGCGCGAGGAACATGGCGGTCGAGAGCCCCACGAGGCCCCCACCGGCGATCACGACGGGATGGTCGCTCTCCGCCACGTGCGAACTCTCGCGCAATCCTGCGAGCGGCGGTGGGCCTCGTAGCATTCGCCCCCGAGTGGAGAGCCGCCGACATCTGCTTCCCCACGAGCCCGCGCTCGACGGCATCCGCGCGCTCGCGGTCGTCGCGGTCCTGCTCTACCACGGCCACGTCTCGTGGATGAAGGGCGGATACCTCGGTGTCGACGCGTTCTTCGTCCTCTCCGGCTTTCTGATCACCTCCCTACTGCTGACGGAGTGGAACGCGCGCGGCGCCATCGACCTCCGCTCCTTCTGGTTGCGCCGGTGCCGGCGGCTACTCCCTGCCATGCTCGTTGTCGTCGCGGCGGTGAGCGCCTACGCCGCAGTGCTGGCGGCCCGAGACGAGCTCGACGAGCTCCGCTCCGACACCCTCGCGACACTCGGGTACGCCGCGAACTGGCGGGCCATCGCGGTCGGCGACCAGTACGGCGACCTCTTCTCGGTGCCCTCGCCCCTGCAGCACACCTGGTCGCTCGCGATCGAAGAGCAGTGGTACCTGCTGTGGCCGCTCCTCTTGCTCGGCCTGCTCTTTGCCGCGAGACGTCATGCGGTCGTACCGCTCGCCGCGATCGGCACGATGGTGCTCGGCTCGGCGGCGCTCATGGCGTGGGTCTACGACCCCGCCGACCTCGCCCGCTCGTACTACGGCACCGACACGCGATGCCAGTCTTTGCTCGTCGGGGCCGGGCTCGCACTGGTCGCGCGCCACGTGCGCGTTGGCAGATGGATCCCGGTGCTCGCGATAGCCGCGCTCGCGTGGCTCTGGGCGACGACGTCACTCGAGGCCTCGCTGGCTCTATCACGGAGGGTTCCTGCTGTGCGCGGCGCTGGTCGCAGTGGTGATCGTCGCCGCGATGCATCCGGGGCCGGTGCGCTCGTTGCTCTCACTCCGCCCTCTGCCTCAGATCGGCCTCATCTCCTACGGCCTGTACCTGTGGCATTGGCCGGTCTACGTCGTGCTCTCGTCGGCGCGCACGAACGTCGACGGGTGGTCGCTGCTCATGCTGCGCATCTGCGTGACAGGCATCCTCGCGATGGCGAGCTACGTCCTCATCGAGCGCCCGGTCCGCGCGGGCACCTTCCGCCTGCCGCGTCCCGCGCTG
The DNA here is from genome assembly GCA_963759645.1 of uncultured Acidimicrobiales bacterium. GTDB lineage: Bacteria > Actinomycetota > Acidimicrobiia > Acidimicrobiales > DATKAS01 > DATKAS01. The sequence goes on along the minus strand of CAVXAI010000016.1, from coordinate 333,523 downwards.
AGCGTTCCCGCGGTCGTCGCGGGTGTCGCCGCCATCGCGCTCGTGGCGACGAGCGGCGGTCGGCCCAGCGTCGTGTTCGCCGCCCCGACCGCACCCCCAGCCGCACCCCCAACGACGGTCCCAGCCGATTCTCTTGGCGCGCGCGGGTCCCTGGCACCCGACGGCGCCAAGAAAACCAGCCCGACCGACCCTGGGCCGACTCGTGTCGCGGTCGTGGGCGACTCGGTTGCGCTCGTGATGGGCGAAGGCCTCATGCGAGTCGGCCCGTCGTTCGGGTTGGAGGTGTGGGATCAGGGTCTCCTCGGGTGCGGTGTGCTCCGCGGCACCATGTGGATCGAAGGGGCGGCGCATGATGTGTCGCCTGTGTGCGCGGGCTGGCCCACCCGCTTCCGCGAGATCGTCGACATGTGGGAACCCCAAGTCGTGGTGCTGCTCATCGGGGCGTGGGATGCGTACGACGTGAAGATGGACGGCGAGTGGGTCGAGTTCGGAACGCCACGGCATGACCAGTTCGTGCTCGGCGAGATACGGCACGCCATCGATGTCCTTCGCTCACGCGGTGCCGAGGTCGTGCTCCTGACGACTCCGTACTTCGAACCCCGCCGCGACATCGTCGATCGCGACCGCACCGCTTACAACCCCGCACGCGTCGATCATCTGAACGGGCTTCTTCGCCAGATCGAAGGCGTCTCGCTCGTCGACCTCAACGGGTTCCTCGACCCTGACGGCCGTTTCACGAGCGACGCGATGCAGGTCGGCGACGCCCGTGGCGACGGTGTGCACTTCACCCATGAGGGCGCGGACTTGGTCGGTAGCTGGTTGGCGCCGCAGCTCGCGGCGCTCGCCGACTGCCGTCAGGAGGTCAGGAACTGTGCGATGGCGGATGCGACCTCTGCTGGCCGCTCGTAGGGCGCCATGTGCCCGGCCTCGGCGGTGACCTCGAGGCGCGCGCCGGTGATCAGCCGTTGCCACTCGGCGGCGTATGCCATCGGCAGGTACCGGTCGTCGTCGCCCCACACGAGCAGCGTCGGGTTCGTGATGCGGTAGATGCGCTTCGAGAGCTGCCGATCGGGGATCGGGAAGAGGATCTTCCCGGCGGTGCCGAGCCGCCGGCTGTTGCCGATCAGGAACGTCTTGATCGCCTCGGTGTCGTTGAAGTCGAGCCCGCCGGCCATGAGCGCGGTGCCCGCGGCTGCGTCGTGGAAGAGCAGCGGCGGGAACTCGAAGGGCAGCAGCGAGTAGATGTCGGGGACGGGACTGTCGTCGAGCCACAGTCCGAGCGGCGCGATCAGCACCACCCGCCCGTAGTCTCGAGGCGCGGCCGCGGCCATCTCCGCGGCGATCATCCCTCCCATCGAGTGCCCGATGAGGTGGGGACGCGACAGGTCCGAGAGCGTCGACCACGTCCGCGCCGTGCAGCGCGAAGTCCTGCATGTCCTCGAGGACTTCCTCTCCGCTGGCCTCGCCGTAGCCCGGCCACACGGGCGCGAAGACGGCGAAACGGGTCGCGAGCTCCGCGAGCATCGGCTCACCACCGAGGTGGCCGGCGGCGCCGTGGAAGCTCACGATCGACCCTTCGGCCTGCCCCGAGGCGGGCTCGCCGGTGAGGACCTCGCAGGTCGACGCCGCGGCGCGTCGTCACCGTGGTCCGCGACAGCGGCGGCGCCGCTGTCGAGCTCGCTCATCGCTGCGGCTCGGCGTGATCGCGGGCGTGGGCGAACGTCTCGTCGGCGTGCACCCGCTCCTCCATCGGGTGGATCCACCACCGGTCGTCGCCTTCATGATCGGGCCACATGTTGCGCAAGCTCGGCATGACCTTCTCGGCGAACAGCCGTGTCGAGTGACGCGTCTTCCAGTCCGGCTGGTTGCCGTTGTGCATGAGGCAGAACACATGCCCGAGCCGCAGCGACTGGATCATGTCCTCCATGCGATCGCGGACCGTGTCGGGGCCGCCGGCGATCACGTAGCCCGCCGTCGACGAGGTCCTTCCACGTCAGCCGCGTCCACTTCGTCGCGCATCTCGGCGCGGAACTGATCGAGCACGCCGGCCTTGATCGTCGAGACGGTGCGGTACCCGGCGGGGTCGGAGAAGCCCGGGTACACGTGGAGGCACCGATTGAAGAAGTACAGGATGTGCTCGGCGTAGAGCTTCTCGGCCTCGGCGTCGGTGTCGGCCACCGCGATGATCTGCGCGAACGCGGCGCGGTACGGAGAGTCGTCCTTGTCGCGTGCCGCCACGCGCTCCCAGTAGCCGTCGAGCAGCTTCTTGCCGGCGAGATAGCCGCCGAAGCTGAGGTACGAGTAGTTGTAGTCGTAGTCGAGGCAGAAGTCCCACGTCTCGATCGAGCCGCCGCCCGGGATGTAGACCGGCGGATGCGGCTGCTGGATCGGCTTCGGCCAGATGTTCACGTAGCGCAGCTGCGTGTACTTGCCGTTGAACGCGAACGGCTCGGGCTCGGCCCACGCCTTCATGATCAGCTCGTGCGCCTCGCGGTACTTGTCGCGGGTGAGCGCGGGGATCTGGCCGTAGCAGAAGTTCGTGTCCATCGGCGTGCCGACCGGGAAAGCCGGCGACGAGCCGCCCGCCGCTGATGCAGTCGAGCATCGCGAACTCCTCGGCGACGCGGACGGGCGGGTTGTACAGCGCGATCGAGTTCCCGATGACGCAGATCGCGGCGCGACTCGTCCGACGAGCGAGACCGGCCGCGATGATGTTCGGGCTCGGCATGATGCCGTAGCCGTTCTGGTGGTGCTCGTTGACGCCGATGCCGTCGAACCCGACCGACTCGGCGTACTCGAGCTGGTCCATGTACTCGTTGTAGACGCGGTTCGCGACCTTCGGATCGAACAGCGACGTCGGGATGTCGACCCACACCGAGCGCTGCGTGTCGCGGAAGTCGTCCGGCAGCATCGGCCACGGCATCAAGTTGAACCAGGTGAACTTCACATTTGCACCGTACAACCATCACGCGGAAGGCTGACCAGATCGACGTGCCCGACCTCACCGGCAAGGTCGCCGTTGTCACGGGTGGCAACAGTGGCATCGGACTCGAGACGGCCCGCGTGTTCGCGGCGGGGGGCGCATCCGTCGTGCTTGCCGTCCGCAACCCTGAGAAGGGCAGCCGCGGCGGTCGCCGACATCGGTCGAACCAATCCCGGTACAGATGTGGCGGCGTCGCACCTCGACCTCGCGAGCCTCGCGTCGATCGAGTCGTTCGCGAAGGAGACGCTCGCGGCTGGACGGCCGATCGACATCCTGGTCAACAACGCCGGAGTGATGGCCGTGCCGGCGCGCCATGTGACCGAGGACGGCTTCGAGATGCAGCTCGGGACGAACCACCTCGGCCACTTCGCGCTGACCGGACGGCTGCTCCCGCTGCTGCGCGCCGCACCGCAGGCACGCGTGGTGACCGTGAGCAGCGGAGCGCATCACACCGGGTCCATCCGCTTCGACGACCTCCAGCTCGAACGCGGCTACTCGCGCTGGCGGGCGTACTCGCAGTCGAAGCTGGCGAACCTCCTGTTCGCGTTCGAGCTGCAGCGGCGGAGCGCGGCCAACCGCTGGGGCATCCTCAGCAATGCCGCGCACCCGGGATCCACGCGCACGAACCTTCAGACGACCGGGCCCAACATGGGTACGGCGGGCGGCGGCACCAACTACATCGAGCGCATGATGCGACTTCCCGGCGCGTCACAGAGCGCCGACCGCGGCGCCCTCCCGACGATCTACGCGGCCACCGATCCGAGAGCAGTCGGCGGCGGCTACTACGGGCCCGACGGGCTGATGGAGATGACCGGGAAGGGCGTGTCAGAGGCGCGCCGATCCCGGCGAGCACGAGACGAGGCCGACGCCGCTCGCCTGTGGCAGGTCTCCGAGGAGCTGACGGGCGTGATCTACCCGACCAGCAGAGGCGGCCTGACCATGGCCCAGAACGTCCTCGGCACCGATCTGCAGCCGTGCTCGTATGACCCGCTCACCGGCTTCTACCGCAACGGGTGCTGCGACACGGGCGGCGACGACCTCGGGGTGCATGTCGTCTGTGTGCGCATGACCGCCGAGTTCCTCGCGTTCAGCAAGGGCGCGGGCAATGACCTCTCGACGCCGCAGCCGGCGTTCGGCTTCCCCGGCTTGCAGCCCGACGATCAGTGGTGTGTGTGCGCCGACCGGTGGGTGGAGGCGCTCGAGGCAGGTGTGGCTCCTCCCGTGGTGCTGGAAGCAACGCACATTCGGGTGCTCGAGTGGGCGAGCCTCGACGATCTGCGCGACGCACGCCGTGCAGGGCTGACCCAGCCTCAGCGACCCTCGAACTTCGGCGGTCGACCTCTCGACTCGTGCGGCGAACGCCTCGCGGGTGTCGTGCAACGTGAACATCCGCAGGTGTCGCTCGCTCTCGAGCGCCACGTAGCCGGCGAAGTCCATGCGTTCGGCGTCGACGAAGTTCGCCTTGAGCGTCTTGAGCCCGATCGGTGCCGCGGACGCGAGTCGATCGACGATCGCCTGCACCTCGGCCTTGAAGTCGTCGTCGGGGAAGACGTGGGAGACGAGGCCGATGCGGAGGGCTTCGGCGGCGTCGAACTTCGCCGGGAGCATGTAGAGCTCGCGCGCCCGGGCCGGTCCGACGATCCGGGTGAGCGTCCATGGCCCGCCCATGTCCCCGGCGATGCCCACCTCGAGGAACGCGGTGTTGAACCGAGCCGACGCCGCCGCGAACCGGAAGTCGCATGCGCAGGCCCAACCGAACCCGGCCCCCGCGCAGGCGCCGTTCACCGCGGCGATCGTGACCGCGGGCATCTGGTGCAGCAGCACGGGAGCACGGAAGTCCGACGGGCTCAACGGTTCGTCGGCGATCGTCCCGCCGGCCACCGCCTGCAAGTCGGCGCCGGGACAGAACGCCGACCCGGCGCCGGTGAGCACGAGCACCCGCACGCCCTTGTCCTCGGCCACCATCGCGAGCGCGTCGCCGACCTCTCGCACCATGCGGTTCGTCATCGCGTTCTTGCGGTCGGGACGGTTCATCGTGATCGTCACGACCGGCCCGTCCTGGTCGAAGAGGATCGTCTCGAACGTCGCCTCGGCCACCGGGGTCGATGCTTCCACAGTCGTGCCGTCGTCTGTGCCCCCGTCGGCGTCACAGCAGTTGTGTGATGCTCGACGCGATGGCTGATCCGACCTATCCCGCGGACGTCGCGGACGCGGTGCGGTCGTGGCTCGAGCAGACCTACGGCACCCCGGTTCTCGACGCGGTCGCCCCCACCGCGATCGGCACGGGGTTCTCGACGCTGATCCATTTCGTGCAGTTCGCAGGTTCGGGACTCCCCCCGGAGTGGCGTGCGCCCCTCGTGGTGCGCATCCATCAGTCCGTGGATCAGGCTTCGGTCGCGCGACGCGAGGCGGCGATACAGACGTGGTGCCACGACCGCGAGTTCCCCGCTCCTCGCGTGCTGATGGTGTTCGAGCCCGATGAGCTGCTCCCGTTGCCCGTGCAGGTGATGGAGCGAGCACCGGGCACGACGATGCTCGAAGGGATCATGAAGGCACCGTGGCGCGCGGCGCGCATGCTCGAACGCCTCGCCGACCTGCACCTCCGGCTGCACGCGATCCCGATCGAGGGGTGGCCCGAGGCCAAGGAAGCGGGTCTGGCAGCCCGCCGACTGGCTCTCGTGCGCCGCTCGCTCGACCGACACGAGGATCTCGAGCTGCGCGACGCCCTCACCCGCGCCGAGCAGCTGCTTCCCGAGCTCTACGCGGCCGAGCGGGTGCCGTGCCACGGTGACTTCCATCCGCTCAACGTCATGGTCGATGGTGACCGGGCGACGGTCATCGACTGGACCGACGCGGCGCTCGGCGATCGGCACGGCGATGTCGCCCGCACCTACCTCCTGTTCCACGTCGCCGCGATCGCGGCGACCACGCGCGTCGAGAAGACGGTGCTGAAGGCGTCCCACGGATGGCTCGCTGGCCGCTACCGAGGGGCCTACGAGCGCGTACACCCCCTCGATCCCGAGCGACTCCGCCACTGGGAAGCCCTCCACCTGCTCCACGGGTGGGCACAGGTGGTCGACGCCCATCGGGAGGGCTCGCGGGCAGCGTCTCGGGTGCCGTTGGATCTGGTGACCTGGCTGCGCGCTCGGTTCGAGTGGGCGGTCGCCTGATCGCGCCGAGTCGTGCGGGAGGTGACGCGACACCGTCGCTTGTAACGTCGCCGCGATGAAGTACGGGATCATCTTTGCGAACACGATGCGCTGGTCCAACGGGGAGGGCGCGGTCGCTTCCGCTCGGGCCGCGGACGCCGCCGGGTTCGAGTCGATGTGGACGGTCGAGCACGTCATCTATCCCGACGACTACTCGTCGCCCTATCCCTACAGCCCCGACGGCAAGATGCCCGCCCGTCCGGACACGCCGATCCCGGATCCGCTGATCTGGCTCGCCTACATCGCGTCGGTCACCACCACGTTGCGACTCGCGACCGGCATCCTCATCCTCCCCCAGCGCAACCCGGTCGTCTTGGCGAAGGAGCTCGCGACGCTCGACCACCTGTCCGGCGGTCGCGTCGAGCTCGGCATCGGCGTGGGCTGGCTCGAGGAGGAGTTCGACGCGCTCGGCGTGCCGTGGGCTCGTCGTGGGGCGCGCACCGACGAGTACGTCGCGGCGATGCGCGCGCTCTGGGCCTCCGACGGCGCCAGCTTCGACGGTGAGTTCGCGTCGTTCACACGTGTGTCGTCGAACCCGAAGCCCGCCCAGGGCTCGATCCCGATCGTGGTCGGGGGACACTCACGCGCGGCCGCCGAACGCGCTGGTCGACTGGGCGACGGGTTCTTCCCTGGCAAGGGAACGCCGGCCGAGCTGCGCGAGATGATCGACATCGTCCATCAGTCCGCTGCGAAGCACGACCGCGACCCGAGCGCGATCGAGGTCACCGCCGGCTGCCCCGGCATCTTCGGCGACGACCCGGTCGGCGCGGCCGAGGAGATGGCCAGCATCGGGGTCGGCCGGATCATGGTCCCCGCGTTCCTGTTGGTGAAGCCGAACGAGACCGAGGCGATGGGAGCCTTCGCCGAACGTGTGATCCGCCCGACCGCCGCGGTCGGGCTGACGCTGCTGGTTTCTCGGCGCCTCGCCCCCGCTGGGGGGCCATCCGCCACGAGAACCGGCCTTGCCGCGTGTGGCGCGTTGTCTGTAGTCTGCAAGCATCTCGACAAGGGGGACAGAGATGTCTGACAAGCCTTCGTACCTCGGGCTGCTCAACGCGATCGCCAACGGCGAGAGCCAGGCCGAGTGCTACCTCAACGCGTGGGCTGCAACGACGCCCGACGACGGCGTGCGCCAGGTCATCTCGACGGTTGCGCTCCGCGAGGGCGAGCACGGCAAGGCATTCGCGAAGCGGCTGTGCGAGCTCGGGTACACGGTGCTCCCCCGCGAGGACCCGAAGTTCGACGAGAAGATGGCGATCGCGGGCGACAAGCACCTCACCGACCGCGAGAAGTTCGAGAAGCTCGGGTTCTCGCCTGCTGAGCGCAGTGAGCCGTCCGGGCCCGGACTTCTTCTCACGCATGTTCGAGGACAAGTCGATCGACATCCAGACCGGCGCCCTGCTCGGCCGCTACATCGCCGAGGAGCGCGACAGCGGGCGGCTGCTCACGTCGTGCTACCGCCAGCTGTGCGCAGCGGAGGACGGGCCCTCGGTCACGAACGGCGACGGCGCCGACCTGTCCGCGCAGCTGGGCCGCATCGAGGACCTGCTCGGAGAAGCTCGTCGCCAAGAAGAGCAGAGCAGCCCGCTAGGTCAGTCCCTCGACCGTCTGGCTGATGCGACGGGCGCGGGTGTCGGCGCGCTTTGCCTCATCGATCCACGTGACGTACTCGCGCCGATGGCTGAAGCTCAGCGCATCGAACGCGGCGCGCGCCTTCGCCTTCTTCAGGGCGGCCGCGAGATCATCGGGCACGTCCACTGTGCGAGGTCGATCGTCGCGGTCGACGACGACATTGACGGTGTCGCCGATGTTCTTCCCGAGCTGAGCAGCGGATCGCCTTCAGGACACCGAGGCATGGGCCGGCTCCCATTGACACGATCGAGCCGCGGTAGGGGACGCCGTCGATGGTGGCCTCGACGGCGATCCGGCCCCCACCACCGAGCTGCTTCACGACCTCGTCCGGGATCGACACGAACGCCCCGCCCCCGCGGGCACCTTCGATCCTCGCCCTGAACGCCGGCACCGCGGCAGCCTAGGAAGGAGGATGGAGACATGCCCGGCGAAGCAGAGTGCGTGATCTGCGCTGACGGCGGTCCGCTCGATGTGCTCGTGGAGCTCGATGCGTCGGTCGTGACCGTGCCCGAGCGGCCTGAGGCGCCCGACTACGCGTGTGTCGTGTGTCGCGAACACGTGGTCGAGCCGTTCGAGCTGGGTGGGCTCGCCCCGGCGCCGGTACTTCGAGGAGGTGCATGCTCACCGCTCGAGCGCTTCGCGATGTCACCGGAGCGACGAAGATCAACTACGAGATACACGGCAACACGATTCCGCACCTGCACACGCACCTCTACGCGAAGTTCAAGGGTGACCGGCCGAGCGCATCTCGTGATCGGCTCGCCGCCGCGATCAATGCCGCACGCGACAGCAGCCTGCGTCAGTCGTACGTGACCGACGTCCCCGCGGTGTACGACTCGATGGCCGAGTGGTTCGAGCGGCAGACCGAGTCGAGCTTCTACAACGCGCACTACGACCAGCCCGCAGTGCTCGATCTCGCCGGCGACGTATCCGGCCTTCGCATCGTCGACATCGGCTGCGGACCCGGCGTCTACCTCTCCGCGCTGCTCGAGCGAGGCGCGTCGGTTGTCGGTGTCGACGGCAGTTCCGAGATGCTGACGCGCGCCCGCGCCCGCCTCGGTCCAGATGTCGAGCTCCACCACCACGACCTCGACTCGCCGCTCGACATGTTCGCTGACGGGACGTTCGACGGCGCCGTCAGCGCCCTCGTGTACCACCACCTCGACAACCGTGTGCGGTTGCTCTGCGAGCTCCGCCGTGTGCTCCGGCCGGGAGGATGGCTGGTGCTGTCCACCAGTCATCCCGTCTCGGACTGGCTGCAATCGGGCGGGAGCTACTTCGCCGTCGAGCGGACGGACGTCGAGTTCGACCGCCCCGGCGGTGCGTGGACTGTCCCGTTCTGGCGGATGCCCCTCACCGTTCTGATCGACGAGATCCTCAGTGCGGGTTTCGTGATCGAACGGCTCGTCGAGCCCGTGCCGCCCGCCGACCGAGCGGTGCTCGACCCGCGCCTCTACCGTCGCCTCACCGATGAGCCGGCATTCATCGTCGTCCGTGCGCGCACGGGTGCCTAGGGGGTCTGAACTCGGCTTTGCTACCTTGGCCTGGGTGACCGGGGGTACGGGGGCTCTCCGCAGGCGCGCCGCACTGGCTGCCGCTGCCGCGCTCGTCGCCTCCCTCGCGTTCGCGGCGTGTGGCGACGATTCATCGGGCGAGGCGACGAACATCATCGAAGCGGGCCAGGTCAACATCCAGCTGCCAGACGGATACGTGCTGTCGCGACCCGGCGACGAACCGGCCGCGGCGGCGCCACAGGAGCCGGCCGCGGTGCCAGGCGAAGGCGAGGCCGCCGCCGCAGCCGCCGCCGGGGCAGCCCGGGGCTGCCGGCGCGGCAACCACCGCGGCGACCGCGGACACGATTCCCCTCGCCGAGGAGGATCCGGTGTCGAAGCTCTTCAGCGCGTTCGCGGAGTTCCGGTCGTGCCTCGAGGCCGACGGCGTCGAGTTCATCGGCCCACCCGACGCCAACAACCCCGAGTCGCCGACGAACGATCCCGCGTACGTGAAGGTGCTGAGCACCTGTGCGGCCCGCAGCAACATCCTGCAGGCGCTGCAAGAGGTCCAGGCGGCCCAGGCCAAGCTGACGCCGGAAGAGATCGAACAGCAGAACGAGGGCTACCTCGTCTGGCGCGACTGCATGATCGATCGCGGCTGGAAGATCCCCGAGCCGGTACCCGATGCCGACGGCCGGCTCCTTTCCTTTGGCGGCAGCAACACCCCGCAGATCGAGGGGCCGGCGGGCGAGGACCCCTTCACCAGTCCTGACTTCTCAGAGTGCGGCGCCGAGGCCCAGCGCGAGGTGGAGGCCGCAGGCGACTGATGAAGTCCTCATCGAAGAAGTGGATCGGCGCGGGCGTCGTCGTCGCGCTCGGCGTCGTCGGCATCGTCGCGCTCACGACGAGCGGCAGCGGTGGCGCCGAGGACAAGGACCTGATCATCACCGCGTCCGTGGAACGCCAGACCCTCCGTGAGGAGGTCGCGCTCAGCGGCACGCTCGGCCGAGTCGAGCAGCGACAGGTGAACGCTGCGGCCGAGGGCCGCATCAGCCGCGTCTTCCTCGATGACGGCGTTGAGGTCGCGGCCGACCAGGCCGTGCTCGCGGTCGACGGACGCCAGGCCGTCGCGGTGCCGGGCGAGTTCTCCTTCTACCGCTCGCTCGACGTCGGAGCGGAAGGCCCCGACGTTCGCCAGCTCGAGCAGATCCTCGCGGCCGCCGGGTACAGCCCGGGCTCGGTCGACACCCTGTACACAGAGCAGACCCGCTTCGCGCTCGCGCAGTGGCAAGCAGCCCGTGAGTACCCGGGCGCAAGCGAACAGACCGCCAAGACGGTCACCGTGAGCCTGCAGCCGAGCGCGAGCGGATACACGGTCGGTCCGCAGAACACCGCGGCAGTGACGATCGGACCGGAGCTGGGCACGCCACAGGGCCCGGTCGGTCGGTCTCGTCCGACTCGCACCAGCCCTCGCCAAAGCGGGGCCCTGCCGCGCCTGTCGATACGGGCGGTGAGCAGCAGGACCGTCGAGGGCACCCCGGCATCGTTCGTGGTCGAGGTCGACACCGACACCACGAGCCCGATCGAGTTCACGATCGAGGTCGGCGGCCTCGCCACCGCTGACGACGTCATCGCACCGGTCGGGAACATCACGATCCCGGCCGGCGCCCGGCAGTTCTCCCTCCAGATCCCCACCGTCGCTGACGGCGCCTCTGAAGGCGACGAGGAGCTGCTGGTGCAGCTCGTCGACGGCGCGGGCTACGACCTTGGTGATCCCGCGTCGGCCAGCACGGTCCTGTCCTCGGGCGATCTCCCCGAGGTCTCGATCACGGGCGGGGCGATCGTGAACGAGGGCGGCACCGTCAAGCTCGCCTTCAGCGGTGGGGGCACGGGCGGCGACGTGCAGGTCGCGCTCGACCATCACCGGCACCGCGACCGCGGCCACGGACTTCATCCCGATCACGCCCGTCGTGACGCTGAACAGCGGCACGAGCGCCACGCTCGACGTCACGACGCTGACCGACACGGTGATCGAGCCCGACGAGACGATCATCGTGACCATCGCGTCGTCGCCGAACTACAAGGTGGCGAAGATCTCGAGCGCGGTCATCACGATCAAGGGCGCTTCGGGCGACGCGGCGAAGCCCACGTTCACGTTGACTCCGCTGACGACGAACATCACCGAAGGCAATCCCGTGCAGCTCAGCCTGAGCGCGAACGCCTCGGTCGGCGGCCGACGTCGAGCTGTTCTTGCAGCTGAGCGGCTCCGCGGGCGCCGGCATCGACTACCTGCGACCGGCCGGACGCCTCGTCGTCCCCGCGGGCCAGTCGTCGCTGACCGTCTCGGTGCCGACGGTGCAGGACGAGGCCGTCGAGCCGGATGAGGTGATCTCGGTCTTCCTCGCTCCGAGCGACCGATATCTGATCGGGAACCCCGCGGGAGGCAACGTCACGCTCGAGTCCGAGGACCTGCCCGAGCTGCAGCTCATGGGGGGCACGAGCCGCGTCGTCGGTGGCTCGGCGAGCCGGCTCACGATCGTCGCCGACCAGGCGCCGGTCCAGGACACGTCGGTGAACTACAGCGTGCAAGGCAGCGCGCAGCCGGGACAGGACTTCCAGCCGCTCGCCGGCACCGCCATCCTGCGTGCCGGGCAGACATCGGTCGGCGTCGCCGTCGTCACGGTCGACGAGAGCGTGGTCTTCCACCCCACCGACATGATCGTCGGCACCTGGCCGATCCGGCTCGGGCAGGTGCTCGTCGAGGAAGGCGAGTTCGTCCCGGCGGGCACGCCGCTGCTGTCGCTGACCGACACGGGCTTCACCGTCACGCTGCAGGCGTCGGCGTCCGACCGCACGAAGCTGCAGGTCGGCCAAGCCGGTGACGCGTCTCAGCTCGTCGGGAAGCACCGAGACGCGCCGGGCACGATCTCCCAGCTCGACGAGAACGCGACCGTCGACGCGGAGACCGGCGAGCAGACCTACGAGGGCAAGGTCGAGGTCAGGGCGACCTCGGCGCCGCCGACGGTGCGCTCGTGACGCATCGAGGTCGTCATCGAGGAGCAGTCGATGCGCTCACCGTGCCGATCGCGGCCGGTGAAGCAGAACGGCCAGGCGACGACGTCGTGCGCGTGATCGACCTCGACGACGGCGGCAAGGTCACCGAGGTGCCGGTCGAGACCGGCCTCACCGAGGGCTCGTTCATCGAGATCACGAGCGGCTCTGAAGGGCGACGAGGTCGTGATCGTCGAGGTCGACACACCGGCGACGTGACCGTGACGCACGACCGGCGCTCCTCGAGCTCGAGCGGTGTCTCCCGCGCCTACGGCGAGGAGGTCAAGGTGCACGCGCTGCGCGACGTGTCGCTCACGATCGGCGCGGGCGACTTCATGTCGATCGTCGGCCCGTCGGGCTCGGGCAAGTCGACGATGCTCGGCCTGCTCGGGTGCCTCGACCTCCCGACGACGGGGTCGATCCGCATCGGCGGCGTCGACGTCACCACGCTCGACGACGCGGACCGCTCGAAGCTCCGCGGCGACTCGATCGGCTTCGTGTTCCAGCAGTTCCACCTGATCCCGCACCTGACCGCGCTCGGCAACGTCGAGACCGCGCTGCTGTACCGCGGACATGCAGCCCGGCGCAGCGCCGCGACCGGGCGATGCACGCGCTCGAACAGGTCGGGCTCGGCCGCGCGCGCCGACCACCGACCGGTGCAGATGTCGGGTGGCGAGCAGCAGCGCGTCGCGATCGCGCGCGCGATCGTCACCGATCCGCTGATGGTGCTCGCCGACGAGCCGACCGGCGCGCTCGACACGACGAACGCCGCGAACGTGCTCGGAGATCTTCCGCGGCCTGCAGTCGCCCGAGCGCGCGGTCGTGATCGTCACGCACGACCTCGGCGTCGCCGACGCCGCGCGAACGCCGCGGTGTCGATGCGCGACGGCGAGATCGTCGCCGACGAGCGCCGCTCCGTCCGATGGCCGCATGAGGAACGTCGCGAGATCTGCTCGGCGTCGCGTGGGCGGGCCTCTCGGCGCGCGACGTGCGCACGTTCCTGATCATGCTCGGCCCGATCGTCGGCGTCGCCGCGATGGTCGGCGCGGTCGGGCTGACCGAGAGCGCCAAGGGCGACCTGAAGCAGAAGCTCGTCCGAGCTCGGCACGACCCTGATCGTCGCCAACGCCGGCGGCATCGTTCGGCGACCAGAACCCGACGTCTGCCCGAGGACGCCGTCGACCGTGTCGAGCGCCGTCGGCTCGGTCACCGGCGCGTCGGCGGTCGCCGAGCTCGCAGGTGTCGTCGTCGCTCCCGCACCAAGGCGCAGTCGACTACTTCCAGGCGTTCCCCGTCCCGGTGCTCGCCGCCGACACGACCTTCCCGGCGGTGCTCGAGGTGCCGGTGATCGCACGGCCGCTGGTTCGACACGGCCGACATCGAGGGCGCAAGCGCGCGCCGGCGGTGCATCGGCACCGGGCTCGCCCAGCAGTACGGCTACCTGCCGCGGCGAGATCCGCACGATCCGCCTCAACGGCCTCGACTTCGGCGTCGTCGGCGTGCTCGGCAACGGTCGACGCTCGATCCCGGGCTCGACAACGCGGTGTTCATCACGCAGTCGGCCGCGCCGAGAACGACTTCGGCACCGAGGGCGAGCCGAACAAGCTCTACGTCCGCAGCCAGGACGGCACCACGCCGCGGACAGCGACGATGATCCCGACGGCGATCTCCCTCGGCGGCACCGACGAGGTCGCCGTCGAGGTGCCGAGCGACGCGCTCGAAGGCCAGCGCGCAGGCCGACAAGACGCTGCAGCAGACCGCGCTGTTCGCCGGCCTGCTCGCGCTCGCCGTCGGCGGCCTCGGCATCGCGAACGTGATGTCGATCTCGGTGATCCAGCGTTCGTCGGAGATCGGCATCCGCCGCGCCCTCGGCCACACGCGCAGCACGATCGGCGCGCAGTTCCTGCTCGAGGCGCTGTTCGTCGGTCTTGCTCGGCGGGCTCCTCGGCGCGGCGCTCGGCGTCGCTGATCGTGCAACCTGATCTCGTCGCTCGCCGACTGGGTCGTCGTGATCGACTACGGCCGGATGCCGCTCTGGATCGGGCTCGCGGTCGGCGGTCTCGGTCGTCGCGGGTCTCTACCCGTCGGTGAAGGCGGCGCGGCTCGAGCCGCTGGAGACGCTCCGACTCGGCTGACGCTGCTGTGTGGTGTCGTCACCGTCACTTTCTTGATGCGTCGCAACCAATGGTCATACTCTCGGCATCGGTGCCTCCATCGCACCCACCACACCGGGGGCTCCGCCGTGGGTCGCCGCTCACCCCACCCCAAACGAGCGGCGACCCACGAACCCCCGTGTGATTTGCTGCGGGGATGGACGCGCTCGCGGCAATCGAACTCCGGCGGTCGACCGGTCGGCTGTCCGCGCCGGCGCCGACCGACGCGCAGCTCACGACGATGCTCGACGCGGCGTCGTGCGCGCCCGACCACGGCACGCTGCGTCCGTGGCGGTTCATCGTTCTCGAAGGTGAGGCCAAGGCGGAGTTCGGCGAGGTGCTCGCCCGCCGCGTACACCGAGCGGTGCCGCGCCGAAGGTGCCGAGGTCGTGCCCGCGAAGCTCGAGAAGGAACGGACGAAGCTCGGACGCGCGCCGATGGTCGTCATCGTCGCCGCGCTCCCGGTGAGCGGTTCGATCCCCACGATCGAACAGGTGAGCGCGACCGCCGCCGCCACCCAGAACCTTCTGCTCGCCGCGACCGCGCTCGGCCTCGGATCGATGTGGCGGACCGGCGACCCGTGTTACGACCCGATTGTGAAGACGGCGCTCGACTTGCCCGGAGGAAGCGTTGCTGATCGGCTTCGTGTACCTCGGCACGGTGCCCGACGGCTCGCCCGGCGCGGAACGCCCCGCGCGGATCCGCAGCGGACCACGTCCGCCATCTCACCTCAGGTGCGCGACCTCGTTGAAGCGTGCGCAGCACCGGGCCCGCGGGCCCGATCGAGATGCGGGTGATCGACGCGGGGTCGAGATGGGAGCGCCACGCGACCTCCGGACCGACGCCGAGTGCCCACGCCAGCGCCGCTTTCACTGGCGACACATGGCTGACCACGACCACCGTGCGGTCCCGCGCGTCGTCACACAGGTCCTCACACGCGGCGTGCACACGGCGCCGTGAGCGCGGCGATCGATTCGCCCCCCGGCGGAGCGAAGTCGGGATCGCTTCGCCATTTCGCCCAGGTGCCTCGCCGAGCTGTGCGGGCGGAAGTCCGTCGAACTCGCCGTAGTCGAGCTCGGCCCACCGTTCGTCGATCTCCACGGGAGCCGAACACTCGCGGTCTCGACGCACGGCGCAGCGGACTCGACGACGCGTCGACGGGACCTACCGCGCGAGCGACCCGTCCCGCCTGTTCGACGCCGAGCAGGTCGAGGGGGGATCGCTCCCGCCGAGCAAGAGGCCAGCGTTCGCCTCGGCGCGCGCCCGTGGCGCGCGACGATCAGACACGGTCACGGGCGTACTCTCGTTACGGCCAGTCGAGCTCGGCCCATCGCTCGTCGATCTCGACCGTGGCGTCGAACGCGGCCGCGGTCTCCCGAGCACGTCGGAGCGGGCTCGAGACGACGCGATCGGCATGTCCCACCTCCGCGGCCAGGCGACCGGCCTGCTCGATCCCGAGCAAGTCGAGAGGCGGATCCTGCCGCCCGAGCAGCAGTCCGGCGGCGTTGGCGGCAGTGCGTCCGTGGCGCACGACGATCAGCACGACTCAGGGACGAACCACGATGCGGCCACACGGCTCGCAGTGCACGAGCGCATCGGGTGGCTCGCGCCGGATCCGCTCGCACTCCATGGCCGCGAGCGTCGTATGACACCCCGTGCACGTGGTGCCGACGAGCTCGCTCACCGCGACGCCGTCGAGCCGGGCCCGTAGCCGCTCGTATTCCTTGAGCAGCGGGTCCGCGATCGCGCCGGCGGCGCCCGCTCGCTGCGCCTCGGCCTCGCGGAGCTCGGCGTCCACGGTGCTCTCGGCGGTGGAGAGTGCGGAGTGAGCGACTTCGAGCCGGCCGCGCAGGTCCCGCTGCTGCTCCTCCGAGGCCGCGAGGTGTGCGGCGACCGGCTCGGCGAGCTCCATGACCTCGAGCAGGTCGTCCTCGAGCGACCGTTGGCGCCGTCGCAACGAGTCGCCCTCGTCCATGAGCGCCTGAAGCTCGCGCGGCACGGTTCCCCCAGCCAGCTTCCGGTCGACCTCCGCGCGCTTCTGCTCGACCGATGCGACCTCGTCCTCGAGTCGCTGCTGGCTGCGGGAGAGGTCGGTGTGCCGGCTGCGTCAGCTTCTCGAGCTCGGCCTCAACGTCGGCGAGGTTTGCTTCGAGCGTGTGCACGTCCGCGCGCTCGGACAGGTGGGCGCGACGGTGCCGGAGCTGATCGAGATGAGTGTCGGAGTGCTGGAGCGCGAGGAGGTCGGCCTGCAGCGGTCACGGCGCGAGGGTGGTCATGTGCCGCCGCCGATCTGAGGCGCGACCACGGGCAGCTCGACAGTGACGGAGGGATCGTCGCCCGCGCCAATGGGCGCGTCGGGCGCCACCGTCGCGTTCGGGTCGGGCGGCGCGGTGGTCGGTGTGCTGCTCCTCGGGCGGCTGAGGGTGAATCGGCCACAGTCCACGACGATGTAGTTGGTCGGCACCGAAGGGACCGGCCGGTTGCGCACGAGCGTGGTGGTGGTGGACTCGGGAGCGATCGTCGTGGTTGTGCTCGTCGTGGTGCTGCTCGTCGTGGTGCTGCTCGTCGTCGTCGTCGCGTTCGGGTCGAAGCCGACGGCCGCCGGCGGGTCGTATCCGCACTCCACATACGGAAGGTAGAGGCGCGCGGGCCGGCGCTCGGGAAGCTCGGGAAGCTCGCCGAACGGGATCACCGGCTGACCTTCGAGCGCGCCCTCCATGAACTGATGCCAGATGCGCGCCGGGAACGAGCCGCCGGTCACGTTGATGCCGCCGATGTTCCGCATCGGAACGCGTCCGACCGGAGCGCCCATCCACACTGCGGTGACGAGCTGCGGCGTGTACCCGACGAACCACGCGTCGGCGTTGTCCTGAGACGTACCGGTCTTGCCGGCGACCGGTCGATCCCGGAGTGCGGCCCGCTTGCCGGTGCCGCTCTTCACGACGTTCGTGAGCATGTCCGTGGCCATGCGCGCGACA
Organism: uncultured Acidimicrobiales bacterium; assembly: GCA_963759645.1. Lineage (GTDB taxonomy): Bacteria > Actinomycetota > Acidimicrobiia > Acidimicrobiales > DATKAS01 > DATKAS01. Next base: position 316,024 of record CAVXAI010000016.1, on the reverse strand, counting down.
GCGACGTCGAGAGCTTGCTCCGCCCCGGAGTCATCGTGCTGGAAGATGGGCTCATTGTCGCTGTCGAGCACCCGGTCCACGTAGTACGCCGGGTGGCGTCCCCCGTCGGCGGCGAGGACTCCGTAGGCCGACGCCATCTCCAGGGGCGAGATCTCCTCCGATCCGATGCTCATCGACGGCAGCGGCTCGAGAGGCGATGTCACCCCCATCCGCCGCGCGGTGTCGATCACGCGGTCGAGCCCCACGATGAGCCCGAGGCGCACGAACGCGCAGTTGATCGAGGCCGTGATCATCTTCGAGACCTGACCCACGCCGCCACCAGCGCTCCGGATCACGTAGTCCGGCTGGCCGCCGGGCAGGGGGAAGCGGCACGGGCTCGACCCGTCCAGGATGTCGTTCGGGCGGACGCCGGCCTCGAGCGCGGCCACGAGCACGAACGTCTTCATCGACGATCCGGGTTGGCGGATCCCCTGCGTGGCGAGGTTGAACTTCGCGTTCTCGAAGCCCGGCCCGCCGACCATTGCCTTCACGGCACCCGTCTGCGGATCGAGGGCGACGAGCGCAACCGTGAACTGCCCGTTGGTGTCGGGCAGCTGGTCGTTGCGCGCCTGAAGCGCGAGCTGCTGCAGCCGCGGTTCGAAGGTGGTGTAGATCTGCAATCCACCCTTGAAGACCGCGTTGTACCGCTCTTGCGCCGTGTCCCCGAGGCGAACGTCGTCGAGCAGCTGCTGCTTCACCTCTTCGACGAAGTAGTCCTCCGGAGGGACCGGGATCGCACTCGCCATCGGTGCAGCGGGAATTGGTGCGGCATCGATCAAGTCCGCTTCGTCGCGGGTGATCTTGCCCACGTCGACGAGACGGTTGAGTGAGATGCGCCGCCTCTCGACCGCACGCGCCGGAAAGCGGAACGGGTCGTAGCCGACGGGGTTGCGAATGAGGCCGGTGAGGAATGCGGCCTGCGGGTACCCCAAGCCCCCGACATCGATACCGAAGTACAGCTCGGCGGCGGCCTGCACGCCATAGGCGCCGTTCCCGAAGTACACCGTGTTCAAGTAGCGCTCGAGGATCTCGTCCTTGGTCATCTCACGCTCGAGGCGGACGGCGTAGATGGCCTCCTTGACCTTGCGGTTCGCGTCTCTCTTGGGCGTGAGAATTGCGTTCTTCACGACCTGCTGCGTGATCGTCGAGCCGCCCTGAGTCACACCGCCCGCCGACACGTTGGCGAGGAGCGCTCGGATCAGAGACCGCGCGTTCACACCTCGGTGTTGGTAGAACTCGGCGTCCTCCACCGCGAGCACAGTGTCGATGACTGGCTGCGGGATCTCGGCGAGCTTGACCGGCTTGCGGTTCTCCTCGGCCTTGAGCACCGCCATCACCGACCCGTCAGCCGCGTACATCACCGACCGCTGCGCAAGCGGATCGAGTTCGGGAATCGACGCGGTCTCCTCGTGTGCAGTGACCAGGCTCGCGGCCTGGGGCACGAGCGCGGCGGAGAGTGCCGCCGTGCCGACGCCGGCGAGCACGATCACCGAGGCCAGTCTGAGAAGGGTGCCGGGGGTGCGCACAGCCCTTCAAACCTACCCGCCGACCTGCGCCGAACTGGGTCGCCGGCAAGGGTGCGGGGTTATCGTGCCCGGATGGCACACGACCACCGCTTCCGCTTCGGCGTCCAGGCGTCGGGGCTGACTTCCGGCAAGGAGTGGGCCGATCTCGCACGGCGGGTCGAGGACCTCGGATACTCCACGATGACCCTGCCCGATCACTTCGGGAACCAGATGGCCCCGGTGCCGGCACTGATGGCAGCCGCCAGCGCCACCTCGACACTGCGCATCGGCGCGCTCGTCTGGGACAACGACTACAAGCACCCTGTCGTGCTCGCGAAAGAGCTCGCCACCATGGATCTGCTGTCGGATGGCCGCGTCGAGGTCGGCATCGGAGCGGGGTGGGAGCGGGCTGACTACGACTGGTCGGGCATCCCGTACGACCCGCCCGGCGTGCGCGTCGATCGCTTCGAAGAGGGGCTCGCGATCATCAAGGGCTTGTTCGGCCCTGGCCCCTTCTCGTTCGACGGCCAGCACTACACGATCTCGGGGCTCGACGGGCTGCCGAAGCCGGTGCAGCAGCACGTGCCGATACTCGTCGGCGGCGGCGGCAAGCGGGTGCTCTCGATCGCGGCGCGCGAGGCCGACATCGTGGGCATCAACGCGTCACTGGCGGCCGGGGCGATCGGCCCCGAGGCGCTTGCGTCGATGACGCCCGATGCGGTCGACGAGAAGGTCGCGATCGTCAAGCTCGCCGCAGGTCCACGGTTCGAGCACCTCGAGATGAACGTCCGGTCGTTCATCGTGAGCGTCACCGACGACCGCGAGGGTTTGGCGGCGCGCCTCGCGTCGGGGTTCGGGATGACGCCCAAGGCGGCGCTGGAGACGCCGTTCGCGCTCGCCGGCACCGTCGAGCAGATCGTCGAGACGCTGCAGGAGCGGCGGGAGCGGTGGGGGTTCTCGTACGTCATCGTGGGCAGCGGCGACGTCGAGCCCTTCGCACCCGTGGTGGCCGCCCTCGCCGGCAAGTGAGCGGCCGGCCGACGGTCGCGTTGGCCGGCGCGGGCTGGATCGCCGCCGTTCACGGTCTCGCCGCCCGGCAGCTCGGCCTCACCATCACTCACGTCGCGTCACGGCACCGGGAGAGGGCGAAGGAGATGGCCGCCCGCGCCGGCGCGGTCGCCTGCGGGTACGAGGATCTGCCCGCAGGCGCGGACGTGGTGGTGGTGTGCAGCGCGCCGCAGTGTCACGCGACTCATGCACTGCATGCGGTCGGGGCGGGCGCCCGGGTGGTTGTCGAAAAGCCTCTCTGCACGACGCTGGCCGATGCCGACCTGCTCGTCGAGAGCGGCGGCGCGATCGGGTACGCCGAGAACCTCGCCTACGCGCCGATCGTGCAGCGATTCATCGCCGAGGTGCATGACATCGGCGCGCTGCGCCACCTCGAGGTACGCGCGGTGCAGAGCCGACCGACGTGGGGAGAGTTCCTCACGAGGGACTGGGGCGGAGGCGCGCTGTTCGATCTGGGTGTCCACCCGCTCGCGGTGGCAATGCTCGCCGCCGACGAGCCGACTGTGTCGGTGTCCGCCGACCTCCAGGGAGCTGACGACCACCCGACCGACGAGCATGCCGAGGTGGCGCTCACGTTTGCGTCGGGGCTGCGTGCGACCGTGGTCTCGAGCTGGCGGGGCGGAGCGGTGCCACAGTGGGATGCACAGATCGCGAGCGACACTGAGGCGGTGCGCGCTGAGCTGTTGCCGGGACTCCTGCTCGAACGCGACGGTGAGCCCATCGCCCTCGAGCCCGCGACCACCGAGGTGCCGCAGCTCGAGCAGTACGGCTACACGGGCCAGCTCGAGGCGTTCCTCGTCGCGTTCGAGGGCGGATCGGCACCGCTGATGGACGCGCGGTTCGGGCGCGCCGTGCTCGACATCGTGTGCGCGGCCTACACGTCCGCACGCGAGGGTGGCAGCGAGGTCGCGCTGCCATTCATGGGACCCCGTGACCGCACACCGCTCGAGCTCTGGCGCGGATGACGTCGTGGTCGTACGCCGCCGCGTGATCGTCTCGGGTCGCGTGCAGGGCGTCTTCTACCGCGACACCTGCCGCAACCAGGCCGCACTGCTCGGCGTGACGGGGTGGATCGCGAATCGCTCCGACGGCTCGGTCGAGGCCGAGCTCGAAGGGGAAGAGAGCGCAGTCGGTGCTCTCGTGATGTGGATGCGCGAGGGGCCGCCTCGCGCGGTGGTGACGGGCGTCAACGTGACCGACGGCGGTCCCCCACGTGGCGACACGAGGTTCGCGGTCCGCTGAAGCGCGTGTCAGGCGGATGGAGCGCGCCGCCGCACGGGCATGAACGTCACCGGCGGTTCAGTCGCGGCGAGGAAGTCGAGCACCAGCCGTGCTGTGTCCTCGGGCTTTTCGAGCGGGAGGACGTGTGAGGTGCCGGGGACGACCGCGAGCTGACCGGCGGGAAGCGCCTGGTACAGCGAGAGCGTGTGCTCGAGACGCACGACCTCGTCGTCACCCGACATCACGAGCGCGGGCGCTGCGATCTGTGCAAGATCCGCGATCGTGAGCTCGGGCTCGGTCTCGAACATCGTGAACGACTTGCGCAGGACCTCTGCGAAGTGGTCCGCACCGTCGGGCGATCGTTCGGCGTAGCTGGACGCGAGCATCGCGATCTCTGGGGAATCCGGCGGGAGGGGCGCCATGACGACGCCGTCGTGGTGGTAGTTCGCCCCGATCGTCACGATCTTGGTCACGAGGTCGGGGCGTCGGATCGCGAGCAGCAGGGCGATGATGCCGCCGTCACTCCAGCCCACGAGGTGGGCGGGGCCGCGAACGACCGATTCAAGGACGGCGACGGTCTCGGTCGCCATGTCGTCGTAGTGGAAGGCGGGGGCGTTGGTGTCCTTGGTCCGGCCATGGCCGCTCCGGTCGAAGGCCACAACCCGATAGCGCTCCGACAACGGCTCGCCGATGGAGCCGAGCAGATCATCGGAGTTGGACAGGCCACCGTGCAGCAACAGCACGGTTTCGGGCCCGCTTCCCTGGTCAACGACCCAGGTCTGATGGCCGCCGATGTCGAGATATTCGCCCATCGGCGGAGCGTATCCGGGCCCGCTTGCCTGCGAACTTGCGCATCTGTCCTGGCTAGGGGCTAAAACAGGCGCTTCGTTCCGGAGAATCCGGGTACGGGTGAACAAGCCAACCGGCTCTCTCGCGCTTGCGTCCGCAAGTCGGGGGCGAACCAGGAGAGGTGCGAACAAATGAAGAAGGCGTTTATGGCGTTCGGCGTGTTGGCCGGCGCCCTTGTCATGCTGGGCGCTCCTGCGGGCGCACAGTCTGCAGCCGAAGTGACGGCCACGGTCGCAGCCGCCCAGGGCGGTGGGTCGAACGTGATTGTCACGGGCACATTCTCGTCGCCGCAGCCAATTGCCGCCCCAGGTGTGCAGGTCAGGATCAGCACGACCGGAGCGGTTCCGACGCTCGTGTCGTTCACGAGCGGCTTGTCGTCGTGCGTGACTTCGGTAACGGCGGTCACGTGCCAGTGGCTGAACCCCGCTCCGAACGTCTCACCGCAGACGCTCGTCGTGTCCGTTCCCGCCGGAGCTGCGGGTAGCAGCATCACCTTCAACGCCGACGTCGCACCTGCAACCGCGAACGCGACCTTCACCCAGAAGGCCACGACCTCGTTTGTGGTGGGTCAGGCAACGACGACCACCGTGGCGGGCGGGACCACCACGGTCGCGCCGACGACCACGCCGACGACTGCCACGACCAGCCGACGACGGCCCCGCCGGCGACGGCCGCTCCGACAACGGTTGCGACCACCGCCCCGCCAGGCACGCTGCCGGCGACGGGTAGCGACTCCAACCTGCCGATCGTGATCGGTCTGGTCGCGGTCGCCGCGGGTGTGCTGCTCGTCGGTGGTGCCCGCGTGAGGCGCTCCCTGCAGTAGCCGTTCCCATACCAACTCTGAGAGGACCCGGGCTGGCGCCCGGGTCCTTTCGCGCTCGGACAGGTGGGGGCGCCGCCGCTTCAGCGCCGACCTGACAGGCTTCCCCGCCATGGCTGACGCTCGGTATGACGCGGTGGTCCTCGGCGGGGGCCACCACGGCACGATCATCGCCTGCTATCTCGCCCGCGCCGGAATGTCGGTCGGTGTGTTCGAACGTGCCGGCCGACTCGGCGGCGGGGCAGCGACGGTGAACGGGCCCGCCGCGGGGTTTCGCATGAACCCGTGCTCCCACTGGACACGGTTCTACGGCCATCCCGCCTACCGCGACTTCTCGCTGTACGACGAGGGACTGCGGTATGTGTTCCCCGAGGGGAACGAGGCGATGGTCTTCGACGACGGCACCTCGTTCACCGGGTACTCGGCGTCTCGCGTCGTCGACCCGTTGACCGGCCGCCAAGAGCGCTCCGACGAGAACATCGCCCTCACCTACGAGCAGATCAAGCGCTTCTCGGGCCGCGACGCCGAGGCGTACCTGGTGCTGCTCGATCAGTACGAGCGCTACTGGAAGCCGGCATTCTCCCGCCACCGGTTCACCACGCCGCCTCCATGGGGCGAACCCGACGCGCTCGAGGAGCTGGTGACGATCGAAGGTTCGGGCATGGAGCCCGTCCACCAGTTCATGTCACTCCAGGCGCTGGCGTACGACTTCTTCGAGTCACCCGAGCTGCGGACGCTCTTCATGCGCGCCGCGTCGACCTCTACGGGGTGCTTCGGCGACGACCCACCCGGGTTGCAGGGCCTCGCCCACAACCTGCCGCTCGTGCTCAGCTTCGAGCCCGCCGCGATCCCGATCGGCGGCACGCAGGCGATCACCGACGCGCTCGTGTCAGCCGGCACGAAGCGGGGCGTGCGAGTACCACACCCGAGCGGAAGTCGACCGCGTCGTCGTCAGCGGCACTCGTGCGACGGGCATCAAGCTCGCCGACGGCACCGAGATCGCGACGGACCTCGTGGTCAGTTCGCTTGGCATCCCCCAGACGGTGTTGCGGATGCTCGCCGACGCCGAGGTGTCACCGCGACTCGTCGAACGGATCAACAACATCCACTACGACCGCGGGCAGCTGTGGTGGGTGAACGTCGCGGTGCACGAGCCGCCGGCGTATGCGGCGGCCGCGACGAACCCAGGCGTCGGTCCGCAGCCGCGCTTGTACTGGGGGCCGAAGGACCCCGACTACTACGCCACGCGGTACAAGGCCGAGATCTACCTCGAGGGGATGGCGAGGCAGACGTTCGCATTGACGTCTTGCGACACGCTGTGGGACCCGGGCCGAGCGCCGGAGGGACAAGCACGTGATCGGCGTCGAGGAGTTCGCCGCGCCCATCCGCCTGTTCGACAAGCAGCAGTGGCGCGACCTCGAGCGCAAGTTCGCCGATCAGCTGATCGAGCAGTGGGCGCGCTACGCACCGAACATGACGCGGGACAACGTCATCGCCGTGCGCGTGTTCGGCCCGCCCGACATCTTCAACGGCCACCCCGACATGATCGAGGGCGGATACTCGGCGGGATCGACGATCGCGTGGCAGCTGGGTCGTTTCCGGCCGACGCCCGAGCTGGCGGGCTACCGAGTGCTGCTCGACAACGTGTACGGCTGCTCGTCGAACATGCACTCGGGGTCGGGCATCGGTCGCGGCTCGTCGTACAACTGCTGGCACACGATCGCCCGCGACCTCGCCATCGACCCAGGTTGAACGACGCGCTCGAGCTCGCATGCGAGGCGCCGCCGATCTCGTGGGTGCCCCTGGAACCTGCACGTTTCGCCATGAAGCGCACGAGTGCGCCGGGGATGTTCTCGTCTTGCTCGCCGAAGACGAACGGGTCAGGTACCGGGCGCCCGGTACTTCGGCGCCTTGGCCACCGCCGCGTCGACGTCCTCGGGCGTCATGAGGGGAACCAGGTTCAAGCGTCACCGCGCCACTCGAGTTGATGAGCAACGAAACCGCGGTGGCACTTGCCTGGTCGGGCAGGTCACAGATCGCGTACACGTCCGTGTCGCCGAACGCGTAGTACATGCAATCGAGAGTGCCTCCCACTGATTCCAGCGCGGCCTTCGCCGCATCGCGGCGCTTGGAGCCGCCCTCGCTCATCAATCCCTTGATCCCATCGCCCACGTAGTTGGCTCGTATCAGGTACTTCGACATGTGACTGCTCCTTCGGCTCTGGCACCGGCGCAGGGCCTTTGGACTACCACCTCCGCGGTGGGCCGGCAACGGGCAGCGGGATGCTCGCTCGGCACCGGAATTGTGGGCACCGATGTCCTCGCCGTCGTCTTCGACCTCACGAGGACGAAGACGGATCAGGTGTCAGCGATCGCGCGCGTTTGACCGTCGCGCAGCCCGAGGGACGGGCCGAGCAAAACGAACGCAGCGACAACGGCTGGCCGTCACGATGCAGGTGATGACGGGGTACGCCCGCCCCAAGTCGATGACACGCTCGCCGCTCCCAGCGATCGGACCAGACGGTGCAGGGACCGGGGAGCCATCAGCGTCGTCCGTTCGGCTCTGTGACGGACGGCGAAGCTCACTGCGCCCAGCGCACCGACCACAATGAGCACGACACCGACGACGGTGCCGGCTTCGCGGAGGAGCGATCCGCCGCCGGTCCTGACCGACATCGCGACCAGCCACGCTGACGCAGCGACGGCGAGCCCTGCGCCACAGATCGCGGCGACGCGGCGCACGACATGCGTTGGTCGCCGGCCTTCAGCCCGAGAAGGACCGCCGGGAGAAGCCCAACACTCGCTCGACGGCCGACACGGCGGTCGCAGCATCTGCGTACACACCGAGCACCACCTCACCCCCGACGTCCAACGTGCCCATCACGCGATTGTCGCCGAGGCTGTGGTCGATCGCGATCGTCACGAGATGGTCCACGCGGACCCAGCTCTCCGGGCCAGTCTGCGCCCACCCGCCGTGGAGGTTGATCGGAACTTCGGATGTCGACATGGCCTGCCTTCGCTCGCGGGTCGGGGCGGGTGCCGGGCTGGTCGTCGACCGGACCCCGGCGTGCCGCCCCGTCACTGCACGTCGACGCGCTTAGGAGATGCCGTCGACGCGCCTTCATCATCCAACGCGTTTCGGGTTGGGACAAACCCACTCCCCATCGGGCGGCAACCTGCCGCTGTCGAGCTAGGCGGACACAGTCAGCGTGTATCCCGACGACGGGACCGCGATACATCGAGTTCATGGTTTGGCGATCGCGTGTTCGGGGCAGTCGGTGGCTCACGACGACCGGGGCCACTTTGGGACCGTTCGTCGTCCAACTTGACGTTGGTCGATGCGATGGCCTCCGAGGGCGCGTCGCCGGCCGCAACCGAAGGAGGAAGCATGGATAACAGTTGGCAGAAGAAATGGGATGGGCGCTGGGATCAGTTCAAGGGCAAGGTCAAGCAGACCTGGGGTGAACTGACCGACGACGATTGCGACGTCGCCGAGGGCAAGTATGACGAGATGGTCGGCCGTATCAAGACGCGCACAGGCGAGGCCGAGGAAGAGGTGCGTGAGCAGCTGAGCGCGCTCTAAGCACAATGTCGATCCGCGTGTAACGGACGAAGGTCCTCACGCGATCTTCATCGGTAGGCGGCCACAGGCCCCGACTCCGGTTCAGCGACCCCCGCTTCCCGAGGTCGGGGCTTGTGCGCGTCGACGTTGGTTTGCGTGCCAGCCGTTCGGGGCAAACGAAGCCGACGGTGACATCGCGGCGACACTCGTGATGGCACTCAGTTCGGTCCGGCGGCTTCCTGTGCCAGCTTCGACAGCCGAGTGTGTATCTCGTCCATGTCCTCGTCAGTTGACTTCTCGAGGTCGATGAGCTCATTGCTCGCCTGATGGGATGCTGCGATGAGCTCATCGAGCTTCAGGTGAAGTGCCCTCGAGTTCTTGTTCTCCGAATGTTGGATCAGGAACACCATCAAGAACGTCACGATCGTCGTGCCGGTGTTTATGAGCAGCTGCCAGGTGTCGGAGAACCCGAACAGAGGGCCCGTCACCGCCCAGACGACGAGCACGATGAACGCGACGACCGACGCGACTGACGTCCCGCCGCTTCCGAGACTCGCAGCGCTAACCCGTCGAACGTCCGCCGAATCATGCTGCCTTGAATGCCCGAAACCGGGCCGTGCAAACCGCCAGGTCAGGGGGTGTTGAGGAAGTGCACGACACCTCGCCGAGCGGGTCGAGATGGGTCGTGGTTTGGACGTCAGGTGTCCGGGGCACCCCTTGCAACGATGAAAGCCTTTCGACGCACTGACTCCCTCCAGTCAGCATCGCCACGTCGGGACCGGTCGTCGTCCAGCTTTCACGTTCTTCGCGGTGATGGCCTCGAGTACCCCACCGGACCCGTGCCGGCAAGCGAGTCCGAAATCCCCGTCGGGGCTGTCACCCGAGATCCATCGGCGGAGCGAGGGCGGTCCCGTGGCGGACGCACGCGTCTAGTTCCGGTCGGGCTTTTCGTCGCAGCCCTCACCGTGGCGGTCGGCTGCAGCGGGGAGTCTGGCGGCCAATCGGGAGCCCTCCAGTTTGACGAGCCCGGGTCGACCACCACGACCTCGACCACGATCGATCTGTCCTCGTTCGGCTCCGATGAATCGGTCACGCCCGCGTCGGTCGAGAGCAGCGTTCCCTCGTCGGTGGTCGCCGTGACGCCAAGCCCGACTACCACCGTGCGAACGTCGGTCGCGCGCCGCCCGAGCCCAGGAATCGCCGCGCGACCGGCCGTCGCGGGCACCACCGTACGGCCGTCTGGGCCCACTGCCGGTGGGGCGGCCGCTTCCAGCAGCGCCACGGCAGCCACCCCCGTCCCATCGACGACGACCCAGTCCATCACGACCACCGAGGCCTCCACTACAACCACTACGGCCCCGACCACCACCACGACGGCACCAACGACGACCCAATCGACCACCACGACCACCCAGCCGACCACGACGACCCAGTCGACCACCACGACGGCGCAGACAACGCCACCGCAGCCAGTGGTGGATTGCGACGCGCTCGAAGCCGAGAAGGACGACCTGGAAGCTCGCAAACGCGAGATCGAGAGGCAGTATCGAGACGACCGCGAGACGCGAGAACAGTTGCTCGACGACATCGAGGCGCTGAAGCGCGAGGTCACTGCCCAGCTTCGAGAACACTGCGACTAACCGCGCCGGGCACCGACGGCCGCATTGCACCCCGCCGAAGTGACCGCACGGCCGACCTCCGTTTCGACGCGGTTGCCGGAGTTGTCGAGCCCGGCCTCGTAGGTGACGACGGATACCTCGGCGGCTTGGACGAACCCAAGCGGAGCGCCGTCGTGGTCGCCTGCGCAGTCGCCAGGACGACCGTGTAGAAGGTTGTTCCCCGCGCGCGCATTGCGTAGCGCCGGGGCGTGCACGGCCGAGTGGCGGCGATGGCATCGCGGGTTTGCCGCGAGGCTGGACGTGCACCCTGAAAGGGAGGACGCGATGTCCACTCCGAACGTCCCCGACAGCCCGCCACCCTCAGCCGTCAGCCCCTCGCCCAGAGATGCTGCCGACCGCAGCACTCGGAGCATCCGGGTCCTGGCGATCCTGGTGATCGTCGCCGGCGCGATCTTCATCGGCGCTGGCGTCGTGACCTGGTTCGTCGTACGAGACGAACTCGCCGACGAGAAGATCGTCGTCTCTGACGACGCCGACCGATTCGGAGGGTGGGAGGTCGACGGGCCCTTGACCGCCTTTGCCGAAGCCGACGCCATCGAAGGGCACGCCCTCGAGGCGAGTGGAGGCTTGACCTACGCACAGCTCGACCGCGAGGACCCGACGCGCGACACCGTCATGACGGCCTCGTTCCTTCGGTCTTCCCTCTTCACGTCTGTTGTTGCCTTCGGCGTCGCGCTCATGGCCGCCGGCTTGGGCGTGGTGCTCATCGGAATCGGCGCGGCCTTGCTGCTCGCTGCCAGTCGCCTCACCACCGCTCTCGCCGGCGCTCCGATGTCGGTGCGTACCAGTACCTAGGATCCCTCGCCCTTCGTCGCCCGAAAGTCAGGGGTTGGGTTCAGCGCTCCCCCGCGCGCTCGCAGCGCCCCGGGAGACCAGGAACGACGTCCTTGCGTGCTGTATCCAGGGGTCGGCTTCTACCGTGTTCACAGTGGCAGCGCCGTCCACGGAAGGGCCGCCGATATCCTCGCCGTCGTCGCCGACCTCACGAGGACGAAAGACGGATCAGGTGCCAGCGATCGCGTCCGCTTGACCGTCGCGCAGCCCGAGGGTCGGGCCGAGCAGAACGAACCCAGCGACCACGGCTGCGGCCTCGCCCAGACCCCAGGTGACCCCGCCGAGCACGGTCGTCTCCGCGTGCGACATCGCCGAGGCCGCAGCGACGCCAGCCGTCACGATGCAGGTGACGACGGGGTGCGCCCGCGCCAAGTCGATGACACGCTCACCGCTCCCAACGATCCGACCCGATGGCGCAGGGATCGGAGAGCCATCCGCGTCGGCCGGTTCGGCACGGTGACCGACGGCGAAGCTCACTGCGGCAAGCGCACCGACCAGCATGAGCAGAACGCCGACAACGGTGCCGGCTTCCCGGAGCAGCGATCCGCCGCCGGTCCTGACCGACATCGCAACCAGCCACGCTGACGCAGCGACGGCGAGGCCTACCGCACAGATGCTCGCGGCGCGGCGCACGACATCGCGATCCGCAGGCGGCGTGCTCGCGGCTCGCCACCGTGCGGCGACGAGCGACGCAGCACGCATCCCTGCGACAGCAGCGCACTGAAAAGCGACGATCGCTACGAAGAACAAGATCTGGGCGGCGATTCCCGCCAGCGGTGCCGTAGAGGGATGCGGGAGGGAGGCCGCCGCCAGCGCGAAGCCCGACGCCACCGCGATGCCGCTGGCTCCGATCACGACGGGAGTGCGGCGCATCGTGGCCGTCGCAGCCTGCGCGTTGAACTCACGGGCGAGTTGCCCGGGCTGGCCGAAAGCCGCGATGGCCTGACGGCGAGCATCGGCGACAGGTATCCCACGCGCCTCGAGATCGGTCGTCGCGTCGGCAAGATGGCCTCGTACCTCGTCGAGGATCCGTTGCCTCCGGGCGCGCGATACATGGAGGCGGTCCGACACCGCCGCCAGGTAGTCGTCGAGGTCGGTCATGCGGGAGCGGCCCCGAGCACCGTGTTGACCGCGAAAGCGAACCGTGACCAGTCACCACGACGCTTGGCGAGCGCGGTTCGGCCGCGGTGCGACAGTCGGTACACCCGGCGAGTGCGGCCGCCGACGGGCTGTGCCTTGCTCGTGACCATGCCGTTGCGCTCGAGTCGGTGCAGCGCCGGGTAGACCGTTCCCTCGGGAAGGTCGAAGACGTCGTCGCTCCGGGTGCGGAGCTGCTCGATGATCCCGTAGCCGTGGCACGGCCCGTGCTCCAGGATCGCCATCAACAAACCGTCGAGGTGACCCTTGATCTGCTCAGACGTCATACCTCGCAACTCTAGGCATAGAGACGCGAGGGGGTCAACGTCATCCCGTAAGACCACGACCCGCAGAGATCGTTCAACAAGTCCTGCGCCGTGCCCCTGCGAGGAACCCGGTCAGTGCTCTTGCCACTGCCACTTTCGTGAGGCGAGACATCGCCCTCCCTGACGGTCGATAATGGCTGCGACGGTTCGACGGACGGAGTCGCGATGCCGCTCTACATCGACAGGCACGAGCCGCCCCCCGGAGGAGTGTTCTTCACCCGTGAGGACGTGTTCCAGATGCACGGCCTCGACCTGTCCGTCGAGGACAAGCACGGGGCGCGCTTCCTCGGCGCGCTGATCGACCTGGACCAGCAGATGGGGTTCTGCATCTGCGAGGCACCTAACGCCGAAGCTGTCCAAGCCGTGCACGGCGAGGCACACGGCAACATGCCCAGCAAAATCATCGAGATCGATCACCAGACAATGAAGGCGTTCCTCGGTGTCACCGACTCCATGGAGGAGCTCGGACATCAGGGGCTCGCGTTCGAGCCCGACGCTCCGCACGATCCTCTTCACCGATCTCGAGGGGTCGACCGAGATGAACCGGCGGCTCGGAGACGAGCGTGCCCTCGTCGTTCGGCGTCGGCTCGACGAGATCGTTAAGACAGCGCTCTTCGCTACCAGCGGCAGGCAGATCAAGACGCTCGGGGACGGCGTCCTCGCGAGCTTCATGTCGGTCGTGAAAGCGCTCGAATGCGCTCGGCACATCCAGGAAGGCGTGGCCGGGCTCGAAGCGACCGAATGGCCGCTCCGTGTTCGCGCAGGTTTGGCCGCCGGCGAGCCCGTCGCCGACGGCGACGATCTCTTCGGGCTCGCGGTGAACCTCGCGAGCCGCGTCTGTGGCGCCTGCGAGCCCGGGAGCATCTTTGTCACGTCGAGCGTGCGCGACCTTGCCGCAGGCAAAGGCTTCGATTGGGACGACGCCGGCGATCACACGTTCAAGGGTTTCGACGAGCCCGTCCGCGTCTACCGCCTGCGCTGGTCGTCTTAGGTACTGCGGGGAACGATGTTCGTGTTGACACTGAAGAAGTTGTCAGGGTCGTAGGTCTTCTTGAGTCTCGCCAGGCGATCGACGTGAGCGCTCGAATACGCCGTGCTGGCACCGGCTCGCGCTTCGTCCGGGCCGACGACGTCGCCCGCCCCTTGACACAACGAGGCTTCGCTATGCGCTCGACCGCGCGCTTTGGAGCGGGCATTCGGAGCGCCGTACAGAGCGGGATCTCGCGTCATATAACGTGCGGTCGCGTGTCACCGGGCGAGCTTCGCCAACCCTCGGAATTGGCTTCAACCGTCAACGGGATAATCGATAGGGGGAGCGGATGATGAAGGCGCTCAGGCGTGTTTCGATGCTTATGACGATGGTGGCCATCCTGGCAACAGCGGGCACCGCAGCAGCAGACGGCGTGTACCACTCCGAGCGCTTGTCGTTCGCGGGCGGGGCCGATCCTGCCTTCCATGGGCAGGTGGTGAACATTCACGCGAATGGACCTGTCAACGGAGCCTTGGAGCGTTACCAGGTCGTCAGGGCCGAGCCATCCACGGATTACGAGGTGTGGATCCAGTTCTGCGAAGAGGCGGACTTCACGGACTTCACCCAGACCGCGGTCCTCACTACGGACTTGCGCGGAAATGGTCATGCCTCAGCAAGTTTCGACGCGGCGGACCTTGCTCCGTTCTCAGGTGCGACGGTTACGATCCGATGGGTGCTGAGGGTCGACGCGGCTGACGTCTACGCCACGCCGTGCACCACCGTGACCATCGACTGACCCGACAACGGCGGATTGGCGCTCGCCCATCTCGGCGCAGTCTGTCGTCCGTCGTGGGCCAGCAGGTCGCGGCCGCTGTGTCGGATGCGGCATTACGGGGATGGACCACTCGGCATCGCTCCCACTGAGGGGGAGGTCCCGCTAGCGGGCGAGTTGCGGAGCTGGCCGGGTCGCACACCGCGTCTTCGCTACACCCGAAACGCGAGCACGTCGTCGAGGCGCCTGCGCCTTACGGCAAGACCTGTTATCCGGACAACGAGCGCTGTACTCCACGAGCGCTGTACGGAGCTCGCCGCTCGCTCTTGAGATCACGAAGGGCGAAGGGACCACGGTGCAATATGACTGGTTCTTCAGCGACGACGAAAACCAAGTGCGTCGTGCGGGAGATGTACGTGAAACTCCGACGCCGTCCTGTCGCACATGGCCAATGTAGGGGAGCTGCTCGGGAAGTTCGCCGTGCTCGGTGGCGGTCTGGAAAATCGAGGCGTTTGGGAGACCCGTCCCCTGAGCTTTGAAGGCCGCAGCTGGTGCTGGCCTCCAGCCCACGGCGTACCGGTTCTATCAGGGCAAGTAACACCGGCTCGGCCGCCACACGCACCGCTACGAACAGCACCCCACCTGGAAAGCACGGACGTCGCACCTCGCGCACCCGTGTCGGCGCGCACGTCGGGGGTCAAACCGGGTATTCGGGACAGGTCGGGCGGTACGGTCCGCCGTTGGGCAGGTACAGCGCCCATTCGGCCTGGGTGAGGTTTCGTCCCGCGATCCGGCAGGCAGTCTGTCGCCACGTGGTCCAGTCGATGTTCCACCGCATCATTTGGGTGCCGTCACCGGTGATGAGGGTCTTGCCGTCGGGGCTCACCGACAGCGCGCTGTACAGGGCAAGCGACGGGAACGGGTCGCCGATCGCCTGGCCGGAGGCGCGGTCGAAGATCCAGGCTTCGCTCGCTGTGCCGCCGAAGAACCCAGCGACGACCCGGTCGCCGCCGGGGAGAAGGAAGGCGCTGCAAACGGCCACAGCCCTGCCGGTCATGGGCGGACCGACCTGCGTGCGTGTGCGGAGGTCGACGAAGCGGATGTTGCCGGAGAAGTCGGATGTCATCAGCGTGTCGGGCAGCCCGTTGTGGGCGACGTATGCGGGCGCGGTGCTGTCGCCGATGAGATCACCCACCTGCTCGCCGGTGGTCGAATCGAACACCACCGTCACGCTGAAAAAGCCGGAGATCACCACGTATCTGCCGTCGGGCGTGAAGAACGCGTTGGTGGCCAACTGCTCCCAGCCGGTGAGTTGCTCGAGCTGCTGGCCGGAGCCGAGGTCGAAGAGGGTGGCCGTCTCCAGCGCCGCGGACACCAGTTTGGTGCCGTCCGGACTGAATGCCAGCGGCCCGACGTAACCCGGAGTGATGGCTGGATCGATGAAGTCGTGAGCGGTGGTGGCGGGTGGGGGCGTGAGCGTCTTGACCACGTCGCCGGTCGTCACATCGAAGATGGCGACGCGCCCGGTCAGACCGCCATAGGCCACCAACCGCCCGTCCGGACTGAAGGCAGGTGCGGGGAGGAGGAGTGCCTTGATCGGGCGCATGCCGGGAGGCTCGAGCCGCCGGACCACTCGGCCGCTCTCGGGATCGAGGAGCGACAACGAGCCGTCGGCGTAGTCGGGAGCGGCCAGCATCGAACCGTCTGGACTGAAGACTCCGAACTGCAGCGGGGCGGTCGGGAGCGGATGCCCCAACTTCCGTTCGCCGACGACGTCGACAATCGCGACGCTCCCGGCCCCCCCGTTGGCGACTGCCACATATCGACCATCGGGGCTGTAGGCGACGCCCCGATGCACGCCACCCTGCGTGTGGACCGACGCCACCGGTTCGTCGGGCCGGGCCGGGTCCACCAACTCGAGGGTCTCGGACCCGGAGCCAAGGGCCAACCGCGTCCCGTCCTCATTGAACGCAACTTGGCCGTTCGTCGTGCTCAGCAGAAGCGGTGACTCGACTAGTCGGCCAGTCGACAGATCCCACATGAAGGTTGAGCCGGCCGCGGTCCCTGCCACCAGTAGCGAGCCCTGCGGGTTGAAGGCCAGCGACAGGGGGGGCGTCGTCGGCCCCGGCGACAGCGGCACAGCCGCCTGCTCTCGGGACTGCACGTCGTAGAACGCCATATCGCCGGCCACGGTGCCGGTCGCCAGCAACCGGCTGTCCGGGCTGTACGCGACGGCTCGGAAGGGGATGTCGTCTCCACTCCTGAGGCGGGCGCCCGTCTCCACCCGTGTCGCCACGTCCCAGGTGGCGATCTCGCCTGAACCCAGCGCAGCCGACAACTGACGCCCGTCGGGGCTGAACGCGAAGGTCGCATTGGTGCCGAGGGCGGCGTCGGTCGTGAACGGTTCGCCAACCCGGGCCATGGTGGTGACATCCCACAGAGACAGCGTGTGGTCTTCTTCGGACAGGACACCGAGCAGTGATCCGCTGCCTGCGAAGGCGACAGTGACGGATCCTGAGCCTGCGGGAAGCGTTCCGATCGGCCGACGGTCGCGCGTTCCACAGGTCGACGGTTCCTTCGCGACTCCCCGCAGCCACCACTCCGGCCCTGTCGATCGCGACGGACGTGTAGGCGGACGCACTTCCGCGAAGGAAGCCCAGAAGCTGGGGATTGCTCAGCAATCCAGATTGCAGCGTGCCCCGCGTCTCGCTCGAGTCATCGCGGCGATTGGCCTCGACAGCGAGCAGAAGGGAGAGCTCGAGGCTGGTGTCCTGAGCGGCTCTCGACTGGACGGCGAGGCGCCGTACCGCCTCCGCTTCGGCCACCGCGGCCGCCCGGTCGCGCTCGCTGTTGGCGCGGTCGCGCTCGCTGTTGGCGCGATTGCGTTGGTCCAACGCCAATGCGCCGGCGATCAACGCGAGGACGAGCGCTACGCCGACCCCGGCGAGCAAGCGGTGCAGGCGGCGGGTGGCTCGCAGCTGTGCGCTGGCGCGCGCTTCGATCTCTCGCTGTCCGGCATCGAGGAACTCGTTCTCGAGAGGGTTCAGATCTTCTTGGTGCCCGGAGGCGCGCCACTCCAGTGCCGCTGCCAGCCGCGGTCCCCGGTACAGCTCGCTGTCGTCGCGTCCGCGCTCGACCCAGTCGTGCGCTGCGCACGTGAGATGACGCATGACGCGGAACCCGTCACGATCCTCGTCGAGCCACGCCCGAAGGCGAGGCCACTCGCGGATCAACGCCTCGTGCGCGACCTCGATGGTGCCCGCCGAGACAGTCACCAAGCGGGCCGCGACGAGCGTGTCGAGCACGACCTCGGTCCGCTCAGTACCAGCCGCCGATTCGCTAGCGAGTTCTTCGAGGGTCGCCCGCCGCCGAGTGTCCTCCGTGCCGTCACCGAGCTCGGTGAGGCGGAGGAACACGGACCGAACGACGCGCTGCTCATCCACATCGAACGACTCGTAGACCGCGTCCGCGGTGCAGGCGATCGCACCACTGACACCGCCGCTGGCACCGTACCCTGCGATGGTCAGCATGCGGCCGTCTCGGCGCTTCCACACCTCCAGCAAGGCGTGCGACAACAGGGGCAGACCACCGGGCTCGCCGGCGACATCGCGAAGGATCAGATCGGCGAGCCCCGGCTCGAGCGTCAATCCCGCGACGCGGGCTGGACCTTCGATCGCCTCGCGTAGGCCGGCTTCATCCATCACGCCGACCAGCAATGAGTGCGTCTCCAGCAACCGCGCGAGGCCGTGGTGCGAGGCGCAATGTCCGAAGAAGTCGGCGCGCAGCGCGACGACGACCGCAGGTCCGTCAGGGGTCGACGCAGCGTCCACCAAAGCGTCAAGGAACGTGCGACGGGCCTCGTCATCGCGGCACAGCGTGAACAGCTCTTCGAGCTGATCGACAACGAGCGCGAACTTCGTCCCCGACGGACGCGAGGCGAGAGCCTGTCGAACCGCGATATCCAGTGAACGAGAGTCCATCTCGAGGTCACGCAGCAGATCGGTCGCGCTGTCGCCACACAAGGGACCGATGCGTGCCGCGAGCTCGGCGACTGGCCGCGCACCCGGGGTCATGACAACCGTGAGACATTCGGCCACCTCCGATCCCGCGCCGCGCCTCAGCTGCGCGACCAGTCCGGCTCGCAACAGCGACGACTTGCCGCTACCGGACGCGCCCACCACAGCCGCAAAGCGATCGCGGGCGACACGATCGGTGAGACTCGCCAAGACATCGGCGCGCCCGAAGAACAACCGGTCGTCTTCGGGCTGGAAGGCAAGCAACCCCATGTACGGACAGCTGCGCGCGACGACAGTCGCGCCACGGCCGATGACGGCACCAGAACTGACCAACGTGAAGACGCGTTCGGGACGGTTGAGTCCACGCAGCGCCTGCTCGCCGAGCTCAGCGAGGTCCCAACCTTCCGGAAGTTCGTCGCGGACCAGAGCCACCACCGACTCGGACAGCAGGATCTGACCGCCGGTTGCGAGGCCCCTCAGTCGTGCAGCCCGATTGACGGTCGGTCCGAAGTAGTCGCCGTCGCGCTCGTGCGCTTCGCCTGTGTGGATCGCCATGCGCACAGCAAGTTGCCCGGTCGGCCACTGCTCAGCTTCCAGGGCATCACGCGCCGCGAGCGCGGCGCTGACCGCGGCGCTGGTCTTCGTGAATACAGAGAACGAGCTGTCGCCTTCGCCCCGAGCCTTCAGAAAGACGCCGCCGGAGGTCGTCACTGCCTTCTCGATCAAGTCGGCATGGCGTTCGACGGCGTCCGACATCGCAGTCGGCGCCCGTTCCCACAGCGGCGCAGAGCCTTCGATGTCGGTCAGCAGAAACGCGACGACCCCCGTCGGCAGCATTCGCTGGCCCGTCGCGCCTTGACTCGAGAGCGCCAGCGACTCGTCGTGTTCGGCTACGGCACGGTCCATTGCCTGCAACTCAGGACCAGGCTCCAAGCCGAGATCGCCAAGTGCGGCCCGTCCGCGTTGGTAGGCGCGCAGCGCGTCGGCCTGGCGCCCGCATCGATACAACGCGAGCATCAGCAGAACCCAGCGCCGCTCCCGCAACGGCTCCTCGTCAACCATCGCCTCGAGGCGGGCGACGCACTCGCGGTGATGACCGATGCCGAGCTCCACCTCTGCGAGGTCCTCCACGACACAACGGTGGAGCTCCTCGAGGCGAGCCGACTCAGACCGCCCCGGTGGCCAATCCTCGAGCTCGGGCAACGGGCTTGCGCGCCAAAGACCGACGGCTGCTGACAGGGCGGCTGCCGCCGTCGGGTCGCCGAGGGTCGCCCGACCGCGGCCTTCGGCAACGAGGCTTTCGAAGCGGCGCACGTCGATCGAGTCGGGTGCAGCGTTCAGTACGTATCCGCCCGGGTCGCGTGTCGATGACGCTCGGCCCGAGCGTCTTGCGCAAACGCAACACCAAGTTCTGCACGATCTTGCCGCTGGATCGAGGAGGCTCGTCACCCCAGAGAGCTTCGGCCAATCGCTCGGTGCTCATGACCTCGCCGGCCCAAGCCACCAGGACTGCGAGCGCGGCGCGCTCCTTGGGCCCGCTGACTTCGACCGGGCCGTCCGGAGCGGCGACTTCGATCGGGCCAAGGATGGAGAACTCGTTCGCGTCCGGACGGTAGCCCCTCATGCGATGGTGGACCGCATGACGGGCAGCCCGGATGTCCCGCTCGTGTCCGTCGAGCGCGCTCACGGGATCGAGACCACGGGTTGGCAATCCCCCGTCAGGTCCGCGGCGACTGTGGGATGGGCGGCGGCCGCGGCCCGGGACTTGGCGTATCCAGAGCCGTCATGCGAGCCGTCAAGACACAGCCGCACGAGCCCGGCGCGGGTAGCGGCGTTGATCACCAGGGCGTCGGACGACAGCGGCGAGGTTGGGCTGATCAGTTCATCGGCCCGCGAAGGCGCCTTGTCCAACGGCACCTGCGTCAACAGGAAGCCGCTGGCAGCGAGACCACGTCCGACGGCCACAACAGCGAGCTTGCGGGTCATAGCCATGACCGACCTCCTTTCGGGTATCACTGACGACACCCTCAGGCCCGGCGGTCCGATTCCGGTCTCATGCCGGTCTCTGAGCGACCGGTGTGCCGGCTCGTGAGGGCCTCTGTGACGGCATCGCACGTCGAGACTGTCCGCAGCGTATTGGGCGCCCTTTCGGACTGAGTTACAGGGCGGCGGTGTCGGGACAGACCTGGCGCCTCCTGCCTCGGAGTTCGCGGCCCTGCAGCTTCGAGAACCGCTGGTGCATCCCGAGTTATGGTCGGCGTGAGCGACCGATTGGAGAACACGGTGCGCTACGTCAGGGTCTCCGTTGCCAACGACGGTGGTTCGGAGTTCGTCGACGACCACCTGGACGATGAGGTTCGTGCCGTCGCGGAGGGCGTGCCGCCGCTGCGGGTCGCGGGGCCCTACGAGGCGTCGCAGATCATCTTCGTTGTGCAGGCCGGAGCGGCATCCGACTGGAACGAGCACCACGTCGCGCCACGACGTCAATGGATCATCGTGCAGACCGGCCTTATGGAGGTCACGGTGACAAACGGCGAGCGGCGCGAGTTCGGTCCCGGCGACGCGCTGCTTGTCGAGGACACGACCGGCAAGGGCCATCTCTCCACCCCGCTGACAGACAACCTCGCCTTCGTGGCAATTCCCACCGCGGGGTGACTTGGACACGCCTGCGCTGTCGGTACGGCTCATTGCCGGCAGTCCGTGACGGGACGCGCTCGCCGCGGCGCGGGCTTGCCTTGTGGGCGCTGAGGGATTCGAACCCCCGACCCCCTCCTTGTAAGGCATCGGAGGCCGAGCGCTGTGCTCAACCTCCTTTGCGCAGGTCGGCGCTGAGCGAAACGCACACAGTTAGGGGGTCAGCGGCTTTTCGCGGTGACCAGCCACGCGTAGCCGACGAGCCGGGGGACGGCCCCGTTGACCCGCTGGGCGCGCAGGTCGGCGCGGGCCTCGTCGAGTACGGCGTGCCATGCGCCCGGATCGAGGCGCGGTTCGAGCGCGGCCCGAACGGCCCACCCGAACGTGCTGCTCAGTGCGATCGTCAAGAGTTCCTCGACGCCGTCGCTGCCGTCGATCGCATAGTCGCATAGCCCGTCGCTCGGCTCGATCGTCACGTCTGACCAGCCGGTG
Organism: uncultured Acidimicrobiales bacterium; assembly: GCA_963759645.1. Lineage (GTDB taxonomy): Bacteria > Actinomycetota > Acidimicrobiia > Acidimicrobiales > DATKAS01 > DATKAS01. The sequence continues at coordinate 294,101 of CAVXAI010000016.1, read as the reverse complement.
ACGGTGAGGATCTCGCGTATGCGGTCGGGGTTGGCCAGGCCCATCGGGCCCGGCGCGCCGGTCTTCGGTCGGGCCGGCGGATCGGCCAGGCGCGCCGTGAGCGCACGGAGGGCAAGCGAGAACATGTAGGTCTCGCCCTCCCGCCAGCACACGAACGCGAGGCGCGCGCCGGGCGCCGTGGCGGACCGGATGTTCGCGAACGCCGCCTCTGGCTCTGCGAAGAACATCACCCCGAACCGCGACACCACCCGGTCGAACGGCGCACCCGGCGCGGCCGCGAGCAAGTCGGCGGTCTGCGCGTCGGCTATGACAACCGTGGCGCCGGGCACCCGCCGCCGCGCCGCTTCGACCATCGCCGACGAAATGTCGACACCGACCGCGTCGGCCCCAGCCGCCACCGCCGCGTCGAGCAATGTGCCCGACCCGCACCCGACGTCAAGCACCCGCCGCGCCGAGCCGAGGTCGGCGGCGCCCAGTATCGCTGCGGTGAACGGCGCGAAAGCGGCGTCGAAGATCCGCTCGTTGCGCACCCACCCCTCGCCGCCGGTCGCCCAGTCGTCGCGCATCGCCTCGTTCGCCATGCTCGGCTACCGCCCATCGTCACGTCGACGCGCTTCAGGTGGATCACGTTGACGCGCTGCGATCTTAGGTACCGCACGTGGCAGCCGGACAGGGACCGATGGACCGCCCACGTGCACCCGTCGACGCACACCTTCGAGGCGTCGGCGACGAGCCGTCATACGCCCAGATCCGCGGCGGCGCGCGCCACGGCGATCGGCCGACGGCGGCCATCGCTCGCCGCGTCCAGGCTCCTCGCAAAGCGCCCGCCGTCATCTCGACGAAGGGTGGCATGCGCGCCCGTCCATGTCCGCGCTGGGGCGGTGGCTCCTCAAGGACGGCGTTTAGCGCTCCCTTCGTTCCGGGCAGATGGAGGCCGCGACAACATCGCGGCGATGGTCCCCGGGAACACACCCGACTCGTTGGACGGACGAGTCTCCTAGCCCCTCTCGGGGCCATCGCCCGAGACCGACACTCGTGATGGCACTCAGTTCGATCCGGCCGCTTCCTGTGCCAACTTCGACAGCCGAGTGTGTATCTCGTCCATGTCCTCGTCAGTTGACTTCTCGAGGTCAATGAGCTCATTGCTCGCCTGATGGGATGCTGCGATGAGCTCATCGAGCTTCAGGTGAAGTGCCCTCGAATTCTTGCTCTCCGAATGTTGGATCAAGAACACCATCAAAAACGTCACGATCGTCGTGCCGGTGTTGATGAGCAACTGCCAGGTGTCGGAGAACCCGAACAGAGGGCCCGTCACCGCCCAGACGACGAGCACGATGAACGCGACGACCGACGCGACTGACGTCCCCGCCCCCTTCCGAGACTCGCATTGCCAACCGGTCGAACTTCCGCCGAATCATGCTGCCTTAAATGCCCGTAACCGGGCCGTCCAAACCGCCAGGTCAAGGGTATTGAAGGGAAAGCGCACGACGCACGACGCGCCGACGCCGACCAAAGATTCACACTGGCGGGTGCGGGGCGCGGCTTGGTGGACCGCCGCGTGATTCGCAGCGGGCGTTGCCCAATGGACGTCGCTGGCCCAGCCGAGCTGCTCGAGGCAACGAATGGCGTGTGCCGAGGTGTCCCACTGGTGAGGCAGCACGCCGTGGCGCGCCGAACGCGGGAACGCGTGATGACCGTTGTGCCACGACTCGCCCATCGTGAACAGGGCAAGCGCTCCGACGTTCGTGCTGCGATCGGTCGTGACGAAAGGGCGTCGACCGTACACATGACAGAGCGAGTTGATGCTCCACGTCACGTGGTGAACGAAGAAGATGCGCACGCCACCGGCCCACAGCAGTGCACTGAGCGCCGCCCCCATGTTGCCGCCCAGGATCCACCCGAGCCCGAACGGGATCGCGAGGGAGACCACGCACCACAGCGGGAACAGGGCGTTCATGACGACCATGTCGCGGTCGGCCAGGAGGTCGGCGGCATGCCGCGGCCACGAAGTCGGCTCGTGGTTGAAGAGCCACCCGATGTGGGCGTGCCAGAGCCCGTGCAGCGGCGCCGCTCCGTGCGGTCGAGTGCGGGTCGCCTTCCTGGTCGGAGAAGACGTGGTGGCGCCGATGGTCGGCGACCCAGCCGATCGGCCCCCCTTCGAACGCCATCGAGCCGGCTCCGAGTCGAGCGAGCTTGAGCGGCGGGGGAGGCCACAAAGGATTTGTGCGCGAGCAATCGGTGGAAGCCGACCGTGACGCCATGAGCGACGACGAAGAACAGCACCGTGGCGAGCACGACGTCGCGGACGTGGACGCCGCGCCCCACAGCGCAAGGAGGGCGAAGAGCAACGCGCCGAATGGCGCGGCGACGATCAGGACTGTGATCCATCGCCCAATCCGACCTGCTCGGGGATCTCTCGGGGAGGCTCCGGCGGCGCGATCGGGGCGACGGGTGCCTGAAGAAGGTCGGTGGACATGCGCTCTCCCGGTGACGATCTCTTCCGTCCGAACTGAACGGAGAACCGCGACCGAGGATCAGAGCCGCTGACGTCGGGACAGCGCATACCCCGACCAAGTCGCAACGAAACCGAGATGCTCGAATTCCGAACAGCCGGTCAATGCGATCGTTCGGGCAGAGATGCCGTAGCGGACGCTGTCGTGGCGCACGCCCGCGGCAGTCATCACCATGATCTCGACCGTCACGTTGTGCTGGCGCACCTCGAAGGCGTGCATCCGCACGAGCGGGAAGGCTGAGCGAGGAACCGGGGAAACGGGGAGCGAGGAACCGGGGAAACGGGGAGCCTCGCCCGGTTCGACATATACCCTAGGAGGGTATAGTAGTCGAGGTGAATGACTACGAGGCGAACAGGGACCTGCTGGCGAGGATGCGCCGGATCGCGGGCCAGGTCCGAGGCCTCCCTGCATGATTGAGAACGACCAGTACTGCATGGACGTCCTCACTCAGGTCTCGGCGACGACGGGCCTTCACCAGGTGGCGCTGGGGCTGTTCGACGACCATCTTCGTGACGGCGTCACTAACGCCGTCGCCGTCCGCCGCAGCGATGCCAACCGGAAGGTGAGGGAGGCCACCGCCGCGGTCGAGTGGCTACGCAAGAGGTGAGGGGGGCGCACGTGAAGACCCACCAGCACCCGCACGCCGAACGCGACCACGACACCGACGCGGCCGGCAACGCCGGGCGACAAGGACGCTGGCGACCGCTCCGGCGGCGATGGGCATCGCACCCACGGCGGCGGTCATGGCAAGCATGCGGGCCACGACGTCGAGATGTTCCGCCGACGGTTCTGGGTGAGCCTGCTGCTGTCGATCCCGGTGGTGGTCACCTCCGAGATGGTGATGGATTGGTTCGGCTACGACCTGGACTTCGCAGGCATGGAGTGGGTCGGGCCACTCTTCGGGTCCGTCATCTTCCTCTGGGGCGGCTGGCCGTTCCTCGAGGGCGGCTGGCGCGAGAGTCAAGGAACGCCAGCCCGGGATGATGCTGCTCATCGCCATGGCGATCAGCGTCGCCTACGTCGCCTCGATGGCGACGTCGCTGGGCGGTTCGACCTCGACTTCTGGTGGGAGCTGTCGCTGCTCGTGACGATCATGCTGCTCGGGCACTGGCAGGAGATGAAGGCGCTCGGCCAAGCCCAGGACGCCCTCGCCGCGCTCGCCGCCCTGCTGCCCGACGAAGCCGAACGGGTCGCTCCCGGACGGTCAGGCTCGAGACGGTACCGATCGACGCACTCCGCGCCCGGTGACGTCGTGCTGGTCCGCTCCGGTGCACGCGTTCCTGCCGATGGCGAGATCCTCGACGGCGCTGCCGAGCTGGACGAGTCGATGATCACCGGCGAGTCCAAGCCCGTCGCCAAGGCGGCTGGGGATCGGGTGGTGGCCGGAACGGTCTCGACGGACTCGGCGCTCCGGGTGCGCGTGGTGGCGGTCGGCGAGGACACCGCCCTCGCCGGCATCCAACGTCTGGTGGCCGAAGCCCAAGAGTCGCGCTCGCGGGCACAGGTGCTTGCCGACCGCGCCGCCGCGCTCCTGTTCTACGTAGCCGCGGGCGCGGCGGCGGTCACGGCGGTGGCGTGGATGGCGGTCGGCGATCCCGAAGAGGCGGTTGTGCGGGTCGTGACGGTGCTGGTCATCGCCTGCCCGCATGCCCTGGGGTTGGCTATCCCGCTGACGACGTCTCTGTCGTCGGCAATCGCAGCTCGAAACGGCATTCTCGTCAAGGACCGCCTCGCGTTGGAACGGAGCCGCACAGTCGACGCGTTCCTGTTCGACAAGACCGGGACGCTCACCAAGGGCAAGCACACGGTGACGGGCGTGGTCGGGATTGGGATCGACGAGGACGAAGTGCTGCGCCTCGCCGGTGCGGTCGAGTCTGACAGCGAGCATCCACTGGCCCGCGCCATCGTCGCCGCAGCGGGCCAGACGCGGCACAGGCGCCGTGGCGACAGGATTCCGGTCGATCACCGGTCGAGGCGTCGAAGCCGACGTCGATGGCACGCGATACGCGGTCGGCGGGCCGGCGCTCCTTCGGGAACGCTCGCTTGCCGAGCCGCCGGCGCTGTCGACGTGGTCGCAAGGTTGGAAGGAGCGAGGAGCGACTGTCCTTTACCTCGTCCGACGCGACGAGGTGATCGGCGCTCTGGCCCTCGAGGACGAGGTCCGGCCCGAGGCCCGCGCCGCCGTCGCTGAGCTTCATGCCATGGGACTGCGGGCCGTGATGGTCACGGGCGACGCACGACAGGTCGCGGAAGCTGTCGGCGCGGACGTCGGCGTCGATGAGGTGTTCGCCGAGGTGCTGCCCGAGGACAAGGCGGCCAAGGTGGCTGAGCTCCAAGCGCGGGGCCTGTCCGTCGCGATGGTCGGCGACGGCGTGAACGACGCCCCCGCGCTCGCAAGCGCCGACGTCGGCATCGCCATCGGCGCCGGCACCGATGTCGCGATCGAGTCCGCCGGGCTGATCCTCGCGAGCTCGGATCCACGAGCCGTGGTGGCCGTCGTGAAACTGTCGAAGGCGACCTATCGCAAGAGCCTCCAGAACCTGTGGTGGGCCGCCGGGTACAACATCATCGCCATTCCGGTCGCGGCGGGCGCGTTCGAGTGGGCCGGCGTAACGATGCCGCCGGCGGTCGCTGCAATCCTCATGAGCGTGTCGACCATCGTGGTCGCGCTGAACGCTCAATTGCTGCGCCGGGTCGACCTGCGGCACAGTGCGCTCGAGACTCAAGCCAGTCTCCCGTCACCCATCGCGACTGCAGCGGAGACGAGGTAGCTCGTGCGCACATTCCGACTCGTTGCTGCTTTCGGCGTGGCGACGTTGGTTGTCTCGGCCTGCGGGGGAGACGACTCGAGCACGGCCAGTACCGATAGCACGACCGGCGCGCGCACGGTCGAGATCGACATGGTCGACATCGCGTTCCAACCCGACGCGATCGACGTCACCCGAGGCGAGACGGTCATGTTCGTGTTCACGAACACCGGTGACGTCGATCACGACGCGTTCATCGGCAACCGAGACGCACAAGCCGAACACGAGGACGAGATGCGCGACGCCGGCGAAGGGCACGGTGGCGGCCACGGCGACGACGAACGCCGTCACGGTCGAGCCCGGCGAATCGGCGGAGTTGACCTACGAGTTCGATGAACCCGGCGCAGTCGAGATCGGCTGCCACCAGCCCGGCCACTACGACGCCGGCATGGTGATCGCGGTCGACGTCGTCTGACGTCGCCGCCGATCAATCAAGCGGATAACGCGGCGCAGTCGATCCCGACACAGGCCTCCGGTAACTTGTGCGGGCTCCAACGAGTTGGTGGCCACCTGGAGATCTGTACTCGATCCGGGACGGCGGAGTACCGACACGGCGGGCGAGACCTTCTCCATGACTCGATCTCGTACATGTCTCCGCACCGCGCTGGCGGTGGTACTGGCTTTCGCGGTGAGCGTGACCGCGGTGCCGGCTGGCGCCGATCGTCACAGCGCCGTCGACAGGAGACGGCAGCGCGAACGGGTCCGCCAGCAGCAGGCCTTGGTTGCGTCCAAGATCGACACGTTGCGAGCGAGTGACCGACAAGTACATGCCGCGCTCCGGGCAATCAACGCCAACGTGAGGGCCACCCAAGCCGAGCTCAACTCGGCGCAGCACGCCTTTGATCAGGCGACCCATGACGTCGCGGTCGCCCAGCAGGGCATCGAGGACTCCACGGCGTCGATTCTTGAGCTGCAGTCGGCCCTTGCTGGGCTTGCCGTCGACAGCTATGTGAACCCGTTCGGCGACACGGCGCTCGCGGTGCTCGACACCACCAGCATGAGCGAGGCCGCGACGAAGCGGGCATTCCTCAGCGTCGTACACCGACGCAACTCCGACGTCGCCGATGAGATCGCTCGAACCCGCGAGGACCTCACCGTCCGACGGGAGGAAGCAGAGGACGCGGCGGCCCGCGCCGATGCGAGCCGTCAACTCATCGCGGGGAAGCTGCACGAACTGGAAGCGGCACGGGCGCAACAACTCCAGTTCGAAGATCGGGTGCAGGACCGCCTCGAGGCCGCCCTCGCTGAAGCAGCAAGTCTTCAGTCACAGGACGCGACCCTCGCGGCGGCGATTACTCGTGACCAGGCCGCTCTCGCCGCACAGCTTCGAACGCGGAGCGGGGCACGTGGACAGGCCCTACCAGCGATAGGCAGTGTCAACGTCGCCCGGGTCCGCGGCATCTACGTCAGCGCGTCGATCGCCGACAACCTGGCCGCGTTACTCGCGGCAGCCGACGCCGATGGCATCTCGCTCGGAGGGGCCGGCTACCGCAACTCCAGCGGTCAAGTAGCTGCCCGGCGTGCCAACTGCGGCTCGAGCCAATATGCCGTCTACGCGATGCCCGCCTCCCAGTGCCGGCCGCCGACCGCGAGGCCTGGCGCGTCGATGCACGAGCGAGGACTCGCGATCGACTTCACCTACGGGGGAGGCGTGATCGGCAGTCGGAGCAGCCCCGCCTACAAGTGGCTGGCGGCCAACGCGTCCCGGTACGGCTTCTACAACCTCCCCTCCGAGCCGTGGCACTGGTCCACCAACGGCAACTGAAAGCTGTCGAGGGCGCGGCGCGTCGTTAGCTGTCGACGGTGGTGGTCGTAGTGCCGGGTCGGGTAGTCGTAGAGGTCGGCGACAGTCATGACGTCTTTGAAATACGGATCCCACCCGATCGGGAAGTGCATCGCGAGTGCGAGTGTGCACTCTGTCTCGCCGGCGAGGCCGGCGCGTAGGTGGCAGCTCGCGCTGTCCATGAGTTGTCCCCTGGCGGAGCTGCGCAGGACCCTGCTGCCGGGGAGGGCGGAGAGGTAGTTGACGACGTGGAACGGGCGGGTTCCTGCGTTGAGGGCCGCGGCGAACGCGCGAGAGACAGCGTCCGGGAGCCGGCCGAATCCTTTCACCAGCGGGAGCAGGGCGCGGACGAGGAGGAAGCCGAACAGCATGTGGAACAGCACCTGCTCGTTCGTCCACTTCGTGCCGTTGGTTGGGGCGCGAAGCTCGGCGGGGTTGGCGGAATCGAGCAGGTCGTGGAAGTCCGCCGCGGCCCGCTCCAGGTGGGCGTCGATGTCGCGTTTGTCCATGGCTCTTCCAACGGGTGCGGCGGTTGCTTGAAGGTAGCCCTCGCACCGATCGGATGTCGCTACCTCGGCCTTCGACGTCGAGGTGATTGGGCAGGCACATCGCAGCGCGGTCGGCGGAGCGCGTCTGCGACGATCGCTACGCGCTATGTCGGTCACCTGACGAGGCGGGCATCCAAATAGCATGAGGGTCCTGCACGGCGCCGGACCACGAAAGGCGTTGCTCATGCATGAACGCTCCGAGGTCGAAGACGCGGTCCGGCGGCGGTACGCCACGGCGGCGACGGCTGCGTCGGCGTGCTGCTCGGTCCCGGAGACCTTTGGGGCCGATGGGACCGAGGTCTACGGCGCGGCACGCTACGACGAGGGCGACCTTGACGGACTCCCCCCGGAAGCGGTTGCAGCGAGCATCGGCTGCGCGAACCCCGTCGCTGTTGCCGACCTGTGTCCGGGCGAGATCGTGCTGGACCTCGGCTCCGGCGGCGGCATCGACGTGTTGCTCTCGGCCCGGAGAGTCGGCCCGACCGGCAAGGCCTACGGCGTCGACATGACAGACGAGATGCTCGAGCTCGCCCGGGCCAACCAGCGGCGCGCCGGCGTCGCAAACGCTGAGTTTCTGCGCGGGCACATCGAAGCGATCCCGCTGCCACACGCGTCGGTCGATGTCATCGTCTCCAATTGCGTGATCAACCTGTCGCCCGACAAGCCTGCGGTGTTCGCAGAAGCCCGCCGGCTTCTGCGTCCCGGCGGACGCATCGCAGTCGCAGATGTCGTGGCTGACACCGCTGTCGACGCATCCCGCCGGGCCGATCTGACCGCGTGGACAGACTGCATAGCCGGCGCTGTCACCCGCGACGAGTACCGGTCGATGCTCACGGCCGCCGGGTTCGTCGACGTCCGCATCGACGACAGTCATCCTGTTGCTACCGGCTTCACCTCCGTGATCGTCCGCGCCACCACTCGGAGATGAGCCTGACAGGACGTTCTTGAACTCGCGAGCAGACACCGAATTGGGAAGCGCAAGTGTCCTCAGGCGACGCGCCGCTGATCCCCGCGATCAACTCGAAGCGAGACAGGGCAGGACGAGCACCCGCGTACGGCTCGACTAGCGGCGGGCCGTGACGAGCCAAGCGGCGTTGTTGTGCATCACGACGCCTTCGGGACCGGCATAGGGCCGAAGCGCTTCGCGCGCCGCGTCGACGGCCGCACTCCGCTTCTCAGCCTCAGCTGCCGCGAAGAGGTCGTGTATTAGGGGGATCGACTGGAGAAAGGACACGGCATCGTCGACGTCGTCGCCCATCCGTATCGGACGGATCACCTCGTCCACAGCGATGTCGACGAATCCGGCGGTGTCCAGGATCCCCCGAACGCGCGCAGGGTCGGCAAATGCGCCAGGACCCGGCTCGTTGGGAGCGATGCCTTCGGGCATGCCGATGTGAGCCGCCGCGGCAGCGCCGGGCACCATGATCCACTCGCTTCGCTCCAACCCCTGCCACGCGACGAATGCCAGGCGGCCACCGGGAGCCAACGCCCGCCCAATGTTCGCGAACGCCGCTTCCGGATCGTCGAAGAACATCACACCGAACCGGCTCACCGCCGCGTCGAACGCGCCGACAGCGAAGTCGTGCCGCTGGGCGTCCGCTTCGACGAACTCGATCTCGTTCGCGCCCGCAGCCGAGGCGCGCTGTCGAGCGAGGCCGAGCATCGGTGGGGAGAGATCGATCCCGACCACGACACCGCCGGGGCGAACGCGTCTCGCGGCCTCGATCGTGGTCGCTCCGTTGCCGCACCCGACGTCGAGCACCCGCTCGCCCGGTCTCAGGTCAGCGGCATCGAGCATCGCTTCCCCGAACGCCCCGACCATCGAGTCATAACGCTCGGCCTCAGCGACCCAGTGCTCCCCCTCGATCTCCTGCCATCGCTTCGTCCAATCCGTGCCTGCCATGTCGCCTCCCGAGACGCTCAAGAGCGGTCCTGATCTACCGTCGTCAACTGGCTCGTCCAGCCCGGATCTTTCCCGGCTCGTCCCCTTCGCATGCGCCTCTGAGCGGATCCAACGAGGCGTCTACTCGTCTACCTTCTGCCCCGTTCTGAGCCCTCGCAAGACCCGGGGCGCGGAACCCGTTGCAGGTGCCGCGGACCGCGTGGTCGGCGTATACGCGGTGCCGCCCGCGGTACTCGGCGACGATCACCGGAGCGACGGCGCGGCCGCGCCGATTGGATCGGCCATCGAGGCACCTCCGCCCGGCCGATGGGTCTCGTACATGCGGACGGCGACGACGAAGCCGGACGCGGCGGTGAGGGCGGCTACGGCCCAGATGGCGGTCTCGACGCTGAACGCGTCGGCGAGGACACCGGCGAGGACGGCGCCGACGGCGAACCCGCCGTCCCGCCAGAGTCGATAGACGCCGACCGAGGAAGCCCGCCACGTCGGATGGGCGACGTCGCCGATTGCGGCGAGCAGCGTCGGGTACACCATCGCGGTGCCCGCGCCGAGCAAGAGCGCGCCGACGGCCCACATCCAGAAGCCGTGCACCGCGGCGATGAGTCCGATGGCGAACGCCTGCGTCAACATGCCGGCGACGATGAGCCGCTTGCGGCCGATCCGATCCGACAGTGCGCCGGTGACGAGCTGGCCGAGGCCCCACACTGCGGGGTAGAGGGCTGCGAGCACGCCGATGCGTCCGACCGACAGGCCATAGGCCGCGAAGTACAGAGGGAAGATGCCCCACGCGAGGCCGTCGTTGAGGTTGTTGACCATGCCGGCCTGACAGGCGGCCGAGAGGGCCTTCTCCTTGAAGCTGGTGAGGAGGAACACCTCCTTTGTCGACAGGCCTTCGTGGACCTCGGCGGACGCGGCGACGTGTGTGGTCGCCTCGTGACGCGCGTGCGCGTGGGTCTCGCGCACGAAGAGAGTCGACAGGCCGAGACCGAGTGCGGCGTAGGCGAGGCCGAGGAAGAACGGCTCGGGCCGTAGCCCGTAGCGGGCGGCGATGACTCCGGTCGCGAGCGCAGTAACCGCGACGGCGCCGTAGCCAGCGGCTTCGTTGAACCCCATGGCCAGCCCTCGCTGCTTGGGTCCGGCGAGGTCGATCTTCATGATCACGGTCGTGGACCAGGTGAGGCCCTGGTTCACCCCGAGGAGCACGTTGGCGAAGACGACCCAACCCCACGTTGGCGCCCACATCAGCAGCAGCGGCACCGGGAGCCCGATGAGCCAGCCGGCGACGAGGACGGGTTTGCGGCCGTAGCGGTCCGACAGGGTGCCGGCGAAGAAGTTGGTGGCCGCCTTCACCGCGCCGAAGGCGAGGATGAAGGTGAGCGCGGCGGTGTACTTCTCGAGCCCGAACACGCGCTCGGCGAGCAGGGGCAGGACGGTGCGTTCCTGGCCGATCATCCCGCCGACGAGCGCGTTGACTGCGACGAGGAGCGCGAACTGGGCGAGGTTGGCGCGCAGCCCGAGACGGACGGGCGCGGTGGTTGTCATGGGCCGGTCTCGAGCGTCCCGTGGGCGGAGGCCCACTCCTCGGGACCGCCGATGAGCACCGTCGTGTCGCGCCGCCCGGCGCGCGCGAGCAGGCTTGCGGCGGTCATGGCGCGCTCGCCGTGGCCACACATCAGCGACACCGCTCCGGCGGGGGCGCTGCTCGAGTCGAGCGAGCCGAGCTCGACATTGATCGCTCCGGGCAGATGGCCGGTGGCGAACTCGGTCGCTTGGCGGACGTCGAGCACGTACCCGCTCGGCTCTGCTACGGGCGCGAGCGCGGTCGTCTCGACCTCGTTGCCCGCTGCGATCCAAGCGGCGATGCCGCCGTCGAGCTCGCCGAGGATCGTCTCGTAGCCGATGTTGCGGGCTTGGCGGACGAGCTCGGCGCGGTCCTGATCAGTATCGAGAACGAACACGAGTGGTGTGTCGGCGGCCGCAACCCAACCGAGCCAGGTGGCGAACTGCGGTCGGAGCGCGATCGACACGGCGCCGGGGATGTGGCCGCGGGCGAAGGCGTCGACGGGCCGGGCGTCAACGACCAACGCGCCGCCGCGCTGCAGGCGCGCCACATCGGTGGCGCTCAACAGCGGAAGCAGAGGGGTGGCGGGTCCGTACAGCCGTCGGGCCGGCGCGGTTCACGTCCGCGGAGGCGCAGGAAGTAGGGCGGGTAGGTGCCCAAGCCGTCGAGGAGCTGCTTGACGAACGCGTCCTCGTCGGGCGCGGCGAGCAGCGGATTGGCGGCGCGTTCGCGTCCGATGGTGGTGATGCGTTCAGCGCCGGCCGGGGCGGAGCAGAACGACCCCGCCCCGTGGGTGGGGTACACGGGCAGGTCGTCGGGGAGGGTCAGGATGCGTTCGTGTAGCGACCGCCACAGCTCGCGGGCCAGCGCTTCGGTCTGGTCGGGGGCGATGAGGTCGGTTCGGGCGACCGCGTCGACGAGCAACGATCCCCCCGAGAACAGGGCGAGCGGCGTCGGGCCCGTCCAGCAGCAGATAAGAGAGGTGCTCGGGCGTGTGGCCCGGCGTGGCGAGCCCGCGGAGTTTGAGGCCGCCGAGGTCGACCTCTTCGCCGTCGGCGACGCCTCGGACCGCGAAACCGTGACCGGCTGTGCCAGGTACGAGCAGCGTGGCGCCGAGTGCGCCGAGCTCACGGGCGCCGGAGACGAAGTCGGCGTGGAGGTGGGTCTCGACCGCGAAGGCGATGTCGAGACCTCGGCGTTCGGCCTCCGCCAGGTACCCGCCCGGATGGCGGGCCGGGTCGACCACGAGCGCCCGGCCCGCGCCCAGATCGACGAGATAGGACGAGTTGCCGAGACCATCGTCGACGAACGCGACCAGCTCGGGGTTGCGGGTCCGCTTCGTCGCCATCCCAAGCCTCCACGTGGCGCGACCGTCTTCGGGCGATCGTGCTCGCTCTGAGGGGTCGATTGTCAAGAGATCGTTTGAATACTTGACAATCGAGGATTGGCGGGAGCACCATGCACCGCGTGGGTGACCGAGTCGCCAAGGACGCGCTGTACGAGGGATTCGCCGAGGTCGCCAAAGCCCTGGCCAGCGGGCGCCGGGCCGAGATCGTCGATGTGCTCGCCCAGGGTGAGCGGACGGTGGACGACGTCGCCGCGGAGATCGGCCAGACGCGTCGCCAACACCTCCCATCACCTTCGGGCCATGGCTCGCGCCGGGGTTCTGTCCACACGGCGGGACGGCACGCGGATCTACTACGCGCTGGCCAGCGACCGGGTCGGTGCGCTCTGGGCTGCGTTGCGCGATGTCGCCTCCGAGCACGTGGCCGGCCTCGAGAAGCTTGCCGCCGCCTACCTCGGCGACCGGGATGGCGTCGAGGTCATCGATCGAAAGGAGCTGGCTCGGAGGCTCGAGCGCGGCGAGGTGCTGGTGCTCGACGTGCGGCCCGAGGCCGAGTACACGGCGGGGCACATCGCGGGTGCCCGATCGGTGCCGATCGGCGAGCTGCGACGCCACCTCCGCTCGTTGCCCAACGACGCCGACTGTCGTCGCGTACTGCCGCGGCCCGTACTGCGTCTACGCCGACGACGCCGTGCGCGAGCTGAACCGGAAAGGCTTCCGGGCTCGGAGACTCATCGACGGGTTCCCGGAGTGGAAGCGAGCCGGCCTGCCGGTGGCAGTCGGGAACGGAGGCACGGCCGATGGCTGAGGATCTGCTCGTCGATCCCGAGGCGCTGCGCGAGCAGGTGCGCGACAAGTACCGCGACGTCGCGGTCGATCCGCACCGCGCCTTTCACTTCCACACCGGTCGCCCGCTGGCGACCCGGCTCGGCTACGACGCCCGAAGCGGTCGACGCACTCCCCGATCGCGCCGTCGAGTCGTTCGCCGGCGTCGGCAACCCGTTCTCGCTGCGTCGCCTGCGGCCAGGCGAGCGGGTCGTCGACGTCGGCTCGGGAGCCGGGTTCGACTCGTTCATCGCCGCCGGCCAGGTTGGCGCCGAAGGCCGCGTCGTCGGCGTCGACATGACGCCCGAGATGCTGAAGAAGTCCCGCGACACTGCTGACGCGCTCGGGTTCGGCCATGTCGAGTTCCGCGAAGGCCTCGCCGAGTCGATCCCGGTCGAGGACGGATGGGCCGACGCGGTGATCTCCAATGGCGTCATCAACCTGTGCGCCGACAAGAAGAGCGGTGTTCGCGGAGATCCGCCGTGTGCTCAAGCCCGGCGGGTGGCTGCAGTTCGCCGACATCGCCAACGGCCGGCCGGTGCCGCCCGAAGCATTGCGCGACATCGATCTGTGGACTGGCTGAATCGCGGGAGGGCTGCCCCGTGCGGGCTGGCAGAAGATGCTCGAAGACACCGGCTTCACCGACGTGACCATCGGTGATGGAGTCGACACGTTCGGCGGCGCCATCGGCGAGGAGAAAGCACGGGCGTACGAGGTGTACGGCTACGCCTTCCTCGCTCGCCGACCGTAAGAAAGGAGCGTTCACATGACCGAGATCCGACAAGGACGCTGGACGGCCGAGATCGACGGTGACTTCGTCGTCTTCATCATCGGCGCGCGCATCAACTCCAAGCTCCACGCAATCAAGGCCATGATGGACCTCGGCGGTCGCCGCGGCATGAACCACATGCTCAAGTACCTCACCGATCATCCCGAGAAGGGCCTGCTCGGGTACGAGACGGCAGGCTTCACGGTCATCCAGTACTGGCGCTCCTTCGAGCACCTCGAGGCGTTCGCCAAAGACAACGACGATCCGCACCTCGAGGTGTGGCGCACCTACTGGAAGCGTGTTGGCAAGGGCACACGCGCCGGCATCTGGCACGAGACGTACCTCGTGCGTGCGGGCGAGTACGAGGCGATCTACGGCAACATGCCGCCCCACGGCCTGGGCAAGGCCACCAACCTCGTCCCACTCGCCGAATCCGTGAGCGCGCGCCAGCGCCTCAAGGCAGCGGCTCGAGCCGGGAGGGCTTAAACCACACGGACTCGAGCGACGGTGAAGAACAAAGGAGCCAACTGATGGCCGCCACCCTTGGACTTGTTCTGGACTGTGCCGACCCCGAGAGGCTCGCCGAGTTCTGGTCGGCTGCGATCGGCTACACGACACTGGGCGCAGCGGGCAACTACGTGCTGCTCGTCGACAAGGCAGGTCAGCAGCCCAAGTTGCTGCTCCAACGCGTCGACGAACCGAAGTCAGGCAAGAACCGGATGCACTTCGACATCGAGACTCCGACGGTCGACGAAGAGGTTGCGCGGCTCGAATCCCTGGGTGCGCAGCGCATCGAGCCTGAAGCCATCGAGGAGCACGGCAACCGTTGGGTCGTCATGGCGGACCCCGAGGGCAACGAGTTCTGCGTGTGCAACGCCGGTCACCCGGACTGAACCGCATGACCTCGCATGACGAGCGCTCGGCGCGCGTCCAGTTCTCAGAGCGCTACGCAACGCCGTCCGCAGCGGTCTCACACGACATCGAGCGTCGGGTCATCGGCGCAGTGTGGGGCGTCAATGGCTACACGACCCTCAAGCAAGCCGACGAGATCGGTCGGCTGCTCCACCTCGGCCCCGGTCGTCGACTGCTCGACGTCGGCACCGGTCGGGGCTGGCCCGGCTTGCACCTCGCACAGACGACTGGTTGCACGGTCGTCGGCACCGACATGCCGATCGAGGGACTCGAGGTCGCCGCGCAGCGCGCACGGTCCGAGGGCGTTGATGATCGCGCGGTGGTCGTCGCGGCCGCCGGCGCCCACCAACCGTTCCGGGCAGGTTCGTTCGATGCGGTCGTGCTCACCGACGTGCTCTGTTGACTGCGGCAGAAGCTCGCCGTGCTGCGAGCGCTCAAGCGGCTCCTTCGACCCGGAGGTCGAATCGCCTCAACGACGATCTATGTGACAGAAGGCCTCGGGCCGGCCGCTCGTCGGCGAGCGGTACGCGCCGGACCACGAGCCGTCGCCACCCGCAGCACGCAAGCGCGCCTGCTCCACTCGGCGGGCTTCACGGCAGTCGGAAGAACGCGACCTCACACCCGAGTTCGCCGTCACGGCGCGCGCGTGGTTGACCGAGTGGGACGCCCACGCGGACGTCCTCGCTCCGCTCGAGCCACCGGGCGGGTTCGAGCTCCGTCAACGTGAGCGCCGCGCGCAGCTCTCCGCTGTCGAGGATGGGCTCCTCCGACGCGGACTGTTCTCCGCGACGCGCCCAGCTCAAACGCCAGGGCGAATCTGAGCCCCGTCTCCCATCACCCTGAGCCCGTCGCACCGTCGCTACTCGCCGAAACGCGAGCGCGCCGTCGAGGCGCCGGCGCCTTACGGCGACACCCAGTTATCCCGTCGACGAGCGCTGTGCTCCACGCGGTGCGGACCCTCGCTGCATGATCTCGGCCTCTGACCTGCACGAGTGGGCGCTGAGGGATTCGAACCCCCGACCCCCTCCTTGTAAGGCTCGAGGCTGAGCGCTGTGCTCAACCTCGTTTCCCAGGTCGGCGCTGAGCGAAACACGCACAGTTAGAGGTTGAGTTCAGCGCTCACCTCGTTGGCGGTGTCGACAGCTCCCGCTTCCCGAGTGGCGGTGGCGTCTTCTTCGACCACGCGAAGTAGGGCCGCGTTCGATCGCCGCCAAAACGCTGCGTGGAGCCGGCGTTGGGCTCTGTATGTGAGCAATGAGAAGCGGCTTCGGCCAGTCAGCCTGCTGCGTATGACGATCCGCGTTCCGTGTTCCCCGTTCGGTAGGAACTCAACTGTCTCGATCTCGGGTCGTGGCCCGATGAACCGTCCGAGGGCCGGGGCTGCTGTGCGACACGTGAAGTAGTCGAACGGTCGCCAGTCGATGTACTCGCGAAGCCACGTGCCGGGTGCGTGATTGCAGTGCGCCGTTGCTCCGGGTCCGAGGCGACCTTGAGCGTTCCTTGTGACGCGGTCTGGGTCCTTGCTGAACTTGATGCACACCCAGCGCTGCCGCTCGTTCGCATCGACGTGGTACTGCCATGCGACCGCCGGCGGGACTGGTAGATCGACGATCGTCTCGAAGTCGGCGTCGGCGGAGCTGATGTACTCGCGACGCTGGGCTCGCATGGCGTCGAGAACCGGTTCGAGATCGTGCACACCACCTGTCGTCTCGACAAACGATTCGTACGCCTCACTATGCGTCGGTAGGTCGAATGCTTCCGGGAGTCGCGACCGACACGCATCCGTGAAGAAGGCGTACGCCCGCGGACCGTCGCCATCGCTGATCGTGTTCTTCAAGAGCCGATGGACCAGGATCACGTCCGGTCCCGCGAGATCCTCGCGATCGGCCTCGTGTTCGATCATGTAGGAGCCGTAGTGAGCGATGAACTTCAGGCCCAGTGAGCCGATCGCTGCGCACGCGTCACATCCGCAGGTGGTCGCCCGCGCCATGTTCACGAGCCGGTTGGAGAACTCGAAGTAGCACGCCTCGGTCAGCTCGACGAACCGCTCGCCGTCCCGGAACGCTGACGTATCGGCGTAGCAGAACACGGCGTCGCCTTCGAGTTTGACGAACCGCATGGGGGGTGAGGCGCTCCCGAATGAGGGAGGTCAGCTCGCGAATGATGGCGTGCGCATGTTCAAGTTCAGTCCCGGTCAGGAACGCGGTGTAGCCCGAGATGTCTGCCACCAACAAATAGCCCTGTCCTGCTCGGTGGTCGTTCCGCACGCTGCTCGTCCCAACGCCGACGACGCAGTCGACGACGCCGGCAGTCTCGCGCCGACACGCCGGAGCCGTTGAACCGACGACGTCTGGTCGTCCGAACCGATCGGCCCGTGGGCACGATTCTCGAGGATGGGGCGATCGAAGGCGCCATTCTCGTTCACCCGTCGAGCGACGTCGCGGTATGGATCCTGCGTATTCAGCACGGTCGAACGATCTCGCGGTTGCACCGATCCAGACGGTCCGGCGGTCGCGGCCGCAACGGCTTCGAGACCGAAGTAGCTCGTCTCGGCATCGCCGTGCTCCGCTGACCCGCAACCGGTGTCCGGTGATCGCGACGCGAGTTCCCGACGCTCATGTCGGCTTGGCTACGGGTGGCACCTTCTCGACGAGTGGGTCAGCGTGGCGATGCACGATCTTCCAGCGGTCGTCCTCGAGCCGGTAGACGTGGGTGACTCGGAGCCAGCTCATCTCGGACCCGGCGAGTGTGGTGGTGCCGGGCGAGCCTTCAAGCGAGACGGTGTAGCCGAGCTCGGTCCCGAAGGTGGCGGTGAGCAGGGTGCGTTCCCCCTCTGCGGAGTTCGGTGTGAACTGGGCGGCCGCCCAGGCGAGTCGCGGTCCGACCGCGTCCCAGCCCTGTTCGTGGCCGCCGAAGGCCCCGAAGATCGTGACGTCGTCTTGGTGCGAGTACAGGTCTTGGTAGCCGCCGGCCCGCCCAGCGACGAACTCAGCGTCGGCGAACGCGAGCTCGCTGAGTACGGCATCGATTGGTCGGTCCATGGCGTCTCCCTCAGAGGTCGTACATGTTGATGTACGAGACCGTAAAGTACGATGTACGACATGTCAACGGTGGAGTACCCGGGCCCGACCCGCCCGATGATCGGCGCGCTGCTCCGGCGGGCCTCGGAGGCCACCCATCGTGAGCTGTTCGATCGCCTGCATGCGGCAGGGTTCGACGACCTGCGGTGGGCGCACTTCGCCTTGTTCGGCTTCCCGGGATTGCACGGCCTGAGGCCGACCGAGCTGGCCGAGCGGGTCGGCATGTCCAAGCAGGGGCTAAACGCGCTGCTGAACGAGCTCGACGACTTCGGCTACCTCACCCGACGGGTGGCGGCCCGTGACGGTCGGCATCGCGTGCTCGAGCTCACCCCAAGGGGTCTCGAGTTTGCCGCCGCCATGAAGCAGATCCTGGACGAGATCGAGGCTGAGATCGCCGACCGCATCGGGTCACGACACCTTGCCCAACTGAAGGCCGCGACCATCGAGATTGAGGCGATGTTTCCGGCCATGGAACCTGATCGGATCGGCCGCGTCCGACAGTGAGGAAGCCCGACGCCGTTTGTCAGGCTGGCGACGTAGTCGAGCGCTCGGAAAACCACGACCTGCCAAGTACGACGACCGTGCCGACAACGACGGGGCCCGGACGCCATCGGCGTCGCAACTCCCGGCTATGACCGGAGGCTCCGTTAGCGAGCATCGCCGAGCACGTCGAAGCGCATAGCTGCCTCACGGGATCAAAGCTTCGGAAATCGTTCGACGAAGCCCACGATCCGCCTTGATTCGGCCGTCCTCAGCAAACTCAACCGCGTCGATCCCATCGATCGTCATTCCGTGTTCGGCGACAGCTCGCCAGCCGAAGAAGACCCACTCGTGGTGTCCGTCAACACCGGTAGCACCTCAACCTTGATGTTGCCGAGCGAAAGTCACTGATCGATCAGCTGCATAACCACTTCGCCAACCACCGAACCGCCACGGTAACGAGGAACGGCGTCCTACTTGTGCACGTCGGCGCAAGTCGGCACGCCTGCCGCTGCGGTGGCACGCTCCAGTTCTGACTGGATGGCTTCGAGGCCATCCCTCGCTTCGACGAAACCCTCCCCATCGTCGCTCCTCGCCGCAGCGACCTGAGCTGCGTTCAGCTCGACGATCGTGTTGATGGCCGACAGCACGTCGCTCCAGGACTCCTGGCCCGACGGAGGTGTTCCGAGCATCGTCAGATCCGCGAGCCAGGCCTCGAACGTGGGGGCGACCTCGTTCTCCAGCCAGGCTGCCACCTCGGGGAATGCAGCCGGGTCAGGCTGGCTCGGATCGAAGCCGGCGGCAGGAAACGTCGTCCATCCCTGCTTGCTCTCGAGGGCGGCCCGACACGCGAACTCAGCCCGAGCGGCGAACGGATCTCCAACCCCGGAGGACGTTTGACTGGAAGAGGTCTGACTGGAAGAGGTCTGACTACCGAGGGCTGGGCTCTGACCGTCGGGATCACCCCCACACGCTGCGAGCGCAAGGACCAAAACGAGTGGCGCGGTAGCGAGGGCATTGCCTCACGAACTTTCCCCTTACTGCGGCGGCTCGGCATTGCGTGCAAGCGGTGGGACTGCAAACTCTGCGCCAACGTACACACACGCCGTGTGCTGAGCCCTATGCGCGACCTTGCTACTCGTGAAACCGAGCGCGCGGCTTCGAGGCGCTCGGGCTTTCGGCAACACGTACTTATCGGTCACGAGGGCTGTACTCAACGCGGAGCGCTGTGCACCCGTCGCAACGGCGCCGGCCGGGAGGTGGATGGCGTCTGACCTGCGATTGTGGGCGCTGAGGTGTGCAACTGACGGTGACGGTTACACCGTGGGTCTGGGTCTTCTGGCGTAGTCGTTCGTAGGGGGTTTGGCCGCCGAGGCCGCCGTGGGGTCGGTGGAAGTTGTAGAAGTCCTCCCATTCTTGGAGCTTGTCGTTGAAGACCTTGGCGTCGTCGATGACGACGCCGTCGAGGAGCCGGTAGAACTCTTCGGCGTCGATGCGGTGGGATCGCTCCACCTTGCCGTTGAGCCGTGGGGTGCGCGGTTTGATGTAGCGGTGTCCGACGCCTTTGTCGAGCACGTGGTAGTGGAACGCGGAGGCGAACTCGGCGCCGTTGTCGGTCTGGATCACCTGGACCTGGAACGGGCAGCCGCTCCAGCACGTAGTCGAGGAACTGGATGGCGGTCTTCTGGTTGAGCCGCGGGTAGATGCGCAGCACCCGCAGCCGGGTGCAGTCGTCGATGGCGGTGAACTGGTAGTAGCTTGCGCGGCGGGCCGCCCTTGATCGGGGCGATGAACTTGACGTCGATCTGGACCTGGTGGCCGGGCAGCTGCTTCTCGTAGCGCTGCCAGCGCTTGTCGAGGCGCTTGTAGCGCTGCGAGGCGGGCAGCCGGTTCAGCTCGAGACGTTTGAGGATCCGCCACACCCCGGAGTGCGAGATGGTCACGTCGTGGTAGCGGTTCAGGTACATGGCGATCTTGCGCCGGGCCGAAGTGGTAGTTCTGCCGCAGGTAGAGGATCTTGCCCACCACCTCGACCTGGGTGGCGTTCGGGCTGACCTTCGGGCGGCGTGACCGGTCCCGCAGCCCCTCGGCTCCCGAGCTCCTCGTAGCGGCGCTGCCAGATGTAGAAGCTCTGCCGGCTGATCCCGTAGTACCGGCAGGTCATGCGCGACGTTGCCGGTCACCTCCTCGGCGTGGCGAGGATCGCCAGCCGGCGCCTCACCTGCCGATCTTGCTCGGCCGTCGTGGTCATTCGGTCTCCGTAGATTTCGGGAGACCCGACGTGTCAACGATGTCCGTCAGTTCCACAATTGACCTTGACCCCGGATGGTGGACCACCGTTGTGATGATTTGGCCCTGTTCGACAGGAGCCAGTCATGCCAAGGCACTATCCCGCCGAGTTTCGGCGGCAGATGTGTGAGCGGATGCTCGCCGGCGAGGCGGTCAAGGATCTCGTCGCCGAGCTCGGCGATCTCCGAGCACACGCTGTATCGGTGGCGGCGCCAAGCGCTGATCGACGCCGGCGAGCGGCCCGGCAGCAAGAGCTATGAGGCCGACCCGCTCGCAGGCGGCTCGCCGGCGCATCATCGAGCTCGAGGCCGAGCTGAAGCTCGTCAAGGCCGCCATGCGCTGTTCGCCGAGGGCGGGCTGTCGACCCAAAAGGAAGTTCCAGGTTGTCCGAGGGCTGAACAACCTGGGCTACTCCGAACGCGTCGCGTGCCGGGTCGTCGGGTTGAGCCGCTCGACGTACTACGACATCAAGCACCACCGGCCGACCGACGGCGAGATCCGCCGTGCTGGTGCTCGCCGATGCTGATCGCCGACATCCATGCCCGCTCCCGCGGCACCTACGGGATGCTGCGCGTCCGAGCCGCGCTGGAGATCGAGCAAGGCCTGATCGTCAACAAGAAGCTGGTGTGGAAGATCATGCGCCAGCTCGGCCTCAAGGGCCTCCCCGGGCCGCGCAAGGGCGTGAAGAACCTCAAGAACGCGCCCACCTGCGAGGACCTCGTCCAGCGCCGGTTCACCGCCATCAGCACCGAACGAGCTGTGGCTCACCGACATCACCGAGCACCCCACCAGCGAGGGCAAGCTCTACTGCTGCGTCGTGCTCGACCTCTACTCCCGCAAGGTCGTCGGCTGGGCGATCGACCGGCGCTGCGACGCCGCGCTCGTCAACGACGCCCTCGCCAAGGCCCACGCGTCGCGATCGGCGCCACCAGGCACGGTCATCCACTCCGACCACGGCAGCCAGTTCACCTCCTGGGCCTTCACCGAGAACGTCCGACGACTCGGCCTCACCAGCTCGCATGGGCACCGTCGGCGACTGCTACGACAACGCCCCCATGGAGTCGTTCTGGGGCTCCATGCAGATCGAGCTGCTCAACCGGCAACGCTGGCGAACCAACCTCGAGCTCGCCGTCGCCATCGCCGACTACATCGAGCACTTCTACAACCCAGCCCGCCGCCACAGCACGCTCGGCTACCTCACACCCAACGAGTTCGAAGACCTACATTCAGCCAAGACCCCGGCCACGTCGTCATAACGAGTGGTCCACCAAATGGGGTCAAGGCCTAATTGTGGGCGCTGAGGGATTCGAACCCCCGACCCCCTCCTTGTAAGGCATCGGAGCCTGAGCGCTGTGCTCAACCTCGTTTCCGCAGGTCGCCGCTGAGCGAAACCCGCACAGTTAGGGGTTGCACGCGGATCCCGGTTTGCCGTGACCGTTATGCCGCTTCGTCCGCGCGGGGTCACGACGAGCTCACCGTGTGCGACGCAGCCGACGACGCGCTCGCCACCCGAGACCTCCCCAGATGCCGTCGGGGTTGTCGATCCCCGGGCGAGACACGCGTCACGGACGCGGCACCGCGCGGATATCGCCTTGGCGGGTCGGCGATCCCGTTCTCCTTGCGAGTCAGATGGCCGGCGTGTTCCCCGGGGTGGGCCCGCCATCCCGAAAGGAGGCGATGAGGATGTGGAGGCTGAATACGAACACCCAGAACGGGAAGACGACCTCGAGCCAGGGAACGAATCCGGCCGAGAGGAGCAGGATCACTCCGCTGGCCACGCCGAGGACGGTGAGCCAGCGGGGAGCGAGTCCGAGCCGGCGAACGGCAGCAGGTTCAACGCGAGGAGCACCGCGTCTCGCTTGGCGCCGTCAGCGAGCCAGTCTCGGGCGTCGTTTGGATCGCTCGGCAGGGCGACGCGAACGAACACCATCGCCGCGGTGAGCAGGGCGGAGAAAGCGATTCCGGCGACGGCCGCGGCCCGCGGGTCCTGATTGCCTGTCTTGTGATCGACGTGGGGTGCGTCATACGGCGTCGCGGTCCCTCGTCAACCCTTCTCGGGGACCTGGTGCCGGCGCCACGGGAGCGTGCCGTCGAGCTCGATCTCGAGCGAGAAGCTCAGGAACGTTCGAACCAACACCACGATCCCGAGGGTGACCGCGCTCTCGACGGTTGGATCGATGGTGATTGTCTGCACGATGTCGGCGATGATCAGGACTTCCAAGCCGAGAAGGACCGCGCGGCCGATTCCTCGTCGTGCGGCTCGGTAGGCGTCTCGGGGCTCTCCTCGCTTCAGGACCGTCGCGGAATGGACAAGTGCGACGATCGATCCGGCGGCGAGCAGGACGACGCCGACGATCTCGAACGCCTTGACAACGTTCTCCATCCACTCCTCGTAGTGCATCCTCGCCTCGCCGTGAGCCCTAGAACCGCCGCCGTCGTCCGGGGGTGACCGCGGCAGCAACGACTGCCGTCTTGGCGACAGGTGAAGGTCCAGGCGTCACCGCTGCGGCGACCACCGCAGTTTTCGCCACCGGTGCTCCGATCACACCGGCTCGTCCCACGCGGCCTGCTCTCATGGGCATGTCATGCTCCTTCGCTGCTCATCGCTTCGTCAGCTTCCATGGCCGCGATGATCCCTTGGATGGGGATCCGGCCGTTGGCGATCAGCTGGCCGCCCGATCGGCGTGTTGCCGACGCGAACGGCGCAGCCCACAGGTTCTCCCAGATCAACACGCCAGCGGTGCTCCCCGGCTCCATTGCCGCAGCAAGGTTGACGATGTCTTCCTCGGCCAACATCTCGGCGAGCCCGGCCTCAATGCTCTGTAGCTCGCCGAGATCGTCGAGGTCTTCGAGCTCGATGACATCGATGCTGCCGTCGTCGGCCTTCTTCAGGATCAGCATGTCAATGACACGAATGGTCTCGGTGTCGACGAGCGCCATCAGCTCCTGGAGCATCTCCCCCGTGAAGTTGCTCTTGTTCGCCGGAAACTCGACCACGAGGTAGTCGACTGGCCCCAGTTGATCAATGGACACATCGCTCATGACGTCATCCTGCGACAGCGGTCCTCGCATGTCCTCACCTCCGGATGGGTGAACCGATCACTGCTGTAGCGGGCGGAAGCGCAGGGTCACCCACTCCGTGGTGATGCGCAGTTGCGAGGTCCAAGCGATGCTGGACGAGTCCTCACGACTCGAACAGCTCGCGGATTTGAAGGACCATCGCGCACAGGCGCGACCTGCAAAGGAGAAGGCGCACATGGCACCGCAACCGACGATCGGCAGGCAGAACCTGCCCATCCCTGATGCGCATCAGCCATACCCGGGGCTGGTCACATACGACGCGAAGGATCCGGCCACGAGCTTTGCGCCGACCGAGGAGCTGCGGCCGCCCGCGGGCGCGCCGAACGTGCTCGTCGTGCTGCTCGATGACGTCGGCTTCGCGGCATCGAGCGCGTTCGGCGGGCCCTGCGACACTCCGGTCGCGGAGCGGCTCGCCGCGGGAGGGCTGAAGTACACCCGTTTCCACACGACCGCGCTGTGCGCGCCGACGCGTCAAGCGCTGCTCACCGGTCGCAATCACCATGCGGTCGGGATGGGTTGCATCACCGAGCTCGCGACGTCGGCGCCGGGCTACACGGGGATCCGTCCGAACACGGCCGCGCCGCTTGCGGAGATCCTCAAGCTGAACGGCTACTCCACCTCGCAGTACGGCAAGTGCCACGAGGTGCCGGTCCACCAGTCGAGCCCGATGGGCCCATTCGACGCGTGGCCCACCGGTGGCGGTGGCTTCGAGTACTTCTACGGCTTCATCAGCGGTGAGACGAACCAGTACTACCCGGCGATCTATGAGGGCACGACGCCGCTCGAGCCGCCGAAGACTCCGGAGGAGGGTTACCACTTCACGGAGGACATGACCGACAAGGCCATCGCGTGGGTGCGCCAACAGAAGTCGTTGATGCCCGACCGGCCGTTCTTCGCGTACTTCGCGCCGGGCGCCACGCACGCTCCCCATCACGTGCCCAAGGACTGGATCGACCGCTACCGCGGCCGCTTCGATTCGGGCTGGGATGCGCTTCGGGAGGAGATCTTCGCCCGCCAGAAGGCACTCGGGGTGATCCCCGCCGACGCGGAGCTCACGGCGCGGCCCGCGGAGATCCCGGCGTGGGACGACATGGCTGACGAGCTCAAGCCCGTCCTCGCACGGCAGATGGAGGTGTACGCGGCGTTCCTCGCGCACACCGACTACCACGTCGGGCGGCTCATCGACGCGATCGACGGCCTCGGCATCCTCGACGACACGCTCGTCTACTACATCATCGGCGACAACGGCGCGTCGGCCGAAGGTGGCATCAACGGGACCTTCAACGAGACCTTCGCCTTCAATGGCGCGGCGTTTCTCGAGACCGCCGAGTTCATGGCGTCGAAGATCGACCAGTTCGGTGGGCCTGAGGCGTACAACCACTTCGGGGTCGGCTGGGCGCACGCGATGGACACGCCGTACCAGTGGACCAAGCAGGTCGCGTCGCACTGGGGTGGCACTCGCAACGGCACGATCGTGCACTGGCCGAACGGCTTCGCCGCGCGTGGTGAGCTGCGCTCACACTTCTGCCATGTCACCGATATTGCGCCGACGGTCCTCGAGGCTGCCGGCCTGCCCGCGCCGTCGTTCGTGCATGGCGTCCAGCAGATGCCTCATCACGGCACGAGCATGATGTACTCGTTCGACGATGCTGGGGTGCCGGAACGCCATGACCTCCAGTACTTCGAGATGTTCGTCAATCGCGGCATCTACCACCGGGGATGGACGGCGGTGACCCGTCACAGCACTCCCTGGTTGATGGAACCGCCGCCTTCGATCGAGGACGACGTCTGGGAGTTGTACGGCCCCGATGACTGGACGCAGGCGCACAACATCGCCGCCGACCATCCGGCCAAGCTCGCCGAGCTGCAGCGTCTCTTCCTCATCGAGGCGACCAAGTACAACGTGTTGCCCCTCGACGACCGCCGCGTCGAACGGTTCAATGCCGACCTCGCGGGTCGCCCTACGCTGATCAAGGGAAAGACCCAGCTGCTCTTCGGCGGGATGGGACGGCTCAGTGAGAACTCCGTGCTGACGACGAAGAACAAGTCGCAC
This sequence comes from uncultured Acidimicrobiales bacterium, assembly GCA_963759645.1. Lineage (GTDB taxonomy): Bacteria > Actinomycetota > Acidimicrobiia > Acidimicrobiales > DATKAS01 > DATKAS01. The sequence goes on along the minus strand of CAVXAI010000016.1, from coordinate 268,152 downwards.
GCGATCACCGCGAACGTCACCGTGCCCGACCGGGGCGCCGAAGGCGTGATCGTCGCGCAAGGCGGCGCGTTCGCGGGATGGTGCATGTACACCACGAACGGCGCACCGAAGTACTGCTACAACCTGCTCGGGCTCAAGCGCTTCATCATCGAAGGCGACCACCCTCTGTCGCCCGGCGACCATCAGGTACGCGCGGAGTTCGACTACGACGGCGGCGGGCTCGCGAAAGGCGCAACCGTCACTCTCTACGTCGACGGCGAACAGGTCGGCCAAGGTCGCCTGGACGCCACCGTGCCGATGCTCTTCTCCGGTGACGAGACGACCGATATCGGCCGCGATACCGGTACTGGCGTCAGTGACGAGTACCCGGCCGGCGAGAACGACTTCTCCGGCACGGTGCACTGGGTCCAGATCGACATCGACGAGAAGGCGGAAGACTTCGACCACCTGATCACTCCCGAGGAACGCTGGCAGCTCGCGATGGCACGCCAGTAGGCGTGAACTGCTGACGCGGCGCTCGTTCGGTCAGCGGATCCCCAGACGGCGTGCCTCGGCAACCGCGTCCGCGACGCGAACCCACGCCGAGCTTGCGGTACACCGCTTTCACGTGTGTCCTCACGGTGTTCACCGATACATAGAGCTCGTTCCCGATCTCCGACGTCGTGAGCCGAGACTCGAGGTAACGCAGCACGACGAGCTCGCGACTGGTCAACGGGTCGACAAGCGCCACCTGTGTCGAGGGCTCAGCCAGCGGGACAACCCGGTCGAGCAACCCGAGCACCGCGTTGGCAAAGTCATCGAGCGGTTCCGAGTGCAGGATGGCCCGTAGCCGAGGAGCGAGTGGAATCAGCTCCTCGGCGATCGCGAAGGGGAAGCCGTGGAGACGCGCCGCGTCGACCGCAGAGGCCAGCGACGCGTCGGCGTTCGAGGAGTGAAGGTCGACCTCGCTTCGGGCGCGCAACGTCAAGAGGTCAACCTGCTCGCGTGGCGTCGCCGGTTCGCACCGTTCGAGCACCGTCAACGCCGCGTGAGGCCCGCGCTGCGGCGAGGTGCATTCGGGCTTCGAGCCGGCCGCGGCGCGTCGAGGGCGCCAGCCGCTCCGTGATCGCCGCAGCCCGATCGGCATCACCCTGGAGCAGAGCGATCCGTGCATCAAGCCCATCGAGCAGGGTGAAGAGGGGACTCTCGACGTCGGACGGGAGGAAGGAGCGCGCTGCCGTCGTCAGCTCAGCGGCATCGGTCAGCCGTCCCTCCGATACCCACACACGAGCGAGGGCGGCCGCGCTGACCAGAGCGAGAGAGGGACGACACTTCTCGCCCAACATCACCGAGCGTTCGAGCGCGGTTTCGGCCCCTTGCGAGGTCGCCGCGTTCAAAGCACAGCCGCCCCCGTGTGCGTAGCGGCTCGATGAGTGCCGGATGGTCATGTAGGCCGAGCTCCTCGCCAGTCGCCAGCGCCTTCTCGCCGAGAGCCTCTGCTTCGCGTAGGGACCCCTCGACGCAAACAGCCCACGAGAGCGCGCCCCCGACCATGATCTCGTCGTAGACGGCACCCAGCGACCGCAACGTCCGGGTTCGAGCGGCAGCGTGGCGCGCTCCGACGAAATCGTGGAGCCAGCCACGTGGATGGATCTCGAAGAACGGTGCGACGATCACGGTGTCGTCATCCGCTGGTTGTGGGATGACGCCCTCGAGCAGCTCGAGTGTGAGCCCCGCCTCGCCCCGCTCGGCGGCGAGGTGCGCACGCGCGACCGTCAGTCGCCGCCGCCTTTCGTCGTCGAGATCGCCGGCTTGACGCTGCGCGCGGTCGAGCCAGGCGCCGCCAGATGTCAGCGCTCCCGCGATCACGAGGGCGGATCCGATCGTCACCATGCGGCCCGCGTCGAGCGTCGGGTCACCGCTTGACATCGCGGTGACCAGCGCACGCACGGCGATCGCGCCCCCTCGCATGAACACGGGACCGAGTACTTCCTGCAAGACCTCGTAGGCGCGATCAACCTCCCCCGCCGCGAGGAGGTGCGAAAGCGCAGGAGCGAAACTTGCCTGGCTCTCGTACCACTCGGCGGCGCGCTGATGCGCGTCCTGCGCTCCGTCGAGACTGGTTGCTCGCAGCTGGTAACGCAACATGTCGCGAAACAGCTGGTGATAGCGGTATGTCTCGTCGCCGGTGGGGACCACGAACAGCGCGGACGTTTCGAGTCGCCGAAGGAAGGCGGCGGCATCGTCGTGGCCGGTGACGGCAGCACACGCCCCCGGCTCGAGCTGGTCCAGCACCGAGGTGCGCAACAGGAATCTCTGCACGACCTCCGACTGGCGTGCCAGCACTTCTTCGACGAGGAAGTCGCTCACGATCCGGACGCTGCCCGAGAATTCCGCGAGGAACCGATCCGGATCGGGCTCGCTCCGGAGCGCGATCGCCGCCATCTGCACGCCCGCCACCCATCCGTCGGTGCGATCGGCGAGTACTCGTGAGGCGTCGGGCGAGAGGTTGACGCCCAGAGCGTTCACCAAGCCGTCGGCTTCGTCGGGCGTGAGGCGAAGCTCGGCCTCGCGAACCTCGAGGCAACGACCGTCGGCCCGCAGCCGATGGAGTGCAAAGGGCGGGTCGCCCCGGCTGCCGGTCACGACACGCGAGCCGGCAGGGAGACGTTCCACGAGCCGCGAGACCAGCGGTCCAGCGTCGCGGGCGACATGCACGTCGTCGAGCACGAGAACGGCCGGCTCGTCCTCCAGCCCTCGCAACAACGAGTCGACCACGACCATGAGATCGGGATCGGGCTCGCCGAGGAGCTCAACGACATCCAGCCAACGGTCGCCCTGTGCCGCCCGCAACGCGGCGCCGATGTGTCCCCAAAACACGACCGGGTCACTGTCGAGTTCCTCGCAGCTGACCCACGCCGCAGCGGGACACCGCTCACGCACCCATGCGGCCAGCACGACGCTCTTGCCCGCGCCCGGCGGCGCCACGACGGCAGTCAGCGGCCTATCCGTGCCCGCGTTCAGGATGTCGAGCAGCCGCTCACGAGCCACATGAAAAGGTGGAAGCGGCGGAACTGTCGACAGTCCGCGCCCCGTCTCGTCCCCGGGATCGACCCGCCCGCTCTCCGGACCCAAGCAGCGGCATAGTAGTGCCGCCCGCACGCGCCGGCGTCGAGGAGCTAGCCCTGATCGCCTTCGACGGAGACGTCGACGAGATCGAGACCGAGTGCCTGGAGGCGGTCGAGGACCGAATACACCGCGGGCTGGTCGATCAGCTCGCCTGACAGCACAGTTCGGCCATCGTCAGTTCGCGCATCCAGCTCCGGGAATGCCTCGCGCATCGCGGGCCCCCATCTCACCTGTGACAACGAATCGATACACACGCGAAGCCATGCACTGCTCACGATGACAGACCTGCCCGCGGAGTTCCTCACCCTGAGACGGGTGAATCCCAGTAGGCCGCGGCCGCGAGATCACCCAGGTCGGGATGAGGACGATGGCCGCCGCGTGCCTCACGATCGACATCACACACAGAGTCCGGCGGCAACGCCGGGCCGACACGACCGTGAGGGGACAACATCATGTGGTTCGGCCTGGGCATCATCGGGCTCATCATCTGGATCGCGATTGCGTTCTGGCCAGCACGCGTTGCTGCACGCAAGGGACACAGCGCCATCGGATACTTCATCCTGAGTCTCGCCTTCTTCCCGCTCGCGCTGATCATGGCGTACCTGGTGCAAGACCGAAGCGCCTTCGCCCGGGCGTAGGTTCTAGTCCGGAGTAGTCGCTCCGAACCATCATTCGAAAGCGCGCGGTTCGACTTCGGGTCTTGGGCGAATCGATTGGGCGACGCCACGCACGATGGCGGCGCGGGAGCTCCCTGTCCTTGGGGAGGTGGCTGCTCCCCCGGCCATCTCGATCCGACCCGCCGGCCATGTCGCCTGGGCGGGAGACCTCGGCGGCCCTGAATCGGTTCTACGCCTTGTCCTTCGTCGCTTCACAACGGGAATGAGGCGGGACGAGTTGTTGTTGGGTTGCGATGGTCAGACATCGACTTCGGCGCTTCCCGGCTGGCAATCCACCAGACCGTTCTCGCAGTGGGCTACGAGGTCTAAATGTCGGAACCTTAGACAAAGGCTTCTCGCCGCTCGATCCCGCTGAATGACGCCAGACGTCCTCCGGGGGGCCACTGACCTGCGGTGTTGGCGCTGAGGATTCGGACCCCCGACCACCTCCTCGGCATCGGAGGCTGAGCGCTGTGCTCTCCTGCGCCTTCGCAGGTGAATCACGAGCGAGACGCACGCAGTTAGAGGGTCACGCGGATCTCCGGTTCAGGTGACTGTGATGCCGCTTCGTCCGCACGGCTAACGACGAGCTCACCGCGTGCGACGCAGCCGTCGACGCTCGCGCATCCGAGGCCGCCCCAGATGCCGTCGGGGTTGTCGATGCCCGCGGCGAGGCATTGCTCGCGACCGGCACCCGCGCATATCGCCTTGGCGGGTCGGCGGTCCTCGCCGACCTCGGGGAACCAGTCGATCTCGGGATGCTCACGGCACAAGGCGTCGCGGTGCCACTCGGGGCGCGCGATGAGCAGCTCCTCGAGCATCACCTCGGACCCCGCGCTACGCAGCCGACGGTCGAGCACCTCGCCCGCGACAGCTCCCTGTCGACGCGGTTGCCGTCGTCGTCGAGACCCGCCTCGTAGGTGACTGTCACGCTGTAGCGGAGACAGTCGAAGCACCGGACAGTCCAGACGATCGGGTCGGTCATCGAACAACTGCACTGTCGGTGGGACATTTGAGTTTGTCGGTGGACGGGTCCCTCGGCTTCTCCCCTAACCAGTCAGCAGAGAGACCCATCCACCCTTGCGGGGGCACGTGAACCCCCACACCATTCGCGCCTGAGCGGACGACCGTCAGCGCGGGTCCCTCGATGCCGTCCAGCTTCAGCACGCCGCACAGATCCAAGACCCGACGGGGCATGTCGGGGATGCCGACGATTCTGAGTCGGCCCCCTCCGTGTTGGACGATCCGTTGGTAGACGTGCAACAGCAGACGGACGCCGGTCGAGTCCAGGAACGTGACCTCGCCCATGTCGAGCACTACCAGCCGAGGCGACGGAGCCTCGAGCAGCTCGGCGAGCGGGGCGGCGACCACGGCCTCCGCGGCCATGTCGAACTCGCCCGCCATCCGCACCGCGTCCAAGTGGGGCAGATGACAAACCTCAAAGTGAGCGGTCCTCGCCGCAGACACGTGAGTCAGTTTTCGCCCGCGGCTCTCAACGGACTAGGCAGGCTCACCTCAACGGAAGCCCAACGTGGCGAACCGGCCCTGGTGAAGGGAGGTGCGAGGGGTTTGCGTGCCAATCCTTCGGGGCAAATCGCGAGCGACATGGTGGCGATGGCCCCGAGGGACACCGCCAGACTCCTTGGACAAGAGTCCTTAAGCCCTCTCGGGGGCCATCGTCGGTCGGCTTACCGCGGCCTCAGCTTCGTCCCGTTCGGGTTCGGGACGGACGAGTCGTGAATTCCGACACGCTGGAATTTCGACATGCGAGCGCAGACGACGAAGGAGCGATTCGTGACGGCACGACAACTGACGTTCACACGAATACAGGACACGACCGCCGATGATTGGGCGATCATCGCCACGAGGCCCAACACGAAGCTCTTCGAGGAGCTGCCGGACCGCCTGCTCGGTGCCCTGCGGTTCCTGGAGAACGGGGACTTCTACACGGTCAACGGTCTCGAGCACTCGCTGCAGGCAGGCACGCGGGCGCTACGCCACGGACGCCCTGCCGAGTACGTCGTGGCCGCGTTGCTCCATGACGTCGGTGACCTCGTCGGGCCGCGGAACCATGCCGCGGTCGCGGCCTCGATCCTCCGCCCGTATGTGTCGGAGAGGATCGCGTGGATCGTCGAGCACCACACGGTGTTCCAGTTCAACCATTTCGGACGCCACATCGGCATCGACCCCGACATGCGCGACGCCTACCTTGGCCATCCCTACTACGAAGACGCGGCCGAGTTCGTCCGACCTCTACGACTCGGAGAGCTTCGATCCGTCGTACGAATCGTTGCCACTCGAGGAGTTCGAACCTCTGTTGCGTCAGGTGTTCGTCTCGAGTGAGCGATCGCCGTTCGAGCTAGAGAACAGGGACCCTTGACGTACCAGCTCCACCACCTGGGCAGGTCCGCTGCCGAAGCCCTCCTTCGCCAGACCTTCTCGGCTGCGCTCCGGCTTCGTCCGCCGTCGCTGGAGAAGCGCTGGGAGGAAAGCACTAACGACTCCGAGGACGGGTCCGAGGTGGGGCCGTGTGCGCGTCGACGTTGCGGCCGGTGCCAGGGCTACGGTCCATCGACCGCCGCACCCGATGGAAGAGCCGTGGACAAACGCGACATCGACGCTCACCTGGAGCGGACAGCGGCGGACTTCCACGACGCTGCTCGATTCCGCCAGCCGCGCCGAGCTGCGCGCCCCGACCAACGGCACCAGGTGGACGAACGAGCAGCTGCTGTTCCACATGCTGTTCGGCTTTCTCCTTGTCCGCGCCCTGCTTCCGCTGGTTGAGGGATTCGCCCGGCTCCCGGACGCTGTCTCGCGCGCGTTCGCCGCGGCCCTCAACGCAGGAACCGGCGCGTTCCACGTTGTCAACTACCTCTCCGCCCTCCCCGGCAACAGGGTCCTGCGCGGCGCCGCCAGGGGACGACTCATGGACAGCACAATCGGCCACTTACGCGCCGGCCTCGAGCGCGAGTCAGAGTGCACTCTCGCTCTCGCGATGCACTTCCCGATCGGGTGGGATCCGTACTTCAAAGACGTTATGACTGTCGCGGACATCTACGACTACCCGACCCAGCACTACGACCATCACCGTCGACAGTTAACGACGCGCCGCACGCTCGACGCCTGAACGAGGGATCCGTCCCCGAACCCTCAATCTGCGGCGGACACCTACCGGAGCGGCGGTGCTGGGGCGACGGCGCGGATGATCACCGACGTGAAGCCGTCGGCGACCGGATGGCTGTCGTCGATGGTGACGTCGACGAAGCCAGCGTCTTCGACGATCGCCTTGTAGTCGGCCCGCGTAACGGCTCCGGCGATACAGGCGGTCCAGGCGGCGAGGTCATTTCGTCGCGCCTCGTCGACAGCGGCGTCCGCGACCACGTCGGCAATAGCAAGGCGTCCGCCGGGACGCAGCAGCCGGTGTGCCTCGGCGAATGCGGCGGGCTTGTCGGGCGACAGGTTGATGACGCAGTTCGACACGATCACGTCGACCGACGCGTCGGGTCGGGGCACGGCATCGATGTTGCCGCGGCAGGAACTCGACGTTTGTGACCCCGGCGCGCTGCTGGTTAGCCCGTGCTAACTCGAGCATCTCGTCGGTCATGTCGACCCCGTAGGCCTTGCCGGTCGGACCGACCCTTCGAGCCGATAGCAGCACGTCGATGCCGCCACCGGACCCGAGGTCGAGCACGGTCTCACCAGGGCACAGCGCGGCGATCGCGACCGGGTTCGCGCAGCCGATGCTCGCCGCCACCGCCTCCGCGGGGAGTCCGTCGAGATCGCGCTCGTCGTAACGCGCAGCGCCGTATACCTCGGCGCCATTTGCCCCAAAGGATCCCGGGGCGGAGCAGCACGCCGACGCGGCAGTCGCGGTAGCCGCGTACCGCCGCCGTACCGCGTCTTCGATCCCGGTGCGATCATGCACAGCCGCGCCTTTCGTGTCCGACGCCAGGCAGGACGCTCATGCTATTTCGAGGCGCGTCCCCTCAGGTCATGCGGATGCAGGTCGCCCTCGCGGAGCAAACCGCCTCAGGCCAGGGCTCGTGCTGACGGAAAGACCGCGCAACGAACAAGGGCGCTAGCTAGCGCCGCTCGTCGTGTGTCCCAGTCTCCCGGGCGTCCCAGACGCCCGCGTGGCGTCGATGTCGGCCGAGGCCAGCGGGTCGTACGGCACCTGGCCGGCGTCAGTGTCCGGGCCGATGACGACGGCGAGTCCGTCGGCTCGCCGAGCTTCGCTCCGCAAACGCCTCCGGTGAAGGATGCTCCCGCCGAGCATCGTCGTGTGGCTGCGGCAGCGCTCGCATGGCACACGATTCGTTGAGTCTGGACCGGTCGCAGTCGTCGCCGGCTGCCAGCTGGGCCTCACCCGGCACTACGGTGAAGGGCGATGGCGGAGGGATCGAACGGATCACCGACCGGCAAGGACGAGCGCCGCGACGACGCGGGGCCATTGACATCGCCCGCTGCGGTTATCGGCGTGGAGGACGTTTGGGTCGAGTTCGGTGCCGGGTTGCGTGCCTTCGTGCGCCGCCGGGTAGCCGATCCCCATGAGGCCGAGGACCTGCTGGGTGAGATCGTCGTGCGGGTGCACCGCAACCTCGACACGCTGGAGGACCACGACAGGGTCACCGCGTGGGTGTTCCGCATCGCCCGTAACGTCATCAAGGACCACTACAAGGCCTCGGCTCGCCGCCGGGAGGTCCTCGACCCCGAACCGGATCCACAGGTTGGGGCAGCGAGTGCCGATCAATGGGTCGACGATCAGGACGCTGTCCTCGCGGAGCTTGCGCTGTGTCTGCGGCCGCTGCTTGCTGAACTCCCGGCCGACTACCGCCGGGCGCTCGAGCTGACAGACCTCGGCGGTCTCACGCAGGCCGAGGCGGCCGAGCGCGAGCATGTCTCGGTCTCGGGCATGAAGTCGCGGGTGCAGCGTGGCCGTCGCCAGCTCGCGGTCGTGCTTCGGGAGTGCTGCACGCCGACGCTGGACAGCCGGGGCGTGCCCGTCGATTTCCGGCCCCGCCCGGACATCTGCCGCTAGTGCGGTCGGGTAGCCAACGCTGAGCGAGAGGACTCGAGCCGGCGTCGCCGCCGGTGCGTCGTGTCGTTCCTTGTCCCTGTCGCCGACGGGCTGGCGTGGATCGCCGACCGCGCCGGCGGCTGACTGCCTTTCGGGATCGCGCTGACAGGGACCGCGTCGGCCGGGATTTGCACCTGTCTTGCCGTCATGATCGGTGGTGACTGGGACCAACTCGGGCTCAGCTCTACAGCCGACGACGACTCCGCGGCTTCGCCGCCTCTGGCAGGAGGAGGCGTCGCGGCGGTGAGGCGATCGGCGCGTTCGGCCACGTCGCCAACGAATCGGTAACCGCGGGTTCGCACCGTTCGCACTGTGTGCTGCGCGGTGCCGTCATCACCGATCGTGTGGCGCACCGATTTGATCCGACTGGTCAACGCCGATTCGCCGACGAAGCGGTGGCCCCACACCTGGTCGAACAGCTCCTGCTTGGAGACCACCCGACGCCGCTCTCGGACCAATAGGACCAGGACGTCGAACACCTGAGGCTCCATCGGTTGAATCTGGCCGCCGCAGCGAAGCTCGAAGCGGGACGGGTCGAGTTCGCAGTTGCCAAAGACGTAGACCATCATGCCCCATCCGGTGTCGGCCGCCGGCGAGACCCGTCGGGAATGAGGGCGACAGCGGCCCACAGGGCCAGGGCGCTGGCGATCGCGACGCCGATGTCGGTCACACCCGCCGTGCCGAGGACGGTCGCCCGCAGGGCGTCGGTGGCATGGGCAACGGGGTTGAACGCTGCCATCGTCTGCATCCACCTGGGCATCGACTCCAGCGGAGCGAATGCACCGGAGACGAACATGAACGGCATCATGATCATCATCCCGGCGAACTGGACCACGTCGGGTCGGCGGAGGCGGTCGCCGATGCGGCCGAACAGGGCGCTCATCGCTGCTGCCAGCGTGATCAGCACGACGAGTCCAGCAACGGCGTCCACTGCGCCGCCATGGAAGCGGAACCCGAGCACGGTCGCGGCGCCGATCAGGATCGCGGCGCGGGCCAGTGTGAACAGCGCCTCATTGATCGTGCGGGCCAGGCCCGGCAGCCGCGACGACATCGGCAAGGTGCCGAAGCGCTCGTGGAGGCCGTTGGTGTGGTCGATGGCGGCGGCCACACCGGCGTTGGTGCCGGCCATCACCGTGGCCACGGCGAGCATGGCCGGGGTGAGGAAGTCGATGTAGCTGACACCGAGCGGGAAGCTGGGATTGCCGGCGACGCTGCGGAACACCTGACTGAACAGGACCAGCATCGCCATCGGCATGGTGAGGGAGAACATGAGGAGCTGTGGAACGCGCGCCGCTGGTGCGCAGGTTGCGCTGGACGAGGATGGCGAGCTGGTCGAGGGCGAGGGTTCGTTGGCGTGCAGTCGCTACAGGTGTGTTCATGTGGGGGCTCCGTTCGCGGCGAGGTGGAAGAAGGCGTCGTCGAGGCTCGGGGAGACGACTTCGAGCTCGTTGACATCGATGCCGTCGCCGGACAGTCGACCGATCAGCTCGGCGGCGGCGGCGCCGTCGGCCAGGCTGAACGAGACGGCAGTCCGATCGGGACCCGCCGGCGCGATGGCGTCGGGTCGGTAGGGCAGGGCGCCGACACGGTCGGCGCGGATGGTCGTTCTGACGATCTTGCCGCCGATCAGTGCCTTCAGCTCGGCGGGGGTTCCTCTACCGGCGACGCGGCCGTGGTCGAGAACCACGACCTGCTGGGCCAGCCGGTCGGCTTCGTCCAGGTATTGGGTGGTGAGGACGACGGTCGTACCGGCCGCGGTCAGCTCGGCGACGACGTCCCATAGGGCCTGGCGCGCGGTCGGGTCGAGGCCGGTGGTGGGCTCGTCGAGGAACAGCACCGCCGGTGAGGCCACCAGGCTGGCGGCGAGGTCGACGCGTCGCCGCGATCCGCCCGACAGCTCCCCGACGCGGCGGGCGGCAACCTCGTGCAGGTCGAAACGCTCGACGAGGTCCCAGGCTCGGCCCCGAGCGGCAGAACGGAGCCCGGCGAGCCGGCCGACCAGCTCCAGGTTCTCGGTCGTGGTGAGGTAGTCGTCGAGGCCGGCGTACTGACCGGTCACGCCGATCCGCGAGCGCACGGCGACGGGATCGGCGATGGCGTCGATCCCGTCGACGAGCACGTGACCGTGGTCGGGACGGATGCGGGTGGTGAGGACCCGGATGAGGGTGGTCTTGCCGGCCCCGTTGTGTCCGAGTACGGCCAGCGTGGTGCCGGCCGGGACCCGCAGGTCGACGCCGTCGAGCGCGTTCACCTGGCCGAACGCCACATGTACGTCGTCGACGACGACGGCGTCCGTGGTCACGTCACACCTCCCGCGGGATGGTCACGCAGCACGGGCCGCCATCGGTCGCGGTCGAGCTGCAGCAGGTGCTACCCGTGGACGAATCGACGTCGCCGGGGTCGTCGGCGAGCACGGTGTAGAACTCCCACGCCCCGAGCGGCACATCGGGAGCGTCGACCCAGACCTTGTCCTGCACCGCGTGGCAGCAGCGATCGGATTCGGTCATCGTGTGCTGCAACCCGACGCGGGTGAACCGTCCGGCCGCAGCGACGACATCGGCGGATGACGGGACCTCGACGCCGAGGTGGTTCAGCGGGGACGCGGCGTCGGGGTTCTCGAACAGAACCAGCTTGAGCGGCGGGTCGGCGACCACGAAGTTGGCGTAACCGGGCCGGCGCTTGGCCGGCTCGACGCCGAACAGGTCCTGGTAGAAGGCCGTGGCGGTTTCGATGTCGGACACGTTGAGGGCGAGTTGAACTCGACTGGTGGTCACGGCAGGTGGCTCCTTGGGGATCGCTCCGCACGGTGCGGGCGTCGACTTGGTAGACGAACAACGCCCGATTCGGACGCACGAAGACCAAGCCCGGACGTTGATTTGCGTCCATTCCCCCGTGTGTTCGTCAATAGAGGAAGGGACAGCGGGAGAGGACCACCATGACCGATGTTGCGATCGCCACGACCGTTGAGCGCCGCGAGGACCGCTGGCGTCAAGCCGTCGATCAGGTGCGCGTCTTCATTTTCGGCCGCGTCGGCGACGCCGAGTTGGCCGCCGACATCACCCAGGACGTGATGATGCGCAGCATCGCGTCAGGTGCCCTCGAGCGAATCGAGAACCCCACTGCGTGGCTATACCGTTCGGCCCGCAACGCGGTGGTCGACCACTACCGGACCCGGCGTGTCGATGATCCGGCATTCGAGCTGGAGCGCTGGCCCGAACCGGAACCGTCCGACAACCGGCCCAACCAGGCCACTCGAGACCTGGCCCGATGCCTCCAACCTCTCCTTCGCGAACTGCCCGACGCGTCGCGTGATGCGCTCACCCGCGTCGACCTCGACGGTCAGACACACGCGCAGGCTGCCGCCCAACTCGGTATCTCCGTTTCGGGCATGAAGTCGCGCGTGCAACGCGCGAGACGCCAATTGAAGGCCCTACTTACCGGCTGCTGCCAGGTGGAGGTCGATCGCGCCGGCGCCGTGTCCCGCTACCGCATCAACTCCCCGGTGTGCGGATGTGGAGGCCCTGCGGTCGACGCCTCGTGATGTCCGTGTCGCAGCGGCAACCGAATTGTGGGCGCTGAGGGATTCGAACCCCCGACCCCCTCCTTGTAAGGCATCGGCGGCTAAGCGCTGTGCTCAACCCCGTTTCCGCAGGTCGGACCTGAGCGAAACGCGCACAGTTAGAGGTTGAGTTCAGCGCTCACCTCGTTGGCGGTGTCGACAGCTCCCGCTTCCCGAGCGGCGGAGGCGTCTTCCTCGACCACGCGAAGTAGGGCCGCGTTCGATCGCCGCCAGAACCCTACGTGGAGCCGGCGTTGGGCTCTGTATGTGAGCAAGGCGAAGCGGCTTCGGTCAATCAGCCTGCCGCGTGCGACGATCCGCGTTCCGTGTTCGCCGTTCGGTAAGAACTCAACTGTCTCGGTCTCGGGTCGTGGCCCGATGAACCGGGTGACGGCCGGGGCTGCGGTGCGGCATGTGAAGTAGTCGAACGGTCGCCAGTCGATGTACTCGCGAAGCCACGTGCCGGGGGCGTGACTGCAGTGCGCCGTTGCTCCCGGTCCGAGGCGACCTTGAGCATTCCTTGTGACGCGGTCTGGGTCCTTACTGAACTGAACGCACACCCAGCGCTGCCGCTCGTTCGCATCGACCCAGTACTGCCATGCGACCGCCGGCGGGACTGGTACATCGACGATCGTTTCGAAGTCGGCGTCGGCGGAGCTGATGTACTCGCGACGCTGGGCTCGCATGGCATCGAGCACCGGTTCGAGATCGTGCACACCACCTGTCGTCTCGACAAACGATTCGTACACCTCGCTATGCGTCGGCAGGTCGAATGCTTCCGGGAGTCGCGACCGACACGCATCCGTGAAGAAGGCGTACGCCCGCGGACCGTCGCCATCGCTGATCGTGTTCTTCAACAGCCGATGGACCAGGATCACGTCCGGTCCCGCGAGATCCTCGAGATCGCCCTCGTGTTCGATCACGTAGGAGCCGTAATGAGCGATGAACTTCAGGCCCAGTGAGCCGATCGCTGCGCACGCGTCACACCCGCACGTCGTCGCCCGCGCCATGTTCACGAGCCGGTTACAGAACTCGAAGTAGCACGCCTCGATCAGCTCGACGAACCGCTCGCCGTCCCGGAACGCTGACCCATCGGCGTAACAGAATACGGCGTCGCCTTCGAGCTTGACGAACCGCATGGCGGGGGTGAGGCGCTCCCGGATGAGGGAGGTCAGCTCGCGAATGATGGCCTGCGCATGTTCGAGCTCAGTACTGGTCAGGAACGCGGTGTAGCCCGAGATGTCTGCCACCAACAAATAGCCCTGTCCGGGCTGGTGATCGTTCTGCACCCTGCTCGTCCCAACGCCGACGACGCAGTCGACGACGCCGGCAGTCTCGCGCCGACACGCCGGAGCCGTTGAACCGACGACGTCTGGTCGTCCGAACCGATCGGCCCGTGGGCACGATTCTCGAGGATGGGGCGATCGAAGGCGCCATTCTCGTTCACCCGTCGAGCGACGTCGCGGTATGGAAGCTGCGTGTCGTTCGACCGTGCTGAATCGCGGCGTTGCACCGATCCAGACGGTCCGGCGGTCGCGGCCGCAACGGCTTCGAGACCGAAGTAGCCGTCTCGGCATCGCCGTGCTCCGCTGACCCGCAACCGGTGTCCGGTGATGCACCACCCCGTACTTCTACGACGGGTAGAAGGGGGTTCGGTGACCTGGCGCTAGGGGCAATCTTGCCTCTGACCTGGTCATATCATCCTCACTGTTTGTCATCAGTTGGCACCGTTTCTCAACGTGCTGAGGACTGGCTGAGGACCGGGCGCCGGCAAGTTCGAAGTCCCACGGGCGCACCATCCGGCCTCGCGGCGAAAGCGGATTGAGGCGAAGTGATCACCGACTGCTCACGCAGCCCGGTCGCGGCCGACGACGAGCTCGCCCCGCTCGACGCTCCCGCCGTCCGGTGCTGCCTCATATCTATCCGCCCCGGTGCGGAACCGAGGGCGAAGAACACGCTGCGTGGAAGGTGGCTTCTCCCCGGAACAATGGCGGCGCCATCCCGCCGGGCTACGGCAACACCTACTTATCCGCTGCTTCGAGCGCTGTGCTCGAGGCGACGCGAACGTGTGCCCTGGTCGCGCCACCTGCGAGCATGCGAACCCAAGACCCGCGGATTAGAAGACCTACAGCACTAAGCGCTGTGCTCAACAGGAAGTTCCCACGTCAGTCGTGAGCGACACGGCGCGAGTTATCCGGTGTCTCGAGTGGTCGGCAGGTGACGGCCAGTTGTCTTCGTCGCTCCCACTCGCATCGACGATGATGTTCGATCTCGACAAGCGTGGAGGGCAGGACGGTCATGCCTACCTACCTGATTCATGGCGGCCATGTCCTGAGCATGGACTGTGGCGTCGGCGATTATCCGCGCGGCGATGTGTTGGTCCGCGACGGCGTCATTGTCGCGGTCGGGGAGGATCTGGACGCGGGTGATGCGGAAGTCATCGATGCGAGCCGGATGGTCGTGCTGCCGGGGTTCGTCGAGGTCCATTGGCACATGTGGAACTCGATCTGGCGTGGTCTGTCGCACGACGCCCCGAGCTACTTTGCGCTGCACCGGCTGGCCGAATTCTTCACCCCCGCCGATCACTACGCAGCGGTCCGTTACGCCGCCAGCGAGGCCGTCAGCGCGGGGATAACGACTTGTCACGACTGGGCCAACGGACTGCGGGACCGTGCTGATGCTGAAGCCGAAGCGCAGGCGCTTGTCGACAGCGGCATCCGGGCCCGGTTCGGTTACGGCAACCTGACGTCGCCGTCGCGGCCGGGCGTGGTCGCGGAAGACCTGGTGTCCCTGCAGGCGTGGATCGACCGGCACGCCGAGGGGCTGATCGACGTCGGCGTGGTCTGTCATGCCCAGCCAACGTTCGCGGCCGAGGTGAACCTCGCCCGCTCGCTCGGCCTGAAGTCGATCGCGCCGCACGTCGATCTGTCGGGCGATCTCGATCTGCTCGGCCCAGACATGATCTTCACCCATGGCCCGGGTGTCCCCGATGGCTTCATGGCTCTGCTCGCCCAGAGGAAGGTCAAGATTGGGCTGTGTCCGATGACCGATCCCCTGATCGGCGCCGGTCTGCCGCCACTCCAGCAATTCCTCAGCAACGGCGCCGCCTTCGAGGACATTGGATTCTCCGTTGATGTGTCGTGCCAGACAGGCGTAGACCCGTTCGCCGCGATGCGAACGATCATGCAGTCCGCCCGGATCGCGGAGAAGAAGGGCGCTTCATTCAACGAAATCATCTTCTCGCCAGGCGACCCGGACGACGCGACGAACGGCCTGATGATGCCGAGAAGCGTCCTTCAGCTCGCGACCATCAATGGTGCCCGCGTACTCGGCCTCGACGAGAAGATCGGGTCGCTGACGCCTGGGAAGCGAGCCGATGTCATCATGGTCCGTACCGACGATCTCAACATGCTCGCCGCCCCGAACACGAACCCGACCTTCCAGCTCGTCCAACACGGCCAGCCTGTGAACGTCGACACCGTGATGGTCGATGGCCGCATCTTGAAGCGCGGTGGACAGCTTGTCGGCGTCGATATCGCGGCGATCGCCGCGGATGCGGTGCGCGCACAGCGTGACATTCGCAGTCAAGCCGGCATGCCAACTCTCGACATCACCGTCTAGCCCGGCGAAAGACCGGGTTCCGCCGCGCTCATGGCGGCGCGGGATTCCAGGTCAGCGCCCCTGGGAGGATTCGAACCTCCGGCCTTCGGATTAGAAGGGCTACCGCACTGAGCGCTGTGCTCAACGGGAAGATCGCAGGTCAGTCGTGAGCGACACGAAGCGAGTTATCCGTTGTCTCCCACGTTGTCCGCCGAGTTCGAGACGGGACTCGTCCAGAGCTTGCGCTCCCGACACCGAGATCGAGGTCTTGTCGGCTTGACCTGAGGCGCGCTGCGTACGCTGCGAGCGGTGGGGAATCCTGGAACCGTCACGATCTTGGTCACGGACCTGGTCGGCTCGACGGAGCTGCGGGTGGCGATCGGCGAGGACACGGCCGACCGTCTCCGCCGCGCTCACGATCGGTTGCTGTCCGAACTCGTCCTGGAGCACGGTGGAAAAGTCGTCAAGGGAATGGGCGACGGCATCATCGCCACGTTCGCTGGCGCGGCGGGCGCGGTCTCGGCCGCGGTCGCAATGCAGCAAGCGGTCGCCGTCGCCGACCGGAACAGCGACCGCCGAGCGGCCGTGCGCATCGGGATCAGCGCGGGCGACGTCACGTGGGATGACGGCGACTGCTTCGGCACCCCAGTAGTCGAGGCCGCCCGATTGTGTGCCTGTGCCGAGGGCGGCCAGATCCTGGTCGCCGACGTCGTACGCATCTTGGCGCGTGGTCGCCACGGTCACGAGCTGACCCCGTTGGGAGCGATGGAGCTCAAAGGCCTCCCGGAAGCCGTGGTCACACACGAGGTGAACTGGGCTCCCGTCAGCGATCCGAACGTTCCCGCTCGTGCTCCGCTCCACCCGGTGCTGCGGGCGGACCGAGAGTTTCCGTTCGCCGGCCGGGACCGGGAGCTCGAAGTGCTGGCCAACCTGTTGCACCTCGCCCAGGGAGGTGATCGTGCAGTCGCGCTTGTTGCCGGCGAACCGGGCATCGGCAAGACGAGATTGGCGGCCCAGATCTCGACTGCCGCCTACGACGGAGGGGCGCTCGTCCTGTATGGGCGCTGCGACGACGACATGGGGATTCCCTACCAACCGTTCGTCGACGCGCTGCAGTACTTCCTCGACACCTTCGACGGCGATGATCTTGTGTCCCGGCTCGGTCCCCACGGCGGCGACCTGGCCCGCTTGTTGCCAGATCTCCCGAGCCGGGTGCCAGGCTTGCCTCCACCGTTGCGCTCGGAACCCGACAGCGGAACGGCAACGCCTCTTCGATGCAGTCACGGGATGGTTGCGAACCATCGCCGACGTGCAGCCGGTGGTGATGGTGGTCGACGATGTCCAGAGCGCCGCGAGCCCGACGCTGGCCCTCCTTCGTCACATCATTCGTGGCACCGAGAGATCCCGCGTGATGGTGGTGGTCACCTACCGCGACACGGAGCTCGGGCGCACCCATCCGCTCGCGGAGGCCCTCGCCGAGCTGCGACGGGTCCCTGGCGTTGAGCGTCTTTCGCTGACGGGCCTGAGTCCCGACGACCTCGCCCTTCTCCTCGAGGACACGACCGCGAGCGAGCTCACGAACGCTGTGTACGCGGAGACCGAAGGCAACCCCTTCTTCGCCCGCGAGGTCCTTCGCAGCCTGCAGGAGTCCGGCGCTCTGAAGAGGAGCGAGGGCAACTGGGTCGCCGAACGGCCCATCCTCGAGATCGGCGTTCCCGAAGGAGTCCGAGAAGTCGTCGGTCGTCGCCTGGCGCATCTCTCGCCGGGGGCCAACCAAGCGCTGTCGCTCGCCGCGGTTATCGGGATCCAGTTCACCCTCGACGTGCTCGCCAATGTCGGCTCGACCAGCGAGGACGACCTCGTCGACGCGCTCGACGAGTCGATCACCGCCCGGCTGTTGGTCGAGCACGGCGTGGGCACCTATCGGTTCTCACACGCCCTCGTACGCTCGACCCTCTATGAAGAGCTGAGTCTCACGTCGCGTGTCCGCCTCCATCGCCGCGTCGGCGACGCCATCGAGACCTTGACGCCCGGCGACGTGCGCTCCCTCGCGCACCACTTCGCGATCGCCGCCGCCGGAGGACAAGACTCTGCCCGCGCTGCCCACTACGCGATCGGCGCCGCCCGGCTCGCGCTCAATTTGCTCGCCGCCGACGACGCCAAGTCGCTGGCAAACAATGCACTCGATCTCCTCGAGGGCGTGGACGATGACGTCGCTTGCTGCGATGCGCTCACCTGCCTCGGCGAAGCCGAGCGCCTGCTCGGCGAGCCCGATCACCGGGAGCACCTCATCGCCGCCGGCCGATTGGCCCAGACTCTCGGGGACGTCGACCGTCTCGTCGCCGCGACGATGGCAAACGGCGGCGGGATCGCCGACGTCGTCGGCGCCGACCTCGAGCGCATCGAGCTGTTCGAGGCCGCGCTCGCCGCGATCGGCCCGGCGGACAGCGTCGCTCGCGCTCGCCTCCTTGCGTTGCTGTCGTTCGAGCTGACTTCATCCGCGAGCGGGAGACAAGAATTGCTTCGCCGTCGCCGAGGACGCGCTGGCCACTGCCCGTCGTGTGGGTGATCCGGCCACCCTTGCCGTTGTGTTGCACGGGTACGCGCAGGCGGCGCACGCTCCTTCGACGCTCGCACAGCGACGAGTGGTTGCGCGCGAGGGCATCGCACTCGCCGAAGAGCTCCACGACCCGGTCAGCCTCGGGTGGGCGCTCTTGGACCAGGGATTCGCTGAAGGCGAGGCCGGTAACCCCAGCGCTCTGTTCGACGCCGCCGCTGAGAGCGCGCGCGTGGCTCGGGAGTACGGACTCGGGACCTTCACTCGCCCCGACGCCCTCGCTGCTGCCGCAAGGGCTCTGATGGAGGGACGACTCGCGGACGGCGATTCCCTTGCCGAGGACGCGTATCGGATCGTGAGCGAAACCGGACACCCATCCGCGCTCGTGCTCTACATGGCGCTGTTGATCGAGATCCGCCGCGAGCAAGCGCGGTCCGCAGAGCTTCTGCCCCTCGTGTCTCAAATGTTCGCAGGCCAGCCGGCCATGACCCGGTTTCAGCCCGTGCTTTGCCGTATCCAGTCCGACCTCGGTCACGCCGACGAGGCACGAGCACTGTTGAGCGTGATCGCAGATGATGAGTTCGCCCTCATTGCGTATGACGAGTACTGGCTGACCTTGATGTGCATGTGTGCTGAGGTCTGCGCCACTCTGGGCGACCGCAGGCTGGCGGGTCCACTCCTCGAGCACATCTCTCCGTTCGGCGACCAGTACGTCATGTCGTTTGTCGCTCTCGGGGCGGCAGGACGGTTCATCGGAGCGCTGGAGGCGACGCTCGGCCGCTACGAGGACGCGGACCGGTCGTTCTCCACCGCCGCCCACATGGAGCAAACCGCCGGCGCGGTCATCCACCTCGCCCGCACCCGCGTTGAGTGGGCCAGGATGCTCCTTGCGCGACGCGGACCGGGCGACGCGGACCGCGCCACCGCCCTCCTCGATGAGGTGCTCACGGCTACCTCGTGGCTCGAACTGCCAGCCGTCGAACAGAGAGCCCGCGAACTCTCGCCATGACACAAGGGGCTTTGCTCGAAGCAAGACACGGCAACGCTCAGCTTTCCGGTCAACGAGAGGTGTGCGCAACAAGACGCGGGAGTTCAGCCCGCGACAGCGTTCCACGACCTACGGCACACGAACGCGACCGTCGCCGCCGCAAGCGACGGACAGCTCGTGGTTTCGCCAACCACCGAGCTGAGTCGGTGGCGATGACGGCGTCCTACTTGTGCACGTCGGCGCAAGTCGGCACGCCTGCCGCCGCGGTGGCCCGCTCCAGCTCCGACTGGATGGCTTCGAGGCCGTCCCTCGCTTCGACGAAACCCTCCCCATCGTCGCTCCTCGCCGCAGCGACCTGAGCCGCGTTTAGCTCGACGATCGTGTTTATCGCCGACAGCACGTCGCTCCAGGACTCCTGGCCCGACGGAGGTGTTCCGAGCATCGTCAGATCCGCGAGCCAGGCCGCGCGTCGATGGACCACCCCATTGGCGTTGCTCCCACCGAGCGGGAGGCCGTTGAGGCGCCGGCGCTCACCGCAACACCTAGTTATCCCGCCGACGAGCGTTGTGCTGCACGCGGGGCGGACGCTCGCTGCGTGATCTATGCCCTCTGACCTGCAGTTGTGGGCGCTGAGGTGTCTGAGTTCACCACATCGGCGACACGGTTGACGGGGTCTGTGTCAAGGCATCGGAGGCTGAGCGCTGTGCTCAACCGCCTTTGCCCAGGTCGGCGCGGAGCGAATCCCGCACAGTTAGAGATTGAGCCGGGGCGCGCGAACCGGCCGGTGAGTCGGTCTCCCGGAGCGAGGGGCGGCTCTCACATGGCAATCGGGACTTTCGACTCTGCCGGGCCTCGGCGACGAGCGGCACGATCAACTCATGCCAACGCGCGCCGAACCACCTGTCGGAGTGAGCTCTTGGGAGTACGAGCTGTACGAGCATCTGACCGAGCACATGGAGAATGAGCTCGACTTGGTCGACGAGTACTCAGACCTGGCGGCGTCAGCAGGCGGCCACGTCTCCTACTTGATCGACCTCATCATGGAAGACGAGGCGCGGCACCACCGGCTTTTTGACGAGTGGCGTAATGCCATTCAGGCCGACGCCGAGCTACGCGAGGTCGAGCCACAAGTCCCGCACCTCAGTCGGTCCGCCGACCCCGAGAAGGTGAAGTCGGCGGTGCGACGGTTCCGAAAGCTCGAGGAGGCCGACGCGAAGGACTTGGATCGGTTGAAGAAGTCATTGAAGACCGTGAAGGACACCACCGTCTGGAACTTGCTCGTGGACCTGATGGAGCTGGACACGAAGAAGCACCAGCTCATCCTGCGCTTCCTCGAGGACCACCCCGGCGATTGAGGCGTGCAGCCGGTCGCGACGGTGACCTGCTCTTTGAAAGGACTGTCTCGGGCTTCATGATCCTGAAGCGCTCGCAGTTCGCCCGCTGGATCGGCTTCTCGCCGCCGCCATAGGCGCCATCTCTTTGACGGCCGACTTGACGGCGAGGTGCCCGATGCTGGCGGGACATCCACGACGGAAGCGTCGGGCTATGTCCGGTGAGTGGGCCTGAGGTGGCCGTCGAGGGTTGCGCGAGGCTGGACGTGCACCCTGAAAGGGAGGACGCGATGGCCACTCCGACCGTTCCCGACAGCCCGCAACCCTCAGCCGTCAGCCCCACGCCCAGAGATGCTGCCGACCACAGCACTCGGAGCATCCGAGTCCTGTCGATCCTGGTGATCATCGCCGGCGCGATCTTCATCGGCGCTGGCGTCGTCACATGGTTCGTCGTACGCGACGAGCTCGCCGACGAGAAGATCGTCGTTTCCGACGACGCCGAGCGCTTCGGGGGGTGGGAGGTCGACGGGCCGTTCACCGCCTATGCCGAAGCCGACGCCATCGAAGGGCACGCCCTCGAGGCGAGCGGCGGCTTGACCTACGCCCAGCTCGACCGTGAAGACCCGACGCGCGACACCGTCATGACGGCCTCGTTCCTTCGGTCATCCCTGTTCACGTCGGTTGTTGCCTTCGGCGTCGCGCTCATGTCGGCCGGCCTGGGGGTGGTGCTCATCGGAATCGGCGCGGCCCTACTGCTCGCTGCCGGCCGCCTTACCACGGCTCTCGCCAGCGCTCCAATGCCCGTCCGTACCAGCACCTAGGCCGCCCGACGACTTCATGAAAGCGGTCGCCGACTGCGTTACAGCATGTGTTGACCGAGCACGTGGGAGACAACGGATAACCGCGCTGTGTCGCTCACCAGCGACGTGCGCAAACACCTGTTGGACACCGCGTCCGGTGCTATATGCCTTCTAATCCGCGGTGGGGCCTGGCGTTCGGCATGCCTTCGCAACCCGGCCGTCGCGGACGGGTAGATTGCGCCGGTGACCAGCTTCGGCGGTTGGGTCGCCGGTGTCGTCTCCTGAGGGCCTCGACTACCTGGGCCGCGCCGACATCGCCCTTGCTGCGTCGCAACTGAGTGCCCGACTCCCAAAAGCGTTGAGTGGACTCGGCCCGGTCGCCTTCAACTACCGGTGGAGCTGGACTCGATCGGGCGGCGATGTGTTCTCCTTGATCGATCCGATCCGTTGGGATCGGTGCGAGCACAATCCGGTGCGATTGCTACTCGAGGCATCAGAAGCGTCGTTGGACCGGGCAGCGAACGACGTCGCGTTGGTCGCGGCGGCCGAGGAGCTCTGTCGAGATGTCGCCGATGGGACTTCCCCACGCGTGCCGCACTTCGGCTCGTGGGCGCATCCGATCGCTTTTCTGTGTGCAGAGTTCGGCGTCCACGGCTCGCTCCCCATCTACTCTGGCGGCCTCGGCGTCCTCGCGGGCGACATCCTGAAGGAAGCCTCAGACCTCGGCCTCCCCATGATTGGGGTCGGTCTCCTCTACCGGACGGGCTACTTCCACCAACGCCTCGACACTTCGGGGTATCAGCACGAGTACTGGGTGGACTCCGATCCCGACCGGCTGCCCATGGCGTTGGTACGAGACGCAAACGGCGAGCCAGTGCGCGTGTGGGTGCCGGTCGAGGATGAGGATGTGGCCGTCCAGGCGTGGCGTGTCGACGTAGGCCGAGTGCCCTTGTATCTGCTCGACACCGACGTTCCCGAGAACTCCGTTGTCGCCCGTTGGATCACCTCTCGCTTGTACGAAGGAAACAGCGAGATGCGGCTCGCTCAGTACGCAGTGCTCGGCGTCGGCGCGACGCGACTGCTGCGGGCATGCGGAATCGAGCCGAGCCTGTATCACCTCAACGAGGGACACGCGGCGCTCGCCACTCTGGACCTCGTGGCCGAGCTACAGCGATCAGGCATGCCCGCCGACGAGGCCTGGAACGCAGTGCGCGCCCAAGTCGTGTTCACCACGCACACCCCGGTGGCCGCAGGGAACGAGACGTACCCCGCTGACAAGTTCCTGCGCATGCTCGGACGGATCGGTGATCTCACCGGCGATCGTGCCAGTCTGCTCTCCCTCGGACGGGCCCCTGGAGAGGCTGAGACGGCATGGTCGGGGCTCTCGCCCCTCGCACTCCGCTCGAGCCGTTCGATGAACGCCGTGAGTGCTCGTCACGAGCAGGTCGCGCGCGGAGATGTGGAAGCCCTTTTGGCCGGCGCATGCGGCCGCGGACGTGCCGATCAGCCATGTCACCAACGGGGTTCACGCAGCCACGTGGCTGTCGTCTCCCATGCGCGCGCTCCTCGACCGTCATCTCGACGCCGGCTGGATGGATCGGACCGACGACCCCACGACGTGGGCGCCCGTCTCGGCGATCGACGCAGAAGAGGTGTGGGCTGCGCGCTCGGAGGCCCGTCGGCGCCTCATCGATGTCGTGCGGTTGCGCTCGACCGAGGACCGTTTGCGTCGCGGCGAAGAACTGTCGTACGCGGAAGCAGCCGAGTGGGGATTCGACCCGGAGAGTCTCACGATCGGCTTCGCCCGCCGGATCGCATCGTACAAACGCATTCATCTGCTCGGCCTGGACCCGGCGCGGGCCACGGCGCTCCTGGGTGGTCCGCGACCGATCCAGGTGCTACTAGCCGGCAAGGCGCACCCGCGAGACGAAGGCGCCAAGAGCGTGGTGCGGAGCCTCTTCGAGCTCAAGAGCGAGCCGTCGGTTGGCGGGCGTGTCGCGTTTCTCGAGGACTACGACCTCGCGCTGGCCGCTGAGCTCGTCGCCGGGTGCGATGTGTGGGTCAACTTGCCCCGTCCGCCGCTCGAGGCAAGCGGCACCAGTGGGATGAAGGCTGCCCTCAACGGGTGCATCAACCTCAGCGTTCTCGACGGTTGGTGGGCGGAGGCGTTCGACGGAATGAATGGTTGGGCGATCGGCGGCGAAGTCAGTGACGACGAGGCAGCGCAAGATCGCCAAGATGCAGCCGCACTCTTCGAGCTCCTCGAGACCGAAGTGATCCCCCTCTTCTACGACAGAGGCCCCGACGGCGTACCCCACGCGTGGGTCGAGATGGTGAAGCGCTCCCTGATCACCGTCGGTTCGCGGTTCACCGCCCGGCGAATGCTCGGCGACTACGTCGCCCACATCTACACCGACGGCCGATGACCACGACACTTACCAGGCCGAGTTCGTCAAGGTCCAAGAATGGGTGCCGGGCCGAATGCCCTGCATGAGTGGGCGCTGAGGGATCCGAACCCCGACTCCCTCCTTGTAAGGCATCGGACGCTGAGCGCTGTGCTCAACCTCGTTTGCCCAGGTCGGCGCTGAGCGAAACGCGCACGGTTAGAGGTTGAGCCCGGGGTCGCGTTACGACACGGTCAGAGGCCATGCCCGACCACGACCCAAGTCGATCGCGACCCTTTGCGAGCCCGCTCTCAGCGGTCGGCCGCCTCGACGCCGGCTGCAAACCCGTCGAGCTCGGCCACCGTCGGCTCGTGCTCCCAGGCCTCGAACTCGGTGAGCAGCTCCGCGTACTTCGCGCGTTGGCCTGGCCGCACCACAACTTGGATCGGCACCTCCGGCCGCGTGACGTCTCGGTAACGCTGCAGAATCGCCCGGTGCTGGGCGCACTCGAGGTCGAGCGCGAACACGATGCCATGGGCGCGGTCCACCATGTCGCACCCGGTCCCCGCGAGGAGAGGGCAGAGCCCGCCGTGCTCGGGCCCGTGGCACACGACGACGTCGTGGCCCGTGCGCTCGAGGAACGAACGATCGAACTCGCCCCCGGTGCCTGGCGTGACGTCAAGCAGGATCAGCCCAAGTCGCTCGGTCATCGCTCGACCCCCCTTTCCCGGGTTTCACGTCAACGTGCCTGACCTCGGTCGTCGACGCCAGGGCCGAAGGTCCCTGGAGCGGCTGAAGAAGTCACTGAAGACCGTGAAGAGCACCACCGTGTGGAACTTGCTCGTCGACCTCATGGAGTTGGACACGAAGAAGCACCAGCTCATCCTGCGCTTTCTCGAGGCGCACCCTGGCAACGGACGCGTGCAGCCGAGGCGACCGTGGATCCCGGCGGCGCGGTGTCATATTTCGCGAGGGCGGCCGCAGCCATCTTCGACGCCGGCACGGCGGTGATCACCAACGCACTAGGGCGCTACGGGGCGGCGTGACGGCGCAGGATGCGTCGGCCGAGAGTGGTCTTGTGCACTTCATCGGCCCCGTCGTAGATGCGCGCCGCGCGCTCGTGCCGATACCAGTGCGAGAGCACCGTGTCATCTGTGACGCCGAGCGCGCCGTGCACCTGGATCGCCTTGTCGACCGCGTGGAGCATCGTTGCCGCGACCGAGAACTTGATCGCCGAGATCTCGTCGCGTGCCGCGGCAGCGCCGTGTCGGTCGATCATCCAGGCCGCGTGCAGAGTCTGGAGACGAGCCCCGCGGATTTCGGCGTCGAGCTCTGCCACCCAGTGTTGGATGACCTGGCGATCGGCGAGCGTGTCGCCCTCCGGAGTGATCACGCGCGCGTTGGCTCGCTCGCACATCATGTCGAATGAGCGTCCAGCGATGCCGAGCCAGCGCATGCAGTGATGGATGCGCCCGGGACCAAGCCGTTCCTGAGCGATGACGAAGCCATCCCCTTCGCCGCCGAGAAGGTTCGCCTGGGGAACCCGGCACGAGTGATAGAGGACCTCGCCGTGACTTGCGTGTCCGTGACCGGTGTCGCCCATCACGCTGATGTTGCGCACGAGGTCGAAGCCAGGCGTGTCGGTCGGCACGATGATCATGCTGGCCCGTTTGTACGGTGGCGCATTTGGGTCGGTCACGGCCATCACGATCGCGAAGTCGGCACCATCGGCGGACGACGTGAACCACTTCTGCCCGTTGATCACGTAGTCATCACCGTCTTTGACTGCCGTGGTCGCCATCATCGTGGGATTCGATCCCGGCATCTCGGGCTCGGTCATCGAGAAGCAGCTCCGGACCTTGCCCTCGACGAGGGGTCGGAGGAAGCGCTCGCTCTGTTCGTCGGTCGCGTGTGCGTGCAGGATCTCGACGTTGCCGGCGTCGGGCGCCTGGACCCCGAAGACGAAATGGCCGAGGGGGCTACGCCCCAGCAGCTCACTCAAGAGCCCGTGTTCGACCATGCTGAGGCCAAGGCCCCCGAACTCCACCGGGTGATTGGGCGCCCAGAGCCCCATCTCGTGGACCTTGCGCTGCGCTCTGGCCACTCCGACGTCCAACGCCGCTCGGTCGCCGTGCAACATCTCACCCTCGAGCGGCACGACCTCAGCGTCCATGAACGATCGGACCATGCCCAGCATGGTCTCCATTTCCTCGGACACGTCGAAGTCCATGCCGAGCAACGTACGAGTCCCCTCCACGGGCCAGTAGAGGCGAAGGGCCCGAGCACGAGTTGTCGTGGTACTCGAG
This sequence comes from uncultured Acidimicrobiales bacterium, assembly GCA_963759645.1. GTDB lineage: Bacteria > Actinomycetota > Acidimicrobiia > Acidimicrobiales > DATKAS01 > DATKAS01. The sequence continues at coordinate 241,786 of CAVXAI010000016.1, read as the reverse complement.
CGCCGAGGCGGCGGTGGCCACGATTCTCCCAACTTCGGGACTAGCGCCTCTACTCGACGCGCGCCGCACGCCGCACGATGAAGGAGCGGATGCCGGCTGACCGGCCGATGGACTCGGAGCGCGATCCTCTGCCGAACGGCCGGCAAACGTGAGACGACGGAGGCGAGCGATGAGCACAAGCAAGAGTCCGGCGACTGACGTGGCACCGTTGCTGACCGCGATGCTGAACATGACGGCTTTCCACCGCGAGCACGAGAAGTTCTACTCGACCGCGCCGCGCGAACAGGCCGTGACACTCCAACGCCACTCGCGGACATTGCACGCGCTCGCCGATCAGTGGACGACGACCGCGCCCTCGACGACTGCCGCGTTCAGCCCCTACGAGGGTGCGCCCGATCTGAACGCGGCCGCCGCCCTGCAGCTCGACGGCGTGCTGTTCATGGAGGGCGAGGGCGAACCCGGCGAGATCCGCCACCTCAAGCGCGACCTGCGAACCTCCGCCGACGACGCGGCGAGCGCCGGCGAGTGGCTCGCTACCGCGATGCAGTCGTCATGGGATGTCGCCGTCATGCTCCTCGACATCGACGAGCTTGCCGACATGCTCGGCGAACGGCACCGCATCATCGCCAACAACTGGCAGGGCGCATCGATGATGAGCCTCGCGGCGCGGATCCTCCAACGCGCAGCCGACCTGCTCGACCGCATCGACTTCACCCCTGCTGCCGTGCGCGCCGACCTTGCCGACCGGCAGGCCTCCGCACGACGCCTCTACTCCGCCGCCGAGATGATCGATCACGCGGCGGACCTGTTCAGCGAGTTCGCCGGCATCGTCCATGACAACGAGCGACGCTGGAGGGTCTTCCGGGCGCGTGTGCAGGAGTACGCCGCCACGCTCGAGCATCGGAGTTGACTCCCGATGAGTGCAAGCGCTGCGCCGAAGTCACCGCAGCCCGCATCGACAAGGCACTTCTTCGGGATCCGGGAGCCCGGGCGGCTCGCGGTCGCAATGTTCCGGCTACCGCTGCACCTCTACCGCAGAGGATGGGGCCCGCTGCTCGGTCACACCTTCCTCGTGTTCGTCCACGTCGGCCGCAAGACAGGCTCGCCCCATGAGACGACCGCGATGATGCTGGGGTTCGACCGCACGACGAACGAAGCCATCATCTGTTCCGCATGGGGACCGAACGCTGACTGGGTACGGAACCTCCGCGTTCGCCCGGCACTACGGGTCCAGATCGGCCGCGAGTCCTTCGTCCCTGAGCACCGGTTCCTCACCGAGGACGAGGCCTTCGCCGCCGGCATCGAGTTCCGCCGTCGGCACCCATGGAGACTCCGCCTCATGGCGAGGGTGCTCGGTTGGGGCGACCTGCGATCCGATGCAGCCATTCGAGAGTTCGTCCGTGCCAGGCCCTTCGTCGCGCTCAGCCCCGACGCGGCGTCCCGACCGGATTGGACCACCGCACAGGCCCCACGGGCGACGCACCACGCGGCCATCTTCACTGACCGGTCTTGAGGCCGCTCGTCTCGGCGGCCATCAGCTCCCGGAACTTCGCGAACCGTGAACCGGCGGGCTCAGGCAGTCGACGGTTCGTGGACGATGCGCCGTCCGGAGATGAATGAGGGCTCGATCCGAACGATCGCTGTACGACCAGTACCACCGGCGAGCGGTTCCAGCCCGGCCTCCAGCACTTGGAACGTCACAGCGATGTCATGAACCACCTCGGCTGGGCCCACAGCGAGAACGCTCCAACCTGTGCGGTCGGCCAGCTGATAGTCGTCAACCTCAAACGCCACAACCGCGCCGGCAGCCGCGGCCGACATCTTTGAGCCGGGTGAGGTTCGGAAGACGATGGCACCGTCGATGACGCGGTAGTTGACCGGAAAGATCGCCGGAAGCGCTCCGATCGTGATCCCGACTCGACCCACCTCGCCGAGGCGGAGGAGCTCCCGCGCCTCGTCCTCATCCAGCAGCTCGAGCCCCTCGTCGACGATCATGGATTTGAGTGTGAGGATCGAGCGCGGGGCTGGACAGGGCCAATGGTCCTGTTCCCGTTCTGTCGCAACGATGGCCTCTACCGCTCAGCTGCTGCAATCCATCGACGGCCGGCGGGCCGCCCCGATCTTCCAGCCGGTGCCCGGCAGCCATCTGACTCTCTCCGACCAACGCAGACGAGGGGCCGTCGCGAGACGGCCCCTCGTTTTCGCGTATTGGCGTTGCCGGAACCCCGCGTGAGGGGCTTGGTGGTCACGGTCGAGGACACTGTGCACCGCACGAAACGGCGCCGGCCGGGTGGTGGATGCCCTCTGACCTGCACTCTGTGGGCGCTGAGGTGTGGAACTGACGGAGGTTGTTTACAGCCGGGGTCTCTCGTGAGAGGAGACTCGGATGGACGAGCGGGAGCAGCAGCGCAAGATCAGGCACCGCCTGGCGGTGCTTCGCCATGCCGAGGAGGTCATCGGGAACGTCGCGGCGACGTGCCGCTACTACGGGATCAGCCGGCCGACGTTCTACAAGTGGCTGCGCCGCTACGAGGAGCTCGGCGAGGAGGGCCTGCGGGACGGTCGCTCGAGCCGCCGCGACCTGCCCGCACCAGACCGACGCCGAGGTCGTCGGCAAGATCGTCTACCTGCGCCAGCACTACCACTTCGGCCCGGCGCAAGATCTCGATGTACCTGGCCCGCTACCACGACGTCACCGTCAGCCGCTCGGGGGTGTGGCGGATCCTCAAACGGCTCGACATGAACCGGCTGCCGAGCTCGCAGCGCTACAAGCGCCACGACCGCCGCTGGAAGCGCTACGAGAAGCAGCTCCCCGGCCACCGGGTCCAGGTCGACGTGAAGTTCATCGAGCCGCTCGCCGGCAGCGCCGGTCGCCGCAAGAAGCCACTACCAGTTCACCGCCATCGACGACTGCACCCGGATCCGGGTGCTGCGGATCTACGACCGCAACAACCAGAAGACCGCCATCCAGTTCATCGACTACGTGCTGGCGAAGCTCCCGTTCGCCGTCGAGGTCGTCCAGACCGACAACGGCGCCGAGTTCCAAGGCGCCTTCCACTGGCACCTGCTCGACCGCGGCATCGGCCACGTCTACATCAAGCCCAAGACACCCACGGCTCAACGGCAAGGTCGAGCGATCCCACCGCATCGACGCCGAGGAGTTCTACCGGCTCCTCGACGGCCGGCGCCCCTGGGAGGATTCGAACCTCCGGCCTTCGGATTAGAAGGCCTACAGCAGTGAGCGCTGTGCTCAACCTCATTTCCCCAGGTCGGCGCGAAGCGAAACGCGCATAGTTAGAGGTTGAGCTCAGCGCTCCCGTGGACCAAGGCCCGCCGACTCGTCGTCGAGTCAGGTGACGCCCTCAATCGTCTTGACGAGCTCGTCGGTGCCGTAAGCACGCTCGGCTTTGGGGCCGGCGGGGCGCACAACGTCCGCGACTTCACGCCACCCCGCACCGGCGTTCGTGATCCCGCCCTGCAGCGGCTGGTTGTCCACGAATCCGATCGTCTCACCGGATACGGGACCACGCACGGCATCTCTGGCAGGTCGCAGCTGAGCGACGCAGCGCCAGTTATCCGTTGTCTCACGTGCGTCGCTGGGCAGCGACGCTCAGGGCGCGCTCCCTCCCTCGCCAAGTGCGGACATGATCCGGGACACCTGATCTGCGTACAGCTCGCTGAACGCCTCGGAGGTTGGATCGAGCCCGACGAAGGCGCGAGCGAATGCGGGAGGATCGCCGGAGCCATGCAGGCGGCGAGGAACGCGAGTGACAAGGCGCCGACATCGAAGTCGTCGCGGATCTCCCCACGCTTCTGGCGCATGCGGGTGTTCTCGACGATCGCGATCAGTCGCGCGACCCGCTCGTCTGAGATCGGAAACCCGCCGTCGAGCGCCTCGCGTATGAGCGTCCGGGCCCAAGCCTCGTCCTCATGCACCCAGAGCACGTACTCGCGCATGATCTGCGAGATGGGTGTGCTCCCGGCGATCAGCGCATCGTTCCGGTCGAGCCACTGTTCCTGCAGCGCCTCGTACAGGCCCTGCTTTCCGCCGAAGTGATAGGTGATGAGCTGATGGCCAACGCCCGCGGCGGCTGCGATCCGAGCGACCCGCGCTCCCTCGAAACCGTGCTTGCTGAACTCCTCGGCCGCGGCCGCAAGAAGGCGTCTGCGCGTGCGCTCAGGATCCTGCTTGCGCGCAGATCGACGACGCTGTGCCTTCTCCGTCGACTCAGGCAGCGACGACATCTTGACCATCAATGCGACCATACCAACGCAGCGCGGCCGTTCTGTTCACGTGAGCGTCACGCCGGAGGCAGGCGCCGCGCCATCTGTAGGTGAACAAGCCGCCAGTCGTCGTCGGTGCGGATCCACACGCGTGTGACCGCTGCCTGAATGACGAACGAGGGGAGGTCGGGAACGAACGGGATGTCCATCTCCTGCAGACAGGTGACAATCGCGATGTCGTCGAACTCGCGGATCTGGGCATCGAGGATTCGAACAGCGACGGCGGGAGGTCGCCGAGACGCGTCGGCAAGAAACTCGTCGCGATCGTGGATGTAGCCGACGGGCCCATGTACTCCGACGAACGCGGGATGCAACAGCTGTTGCATCGAGTCTCTCGTCGGTGCCGTGAGCGACTCGACCCATGCCGCTTCAGCGGCAGAGATCGTCGTAAGTGCCATCGCGCGTCACCCGGACTCGACGGTGGCCAGCGCGTCGAGAACTGTCTGGTCGGGCGAGAGACCGGCGACCACACCCTTGCCCGCTTGTTCTGATCGCTCGTGCTGCACGGGCAGGTCAGCCAGTGCCTTCTGCAGACCTTGGAGCGTCCACGACCTCTCGCTGTTGTCGAGGTGATGGCTCGTGGTCCAGCCGTCGAACAGCGTGATGTCGTCGCCCACGACGCCAAGAATCCGACCAGTAAACGGACACGCCGGCGATGCGAGGAACACGCCGAGGACTGCCACATGCTCGGGAGCCATACGGTCGAAGCCCTCCGGCGGGGGGTTGACCAAGTCGCCGACAACCACTCGGCTGATGCGCGACCTCGCCACCGGCGCCAACGCGTTGACCCTGACGCCCAGGTCGGCGAGCTCGATCGCGCTCGAGATCGTCAGCGCGGCGACTCCGGCTTTGGCGGCGACGTACATCGGGTTGTTCGGTTGGGGGAAGAGCCCGACTCCCGAAGACGTGTTGATGATCCGGCGTCCGGCCTCGGGTCCGAGTGACCGCCAGTGCGCCGCGGCCCAGTGCGTGACCGACGCGGTGCCGGTCAGGTTCACCGCGATCGTGCGCTCCCAGTCGAGCTTCGAGAGATCGTGTCGATGGTCGCGAACCGTGCGATGCCGGCGTTGTTGAGCACGACGTCGAGCCGTCCGAAGCTCGAGAGCGCGGCGTCGACGAGCCCGGCGGCGGCATCCCAATCCGAGACGTCGTTCGTGTTCGCCACTGCGCTGCCACCGGCAGCCGAGATCGCGGCGACGACTTCCTCGGCGGGACCGGCCGACACCGCTCCCTCTCCCGAGAGCTCGCCGCCGAGATCGTTCACGACGACCTCGGCGCCTTCGGCGGCGAGGGCGAGTGCATGTGCTCGTCCGATGCCCCGACCTCCGCCGGTGACGATCGCGACCTTGCCGTCGAGCTGACCCATCACTCCACCTCCGCGGCGCGCAGACGCGGGATGACCTCTTGCGCGAACAGGTCGTGCATGCGCCTGAGCTGATCGGCGTCGAAGATGTTGAAGCTGGCGAGGAAGTTGCCCGCTCCGAGCACCTGACACTGGTGGATGACCTCGTCGGCGACCTGCTTTGGCGTGCCGTAGATGAGCTCGTCTTCCTCGACCGGGAGGTGCAAGTCGGGAATCTTCATCGCCTCGCCGCTCGCGCGCTGGAGCTCGGTCACGCCCTCGTTCGCGATCCGCTCGGCGTCGGCGGCCTCGGCCTCGCTCTCCACGATCGACGAGCTGCCGTCGGATCGCGACGCGATCCGGGCCGGTCGGCATGCCCGCCGATCGTGCGCCCTCCTGGTATGCCTCGTACTGCGGCACGAGCGTGGTGGCGTTCTTGAAGCCGCCGCACATCTTGAGGCCGCGCTCCCCTGCCCGGCGCGCCGATTGCTCGCTGGTCGAAGCGGTCCAGATCGACGGCGAGGACTGCAAGAACGTCGGCGTCATCCGCAGCTCCTCGAAGGAGAAATGGGCGCCGTTGTGGGAGACCACCGGCTTGGCGACGGCGGCCTGCAACACGTCGAGCACTTCGGCGTGCATCTCCGCTGCCTTCGGCGGCGTGATACCCGTGAGCGCGAGCTCAGGCGGGATGCCGCTGACCACGCCCATCTCGAGTCGACCCTTGGTGAGGTGGTCGAGCATGGCGAACTCCTCGGCCACTCGCCACGGAGTGCTGTAGGCCGACACGCTGCCGAGCACCCCGAGCCGCATCGTGCTCGTGCGCGCCGCGAGGTGCGAGATGAGCAGGTTCGGCGACGGGCTGTAGCCGGGACCGAAGTGGTGCTCGCTGAAGAAGATGCCCTCGAAGCCACGCGCCTCGTCGCCGATCCACAAGTCGAAGTACCGGCGGTAGTGCTCGTGCACGGTCTCGGGGTCGTCGTGACCGGCCGGATCGTGCACCGAGTGGAAGAACTCGAACAGCCACGGCTTGATCATGAGACGTGCTCCTGCCTTCGTGAGGTGCTGGCGGCGATCGCCACCAGTCCCGCCATGAGTCCGACGTTCTTGGTGAAGTCGTTCTTCGCGTGCATCCGTCGTGGGCCGTCCATCGTCCAGAACGGGAACCCGGCGATGCTCGTGGGCACGAGCGACGCCGCGAGGATCAGCGCTGCCGGCGCGGTCATCGGCGGGACGAGCAGCGCGACGCCGCCGACGAGGTGCATCACCGCGTTCAGACGCACGAACGTCGTCGTGGGCACCGACTCGAGCGCGGGCACGACCTCTTTGATCTTGTCGGTCACCCGCGCCGCTGGTACGGCCGGCCCCTCAGGGTGTGCGAGAACCGTCCTGCCGGCGTCGATGAAGAGATACGCCAGCGCGACCCGGGCCAGGCCACCGCCGAGCGCTGCGCGCGCGTCCACGTCAGCAAGACCGCGATGCGCTGCAGTGCGTGCTCCGCGAGGCTCACGTCGGTCGGTCCATCGGCACCGCCGACGCCGATGCCGCCGATGACCTCGCCGTCGATCGCTATCGGCAACCCTCCGGGGGCCGCGAGCAAGCTGGCATCGAGCTGATGCGGCGGCGCCGCTGCCATCCGCGGGTCGGATGCGAACTCCGCGAAGACGGTGGTCGGCATGCCGGTGACCGCAGATGTGTAGGCCTTGCGGCGGCCGGTCTCGACCGCGATCGGCCCCGCACCGTCGTCAGTCAGGATGACCTTGGTGATCCCACTGCGGTTCACGACGGACACGCTCACATGCAAGCCCTGCGCTCGGCCGAGCTCGATCGCGGCCTCTGCGGCGGTGATCGCGATCTCGTACGTCAGCGGTTCCCTCATCTCGGCTCAGCCGCCAGCGACGGGCGCGGACGCGGGCACGGCTTCCTCGTCGTGCAGCGAGTACACGCCCGATTCGGTGCTGCGCAGCTCGTTCGGATCGAAGGCCACGTTGAGCGGATCCTTGCCGGCCTCGACATCGTCGACCATCTGGCGGAGCATGCTGCGCAGCATGACCACGCCGCGATCAGAGCTGACGAGGTTCTCCTCGCTGTGCTGCGTCACCAGCCCTTGCGAGCCTTGCGTCTCGAAGTCGCCGGGATAGCGCTGCTGCTCCTCCGCGCTCAGCTCGAAGCTCATGCGGCCGTCTTGCAGGACGCCGCCCAGCAGCCGCATCAAGCGGTCGAAGCCGGCAGCCGCCGGCGCACGCATCGCGGTGAAGAACCGATGGGACGTGTCGTCGACGGGGACGAGCCAGATGATGCAGTCGTGCCGCTGGTTGGGCACAACGTGCACGAAGTCGGGGAGGACGATGAGGTTGGGCAGCTGCACCTCGACCACCCAGTCGATGTCCCCGAACGTGCCGTCCGAGCGGATGCCCTGGAACCGGTCGTGATACTTCGCCCCTCGCTCTGTCTTGCTGTACTTGATCTTGGGCGCACACGTGTAGGGATCGAAGTAGTCCTCAGGGAAGCCCGTCGTGCCTGTGCCTGCGAACTGCGGGCCGCTGTCCGCGTAGTGCAGCCACATCGCGTGGACAGGGTCGACCGCGTTCTCAAAGCTTTGCAGCCAGTTCCAGTCCGAGACCGCGCCGACGACCTCTGCACCAGGGATCGGCAGCTCGGCTACATAGACATCGCCTTCGTCGAGCGGCTCGAAGAAGTCGTAGCGCGGCAACGCGGGCTTGCGATCAGGCGGGCCCATGTAGACGAAGACGAGGCCATACCGCTCCTCGACTGGATACCAAGGCTGGCGAATCGCGTCGCGCCGACGACCGCGCTCAGGCTCGCATGCCTGCTCGAGACAATGACCCTGCGTGTCGAACTTCATGCCGTGGTAGCAGCAGCGGAGGCCGTCGTCCTCGATGCGCCCGAAGTACAGGCTCGTGCCGCGGTGAGCGCAACGTTCGAACACGACGCCCGGTCGACCGTTCCCGTCGCGGAACACGATGAGGTCCTCGCCGAGGACTCGTGTGCGATGCGGTCGGTCACTCGCCAACGTGCTCGAGATCGCGATCGGATGCCAGTATCGCCGCATCGCTTCGCCCATTGGCGTGCCCGGGCGGACCTCCGTGAGACGGGCATCGTGCGAAGACGGCGGGCGCCCGTAGCCCGTGCCTGTGTCAAACGTCGGCTCAGTCATCAGCTCCCCCGATCGATCGCAGCCACCTTGTGCCTCTGATGAAACTTTGTCAAGATCCTATTCGGCACTTCTAGGACCGACAGGGCTTGGTTCTGTCCTATAGACGGCTGGATGCATGTCGGGGTGCTCGCGTCATCGAGCGGTACTGGCCGACGTCTGCCGTGGGAGGCACCGCGTTCCTCGCGATGAACGACGCGACGTTGAGGACCGACACTCGACGTCGCGATAGAAGGCGCCAGCGGCGGCGGGCACCGGGCGGGCAGCGCCCCCGGCAAGATTCGAATTTGCGACCACGGACTAGAGCCGCACGGGCTGAGCGCCGTGCTCAACACGACGATCGCAGGTCAGTGAAGAGCGACAGGGCGCGAGTCATCCGTTGTGAGATGTGGGCCGGTCTGCTGCGTGGCGGCTCGTTGGCGGGCGGTGGCCGCGGATCTCGGTGCGGTTGGTGACGCCGAGCTTGCCGTAGATGTGGGAGAGGTGGGTCTTGACGGTCTCGCGGCTCATCAGCAGGTGTTCGCGAGTATCCAACCGGTTGCGGAGCTCGCCGGTCGCAACCCCGCGACCTTCGGTACTCCCGAATCCGCTGGCGGCTCGAGGCGCTAGGGCCCTGCGGCAACACCTACTTATCCGGTCAACGAGCGCTGTACGCCACGCGGGCGGACCCTCGCTGCGTGTCTATGGCCCTCTGACCTGCGATTGTGGGCGCTGAGGGATTCGAACCCCCGACCCCCTCCTTGTAAGGGAGGTGCGCTAACCAGACTGCGCCAAGCGCCCATCGAACACCGTTTGGTCGCCAGAGGGCCCATATGGACCGCTGGCGACCAAACGCTACCGGGCGGCTACGAGAGGCCGAGGCGGGTGAGCTGGTCGGTCGGCGCTTCCAGTTCGAGAAGTGCGACGCGCAGCTTCTCGGCCATCTCCGCCTCGCGCTTCGTGCCGGCGAGGTTGCGCTCCTCGTCCGGATCCTCGCGGCGGTCGTGCAGGTGGTTGCCCGTGAACCGTGTCATCGCCCAATACGGCACGCGGTCGCCCACACCGAACGGCTGACGGATCACCGGGATGTCGGAGCCGGGCATGCGCTCGAGCGTCGCCCGCTGATCGGGGAACGGCATCTCGTCGCGACGCGAGAGCGCACGCGTCGGCATCGTCGACCATCGGTTCGACCACATCGAGAGCGGCGCGTTCTCGCCTACCGGCCCTCGCGCGTACTTCATGTCCGCGTCGACGAGATGCACCTCGCGGCCCCACACTCCCGTCAGCGCCCAGTCCCGCACCTGCGCGACCTCGCCCCGCAGGAGCGGCAGCAACGATCGTCCGCTGGTGCGCTGCCGCAGCTGCACATCGAACAGGTCGGCGATCGTCGCGCAGAGGTCGACGCTCGTCGTGAGTGCGTCGCACTCCCCCGCCGCTACGCCCGGCATGCGCACCAAGAGCGGGATGTGCCCCATCGGCTCGAACACCGGCACTCCCGGCTTGCCCCAGATGTCCGTCGACTCACGAGCCGGGTCGAGCACGCGCCGGTCACCGAGGTAGTGGCCGTGGTCGGTGCACACGATGACGGCGGTCGACTCGGCCGAGTCCGTTGCGCTCGAGCGCATCGAGCAGTCGCCCGAACCAGTGGTCGATCATCGTGAGCTTGGCGCCGTAGCAGGCGCGCACCTGGCGAGCCTGCCGTTCGTCCATCACGCCACGGTCGACGGCACCAACCATGTACGGCGGATGGATGAGATGGGGTCCCTCCCACGAGGGGTCGTATTGCGATGCGTAGGGCTCCGGAGTGTCGAACGGCTCGTGGGGGTCGAACTCGTCCACGAAGAGCAGGAACCGGTCGTGCCATCCGGCGTTCTCGTCGACCCACTCCGCGGCCCGAGCCATCGTGCGCGGACCCGGGAAATCCCTCCTCGCCGCCGAACCAGCCCCGCGACCGGTGGTACTCGTCGACCGGGAAGAAGCCGAAGACCGGTGCACCCATGTAGCTCGGGTCGGGACGCGTCTTCCACGTGTCTCCGCCCTGGCCACGCTCGTACTCCCACCCCATGAAGTCGACGTGGTAGTTCTCGCCGCCGGTCTCGAAGAGGTGCGGATGGTCGCTGACGAGCATCGTGGCGACGCCGGCCTCGTGCAGCCCGTAGACGACGGTGTCCTCCCACAGCTCGACCGAGCCCCACGGCTTCCAGAGGAAGTCGAGCTGGCCGCACAGGATGTCGTGACGCGCCGGCATGCACGGAAGTGATCCGGTGAAGTGGTTCGTGAAGCGCATCGCGGTCGCGGCGAATGCGTCGAGGTTGGGAGTCGCGAACTCGGTGCCGCCGTACGCGCCGAGCATGTGGCGGTTCAGGCTGTCGAGCAAAACGACGACCACGTTGTCGGGAGGAGATGGTTCCGAGAAGGGCATGGGTGTCACAGCATCCGATGTTCGCGCGCGCGGACAACTACCCTCGCCCCCGATGGCAGGGACCCGCGCCCAGGCGGCACGTGGTGACGAGGCAGATCTACTTCGCCGTTACCTCGACGAGATCGGAGCCCACCCGCTGCTCGCCGCCGCCGATGAGGTCACGCTCGCGCAGGCGATCGTGGCCGCGCGCGTCGCGCAAGAGGAGATCGACACCGCCACCGACCGTGTGCCGGTGGCTCGGCGCCGCCAGCTGTTCGCCACGATCGCGGCCGGTGAGGCCGCCCGACGCCGCTTCATCCAGTCGAACCTCCGCCTCGTCGTGTCCGTCGCGCGCCGGTACCAGTCCAGCGGTGTCGCGCTGCTCGACCTGATCCAAGAGGGAAACATCGGCCTGATGCGGGCCGTCGAGAAGTTCGACCACCGCCGCGGCTTCAAGTTCTCCACCTACGCCACCTGGTGGATCCGCCAGGCCATTGGGCGGGCCATCGCGGACACGTCCCGCACGATCCGGGTGCCCGCGCACGTCCGCGACCAGATCGTCGCCGTCTCCCGCAGCGCACAACGGCTGCGCGCCGAGCTCGACCGCGAGCCGACGGTCGAGGAGCTCGCCGCCGACACCGGGCTCGATCCCCATCGCGTCGAGGCGACCCAGATCCATGCCGCCGACCTGCTCTCGCTCTCGGCCCCGACAGGCGAGGACGGCGACGGCGAGCTCGGTGATCTTCTCGCCGACCCGAGCGCCGAGGCGTCGTTCGACCGCGCTGCCGCCGGTCTCGACGAGCACGCGCTGCGGGCGGTGCTGTCCCGGCTCACGCCGCGCGAGCGGCATGTGCTGTCGATGCGATTCGGCCTCGATCGCAGCGATGCGCCCCGCACGCTCGCCGACATCGGCGACGGCTACAAGCTCACCCGCGAGCGCATTCGTCAGATCGAGGCGAAGGCGCTCACGAAGCTGCGCCATCCGTGCACGGCGCGCATCACCGAGTCGACGATCGGGTGGGGCGAGCCCGTCACGACTCCTGTTCGCCGGTCGGGTTGATCGGATAGCGCGTCCGGGCCAGCGCGACGAGCGCGCCGGCCGTCTCGTGTTGCAGCTCGGGAAGCTCGTCCGCGGGGAACCACCGCGCCTCGAGGATCTCGACTGACGTCGGCCTCACGGTGTCGGGATCGAGACCGTTGACCAGCCGGGCGCGGTAGATCACGTCGACTCGTCGGGGACCCGGGTCGACGACGACCGCCGGTTCGCCGATCGTCTCGACCTCCACGCCGACTTCCTCGAGCGCCTCCCGGCGCGCCGGCGGTCTCGGGCTCCTCGCCTCGGTTGAGGAGGCCACCCGGCACGCCCCACCGCCGGCGGTACGCGTGGCGGACGAGGAGCAGGGCGCCGTCCGGCCGCTCGATCACGCACACCGCGCCCGACCGTGAACGTCGGGGCGATCGTGTGCACGACCGCGATTCGGGCTCGGCGGGGCAGGCGGCGAAACACCCGCAGGAGGAAGGCGTGGATGCGGTCGATCAAGAAGGTGAGCCTACGAGTCGACTCACTCGAAAGAGCGACGGGCCGCGAGGAGCTCGCCGAGCAGGATCTGGCTGGCGGCGGCAACCGGCGTTCGGCGTGCGGCGTGCTCGCAGACGACGAGGTCGCGATCGAACGCATCGAGGACCACGGCGCCCGCCTCGAGGCAGACCAACATGCCGCCGAGGTAGTCCCACGGGCCGTGAGCGTTGCGGCTGCAATCGACGAACGCGTCGAGCCGTCCGCACGCGACGGCGCACAGGTCGAGCGCCGACGCGCCGAGCGCGCGGTACTGCTTCCAGCCGAGCTTGCGGGGCGGATAGCCCGACAGTCCGACGACCGACGCGCCGAGCCGAGTCGCGCCCGAGGGCTCGATGGGATCGCCGTTCCGCCGCGCCCCGCCGCCCCGCACCGCCTCGAACCGCTCACCCGTCGCGAGGTTGATGACGAGCGCGGCCCGCGGGCCATCCGCGTCGACCGCGCAGAGGCTGACGGCGTACCAGGGGATGCCGAGCGACGCGTTCGTCGAGCCGTCGAGCGGGTCGAGCACGACGATGATGTCGCGGTCGGCGTCGTGCAGCCCGCTCTCCTCCGACAGGACGCCCACCCCGCCGCTCGAGAGCACGGCCACCGCCGCGTCGTCGGCTGCGATGTCGCTGTGGTGCTGACCGGGTGTCGTGCCCGCCAGACCCCAGTCGTCGACGGCGCCGAGCGCGGTCGTGACTGCGGACGCGGCGCTGTCGAGAAGGGCGACGAGCTCGGTGTCGGTCACGGTCGGGCCACCGTACTGGCGCGACGTGGCAGGCTTGTCCACGTGGCCGTCATCGATGTGGCCGGCTTCGTCGCCGACCTCAAGGACCACGCCGTGGATCACGGGTTCCACGTGCATGACGAGCGGCACTTCGTCGAGACCTACTCGCTGCGCCAGGCGTGGGAGGTCGACCTCCATCCCGAGGAGGCGTGCGGCGGCCCGCTCGATCTCCACCTCTCGCTCGAGGTCGACCCGCGGGCGCTGCTGGCGTTCGAGGACGCCGTGCTGGCCCAGGCCGACGACGACAAGCCGCCCGACGGCTTCTCGTTCCCGCTGATGTTCACCTGGTCGATGCCGCCGCTCCCGTCGCCGCCCGACCTGTTGGTGCTGGCCACCGAGCTGGCCGGCGTCGGCGGCACGCAGCTGCCCCTCGAGGTCTCGGCCATCGATTCGTTCCCCTCCGCCACCGACGCGCCCGAGCGCAGCCTCAACGTGGTCGCCCGCCTCGAGGTCGGCCTGGACCGCGTGTACCTCGGCGAGGAGCAGCTCTGCGACACGCTCGACCGGTGCCTGGCCGTGAGCCAGTACCTCTTGGAGCGCGCGCCCGTCCTGGATGGACGAGGTCTGACGGAACCGTACAGGGGACTTCGCGTCACCTGAGTGAGGTCGCGAACGACCGCGCCGGCGCGTACGATGCGTCGATCTTCGATTGGGCGGATTCGAACTGGCTTCGCGTCGTCGGCTACCTGTTCGTGGCGGGCTTGTGCTTCCTAGGAGCGCTGCGCGAGGACCGCGAGGAAGCAGGCTCGTGGCCGCCGTTCTGGCTGCTGACGGGCGCGCTCCTGCTCGTGATGGCGATCGGACGGGCGGGCGACATCGCCGACGTCGTCACGGATGCGCTGCGTCAGCGAGCGGTCTCAGGTGGCTGGTACGAGTCACGGCGCCGCCTTCAGGGTGCCGTCGTTGCGACAGTTGGGTTGACCTGGTTCGTCGCCGTCATGGCCGCGTGCTGGCGCGTACCCGCACGGCGGCGGCGCTACCTCCCGATGATCGTGATCGTGCTGACGCTCGGTGCGTACGCCGCGATCAGGGTTGTTTCCCTGCACCAGATCGACGCGATCCTCCACCGTCGTCACTTCGCGGGCGTGCGGTACGGAACCGCGATCGAGTACGCGCTCCTGGTTGTCGCGGGCGCGTGCGCGCTGTGGACGCCGCGCCGGCACGACCGGGCGGAGGTCAGCGACGTGGGCCCGGCTGGGATCGAACCAGCGACCAAGCGATTATGAGTCGCCCGCTCTGACCACTGAGCTACAGGCCCGCACGAAAGCTCCGGGGGAGAGACTCGAACTCTCAACCAACGGATTAACAGTCCGCTGCTCTGCCGGTTGAGCTACCCCGGAAGGGAACGTCGAACCCTACCAGCGGCCACTCACAGTCCCGAAGGCACTGACGACGTGCCGCGGAGCGGTCACACCCAACGCGTACGCTCCCCTCGATGGCGCGGCGACTGCTGGCATTGGCCGTCGCCCTGCTCATGATCGCCGGCGCCCTCACGCTGCGGAACCGCATCGACGACGACGGATCCGAGGGGTCGGCCGGTGGCGGATCGGGCCCGGTCGAGCTGGTCTGCGCGACCGAGCTCAGGGCGGCGTGTGAGGCGCTCACCGCAGACAACGACGACGTGCTCGTGACCGTTCAGCCGGCGGGCGTGACCGCGGCTCGGCTCACGACAGCCTCCGGTCCGCTCGACTTCGACGCATGGCTCGTCGAGGCGCCGTGGCCGCAGATCGTCGATGAGTCACGTGCACGAGTCGGCTCGCCCGCCGCGTTCGCCGCGACGAGCGACGTGCTCGCGCGTTCTCCCCTGGTGTTGGCGATGTGGAACGAGCGGCTCGCCGCGATCGAGGACGACTGCGACGGCGGCGAGCTCACGTGGAAGTGCATCGGCGAGGTCGCGGGCGACGGCTGGACCACCCTCGGGGGCGAGGAGTCGTGGGGCAACGTGAAACCCGGTTTCGCCGACCCGGCTTCCGACGGAGTCGGCGCGCTGGTGCTTGGGCAGGCCGCGGTGTCGTACTTCGGCCGCACGGATCTGTCGACGGCGGACTTTGCAGACGACGGCTTCCTGCGATGGATCCGCCAGCTCGCGACCGCAGTCCCCCAGTTCCCTACGTTCGACGACATGTTGACGATCGGCGTCGCGGCCGTCGACGTCGTGGGCACGACCGAGGCGCAGGCGGGCCCCGGCGTCGCCGCCTCACGCGACAAGGACAAGATCACGATCACCTACCCTGCCCCCATGGCGACCGCCGACGTGGTGCTGGCGTCGGTTGCCGACGCGGACGGCGCCGAGCGGCTGGTTCGCATCGTGGGCGGTGACACCGGATTGGCGGCGCTCGCCGCAGCCGGCTGGCGGGTGCCGGGTCAACCGTCTCCCGAAGGAGTGCCCGCAGAGCCCGCCCTGCCCGACGACTCAGGTCTGCCCCCCGCGGGCGCGATCGATGCACTGCGGAGGCTCTGGGCGGACGAATCATGAAGCGCGCGCTCGCGTCGCTCGTGGTTGCCGCGCTCGCGCTCGCTGGCTGTTCGTCGTCGAGCGACGACGAGGCGGGCGACGACCTCGCCACCGCTGATCCCGGTGACTGCATCGTCGTGGACATGGCGTCGTCGCCCGAGAAGATCACCGTCATGACCGAGCTCGCGAAGGAGTTCAACGGCTCGGACCTCGCGAGAGTGGGCGACGACTGTGTGTTCGTGCGTCCGGCGCGGAAGGCGTCGGGCGCCGGCGCCTCGCTCCTGTCCGCCGGGTGGCCGAACCCCGAAACGAACGGTCCGCAGCCGGTGATCTGGTCGCCGGCGGCGAGCGCGTGGGGCGCGGTCGTCAATCAGCGCCTCATCGACGCGGGCGAACCTCCGATCACCGAGCCATCACCGCCGTTCATGTTGACTCCGCTCGTCATCGCGATGCCCCAGCCGATGGCCGAGGCGCTCGGCTATCCCGAGAAGCGGCTGGGCTTCGCTGACATCATCGCCCTCGCCAACGATCCGCAAGGCTGGGCGGCGTTCGGTCATCCGGAGTGGGGTCCGTTCCGTCTCGGAAAGACCAATCCGAACTTCTCGACGAGCGGGCTGAACTTCACGATCTCGCAGTACTACGCCGCGACGGGCAAGTCGCGCGACCTGACTCTCGAGGATCTCGCCCGACCCGACGTGCAGGCGTTCTCGGAGTCGGTCGAGTCGGCGGTCGTCCACTACGGAGACACCACCCTCACGTTCCTGAACAACATGTACAAGGCCGACGCACGCGGTACGGCGCTCACCTACGCCTCGGCGGTGGCCGTCGAGGAGAAGTCCGTCATCGACTACAACGCGGGCAATCCCGACGGCATCCTCGACGCGGGCGAGGTGCCCCGTCCGCCGCGCGTGCCGCTCGTGTCGATCTATCCGAAGGAAGGCACGCTCTTCTCCGACAACCCGCTGTTCATCCTCGACGCTCCGTGGGTCACCGAGGAGCAGAAGCAGGGCGCAGCGCTCTTCCAGCAGTTCGTGACGCAGCCCGAGAACCAGGCCAAGGTGCTCGCGTTCGGGTTCCGTCCCGGCAACCCCTCCGTCGCCATCGGCGACCCGATCACCCCGGAGAACGGTGCCGATCCCGATCAGCCCCAGACGCTGTTGGAGGTGCCCGACCCGACGGTCGTGATCGGCATCCTCGATCAATGGGACGAGCAGCGAAAGTCGGCGCGGGTGCTGTTGGTCATCGACGTCTCGGGCTCGATGGGCGACCCCGCCACACTCGACGGCTTCGAGACGAAGCTCGACTTGGCCAAAGACGCTGCCATCTCGGCGCTCGACGAGTTCAAGGACGAGGACGAGGTCGGCCTTCGAGTGTTCTCGACCGATCTGTCGGCCTCGGAGCCGACCACCTACCTCGACCTGGTGCCGATCGGCTCGATCTCCGAGCAGCGCGACGCGCTGGCTCGCACGATCGACTCGCTGATTCCCACGAACGGCACTCCCCTCTACGAGGTGACCGGCGACTCCTACGCGACGATGCTCGACGGCTACGACGCCTCGCGGATCAACGCCATCGTGTTGCTCACGGACGGTCGCAACGAAGACGGAGTCCCCGAGGATGACGCCGATCAGCTCGATGGCCTGCTGGCCGAGCTGCGCACCGGCAGTGAAGGCCAGGCCTCCCGCTCCGTCCGCATCTTCCCGATCGCCTACGGCGCCGACGCCGACCTCGCAACCCTGCGGCGGATCTCGGACGCGACGACCGGCGCGGCCTACGACTCGAGCAACCCGACGGCCATCAACGACGTCTTCGCCGCCGTGGTGTCCAATTTCTGATCGTGGCCCTGCGATTTCGAGACCGCTTCTTCACCCCGCCGGTCGCGCGAGCGATGACCTCACCGCTCGCGATCGTCCTCGCCGGTGGTGTGACCGCAGTCTCGATCGTTGCCGGACTTCCGCTGATCGCGGCGGCCGGCATCGGCGCAGCCGCATGGGGAACGCGGGTCGCACTCGCCATCCCGAGAGCCCCGAAGCGAGAGCGCATCGACCCGTTCACGCTGGGTGAGCCGTGGCGATCGTTCGTCCGCGCCGCGCTGCAAGCCCAAGCCCGCTTCGACCGGACCGTCCACACCGCACGGCCGGGACCGTTGCGTGACCGACTCGCCGAGATCGGCGAGCGGGTGGGAACCGGCGTCGACGAGTGCTGGCAGGTCGCCAACCGCGCGCAGGACATCGCGAACGCGCTCGAACAGCTCGATACACGCCAGGCCGTGCAGAGCTGGCGGCACTCGAGCAGGAGTCGGGCACGGCGCCCGACAACCGAGCCCGCACCGCCGAGGCGCTGCGCGCCCAGATCGGCTCCGCCGAACGTATGGCCGACGGTCGTCGACGACGCGCGTGATCGCCTGAGGCTCCTCGACGCCCGGCTCGACGAGGCGGTCGCGCGGGCCGTCGAGCTGTCGGTCGACAGCGGGCGATACCGAAGGCATGCTCGGGTCTGTCGTCGGACGTCGACAGCGTCGTCACCGACATGGAGGCGCTCCGTCAAGCGCTCGAGGAGACCGGCGCCGCCCCGGGCGGAGGATGAGCACTCCTGCGGTGAGCCGGCGCCTCGTGCGCGCCAACCTCGTCGTCGCTGCCGGCACCGGCCTCTCCCGCATCACCGGCTTCGGTCGAGTCGCCGCGCTCGCGTACGCGCTCGGGCAGACGTCGCTCACCGACACCTACAACCTCGCCAACACGATGCCGAACGTCGTCTACGAGCTCGTCCTCGGCGGCGTGCTGACCGCCACGCTCGTGCCGGTGTTCGTGAGCCACCTCGATCGTGACGACGAGCGGGCGACCGATGCGGTCGTCAGTGTCGTGGTCGCTGTGCTTCTCGCGCTCACCGTCGTCGCGGTGCTCGCCGCGCCCCTCATCGCGCACCTCTACACGCTGCGCGCGCCGGCGGCCGAGGCCGACGCGATCCGCGAGGAGGCCACGACACTCGCCCGCTTCTTCCTTCCCCAAATCCCCTTCTACGGCCTCACCGCGCTCGGCGTCGCGCTGCTGAACGCTCGGCGCCGGTTCGCCGCTCCCGCCTTCGCACCAGTGCTCAACAACCTGATCGTCATCGCGGCGCTGGTGCTGCTGCCCCACGTCGTCGACGGGGACATCGACCTCGACGCGGCCATCGGGAACACCACGATCACGCTGCTGCTCGGCCTCGGAACGACGCTCGGCATCGTCGCGATGACCGCGGCCGTGTGGATCGCGGTACGCCACGCGGGCATCCACATTCGCGCCCGGATGGAGTGGCGCCACCCTGCGGTGCGCGAAGTCGCTCGGCTCTCGGGCTGGACCGTCGGCTACGTCATCGCGAACCAGATCGCGCTGCTGGTCGTCTCGATCCTTGCCCTTCGGGAGGAAGGCCATCTCTCCGCGTACCAAGCCGCATTCATCTTCTTCCAGCTCCCCCACGGGCTCCTCGCCGTCTCGCTCATGACCACGTTCGCGCCCGACCTCGCCGAACGAGCGGGCCACGGGGCGACATCGACGGCTACCGCGACCGCATGTCGCTCGGCTTGCGGTCTGCTCGCTCTCGTGATGGCACCCGCCGCCATTGGCTACGCCGTGCTGGCCGTCCCGCTCGTCTCGGCGCTGATCGAGCGCGGCGCGCTGTCCGCCGACGACGCGATCCTGACCGCGCACACGCTCGGTTGGTTCGCAGCCGGGACTGCTGGGCTTCAGCGTCTACCTGTTCGTGCTGCGCGGGCTTCTACGCGCTCAAGGACACGAGGCGCCCGTTCTGGCTCAACCTCGCCGAGAACGCGCTGAACATCGTCTTGGCGATCGCGCTTCGTCGGGCGCTGGGGAGCGCCGGGCCTCGCCGCCTCCTACGCCGTCGCCTACAGCGTCGCGGCGGTAGTGGCGTTGCTGGTGCTCGTCGCGCCAGGTCGGTGGCTTCGGCGGGCGGCCGCTCGTCGATCGGCATGGCGCGGCCAGTGGTCATCGCCGTCGGGATGGGACTGCTCGTCTGGGGCACCGCGTCGGTCGTCGGCGCGGACCACGGCGGTGGGGCGTTCACGCGGGTGTTGGTCGGTGTGCTCGTCGGCGTCGTGGCCTACGTCGGCGCGCTTGCTCTTGCTCGCGCGTGCCGGAGGCGGTCGCTCTCCGCAGCCTTTGGAGGGACCGATAGGCTCCCGCGCATGATCAAGTACCTCAAGCGGCAGTGGGCCTATTGGACCGCGAAGCTGACGGGCTCGTTCAACGAGCGGGCCGATCCGAAGGTACAGCTCGAGCAGGCGATGCAAGAGGCCCAGGAGCAGCATCGCCGTCTCCGTGAGCAGGCCGCCAACGTCATCGCCAACCAGAAGCAGACCGAGCTGCGACTCAATCGGGCGCTCGAAGAGCTGACTCGGGTCAACGGCAACGCTCGCCAGGCGCTGGTCATGGCTTCGGACGCGCAGAAGAAGGGCGACGAGGCCAAGTCAACCGAGTACAACGCCGCCGCCGAAGCGTTCGCCAACCGGCTCATCGCACTCGAACGAGACGTCGACGACCTGAAGACGCTCAGCCTGCAGTCCGCCCAGGCCGCCGACCAGGCCAAGGCTGCAGTGCAACAGAATGCGACGGCCCTGCAGCGCAAGCTGAGTGAGCGTCAGAAGCTGCTGTCCCAGCTCGACCAGGCCAAGATGCAAGAGCAGATGAACAAGGCGATGGCCTCGCTCTCCGCGACCGTCGGAGACGACACGCCGACGTTCGACGAGGTGCGCGACAAGATCGAGGCCCGCTACGCCAAGGCGAAGGGCATGAGCGAGCTCACCGAGACATCGGTCGAGAGTCGCATGCTCGAGATCGAGCAGGCCGCCGCCAACTCCGAGGCGAATGTCCGGCTCGACGAGATGCGTGTGCAGCTCGGCCTGGCCGCAGCGCCAGAGCCTGCCGCCGTCGAAGCTCCCGCATCCGCCCCCGCCGCCGACCCCACCGCGACCTAGCCCTCAGCCGGGCAACACCACGAGGTCGTCGCGGTGGACGACCTCGTGGGGCCAGCCCTCGGGCAGCTCCGAGGTCCGTCGCCCGGTGACCTGGGCGAGCGCGTCCGCGTCCATCCGCGTCAGGCCCTTCGCGAACACGACGCCGTCGGGACCGACCACCTCGATCGCGTCGTCGGCAACGAAGGAGCCCTCGAGCCCCGTGACGCCCGCCGGCAGCAACGAACGATTCCCGTCGACGAGCGCTCGCCGGGCGCCCTCGTCGACCGCGACCACGCCTGACGGCGCGACCGCGAACGCGATCCAGAGCTTCCTCGCCGAGAGCCGCCGCTCGTGCGGGTGCACCACCGTGCCGATGCCGCCGACACCGGCGACCGCATCGAGCAGCACGTCCGGGCCGGTCGGCCGCGGCGATGACCGCCCGCACACCCGACCACGAGGCGATGCGGGCGGCGGCCACCTTCGACGCCATGCCGCCGCTGCCCCGCAGCGAGCCCGCTCCGCCCATCTGCTCCTCGAACGCTCGGTCGATGCCGATCACCTCCTCGATCAACGATGCGTTCGCGTCGAGGCGCGGGTCGGCGGTGAGCACGCCGGGCGTGTCGGTGAGCATGACGAGCAGGTCCGCCCCGACGAGATGCGCGACGAGCGCGGCCAAGACGGTCGTTGTCGCCGAAGCGGATCTCGTCGTCGGCGATCGCGTCGTTCTCGTTCACGATTGGCACGGCGCCGAGCTCGAGGAGGCGCGTGAGCGTCTGTCGGGCGTGGAGGTACTGACGGCGCTCGACGAAGTCGTGCGGCACGAGCAGCACCTGTGCGGGAACCAGACCGTGAGTGGCGAGGATGTCGTCGTAGGTGCGCATCAGCCGGCTTTGGCCGGCCGCGGCGAGCGCCTGGAGCGTCGGCAGATCGACGGGCCGCTCGGCGAGACCGAGGGCGGCGACCCCTGCCGACACCGCGCCCGACGTCACGACGACCACGTCGTGGCCGTCGACGCGGAGCTGCGCGACCTCGTCACAGAGCTTCTCGATCGCCTCGACATCGATCGCACCGGCGCGGTCCGTGATCGACGACGTGCCGATCTTCGCGACGACCGTGCTCATGGCGCCCTCAATGGTCGGGCTCGTAGTCGAAGCTGAAGGTCCCGATGACGACGGTGTCGCCGGCCCGTGCCCCGGCGCGCGCCAGTGCCTTGCCCACACCCAGCCGCTTGAGGCGGTGATCGACATAGGCGAGCGCTTCCGCGTTCGTCATGTCCGACAGCGCCACCGCCCGCTCGGCCGCTCGACCGATCACCCGGAACACGCCGGGGCGCTCTTGCTCGACCCGCACGCCCTCGAGCGGAGGTCGGTGGATGACGAGCCCCTCGGCCGCCGGCTCGGCCGCGCGCGCCTCGTGCACCAGCGACGCCATCGCCCCGACGAGCTCGCGCAGCCCTCCGCCGGTCACGCCGCTGACGCGCCGGCCCTCCCACTCCGTGTCGGGGTCGGCGACGTCGGCGCGCGAACCGACGATCAACCGGGGCCGCTCGAGCAGATCGGGCTGATAGCGCCCGAGCTCGTCGAGCAGCACACGCTCCTGATCCGCAGGCGCGCGTCCCTCCGACACCGCGAGGTCGATCAGCACGACGAGCACCCGGGCCCGTTCGACGTGGCGGAGGAAGCGGTGCCCTAGCCCTCGGCCTTCGCTCGCCCCCTCGATGAGCCCGGGGATGTCGGCGACGACGAACTCGAAGCTGTCGTCGACCCGCACGACACCGAGGTTCGGCTCGAGCGTCGTGAAGGGGTAGTCCGCGATCTTGGGCTTGGCGGCCGAGACGCGGCTGATGAGCGTGCTCTTGCCCGAGTTCGGGAAGCCGACGAGCGCGACGTCGGCCATCAGCTTCAGTTCGAGCAGGAGCCACCGCTGCTCGCCGTGCTCGCCTTGTTCCGCGAACGATGGCGCCCGGCGCGAGTTCGACAAGAAGCGGGCGTTCCCTCGTCCGCCGCGACCACCGGCGGCGGCGCGCCAGCGGTCACCGTGGTTCACGAGGTCGGCGAGCACGGTGCCGCTGCTCATCTCCTTGACGACGGTGCCCTGCGGAACCGCGACGGTGACGTCGCGGCCGGCGGCGCCGTGGCGGCCCTTGCCCATGCCGTGGGTGCCGTCGGTCGCCCGACGGTGCGGATGATCGCGATACGAGAGGAGCGAGGCGACGTTGTGGTCGGCGACGAGCCACACGTCGCCGCCGGACCCTCCGTCGCCGCCGTCGGGGCCACCTTTCGGCACGTGCGCCTCACGGCGAAACGACACGCTGCCGGCCCCGCCATCGCCGCCGCGCACGTTCAGCGCGCACTCGTCGACGAACCCGGCCATCGGGTCAGCGTAGGGGTCGGGCCCCGTCGGCGGAGACAGTTGCGGCCCCGTCGGCGGAGACAGTTGCGGCCAGGGCGCGGACGCCCCGCTTTGCGCTATTCGACGAGTCGGACGGGGTCACCCGCGAGAGTGGCCGACCACGTGGTGGTGTCGTTCGGTGCCGCGCCCGACGTGTAGGTCATACCGACCTTGACCCAGCAACCCGTGTTCGACGCGAAGTCACAGTTGTAGTTCGCGGGGATCGGGATCGTCATCGTGGTCAAACGCCCGTTGTAGATAGCGGTCGTCATCGTCGGGATGGTGCAGCCGGACGCGGTGACCTCGGTCAGCGCGTTGTCTCGGTGGTACGTGCACACAGGAAAGCCGCCCGAGTAGTTGGAATCGGAAGGGGCTTGGATCTGCACGTTGACCGATCCGCTGCCGACGTCGCCGATGTCGTAGAAGTTGAGGCTCAAGGTGCGCCCGGACCCGGCTGTGGGCGTGATGCGGGCGAGGTAGAACTCCGGCGTCGTGTCGGCGCCGGCGTTGGCGTAGATCGGGAGGTTCTTCGTCGCGGACAGTGAGACGCCGCTGCCGTCGGGGGCGTTGCCGTTCGGGCCCGAGCTCGTGCCGAACCCCGTGCGCATGGCGTAGCGGTTGTAGCCGGCGCCGTTGTTCGTCAGGGAGGCCGTACCGCCACCCGCGGGCCAGGTCTGGAAGGTGCCGCCGGGCGCCGTCAGACCGGACGGATCCGCGTTCGTCTTCACCTGGATCACGTAGTCGCCGAGCACCACGTTCGCGGCGGGGATCGTGCAGACCGTCGCCCACCGGTGGAAGTAGTTCTTCACGTACATCGCGTCGTTGCTGATGTTGGTCGGATCGAGCAGCAACTGCATCGGCTGGTTGATGCCCCGGAAGTACGCGGGCGCGCATTCAGCGACCACATTGTCCGTGTCGTCCCAGGGCGTGAGGTCGGGCTTGCGCACGATGTAGGTCGTGTTGTTGACGCTGCCCGCGTTACCGGCGTTCTGGTCGCCGGTGCACCAGCGGGTGCCGCCGATGTTGATGCCCTGGCCGCCGTTGCTGGTGCCGTACCGGCTGATGTTGCCGGGACCGGCTGGGATGACGTTCGTGATGTTCCACGGCGCGCCCGTCAGGGCGGGGATGTTGTTCTGCTGCAGGTTGGTCGGCATGTTCACGTTGTTGCAGAAGTCCTCGGTGTACATCCACGCCGGGTCGTACACCTGCAGCACGAGCGGCTGGCCCGCCGAGATCGAGTTCGACGCGGATTTTGAAGAGGTAGCCGGTCGAGTTGTACTCGAGGTTCGTCGTGCCGCTGCAGTTCGCCACGGTGCCGTCGTTGCATAGCTCGGTGGCGAAGCGATCGCCTTCACGCTTCGTGCCCTTCGGAGCGGAGGTGTTCAGCCAGAAGTTGGCGCACGAGCCCGACGTCGAGGGATCGCAGTCGTCGGGGTCCTGACCGAGCTTGCTCGTCGGACTTCCCATCGGGACTGGCCCCTGGAAGTCCGCGACAGCGTCGCGGGTGATGGTCTGCGGTGTTGTACCCGACGAGGCCGGCGAAGAAGTTCGTGATGGTGGTGCGGACCGTCACCCGGATGCGGCTGGGCTGCGGCTCTTGGGTCGCCGTCACCGTCGCGTTGACGCCGTTCTTGTAGCCGTTCTGCGCGGAAACCCTCAGCGCGATCGCCTGAGCGCTGGGAAGGTCGTTGGGCATGTAGATCGACCCGGCGAGCGCGGCCGCGTCGGCGGCGCGCTGCTCCTTCTGACCCACGAACCACCAGTGCGCGACGTCGATGCCGAACCCGCAGAACGCGAGCAGCACGAGCAGCATGAGAGCCATCCAGACGATGACGAAGCCGCCGTCTTCGCCGCTCATCGCCTCGTTCACGTTTGCCTTCCGCCGTTGGGATGCGCATGACGCTCATGAAGCGACCGCGGCGCAGGTGTCCGCGGTCTGCGGCTCGAGCCGCATGACGGTGTGCTCAGCGATCTGCTTGCTCGCACCGAAGAAGTTGGTGACGAAGTTGTGCTGCACCTTCAGGTACACGCCGACGGAGTCGAAGTTGCTCGGGAGGCCGCACACCTGCATCGACGCCGCTGGCCACGTGCCGGTGGGGTTCGCGAAGCTGCTGCCGTTCCACGTGTACTTGATGCAGTTCGTGCCGCACACGAAGCTCGTCTGCCCCTCGGGGAAGCCGGAGTCATCGACTGCGGAGGCCGGCACGCGGTAGATCCAGAGCTCTTGGGGCGTGGCGAACGGCAGCGCACCCTTGAGGTTCTGCTCGACGGCCAGACGCGCCTGGTCCGCGTAAGTGGTGTTCAGGGTCAGCGCGGACGCAGTACGGGCACCGGAGCGCGACGCGGAGTTCGTCGAGGTCGCGCTGAGGAACGCGAGACCCCACTCGATGATGCCGAAGACCAGAAGCATGAGGAGGGGCATGACGATGGCCGCCTCGACCATCGCGGCACCGTCGTCACCACGGGCGCGTCGGGGTGCTGGGCCCCGTTCCGCCCTACGAGTCAGCGAACCGAACATCTGCACCACCTACGTATCGGCGCCAGCGCCCTCGCTGATGAGAGGTTGCTGGTGCGTGTTCGCCGTGACGACGCCCGTCCGGGACGCCCGCCGTTCAAGGGAAAATACCTGCTCCAAAGCATGAAGTTCACTCACCGCGGTTGCAATGGGTCATACGACCCACCGAGCGTCAACGTTCCATGGCGGGGTGAGGAATCACACGACGATCGCCGATCATCATGCCGATCAGCGATCACCATGTCATGTCACACCCCCTCTGTACTCTTGGTGCGAGGCAGGAGGATGAGTGGTCACTCGCACCGACGACAATGCGGTTACGCCTGATGAGATCAGGGTGGCACATGTGGCCTCGTGGATCGGTGACCGCGGTGGGTCGTTGCACGTCCGCGAAGCGCGCGAGGACGCCGAGGAGGCCGGGCTCGCCGCCGGAGCGACGCGAGCTCGCGGAGCGGGCCGGAGGGCGATCGACGAAGCGCCCGATCCCCTGCGCACCTGCTTCGAGCGCGACCTCGATCGCATCCACCATTCCAAGCCGTTCCGCCGCCTGGCCGGCAAGTGCCAGGTGTTCATCGCTCCCGACGACGACCACCTGCGTACCCGACTCACGCACGCCATCGAGGTCGCACAGGTTGCGGTGAGCATCGCTCGGCCCGTGGGCCTCAATGTGGCGCTCACCGCCGCTGCCGCCACCGGCCACGACTGCGGTCACGGGCCCGCCGGCCACGCCTCCGAGGAGGCATTGTCCCCGTTCCTGCCGGGCGGCTACCACCATGCGGTGTACGGGGCCGACGTCGTTCTGGCCCCACTGAACCTCTGCACCGAGACACTCGACGCGGTGCGCAACCACTCCTGGAACCGCCCCGCGCCCGCCACGCCCGAGGGCGAGGTCGTGGCGTGGGCCGACCGCATCGCCTATTGCTGTCACGACTTCGAGGACGCCGTGGCGGCGGGCATCGTGGTCGAGGGTGACCTACCCGACGCCGTGCGCGACGTGGTCGGCGCCGATCGACGCACCCAGCTGCACCGATTCATCACCACGATGGTCGCCACGATCGCCGACACCGGCCGTATCGGGCTGCGCAAGGCCGAGGCCGATGCGCTCGACGCATTCCGGGCCTTCAACTATGAGCAGATCTACCTGCGGCCCGAGGCGCGCGACCAAGCGCGGAGGGTGATCGAGCTGCTGCGGTCACTCACGTCGTGGTTCGTCGACCACCCCGAGGAAACGGGCAACGGTCCCGTGCACCCCCGGGTCTGACGAAGCGGTGGCCGAAGCGGTGCGGTACGTCAGCGGGATGACCGATCGCTTCGCGTTCGGGCTCGCGGTCGAGCGCCTCGGTTGGGATCCGGACGCCCTGCCGCGCGGAGTGTGACTCAGGCGGGGTTGATGTCGACGAGCTTGCGGCCCTTGCGCTGACCGAACTTCACGGTGCCGTCGACGAGGGCGAACAGCGTGTCGTCGCCGCCGATGCCGACGTTCGTGCCGGGGTGGAACTTCGTGCCCCGCTGGCGCACGAGGATCGTGCCCGCGGTGACGGCGGTGCCGTCGAAGGTCTTCACGCCGAGGCGCTTGGCCTGGGAATCACGGCCGTTGCGAGTGGAGCCGCCACCCTTGGTCTTGGACATCGCTCGCTCCCCTAGTCCTTCTTCTTCGCCGGAGCCTTGATCGAGAGGATCTCGATCGTCGAGTAGTGCTGGCGGTGACCCCAGCGCTTCCGGCTGCGGCTCTTGTTCTTGTACTTGAAGCCGGTGATCTTCGGGCCCTTGGCCGAACCGACCACGCGGGCCTCGACCTTCACCGCCGACAGCTCGTCGGACGAGGCCAGAACCCGGTCACCGTCGACGAGCAGAATCGGGGTGAACGACACCGATTCGCCCTCGTCGATGCCGAGCAGCTCGACGTCGAGTCGCTGGCCCTCGGCGACCTTCTCTTGCTTGCCGCCGGTTGCGATCACTGCATACATAGGGCTGCCACGCTACCGGGTTTCGGAGCCCCCGAGCGAGTCGCCACGCCCGCTCTCCGGCCGCAACTGTTGCGTAGATGGCCCCATAAGGGCCGCTGACGCAACAGTTGCCGGTCGGCCGGCGCCCCGCTACTCGATGAGCTCGTGGTCGACGATGACGCCGCGGCCTTCGCAGTGGGGGCAGGTCTCCGCGAAGGACTCGAGAAGACCCTCGCCGATGCGCTTGCGGGTCATCTCGACGAGACCCAGATCGGAGATGTCGAACACCTGGGTCCGCGTCTTGTCCCGAGCCAGCGCGTCGCGGAACCCCGCGATCACCGCATGGCGGTTCTCCCGGATCTCCATGTCGATGAAGTCGATGACGATGATGCCGCCGATGTCGCGCAACCGCAGCTGGCGGGCGATCTCGTCGGCCGCCTCGAGGTTGTTCCGGAACACCGTCTCCTCGAGACTCGACGTGCCCACGTTCTTACCGGTGTTCACGTCGATGACCGTGAGCGCCTCGGTGTGCTCGATGATGAGCGAGCCGCCCGACGGGAGCCACACCTTGCGGTCGAGCGCTTTGTGGAGCTGCTCGTGCACGTGGTGCCGCTCGAACAACGGCAACCCCTCGGCCTCGGCGTCGTAGTACTCGACACGGTCCGCGAGGGCCGGGCTGATGCTCGCGACGTAGTCCTTCACGGCTTCGAACAGCACCGGCTCGTCGATGATCACGCCCCGGTACTCCCGGTTGAACTCCTCGCGGATGACGCGGACCGCCATGCTCGGCTCGGTGTAGAGCAGCGCCGGCGCGGCCGACCGCTTGGCGAGTGACTCGATCTGCTCCCACTGGTTCACGAGCCTGATGACGTCGCGCTCGATCTCGTCGGTGGTGATGCCCTCGGCCGCGGTCCGAACGATGACGCCGTGCTGCGCGGGCTTGACTCGATCGAGGATGCCGCGCAGACGCTTGCGCTCGTCGTCGTGCAGGCGCTTCGAGATGCCGTAGGTGCTCGAGTTCGGGATGAGCACCACCGACCGACCGGGCAACGAGACCTCTTGGGTGAGCCGGGCGCCCTTGGCCCCGATTGGGTTCTTCGTGACCTGACAAAGGATCGTCTGACGAGGTTTCAGGATCTGCTCGATGCGCGCGTTCGCCCCGCGCTCGACGATGTCCTCCTGGTCGTACTGCAGATCGCCGCGGTACAGCACTGCGTTCTTCGGCGTGCCGATGTCGACGAAGGCCGCCTCCATGCCGGGCAGGACGTTCTGCACCCTTCCCAGGTAGATGTTCCCGTGGATCTGGGTAGGGTCGTCAGCCGGCTTCGACACGTAGTGCTCGATGAGCGAGCGCCCTTCGAGCACCGCGATCTGCGTCGCGCCGGGACGCACGTGCACGCACATGAGGTACCGCCCGATCGGGCGGCCCTTGCGCTCACGACCGCGCTGGCGAGCGAGCGTCTCCTCGTCGAGGTCGACGGGCGCAGCACCGCCGACATCGGCGGTGACGGGCTGGCCCGGCCCCTTGCCCGCCCCGGCGCCTCGGCCGCGGCCCCCGCGCCGACGGCGGCGCCGGGCGGGAGTCTCCACCGGTACTGAGCTGGCCGCGGGCGGGCGAGCGGGCGCCGGCATGCTGTCGCCGATCTGGGGCTTGCGAGGCACGAGCACGCGCTCGGCAACCTCAGGGTCGTGCGGCCGCCCTTCCGAGATGCGGTCGGGAAGCTCGGGTTGACGGTCGTCATCGATGACGACGGCAGTCACGTCGACGTCGACGTCGTCGTCGTCGTCATCGTCATCGTCGTCGTCGTCATCAGCACCAGCGGCGTTGCCGTCGCTCCCCGCGGGCCGTCGGTTGCGACCGCCGCGGCTGCCGCGACGACGCTTCTTGCGGACCGCAGACGAAGCCGGCGAGCCCAAGCCGTCGGCGTCGCCATCGGCGCTCGCAGTGACCTCAGTAGGCGGTTCCGGCGACGAGGGCACAACAGCGTCGCTCGGGATCGGTTCGGACATCGAGGGGTTCCCTTCTCATGAGGCACGCACCTGCGCGTGCAACGCGTCCGTCGCGCCGGATGGGAGCGGCTCCCATCGCGCGCCGTCGCGCTCGATCCATTGGTGCGTGCGCAGGACGCGCACGTCTTCGACCGCGGGCCAGACCGCGCCGATGAGCTCAGCGGGGCGCAGGGCACGAGGTTGGGTGGCCAGCTCGGCGGTGAGCACCACTTGGCTGGTCGTGTGGGTGGCGTCGCCGGCAGGAAGCACAGCGAGGCCCAAGAGCGAGGGACGCAGGTCATCGGTTGACTGCTGGCCCTTGCGGGTGCGAGTGGCGATGATCGTCGGAGCGGCCAGGGCCGCGAGTGCGGCCGCTTCGACCTCCGCACGCTCGTCGGTGACGAGCTCGATGCGCCACGACGTCGAGGTGACGTCTTGTTGGAGAGACAGTGCATGGGTGTCGATCGGCGCCACGGCCACGACGTCGACACCGCCCGGGAGTGCCGCTGTGAGCCGGAGCGGCGTGTCCTCGAAGTCGAATCCGGCGTCGACTTGGAGATCGGCATCCAGATACTCGGCCAGCGACTCGTAGCCGGTCGACAGCGCGAGCCCGAAGCTGATGCGAGGCCTCGGCGAGAACCCTTCGGTGTAGGCGAGGGGGAGGTCGGCGCGCCGGAAGGCCCGCTCGAACATGCGCGCCACGTCACGATGGCTCGTGAAGCGCACCTTGCCGAGCTTCGTGAAGCGAACCCGCAGGTGGGTCATGACGCGACCCGCACGGGGATCCGGGCCGCGATGCGGCGACCCCCCACCGAACGGTCCTGCCCGGTGCCCTGGCTGCCTCCGGCCGGCGGCGTCGCCGACGCGACGACGTGCTCGATGCCGTACCCCGTGCACACGCCGCAGTCGTAACACGGCGTCCACCGGCAGTCCTCCACGCCGGACTCGGCGAGGGCGGCCTGCCAGTCGTGCCAGAGGAAGTCGGCGTGCAGCCCGGCCGTGACGTGGGCCCACGGGAGCACCTCGTCCTCGGGGCGGTGGCGGTGGACGTACCAGTCAATGGAGAGCCCGCACGCCGCCATCGCGTCGTGCCACCGGGACACGTCGAAGCACTCGGACCACTCCTGGAACGTGCCGCCGGCCCTCCACACGTGCTCGATGACGGCGCCGATGCGACGATCGCCGCGGCTGGCGATGCCCTCCGCGAGGGTCGCCCGGGGGTCGTGCCACTTGAGCTGCACGCCCTTGGCCGAACGGGTGGCATCGCGCAGGAGATGGACCTTGCGCTGCAGCTCGTCGACGGTGTTCTGACCGAACCATTGGAACGGCGTGTGCGGCTTGGGGACGAAGCCGCCGACCGACGCCGTCACCGAGGCTCTCGGTGTGTGCTGCTTGCCGATGGCGACGCACTCCTTCGCCAGCTCTGCGATCCCGAGGGTGTCGATGTCCTGTTCGGTCGGCAGGCCGACGAGGAAGTAGAGCTTCATCCGGGTCCAGCCCTGCGAGTACGCGGACTCGACCGCGCCGTAGAGGTCGTCCTCGGTGATGAGCTTGTTGATGACGGTTCGGAGGCGCCACGACCCGGCCTCCGGCGCGAACGTGAGGCCGGTGCGGCGTGCCGAGCCGACTGTCGCGGCGATGCCGACCGTGAACGCGTCGACCCGGAGACTGGGGAGGGATACCGACACTTGGCCACGGTTGACCGGATCGTTGACCACGTCGGCGACCACGCGCTCGATGCCGCTGAAGTCGGCGGTCGAGAGCGAGGTGAGGCTCACCTCGTCGTAGCCGGTGCGACGCAGTCCTTCGCTCACCATCGTGCGGACTTGCGCTTCGGGCCGCTCACGGACGGGACGCGTGATCATGCCCGCTTGGCAGAACCGGCACCCGCGGGTGCACCCGCGGAAGACCTCGACGTTGAGCCGGTCGTGCACGACCTCGGTGAGCGGGACGAGCTGATTGCGGGGATACGGCCAGTCGGCCAAGTCCGCCACAGTGCGCTTGACGACCGCCTCGGGAACGTCGGAGTACCGCGGCGTCACTGAGACGAGACGTTCGCCGTCGTAGGCGACGTCGTACATCGACGGCACGTAGACGCCGGGAATGGTCGCGAGCTCGTGCAGCACGCGCTCGCGCGATCCCGGCGTGCGACCGCTGTTCTTCCAGGCGCGCACGACCTCGGTGATCTCCGAGACGACTTCCTCGCCGTCGCCGATCGCGAAGAAGTCGACGAAGTCGGCGAGCGGCTCGGGGTTGTACGTGCAGTGCCCACCAGCGCCGATCAGCGGATGCTCGGGGCCGCGGGCCTCGGCCCGCACCGGGACGCCCGCGAGGTCGAGGCAGTTCAACAGGTTCGTGTACACGAGCTCGGCGGAGACGTTGAACGCGATCAGGTCGAACTCGCCGGCCGGGCGATGCGTGTCGACCGAGAACAACGGCAGGCCGTGACGGCGGAGCAGTGCCTCGAGATCGAGCCACGGCGCGTACGCGCGCTCGGCGACCGCGTCAGCGCGCTCGTTCAGGATCTCGTAGAGGATCTGCAGCCCCTGGTTGGGCAGGCCGATCTCGTAGGCATCGGGGTAGACGAGGAGCCAGGCCACCTTCCCCGGGCCGTGGTCGGGGGTCAGTGCGCCGTCTTCGCCCCCGATGTAGCGGGCCGGCTTCTGCACCTTGGCCAGGAGAGGCTCGAGCCTTGGCCAGAGTGAGGTCATGTGGAGCCGATCCTACCGCCCTGCTCAGGACCGCCCGGAGCCAGTGCCGGCCGAGCGAGCGAGCGGCGCAGATGCGCCGGTCTCGGGCGGAACTCGTGCGACAAAGCGACGCGCACCGATCGACGCGGAACCGCCGAGCAGGAGCAGCACGGCTGGCGCGGGTGCGCGAGCACGATTGCGAGCGAAGCGAGCGGAGCCGCTCGACGAGCGGCTCCTAGATGAACCTGTGCATGTGGACGGACTCCACGAGGCCGATCATCACCAGGAACGCCACGGTCGAGGACCCGCCGTAGGAGACCAGCGGTAGGGGGATGCCGGTGATCGGCATGATGCCCATGGTCATCCCCACGTTCTGGAAGACCTGGAACACGACCATCGTGAGCGCGCCGGCGCAGACGAGCATGCCGAACAGGTCGCGCGAGAGGGTGCCGATCCTCCAGATCCGCCACGCGAGCACGGCGTAGAGGAACAGAACGACCCCGGCCCCGGCGAAACCCAGCTCCTCGCCGACGACGGTGAAGATGAAGTCGGTGTGCTGCTCGGGGACGTACCCGAGGTTGGTCTGGGTTCCCTCGAGGTAGCCCTGCCCGGTAAGGCCACCGGACCCGATGGCGGTCTTCGACTGCGTCTGCTGGTAGGCGGGCTCGCCAGCTTGCTCGACGAACGCCGTGAGGCGATCGCGCTGATACTGCTTGAGCGTGTCGGTCTGGAGGATCGCCGCGACGCTCACGAGGCCGAGCAGCGTGAGCACGACGATATGGCGCGGCTTCGTGCCTGCGACGAGCAACGTCCCCATAGTGATCGCCGCGAGCACGAGCGCACTCCCGAGATCGGGCTGCATCAAGATGAGGCCGGTCGGGACGAGCGCGATGCCGAGGGCGACGCCGAGCTTGCGCCGGTCGAGATGCCCACCTGCGCCCGCGGCGAACGCTGCCAAGCGCGATGATCAGCGTGATCTTGGCGAACTCGGATGGTTGCAGCTGGAAGGAGCCGAGCTGGAACCACGCCTGCGTTCCGTTGGACCGGGAGCCGAGCGGTGACACGACGAGCAACAAGACCCCCGTCGTCGCCGCGAACAGGTACAGCGCCCACTCCCGATACTTGCGGTAATCGATCGATGCGACGATCACGAGCGCGACCGTGCCCACGACGAGCAGCGCGAAGCCTTGGCGCTTCACGAAGTAGAAGGGGTCGAGACCGGCGTCGAGGAGTCGACGATGGCGGGCGCTGTAGATCAGCACGAGCCCAACCGCCGCGATCATCGCCGTGATGATCAGCAGCGAGATGTCGATGTGTCGGCGCGGCGCCGCCGGGATCCTCGTGGAGCGAACCGAGCGTGCGGCGGTTGAGGGTGTCGGCGAGCGCCATCAGTCCACCGCCGATCCGCCGGGGTTGGTCACCAATCCCGTGACGACGAACGGCGCCGGCACGCCCACCGGCGGCGCGTCCTGCACATCGGGCAACGGCGCGAAGCCGCCGAGGCTCTCGAAGATCCGCCGCACGACCGGCGCGGCGGCATCGGCACCGAAGCCCGACTGCTCGAGCACGGCGGCCACCACATAGCGAGGCGCGCCGACGGGCCCGAAGCCGACGAACAGCGACGTGTCGAACTGGGCTTCCTTGCCTGCGGTCTGGGCGGTACCGGTCTTGCCGGCGATCTGGTACTGCTCGAGCGGGAAGCCCGCGAACACGGGGCTCGCGGTGCCGTCCGATGAGCGCACGGCACCGATCAGGCCGGCGAGGATCGGATCGCGCACAGTTCGGTGTGAGGCCGATGGTGCGCAACACCCGAGGCCCGATCTGCCGGTCGATCTTCGGAAGACGCCGCCGTCGAGGCTGGCGGGCTCAGCGATGCGCATCGCGATGTTCGGCGAGAACACCGTGCCGCCGTTGGAGAACGCGGCGTAGGCGTTGGCGAGCTGCAGGGGCGTGGCCAACATCTCACCCTGACCAACGGCGAGGTTGACGTTGTCACCGGTGAACCACTGGCCGAACGGGAAGGCGGTGGGGTTCTCGTCGTGGGCCGCCTGCTTCTGCTCCGGCGTGGGCACCCGGCCCCCCTGCTCGCCGGGCAGCGGCGACACCGGTCTCGGCACCGAACCCGTAGTGCGGTCGCGGTGTCCTGGATGGCGAGGTCGTAGCGGTCGCGGAAGCGCCACAGGTCGGCACCGATCGAATAGAAGTACACGTCGCTCGATGCGGCGAGGGCGGTCGGAAGCGTCACCCAGCCGTTCTGCTGTCCGCCGGCGTTGCTGAAGGTGCAGCGCTCGCCCGTGCAGTCAGGCACGGTGTACGAGCCGGAGTCGAGGAACTGCGTTCCCGACGACACGACACCCGCGGCCAGTCCGGCGGTCGCCGTGATGACCTTGAACGTCGAACCTGGCGCGTACTGACCGGCGATGGCGCGGTTGGTCAGCGGGAAGTTGTTGGCCGGATCGAGCAGGGCCGCGTACCGGTCGGTCGCTATGCCGCCGATGAACTCGCGGGGTCGAAGGTCGGGTAGGAGGCCATCGCGACGATCGAGCCATCGTTCGGGTCGAGCACCACCACTGATCCTGCGGGCGCGGCGAAATGGTTCGGGTTGTCCTCCGGAGTACGGGTGCGCGCGGTGAGGAGGGACTGCGCGAGGGTGTCCTCGGCGAGCGCCTGGACGCGCAGGTCGAGCGTCAGCTGCAGATCGCGGCCGGGAATGGCGTCGGTGCGCGAGAGCTCGCGGCAGCACGCGCCCTTGCGAGTCCACCTCGAGAGTGATCGAGCCGGGCGTGCCTCGGAGGTCCTTCTCGAAGATCTTCTCGACGCCGTCCTTGCCGAGCTGATCCTCGAGCGAGTAACCCTGCGACTTCGAGTGACTCGAACTCGGTGTCGCTCAGCGCTCCGATGTATCCGATGACGTGCGCGGCGCGACTCCCGTACGGATAGACGCGGACCGCGACCTCCTTCGCCTCCACTCCCGGGAACAGGTCGCCGCGCTCGGCGATGTGGACGACGGTGGCCTCGGGTACGTCCTCCGCGAGCGGCACCGGGAGCAGTGGCGAGTAGCGACGGTCGTTGAATCGGTGCTTCGAGATCGGTCGACGGTCACGCCGAGCACCTTGGCGAGCCGGGCGAAGAGGCACGCCGCGTCGGTCTCGTCCGCGACCGCCTCGCGATCGACCGTCACCACGTTCGAGTTGCGGTTGTCCGCCGAGCACACGCCCTTCGCGGTCGAGGATCCGTCCGCGCACCGGGGCGATCGGCACGACGCGCTCGCGGTTCTCCTGCGCGGCGACGGCGAACGTCGGCGCCGACATCACCTGGAGGAACCAGAGGCGGGAGAAGAGGGCGGCGAAGAGACTGATCGCGACGACCCCGAGAACACCCATCCGCAGATGGGGGGAGTCACTCGTCATGCGGTCCCGGCCCAGACCGCGCTGCCGCGCGGTTGGGTTGCTCCGCCCAACGGCATCCGTAGATTCTGCCTCGCCGGCAGGCCCGGCGCGTCAGTCAGTGCCCTCGTCAGCGCCAGGCCCGCACCGTGTGCAGCGCATCTTCTGCGAACACCCACCGCATTGCCCTCACGACGAAGGGCGAGAGGAGCGCATTCAGGATCGAGACGGTTCCCACCACTGCGAGCAGCCGCATGTCGAACAAATCGCTCTCGCCGAGCACCGCCTCGAGCATGACGTAGAGCACGACGCCCGCCGAGCTCGCGAGCGCGGTTGTGACCATGGGCACCCACCATGCCGAACGGAGGATCCCGGTCTGCACACGGCCGACCACGTAGCCGACGATGCAGTAGGAGAGCGCCGACAGTCCGAAAGGTGTCTCCAGCACCAGATCGAACGCGATGCCCGCTGCGAATCCGGTGATCGCGCGCCCGCTCGGGTCCTGCCGCGATCCCCGCACAGATGGCGAGCAGCAGCAACACATCGCCCGTGGCTTCGAACACGCGCATGTCGGCGATGAGTGTGAGCTGCGCGAGCAGTGCGACGATGATGACGAGAGGCAGCCGGATGATCGGGCTCGTCAGCACGTCAAGCTCCCGGCTCCGGGATCCATTGCACCACCTTCACGAAGTTGAGGTGGTCCAGGTCCGCGGCGGAGTCGACTGTGATGTCGAGCTGCAACGAGCCCGCGGGGTGCCGAACGGTTCTCACCTCACCGACGGGGATGCCGGCGGGATACAAGCTGCCCTCGAGTCCGCTCGTGAGCACGACGCTGCCCACGCCGACGCTGCTCTGCGCGTCGATGAGATCGAGCGCGAGCGCCCGGTCAGGTCCCCTTCCCTTCGCGATGCCCTCGTCGTCGGCCGCCGGCACCTCCACGCCGACGGCGAAGCTCGGGTCGGTGATGAGACGCACGACCGATCGGCGGTCGGTCGCCCGGATCACGTTTCCGACGAGCCCCGCACCGGTGACCACCGGCATGCCCTCGCGGATCCCGGCGGCAAGGCCCCGGTCGATCTCGATCGTCGCGTCGAAGTTCGACGGAGTGCCTGAGACCACGCGGGCGGCGACGGTGGGGATGTCGCCGAGGTAGTCGAGGTTGAGGAGGGCGAGCAGCTCACTTCGCTGCTGCTCGGCGTCAACTGCGGCGAGCGTGGCACCACGGGCTTCGTCGAGCTCGGCGCGCAGCTGTTCGTTCTCGCTGCGGCAGCTCGTCGTAGCCGAACACGCCGCTCCACGCGTTCGTGA
Organism: uncultured Acidimicrobiales bacterium; assembly: GCA_963759645.1. Taxonomy (GTDB): domain Bacteria; phylum Actinomycetota; class Acidimicrobiia; order Acidimicrobiales; family DATKAS01; genus DATKAS01. The sequence goes on along the minus strand of CAVXAI010000016.1, from coordinate 204,626 downwards.
CCGGGCGGAAGACCCGCTTGAGGGTCGACGTCACCGGAGCGACGAAGTCGACCGTCGAATCTCGAGCGGTGTCGATGAAGGCGACGTTCCGGTAGTCGAGGGTGATCACAGTGATGGCCACCAGGATCAGCACAGGAAGGGTGTACCGGCTGCGCCCGGTGCGCCTCGAAAGAGCCACGACGATGCGCCTAGCGCTGCGCGGCCGAGAAGAGCACGCCCTTCAGGGCCTCGAACTCCTCGAGCGACTGCCCGGAGCCGAGGGCGACAGAGTGAAGGGGGTTGTCGGCGACCACGATCGGCATGCCCGTCTCGTGGTTCAGCCGCGCGTCGAGGCCGTTCAGGAGCGCCCCTCCCCCGGTGATCACGATGCCCTGCTCCATGATGTCCGCCGCGAGCTCCGGCGGCGTCTTGTCGAGCGTGGCCTTGACCGCGTCGACGATCGCAGTGACCGGCTCGTTGACGGCCTCGCGGATCTCCTCGGTCGATGTGACAATCGTCTTCGGGAGACCGGTGACGAGGTCGCGTCCGCGGATCTCGGCCTGCATCTCTTGACGCATCGGCCACGCGGAGCCGAGCACCATCTTCACTTCCTCGGCGGTGCGCTCGCCGAGGGCGAGTGAGTACTCCTTCTTGATGAACTGGATGATGGCTTCGTCGAGCTCGTCGCCGCCGACGCGCACCGACTGGCTCGCGACGATGCCGCCGAGGGAGATGACCGCAACCTCGGTCGTGCCCCCACCGATGTCGACGATCATGTTTCCGGTCGGCTCTTGCACCGGGAGGCCTGCCCCGATCGCGGCGGCCATCGGCTCTTCGATGATGTAGGCGGGCTTGCGCGCTCCGGCGTACTCGGCCGCCTCTTGCACAGCGCGCTGCTCGACCCCAGTGATGCCCGACGGGACGCAGATCACCATGCGCGGCTTCACAAAGCGGTGCTGGTGCACTTTGTGAATGAAGTAGCGAAGCATCTTCTCGCAGATGTCGAAGTCGGCGATCACGCCGTCCTTCAGCGGGCGGATGGCTTGGATGTGGCTCGGCGTACGGCCGATCATCCGCTTCGCCTCGAGCCCGACTGCGAGCGGCCGTCCGTCGCGCACGTTGACCGCAACGACGGAGGGCTCGTTGAGCACGATGCCGCGCCCGCGCACGTACACGAGGGTGTTGGCGGTGCCGAGGTCGACTGCCATGTCTCGTCCCATCACGGACGTGAATCGCTTGTCTCGAGCCATGTCCTGAGGGGGCCTCCTGCCCAGTGGCGGTGGCGGCTGCGCCAGCCTACGCCGCGCCCCCTACCCCTACAATCAGACCCTAGAGGTGGGGAAAGAAGATTCCGATCTCGCGCTGTGCGGAATCCGGACCGTCGCTGCCGTGCACGAGGTTCTCGGTGAGGATGACGCTCAGATCACCTCTGATGGTTCCGGGCGCCGCATCTCGCGGGTTCGTGGATCCCATCAACGTGCGCACGACTTTCCACGTGTCCTCCGGTCCCTCGACGACCATGAGGCACCGACGGACTGCGGGTGATGAACGACATGAGATCGCCGTAGAACGGCTTGCCCTCATGCTCCGCGTAGTGATGAGCGGCGGTCGCCTCGTCGATGGTGCGCAGCTCCATCGCGACGAGCTTGAGGCCCTTGCGCTCCAGCCGGAGCACGATCTCACCGACCAGTCCGCGCTCGACTGCGTCCGGCTTGGCGATCACCAGGGTCCGATCCATGGGCGGCGACGCTACCGGTGACGCGGATCAGGAGACGAGGCGGGACCGCGCTTCACCAACCACGTACAGGGATCCGGTGACGAAGACGAGATCGTCGGCCAGTGCCTCGTCGAGCGCTCGGTCGACCGCGGCAGGGCACCGACTCGACCACGACGACATCGATGTCGAGCTGCGTCGCGGCCCGCGCGACCTCGTTTGCGGGCATCGCACGATTCGTCCTCGGCGCGGTCGCGATCAGCAGCCGCGCCGACGCTGCGTCCATCGCCTCGAGCATCGCGACCGGATCGCGGCCGCGCAGGAAGCCGACCACGTAGATGCGCTCGTCGACCTCCGAGAACTCATCGTCGAGCACGGTCGCGGCAACGTCGGCGCCGGCCGGATTGTGCGCGCCGTCGAGGATCACGAGGGGATGGCGGCCGACGACTTCGAAACGTCCGGGCATCACGACTTTCTCGAAGCCCGCCATCACGACTTCGGGATCGAGCGGGTTGCCGAACATCGCCTCGACGGCCGTGAGCGCGGCGGCAGCGTTGTCGCCTTGATGCGCGCCGTGGAGCGGCAGGTAGAGGTCAGGGTACGAGGCGCCGGGAGTGCGAACCTCCAGCGACCGACCGCCGAGCGCGAGGTTGTTCTCGTTGCAGCCGAAGTCGATGTCGCGCACGTGCGCCTCGCCGGGCTCCTCCGCGAGGAAGATGGGGATGAGCTCGGGGTCGGTCTCGCCGAGCACGAGCGACGCGCCGCGCTTCACGATTCCAGCCTTCTCACGCGCGATGTCCGCACGCGTCGGCCCCGCGTACTCGGTGTGGTCGAGCGCGACGTTCGTGACCACCGCGACCTGTCCATCGGCCACGTTCGTCGCGTCCCAACGGCCGAGCAGCCCCACCTCGACGACCATGACGTCGACAGCGACGTCGGCGAACCACCGGTACGCGGCGGCAGTCAGGATCTCGAAGTACGACGGTCGCACTCCAGCCAGGCCCTCGGCGTCGGCCACGCCTCGGATCGCCTCGGCGAGTGCGTCGTCGTCGATCGGCTCCCCGTTCGATCGCGATGCGCTCGTTGATGCGCTGCAGGTGAGGGCTCGTGTAGGTGCCGACCGTCAGGCCGTGCGCCTCGATGAGACGAGTGGCGATCTGGGCCGTCGAGCCCTTGCCGTTCGTGCCCGTGATGTGGACGACCGGGGCTGCGTCCTGCGGGTCGCCGAGCACGTGGGCGAGGCGCTCCATGCGTTCGAGCGTGGGGTGGGAGCGCCGGTCCGCAACGACCGCCTCGAGGTTCTCGTGCTCGTCGAGGTACTGGAGGGCTGCCGCGAGATCCATCGCGACTGGCCCCGCAGGGGCTTAGGACGCGGCGCGGCGGGGGCGCTGCTGGCGCGGCGTCTCGGAGCGCGGGACGAGGGTGGGATTGACCTTCTCGAGCACGGTCGCGCGGTCGATGACGACCTTCTCGACGTCGGTGCGACTCGGCAGGTCGTACATCACGTTGAGGAGGACCTCTTCGAGGATCGCCCTGCAGGCCGCGGGCGCCGGTGCCGCGGAGATGCGCCTGCTCGGCGACCGCGACCAAGCGCGTCGTCGCTGAACTCGCAGCTCGACATCTTCGAACTCGAAGAACTTGCGGTACTGCTTCACCAGTGCGTTCTTCGGCTCGACGAGGATGCGCACGAGTGCTTCCTGATCGAGGTTTGCCACCGCGCCGATCACGGGCAGGCGACCGATGAACTCGGGGATGAGCCCGAACTTGAGGAGGTCCTCGGGCAGCACCTCGTTCAGCACCGCCATCGAATCGCGGTCGCTGGCCATGCGAATGTCGGCGTTGAACCCGACACCCTTCTTGCCGATGCGGCTCTCGATGATCTTCTCGATGCCGGCGAACGCGCCACCACAGATGAAGAGGATGTTCGTCGTGTCGATCTGGATGAACTCTTGATGCGGGTGCTTGCGCCCCCCTTGCGGCGGCACCGAGGCGGTGGTGCCCTCGAGGATCTTGAGCAGGGCCTGCTGCACGCCTTCGCCGGACACGTCGCGTGTGATCGACGGGTTCTCGCTCTTGCGGGCGATCTTGTCGATCTCGTCGATGTAGATGATGCCGGTCTCGGCCTTCTTGACGTCGTAGTCGGCCGCCTGGATGAGCTTCAGGAGGATGTTCTCGACGTCTTCGCCGACATAGCCCGCTTCGGTGAGCGCGGTGGCGTCCGCGATCGCGAACGGGACGTTCAGCATGCGAGCCAGCGTCTGGGCGAGGAACGTCTTGCCGCATCCCGTCGGACCGATGAGCAAGATGTTCGACTTCGCGAGCTCGACATCGTTGTCGTGTGCCGCGCCGAACTGCACGCGCTTGTAGTGGTTGTAGACCGCGACCGAGAGGATCTTCTTCGCCGACTCCTGACCGATCACGTAGTCGTTCAGGAACTCGTAGATCTCACGGGGCTTGGGCAGGTCGTCGAACTTCAGCTCGGAGGTCTCGGAGAGCTCCTCCTCGATGATCTCGTTGCAGAGCTCGATGCACTCGTCGCAGATGTAGACGCCGGGGCCGGCGATCAGCTTCTTGACCTGCTTCTGCGACTTCCCGCAGAAGGAGCACTTGAGCAGCTCGCCCCCGTCACCGAACTTGGCCACCGGACCTCATCCCCTCGTCGTGCCCCTGGACTCGTCTAACCCTTGACGGCCGCGATCGGGCCGTCGGTGGTCAACCCACGTGCGCTGATGACCTCGTCGATGATGCCGTATTCGCGCGCCTCATCCGCGGACATCACGAAATCACGGTCTGTGTCGTTGTGGATGCGGGACTCTGCTTGGCCGGTGTGACGAGACAGGATCTCCTCGAGGAGGTCACGCATCCGCAGGATTTCCTTGGCGGCCAGCTCGAGGTCGGTCGCCTGGCCGGCGGCCCCGCCGTAGGGCTGGTGGAGCAGCACCCGGGCGTGGGGAAGCGCAAGGCGCTTGCCCTTGGTGCCGGCCGCGAGGAGCACCGCGGCCGCGCTCGCCGCCTGCCCGAAGCAGATCGTCGCGATGTCGGGCTTCACGAACTGCATCGTGTCGTAGATCGCAAAGAGGGCGGTGATGTCTCCGCCCGGCGAGTTGATGTAGATGTTGATGTCCTTGTCCGGGTTCTCGGACTCGAGGTGCAACATCTGCGCGCAGACGAGGTTGGCGATCGTGTCGTCGATCGGCGTGCCGAGGAAGATGATGTTCTCCTTCAGCAAGCGCGAGTACAGGTCGTACGCCCGCTCCCCTCGATTCGTCTGCTCGACAACTGTCGGCACGAGGTAGTTGCGGATCGGCTCGATCACTCGTCTTCCTTCGTCTCTTGTGCGATGTCGGCCGACTCGTCGTCCGCGCCACCGCTGTCGATGATCTCGGCAGGCTCGGGAACGAGGTCACCGCGATCGATGGGGTTTCCTTCTGGATCGACGACCTCTACGTGGTCGACCACCCATTCGAGAGCCTTGCGCTTGCGCAGGTCCGAGCGTATCTCCGGTATCTGCGCATTGCGCTCGATGACTTTGCGCACCTGCGCGGGCTTCTGGCCGGTGCGCTCGGCGAGGCGATTGATCTCTTCGTCGACCTCGGCGTCCTCGACCTCGATCGCCTCGGCGTCGGCAACCGGCGCGCAACGCAAGGTCGACCTTCACCGCTTCTCGACCGGCGGTGCGCAGCTCCTCGACGAACTCGGGCTGACTACGTCCGGTCGCGGCCATGTACTGCTCGATCGACATGCCTTGTGCTTGCAGGCGCATTGCGAGGTCTTGCAGACGGTTGCGCATCTCGTCGTCGATGAGTGCCTCGGGAAGCTCCTCGTCGACGAGCTGGCTCAGCGCGTTGGCGGCACCCTCGCGGAGCGCCATCTGCGACTGCATCAGCCGCACGATCGTCATCCGCCTCGTCAGGTCCTTGCGCAGGTCGTCGACCGTGGAGAACTCGGACGCTTCGTTCACCCACTCGTCGTCGACCTCGGGGAGCACGCGCTCCTGCACGCCCTTGACGAGCACCCGGAAGTCGATGGGCTCCTCATCAGGGTCGGGGTGCGGTGCACTGAACTGGATGATGTTGCCGGGCTTCGCACCTCGGAGCTGGTCATCGAGCTCGGCGACGATGCTCGCGCTGCCGACCTCGTAGGAGTAGTCCGTCGCGTCGAGCCCCGGCAGCGTCTCGCCGTCGCGTGAGCCAACGATGTCGATGGTGACGTTGTCGCCGGGGCCAGCGGGCCGCTCGACGTCGACGAGCTCGGCGAACTGGCTGCGCATGCGCTCGATCTGTGCGTCGATCTCTTCGTCGTTCGGTCGGGGACGGGGGATCTCGACCCGCAGGCCGCCGTATCCGGCCACGCTCACCCGCGGGCGGACCTCGACCACGGCGTCGAACACGACCGGACCCTCCTCGCGGCCGCTCGTGATGTCGATCTCGGGCGGGGCGATGACGTCGACCTCGTGCTCGCGGACGGCGAGCGCGTAGTACTCGGGAAGCGCCTCTCGGAGCGCCTCGTCGCGGGCAACCGACGTGCCCACCCGGGCCTCGAGCAGCCTCCGGGGCGCCTTGCCGGGCCGGAAGCCGGGGATGCGCACCTCTCGCGCGATCCGCCGGAACGCCGCATCCATCGCCTTGTCGAACTCGGTCTCATCGACCTCGACGGAAACCTTGACCTTGTTCCCCTCGAGGGACTCCACCGCGCTCTTCACAGGGGGAGGAGCATACCGGCGGCCTGCGACACGCCTGCCCGAGCATTCGTCCCCATGGCTCAGCTCTTGGGCCGTGCGGCCCCGGCACGGGGAGCATCGAGATTGGCCCGAACGGCCCATAGCGCCGCCAAGGTCCCATCAGTACCGTCGACATCACGTGAGCGGGAACCGGGCGATGCTCCGGAATGGCCCTCGCGGGCGGTACGCGAGGGCCGGGGCTGGAGGCGGATCCAGCCCACTCAGCGGCTCACCGACTGGGCCGGGGCCTCGCGCCCCGGCCCTCTCGCGTGTCCGCGATCGACCCGCCGCTTTTCTTGGCGTTCCCGGGTCTCTGGCACCCGTCGCGCCAGAAACCGGCTGGCGCGGCAGACTCTGCATGCCGGGAAGTGGCGCAGTTGGTAGCGCACCTGCTTTGGGAGCAGGAGGTCGGGGGTTCAAGTCCCCCCTTCCCGACCGGTTCGGTCAGAACACGGGGACGTGGATCTCTTGACCCGCGAGGACGGCGCCGGCAGTGGTCATCGTGTCTCGCCTCAGCAGAAAGTGCTGCGTGACCGCGTTGACATCGCGCAGGCGACGCTGGAGCGGGCAGTCCTCGTAGAGCGCAGTGCCGCCGCCGGCCCGGGTCCACGGTGGTGACCACCGCGACCGGCGCGCTCCGTCGCCCACACCCCAGCGGCGCGGATCCTGGCCCGCTCCTCGAGCGTGAGCGAGGTCGCGCCAACTGCGGTGTGCCAAGCCGCTTCGGCGGTCTCGTACACCAACGCGCGCGCCGCCCGAAGCTCGGTGTCGGCCGTGGCGAGGTCGAACTGGAACAGCGGGTTCGCCGCCAACGGCCCGGCGGCCAGAAGCGGCACCTTCTCGACGGCGAGGGCGACGATGTCGTCGAGGGCGCCTTGTGCGATGCCCATGGCGACACTGGCGGCCGCGAGCGGAGCCAGGCTCGGGACAGGGATGTGCACGATCGGCGCGTCGAGGCAGGGCTCGTGATCATCGAACGCGTAGGTCCGCTCGCGGGGTACGACCAGGTCGTCGATTCGGAAGTGGTGGCTCCCTGTGCCGCACAGGCCCGACACTCTCCAGGTGTCCTCGATCACGACATCGCCAGCGGGAACGACCGCGATGCGAAGTTGAGGAACGCCGTCGATCACGCCCTCGACGCAATCCGCGAAGATCCAGTCCGCGTGTTCGCAGCCGCTCGCGAACCCCCATCGACCGGACACTCGGTACCCGTCCTCGACGGCGCTGATCGAGCCGGACGGGTTGATCGCGCCGGCGAAGATGACATCCGCGCCAGTGGCGAACAGTCCATCGAAGCTCTCGCGCGGGAGCCCCACCAGATCGCACCACGACGCGCTGCCGATCATCACAGTCCATCCCACCGAGGCGTCGGCCCACCGCGAGCGTCTCGAGCACTCGCAGCGCGCTCGGCAGGTCGGCCGACATGCCGCCGTGGCTCGTCGGCAGCAGGAGGCGGAAGCAGCCAGCGGTGATCAGCTGGTCGAGCAAGTCGCGCGGGATCCGGCGAGCCGTTTCGATCTCGGCGGAACGGCTGGCGATCGTCGGCGCGAGCTCGCGAACCGCGTCGAGGACTCCGTGCAACGTCTTTGGAGACTCGGTCAAAATGGTCATCTGAGTCCGTCCTTTTCTCACGGTCGCAACATCGGGGCTTCTGCGGAGTGCCGGGCACGCAGCTCGTCGTCCCACCCGCCGTTGCAGTAACCCACGACTTCAGTGATGCGCTCGTCGCGCACCTCACACAGCCAGAGGCGGCGAGCGATCTCGACCCTCGGGCCGTGGATCGTCTCCTCGTGCTCCATCACGAAGCCGGTCGCCGTCGGCACGACCCGCAGGATCCGCGCGCTGGACTTGCCTCCGGCGATCGCGCGCAGCTCCGCGGTGAACGCGTCGCCCCCCTCGAGCTGGAAGCGCCACAACGGCGGGTACAGGTCGAAGAAGGCATCGGTGGCGAAAACATCGTCGCCGGCGTCGAACGTCTCGAAGCATCGGTTGAACGCCTGGCTCAACCGGTCCACCGCTTCGAGGTCGAGGGTGCGCTGCGTCTGGGTGGGCATGATCGAACTCCTTCGTCGGCGAGTGCATCACGCGATGCCTGCACCGTACGAAGCGAGCCACGCGCGCCGCATCGACCGAACTCGCCATTTTCCGCGGTCTCGTCCTGTGGTGCGTTCTCACCACGGGAGGATTGTTTTTCCCAGGTCAGCGTGCCTGGAGCCCAAAGTGTTGGGCGAGCTCGTGGCGTCCCGCTTCGCTGATCTGAATGCTCCGTGGCCGGCGTCCCGGTCGGAGCCACTTCCTCAGGAGAAAGAGACTGAGGAGCTCCGTCCCCGCTGCGCCAGCAAGGTGATGGCGCCGCTCTGTCCAGTCCAAGCACGACCGAGCTCGTGACCGCTGCGCGTTGCGAATGGCGTCGACGTCCACGCCGACATCCTGGAACAGCTCGAAGCCGGAGGGGCTCACTGTGAGGTGCTCGTCGGACTCGATGAGATGCCCCTCGGCAAGGAGCCGGTCATAGATCGCCACCGCGAGCTCGCCTGCGAGATGGTCGTAGCACGTGCGCGCGTATGCGAGCTCAGCCGGCGCGCGTCGAACAGCGACGTCTGTCGTGTTCGCCCCGAGCATCTCGAGCAGCTGCGCGACCTCAGGGTTCGCGAGGCTGAAGTAGCGATGCCGGCCCTGTGGCTCGACCACGACGACGCTCGCGTCGAGGAGCTTCGAGAGGTGCTCGCTCATTGTGGAGGGCGCCACACCGACGTGCCTCGCGAGTTCGCTGCCAGTGTGCGCCCTGCCGTCCATGAGCGCGCACAGGACCTCGGCGCGCGTCGGGTCGGCCAGCAGAGCGCCGAACTGCGACATCGATGACGCCGGAGCGGATGCCATGAGCGCCCAATGTACGGCGGGACGTTTCGGCGCGGGCCGAAGAGTTCATGCTTACCGTCCGAGGACATGCACGACATCGAGATCCACATGCGAAACGAGCCCGGTCAGCTCGCGCTGATGGGCGAGACCCTGGGCGCGACGGGTATCAGCATCGAGGGCGGCGGCATCTGGGTGGTGCAGGGCGTCGGCGTCGGCCACTTCCTGGTCGAGGACGGCCCGCGAGCGCAGCGAGCTCTCGAAGACGTGGGCATGACCGTCGTCAGCTGCCGGGAGGTAATCACCCATCGACTCGACCAGGCCATGCCTGGTCAGCTCGGCAAGCTGTGCCGCACACTCGCCGACGCCGGCGTCAACGTGGATGTGCTCTACAGCGACCACGACGGGCGGTTGATCGTCATCGTCGATGACAGTGCGCCATCGCCCGATGAGGGCGAGAATGTGCGACGTGACCGTGGGCCATGAGCTCGCAGCGTGACGCGTTTGCCCGCGGAGCCTGGAGCGACGCCTACACGCTGTTCACCAATGTCGAGGTCGCGGCCCCCGATGACCTCGAACGCCTCGCCATCGCGGCGTACCTCCTGGGACGGGATGCGGAGAGCGCGGACGCCTGGGAACGAGCCCACCTCGAGTTCCTCCGCGTCGGTGACCGAGAGCGCGCGGTTCGGTGCGCATTCTGGTTGGGCATCCAGCTGCTCCTCCGCGGTGAGATGGCGCGTGGAGGAGGATGGATCGCGCGGGCGGAACGCGTCGCGGCGACGCTCGAGCCCGACTGCGCGGAACGCGGGCTTCTCCTCGTCCCCGCGTTCCTCGAGAAGCTCCAAAGCGGCGATGTGACGTCTGCCGACGCCGTCGCGAGTGAGGCCTTGCGTCTTGCGACCCAGCATGACGACAAGGATCTGCTCGCGCTCGCGCTGCTCAGTCGCGGGCAGGTGGCGTTGGCATTCGGACAGATCGGCGAGTGCATGAAGCTGCTGGACGAGGCGATGGTCTCGGTGACCACCGGGGAGGTGTCGCCGATCCCATCGGGGATCGTCTACTGCGCGGTGATCGAGGCGTGCATGGACGTGTCCGAGCTGGGCCGCGCCACTGAATGGACCAACGCGCTGCATCGCTGGTGTTCGTCGGATCCGAGCGTGGTCCCGTACCGAGGCCAATGTCTCGTGCACCGCTCACAGATCTTGCTCGCCCACGGCAGCTGGGCTGACGCCGCGCTCGAAACGCAGCGGGCCTGCTCACATCTGTCCCAGACCCAGCACCCCGCGCTCGGACTCGCCTTGTATCAGGAGGCCGAGCTCCATCGCCTGAGGGGCGACTTCACCGGCGCGGCGAGCGCGTATCACGCAGCCGCTTCTCAGGGTCGTGACCCGGTTCCGGGTCTCGCGCTTCTGCGCCTTGCCGAGGGAAACGTCGACGCCGCGGTGGCGGCCATCCGTCAGTTGGGCGCGGCGGGCGGCCAGCTCCCGAACACCGCGGTGCTCGCGGCATCGGTCGAGGTGTTTCTCGCTGCGGGCGACGTCGAAACAGCCCGACGTGCTCTGGACGCGCTGGGGAACCTCGCGGCAGCACTGCCCGCGGCGCTTCCTGACGCGATCACGGCGTACGCCAAAGGGAAGGTCCTGCTCGCGGAGGACGATCCGGAGGGCGCGCTGATCGAGCTCCGACGCGCCCGTATGCGGTGGCACGAGCTCGAGATGCCCTACGACGAAGCACAGGCTCGGGTGCAGATCGCCGTCGCATCCCGAGCTCTCGGCGACGCGGAGAGCGTCGAGCTCGAGCTCGACGCCGCTTTCGCAGCCTTCGAACGCCTTGGGGCTCTGCCCGACCTCGCGCGTGTCGCGGCGATCCGCGGGGGGCCGCAGTCGCATCAGCAGGACATGGTGTTGACCGACCGAGAGTGCGAAGTGCTCCGACTCGTCGCCACGGGGAAGACGAATCGGGAGATCGCGTCGCACCTGATCATCAGCGAGCACACCGTCGGCCGCCATCTCCAAAACATCTTCACGAAGCTCGGTGTGTCGTCGCGCGCCGCGGCCACCGCGTACGCCTTTCAGCACGAGCTGATCTGAAGACGCGTCGCCTCAGGCGGCCCGGATGCGTTCCACCCACGGCTGGTTGACGGACTCTTCGGGCATCGTCTCCGGCCCGGCGAACGCTGCGATGAGCAGCGGGAAAAGCTCCGGATCCAAGCTCCCCATCTTCTCCAGGAAGTACGCATGCCGAGCCGGTCGGTTGTCGGCGTCCTCGGCCTGCACTGCGGCCAGGACGTCGGCGATCAGTCGCAGGCGCTCCATCCGCTGCATTCGCTCTGCTCCGTAGGGCGCGAACGCATCCGCGGTCCGTGCGCCACCGAGCACGAGGTCGCGGGCCGTCCGCGCGTCACGCATCGCGATCGAGAGTCCCTGTCCGATGATCGGATCGTTGTGACCGGCGGCATCGCCGATGAGGAGCACACCGTCGGCGAACGGCTCCGCGGTCCACGTGTCGTCGCCGGGGTACGTCGAGCACGGGCCTGCCGGCGTCCCTGCGGCGACCTCCTTACCCCAGGGGTAGGCCGAGTCGGTCCACCGATCGAGGAAGCGTCGGGTGCCCTCTGGCCCCGCGAACGCCTTCTGGGCAGAGTCGCCGACGCAGAGGTAAGCCCGGGCGCGGCCGTTGCCCTGGTGAAACAGCAACGTGAAGCGGTCGGAGTCGGAGACGACCGCGTCGAACTCGTCGGGGACGCCGTCGAGCCCGTCAACGAGCAGACCGGCGATGTGAGTCGTGGCCTCCTGATGTTCGAGTGTGATGCCGACCTGCTTGCGCACCGTGGAGTTCCGACCGTCCGCGCCAACGACGAGCGACGTCTGCAACGACTGCGGTTGTCCGTCTACGTCGTACGCGACTGTCGAGCCCGCGCCTTCGCGCGTGAGCTCGATGTGCGCGACGCCGCGGAGCACGGTCGCGCCGGCCGCGGCGGCGGCGTCGAGGAGCGCCTGACAGGCGTCGGGATGGCGGAGATTGAGCGAGCCGGGGATGCCGGGGACCATCATGTCCATCGGGAGCGGAGGGAGCTCGCCGAAGCCTTCCGCGTACTGGTTCCACTGCGTTCGCGACATGGGCGCCCGCAGCGAGAAGCACCTCCTCGGCGCCCAGCTCACGTGCTTCCGCCACTCCCCACGCCTGCATGCTCTCGCCCCGCACGCGGTCAGGGAACTCGGTCGTGGCTTCGAGCACGGTGACCCCGAGCCCGCCGCGGGCGAGGGCGCATGCGAGCGAGGCGCCGGCGATCCCGCCGCCGACGATCGCGACATCGGTGTTTGCAGTCATGCCGGAGTTCATCGCCCACAGGGCGGCCCTGTCAACGCCGAAGCCCGCGCCAGTCCGTCGTAGGCTCTCCGCGGGGGTGACGACCATGGATGTCGAACCGCTGGACGCCACGTTCGGAGCGACGGTGACTGGCCTCTCGCTCGCGTCGCTCGACGACGCGACATGGGACGAGCTGTACGCGACATGGCTCGAGTACGCGCTGCTCATCTTCCCCGCTCAGTTCATCACGGTGGACGACCAGAACGCCTTTGCGGCACGCTTCGGCGACCTCGAGTTCAAGGCCGCGCCGATCACCAACATCGGACGCAGTGGCCGCGTGCACTTCGAGCCCGACGACGACGTCGTGAAGTCGGTGCGGGGGAACGAGGGCTGGCACCACGACAGCACGTACATGCCGCTCCAAGCAAAGGGGGCCGTCTTCTCGGCCGAGATCGTGCCCGAGGGCCGCGCCCCCACCGGTTGGGCCGACATGCGCGCCGCGTACGAGGCGCTCGACGACGAGACACGGGCCCGAGTCGAGTCACTGTCGGCGTATCACTCGCTCTTCTACAGCCAGGCACGAGCCGGCTACATGCCGTCGAAGACGAACGAAAGCGGCGGATACGACCAGTACGGCTACCACGACATGGAGCCGTCGCTCCGCCCGCTCGTGAAGGTGCATCCCGAGACCGGCCGGCCGAACCTGTGCATCGGCCGGCACGCGTACGGCATCGTCGGCATGGATCCCGACGAATCCGAGCGCTTCCTCGACGAGCTCAACGAATGGGCGTGCCAGCCACCTCGCGTCTACTTCCACCAGTGGGAGGTCGGTGACGCGGTCGTGTGGGACAACCGCCGGCTGATGCACCGGGCGACGCCGTTCGACATGCGCCAGCCCCGCCGGATGTGGCACACCCGCATCGCCGGCGAGCGCGAGTCCGAGCTCGCCCTCAACCACCGCTGAGCACCATCGAGCCGCGCGCCGTCATCCTCGTCGAGGGGCTGAGCGACCGAGGCGCAGTGGAGGCGCTCGCGGTCGCGCCGTGGTCGCGACCTCGACGCCGAGGGCGTCATGGTGGTCGCAATGGACGGCGCGACGAACATCGCGAAGTTCCTCGAGCAGTACGGACCGAGCGGAGCGGACCTCAGGCTCGCCGGTCTCTACGACGTCGGCGAAGAGGGCGTCTTCCGACGCGCGCTCGAACGGGCGGGACTCGGCATCGACCTGAGCTCGCGACGACCTGCAGGCGCTCGGCTTCCACGTCTGCGTCGCCGACCTCGAAGACGAGCTGATCCGCGCGCTCGGAGTCGACGCGGTCGAGGAGCTGATCGCGGCGCAAGGCGAGCTCGATTCGTTCCGCACGATGCAGAAGCAACCCGCCCATCGGGGCCGGAGCACCGAGGCGCAGCTGCGGCGCTTCATGGGCACGAACAGCGGACGCAAGATCTTCTACGCACCGGTCATGGTCGACGCGCTCGATCTCACCAAGGTGCCGCTCACCGCTGGATCGGCGTCCTCGGCTCACGTCTGAACCTTCGTGCCGACGATCCGAGTGAACCCGAACAGCTTGCCCTGATCGACGCTGAGCATCTCGCCCGTCCGACGGGCTGCATCCTTCCTCCACCCTTCGAGGTACGGCTCACTGAGCCCGTCGAAGCGCAGCCAGTCCTTCCACCCGTCCTCGATCGCATCGGCGACATCGACCCGCACCTTCCCGGTCTTCGCCCAGTGCGTGCGCCACCAGTCCGGCGAGTGGAAGCAGCAGAAGTCCCACTCCCACCACGGGGCGATCTCGGCTGGCACGTCGGCCCCGATCTCCTCGAGCACGCGCCGGCACCACGATGCCGATCACGGCCGCCCGGCCGGAGGAACTCGGCGACGTAGCCGAGGTAGAGGTCGGCAGTGCCGAAGTACTGGTACGCGTCGACGCTCACGATCGCGTCGAAGAAGCCGTTCGCGAACGGAAGGGCGTGCGCTTCGGCGTGCACGGGTACGACGAGGTCTTCGACACCCGCCTCGCGGATGCGGGTGAGGTTGGAGGTCGCGTCGATCCAGAGGTCGGTCGCCCAGACCCGCACCCCGAACTCCTTGGCCAAGAAGATCGACGTCATCGCGGTGCCGCACCCGAGGTCGAGCACCCGCATGCCCGGCTCGAGCGGCACGACCTCGGTGAGCGCTTCCATCAGCCAGAGCGCGTTCGGCCCCATCTGGTTCGAGAACACCCACTCCGCGTCGTACCCGTTCGACCGAACGTATCGAGAGTGGTGGAGCGGGTTGTCACCGGAGGTCGCCATCGCGCGCGGCACCGTACCGGTGCGAGTCACTGTCCGAAGGTGAGTTGTTACACCTCGCTCGGAGACCAGGGTTGCAGCCACTCGGTCGCGGGCCAGCCCTCGACCGCGGCCATCAGCGGGAAGGCCGTGGCCCCGTCCACTGCTTCGCGCACGATGTCGGCATGTCCCGCGTGACGCGCGGTCTCGGTGATGAGATGGAGGAGCACCCAACGGACTGTCCAGGCCTCGACGTCGTCGGGAAACCACGGCACACCGGGCGGCACAGGCACGGCTTGGCCGAGGTCCGCAATCTTCTCGATGACGGCCTCGGTCTCGCGGGCGACTGCGTCGTACTTGTCGATCACGGTCGACAACGTCTCGCCAGGCTGCAGGCGGAAGTTGTCCTCGTATTCGGAGTCCGCGGTGTAGACGTCGGCCTGACGCTGGACGACCAGGTCGATCCAGTAACGCTCGACCTGGCTGACGTGCTTGATCAGGCCGCCCACCGCGAGAGAGCTGGGCGGCGACGCCTGTCGGGCTTGCTCGTCGCTGAGGCCGTGAGCGGTCAGCTTGAGCACGTAGCGCTGCTGGGTCAGATAGGCGAGCAGGAGCTCGCGCTCATCGGTGAGAGGGGCAACTTGTCCGGGCATGAGACCATCATGCGCCTTCAAACCGGCCAGTCGCTGACCTGATTGGAAAATCAATTCATGCTCTGCCGGTGGGCACTCGGTTCATGCTTTGCGTGTGCAACCCACTCCACGAACCGAGCTGCACCGAAAACGGGACCGCGGCTCGCACGACTGGGAAGCCATCGTCTCGATCCTCGATGAGGGCTACGTCGCGCATGTCGGACTCGCGACCGCGTCACATCCAGTCGTGCTGCCGATGGTGTACGCCCGGATCGATGACCGGCTGTACCTGCACGGCGCCCCGGCGAACGGGGCTCTCAAGGTGGCGTTGGAGGACCGAGATGTCTGCGTCTCGGTGACGCTCGTCGACGGGCTCGTCATGTCGCGCTCCGCGTTCCACCACTCCGTGAACTACCGCTCCGTCGTGCTCTTCGGACGAGCTCAACGAGTCGGGGAGGAGAAAGAGAAACACCGAGCGCTGCTCGCAGTCGTCGATCACGTGATGCCCGGACGCTCGCACGAGTGCCGTGCGCCCACCCTCGAGGAGCTGCGCGCGACGTCCGTTGTCCGCATCCCGATCGTCGAGGCGTCAGCCAAGGTGCGCGAGGGCGGGCCGATCGAGGAGCCCGATGACCTCGCCCTCCCCTACTGGGGAGGAGAGCTTCCTCTCACGACGTCGTTTCTCCCACCGCGCCCGGACCAGTGGGTGAGGGCAGGAGTCGAGTCGCCGATCACGCGTGCTCGGGGCGCCTGACGGTCGTCACGACGAGTTCGTGCCAGTCGCGACCCGACTATTCAGTGTGTTGATGACCTCGCCTCGGGCGGCGGGCCAAAACGAGCGAGCCCAAGCCCGCAGCGACGAGCGACGCGGCGAGGATCCCGATCTTGGCTTCGTTCTGCAGACCGAGCTCCTCTTCGAACGCAAGACCGGCGACGAAGATCGACACGGTGAACCCGATCCCGGCCAGCACCGCCACGCCGAGCAGTCCGTGCCACGACGTGCCCTCCGGGAGCGTGCCGATCCGCATCCGCACCGCGATCCACGAGAACCCCGCGACGCCGACCGTCTTGCCGACCACGAGTCCGAGCACCACGCCGAGCGTGATGCGCGACGACGCCGCGTCCGAGAGCGCTTCCGACGACAGCGGGATGCCCGCGTTCGCCAGTGCGAAGAGCGGCACGATCACGAAGCTCGTCCACGGGTGCAACAGATGCTCGAGCCATTCCACGATCGACACCGACTCGCGGGCGAGGGTCGCGGTCTCCGCGGCGGCCTCGACGGTCGAGAGGTCGAGCAACGCCTCCTCGTCGATGAGATGGCGGCGGCGTGCCGGCGTCGTCGGGGCCATCAGCCCGAGGATGACGCCGGCGATCGTCGCGTGGACACCGGCCTCGTGGAGCGCGAGCCACAGTGCGCACCCCACGACGACGAGCAGAGGCACGGAGCGGACCCCGAGCACGCGGAGCACAACGAGGCCGACGACGATCGCGGCGGCGACGCCGAGCGGCTCCAGATCGATGTGATCGGAGTAGAAGATCGCGATCACCGCGATCGCGCCGACGTCGTCGACGATCGCCAACGCCAGTAGGAACAGCTTCAGCGAGGGGTTGATGCGCGACCCGAGCAGGCTCACCACGCCGATCGCCATCGCGATGTCGGTCGCCATCGGGATGCCCCACCCGCCAATGCCCTCACCTCCCGCGTTCACCGCGACGTAGATCAGCGCGGGCACGAGCATCCCGCCGACTGCCGCGATCGCGGGCAGCGAGGCCTTCCGCGGATCCCGGAGCTCGCCCTCGACCAGCTCGCGTTTGATCTCGAGACCGACGACGAAGAAGAAGATCGTCATCAGCGCCTCGTTGACCCACTCCTGGAGGTCGAGGTCGATGGAGTGGCTCCCGAGCGTGATCGACAGATGCGTGTGCCAGAAGTCGAAGTACGACTCCTTCCACGGCGAGTTCGCCCACACGAGGGCGATGACCGTGGCGACGACGAGCACCACACCGCCGGCGGCCTCCGTGTGGAAGAAGTCGCGCAGCGGCCGGACGACGACCGGTTCGGGGGACTGCTCGCGTGCGATTCGGGGGATCGTAGGGTCAGCCGCGGAGCTTGTAGCGCTGGATCTTCCCCGTCGCGGTCTTGGGGAGAGAGTCGACGAGCATGACCTTGGTCGGGCGCTTGTAGCCGGCGAGCCGGCCTCGGCAGTGCTCGATGACATCGTCCGCGGTCAACGATGCACCGTCTTGCGCGACGACGAATGCGACGGGACGCGTGATGCCGCGTTCGTCGACCATGCCGACGATGGCGACCTCGAGCACCGAGGGATGCTCGATGATCGTGGCCTCGACTTCGGCTGGCGCCACCCACTCCCCGCCGACCCGGAGCATGTCGTCAGAACGTCCGAGATAAGTGAAGTGGCCGTCCTTGTCGCGGACGTAGGTGTCACCGGTGCGTACCCAACCGTTGCCGAGGCCGAATGTCGCCTCGGTGGCGTCGGCGTTGCCGTAGTAGCCGGTCGCCGCTGACTCGCCCCGGACCCAAAGGTGCCCGGGCACATCGTCGTCACGGTCGGTGCCGTCGTCGTCGACGACACGCACGTCGTATCCGGTCACGGGCTGACCCGTCGTACCTGGCCGGACCGCGCGTGCTCGGTTCGACAGGAAGATGTGGGTCATCTCCGTCGAGCCGATGCCGTCGAGGATCTCGACGCCGAAGCGCTCGTGAAACCGATGCCACGTCTCAGCGGGCAACGCCTCGGCGGCCGACACCGCGAGCCGCACTGATGCGAACGTGCCGTCCGGGATGTCCGACGCGTTGAGTGCCGCGTAGAACGTCGGGATCGCGAAGAAGAGCGACGGCTGCTCGGTCTGCACGATCTCCGCGACGCGTTTCGGCGTCGGTGGCCGCGGCGCTTCGAGGATCGTGAGCGCGCCTACAGACATCGGGAAGGTGAGGGAATTCCCGAGGCCGTACGCGTGGAACATGGGGCCGACGGAGAAGAAGACGTCGCCAGCCTCGATGTCGAGGATCTCGCGCGCGTAGGTGTCGGCAGTGACCTTCAGGTCGTAATGACGGTGCATGGCCAGCTTGGGTCGGCCTGTGCTCCCCGAGGTGCACAGCCAGAAGCCCGGCGAGTCCTCGGTTGTCGCCGCGATCCCGACAGAGGCATCCGGGGGTGCGAGCCCGACCCACTCGTCGGAGCCGGTGACAATGGCGTGCGCGCCGGGAGCCGCGGCGGCGAGCTCCTCGATCCCCGCGGCGCGTTGCGCTGACGCGAGTACGAGCCCAGCCTCGGCGCCCTCGACGATGGCGCCGACATCCCGCCACGGAAGAAGGGGGTTCACGAGGACCGCGACCGCTCCTATCCGGAGGCAGCCCAGGAACGTCGCGACGAGGTCGGGCGAGTCGAGCAGTGCGAGAACGACGCGGTCGCCGGGCGCGATCCCCCGCGCCTGCAGCCCGGCGGCGGCCGACACGACGAGGGCCTGCAGCTCCCCGTAGGAGATGGTCGTGCCGTCGAACCGGAAGGCGGATCGGGCCCCGCTCCCCTCCTCGACGTGTCGGTCGAGCAGCCACTGGCAGGCGTTCCAGGTCATGCGAGCGCCATGCAACCAGATCTGCGTCGGTCCGGCACGGGTCGCCGACCTGTGGCAAGAATGTGACGCAACATCAGCTCGCGCACGCGCGCCTCTCCCCCATGAGGGATCACGACATGGTTCTTGCCGACGTCCACCTCTCCGACATCATCTGGTCGATGCTGTGGCTGTTCTTCCTGTTCATCTGGATCATGATCCTGGTGCAGGTGTTGATCGACTTGTTCCGCGACCACACGATGGGCGGAGTGGCCAAGGCGTTGTGGGTAGTCGCGCTCATCTTCCTGCCATTCATCACGGTGTTCGTGTACATCATCGCCCGGGGTAGCGGCATGGCCGAGCGGTCGATGAAGCAGGCGCAGGCGCAGCAGAAGCAGTTCGACTCTTATGTGCAGAGCGTTGCGGCTCCGAGCGGGGCCGCGGAGCAGATCGAGAAGGCGAAGGGCCTGCTCGACTCGGGCGCGATCACCCAGGCGGAGTTCGATCAGCTGAAGGCGAAGGCGCTCGCCTAGTGGAGCCCGGCGAGTTTCAGGGAGTCGCCGGTCGCACCCTCGAAGACTCGACGCCATGGTGGCCGCCCCTGCCGGCCGCGCCCGAGGGAGCGCCGAACGTCGTCGTGGTGCTGCTCGACGATGTCGGTTACTCGCAGTTCGGTTGCTACGGCTCCCCGATGGCGACACCGACGTTCGATCGTCTCGCGGCGAGCGGGCTTCGGTACTCGAATTTCCACACCACCGCGCTGTGCTCGCCGACGCGGGCGTGCCTGCTCACGGGGCGCAACCACCATCGCAATGGCATGGGACGCATCGTCGAGTTCGCCTCGGGCTTCCCCGGCTACGACGCGACGATGCCGAAGGCCAACGGCATGGTGTCGGAGATCCTCGTCCGCAATGGCTACGCGACGTTCGCGGTCGGCAAATGGCACCTCGCGCCCGCGGGCACGATGGTCCACGGCGGGCCGCGCGACCGATGGCCTCTCGGGCGCGGCTTTGAACGGTTCTACGGCTTCCTCGGCGGCGAGACCGACCAGTTCCATCCCGACCTCGTGCACGACAACCACCAGATCGATCCGCCGCGCACGCCGGAGGAGGGCTACCACCTCACCGAGGACATGGCCGACATCGCGCGGCTGTACCTCACGGACCTGCGGGCCGCCTCCCCGACGAAGCCGTTC
Source organism: uncultured Acidimicrobiales bacterium (assembly GCA_963759645.1). Taxonomy (GTDB): domain Bacteria; phylum Actinomycetota; class Acidimicrobiia; order Acidimicrobiales; family DATKAS01; genus DATKAS01. Next base: position 184,377 of record CAVXAI010000016.1, on the reverse strand, counting down.
TTCTTGTGGTTCGCACCGGGCGCATGCCACGCGCCGCATCAGGCTCCGGCCGCGTACATCGACAAGTACAAGGGAGCGTTCGACCAGGGCTGGGACGCCTATCGGGAGGAGGTCTTCGCGAGGCAGCGTGCGACGGGGCTGCTGCCCCCGGGCGCAGAGCTCAGCGAGCGCCCGCACTGGATCCCCGCGTGGGACTCGTGCTCCGACGACGAGAAGCGGCTCTACGCCCGGATGATGGAGGTGTTCGCCGGCTTCCTCGAGCACACCGACGCGCAAGTCGGACGGGTGCTCGAATTCATCGACGAGCTCGGCGAGACGGACAACACGATCGTCATCATCATGAGCGACAACGGGGCGAGCGCCGAGGGCGGTCCGCGTGGATCGTTCAACGAGAACTACTTCTTCAACGGCGAGCCCGAGAGCCTTGAAGAGAACCTCAAGCGCATCGATGACCTGGGCACCCCGCGCGCCCACAACCACTACGCATGGGGCTGGGCGTGGGCCGGCAACACGCCGCTCAAGCGGTGGAAGCGCGAGACCCACGAGGGTGGAGTCGCCGACCCCTTGATCGTGCACTGGCCGCGAGGCATCACCCGCACCGGCGAGACGCGCCATCAATACGTCCACGCGATCGATCTGCTCCCGACGTTGCTCGACGTGATCGGCATCGACCCGCCGGAGTCGATCGCGGGGGTGGCGCAGCAGCCGTTCGACGGCGTGAGCTTCGCCCACACGTTTGCCGATGGTGCCGCGGCGAGCCGCCACACGACGCAGTACTACGAGATGATGGGCTGCCGGGCGATCTACCACGAGGGATGGAAGGCGGTGTGCTTCCACCCGCTGATGATGATGCCGTACGACGGCTCCGATCCCCGGCGGCCTTTCGACGAGGACGAGTGGGAGCTGTACCACGTCGCCGAGGACTTCGCGGAGACGACCGACCTCGCGCAGAAGGAGCCCGATCGCCTCGCCGACCTTATTGAGCTGTGGTGGCAAGAGGCGGAGCGAAACCTCGCGCTTCCCCTCACGAACATGCCCGGGCGCCACGGCGACTACCGCTATCGCCGTGATCACTACGAGTACTACGCGGGCATCAGCTCGCTCCCCGACACGGTCGCGCCGAACCTGCGCAACCGGTCGTGGCAGGTAACGGCCGAGATCGACAACACCGGCGGTGAGGTGCAAGGGGTGATCGCCAATCACGGCAGCGCCGCGGGCGGCTACGCGCTCTACGTGAAGGACGACCGGCTCTGCTTCGCCTACAACTTCCTTGGCGCGACGATCACGACCGTGCGCTCCGAGGTCGACCTCCCCCGCTCCCGCACGACGGTACGGTGCGCGTTCAGGTCGACACAGCCGTTTCAGGGCGAGCTCGAGCTGTTCTACGGCGAGCTACCCGTGGGCAGCGGCGCCATCCCACGCACAGTCCCGGTCTCCTTCGGCATTTCGGGGTTCGAAGTGGGCTATCAGCGCGGACCCTCGACGACGCCCGACTACGAGGCTCCGTTCCCCTTCACTCCGGGCAAGCTCGGCAAGGTCGTGTTCGACGTCGAAGGACGCACCCCGCAGGACGGGGCCGCCCAGGCCCGCGTAGGCATGGCGATTCAGTAGGTCGGCGGCCCGCCAACTCAGGTAAGTAACGCGTCACCAGTGACGCATCACTTACCTGAGATCGGCATTTTGAGTCTCAGGGACGGGCGAAGGGCTGGGGTTCGGCCTCTGGGCCCTTCGCGGGTTGGGCAGCGGGGTTCATGCGGAACGACGGATCGCGCTGGAGAATCTCGCGGCGAGCGATCGTCATCTTGTGCACCTCGTCGGGACCGTCGGCGATTCGCAGTGTGCGCATGCTGGCGTACATCGACGCCAGCGGCGTGAACTGCGTGACTCCCATTGCTCCGTGCACCTGGATGGCGCGGTCGATGATCTTCAATGCCATGTTCGGCACCGCGACCTTGATGCCCGAGATCTCGGTGGCGGCCGCCTTGTTGCCGACCGTGTCCATCAGGTGAGCGGTGTGCAAGACGTACTCGCGGCACATGTCGATCTCGATGCGTGCCTCGGCGATCCAGTCCTGGATGAGGCCCTTCTGGGCGACAAGGCTGCCGAAGGTGCTGCGGTCGAGTGCACGATCGATCATGATCCCGAGCGCGCGCTCGGCAACGCCGATCGACCGCATGCAGTGATGGATGCGACCCGGCCCGAGTCGAGCCTGCGACATCGCGAAGCCGCCACCCTCCTCACCGAGCAGGTTGTCGACCGGCACACGGACGTCCTCGAAGATCACCTCAGGATGGCCGCCAGCGTGGTCATAGCCGAAGACGTGTGGCGTGCGACCGAAACGAACGCCCGGCGTGTCCTTGGGCACGACGATCATCGACTGCTGCAAGTGCCGCGCCGCATTCGGGTCGGTCTTGCCCATGACGATGAACACCTTGCAACGCGGCCGCATCGCACCCGACGAGAACCACTTCGTGCCGTTCAACACGTAGTCGTTGCCCTGCTTGTCGATGCTCAGGCTGATGTTCGTCGCGTCCGACGATGCTGAAGCGGGCTCGGTCATGCAGAACGCGGAACGGATTTCGCCTTCGAGCAGCGGGGCGAGCCAGTCGCGCTTCACGGTCTCGGAGCCGTAGGCGTTGAGGATCTCCATGTTGCCGGTGTCCGGCGCGGAGCAGTTCAGAGCCTCCGATGCGAAGCCCACCTTGCCGAGCTGTTCGGAGATCGGCGAGTAGTCGAGGTTCGACAGCTTCGTCCCGGGGGCGTCGGGCGACAGGTGGGGCAGGAACATGTTCCAGAGACCGCGCTCGCGGGCGGCGGCCTTGAGCTTGTCGAGCATCGGCGGGTCACCGTCGTGACCGAGCGCCTCGGCCTGTTCGTGGTACTCGGCCTCGTTCGGATAGATGTGGTCGTCCATGAAGCTGACGACGTCTTGAAGGAGCGCTTGGCCCTGCTGGGTGAACTCGTAAGGCATGGCCTCCGGTCTATCCCACGACCGCCGCGGGTGCGAACTGGCCCTTCGCTACCCTGGCAACCCTCGCGGGTGTAGCTCAATGGTCAGAGTTCCAGCCTTCCAAGCTGGCTATGCGGGTTCGATTCCCGTCACCCGCTCCCAGGTCAGAGGTCGTTTCGGTGCCCTGACGAGCCCGCGTGGCCCCGTCGTGACACGCGCGTGACACGCGATTCTCAGCCGTCGCCGGAAACGACCCGCAGAGGCGTCACCTTGGCGGCGCTCGGAGCGGCGCCCGCCAGCTCGTTCATGCGGTCGGCGATGACGCGGTCTCGGTCGCTCGTCGCGTGCTGATACCTGAGACTTGCCGCGGGCGACGAGTGACCAAGCCGGGCCATCAGCTCGGCCGTCGAGGCGCCAGCCGACGCGGCCAACGTCGAGGCGTAATGCCTCAGGTCGTGGAGGTGGAGGTCGTCGCGACCAATGGCGCGCCGTGCGCGTTCCCACTCCACGCGCGAAGTCTTCACGATGCTCGGCCTTCGGTCAGCTGGCTCTGAGTTGCACGTTGTCGAGCAACGCGCCTTGGTTGTTGCTGTCGTTCTCGCGGAACGAAAGGCGGTCGCTCCCCGTCCCCGTCACCGTGAAGGTAGCGGTCTGCCACGCCGGGGCCGCCAGGCCCGCCCCGCTGCGGTTCACGGTGGCGAGTTTGGTGCCGTTCCAGTACACGTCGAACTTGTTGCTCGGGTTCGAGACACCTGGCCGCGGCGAGTGCTGGAACGACAGCCGGTACGTCCGACCCGCGGTCGTCGCGACCACCTGCTCAATGCGGTCCTTGCCGGTCGAGCTGTCGATCTCGATCATCGAGGTGCCCTCGGCCGCGGCCAGAGCTCCCGTTTGGTTTCGGAACACGTCGATGGGGCCGACCGCGTTAGCCCAGCCGGGCACGCTCGCGCCGACTCCATCCTCGAACCCACCATTGGTCAGGATGTTCGTCGGGGCGGGCGGAGGCGGCGGTTGCGTCGTGGTCGTGGTGCTGGTCGACGTCGTCGTGCTGGGCGTCGTGTGGTCGTGGTGCTGGTCGACGTCGTCGTGTGGTCGTCGGTGGTGGTGGGCGGCGGGTTTGTGCCGGCGACGTCGATCCTCACCATCATGGCTTCGGACGGCACGCCGGCGGCGTTGATCACGAAGACCATGTAGTAGCCGGGAGGGGTCTCGTTGACGTTGGCCGGCAGATTCGCGGTCAACGTGTCGCCGGAGCGTGTGAACGTCAGGTCGAGGAACCGCTGGTCCATGTCGTCGGAGTGGGTCACCGAGCCCGCCTTGACGAGCGACACCTTGGCGATGCCCGCCGCGTCCGGCGTTTGGATGCTCAATGTCTGGCCGGGGTCGGTGACAGCCGTGGCGCTCGTAATCGCCGGCCGCACGGCCGCCGTGCCGTCGCTGTTGAACAGGTAGGGCGGGTAGTAGACCTCGGCGTTCAGGTTCGTCTCGGGACCCGGCGTGCCTCCACCCATCGTGACGACCGTGGCATCGGGCAGCAGCAACGACGTCGAGTGGTACAGGCGCATGCGGGTCGCCGTCGGACCGGTCGTCCACGAGTTGTCCGCCGGGTTGAAGATCTCAGCGGTGTAGGCCACGCCGGTCGCCGCGTTATTCACCGCGCTGCCGCCGGACACGAGCACTCGGCCGTCAGCCATCACCGTGGCGTTGCCCCAGTGACGCCCGGACTGCGCTTGCGGCAGGGGGGTGATCTGAGGGGAGCCGCTGTTGATGTCGATGATCGTGGCGTCGCGGCTCGCGTTGTGGAGTTGCCGCCGCCGACCTGCAGGATGCGGCCCGGCCGGAACATGACGGCGGTCGACGTGCCTCCGGTATTGCCGTTCGGAATGCTTCCGAGCATGTGATCGACCCGTTCCCCGCCGGGTTTACCCGGTACATCTGGGTGTTGGCGATCCCGAACACGAGCCCGTCCGGCCCGACCCAGTTCTTCGGGTAGCCGCTGGACAGGCCACTGGTCGACGCCCCGGTAAGCAGCTGGAACGTGCCGTCGGTCTTGCGACGCTCGGGCAGGTCGGCGCCGCCACTGCCGCCCTGGATGTAGACCTCACCGTTCGGGAGCACCGTCGCCGACGAGTACCACCGGAGTCGGTTCATCTGTCCCGTGTGCACGAGCGTGTGGTCGGACGGATGGAACTGGGTCACCTCCCGATTCTGGGTGTTCGTGTCCGTTGGGAGATTGTCGCCTCCGTACAGCTCGACGTCGCCGTTCAGCAGCACGATCTGGGAACTGCAGAAGATGTCCGTCTGCGTGGTGTTCGGCAGCAACTGATGCGCGCCGGCGCCGGTGCCGGCGCCGGGATCCCAGACGTCGTACTCGTAGTAGGCGGTCTGCGTTCCGTTGGGGCGCGTGCCGTACGACATCACCCGCCCGTCGGGGAGCATGACGGCATGTATCGGCATGATCGGCCACGCCACCTGCGGTCCGAACGTCCCCCGCACTGCGTCACCACCCACTGCCGGTACCTCGGCGGCGATCCGAGCCCCGGCCTCCGCCTCGTCGATGAGGGGACCCTGGGGTCGACTCTGCGCGATTGCGAAGCTGTCGTCGTAGCCGTTGGAGTCGAACGGCGTCGGCGGCCCCGGTTTGGCGGCGATCGACGGCGAAAGCGGCGACGGAACGAAGATCGACGCCGCGACGATCACCCCCGTCCCCACCACGCGCGCCCGCCTATGAGTGAAGCCCGCCACCCGCATCGCCATCTCCGCCCCTCCCGCGCCCTGGCATGAGTATCGCGCTTGGGCTGAGTCCGGATCAAGGGCGGCGGGCCGCACGTTGCCGACCCGCGGTCGACGTGGACGATGCGGCCGCCACGCGAGACAGTCGCGCCACTTCGTTCGCACAACGATCAGATGTGAGATACGCAGGCACGTAACCGCAAGCCGCCATGGCAATGAGCGTCGCCCCAACCGTCACCGATATTTCAAGGGCGACACACCCTTCCGACGTTGGCCGGTGGCCTCGCTACGAGGGGGTGTCGAGCTCGCGGCGGCGGCGCTCCTTTCGCATCCACAAGACCAGGGCAGGCCCGAACCCCAGGATGCCGACGGCTAGACCGATGGGCGGTCCGGAAGCCAGCGGCCAACTCGCCGTCGTTGAGCGCGGTGAGGCCCATCGCCACGCCAAATGGAAGTCCCCAGACAGTTCCGATGAGGAGCCAGGCGCGGATGCTGTAGCCACTGCTCTTGCCGCGCGACCTGTTTCGGAGTGCGACCCCATAGCCAATCGTTGAACAGCCACCCGCCTGCGAAGTGTCGCCCACGAGTGCGGTCGGCAACAACAGCTGCTCGAGCGGGGCGAGCTCGTCGTCGGCCGCGCGGTCGCGTGACACGCGCGTGACACAAGAACGCGCGTAACCATGGGAAGCCAAGGGAGTCGACGGCAACCCAAGGCAAACGAAGTTCCCAGGTCAACGCGCGTTTCAACATGTTCGAGCACGTCGCGAATCGCGCGTGTACCCACCCTTCCAAGCTGGCTATGCGGGTTCGATTCCCGTCACCCGCTCCCAGGTCAGTGGCCGTTTTCGAGCCTCGGGCGAGCCGTGAGCGAACGCCGTGACGCACAAATGACCTATCCGGCCGGTCAGCCGCCGTGGACGACGCGCAACGTGACGCCTTCACGCGTGTCATCCCGTACCAGGCGCTCACTTAGAGGCGCTGGCTGAGCCCGCTCCGTGAGTGCGACACTGGGGCATGGACTGTGTCCTCCCAGCGACGGGCAGCGACCCCCTCCTCGTCGTGCTGCTCGCCATCCTCGTGCTGGGCGCGGGAGTCGCGCTCGTGCTCGGCGTTCGCCGACGTGGATTCGGTGGCGGCGCTGCCGTGGTCCTCGCGTTCGCGCTGGCATCGGCGGCGGTCGTTGTGAGCGACGCTCGAAGGGCGGACGCGCAGGATTGCCCGCCGTCGACGACTGTCGCGCCGACTGCAGCTCCGACAACGGTCGCAGTGACAACTACTGCCGCGGCGACCACGACGACGACGTCCTCGACCACCACGACCGCGGCGACGACCACCACGACTGTGGCGGGTGGTGGCGTTCCGACGAACCCGACCTTCCCGACGACGACTGCTGCGACCACCACGACGGTCGCAACCCCCGACCTGACGCCCCAGCTCATGTGCCAGACGCCAATCACTCCGGACACCGAGTTCCTGTACACCATCAGGGTCAGGAACGTGGGCTCCGCCCCGACTGACGGCCAGCCGATGACCTTCACCGTGAGCCTGCCCGTCTCGGTGCCGGTGAGCGGTGTCGTTGTCGAGGTCGACCCCGGGGATGTACTCCTTCCCGCCGGCTGGAGTCCGACGATCACCCCCGGCACCGTCGGCCCCGCGGGCACACCGACGACCGTGACCATCACCTCGGACTCCGGCACAGTCATTCTGCCGAACGGCAGTCTCGTCGTGCTTCTCCTCCTGGCGTGGCCGAGTGCCAATGCGGGCGCGTTCAGCGTGGACGTGGAGCTCCCGGACGGCATCGGCGGCGAGCCCAGTGCCGCCAACGGCAACAACTTGGCGACCTGCGCCGTAACGGTCACACCAAGCGGGGCCCAACCAACCGGCTGAGGTACGGCGCCGGCTCCGCAGGTTCGATTCGCGTCACTCGTCCCCTGGGCGCGGCTCTGCCACGTCCGGAGCATGCCGGGCGGCAATCGCCGCGACAAACGCAATGGCCGAATCCCGCCAGCAGAACGGCCGCCGATCCTCGACGATGGTCGCATGAGCGTCACGTCGACCACGTTTCGCCTGCGACCGATCGACCCCGCCGTCGCCGATCGCCTGCGCGCCGACTGGGCTAGCAGTCGCAGCTACGTCGCGGACGAGAAGCCGGGATATCCGTGTCGCCAGTGCCTGAACGATGCGGAGATCGGCGACGAGCTTCTGCTCGTCTCCTACGACCCGTTCACCGTGGACAGCCCCTACCGCGCGGCGAGCCCAATCTTCCTGCACCGGGTGTCGTGTGGCTCACCGAACGACACCGCCACGCTCCCGTTACAGCTCACTGGCCGTCAACTCTCGGTGCGGTCGTTCGACGCCGACGCGCTCATGATCGACGCCGCCGTCATCGACGGCGAGCGGCTCGGCGAGACGCTCGATCGGTTCCTCCAGAACGTCGAGGCCGACCACGTGCACGTGCACAACGCATCACGAGGATGCTGGGCCGTTCGCGTCGACCGCGCGCCCTAAGACGTCCAGCAGCAGGTCGAGCGCGGCCGCGGCGAAAGCCACCATGTTCTGCTCGCGGTCGACTCGCCCGGTGGCGATGAGATTGGTCGCCTCCGCAGGTCCGGCCACTGCGACCCAGCAATGTCCCGCCGGGTCGCCGTACCGATTCGGAGGGCCGGCAGCGCCCGCCTCGCCGATACCCCACGTCGCGGCAAGCTTCACCGCGGCGGATTGTGCGAGATACTTCGCGAACTCCTCGGTCGCCCCTCGCATCCCGGGCGGCGCTTCGACAGCACCGGTGATCCAGGCGCGAGCCGCGGCGGCGGTGTAGACGACCACGCCGCCCAGGTAGTACGCGGACGCGCCTGGCACCGAAAGCAGCGCCGCGGAGATCAATCCCCCCGCCGAGCCCTCGGCCACGGCGACCGTCTCGCCCCGCTCGCGCAGGATGGAACCGATGCGCTGGGCCGGTCGCGTCAACTCGGGAACGAGCATTCCGGATGATGTTTTACCGTCGGCCCGTGGATCATCGTGATACCTCCCCGCTCGGCCACGCGCGGCTCACACTGCACGAAACCTCGCGGCAGAGCTGAGCGAGCGTGTTCCGAGCCCACGACCCTGATGGCACCGCTTGGCGGCGAGCAGTGCGGGCGGCGGTCGTCGTCCCTGGCGTCTTCGCGGCCGGTGTCGCTCTCGGCTCAGATGTCCTGGCGCTCTACGCCTTGTTCGGCGCCGTGTCGCACCTCGTGTTCGGCGACTACGGGGGTCCGCCGGGACACCGTGCCGCGGCCTACCTCACGACAACCGTGGGGGGACTCGTCCTCATCTGCGCGGGAACGGCGGTGTCGGACAACTACGTCGGCGCCGCGATCGCGACCGTCGTCGTCGGGTTCGGTCTCACGCTCGCCGGCGTCGTCGGGCCCGCAGTCGCCCAGCTCCGGACGCCCCTCCTTCTCGCGTTCGTGCTCCCCGCCTCGACCTCAGCCTCGTTCGGTGATGTCGGTCCTCGTTTGGGCGGATGGCTGTTCGCCGGTGTCGTCAGCCTGGTCGCCGCCTTCGTCCTCGTGCCGCGACGCAACGACCTCGCGGTGGTGACGAGTGCCGCGGCCGATGCCTGCGATGAGGGGGTGCGGGCGTTGGAACGCGGGGGCACCGCCGAGGGACTCGCCAAGCTGACGGATACACGCGCCGCGGCTGCCGCGACGGCATTCGCGCCAACCAGCGCGGCGGCAAGCCCTCATCATGATGATCGACGAGCTGCGGACGTTCGGCACGCTCCTCCCCGAGTCAGACACCGGCCGGGCAGACGCGTCCGCGCACATGACGTTGCGTATGAGCGTGCAGGCGGTCCTCAGCGGATGTGCTCGGGCGCTTCGTGGCGACGGACTGCCCGACGTCGAGGGGCTTGATCGAGCGCGGGCACAGCATCGTTTCGACCTCGAGCGGTGGGCTCACGACTCGCTCCTGCGGGGCGAGCCCGCAGACTGGGTCCTCGACGGCATGGATGGAGAACGAAACTTGCGACTGCTGTCGCACGTGGCGCTCGGCGTCGCTACCGCGACGACCACGGTTTGCGGAGCGCAGGCGCCGGCTCACTGGCGAGACCTGGCGCCCATGGGCGCGTCGCCGGGCGGGGCGCCCGCCGCTCGGCGTACATGGCAAACGATCCGAAGTCACGTGACGGTCAGCTCGGTGCGCTTCCGCGACGCGTTGCGGGCCGGTAGCGCCGTCGGCCTCGCGGTGTTCGTGGCGGGCATCGGCGACTTCCGGCACGGGTTCTGGGTCGCGCTCGGCGCGCTCGCCGTGTTGCGCACGAGTGTGATCGCCGGCGAACGATCGGCGGTCGCAGCAGTCGGGGGAACGGCGGCTGGGTTCCTGGCCGCGATCCCGATCCTCTGGGTCATCGGCTCCGCGGGTGCCGTCCCGTGGATCGTCCTCCCGCTTCTGGTCTTCGTCGCCGCCTACGCAAGCGGAGCCTTGCCGCTCGCCGTCGGGCAGGCGACGTTCACGGCCTTCGTGGTCCTGGCGGTCGACATGATCGAGCCGGACGGGTGGCGCACGGGAGAGATCCGGTTGGTGGACGTGATCACGGGAGCGTCCGTGGCGCTCGTGGCCGGGGCGTTGTTCTGGCCCCGAGGAGCGCAGACCCAGCTCCGAGCCTCCCTCGCCGAGCTCTACCGCGCGACGGCCACGCTGCTGACGTCGGCGTTTGGCGTCGCGTTGGGCACGGCGTCGGCCTCCGCCGAGTCCGCCGCCGAGCGCTCCGACCTCATTGCCTTCGGTCGAGCACAGGCGAGCGTCTCCGATCTCGTCGCGGAGCGAGGCCGCGCCAGCGCCGAGGTCACGTCGTCGGTCGCTCTCGTCGCGACGGCCGCACGGCTGCGCGCCGCGAGCGAGCGGATCGACGCTCGTCGGACACCTCAATGGCGCGGCACCCGCGACCGTCGTGACGGACATCGATGCGGTCGTCCGCCGCTTCACCGTCGTGGCCGAGGACGTAGCCGGCGGGCGGAGAGCCTCAGCGGGGCCGGGGATCGATGTGGCAGCTCGTCGCCGCGACGCAACAGTCGAGCGGCTCGCGTCCGACGGTGGGAGCGACGACGCGCAGCTGCGGGCCGATGCGTTCACACTGGTGTGGATCGGTCAATGGCTCGTCGACCTCGATCAAGCCGCCGACCGGCTCCGGGGGCCGGTCAACGCCCTCGCTTAGGGGGACACCTGGAGCGAGCGACACCAGCCGCTGATCGCAAATTCAATTCGCACGAAGTCGTGCTGCATCGCATGGCGATACCAGTCGGAGACCTCGCGGGCGACGATCGTGGCGGCGGCCGCGATCGCGTCGTCGTCGTAGGTCTCTCGTGCGTAGCGGTGCAGGATCTCGACGGCTGCAGGGTCAGAACGCCATACGACCGCGTTCACGGCCGGACTCAGCAGATCGAGCACTGAGCAGCCCCGAGCTGCTTCTTCGAAGTCGATGACGCCGACGACGGCGCCATCGCGCAACAGGATGTTCTGCACGTTGAGATCGCTGTGCACGAGCTCGTCGGGGCGTCCGAGAGCCGGCCAGCTGCGTGCCGTCGGGGGCGTGATCGTCCGCTGTAGCGAAACGAGCTGCACGATGAGCGCCGCGCCGTGCACGTCGAGGTTGCCCATCGGTGTGCCACAGACGAACTCCTGCACGCACCACGATTGACCGTCCTCGGTCGCGCCGTGATCAAGCCAACGCGGTGTCGGATAGCCAAACGACCGAGCATGCTCGACGACGGCGAACGCATCGTCGGCTTCGACGTCAATCCACTTCAGCACCGCCCCAGCGCCCGTCGGGCCCCGCACCCGCCACGCGCCGCGCTGCATGCCACCGGACAGACGCGACTCGACCACCCACGGATCCGGCGACCTCACGAGTCAGACAGTGTCGCAGGATGGCCGCGTGCGCTGCAGATTGCGTTGTCGAGTCCGCCGCCGGTCGTATCGAAGATCCCAGCGTGATCTGGCGCGGCCGCGCACACGCCCGTTGGGGCGTCGGCTTCGGCTTCGTCCGTCTGGTTGTTGCTAGAGAGGCCTACGGCAGATCGACTGTGCCATTGATGTAAGTCGTCGTCGCTCCGCCGACCCAGATCGTGCCGTCGGCATCCTGGGTCATGAAGACCTCCCCCGCGCGCCCGATCGCGCCGCCCTGCGCCGCGACATACGGCGCGGTGAGGCGACCGCTCGCGAGCAGCCATTGCGCGAGTGACGCGTTCAGGCTTCCCGTCACGGGATCCTCCCGCGTGGCACCGTCGACTCCGAAGAACGCCCGCACTTCGATCGCGGCGTCGGAGCCCGAGGGATGAAGTCCGACGACGCCGATCTTCTCGTCCATCGGACCGGGACGGAGCCGGAGGACCGCGTCGGCGTCACGGAGTAGCACGGCCACCCATCCAGGTCCGTTGTCGACCCACTGCGCGTCGACGACGTCTCGACCGGTCGAGCTGGAGCCGCTGCACCACCATGGTGAGGGTCTCCTCGTCGACCGGCCCGGTGCGCAACAGGGGTGGGGCAGCGAACGCGAGCCGGTCGGCGCCCCGCTGCACCGCGACGAGGCCGACACCGCACTCCTGCATCACCATCCCCGCAGCTCGAGGCCGATCACCTGCCTCGAGCCACGCATGACAAGAGCCGAGCGTGGGATGGCCCGCGAAGGGGAGCTCGCCGCCCGGCGTGAAGATGCGCACTCGATAGTCGGCGTCGGGTGAGGTCGGGCTCACGAGAAACGTGGTCTCCGACAGGTTCGTCCAGTGCGCGAACGACTGCATCTCGGCGTCACCGACGTCGTCCGCGTCGTGCACGACCGCGAGGCCGTTGCCCCAACCGCTGGAGAGCCGAAGACGTCAACCTGTCGAAAAGCACGTGTGCGCACCCACGCAGTCTGCGGGGTGCGCACGCGGTGTGCTCGGGATTGGTGCGCTCAGGTCATGTCCGAGCGCGCGTTCTTCGCGCGTGCTGCGCCGATCGCGGTCTTGACGTCCTTCTGCTCCTCCGGCGGCGGGAGCACCGCGGGCAGGCCAAGCGACTCGATCCAGAGCTCACGAGTCCATCCGCTCGTGTGATACAGGTGCTCGTCCTCCTCGTCCTCGACCTCCTCGTACGCGCCTTGCAGCGCCTTCTTGGTGTCGCCGGTCGCCTTCTTCGCGGCGAGGCCGATGAGCTCCCAGTTCAGGTGATCCTTCGTTTCGGCGAAGACCACGCACTCCCCGGCGACGATTTGGGCCGCCTCAGGCGGCGCTGAGGACTTCGCCATCTCCATCGCCTTCACGAGCGACTCGCCGATGTGGCGGACCACCTTGCGACCGGGGGTCTCCACGGCCGGATCGAGGCCGATCTGCTCGAACACCGAGCGCACGATGCGCTCGTGGTTCTTCGTCTGGTCGAGGTACTCCTGCCATTCCTTCTTGAGGTCGTCGTTCTGGGCACACTTCAGCGCTGTCGAGTACACCGCGACGCCGCCGATCTCGGTCTCGAGCGCCTCGTACAGCAGGTTGTTCAGATTGTCGGTGTTCACGGCTTGTGCCTCCATGGGTGGGTGTCAGGTGCTGACTACCCGCTGCTCTTGGAGGGCAGACCCGCCACCTCGTTCCCGGCTCTGAAACCTTTCAGAGGTAGGATCTGACGTGGTGAGCGTCGCTCCGACAGGGATCAAGGCCGTGGCGGCGCGCGCCGGGGTGTCGATCGGCACGGTCTCGAACGTGCTCAACCGACCCGATGCAGTGAGCGAGACGACTCGCGAGAAGGTGCTCAAGGCGATCGCCGAGCTCGGATTCGTCCGCAACGAGTCGGGTCGCCATCTCCGTGCAGGGCGAAGTCGAACGATCGCATACCTGGTGCTCGACGCGTCCAACCCGTTCTTCACCGATGTCGCCAAAGGAGTGGAGGAGACGGCGAAATCAAAGGACGTCGCGTTGTACATGTGCAACAGCGGCGGCGACGCAGCCCGCGAGGCCGACTACCTGGAGCTCCTCGTGCAGCAGCGGGTGCGCGGCATCCTGATCACCCCGGTTGATCAGGACATCGCGAAGCTCGACGTGCTGCCTCGCCATGGCATTCCCGTTGTGCTCGTTGACCGCGCTGCGGGCGGGGACTGGTGCAGCGTGGGCGTCGACGACGTCGAGGGCGGCGAGCTGGCGGCCGCCCATCTTTACGAGCAGGGACACGAACGCATCGCGTTCGTTGGTGGGCCGATGACCACCGTGCAGGTCGCCGATCGCTTGCAGGGCACGCGGAAGGCGCAGCGCGCGGCCAAGCGACCCGCGGACGCCGTCACCGTGCTGGAGACCGCGGGGCTGAACATCGCCGAGGGGCGACGAGCGGCCGAGCGGCTCGTCGGTCTGCCCAAATCGCGGCGTCCCACCGCCGCGTTCTGTGCGAATGACCTCGTCGCGCTCGGCCTCTTGCAACAGATGACTCAGCTGGGTGTGCAGGTGCCGGACGACCTCGCGATTGTCGGCTACGACGACATTGAGTTCGCCGGTGCCGCAACGGTGCCGCTGAGCTCGGTCCGACAGCCCCGCCAGCTTCTGGGGCGGATGGCGGCCGAGCTGCTACTTGCTGAGAGTGAAGCGGACAAGGAGCACGTCCACCAACAAGTGGTGTTCCGACCCGAGCTCGTCGTGCGAGCGTCGTCGCTGAGCTCGATTCCACCGCGACGCGCACGGCGCGGCAGCGCCGCCGCTAGCTCAGCGGGCAGGGCGCCGCCGCTGAGTCACCGTTCGGCGAGCGCGATCCAATCGAGCGTCGTCTCGGGCAGCACCTCGACCGACGGCAACGCGGACTCGATGACGACACGGCTGGACGCGACGTCGTCCCACACGCCGTGGGCGATCGCTTGCACGAGCGCGTTCCCGGCGACCGTGGTCTCGGCGGGTCCCGCGAGCACCGGGCGTTCACACGCGCTGGCACACAGCTGACGAAGGAGCGGGATCGACGACGCCGCCGCCGACGAGATGCACGACGGAAGCGTCGAAGCCGGCAACGCGCTCGATCGTCTGGACGGTGGTCCGCCACGTCAGGGCAAGCGAGTCGAAGATCGTCCGCGCGAACTCGGCTGGGGACGCGGGCTCGGGCTGCCCTGACTCCCGGCACGCCTCTGCGATCCGCTGAGGCATTTCCCCCGGCGCAGCGAACCGGGGATCGTCGGGATCGACGACGCTGCGTCCCCCCGGAACATGTGCAGCGCGCGCGGCAAGCTCCTCGGAGGTGGTCTCGAGTCCGACTGCGGCCCAGGCGCGCCGGCACTCCTCGAGCAACCACAGCCCGGTCACGTTCTTGAGCAGTCGCACCGTGCCGGCCACTCCGAGCTCGTTGGTCACGTTCGCGGCGAGTGCCTCGGGTGTGGTGACGGGGTGGTCGAGCTCACATCCGACGAGCGACCACGTGCCGCAGGAGATGTAGACGGCCGGCCGGTCCGGCCGCAGGGGGATGCCGGCGACCGCGCTCGCGGTGTCATGGCTCGCCGCGGCCACGACCGACACACCGTCCACCGATCGGTCCATCCCGCGCACCGTTCCGAGCGGCTGCCCCGGTTCGTGGAGCGGGGGCATGACATCGCGGCGCAAGCCGAGCGCGGCGATCAGCTCGTCGCTCCATGCCCTCCGGGTGACATCGAGCAGCTGGGTCGTGCTGGCGTTGGTGACCTCGGCCGTCTCGCTACCGCAGAGCGCGTGGTTCACCAGGTCGGGGATCATGAGCAGCGACGTGGCATTGCGGTACTCGTCGCTCTCACGCGCCGAGAAGAGCTGATTGATCGTGTTGAACGGGAGGAACTGAATGCCCGTCGTCCGATAGAGCGCTCGCGGCCCGCGCGCCGTACAACCTCCTCCATCACGCCGTTCGTCCGCGACGACCGGTACGCATGGACGGGACCGATCAGATCCCCGCGACCATCGAGCAGCCCGTAGTCGACGGCCCATGAGTCGACTGCGACCGACGCGACCGGGCCCCGCGCACACGCCCGCTCGAGGCCGACTCGGACCTCGCCGAGCAGTCCGTCGAAGTCCCACCACAGCTCTCCCGCCGGTGCCTCCCGCAGGCGAGTGGCGAAACGGTGCACAACGTCCAGGGCGATGGAGTCGTTCTCGACCTGCGCACTGACGACGCGACCGCTCGTCGCCCCCAGGTCCACTGCGACGAAAGTCGGCACGTCAGCGCAAGAACGCCGCCGCGACGCCCGCGTCGACCGGTACATGCAGACCGGTGGTCAGCGCGAGGTCGCCGGCGGTGAGTGCGAACACCGCTGCCGCAACGTGCTCCGGAAGCACCTCGCGCTTCAGGAGTGTGCGCTGGGCATAGAACGCGCCGAGCTCCTCCTCGGGGATGCCGTACACCGCCGCCCGCTGTGCGCCCCATCCCTTGGCGAAGATGCCCGAGCCTCGCACGACCCCATCGGGGTTGATGCCGTTCACCCGGATGCCGTGCTCACCGAGCTCCGCCGCGAGGAGGCGGACTTGGTGGGCCTGATCTGCCTTCGCGGCGCCGTAGCCGACGTTGTTCGGTCCGGCGAAGACTGCGTTCTTGCTCGAGATGTAGATGAGGTCTCCCCCCATCCCCTGCTCGATCATCACCCGCGCTGCCTCCCGGGACACGAGGAAGGAGCCTTTCGCCATCACGTCGTGCTGCAAGTCCCAATCGGCCTCGGTTGTCTCGAGCAACGGCTTCGAGATCGACAGGCCCGCGTTGTTCACGACGAGATCCACCCCGCCGAAGGCCAGCACGGCCGCGCGCAAGGCGTCCGCCACCTGCTCCGAGTCGGTGACGTCGACAGCCACTGCGACGGCGACGTCTCCCAGCCCGATCTCACGAGCGACCGTTGCCGCTGCCTCGGCGTCTACATCGGCGACCACGACGCAGGCACCCTCCGCAGCGAGCCGGTGCGCGATCGCTCGCCCGATGCCCGAGCCCGCGCCCGTGACGAACGCGATGCGGGTCGCAAGTGGCTTTGGCGCCGGGGAGGCGCTGAAGCTTGGCTTCCTCGAGCGCCCAGTATTCGATCCGGAACTTCTCCGCCTCGGCGATCGGCTCATAGGTCGACACCGACTCCGCACCCCGCATCACATTGATGGCGTTGACGTAGAACTCCCCTGCGACGCGGGCGGTCTGCTTGTTCGCTCCGAACGAGAACATGCCCACGCCGGGCACGAGCACGATGGCCGGATCCGCACCCCGCATCGGCGGCGACTCGGGCGCGGCGTGGCGCTCGTAGTAGGCGCGGTAGTCGACCCGGTAGGCCGCGTGCAGCTCACGCAGCCGTTCAGCCGCGACCTCGAGCGATGCCGTCGCGGGCAGGTCGAGCACGAGCGGTCGCACCTTCGTACGCAGGAAATGGTCCGGGCACGAGGTGCCCAGAGCGGCGAGCCGCGCCAGGTGCTCGCCCGCGGAGAACTCGAGGACTACGTCGCTGTCGGTGAAGTCGCCGACCTGCGGCCGGTCGGTCGAGCAGAGCCCGCGGATGAGCGGTGCGAGCGCGGCCGCCTTGCGCCGACGCTCCTCGGGGGCGAGCGCCTCGAAGCCCGGCCGCACGGCGCCAAAGGGTGCGTTCGAGCCCCGCTGGCGGAGGAACTCCTCGGCAGTCCGAATTATCTCGAGCGAATTCGCCTCGCACGCGTCGCTGGTGTCGCCCCACGCCGTGATGCCGTGCCCGCCGAGGATCACTCCGATCGCCTCGGGATGCACAGCCTTGATTGCGGCGATATCGACGCCGAGCTGGAAGCCGGGCCGCCTCCACGGGATCCACGCGACGCGGTCGCCGAAGCACTCCTTCGTGAGCGCTTCGCCGTCGGCGGCGGTAGCGAGCGCGATGCCGGAGTCGGGATGCAGGTGATCGACATGCGCGGAGTCGACCAGGCCGTGCATCGCGGTGTCGATCGAGGGCGCCGCGCCGCCACGGCCGTGCAGGCAGTAGTCGAACGCGTCGACCATCTCGTCCTCACGGGCGACGCCCGGGTAGACGTCGACGAGCGCGAGAGCCGGTCGAGCCGCAGCACGGCAAGACCCGCCGGCGTCATCGTGCCGAGATCGCCTCCCGAGCCCTTGACCCAAAGCAGATCGACGGGCCCGCCGGTGACCGGATCGGTGCCCTCGCCCTTCGCAGAGGTGTTGCCTCCGGCGTAGTTCGTGTTCCGGGGATCGGAGCCGAGACGGTTCGAGCGCGCGATGAGGTCGTCGACGGGGGACGTCGGGTCTGCGGTCATCGCCACCTCCTCGCTGTCATGCCCCCCAGCCCGCTTGCGCTCCGCCCTTTCGCTCCGCGCAGATCGTGTCGTAGTACCCGGACCGGTGATAGGCGCCCACCGGATCGGGGTCAAGCCCGGCTGCGGCGCGGATCTCGGCGAGCATCGGCCGCACGTCAGTTGCGAACGCGTCCATGAAGATGGCGTTCGCGCCGAGCACGTCTCCGGAGCTCTGAGCATCCGCAAGCGCACCTTCGTCCACGAGCAGCGCTTTGGCCGTCGCCTCTTGCACGTTCATCACCGAGCGGATCTGCCCCGCGATCTTCGGCTCGATGTTGTGGCACTGATCGAGCATGAACGCGACCCCCGTGGCGGGGTCGAGCCCGCCACCTCGGCGTACCTCCCACATGATCCGGAAGAGCTGGAATGGGTCCGCGGCGCCCACCATCAAGTCGTCGTCGGCGTAGAAGCGCGAGTTGAAGTCGAACCCGCCGAGCTTCCCCGCCCGCAGCAGCATGGCGACGATGAACTCGATGTTCGTGCCGGGAGCGTGATGGCCGGTGTCGATGACGACCTGGGCCTTCGGGCCGAGCGCGATGCAATGGGCGAACGCGGTACCCCAGTCGGGCACGTCCATCGTGTAGAAGGCGGGCTCGAAGAGCTTGTACTCGAGTAGGAACCGCTGGTCGTCGCTGAGACGGTCGTAGACCTCGGCCAGCGCAGCTGCCAGCCGGTCCTGCCGCGCGGCCGTGTCGTCCTGGCCGGGGTAGTTCGTGCCGTCCGAGAACCACAGCTTGAGGTCGCGTGAACCGGTCACATCCATGATGTCCACGCACTCGAGCAAGTGGTCGGTGGCCTTGCGGCGAATGCGGGGGTCGGGGTTGGTGACCGATCCGAGCATGTAGTCGTCGTCCTGAAAGACGTTGGAGTTGATGGTTCCGATGCGCACCCCAGCATCCGCCGCGTGCTTCGCAAGGTCGTCGTAGTCGTCGACACGATCCCACGGGATGTGCAGCGCGACGCTCGGGGCGGCACCTGTGAAACGGTGCACCTGAGCCGCGTCGGCGATCTTCTCGTACGGGTCGCGCGGCACGCCCTGCTGGGCGAACACCTTGAAGCGCGTGCCCGAGTTTCCGAATGCCCAGCTCGGCAGCTCGATGCTGAGGTCGCGAATGCCCGCGCTGACACGAGAGTCGATGGTCATCGCTCGTCTCCTCGGCTCGTTCGGCTCATGGAAGTCGGCTCATGGAAGGTGGAACACCTCGTCCAGCGACCGCATCTGCTTGTCCGCGGGCGCGGCGTCCGCAACGAAGTACGGCGCCATCAGCGTCTGCCATCGCTCGTTGATGGGCTCGGCCTGCATTGCCACCACTGCGTCCTCGAGCGTGCCGGGTGTTTCGAAGTACCCGAAGAGCGTGCCGTCGGCGTCGAGGAACAGTGAGTAGCGATGCCAACCGCAACGCTGCAGCGCCTCCCTCATCTCCGGCCATACCTCCGCGTGGTGCGCGCGGTACTCGTCGATGCGTTCTGGGCGCACCTGAAGGCGGAAGGCGATCCGGTTGAGGGGTGGTGTGTCGTTCAAGTCGTCTCCGGGCGTGGACTGGGATCCGCCGGAGGGAACGGATCCCAGGTCCTACGCCAGATCTCTCAGCCGACGTTCGACGTGTCGTAGACGGTGAACGGTCCCATCACGATCCGCAGGCCATTGTCCCGAGTCGGGTCGGTCTCGATCGTGTACTCGCCCATCCGACCGGCCTCGAAGGTCACGCCTTCTGCGGCCTCGAACGCGCCCGTCGCAATCCCGTAGGTCGCGTAGAAGGTCACGTAGCCGAGATCGACGAAGCTCCAGAGTGCGAACTCCGGCGCGCAGCCGTTGTCCACATAGGAAGCCATCTCCTCGGGGAGCCCGAGGCCCGAGACCTTGATCGTCTCGCACAGACCCTCGTCCTGCATGGCCTTCGCCGCGGCGGCGATGCCCACCGTCGTCGGAGCCATGATCAGCTTCAAGTCCGGATGCGCATCGACAAGCGCCAACGCCTGGTTGTACGACTCGTCGGCGTCGTCGTTGCCATAGACCGTGTCGACGAGCTCGAGCGACGCGTACTCCGGCTCAGTGAGCACCTCTTCGAGCGACGCGATCCACGCGTTCTGGTTGGCCGCGTCGGGTGTCGCGGACAGGATCGCGAACTGGCCCCCCGCCTCGCCCAGGATCGAGACCGCCATGTCGGCCATCACCTTGCCCGTCTCGTCGAAGTCGACCTGAGCGATGAAGAGGCTCTCCCCCGCGCCCGACGGGATCGGCGAATCCCAGCTGACGACGGCGATGCCCGCGTCCGCCGCCGCCTCGACGGCGGGGTCGATCTGATCGCCGGCGTTGTTCGAGATCATGATCGCATCGACGCCCTGCGTCGTCGCGTTGGTCACGAACTCGATCTGACTCGTGCTGTCGGCACATGACGCCGGGCCGGTGAACTCGGCTTCCGCGACACCGATCTCAGTTGCAGCCTCGATCGCTCCCTCGTTCGCTTGATCGAAGACCGAGATGCCCTGGCACTTCGGCAGGAACACGCTTGCGAAGTCACCGGTCGCGGGGGCGTCGGACCCCGACGGCGCGTCGGTTGCGGCCGCAGCCTCGGTCGCGGCAGTGGTGCTGTCGGCGGAGTCGTCGTCATCGCCGCATGCGCCCGCTACGAGAGCGAGGGCCGCGACGAGGATGACGGACTTCTTCATCAGTCTCATGCTTCCTCCTGGGTTGGTGTGGTTGTCGCTGAACGAGACACGTAAGGGCACCGCGTCATGAGGGGCCCGCGGCGGGGTTCGGTTCGGGTGGGAGATGCATGCCCGCGGGAGTCGGCCGCTCCTCGGCACCGCTCCCTCGAGTGATCCGCCGCTCGATGAGGTTCTGCGCGAGCACCGAGCCGATGAGGATCGCCCCGATCACACCGATCTGGGCGTTCCCGCCGACGTTCGCGAGGCCGAGGCCGTTGCGAAGGTTCAGCACGATGAGGACGGCGAGCAACACCCCGCTCATCCGGCCACGTCCTCCGAAGATGCTCACGCCCCCGAGCAGCACGATCGTGATCACTTCGAGCTCGAACCCCGTGGCCATGTCGCCGCGCACCGTGCCAAGGCGCGCCGCGAACAGCACGCCCGCGAGCCCAGCGACGAGTGCCGACACCGTGAACAGCACGAGCCGAGTCCGCGTGAGGTTGACTCCCGCGTACCGAGCGACCTCGGGGTTGTCGCCGATGACGAAAAGCCTGCGGCCCGCCGCGGCCCGGTGGAGCACCACCCACCCGACCGCGAACAGCCCGAAGAAGATCAGCAGCGCGAGCGGAAGAGGGCCGACGAGGCTGTCCTGCCCGAGATCGTCGAACCAGCCCGGGAAGCCCCCGATCGAGCGGTCTTCTACGAGGATGCGCGCCGCGCCGCGCCAGCCGATGAGTCCCGCGAGGGTCACCACCAGCGAGGGCAGGGCGAGGCGAGCGACGCACCACCCCTGGATCAGGCCCGCGGCCGCGGCCGCGGCGAGCGCGACCACGATCGCGAGAGGAAGCGGCACGCCATTCTCGTGGAGCACGGCGAGCACTGCGGCCGACCACGCCATGACCGAGGCGACGGAGAGGTCGATCTCCCCCGCGATGATCACGAACGTCATCACGACGACGACGATGACCTTCTCGATGTGGAGCTGGAAGAGGTTGACGAAGTTGTCGACGCCGACGTAGCCGGTCGACTGACTGACGTTGAACACGATCGTGCCGATGAAGATCGCCAGGAGCAACAGCTCCCACGTGTAGCGCCGCGCCCAGCTAGCCATGGTCGGCTCCAGCTGGTGACGGTTCGGCCGCAGCAGCGGGCTCGTCGATGAAGCCGCGCGCTTCGTCCACGGCGCGCGATCGCGCCGACTCACGCAGTCGACGCCCTACCGCCACGTCCAGCAGCACGGCGAGAAGGATGAGGATCCCCAGGATGGCGTCGCGCCAGAACTCGCTGATCTGCTCGACCCGAACCAAGCTCTGGTCGAGGACACCGATGAGGATCGCGCCGAGGAACGAACCCAGGATCGTCCCCGAACCGCCGAGCGTGCTGACTCCGCCGACCACTGCCGCCGCGATGGCTGCGAGCTCGAGACCGGAGCCGGCCGTGATGTTGATGGTGCCGAACCGGCCGACGTAGAGGAAGCCGGCGAGTCCGGCGAGCGCACCACACGCGACGAACGCGGTGACCTGCAATCGACGCGACGCGAGCCCGACCTGGCGGGCGGCATCGGGGTTCGAACCCAGCGCGTAGAGGTGGCGACCGACCCTGAGGTACTGGGTCCCGAGGTGGAGCAACACGACGACGACGATCGCGACGACGAACATCGTGCGGATCTCGTACTGGCCGATCGTGAACACCGTGCTCCGCGGCAGGTCGACCATCCACGTCGGGAGCTCGCCCGTCGCGATGGTCCGACCGCCGGCGTGGCTCGTGAGCACGCTGCGGAAGATCGAGAGCGTGCCGAGGGTGACGATGATCGAAGGCACCCGGCCGTACGCGACGAGCACGCCGTTGACCACGCCGAGCAGCGCGCCCACGCCAATGGCGAACGCGAGGGCGACGGGGGCGGGGAGGTCAGGGTTCTCGGCGAGGAGCTCGGCGGTCAGGTACGCGGCGACCCCCAACGTCGCACCGACCGACAGGTCGATGTTGCGGGTGATGATGACAAGCGCCTCGCCGGCTGCGAGGACGGCTGTGATCGAGATCGCGATGGCGAGCCGGCTCACGAAGCGGCTGCTCAGGTAGTCGGGCACGGCGAAGCTGAACGCGATCAGCGTGACGATCAGGACAACGAGAAGGGAGACAGCCTTCACGCGCTCCGGCTGGAGCCAGGAGCTCTGTGGCCGAGGCCGCGCGTGGCTGACCGGGACAGCGGGCGCGGTCACGTCACTCCCACCGCCGCGGCCATGACGCGCTCCTGATCCGCCTCGGCGGCTTCGAGAATCGCGGTTTGCCGGCCTTCGCGCATCACCAGGACACGGTCGCTCATCGCGAGGACCTCGGGGAGGTCGGAGGAGATGAGGATGACCGCGACACCCTCACGCGCGAGCTGTCCGATGAGCGCGTGCACGTCGGCCTTGGCCCCGACGTCGATGCCGCGCGTCGGCTCGTCGAGGATCAGCACGGAGGGCTTCGTGTCGAGCCACTTCGCGAGCATCACCTTCTGTTGGTTCCCACCAGAGAGGTGCTCGACCGGCGTCGAGAGCGACGGAGTCCGGATGCCAAGCTGGTCTCGGTACTTCGCCGCGGTGTCGCGCTCCGCGTCGCGATCGACCAGACCCCAGCGGCTCACAAAGCGACGCAGCCCGGCGAGCGTGATGTTCGCGGTCACCGACTGCGGCAGCGACAGCCCAAGACGGCGGCGGTCCTCCGAGACGTACGCGATGTCCTGATCCATCGCGTCACGCGGGCTCTGGATGTCGACGATCTCGCCGCTCCGGCGAATCGTGCCCTCCTCCGCGGGCCAGATGCCGAAGATCGACTCCGCGACCTCCGTGCGCCCCGAGCCCACCAACCCCGCGAAGCCGAGGACCTCCCCCCGCCGCACCTCGAACGAGACGTCATGGAACGCGCCGGCGCGACCCAGGTGCTCGACGCTGAGAGCAACCTCGCCCGGTGCGTGGGCGGTGCGGTGGAAGAAGTCGGAGAGCTCGCGTCCCACCATGTCGCGGATGAGTGAGACCTCGGTGACGTCGGCGACCGGCTTCGTCGAGATCTGCTGGCCGTCGCGGAACACGGTGATGCGGTCGCTGAGCTGGAACACCTCATCGAGTCGGTGACTGACGAACAGCACGGCGGCACCAGATGCAGCGAGCCGTCGGACCTGCCGGAACAGCCGATCGACCTCGTGCGCCGACAAGGCGGCAGTGGGCTCGTCCATGATCAGGATGCGGGCACTGCGTGACATCGCCTTGGCGATCTCGACCGCCTGCTGGGCCCCGACCGTGAGCTGCGATGCAAGTGTCCGTGGATCGATGTCCACCTCGAGCTCGCGGAGGATCGCGGCGGCCCGATCGTGCATGTCGCGCCAACGGACGACCCGCCCGCCGCCCCGCTCGTTCATGAAGATGTTCTCCGACACGGTGAGGTCGGGGAAGACGAGCGGCTCCTGGTAGATGCAGGCGATGCCGAGCGACTGCGCGTCGGCGGGGTTGCGAATCTCGCGCTGCTCGCCATTGACGACAAGGTGTCCCGACTCGGGTCGATACAGGCCCGTGATGACCTTGATCAACGTGGACTTCCCGGCGCCGTTCTCTCCGACCAGCGAGTGGATCTCGCCCGGGCGCAGATCGAACGACACCTGGCGAAGGGCTTGTGTGGAGCCGAAGCTCTTCGAGACCTCGACGACTTCCAAGAGCGGCTGAAGACGCGGCGAAGAGGTCGCCGTCGGTTCTGCGGTCACTTCCCCCCCGAGCCCGAGTGGCGTTCGCCCTCCCGGTTGAATCGTTTCAGAACCTAAACCGGGACCGGCTGGTTGTCAACGACGGATCGATGTCGAGGTCTCGACAGCTTGCGCGCGAACGCTGAAGGATGGGGCCTGCATGGCAACGCAAGAGGACGTCCGCCGGGTCGCGATGACGCTGCCCGAGGTGTGCGAGTCCGGCGACCGTTTCGCGTTCTCCGTCAAGAACAAGGGCAAGGAGAAGGGCGTTGCGTGGGTGTGGATGGAGCGGCTCCATCCGAAGAAGGCGCGGGTGCCGAACCCCGAGGTGTTGGCGATCCGAGTGGCGGACCTGTCAGAGAAGGAGATGCTGCTCGCCTCCGACGACGGCTCGAAGTTCTTCACCGAGCCGCACTACAACGGCTACCCCGCCATCCTCGTGCGGCTCGACGCGATCGACGTCGACGAGCTCGCGGAGCTCATCACCGACGCGTGGTGCTGTCAGGCGCCGAAGGCGCTCGTCGAGGAGTTCATGGCGAAATGACGCGCCACGAGTAGCAGTCGTCGCCAAGGTCCCGACGCTCGGCGAGCACGAGGGCCCGACCCTCCATCGCGGCGAGTCCTTCCCACAAGCCGTTCCACGCGTCGAACCCATCCGGAGGAAGCGCGAGGTCGTCGAGGAGGCCGCACCGATCGATGCGGACCACATCGCCATCCACTTCGACGTTGTCGCCATGCGCGCGCAGCACGCGGGCGAAGCGTTGCGCAAACGACCGGCCCTCGTCGCCGAGGGTCGCCATCAGCGTGGCGTGGTACTGCATGCCGATCTGGCGAGCCGCGATCGTGCCCACTGCACCCGCGTCTGCAGGGCCCAGTACCGCACACATCTCGGGAAGGATGCTCCGGATGTAGGCAGTGGCGTAGTTGCGTTCGACCTTCACCAAGCGGAGCGCATCCCATGCCGGCTGAGGCAGCTCGACCGGCTCGTTCGGGGGACGCTCGCCGGGGCGAAACCGCACCCGGTCCTCGGGAAGGAGGGGCGCTTCTTCCTCGATGTAGTAGCCCTCGAGTCCGGGCTGACCGTCGGTCGTCTGCATCGTGCACACGAAGCCCAGGCGGTCGTTGCCGAGCGAGACGCCGTTGTGTCCATGCCAGCCGCGCAGCATCGCCCGGCTCACCTCGGTCGGAATGCCGCACACCGCGGTGCCGTCGAAGATCCACCGCGGCGGCACGTAGCGCACCCACGACTTCGTGTCGGACTCCGGGATCCACACGACGTTCACGCCCCCGAGCGCGTTCGACAGCACGTGGTACTGCGCGCATGCGACGGCCGGTGGCAACGCTTCAAGACCGAGCTTGCGCAGCCCCGGAAGGAAGAGCTCGAGGTGCTGTCGCCGGAACGTGCGGAACACGACCTCGGCGGCGCGCTCGGTGCCTTGCCGCATCACGAGAGCCAGCAGGAGGCCGGTGAGGTAGCGGTGGTACAGCTCGCCGATCGCGGCCCAACCGTCGACGTCGTCGTCCACGTCGTGACCCTACGCTTCGTGCGTGCACGTGCCGGAGGCGTTGCTCCCCCACCTGCGTCGAGCCCGCGACTTCGCAGACCGCAACTACGCAGACTCACTCGACCTCGACGGTCTGGCGGGGGAGGCCGGCGTGTCGAAGTACCACTTCCTCCGCTGCTTCGCGGCGACGTACGGCGTGACTCCGGCGGTGTACGTGGCGGAGCGACGCATCGAGCGCGCACAGGACTTGC
This sequence comes from uncultured Acidimicrobiales bacterium, assembly GCA_963759645.1. Taxonomy (GTDB): domain Bacteria; phylum Actinomycetota; class Acidimicrobiia; order Acidimicrobiales; family DATKAS01; genus DATKAS01. Next base: position 158,326 of record CAVXAI010000016.1, on the reverse strand, counting down.
TGCGTGCGACGAACCTCACGGTCACCGAGGTCTGCATGCTGGTCGGCTACTCGAGTCTCGGCTCGTTCAGCACGAAGTTCCACGAGCTCGTGGGCATGTCACCGTCGGCCTACCAGGAGAAGTTCGCAGCGACGGGAGCCCCCCACATCCCCGGCTGCTTCATCTTCATGGCGGGTCTCAGCGACCGGCGTCGGGATTCCGCAATCCCGGAGAAGCCATCAGCGACGACCGCGTCTTAGGTTGACGGCATGATCACGAACATCTCGCTCATGACCCTCTTCGTCACCGACCAAGACGAGGCCCGCAAGTTCTATACGGAGGTGTTGGGCTTCGAGGCTCGCGCCGACGTGACCCTCGGCGACTACCGCTGGGTCACGGTCGGCCATCCCGGCCAGCCCGAGCTCGACGTGACCCTCAGCGTTCCCGGTCCGCCACTGGACACCGAGATGATCGAGGCCGTGCGTCGCGCGCTCGCCAACGGCTCGATGGGTGGCTTCGGTCTCAAGACCGACGACTGCCGGAAGACCTACGAGGAGCTGACCGCAAAGGGCGTCGAGTTCATGCAGCCGCCCGCGGACCGTCCCTACGGCGTCGAGGCGGTCATGCGCGACAACTCCGGCAACTGGCTCGTCCTCGTCGAGCCCCGCGACTTCACCCCCAGCTGATTTCTTGGCGGATGACCCCCGCAGAGGGGGCCGAACGCCAGAAATCAGCCGGGCTAGCGGGCCTTCCACACTGGGGGGCGCTTCTCGGCGAACGCGCGGAGGCCTTCCTGCAAGTCCTCGGAGCGCATGACGGGCCCGGCGAACTCCATCTGCTTCTGCCAGCCCTCGGCGTCGCTCCACTCGTACGCGCGCTGCACGATCTGCTTGCTCGCTCGCACCGCGAGTGGCCCGGCGGCGAGCACCTCGTTCGCCAGCTCGATGGCGACGTTCAGCGCCTGACCGGGATCGGCAAGACGATTGACGAGGCCGATCTCGGCCATCCGCGTCGCGGGCCACGGCTTGCCCGTGAGCGCCAGCTCCATCACCAAGTGGTACGGAATGCGCTTCGGCAGCCGGAACAGCCCGCCTCCGACGGCGACGAGTGAACGGGCCGCCTCGGGTAGTCCCATGTTCGCGGTGCGCGACGCCACGATCAGGTCGCACGACAGCGCCAGCTCGAGCCCGCCCGCGAGTGCGTGCCCTTCGATCGCGGCGATGACCGGCTTCGTCGGCGGCATCGCCATGATGCCGAACCCGCCGCGCTTCTCCGATGCACCCATGTCCCGCTCGCGCGGCCGCGATGAGATCTTGGCCGGCGCTGAACACGATGTCGGAGCCGGTGATGATGCCGCACCGCAACGAGTCGTCGTCCTCGAACGCGTCGATGGCCGCTTCCATCGCACGAGCCGTCGCTCCGTCGAATGCGTTTCGCCGTTCCGGACGGTTGATGCGGATGACGACGAGGTGTTCGTCGATCCGCTCGCTGATGATGACGTCGCTGCGCGCCTCAGAGGTTGACACTGAAGCCTCCGTTCACGGGATAGGTCTGCCCGGTGATCCAGCTCGACGACCCCGACGCGAGGAACGTCACCATGGCGGCGACGTCGCTCGGCTCCCCGAATCGACGGATCGTGTAGTTGCGGAGCACCTTCTTGGCGAGCTCTTCGTTCTCGACCATTCGCTTCACGGCCGGGGTGTTCGTCGTCGCGATGGCCACGCTGTTGGCGGTGATCTCGTAGCGGCCCAGCCCCTTCGCCAACGCCCGCATGAGACCCGCCGCGCCCGCCTTCGCCGCCGAGTACGCCTCGAGGCCGGGCTCCCCGACACGGCCCGCGTCGCTGATGACGGTGATCAACCGCCCGCCCTTGGCCGCCTCGATCATCCCCGGGATCACCGCTCGACAACAGTGGAGGACGCCGTAGAGGTTCACGCCGATGAACGGCTCCCACTCGATGGGATCCGTCGCCCAGAACGGCTTGCCCAGTGATCGCGGACGGATCGGCGCCCGCGTTGCCGGCGTTGTTCACGAGGATGTCGATGGGCCCGAACGCCGACGCACCCCGATCGACCATCCGGCCAACCGCGTCGAAGTCGGTCACGTCGGCCTGGACGCCGAGTGCGCTGCCGCCCGCCGCGTTGATCTCGTCCGCGACGGCTGTTGCGCGGTCGGCGACGAAGTCGTTCACGACGACCTTCGCGCCGTACGCGGCCATGTAGCGCGCGGTCTGCGCGCCGACGCCCTGGCCCGCGCCCGTCACGAGGGCGGTGTGCCCGGTCAGGTCGAGGAGGTTGAGAGACCCTGCTTCAGACACTTCGTTCACGGCCTTTCCAGTAGGGAGCGCGGAGCTCGGTCTTGAGCACCTTGCCCATCGGGCTCACCGGCAGGTGATCGACGAACTCGAATTGCCGAGGCTTCTTGTACGACGCGAGGCGACCGTCGAGGAACGTGAGCAGCTCGGGCGCCGTGAGGGTCCGGCCGGCGCGCGTGACGATGAATGCAAGCGCCTGCTCGCCGAAGTCGGGCTCGGGAATGCCGATGACTGCGGCGTCCTCGACGTCGGGATGCGAGACCAGATGCCTTCTCGATCTCGGCGGGATAGACGTTCACGCCGCCCGCGACGATCATGTCCTTGATGCGGTCGGTGATGAAGAGGAACCCGTCCTCGTCGACGTGTCCGACGTCGCCGGTGCGATAGAAGCCGTCGCGGAGCACGTCGTCACCCAGAGGCTCACGGCCGAGGTAGCCGCGCAACACGACCGGCGTGTTCGCCGCGATCTCGCCGGTCTCCCCCACTGGCAACCGATTCCAATCTTCGTCGACGATCGCGACCTCGACCCCGTCGTAGGGAATGCCGCTGCTCCCCGGTTTCGTGAGCTGATGCTCGGGGGGCATGTAGCTGATCATCCCGGACTCGCTCGTGCCGTAGCCCTCCCACAGCACCGGACCCATGCGATCGATGATCCACTGCTTGAGCGACTGCGGCACCGGCGCGGCGCCGACCGTGAGTGCCTCGATCGACGACAGGTCGTAGCGGTCGACGACTTCCTCCGGCAGCGCTTGGATGCGCAGCAACATCGTCGGGACGCTGATCCACATCTGCACCTTGTGCGCATCGATGAGGCGAAGCGCTTCCTCCGGATCGTAGGGATCCAGCAGCACGGCGGTGCCCCCAGTCGCGCACGCTCCGGTCGCGGCCGCCGCTCCCGCGCCGTGATGCACCGGGAGCGTCATCAGGACGCGGCCCGTCGCGGGATGTCGGGGCACACTCGCAACCGACGCTCCGTATCGGGCGAGCCGCTCGAAGTCGGCACCGGTCAGATCGAGCGGTGGCACGCCCTTCGGTGCCCCCGTCGTGCCGGACGTGTAGAGGACGAGGCTCGGCCGCAACGGGCCGAACCTCGGCGTCGGCTCGCCGCTCGCGAGGAGATCCTCGTAGCGCACGCCCGCACTGCCTTCGGGCTGGCCGACGGTCACGAGCAGGCCGAGGTCGTGGCGCGTCCAAGGCGAAGCGTCGACGTCGTTGCAGGCGAGGCCCTTCGCGCCGCTGTCCTCGATGATGTAGATCGCCTCGTCGGCGGTGAGCCTCCAGTTCACGGCCACCTGCCCGACGCCGAGCTTCTGCAACGCACGCTGGATGACGAACCACTCGAAGCGCAGGCGGAAACGCATCCCCAGCCGGTCGCCCGCAGCGAGACCGAGACGGGCGAGCGCATCGGCAACGCGGTTGGCTCGATCGTTCCACTCGCCGTACGTGAGCACGTCGTCCCCGTTGATCACGGCGACCGCATCAGGATGCTGCGCCGCCCAGAATTCGGGCGTGCCGGGCTCCGCTTCGTCGGGCATGGGGCGAGATAGTAAGAAACCCTGATGCGTCAAGCCGCACATCCGGGCCTTTACGACGTCGACAGCGACGTGCCCGTCGCTGCGCGGCACCCGGTGCAAGGGGTGCGGCACGACGTTCTTCCCTGCACTCGGCATCGGATGTGAGGTGTGCGGCGCCGACGATTCGTCGCTCGAGCCGATCTCGCTCAGCCGCGACGGGAGTGCTCCACTCCGTCGCCACCGTGCACCTCCACCAGGGTCACGACATCGAGGCACCGTTCGCGATCGGCGAGATCCAGCTCGACGACGGTCCGCTGATCCGGGGACGATGCGCGCGCCCTTGGAGCCTCGAGTCGATCGGGCAGCGCGTCGAGGCCGGCGTGGTTCACGCTCCGCACCGAAGACGATGGCCACGAGGTCGTCGAGCCTCGTTTCGACGTGGCGCCATGACGCGTGCGGCTGCGCGACCTCCGGCCCGTGCACGTCGTCGGCGTCGGGCTGCACCCGTACCAGAAGCCCGGCGACACGCCCTACACCGAGCTCGGCGTCCAGGCGGTCCGCGGTGCGCTCGCCGACTCGGGCCTCGAGTGGTCGGCCGTCGAGACCGCGTACACGGGCACCGCGACGACGGCGATGGGCCTCTCGCGCCTCATGTACCGCCACCTCGGCTGCGAGCGGCATCTCCATGGCCCAAGTCGAGAACGCGTCGGCCTCGGGGTCGACCGCGGTGCGCCAGGCCTGCATCGACGTCGCCGCCGGCCTCGCCGATGTCGCGATCGCAGTCGGGGTCGACAAGCCGCTGAAGTTCGCGATGCCCCATCCGGCGGCGCGGGTGCGAGACCTCGTCGGGAGTCGAGTGGCGCCGTTCACCCACTTCGCGTTGCTCGCCAATCGCTATATCCACGATCACGGTGCAACGCCGGAGCAGTTCGGCATGGTCGCGGTGAAGAACAGCCGCAACGGTGCGTGCAACGCGAACGCTCAACGTCAAAAGGCGCGCAGCCTCGACGAGGTCATGGCGCCGCCGCTCATCAGCGGCCCGCTCACGCGACTCCAGTGCTGCCCCGTGGGCGAGGGCGCGGCGGCCGTGATCGTGGCGTCGGACGACGCGATCTCGCGCCTCGGGCTCGACGCCAGCCGCGCCGTGCGGGTTCTCGCCGAGCGCGGGGCGCTCCGAGACGGTGTACCGCGGCGAGAACTTCGACGCCGCGCTCACCCGTGAGACCGCGGCCGCGGCGCTCGCCGACGCCGGCATCTCCGCGAGCGACCTCGACGTGGTCGAGCTGCACGACGCGTTCACCGTCGAAGAGCTGCTCTACATCGAGGCCCTCGGGCTCGCCCCCGAGGGCAAGGCCGCCGCGCAGCTCGCCGAGGGACAGTTCGACATCGGCGGACGAGTCGCCGTCAGCGCGTCAGGGGGGCTGCTGTCGATGGGTCACCCGATCGGCCCGACCGGCGTCGGGCAGATCTGCGAGCTCACGACGCAGCTGCGAGGCGAGGGGCGCGAACGCCAGCACCCCGGAGCCCGCACCGGTCTCGCCCACATGGTCGGCGTCGGTGCGGTCTGCGTCGTGCACGTCCTCCACGCACCCTGACCGAGCTCAGTCCTGCGCACCGCCTGCCTGCAGCCGCGCCGCTCGGCCCACCTGACTCGCGCGATAGACGATGCGGCGGGCGGCGTTGAGCACGCCCGCTCCCGAGATGCCGCCGCCGTCGTTCGCAGGGTTGAAGCGCAGCGCTTCCGTGTCGGGCCGCGACAGCGGCGACCCGAGCACGACGCGGGCGACCGGGCTCACCTCGCCGCCCGGGGACCCGACCGCGAGCTCGAACTGCCAACGGCCGGCGACTCCGGCGTGCACCGTCGCGTCGCCAGGCATCGGCTGCACCGGCCAGGCCCGAACGACGAGATCTCCCTGCGGGCCACGGAAGTGGAGCATCGTCGAGAACACGTGCTCGTAGCGCGGGGTGACCGCGGTCGCGTCGCGGCCTGATCGTTTGCGCTTCGCCGTCGCGACGAGGAGGTCCTGAGGTCGGCCGGCGCCGTCGGCGTCGAGGATGCGCACCGCGAGACCGTGGACGTCGGGCCAGCGCAGAGGCATGGCGAACCCGCGCGACAACCGAGCGATCGCCGGGTACCGACCGGGTTGTCCCGAGGACGGTGCCCTCGACGAGCGGCACCGATGCGCCGTTCGACGACGACCTCGGCGTGGAAGGCGGCGCCGACGGGATGCACGACACGCTTGCCGCGAACGAAGCCGATCGCCGCCGCGAGCGGGCGCCAGCGCAACGCCGAGCGCGGTACCCAACACCCGCTCGCTCGCGCGCTCGCGCATCGAGACGCGACTGACCGCGTCGCCCGGCGCGACGCCGGCCAGCTGTCGCAACGCTTCCATCGACGGCACCCAGAGGTACTCGCCGCCGCGAGTGGTCACGAGCTCGGGGATGGGGTGCACGAACTTCGGTGTCTCGCCGGGGATCGTGAACTTGTGGTCACCGGCGGCGCGTCCGATGAACGGGTCGCGGTCGTGACCGACGTGCACCGCGTCACCGTCGTTGCACCAGTTGGCTTGGATGAACTCGTACTGACGCTCGATGTCGGCCATGTACGCGACGAAGAAGATGCCTCGGTCGGCGCCGTCGTCGGGTTGGCCGTCGGGCAGCGCGGGTCCGTAGGTCATGCCTCGCCGGATGATGCGCTGACGAGCGGTCAGCGCATCACCGGACTGCAAGGCCACACCGGGGGTTCGCACGCCGGATGTGCGCGCCCAAGGGACACCGCATCCCCGCCGGGTCGTCGCTGTAGTCGAACGCGTTCACGCGGGCCGGATCGAGGCCCAGGTCCGGATCGGGCTGGTCAGGCGTGAGCGCGAGCGGTGAGCCGTCAGGCCACCGGCCGACGAGCTTGGCCCGAAGCAGCTGCTCGTCGACATCTCGAGCGTCTTCGCCTGCTCGGCGACCCACGAGCGGAAGGTCGCGACGTCCTCGTGCAGCTTGCGCCAGACCTTGTAGGTGCCGTTTCGGTTGAACGGAGCCGCTGGCCCCGGAGCGGGATAGCCGTCCGCATCGACGTGGCCGTGGAAGATCTCACCGACGGGCAGCCCGTGCCACCGGTGGAACGAGCCCTCGGAGCCCTCGCCGAACGCCGGGTCGCCCATGCCCTTGTACCGCCGGCTGGCCGAAGCCGTCCGCGTAGCCGAAGTGCTCCTTGCGGTCGGCAGCCGCTCGCCTCGCTGTTCCGACACCACCGACAGCCCGTGGCGATCGAGACACGAGCGCAGCGTCGCGATGGCGTCGCGTGCACTCGTCGACCCCGACCGCGTGCACGGTGAAGAGGATGTGTGCGTCGCCGGTTCCGAGACCCGGTTCCCACTGCTCCGGCGCCGATGCCCCGGTGTCACCGAGCGAGGCCGCGCGCGCCGCCATCCCCTGTCGGAACGCATCGGGGAACGATCCGAGGACGTCGGCGGGCACGCCGAGCGCGACAAGTCCGGCGTACGTGAACGAGATGTTCAGCGTCGACGTCGGCTTCGTCCTCCAGGGCGCACCGCTCGTGACCTTCGGAACGAGGTCGCGCAGGGCGGCAGACACCTCCCCGCCTGTCGTCGATGCGCACGAACAGGTGCGCCGAGACGGCGAAGCCGTACGGGCGCAGCACGTTGCCCTGCACGTCGCGCGGAACGAGCCCTTGGAGCTCGCCGCGGCCGGCGATGCGGAAGCCGCGGATCATCGGCCGAACTCCACTCGGTAGGCGTCGAGCCGCTGCTCGTTCGAGAGTCCCTGCGTACGAACGGCGAATCGCTCCAGCCTCGTCCGTAGCGCCGAGCGCGTCGACGATCGCCGAGACGGGCGCGTCCCAAGTGGCGAACGACAGCGACGGGAACGACGTGGTGGGCGCAGAGGTAGTCGGCGGCCGCGTCGAGGCCCGGCCAGCCGACGCAATGCGACCAGATGGCCTCAGCGTTGGGCCCGAGCGCGTCGAGGAGGCCTTCGACCCATCGCCGAATCGGTGTGTCGATGGTCGCCGAACACATGAGCATCGTCCGAGGCGCGAGCGGCTTCGGGCTCACGACGACGAACCGACCGTTGTGCGTACCCGAGACGGCCGCGAACGGGCTGCCGTCACGCAACGGCAGCGCCGCCAACAGGTTGCGAAGGGCATCGGCCTGGCCGTCGAGCACGGCCGTGAGGATGCTGAGCTGCGTTGCCATCAAAGGTCGGCCTGTGCCTCGGCCAGGAACGCCCGCCAGGCGCCGGCGAACTCCGACGGCGTCGTCGCCGCGGTCGGCGCCGGCAGTCGGTCGAAGGCGGCTTGGACCCGAAGCGCGCGGCCGACGTCACGCGTCGTCGCGTCGGGTAGGCCGACCAGTAGTGCGTCGTTCATAGGCGTTGTCCGCGGTCCACTGGTGAAATGGCTCGGGCGGGAACATGCCCGGGAACTGCTCCGTGGGCGTCCACGCCGCCCGCATCCTCCATGGGATGACGCGGGCGAACGTGTCCATATAGCGCACCACGTCGCCGTCGTAGTTGCTCTCGAACCACAGCACGGGCGGGTCGAGGGGCTCCGTCCTTCCGTCTTGTCCGGGGATCTCGGAGAGCACCATCCAGTGACAGAAGTGGATGAACTGCTGCGCGCGCATCGGCGCGGTGACCCACCCGACGTTGCGCGCCCCGAGGAACAACGCCCGGTACCAGAGCGACCCGAAGCGCCGGACCTTGACGATGATCGACACCGCCGTGGCCTGGCCGTCATGATCGCTCATCGTCGAGCGCTGGAGCCGGACGAGATCGACTCGGCCAAGCTCGCCGCGGCTCTTTGCACCGCCTTCATCCCGATCTCGCCTGCCTCGCGCTCGACGGTCCGGGCCGCCGTGGCGGCGCGTGTGGCATCAGCCGGCGTCGCTCGGGCCGCCGTCAGGCGGGCTTGCACGAGGCGAGTGCGGATCGCGGAGACACGAGCACCGACGCGCGTTGCCTGCTCGAGCGCTTCGGCGATGTCGCGCTCCGCCCGCTCGAGGTCCCCAGCGACGAATGCCAAACCTGCGAGCGACTCGGTCACCAGGCCGTTTATCGACACGACGCTCGAGTTCGCGCGGCCCCGCCATGGGGCGAGGATTTCGTAGAGCCTTTCGGCGGCGTCGGCATCGCCGAGCTCGATGCAGAGCGACGCGAAGACCGACATCGTGATGAGCCAGAGCGGATTGAGTGGGTGCTCGGCGAAGTCGGTGTCGATTTCGTGGCGGAGGATGTCCCGGGCCTCGTCGAACCGGCCCACCTCGCAGTAGCCGACACCGAGCAAGCCCCGAAACCCGGTGACTCCCGGGTGCGCGCGCAACGTCGCCTCGATCATCGGCACCATCGTCCCGAGTGACCCCGTGTCCCAAAGAACCTGGGCAGTGGTCGCGGCATAGGTGGCCGCGGCATCGCCCTCGGTTCCGCTCGCCACCCGCGCCTTCTTCGGCGAACGAAAGAGCTCCCGGGAAGTCGCCGGCGACGTGCGGCCAGCACCGCGAGGATGATGGGGCGGTTGAAGCGGACATAAGGATCGAGATCTGCGACGTCATCGAGCACGGCGACCGCCTCGGAGACCTGATCGAACGCAGCCGCCTCGATCTTCACGCGTGCCTCGCGGAGCGCCGCGATGCCGAGCAGGACGGGGTCGCCCATTCGCTTCGCGATGTCGAACAGCTCCTCGGTGTCGATGAGCCGGCGGTCGAGCGTTGCCGGGCAGGCGCGTCGCCTCGGTGGTGTGCAGCAGGACGCGCAGGAGCGTCGCTTCGTCACCCAGCCGCCGGGCGCATGACACTGCCGCATCGGCGAGCTCGAGCCGTCGCTCCCAGTCGCCGCCCTGCGACAGCTCGAGCGCCAGCGTCGCGAGCAAGCAGGCCCGCTCGGTGCTGTCGTGCGAGCCAACAACCTCAAGGGCGCGCTCGAGAACCGCCACGCGCTCGACGTCGACGGTTCCAGCCCGGCTCGCGCCGCCTCGGTTGTTCGCGAGCGCAGCGCGGATGAGAGCGTCGTCGTCGCTCAGCCGCTCGGCGAGTGCCGCCGCATCGAGGAGGGTCTGACGGAACGCGGCGGCATCCGCCCACCGCTGCGCGCTGCCGAGAGCGATGAGGAGGTCGAGGCGTCGCTCGTCCTCGTCGGTCGCGTCGAGCGCCGTGCGGAACCAGTGGATGGCGTCCTCCGGCGAGAGCGCTGCGTTCGCCTCGTGCCCAGCGAGCCGCGCCCAGTAGGTGACCTCGCCGCGGTTGTCGCGCCCCGTTGCCGCCCAGTGCATCGCCACCTCCGCCGCCGCGCACACCCGCGTGCTTCTCGAGGGCAACGGCCAGCTGGCGGTGATGCAGCCCCCGACGAGTAGGGGAGAGCCCTTCGTACAAGGTGTGTTGGACAAGGGCGTGCGTGAATTCGAACTGCCCCACTGTCAGCTCCCTCACCAGCGAGGCGCGAACTGCGGACTCGATGTCGTCGACCACAGAGAGCTCGTCGATGCCGAGCACATCGGCGAGGAGGGGCGACTCGAACTGGCGTCCGGCGACCGAGGCCACGGCGAGCACACCCTGGGTCTCGTCGCTCAACCGCCCCACACGCTCCTGAAGCACCGCACGGACGGTCCCCGGCATCGCGACGGTGGCGAGATCGACCTGCGCTCGCCAAGTGCCCGCCGCGTCGGGCGCGAGCACACCGGTCTCGACGAAGTGCCGCACGAGCTCGGCCACGAACAACGGATTGCCGTCGGTCTCCGCGCGCAGGTGCGCCGCAACTCGCCTTCCGTCGTCATCGAGAGCGTGGCCGGCTGCCGCCTCGAGGAAGGTGACCAGGTCGCCTTCGGTGAGTCCTGCGACGTCGACATCAGACACAGCGGGCAGGGCGCGCAGCTGAGCCAGCAGCGCCCCGAACTCGGCGATGTCCGCCGCGGTGGAGCGGTAGGTCGCGAGCAGCATCAGCCGGGAACCGCGCAGCCTCACGAGCCGACCGATCACCAAAGCGGTGTTGCGGTCGGCCCATTGGATGTCGTCGAGGAGCAGGAGCACCGGGCGATCGTCGGCCGCGCGTTGCACGAGATCGGTGACGCCTTCCACCAACAGCCGCCGACTGGTCTCCGGATCATCTGCCTCGACGGGCGGAAGCGCACCCACACGCGCCGACAGGGCGGGCGTGAGGCGTCCGACTTCCCCGCCATGAGCGGCGATGTGCTCGGCCAGGACGGCGGCCGGTGCCTGCTCGAAGTACTGACCCAGCGCGTCGCGGAACGGTTCATACGGCGTGGTCACGTGCTCGTCGCACGAGCCGAACAACACCGTCCAGCCCTCCTCGTGGGCGGCACGAGCGGCTACTGCTGCGATCGTCGACTTCCCAGCCCCGGGCTCTCCCCCGAGCAACACCGTTTGCACGATGCCCTCGAGTGCCCGTCCGCGCGCTTCCTCGATGAGTCGAAGGGGGCCCTCTCGGCCGACGAAGGCCGTGGGCAACGCCAAGTCGATCGGTAGTGGAAGAGCGGGCGTCGGCTCCGTCGTGTGCGAGAGAGGGTGGCGCTACGCGCCGGCGAGCATCGACCAGTTCGTGGATCGCCTCCAGCCTGTCGATGCCCCTCAGGAGCTCGCTCCGGAGGAAGCGCAGCTCTGTCTCATCGGGTAGGTGCGCACCGACGAGCGAGGCGGAGACGCTGCTCAACAGCACCTGGCCGCCTTCCGCAAGCGCACGCACCCGCGCAGCGCGGTTGACCGTCTGGCCGTAGTAGTCGCGCCCTCGTTGGACCGCCTCGCCGCTGTGGAGGCCCATCCGTACGACGATCGGCGTCGCGTCCGGCCACACCTCCGAAGCCAGCTGGCGCTGCGCATCGGTCGCCGCGGCGACCGCCGCCGAAGCGCTTGCAAACACGCTGAAGGTGCTGTCGCCCTCTCCCTTGTGCTTGAGGACGATCCCACCGTGCGCCTCGACTGCGGACGTGATGAGCGCGTCGTGCCGCGCGAGCGCCGCGTCCATCTGCACTGGCGCTCGTTCCCACAGGGTCGTGGAGCCCACAACATCGGTGAGCAGGAAGCTCACGACCCCGGACGGAAGCGGCCGAGCGTCTGCGTGCCCGTCAGCGGCGATCGCCGAGCCCCTTTCGCGTGTCGGTATCCCGGCCGCAACGTAGCGGACCTACGATCACGCCCTTCAGAGATCGGAGAGCCAGTGGCGCCTCTTGACCCGGCTGCCCTCGACGTGCTCCGCGAGCAGATGGACCCAGAAGCGGACCGGCTCGCGGAGCACTACCTGACCCGGCCTCCCTCCGACATGTTCAAGGGAGTGATGGCCGCGCGCTACGCGGGCACGGACATGTCCGATCCTCATGTCGCCGAGTGGATCGAGGATCGACCGGCTCTGCCTGCGTGGGCAGACCCCGACCGGATGGACCGCGGTACGGCGTTCTTCGCCGAATGGGGCGTCGAGCTCGGCCTCGGACTTTTCCTTTCGTCGCTGCCACTGGCGTACGCGGCGCACGACGGCGTACAGGTGCTGGCCCTCACCTCGCAGCTCGAGACGAACACCAAACGCCGAGTGTTGGAGTCGGCCCAGTTCGTCCTGGACGTGACGACGCCGGGAGGGTTGTTCCCCGGCAACGAGCCCTACGACACGGTTCGGCTGGTTCGGCTCATGCACGCCGGCGTACGCAACCTCGTGCTCACCGACCCTCGGATCGAGCACACCTCTGACGAGTCTGTGTGGCCCCGGTGGGACGACGCCTGGGGCGCGCCCATCAACCAAGAGCATTTGCTCGGCGCGATGATCTCGTACAGCTCGTCGCTCTTGCACGTGCTCGATCGGTTGCACGTCGACTACGACGCCGCGGGCGCCAGCGACTACTGCCATCTGTGGAACGTCGTCGGATGGCTCCTGGGCATCGACCCTGCTGTGCTGCCGCTCGAGCGGGCCGAGATGGACGACCTCGAGCTCCTGATCCGGGAGCGGAACGAACGGCCGAGCCAGGCCGGCACGGACATGACGAAGGCGCTCCTCGAGCTCGTCCGGTCGTTCATCCGCATCCCACCACTGCGGGGCTTGGCCGTCTCCACCACCCGGCTGTTCATCGGCGATGACACTGCGAAGCTCCTCGAGGTGCCTCCCGCGGACTGGACCGGGCGCCTCGTCGGCGGCATGCGGACGATGAGCGGACGCGCGTCGTGGCTCGTCGCGCACGATCGCGTCGTACGAGCGTTGGCGTCTGGCTTCTCGCGACGGGTGCTCGACAGGCTTCGTCACCCACGAACGGCACGGCGCTCGGCCGAGCTTCACCGTGCCGGAGCACCTCGCACTCGCGTTCACTCCCGGCCCCACGGCACTGGTGGAGAGGACGACTTCGGCGTTTCGCCGCGATCCGGACCGCTATCGCGTCTGCCGAACAGCGCCTTTGGCGGGCCCTTGGCGTCATACCGGAGGAGCACACGGTCCGGCTCGCCCGCACCGGTGTGACGTTGCGGCTACAGGAGGTCGGCGAGGGCACCCCCGTCGTCTTCGTCCACGGCGCATCGAACGCCGGAACGAGCTGGGCCTCGCTGGCCGCCCTACTCGGCGGCTTCCGGTGTCTCCTGCTCGACCGACCTGGCTGCGGGCTGAGCGACCCGCTCCCCCAGTCGCTCGACGACCCCGCCCGATTGGCCGCGTTCGCCGACGACCTCATCGTCGACGTGCTCGATGCGCTGGGCGTGGAACGAGCCGCGCTGGTCGGCACCTCGTTCGGCGGGTACTTCACGTTGCGGGCCGCTGCTGCGCACCCAGAACGGGTTTCGCGCCTGCTCCAGCTCGGGTGGACTGTGGGTGCGCCGTCGCACAAGGTGCCCGCGGTGATGCGCGCGGCCGCCCTGCCCGGAATCGGACGCGCGCTGGCGAACGTGCCGCCCAACGAGCGGGCTGTGCGCTCGTTGCTCGGCAAAATCGGACTCGACGACGCGGTGGCGGCCGGCGCGATGACACCGGAGATGGTCGGGGTGTTCCATTCGCTCCTGCGCGACACCCGGACCCTGCGCAACGAGCTCGACGCATCACCCCGTGTCGTTCTCCCGATCAAAGGGATGAACACCGAGCTCCTGCTGCCGGCCGACCTGCTCGCGAAGATCGCCGCTCCCACCTACTTCCTGTGGGGTACCCGCGATCCGTTCGGCGACGAGGGCACGGCGCGCCAGCTCGCCTCGATGATCCCGAACGCCCAAGTGGAGATGATGCCGGGCGGCCACGCCGTGTGGATCGACGACCCGGCGTACGTGGCGAAGGTGGCGGAATCGTTCATCGCGGGCTGACCTGGGCGGTATCGGACCGCCGCTTCCGGGGCACGAACTGGACATGGCGACAGATGCGTTGGAGATCTACCTCCAGGATCACCTCGCCGGTTCCGTTGCTGGGCGGGAGCTCGCGGCGCGGACGATGCCCGACCTCGCGCTCGAAATCGAAGAGGACCAGATCATCCTCGAGACGCTGATGAAGGAGATGGGCGTCAAGCCGATTCGCAGCAAGGGTTTCGCCCTTTGGCTGGCCGAGAAGCTGAGTAGGCCGAAGCAGCCGGAGGGGCTGTTCGCCCTCGAGATGCTCGCCTTGGGCATCCAAGGAAAGATGGCCCTCTGGCGTGCCCTGAAGCAGAGTGCCGACAGTGATCCGCACGTCGGCGCGCTCGACCTCGATCACCTGATCGACCGTGCGCAACGACAGTTCGACGACGTCGAGCGGGAGCGCATCCGCAAAGCCGACCAGCTGTTCGGCGGCGTGCATCTGCTCCAGTACGGGTGAGGCGGTCAGCACAAGTTGAGCGACATCAGGAGTTCGGTCGCCTGATCGCGATCTCGCTGCACCTGGTCGCCGGTGAGCGCAAAGCCACACCGCTCGTAGAGCGCGATCGCGGCAGCGTTTCCTTCGATCACAAAGAGGTCGACCCGTTGCTTGCCTGACTGAGTCGCCCAGTCGACGACCGCCGTCCACCAGGCCGCGTCCGATTCCCTGGTTGCGGCTCGCTGGTGCGACCCACATCGAGACGAGGACCGCGCGGTCGGGCTGTTCGTCGTCGACGATTCCTCCCGCCAACCCGACCGGTTCGCCGGCGTTCTCCGCGACGAACATCGCGGAACGGCTCGTGAGCCACCGGACCCAGTCCTCGTCCGGTCGACCTTCCTCACGTTCGAGCGTGCTGCCGAAGGCGTCCGGGTCAGTGCGGAGGGCGTCGAGGCGGACCTTGCGAAGGACGTCGAGGTCGTCGGCGGTGAGGCGCCTGATCCGCACCTACCTGCTGGTGTGACGGAGGATCGCCCCGATCACGTTGTCGAACTCCTCGCGCGGCAGCTCGTGGCCCACACCCTCCATCGTCAGGAGCTCAGCGCCGGGGATCTCCTTCGCCAGGGCCACCCCGTGGTCGTAGGGAAGGATCGGATCGGCGGTGCCGTGGATCACGAGCGTCGGGATGTCGAGACTCGAGAGCCGGCTGCGCCAGGAGGGCGTCTGCTGGATCGCCAGCGCGTGGTTCTGCGTCGATGCGAGGTTGGGATCGCGGTCGAAGTCGCGACTCGCGATGTCAGCCATGGCGGCTTCGTCGTACGGGTAGGCCGGGCCGTGGAGGATGCGGAACATCTTCACCCGGTTGTCGATGACCGCTTGCTTGTCGGAGAAGTCGAGCGGCTCCGGCGACATGGCGACGGCCATCACTTCGGCGGTCGGCGGCGACAGCGCGGTCGAGTCATCACCGCCCGCCATCGCGGCCATGATCGCACCGGGATCGGGTGTCGACATGATCGGCGTGATCGTGCGGGCACGGTTGCGATGGCGCAACGCGACCTGCTGCGTGATCATGCCGCCCATCGACGCACCGACGATGTGCGCGGTGTCGATGCCATATGCGTCGAGCACCGCCGCGGCGTCGTCGGCCATGTCCTCGACCGTGTAGCCGGGCTCACCGACGGGGTAGTGGATCGATCGGCCGGTGTCCCGGTTGTCGTAACGAATCACGTACCGGCCGCCCGCGGCGAGCCGTTCGCAGAACTCCTCCGGCCACATGAGCATCGAGGCGCTCGCGCCCATGATCAGGAGGATCGGCGTGGCGCTCGGATCGCCGAACGCCTCCGTGCAGATGTCGACACCGTTGGACTTGATCATGCGTTCCGTCATGGACGGAGCGTACGCCGATACGTTTCGGGCATGCCTGTGCGAATCCATCCCCTGGCCTGCGGTTGGCTCACCAGCGACGCGGGCGTGATGATCAGCGGCCAAACCGGCGAGTTCCGGATGCCGGTCGCCTCGTACCTCCTCGAGCATCCGGACGGCCTCGTGCTGTTCGACACGGGGCTGCACCCTGATCTCGCGCACTCGGTCGAGCGCATGCACGGCGTCGATTCGATCTTCAGCGCCGACCTCGATCCCAGCGAAACGATCGGCCCGACGCTCGAAGCGAAAGGCTTCGATCCGGCATCCGTCGACGTGATCGTGAGCAGCCACCTCCACTTCGATCACTGCGGCGGCCACGGGGAGATCCCGAACGCCCGAGTGCTCGTCCAGCGGAACGAGTGGGAGGCCGGGCACGACGCCCGGATGATCGAGTTCGGGGTGTACGACCCGGCGGACTTCGACCTGGGCCACGAAGTCACGCTGCTCGACGGTGAGCACGACGTGTTCGGTGACGGTGCACTCCGGCTCGTCCCGACGCCGGGGCACACCCCCGGTCACCAGTCACTGGTCGTCGACGGGAAGCACATCCTCGTGGGTGACGCCTGCTACTGCCGGCTCGCTCTCGATCTCGACACGCTCCCGCAGTACTCGGTCGATGCTGAGCAGCAACGCGCGGTGTTCGCGTGGCTCCGCGAGCAAGAGACGGCGGGCGCGCAGCTGCTCTTCAGCCACGACGCCGAGCAATGGAAGTCACTCCCGTCCGTCATCTGACGGCGCGCGGGTCAGGCGGGGTCGAGGATCACCACGGGGATCTGGCGGCTGGTCTTCGTCTCGTACTCGGCCATGGGAGGGATCGCGAGCTTCGTGGCCTGCCAGATGCGATCCCGCTCGTCCCCCTCAGTCACGCGAGCCACCACATCGATCGTGTCTGTGCCGACCTCGATCTGAGTTTGCGGATTGGCTACCAGGTTGAAGTACCAGTCGGGATGCGTCGGCGCGCCGCCCCGCGACCCGAAGACCGCGTACGCATCTCCCTCCCGCCTGTAGGCGAGCGGGCTGACTCGCTCGACCCCGCTCTTGGCTCCCTTGTGGTGGAGCAGAAGCAGCGTGGCCCTCTCGAACATGCCCCCGACCTTCCCGGCGTTCTCACGGAACTCCTCGATGATCTGGGCGTTGAAGTCGTTCACTGCGCTCACGTCGCTCATGGAGCCTGTCTACCCAGGGCTACGGTGAATTCCATGCCTGCACGCCTCACTCAGCCACTCGTCCGCGACAACGGCACCCTGCGCCCGGCATCGTGGGACGAGGCGCTGACCCGAGTGGCCGACGGGCTCCTGCGCACCATCCACGACCACGGCCCCGATGCTGTCGGCTTCTTCGCCTGCTCGAAGTCGACGAACGAGGCCAACTACCTCGCGCAGAAGCTCGTCCGGCAAGCCATCGGGACCAACAACATCGACTCCTGCAACCGCACCTGACACGCCCCCTCGGTCGTCGGTCTGGCGACCATCTTCGGGTTGGGCGGTGGCACGAGCAGCTATCGCGAGACAGAGGACGCCGATGTCATCGTCCTCTGGGGCTCGAACGCGCGCGAGGCGCACCCGATCTTCTTCCACCACGTGCTCAAGGCGGTGCATCGAGGTGCCCGGCTGTTCGTCGTCGACCCCCGCCGCACCTCGACGAGCGCGATGTGCCGACACCTGGCTCGGCATCGACACCGGCACCGACATCGCCCTGTCGAACACGATCGCTCGGGAGATCATCCACGCCGGGCTCGTCCACGACTCGTTCATCGAGCACGCGACGACAGGCTTCGAGGAGTACGCGGCGTCGGTCGAGGACTGGACCCTCGAGCGGGGCGAGATGGAGACGGGCGTCCCCGCCGAGACGATCCGCGAGCTCGCCCACGCCTATGCGAAGGCGGACAAGGCCCAGCTGTGCTGGACGCTCGGCATCACCGAGCACCACAACGCGGTCGACAACGTCCTCAGCCTCATCAACCTCGCGCTGCTCACCGGCCACGTCGGTCGCGAGGGCAGTGGGCTCAGCCCGTTGCGGGGGCAGAACAACGTGCAGGGCGGGGGCGACATGGGCGCGATCCCCAACAAGCTGCCTGGCTTCCAGGACATCATCGAGGACCGCGAGGCACGGGCCCGCTTCGAAGCCGCGTACGACTGCGTCATCCCACCGCGCTATGGCATGCATCTCTCGGCGATGTTCGAGGCGATGCATCGCGGCGACCTCCGGGCGTTGTACGTGATGGGTGAGAACCCCGCGCAGAGCGAGGCGGACGTCGACCACGCTCGCAAGCTGCTGGTCGATCTCGACCTGCTGGTGGTGCAGGACCTCTTCCTCACGCAGACCGCCGAGCTCGCGGACGTGGTGCTGCCGGCCGCGGCGGCGTGGTGCGAGACCGACGGCACCGTCACGAACAGCGAACGCCGCGTGCAGCGGGTTCGCAAGGCGGTGGAACCCCCGGGCGACGCGCACGACGACCTGTGGGTGCTCACCGAGGTCGCGCGGCGACTCGGGCGCGACCTGGCCCGACCCCGTCGCGGAAGACGTGTGGGACGAGCTGCGCTCGCTGTCCCCCATGCACGCGGGGATGAGCTATCGGCGCCTCGAGGAGCTGGGCGGAATCCAGTGGCCGTGCCCCCACGAGGACCGCATCGAGCCGTCGTACCTGCACGGGCGGCTCTGGGCCGACGACCCCGCCGAGCGGGGCAAGCCCGCGGCGTTCTCGGTCGTCCTCCATGAGCTACCGGTCGACGAGCTCACCGACGACTTCCCGATCCGCCTCACCACCGGGCGCCGGCTCGACAGCTACAACACCGGAGTGCAGAGCCGCCACATCGCGTCGCCGCTGCGAACTGGCGAGACCATCGACCTGTCGCCCGAGGACGCGCTCGCGTTGGCGGTGGAAGCCGGACAGTCGGTCCGGGTCACCTCGCGGCGTGGCAGCATCGTCGTGCCCGCGGGTGTCGACGATGGCCTGCGGCAAGGACTGGCGTTCATGACGTTTCACTTCCCCGACGAGGCCGACACCAACGTGCTCACGATCAACGCAACCGACCCGAAGAGCGGCACGGCGGAGTTCAAGGCGACGGCGGTCCGGGTCGAGCCCGCGTGACCGCGGTGGCCTGACTCGTGGACCTGCGCTTCGCGTCGGGCCACGCGAGCGATGCGGAGCGCGAAGCCGTCGATCGGGTGATCGGCACGGCCGAACCGATCTCCCGCGATCTCCGCGTCGTTCCGCGTGGACCGCGGTCGACGAGATCTCCTGCTCCCCGCGCTCCACGCCCTGCAGGACCGCGTCGGCTGGATCAGCCGCGAGGGCCTCGACTACGTCTGCCGTCGCCTGTCGGTCGCTCCCGCCGAGGCGTACGGCGTCGCCTCCTTCTACTCACTGTTCGCGCTGGAACCGCGCCCGTCCCGCGTCGTGCACGTGTGCGAAGACATCGCCTGCGCGGTGGCGCGCGCCGCAGCGGCGCGGTCGAGGGCCACCCTTCGCCGTGCCTCGGCTTGTGCGAACGGGCACCGGCGGCTCTCGTCGTGGAGGCGGGCGAGATCCCGTTCGCGGCGCCGCTGCCCGAGGGCGAGTGGGACGCGGCGCGGTCCGTGCCCCAGCGCGGCGAGCCTGGGCTCGTGTTGCTCGCGCGAGCCGGCGTCGTCGATCCCGCCTCGCTCGAGTCGTACGTCGAGCACGGCGGATACGACGCTCTGCGCAAGGCGATCGAGATCGGGCCGTCCGCGGTGGTCGATGAAGTCGTGAAGAGCGGCCTTGTGGGGCGTGGCGGCGCCGCGTTCCCGACGGGACGCAAGTGGCAGGCGGTCGCGGCCCATCGGTCGTTCCCCCACTTCCTCGTCGCCAACGCCGACGAGAGCGAGCCGGGCACGTTCAAGGACCGCGTGCTCATCGAGAACGATCCGTTCTCACTCGTCGAAGCGATGACGATCGCCGGGTTCGCGACCGGCTGCGAACGGGGCTACCTCTACATGCGGGGCGAGTACCCGATCGCGTGGCGACGGCTTGCCGACGGCCATCGCGGCCGCCCGCGCCGCCGGCTACCTCGGCGACGACATCCTCGGAAGCGGCGCGCGCTTCGACATCGAGATGCGCAGGGGCGCCGGCGCGTACATCTGTGGTGAGGAGACCGCCCTCTTCAACTCGATCGAGGGCTATCGGGGCGAGCCACGGAGCAAGCCTCCGTTCCCGACCGATGTCGGCCTCTTCGGCCAGCCCACGGTCGCGAACAACGTCGAGACGCTCGCCAACGTCCTCCCGATCGTGCTGCACGGAGGCGACACGTTCGCGGCATCCGGCAACGGGACGTCGACGGGCACGAAGCTCTTCTGCCTCAGCGGACACGTCGCTCGTCCCGGTGTGTACGAGGTGCCGTTCGGGCCGACGCTCCGCGAGCTGCTCGACCTGGCCGGCGGCGTCGCCGGTACCGGCAACCTGCAGGCCGTCCTGCTCGGCGGTGTCGCGGGCCGGTTCGTCGGGCCCGAGGCGCTCGACACGCCGCTCACGTTCGAAGGCGCTCGTTCGATCGGCGCGTCGCTCGGATCGGGCGTGGTGCTGCCGCTCGATGACACCGTCGACCTGCGGCCGCTGCTCGTGCGCATCGCCGGCTTCTTCCGCGACGAGAGCTGCGGCCAGTGCGTGCCGTGCCGCATCGGGACGGTCCGCCAGCAGGAGGTGCTGGTGAGACTGAGCAACGGTGCTGATGTCGATCGCGAGCTCGCGCTGCTCGACGAGGTCGGTCGCTGCATGCGCGACGCGTCGATCTGCGGACTCGGCCAGACCGCCTACGACGCGATCGACTCGGCGGTCCGCCGCTTCGCACCGTTCGGTGCAGCAGGACCAGACGATGACTGACGTCGAGGTCGACGGCCGCGCGGTCAGCGTCGCCAGACGGATCGACGCTGCTCGACGCGTGCCGGGCCGCCGGGGTCGACGTGCCCACGCTGTGCTTCGGCGAGACGCTGACGCCGAAGAACGCGTGCCGCATCTGCGTCGTCGAGCTCGACGGAAGCCGCGTGCTTGTACCCGCCTGCTCGAGGGCCGCCGAGGACGGCATGGTCGTGCACACGCACACGGATCGCACCTCACACGCCCGCAAGCTCGTCCTCGAGCTGCTCGCCTCGACGACCGAGCTCGGCTGGGCGCCGAACGTCGCGGCGTGGGTCGACGAGTACGACGCCGATCCCGAACGGTTCGGTCACGACGCGGCCACGGTGCATCAGCCCGCGACGGTCGACAACGACCTTTACGTCCGCGACTACGGCCGTTGCATCCTCTGCTACAAGTGCGTCGACGCGTGCGGCGAGCAGTGGCAGAACACGTTCGCCATCTCTGTCGCCGGCCGCGGCTTCGACGCTCACATCTCGACCGAGTGGGACGTGGGCCTCCCCGACTCGGCCTGCGTCTACTGCGGCAACTGCATCGCGGTGTGCCCGACCGGCGCGCTCACGTCGACGATGGAGTTCGACATGCGCCACGACGGGTCATGGGACGAGACCCGCCAGACCGTCACCACGACGATCTGCGGCTACTGCGGCGTCGGTTGCAACCTCGATCTGCACGTGCAGGACAACCAGATCGTGAAGGTCACGAGCCCCGAGGACCACTCCATCACCCACGGCAACCTCTGCATCAAGGGCCGCTTCGGGTTCACCCATGTCCAGGACGATGGCTGAAGCCCGGATGGGCATGCGGTCGCACAAAAGTCATCCTGAGAGATGCTCGATCACGGGCGCCGCCATCGCACGGCCGTACCGGTAAGCACCACTTGACCACACGAGACATCGGGCTGTGGCCGGATCGCGATGCGAGTCGTCGCCCGGGCAGAGGTGGACTCCGTCGCTCGACCGAACGACGCTCGTTCCGTCCGGATCCGTGCAGGGTTCCTCGGGAAGGCACGGCAGCTCGTCGATGTAGTCGCTCCCGAGCTGCACCGCGGTGCCGGCGTCGACGTAGGTCACCGTCCCGGGGGGACTGAGGAACGCGAGCCACGCGTACATGACGTTCAGCGCCCGACCCCTCTGGAACGATCCGGGAACCGGTCTGCTCACCGGTGCCCCGGCCAGGTACACATGCGTGCCGACGCTCGTGAAGATCCGCACCGCCGTCGCGAGCGTCATCGAGGTACTTGAGGAAGGCGTCGCCGTCACCCATGCCCCTCACCATTGGGCTGGTGCATGCAGGACGTGAACCGGTTGCCGCTGAACTCGAGCACCACTGCCGCCGGACGCAGCGTCACGGCGTCCTCTCGCATGATGTCGAGGTAGTCACACAGGGCGGTGCCGCCGAAGCTGCGCCCGATCGCAGCCGCATCGGTGCCCAGTGTGACGGCCGCCACGAAGTGATCCTGCGACTCCCATGCGAGCGAGTCGCCGTAGAGGATGACGACGGGCGGATCCGCCGCGGCAGCGGCCGGTGCCCCGGTGATCACTCCGGCGGCGGGCGCCAACGCCAGCAACACCAGGAATGCAATCGAGCGAACAACGGTCGTGTGTGCCACGAGCCGACCGTGCGCCCGAGCGATATCAAGCCAGCCACAAATCGGCTACAGCCGAGCAACAACGGTTGCAGCTTCCGTCACAGGCCGGTCTTGGGGACCGCTTCTGTGACCCGCCTGTGACCTGCGAGTCATAGCCTTCGGCTGGGCTCGGGCCAGGGGGTGATCCGCATGCACTTCACCGTGTTGGGTGGGGTCGACGCGCAGGATCCGGACCGTCCCGTTCCCAGTAGGCGGTCCCGTGCAGCGCCGCCTCCTCGGCGTGCTCCTCGTGCACGCCAATCACAGCGTCAGCAACGACCGGCTGATCGAGGCGCTCTTCGATGGCGAGGCTGTCGACGGCGCGCTCCACGCGCTGCGGACGTATGTGTCCCGCCTCCGCAGCGCACTCGGTGCGGGAGTCGTCGAGACGACGCCCGGCGGCTATCGGCTGGTGATCGCCGACCCCGAGGACATCGACGCCGCCCGCTTCGAGCGCATGGTGTCGGGCGCAAGCGCGGCCGGCGCTGACGGCGATCCAGCGCGCGCGCTGGCGCTCGCGGAGTCCGCTCTCGCGGAGTGGGGTGGACGTCCCTACGCTGCCGTTCTCCGACGAGTCGTGGGCGCTTGCCCAGGTCGGTCGCCTCGAGGAGCTGTGGTGGTGCGCTCGCGAGCAACGCGTCGAGGCGCGGCTCGCCCTCGGCGCCCATCGCGAGGTCGTGGGCGAGGCCGAGCTCCTCGCCCGCGAAGCGCCGCTCCGGGAACGTCCCCGCGCCGCGCTGATGCTGGCCCTCTACCGATCAGGCCGGCAAGCCGAGGCGCTGCGCGTGTTCGAGGCCTACCGCTCATACCTCGCTGAGGAGACAGGGCTCGAGCCCTCGGCGACGATCACCGCGCTCGAGCGACGAATCGTCGAAAGCGACACTTCGCTCGACGTGGCCGATCGCACTCGCGCCATCCGCGGCTACCAGTTGCACGAGAAGCTCGCCGAGGGCGCGTTCGGCGCGGTCTACCGCGGCGTGCAGGCCGTCGTCGGGCGCGAAGTCGCGGTGAAGATCGTCAAGCCAGAGCTGGCTGACGATCCTGCGTTCATCGGGCGGTTCGAAGCCGAAGCCCAGCTCGTCGCCCGCCTCGAGCACCCCCACATCGTCCCGCTCTATGACTACTGGCGCGAGCCCGGCGGCGCGTACCTGGTCATGCGGTACCTGCGAGGCGGCTCGGCCGAGCAACGGCTCGTGGCGAGGGGGCCGTTCCTGCTGGCCGATGCCGTACGACTCGTCGAGCAAGTTGGCGAGGCGCTGGCGGTCGCTCACGCCGCAGGCGTCGTGCACCGCGACGTGAAACCGGCCAACGTCCTCTACGACGAAGCCGGCAACGCCTACCTCGCCGACTTCGGCATCGCCGTCGATGCGATTCGGATCGGCTCCGGAACCCGAGATCGGCTCAGCAGGGTCGCCGCTCTACGCGGCGCCCGAGCAGATCAGCTGGGGGTCCGCGACCGCGGCGTCGGACATCTACGCATTTGGCGTGTTGCTGTGGGAGGTCCTCGCCGGGCGCACGCCCTATGACGCAGACAGCCTCGCTGCGCTCGTCAGCGCCAAGGCGTCGGGCCCTGTTGCATCGCTGGTGACCGAGCGCCCCGACCTGCCTTCCGCGATCGATGCGGTGATCCGCACGGCTACATCTCCTGATCCGGCAAAGCGGTTCGCCGACATGGGCGAGCTCGTCCTCGCGTTTCGTTCGGCCGCTGCCGGACTCGCCCGAGGGGCGACGACGACCGGGGACGAGACAGGATCGCGGCCGATCGCCGCGCCCGAAGACAGGCCCCGTGCCCGGGCGAGCCGCACGCTGCTCGCGATGCGCCTCGAGCAGGTCAACCCGTACAAAGGTCTCCGGGCGTTTGCCGAGGCCGACGCCGGAGACTTCTTCGGTCGGGAAGCGGCGACGGCGCGGTTGCAGCAGGCGATGGCGTCGTCGCGATTCGTCGCCGTGGTGGGTCCGTCGGGGTCGGGCAAGTCGTCACTCGTCCGGGCGGGTCTCGTGCCTTCGTTGCGGGCTCAGGGCGCGTGGGTGGCGACGATGGTTCCGGGAGCGCACCCGTTCGACCAGGCCGAGAACGCGCTCCTGCGCTTCGCGCCGTCCTCGGTCACGTCGCTGATGGATCAGCTGATGTCTGACGACCGCGGCTTGGCCCGGGCCGTCGGCCGGGTGCTGCCTGAGGACTCGGACACCGAGCTCGTGCTCATCGTGGATCAGTTCGAGGAACTCTTCACCCACGCCGACGCCGAGACTTGTTCGCGCTTTTCCGCCGCTCTCGTCCAGGCGGAGGCAGACGAACGGTGCCGCTGTGCGCGTGCTGCTGACGCTTCGGGCCGACTTCTACGACCGACCGTTGACCGTGCCTGGGCTCGGTGAGTTGGTTCGCGATCACACCGTCGCCATGACCCCCCTCGACGGCGACGAGCTCGAACGCTCCATCACCCATCCCGCGAGCCGCGTCGGCGTCTCGGTCGAACCCGAGCTCGTCGCGAAGCTCGTGGCCGACGCAACCGCCAACCCCGCGTCGCTGCCCCTCCTGCAGTACTCGTTGACCGAGCTGTACGAACGGCGTTCCGGAGGCCGATGACGTTGGCGGCCTACGCCGATCTCGGTGGGCTCGCCGGCGCGGTTGCCGGACGCGCCGAGGAGCTGTGCGCGTCGGTCACCGATGTCGAGGACGTGCGGCGGCTGTTCACGCGTCTGGTGACACCAGGCGAAGGCACCGAGGACACCAGGCGGCGGGCTCGCCGGTCCGAGCTCGTCTGGCGTGCCGGAGGAAGTCGTCGACGCATTCGGCGCCGCGCGCCTGCTCGCCTTCGACCACGACCCCGCGACTCGCGAGCCGACGGTCGAGGTCGCGCATGAGGCCCTGATCCGGAACTGGCCGCGCCTGCGGGCATGGCTCGCCGAGGACCGGGACGCGCTGCGCGTGCTGCGCCACCTCTCCGATTCCGCCGGTGCCTGGGACGCGCGCGGCCGCGACGCCGGCGAGCTCTACCGAGGCGCCCGACTCGCCGCCGCGACCGACCTCGTCGCGACGAGTCCCGACCGCCTCACCGATCTCGAGTCGGAGTTCGTGAGCGCGAGCCGCGACGCAGCCGATGCCGACGAGCACCGCCGTCGCCGCAACACCCGACGCCTACGCCGTTTCGCGGTCGGGCTCGGCGTCGCGCTCGGTGTGCGCGTTGATCGCCGGTGCCGTCGCCGTCGACCAGCGCGAAACGCCGACGATGCCGCGACCGAGGCGCGCCAGCAGGCCGCGCTCGCCCAAGAGCAGACGAAGGTCGCTCGCGCTCGCCGCCTGCTCTCGGAGGCGCAGGTCATCGCACCCGAGAACCTCCAAGTCGCCCTGCTCCTGGCGAGCGAGGCGGTCGATCTCGACCCCACCATCAACACCGCGGGGCTCATCGGTCTGATCCCACCCCGGCTCGAGCGCATCCAGACCTTCGGCGGCCAGCCGGGATTCGCAGAGTTGGCGTCGGACCCGATGGACGAACGGTCCCCGTACCGACGGCGGACGGAGACGTCTACCTGTGGGACGCCGAGACGGGGCAGATCGAGCCAGACCCTGCGAGACGGGCGACGCAGCTTTCGACGCAGTCCTCGCCGCCGATGGGCGCCATCTCGTGACTGCGGGTGTCCACAATGGCGAGGTCGCGGTGTGGGACCTCACGTCGGGCAGCAAGGTCGGACGAGTGACTTCGACGGAGCGCTCCGTGTCAGGAGCGCCTCTGTCGGCTGATGCCAGCCTCCTGCTCGTATCCGAATTCCTCTTGTCAGTGAGCCTCGTCCGGCTCACCACCGACGGGCCCGAAGTGCTGTTGACGCTCCCGACCCGAGCTTCCGTACAGCCAGGTGTCTCGCCAGACCTACGGCTGCTCGCCGTGTGGGACTTGTTACCGTCAGACGCGTACGAAGCGGTGCTTTACGACATCAGCACGCCTCGCCGCGCCACGGCGGCTCGCCGTGCTCCCGACGGATCAGACGGGGATCGCGACGTTCAGTCCTGACTCGAAGACCCTTGCCATCTCGACCGTGAACGGCACGACTCTCTACGACGTCAGTATCCCCACGGCCCCGACTCCGTTGTGCTCGTACAACATCTCGCCGCCACGTGCTGGCGACGGCCCCGGGGCGGGCGCGACGTTCTCATCAGATGGAAGGTTCCTCGAACTCGGCACGGGGCGCGGGCAAGTCGCCGTCATCACTGCGCCTTCTTGCGAGGAGGTGTTCGTCTCCGAGACCCAGCCCGGCATAGCCTTCCCGTCAGGCTTCGTCGAGGCCGAGGGTGATCTCCGCGTTGTCGTGTCGGCCGATACGGAGATCCGGGTCTTGAGTCTCCAGCCAGCGCACCGGTTGGTCACCGTGCTGGCGGCGTCGAAATTGCCTTCGAGCCTCGCGTTCCCCCTCCCTTCACGGTCCAGTACGACTCCAAGGGCTCATCGTTGGGCACGATCCGACAGTCGGTCCTCCGGGGGACCAAACTCGACACCCCGCCCGAGGGCGACCCTGCCGTGTTTAGCGTCGCTGAGGCCGCACAATGGGCTCGAAGCAGTCGAGCGTCGGGGCGTCGTCCCGAGTCGCGTGCTCACGGGGACGGGCCAGGTCGTGCTTAGCCGCGACGGACAAGAGGTAGCGCGCATCGACACCGGCCGCCGGTTCGGTGCCCTACGTGTGGTTCACGCCCGATGGTCGCCGTCTCGTCGTGGGCCTTCACGGAGACGACTTCACGACCGCGCCTCGGCTTCCCGTTCTTCGGTGGCCCCGACGGCGATGCCGTCGCGGTCCTCTACGACGTGACGAAGCCCGAAAGGCCCGCTGAGCTAGCCCGTCACGATGTAGACGACCACGTCACCTTCGGCACCAACCTCCCTTCGTTCGATCGATGCGGCGGCCAGTCCCGATGGCTCGGTTATTGCGCTCGCCAGCGCCGACAGTCGTCAGGTTCTTCTCCTCGACGCCGAGACCGGAGCTATCGCACGAAGGCTGGAGGCGCCGGCGAATGTCTCGTGGAGCGGCTTGGACTTCGTCGACGATCACACGCTCGTTGGCGCGGGTAACTTCGCCACCAGGGCGCACGACGCGTGTTCTGGGACCTCGACTCCGGCCAGGTGCTCGACACGCTGTCGGTCGGGCGAGGGCGACCGTCAATGCGGTGGCCGTGAACCGACGGTCGGGCGTCATGGCGCTTCGGTCACGGAAACGGCGAGCTCACGCTGTTCGACGCCAAGACCCACCAGCAGCTCGGGCCCCCAGTCAACCTGGGGCTCGGCAGCATCGTCGATCTCGAGTTCCGCGACGACGGCCAACGCCTCCTCGTCGCGTACTCGGACGGCATCGTCGAGTGGGACCTCTCCCGCGACGGCCTGGAAGCAGGCCGTGTGCGACGTCGTCGGACGGAACCTCACCGAGGAAGAGTCACGCCTCTACTTCGACGGCGACGCCTCGCACACCGCCACCTGCCCGGGAGTCTGACCGTCGACCGGCTGTGATCGATCTGCAACCCGACCCTGCGACAGTGCGAACATGTTCGAGGTGGTGGAACCCACGGTGGTCGTCCGGGAGCCGGGACGCACGCCGCTCCACCTCGTCATCCGGGACATCCTGGAGATCGGGCGGGAGTGCGACGGGCTGCTGCTCGACGATCCCCAGATCTCCCGTCGCCACCTCCAGCTGCGAGCCGAGCGCGGCCGGGTGATCGTCGAGGATCTCGGCTCGACGAACGGCTCGGCCGTCGACGGCCACTCCCCTCGAAGGCGCCCACGTGCTGCTGCGAGGCGAGGTCGTGGAGTTCGGCGACTGCACGGTCGAGCTCGCGCTCGACGCCCGAGCAACCCAGATCGGTCGGGAGCGCACGCAGGATCCGGAAGCGGCGCGGCGCCTGCGGGCCAGCTCGATCGACATGGTGGCCGCGGCGGCGGCCGAGGACCACCGCGACTACGCCAGCCTCGACACCGACGCCGGCACGCTGACGATCGTGTTCAGCGACATCGAGTCGTCGACCGAACGGGCCGTCGAGCTCGGCGACACCAAGTGGGTCGAGCTGCTGGGCGTCCACAACACGATCTTCCGTCGAGCCCTCGCCCGCCATCGCGGCACGGAGATCAAGGCTCAGGGCGATGGCTTCATGCTGTCGTTCTCGTCAGCCCGCGCGGCGGTGCAGTGCATGAGCGAGGTGCAACGCGCCCTCGAGGCCCACGCGCAGACCAATCCCGCCGATGCCATCCACATCAGAGTCGGTCTTCACACCGGCGAGGTGATCCTCGGCGACGACGGAGACCTGTTCGGCAAGCATGTCGTGCTGGCGGCACGCATCGCCAACGAGGCCAAAGGTGGCGAGATCCTGGTCTCGTCGCTCGTGCGCGAGATCGTCGACGCGCGCGGCGACCTGCAGTTCGGTGAGCCGCGGGTCGTCGAGCTCAAGGGCATCGCCGGGTCGCACACGGTCCATCCCGTGCTCTGGGACCCGGACAGCTACTCGTCGATGTAGTAGTCCATGCCGAGGTGGGTGATCTGGTCCTCGCCCATCATCCAGCGCAGCGTGTTCTTGAGCTTCGTCTGCTGGATGAACAGGTCGTGCTCGGGATACAGGCCGGCCCGCACCTGCGGCGCCTTGAAGTAGAAGCTGAGCCACTCCTGGATGCCGCCGAGCCCGGCGCGCTGCGCGAGGTCGGTGAACAGCACGAGATCGAGCGCGAGCGGCGCGGCGAGGATCGAGTCGCGGCAGAGGAAGTCGACCTTGAGCTGCATCGGGTAGTTGAGCCACCCGAAGATGTCGATGTTGTCCCAGCCCTCTTTGTTGTCGCCGCGCGGCGGGTAGTAGTTGATGCGCACCTTGTGGTACACGTCGCCGTAGAGCTGCGGGTAGCGCTCGGGCTCGAGGATGTGCTCGAGCACGCCGAGCTTCGACTCTTCCTTCGTCTTGAAGCTGTCGGGATCGTCGAGCACCTCGCCGTCGCGGTTGCCGAGGATGTTCGTCGAGTACCAGCCCGCCACGCCGAGCATGCGGGCCTTGAACATCGGCGCCAGCACCGTCTTGATCAGCGTCTGGCCGGTCTTGAAGTCCTTGCCCGAGATCGGGAGCTTGTGCTCGTTGGCGTAGCCCTCGAGCGCGGGGATGTCGACGGTGAGGTTGGGTGCGCCGTTGATGAACGGCACGCCCTCGAGCAGGGCGGCGTAGGCGTAGAGCATCGACGGAGCGATGGTCAGGTCGTCGTTGTCGATGGCCCGCTCGAACGCGTCGAGGTCCATGTGCGCCGCGCTCGGCTCGAGGAAGATCTCGGTCGACCCGCACCAGATCATCACGACGCGATCGAGCTGACGCTGCTCGCGGAACGTGTTGATGTCCTCGCGCAGGCCCTCGAGCATCGCCCGCTTGCTCGCGCCCTCCTTCACGTTCGGCCCGTCGAGGCGCTTCACGTAGCGGGAGTCGAAGGCCGCCTTCATCGGCCGCACCTCGCGCAGCGCCTCGGCGACCGGTTCGAGGTGCCGGCCCGCATCGAGCACGCCCGCGCGCTGCGCGGCGACATACGCGTCGTCGGGGAACGGGTCCCAGCAGCCGAAGACGAGATCGTCGAGCGACGCGATCGGCACGAAGTCCTTGATCAGCGGGACGTTGTGCTCGGTGCGCTTGCCGAGGCGGATCGTGCCCATCTGCGTGAGCGACCCGATCGGCTCGCCCATCCCCCGCTTCGCCAGCTCGACACCGGCGACCAACGTGCTCGCGACCGCTCCCATCCCGACGGTGAGCACGCCCAGTCGCCCGTCGATGGGCTTGATCACGGGGGGCTGGAGGAGTGGCCGCTCGGCGGGGGGCATGCGGGCAGCGTAGGGCTGGTCAGAACCAGGTGTCAGAACCCGGGTCAGAACCAGGTGTTGCACCATGGCATGACCGGCCAGCGGAAGAAGGCGTCGGCCCGCGCCGCGGCTCCGGCTCGGTGCTCGTCGACCTGCCCGGCGCGGGCCAGCGTCGCGACGCTCACGCCGCCGAGCGACACGCGCGCCGAGCGACGACGCCGAGAACGTGAGGTCGGGACGCGTCCGCACGCGTTTGCAGGTCGCGCCATCAGGCCCGCCGTCGAGCGCGAAGCGTCCGGCTGCCCAGCCCATGTCGTCGACGACCTCGAAGACGACACGCTGCTCGACGGGATACCGGCGGGACGAGAGCAGCCCGGGCACGTCGAGGGGTCGCACCCACAAGAAGTCGCCCCGCTCGTAGGTCGCGCAGCGCCCGCGCGTCATGGAGCTGCCAGTGCAGCGGGTCGTCGACCGAACGATCAGATGCGGTGATCGTTTGCACCCAGTCGATCTGCGCGAGGTATTGCCAGAGGCGCAGCGTCGCCTCTTCGTCGACTCCGATGAGCTCGCCCAAGCGTCGCGGTGTTCTCGGGACGGCGATCGACCCAGTGGTCGTCGACGGCGTACGACACGTAGCCGACCACCTTGCCGCGCTTGTCGCGGCAAAGCACCCAGAAGCGTTCGGGGAGCGGAAAACCTGGGATCGCCTTGATCCGCGTCGCGATGTCCCACCAGCGGCCATCGCGTTCGATCGCGCCGGGCTGCGCCGCCTGATAGCGGTCGTAGACCGCGGGGCACTCCGCGCCGCGCCGTCGCGGCGTCGACCATCTCGACGGTGCCGGTCGCCTCCCGAAGGAACCGCGTGCGCGGCACATCGAGCTTGAGCTGGCAGGAGTCGGCCGCGTTGCCGTATCCGAACCGGCCGTAGATCGGCCACTCGGCCGCGATCAGGATGCCGGCGACCTCACCCCGCTCGGCGGCGTTGTCGAGATCGGGGGTGATCATGCGGGTGAGCAGGCCCTGGCGCCGGTGCGTCGCCTTGGTCGTCACCGAGGTCAGCGCCGCGGTGGGCACCATCGCGCCGCCCGGCAGCGTGAGTGGAGTCGCGAAGGAACGCAGCGTGGCGACGACCGAGGTGCCGTCGAATCCCGCCCAGCACCGATCGAGATCCTGGCTCCGACTCCCGCATGAAGTCGGCCGCGCCCTCGGCCGCCGGGCGCATGAACCCGTTGTTGCGCGCCGATGTACAGGCCTCGATCTCGTCGTCGACGATCGTTCGTACTTCTACGCCCATTCGGGCGACTGTACGCCCCGGCTCCTACCGGCGAGCGACCGCAGGTTAAGGCAGGCGGCTGAACCAGACGAGCGAGCCGATGCCGGCGAGCAGCGCGAGCGCCATCGCCGCGAAGGTGAACCAGTCGGTCACCTCGCGATGGACGGTCTCTGTCTCGACCGACTCTCCGAGCTTCTCGTACACCTGCTTCAGCTCGGCCTCGGTGTAGGCGGGGAAGTAGCGGCCGCCGGTCTCGTCCGCGAGGGCGCGCGAGCGCGTCGCGGTTCACGGGCACGGGGATCTGCGACGCCGTCGGGGCCGGTGACGACGCCGGCATCGGTGCCGAACGCGATCGTGTTGACCGCGACGCCCTGTGCGAGGGCGGCCTTCGCGGCCTCGTCGTTCGAACGGCCCTGCGTCGTCTCCCCGTCGGACAGCAGCACGACCGCGCCGGTGAGCGCGTCACCTTGCAGCCGGTTCGGCGGCGTCCGCGCCGGTGATGACGTCGTCGCCACCTCGTCTCCCTCGGCCTCGCCGTCGAGGTTCGCGAACACGTCGAGCGCGGAGAACACGGCCTCGCCGATCGCCGTTCCTTCGCCGAGCTGGATCCGGTCGATCGTGCGTTGCACGGCGGCGGTGTCATCGGTGGGTCGAGCAACACTTGCGCCGCCCCGGCAAATCCGACGACGCCGATGCGCACACCGTCGGGCACGCTCTCGAGGAACGCGGCGGCGGCTTCCTGCGCGGCGTCGATGCGCGACGGCGCGACGTCGTCCGCTTCCATCGACAACGACGTGTCGAGAGCGAGCATGACTACGCCGCCCTCGGTGGCCACTTCTTCAGCCACCGCAGGGCGAGCGAAGCCCATGGCACCCACCACGAGTGCGGCGAGCAGAGCGAGGGCAGGGAGATGCCGCCGCCAGCCCGGCCGATCAGGAGCAACGGAGTCGAGCAGCTCGACATTGGTGAACCGCACCGCGTACGAGCGGCGACGCCGTTGCATCACGAGGTACACGCCGACCAGCACGACCGGTATCAGCAACAGCCACAACCGGTGCGGTGCGTCGAACGAAAGCGAGCTCATCAGCGACGGCCTCCTGCGGCAGCCAGCCGGCGACTGCGCCGCCCGGCGACGAAGCGAACGAGATCGACGACCCAATCGCGGTCGGTGCGCAACACGAGGTGGTCCGCACCCGACGACGTGATGCGGCGAGCAACGGACTCGGCGCTGCTCGGCCGCGGCGACCTCGTATCGGTCGCGCAGCCCGCGGCTTGTGGGTGTCGACGTACCGGCGGCGACCCGTCTCGGCGTCGACCACCTGCAGCAGCCCGACATCGGGCAGCGAGAGCTCGCGGGGATCGACGACTTCGACCGCGATGACGTCGTGACGGTGAGCGAGCGCCTGCATCTCGCGCTCCCATCCCGCGGGAGCGAGGAAGTCGGACAGCACGACGACGAGGCCGCGACGATGAGCGAGGCGGCGGGAGCGGCGGAGCGCCTCGCGCAACCCCAGGTCCGCGTCAGGTCGTCGCCGGACGGATGACGCAATGCGGTGAGGAGCGAAGCCACGTGGGAGTGCGTGGAGCGAGCCGGGAACGTCCCGTGAGTCGACGCCGTGGTGAGCGCGCCGACGCGGTTGCCGCCCCGTGCCCGCGAGCAGCGCGAACGCGCCAGCGGCCGCCCACACGACGTCGCGCTTCTCCGAGCGAGCGGTGCCGAAGTCGAGGCTCTTCGACGCATCGACGACCAACCAGAGCTCGAGCTCGCGATCCGCGATCGTGTCGCGCACGTGCGGCTCGGTGGTGCGCGCGGTCACCGCCCAGTCGATGTGGCGGGTGTCGTCACCCGCGCACGTACGGCCGAGCCTCGCCGGTGTCGCTGCCGGGTCCGGGGAGCAGACCCGCGTAGTCGCCCTGCAGCAAGCCGTCGAGGCGCCGCAGCACGGCGAGCTCGAGGTGGCCGATGGCCGCTTGGGAGGGAGCGGTCACCCGCGGCTTCGCGGGCAACCCGACAGGCCTCATCGAGTCGCGTACGGCAGGCCGTCGGTCGCCTGCATGCGGGGCGCCCCCACCTTCGTGAGCGTCTCGACGAGGACGTCGTCGACCGAGACACCGTCCGCGACGGCGTCGAACGAGAGGACGAGCCGGTGGTTGAGCACGTCGTAGGCGACGTCGTAGACGTCCTGCGGGAGCAGGTACGGCCGGCCACGAAGCAACGCCAAGCGCACGCCCGGCGGCGACGAGACCGATGCTCGCTCGGGGCTCGCGCCGTAGGCGAGCAGGCCCTCGAGCTCCGCGAGCTCGTGCTCGGCGGGATGCCGCGTCGCGAGCACGAGGCGGACCGCGTAGTCGGCGACCTCGGGAGCGACCTGCACCGATGCGGCGACCTGCTGCAGCGCCGCGACATCGTCGGTGTCGAGCAATCGTGCCGGCGTCGCCATCGTTCCCGACGCGCGAGCCACGATCTCGTGCTCCTCCGCGCTGCTCGGGTAGTCGACCGGGATGCGCATGAGGAAGCGGTCGCGCTGCGCCTCCGGCAGCGGATAGACGCCCTCGGACTCGATCGGGTTCTGCGTCGCGAGCACGAGGAACGGGGACGGCACCTGATGGGTGATCCCACCGATCGACACCTGCCGCTCGCCCATCACCTCGAGCAGTGCGGACTGCACCTTTGCGGGAGCCCGGTTGATCTCATCGGCGAGGACGAAGTTCGCGAACACGGGGCCGAGCTCCACATCGAAGCGCTCGGTCGACGGGCGGTAGATGCGAGTGCCGACGATGTCGGACGGGATGAGGTCAGGCGTGAACTGGATGCGGGTGAACGTTCCACCGAGCGTCTTCGCCAGCGTCGACACCGTGAGCGTCTTGCCGAGCCCGGGCACGCCCTCGAGCAGGCAGTGGCCGCCGGCGAGGAGGCCGACGAGCACACGCTCGAGCACACGCTCCTGACCCACGATCACTCGGCGCAGCTCGACGAGCACCTGCTCGAGGCGGGCACCCGCCTCCGAGAAGGCACGGGCACGCAGCTCACGGTCGCTCATGTCGGTCATCTGCGAAATCTCCATCGTCTCGAGCTGCGTCATTCCACGACCTCGACTGCCTCGGCGATCGCGCGGACGTCGTCCTCGACGACGAACGTGTCGCCGGTGACCTTCACGAGCAGGTCGTCGTCGGCGAGCCACGCGACACCACCGGTGATCTCCTTCGCCTCTTGCCCGTTCACCTCGATCGGGTCGCCGTTGAGGTCCTCGTAGCCGGACGCGGCCTGGTCGCCGCGCTCTGCCTCGATGGTGACGAGCCCGCGGGGGCCGCGCAGCACGATCGTCTGATGTCCCTCGACGCCCGAGCCGGTGGACGTGGTGGCGATCTGGTTGCGCTCTTGCGCGTAGCCCTCGGGCAGCTCGCCGAACGTGATGAGGCCGAGGATCGGCGCCGACTGCTCCGAGTCTTCGTTGGGATCCGTGCTCGGGTCGGTGCCGGGGTCGACGTTCGGTGACTGATCCTCGGGAGCCGGGAACAGCTCCTGGCCGCCGAGCAGCTCGTCGAGCAGCTGCTGCAGCGCCTCACTCGGGTCGCCGTTCAGCAGATCGTCGAGGCCTGGGATCTGGTCGAGCCCGGGGATCTGGTCGAGATCGGGAAGCTGGTCGAGGCCGGGGATCTGACCGAGCCCGGGAAGCTCGAAGCCGCTGCCGTCGTCGGGCACGGCGGGAGCGTCCACGCCCCCGGCGGCCTCGACCTCGTCCATCAGGCTCTGCGCGTCCGCGACCGGGATGGCGAAGCCGACGCCGTTGCTGCCGCCGCTCGTCGAGGCGATCGCGGTGTTGATGCCGATGACCTTGGCTTCGGCGTCGACGAGCGGACCGCCCGAGTTACCGGGGTTGATCGGCGCGTCGGTCTGGATCAAGCCGGTGAGCTCGCCGCCCGGGACCGGAAGGCTGCGATCGAGCCCGCTGATGATGCCGGACGTGACCGAAGCCGAGAAGCCGAAGGGGCTGCCCATTGCGATCGCGGTCTCGCCGACTTCGACGCTGTCGGGTGCGGCGAGGTCCGCCGCGGGCACGCCGTCGGGCGCATCGACGGCAACGATGGCAAGGTCACGCTCGGGAGCACGACCCACGACCGTGCCATCGAGCGTCTGGCCGTCGGCTGTCTTCACGGTGACCGTCTCGGTGCCCGCCACGACATGGTGCGCCGTGAGCACGAGTCCCGCGTCGTCGTAGATGACGCCGCTGCCGACCGCTTCGCCGTGGCCGATCTCGACGACGGCAGGGGCGACCGCGCCCACGACGTCCTGCACGACCTCGGGCTCGCCCGGGGCAGTAGCACCGGCGACGGGCGACAGTGCGCCGCTCTCGTCGTCATCGTCTGACACGAGTGCGAACACGCCTGCAACGGCAGCGGCACCGACGACCGCACCGAGGCCGGCGGCGAGGATGCGACGCCCACGCCTGCGCGGCGGCGCGCCCGGAGCGGGCTGCGGCTCGGTCTCGGTGACCAACATCTGGGTCGTGGGCGCTGGCGGCGGCAACGGCACGCCGAGCGGCGGCGTCGGGGGCAGCTGACGCCACGTGCGATGGGGCACGCGGGGGCGCTCGAGCGTCTCGTCTTGCGGTGCGGGCATGGGGAATCCTTCGGCGAGGCGGACGTCGCGGAGCAGTAGCGACCGGGGGAACGTACGGAAGTGGGGATAAAGCGAGCGTCAAACGCGCTCGGCTGCTCCCAGCGGGCTCATGGGATCCGCCAAGTGATGGATGCCGTCCGGGGCGACGATCGCGGCGGCGTCCGCCTCGGGATCGGCGGGCAGCCAGACGACGAACGTCGATCCGATGCCCGGGCTCGGACCCCATCGTGAGCTGGCCGCCCTGCGCCTCGACGAGCTGGCGGGCGATGGTGAGCCCGAGGCCGTGGGGGCCGCCCTGGTCGCTGCTGCTCCGACGATCGCTCTCGTAGCGGCCCTGCCAGTAGCGCTCGAACACCAACGCGTGCTCGGCCGGGGCGATGCCGGGGCCCTCGTCTCGCACCGCCATCCAGACCCAGCCCTCACGGCGACCGCAGCCCACCGTGATCGTCGAGCCTCCCGGCGCCAGCCGCACCGCGTTCGCGAGGAGGTTGCCGACCGCACCCCGGATGGCCGATCGAT
Source organism: uncultured Acidimicrobiales bacterium (assembly GCA_963759645.1). Taxonomy (GTDB): domain Bacteria; phylum Actinomycetota; class Acidimicrobiia; order Acidimicrobiales; family DATKAS01; genus DATKAS01. The sequence continues at coordinate 121,647 of CAVXAI010000016.1, read as the reverse complement.
CCACCGTGGTCTGCACCGGGTTCGGCGCGACCACGGACAGCCGAATACCGCGGGTCGACGCGGGGCCGGCGTGCTCGGCCGCCAGCGCGTGCGCTTCCTTCGCGAGATCGGTGAGCGTGTCAGCCATGCCGTCGAGCGACAGACGGCCATGCGCGGCGAGATCGTCGACCGCACGCCCCATGCGGTCGATCGCGCGACGCGCCGCGGCCACCTGCGTTGCCGTCTCTCCGTCGATCGCAGGGTCGCTCGCAGCGAGCTCGAGGTTGGTCGTCGCGACGGCGAGTGGAGTGCGCAGCTCGTGGACGACCTCGTGCAACAGCTGACGCTGTTCCTCGCGTCGGGCGTCGAGGCGGTCGAGCATGTGATCGACACCGGTTGCCAGCCGCCCGAGCTCGTCGTCGCGGGGCGCGAGGTCGACGCGGTCGCCCGACTCGCTGCCGTCGACCCGGTCGACGACGTCGGCGACCTGCTCGACCGGCTTCAGCACCCGCCCCGCGACCACCCACGCGAGCAGTGCGGCGGGAACGAACGACACCGCCATTGCCGTCAGCATCCACCGAACGCCATCACGGCGTGCTCTGTCCGCGGTCGCGGTCGAGTTCTCGGAGGTGATCTGCACCAGTGCGACCCGATCGCCGACCTGCTCGACGCGGGTGACCGTGACCGGCTCGGGGTCGTACCCGATCCATCCCCCGAGCAGGAACCCGAACAACCCGACGAGTGCGGCCGTCGCGAGCGCGAGAGCAGTCATGCCGAGCGCGAGCCGCCAGCGCAGCGTGCCCCTGCGGCGCGCGTGTCATGCCGCTGACCGAAGTCGATAGCCGCGGCCCGGGAGCGTCTCGATCACGTCGGCCGCCCCCGCCGCGGCCAGCTTCTTGCGCAGGTTGCTGAGCGTCACGCGCACCGTGTTCGTGAACGGGTCGGCGTGCTCGTCCCACACGTGCTCGAGCAGGCGCTCTGCGCTGTGCACCTCCTCCGGATGCAACAGGAACCACCGGAGCAGCGCGTACTCCTTCGGGTTCAGCGCGATCGGCGTCGCGCCGTTGCGCACCTCTTGGCGCGCGCCATCGAGCACGAGGTCGCCCCACTGGAGGATGGCCCCGCCTCCGCTCGCATCGCGGCGCAGGAGCGCCCGCATCCGCGCAAGCAGCTCCCCCAGCGCGAACGGCTTGACCAGATAGTCATCGGCGCCCTCATCGAGACCGGCGATGCGATCCTCGATGCCGCCTCGCGCGGTCAGCATGAGCACCCGCGTGCGGGTCGCGCCCTCGCCTCGGGCCGACTCCGAGATGTGGCGGCACACCTCGAGCCCATCCATGTCGGGGAGGTTGAGATCGAGGCAGCACGAGGTCGTAGTCGGTGAGCGGGAGGCGTTCGAGCGCGGAGCGACCATCGGGGGCCACGTCCACCGCGTAGCCCTCCCGGCGCAGCCCGGTGGCAATCGCGCCGGCGAGATCGGGCTCGTCCTCGACGACCAGGATTCGCATGCTCGTTCCTCTACGACGCTACGGCCTGCGAGGGTTCCCTGGTGCGAGCGGTCGAACGCCACGAGGGCCAAGAGCAGTCCGGCCAGCACTGCGTAACACCCGAGTCCGGCGCGCAGTCCGTGCGCGTCGACGACGACGCCGATGCCGATCGGGATGAGAAAGCCCGAGAACTCGATGGTGGTCACGACGGCAGACACGGTGCCGGCCTGGCCCGGTCGGAGCTTCAGCACCCGAGCCTGCAACGCGGTCCAGAAGCCGATGATGCCGAACCCGAAGACCAACGCGCCCGGAACGACGAACAGTGGGGATGGGGCGATCGCGACGAGACCGACCGCCGCGGCGATCGTGATCGCGGGACGGAGCAGCGGCGGCGCCGGGGGCGCGTGTCGAGCCTGCTGCGCGGAGCCAATCAGCGCGCCGACGATCGTGAGCATCGCGATCGCCGTCGCTCCTGCCGCCGAGAGGCCATCGGTGCGTTGCAAACGCGCGATGAGGAACGCGAGGAACGGCTCGTCGAGCGGGCTGATCAGCGCGGCCATCAGACCCGAACACCCACACCCGGCGGTCTCGGACGATCTCAGCGAGCGCGCGTCGCGGCGTCGGATGATCGTCGGCGCGGTCTGGCGGCGGCAACGGCGAGCACGCCAGCCATGCGCCGAAGGCGGCCATGAGCACGGCGCCCAGGAGGAACGGCGTCTCCCAGCCGAACCCGACCGCCGCCGCGGTGATGATCACGAGTGGTCCCAGGAGATCGCCGATCGATCCGAGGAAGTTCTGCGCGCCGAGCATCCGCGGCAGGTCGTCGCCCGAGAGGTCGACGAGCGCGAGCTCCGATGCGTCGACCATCGCGGACGCAGCGACGCCGATCGCGAACGACGCCGCGACGAGCAGGACGTACGAGTCCGTCGTCGCGAACACGGCGAGCGCCGCCGCGAAGCCGAACGCACCCCCCGCCGCGATCGCACGACGGCTCACATAGTCAGCGGCGATCGAGAAGCCGTTGCCGACGATCGCGCCCGGTGCACCCGCGGCGAGGATCGTCGCCGCCTGCGCGTACGACAGATCGAGCTCAGTGCGAAACGACTCGAAGCTGCCCGGGATGAGGAAGCCGGCCGACTCGTCGGCCATCCGGACCGAGAGCAGCGCGACGAGCATGGCCGGCGCGTGGCGCGCCGTGGCCGGTGCCCATCGAAGGAAGGCAGTGCGTCAATAGTGGGTGAGCCGTGCCATCCGCCGAGCGTATCCCTGCGCCCTCAGCCGTTCCCGCGCACTTGCAGCTGGCACCCGCTGATTGGCGGGCGCCACGGTCGCGGATGATCGCGACCACCTGGGTCGTAGGCTGGCGGCATGGCGCTGTTCTCTTCGAGCAAGTCCAACCTCGTCGATGCCGACCGCGCCCTTCCGGGCCGCAGCGAGTCCATGCCGGTACCGGCGCAGCACTTCGTCAACTTCAACCCGATGACCCCGCCGTTCCCCGACGGCATGGAGACCGCTGTCTTCGGCCTCGGGTGCTTCTGGGGCGCGGAGCGCAAGTTCTGGGAGGCCGACGGCGTGTTCACCACGGCGGTCGGCTACGCCGGCGGCTACACGCCGAACCCGACCTATGAAGAGGTGTGCTCGGGCCGCACCGGCCACACCGAGGCGGTGCTCGTGGTGTTCGATCCAGCGAAGATCAGCTACGAGGCGTTGCTCAAGATCTTCTGGGAGAGCCACAACCCGACCCAGGGCATGCGGCAGGGCAACGACGTCGGCACCCAGTACCGCTCCGCGATCTACACGATGACGCCCGAGCAGCGGAAGGCGGCGGAGGCGAGCCGCGAGCGTTACCAGCAGCAGCTCGACGCCGCGGGGTTCGGCGAGATCACGACCGAGATCGCGGACGCCGGCCCCTTCTATTACGCAGAGCCGTACCACCAGCAGTACCTCGGCAAGAACCCGAACGGGTATTGCGGTCTCGGAGGCACCGGGGTCTCCTGTCCGGTCGGGCTCACCGCCGGCTGACAACGCTCCACCGTGGGCTGACCGCGGGACGAATTGATACGGTGCGCCGAACCAGTCGCGCCGGTCGTCACCGGCTCCAGTGGAGGTCGCACTCTCAATGGCTGATCCGGTTCAGGACTACCTCGGCTCGCACTCGCTGCTCACGCTCGCGACGGCCTCCAAGAACGGCATCCCCCATGCGGCGCCCGTCATCTACGCGAACGACGGCACCACGGTCTTCTTCTCGATCGCACCGGGCTCGACGAGCGCGGCGAACCTGGCCGAGAACCCGGTGGCCGCCATCGGCGTGGCCGACAATCCCGACGACTGGAACGCCGCGCAGGGCGCGCAGCTCGTCGGCAACGTCACGAAGCTGAGCGGGGACGATGCGAAGAAGGCGGCGACGCTGTTCTCGCAGCGCTTCTCGAACCTCGGCGACGCGGTCGACTCTGCGCCCTTCTACCGCCTCCAACCGCACGACGTGCGCTACGTGGACAACAAGTCGAGCTCGGGCGAGAAGAACGAGGCGCTCGGGCAAGCCTGGGTCACGAACGTCGTGCACCGCGTGTTCCGCCACCTTCGTCCCGATGAGGTCGACGCGCTCTCGTCGAAGTTCTCGAAGGAGTCGTTCAAGTCGGGCTCGACGCTCATCGAGCAGGGCAGCGCGGGCGATCGGTTCTTCCTGATCGTCGACGGCGTCGCCCGCACGACGAACGCGCAGGGTCAGGAGCTCTCCACGAGCGGACCCGGCGGGTTCGTCGGCGAGATCGCGATCCTCGCTGACCGTCCGCGGACAGCCACCGTCACGGCCGCGACCGACATCAACGCCCTTTCGCTGTCGAAGGCCGACTTCGAGGCCGTGATGGACGCATCGCCCGATCTTCGCCGCGACTTCGACGCCGTCGTCGCAGAGCGCTTGGCACGCGGCTGACCTGACCGCGCCAACGGTGGCCCCGGCGGGACCCGGCGCGCCCGAGCGCACTCCGAAGGCGCGGCTGCCCGCGACCTTCGCCATCCTCCTGCTCGCCGCTCGTCGTCGTCGGCTCGGCGGTCGCGTTCAGCCTGCCGAACCGGGAACCCGCGGCCGACGGCGGACCCGTCTTGTCTCGGTATCTCCCGCTCGTGGACGGCGACGCGTCGCTGCTCGAGCGGCTCGACGCGAACGAGGACGGAGCCGACGGCGCCCCCGTGGGTTGGGAGACCAGGAACACCGACGTCCTCGGCGACGGCGAAGCGCTGCTCTCGCTCACCGCCACCACCTTCGGACAGCTCACCGCGCTCTACGGGTCGATCGAGGACGATGACGTCCCTCCCGGCCTCGCCGACGCGACCGTGCGTGTGGAGCGAGTGACGACGATCGACGAGTCGGGCGCCGTGCCCCCCGAAGGGCAGATCGCCGACGTCATCGCACGCGACGCCGTCGGCGACCGGCTGTTGACGGTGACCGACATCTCCGGCGAGCTCGCATTCGATCCGCCCGCGCTCCTGCTACCGAGCGACCTCCACGTCGGCCAGTCATGGGAGTCATCCGGCACCGCGGGAGCCGTCGACTACACACTCGAGGGGAAGGTGCTCGAGCGCACCGCGGTCGAGGGCTTCGACGACTGCCTCCGTTTCGAGATCACGACGACGCTCGGCGAGCGGTTCACCAGCGGCCGCACCCTGGCGTGCGCCGGCTTCGGCATCGTCGCCCGTGACGACCTCGACGCCGAGGGCGACGTCATCCAACACGTCGAGATCGCTCACGCAGGGGACAACTCGGTTCCGCGAGGACGAGGTGCCGACGCCGGCAGCGGCCGAGCCACCTCCCGCTCCGGTCGGTGACCTCACGCTCGGTCGCGTCGGGAAGGCCACGCCGAGCGGCTCGATCTCGCCGCCGACGTTCCCGCCCGTGTTCGTCCCGACCGACCCGCCCACCGTCGTCGTCGCGTCGGAGCGCGGCGACGTCGTCGCGATGTCTGCGGACAGCCCTGACGTCGTCCGATGGCGCTTCCATCCGGGAGGATCGGTCTACGGAGCGCCAGCGTTCGATCCCGATCTCGGACGCCTCTACATGGGGGCGACCGACAAGCGCCTCTACGCGATCGACGCGCGGGGGTACTTCCTCTGGGCTGCTGCGGTCGACGACAACGTCGCCACGCGTCCGGTGGTCAGCCGCGGTGTGGTGGCATTCGCGAGCGAGGCCGGGAGCGCGTTCGGTGTCGACGCGGAAACGGGCGCATCGCGGTGGCGTCGCGGTCTCACGGCGGCGACCGTCGCCTCTCCCGCCCTGGTCGACGACACCGTCGTCTTCGGCTCCGACGACGGCACGATCCGCGCGCTCGGTATCGAGGATGGTGGCGATCGATGGACGCGGTCCGCAAAGGGCTCGGTCGAGGCACCGATCACCGCCGACACGGACGGAGTTGTGTACGTCGCCGACGCCGGCGGCGGCATCTCTGCGATCGACGCGGCGACGGGCGATCTGCGGTGGCAGGAGACGAGGAACGACACGTTCCGCACCGCACCGGCGCTCATCGACGAGCTCGTTGTCGTCGTCGGCGAGTCGGGCTCGATCTACGCGTTGAATCGAACGGACGGCCAGGTCGTCTGGGAGCTCACCGGCACGTTCGTCGGCCCGGCCGCGGAGGTCGGGGGCACGATCGTCGTGGCGACGGTCGAGGGGATCATCAACGAGGTCGATGCCGCAGGAACGCTGACCCAGCAGTTCTCGTCGACGGACGCTCGGGCGCCGACTGACCCCGCGCCCACCTTCACCCTCGGAATCGCGACCGGTGGCGGAGCGGGCTGGAGCGTCGACGACAGCGCCGTGGTGCGCCGGATCGGGCCGGGCGCCGGTGGCCTCACCGCGCTGCAAGCCCGTTGGGTGCACCCGTTCACCGAAAGCCCGTTCACCGGCATGGGCTTCCCGACGACGGTAGGTGAGCACGAGGGTCGAGCCGTGTTGATCGACGCCGGCGGCGCGGTCTACCTCGTCGAGCCATCGACCGGTGACATCGACCCGATCGGCGACGACCCCGAGAGCCCGCTGCCCGCCGGTGCCAGCGCGGTCGTCGATGGCGATCAACTCTTCATGACGCTGGGCGGCGAGCTCCGGGCCGTGGACCTGCCCAGCGGCGAGGTCCGCTGGTCCGACGGCTCGAGCGCATTCACACCCAACGGACCGATCGTCACCGGCGACCTCGTGATCATCCTGCGAATCGTCACTCTGGACGACGGCACCATCACCGACGAGGTCATCGCGCACGACCGGCTCACCGGCGAAGTGCGGTGGACCCAGCGGATGCCGTTCGCCGGCAGCGGCCCCGCGCTCGCCGGTGACGTCGTCATCGCGGGGTCGCCGCTCTCGGGTCTCGACCCGTCGGACGGATCGATCCTCTGGCAGGTCGAGACAGATCGGGACGTGGTCGGCAACGCCGGCTACGACGCCGAACGAGACATGGTCGTCGCGGCGGTCCGGAAGTTCGAGGGCGACGACGTGCTACTCGATCTCGTCGCGGTGGACGCGCGGACCGGCGACGAGCGCTGGCGCACGCCTGTCGAAGGGATCCCCGAGTTCACCGAAGCGATCACGGTCGCCGAGGACCTCGTCGTGGTCCCCCAGCTCGGCGGACCGGTCGTCGCCTACGACGCCGACACCGGCGAGGAGCGGTGGCGCTTCGCTCCCCCGGCGCCTGCGGTCCACCTCGGCATCGTGACGATCGAGGACGGACAGGTCTGGATCATCACGAGCTTCGCTCAGGTCTTCGTCCTGGACGCATCCGCCGGCGAGGTGGTCGCGCAGTCGTCCGGGTTCGGCGCTGACGTCGGCTCGTTCTTCGCACCGTGGGGCCAACGAGTGCGGTCCGTCGACGGCGTCTTCGTCGCCCCCTTCCCACCGTTCGTCGCGGGGTTCGACCCGCCGGAGGGGCCATGAGCCCGCGCTTGCGCCCGACGCGCACCACCGTCGCCGCGACCGTCGCGCTCGATCGCGGCACTGGGCCTCGGCGCGGCCCGCGAGCTCATTTGGGACGAGCTGCGGGGCGGGATGCTCAACCTGCGCGGGTTGCGCCGTCCGCTGCAGGTCCTCGTGGTGTTCGGCTTCGCACTCGTGCTGGCGATGCTCGTCGCGATGGTGTTCAACGACTTCCTGCGGGGACGCTACGACCTGTTCGTCCTGCCCTCCGGCACGCCCGGGCGCGGCTCGCTCGTCCCGTCCCCACTCCTGTCCGTCACCCTCTTCGTGCTCGCGGTCGGCTGGGCGTTCGTGCTCGCCTCCGCTCTCGAGACGCTGCTCATGGCTCGGATCGCGCTGCTCGTCGTGTACGTGTGCTTTGCCTCGGTGTGGCAAGGCTTCGGTCTGGGCGATGCGAACGACCGCCTGGTGCAGGTGGGATGGGTGGGCGTGATCGCGGTCGTTGTCCTCTACGGGATCAGGCTCAGGCTGCCGTCGCGACCGGTGCTCGACTTCGCGCTGCTGCTCGGGTTCGTCACGCTCACGTTCGCCGCGGGTCAGTACCGGCTGTTCGACTTCGACCGTTCGAGCGGAGGCGCGTTCGGGCTGTTTCAGGCGGTCCAGAGCGTGGAGCTGCTCGCGGCTCTCGTGCTGCCACTGCTCTTCCTGATCGGCCTGGACATCGCGGCGTTCGCGCTGAACATCGGCGAGTTCGGGGCGCACTTTGTCGAGGACCGGTTCAACCCACTGGTGCTTCCCGCCGCGGCCGTCGCCGCCGCCGCTCTTGCGTGCCTCCAGACGTACTTCGTGCTCCGCGACACATTCGACGAATCGGCTCCGCTCTCCACGTTCGCGGGAGCCGCGCTCCTTCCCGCCGGCTTCGCGGTGTTGTGGGCGCTTGTGCACGCGCGGCGACGAGTCGTGGGCGCGGAGGACGAGGAGTTCATCGACGCCGCGCGATCGTGGGGCCCGCTCCTGGTCGTCTTGATCTTCTTCCCGTTCATCGTGCAGACACTGCTCCTGCTGAGCCTCAACTTCGTGAACGCCACGAGGATCACCGAGAACCCCGACATCACCCGCCATTGGCAAGATCTGTCGACGTGGGTGGCCGACCGACAAGCACTGTGGAGCGACCTGCTCGGACCTGCGTTCCTGGCCCTGGCGTGCTGGTTGGTCGCACGCGGGCGCCGATCGCCTGCCCTGTTCGTCGGTGGTGTCGGGCTCTTGGCCTCGTGGCTCGAGCTCACCGCGCCGGACGGATGGTTGAGCGCGTGGGAGTCGACGCGTCCCCGGGTCATCGTGATGTGGGTGCTGGTGTTGCTCGCGACGGCGGCGGCCTGGGCGTTGTCCCAGCGACTGAGCCGTCACCGAGCGCGAGGGCTGCTTCTTTCGTTTGGTCTCGCGGTGCTCCTCGGGCAACAAGGCTTCCTCGAGGATCCGCTCGGGGTGCTCGGCTTCCTCGGCCTTGTGCTGATCGCGTTGGGTTTCGTGGCGGACGCTGCGGCCTACGGCTCGTGGGCAAACCGCGACTCGCCCGGTCTCCCGCGCGTCAGTCGAGTGCTGCTGTATGTCGGCTACGTACTGTTCGCCGTCGCGCTCGTGAACTGGGCGTTGGTGACGCACGACCTGGCCGACGTACAGCTGTACACGGGCCAGGGCGCGCTCTCGGGCTTCGCCGCGCTCGGGCAACCGCTGATCTTCCTGGTCTTCCTGTCGGTGATCACGAGCCGCCCCGATCGTGTCGTGTCGGCCCCCGCTCTGCCGTTGCCACCTCCCCCGGCGGTTGTCGGCCGCCCGCCGCCACCGCCGCCCGGTTCTGTTGGCGTGCGGCCCCCGCAGAGGGGGTGAAGCGCCAAGAAAACCAGCTGGGGGTCAGCGGGCCTCGGCTTCGGCGAGCTTGGCTTCGACCGCCTCGCGCTGGGTGTCGGACATCTCCTCGGTGAGGAGCTCACGCAAGAGCGCGGCCGCGCCCTCGGCGTCGTCGAGCTGCGACAGCTTCACGTTCGCGAGGAACCACTTCGCGTCTTGGTCGACTGGCTCGAGTGACAACGCCTCGTCGAGCAGCGCGGCCCCCTCCTCCGGCTCACCGAGCAAAGCGGTCGTCCAGCCCAAGTACTTCAGCGCCTCCTGGCGATCCTCCGGAGAGGGGTCGTTCTCCAACGCGACCTCAGAGTGCTCCTTCGCCTTCTCGAGCTCTCCCTCGCGCAGGTAGCGCTCGATCAGCGCGAGGCGCATCGGCGTCACCGAGGGGTTCTGCTCGATCACCGCCTCCATCTCCTCGTCGCTCACGGTTGCGAGATCTCGCCCGCCACCAGGCAAGGTCGAGACGGTCGACTGCACCGCTCCGGTCTCAGCCTCGATCGGACCGGCTCACGATCACCGCGACGATCGCGACGCATGCGACGACCACGATGCCCACGAGTGTCAAGAGACTCGTCATGCGGTCGAAGCGAGGCGCGCCGAGCTCCGGCGGTGCGGGATCGGGCTCGAGGGCAGCAACGATCTCCGCCTCGTAGATCCGCTTGAGGTGGTCGGCGCTGGCCGCGTCGATCTCGCCGGCTTGGCGCTGACGCTCGACCTCGACGAGATCCTGCAGGGCTTTCGCCTTGCGGGCCTCGATCACGTCGCGCTCGACGGTCACCGCTCGGGCAGCGTCCCGAGGAACGGCGACGCGAGGCCAGCCGCTTCCTCGTCGTCTTGCTCAGCGTCGTCGTCGAGACAATTGAAGATCGTGCCGCCCGGATCGTTCTGGGGACCGTCGCAGGCGAGCACCGCTTCGTCGCCGGTCTGCGCAGTGACCACGTCGGTGACGACCATGTTGCTCAACAGCTCTTCGGGGTCGTCGATCTTCGCTTGCTCCGGGATGCGCTCCGCTTCGGCGTTCGCCTCCGCAAGGCCGGTCACGAAGTACGGAGGAAGGTGACGGAAGCGCAGGGTGGCCGTCACGATGATCTCGGTGTCGGGCGGAAGCGCGGCCGTGTCGAAGATGTAGTCGTAGCTGTCCGAGGACTGGTCGACGAGCACGCCGTCGACCTCGACCTGACGGATCGGGTCGAGCGTGCGCATCGGCTGCTGCGTGGCGACCCGCTCGCGGATCTTGACGATGTTCGGGAGGAACGCCTGATACGGCACTTCGACGAACGTGCCCCCGCCCGTCGGATCTCCGTCGGTGAGGATCTTCTGGTAGTTCGTGAGCCACGGATCGCAATCGTTGGCCGGGAAGGCCACCGTGAACTCGACGTTCAGGTTGCCGACCGTCGCCGGGTCGAAGGGCTGACCGTTCAAGTTCGGGTTCGTGACGAGCGCTTGCTGGATGCTCACGGGATCGCACTGACGAAGCTCTTCCTGCGCCGACTCGATGACTCCCGACCCACACGGCGTGTCGATGCCCGTCGACGGCCGCGCGAGGCAGACCTCTTGGCCGTCGGCAGTCTCCGCGGTGACCTCGAGCCAGAACTGACGGGCGAACGCAAACCCCGTTGGGAAGTTGTGCCCGAGCAAGTTGTTCTGCACGGTGACCCTCTGCACTGACTGACCGACTGCGTTGCGCCCCTGGTCGACGACTTCGAGCGAGACCGCGGATTCGAGGAGCGCCGCCCGAGCGTCGAGCACTCGGTCCAGCGCGTCGTCGGGGAACCCGGACTGCTCGTAGTGCTCGACGTCGAGGTCGTAGTCGACGCCGACGAACATGTGCGAGCGGTAGGTGCGGTCCGGCCTCGACAGAAGCCCCGGCGCGAAGTCGACGATCGGCTGGTCGCCGTCGCTCGGCAGCGGCATGTGGCAGTCGTTGCAACCGAGGGGCGCCTCGAGGCTGTTGCGGGGGTCATCGAGGATGCGGGCCTCGAAGCCCGCGACGTAGTCCTGCCATTCGTCGTACGTCGTCTGCAGCACGAGGTCGTCGAGCTCGCCGTCGTCGTCGTCGAGCTCGTTCTCGTCGAGGATGAAGTTGCCGTCGGTGTCGTCGGTGCTGCCCGCCTCCACTTCGATCGGTGAGAGGCCGTCACCGTCGATGTCGACCTTCACGTTGTGGCAGGCACCGCACAGCTGCGACGACTCGACCGTCGTCGACCACCAGTCGTCGGTGCCGGGATCCATGCCGTGCTTCGGCACGGGCACGGGGTCAGGGTCCTCGAAGAGCGGGCCGTACTGGATGCCGAAGTTGTTCGCGCCCTGGCTGGCCACCGGCATCGGGCCGAATCCCGCCAGCTCGGCGGGCGGTGCCTCCTGGGTGTGGCAGCTGATGCATCCGATGCCGTCGGACTGCACCGACGCGTTGCCACCGCTGACCGCCACACCGCCGTCGGCCGCGGAGCCCTCGGCGTCGAACGGCAAGAGCGCGGTGATGTCCTGAGCGAAAGGCGCGCCGACGGGCGCGTGGCAGTTGATGCAGCTCTTCGCCGACGAGTCGAAGATGGCCTGCTGGTCGGCGCCGAGCGTCTCGGCGAGCGTCTCGTTTTCTCCGATCGTGATCGGGAGCTGCGCTTCCATGATGGTGCCGGTCTGCGCTTCCGACATCGACGAGAGCTTCCAGTCCTCGACGATCTCGCTGTGGCAGTCCGCGCAGCTGTCGGACGCGACGAACGCGGTCTTCTCGTCTCCGAACGCGGCTTGCGTGCCGCCGAGAACGTCCCACACGTGCCACGCGAGCACGGCGAAGAACGCGATCGTGATGATCGGGTGCAGGGCGCGCCACGATTGGAACTGGAGGACCTTCGAGGTCTGGCCGCCCTCGCGGGGGAAGTTCTTCGCGACGTCGTCGGACATCTTGCGGATCTCCCGCCAGATCAGCTGCTCACCCGGATCGAGCTTGGCGACCTGCGCGTCGATCTCCGCGATCGGCCTGCGGTTCTCGACGAAGTCGAGGACCAAGTCGCGGAACGCCTTGGGCTGCCCCTGCGCCATCTTGTTGATGGCGACGTTGACGTTCAGCGCCTCCTTCTTGAGCCCGATCATGTGGTGGCGGGCGAGACCTCCGATGCTCACGAGGACGCCGAGCACCAGCAGGATCACGCCCGACGTCAGGTGCGTGAGGAAAGGCACCACCGACGCATGCACGATCCCCGCGATGAGCGCCAGGATCGGGAGATACATGTGCGAGCGGATCCAGGTCATGGTTCCGCCCGGCATGATCTTCTTGCCGAACGCCGTGCGCTTGCGGAACGGATAGAGCGCGCCGGGCGAGATGAACAGCAGCGCCGTGAGAATGCCGAGACCGATGACGAACGCGAGCGTGACGCCGCCCGTTGGCTTCACGTTGCTCTGGATGTAGAAGAGCCCGCCGAAGCCGATCGCGAGGATCAGGATCGCGCCGACGACAGTCGCGACGTTCCACTTGCGCGACGTGATCTGAAATTTCGGCGGACCAGCCACCCGACGAGACCCCCAAGGCTCGAGGCTGGTGCGTTGTCTACCACGCGCTCGCGCGAAGGGCCGTGCTACGTTCCGATCGCAGATCGCAGACCTCGGTGATGCGATCCTCGAACTCAGCGGGCCCGGCATCAATGGGAGCCACTCTGATGCTTGCGATCGACCTCGACGTCTTCAACGTGGGTTCGACCCCGCTGCAGATGCTGTTGGTCGTACTCGTGGTGACGGTGATCGTCGCACTCGTCATCATGCTGGTGACGCAGGTCTTCTCGCCCTATCTGAACCGTCGCTGGCCCGCGACCGCACCGCTCAGCCCGACCGAGCTGCTCTGGGGGGAGGCGGGCGGTCACGTCAAGCGCACGTTTCGCGGCCTCGACCTCGAGGAGCAGAAGGACGTCGCGAGCCAGCTGACCGAACGCAAGGTTCCGGCGGGCGCGCCAATCACGAGCCAAGGCGATGCTGCCACCGCGTTCTACCTGCTGAAGAGCGGCACCGCCGAGGCTGTGCAGGCTGACCCGACCGGGAGTGAACGCAAGCTGCGCGACTACGGCGAAGGTGATTCATTCGGCGAGGTGGCGATCCTCGAGCGCAGCCCGCGCACCGCGACAGTCCGCGCGCTCACCGACTGCGTGGTGCTCGAGCTGCCCGCTGAGGACTTCGTCGCCGCAGCGGCGCAGACCGCGGCGGAAGGCAACGACTTCACGGTGGTGGCCCGCTCCTTCCTCGTCGCCGACCGCGCTCGGGCCCGCGTCGCGGCCGGCGCGCCGGAGCCGACGCCCGTGCAGCAAGTGCAGCAGTCGACGCCGGGCCCGGCGCCCGCGGACCACGCCGCCGCAGCTGGCGGGGCCACGGTCACCTTCGAGGTCGCCCCCACGGCCGAGGCCGCCGCCGCGCCCGTCGCGCCGGCGCCGGCGCCGGCACCCGTCGCACCGCCAACGCCGCCCGCGGCTCCCCCGGCTGCTGCTCCCGCACCCTCCCCTCCCGCCGCGCCGCCCGTGACTCCCCCTGCCGCGCCGCCGGCAGCTGCAGCCGCCGCAGCCGCGACGATCCCCCCATCCGATCGCCCGGCCCGACGTCCCGCTCCGGCCAACCCTGTCCAGCGCGCGATCCAGGAGCGCCAAGTGGCGGCGCCGGGATGGACGGCGACGCATCGAGTCGGGGCGGCGGGCGCGACAGCCCGCGGAACCGCAGACCCCGCGGGGCCGCCGTCGGCGACGCTGCAGGCGGGCACGCTGGTGCGCCTGATCGAGCGCTCGGGAGATTCGGCGCGAGTCGATGCCGACAACGGTTGGAGCGGCTGGGTCGACGCAAACCAGCTCGACCCTGCCGGGCCGTAGTTGCGCCTCCACATCTGGGGAACCCGCGGCTCGATGCCCGTGTCCGGGCAGGGCGTGCTGCGGTACGGCGGCAGCACACCTTGCGTCTCGATCGAGTGTGGCGACGAGCCGATGCTCATCCTCGATGCGGGCACGGGCATCTTCAACCTCGCCAAGTCACTCGGACGACAGCCCGAGTTCCGCTGCACCATCGCGCTGACCCATCTGCACTGGGACCACATGATGGGACTTCCGTTCTTCTTCCCTGCGGACCAGCCTGACGCGGACAACCTCGTGGTCGGCCCCGGCAGCGTGACCGGAGTCGAGGTCGGCATCCGGGCGGGCCTCGACTCCGTGCTGCGCCCGCCGGGATTCCCGATCACGCTCGACGGCCTCGAAGGTCGCTGGCGCTACGACACGATCCGCGACGAGACGATCCACCTGGGTTCGATCGCGCTCACCGCGCGACACGTGCGCCATCGTGGTCCGACGCTCGGCTTCCGCATCGAGGGCGACGGCGCGTCTGTTGCGTACATACCCGATCACGGACCGGGAGCCGAGGGACGGGGCCATGAGCACGACGACCTGGTGCCCGATGCGGTGCGCGACCTGGTCGACGGCGTCGACCTCCTGATCCACGACGCGCATCAGGACCCGTCGCAATACGAGCGCTTCCGCCACTTCGGTCACTGCACCCCGGCCTACGCCGCGCGGGTAGCGAAGGCGGGCCGTGTCGGAAGACTCGTCCTGTTCCATCACGATCCCGGTCGTGACGACGACGGTGTCGACCGGATGCTCGCCGACGCACGCGACGCGGCGGCCGAGCTCGGGTTCACTGGTCCTATCGACGCCGCTGCAGAGGGCGACGTCCACGAGCTGTCGAAGGCCGAGCCGCCCAGTCAGGAGGCCGTGCGGTGAGCACCCCCGATCAGCTGGCCGACCAAGCCGACGCCGCACTTGACGCGGGTGGCGAGGAGGCCCCGCTCATCGCGCTACGGGCATTGACCGAAGCAGTGCGCGAACAGACCAAAGTGCTCACCGCGCTGACCCAACAGCTCGCCACGACACCCGGGATCGGCCCCGCGGCGCGAGCGGCCCCGCCGAAGCGGCTGATGAAGCCGCCACCCCCGGCGCCCCCCGCGAAGGGCGGCGACATGTGGGCCCGACTCGGCCTCAGCGAGGGTGAACGCCGTCGAGTCACGGCGCTGTTCTCTGACGTGTCGGGCTTCACCGCTATGTCCGAGAAGCTCGATCCCGAAGAAGCGAACTCGATCATGAAGGAGACGATGGCCGAGCTCACGGCCATCATCCGCAAGCACGACGGCTACGTCGAGAAGTTCATCGGTGATGCCATCTGCGCGATCTTCGGCGCGCCGATCTCCCACGAGGACGAGCCGGAACGCGCGGCGCGAGCCGCGCTGGAGATGCATGCGGCACTCGAAGCGCGTGCCCTTCGACGCCCCGACCTACCGCCGCTGCTCATGCACATCGGGATCAACACTGGGCTCGTCATTGCTGGCACCGTCGGGGACGGCACGCAGTTCGGCGTGATGGGCGACACGGTCAACACGGCCGCGCGCCTGATGGACAAGGCAGTCAAGCGGCAGACGTTCGTCTCCGCGGAGACGGCACGGCGCATCCGCCACCAGTTCCTGCTCACCGATATGGGCCAGTACCAGATGAAGGGCAAGGACCTTCCGGTGCAGGCGTTCATGCTCGAACGGCAGCTCTCGGTGGCCGAGGCCAAGGAGGCACGCCGGCTGCATGCACCGCTCATCGGACGCGACGAGGAGCTGTCCGCGCTTCGGTCGGCGGCCGCCCGCACGACCACTGGCCCCGACGGCGCGGTCGCGCTCGTGCTCGGCGACGCGGGGATGGGCAAGACCAGGTTGCTCGATGAGCTCGCGGCCGACATCGCTGCGGACATGTTCGTCTTGCGCGGCAGTGGGCAGTCGGTCGGAGCGCGACCGTTCGGGCTCATCGCCGAAGTGCTCGAGCCGTTGATCGCAGGAGATGACGGCCGGGCCCGACAAGACGACCGCGGCGACGATCCTCACCGGCGGCGAGACGGCCGACATCCCGGAGCTCGGCGCGGCCCTGGGTCGCGCCCTCGCCCACGCCGCGTCATCGCGACCGGTCGCGATCCTGGTCGATCGGTTCGAGCACTCGGACCAGGCGTCGGTGGACCTCGCGGTCCTGCTCATGCGCCGGGTGGGAACGGCTCGAGTGATGGTCGTGCTTGCGTCGCGACCAGGCGCCGCGCCGGTCGAAGCGATCGCGCTCGTCGGGCCCTCATGGATCACGCGGCTGCGGTTGTCCGCCCTCCCCAATGAGCGCATCTCCGAGCTTCTGTGCGCGTTGCTGCCCGGAGGGGTGTCACCGCTGGTGGCGGCAAAGCTCGCGACGCGCGCTGATGGCAATCCCGCATTCGCGGAGGAGATCGCGTTGTCCCTCGTCGACGAAGGCGTCGTCGTCCAGACCGAGGGAGAGTGGACGCTGGTCGGTGACCCCGACAGCGTCGAGATCCCGAGCACCGTCCAAGAGCTGATCGAGGCCCGCATCGATTCGCTTCCCGATGCGTCCCGCCTCGTGCTTCAGGAAGCCTCGGTCGTCGGCCTCACGTTCACGTCTGACCTGCTGCGGGCAACCGCCACCGATCCCGCCTCGGTGCCGGGCGCGCTCTCGGAGCTCGTCGTCGCCGAGCTGCTGCGCGCCCCTTCGGACATGGACGACAGCCTCGAGTTCGGCTTCAAGAGTCCGGTCGTACGCGAGGTTGCGTATCAGAGCATCCTCCACCGCCGCCGCCCCGCCTACCACCGGCGCGTGGCTGAGGCGCTCGCTCGCGCAGCAAGGCGACAGCGAGGGGATCACCGAGCTGCTCGCGCACCACTACCTGAGTGCTGACGACCCCGACAATGGCGTCAAGTACCTCGACCTCGCCTCGGCACGAGCGCAGGCTGCCGGTGCGCACCGTACGGCCGAGCAGCTGCTCGGCCGCGCGCTCACGCTGGCAGCGCGGCATTCCGGGACGATCCCTGCCGATCTCGAGGGGGACCTGCACGAGCGGCGCGGCTACTGCCGCATGGTCCTCGATGATCGCGACGGCGCCGTGCAGGATCTCGCCGCGGCCGCACAGGCGCACAACGCAGCAAATCGAACCGCGGAACGCATCGAGATCGATGAACGGCTTGCGTGGTTCCTCGTCTTGTCGCACCGCATCGACGAGGGAAGCGCGCATGCCGACCGGACACGGAGCGAGGCAGTAGCAGCGGGGCTCGTCGACCTCGTCGTTCGCGTCGACGCAGTCCGCAGCCTTGTCCGGGCGCTCACGGGCGACATGCCCGGCGCCATCGAGCTCGCTGAAGACGTCCAGGTACGCGCACAGCAGAGTGACGACCCGTACGCCAAGGCGAAGGCCTTGCTCGTGCTCGGCGGACTGCGCCGGTGGCAGGGTGACCTCGTCGGCGCGCTCGACTTGCTGCATCCCGCGACCGACGCGACCAAGACGCTCAGCTTCCCCGTGCTCACCGGCTTGGCCAATCGCTGGTTGCTGCTCACGCTCGTCGATGTCGGGGACTGGGCAGCCGTCGAGCAGCTTGCGAGCGCGTTGCTCGTTCGGGGCGACGAGGCGGGCGACACGCATACAGCCGCGACCGCTCACCACGCGATGGGCGTCCTCGCACGCGACCTCGGAGACGTCGCACGAGCCGAGCGATCGGGTGAGACCGCGCTCGCGCAGGCCACCGAGGGTCGTGTGCGTCCGGCCGAGCGGGTCACGATGGTCCTGAGCCTCGCGTCGAGTGCACTTCGCCGCGGCGACCACGCGGCGGCGGAAAGCCGGTTGCAGCAAGCGGCCGCGCTCGTCGCCGAGGACGCGTGGCTCAGCTGGCGCCTCGAGGCTCTGCTCGCCCTCAGCCGGGCCGCGTCGGCGCTGGCGAAGGGCGAGGCCGACGCCGCGCTCGAAGCGGTCGGAGCTGCGAGGGCCAGCCTCGACGGGGCCGAGGCGCGTGTCGAGCGAGCGCGCCTCCTGCTGATCGAGGCGCAGGCGGAGGCGCTCCTCGAGCGACCCGACGCGCCAGCACGGTTGAGCGCAGCGCTCGAGTCCGCGCGCCAGCTCGACCATCCGGCGCTCATCGTCGACGCCGCGGTCGCGCTCGCCCGCCATGCGCCTGACACCGCGGACGAGATGAAGCAGGTCGCGGTAGCCGCGCTCGCGCGCATCGAGGCAGTCGTGCCGCCCGACTGGAAGGACGAGTTCGCCTCGAGTCCGAGGGTCGCGGCCGTCGCCGCCATCGCAATGTGAACCCGCGCCCGACGAACGGTCTCTGGATAGTGTGCGGCTCACTGACGACGGCGAGGGGGTTCACGACGTGAAGCTGATGGTCATCTCTGCGATGAGCCGCGACAGCTCGACGACACACATCCTGGCGCGTCGGGTCGTCGAGATCTGCTCGATCCGTGGGGTTGAGGTCGACTTCGTCACGCCCGCCGATGTGAACGTGCCCGTGAACGACGGCACGGTCCCCTTCGACCTGCCCGCCGCGGTGGCATGGCAGGAGCGTGTGTCGCAGACCGATGCGTACATCTGGATCTCCCCCGAGTACCACAGCGCGCCGGCAGCGAGCATCAAGAACCTCTTCGACTACCTCACGAAAGAACCGATGAAGGGTGATGTCGTCGGTCTCTGCGCGCTCGCCGGTGGAGCCATGGCTGCGCTGAACACGCTCAACTCGATGACGACGATCGCCCGTTCCCTCGGCGCGTGGGTGGCGCCCGACTACTGCGCGTTGAACTCGAACGAGGTCAAAGAGGGTCTCACCGAAGGCTCGGCCCGGCGGCTCGAAGCGATGTGCCTCAGCGTGATCGACGCCGCCCGGCGCCTCCACGATCACGGCGCCGAAGCCGACAGCCTGCCGCTCGAATGATCGGCGCGGGACTGCGTTGAGCTCGGCGGCCGCAGCCGCACCGGGGGGTCTCGTCCCCACCAGGGTGCTGTTTCGCGAGTCATGGCGCTGGCTCCGAAAGAACTGGCTGCGCACGCTCATCTTCAGCGTGCTGTCGTTCCTCATCGCATGGGCCTGGAACGTGTGGATCATGGCCCGCAAGCTCGAGGGGTCGGTCGCCGACCCGGGGTCGGAGACGACGGCGACCGCGCAGGGCAAGACCTGGAACGGCATCTACTGGCTGCTCTGCACCACGATCCTGTTCGGCTTGATCACCTATGGGCGCGAGAAGGGCTTCAAGAACCTCCTTCGTGAGTTCTTCACGCCACCGTTCACGTTCTTCGAGAACCTGTTCAAGCGCCCGCGCTCGGCGATCGCGATGGCGTGTTGGGGTGCCGCGCTCGCCCTGCTGATCGGTTCGGTCGTCTCGAACGCGATCTCGGGCCTGCTCGGACTCGGATTCCTTCTCGCCGCGCCGACCGCACTTGCGATTGTGCTCAACAACGTGCTGATTCGTGCCTGGATCGGCGCGTTCTCGGCTGCCCAGCCGCGGCTCAAGAGCAACGCGACCGCGGCTCGCGAACCCCTACGCCATGATGCTCGGCGAGGCGATCGGCGCGATCCTCGCGTGGAGGATGGACGGCGCCGCGGTGCCGATCGTCCTCGCGCTCATCCTCATCGTCGTGTCGTTCGTGGTCGTCGCGACCGGCCAAGGCAAAGCGCTTGCCGAACCCCGATCCCGCTGATCCTGTTCGTCGGCGCCGGCGTCGTGACGTGGAAGGTGCTGCGCGCGACACCCGCACACGCCGACGACGGAGGCTGGCTCGAGTGCGCGACGGCGAGCGGTGAGCCGTGCTCGGAGCTCGGCTTCTTCCAGGGCTGGTGGGAATGGAGGAAGTCGGCCGGAGCGGACGTCGTGATCCGCCAAGCTCGCATCGGCGGCTCGTTCTCGGCGTTCGGCGCCGTGATCGGATGCGCGCTCGGTGGCGGGCTCGCCGCGCTCGCGAGCGCGTTCAGCAGCAGCGCGACCGGTGGTGCCGGGCCAGCGGGCCTCGCGGGTAGCTCGCCGCCTGCCGGTCCGAGCCCATTGCCGTCGGGTGCTGAGCACGGCATCGAGTCGTCGCTCGGCCAACCGGCGTCTGGGCAGCCGGGCACGGCGCTTCCGCAACCGGCCGGTCCCGCGGGAACCGGCGCCGATCCTGCCGCGATGCCGCCGCCCGACCCCTTCGCGGAACCGCCCGCGCTGCCAGCCGAACCGGCCACCCACAGCGTGGCCGAGGCCGAAGGCGCAACGTCGTCGCGAGCAACCCACGATCTCGGCGGGGCGCTGTCCGAGGGATCGACCCCGCCAGCTTCCACGACGCCCGCGGGTACCCCGGGCGCGCCGCCCGCGCCGACGCCCGTGGCCCGAGCGAGCGGCGCGGCGAGTGCATCGGGACTCGCGCCGCCATCCGCTCCCCCGGTGCCGGACGCCGCGGGCGCAGGTGCCGGGCCCGCGGGCGCGGAGCACAGCATCGCCCACGGCCTCGAAGGCGCAACCGGCACCGACGCCGCCGACATCGCGCCCACCAGCGCCACCCGCTCCGCACCCGACGTCACCCCCACCGCCGACCACCCCGCAAGCAGCGCAGAACACAGCATCGCCCACGGCCTCGAAGGCGCAACCGGCACCGACGCCGCCGACATCGCGCCCACCAGCGCCACCCGCTCCGCACCCGACGTCACGCCCGGCGACGCCGCCGACATCGAGCCCACCAGCGCCACCCGCTCCGCACCCGACGTCACGCCCGGCGACGCCCGCACCGCGCCAGACGTCACGCCCGGCGCCGAACAACCCGACGCCGCCGACATCGCTCCGACCGGCGCGCGGCGAGGTGCCCCCGACGTGACGCCCGACCAACCGGGACAGCCCGGCGCTGCTGGTGACGCCCAACCACCCGCGGGTGGGCAGCCGCCGCCGCGCGCAACATGCTCGACGACGTGCTGCCCGACGAGGACAAGTTCGAAGAGGAAGACGACGAGGAGAAATAGGAGGTGGCTCCCCAGCTGTCGGCTACTGCCCGCAAGACCGCGGGGGTGCCGCTGTGGGCGGGGCTCCTGACGATCGGCCTTGCGTCGACATCGATCTTCGCCCTGCTCACCGATCTCTACGGCGTCACCTCGATGCGCCGATTCTTCTGGACGATCACCGTGCCGAGCCTCGTCGGCCTCGTGATCATCGGGTCGGTGCGCTCGCCGCAGCTCGCCGAGCTGCAGAAGCGCATCCGAGTCGGCGTCTTCGGCGGCGTGATCGGCACCATCGGGTACGACCTGATCCGTCTGCCGTTCGCCGTGGGCGGATCACGAGTGTTCGTTCCGATCGACACCTACGGCATCCTCATCACCGGCGCGGACATGTCGTCGTCGGTGACGTCGACGATGGGCTGGCTCTTCCACCTCTCCAACGGCGTGACGTTCGGGATCATGTATGCCGTCGTAGGCGCGCGACGCCACTGGCTCTGGGGCGTCGCCTGGGGCGTGATGCTCGAGACCGCGGTGTTCCTCACGCCGTTCAAGGACCGTTACGTGCTCGCAGGCCAGCTCGGCGTCGCCGTGATCGCGTACGCGGGCCACTTCCTCTACGGCTGGCCGCTCGGCAAGTTCGTGCAGCACCTCGACAACACCGATCGGGACCTGCGGGAGACGTTCCGATACCCGAGCGCCATCGTGCTCGGACTCGCGGTCTTCGCCATCCTCCTGTGGCAGCAGCCGTGGCACCAGTCCGACGTGCGGAGGGAGGCGGGCCGGCTCGCCGACGACGCCGGAAGGCCGGTGCTGCTCGTCGCCGTCGGTGAGGCGTTCACCCCCGAGTTCGCGCGGATACGTCCGGGCGAGTGCGTGCTCGTCGTCAACCGCACCGACAAGGTGTTCGCGTCGCCACACGGCGACGTGCCCGCCCAGGGCGAGACCGACTTCTGCTTCGACACGGCGGGCGTCAAGCGGGTGAAGCTGAGCTCCGAGCCGTTCTCGGGTGGCTTCGTCTACGTCGACGACTCCTGAGGCAGAGGCCGGCTAGTCGGTGCCCTCGGCCTCGAACACGAAGCTGCGGCTTCCGACCGCGACCCACCCACCGGGTCGCACGGACGCGACCTGGTTCGGCACCAGCCTCACCCAGTCCGCGTTCGTGTCGCTCCAGACGTACGTGCCGTTCGTCGAGCCCCGATCGACGATCTGCAGCTCCGAGCCGAACAACCGCAGCTCGGCGTGCACCCGCGAGATGCTGCGCTCGGCGTCGTCGACGACGAGCGGGCCGGCGCGACCGGCGACGACCGCGGCATCGTTCTCGGGCTCGCGGCCGATGATGTAGTCCTTGTCGAGCGTGTAGCTCGTGCCGTCTTCGAAGACGATCACGCCGATCGCCTTGCCGCCCGGCGCGCTGCCACCCGTGTCGGCCACCGCGGCCGCGGCCACGGCCGCGGGAGCGGGAGCTGCGAACGGCTCGGACGACGGGGCCGGAGGCTCGGGCGCGGTCTCGACCGGTTCGGGCGTCAGCGGCTCGGCGAGCTCGTCGAGCGCGCCGCTGCCACCTGCGACTCCCGCCGCGGCACCCGCGACCGCTGCGGCCGCGATCGGCGCAGCAGCCTCGGGCTCGAGCTCAGGCTCGGGCTCGGGCTCGGGCTCGGGTTGGCGTTCGGGCTCGGGGCTCGAGGATGCCGCGACTGCCGCTGCTGCGGCTGCGGGCGCTTCGCCAGCAGGCGGCAGCCCGACGACCTGGCCGCCGGCGACAAGCGTGACGCCGGTACCGGGCACGATGCCGCCCTGCAGCTCGTACAGCGCCGTGCGCTTCGGCGGCTCGTTGCCGCCGGCGCTCACCGAGCAGGAGCCGAGCGTGCCCTCGAGGATGCGGTCGACCCAGGTTGCGGCGTCCCGGCCGGAGAGCTTGACCTCTCCTCGCGCGCTCGAGGCCGCGAGGTCCATGTCGCCGGCAAGGATCACCGAGACGCCATCCTCCGTCTGGGAGAGCACGCAGACGGCGAGACCCGTGTCGGGGTCGGAGGCAGAGAGGATTCCGGCCATGCGACGGGCGAGCGTGCGCCCGGGAGCCGAAGGGTTCGCTTCACCCACCTCCCGGCACGACGCGATCAGCTCGCCGATCTTCGCCTCGTTGCCCGTGGCGGGAACGGCGACGAGCACGATGCCGGGCAGTCGGGCGACGACGCCGTCGCCGGTGGCCAGCAGGGCTCGCTGCTCGTCAAGTTTCATTGCTGCTCCCTCGATGAAAGGTGTGGCACATCAGAACAGATCCGAGTCGGCGTTGAAGGTCCTCTCGATCTGCTCGAGGGCGACTTCGTCCTCGGGCGTCACGACCTGGACTTCGACGATCGTTGTGTAGTCCCCTTCGGCGGGCTTGGCGATGATCACCGTATAGAAGGTGTCGGTGCCCGCGCACTGGCTGAAGGTCTGGAAGCGACCGACGAACACGCCGTCGTCATAGTCGCCGATCTCCTCGGCGGTGCACCCCTCCCGAGTGAAGACGGGGAACAGCGCGTCGATGTCGGGGACCTCGTTCCTGGTGGCGATGTAGAACATGCCCGCCGTTGTGAAGCCGGCCGTGAAGTCAGTGCCGTCCGCGGACGCCGCGACAGCTGGCCCGATCTGCTCGCTCCCCGGGACAGGGATGACCACCCAGTCGACCGGCACCTCGACCGTCAACGCGCCGGTCTCGTCGGTGATGGTCTGGAACTCGGTGTCGACCGACGTGTCGTCAGGCGGCACTCCGGCGTCGGGAAGCGGCGTGCCGTTGAGCTCGCCGAAGAGCAGCTCGCCGTCACGCACCACCGTCATCGGCAGGACGGCGTCGGCGCCCTCGGTGCGAAGCACATCGCAGTACGGCTCCATCGTGCCGTCCGCCGCGACATCGACACCGTTCAGCTCGGAGATCACGTCGCCCGGGCGCAGACCGGCTCGCTCCGCAGCTGTCGCAGTCTCGACGGACGCCACCCACACGCCAGCCGCGTTCGTGTCCGACTCCGGCACGGCGAGCCCGTTCACCCCGACCGAGTCGACATCGCCAGATTCGAGCGACGCGACGATGCCCTCCGCCGAGGTCGCCGCGACCGCGAAGCGATCATCGTTCGTCACGTTGGCCGCATAGTTCACGCCGACGACGAGGCCGTCATCGTCGAGAAGCGGACCGCCCGACTGCCCAGGTTGGGTGTCGGCATCGTGGTTGATCACTTCGTCGGTAGCCGACCATGTGGTCGCCAACGCGGCGATGCTCGTCACCGTTCCGTCGTTGAGCACGAACGCGGTATCGCCCGCGGCGTAGCCGCCTGAGTGCACCGCGTCGCCGGGCGCGACCTCGGCCGCAGACCACTCGAAGAAGGAGTAGCCATCGCCGGCGACGTCGATGAGGGCGAGGTCGTCGCACTCCGAGCGGCCGACCACGCGCGCGTTCTTTGGCTCGGTGTCGCCGGGAACGAACACCTCGAGCGTCGCCGCACCGGCGACGACGTGGTTGTTGGTCACCGCGAGGCCAGTGCTGTCGATGATGAACGCGCTCCCCTCGCCGGCGACGTCGACGTCGACGGCCACGTCAGGAAGCACGAACTCGCCCTCGGCCACGATGCGGACGGTGCCGAGCTCGGCGTCGGCGAGCGACGCGATCGCCGAGGCCGATGCGACGACGCTGTCGTCGGGGGGCTGCGGGTCGTCCGCCGCCGCCGGCGAAGAGCACGATCCCTCCGCCCACGAGCGCCACTACGACCAGCGCGCCGACCGCGATCAGGGGGCCCCTCCGCTTGCGGCCCCCACCTTCCGACCCGCCGCCGGAGGGGACACCCGGAAGGGTCTCGCGAGAGGAGGTGCTCGGGGGCGGCGTCACCGGAGGGACGCCGACTGCAGATGGCGGCGGCATGCTCGCGAGGGGCGCGGCCGGGGCGCTCGCAGCGGCCAGGGTCGCCGCGCTCGTGGTCGCGGCGCGTCCGACGACAGCCGAGTCGGGAGCCGGCAGAGTCACCGACACGAGGGTCATGTCCGTGACGGGCATGCCCATCGTGCGTTGGGCTTGTTGGAGCGCGCGACCGAAGGCCGCGGCCCGAGGCCGGATGGTCGGGTCTTTCGCCAAGCTCTGCTCGATCACCGAGCACACCGCGTCGGGCACGCCCCGCGTGCGCAGGTCGGGAACCGGATGGGTCACGATGCGCGAGATCATCGTGACGATCGACGTCTCCTCGCCGCCCGCGAAGGGGCCGTCGCCAGCGACGAGCGCGTACAGCGTCGAGGCGAGTGAGTAGACGTCGGAAGCCTCGGTTGGGCGCTTGCCCTCGACGATCTCTGGCGGCGCGTGGGCCATCGTCGCCGTGATCACACCGCTGCGGGTTTGGTTTGCGCCCTCGATGCGCGCGATGCCGAAGTCGCCGAGCTTGGCCTCGCCGTACTGGGACACGAGGATGTTCTCGGGCTTGATGTCGCGATGCAGGACTCCGGCCTCATGCGCGGCGTCCAGCGCTCCAGCGACCTTGATGGTGGCGGCGACCGCCTCGTTCCACGGCATCGGGCCCTGCTTCGAGATGCGATCTCCGAGGGAGCCGCGCGTCATGAACTCCATGACGATGTAGGGCTGCTGATCGTCGGTGAAACCCGAGCCGTACACCGTCACGATGTTCGGATGGCTCGAGAGAGCGCCCATGGCCATGCGCTCTCGTTCGAAGCGGTCGCGGGCCGACTCGTCGGCGGCGGCGATCGGCAGGATCTTCAACGCAACGGTGCGTTCGAAGCCCACCTGGTGCGCCTTGTACACGACGCCGAACCCGCCACGTCCGATCTCAACCGGGTCCTCGAAGCCGGAGATCGAGATGGGACGAGGACGCCCCTGCCCCGCTCCCGGATCCGTCATCCCCGACCCTTCCCGACCTTGGCGTCCCCGATGGTGGAGCGGATCATAGTGACGGGGTTGTCCGAAACCGGGGTGCCGCGCCGGCCGCGGTATGCGAACAGCCGGCATGGGGTAAGCACGGAACAGCAAAGTGGGTGCGCGTCCGAGGACGCCATAGAGCCACTCCGGCCAGCGAGGGGAGCACGCGACATGGTCTCGGCGGTACAGGGAGCTATCCCCGGCGCGCGACTCAGCGCAGCGCAACGCCGCGAGCAGTTCCTCGACGTGGCTGCACAGCTCGTCGTGGAGCAAGGCGCAGACGCAGTCACGATGGAAGCGGTCGCTGCAAGGGCCGGCGTGAGCAAGGCGCTCAGCTATCGCTACTTCGACAACGCCGGTGCACTACTCGTGGCCCTGTTCGAACGCGAGGTGATCGACCTCGACCGCAAGATCATGGCCAGGGTCGAGCACGCCGACTCGTTCGAGGCGAAGGTGCGCGCGTCGTTCGTCGGCTGGGGCGGCCCCATCAGTGATCGAGGCCGATTGCTCGGCCGCCTCTGGCAGGTGTCGATCTCGTCGGGCCCGCTGCTCCAGGCCCGACGTGAGCGTGACCGCACGATCAACAAGTTCTGGGGACGCGAGGTGCAGGCGGCGTACAACCTCCCGACAGCAATCGCCGAGACCGCCGCCGCCATCCTCGTCCAGGGGACGAACGGTCTCTTGACCGAGCGTGTTTGCCGGGCGGGGCGAGCAGGCGGAGCTCATCGAGGTGTACGTGACGATGACGCTCGGCGCCTTGGATGCACTTGCCCGCTCGTACGCAGTAGGCGATTGAGGCATCCACACCTGACTTTGGTGTCGAATAGGTGCGATGACTTGGCGTGACATTCGGACCCGGAATGAGACTCGCTGCCTGAAGTTGCTCGACAAGTCTGAGCTGCTGATGACTGACGATCTCGCGTGGGACGACGTGCCGAAATGCAAGATCGCGGATGGCGACCTCTACACGCTGATCTACATGCGCGATGTCGAGGGGTTCACCTCACGCGGGTTTGCCGGGCTCAGCGAGCACCCGGCGACGTGGCGGGATCCGCTCGTCGCGCGCTTCTTGCGCCTGTGGCACGCGGAGGAGACCGAACACGCCCGCGCGCTGGCGCGCTTCCTCGAGGTGTACGGAGAGGGGCGCGGAGCGCCGATCCCGGCCCTGCAGCCGGCGCCTCCACCCGTTGCGTCGACGTCGGAGCGGTGGACGCTCGCCCTGACTCGCCCCGTCGGGCACATCGTCACCGCGGCCCACATGGTGTGGGGGGCGACGAACGAGCTCATCACGATGAACGGCTACCGGCTCATGGCCCAGCGCACAGAAAACCGAGTCCTGGCTGAGCTGCTCAAGCGGATCGCGTCGCAGGAGGCGCGCCACTTCAGCTTCTACGCCCTTCAGGGCGAGTGGCGACTCGCCCGCAGCCGGGGCACGCGCCTCGCGGTGCGCACGATGCTGCAACGAAACTGGACGCCGGTCGGCGTGGGCGCGGACTACAAGCAGCCCGAGGAGTTCGACCGCGCGCTCATGAACGTCCTCGAGGACGCCACGAGCGCGAACAGCGAGCGTGTCGTGTCGCGGATGGACGCGACGATCGGCGCGCTGCCGGGGCTCGCGGGTCTCGACCTGTTCCGCGGCGTGGTCGACACCGCCGTCTCTCGGGCAGCCTGACGGTCGTTTGGGTCAGGCGACGACCGCACCGCTCATCACGCGTCCACCCATCATCGCGGCGAAGTTGTCGGCGTAGAACCGCTGCTTGCTCACGTCTGACACATCCAACAACGAGGACTCGAACCGCCCGAGCGGATCGCGCCCTCCCTCGGGATGCGGGTAGTCGGACGAGAAGAGGAACAGGTCGTCCCCGGCCTGCTCGATCATCCAACCGACGGGCTCGGTCGGGAACGGCGTGAACCAGAGGTGGCCGTGCACGTACTCGCTCGCGGCCTTCGACAACGCGAGGTCGGGCTCGGTCTTGCGAAACGTGTACTGCGCGAGGTCGAGGCGCTTCAACCACGGCACGACCCACATCGCTCCCTGCTCGATGCACCCGCCCCGCAGACCGGGGAACCGCTCGAAGATGCCGTCGAGCACGAGGCACGAGAGGAACACCTCCGGCGGCATGTGGATCGCCATGTAGTCCTTGGACCGGATGTTCTCGCCGCCGCCGAGGAAGTCGGTGACCTTGCGGCCGTTGTTGTGGAACGCGGGCCGCATCAGCTGGCCGCCGCCGCCGATGTGCAGCATGAAAGGGATGTCGTTTGCCTCGAGGGCGCGCCAGACCGCGTCGTTCTCCGGGTGGGTCGGCGATGGGCAGTTGGGATCGGGCACGGACGGCAGGAGCACCGCGCCGCAGCCCATTTCGATCGCTTCCTGGACCGTGGCGGCGTTCCGTTCCGGCGTGCCCCAGGGAACGAACCCGACGGGGACGAGGCGGGGGTCGTCCGAGCAGAAGTCGACCATCGCGCGGTTGTGGGCCCGCGTGCCGCCGTACACGAGGTCGGGGTCGTCGCCGAGGAACTGGGTAGGTGCGAACGTGCTGAACACGAGCTGGCAGTCGAAGCCGAGGAGATCAAGAGCACGGGTGCGCTCGATCGGATCGAACGCACCGAGCGCCGACCATCCCTTGTGATGCAGCACATTGGCCTCGAGGGCGGCTCCGGCCGCGGGATCAACCGTGCGCGCCTCGGCGTCGCGCATGGCGTTGTCCGCGAGCTTGCCCGCCGCCCCGAGGTAGAGCGGTCGGATGCGATCGCGGATGTCGGGATCGGCGAACTCCACGAGCCAGTCGGGCAGCTCCATGATGTGGCTGTCGGCGTCGTAGTACGTGCGGCCCTGTGCGTAGACCATGAGCGTCCCCCCTAGCCCCAGATGGTTCCATCGACGGTAGCGGTGAGGCGCGAGACCGGCAACGATGGCCCGCGTGGCCGACACCGAACCTCCGCGTCGAGACCTCCCCGACGGCATGCGCGAGCAACTGGAGCTGAACAGCGTCGCGGGGCTCGCGACGTTCTGCGGGCGGCCGTTCCTCACCGAGCCCGAGCAGCTCGACGAGTGGCAACCCGATGTCGCGGTCGTGGGGGCTCCGTTCGACATCTCGACGACGAATCGGCCGGGAGCGCGGTTCGGTCCGCGGGCGCTCCGCGCGCAGGCGTACTACCCGTCGGCTCACCACCTTGATCTCGACATCGAGATCTTCGAGAACCTCGAGGTGGTCGACTACGGCGACGCGCACTGCCCGCACGGGCTGACCGAGCGCTCCCACGACAACATCCGGGCTCGGGTGAGTGAGGTCGCCAGCCGCGGCATCTTCCCGGTGATCATCGGCGGTGATCACTCGATCACCTGGCCGGCGGCAACGGCCGTCGCTGATCGCCATGGCTGGGGCAACGTCGGCATCGTGCACTTCGACGCTCACGCGGACACCGCGGACATCATCGACGGCAACCTCGCGTCGCACGGGACCCCCATGCGTCGTCTGATCGAGAGTGGTGCCGTGCTCGGACGCCACTTCGTGCAGATTGGCCTGCGCGGTTACTGGCCGCCCGCCGACACCTTCGCATGGATGCAGGAGCAGGGGATGCGCTGGCACCTCATGCAGGAAGTGTGGGAGCGGGGAAGCCGCGCCGTGATCACCGACGCGATCGCAGAGGCGCTCGACGGAGCCGACGCCTTGTATCTGTCGGTCGACATCGACGTTCTCGATCCCGGGTTCGCGCCGGGAACCGGCACGCCCGAGCCCGGAGGGATGAATCCCGCCGACCTCCTGCGCGCGGTGCGGCAGATCGCGCTCGACACCAACCTCGTCGCGCTCGACGTGGTCGAGGTGGCTCCGCCCTACGACTGGGCTGATACGACCGTCAACAACGCCCACCGCGTGGTCATGGAGGTGCTGGCTGGGCTTGCATTTCGGAAGCGGAACGCGGGCTGACTAGGGTGCCCGGGCACACAACATGGGGGGCACAAGGGGGAGGCGTCTCATGAGGATGCGTTGGGCGACGGCTGGGTTGGCGGTGGTGGTCGGCGCGATGACGTTCGCCGCGTGCGGCGACGACAGCGCAAGCTCCAGCGAGCCCGCGGCCTGACCGTCGTCGCGAGCGAGCCCGCGGAGGGCGAGTACGCGTTCGACATGCCCGCCGAGATGGAGGGCGGCACCGTCACCATCACGCTCGACAACACTGGGGCCGAGCCTCACGAGATCGGCTTCGTGCAGGTCGAGGAGGGCACCGATCGCGCAGGAGTTCGCCGACCAGGTGCTCGCCTCCGAAGAGGGCGCGCCCATCCCCGACTTCGTCCTCAACGCGCCCGGCGGTGTCGGCGGCGCGGCTCCGGGGGCCACGCAGGGCGGCCACGGTCGAGTTCGAAGACGGCACGTACGTGTACTTCTGCACGTTCGGCGGAGAGGAAGAGGGTTCGGTCCCTCACTACGAGGCGCGGCATGCTCGGCGAGGTGACCGTGAGCGGTAGCGCCTCAACCGCTGCGCTCCCTGAGTCCTCGGGGACGGTCACCGCTTCGGAGTACACATTCGAGACCGACGGACTCACAGCCGGCGAGCAGACCGTCGAGTTCACAAACGACGGGGAGCAGTTCCACCACCTGATCGCCGCACCGATCGCCGAGGGCGCGACCTTCGACGAGGCGATCGCGTTCCTCAGCTCCGAGGAACCGCCCGAGGGTCCGCCGCCGGTCGACTTCGAGGCCGCGCAGGACCTTGCTGTCATCGGGCCAGGCACGAGCCAGACGGCAGACCTCAACCTCGAGGCGGGCTCGTATGTCTTCATGTGCTTCTTGACCGACCGCACTGGCGGGCCGCCGCACTTCGCGCAGGGCATGGCCGTCCAGGTCGACATCACCTGACCGAGTGAGCGGGCATGCGGCCAGCACAAGACTGGCCGCATGCCGTTCTCCTGGGATCTCGACACCCGGCCATTCGCTGACGCGAACGGCGCGCAGCCGGCCCGGTTCAGCCTGCGCCAGATCGACGACGACACCTTCGAGCTGTCCGAGCCGTTCCTCTATACGGGCGGGCCGCGTGCAGGCCCGATGCCCGTCTCGGCGGAGCTCTTGGGACGCACCGACCTCGCGTCGATCCCGAGCTTCCTGGGGTGGTTCGCGCGCCGCAGCGGACGCCACACGCCCGCCGCGCTCCTGCACGACCAGCTGATCACCCCCGAACCAGAGAAGCTGCCCGAGGACCAACGCCTCTCGCCTGTCGTCGCCGACCGCCTGTTCCGCGACGTGCTCATCGAGTGCGATGTGCCGCTCGTGCGCGCCTACATCCTCTGGACCGGTGTCACGCTTGCGGACGCGGTGGCATGCAGGTCGCGTGAGTGCACTCGCACTCATGCTGTGGTTCATCGCCGCGCTCGCGGGGACGGTGCTCGTCGTCATCGGCGTGCTCTCGGGCATGCCGTGGCTCGTCCTCGTGTCGCTCCTCGCACCTGTCCCCTTCTCCGCGCTCTGGGGACGCCAGTGGAGCGGCGGCCTCGTCGCCGGATATGCGTTTCTGGGTCGTCGTCGCGGGTTCGCTACCGGCTTGGCTGGCGTACCAGGTGTACCGCGCGTCGGAGTACGCGGTCATCGGCATCCGCTACGTGTTCCGCCGGCGTCCCTCGGACAAGCCGAGTGAGGCTCCGAAGCCGCCGCCCTTCGACAAGCGATAGACACTGGGCATGCCGACCGTTGACGCCCCCAGGCGCTCGTTCTGGGCGTGGTGCCTCGAGAGCGAGGAGCCGACCCAGCAGCAGCGCGATGAGCTCGCCGCGAAGCTCTCGGAGCGGGCGGGCACTGCGATCGTGGCCCGCGCGGTTCCGAAGCTCGAGGACGCGACGTTGCGCGCACCGCGCCTCGCGATCCCCGGCGCGCTGGAGGGTTGGTGCACGACCGATGTCTGGGAGCGCGCGTTCCACGCCAAGGGCGCGCACTTCACCGATCGCACCCGTTCGTTCAACCTCGACTTCCCCAATCCGCCCGATGTCGTCGCGCATCCGCGGAACGAAGCCGAGCTCGAAGCGACCGTCGACTGGTGCACCTCCAGCGGACACGTGATGGTGCCCTACGGCGGGGGATCGTCGGTGGTGTGGGGCGTGAATCCGCCCGAAGCCGATGCGATCGTGACGATCGCGCTCGACCAGCTCGACCAGGTGCTCGAGATCGACGAGGTGTCGCGGGCGGCGCGCATCCAGGGGGGCGTCTTCGGCCCGCACCTCGAGGATCAGCTGCGCCCGCACGGCTACACGCTCCGCCACTTCCCGCAGTCGTTTCGGTTCTCGACGCTCGGCGGATGGATCGCGACACGCTCGGGCGGCCACTACGCCACGAACCACACGCACATCGACGACTTCGTCGAGTCGGTGCGGATGTTGACGCCGCGGGGCTGGTGGGAGTCACGTCGTTTGCCCGGCAGCGGCGCGGGGCCGTCGCCAGATCGCATGGTGATCGGCAGCGAGGGCATCCTCGGCGTGATCACCGAAGCGTGGATGCGCATCCAACGCCGTCCCGAGTATCGGGCCACGGCGGGCGTCACGTTCGACTCGTGGCCGGCAGCGACCGAGGCGGTGCGACAGGTCGTGCAGGCGAAGCTCTGGCCGGCGAACCTGCGAGTGCTCGACCCGGCCGAGGCGCATCGAGCCGCGGGACTCGACGGCACCACGGCGCTGCTCATCATCGGCTTCGAGTCAGCCGACCTCACCCAGCGCAACAACATCGCGCAGGCCGTCGAGATCGTGCGGGGATGCGGCGGCGAAGTCGACGACGACGAGATCCGCATCGCCGACGGCAGTGCCGCCCCCACCGGGCGAGAAGGCGCCGTCGGGGCGTGGCGCGATGCCTTCATCGGCGTCGGCCTCGGCGTCGACACGAGCCTCGGCCTGGTCGCCGACACGTTCGAGACCGCGATCACGTGGGACCGTTGGCCGGATCTCGACGCACTCGTCCGCGATCGTGTCGGCGCGACGCTGCGCAAGGTGTTCGGTCACGAGCCGATGCTGTCGTGTCGGTTCACGCACGTGTACACCGACGGGCCCGCGCCCTATTACACGTGGTCGGGCATGGGTCGACAAGGCTCGGAGATCTCGATGTGGGAGGACGTGAAGCACGCTGCCGGTGAGGCACTCCTCGAGGCGGGGGGCACGATCACGCACCATCACGCGGTTGGCCGCATGCATCGGCCCCAATACGACCGGCAGCGCCCCGATCTCTTCGCCGACGCGTTGCGGGCCGCGAAGGCGACCCTCGACCCGGGCGGTCTCCTCAACCCCGGCGTCCTGATCGACCCCTGACCCCACGGACGATGCGTGAGGTCGAGGGCAACCTTCTGAGCATCGCCAAGCGGGGTGAGGCGCTCGGCCACGGCTGCAACTGCGAAGGCGTGATGGGCGGGCTCGCCGCCAAGGTCGAGCAGCGGTGGCCTGCACTCGCAGCCGACTATCGAGCGAAGTGCGATGAGGGCACGTTCACCCTCGGCACAGCGTTCCCTTGGCTCGACGAGAAGACCGGCGTGTGGATCTACAACCTCGCGACCCAGCAGCAGCCCGGTGCCGACGCCCGGATCAATGCGATCGCAGACTCAGTGCGGGCGGCAATCGTCCACGCGCGCGAGCACCGGGTGCCGACGATTTACCTCCCGCGGATCGGCGCCGGCATCGGCGGTCTCGACTGGGACGACGTGCGACGCGACGCTCGAGACGGTGGACGCCGAAGCCGACGACGTCGAGCTCGTCGTGGTGTCGCTGCCCAGCTAGTCGAGCGTCGTCAGGATGATGAGGAACGCGACGATCGCGATCATGAACACGATGCCCACGATCCACGCCCAAGACCCGCCGAGGTAGCCCTGGCGAACGTTGTGCTCGTACTGCTGGTTCTCGGGCGTCCCGACCTTTGCGAGGTGGCTGTGGTTGCCCTTCTTGCGCGGCCGGCTCGTGCTCGATCCCATCAGCCCAACCTAGCGGCGGTCGGACACAGTGAGGAGCGCCGCGACGCGGCGGAGCGACTCACGCAGGTTCTCCTCCTCCGTCAGCGCGAGCGCGTCCTCGACCGACAACCACTGCATCGGGGCATCGTCGCTTTCGGGCCGTGCCAAATCCGGGAGCGACGTCGCGAGCACATAGCGCACGTCCGCGTGCTCGTGCGCGGGCTCGCCCTTGCCGGCCGGCACGGGGACCGCCACGACATGCAGGATCTCGGCGCTCGGCCACGCCACGAGATCCTCAAGGCCCGTCTCTTCGGCGGCCTCGCGACACGCGATGGTGAACGGATCGCTCTCCCCCGGATCCCCATGTCCGCCGACCTGTAGCCACGCCTGCTGGCGCTCGTGCCACCGAAGCAGCACGCGCCGGCTCGGCGGATGGACGATCACGGCCGAGCCGGTGACGTGAAGCGGGCGCGTGCGATCGAACACGTCCGAGCCGAGGAGCGACCGAACGCGGTCGACGTCCCGGCGCTCCTCATCGGAACGAGGGACGTACGTCGCGAGCCAGGACTCACCAGTGATGCACAATCATGGCGTGGACGAGGAAGTGGACGTCGTCGTTGTGGGTGCCGGCTTTGCAGGCCTCTACATGCTGCACAAGATGCGTGAGATCGGCGTGTCCGCTCGAGCGTTCGAGGCGGGCAGCGGCGTCGGCGGAACCTGGTATTGGAACCGGTACCCCGGCGCGCGGTGCGACGTCGAGAGCATCGACTACACCTACTCGTTCTCCGCGGAGCTGCAGCGCGAGTGGCGATGGTCGGAGCGTTATCCGGCCCAACCCGAGATCCTCCGTTACCTCAACTTCGTCGCCGACAAGTTCGACCTCAGGCGTGACATCCAGTTCGAGACGCGCGTCGAGTCGGCCATCTTCGACGACAAGACGAACCGCTGGGTCGTCACGACCGACCAAGGCGATGTCGTCCGCGCCCACGTTCTGCGTGATGGCAACCGGCTGCCTCTCGACCCCGAAGCGGCCGGGCCTCGACGGCGCTGAGATCTTCCAGGGCCCGACGTACCACACGGGTCAGTGGCCCCACGAGGGCGTCGACTTCACGGGCATGCGAGTCGGGATCATCGGCACCGGTTCGTCGGCGATCCAGTCGATACCGCAGATCGCCAAACAGGCCTCGAAGCTCACCGTGTTCCAACGCACACCGAACTTCAGCATCCCCGCGCACAACGGTCCGATCGATCACGAGCGCGAGCAGTGGAGTGACACGCACTTCGCCGAGTTCCGTGAGCTCGCCCGCGCGTCGGGCTTCGGCAGCTCCAACATGCTCAACCCACAGCTGCTCTTCGACGCAACGCCCGAAGAGCGGGCCGCGGAGTTCGAGCGGCGCTGGCAGACGGGTGGCGTCGCCTTTCTCGGCAGTTTCATCGACCTCCTCTTCAACGAGCAGGCGAACGAGATTGCCGCCGAGTTCGTGCGCGAGAAGATCCGCGCGACCGTGCACGACCCTGAGGTCGCGGCGTCGCTCACCCCGACCGACCACCCCTTCGGCTCGAAGCGCCTGTGCGTCGACATCGACTACTTCGAGACCTACAACCGGCCGAATGTCACCCTCGTCGACCTGAAGAAGACCCCCATCGTCGAGTTCACCCCCGCCGGCATCCGCACGACCGACGGCGACCACGAGCTCGACGCGATCGTCTTCGCCACAGGTTTCGACGCAATGACCGGCGCCTTGCTCAGCATCGACATCCGGGGCAACGACGGCGTCTCGCTTCGCGACCGGTGGGCCGACGGACCACGCACCTACCTCGGGCTCATGGTCGCTGGCTTCCCGAACCTGTTCACCATCACGGGACCAGGCAGCCCGTCGGTGCTCAGCAACATGGTCATCTCGATCGAACAGCACGTCGACTGGCTCGCGGAGTGCTTCACGCACCTGCGGGAGACCGGCGTCGATCGCATCGAACCGACGGCGCAGTCCGAGGAGCAGTGGGGACAGCACGTCACCGAAATCGCGAACCTCACGCTCTTCCCCCGCGAACTCGTGGTACGTCGGCGCGAACATCCCGGGCAAGCCGCGTTTGTTCATGCCCTACGTCGGCGGTGTCGCCGCGTACCGCCAGCGCTGCGACGAGATCGTGGCGAGCGGCTACGAAGGCTTCGAGCTCACAAAGTCCGACGCAGCGGTCAGCCCCTGAACATGTACCGGGAACGACCGAGCCGGGTCCCCGGGGCCATGCTGTGGACCGCCCCCAGCGACGGCACCGAGTCGCGCATCCTTCCCGATGGCTGCATGGACCTCATCTGGGTGGACGGGGTCAGCTCGTGGCTTCCGCCGCGAGCGGCGCGAACAGGTCGACCGAGTTGCCGTCAGGGTCACGCACGACCGCGTAACGCTGGCCCCAGAACGCGTCCCACGGCTCGAGGTGGCCTTGATACCCGTCTTGCACGAGGGCCGCGTACGTCGCGTCGACCTCCGTCGGGCTCTCGCACAGGAAGGCGAGACCGAGCCCGTGCCCTCCCGACGGCGGCGTCCACTCGGGATCGAACGACCGGATCACATCGGCCGTGTCCCACGTCATGCGCAGGCCGCCCGGCAAGCTCGCCTCGACGTGCGGCTCTCCATCTGCGGAGGGCGGAAGGTCGAGTCCGAGCCGGCGGTAGAACGCGAGGGACCGGGCCATGTCGGCGACGACCACTCCGACGACATCGAAACGAATGGTCATCGCCGCAACCTACGACGGGCTCGTCCAGACCGTCTTGGACAAATCGGACAGGGCTCGCGCTCGAACCAGTGGGGTAAGACTTCGGAATCAAGTCGTGGGACGCAGGCGCCGATTCTCTCCAAGTGGCAGCGGAGCGCGACTTCGGCGCGATCATCGATGCGGCACGCGGCGGCGAGGAATGGGCAGTTCGTCTGCTTTTCGAGGACCTACAGCCCCGGCTGCTCCGCTACCTGCGCAGCCGCGCCCGCGATGCGGCCGACGACATCGCCGGCGAGGTGTGGGAGGCCATCGCCCGAGGCATCGGCACCTTCGAGGGCGACGAGGCCGGGTTCCGAGCGTGGGCTTTCACGATCGCACGCCGCCGGGTCATCGAGGACCTTCGCCGGTCCACGAGGCGAAACACCGATCCCACGGCGGACGAATACTTCGCCGCGCTTCCCGGCCAGAGCCTTGTGGACATCGAGGCGATCGACCGCATGTCCGCGCAGGAGGCGATCGCTCTCGTGACCTCGGTGCTTTCCGAGGAACAGGCCGAAGTGGTGCTGCTCCGGGTCGTCGCGGGACTCGACACCGCCCTGGTTTCCGAGATGCTCGGCCGCCCCGAGAACTGGGTGCGTGTCACCCAACATCGGGGCCTCCGCCGGCTGGCGGACCGTCTCGGCCCGATGATCGGTGTAACGCAGGACTCCGCTCGCGCGATATAGAGGACGTGCCCTACCACCAGTTCCCTGAGGAAGCCGCCGACAAGTTGCTGGCCGGCGACGACCTTCCGGGAGGCACAGGCCAAGCAATGGTGGCGGCGGCCGCGGCAATCCGCAGGGCTGGAAGTCCGGCAACGGACGACGAGCTCGCCAACGCCGACGCCGCCATCGCTCGCTTCGTAGAGCTCGTCCAGCCGGAACCCATCGCGGCGGTACCCCCGCCGCGTGCGCCGGCTGCCCATCTCGGCCAAGGCCGCTGCGATCGTCGCCGTGGCCACGCTCTGGTCAACCGGCGTCGCGGCGGCGGCGACGGGCCACCTCCCCGGCGGCCTCCAGCGGGCAGTTTCCAACACGGCGGAGCGGGTTGGCCTCGACGTGCCGGGCCCGAAGTCCGACAAGGCGGCCGACGACGACGAGGACGCCGCGGCGACTACGACGACCGCCACGACATCGAGCTCCTCGACGACCGCTGGTTCGTCGACGACCTCGGGCTCCTCGACAACTGGCTCCTCGACAACCGCAGCCCCGACCACCCTCGCACGGACACAAGCGGCCGCCGCGGTCGCCGTTACGTCCACCATCGCCTCCCGCGGCGTCGGTCCCGATGTAGCAGGCCCAGCTCAAAAGGGCCTCTGCAACGCCTACCTGAATGCACTCGCCAAGGGAAAGCCGAAGAACCCTGAGGCGCCGCCGTGGCGAAACCTGCTCGCGGCAGCGAAGGAAGCCGGTGGGACCGTCGAGGAGTTCTGCACCGGCGGTCCGGCGTCGGCCTCGACAACCGTGGCGGCGGCGGTGACCACCACGGCCACCACGACCACGGCGTCGACGACGACCACGACAGCCCCGACGACGACCACGACGACGACGACCACGACAGTCTCGGCAGCCTCAGCGGGAGCTAGTGGCAATCCGGGCAACGGCAATGGCAACGCCAACGGCAATGGGAACGGCGGTCAGGGCAACGGAGGCGGGAATGGAAACGGCAAACCTTGAACCACCCCTTGGCGTAGCTCGCGCGCTCCTGGTCGAGACCGGCGCTTGCCCATGGCAGCCGACGCCGCGAACCCGCGAGCTCTCGCGGTATCGAATGGCCGACGACCTGCCTCTCACGGGCGTCGTCGAGCAGGTCGGGTCGCTCTACCTCTACCAATGCGTGCTCGGCCATGTTGAGCAGGTCAACATCTGGACTTACACCCCGCTGCTTCGGCATGAGCATTGTGCGATCGAGGAGGCGACTCCAGGGCGAGCGAGCGCGCTCATCTCCCGGTACGGCCGCCGGGCGGGACAAATCGCCATCGCCCACCGCAGCGTGGGTCTCATCGCGATACGCCCGTTGAACGACGCGGAAGATGCCGATGCTGAGGTGACCATGCTGTTCGGAGCGTTGCGCGAGTACTGGGCCGAGCTGCGTGCGCACGCGGAGCGGCTTCGGCGAGGTTGGAACACGCATCCGGTCGCCGCAACCACTTCTGTCTGACTCTCGCCCCGCATCGCGGGAAATGCCCACTCCTCGGGAACCACACCGCCTCACCGCGCCGTCCAACCGCGCACAGAGCCACACTCCAGCGAAGGGGGCGGGAGATGGTCGGACGGTTGAGTGCGGGGGTTGCGATCGCGGTCGCGGGATTGGTCGCGGCGGCGGGGCCGGCAGGAGCGTGCGGAGGACTGGTCGGCGAGAACGGCTCGATCCAGCTCGTGCGCACCGCCACGCTCGCGGCGTACCACGACGGGATCGAGCGGTACGTGACGTCGTTCGAGTTCGTCGGTGAGGGTGCGGAAGTCGGCTCGATCGTGCCGCTGCCCGACATCCCGACATCGGTCGAGCGCGGCGGCGATTGGACACTTCAGCGGCTCTCGCTGGAGGTTG
Source organism: uncultured Acidimicrobiales bacterium (assembly GCA_963759645.1). Lineage (GTDB taxonomy): Bacteria > Actinomycetota > Acidimicrobiia > Acidimicrobiales > DATKAS01 > DATKAS01. Next base: position 82,510 of record CAVXAI010000016.1, on the reverse strand, counting down.
CGCCTCCCGCGGCCGAGCGCCTGGTCGCGTTGGCAGCGAGCGACGCGGCGGGAGAAGCCCAGGTGCTGCTCGAGACGAAGATCGACGCCCTCGACATCACGATCCTTCGGGGAGGCGGCGACGAGGTCGGCAGGTGGGCGCTCGAGAACGGCTACTTCCTGACTCCCGACGCGCCGGAGGTGCTCGATTTCTACGCGGCCCGCAGTCCGATCTTCATGGCGGCGCGGTTCGACGCCACCCGTGCCCAGGAGCTCGGGCAGACGAGCGGCGACGGCACACCGATCATGCTGACGATCCCCACGGACCAGCCGTGGGTGCCGCTGCGCATCCTCGCCCTCGGCCTCGACGCCACTCAGACCGTCGATGCGGACGTGTTCCTGCTCACCGACGACAAGCCGAAGCTCCTGGCCGGCGGCCGCGGGCTGAACCTCGAGCGCAGCGAGCCGGCGAGTGCTGCGCTGCTCGACGACTTGCGCTCCGACAAGGGGATGGAGTGGACGCCGTCGTCGATGTGGCTGAGCTATCTGCGTGTGCAAGCCGAGGCCCGTGACCTCGTCTATGACCTCGCGGTGTCGACGAGCCCGATCTGCATCGCCCTCGCTCACGGACGTGGGCATCGACGTGCCTGCGGCCCGGGCGGTCACGGCCGGGAGCACCGGGACGCCGGTTTGGCCCGTCGCCGCGGGTGTCTCGGTCGCCGTCGCCGCGTTCTTGGTGCTGCGGTCGCTCCGGCCGCGGTCATCAGGGGCGGACGCATCGTGATCTCGGTTGCTCGACCCGTGATGGCGCTCGCACTCGGACTCACGGTCGTCGGCGTCGGGTATCGCATCGATCGCCCAGGGCACAGCTCGAACGCGCTCGGGCCCGGCGAGGTCACCGTCGAGATCGACATCGAGCACAGCCGGTTCCTGCCCGACCAGCTCGAGGTGCGCGAGGGGACGCTCGTGCGGTTCGTGCTCCACAACGCAGACCCGATCCGCCACGAGTTCGTGCTCGGGCCTGCTGAGGTGCATGCCCGGCATGCGACGGGCACGGAGGCGACCCATCCCCCGGTGCCCGGCGAGGTCTCTCTCGACCCCGGCGAGACCGCCGAGACGATCTACCTCTTCGAGGAGGCGGGCCATCTCGAGTACGTCTGCCACCTGCCGAAGCACGCGCAGTACGGGATGAGGGGCGCCGTCCACGTGACCGACGACTCGAAATAAAAGTAGCAACTACTTGTTCTTTTGCGGTACCTTCACACGAAGAGAGGGGTCCGCATGGAACAGCGACCGGAACAGCGACCGGAACAGCGACCACGGAACAGCCCGTTGCGCTCATCACCGGAGCATCCCAGGGGCTCGGTCTCGCGATAGCAGAGGCGCTGGCTGCTCGGGGCTGGGCCATCGTGATCGACGCTCGGCGCGCCGATCGCCTCGAAGCAGCAGCTGCCTCCCTACCGACGCGAGCTTCGGTGACGGCGTTCGCAGGCGACATCACCGACGCGCACCACCGTGACCAGCTGGTAGCCGCGGTCGAGAGGCTCGGCCGACTCGACCTGCTGGTGAACAACGCGAGCACGCTCGGCGCCAGCCCCCTTCCGCTGCTCGACACGATCGATCTCGATGTGCTGCGTCTCGTGTTCGAGGTGAACGTGATCGCTCCGCTCGCCTTGATCCAGCACCTCCTCGGCCAGCTCACGAAGTCGGGCGGCACGATCGTGAACATCACGTCCGACGCAGCGGTCGAGCCGTACGAGCAGTGGGGCGGCTACGGCTCGTCGAAGGCCGCGCTCGAACACCTCACGGCGATTCTCGCAGCAGAGCGCCCCGACCTCCGTGTGCTCGTCGTAGATCCCGGCGACATGCGGACCGAGATGCACCAAGACGCGTTCCCGGGCGAGGACATCTCGGACCGAGCCCTGCCGGCGACCGTCGTCCCTCATCTCGTCGCGCTGTTGGAGAGTGACCGACCAAGCGGTCGGTATCGGCTGGCGGAGGTTCCGGCATGACCGCGCTGCTCGACTCACCGTTGTCGGCGCCACTCGACCCCGACCTCGAAGCGAGCGCTCCCGCGGAAGTGCGGGGTCGCGGCCGGGACGACGTGAGGTTGCTCGTCTCCGAGGGCGAGGACGGCGTCGTCCACGGCGCGTTCCCAGACCTCCCCACCTACCTGCGTGCCGGTGACGCGCTCGTGGTGAACACGTCGGCGACCGTCCCGGCAGCGATCTCGGCGACGCTGGAGGATCGCCGCCCGGTCCGCGTGCACTTCTCGACCGAGCTCCCCGGCGGACTGTGGCTCGTCGAGGCCCGGCAACCCGCGGGCGACACCACGAGCCCGATGACCGAAGACCTCACCGGCGACCTGCGCCTCGACGGCGATGGTCGTCTCGCCTTGCTCGAGCGCTTCCCCGGTTCTCAGCGGTTGTGGATTGCGTCGGCCCATCTGCCCGGGACCGTCCTCGAACATCTCGCGACACACGGTGAGCCGATCCGGTATCGGCACGCCCGTGAGCGATGGCCGCTGAGCGCGTACCAACAGATCTTCGGTCATGAGCCGGGCAGCGCCGAGATGCCGAGCGCCGTCGCGTCCGTTCACCGCCGACCTCGTCGTCGAGCTCGTGCGTCGCGGCGTCACCATCGTGCCGATCCTCTTGCACACCGGCGTGTCGTCGCTCGAAGGCAACGAGATGCCCTATCCCGAGCGATACCGAGTCTCGGAGTCGACCGCGGCGCAGCTCAATGCGGTGCACGCGAACGCCGGGCGAGTGATCGCAGTGGGCACCACCGTGGTGCGGGCCCTCGAGTCGGTCACCGACGCGCTCGGCGTCGTCCATCCCGGCACTGGATGGACCGAGCTCGTCGTCACGCCCGAACGCGGGGTCCGCGCGGTCGACGGCCTTCTCACGGGTTGGCACGAGCCAGAGGCGACCCACCTCCTCATGCTCGAAGCGATCGCTGGGCGGCGCACGCTCGAGCTCGCCTACGCCGAGGCCCGACGCGCCGGATACCTGTGGCACGAGTTCGGCGACAGCTCATCTGCTCTTGCCCGACCTGCCGGTGTCGAGGACGCGCGATGAGCGACTCCCGCGTGGCGCCGAGCCTGCCCGAGGGACGCCGGTCGGTGCTCTACGCGTTGCGCCGACGCGGTGAGGCCTCCGCCGAGGACATCGCTCGCCAGCTCGACATGACCGTGAGCGGCGCCCGCCAGCACCTGACCGCGCTCGTCGACGAGGGGCTCGCCGAGGTAACGGAGGTCGCCGCGCCCTGCTGGCCAGCGCGGCCGTCCCCGGCTCGCTTACACCGTCTCCGACAGGGCCGATGGACTGTTCCCGAAGGCGTACGGCGAGCTCACGAATGAGCTGTTGGGGTATGTCGCCGACACCGACACGGCGCTCGTCGACACGCTGTTCGAGCGCCGGCGCGACGAGCGGGTCCGCAACGCGACTCGGCGACTCGCCACGCTGCCGAAGCCTGCGCGGCAAAGGTGGCGGAGCTCGCGCGCATCCTCGACGACGACGGGTACCTCGCGACGTGGGAGGAGATCCCCGGTGGGTACCGCATCGTCGAGCACAACTGCGCGATCTGGGTCGTAGCCCAGCGATACGGACAGGCGTGCACGAGCGAGATCGACTTCATTCGCACTGTCCTGCCGGAGGCGACTGTCGAGCGTGTTCAGCACATGGTCGCGGGAGCGCCCCACTGCGCGTATGAGGTGCGCCGAGCCGCCGCCTAGGCCGGCCGGCGGCCGAGGAACAGGTCGCGGGGCGGACGGTCCTCGGTCGTGACTTCCGGGATCGCGTTCGCGTCGAACCCCACCTCCCTGAGCAGCCGAAGCCAGTCGTTGCGCGGAAAGAGCCCGGTTCGGTGGGTTTCGTGCGCGACCTCGACGGACCCGTCGGCTTCGCGGAGCACGAAGGCGTACTCGGTGACGATCCAGGTGTCGCTCGGATCGGGGTCCGTGGACCACTCGAGGTACCGCACCGCACGTCCGTCAGCCCCATCGTGTCCGCCGTGATCGGCATCGGGCTCGAACGCCTCGGCGGTGTGGTCGGGGACGAGCAGGGCCACACCGCCCGGGCGACAATGCACGAAAGCGGTCTCCATCGCTCGCCGGAGGTCCGACTCGGTCGTCATGTAGTCGATGGCATCGTGCACGAAGACCGCATCAAACGTGCGGCCGAGGCGCACCTCGCGCATGTCACCCTCGAGGTGTTCGCACTCGGGGTTGATCGCTCGGGAAGCGGCCGAGCATGGCGGGTGAGAGATCGACGAGCGTCATCGCGAGTCCCGTTTTCATGTGCCACGCGTTGTTGCCGCCGCCGCTGCCGAGCTCGAGGACGGTCCGCAGCGGATCGACGTGATCCCGGAGAACGGAGGCGAAGAAGGACGCTTCTTCGGCGTAGTCCTCGACGACTGAGATCAGTGGCCACCAGGCGGCGAGATCGCCGTAGAACCGGTACTCGGAGGGCGACTTCCCCACATGGAGATCATGCCCGCATGGAGATCATGCCGTGGTCACTTCGCGGGAGCTCAAACCCGCTTCGCGAGGTAGATGATCGCCAGGATGATGAGGATGAGTACGAGGACGCCGCCACCGATGTACATGGCGGACTCGTACCCCGCCTTCCGGTGTCCGAACCTCCTCACCAGGGCAATTTCCTGCAGTTCGTCAACTTAGGGTTGACGAAGTGGAGTCCGTCAACATAAGGTTGACGCATGACCGCGTTCCCCATCGCTCTGGACAGCCTCATCGCCTACGTCCACGCACTGCACCCCGAGGGCGGCGCGTTGGATCGGCTGTCGGAGGCGGTCTCCGTCAGTGACCGGCTCAACGATCAGGCCGACTCGCTCATCGGCCACTTCGTCGACCAGGCCCGCCGTTCCGGCGCGTCGTGGAGCGAGATCGGCGCCAGCATGGGAGTCAGCAAGCAGGCCGCACAGAAGCGGTTCGTGCCACGATGGGACGACACCTCGTTCGCGTCAGGCCGCTTGTTCTCTCGGTTCACTCCTCGTCCGCGCAACACGGTGCTCGCCGCACAAGCGTGGGCCCGCGCCCGAGGCGAGGACGAGATCGACGTCGGCCATCTCGTTCTCGGGCTGCTGAGCGAGCCCCATGCGATTGCAGCGTCGGTGATCCACGAGGCGGGCATCACCGACGAACAGCTCAAGGACGCGCTCGGCGCGACGGAGGCCACCCCCGCCGTCGCGCCAGCGCCCGACACCGCCTCCGGTCGGTTGACCTTCACCGCTGAGGCGGGAACGGTGATGGAGACGACCTTGCGGGTCGCGCTCAGCCTCGTGCACAACTACATCGGCACCGAGCACATCCTGCTGGCGATCCTCGAGGGCGACACGAACGAGGCGCAGCAGCTCAAAGAGCTGGGACTCTCGGCGCAGCTGGCGAGGACCAAGGTGCTCGAGCGTCTCGCGAAGCTCAGCGGCTAGACGCCGCGGCTAGCTCCGTCCGGCGAGCTCTTCCAGCAGTGCTTCGTCGGCGGTGAAGTCGTACTCGAACAGGTCGCGTCCCTCGCGGGAGAACCAATCGTAAGAATCGGCGTACCCGGCCTCCAGGCCGTACGCAGGCGTCCAGTCGAGGTCTGCGAGCGCCTTGTCGATCGAGATGATCGCTCCCCCGACGATGGCTTCTCCCCAGTGCACGAGCGGATGGTGTGCACGCTTCGCAACGTCGAGGGGCACGTGCACGACGTCGGGTCGCACGCCGACTGCGCGCGCCATGAGCTCGATGCAGCCCAGCACGCTCGTCACCTCGCTGCCGGCAACGTTGTAGATCTGGCCGTGCGCGGCCGGATTCCCGATCAGCGCCACCATGAGCCTCGCCACGTCCAGCACGTGCACGAGGTGGACGAATGGAAAGCCCTCACCCGGAATCAGGATCGGCCTCCCGAGCTCGAGCCGGCGAAAGAAGATCGGCTCGCGAGTGACCAGTGGCGACCGCGGCCCGATGGTGTGCGTGACGCGCAGCGACGTGGCGTGGAGGTCGTCCATCGCGAGGAGGTAGTTCTCACAGTTGACCTTTCCGACTCCGTAGGCCTTCCGGGGGTCCTTGTCGTCGGCGGCATGCGTGGGGTGCTTCTCGGCGATCGGCTGGATGAAGCTGCGCTTGTACACCGCAACCGAGCTCGTGAACACGAACTGGGACACGCGACCGCGGAACAGATCCACCATCGGCTCGAGGTCGCGGACGGTGTAGGCGGTGTTGTCGAAGACGACGTCGAATCCGTCTCGGTACGGGGACAACGTCTCGTGGATCGCGCCCGGGATCTGTCGGTCCCCGTGCAGCCGCCGCGCGCCCTCGGGCAGCGGTGCCTCGTGGCTGTTCATCACGGTGACCTCGTGGCCCTGGCGCGCGAGCTCGAACACGAGATGCAGACCGATGTACCGATTGCCCCCCATCACAAGCACGCGCATCAGCCGACGGTACCGAACTGATTCACGGACCGGGAAACGCCCGTTTGAACGCGCGGGCCAACGCGTCGTCGCCCTCGAGCTCGAGGTCGTCCGCGGTCAATCGCCCGAGAAGGAACGCAAGGAGCTCCGCCGTCGTGCCCGTGATCGCGACATCGGCGGGAAGGGGGTCGTCGTCTCCGATCCGAGCACCGTGGCCGTCGACCGTCACGAGGTGTACGGCCGCGTCTGTGGACTGAAACCGCCAACGTCCCATGACGGAGTGATCGACGCCCGGATGGCGGCGCCGGCGCTCCGCGAGCAACGACAGGCGATACGGGAACCCGAGCCGGGCGAACTCCGGGCTCCAGTCGCGGATCGAGATCCCGACATCGAGATCGACGGCGTGCACCTCCACCTCGGTGAGTCGCAGCAGCGCAAGCTCGGCGAGGGTCGGCGCCCCCAGGTCTGGATTGTCACGCGGCTCGCGGATCGGCGTCCCCCACTCGCGGAGGCTGAGCTCGGACCATCGATCGGTGAGTGTCCGAGACGCGGTCGCCACGCTGTCCACGAGATCTTCGATCCGCTCCCCCGGCGCGAGCACGAGGGTGTCGGGTCGCTGCCGCTCGCGCCCCAATGGGTAGAACGAGGCGACACGGCCAGAGAGCGCGTCGTTCGTCATCCGCAGCGAGCGCGACCGCCCCATAACGCAAGTGGCACATCACAGTCATGCGCGACCATCCTGGTAGCGCGCTGTCGCGTCGCAGTTCGTCCGCGGAGATCGCATCGAGACGCTGGATGAGGCGGTCGGTCTGCTCGGCAATGGCTCCGGCGACGATTGACCCGTGAGGTGCGAGGTCCATCAGCTCACTCCACGGCCTCGTTGGTACCGTGCGCCGTTGCCCGAAGCTGTCCCGCCCTCGTCAACACCATGACTGCCACAGGCTGATCGGCCGTGCGCGCCCTCGCCAGCGCCGGAGCCGGCTTTCTGCTCGCGGTCCTCTGGTTCGACCTCATGTTCGACGTGCAGGTCCGGGGACATCGCGCGGCCGAGCTGCCCGAGGCTGTCCTGGCGTCGATCGCCGGGTACTACGCCCGCGTCACGACGGCGGCGCGTCCGATGAACCGGCTCGTCGCGCTCGCGATGCTCGTGACCCTCGCGGCGCTCATCGCCGAGCTCTTCGGCGACGAGCTCCCCGTGTGGCGGGCCGCCGCATCCCTTGCTGCTCACGTTCGGGGCGGTCGGGCTCGCTGCCGCCCACACCGTGCCGAGTGCGGTCCGCCTCGGCGCCCGCCACGACGACACGCTGACGCAGAGCCGGATGGCCCGCTCGATCCTGCGCGACCACCTCTTCTGCGTCGCCGCGATCGTTGCGGTCCTCCTCCTCCAACTGCTCCCCGCCTGACCATTGACATGTGACCTCCTGGTCACCTATTGTCGCTTCGACGACACAGGAGGACGACCATGGAAAAGGTGTTCGAGATCTACATCCGCACCACGCCCGAGCGGCTGTGGGAAGCGATCACGTCGAGCGACATCCGCAGCAAGTACCAGTTCGGCAGCCGCATCACCTCGGACTGGACCCGCGGGTCTCGCTTCGAGATGGCGCATCCGAACGCCGACGGCCTGCTCGGCGAGGGAGTCAACCTCGAGATCGACCCGCCGCGCCGGCTGGTGCAGAGCATGATCGCCCTCTGGAGCGACGAGGTGAAGAACGAGGGGCCGTCGCGGATCACGTGGGAGATCGAGCCGGTCGGCGATTCGTGCCGCCTGGTGGTGACGCACGACGAGCTTCGCGAAGGTGCGAACGACGAGCTGTACGGCGGGTGGCCGATGATCCTGTCCGGGCTCAAGACCTGGCTCGAGACCGGAGAGCTCCTGACGACGCCAGGCTCGCTCATGTACGGCAACAGCTGAACGAATCGAGAGGGGCCGCGTGAGCGACATCCTCAGCAGAGTCTCGACGGAGTCCACCCGTGACGCGACCGGTCACGGGTGGACGGAGTGGCTGAAGATCCTCGACCGCGCGGGCGCCGCCGACTGGAGCCACCGACGCATCGTGTCCCACCTCGAGGACGCATCATCCCGAGGTGTCGAGCTGGTGGCGACCAGACGATCTCGGTCGGCTACGAGCAGGCGCGCGGTAAGCGCCTCGTGGGCCAGACCGCGTCGGTCGGCTTCGAAGTCGGTGTGCAACGCAGCACCGCCGCGCACCCTGTCCAAGACGTGGGAGGTGATCGTGTCGCAGCCTGACCTTTGGCTCGGGAACGCGCCGAAGGTTGCGGCGGGCGAGGAGTACTCGGTCCGCGGCGAGCAAGGGACTACGTGGAGCGCGGGGTGAGTTCCGCGTCGTCAAGCCCCGCGATCGGCTGCGGATGACCTGGCAGCCGGCGGGATGGACCGAGCCGGCCACGTTGCAGCTCACCGTCCCGACGTCCACATCCGGCAAGACCGCGATCCACGCCCACCTCGAGAAGCTTCCGAGCGCGAAGGGCGCGCGACGAGATGCCGCGGCTATTGGCGCGCGGCCCTCGAGCGCATCGTCGCCGCGACCTCCTAACCGACCGCGATGACCGACTTCGAGACGAGGGCCGTCACACGAGCCCGCCGATGCGGTGGCGCCGGACGGTTCGGAAGTGCGGATCCTGACGAGCCTCGCTGGCGGGGAGCATGGCCCACTTCTCGCTCGCCGGTCACGCGACGTCGGTAGCGGTACGCCACCGCACCGTCGGCGAGCTGTGGTACTTCGTCGTCGGGCGCGGGCGAGATGTGGCGGTCCGGTCCGGATCACAGCGAGGTCACTTCGGTGGTCCGCGGGCGTCAGCATCTCGATCCCGGCCGGCACCTCGTTCCAATTCCGGTCGACCACCGACGAAGCCCTCGTCGCAGTCGGCGTCACGATGCCGCCGTGGCCGGGGGCGGGTGAGGCCGAGGTCGTCACCGGGCCCGTGGTCGCCCACCGTCGCAGCCGGGCCCGACTGTGATCACCGGGTCCCGTCGACCTCGATGTGGTCAAGACGTCGACGAGGCTGAGCTCGACGCGAGGCGTGAAGACAGGTGCGCCGCCGAGATCGGCAACGCTGCTGGCTCGTCAACACGTTGACGCCGGCGCCGCCGGCAAAGTCGCCGCCCCACCAGTTGGACAACAGCACGAGGGTCCCGAGGAGCACGTCGTCGGCGACCTCGGCCGCCACCTCGATCTCTCCCGAGTCGCTGCGCAGCTTCACTCTTGCGCCGTCGGTGACACCCAGCCGGCCGGCGTCCGCGCTGGCGATGCGCACGACAGGCGCCCCCGCCATGCGATGCAGCCTGCGCGTGGTTGACGAACGTCGAGTTCAAGAAGTGGTGCGACTTCGGCGTGACGACCGTGAATCGACCGTCGTCCGGTTCGGGATCACGGCCGTCGGGCACCGCGTCGAGGCCGAGCGCCCCGGCCCGCTCGCTGCGCAGGTCCACCTTCACGCCGGGGCGATCGGAGACCACGACCTTGGCCCACCCCCGTTCACGGACACCGTCGGCGACCTCGATCGGATACGCGGCGAGATAGGTGGCCAGCAGCTCCTCGTCATCGTCGGCGAACGACTTGTGGCTGAACCGGTCGTCGACATCCGCCATCGCGTTCGCCATCATCCGGAAGATCTCGGTGTTCGGCCGGCTCTGCCCCTGCGGCGCGATGGCGGGCCGGTTCAGCGTGAGATACCGGTGCCCCCACGACCACAGCACATCGAGATGCTCGAGCTGCGTCGTCGCGGGAAGCACCACATCGGCGTACCGCGTGGTGTCCGTCGCGAACTGTTCGATCGAGACGGTGAACAGGTCGTCACGCGCGAGACCCTTGCGGACCGCGGTGGTGTCCGGCGCCACCACCATCGGGTTGGCGTTGTAGGTGATGAGGCCGGTCAACGGAGGCTCGCCGTCGAGGTCGCCCGCGAGAGCACGGCCGAGCAGCACCATGTTCACCTGCCGGTTGGGCCGATCGCCGCGAAGCTCGGGGCGAGCCATCTCGGCGTGCGGCGACTGGAACGTTCCTGCGGAATGGACCAACGCTCCGCCGCCCGGGTGGCGCCATGCGCCGGTGACTGCCGGCAGCATCGAGCGCGGCCCGCACGCCCTGGCCGGCGTCGGCGTGGCGCTGCGCCCCGGGCCCGATCTTGAGGAACATCGGCCCTGATGCGATCAGCCGCGCGAACGCCGCGATCTGTTCCTCGCTGAGCCCGGTCGCGGCGGCCGCACGCGGCAACGGCCACTCCCCCGCACGGGCTCGCAGCTCGTCGACTCCCGCGTGCCCGCTCCGCGAGGAACGACTCGTCCGCGAGCCCCTCCGCGAACAGCACGTGCATCGCGCCGAGCGCGAGTGCCGCGTCGCTGCCCGGACGCAGCTGCAGATGGATGTCGGCGGCACGCGCGGTCTTCGTGTGCACGGGGTCGACACAGACGATCGTTGCGCCCCGCTTCCGCACGTCGAGGAAGAACTTCCAAAGGTGCAGGTGCGTCGAGAACATGTTCGCTCCCCACGCGACGACCGTGCGCGCGTGGACGGCATCCTCGATGTCCGCACCCTGCCAGCCCGGGTAGGTGAGCCCCCATGCCGTCGCGCCGGCCGCGAAGCAGATCGTTCCTTCGAGGCTCGCGGCGCCGAGTGCGTTGCAGAACCGGGCGTCCATCGCCGGACCGCCCTGCAGCACGCCTTGTGTGCCCATGTAGTTCCACGGCAGCACGCTCGTGCCGCCGCCGCGCTCCACCGCGTCGACGAGCCCGTCGCGCACACGCGACCAACGCCTCGTCCCACGTCGCTTCCCGGAACGAGTCGCTCCCCTTCTCTCCCGTGCGGATCAGCGGGCTCAGGAGACGGTCAGGGTGGTACGTGCGCTCCTCGTACTTCTGCACCTTCACGCAGAGGTGACCCGCCGTGACGGGATGCTCGGGATCGCCGTGGATAGCGGTCACGACACCATCGTCGACATCGGCGATCCACGCGCACGTGTCCGGGCAGTCGTGCGGGCACGCTCCACGTACTTCGATCCGAGCCATGAGCACCCCTCTCGCTCCCACTACTTCATCACGCGCACGGGCAGGTCACCTACACCAGAGGACCTTCGGCCCTAACGGTCGCCCTCCGTCTATGCGAAAACGATCACAAGATTTCGCTTTGGAAGGAGCCAAACATGAAGCGCAGGACGCTCGACATCATTTTCAGCGTCGGGGGTCTCGTGCTCGCAGTGCTGGTGCTCGTGCTCGGTCTCGTCCTGAGGTCGAACGCAGTGTTCGCTCAGGACTACGTGCACGACCAGCTCGCCGCACAGCAGATCACCTTCACCCCGTTGGACCAGCTGTCACCCGAGGAGCAGGAGTCCGACGGCCTCATCCGTTACGCCGGCGAGCCCCTCGTCACGGGAGCACAGGCCGAGGTGTACGCGAACGACTACATCGGCCTCCACTTGCTCGCGGTGAACGAGGGCAAGACCTACTCCGAGACGAGCGGTGAGGCGAGGGCGCTTCGAGCCGACGCCACGGCAGCCGAGGAGTCGGGAGCCGCGGACGCAGCAGACCTCGACCAGCAGGCGACGGTGCTGGAAGGCAAGGTCCAGACCCTGTTTCGGGGAGAGACCCTGAAGGGCCTGCTGCTCACCTCCTATGGGTTCAGCATCTTCGGTGACAAGGCGATGCTCGCCTCCTGGGTGTGCTTGATCGCTGGGGCCGTCCTGCTGCTGGCCTCGATCGCGGGGTTCATCCACGCCTTCCGGACCGCCGAGAGCGAAGCGTTCGCTCCGGTGGAACCCCGGATCGCACAGCCCACCCCAGCCTGACCTCGTCGTTGGAGGAGGGGCCGTCCACGAGGACGGCCCCTCCTTCGCGTGGCAGCCGCTGCCAGATGGCAGTCAATGACGCATGTCACATTGCGTCAGATCAAACCCGCTGCGAGGCTGTTCGGTCGTGATGGAAGCAGGCCTTCGGGAACGCAAGAAGGAGCGAACCAGGCAGGAGCTCATGCGCTCGGCGCTCGATCAATTCGCCGCGCGTGGCTTCGATCAGGTCACCGTCGAAGACATCGCCGGCGCGTGCGATGTGTCGCCCCGGACCTTCTTCCGGTACTTCTCGTCGAAGGAAGACGTGCTCTTCGCCGAGAGCGACCGCTCCCTCGTCCGGCTGCTCGACGCGCTGGCGCACCAACCGCCCGACCTGCCGGTGCTCCTCGCTCTCCAGCAGTCCGTGCGTGCGCTCGCCGACCACTACGAGCACCAGAAGGTCGATGTACGGCTCCGCCACCAGATCATCCTGGCGACCCCCGCGCTTCGCACCCGCGTCGGCGAACGTCACCAGGGATGGGAAGCCGCGGTGATCGAGCAGCTCCGCCTCACCGGCCATACGAGCGGGATGAGCGAGCTCGAGGTGCGTCTCGTCGTCGCGGCGTCGATGACGGGGCTGCGCGTCGCCATGTCGCAGTGGACCAGCGAAGCGGAAGACACCGACCTCACCGGCCTGATCGACGCGACCTTCGACCGGCTTCGACGAGGGCTCTGAGCCACCGATGCTGATCCGCCTCCTCCGCTCGCACCTCCGGCCCTACCGAGGGGTGCTCATCGCGGTTGCCGTCCTCCAGTTCGCACAGTCGATCGCGACGCTCTACCTCCCCAGCCTGAACGCCAAGATCATCGACGACGGCATCGCGACTGGCGACAACGCGTTCATCTTGCGCACCGGCGCGCTCATGCTCGTCATCACGCTGGTGCAGGTCTGCTTCGCCATCGGAGCCGTGTACTACGGCTCGAGGGCGTCGATGGGCTTCGGCCGCGACGTGCGGGGCGACCTGTTCCACCGAGTCACCGGCTTCTCGACGAAAGAGGTCAATCACTTCGGCGCACCCTCGCTGATCACCCGCATCACGAACGACGTGCAACAGGTCCAGATGATGGTGTTCATGACCTGCACGCTCCTCGTCGCGGCGCCGATGACCGCCATCGGCGGCACGGTGTTGGCGATACGGGAGGACGCCGGGCTTTCCGTCCTCCTCCTCTTCGCGATCCCACTCCTCCTGGTCATCGTGGGCTCGATCGTCTGGCGGATGGTGCCGCAGTTCGCCCGTATGCAAGAACGGATCGACGGGGTGAACCGGGTGCTCCGCGAGCAGATCACCGGCATCCGGGTCGTGCGGGCGTTCGTCCGCGAGCCTGAGGAGACCGGGCGGTTCGACGAGACGAACACCGACCTCACGGCGACCTCGTTGGGTGCAGCGCGGCTCATGGCCCTGATGATGCCGAGCGTGATGCTCGTGATGAACGTCTCGAGCGTCGCCGTCCTGTGGTTCGGAGCGGACCGCATCGCCGAAGGCACCTTGTCGCTCGGGGCGATGATCGCGTTCCTCAGCTACCTCACCCAGATCCTGCTCGCGGTGATGATGGCGACGTTCATGGCGGTGCTCATCCCGCGTGCGGCGGTGTGCGCGGACCGCATCGAGGAAGTGCTCGGGACCGAGACCTCGGTGGCTCCGCCCGCCGCGCCGATCACCTCCATCGACCGTCACGGCACGGTCGAGCTGCGCGACGTCGAGTTCACCTACCCCGGCGCCGACGAGCCGGTCGTGACTGGCGTGTCGTTCACGTCGCTGCCGGGTCAGACGACCGCGATCGTCGGAGGCACCGGCTCGGGCAAGACCACGCTGATCAACCTCGTGCCCCGGCTGTTCGACGCGACCGGCGGCGCAGTGCTCGTCGACGGCGTCGACGTCCGTGAGCTCGCGCCCGACCTGTTGTGGAGCCGCATGGGGCTCGTGCCGCAGAAGCCCTACCTCTTCTCGGGCACGGTGGCGAGCAACCTCCAGTACGGCAAGCCCGACGCAACCGAGGAGGAGATGTGGGAGGCGCTCGAGATCGCGCAGGCCCGCGAGTTCGTCGCGGCGATGCCCGGGGGGCTCCATGCCACCATCTCCCAAGGGGGCACGAACGTCTCGGGCGGCCAGCGCCAACGCCTTGCGATCGCCCGCGCGCTCGTCCGCAAGCCTGAGATCTACGTCTTTGACGACTCGTTTTCGGCGCTCGACCTCGCGACCGATGCGCGACTGAGAGCAGCCTTGGCGCCGCACCTGGCCGCGTCGACGGTGCTCGTCGTCGCGCAGCGGGTCTCGACGATCATCGCTGCCGATCAGATCCTGGTGCTCGAGGACGGACGTCCGGTCGGGCTCGGCTCGCATGCCGATCTGCTCGAGTCGTGCGCGACCTACGCCGAGATCGTCGCTTCCCAAATGGGCCAACAGAGCGCGGCATGAGCGACACCGAACGCGTCAAGCCCACGAACGGCGACGCCGAGTTCCGGCCTCCCGCCGCCGAGACTCGTGGCGGCTTCGGCAGCGGGCGCATGAGCTCCGTCGGGATCCCGATGGAGAAGTCGATGAACTTCGGTCCGTCGGTTCGTCGCCTTCTGCGCCGAATGGGCCCCGACGTCCGCTACCTGCCGCTCGTGTTGATCCTGGCATTTGTGGGCGTCACGCTCGTGGTGCTCGGGCCGAAGGTGCTGGGCCACGCGACCGACGAAATCGTGTCCGGACTCCTCGGAAGCGGCATCGACTTCGCAGCGCTGCACCGCATCCTGCTCCTCGCCGTCGGGCTGTACGTGACCTCCGCCATCCTCGTCTGGCTCCAGGGGTTCATCCTCGCCGGCGTCGTGCAGCGGACGATGTACCGACTGCGCGCCGACGTCGAGGCCAAGCTCAACAGGCTCCCGCTGAGCTACATCGACCGTCACGCGCGAGGTGATCTGCTCAGCCGCGTCACGAACGACATCGACAACATCTCGCAGAGCCTTCAGCAGTCGCTGAGCCAGCTGCTCACGTCGGGGCTCACGATCATCGGCGTGACGATCATGATGATCACGATCTCCCCGCTCCTCTCGATCGTCGCGCTGGTCACGATCCCGGTCTCGCTCTTCACCATCAAGAGGATCGCGAAGCGGGCCCAACCGAGGTTCATCGCGCAGTGGCGCCACACGGGGATGCTCAATGCCCAGGTCGAAGAGGCATTCACGGGTCACAGTGTCGTGAAGGCGTTCGGCCGCCAGCATGAGGTCGAAGCGCAGTTCGCGGCGACGAACGACGACCTCTACCAGGCGAGCTTCGGTGCGCAGTTCGCTTCCGGCGTGATCCAGCCGGCAATGATGTTCATCGGGAACCTGAACTTCGTCGCCATCGCCGTTGTCGGCGGGCTGAGGGTGTCTGCGGGCGCCCTGTCGCTCGGTGACATCCAGGCGTTCATCCAGTACTCGCGCCAGTTCACTCAGCCGATCACGCAGGTTGCGTCGATGGCGAACGTCCTCCAATCGGGCGTCGCCTCGCTCGAGCGCGTCTTCGAGCTGCTGGACGCAGACGAGCAGTCGCCTGACGCCGATCCCGCCCAGCTCGTGCCCGAGCCGCGAGGGCGAGTCGAGTTCGACCACGTCTCGTTCTCGTACGACCCGGATCGAGAGCTCATCAAGGACCTGTCGCTCGTCGCCGAGCCGGGCAGCACTGTGGCCATCGTCGGCCCGACCGGCGCCGGGAAGACGACGCTCGTCAACCTGATCATGCGGTTCTACGAGCTCGACGGTGGACGCATCACGCTCGACGGCGTCGACATCTCGCAGATGCGCCGCCACGACCTCCGCTCCGAGATTGGCATGGTGTTGCAGGACACCTGGCTCTTCGGCGGCACGATCCGAGAAAACATCGCCTACGGCAATCCGAACGCGACCGAGGGGCAGATCGTCGACGCGGCCCGCGGCGGCCTATGTCGACCGGTTCGTGCACACGCTCCCCCACGGCTACGACACGCTCATCGACGACGAGGGCGGGGCGATCAGCGCCGGCGAGAAGCAGCTGCTGACGATCGCCCGTGCGTTCCTCTCCGACCCCGCGATCCTCATCCTCGACGAGGCGACGAGCTCGGTCGATACCCGCACCGAGGTGCTGATCCAGCGGGCAATGGCGAACCTGCGCTCGAGCCGTACGAGCTTCGTCATCGCGCACCGACTGTCGACGATCCGCGACGCCGACACGATCTTGGTCATGGACGGCGGCCAGATCGTCGAGCAGGGCTCGCACACCGACCTGCTCGCCGCCGGTGGCGCGTACGCGAACCTCTACAACGCCCAGTTCGCGGGCGCCGCCGTAGACGTCTAGGCGCCGGTCTCCGCTTCGCTTCGAGCGGCGCCCCTCGCTTCGCTCGACAATCGGTGCTTCGCGCACCCCAGCGGCGCACTGCGCCGCTGCTCTCGCTTTGTACTCGTCGCCGGTCTCCGCTGCGCTTCGACCGGCTCCTGCTCGCTTCGCTCGACAATCGGTGCTTCGCGCACCCCAGCGGCGCACTGCGCCGCTGCTCTCGCTTCGTACTCGTCGCCGCTGTCTCGCCTAGAAGCCTTTGCGTAGCTCGACGAAGTCGAAGTCGGTGCGCAGCGCGCCGGCGTACACGTCGTACGGGAAGGGCTCCCGCCTCCCGGTGAGCGCGTATCCCCGGCGCTCGTACCACGCGATCAGCTCCTCACGCAGATTGATCACGACCGCCACCATTCCCTTCGCGTCCCACAGGTCGCGCGCCGCCTCTTCAGCCTTCGCCAGCAGCGCGTCGGCCGAGGCCGGCCGACTGCAGCCCGGGGTCGATCGAGAACATGCCGAAGTACCCGTCTTCGCCGTGCTGTTCGATGAGCACGCATCCGACAAGGATCCCGTCACGCTCCGCGAGCAGGAATCGACTCGTCGGCCCGGCAATGAGGTCGGCGATCTCCTCGTCGCTCGTGCGGGCCCCAGTCAGCAAGCCCGCCTCGCTCGCCCAGCCCTTCGCCGACTCCGGACCGCGGTACGCGCGCTCGATGAGGGCCCGCACTGGCTTGACATCCGCTGGTGTCGCGTACCGATACCTGAGCTCGGTCATGTCGCCATGGTCGCGTAGGAATGCCCTGCTGAGGCCCCGTGACGGGACATTCGCTTCGTGATTTCGAAAAATGAGATCCATGAGGAGAATCGGGTTCGTCGGAGCCGTCGCAGTGCTGTCGTTGCTCGCCGCGTGCGGAGACGACGCCGGATCATCGGGCGCCCCGGACTCGGGGGCCGCCGTGACGACGGTGTCCTCCGACTCCACGAACGCCGTTACCCCGGATGCGCCGTCCACGACCGCCGCGCCCGTGGAGACGATCTTCGTCCCCCCGATCGAGTCGGGCGTCAACCCTGAGGTCGACGCAGTCGTCGCGGCGTACAGCACCGTCTTCGACAGCACCGTGCCGTTCGACGTCAAGGCCCCGTTCCTCGTCGATGCCGAGGCTCTAAGGCCGGCGGTCGAGGAGTACGCCGAGCAGGGCGAGCCCGTCGGGGGCATCAAGCTCGTGCCAACGTCGGTCACGATCGTCGATCAGCAGGCGGCGATCCTCTACGACGTCTTCGTCGGCACAGAACGTCAATCCAGCAGCCTCCCAGGATCGGCGGAGAAGCATGGTGACGTATGGATGGTGACAGGCATCGAGTTCTGCAACTCCCTCGCGGCCGCTGATACCTCGTGCCCGGCCCCGTGACCTCACACGGAGACGTCGCCGAGCCCCAGGATCTCCGCCGCGGCTCGCTCGCCTGACCGCACCGCGCCGTCGATCGCGCCGTGTGAGATCGTCGCCGTCTCGGTACCCGCCCAGTGGACGCGGCCGAACGGCTCCCGAAGCAGATGGCCGTACTGCGACAAGACCCCCACTGGGTAGTGCGCCATCGAGCACCCCCGCGTCCACTCCTCGCTCCACCACGCCGTTTCGATGAAGTCGGACGGGTGAGCGGCGCGTGGACCGAACCGTCGGACCAAACCGTCGAGCACGGCCCGCCGGCGCTCGCCGCTGTCCATTGCGTCGACGCGCTCGGCGACGGGACCGAACGTGAACGACCCGAGGACGCCCGGCTTACCTGAGGCGGGTGACGCATCGAGCGTCACCTCCGAAGCGCTTCCCGGCTCTGAGGCTTGCCCACTGAACCCGTCTTCGCGCCAGAACGGCTCGTCGTAGACGACGAGCGTCTTCGTCTCCGAGCCCCCTACCGCGTTGCGGTAGAGCGTCTGGCGGTCCTCGGGCAACACCGGATCGAATCTGATCTCGAGCGCCAGCGCGGGAGGGACGGCGAGGACGGTGCGCTTGGCGCTCACCGCGAGGTCGCCCGCTTCGACGACGACGTGGTCGTCGTGCTGCGTCACGGTCCGCACGGGCGAGCGCAACCGAACGGCGTCACCCAACGCATCGGCCACCCGCGCCGCGATCGAGCCCGCGCCGCCTTCCACGAGGTTCTCCTGCGCGCCGCCTTCGATGGAGAACAGCGTGTTGATGCTGCCGTGACCACGGATCAGGAACAGCAGGTCCAGGAAGGACACCTCGTCCAGGTCGGCCGTGAACAGGCCGCGCACCGCCATCTCGAACAGGTCGCGGGCAACCTCGGTGCGGACGCCGGAACGCTTCATCCACGAGCCGATCGACTGCTGGTCCCACCCCGCGGCGCGCTTGGCCGGTCCACGGCGCGTCCACCGGCAGCTTCTTCGCCATCCGGTCGAGCTTCATCTGCGCCAACGCGATCGTCGCGACCGCGACGGGACTGATCTTCGGGATCAGTCCGGTGTACCGGCGGGTCTCGCCGCCGCCGATCAGGAGGTGTGCACCCTGCACCCAGGTCTTGTAGGTGGACACGCCGACCTCGTTCGCGAGGCGGAAGATCGCGTCATGGCGCGGGCCGAGCCACGCACCGCCGCGGTCAACCGGTGAGCCGTCGGAGAGGTGATCGGTCCAGATGCGTCCGCCGACCCGATCACGCGCCTCGAGCACGACGACTGATCGGCCCGCCTGGGTGAGTCGCCGAGCGGCGGTGAGACCGGCGTAGCCCGCGCCCACGACGCAGACGTCGACATCGATCGGTTCCGCCATCGGCGCGCACCGTACACATCAACCGCCGAGCGCGATGAGGAACTCCATCTGGGCATGCGTTTGGGGCCCGGCCATCGGTCGGCTCGCCGCGACGATGTCGAGAGCGTCTGACAACGGCGTGCCCGCGCGCACGAGGAGTGAGATCGCGAGCGTGCCGGCGCGCCCGACGCCCGCACCGCAGTGCACGAGCAGTCCCTGCCCTTCGGCGAGGCGATGTTCGAGGTCGTCGAGCAGCGCCGCCATTTCCGCGAGCTTCGGCGTGAGCATGTCGGGGATCGGGAACCACACCGCCCGCGTCGCGGCGTTGGCTTCGAGCCACTGCACGTACTCCGGATAGCGCGGTCCGATCTCGTCGGGCTCGTTGAGACAGACGACCACTGTCGCTCCCGTGCGTTGGAGGGCGGACTCCGCGTCGGGGCCGACGAAGTGCTTGCCGCACAGCCACAGCCGTCCTTCGCCCGGAATGGGGATCTCATCGACGCCGCCGTTGCGAGAGCGCTCATCGGGCCAGGTGCTCACGACGCTCAAGCCTGCCAGGTGCGGTCGCATCTCCTCCTATGCTCAGCGGAGCATTCAGGCACGAACGAGGACAGGGGACGACATGGCGTGGGACTTCTCGACCGAACCGGAGTTCCAAAAGAAGCTCGACTGGGTCGAGGAGTTCTGCCGCGAGGAGATCGAGCCGCTCGACTTGGTCTTCCCCTACGCGGTGCGCTCTCCTGACCCGCGCGTCCGCGCGTTGGTCAAGCCCCTGCAGGACGAGATCAAGGCGCAAGGCCTCTGGGCGATCTTCCTCGACGAGGAGCTGGGCGGACCGGGCTACGGCCAGCTCAAGCTCGGGTTGCTGAACGAGATCCTGGGTCGCTACGGGTCCGCGCCGCAGATGTTCGGCGCGGCTGCGCCCGACACGGGGAACATGGAGATCCTCGCCGCGTACGGCACCGAGGAGCAGAAGGAGCGTTGGCTGACGCCGATGCTCAACCAGGAGATGTGGTCCGCGTATTCGATGACCGAGCCGCAGGGCGGCTCCGACCCGAACCTCTTCAAGACGCATGCGGTGCGCGACGGCGACGAATGGGTGATCAACGGCGAGAAGTGGTTCACGAGCGCCGGACGCGTCGCGGATCTGCTCTTCGTGATGTGCACGAACGGGATGTTCATCGTCCCCCGCACCACGCCCGGCGTCGAGATCCAGCCCGAGCCGCGCAATCACAACCACATCATCTACAACGATGTGCGCGTGCCTCTCGATCACCTTCTCGGTCCGGAGGACGGTGCGAAGGTGCTTGCGCAACGTCGTCTTGGAGGCGGCCGCATTCACCACGCGATGCGCACGATCGCCCAGTGCAAGCTCGCGTTCGACATGATGTGCGAGCGCGCCCTCAGCCGGGAGTCGCACGGCAAGATCATCGCCGACCACCAGATGGTGCAGGAGAAGATCGCGGACAGCTACGCGTCGATTCGAATGCTTCGCCTGTTCGTGCTCGAGACCGCGTGGAAGATCGACAACACGAGTACGCAAGAGACCCGCACAGACATCGCCGCGGTCAAGTACACGATGGCGAAGGTACTGCGGGAGGTGTCGTTCAACGCTCTGCACATCCTCGGCTCGCTCGGCACGACGAACTTGACCCCGCTGCAAGCGATGTACGCGGGAGCGCCGACGATGGGCATCGCCGACGGCGTCGACGAGGTGCACAAGGCCACCGTGGCCCGCAACGTGCTGAAGTCGTACCGGCCGCACGAGGGGTATTGGCCGACCGAGTACTACCCCGCGAAGCGAGCCAAGGCGCGCGAGAAGTTCGAGCCGCTTTTCGAGGAGAAGCCTGAGATGCGCGAGCTCGCCGATCAGTACGCGAAGTACATGGCGGCGCGCGGCTGAGGGAGCTCGAACGGGGAGGGGTTGGCGGACGAGCCCTGTCCCGCGCACCACGGAGTGGTCACCAGTCCCTGACCATCGCCCAACGCGACCTCAACGAGCGAGGCCTACTCTCTCAACGATGCCTCAACGACCCTTGCCGCGCGATGAGCCCGTGAAGGTGCTGATCGCGGACGGCGATCCCGCTGTGGTCAACCTCCTGAGGCTTCCTCTGGAACGCCGGGGCTTCGGGGTCGCCACCTCAACGTGTCCCGCCGATGCCGCCGGGGTCTTGGCCGAGCACCCGGCCGACATCGCGGTGATCGAGGTGGGCGAGCCGTTCGGCTTCGACGCGATCTACGCAATCCGACAGTTGAACAGACCGGTGGACATCTGGCTGGTGGCGTTGCTGCCCCCCGGCGAGGACAGTCAGATCGCGGTCGCCATCGAGGAGGGCGCGGACGACTGCATGATGAAGCCGATCTCGCCGCGCGAGCTCGTGGCCCGGGTCGAGGCAAAGGCGAGACGTCTCGCGCGGCCGACTACCGTGCTGCAGTTCGATGGCCTGTGCATCGACATCCTTCGTCGCGAAGTGACCATCGGCGAGAGCGAGGTCGACCTACCGCCGCGCGAGTTCGACCTCCTCGTCTATCTCGCGATGCGCCCAGACGAGGTCGTGTCACGGGAACGAATCCTCGAGGACCTATGGGGCTCCACCCTGAGCTGGCAGTCCGACGACACACTCACCGAGCACATCCATCGGTTGCGACGACGAATCGAGGGTGTCCCCGCGCATCCCCGCTGGGTGCACACCGCGGGGCGTCGGGTATCGCTTCTCCCCCGTTTCACGCGCCTAGGTCCTCCAGCCTTCTCGATCAACTCCAGGCCCGGCCCGGGATCATCACCGGCCGGACCCGGTCGTCAGGGACGGCAGAGGATCGCCCACACGGTCTTGCCCGCGGGATGGGGCAGGACGCCCCACGACAGGGCGAGCCGTTCCACGATGAGGAGCCCGAGGCCGCCCACCTCGCCGGGCACGACGACGCCACTGCGCAGCTCATCGTTGTCAGCGACCTCCGTCGTGTCGGTCACGGCGATCACCAACGCGTCGGATGTGAGCGTCATCCCGAGATTGGGCGCCCCTCCACCGTGAATCAACGCGTTGGTGACGAGCTCACTCACGACGAGCGTGGCTTCATCGAGCGTCTGCGGGTCCACCCGTTCTGTGGCCAGCAGCCCGGCCAACCAGTGGCGAGGGGGGCCGGGACTGTCGATGGTCTCTCGGTAGGTGGCCCGCAGCGGGGTCGAGTCCGGTGCGGACCGAAACAGGTTGGCCATCGTGACCACCTCACCGACGGGACAATCGACCCGTCCAAGAGACACCTACCCCGTGTAGGGCGCGCCGACACCCCTCGTTGAGCATCGCCGAGTAGAGACGGGCCACACTGACGCGGCCGTCAGCGTCACCCGCAGGCGGCGCGATCGAGCTACCGGCTGTGGCAGCCGTCGATGAGCACGCTCGCGGCCACGCCGAGTCGTTCGTTCAGGGGAGGGCCCGGCGTGTCGACCGCGACCCAACCTTGGATCGCCGCGAACGTGAGAGTCAGGAACAGCTCGGCGAGCTGGTCCGGTGGGATGTCGGATCGGATCTCGCCGCGACGCTGTCCCTCGGAGAAGAGCTGACTCAGCAACACGTAGGCATGCTCGAAACGGCCGGTCCGCTCGCCGAGGAAGTAGCGGGTGTGGCTGGCAAGCAGAGCGATGAACGCCCGGTCCCCCTCGAACTGAGCGGAGAACACGCGCGCCACCTCGTGGAGCCGATCGCTGACCGAGCGGTCGGCATCCGTCGCCTCGCGAGCAAGAGTTTCGACGGAGCTCGCGATCATCCCGTCGGCCACCGCCGCGAGCACCGACTGCTTCGTCGGGAAGTAGTTGAAGAAGGTCGCCTCGCTGATCCTCAGCCGTTGGACGATGTCCTGGATCCGGGTGCCCTCGAAACCCTGTGTCCTGAAGAGCTCCAGTGCCGTCGCCACGATCGCATCGCGGGTCTCACGCTTCTTCTCCTCGCGAAGCCCCATGTCTCGACCCCCTGGCCTGGTGTGACCAGAATCATAGGGTGGCTGCAATATTTGTGCTCCCCAGCCCGTTGAGCCAAGTGAACCGCATCACAACCCCGAAACGGAGTGAAGGCAATGGACACGAACGCAGAGCTCGAGGCACGGCAGTGGGTCGCCGAGCGGCTCGCGTGGGAGCACCGCCTCAACGAGCTGCGCGACGCCGCCCGCATCGCGGGTGTCGACCGCGAGACGGGGGCGCTTGAGGACCGGGCCGCCTGACGATCGCACTCATCACTCGGCGCCCCGGCGTCGCAGCTTCCAGATCAACAGGAACGGCAGACCGTCGAAGGCTTCGCGCACGGCGTCGGGAACGACCGGGTACGCGGGATGGCTGGTGATCGCGTCGTCAGGCATCGCGGGCTCGAGGCACTCGCACATCTCCCATCCGGTAGCCACGAAGCCATTGATGTACTCACTCACCTCGTGGAGCAGGTTGCGCACCTGTGCGATCGCCGCGCCGAGCTCCGGCGCGGGGAACCCAGCGGTGATGCCCATGTGCACCGTGACGGGATGCATGTCGGAGAGCACTGCGTATCCGCCCGGCCTCACGACTCGAGCAAGCTCCCGGAGGGCCGGCAGCAGCTCCGCCACGTGTGTGAGCGCGAGCGAGCAGACCGCAAGGTCGAACGCGGCGTCGTCGTAGGGCAACGCATCGAGCCGGCCTTGACGAAACCCGGCGGTCGGTATGCGATCGCGGGCGATCGCCAGCATGGTCTCGTTGAGATCGATGCCCTCGACCTCGTACCCGAGCTCGGTGAGCATGATCGTCTGACGTCCCGTTCCGCAGGCGGCGTCGAGCGCCCGCCCACGAGGAAGCGGTTCGAGGAGCGTCCGCACGAGCCTGGTGTCGAGCTCAGTGGCCGCGTTCGGGCCGGAGTCGTAGATTGCCGCCCAGGCGTTGTAGCCCTCGACGACATCGCACTCGACGACCGGGATGCGGATGTTGTTCGGGAACTCGTCGAGTCCTTCGATCACGCGGCGGGCGTCGTCGAGGCGGGGCAGCACCTCCGTCGGCGAGATGAGGATGCGGCGCATGGCCGCGACTCCCGCGACGGCGAGGAAGTACTGCGCGGAGATGAGCTCATCCCGGTGAACGACCATGCGCTCACGGTAGCGACGCGGACGAACGCGCGTGGCGGGGATAGCGTCGACAGATGCCGCCCGCATCGGAACGCGAACGCTCTGGCACTCAGAGCGCCGCGATGCCGTCCCCGTTCCCACCGATCGCTGACTACGCGTTCCTCTCGAACTGCCACACCGGCGCACTGGTCGCCCTCGACGGCTCGATCGACTGGTTGTGCGTGCCCCGGTTCGATTCTCCGAGCGTCTTCGGCACGCTGCTCGATCGCCAGGCGGGAACGTTCAGAATCGGGCCCGTTCGGGATCAACCATCCGATCGCACGCGTCTACGAGCCGGGAACCAACACTGTCGCGACCACGTGGAGGACGCTCACCGGGTGGGCGGTCGTCCGCGACGCGTTGACGATGGCGCCCAGCGATGGGGAAGACGTCATCACACCTCACACTCGCCCGCCCGCCGATGACGACGCCGCGCACATGCTGGTGCGAACGGTCCGATGCCTCGAGGGAACGATCCACATCGACCTCGTGTGCGAGCCGGTGTTCGACTATGGCCGCGAACCCGCGGTCTGGACGCTTGACCGAGGGCAGTCGCCAAAGTGCTGACGCAAGTGGCGGCGGTCGGGCGCTGCGGCTTTCGCACCGACATGGCATTGGGCATCGAGGGCGGTCGAGTCCGAGCCCGACACGAGATGCAGGCGGGCGACGAGGTGTTCTGCGCCTTGTCATGGGCGGAGGGCTTGGCGGCGCCCGTTGACGTGAAGGACGCGAACTCGCGCATCGATCGGACCAATCGCTTCTGGCACAACTGGTTGTCGCGGGCGCGCATCCCCGACCACTCGTGGGCTCACCCGATCCAACGCTCCGCGCTCGCGATCAAGGGAATGACTTACATGCCGACCGGCGCGACGATCGCCGCGTTGACGACGTCACTGCCCGAGACCCCCGGCGGCGAGCGCAACTGGGATTACCGATACACCTGGATGCGGGACACCACATTCACGCTGCAGGCACTGCACTATCTCAACCTCGACTGGGAGGCCGACGAATTCATGCAGTTCGTCGCCGACCTCGAGCCGAACGATGACGGTGGGCTACAGATCATGTACGGCATCGATGGCCGGCGTGATCTCACTGAAGCGACGCTCGACCACTTGTCGGGATACGCCGGCGCGCGTCCGGTACGGATCGGAAACGGCGCGTTCGACCAGCGCCAGAACGACGTGTACGGCGCCGTGCTCGACTCGATCCTTCTCCACACCCGACGGAATCAACACCTACCTCGACGGCTCTGGCCCGTCGTTCACACCCAGGCGGAGTGTGCGGCGAATGTGTGGCGACAGCCCGACCAGGGGATCTGGGAGGCGCGCGGCGCCCCGCAGCATTACGTGTCGTCCAAGCTGATGTGCTGGGTCGCCCTCGACCGCGCCGCGAAGCTCGGGCACATCCGCGGTGACGCCGAGCTCGCCGACGGGTGGCGCGCGACCGCGGACGAGATACGAGACGAGATCCTCGAACGAGGAGTGAGCGATCGCGGCGTGCTCCGTCAGCACTACGACACCGACGCGCTGGATGCCTCGGTGCTCCTTGCCGCGGTGTTCGGCTTCCTGGCTCGCGACGACGATCGATTGCGCAGCACCGTGCTGGCGATCGCCGAGAACCTCACCGAGAACGGGTTCGTCCTGCGCTACCGAACCGACGAGACCGACGACGGGCTCTCCGGCAAGGAGGGCACGTTTCTGATCTGCTCGTTCTGGCTCGTCTCCGCCCTGGCCGTCATCGGCGAGCGGCAGCAGGCCCGCGACCTCATGGAGCGACTGTTGCGCGTCGGGTCACCGCTTGGTCTCTTCGCCGAGGAGTTCGACGTGGAAACCGGACGGCATCTCGGCAACTTCCCCCAGGCGTTCTCACATCTGGCGCTGATCGAAGCGGCCGGCCGGATCATCGCCGGTGAGTTCGCCGAGGAGATGACCGGATGACCCGCCGTGCAGCTGTGATCGGGGGGAGTGTCGCTGGGTTGGCGTCGGCGATCGGTCTCGCGCGCCGAGGTTGGGAGGTCACGGTGGTCGAGCGCGACCTGGCCCCCGACACCAACGACGGCGACGAGGCCTTCCTCGTGTGGGACCGGCGCAACGTCCCCCAGTTCCGGCAGCCGCACGCGTTCTCGGCCCGGTCGCGCAACCTGCTGCTCGAGCACATCCCTGAGGCGGTCGACTGGCTGAGGGCCGACGGCATCCCCGAGATCAACCTCTTCAAGATGCTTGCGCCGCCCGAGCTCTGGTCTGACGAGGACGACGCCTACACGGGGCTCTGGAGCCGGCGACCGGCATTCGAGCTCGCCCTTCGGCGCATCGCTGAAGTCGAGCCCGGCGTCACCATCGTGGTGCCCGCAGTCGTGCGGGGCGTGCAAATAGAGGATGGTTCCACTCCCCCGCATGTCACCGGCATCGTGCTCGCCGACGGCACCCAGATCGACGCCGACCTCGTGCTCGACTGTGCCGGGCGACGATCGCCGGTCTCGAAGTGGCTCGCGGAGAACGACATCGCCGTCCCCCAGCAGATCCAGGACTGCAACGCCGTGTACCACGCCCGGTACTACCGGTTGAAGGCCGAGTCGGGAAAGTCGCTGTTCGGCATCCTCGGCGCCGGCGCGCGCCTCGACCGCGTGGCAATCATCGGCTTCCCCGGTGATCACGACACCTATGGGCTCGGCTTCTTCACCACGCCCGACGACGAAGACCTCAAGATCGTGCGGCAGGACTGGGCCTGGGACGCCGTGTTCGCCGCCATTCCCGGCCTTGCCGCGTGGGCCGACCCCGACGTCGGCACACCGCTGACGAGTGTGCAGTACATGGGCGGCCATCAGAACACCCGCTCGCACCACGTTGTCGATGGCGCACCCCTCGTTCACGGACTGCTGCCTGTGGGCGATTCGCTGTGCACGACCAACCCGATGTACGGGTGGGGTGCGTCGATGGCGCTCACCTACGCGTTCGCCGCGGTCGATGCGGCGATGTCGCACGCTGGGGACCTGGGGGCCGTCGCGCTCGCATACGACGACGCCGTGCGCGACGAGGCCGACAGCGTGTACCGCGAGTCCTCGGCGATGGACCGGGTGCGCAGCTACGAGTGGAGCGGGGAAGACATCCCGGAATGGGATCGCGCCGAGGTCGAGCGCCAGAACCTGATCGGCTGTATCGCCACGGGCGCGCTGCGCGATCCGGTGCTCGGGCGCGCTCAGCTTCGCCGGATGAACCTGCTCGAGCCGCCCGGCGCGGTGCTCGATGACCCTGAGGTCGTCGAGCACGCGAGAACTACCCAGCAGATCCTCATGGCCAAGGCGAAGCGCCAGATTGGTCCGGAGCGAGCTGAGCTGCTCGACGCCATCGCCGTCGCCAACCCGAACAGGAGCTGAGCCGATGTCACCCGTTCTCGCCGCATCGCATGACCGTGCCCATCCCGTCGAAGGCGACGGTGCGTGGTCCGAGTCGTACTACTTCAACTGCTACGACCCCGATGCGGACGTCGGGTTCTACACGCGGGTCGGCATCCGACCGAACGAGGGCACGATCGACGTCGGCCTCGCGGTCTGGCTGCCCGGCGGCGGCATCGACCACATCGGCCACCGACGCGAGCAGACCGAGATGATCGACGCCGTGCTCGAAGTCGGCCCCGTGAAGTACGAGATGCTCGAGCCGATGGAGCGTTGGCGGCTCACCGCCAACGGCAAGTCCTGGAAGGGCGAGCTCGCGATGGACGTCACGTTCGAGGCGCTGCACGCCGCCGATCGGCGGCGGACGGCCAGGACCAGCGAAGCGAGCCGACTCTTCGAGTGCCGCAGACGCGGCAGTCGGTCGGCAAGGGCCACCTCGAGCAGGGCGGGCTGTGGACCGGCTGGATCGAGGCGGGCGGAGAGCGCAAGGAGCTCGGACCGAACGCCCGCGGCAACCGCGACAAGTCGTGGGGTCCGCGCCGATGGGGCGGGCCGAAGATGTGGCGGTGGTTCTCGATCAACATCGACGACGACACCCACTTCGGCGGCATCGTGATCGGCACCGAGGGCGGCGACCTCCACCGCGGCTGGGTCTGGCGCGACGGCGCGTCACGAGTCGATCGCCGAGTGGAAGGTGACGAGCGAGCTCGAGGACGACGGCGTCACGCATCGGGCGACGCACGTCCTCGCGACCGACAAGGCCGGGCGCACCCACGCGCTCGATGCCGAGGTGCTTCGAGTCGAGCCCGGCAGCAAGGGCGTCAAGCCCGACACCACGATCGTCAACGAGGGGCTGGCCCGGTGGACCTACGAAGGCCGCACCGGCACGGGCATCAGCGAGTACCTCCACCAGCTCGACGGTGACGGCAAGCCGGTCGTGGCGATCACCTAGCCGCGATCAGCTGCGATAGGGCGCGGCGAGCTCCGCGATCCTGGCGAGCGTCTCCTCGCGGCCCGGTCCCGGAGGGCCGAGCGTGAAGTCGGGCACGATGAACTCGTCCACGCCGAGCTCGTGGTACTCGCCGAGGACGTCCGCGCAATGTTGGGAGGTCCCGATCATCGTCGGCATTGGTAGCTCGGCCTTGCGGATGCCCTCGAGCGCGGACTCGTCGTCGTTCATGAAGATCAGCGCCTGGGTCGATACGGCGATGTCGTCGAAGTCTCGACCGAGGTCGTCGCAGTGGCGTCGGAGCACGTCGAGCTTGCCCCGCATGATCTCGGGAGTCGACCACGCGTTCCACTCGTCGGCGTACTGCGCGGCGATGCGCATCGTGCGCTTCTCACCGCTCCCACCAACGAGGAGGGACATGTCGGCCCGCGCCGGGTTCATCGGCGCGTCCTCGATCACGTAGTACTCGCCTTTGAACGAGAACCGCTCCTCGGCGAAGAGACCCTTCACGATCTGCACGGCCTCCTCGAACCGATCGAGCCGCTGCTTCACAGGCGGAAGCTCGATGCCGTAGGCCTCATGCTCGTTCTCCTGCCACCCTGCGCCGAGCCCGAAGAGGACGCGCCCGCCGCTCATGTGGTCGATGGTCGCGACCTGGTTCGCCAGGATCGCGGGATGGCGGTAGGTGTTGCCGAACACGAGAGAGCCGATCCGCATGCGCTCCGTCGCCGCCGCGAGCCCGCCCATGATCGCCACGCACTCCGCGGTCGGGCCGGTGACGTCGCCGAAGTTGGGCATGAAGTGGTCGGCGAAGTACACGCCGTCCCATCCCGCACGCTCGAGCCCGCACACCTGCTCGACGATCACGTCCCAGGGCTGCGACGGGTTCGGCCAGATCGACAGCCTCATTGGGTCCTCCTCGGGTCGATGCGGCGATCACACCGCTCGGGCAACGTACTTCGCGTACCGGGCGACGTGATCAGGCCTCGTCGGGAACCAGATCGAGCAGGATCCAGTGCATGCCGGCCGCGAGACCGGCCAGCTCGCGGCCGCAGTTCCGCCACACGGCCGGGCCCGACGTGACGTGCTGGGTGCCGGCGTGCACGTCACGAACCATGCGCTCGATCGGCCCACTGCGCAGCGCGGTCGTGCCGCCGGCGAGGTACACGAAGTTGGCGACGTCGAGGAGCGTCTTGGTGATGTGGCCGAGCGCCAAGCGCACGAGCGTGTCCTGGCGGACGGAGATCGGCTCACCCGCGGAGAACGTCCTCTCGACGTCGCGCCACGACTCCATGACGAACGCGCGTGCCGCACGAAAGCTGGCCTCGGCTTCGGCGAACTGCGTCTGGAAGTGATCGGACTCGGCGATGCTCCCGGCCCGACCCTTCTTGGCCTCCACGAGCGTCTTCAGCTCGTCGAGCAGCCGCCGCCCGACACCCATCGCCCAGCCCGAATGGCAGACGACCGCGATCGCGATGATGCCGAGCCGGTAGATGTCGCCCCGGCTGCCGTCTCTCGTGAACGCGAAGTGGCAGAACTCCTCGGGAACGAAGAGGTCCGTGATCGTGTAGTCGATGCTGCCCGTGCCGCGCAGGCCCAGCACATCCCATGAGTCCTGCTTGAGGTCGGCTCCGTCGACGGGCGTCACGAAGATCCGGGGCTCTCCCGTCTCCTCGATGATGGCGAGCGAGTGGATGTAGGTGCCGTGCTTGAGTCCGGATCCGAAGCTCCATTCGCCGGTCAGCCGGTACCCGCCCTCGACTTTGTGCGCGACACCCGGGACGGGTGCCCTGCCCCGCGATCACGGGGTAGCCGCCGTCGACGAAGAGCTCGGCGACCGCGTGCGGCCCGAGGTAGGCGGCCGCCGTACCGATCGACAGGCACGACGCCATCTGCACCCATCCCGCCGAGGGGTCGCCGTACGAGGTGATCTCGAGCACCTCGAGCGAGTCGATCGGGCCGAGCTCGGAACCGCCGAGCGCGCGGGGCACCCACATCTGGAACATCCCGTCGCGGTGGAACGCCTCGACGACCTCCGGCGCCAGCTCGCCCGCCTCGTCGGCGTAGGGCCCGGAGCGGTCGAGCAAGGGCAGCATCGCCGCGGCTCGCTTGGCGAGGTCAGTACGGGTGTCGAAGGGAGCGGTGAGCGTCACGGGGGCACGTTATTCCGGCCGAGCTCAAGGCTCGTTGCGAACTCGCAGACAGATGTCGACCTTGAACAGACGGAGCGTCCGCTGGGTCGACTCGGGGAACAGATGCTCCGCGTCGACCCGAGCGACGACCTCAGGTTTGCCGACGGCGTGGGTCTTACCGTCGTGGACGATCGTCGCCGAGCCGCTTGCGAGCACGTTCTTGAGCCAGTCCGTGTTCGTCCCGTACGGCAGCGCGATGACGAATCCATCGTCGGTCGGCACCGCGTCGATGGGCGTCTGGTAGGTGGTGCCCGACTTGCGTCCGACGTGATGCACGACCGACGACTGCGCGCCCGCCGTGCCCGCAGACTTCAGCACCACCTGCTTGGTCGCCCGGCTCGTCTTCCGAACGGCATCGAGCACCACCGGCGACTTCCGCCGCATCCCCTCGAGGAACACGACCCCGAGCGCGAGCACGGCGACGAAGACGCCGCCGAAGAGCTTGAAGACTGTCTTCATGACGATGACCTCCTTGCCTGACCGAAGCACTCGCGTAGGTCGCGCACGAACGTCTCCGGCACCTCGAACGCGGCGAAATGGCCGCCCTTGTCGTACTCCCGCCAGTGGGCGACGTTCGGGTAGAGCTCCTTCACCCACTCCCGCACGGGCGGCACGATCTCCTTCGGGTATACGGCGAACCCGGTTGGCACGTCGACGATCGGACGATTTCCCCGCCCGAAGCTCTCCCAATAGATGCGAGCCGACGAGGTCGCGGTGCGCGTGCAGCCAGTACAGCATCACGTTGTCGAGCAGCTCGTCGCGCGTGAGCACGTTCTCGGGATGCCCGTCGCAGTCGGTCCATGCCCAGAACTTCTCGAGGATCCACGCGAGCTGACCGACGGGCGAATCGGTCAGTCCGTACCCCACGGTCTGTGGGCGCGTGCGCTGCTGGGTGGAGTAACCCGAGTCCCACTGCATGTAGTACTGGATGCGCTCGACGGCGTGGAGCTCGGCGGGCGTGCTCGGCTCGCCCGTCGGACGGGCCGACATGGCGAGCGTGAGCCCGATCATGGCGCAGTGCTCGGCGTCGGTGGCGCCGATGACCGACGTGATCGCCGAGCCCCAGTCGCCGCCCTTGCGCGACGTAACGCGAGTAGCCGAGGCGCGCCATCAACGCCGCGAACGCGGCCCCGATGCGTTCGACTCCCCAACCGGTCGTCGTCGGGCGGCCCGAGAACCCGAAGCCGGGCAACGACGGCACCACGACGTGAAACGCGTCGGCCGCGTCGCCGCCGAACGCGGTCGGATTGGTCAACGGCTCGATCACCTTCTGGAACTCGACGACCGACCCCGGCCATCCATGGGAGAGGAGGAGCGGCAGCGCGTCGTCGTGCGGCGAGCGAACGTGCTGGAAGTGGATGTCGACCCCGTCGATCTCGGTGACGAACTGATCGAACCGGTTGAGCAGCGCCTCGCGGGCCCGCCAGTCGTACTTCTCCGCCCAGTAGGTCGCGACGTCCCGCACGTACTCGAGGGGGATTCCCTGCGACCAGTCGTCGACGACCTCCGCGTCGCCCCACCGGGTGTTGCGCAGGCGGGCGTGCAGGTCGTCGAGGTCGCTGTCCGGGATCGCCACCGTGAACGGGCGGACCGAGTCGCTCATGGGTCGGACCGTACTTGTGACAAAGTCTGAACGTGACGGCGGAGCACTCGCAGGAGTACTACGAGGAGATCAAGCGTCGGTTCGCCGAGGAGCGAGACCTGCGCCTGGCGTACCGGCCGGAGGGCACGGCGCAGTTCACGTCCGATCTGACGGGCGAGCTGGCGCGCTATGCAGCCGATCCGTACGTCGAGGAGATCGTCGAGCGCGACCCGATCGACGACGAGGTCGAGGTGCTGTTCATCGGCGGCGGCTTCTCGGCGCTGCTCACCGCGGCCCGGCTGCGCGAGGTCGGCGTCGAGTCGATCCGCATCGTCGAGCGGGGCGGCGACGTCGGCGGCACCTGGTACTGGAACCGCTATCCCGGCGTCGCCTGCGACGTCATCGCGTACGACTACCTGCCGCTGCTCGACGAGATGGGGTACGTGCCGACGCGTCACTACGCCGAGGGCTGGGAGATCCTCGAGCACTGCCGCGCCATTGCCCGCCGGTACGACCTCTACGAGCTCGCCGTGTTCCAGACGACGGTCACGTCGACGGTGTGGCACGCGGACGAACAGCTCTGGCACCTGACGACCGACCGCGGCGACACCATGCGCGCTCGCTTCGTGATCTGCGCCAACGGCACCCTGTCGAAGCCGAAGCTGGCGAAGATCGCCGGCATGGAGACGTTCACCGGCCACTCGTTCCACACTTCGAGGTGGGACTACGAGTACACCGGGGCGAACCTCGAGCTCCTGCACGACAAGGTCGTCGGCATCATCGGCACGGGCGCGACCGCGGTGCAGGCGATCCCGAACCTCGCCGAGAACGCGAAGGAGCTGTACGTCTTCCAACGCACGCCGTCGTCGATCGACATCAAGAACGACTGGGAGACCGATCCCGAGTGGGCGGCGAAGCTGAAGCCGGGTTGGCAGGCGAAGCGTCGCCAGAAGGCGATGACCGCGCCTCCGCTCAGCGCGATGCAGATCGAAGAGCGCGCGGCGATGTCACGCGAGGAGAAGATCCGGCGCCAGGAGAACGCCAACATCGACTACATGATGCGGA
Source organism: uncultured Acidimicrobiales bacterium (assembly GCA_963759645.1). Lineage (GTDB taxonomy): Bacteria > Actinomycetota > Acidimicrobiia > Acidimicrobiales > DATKAS01 > DATKAS01. The sequence goes on along the minus strand of CAVXAI010000016.1, from coordinate 48,944 downwards.
TCCACCGCCGCATCGACGAGATCGTCGAAGACCAGGCGACGGCCGACGCGCTCAAGCCCTGGTACATGTTCATGTGCAAGCGGCCGTGCTTCCACAACGAGTACCTGCCGTCGTTCAACCGACCGAACGTGCACCTCGTCGACACGCACGGCAAGGGCATCACCGAGATCGGTCCGAACGGCCCGATCTTCGAGGGCGTCGAGTACGAGCTCGACCTGCTGATCTACGCGACGGGCTTCGAGGTGCAGAAGACCGGCATCTGGAACCAGATCGTCGGCGAGACGCGGCGTCGAGCTCAACGACAAGTACCGCGACGGCGTCCGCACGTTGCTCGGCATCCACTCCCACGGCTACCCGAACCTGTTCATCATGGGCGGCTACCAGGCGTCGTTCAACTTCAACCTCACCGACGTGCTGCAGGCGCAGGGCGACCACATCGCCGCGTGCATCGACTACACGCGCCGCGCGGGCCACACCACGATCGACGCCACGCCACGACGCCGAGGAGTGGTGGGTGCAAGAGGTCATCGCCCATCGAGGCAAGACGTCACGCAACGCCGAGTGCACGCCCGGCTACTACAACTTCGAGGGCGAGTTCAACCGTCGCCAGGACGGCAACTACAACGGCGGCTTCCCGAAGTACACCGGCCACATGGCCGCGGTGCGCGAGCAGATGGAAGAGCACTACACCTTCGGCTGAGGTGAGGAGACGCTGATGTCGCAGCGTGAATTGATGGCGATGTCAGACGACGAGGTGTTGGCATTCTTGTCGGAGAAACGTCGCGCCCACGTCGGCACGATCAACGCGGACGGCACTCCCCACCTCGTCCCCATGTCCTACGTCTTGATCGACGGGCGCCTCACCATCTGGACCGATCCGCGGTCGAGGAAGGTGGTCAACCTCCGCCGTGACCCGAGGATGACGTGCCTCGTCGAGGACGGAGCGACGTTCGCCGAGATGCGAGCGGTGCAGCTGTCCGGCGCTGCCGAGATCACCCCGGACGCTGATGGCTCACTCCGGGTCGGCTTGGCGCTGTTCGAGCGCGCCGCCGGCTATCTCGACGATGACCTGCGGGCGACAGTCGCGGCGCTCGTCCCCGAGCGGGTCGGCATCACGGTGCGTCCCGAGCGGGTCGTGTCGTGGGACCACCGCAAGCTCGCGGGTGTCCGCCCGAGTGAGATCGGCAAGTGAGGGCCTCCGAACGTAGCCTGGGGGCATGACGAAGCAGAACTCCCAGTTCACGCTCGGCGGTCTCAACCACCTGGCGTTGGTCTGCCGCGACATGGAGAAGACGGTCGACTTCTACCAGAACGTCCTCGGCATGCCGCTCATCAAGACCATCGAGTTCCCGGGCGGCACGGGGCAGCACTTCTTCTTCGACATCGGCAACGGCGACTCGCTCGCGTTCTTCTGGTTCGCGAAGGCGCCGGAGCCGATGCCCGGCGTTTCCGTCGCCAGCTGCGTTGCCGGGCGTGGGCGATCTCACCACAGCGATCGGCTCGATGAACCACGTGGCGTTCGACGTGCCGGCCGACAAGATCGAGGAGTACCGGCAGAAGCTCCTCGACAAGGGCATCGAGTGCAGCCAGATCATGAACCACGACCGGAGCGAGAGCGGCATCTCCGAGCAGATGACCGACGACGTGTTCATTCGGTCGGTCTACTTCTTCGACCCCGACGGCATCCTGCTCGAGTTCGCGTGCTGGACCGATGAGCTCACCGAGGCCGACGTGAGCCACGCACCGGCACGGGCGGTGCAGGTCACGGCTACCGCAGGAGTGGGCTGAACCGAAGTTGGAGGGAGTCCCGCCACGACTGTGGGTCTCCTGATCAGTAGATCCGGGCGCCTCTTGGTACCGTGATGTCCTCGAACAACGAATGCGATGTCGCTGTCGGCAGAAAGCGCTGGATGCGACCTCACAGGACGATCGAGGAAGCGTCATGGCGAATCCAAGCAGGATGAAGCGCGACATCGACAAGGCCAAGAGGGACCGCGCCGACGAGAAGCGCGAGCGACGTCAACGAAACGCCGATCTCGACGCCACCGCGGCCGTGGCCCCCGCCGCGCCAGCGGTCGCGAACGACGAGCTGCTCATCCAGCTGCAGCAGGTCCACGCACAGTTCGACGCCCACGAGATCGGGTTCGAAGAGTTCGAGCGGGCGAAGGACGCGTCTGCTCGCACAGCTCGCGACCGACTGACCCTCGCCGTCACGAGCGGCTCGCTGTAGCGGCGGCTTTCACGATGTTCTCGGACGAAGCGCTGCGTAGGCGGTCGGCGAGGCGCACCCGACTCAGAGTCCAGATGAGCCACTTGCCGGGGTCGAACTGCCACCAGCGGGGTCCGTTGCGGTAGTCGAACGGAAAGCGGTGGTGGAAGCTGTGATATCCCTCGCCGAACGTGATCAGCGCAGTAGCGAAGCTGTCGCGGGCCGACGAGCGCGCGTCGTAGCGGCGGGTGCCGACGAGGTGGGCCAGCGAGTTCACACAGAACGTGGCCTGGAGCATCACGGCGGCTCGCAAGAACCCCGCAACGAGGAGCCCTCCCCAAGGGTCGCCCCATTGCGCGGCGATCGACCATGGGAAGCACGAGCCCGACCCCAATCGCGGGCACCAGATAGAAGCGGTGTTGGATGCGGATGCTGCGCACGGCTTGCGAGATCCTTCAGCCGGGTCAGATCGGCCGACGCCTCCCGGCGCCGGAACAGCCAACCCATGTGGGCAAACCACGCTCCCGCGTGTCACCGCGTGGGGGTCGCCGATGCCATCGGTGTCGGCGTGGTGCGCGCGGTGGTCGGCACTCCACGAGAGCGCGGAGTTCTGGAATGTCGCGGCGCCGAAGGTGAGCAGCGCCCACCTGACCGGCGGCGCGGGGTGATAGCTGCGGTGCGCGAAGAGCCGGTGATAGCCAGCGGTGATGGACAACCCGCACGGCACGTAGAGCGCGACGGCCAACACCAACGTGGCGATCGACGGATTGACGACGATCCAAACCACTCCTGCGAGCCCGGCCAGATGGATGAGCCCGAGGCCAGCGATCGTCGTCCAGCAGAGACCGGGACGCGGCGGTGAGACAGGAGGCCGCGGAACGAATCGTGGACTCGGGTGGGTCGAGAAGGGCGATGGACACTGCGCCTCAGTTCACGTAGGGCACGGGATGGTTGCCGCCGAGCTCCACGAACCTCTCGTTCAGCGCATGCGCGATGAGGTCGTGGTCGTGATCGGAGGCCGCGAGCGCGCCGAAGAGATGCGCCTCGAGCTCGAGATGCGTGCTCATCCCGCCCAGCCCGAAGTAGCGCAGCCAGAGCTCGCCGACGCTCAGCCCGGCGTCGATGCGAGCCACGTTGAGGCGGTCATCGCGCGCATCAGGCACGACGCTCAGGCCTCGACTGCGACGAGACGCCGCTTCGACATGGAGCGCTTCTCCGATTCGAGCGTGGCAACGCCGAGTCGAAACCCTCGCTGTCGAAGGTGCCTGAGGGCGAGAGTACTCTTTCGCCCCGGGTTGGGCACACCAGCCAAGTCGATTCCGCGGACGCATTCGGGGCCGGCTGAAATGGACGAAATCGAAGGCACAACTGACGACCTCGTCGCCGAGATCGGAACGGTCGCGAACGCGGTGTTGTCGGGCGGCACCCTCGAGGAGACCCTGCACCAGGTCGTCTCGACCGCGGTCTCGACCATGGAGGGCTGCGATTCGGCGGGCGTGTTCGTCGTCGACGGTCACGAGGTACGAACGGTGGCGCACACTGGCGACGCGGTGATCGGTCTCGATCGCCTCCAGGACGAGCTCGGCGAGGGCCCCTGCCTCGACGCCGCTGCGTCTGCTGCCGTGGTCTACGTCGGCGATCTCCTCGAGGACACGCGTTACCCGAGGTTTGCCGGGGAGGCGGCGGCGTCGGGCATCCGCACGGTCCTCGCTTGCCCGCTGAGCTCCGACGGATTGCGCGGGGCCTTGAACCTGTACGCACGACTCCCGGAGGCATTCGGCGCCACAGATCGCGCGAAGGGCACCATCCTCGCAGCGCTCGCCGGCGCTGCGATCGCGGCTGCCTCCCAGCGAGACGAGGTCCAATCGCAGAACATGAATCTGAAGAACGCGCTCGTGTCGCGCGAGCTGATCGGCCAAGCGCAGGGGATCCTGATGGAGCGCGAGAGAGTGAGTGCCGATCAGGCTTTCGACATCCTGCGCCGCGCCTCTCAACATCTGAACGAGAAGCTCCGCGACGTCGCGCAGAACCTCGTGGACACTGGCGAGTCACCCGAGACCGGGGACCAGCCAACGCGAGGGCCCTCGGCCTAGAGTCGCGAGGGGCGAGACGGGATCAGCGAGCTCGCCGGGGTCGTACTCGGGCACGTCGCGCTGGTAGCCGCTTGAGAGCAGCGGTGACGAGATGAGGTAGTCGGCCGTCGCCCGGTTGCATGCGATCGGGATGTTCCAGACCACGGCGATCCTCAAGAGCGCGCGGACGTCGGGATCGTGCGGTTGCGGCTCGAGCGGATCCCAGAAGAACAGCACGAGGTCGATCTCCCCTTGCGCGATCCGCGCGCCGAGCTGCTGATCGCCGCCGAGAGGCCCGCTCTTGAATCGGGTGACGGGGAGGCCCAATTGCTCCTGCACCAGCCGGCCGGTCGTTCCCGTTCCGCAGAGATCGTGCTTCGCGAGGACCGGTGCGTTGTACTGGGCCCAGCCGAGCAGGTCTTGCTTCTTGTTGTCGTGCGCGACGAGTGCGATGCGCCGGCGAATCACGTGCTCTCTGTCCATGCCTTCAGCGTGGTGTCCGAATGTGTCGAGGAGGTCAACGTCGAGTGAAGTCAGGCACCGTATGCAGGCCGATACTCGATCCTCACGTGTCGCGACCGCAGTTGCCTCTTCACTGAGCTCAGAAGCGCGATCTCGCGAACGATGAGCCGACCCGGACCACTCTCCGCTGGCAGGAACTCGACCATCACCTCGCCGTCGATCGACCAAGTGACGCCCGGGACTTCCACTGCGGACTGCAGTGGCAGCACGTCGCGTCGGCGAACGGGAAGCCCGCAGTACGAAGTTGCGTAGTCGGCGAGGATCGAGTCCACCACGACCACTCTGCTGACCGCTCGGCGAAACCGCCAGAGCGCGGCCTCGTCCTCGGTTCGTCGCGCCGCGTGCCGCTCCCGATAGGACGAGCCGTGAGTGCCTGGCACCAAACGAACGTACCGCTCGGTGATCGGTGCCGAGCCAATTTCTCAGTGCTCGGCGTCACCCGCGGGTTCGACTCGTACGTCAGTCACCACAACGAGGCGAAGGGCCTCGCTACACAAGGAGGACCCGTGCGGACACGCACAGCAAGACGCTGCTCGTTCATCGGGACGTTGGCAGTTGCCGCGCTTTTGGCGACGCCTATTCCCGCTGGGGCGGCTGCCAACGTTGGCGGTGGTGCCGGCACGTTCACGGGGAACCCGGCGTTCGCGCCGACGGCCGACGACCCCACGAACCCGGCCATCGGTGCTCAAGGCGGCGTTCTCGTCGTCACCGGTCCCGCGGACCGCACGCTCGTGCTGTTGGTGCTGCGAGGCCTGCCGGGTGGGCGATCGTTTGGCGCCCACGTGCATCGCGACCCTTGCTCGACGAGCTTTGGCGGACCGCACTACCAAGCTCCTGACCCGATGAATCCGACGCCGGCCAACGCCGACGAGAGCCACGAGGTGTGGCTCGACTTCACGACCAACCCAGCGGGACACGCACGGTCGCTCGCGGTGGTGCCGTTCGAGGTTCTCCCGGGGGCGCGGTCAGTGATCATCCATCAGGGCGACCACACGATGAGCGGCGGTGCCGCGGGTCAGCGGCTCGCGTGCCTGGACATCAACGTGTGACATTCATGATGAACCGCACCGTGGAGTTGCCGTCGATCAAGCGGGCAGTCGTTCGGCCCGTAACGCGGCGCGGCGCACCTTGCCCGCGTCGTCGCGCAGCGGAGTGTCGACGAACTCCACGGTGCGGGGCAGCTTGTACTTCGCCAGTCGCTCGGCCGCGAACTCGAGCAGCTCCTGCTCGTCGATCGCGCCCGGATCGGCCTCGATGATCGCGTGCACGACGATTGCCCTTGTCCTCGTCGGGCAATCCGATCACGCAGACCGACCTCACCGCGGGGTGCTCCTGGATCGCGGCCTCGACCTCGGCCGGATAGATGTTCGCGCCGCCCGAGAGGATCATGTCCTGCATGCGGTCGCCGAGATAGAGGTAGCCGTCGGCGTCGAACCAGCCCATGTCGCCGAGCGACTCCCAGCCGCCGTCGAGCGTGCGCGGCTCGGCGCCCTTGTAGTGGTACGTCGCGGTCTCACGAGTGGGCCGGAGCCAGATCTCGCCCATCTCACCGACCGGCAGCTCGTTGCCGTCCGGGTCGGTGACCTTGAACTCCCCCGAGCTCGGCCGGCCGACCGAACCTCGGTGCTCCAGCCACTCGGGCCCGGTGATGACCGTGATCGCCTGCGCCTCCGTGCCCGCGTAGAGCTCGAAGATCTTCTCCGCGCCGAGCCAGTCGATCCACGCTTCCTTCAGCCACATCGGACAGGGCTCGGCCAGATGCCACACGACGCGCAACGACGACACGTCGTACTTCAGGCGCACCTCGTCGGGCAGCCGCAGGATCCGCTTCATCATTGTGGGGACGACGTAGATGAGGTCGGCCCGGTAGTGCTCGATGTCGGCGAGCACCCGCTCGGCGTCGAAGCGCTCGTGCAGCACGACGTGACTGCCTGCGAGCAACGACTGGCACGACCACACGGCGGGGCCGTTGTGGTACAGCGGGCCGGGCATCACCATGCACCCGTCGCGTTGAAGCCCGAGCGCGGGTGGTGCGTCGTCGTCGATGACCGACGCATCGCCCGCCACGATCAGCTTCGGCCGACCGGTCGAGCCGCCCGACGTCGGCGCTTTCCACGCGGGCGAGATCGCGTCGGGGAGCGGACCGTCGTCGAGGTCCGTCGGAGCTTGATAGCCGACCGGCAGGCAGACCGTGCCCGGCAAGCTGTCGGGCTCGGCACCGACGACGACCTTGGACTCCGCGAGCGCGACGATCTCTGCGAGCTCGCGGGCCGGCAGCTTCGCCGACACCGGCTGAGGCACCGCGCCTGTCTTCCAACAGCCCAGGTACGCGACGAACCAGTCGATCGAGTTCGGCAGCGCGACCGTCACGAAGTCGCCAACCCCGACACCGCGCGACTGCAGGTCGCGAGCGAAACGGTTGCCGAGCCGGTTCAGCTCGCCCCGCGAGACGGTGCGGCCGCCGCACGTGACGGCCGGGAAGTCCGGGATCGGCAGCCGCGAGATCGGACAACCGCTGAGCGAAGGACACGAGAGCCATGGCGTGAGAGTCTGTCGCGCCCAACGAGGGCGTGTTCTCGAGCGTGGAGGTCGATCGTGGCTGTGTTCAACGGGATCTTTCCGATTCAGGAAGGCAAGGAAGACGCGGCGCGAGCCTTCGCGGCCGCGGTGCTGGGTGCCCGCAAGGCCGACTTCGACGCGCTTCAGGCCCGTTCGAACATCACCCGCGAAACCTGGGCGATGCAGGAGACGCCGATGGGGAACGTCATGGTCGTTTGGTTCGAAGGCGACGTCGAGAAGGCCTTCCAAGATCTCGCCGTTGACAACTCTGAGTTCGTGACCTGGTTCAGAGGACAGGTGAAGGACGTCACCGGCGTTCGACCTCGCGGCACCACCCGAAGGTCCGCTGCCGGACGTGATCGTCGACTGGCACAGCTGACAGTCTTTGGACGGTCCGTGGCGTTCAGCGCTTCATCACGTGGCTGGCGAACAAGTCGATGGAGCGCATCAGCTCCGCATGGCTGAGGTCACCCATCGTGAACTTCCCGACGAACAGGTCGGTGCCGGCACCCTCCTCGAACTGAGCGAGACGTTCCGCGACAGTCGACGGTGAGCCCGCGACGAGCGCGCCCACTTTCAGCGCCAGCTCGACGTTGCCTCCGAGCGTTGGATCGCCGGGCGGCCCGAGATTCCACTTCCGAAACAGCGGCGTGAGGTGGTCGGTGAACACCGGCCACGTGCGCCGAGCGATCGCGAGCGCTTCGTCGTCGGTCGGCGCCACGATGATGCTGGTGATGCCGCCAACGGTGCCGCCGGCCCATCCCGCCGCTTCGCACGCGGCCTGATACTTGGCGACCTGCTCTGCGATCACGGGCGGTGGCCCCACGACGATGGTGTTCATGCCCTCCTTGGCTGCGGCCTGGAAGTTGCCGGGGTGCCACATCGGTGGCATCGGCTGCTGCAGTGGTCGGAGCATGATCGGCACGTCGGTGAACGTGTACGTCTCTCCCTGGAACGTCAACGCGTCACTCGTGAGCGCGGCACGCAGAACGGCCAGCGCCTCCTCGTAGTTCTCGGCGATTCGGCTGCTGTCGAGGCCCCACAGCTCGTGTTCGGGCAGGCTGATGCCTCGACCGACTCCGACGTCGAAGCGCCCTTCGAGCATGTGGTCGAGCGAGCAGATCTCCTCCGCGAGCCGAAGGGGATGGTGGAACGGGAGCAGGTAGACGAGCGAGCCGAGGCGGATGCGCTCGGTGCACTGAGCGGCGGCCGCGAAGAGCAACCCGATCTGGGGGATCGAGTCGAGCGGGATCATGTGGTGCTCTGACTTGAAGTAGTAAGTGAACCCCGCCTCGTCGAGCGCACGGATCACCTCGAGCCGCTCCTTGTACAGCTGCCCGAGCGGCTGACCGGTGATCTCGATCTGGTCGAACATCGCGTATCTCATGACGCTCCCCTCTCGTGTAGGCCGAAGGCTTCCACTTACCGCGCCGTTCGAGGCGACTCCGGTTCAACCGCCAGGCCGAGGTCGTACATTCGCGCAACCGTCTCGCCGCGACTGGACACGCCGAGCTTGTGGTAGATCGAGATCGCTTGTGTCTTGATTGTGTTCCGCGAGACGAGCAGCCGCTCGCTGATCTCAGCGAGGGTGAGATGCGTCGGCAACAACGGCAGCAGTCGAAGCTCGGCCGTCGTGAGCGACGAGACGCCCAGCGCATCGGCTCTCGTCCGTTCCAGCTCGGTGCTCAGCTCTGCCGATTGCCGCGCGAGGCTACCGAGCCACGGTCGGCGGTAGAGGATGTCTTGCATCTGGCGAAGGACGGCGCGGGCCCCTCCGGGGTCGGCGATGGCCGTGTAGGCATGCGCCAACTCGAGCAGCGCCTGGGCCGACACGACAGGAAGCGCGTACGTGAGCACCGGTCGCAGTCGTGCGGCGCGGGCGGCCAGGTCACGTGCGGAACTCAGATCCGCACGATGGGCCGCCACGCGCGCCGCCCACGCATACGGAAGCGAAGTGGTCCAGTAGTCGTCGAACTCGGGTTGCATGAGTCTCGAGCGCCTCCGCCGCCAACGCCTCCGCGGCCGGCCAGTCACCCCGCCCGATGGCGACGATGCCGCGTTCGGCCAGAAGGAGCGGCATGAACGGAGTCGCGCCGATCCTCGTGGCTTCTTCTGCGGCGCGCACGAAGCAACTGTCCGCCAGATCAGGGTCACCGCTGAGGAGATGCGACGCGCCCTCGGCGTGCACCATCGCCGCGCGGTAGGGACTCGTCGGGCTGAGCCCCTCCAGAGCCGACAACGCATCTCGACGCATCTCCTCGATGCCGTTCGCGCACATCAGCGTCCGCAGGTAGGCGAGCGTGGCTTCCATCGTGTTCCCGTCCGAGAGCGCGCCGGTTCGCGTCGTGCGCTGTGCGGCGGCGGCCCAACGCTCCGCATCGGCCACCTTGCCGACGAGCGCGAAGATCGAGCGCGCCGTGCACGGCAACGGCCGGTTGCTCCTCGATGAGGTCGTTGTCTGCGAACCACTGCATCCATCGGAGAACCGTGTCCAGACGCCCACTTGCCCAGACTGGATTCGCGAGCGTGAGGACGAGTCGAGCGGCACGCTCCACATCGCCTGCGCGCTCGACATGCTCGAGGCCCGCCTCGGGCAGGCCATTCGCCTCGTACCACGAGGCCGCGCGGAGGTGAAGCTCGTTGATCATCTCCGGTTCTCGCCGGATCAGCTCCCCGCGGAGGAGCTCCCCGAAGAGATGGTGGTACCGGTACCACTCGCCGTCGCGGTCCATCGGGATGACCAGGAGGTTCCGTTGCTCCAAGCGTTGGAGAACCCGGCCCGACCCGGTGCGCCCGACCGTCGCATCGCACAGGGGCCCGCACATCCTGTCGAGGATGGAGGTGCGCGTGAGAAACAACACATCCGATCGTGAGACGCGATCGAGGAACTCGGACCGCAAGTACTCGGCGATGAACCGCTCGGTGCCGGTGACGCTCGACGCCGCTGCGAGGTGGGGGCCGCCGGCGTTCACTGCCAACGCGGCGAGGTAAAGGCCGGCGGGCCAGCCCTCGGTCCGCGCGACGAGCCGATCAACGTCCGCAGGTGCGAGGTCGACGCCCGCGCCCGCGAGGAGCGCCGCCGCTTCACCGGCGTCCATCGCGAGATCGTCTCTCCCGACCTCAACGATGCCTCGCTGAGCGCGAAGGCGTGGGACGGGTACGGGCACCGGCCGCCGCGAACCGATCGCCAGCTGCGAGCCTGCGGGAAGCCGGAGCGCCAGCTCGGCGACCATGTCGTGGCACTCCGAATTGGTCAGCGACTCCGCATGATCGAGCACCAGGAGGACGGGCTGGGACATCCGGGCGATGGCAGAGACCAGCCGAACGACGTCCGCCACGCCCACTCCCCGAGTCGTGACCGACCGGAAGACTCTTGGCTCGAAGCGCTCGACCCGATCGAGCGCGACCGCGAGATACGTGAAGAGGACGGCCGGGTCGTTGTCACGTTCGTCGACCGACACCCACGCCACACGGGTCGACTTCAGGTTTGCGAACTCCGCAAGCAATGTGCTCTTGCCGTACCCGGGTGGCGCCACTACGGCGATCAGTGGGGCCGGATCCTGTGATGACAACGCATCAAGGAGAGCACGTCGCGCGACGACACCAGGACGCGCCTGAGGCACGAGCAGCTTCGACTCGTCGAGGTCGAAGCCGACCGGAAACGAGCTGCGTCTGCGCGCCCGGCGGGGCTGATCGCCGGCCTCGGGGCTCACCGCCCGAACCTACCCCGCCGTTCCTGCTCACCCGGTCTGGATGACGAGCAGGACGGCCGCCCGTCGGACAATCACGTTGGGAGAAACCGTGGACGATCACCTCCTCATCATGGCCGTCGCCAGCTACGCGTCGAAGAGCACCGCGGAACTGGATTTCGCCGTCCTCTGCGGTGTGCATGGTGCGCCGCTCGGCCAGGTCGGGGCCGCGGTGGTGGAGAAGGGTCCCGACGGCTGCCTCACGATGGATCGCCACCACTCCACCCCGTCGGGTCCGACTGCGGGGGGTCTGTTGCTCGGTGCGGCCTTGGTCGTGCTTGCTGCTCCCCTTGGTCTCAGGTTCCTCTCATCGGTGATCGTGAGGCCAGAGACCTGGGTCGCGGTCGCGGGCCTGGCGGCTGAGCTCTGGCACAACGTTCCCCGCGCCGAGCTCCATCGCATGGAGACCCTGGTGGAAGCCCGCCAAGCGTCGCTCGTCGTTGTTTCGGTCGATCAGACGAAGCAGGAGGTCGAAACGCGGCTCGCACAGGCGACGGCCCGCATCGTCGCCGACGCGTGTGAGTCGTCAGGAGGGCTGGTAGGGCGGAGCCTCGCCCCAGCCCCAGCGAGGTACCGGTGCGTGCTCGACGACGTCGGCGCCAGGTTGGGAGTTGAGGACGGCCAGTCGCGTCCCCCACTCCAGGTAGGCGAGCAGCGCGGAGCGGAACTCCGGATCGTCGGGAAGTCCGGCATCGTCGGCGGCGAGGCTCATCAACGACACGAATCGGTGGCGCTGTTCACGGGTGATGGCCAGGTCCTTGTGATGGGCGAGCATCGCCTCGTAGCCGCCGTGCTCCGCGGTGTATCGGGCAGGCCCGCCGAACACCTCGCTCCACCACCCAGCGACGTGATCGCGATGTGCGGCGCTGACTCCTCCGGGAAAGAACGCCGCCAGCAGGTCATCGCGTTCGACGCGGTCATAGAACGCGTTGATCATCCGAGTGAGCGCCGCGTCACCTCCCGCCCAGTCGAACAGCGTGGGAACCGGCACCTGCGCGGACGGATCACTCACGACCCGCACCGTACTGGGAGCCGCAATGGGGTCTGTCGAGTTGGGACATTGAACGAACGTGTGCCCGGCTCTGTGTCAGCGATGATTCGGGCATGTCGTCGAGCGAGTCCGAGGGTCTTCCGATCGAGGGCGGGGTGCTCTCCCGAGCCAGCGCTGGACGATGCCGCAGAACTCCTCGTACTCCAGCGGTGCTGCTGGGTCGAGGAGGCCCTCGCGAACGACACTCTTGACATCGCTGCGCTGCACGAGTCCCTCGACGACGTGCGTGCGTGGCTCGAGGAGTGGGCGACGTGGTCCGTACGGGTGGCCGGGCGGCTCGTCGGTGCCGTCCGCGCGGCAAGAGGGCTCAACATGGGACATCGGCCGGCTGATGGTTGCACCGGACCTCGCCGGACGGGGTCTCGGTGGATGGTTGCTCCGGCTGGCCGAGGCCCACGCACCGGAGGACGCCGAGTCGATCACGCTCTTCACGGGCGCCCGGAGCACTCGCAACATCGCGATCTACGAACGCGCCGGCTTCCGCCGCTCGCTCGCACCTGCGCCTCCGGACGCCGTCCGTCTCGAAAAGCGTCTCGACCGCCACGATCGATGACGCACGCGGCGACGGGTCTTATGTCGCCGCTTCCAGTTGCGTGAGGTCGCGCCCCGCATAGCGGTTGTGCCAGAACTGCTCCTCAAAGACGGTGTAGAGGCACTCTTGCAGCGGGTTCGCGCCGTTCTCGAGCACGTCGATCGGCCGGGCGAAGTCGGCCGTCGAGACCGAAGCGAGGTAGTCGCGGAAGCGTGCGGCGCGATCCGCGCGCACGGCGAGAGCCTCGGAGACAGACGGCGTCAGTGCGAGATCGAGGCCGGGCCACGGGAAGTCGAGGGAGCCGGTGTTCGGCAACCCCATCGGATCGAAAGGCTCTCCGAGGATCGGCGCCGTGAACCATTTGTCCATCGCGAACACGAGATGCCGCAGGGTCTGGACGAAGGTCCACTCTTCGTTGACCGACTCGTGCAGCGACGCTTCGGGGAGAGCTTGCGCCCGAGCTGATGGTCTTCGCCAGTTCGTCTTCGAGCGCCGCCCACGTTGTGCGCATGTCCTCCGGGTTCGACGGACGGAGCATGCCGCGGAGCGGGTACCACGGGTCGCGCTCGTTCACGTACGCCGTGACGTCGACGCCGTTGATCACAAGGTTCTCGACGAGTGCGTCGATGTCGACGTTGACCAGCCAGGCGTGGCTGATCCGCGCGTCGGTGAGATTGACGTCGCGGAAGCGGGCGCCGCTGAGATCGGCGCCCCAGAACACGGCTCCCGCAAGATCCCCCTCGAACTCTTCGGGCATGTGAACCTCCCGACGGTCAGCGCCACTCCGACAGCTCGGGGGCCTCGAGGAACGATTGGTGTTCTTCGAACGGGCTGGGCAGCGGCCGGGTGCGAACGCTTCGGCGTACGCGTCGATGCCGATGGTACGGCCGCCTTCGCAGGTCCAGTCAGCCTCCGCGCAGTCCCACCCCGGCTGGGCTTGTGCTTCGAGTGCTCCGGTCCAGTAGAGCGTCACGCCGACCGACGGGTCGGGTGAACACTCCTCGACGGCGCCGTCGACCACCGGGTCGTCGACGACCACGCGCGACAAGACGGCCTTCGAAGGTCTCGCCCCGGCAATAGAGCTTGGCTGCGAACGCCGCACCGTTCGAGAACCCGTGGACGATCACCTGGCCGCATCCCGTGATGGCGTCCTCGACCACGGTTCGGGCGGCCGTGTACTCGCCGTCCGGGAAGTAGAGCCACTGGCGTGCGCCCCATCCCTCGGCATTGCCATCTGGGGAGATGACAGTCACGTCGTCCTCGACGACGGTTTCGGCGCCTGCACCGCCCTTGCCGTGCAACCGCACGAGGCAACGGTCGGTCGATGCGCCGCCGCCCGCCGGAGTCTCGACTGCGGACGGATCGGACCCATCGCCGCAACCGATGGCGACGGCCAAGAGCGCGAGCACGCACACCGCGACCCGCCGTACGCCCAGACGCACTGGTGACCGCCACATGCACCAATGCTTCAGGCCCCGGACCTGCCCCGCAAGGTCGCTCCTGCCGGCCCCCTAGCCTGCATCCCGTGATGCAACCAGACGAACGCTTCGGTCGTCTGACCCGCTTCGTGCCGCGGGTGGTGCTGGAGTGGGATCTCGATGCCCCGGGCCGCAAGTGGCAGGAGGTCGAAGGATCGCTGGTGTTCCTCGACATCTCCGGCTTCACGAACCTGTCCGAGCGATTGGCGCGTCGGGGCCGCATCGGCACCGAGGAGCTCACCGAAGTCCTCGGCACGGTCTTCGGTTCGATGCTCGACCTCTCCTACGCGCGTGGCGGCGGATTGCTCAAGTTCGGCGGCGATGCGCTCCTGCTGCTCTTCCTGGGCGACGATCACGCGCGACAAGCAAGTGGCGCCGCGGTCGAGATGCGGGCCGCACTTCGCGAAGCCACGAAGATCGCGACGTCCGTCGGCCGGGTCAACCTACGCATGTCGGTGGGAGTGCACAGCGGCACGCTCCACCTGTTCCGAGTGGGGCGCTCTCACCATGAGCTCGTCATCGCGGGTGAGGGTGCCGACCTGACTGCGCGCATGGAGCTGATGGCCGGTCCAGGTCAAGTGGTGGTGAGCAGCGGCACCAAGTCTCGACTGCCGGACAGTGCGACTCGGGAGATGGGCGACGGCGGTTGGCTCCTGAGATGGCGGCAGCCTCCGGCCGCTGCTGGCGGGCTCGTGGCGCGACGGCAAGTCAGCAGCGAGGTCATCGCCATGAGCATGCCCGCGTTGCTTCGTGCGGAGCTGACTGAGGGTGCGATCGAAAGCCAGCACCGCTCGGCCACGGTGGGGTTCGTGAAGGTCAGTGGCATCCCTGGGCTCATGGCGCGCGGACCCGACGCCGTCGCCGAAGCGCTCGACGAGGTCGTGTCGCGGGCGCAGGAGTCGGCTGAAGCGGAGGCGGTCACCTTTCTTGCGTCCGACATCGACGAGGGCGGATTCAAGATCATCCTCGCGACCGGCGTGCCCACGAGCGGGGCAGACGACGAGGGCAGGATGCTCCGCGCGCTCCGCCGCATTGTTGACGCATCGCTGCCGCTCCCCGTCCGAGCAGGTGTCAACCGGGGGCACGTGTATGCGGGCGAGATCGGCACCTCGCACCGGTCGGCCTACACGGTCATGGGCGACACGGTGAACCTTGCCGCTCGTCTCATGGCCAAAGCTCCCTACGGAGCCATCTACGCGACTCCCTCGGTGCTCGCGCAGGCACACACCGTCTTCGCCACCGAGTTGCTCGAGCCGTTCCCCGTGAAGGGCAAAGCCGACCTCATCCAGGCGTATGCCGCCGGAAATGAGATCGGCCTGCGGCACGTCGCGTCGGCTGGCGATCTGCCGATGACCGGCCGCGAGAGCGAGCAGGACACCTTGCGCTCGGCGCTGTCGGCAGCGGCGGAGGGCGTCGGTGGCTGCCTCACCATCGTCGGGGATGTGGGGCTCGGCAAGACACGTCTGGTGACAGAAGCGCTGGACGAGTGGCGTGGCGGGGTCGTCGAGGTGCGAGGTGAGCCGAACGGCGCGTCGTCGCCATTCCGAGCACTTCGAGATGGGCTGCGGGCCTTCATCGGGGTGAAGCGCGGCATGCCCGAGGAGATGGCCCGACAGCTCCACGATGCCGTCACCCGTATCGCGCCGGAGCTGCTGACGGTGCTGCCGCTGCTCGGCGAAGTGACCTCGATCGACATGCCGGCGACAGCGGAGACCGCCGCGATCGATCCCCACTACCGAGCAGAACGCAGGGCCGCTGCACTCGCGGCGCTGCTCGACGCGATGCTTCCGGGTCCCAGCGTGATCGTCATCGAGGACGCGCATTGGCTCGACGAGGCCAGCACCGAGGTCCTGACTCATCTCGTCGCTGCCGCCGAGGACCGTCCGTGGCTCGTGCTTGTGACGCGCCGTGACGAGCCGGCGGGCTTCCGACCGAGTACCGGCGCGGTCCTGGAGCTCGCTCCGATGAGCAAGACGGAGAGTCGCGCGCTGGCCCACGTCGCGACCGAGGCCGCACCCCTGTGGCCCCACGAGATCGACGCCATCATCGAGCGGGCGGGTGGAAGCCCGCTCTTTCTCAGCGAGCTTCTCCGAGTCGGTCGGGACACCGGCTTCGCCGGCGCGCTGCCCGACTCCCTCGATGGGGCGATGAACGTCGAGCTCGACCGTCTCCCTCCCGTCTCCCGTCGCCTCGTGCGCACCGCGGCTGTCCTCGGTCGAAGCTTTCGCTCGGCGGTCCTGGCCGATCTTCTCGCGGCCGATGGGATCGTTCTCGATGAGGCGCTCGGCCCGGACCTCGACGCGATCCTCGAGCGGGAAGGCCCGGACCGCCTCACGTTTCGTCATGCGATGCTCCGCGATGTTGCGTACGAAGGCCTCCCCTACCGTCGCCGGCGAGAGCTCCACCTGCGGGCCGCGGCCGCAATCGAGCGCGCCGCGCAGCCGCACCCTGAGGTCGTCGCAGATGCGCTCGCATTCCACTTCGCGCTGGCCCACGACCACCCGCAGACCTGGACGTACGCGCGCATGGCGGGAGACCGTGCCAAGGACGCGTACGCAAATGTCGAGGCAGTCGCCCACTACGAACAAGCGTTGACCGCGAGCAGGCACCTGGACGGAGTCGCAGAGATCGAACGAGCCGACGTCTGGGAGGCCCTCGCTGCTGTGCGAGACAACGCGGGCAGCTCGACGCGGCCGACGCGGCGTATCGATCCGCGCTTCGACTCGTCCCCGGTGACGGACCACGGGCCGGCTGGCTGTTCGAACGAAGGGCGTGGGTGTCCCAGCGTCGCGGCGATCTGCCCAGAGCGATCCGCTTGGTCCGACGCGGTGTGCGCCTGCTCGACGCCGACCGCGCAATCGAGGCTCGTCGCTGCCGAGCTCGCCTGTTCGCGCGCGAGGCCGTGATCCGCCAGCAGCAAGGGCGGAGCAGCGACGCCGTGGATGTCACCGAGGTGGCGATCGCCGAGGCCACCGCCTCCGGAGATCGTATGACCCTCGCCCGGAGCTACCTGACCTTGGATTGGTGCTCGCTCGAGCTCGGCCGAGTCGCCGAGGCGGTGCACGCGCGAGAGGCGCTCGAGATCTTCGCCGCGCTCGGCGAGCTACGGGAGAGAGCGGGTGCTCTCAACAACCTCGGCGGTGCGGCGTACTTCACCGGGGACTGGGACACCGCGATCGACCTCTACCGACAGGCCGCCGAGAGTGCCCGCCAATGCGGCGGGCTCGCCGACGCCGGGATCTTCGAGGCGAACATCGCCGAGGTGTACGTGAACCAAGGGCGGCTCGAAGAGGCCGAACGTCTGCTCCACTCCTCGTTGCGGCTCTCCCGGGCGGCGGGCTGGGAGAGCCACCGGGCGTTCGAGATCGTCGAGCTCGGCCGGATCGCGGCGGCGCGGGGCGACACCGACGGCGCGATCTCCCTCCTCGAAGAGGCGTCCGCCCTCCTCGGCGGCGTTGGGGAAGCTCGTCACGCGGCGCAAGCCTTGCTCCACCTTGCGTTCGTCTATGCGGACACCGACCGCGTCGACGAGGCGGAGGAGATCATGCAGGCCGTCGGCCCCCACATCGGGCAATCTCACCGCGGGCCGATGGGCGTGATGTTCGACCGCGTCGGCGCGACCGTCTTGGCACAACGTGGGAACTACGACGGAGCGAAAGAAGTGATGTGCAGCGCCGCGGGCAACGCGCGAGGCGATGGGCTCCTCTACGAGCTGTGGACCGTGCTCGACCTCGCCCGCCGTCTGGGCATGTCTGAGGACGTCGCCTCAGAGGGTGAGCTAGAAGAGCTGAGCGACCGGCTGGGTATCAGCCGGTCGCTCTAGCGGATCACCAGAACCAGGGATCGCCGAAGCCTTCCCAGACCTCGGTGATGCGCGTCTTGGTGACCGTGCCCACCGTCTCGTACGTGTAGGTCTTCTCCACGGTGCACCACGGCTCGCCCGAGGGCCCCGGCGCCGACGCGCAGAACGTCTGCGGGTTCCATTCGTCCGGGTCGAACGTGTTCACGAACGTGACCTTGCACGCGGGAGCACCCGCGCTCTCGTCGGCGTTCGGCACGCACTCGTCGAACAGCCCCCAGTCGATGGAGATGCGGACGCGCGCGTCACCGTCCACGTCAGGAGTGTCGAAGACCAAGTGGGCCGGCGGCCAGGGCGCATCGGGAAGCGTGGGGTCGTTGGGCTTGCCGTCCACCCAAATGAATGCTGCGTACGACTTGCACACGGTTCCGATGTTCTCCGCCACCGCTTGCGTGACTTGCGACCCGCCCTGGCTGAAGCCTGCGGTGATCGTCTCGCCGGGGCAGAGGAGATCGTTCAGGTAGAACGTCGTCTGAAGTGGTTGTTTTGACGTGCCACCAGACACCGCGATCGAAGGCGCCGCTCCACTCACTGGTGCGACCGTTGCGAGGCGCAGCTCGTCGAAGTTCACGACGCCCCCGCCACTGACCTGCTGGATCGTCTTGAGCACAGGTGAGTTGCCACTGTGGCTGATCTGCTGCGTGCCGACCAGATCTCCCTCGAAGAACAGTGTTGCCTGCAGCTTCCACGTTCCGTTGTTCGGGAACTGATTGCTCAGTTGCTGCAGCGAGAGGTCGACCTTGCTGAAGGAGCGGTCGACCATCGGCGCCGCGGTGCCGATCTTGAAGATGAGCGTCTCGCCCGGATCAATGGCGAAGTTCGGGTTGATGTGGCAGACGCCCATCCGCCCGTTGTACGCGGTCGGGATCGCCCCAAGGTTGGCCGGTTCGGCGCCGAGGAGCACGAGGGGCGTGGACGAACCGAAGTTCGGATCGGCACAGCCTCCGCCGCCCGTGATCGATTGCGTGAACGTGGTTGGAAATGGACTGTCGGCACTCCCCGGCGTCCAACGCCAGTACGACGGACTGCTGTTGTTGCCGAGACCGAGGTTCAACACGACCTTGTCCGGCGGCGGCGGGTCGGCTGCCCCGGCTTGGTTCTGCACCACGACGAAGGTCGTGGCGGTCATCAGTAGACCCGCGCCGACAAGTGCCAGACGCTTCGATTTCGACCGCATCGTTGCTCCTCCCGCCGCCCTCGCGGCAACCCGTTCGTGCGAAGGTAGTGGCTCGGAGCGTTCACTCAGTGCCCGAAAGCGACGACTTCACTCTCAGCGGTTGGACTGTTCCTGACAGTGATGTCGGACGAACGGTCAGCCGTTTCGTGGGAGCTCGTTGAACGGCAGCCGCGAGAGATCGCCTGGTTCCTTCGGAAGACCCAGCACGCGCTCGCTGATGATGTTCCGTTGGATCTGGTCGGTGCCGCCGAAGATCGGCAGCGCCTGCGCTTGCAGTGCTTGCGCAGTGAGGACGTGGGCAACGCGACCGCCCGGCGCCCCCGTGAGCGACGCGCGCTGGGTGTCGTCGTAGCCGTGGAGCATCCCGCGCGCACCGAGCAGCTGCATCGCGAGGTCGCGGTTGTGCCGGAGGAGCTGCGCGGTCAGCAGCTTGCCGAAGTTCGGCAGGCCCGGAATGTCACCACCGGTCGCACGCACGGCCTTGTGCCGCAACGCGTTCATCCTCTGCAGCTCACCGAGCGTGTAGGACGTCGCGAGCGCCTGGCGGACCACGGGATCGCGGTCCACTCCGAGGTCGCGAGCGAGGTCGATGTAGACGCGCGCCGACGAGCTGAACCCCTGCGGCTCGTCGCCCGAGGGCTGCTTGGCCCGCGCGCGAACGAAGTCGCCGGCGCGCTTCTCGAGATCGTTCGCAACTGTCCCCGGCCGGGCGATCAGCGCGCCCCCCATGCCGCGCTCACCGCCCGCGCCCATCCCGGCGCGCTCGTGAAAGAGGGTCGTGTTCGCGACCTGCCAGCCCCGTGTTGCGCTCACCGATGCGCGCCGCGTCGCTCACGACGGCGTCGCTGAAGAACACCTCGCAGAACATCTCGCCGCCGGTCATCTCCCGAAGGGTGCGCACCTCCACTCCGGGCTGGTGCATGTCGATCGCGAACCACGTGATGCCCTGATGCTTCGGCGCGGTCGAGTCGGTGCGGGCGAGGAGCATCCCCAGATCGGCCCAATGCCCGCCCGAGGTCCACACCTTCTGGCCGTTGATCACCCAGACGTCTCCGTCCTGCACCGCTCTCGTCGACAGGCCAGCGAGATCCGACCCCGCCCCCGGCTCGCTGAAGAGCTGGCACCACCAGACGCGCCCGGTGACGATGTCGGGCAGGTAGCGGTTGATCTGCTCGCGGGTGCCGTGGGCGAGGATGGTCGGCGCGACGAGCCCGATGCCCATCCCGAACGGCGCGCCGAGCGCACCGAAGTCGGCAATCGTTCGAGCGACGGCCATGGCGTCCGCACGATTCAGACCTCGACCATAGGCATCGGTGGGAAGCAAAGGCGCGGCCCAGCCCGCCATGCCGAGGCGCTCCCACCATGCGGCGACGGTCAGCTCTGGATCCCAATTTTCGGCGAGCCACTGCCGGAGCTCGTCAGTGCGACCAGTGTCGGCGCGAGCGGTGTCATCGGTCAGAGTCATGCGACGGCTCCCCCCTCGGAACGGACGTCAGGCTACGGCGAGCGCGGCAGTGAAGGACGCGGCAGATTAGGTCCCCAGAGGTCGAGGACAACGGAGGTGCAAAATTGACCCGGATCGAGCATCCGACGGTCGAGGAACGAATCGCACGGGGGAAGGAAGCGCGAGCGAGCGTGCCGCCTTCAAGTCACGGGGCATGGGAGGAAGACCGCGACCGAGCTGACCCCATCGCGCTGCTCGAGGACCAGAACACCACGCGCGAGCCGGACCTGGTACCGGTCCGGCACGGGCGGATGATGGTCTCCCCGTTCACGTTCTACCGGGGCGCCGCGAAGATCATGGCCTCCGATCTCGCGAACACGCCGACGACCGATCTCACCGTCCAGCTTTGCGGTGACGCGCACCTTTCGAACTTCGGCCTGTACGCCTCGCCCGAGCGAGACCTCGTGTTCGACCTGAACGACTTCGACGAAACCCTTCCCGGCCCGTTCGAGTACGACGTGAAGCGCCTCGCCGCAAGCGTGGCTGTTGCCGGCCGCAACAATGCCTTCCGCCCGGCCGACATCGATGACGCGACCCGCGCGTGCGCGGCCTCCTACCGGGAGGCGATGGTCCACTTTGCCGGCCTGCCCACGATGCAGGTCTGGTACGACCGTTTCTCGGAGAGAGACTTCACGAGCTTCATCAGAACCGCCGCCCTCCGACACATGGGTCGCACGGGCAAGAAGGTGGAGACAACGGCGGGGCTGAAGCGGGCCAAGAAGACCACGGAGAAGGCGCGTACGCGAGACAGCCTGCAGGCTCTCTCGAAGCTCGCCGAGCACGTCGACGGCGCCTACCGCATCGTCAATCAGCCTCCGATCATCATGCCGTTGACCGACGTCGCGGCCGCCGTCGGCGTGTCTGCCGACCAGATCGAGCACCTGGTCCACGAGCAGTTCCGCGCGTACCGCGCCACCCTGCAGCCCGATCGCCGCCAGCTGCTCGAGCGGTTCCGCGTGGTCGACGTTGCCCGCAAGGTCGTCGGCGTCGGCAGCGTGGGCACCCGCAACTTCATCGTCCTGCTCCAAGGGCGCGACGAGCAGGACCCGTTGTTCCTGCAGGTCAAGGAAGCGTCCGCGTCCGTGCTCGAAGATCACCTACCGAAGAGCCTCTACCACCAACCCGGTGAACGCGTCGTGCACGGACAGCGGCTGATGCAAGCCGCCAGCGACATCTTCCTCGGCTGGACGAAGGGCGCCCAGGACAACCGCTACCACTACTGGCGCCAGCTCCGCGACATGAAGGGCTCGGCAGAGGTCGAGACGATGAGTCCGGGAGATCTCGCGCTCTACGCAGGCCTCTGCGGCCACACGCTGGCGCGTGCTCACGCACGGTCAGGCGATCCGATCGCGCTCGCGGCATACCTCGGCAAGAAGGATCGATTCGACCAGGCACTCGTCGAGTTCTCCACGCGCTACGCCGATCAGAACGATCGCGATTACCAGGCGTTCACCGAGGCGATCCGGTCGGGCCGGTTGCCGGTGCTCGAGGGCGTCTGATCAGCCGCTCATCGACACGTCAGATCAGCTCGACGGTCCCGGCCGCGCCGTCGACTCGGACGAGCACGCCGGTCGGGATCCGCCGGGTGGCGTCGACCGTGCCGACCACCGCGGGGAAGCCCATCTCGCGTCCCATGATCGCAGCATGCGACGCGAAGCTGCCGTGGTCAGTGACGATCGCACCGACGACATGCAGGAAGGAGTTGAACGACTCGCCGGTTGCCGAGGTGACGAGAACGTCGCCGTCTTGCAGCTCCAGGAGGTCGTCGAAGTTCCTCACGACGCGAGCGGTGCCGACGTAGACCCCGGCGCTGCCGCCGATGCCTATGACGAGCCGGTCGTCGCCGGCAGGCGCGGCGGCCTCTCCAAGCACCCCGCCGATCACGAACCCCACTGCACTCATCACGCGGGCAAGCGGCGGGGGGAGGCCGTCGACGGGCGGCGGCGGCTGAGGCGGCGGGCCGAGCACGGGCGGGGCCCCGGCCTTGCTTGCTGCCTTACGTGCCGCGACGCGGGCGGTCAGCTCGTCCGCCGTTGGCGTGGGCGAGCCGTCGAGGATCGCGTCGATCTCGGCGGCATGCAGGTCGAGGGTGTCGTACTGGAAGCCGATGCGGCCGGCGGCGAACAGCCGGCGGCCGAGCTCGATCAGAGCGAGGCGCATCAGACCGACCGCGGACGAATCGCTGTAGAGACCGCGCTCGTCGCGTAGCCGGTACACGAGGCGCGCCTCGGCGAGCAGCTCGTCGAAACGGGCCCGCTCGTCCTCCGGCACCGCGTCGCGCAGCTCGGCCGCCACCGCGTCGGCGCGTGCGGTGGAGTGATCGGCGTCGTATTCGAATGCCGCCGCCAGACGTCCGAGCACGAGGTCCGGACGCTCGATGACCGTCGGGTTTGTGAGATCGAACCCAGCCGCGATGCGGAACCCGACCGCATGGACGTACGCGTCGATGGCCGGCACTCGTGCCCGCAGCTCCGCGAGGCGGTCGGCGGCGGGCGTCTCCCCACTCAGCAGTGCCGCGGCGTCCGGGTCCGCACGGAGCGCGTCAATGGCGGGCGTGATCTCCGGGTTGAGCACGCCGGACACCGGGGACCAGCCGTCGAAGACCGCGAAGATCGGCACTGGGTCGCGTCGAGTCCACGTCGCGGCATGGAGCACGAAGTCGCCGACTGGCACCAGCGCGGCACCGTTGAATGTGTGGTGCTGCTCCCACATCCGCGCCATGTGATCGATGCACCGGTGGAGGTGAGCGCGGAGCTGCTCGTCGTCGAGGGCGGGCAAGTCGACGGCCGCGAGCTCGCGGTGCTTCGCGATGGAGCGCGGCTTCGCCTCATCGTCCCAGTGCTGCAAGGTGCCCCGCCAGACGCATTCAGCGAACGCGGCGTCGGCCAGGCCAGTACGCCGGCCGATCTCGGCGCCGATCTCTTCCGGCGTTTTCGGACCGTCGGGCCCGGGGAGGTCGAAGGGCATGGGTTGCGTGTAGGGAAATCCGTTGACGAACGCGAGCCGCATGCCGTCGATCAGCACGCCGTAGGGCGCGAGCGCGGTGGCGAAGCCCCGGGTGAACCCCTCCGGGTACAGCTCCTGCAGCAGCGGTGTCACCGATGCGGGCAGATGCGCTCGATCCTGCATCCACGTGCCCGGACCGGGTGCTTCCCAAGCGTCGCCGTTCATGCCGCCCCCTCCCCCTGGCCGAGCGGGAAGAACCCCGCGGCCGGGGTGCACGGTAGCGCTCGGCACGGTCGCAGCCCCAAGCCGAGCTCTCGTCAGACGACCCACTGCCGCTTGCCTTCGCCCCTGAGCAGGCGGCCGAACTGCATGCCCGGGAAGTGGGCGCCGGCGATCGCCACCTCGAGGCCTTCGAGCTCACGCGCCAGCCGCGTTTCGGGTGCGCTTCGCGAGTGCCACGTCGAAGTCGAACAGCGCGAACCACTCGTCGTCGACGAGCTGCACCGGGCAGTGGACGACGTCGCCCAGCATCATCGCCCGCTCCGCTCCCGACGACGCGACCACCACAGTGCTGCCGGGCGTGTGACCTGGCGCCGCCATGGCGTCGACGCCGGGAAGGATCGGCGCCGAGCCGGTCCAGGTCTCGAAGCGCTCACGCACGGGCTCGAGGTGGGCAGTGACGTCGTCGGGATGCTCGACCATGAAGTGATCCCAGTCGGCCTGTGAGCAGCGGAGGGTCGCGTTCGTGAACACGGGCTGCTCTTCGTGGACGGCCCAGCCCACGTGGTCGATGTGAAGGTGAGTAAAGACGACGTCGGTGATGTCTGACGGAGTGAGGCCGAGAGCGCCGAGGTTTTCGAGCATCGCGCCGCACTCGATCCCGAGGATCGTGCCCGGCCCCATGCCCGCATCGATGAGGACGGTGCGGCTTCGACCGCGGACGAGGAACCCCCCGACGGAGAACGGCAGCATCCCGTCCTCGTCCAAGAGGTCGCGGTGGGCGGCCCACTGCTCGTCGGTCGTCCCGCGAAACGTGCGGTTCGGACGGAAGCGAGCGCTGCCGTCGAGCACCGAGTCGATGCGGAGGTCGCCGAGGTCCATCACATGTCGATCGCGTCGCGAATCGACGTGACGAGGTCGACCAGCTCATCGAGCTCGTCAGCATCGAGCACGTCGAAGTACGGCACGAGGATTTCGTTGTTGAGGTCCTCCGCTCGCTCTCGGCGAGTGCGGAATGGCTCGACGCTCTCGAACGGCCCTTCCCATCCGAGGTGCTGTGCCCACGGTGGTCCGCTCCGTGGGGCGGGTGCGGGCGACGCAAGAACCGCCTGCAACGGCGTCAGACCGACGGCGAGCAGCGCGACGATCGACGCCGCGCCGCGTAGCTCCCGCATCACGTGCATGGTGAGCGCGACCCTCGCGCCGAGCCCCGCTGGCGTGGGCACCGCGTGCCAACCCGCGAAGACTGCTCCGACCGACGCGGGCGCCGCGTCCTCGACGCGCCGCGCGAGCTTGTCGAGGCGGCCGAGGCGCTCCTCGCCGAACCGCGGAAGCTCTCGATCACCCCAATCGAACATGCACGCCGCATAAGCCTCGGCGACCCTTCGTGGGGTCAGGCCAGCCGGCAGGTGATCCCACGCAGGGCGGACGCGAGCGGGGGCGATGTAGGCGAGGCCGGCGATGGCGACGTCGGCATCGCCATCACCGAGGACACCCGCTCGGCCGACGATCCAGAACTGCTCGCCGTCACGCAACCCGAGCGCCACGCCGCGCTCGTCGGTCTCGTTCACGAGCATCCAACCGCGGGTCCATTGCTGGATCGGCCGCTTGAGCGCGGCGACGGCCTCGAGCGTCGACGTCATTTCCCCTCCGAGCAGCTGGCGTCCGCCGACCGTACCAACAAGGTGGCAGGCTGCGGCCATGACGAAGCGACTCGGTCGCATCGGGATCTGGAGCGCACAGCTGCGTTACGGCGACGCCGCCGGCACTCGCGGCCGAACTAGAAGGGCGGTCATCTGCCGATGGAGCCCGGCGTGCTGTCCGTGTGTCAGGCGCACTCGCTTTGCTCGACGACTCCGGTTTGGCAGTCGATGCGATCACGCCCGCCCTCGACTGGGCGGAGCTCTGGCGCTCCTTCGTCGTGCTTCGGCAGTTCAGCCTTGGCGCTGACTTCGGCGCCGCGTTTGGCGACCCTGCCTCCGAGCGCTGATGAAGCCCGGGTTCCAGTGGGAGCTCTCCGAAGCCCTCCAACTCAGCGTCGGCGACGTGCAGGGAGCGATCGTCGATCGCACGCACTGGTACGACGCCGTGCTCAGGCTGCTCGAGGAGCACGACTACCTCGCGCTTCCGTCAGCGCAGGTGTTCCCGTTCCCCATCGAAGACACGTGGCCAACAGCGATCGCAGGCCGCGAGATGGACTCGTACCACCGGTGGATGGAGGTGTCGGTGCCGGGCACGTTGTCGGGATGCCCCGTCATCAGCATCCCCGCCGGTTTCGGCGGCGAACACGACTTGCCGATGGGACTGCAGATGATCGGGCGTCCACGCGACGACCGCTCGCTGCTGCGGCTCGCTCATTGGTGGGAACAGACTCCCCCGTGGGTGCAGCTCGCTCCGCCCGATCCCGGCGTCACACGAAGTCCGGCATCACCTCGTCGATGAACAGCTGCAGGCTCCCCTTCGCTTCTTCGAACGTCATGTCACCAGTCGGCAGCTGCAGGACCAGGTAGTCGCATCGCCCGTCGGCCACGTGCTGCTCGACGACGCGCCCTCGCCTGCGCCGGCGTGCCTGAAGCAGCGGTGAACTCGGGCAGCAGCGCGTCTCCCCCTGGTCCGATGAGCGCCAACGCGGCGTGCGCTTGGGGATTGAGTGCTGCCTCCGCTTCGGCGTCGTCGAGCGCGAGGCGGTCGAGCTCGTGCACCCGGGCGATCCGTTTGAAAAGCCCCTTCCATCCGCGAGCGGCGATGGCCTTGGCCTCGGCCTCGTCGTGGGACACGGCGATGAGGTCGACGACGCCGACGCGGGGCTCGCCCCCGGCCCTCTGCTCGCACCGGTGCGTCTGCGAACTCGTGCCAGGTCTGCACGTAGAGGTCGTAGGCCTCTTGCGGGATCGGCCCCGGCCACATCAGGTTCAGACCGAACCGGCCCGCTGTGACCGGGTTCCCCGGGTACCAGAACGGCGGGTTCGGCTGCTGGTAAGGTCGACATCGAGACGTCGATGGGCGGGAAGCTGTAGTGCTTCCCTCCCGTCGGATCGACCTGCCGGTGCGCAAGCCCTGAAGGATGAGCGTGAGCGCTTCCTCGAATCGATCGTGGGAGTTGAACCAGTCGCCGCTCGAACCAGAAGTGCTCGATCGCGGCGATGCCTCGTCCGACGCCGTACTCGACGCGTCCCCCGGTGAGCTGGTCGAGGACACAGATGTCTTCGAGCACGCCGCAGCGGATGGTGGAGCGGGAGGAGCTTCACCATCGGGCCGAGCCGGATCTGGCTGGTCGCCTCGGCGGCCGCCGCGAGAAAGATCTCCTGATCGGGGGCGAGACACAGATCGGTGCCGTGATGCTCGGCGACGTGGTAGCCGGTGAAGCCGGCGGCGTCGAGCATCTTCACGAGCTCGATCCGGTCGCGAAGCAGCTGATGCATCGACGTGCCGGGATGCCCTCGATGTGGTCGAAGAGCCCGAACTCCACGATCAGACCTCCGGCGAGACGGGAGGTGTCGTCTCGCTCATCCGCTCCCACACTTGCTCGTCGGTGAGGGCCATGACCCGCGCATGCCACGCAGGATGCTCGTCGTCCTGAACACTGCTCGAATGCGGACGCGCCGGCTGGGGCACGGGTTCCGCGGTCGGCTCGAACCCGGTCGGCTCCTTCAGCGCCGCGAGCTCAGCCTCGGTGATGCCACACAAGCCCACGACCTCCGGGTCGATCCACGCTTCGCCATCGATGTGGGTGCCGCAGGAGATCTCGAGGTTCAAGCCCTCCGGGCCGTCGAAGTAGATCGACTGGGTGAACCCGTGGTCGATCGGCCCGAGGACCTGCACGCCACGCGAGCGGAGCCGATCACGCATCGCAAGGATTTCCTAGAGCGAGTCGACGTGGAACGCGACGTGTTGCATCGTGCCACCGCGGATGTCGCCACCCGGGCCGTTCGCGTGGCTCACGCCATACTCGATGTCTTTGCGGTTCTCGGGCATCTGGACGAAGGCGACGTAACTGTCGGGGGCGAGCTCGACGAAGCCGTGGTACGCGCCCTTCGCGCCGTGCATCCAGTACAGCGCCTTCAGCGGAAGGCCGAGGACGTCGCACCAGAACTCGAGCTGCCCTTTCATGTCGGTGGTGGACAACGCCAGATGGTTCACACCTCGCGGATGGAGGTGACTCATGTGCTGCTCCTCTCCTAGTGCACTCCCAGATACTTGCTCTCGATCTCGCCGACGTTCGCCCGCAGCTCGTCGGTGCTGCCTTCAGTCTCCACCCGTCCGTTGACGAGCACGTAGGCCCGATCGGCGACGTCGAGGGCCAGCCGGGCAACTGCTCGACGATCACGACGGCCGTGCCCGAGTCTGCCGCGTCGCGGACTGCCTTCATCAGTCGCTGTACCACGCGAGGAGCCAACCCGAACGAGAGTTCGTCAATGAGCAGCAGCTTCGGCTGCCTCGAGAGGACCGCAGCCAAGCCGAGCATCTGCTGCTCACCGCCCGACAACAGCGCCGCGGGACGGTCGAGCAGCTGGTCGAGCTCGGGGAACAGGGCGAGGACGTCGCCCCTGCCGCGTGCGAGCCGCAGGTTTTCGCGCGCGGTCAGGCTGAAGAAGATCGAGCGATCGTCGGTCATGACACCCAGGCCTTGACGCGCGCGCCCCGCCAGCGACGACCGGTCACGTTCACCCATGGACCAGATCTCGCCGGCGAGCGGGCGGAGCACACCGGCGAGCGTCAGCAACGCGGTCGTCTTGCCCGCGCGTTGCGGCCGAGCACCGCGACGACCTCGCCGGACTCCACCCGCAGGTTGAGATCGCGGACGACGGTCACGTCGCCGTAACCGGCGTCCACGCCACGCGTTTCCACCACCACGCTCACGCCAGGACCATCCCCTTCCCGGCCTCACCCACGTCGGCGTCGCGGAGGAATGCCGCGACGACGCCGGGATCCGAGAGCACGACGTTCGGTTCGCCCTCGGCGATCACCTTCCCGAAGTCGAGCACGACGATTTCGATCCGAGACGCGCCTGACCAGGTGCACATCGTGCTCGACGAGCAGCACTCCCATGCGGAGGATCGACGGTTCGGTCGCGATCGCACGAGCGAGTGCGACCAACTTGCGCTGGCCGGTGCCGAGGTCACCGGGCATGTCCCCGAGACGCTCGCCGAGCTGCAACACCTGGATGGCCCGCACCATCGCGGCGGTGGGCTTGCCTTGGCGCGGCCACACCAGATCGCTGAGCACGGACCACCTCCGGTCGACATCGGAGGCGATGCGCAGGTTGTCGAGCACCGGCAGGTCCTCGATCAGCTCCAGACTCTGCCAGGAGCGACTGACCCCTGCTCGCGCCCGCGCATGTGTCGACATCGCCGACAGATCGACGCCGCCGAGCTCGACGCTCCCGCTGCTGGCCCCACTGTCATCAGCTTGATCGGCTCACCGCTGGCCGCCGCCGAGGTCTCTGCCGTCCCCCCGGCCGCGGTGGTGGCACGGAGCAAATCTGGCTGCGGGAGGTGATGCGGGAGAGCCTCGCCCCATGGACATGGCGCGGACCTCAGCCGAAGCGGACGTGATCGGTGGTGTCGTCGAGCATCTCGAGGCCCGAGCTCGGCAGCATCTCGAAGTGACTGAGGGCCGCGTCGACATCGCCTTCCCAGAACTCGCTCGTCACCGTGTGGTGCACCTCCACGCCGTTGCCGTCCGGGTGGATGCCGTCATGTGAGCTCCTAACTCGAGATTGCAGTACGCGAGCCATGGACGATCGGGAAAGCATCATCGTCGGTGATGAGCGCGCCCGGCTCGAGCCGGGTGTCGGCTGCGCTCACGACCGGGTCCGCGCCCGGTACCGGATCCCAGCGTGCATCGTCGCCGAGCCATCGCCACGACACTGCGACGCGACGGTGTGCGCCACCGTTGCCTCGGCTGCGGTGGACGATCCGGTAGTCGAAGAGCAGCGCGTCGCCGGGTTCGACGTCGAAGCCCATGACGTCGAAGCGGTCCGGATGATCTTCGAAGGCCTCGACCTCGTCGGGGAACGAGGCGACGTAGTCGCCGAAGTTCGGCCAGAGCTTGTTGAGCTTCTCGACTTCCGTCGGACCGCCGAAGTAGGGCCGGTAGGTGATTCCCCAGGCATGGCTGCCACGAACGAACTCGAGCGCCGA
This sequence comes from uncultured Acidimicrobiales bacterium, assembly GCA_963759645.1. Classification (GTDB taxonomy): domain Bacteria; phylum Actinomycetota; class Acidimicrobiia; order Acidimicrobiales; family DATKAS01; genus DATKAS01. The sequence goes on along the minus strand of CAVXAI010000016.1, from coordinate 18,924 downwards.
CGAGTCGACACTCGCCTGCGTCAGCGCAACCCACGTGGAGCACACCTGGGTGCCGCTGATCGGCCAGAACGGGTTGTCCTGGTGCCAGTGGAACACCTCCGCCGAACCGGGATCCTTGACGAACACCTGCTCGAAGTAGAGCCGGACGGTGTCGCTCGCCGTCGCCTGTGCGGCGAGCTCGGCCAGACCCGACTCGAACGCGAAATGGCGAAACTCGTCGTTGTCGCGGTACAGCCGGCGGGTCATGCCGGTCGACGCGCGCACCCCGTCGCTGTACCGAGCCTGCAGCTCGTCGTCGACGGCGGCGATCGCGCGCGGTATCAGGTCAGCCGGAAACGCTCCCGGAACATGCACGACGCCGTCACGGTGGAACGTCTGGATCTCATCGTCGGTCAGTTCTCGGCGGTTCATGGCGCCTCCTCATCTCCCCACATTTCTGAGGATACTCAGTTTTCTCCTGCTAGCAAGAGGCGATGTTCGCTACTGAAGAACTGAGTATGCTCAGTTCGGTTTGGAGACTCTGGGAAGGCGGGAGCGGAACAAGATCGAGAAGCGCACCCGGCTGATGGCGGCCGCCCGCCAGCTCTTCCAGACCGACGGGCTCGCAGCCACCACTAGCGCCATCGCACAGGCGGCGGGGGTCGGCGAGGGAACGCTCTATCTGTACTTCGCCTCGAAGGAGGACCTCATGATCGAGGTCTTCCGAGACGACGTCCGCCGCATCTGGAACGACGCGTTCGCGCTCGTGCGGCCTGACGACCCGATCGTGGAGCAGGTCATCGGTGTCTTCAGCGGGGTGACAAGCGTGCATGAGCGCGACGCCGACCTCGCTCGCATCTGGTTTCGGGAGCTGCCCGGCGCGTCACCGACGAGCCAGGATGCGGCGAACGATGTGGTGGCGTGGGCACAGCACCGGCTCGAAGATCTGCTCGACGCCGCGCACGTGCGCGGGGAGCTCGATGGCGACGTCGACGTCGCCACGCTCGCACGGATGTGCCTCGATCTCTGGGTTGCCTTGATGATCCGAAGGCACTCGGGAGCGATCACCGCAGATCGGGCGATCGAACGACTCGCCGCCGCACTTCGGATGACCTTCCGCTACATGGCTCCTCAGATGTGAGGGAGCACCTCTGACGTGAAGCGGACGAACGAGTCGTGGGACAGCGGAGCGATCATCAAGTAGCCGAGGTGCATCTGTTCGGCGAGGCGGGCCAGCTCGTCACGGACTCGCGCCGGTGAGCCCCACACGATCTTCTCGTTGACGTATCCGTCGATGCGTGACTCGACATCGGCGCCGAACCCAGTCGGCCCGGCAGGCACGCCGATGCCGCCGCCCTCGGCATTGGCGTAGGCCCCGATCGTCCAGGCCGCGCCGGCGCGGGCGATCTCGCGGGCCTCCTCGTCCGTCGCGGCTACGGCGAGGAGGCGCGCCATGGGTGTGTCACCGGGTGGCCCGAACCCGTGGTCGGCCCGCTCCTCGCAGTACCGCTCGTACTTCGTGCCGATCTCGGCGAACGACGCGTGCGGATCCATCAAGATCTCGTAGCCCATTGAGGCCGCCCACGACACGGCATCGGGTGAGGTGGCCGCCACCCAGGTCGGCGGACCGGGTTGCTGAGCCGGCTTCGGAAGGACCTCGACGTCGTCGAAGTGCCAGTACTTGCCATGGAAGGTGAGGCGCTCGTTGCGCCATGCGGCGAGAACGACCTCCACGGCTTCCCGGAATCGGGGAGCCGTCTCGTCGAGGGGCACGCCGAAGGCCTCGAACTCCGTGCGCTCGAACCCGCGGCCGGCCCCCCAGTTCACCCGCCCACCGGTGAGCACATCGAGCAGGGCGACCTCCTCGGCCAACCGAAGCGGGTGATACAAGGCGGCCAACGAGACGGCCGTTCCGATGCGGATCCGGTGCGTGCGGTGCGCCGCCTCCAGCGCCATCAGGTGCACCGACGGGCACACGCTGTATGTCGTGAAGTGGTGCTCGGCCAGCCACACGGCGTCGTAGCCCGCAGCGTCCATCGTGACGATGCGCTGCAGCGCCCGCTCGTACACAGTGTGGAGTGGGACGCGTCGCTCGGGCCAGCTGAAGAACTGGAGGACCCCGACCTTCATGCCGCGACGATAAGCGCCGCCACCGGAGTGCTGCTCCGCAGAAGGGAACACTGAGATGCTCATTGAACCGAGCCTTCGGAGCGATCTGCTGGCCGGACAGGTCGCCATCGTCACGGGCGGCTCACGCGGCATCGGCGGCGGGACCTCGACGATGCTCGCCGCCAACGGGGCGCGCGTGGTGATCGCCGACGTTGACGGCGTCAAGGCCGACGAGACCGTCCGGACGCTGAACGCAGAGTTCGGCGATGACGCGACGAGTGCGTTCGTCGCCGACCTCGTCGCCCCCGACTCATGCGACGCCCTCGTGCAGCACGCGCTCGACGCGTATGGCGGGCTCGACATCGTCGTGAACAACGCGGGCTACGCGTGGGACGGCGGCATCCACAACATGAGCGACGCGCAGTTCCAAGCCATGCTCGACATCCACCTCACTGTGCCGTTCCGCCTCGCCCGCGCGACCGCGCCGCACTTTCGCGCCGCGGCCGAGAACGACGACGCGCGCGGCGTGAAGCGCCACCGCAAGACGGTCATGGTTTCATCGCTGGCAGGTCAGTGGGGGCTGGTCGGCGCGGGGAACTACGCCTCGGCCAAGGCCGGCATGCTCGGGCTCATGCGGACGCTCGCGCAGGAGTGGGGGCGCTTCCGGGTCAACGTCAACGCCGTCGCATTCGGCGTGATACAGACCCGGTTCGGTCTGCCGCAGTCCGAGCATGAGGTCATCGAGACCGGCGGACGCACCATCCATGTGGGCATGCCGGCCAAACAGGCCGAGCGCATGGGTGTCACCATCGACCCGGACCGCGTCGTTCCCGATGAGGAGGTGTACCGCCCCGGCCGATGCCGCCACACGTCGTCCCGCTCGGCCGTACCGGCACGATCAGCGATGCCGCCAACGCGATCTTCTGGCTGTGCTCTCCGCTGTCCGACTACGTCACCGGCCAGGTCGTCGCCGTCAACGGCGGCGCACGCGGCGGCATGAGCTGACCGTCGTCGACGAAGTTGGCGTGAATCCCACCTCGGCGTTTTCCATCGAGGGTTGTGGGAGGCTTCGCCCGACCGCCCGGGTGGGGGGGCGGGAAGAGGGGAACTGATGGCAGCGGAGGCCTTTGACTTCGTCGTGGTGGGAGGCGGGTCCGCCGGAGCGGTCATCGCGTCGCGATTGTCCGAGGACCCGTCGACCACGGTCGCATTGGTTGAGGCGGGCGGAAAACCCCCGGCTGCCGAGTCGATGCCGGCGGCGGTCGCCACGCTCCAGCTCAACCCCGAGACCGACTGGATGTACACCGCCGACGCCGGCAAGGCCGGGCTCGGCCTCACCGACGGGCGCATGATGATGCCGCGGGGTCGGATGCTCGGAGGCAGCTCGGGCATCAACTACATGGCGTACGTCCGCGGCCACCCGGGTGACTTCGATGCGTGGGCGGACGCGGGCGCCACTGGTTGGAGCTACTCCGAGGTGCTCGCGTACTTCAAGAAGAGCGAGTCCCTCGCCGCCAGCGGCGACATCGTGGTCGACGCCGACGCGCACAACACGACCGGCCCACTGGGCGTGTCCGTGCGGTCGCCGGTGATCGCAGGGGCGCAGGAGTTCGTCGACGCCGCTGTCGCGGCCGGGATCCCGGCTGGTGACTACAACGGCCGCGACCGCGGCGGGCCCGACGGTGTCGTCTCGCTCCTGCAGACCACCACCCGGCAGGGGAAGCGCTCGAGCACCTACCACGCGTTCCTCGAAGGTGAAGTCGCAGAGCGACCGAACCTCACGGTGATCACCGGCGCCCAGGTGACCCGAGTGGTCCTGGACGGCAGCGCCCCGCTGACGGCACGCGGCATCGAGTACCGCACCGCTGACGGGACAACGCGAACGGTCACCGCTGAAAAGGAGGTCGTGCTGAGCGCCGGTGCCATCGGCTCACCGCACATCCTGATGCTCTCGGGCATCGGCCCTCGCGAGGAGCTCGAAGCCGCGGGAGTCACCTGTCAGACTCGACGCGCCGGACGTCGGCAAGCACCTGAAGGACCATGTCCAGGTCGCGCTGTTCTTCCCTGCGCCCGGCGTCGGCGTGTCGATGACCGAGCTCGGCATCTCGCTGGGTCCCGACGCCTTCCGCGCTCCCGGCGGACCGCTGCCCGCCGATCCCGCCGACGACGCGGACCTGCCGGGCGAGCTGAAGGAGCTGAAGAACGAGGCCGAGCGGCGCGTCGCGGAGTGGGCAACTACGGGACGCGGCCTCGTGTCCTCGTCGCTCTACGAGGCGTGCGCCTGGTTCTCGACCGGACTCGGCGACCATCACACCCACGACGCCCAGCTCGGCTTCTTCTGCTGCGGCTACACACCCGACCTGTGGCGATTCGTGCTGCGGGTCGATCCCGACGAGTACTTCGACGACCCGGCCAAGCGGCTGGCGCCCGACGCCGAGTCGATGCTCGTCCTCGCCAACCCCGTCCAGCCCCACAGCGAGGGCGAGATCGTCCTGACCAGCGCCGATCCCGAGCGACCACCCCGACATCCGGATGAACTACTTCGACGACCCCCACGACATGCGGGTGATGATCGCGACTCTCCGCAAGGCGCTCGACGTCGTGGCGAACTGGCCGGGTCACCGCGAGATCGGCCCGCTGCTCGTCCCGCCCGCGCTCGCCGCGAAACACGCCTACGAGTCAGGCCAGACGCCGAGCGACGACCTCCTCGAGGACCTCGCGCTCCATTACAGCTTGACGGTGTACCACCCGACCTCGACCTGTCGCATCGGCAGCGTGGTCGACGAACGCCTCAGGGCGGCCGGAGTCTCTGGGCTACGCGTCGCCGACGCGAGCGTGATGCCCGACGTGGTGAGCGGCAACACCAACGCGGCCTGCATCATGATCGGTGAGAAAGCCGCGGAGATGATCGCCGCCGACCACGGCGTGAAGTTGGCCGAGTTCGTCCTCCCGGCTCCCTGACGTCGCGCGCGCGACCTTCGGGCGCGGGATACTGGGGGACGTGGCTGAGTCCCCGACGGGGACGGTGACGTTTCTGTTCACGGATGTCGAGGGGTCGACCGCGGCTTGGGAGCAGCACCCTGACGCGATGCGGGCGGCTCTTGTCGTGCATGACGAGCTGTTGCGCTCGACGATCTCGACGCACGGTGGTTACGTCTTCTCGACCGGCGGGGACGGGTTCGCTGTTGCGTTTGCGCGAGCGGAGCACGCGATCCGAGTCGCCGTCGAGTCGCAGGCCGCCCTCGCCCGGGCTTCGTGGCCCGACGGGCTCGCGTTGCGCGTGCGAATGGGTATCCACTCTGGCGAGACCGACGAACGCGGCGGCGACTACTTCGGTCCGGCCGTGAATCGGGCCGCACGCGTGACGGACGCCGCGAACGGGGCACAGATCTTGGTGAGCGCGGCGACGCGAGAGATCGTGCAGGGCGACCATGCGCAGGTTGAGCGATGGGTGGACCTCGGCTTCCACGACCTTCGCGATGTCATCGAGCCCGTCCGGCTCTACCGTCTCGAGTCCAGTGAGTTCGCAAGCGACCGTCGCCCGCCGCGATCTGCGAATGCGTACGAGGGCAACCTGCCCGCCGTCGCTGTCACGCTCTTCGGTCGGTCAGACGACGTCGAATCGATCGTAAGCCACCTCGGACACGCGCGTGTCGTGACCCTCACCGGCGTGGGCGGCGTCGGCAAGACACGGTTGGCGCTCGAGGTTGGCCGGGTGATGCAGGCGACCGGGTTCGGAGGAGTGTGGTTCGCAGCGCTCGACACCGTTGATCGCCCCGAGGCGCTCGTGGCCACGCTGCACAGCCTTCTCGAGATCGAAGGAGACTCGGACCGAGGTCTGAGCTCGCTGGTCGCGGGGCTGCGGTTTCGCAAGGCGTTGTTGATTCTGGACAACTGTGAGCACCTGCTCGACGCCGCCGGCGCGGTCGCGGCAGCCATTGTGTCGACGTGTCCGGGCGCGCGGGTGTTGGCGACTTCACGCGAGCCGTTGGACATCGACGGCGAACGGGTCCGGCGTGTGGAGCCTCTGAACACCGATGCGGACGGCGCGGCGGTGTCGATGTTCCGGGTGCGAGCCGAGGAAGTAGGCGCTGCCGTCGATCCCGTTCGTGATCGGGAGGCGATCGTGCAGATCTGCCAGCGTCTCGACGGCATTCCTCTCGCGATCGAGCTCGCCGCCGCGAGGACTCGATCACTGCGGCCCGCCGAGATCGCCGACCGGCTCAATGACATGTTCCGCCTACTGACCGGCGGCAGGCGGGCGTCGACCGAGAGGCACCGCACGCTGCGAGCCACCCTCGAGTGGTCATACGAGATGCTGACCCCATCCGAGCAAACGGTGTTGGCCAGGTCAGCGATCTTCTCGGGATCGTTCTCCCTCCCCGCCGCCGAGGCCGTTACCGGCACGAGTGATCAACCTGAAGGCGAGATCGTGGATGCGCTCCACCGGCTGGTCACACGGTCGCTCGTGGTGCCGGTGGACGAAGGGGAGGAGACAGGCTTTCGGTTGCTGGAACCCGTTCGTCAGCTCGCCCACGAGAAGCTGGCGGCGAGCGGTGAGAGCGACCGCCTTCGCCGAGCACACACCGAGTGGTACCTCGATCTGATGGTTCGTCTCGGTGAGCTCTGGCGAGCTGGCGGCGATCAAACAGCGTGGCCGGTCGCGGCGCGAGAGCTCCCGAACCTCCGGGCTTGCTTCGATCAGCTCATCGAGTCAGAGCGAGTTGACGATGCCGAGCGGTTCGTCGTCGCGGCCTACGGGCCTATCGCCTGCCAGTTCGATGGGGCTCCGATGTACGAGTGGGCGTCGCGCGCTCGTGCGATCGACCCTGCCCGGGTCGGCCCGTCGACCGCGTCCGTGTGCGCGATCGCAGCTGCGGGGGCGATCCCCCGAGCGGACTTCGACACCTCCGCCCGGTGGCTCCGAGACGGGGTTGGTGCCATCGAGGTCGGATCCCACGATGAGGGACTCAGTGAGCGCGATCGCCTTCCACCACATGCTGTCGGGCGGCGAGCAGGCGGTGAGCGACGAGTTCCTGGAGCGCAGCGTCGAGGCCGCTCTCGTCAGCGACGACCTGCACCGCCAGGTCTGGGTGCTCGCCTACGCCGGACATGTCGCAGAGGCGCTGACACGGGCGCAGCGACTCGGTAACCGGACGCTGATCGCGCTAGCGAGAAGCCGGGACGCCGCACGCTCGAGCGAACGACACGACGAGGCCGTTGAGCTGTTCTGGGAAGCGGCCCAGGACAGCCATAGCTACATGATGCGAAACCATGCTGCCGTCGGACTCGGCAATTTGCAGATCCGCGCCGGCGCGCCGCTCGACGGTCTTCTGCTTCTCCGGGGCCCTGCCCGTGACTGGCTATCCCGCGGCGATGCTCGCGTGTGGACGGTGCTCGATTCGATAGCTGTCGGCTTCGCAGTCCTCGGTGACTTCGAGGCGGCGGCACGCCTCGCGGGCGCGATCGGTGACCGTCCGCTCCAGTTCGTGGGCCCCAGGCGGCGCGCCGTACTCGGCGCCCTCCTCGACGATTGGGACGACGCGAGCGCTCGATCGCGGCACCAGGCCGCGGGCCACGAGCTGGATGCCGGCACCGCCGTCGCCGAGGCACTAGCCCGAATCGAGGCGCTCAGTTCCCGCCGTGGACAGCACACGACAGCTCGTTCGCTGGCCGACGGCGCCGACCTGACGGCTCGCCAGTGTGAAGTTGCCGAGCTCGTCGCCCGCGGGTTCACCAACAAGCAGATCGCGCAGCGCCTGGGCATCAGCCGGTTCACTGCCGAGACGCACGTCCGGAACATCCTCGATCGGCTCGGCGCCTCGAGCCGATCGGAGATCGCCACGTGGTACGCGAGTCAGCCGTTGAGCGAGGCAGGTACACAGCTGGGTACCTGATCTCAGCGATAGCCCGCTGAGCCGGTCCTTCGTACCGTCAACACAACGACGCACGAAGGGAACCGACATGACTGACAACGCAATCGGACCAGCAGTACAAGGCAACCGTTCGCCGAGAGTGGGCCATAGCGGCACCGGGATGGGAGCGGTGGTTCGAGACCACGGAGTCCGACCATGCGGGCCGGGTCATCACGCATGCGCTTCTGGACGCCGCCGAGCTGAAGGAAGGGGACGCGGTTCTCGACGTCGGCGCCGGGTACGGGGAACCGGGCCTGAGTGCCGCCGCTGCGGTCGGCCCGACCGGGCACGTCACGTGTCTGGACATCTCGGGCGACATGCTCGCCTTCGCCGAGCGCCGAGCCCGCCAGGCCGAGCTCCGCAACGTCGACTTCGTCGAGGCCGACATCGAGAGTCATTCGCTCGAGCCGAACTCGTTGGATGCGGTTCTCAGCCGCGCCGCGCTCATGTACGCGAGCGATCCGCTGGCGGCGCTGCGCCGTCTCCGCGCGAGCTCTGCGCCCCGGCGGGCGCATCGCGATCGCCGTCTGGGCCACCCCCGATCGAGTTGCCTTCGCCGTTCCCGTCGGGGTGATGGTCGAGATGGGCGTCATCGACCCTCCGCCTCCCGGACCGGGGCCTTTCGCCCTCGGGAGGACGGGCTGCTCGCGGAGCTCGTTCGCTCGGCCGGCTTCGAGGACGTACGCAGCGGCACGGCGGTCGCGATCTTCGAGATGCCGTCACCCGAGGCGTGCACTCAGTGGCTTCGAGACGTCGCACCGCCGATCACGGAACTCGTCGCCAACCACCCCACTGAGGTTCAGGAAAAGGTGTGGTCGCGCGTCACCGACGCGTGGTCACCCTTCCAAGACGACACCGGCGCGGTGCGGCTTCCCTGCACCGCCATCTGGGTAGGCGCACGGGTACCGGCCTGAGCCGCCACTGCAGAATGACGGACACGTAGTACTGGCCGAATTCGAAGCTTCGGGCGGCCTGGGCGATGATGCGCTCATGGCACGGTTCGCTCACGCATTCGGCCCGCACGCGCCTGACGCCACGTACGTCGCGCACTCGTTTCCCGAACAGCTCGCGGACCTCGGCGAGGTGCAGATGAACTACGTGGCTGTCGGCGATCCGTCGAAGCCGGCGCTCCTGCTCGTGCCCGGCCAGTCCGAGTCATGGTGGGGCTACGAAGGCGCTTTGCCATTGCTCGCGGAGCACTACCACGCGTTCGCTGTCGACCTCCGGGGCCAGGGGCGCTCGAGCAGAACGCCAGGGCGTTACACGCTCGACAACATGGGCAACGACCTCGTCCGCTTCATCGACGTCGCCATCGGCCGACCCGTGATCGTCAGCGGCCTCTCGTCGGGTGGCGTCCTATCGGCGTGGCTCTCGGCCTACGCCAAGCCGGGACAAGTGCTCGCCGCTCACTACGAGGATCCCCCGCTCTTCGCGTCCCAGGTCAACCCCGCGACCGGGCAAGGGATCCGTCAAGCCATCGGCGCGATGTTCAAGCTCTGGAGCACCTACCTCGGTCCCCAATGGTCGATCGGCGACTGGGACGGCATGCGCGCCGCGGCGCCCGGACGTCCTCCCTTCGTGGCTGAGCGGGCTCTTCACTCTCCCCGACGAACCGCCGCAGAACCTGAAGGAGTACGACCCGGAGTGGGGCGCGGCGTTCTGGAGCGGACAAGTCGCCGCGTCGTGTGATCACGAGGCCATGCTCAGAGCTGTTCGAGCGCCGGTGCTCATCACGCACCACTTCCGTCACGTCGATGACGCGACCGGCCAGCTGATGGGCGCGATCTCCGATCTCCAAGCGCAACGAGTCATGGAGCTGCTTCGCGAGGCTTCGGTCGAGGTCGACTACCGGTCGTTCGAATCCATGGGCCACTCGATGCACGGACAGGACCCCAAGCTGTTCACCGACACGCTCACCGATTGGGCCTCGAAGCTGAGTCTCTGAGCGGCGCTCGTATCAGCGTCGTGTGGCCACGACGAGCTCGTAGAGGTAGTTGCGTTCGATGACACCGCCAAACGAGGTGTCGATCAGCGAGGCGATGTCGTGGAGGAACCGTCGTCTCGGCTCCGGATCAAGGGTGTTGACGAGTGAGTCCGTTTGCAGCAGTCCCACGTACGCAGTGGTCGTGTACCTCGTCGGGATCTCGAAGCGCTCCCGTCGCACGCCGGCGAAAGCGGGGACGTCCTCGAGCTCGGGATAGCTCACGGGACAGCTCGTCGGGATGCGGTGGTCGGAACGTGAGGTCGGCGGCGAGGCCGTGCGGAGGTACGCGTGCTGAGATGCTTCGGAGAAGTCGGTCGTTCCACCCCAGACGTGGTGGGTGTGCAGGATCGCGAGGCTCCCATCCGGGCGGAGCAGCGCGGGCGGTTTGGTGACGCGCAGGTCGGGGTCGAGCCAGTGAAACGCATTGGCGACCACAACCGCGTCGAACAGCTCGATCGGCACAGGCCAATCCTCGAACGTCGAGCACTCGACGGTTACGAGAGGAAACGGCGACAGGTTCCGGGCGGCGATCGCGGCGAGTCGAGCACCAGGCTCGACGCACGTAAGCGTCGCACCAGTTGTGGCGAGCGGGACGCTGAGCTGACCAGTGCCGCACCCGAACTCCACGACCCGCGTTCCATTGCCGCTGCCAGTCGCCTTGATGAGCGCGTCCACGACCCGAGTCGGTGGCGCCGGCCGATAGCGGTCGTAGAGGTCCGCCACGTCGTCGAACGAGTCACGGCGTCGACACAGGTCACCTGCCTCCCCCATCGTCCCTCCGGTTTGTTCAAGTGCTGAGGTAGTCGATCACCGCGTCGTAGTCGCTGCCGAGCGTGTTCGGGCCGCCCATCCGCTTCGACATCGTCTGCGCCCAGACGAGCGGGCTCACCTTGTAGACGGTGTCGATCGCGTCAGTGCGGGCGCCCCGCTCGACGAGCACGCGTACGAGGCCGATGCGGCCGAGGCCGGCGGCGTGGTGCAGCGGTGACGCCACGACTCCCTCCGGGTTCACGTCGAAGCCGAGGTCGACGAGCTGCGCGGCGGCCGCCCACTGTCCGGCGGACGCAAGGTCGGCGACGATCGCGGGCCGTCGAGCCCGCAGATCGTCGATCCGCGACGTGTCCCCGGCGAGGACCTCGGCAAGTACATCATCGGTCGTTGCCGCGGCGAGGTACAGATCGCGCAGCAGGCCGATCTCGGCGGCATGGTGGATGAGCTCGTCGATGATGTGCAGTGCGAACGTGAAGCGATCGGGCCAGCCCTCGGCCGCGTCGAAGAGCTGTGCGGGGTCGGTCACCGCGAGGTATCCGCGCCATGTCGCGAACGCCAGCTCGAGGAGCGAGATCGCCTCCGCTGCCGACGTCGTGATCCAGACCTCGTCGACATCGGCAGCAGGGGGCACGTCGAGCACGCGGTGACACCGGTCCTCGCGCAGCAGATCGATGATGTGCGTGAGCCGCCAGGCGATTGTCGTGATCGGCACCGGTGGGCCGGGCATCAGGCCGAAGTCGAAGCGCAGCCCCTCCGGTGCGTCACGCACGGACCATGACAACGGCGCGGGCTCCCACAGGTACTCATCATCGGTGAGACCGTCGAGACGTGGGCGGAGCCGGTTGTAGGCCTTCTCCGAGAGGGCGATCAGGTGGGCTGTCGTCACGCCCGCGAACGGTCAGCGAAGTGAGCGCCGCGGCGCTCGTAGAAGTCGGCGAGATCGCCGAACTCGGACTCGTTGGCGAAGGCAGCATGGGTCGATGCGACGATCTCGTCGTTCGACTTCGTCAGGTCGAGCGGCTTCGCTTGTGGTTGTTGGACGTGCCAGGGCGTGTCGATGAAGACCTCGACGCCGTTGTGCTCCGGGTCCTCGAAGTAGATCGACCAGGCGTTGCCGTGCGTGAGCGGCATGATGCCGGTCACGTCAGGGTGCGCCTCGAGCGTGGCGAGGAGCCCCTTGAGGTCGTCGAGTGTTCCCGCGGAGCGGTACGCCGTGTGGTGGATCGAGTTCGAGTTCTCCGGGTCCGGACGCCCCGTGATGAGGGCGAGCTGGTGGTGATGGTTGGCGATCTGCGACAGGAAGACGATCTCATTGGGGCCGATCGGACCGCGATCGGCGACCTCGAAGCCGAGGACTTCGCTGTAGAACGCGATCATCTTCTCGACGTCGTGCACGTACACGACGGTGTGGGCGACCTCGAGACGAAGTCGGGCACTGATGTCCATCGCAATCCCTCTCAGTCGGTGATTGACGCGTGGCACTGCGGAGTGTCGCAATCATAAGGATCAACGCCCCGGGCGACTCACACTCGCCCGCTGCGCTTGACGTATCGCGTGCGGGCTCGTACCTTCCGGCCGCGGCCCGGCCTCGGACGTGGCAGCCGGGAACGCTCGACGAGAGGGGGATCCGTGAGGATTCGTCGTGGAGCCCTGGCAGCAGCCCTTGCGTTCGCACTCGTCACCGCCGTGGGTGGGTCGGTCGGTGCCGAGGCACGGAACGCGCCGTCGCAGGCGCAGTCCGGGTCGCCGGGCCCTCGCCTGCAGATGTACGAGGCCACAGTCGACGCCGCTACGGCGAACAGACTCGCCGACGAGGGATTCGAGATCGTCTCGACTGAACAAGTCCGAGGCGGTGTCCGCATCGTTCTGGTGCTGTACCCGACGCAGCGCAAGGCGATTGAGAAGCAGGGAATCGACCTGACCCTCTGGACCAACAGCGAGGGCGTCACGGCGACCGAGTTGGCCAAGCAGCAGAAGGACGCCGGCTTCAAGGTCTTCCAGGACTATGACGGGGCCGACGGCATTCGCGCCTACCTCGATCAGATCGCGGCTGCCAACCCCGGGCTGGTCAAGCTCGAGGTGATCGGCCAAACCTACGGCACCGACCCCGAGGGAGACGCTGCCGATACGCCGCGCGACATCGTCGCGCTCAAGCTCACGGCCGACGCCAACAGCGTGCCCGACAACAGCCGGCCAGCCGCGCTCTACACCTCGCTGCAGCACGCGCGCGAATGGATCAGCGTCGAGGTCAACCAGCGACTGCTCGAGTGGCTCATCAAGATGTACAAGGAAAACAAGCCCGACATCGTGAACCTGCTGCAGACCACAGAGCTCTGGTTCGTGCTGGTCGCCAACCCCGACGGGTATCAGTACACGTTCGACTACGACCGCTTGTGGCGAAAGAACCTCCGCGACAACGACGGCGACAACAAGATCACGCCGCTGGACGGGGTGGATCCCAACCGCAACTTCCCCGAGCACTGGAGGTTCGACGACGAGGGGTCGGCAACGAGCACGTCCGATGAGACCTACCGCGGGCCCAGCCCCGCCTCCGAGCCGGAGACCCAGGCGTTGATCGGCTTGTACGACCAGGTCGACTTCCGCTTCCACGTGAACTACCACTCGTTCGGCGAGCTGCTGCTCTACACGTTCGGGTTCCAGGTGAACTCCCCCTCGGCCGACGACCCGATCTACGTCGCGCTCTCAGGCACCGACCAGAAGCCGGCGATCGACGGCTTCAACCCGGGCGTCGGCGCCGACCTCTACACCACGAACGGCGAGACCACCGACTACGCGCACGCGACGCGCGGTGCTCTGGCGTGGACGCCCGAACTTGGCGACGGGCCCCACGACGACGGCTTCGTGTTCCCCGACAAGGAGGGTCAAGTCCAAAGCGAGTTCTCGAAAACCCTGCCCTTTGCCCTGTCGGTCGCCAAGTCGACAGTGGACCCCGACGACCCCGTGTCACACACCAAGATCGAGACCGAGCCGTTCTACCTCAACGTCGCGGACATCGATCCGCAGAAGAGCTGGAACCCGATGAGCGACTTCCGCTTCGCGCACTCTTACAACGGTTCGGCTCAACCGGTGCAGATCCTGGCGAAGCGCGACATCAATGGGGACGGAGCGGAGGATCCGGTCACCTTGCACTACTCGATCAATGGCAACGAGCCGGTCAGCACGCCCACCGAGGAGTGGGCGGGCGGCGACCGCTACGGCAAGTCCGGCGACCTCTACTACCGCATCGTCGAGGGCACGGTCACCGGTGCCGGCGAGGACGACAGCGTGCAGGTGTGGTTCACCGGCGGTGGCGCGACGAGTGACTCGTTCACCTTCGAAGTTGTCGGTTCGGCCCCGAAGGACGTGCTGGTGGTAGCCGCAGAGGACTACAGCGGCCCCTCGAACGAGCCGGCCTATTCGTCGACCGCCGGACCCCACTTCCTCTCGTACTACACCGACGCCCTAACCGCGAACGGCATCTCGTTCGATGTCTATGACATCGACGCCCGGGGCCGCACGGCACCTGACCACCTCGGCGTGCTCGGCCACTACCGGGCCGTGGTCTGGTACACGGGCAACGACTTGCTCACCCGCGAGCCCGGACAACCGGCTGGCACCGGCGCGTCGACGCTGGCGAACAACGAGATGCTCGAGCTCCGCGCCTATCTCAACGACGGTGGCGGCCTTCTTTACACGGGCCGCAGCGCTGGGATGGCAGTACGCGAACGCCTTCGACTACAACCCCGTGACCACCCCGCCGTTCTGCGACAACGTCGACCAGTCCGTTGACGACGGATGCTTGCTGTTGTCCGACGACTTCCTGCAGTACTGGCTCGGCGCCGAACGCTTCATCGAGGACGGCGGCACCAACTCCGACGGCGAGCCGTTCCCGTTGCAGGGCAGCGCCGGCGGGCCGTTCGACGGGCTCGCGTGGACGCTCAACGGCGACGGCAGCGCTGACAACCACCATCCCAACGCGGCTCGGGGGACGACCCAGTCGTTCCTCACCACCAGCAGCCTCCAAACGATCGACGACTTCCCGCAATTCACCAGCGATGCGATCGCGACCTGGCAGACGGGGGTGGCGGGAGCGTTCAGTCCGCACACAGGCGACTACTACGTGTACTCCGACCGAGCCAACATCTCCTACAAGCGCTTGAGGCGCACCATTGACCTCACCGCTCTCGACCCCGGAACGAGCTCCGAGCTCGCGTTCGCGATGTCATTCGACACCGAGGCGGATTGGGACTTCGTCTTCGTCGAAGCCCACACACTGGACGAGGCTCCGGACGACGACTGGACCACATTGCCCGACCAGAACGGGCACACCAGCCAGAACCTCGGCGACCCGGCTGTCGGCAACTCGTGCTCGTCGGGATGGCACACAGATCCCAACAACGAGATCCATCCGTTCCTCGCGCACTACCAGACCTGGAACGGCGCCGACGCGGCATGCGATCCGGTCGGCACGACGGGCGTGTGGAATGCGGCGTCCGGCCGCTCAACCGGCTGGGAGGACTGGAGCATCGACCTGTCCCCGTACGCCGGAAGCGAGGTCGAGGTGTCGATCTCCTATGTGAGCGACTGGGGTGTCCAGGGCATCGGCGTCTTCCTCGATGACGTCACGGTGTCGACCGAGGTCGGCACGGAGTCGTTCGAGACCGGGCTGGGCGTGTGGACGGTGGCTGGTCCGGCACCCGGCAGCGGAATCAACCCCACCGACTGGACTCGGACCATCGACGTCGGGTTCGAGGAGGCCGCCGTGACGACCATGACGCCCACTGATGCAGCGTTCCGCACCGTCTACTTCGGCTTCGGGTTCGAGGGCATCACGTCGCCGGAGGAGCGAAACGCGGTGATGGACCGCGCCATCGACTTCTTGTTGGCGGCCCCATAGTCCCGGCCTGAACGAGCACGGTTGGGAACGTGACCCGATGATCGCCGCCTCGACTCTCGAGCTCGGGAGTGGACTCACGTTGTCCTACGCGGCGCACGGCGACACATCGGGCCCGGTCCTCGTGTTGCTGCCCGGACCCACCGACTCGTGGCGTTCGTACGGTCCGGTGCTCGAGCGCATTCCAGAATCGATCCGCGCCATTGCGATCTCGCAGCGCGGCCACGGAGACTCCGACAAGCCACCGATCGGGTATCGAGTAGAGGACTTTGCTGCCGACGTGGTGGCCTTCCTCGGCCACCTCAGCATCGAACGGGCCGTACTCGCGGGTCACTCTGGATCGTGCCTCGTCGCCCGCCGAACCGCCATCGACCATCCAACGCGAGTCTCCGGGCTCGTGCTCGAGGCGTCACCTACGACTCTGCGCGGGCAACAGGGGCTCGAGAGCTTCGTCGACTCGGTCCTTTCGAGTTTGGAGGACCCGATCGACCCCTCCTTTGCGCGCTCGGTCGTGGTCGACACGTCCTCGTCCACGCTCGCGCCCGAGATGCTCGCCGAGCTCGCTGGCGAGATCGCCAAGGTCCCGGCCCGCGTGTGGAAGGAGATGTTCGCCGACCTGCTCACCTACGACGACGTGGCCGAGCTCGAACGGATCGATGCGCCGACGCTGCTTGTGTGGGGCGACGCCGACACGCTCGTCACGCGCACCATGCAAGACGTCCTGGCTGAACGGATCCGCCACAGTGAGCTCATCGTCTACCCAGGTGTTGGGCACACCCCGCGGTGGGAGGACGCGACTCGCTTTGCTCGGGACGTCACCGCGTTCGTCGAGCGCGTGCACACGCGCACCTGACCCTCCCAACAGCCTGCGTCGGGGGCTCCCGTTGACGGAGATCTCTGACGAAGCCGGCGTCAGGGGTGGTCGGGCTCGACCGATGCGCTCGCGAGGGCGGCTGCACGGTGGCCGACGGAAGCGCGGGTTCGCGCATCGGTACTCCCGCGGAGCAGCACGAGGGCGGCGAGCCCGAGCAGTGCGCCGGCGACGAAGGCGCCTCGGTAGCCGGTGAGCGCGGCGACGACGCCGAGGAGTAGCGCACCGACTCCTTGCGACAGATCGAAGAAGCTGCTGACGGTGCCGACGGCCGAGCCCCGCTCGTTGTCGGCCAGTCCGGTGAGGGCGAGCGTGAGCATGGCCGGATACAAGAACGACATGCCGATCGAGAAGACGACTGGTGCCCGCGTACAAGCCGACCGGTTCGGCGAACGCCGCCATGATCAGCAGCCCTGCGGCGGAGGTGCCGGTCGCGATGGTGCCGGCCGTGAAAGGTCCGATGCGGTCGGGCACCCTCGCGCCGAGGAGGCGCAAGGCGAGGATCAGGCCGCCGTAGAGGAGGAACACCCCACTCGAGTCGTCCATCCCTATCTGCTTGACGTAGAGCGGCACGAACTCGGTGAACCCAGCGAGACCGATGAGCCCGAGAAAAAGCACCGTGCCCGGGGCGAGCGCCGCCCGACTGATGAGCGGAGGTCGAGGCGCGTCGGGCCCGGACGTCCGGCCGAGCGACGCCACGTCCCGTGTGAAAAGCCCGATCGCCCCCGCCACGAAGGCAAGCGCCGCCGAGGTCAGCCAGACCCGGTCGAAGTGGTCGTCGTCGAGGAGCACGTTGCCGAGTAGCGGGCCGAAGGCGAGGCCGCCGTAGACCGCGATCGACCAGTAGCTGATTGCCTCGCCGCGCCGCGCCTCGGGCGCGAGGTCGGTGACCATCGACGCGGCGCCCACGAAGAACGCGGCCTCCCCGATGCCGGCGAGCAGCCGCACCACCACGAGCGGGACGAGGGCCGACGCGAAGACGTAGAGCAGGCCGGCCGAGCCGACGATCAGGCCGCCGACAACGATGAGGACCCGTCGGCCGACGCGGTCGCCGATCCGACCGGCGAATGGGCGCAGGAGCACCGCGCCCACGAAGAAGGCGCCGACCGCTACCCCGACGGCGACGTCGTTGCCGCCGAGCTCGTGCTTCACGAACTGCGGCACGACGGGCAGAAGCATGCCCGAGCGCCATGAAGTAGCAGAGCCCCGACGTCACAACGAGAGCGAAGCGAAGGGTGAACACGCGGCTCGCTCGTGGTCGACATCAGGCGCCCGAGCCTACGACGACGACCACCAGACTCCGTCGGCCCCTTGCGGCCTACTCGCGCCCGAGTTCGACCCGGATCGAGCGCGCGGCGTCGGCCAACGCGCGGAGCTTGTTGAATGCCGTCGCCCGAGGCAGGTACTTCATCCCGCAATCGGGAGCGGCGACGAGGTGAGTGGGCTCGAGGCGCTCGAGTCCCCGTCGGATGCGCGCCTCGACGACATCGACTGGCTCGACCTCGGGGTCTTGCAAGTCGATGACGCCGAGGACGATCACCTTTCCCGACAGATCGTCGAGGACGCCGAGGTCGAGCTTCGGCTGGGCTGCTTCGATCGAGATCTGCTCGGCGGAGCAGTCGGCCAGCTGCGGAAGGAACGAGTAGCCGCTGGGCTTCTCCCCTACCACCGCGGCGTAGCCGAAGCAGAGGTGCACCGCGGTCGTGGCTGTGATGCCTTCGAGCGCCCGATTGATCGCCCCGACCGCGTAGCGCTCGGCCGCGACCGGGATCGTTGCGAAGCCACGGCTCGTCGAGCTGGATCACGTCAGCACCGGCCGCCTGCAGCTCCCGCGCCTCTTCGTTCACCGCCGCGGCGAAGTCCATCGCGACGGCTTCCGGGTCTTGATACCACTCGTCCTTCGCCTGCTGACTCAACGTGAACGGACCGGGAAGCGTCACCTTCACCGGTCGATCCGTCATACGCCGGAGAAACGCAAGCGCATCGACCTCGACCGCGCGGGTGCGCCGAATGGCACCGACGATCCTCGGCACCATCGTCGTGCGACCAGCGCGGTTGGTGACCGGCGCCGGGTGCACCGCGTCGATGCCTTCGAGCGCAGTGACGAGGTGATTCGAGTAGCTCTCGCGGCGGACCTCACCGTCGGTGATCACGTCGATGCCGGCGCGCTCCATGTCGCGGATCGCCAGCTCAGCCGCATCATCTTGCGCACCCTCGAGCAGATCGGTCCGGAAGAGCCCACAGCTCGTCGCGCTCGAGCACGAGGCACGCCCTTCGACAAGAACGCTCGATCGATCAGCCACGGCGGTTGTGGGTAGCTACCGACGACCGTGGTGCTCACGACTTCCGGCGGGACCTTCACAGCACCATCGTGTCGCACCTCATCAGCGGTCCGCGGTGC
>CAVXAI010000015.1:0-18531 GCA_963759645.1 uncultured Acidimicrobiales bacterium | reverse complement strand
GGTTCAGCCCCAGAAGGCGCGCAGGTCGAGTGGCTCGCCGAGCGTGATGCCGTCGACGGAGATCTTGAACTCGCGGATGACGGCCGAGTTCTTGGATCCTCTGGACTTGAGGACGGTGAGGGCGCGCTTCATCTGGGAGCCGTCCTGGACGTGCTGGAGCAGGACGACGTTGTCGGCGATGTGGGACATGCCGAGCTCGCTCAGTCGTGTGATCCGGAACAGCTCCATCGTCTCGTAGGTGAACATGAGGCTGACGCCGTGCCGCGCGCAGCGTTGCACGAGTGAGTAGAGGAACTCGCGGAGGCGCATCGGGTCGGGTGTGGCGACGATGAGGTCGTTGAGGCTGTCGATGACGAGCCGGCGGGCGCCGACCTCGTGGATCCGGTCGAGCAGCTCGTAGACGAGCTCGTCGACGTAGAGGTCGACCGGTGAGCGGTCCATGATCGTGACGTTGGGGTCGTCGATGCTCCAGCCGAAGCGGCTGATGACGCGTGCGAGTTGGGTCCGGTTCTCCTGCAGCGTGACGAAGACGCCGGGCTCGTCTCGGGCGGCGCCGGCGAACACGAAGTGCAGGCCCATGAGGGTCTTGCCGGCGCCGGACGGCCCGGCGATGAGCGTGGTGGAACCCGACCAGTAGCCCTCCTCGAGGGCGTCGTCGAGCGCGGCGATCCCGGTCGACACCCGCTCGCCGGCCGAGGCGTAGGCGACGTCGTCGCGCGAGGTCGGCGAGGCGCGGGAAGACGACCAGTCCGCCGGCGGTGATGCGGTAGACGTGGTCGCCGGACAGGAAGTCGCTGCCGCGCAGCTTGCGGACGCTGAGGTAGCGGATCGAACGTTCGGCGGATCGTCTCGTCTCGAGACCGATCACGGCGTCGGCGACGGCGAACTCGGGCGAGTTGGTCGCTTCGCCGGGCTCGTACTCGCCCACCCACAACGACGAGACGGCGAGCACGCTGAATCGGCCGGCGAGGTCGTGGAGGAAGCGGCGGAACTCGGCGTCGTCAGCGGCGAACGTGCGCAGGGCCTTGAAGCTGTCGATCACGATGATGCCGGGCTGATGCTCCTTGATGCAAGGCGTCGATGCGTTCGAGCACGCCGGCCAGACCGTCCTGGTGCACGGCGTCGCCGAGATCGTCGTAGAACACCGACCGGCCGAGCTTGGTCGATGTCGAAGAACTCGAGCGACTGGCCGTAGCGCAGCAGCTTGTCGAACGGCTCCGACACCGTCGACAGGTACAGCCCCGGCCGCTCGGGTGTGGCGTTGGCGAACAGGCATTGTTCGGCCAGGATCGTCTTGCCCGTACCGGGAGCACCCACCACGAGCGTGATCGCGTCGAGCGACGAGCCCGCCGCCGAGCACCTCGTCGAGCCGGGCGTTGCCGGTGGAGAGGCGCTCCATCAGGAGACGGCCGCCGTCGCACGGCCGTGTGAGCGCGCTCGACCCCAGCAGGTCGCGCACGGTCGAGACGAACTGCAGCGGCACGACCGGCTTGGCCAGGAACGCGCTCGCCCCCGCCGAGATCGCCTCATCGGCGAGATCGAGCGCCGACATCGCCAGCACCGGCGCGGTCCCATCGCGCGGCCAGGCGGGCGCACAGCTCGAGCCCGCCACCCGAGATCATCAGATCGACGATCGACAGTTCGGGTCGACGTTCGGCGAACAGCTGCTCGGCGAGCGCCGGGTCGAACGCCACACAGACCTCGTAGCCCTCGGTCCGCAAGAAGTACTCGAGCAGCTCCGCCGCATACCGATCGCGTTCGGCGAGCAGGACGACGATCGTGGCCGCGTGCGGATCCGGCCGGCTCAGTCTCGCTCGCCGTCACCCAGGCGCTCGGCCAGCAGCCGGTGGGCGTCGGCCGGCGTGGTGCCGCCCTCCACCTCGTCGACGACGAACCGCAACCGCTCCAGCTCGTCGCGCGAGTAGATCCGCTGGCCGCCTTCGCTCCGGGTCGGGACGACCACGCCGTAGCGCTCCTCCCACGCCCGCAGCGTCGCCGTCTCGACGCCGAGCATGCTGGCCACCGCGCCGATCGAGTAGATCGGCCGACTCCCCGATTCGCCCCCGGCATCCGTCACGCGTCACGGCGCCGAGCTCTCCGCTCGCACACCCAACACCGAGTCGAGACCGGTCAGTGCCAGCAGCCGGACCACACACCGAGACGGATCCACGATCGTCAGCTTCGCGCCCCGAGCCTCGCAGTCGCGCGTGAGCGGCGACGAGCACGCCTCAGACCCGACGCATCGATGAACGTCAGCCCGGAACAGTCCAGCTCGACGTCCCCGGTCATGGCCGACGAGCCGGGCCCGGACCTCCGGCGCCCCCGCCATGTCGAGCTCCCCAACGCAGGCGCAAACGTCGCGGACCAGCCTGTTCCACCTTGAGCCACGGAGCGACGGCTCGAGACTGCGCCAGAAGTCTCGAGTGAGTTCGGCATTACTTCGACACTACTACATAAGAAGTGGGTTTCAACGTGGAGAAGCGGCGGGTAGAGGCGCCGGCATGATCTTCAGGCGGCTCTTCGCCCGCACCTTCGGAATCCTCGGAATGCTCGAGACGTGGAAGGCGATGGTCGACGACCCCGTCTTGCTCTGCGCGTGTCAGGACGGTGACTGGTGCGACGTCTGCGAACCGGAGCAGGTCGACGGCCCGTGCATCGCCCAGGCACCTCGGCTCCGGCCCGCGGTGTAGCCGTGGTCCCGCCTGGCGCCGTGTTGTCGTCGCCGACGGCGCCGAGCACTCGGCCCGCGTTCCCAACCCAAAGGAGAAGCCATGGCTGATGTGACGGAGATGCTCGAGCAGGATCACCGCAAGGTCGAGAAGCTGTTCGAGCAGATAAAGGGTTCGAAGGGCGCGGCCCGCGCCAAGTTCGTCGAGCGTCTCGTAAGCGATCTGCGTCTTCACATGAAGGTGGAGGAGTCGATCGTCTACCCGGCGATCGCCAAGCAAGTCGACGACGGCGACGAGATGGTCGAGGAAGCCAAGACCGAACACAAGGGCGCGAGGAAGGTGCTCGACGACGTCGAGAAGCTCTCACCCGACAAGCCCGGCTTCGACGGCGCCCTCACCATGCTCGAGGCCGGCATCAGCCATCACGTGGAGGAGGAGGAAGGCGAGGTCTTCCCGAACCTCCGCAAGTCGGTGAGCGCTGAGGAGCTCGATGAGCTCGGCAAGAAGGTCGCCGCGGCCAAGAAGGCCGCCGCGTAGGAGCACCGCACGCCTGGCGGGGACGTCCACGGCTTGGGGGTCCGAGCGTTCGGGGTAACCGTCCACCACCTGCACAGCGGAGACGACCGTGCGGTAGTTCCAGATCCGGCGGCGGCACATCGACCGGTCGCTTCGAGTCGCATGTGCTCGCCATCGATCGAGCTCGAACCCACTTCCCCCACTTGCGCCACTTTCACCGCGTGCATGAGCACGCCCATCACGGAGGACAGCCTTGAGCGACCCCAACCCGAACGTGCCCCTTGGAACCGGCTTCATCGACCGCGTGAAGGGCAAGGCGAAAGAGATCGTCGGGTCCATCACGGGCAACGACGACCTGGTCGACGAAGGACGTCTTCACGAGCAGAAGGCGGATGCCGAGCAGACCGCGCAGAAGGAAGCGGCGGCGGCCGTGCAGACGGCGGCCGAGGCAGAGCTCATCAGCAAAGAGCGCGAGCTGGCCGCCGAGCGCGAGCGGCTCATCGCAGAAGGCGCCGAGGCGGCCGCACGAGATCGTCTCGAGCGCGAGAGGGCCACGGCGCACGCCGATCTCGAGAGGGCGGCGGCGACACAAAAGGCCGCGGTCGAACGTACCGAGCGCGCCGAACAAACCGCCGTCACCGCGGATGAAGTCGAAGCCATCAAGCAGCACCAGGCCACGGAGCGCGAGGCCGACCGCGTAGAGAACGCGGCGGAGCAGGCGCGGCGCAGAGCCGCGGTGCTCGAAGCAGCCCAGAACGACCAGGACGCAGGAGCGTGACCGTGCAACTCAACACCATCCCCCGCACCGCGGTGAAAGCGACCTTGCTCGGACTCCGCCTTCCCATCTGCGGAGTCGAGGTCCTCACCGGACAGACCGGGAACGCCAGCTGGCCGCCAGCCATGGCGTTCGAAGGATTCGAAGCCGGCGTGAAACAGGTCGTCGGCTCGATCCTCCGCGACGAAGAACTCGTCGACGAGGGCCGCATCCAGCAGGCAAAGGTGACCGAGCTGCGCCGTGCCGTGGAGCTCGAGGTCCGGGCCGACCAGAAGCGGGCGGCCGGAGACCGCGAGCTGCGCGAGCAGCAAGCTCGAGCCAAGGAAGAGCGCAACAAGGCAGAGCAGGACGCGCTCCGACGTGAGCAAGTCATCGAGCGCGACCAGCGCGCTGCAGAGCAGCGAGTGGCGCGGGAGCTCGCCAAGAAAGCCGCGGCGATCGAGGCAACCGCCCAAGCAACGGGACAAACGTGTCACCGCTGCCGGAACGCGAAGCAAGTCTCACGCGAGTCGACCAGGAGTCGACCGCACGTCAAACAGCAACGACGCGCTGTTCAGGCCACAAAAGCCGCGGGCAACGCCAGCGACGCACTCGAGCGGAAGAAGGCAGAGCGCCAGGCCAAGAAGTAGGGCTCAGCAGTCCTCCGTTCTCCGAGCGCTGCACTCGACGCGCGACGCAGGAGTTCTTCCTGCTCGCGCCCCTGGCCCTCGCTGCCTCATCGGCGACACTGTGATGGTGTCGAACCCGGAAGAGCTCGCAGCGGCGGCCGAGGCGGTGCGAGCGGATCTCGCGCTCGATGACGTGCTTGCTGTGCTCGGCGAGCCGCATCTCGTCGGCAGCGCCGCGCTCGGGTTGATGGTCTGGCCCGACCTCGACGTCACCGTCGTCTGCGACGCGCTCGACATCGCCGCTCTCTACCGCGCGGCGGTCGACCTCGTGAGCCATCCACGCGTGCGGCAACTGACGTTCCGGAACGACTCAGGATCCTGGAACACCCATCCCGAAAGGTACCCCGACGGCGTTTACTGGGGGATCGACTACCGCGACGGGCACCGGAACTGGAACATCGACGTCTGGTTCGTCGCGGACGCCGACCGTCAGCCGGACCTGCGTCACGTCCGTGAGTTCGGCCCTCGACTGACACCCGAGACGCGGAGTGCGATCCTCGACATCAAGCAAGCCTGGGTGAAGCGGCCCGAGTACGGCGATGCGGTGAGGTCGGTCGACATCTACACCGCCGTGCTCGACCGAGGCGTTCGGACTCCGGAAGAGTTCGAGCGCTCCCTGCGAAGCGTGTAGGAGCGGAACTGGTTCAGGCCGTCAACCGGCGTAGGCCTCGAAGACCTTCCAGGTCGCGGATCGTGATCTGGCGCCGACCCGTCTCGATCAGCCCGCGCGTGCGCAACACAGTGAGGGCTCGGACCACCGACTCCCGCGACGACGCGAGGAGGCTGGCGAGCTCCTCTTGGGTCAGAGCGATGTCGAGCTCGGACTCGCGCTGGGCGTCGGCGCGCTCGACGAGGAAGTGAGCGAGGCGGTGGGAAGCGTCGAGCGCGGTGGCGTCCACCCGCCGCCGGTCTGCAGTGAGAAAGTTGCGAATGGTCAGGCGCAGCAACTGGAGCGCGGCGGCGGGGTGGGCGACGAGGAACCGACACAGGTCCTCGGCCGTAAAGACGCGGCACTCGACTGGTTCGAGGGCGACCTCGGAAGCGGCGCGACTGACGAGCTCGGGATCGATCGCCTCCCACTCGCCCAGCAGGTCGCCCGGACCGAGGACGGAGAGAACGACTTCGTGGCCGTCGGGCGTGTCGAGGGTGACCTTGACCCGACCCTCGAGGACGACGCAGACAGTGTCGTCGCGCGCACCCTGCAAGACGATCGTCGCACCGCGCCGGTAACGGCGGACACGGCCGAGGCCCAGCAGCGCGGCGCGCGCGTCCGGGTCGAGCAGCGCGACGAAGCCGCCGAGACTCACGCCCTCCCTCGCCGCCACCAGTCCAACGTACCGCTCCACATGACGCATTTCTGCTCCACATGACGCACTGCGGGGGCGTCATCTGCCGTGGTGACCTCCGCCTTCTTGTCGCATCGTTTCCCCGAGGCGCAAGCCGCGCCATGAGCACCAAGGAGGACACGATGAGCTACCGCAGACGTTTGATCGGGTGCACGGTCGGTGCATTGATGATCGCGACGTGGGCGACCACGCTCGATGCCGGCGCCGCCCCTCGGCCTGCCACCGGTGTCGGCTGCCACGGGCTGTCGCCCGCGTCAGCTCAGGACTGCACCGCTGAACAGTTGCGAGCTGCGCTCGACTCGTAGCCGTGGCCCGCCGCTAGCGCCGCGTTGAACGACACGTAGGCGAACTCGACCTTGTTCGCCGCGGCGCAGTGTTGATGATCCGTTGGCTCAAATGGGTTCAGCATTCTCGCCCCGCGTCGGCGGCGCACTGTTGTGACGATGCAGAAGTCGATATGCGCCTAGGAGCGCTAGGCCGATCATCGTGCCGCAGATGGCGCCGCCAAGAACGTCGCGCGGTAGGTGCGCCCCCAAGTAGACCCTGGCGATGATGCACAGCCCGGCAATCGCCCAGACAGCAACGCGCAGCCGTCGCGAGATGAATGGCGTCAGCACGGTGGCAATCCCGAAGACGATGGTCGCGTGGCCCGACACAAAGCTGAGTCCGGAGGCTGGCACGTCACCGCGCAGGATGGCATCGGGGATGTAGACCTTGGGCCGCTCGCGCTGGAAGTTGGATTTGATGACGTGTTCGCTCCACAACTTGGCCGGCATGATCAGAACCAACACCACGGCCAGCCGGTACCTCTTGCAGATCAGCGCGACGGCCGCACAGACGGCCGGCGCGGCCAGCACCCCCGCAAACTGAAAGATCGTCATCGGCACGTAGAGGGCTTCCGGCAGGCCGTTCACCCATCGGAACAACGCCGCTTCATGGCTGGTGACACGCCCGCCATCGACCGAAAGTCCAAGAAGGATGAGAGCTGTGAGCAACACGGCCTCAGTACAAGCCAAGGCGGTGTACGGGTGGGCCGACGCGAATTCCTTGGCCCGCGTGGTGTAGCCCGGACGAGTGCTTGCTGGCCATCTACAGCTGGTTCTCCTCACAGCCGAGCGCGGCACGGTATCGGCCGCGCGTGATGCCCCGCCGCCAGACGACGTAAGTGCCGGCGCCGAGGAAGATCGGCGGAAAGTACGTCGTGGCCCGCCACACCAGATCGGCCGCCAGCGCCGCGTCCGAGCTCGCCCCGAACGCGGTCAGCATCGCGATGAGCGCGGCATCGACGATGCCCAAGCCGCCCGGTGTGATCGGTATCGCGCCGAGGAGCCGCGCCACGGAGAAGGACAGCAGCATCTCGAGAAAGCTCACCTGGTTGGCGCCGATCCCGACCGCGCGGGCCGACAACAACAGCAGTAGCGAAATTGGCCAGCTGGCTCGCCAGGACCGACACGGTCAGACGACCGGCCCGCTCGTGCAGGATGTCGCTGGTCTGTGCGCGGAAGCGGACGATGGCGCGCTCGATCCGGTCTGATGGTTCGCGATGCAGGAACTGCAGGAACCAGTTGACCACGCGATCGCCAAGCCGCCCGACGGCTTGGGCGCTCCGGTCGTCACGCAACGTCAGCCATATGACGATTCCGGCGACGACGATGATGACCACTCCCAGCGCGGCGAGAGCGAGCGTCCCGGCCGTGTTCTGCCCAGTCAACAGCACGAGGGTCACGGCCACGATCGGTAACCCGAACTTGAAGCCCAGGTTCCAGATGCCGGTTGCCACCACGGCGGTGCTGATGGCCACATCCGATTGACCGAACGATTCGAACATGCGAAACGTCATGCCGACCGCGACGGCACCACCGGCCGGGACGGTGTTGGAGATCGCCGAGGTCGTTTGGGTCTCCATGTAGCCGTGGCGGTAGCGCAGGCCGGGCAGGACGGCCTGATAGGGCCACGCGAAGGAGATGTCGTACAGCGCGGCCCCGATCACGAGCACCAGCCACCACGCTGAGCTCATCTGCGAGATCGCCTCCCATGCCACCTCGTAACTGGCGAATTGGGGGATGACACCAACGAAGATGAAGACGATGAGCGCGAGGCTGAAGACGGCGCCCACGACGCGCGTCGCGGTTGAGCGACGCTTGTGCTGC
Source organism: uncultured Acidimicrobiales bacterium (assembly GCA_963759645.1). Taxonomy (GTDB): domain Bacteria; phylum Actinomycetota; class Acidimicrobiia; order Acidimicrobiales; family DATKAS01; genus DATKAS01. The sequence continues at coordinate 10,407 of CAVXAI010000015.1, read as the reverse complement.
GGTCGGCCAGCAACGTCGACACGCGACGGCGAACGCCCAGGGGCCTCCTCTTGAGTCGCCAGCCCTGTCTCATCGTCCACCAATGCATTCTTTCCGCTACGTCACCCTCGCAGGGGTGATGACTCTCTTCGGTTTCGAGGAACGCTGCGCTGGTCGCGATCGCTGTGCGCAGCTCGTCAGTTGAAACTCCGCGGCGCTTGTGCACGATCGGAACAACCGGTGCCGCACCACCCAGGGCTCTGTCGCACTTCGCGCGCGTTCACGGGCGAGCCGGTCCGTGAGGTCGTCCTGCACGCCTTTGAAGACGCCGTGCGGCGGAACTCGGTGGTGTGAGGCGCCGACGCTCGGTCTCTAGCGAGATCCGTTCGACGACTCGCGGAGGCGTGCGCCAGGAATCGTCCCAGCTCCCCGCGGCATCGGCCGTTCCGGCGACGACCCTCAAACGGTGCAATTCGTTCGTCGAGCGCTGTGCTCAACAGGAAGTTCCCATGTCAGCTCGCGAGCGACAAGGCGCGAGTTATCCGTTGTCTCCCCACTGGCACTGCGCACGATCGAAGGCGCCCCAGCCGCCCGGGCGCAGCAGAATGCACGCAATGAATCACCGACAGTTTGACGGCGTGCTGCCCACCGACCGCATCTTGGCCGGCGACGCGAGCGACGACTACTCCCACGACGAGACGCTCGGCGCGACGCCGGTCATCCCTATGGCCGTGCTGCTGCCAGAGACTGCAAGCGAGGTCGCCGCGATCCTCCGGTTGTGCGACGAACGCCTGATCGCGGTCACTGCGCGCGGTAGTGGCACCGGGTTGTCGGGCGCGGCGATCCCGAGCGCTGGTGGCGTCGTCGTGTCGTTCGAGCGTATGAAGCGCATCGAGATCGACACCGAGAACCAGGTGGCAATCGTCGAGCCCGGCGTGACGCTCGCCGAGCTCGACGAAGCGACCGCGAAGCACGACCTCGTGTACCCCGTGTATCCGGGCGAGTACTCCGCGTCACTCGGTGGCAACGTGGCGACGAACGCAGGCGGTATGCGAGCCGTGAAGTACGGCGTGACGCGGCACCAGGTGCTCGGTCTAGAGGTCGTGCTCCCGAGCGGCGAGGTCATCCGCACGGGCGGTCGGTTCGTGAAGGGCTCGACGGGCTACGACCTCACCCAGCTGATCGTCGGCTCCGAGGGCACGCTCGGGCTCGTGACCGAGGCGATCCTCAAGCTCTACCCTCGGCCCGCCTACCAGGCGACTGTCCTGGCGCCGTTCACCACGCTCGACGGTGTGATGCACGCGGTCCCGCGGGTCGTGGCGAGTGGCATCGGGCCGCTGATCCTCGAGTACATCGACTCGGGCACCCTCGGCGCCATGGTGCGCGAGTTCGGGCTCGAGCTCGGCGTGCCCGACGAGGTGCGCGGGGCGACGAAGGCCTATGGCGTCGTCATGATGGAGAACCGAAACGAGACGCGGCTCGAGGAAGATGTCCACGAGCTCGCGTTGTTGCTCTCCGAGCTCGGCGCGATCGACGTGTACGTGCTGCCGTCGGCATCAGGGCAGCGGTTAATCGAAGCCCGGGAGAAGGCGTTCTGGCTCGCGAAGGGAGCCGGGGCCGACGACATCATCGACATCGTCGTGCCTCGCGCGTCGATCTCCGACTACATGGAGCGCGTCGTTGAGCTCGCACGCGAGAACAGCGCGTTCGTGGCCGGGTGCGGACATGCCGGCGACGGCAACATCCACCTGTCGGTCTACAAGCCCGAACCCGAGGAACGCTCGAAGCTGCTGCACGCGCTGTTCGAGACAGGGATGGCCTTCGGGGGGGTGATCTCTGGCGAACACGGCATCGGCACGACCAAACGCAAGTACTTCCTCGAGCTCGAGGATCCGGTGAAGGTCGACCTCATGCGGCGCATCAAGGCGGCGTTCGACCCGAACGGCATCCTCAACCCGGGCACGATCTTCTAGTCGACAATTATGGTTCGCGCATGGCACGACAACGACGCACTCCGCGCCGACGTGTTGATGGCCGGTGAAAGGTTCGTCTGACCTCGCCGTCGACGTCACTCTCCACGCCACGCGGCCCCCGGATGTCACAACGGCTCGCCGCCCTCGGGGCCATCCTTCTCGCCGCCGTTGTCGTTGGTACGACGATCGCGAGCACGCTCACCGATCTCCTTCGGCTGGCCGTACTGGTACCGCTGATCGTTGTGGCGGTTGGCCGCGGCGTGGTACGCGATCACGCGAACCGGCGCGCGGCGCCAACTCGCATTGGTTGTGCTCGCGGCGACGGCTTTCGGCTTCGTGGCCGCGGCCTTCATCGAGGGCGGTCGTAACGCCCTCTTCGCGGTGGCGCGTGTCCTCATGGTCGCCGCCGCGGTCTTGCTTGCTCGGTTCGCGCTCGGTCGAGACGTTCGATCGCTGAAGCGTGCGAACTCGCCCGGGACGGCTGTTCGTCCAGCCGTCCACGGCGTGCTCATCGTGAACCTGAAGTCAGGCGGGGGGAAGGCGGAGCAGCATCACCTCGTCGAGCGCTGCCGTCGAGCGCGGCATCGAAGTGGTGGTGCTCCGCCCGGGGGACGATTTGGAGCAGCTGGCAAGAGCGGCCATCGACGCGGGCGCGGACGTGATCGGCATGGCGGGCGGTGACGGATCGCAAGCGGTGGTGGCGAGTGTGGCGTCCGAACGCGGCGTTGCCATGGTGGTTGTGCCGGCCGGGACGCGGAACCACTTGGCTCTGGATCTGGGCCTGGACCGCCGCGACGTGGTCGGCGCTCTCGACGCCTTCGGGGAGGCCCGAGAACGACGCATCGACATCGGCGACGTCAACGGTCGTCCGTTCGTGAACAACGTGTCGCTCGGGCTCTACGCGAACGATCGTGCGCTCGCCGGAGTACCGCGACGCCAAGGTTGAGACGGCGCTGTCCGCGCTCCCGACGATGCTGGGGCCCGGAAGCCGTCCCTTCGACCTCAACTTCAGGGGTCCACATGGCGAGCACCACGCGGGCGCGCATCTCATCCAGATCTCCAACAACCCCTACCGGCGGGGATCGACGACGCGACCTCGGCTCGACAGCGGACGGCTCGGTGTGCTCACGCTCGAAATCGATGACGACAAGGCGTTCGGAGCATTGCTCGCCGCAACGACGACCGGGAAGCCGGAGCGCTTCCCCGGATTTACGGCATGGACAGCCGAGACCTTCGAGGTGACGTCGAGATCCCCCGTCGATGCGGGTCTCGACGGAGAGGCCGTCGTGCTCGACTCCTCCGTTGCGGTTCTCGATCCGTCCGACTTCCCTCCGCGTCCGGCTGCCGAAGCAGGCGATCGGTTACTCCCCCGCCGCCCTCACCCTCGATCTGCGCTCGGCGGTGCGGGGCGTGTGGCGAGCCGCTCTCGGTAGACCTGTTGAGCGGCTCCCCGCGTAGCACGGATGCTCGTGGCTTAGTGTCGGTACAGGCGGGCGAGCACACGCCCCGCGGCGCGAGGGGCTGGCCGCCGGAGGAGTGAGTCATGCCGGGAATGCCCGCCGCCTTGGTGCGCCACCGTGAGCGACTCGACGAGATCGGCGCGGTGTTCGCGAAGTACGGCTTTGTGGCGTGGGTGCAGCGCGGCAGCGGACTGATCAGCGCGCCCTTCATGAAGGGGCTCGTCGACCGACATGTCGATCCCGAGATCGTCGCGATGTCGGACGGTGAGCGGTTGCGGCGGGCGTTGACCGAGCTGGGCACCACGTGGATCAAGTTCGGTCAGGTGTTGAGCCTGCGGCCGGATGTCGTCGGCGACGACGTCGCCGGGGAGCTGGTCAAGCTCCAGGCGGCGGTCGCACCGGATCCGCCGGGTGTGGCACAGCGACTGGTTGAACGCGAGCTCGGTGGTTCCGTGGCGGATCTTTACCGCGCCTTCGACCCGGATCCGATGGCGTCCGGGTCCGTCGCTCAGGTTCACAAAGCGACACTGCACGACGGGACTGCGGTGGTGGTGAAGGTTCTCCACGATGGCGTGGAGCATCGCGTGCTCGAAGATCTCGAGCTCATGGAGGGGATCGCGGCGCATCTCGAGCAGGACGATCCCGCGTTGGCGCAGCTGCGCCCGACAGTGATCGTGGGCGAGTTCTCCCAGATGCTGCACGACGCGATCGACCTCTCGCAAGAGCTACGGAACCTTCAGCGCTTCGCGCTGAACTTCGGGGACGAACCCGACATCGTCATCCCCACGCCGTATCCCGAGCTGTCGCGCCGACGAGTCCTCACCATGAGTCTGATCTCTGGCGCACCGTTCAGCGATCGTGCGCAGCGTCGAGGAGACAGGATGGGACGTCGAGGCACTCGTGCGTCGCGCCGCCGACGCCTACCTCGAGATGATCTTCCGGGATTCGCTCTATCACGCCGACCCCCAACCGGGGAATCTCCTCCTACCGGACGGGTCGCACATCGCGATCCTCGATTTTGGAGACGTTGGCCGCATCTCTTCGATGCGCAAACGGCAGCTCGAAGACTTGGTGATCGCCGCGGGAACCCATGATCTCGACCGCCTCACCGACGTCATCGTGGAGATCACGACACCACCGCCGAGCGTCGACATGAACCGGTTGCGATCGCAGTTGGACGCGTGGCTGAACCGCTACCTGCTCAGCGAGGTCGGACAACTGGACATGGCGGGGATCATCAGTACGGGCATGCGGCTGCTGCACGACAACGGCCTCGTGATGCCCGGCGACTTGTCACTGCTCCTGCGGGTCATGTTGCAACTCCAGGGACTCGGTAGGGGTCTACAAACCGAAGTCCGGGTGACCGAGCTGCTCGAGCCCTACATGAAGAGGTTGCTGGCCGAACGGTTCGACCCAAGGCGCGTGGCCCGCCACGCAGGACGCACAGTTCGAGCGTGGGACCGTCTGGCTGCTTCCCTGCCCGGCGACATCGACGAGATCGTCAAACAGGTCCGCACCGGCAAACTCGGCGTCGACTTCCGAATCCACGATTCGGACGGCGCCGTGGATCATCTCGTCGACGGGCTCGTTGCGGCCGCCGCCGTGCTCGCGTCCGCACAACTGATCTCGCGTCGCACCGGCCCGACCGTCGGATCGATCTCAGTGCCGGGCGCGGTCGCCGCCGGAGTGGGCGTGCTCACCTGGCAACGGCTGGTCCGTCGCCGACGCGAGCGCAAGAGCTGGGTGAGCCGGGCCCGCGAGCTGGCGGACCTACGCGGGCGACGCGGCGACTCCTGAGCCTCGCGAGATGCTCGTCGGCCGCGCCATCGAACGGGTCATCATCGATGAGCTCCTGCGTGACGCCGAGGGTGGGGTCGCCGCCGCCGTCCTGTTCGCCGGCCCCCCTGGCATCGGCAAATCGGCGCTGGTCGACTACGCGGTCGACGTCGCATCCGACTTCCGTGTAGTCCGCATCGTCGGCGTCGAATCGGAGGTGACCTTCGGGTACGCGGCGGTGCACCAACTGGCGCTCCATCTCCTCGACTGCGTGGAGGCCGTCCCCGAACCGCAACGAGCCCCACTCGAGGCCGTGCTCGGCAACGCGGTGCACGACGCACTCGATCCGTTCCGCGTGGGTCTCGCCGTCTTGAGCCTGGCCGAGGAGGCAGCCCGCTCACAGCCGCTGCTCGTTGTCATTGATGACGCGCAGTGGGTCGATGACGAATCCGCCGTGGCGTTGTCGTTCGTGGGCCGCCGCCTCCACAGCGAACGAGTCGCCTCGCTTCTCACCATGCGTGACACACCGGACGCCTCCGGGCGCTTCGAAGGGATCCGCCGGATCGCGCTGGGAGGGCTGTCGGCTCAAGAGGCGCACGAGCTGCTGACAGCACGCGCGGGGGGACCGGTCGACGAACTCGTCGCCAACCACATCGTCGCCGCGACCGGGGGCAACCCACTGGCACTCGTCGAGCTGCCCGCAGTGTTGACGGTGGAGCAACTCCGCGGTACCTCTGCTCTACCGGACCCCTTGCCGATCGGCGAGCGCCTCTCCGGTCTGTTCGCGACGCGGGTGGCGGCACTGGACGAAAATGCTCGGGCGTTGCTGCTGTTGGCGTCGGCCGAGCGGTTGGGCGATCCCGCGATCTTGCGTCGCGCCGCGGACGCGGTCGGTGGGCTGTCGTGGGACGAGGCACTCACGAACGCGGAGGCAAGCGGGCTCGTCGCATTCGTTCCCACGGTCGCCTTCCGCCATCCGCTGGTGCGGTCGGTCGTGTACTACTCGGCCCCCGCGGCCGATCGGCGCCGCGCGCCATGCCGCGCTCGCAGCGGCGCTCGATGCTGAACTCGACGCGGACCGACGTGCGTGGCACCTCGGCGCCGCAGCCGCCGGACCTGACGAGAGAGTCGCATGCGTGTTGGAGGCCTCCGCGGAACGGGCGCGGCAGCGAGGCGGTGCGTCCGCCGCCGCGTTCCTTCTGTGGCGCGCGGCGGAGCTGACGCCTGACCGGGAGCGCGCCACCGCACGGCTCCTCGAGGCGGCGCGCGCGGAGCTCGTGGGCGGGCGCGGACCGCGCGCGCGGGAGATCCTCGATCGCGCCAGGGAGACCGGGCTCGCTCTCCAGCACCAGCACGAGGTGGCGTGGACCGAGGCACTGATCCACATCGTCGCCGGCGACGTGCGGCAGGCCGCGTCGGTGCTGCCCGAGGCTCTGCCCCTGATTGCGGCCGACCAACCGGAGCTCGCCACCGGCGCGTGCGTCGCGGCTGTCGCAGCCGGGCTCGCCTGTGGCCATTTGATCCAGCGGCCGACGCGTCATGCGATCGCCGCGGGTACGCGGGACGTCGCCGTACGATGCGATCTCCCGGAGCCCATCGCCTCGGTGGTGGCAGGCCTTGCCGCCGTGTTGGGCGGGGAGCGCAGCGCCGCGGACGAGACACTCCGCCAGGCCGTGACGAACGCGACGCGCAACCAAGCGCATCTCCAAGCGGTCGCCGGACGCCACGTTCACGTTGTGTACTTCGACACCATCCTGGCCGCGGCGGACCTTCTCGATGATGGCGCCTGGGGCGATCTCGCCGATGAGTGGACGCTGCTCGCTCGTCGGATCTTTGCGCTCTCGTCGCTCCCGCTCGCGCTGAGTTTGCGCAGCTGGCTCGAAGTTCTCCAAGGGCGCCTCGGCTCGGCGGCATCGCATCTCGCGGAGATCGAGGATGTCGTGTCGCTCACCGGGGCGCGCGGGATGCTCGGGTCGCCCCCGCCGGCCCTGGTCTTCGCGCGATGCGTGGCAGGGGGACGAGGACGCCACGCGGAAGGGCGCTCGCCGCATGATGCAGGACGCGCACGAACGCGGACAGGGGCTCGGGATCGACCATGCCTACGCCGCGCTCGCAGTACTGGAGCTCGGTGCGGGTCGGTACGACGCTGCGTTCCGCGCGGGACGACACCTCCTCGACCATGACAGCGTCGCGCTCGGCACGCTCGCCTTGCCGGACGTCGTCGAGGCCGCCACCCGATGCGGTGAGTTGGTCGCCGCCGAAGAGGCGCTGGCCCGCCTGTCGGAACGAGCGACTGCGTCGGCGACACCCTGGGCGGGCGGGATGCTGGCGCGCGCTCAGGCACTCGTCGCAACTGGCGCAGAGGCTGACATCCTCTTCCGGTCGGCCCTCGACAAGTTGTCCGGTACCACGATCGCAACTGAGACGGCACGGACACAGCTGCTGCACGGCGAGTGGTTGCGGCGGGAACGGCGACGCAAGGAAGCCCGGGAACCGCTGCACGATGCTCTTGACTTCTTCGAAAGCATCGGCGCCTCCGCATTCGCGGCGCGTGCCCGGGCCGAGCTCGCGGCAACGGGCGAGCACGTGCGGAACCGGTCTGCGCCTCCCGACGTCCTCACGCCTCAGGAAGCACAGGTCGCCCGCCTCGCGGTGTCCGGTGCGCGAAACCACGAGATCGCCGCGCAGCTCTACATCTCGACGAGCACGGTCGAATACCACCTGCGGAAGATCTTCGTGAAGCTCGGCGTGACCTCCCGCACCCAGCTCGCCCAGGTCGACCTGCCGACCTAGCGCCTTTCCGCGGTCGAGACCCCGAGCCAGGACTGGGGTTTTCGGGGATTCGCCCAAACAGCCTCCGGCTTACGTTCGTCTCGTCAACACCAACGTGAGAACGGAGAAACCCATGAAATCAATGTCCCAGTCCCTGGAGGCGCTCGCCGCTCGGGCCAAGGTGCTCGAGGACTCGGCGACCACGACGTTCGAGGCTGATCGCGCGGACCTCGAGAAGCGGCGCAACGAGATCGACGAGGCCTTGAAGGCCGATGTCAGCGAGTTCGAATCCGCCGTGCGCAAGGCTGCCGAAGCCGGCCGCACGTGGTGGAACGAGACCAAGGCCGCGATGAAGCGTCCGCTCGACGAGGTCCGTGCCCGCGTCGAGAAGCGCGAGTCGCAGCACGAGCTGCATCACGCGCTGCGTCTCGCGGAGGCGGCCGAGGAAGACGCGGCTGCCGCCACCGAAGTCGCCGCATACTTCCTCGACGTCGCAGAGTACGCGCTCATCGACGCTGCGCTCGCCCGCATGGCCGCCGACGACCTCGCCGCCGTCGCGCCCGACTCGGCCACAGGAGCGACGTCATGATGCGGCCATACGTGGGTAGCTGGAAGCGCCTCGCTGTCCACGGCGTCGCTGCGGTGTTCTTCGGCCTCGCCGCGCTCGGCGTGGCCGGGCATCACGCTCCACGCCCTGGTCCTGCTGTGGGGTGCGTTCGCCCTAGTGGACGGCATCACCGCGCTGTCGGCCGCGATCAGTGACCTCGTCATCGACCGCGGTTGGGTCGCCTTCTGGGGCGTGATCGGCATCGGCGTGGGGATCGTCACCTTTCTGTGGCCGTCCATGACCGCTCTGGCGCTCCTGGTCGTGATCGCGACCTGGTCGCTGCTCGTGGGCGGCTCCTGGATCGCGTTCGCCGATCAGGGAGCGTAAGCAGGTTGCAGGAGCGGGCTCTATCGCTTTGGGTGGCGTTCTCTTGGTGTCGCTGGGCGTCCTCCTCGTCGTCAACCCCGGCGCCGGAGCGATCGGCATCACCTGGGCGATCGGCTGGCTCGTCTTCCTCTTCGGCACCCTCGAGCTTTGGCTTGCATGGTGGTACGTCGCGAGTCGCACGAGGTGGCCGCACAGACACACATCAGCGCCCGGCAAGCCGGACATGCGGTGAGCTGAGATGACGCACGCCGCAGCCCCGACCCGCACTCGGGAGTTCCCCGCCGTCGGCCACCAGGGCCGGCGGCGTGGGACGCGATCACGAGGAGGCAAGGTGCAAACTGCGAACGCACGTCAAGCGACGATCACCCGACGGCCACAACTGCACCATCCGGTCGTCACCGAACATGCGCGCCAGCGAGCGGAGAACGTGCAGCTTCGCATCGCCGATTCGATCACTGGTTCGCGGGCTCCATGCCGTTTGTGTACATCCACGTCGTCGCCTTCGCCTGCTGGATGCTCTTCGTGGAATCGGATCCATGGCCGAGGCTGACCCTCATCGTCTCGCTCGAGGCGATCTTTCTGTCGACGTTCGTCATGATCGGCCAGAACCGCCAAGCAGAGTTTCAGCGCGCCAAGGCCGACCATGACTTCGCGACCGAGGCTCAAGAGCTGCGGGCGAACACCGAGCTCACGCGTACGGTTTGCACGCTGACGACCGAGCTCCACCGGCATGTCCTCGGCGGAGTAACGGAGGGAGAAAGAGCAGGAGACCGACCGGCCGCGTACAACCCGCGGCAAGACACGTCGTCCTGACCGAGCGAGTGGACGTCTTCACGTTCCCGTCCCCGAGGGAAGCGCCGGGGCCGCGTTGCCCATGGCCGCATTCTCGCTTGTCCGCGTGGGTTCCGCTGCCAGACGGGGAGGACACCTCGGGACCGTGGGTCTAACCTGTCGCCGGAGGCTTGGATATGTGCAGGTCGTCATACCATCACTTCCGGTACGAGGACCGCCGGTCGGCGACACCGCTCTCGATGAGCGATCCGGTGGCATCGCCAGACACGATCCGCGTGCTCGACACGGACCGCAACCGCGTCATCGAGCTGTTGAAACAGCACACGGCCGACGGTCGCTTGACGCTCGAGGAGTTCGAGACGAGAGTCGACGAGACGCTTGCGGCGCGCACCGGCAGCGAGCTGCGGATGGTGCTCCGCGAGTTGCCGGTGCCCGATCGTGTTCGGCCGAGACCTCGATCCATTCCTTCCGTCGGGGGGTCGGTGTCGCGATTCCCCGTGATCGCGCTCGCCGTCGTGTTGTTCTGGGTCGTCGCCGGCCACCTGCCGTTGTGGCCGCTTTTCGTAGCCGCCTTCGTCTGGTTCCGCGTCGGCGGTGGCCGCCATCGCCGAGCCCGCTGGGACCGCCGGCCCGAGCGCATCGAGGCGGAGGACACCACGACGTACATCTAGGCCCTGACGCCAGGCGCTGTGCTCGAAGCGACAGAGAGTTCTCCCAGTCG
>CAVXAI010000014.1:0-11856 GCA_963759645.1 uncultured Acidimicrobiales bacterium | reverse complement strand
GACCGGATAGCCGTGTATCCCGAACTGACTCCCGTTCTGCTCGTGCTCCTTGCCCTTGCGCTCGGCGTGACGCTGGCCCTCGTAGTCGGGAGCCCGGTGCTGCGCCGTCTCGCGTTTCGTCAGATCGCCCGGCGGCGGACCGAGGCGATCCTCATCATCAGCGGTTCGATCCTCGGGACCGCCCTCATCGTGAGCAGCCTCTCGGTCGGCGACTCGCTCGACACGTCGATCAGGCGGGTAGCGGTCCGCTCGCTCGGACCGATCGACGAACGGATCACCACCGTCGATCCCGTGCGGGGAGCTCAGATTGCGGACCGGCTCGAGGCGTTGAAGTCGGATCCGAACGTCGACGGCGTCCTCACCGTGCGAAACATTGTCGCGGCGACCACGTTCTCACGACGACGGCGTGCCGAGGGCGGAGCCGATCACTCTGCTCTGGGACCTCGACTTCGAGGAGGCCGCCGCCTTTGGTGGGTCCGGGTCGGGCCTCTCCGGTCCGGAACCGGGCCCGGGCGACGTCGTGATCAACGACGAGCTCGCGAGCCGACTTCAGGCGCGGGCGGGAGACACGGTCACGTTCTTCATCTTCGGCCAGCTCACACCGATGCGCGTCGCACGTGTCGTGCCTCGCCACGGCTTGGCCGGCGCCGGGCTCGGAGCAGTCGTCAACGCCGACGCGTTCCTCGCCCCTGGAACGCTCGAGCGACTCGCAGCTGCATCGGGCACCACGGCACATCCGCTGACGACCACACTGATCTCGAACCGGGGCGGCGTCGAGGCAGGAGCAGTGCTGACTGACGAGGTCAAGGCTCGCATCGATGCGCTCCTGACTCCCGGAGGCCTCTCGACTGTCGTCGCGGCGGCGAAACAGGACGTGCTCGATGCGGCCGAGGAGACCTCGGGCGTGATGGGATCGCTGTTCCTGTTCATCGGGAGCTTCAGCATCATCGCGGGGATCCTGCTCCTCGTGAACGTGTTCGTCATGCTCGCCGAGGAGCGCAAGAGCCAGCTCGGCATGCTTCGCGCCGTGGGGCTCACCCGACGGCGCCTCGTCGGTGAGTTCGCGATCGAAGGTGCCGTGTACGCACTGATCGCGGCGCTCATCGGCCTCCTCGTCGGCGCATTGATCGGACGCGGAGTCGTCGGGATCGCCGAAACGATCATGAACCAGTGGAACTCGAAGTCCCAGCAGCTCGACCTGTCGTTCGGCATCAGCACGACGAGCATGATCAACGGGTTCGCGGCCGGGTTCGTGATCGCCTTCGTGACCGTCGTGCTGACGAGCGTGCGGCTCAGTCGCATGAACGTGATCGCTGCCATCCGCGATCTCCCCACTGCCGGAAGTGGCCGGCTCGCCCGCCGTTGGGTGGTGCTGTCGTCGATCGCGTGCGCGTTCTTCGCGGCCGCCGCCGTCGTCGCCGTGGCCAACAGTGCGGGCGCCGCCGCCTACGTGCTGCCCGCGCTTGCCGCGTTGACCGCGGTGCCCGCGCTCCGCCTGGTGCTGTCACCGAGGGCGACGTGGACGAGTGTCTCGCTTGCCATCCTGGTGTGGTCGTTGACCGCAAACCTCTTCCGACCAGACGTGTTCGACAGCCCGTCGATGACCGTGTACATCGCGCTCGGCGTGCTCGTGACGTTCTCTGCGGTGCTGCTCGTCAGCCAGAACCAGAACATCGTCCTGTGGCCGGTGCACCGCCTGCTGGACCGACCGAGCGAGACCGCGCTGACCGCACGGCTCGCGCTCGCCTACCCGACGGCTCGTCGATTCCGCACCGGCGCGACGCTGGTGATGTACAGCATCGTCGTGTTCGTCGTGGTGCTCCTCACCCAGATCGGTGCGGTCCTCAACGCCTCGAAGGACCAGGCCGTCGCGGACTCGGGAGCGGGATGGACCCACCGTGTCGACGTCAACGGCACGCTGACCCAGGGCAACCCGATCGACGTGCTGCGCTCGGGGCCGTTCGCGGGCCGTGTCGTCGATGTGATGCCGCTCGTGATCGGCCACGCGACAGCCAGCGATCCGGGCCACCGCACCGAGGATGCACTCCCGGTGACCATCGTCGGCCTGCCGGATCTCACGAAGGGTGCACATGAGTACCTCCTCGATCAACGCATGGCAGGATTCGACGACGACGAGGCGGTATGGGCGGCAGTCGCGAGCTCCCCTGAATACGTAGTCGTGGACGCCTTCTTCGGATCAGGTGGCGGACCCCAAGGTCAGTCGTTCCAGCCGGGCGACATGTTCACCATCACCGATCCCGCGACAGGGACCGCGCACATCAAGACGATCGCGGGCGTGATGTCGAGCGCTGGCGCCTTCTACAACATCGGCGTCGGCGAGTTCGGGTTTCCCGTGCTCACGAGTGCCGCAGCCGCGACGGCGGCCGTCTCCGACGCCGGCGTGACGAGCTTCATGCTCGATGCGCCCGGTGTCGACCACATCGAGCTCGTCACCGAGCTGCAAGGTCGGTTCTTGGCTGCCGGGCTCGTCGCCACTTCTATCCGGCAAACCGTGGAACAGAACCTTGCAGCGAGCCAGAGCTTCTTCCGCCTGATGCAGGGCTTCCTCGCGCTCGGGCTGCTCGTGGGGATCATCGGACTCGGGGTGGTGATGGTGCGCGCGGTCCGCGAGCGGCGACGCACGATCGGCGTCCTCCGCGCGCTGGGGTTCCGGGCCAAGGCAGTCCAGCGCGCCTTCATGGCCGAGAGCACCTTCGTCGCTGCGGAGGGAATCCTGATCGGCGCGGTCCTCGCGGTGGTCACCACCTATCTCCTCTATCGAAACAGCGCCGCCTTCCAAGGCCTTCACGGCCCGTACCCGATCGCCTGGCGGGACGTGATCGTGATCCTCACTGCGACGTTCGGGGCATCGATCCTCGCGACGCTCGGTCCGGCAAGGCGGGCTTCGAAGATCCTCCCCGCCGTGGCGGTACGGGTCGCCGACTGAGCTGACGCCGATCTGCGCCTCGCGCCCGTAGCTCGGGACGTTCAGCCCTTGTGGCGCGCTCGCCGCGCGCCTCACGCTGGACACATGGAGAATCGAGCGATCAGCCGGATCGTCGTCGGAGTCGACGCGTCGACGCACTCGCGGCGCGCCTTGTCGTGGGCGGTCCGAGAAGCCGAGCTCTGGGGCGCCACCCTCGAGGTCGTGCATGGATGGCTCTTCCCGATCGCCATCTACGAAGGGACAGGTCCGAGTCCCGCCGACCCCGAGCTGATCGAACAGGGATCACGCGCAGTCCTCGACGCGGCCGTTGGATCCGTCGGCACGACCGGCGCCGAGGTCACGGCTCTCCTCGTCGAAGGGGAGCCAGCGCCGGTGCTCACCCGCGCCGCCGAGGGTGCCGATCTTCTCGTAGTCGGCTCGCGTGGGCATGGCGGCTTCACCGGTCTGTTGCTGGGCTCGGTGAGCCGCCGGTGCGTCGAGTCGGCGTCCTGCCCGGTCGTCGTGGTCCCGCGAGATTGGGAACCGCGACCGGGGACGATCGTGGTCGGCGTGGACGGATCCCAACAATCGGATGCCGCGCTGCACTGGGCCGTTTCGGAGGCCACGCGGCGAGAAGCTCGGCTGGAAGTCGTGAACGTGTACCACGAGACCCAGGTTGTCCTGCCGTTCGGACCAACGACAGCTCCTGATCACGAGCGGCTCGAGCAGGCGAGCCTCTCGTTGCTCCACCACATGGTCGCGGGCGCGGTCGGGTCTGCGGGGGCGGCCCAGGTCAAAATCGTGAGCTCACCCGCGGGAGCCGCGGCCGCGCTTCACGATGCCGCTGCGACAGCCGAGTTGCTCGTCGTTGGGTCCCACGGTCGCGGCGGACTCCATGGCCTCGGGCTCGGATCGGTGAGCCATCAATGCGTTCACCATGCGCCCTGCCCAGTCGTTGTGGTGCGCGACGGACACGGTGACGCACCATGAGGTTCGAGAACCGGACCGACGCCGGTCGGCACCTCGCGGGGCACCTCGCGCACCTCCGCGGAGAGGACGTCGTCGTCGTCGGTCTGCCGAGAGGTGGGGTACCCGTTGCCGCCGAAGTGGCGCGCCGGCTCGGCGCGCCGCTCGATGTGGTCGTCGTGCGCAAGCTGGGTGTCCCCTTCCAGCCCGAGCTCGCGATGGGCGCGATCGGAGAAGGCGGTACCCGCGTTCTCAACGAAGACGTTTTGCGCGATGCACGCGTGACAGACCAGGAGCTCGCCGCGGTCGAGGCAGAGCAACGCACAGAGCTGACCCGACGCGCCCGGCGGTTCCGTGGAGAACGGCCGCGCATCCCGATCGCCGGCCGGGTCGTCGTCGTCGTCGACGACGGCATCGCGACGGGGTCGACGGCCCGAGCCGCGTGCGCGGTCGTGAGGTCGGAGGGTGCCTCACGGGTCGTCCTCGCGGTGCCGGTCGCCCCGCCGGACTGGACGCGTCGACTCGCAGGGGTCGCCGACGAGCTGGTGTGCGTCGCGACGCCGGAGCCCTTCTACGCGGTCGGGCAGTTCTACGACGACTTCACGCAGACGAGCGATGACGAGGTGGTCAAGTACTTGCGGGAGGCGTCCGCGCCACCCTTCGCCGATCCCCCGCAACCAGACTGCGCCGCGAGATTGACCATCGGTGGTGTCACTCTGGACGCTCAGCTCGTGGTGCCAGCGCATGCGCAAGGGGTCGTGCTCTTTGCCCACGGGAGCGGCAGCAGTCGCCACAGCCCGCGGAACCGATACGTGAGCTCGGTGCTGAACGACGTCGGCCTGGCCACGCTGCTGTTCGACCTCCTGACGCCGAGCGAGGAGGTCGACCGGTCGAATGTCTTCGACGTCGGCTTGCTGGCGCGGCGACTCATCGGGGTCACCGGATGGTTCAGCCAGAATGAGACGATCGGCGAGTTGCCGCTGGGGTACTTCGGTGCGAGCACGGGTGCCGGGGCCGCCCTCCTCGCCGCTGCTCGGCTGGGCAAACGCGTCGGCGCCGTCGTGTCCCGTGGAGGCCGGCCAGACCTCGCAGCGCCGGAGCTTGCCCGGGTCACCGCTCCCACACTGCTCATCGTCGGCGGCCTCGATCGCGTCGTTCTCGACCTCAACCGCACCGCACTCGCCGAGCTTCGGTGTGAGAGACGGCTGGCGATCGTGCCCGGCGCGACGCATCTCTTCGACGAGCCAGGCACGCTCCTGCAGGCCGCCGAGCTCGCCCGCTGGTGGTTCCTCGACCACCTCGTCGAGACCGGCTGAGCGCTGACGCGCGTGTCGTCCTACGTTGCGACGATGAACACCCGGATCGAGTCCACGTCGCCCGACAGCGTGCTCAGGCACATCGGGCGGGGCGCGGACCTCATCGTGCCGCTCGCGAACGGCGAACCGGTCACGTTGCTCGACGCGATCGAGGCCGGGGCCAGCGATCTCGACCGAGTGCGAGTGCACCAGATGCACGCTCTGCGCGATCGTCCGTACTTGCACGCCGCGTTCGGCGACCACCTTCGCCACGTGTCCTACTTCCTCTCCGATGTCACGCGTCCTTGCTTCCGTGAGGGCACCATCGACCTCGTCCCGAACAACTTCAGCGAGATGCGCAACATCCTCCGCGACCGGACGAGCGACCCACTGATCCTGGCGACGGCGTCGCCGCCGGACCGTCACGGCTACTTCAGCCTGGGCCTGAACGCGGACTACGTCGCATCCTTCATCGGGAAAGCGCGGTTCTTCCTGGAAGCGAACCCGTCGGTGCCCCGCACGTTCGGACGGAACCAGGTCCACATCAGCCAAGTCGTGGGATGGAGCGAGGCCGACTACCCACTCGTCGAGGTCGCTCCCGTGCGCTCGACCGACGATCGACGAGCACATCGCCGCCCTCGTCGCCGAGCGGATCCCGGATCGCGCCACGATCCAGACCGGCATCGGGTCCATCCCGAACGCGATCCTCTCCGCGCTCGTCGATCACCGGGACCTCGGTGTGCACACCGAGCTGCTCTCCGACGGCGTCATGGACCTCGTGGACCGCGGTGTCATCACGGGGGTCGCGAAGCAGCTCAACCGGACCAAGGCGGTCGGAACGTTCGCTCTCGGCACCCGCTCCCTGTACGACTTCCTCGACGAGAACGCCGCGTTCGAGCTGTGGCCTGTGCGCTACGTGAACGACCCGAGGGTCATCGCGCAGGAAGCCGGCTTCGTCTCGATCAACGCCACGATCGCAGTGGACCTCCTCGGCCAGTGCGCATCGGAGACGGTGCACGGCAGCTACTACTCCTCGAGTGGTGGGCAAGCCGACTTCGCCCGGGGGGCGATGTACTCAGAGGGCGGACAGGGTTTCGTGGTGCTCCACTCGACGACTCGGGACGGCTCCATTTCGAAGATCGTCTCGCAACTCGCGCCCGGCGATGTCGTCACGACGCTGAAGAACACGGTCGACAAGGTCGTCACCGAGTGGGGTGTGGCCGAGCTCAGAGGCCGGTCGATCCGGGAGCGGGCCGCCGCGCTGGTGCACATCGCCCACCCGGACCACCGAGACCGGCTGCGGTCGGAGGCCGCATCGTTGGGGTATTGCTGAGTCCTAATCTCTGCGCGTGCCCCAGGAAGGTGTCGCCGGCCCGAGGAGCCTGCGCAAGTTGCTCCGCGCCGTCGTGGCGATCGGCACCGACCTCGATCTGACGGCCACGCTGCAGCGCATCGTCGAGTCCGCGACCGAGCTCGCCGACGCGCACTATGGCGCGCTCGGAGTGCTCGACCCCACCAGGACGTTCCTTGCGGAATTCCTGACCGTCGGCATCGACGATGAGACCCGAGCCGAAGATCGGGGATCTGCCGAAGGGTCACGGCATCCTCGGACTGCTCATCCGTGAGCCGCGCCCGATCCGGCTTCCCGACCTCCGTGAGCATCCCGACAGCTTCGGCTTCCCCCCGAACCATCCGCAGATGCGATCGTTCCTCGGCGTGCCCGTCATGGTGCGGGGGGAGGTCTTCGGCAACCTCTATCTGACCGACAAGCGGTCAGAGGACGCGTTCAGTGACATCGACGAGGAGCTCGTCGTCGCGTTGGCGTCCGCTGCCGGTGTCGCCATCGACAACGCTCGGCTCCACGCCCGAGTGAGAGACCTCGCATTGCTCGAAGATCGCGAGCGCATCGCGATGGATCTCCACGACACGGTCATCCAGCAGCTGTTCGCGGTCGGCCTCTCCTTGCAGGCGACGCTCCGTCTTCTCGATCCCGAGGTCGCCCGGCGAGTGCAGCTCGCGGTCGATGACCTCGACACCACGATCAAGCGGATCCGGTCGACGATCTTCGCTCTCGACGCACCCGTCCAGCTCGCGGGAGCCGAGAGCCTGCGCCGACGAGTCGTCACGCTGATATCCGACGTCACGCCGACGTTGACGGTCGAGCCGAGAACCTTCTTCGACGGAGCCGTCGACGCGTTGACGGACGAGCACATCGCCGAGGAGCTGTTGACCGTGCTGCGCGAGGCACTCTCGAACGTCGCCCGTCATGCCCAGGCGACTGAGGTCGATGTCCACCTCGTCGCATCCGGCGGCCGACTGACGTTGTGCGTCGAAGACAACGGCATCGGCCCCCCCGACGCACCCGGTGAGGGCAGAGGGCTGCGGAACATGGAGGCTCGCGCGGAGCACCTCGGCGGCACGTTCACGCTGACACCTCGCTTGCCCACCGGCAGCCGCCTCGAGTGGTCGGTGCCACTCACGTAGCAGGAGCCGCGTCAGTGCTCGGGATCGAGATGATCGAGATGGCGGACCGCGTAGACGGCGGCCTCGGTGCGCCGGGTCATCCCGAGCTTCGACAGCACCGAGGTCACGTAGTTCTTCACGGTCTTCTCGGCGAGGTGGAGCCGCTCGCCGATCTGACGGTTGGTGAGGCCCTCTGCGACCAACTCGAGCACCTTGCGCTCCTGCTCGGTCAGGCGCGCCAGCCGTTCGTCCTGGGGGTTGCCCTTGCGAATTCGCTCCAGCACGCGAGCCGTGACGGTCGGATCGAGCAGGTTCTGTCCCGCGGCCACGCGCCGCACCGCGTCGACGAGGTCGTTCGTGCGGATCTGCTTCAGTAGGTAGCCCGCCGCCCCGGCGAGGATCGCCTGGAACAGCGCCTCGTCGTCTGCGAACGAGGTGAGGATGAGGCACGCAGTGCGCGGATGTAGCGAACGGATGTCGCGACAGGCTTCGACGCCGCTTCCCTCTTCGAGCCGGACATCGAGCACGGCTACGTCGGGGTCGAGCGCATGAACCCGTCCGACTGCTTGCTCGGCGGTCGACGCCTCGCCGACGACCACGATGTCCCCTTCGGCTTCGAGCAGGTCTCGGATGCCGCGCCGCACGATCTCGTGGTCGTCGAGCAGGAACACCGTGATGAGGTCGCCATCTGACACCTCCCCATCTTCGCGTGACCTTCGGCCCTACCGGGGCGACCGGGCGTGCAGCATCCTGAAGCCATGCGAACCGGCTCGACGTCCGACGAGTTGACACGAGACGAGTGCCTGCGCCATCTGGGGGAGGGCTCGGTGGGCCGCATCTCCATGTCCTCCCGGGCGATGCCCGCGGTCCTGCCGGTGCGGTACGGCGTTGCCGGTGATCGGATCCTCTTCTGGGCCGATCCGCACGATCATCCCGCTGCGATCGCCGACAACTCCGTGATTGGGTTCCAAGCCGACGCCATCGACCCCGTCACCCACGAAGGGTGGAGCGTGATGGTCGTCGGGCGGGCCCTGCATGTGAGGCATCCCGACGACATCGCAGCCGTCGAAGGCAGCACGCCCCGAGGTTGGGCGGCCGCACAGGGACCCCTGATTGCACTCTCCATCGATCTGGTCACCGGCCGCAGGCTCGAGGGCCTCGAGGTTCCGGCGGTGCTGCCGTGAACGGCCAGGCACCGGGCGCGTCGATCGAGCTCACGCGCGACGAGTGCCTCAGGCTCCTCCGCGCGTGCTCCGTCGGCCGTGTCGCGATCGCGTCGGCGTCCGGCTCTGTGGTGGTGGTGCCGGTGAACTACGTCGTTGACGACGACGTCATCGTGTTCCGCTCGGATCCGGGCGAGAAGCTCGGCCGGCTCCACGAGAGACCCGCCAGCTTCCAGATCGACGGAATAGATGACCTCCACCACACTGGCTGGAGCGTCTTGGTGCGCGGCACCGCATTCCGAACCACGGCTGCCGAGGTTCAGCGCCTTGACATCGAGTCGTGGGCCGCTGGTGACAAGCAATATTGGGTGCGCGTGGTGCCGGGCGAGATCACGGGGCGTCGCTTGGTCGCTCCTGATCTCATCGAGGGAGTCGTGTCGTGACGCGGGTGACCGTCGTCGGCGCAGGAGCGTGGGGCACCACGCTCGCATCCCTGCTGACCACGCGCGCCCAGACCACCCTGTGGGCCCGGGAACCGGAGGTCGTCGCGTCGATCGAGCGCGGGCGCGAGAACGAGCAGTTCCTGCCTGGCTTCCCGCTGCCGACGTCGCTTCGGGTGACCAACGACCTAGCAGACGCGATGGCAGGGGCAGAGCTCGTCGTGTTCGCGGTGCCCGCGCAGCACCTGCGCCCGCTCATCGAATCGATCGACGTCGCCGCGCCAGTCGTCCTGAACGTCGCCAAGGGACTCGAAGCGGGCACGTGCATGCGTATGAGCGAAGTGCTCGCCGACGCGCTCCCCGGGCGCTACCCCGCGACGATCGGCGTGCTGAGTGGGCCGAACCTCGCGAGGGAGATCGCCGCCGGACAACCCGCCGCCACCTGCGTCGCGTTCCCAGATCCTGGCGCGGCCGGATGGGTTCAAGAGCTGCTCATGACTCCCGCGTTGCGCGTGTACACCAGCGAAGACGTCGTCGGCTGCGAGATCGGTGGCGCGTTGAAGAACGTCATCGCCATAGCCGCCGGCGTCGCTGACGGCTTGGGGTACGGCACGAACACAAAGGCGGCGCTCATCACTCGCGGTCTCGCCGAGCTCGCTCGCCTCGGCACGGCCGCCGGCGGCCAACCACTCACCTTTCTCGGGCTCAGTGGAAACGGCGACCTCGTGGCGACATGTTCGACTCCGCAGAGCCGGAACTACCGGCTCGGACAGGAGCTCGCGCAGGGCAGGTCTGCCCAGGAAGTCCTCTCCGGCCAGTCCGCCGTCGTCGAGGGAGCGGCGACCGCTCCGGTCGCCGTCGAACTGGCCGGCCGACTGAACGTGGACGTGCCAATCGCGCGGTCGGTCGTCGCGCTGCTGCGCGGACAGCGCTCCGCGCCGGAGCTCGTCTCGCAGTTGATGGGACGCGAAGGCAAAGCCGAGTTGGCCGGGCTCGGCCTCCCAACGGCTTGAAGCATCGGAGGAGGTTCGGATGAAGGAGCTGGTATTCCACAGGATGTTCTTCCCCGCGGTCGAGCGGTTCTCGTCGAAAGTGGGTTTCCACGACGGCGTCTACCACGCGACGTTCGAGACGCACGCGGACCGCGTCCTGAGGCTGCACGATGCCATGCGCCGAGAACTCGGCCTCGAACCGGACGACCGGTTCGGGATCATGGCGTGCAACGGGCACGAGTTCCTCGAGCTCTATCACGCAGGCTTCCTCGGGGCAGGCATTGTCAACCCGCTGAATCTGCGCTTGGCGGGGAAGGAGTTGCAGTTCATCCTCGCCGACTCCGGCACCGAGGTCGTCTTCGTCGATGCGGTGTTCGCCGACCACTTCGCGCGCAACATCGCGGAGGTGCGCGCCGATTTGCCCCTCCGCCACGTCGTGCTCATCGGCGACGGCGACGGACCGTGTGACTTCCGGTACGAGGAGCTGATCAAGAACGGGACGCCAAACACTCCGCGAGAGCCGGAAGAGGACGACGCCGCGATGCTGATGTACACCGGTGGGACCACGGGACTGCCGAAGGGAGCGGTTCTCGAGCAGCGCGCTGAGATCCTGAACCTGTACCACATCGGGCTCGCGGTCGGCTTCCGGGAGGACCGTGTGTACCTGCACCAGACACCGATGTTCCACGCAGCCTCGATGGGCGGCGCGCTCGGCATCCCGACGACGGGCGGAGTCTCGACGTTCGTGTCGCTGTTCGAGCCCGGAGCTGTGCTGTCGACAATCGAGGAGTTCGGGGTCGACTGGACCGTGATGGTCCCGACGATGATCGCGATGACACTCGACCATCCTTCGTTCGAGCCCAAGCGGATGGCGTCGATGCGCGATCTCGTCTACGGAGCATCGCCCATGCCCGCCGCGCTGCTCGATCGCCTACAGGTGACTCTCCCTGACGTGAACCTGTGGCAGGGATACGGCATGACGGAGTGTTCGTCGGTACTCACGATTCTCTCTGCCGCCGACCACGCGAAAGGCGGCGACATCCTGCGCTCGGCCGGGCGGCCCGTCGTCGGCGTCGAGCTCACCATCCAGGATGAACACGGAACTCCCCTGGCACGCGGGAAGGACGGCGAGGTGTGCGCCAAGGGCGGAAACTTCCTCCGCGAGTACTGGCACCGCCCCGAACAGACAGAGCACGTGATGCGAGGCGGCTGGTATCACACCGGAGATGTCGGCCACATCGATGCCGACGGCTACGTCCACCTTGTGGACCGCCTCAACGACATGATCGTCTCGGGCGGCGAGAATGTGTACTCCATCGAGGTCGAGAACGCGATCTCGACCCACCCCGCCGTCGCGCAGGTCGCCGTCATCGGCATTCCCCACCCGGTTTGGGGCGAGCAGGTGCACGCGATCGTCGTGCTGCGGCCGGGATGCACCGCGACCGATCGCGAGATCATGGACCACGCGAAGGAGTCGATCGCTGCCTACAAGGTGCCCAAGACCATCGACTTCCGGACCGAGCCGCTTCCCGTGTCGGGAGCGCTGAAGCCCTTGAAGCGCGAGCTGCGTGCGCCGTATTGGGATGCACACGAACAGTGAAGGGATCAACG
>CAVXAI010000013.1:0-569599 GCA_963759645.1 uncultured Acidimicrobiales bacterium | reverse complement strand
ACACGCCATGAGCGCCAGCTCGAGGACCCCACCGACGCACGGGCCGACCTGTCTCGAGCGTTCGCCGGGCTCGCTCGAGCCACCCCTGTTCCGCCGCTCGATTCCCGAGGGAGCCCCGGTGCAGCGGCCGAGGTCGATCGCCATGCGGCCCGCGGAGCGCAGATCACCCCGATCGCTATAGCCTGGAACCTACTTCGGCATGCCGCCGGTAGCTTCGAGATCGTCCTCGAAGAACGCCTGCCCGGCCAGCATGCGGCTCGTATCGGGGTCGCTGCCTCGCGTCGCCATCACACGATGCTAGGGGCCACGGGTTCGCGGACGTACAGAGCCGTGAGCTCGGCCGTGAATCGCAGCAGTTCCGCGATCACCTCAGGAGGGCCGAACACCTCGAGCATGTCGCCGAACGCCGCGACCTCGCCGGCGAGCGAGCACGCGGTGCGCCCGTGGATCTCGACTTCGACGCGGCCGTCGGGCACGGTCGGTCCGATGCGGACGCGACTGCCGAACGTGCCGCGGCACTCCCACACGATCTCCGGATGGACGAGCGCCTGCGCGTGCACCGGCGCGCGGAGCTCTTCGACCTCGCCCGTGATCAGCTTCCACGCCTCGGCGAGGTCGAAGCCGTCGGGGCGCACCGCGGGCTCGCCGGTGGGCTCGACCGAGGTCACGCGGTCGACGCGGTACGTCCGCAGCCCGGCCTCGGTGTCGGCGACGAGGTACCACGCGGTTCCCTTCGCGGCGAGACCGAGCGGATGCACGACACGGGTCGAGCTCGCCTGGTCGCGGCGATGTAGCCCGAGCGTGATCTGCACGCCCTCGATGACGGCGTGTTGCACCGCATCGAGATGCGTCGGACTCGGCGCGGCGGCCCGGTGTGATCCCATCCGAGCGGATCGACGATCAACGCGGTGGACGCCGCCTCGGCGCTCGGCGCATCGGCTCGGGCAGGGCACGGGCGAGCTTGCGCAGCGCGGCCTTCACCTCGGGAGTCGCCGACGAGGACGGGCCGGCGACGAGGAACAGCGCGCGGCCTCGGCCGCGGTGAGGCCGCTCAGGTCGGTGCGCCCGCCGCCGATCAGCTGCCAACCGCCGTTGCGACCCTGCCGGGAGTAGATCGGCAACCCGGCCATCCCGAGCGCCTCGAGGTCACGCCGGGCGGTGCGCTCCGAGACTTCGAGCTCGCTGGCGACCTCGGCGGCCGTGACCTGCCCCGGGACTGCAGGAGCAGCAGGATCGCCACCAGACGGTCGGCTCGCATCCATCCATTGTTCACGACAAACCGGTCACATGGTGTCCGGTTCGGAGGCGCATCCTTGACCCATGGCACCCAAGCGCAACCCCCAACCCACCGACCCCCGAAGCCTGTTCTCGAGCGCCATGGCCACTGCGGCCGAGGTCATCAGTGGCGTGCGCGAGGACCAGCTCGACCTCGCCACGCCGTGCCCCGAGCTCGACGTGAATGCCCTGGCCAACCACCTCCTCAACGGTCCCTATGCCGTCGCTGCCCTCGGCAGCGGCGCGGAGTTCAGCGAACGCTCCGAGGCGATCCCGCTCGACAAGTGGCGTGCGGACTGGGACACCAGCGCCGCCGCCGTCCGTGAGGTGTGGGCCGACGACGCGTTGCTGTCGAAGACGATCTCCCTCCCTTGGAATCCGCAGGCACTCGGCGAGGACGTGCTCGCCGACTTCACGTGCGAGGTCGTGCTCCACGCGTGGGACCTCGCCCAGGCGACCGGTCAATGGGCCGACTGGAAGCCCGAGGTCGTCGAGTACGCATTCCGAGCCCTGCGCGACGGCCTGCCCGAGGACCGCAGTGAGATCCCTTTCTTCGGCGAAGTCGTGCCCGTTCCCGACGACGCTCCGTACATCGACCAGCTCGTCGGCTGGTCGGGCCGGCAGCCCTGAGGCTCAGGCCTCCGTGCACCCGATGCGAGTCATGCAGTCGCCAGCGCCGCGCCGGCCGAGTGTCCCTCGGTCGGCGCGCAGTTGCGGCGCGCGATGCAAGCCATCCGTGGAGGCGACGAGCCGGTGGTCGTGCAGCACGAGTACACGGTCGCCTACTACGCATCCAGGTTCAGGGAGCCGGGCCACGGACGCGAGTGGTGCGACTGAGCCCACCCCTTCGCGGGCTACGAGATGAGTGCGACCGCCGTTTGCAGCTGCTCGGGCACGTCGCCGCGGTGGTACACGCGTTCCGTCTCCTCGATGCCGTCGAGGAACCCCCGGTAGACGATCGCCCGTCGCAACGCGGCGATCGGAGCGATGACCTCGGCCGCACGCCGCGGATCGCTGCCGGGATAGGCGACGGCCCATCGGTCGAGCCACCGGGCCTCGAGCTCGGCGGTGTGGGGCCCGGCGCGATCGAGGAAGGCGGGCAGATCGAGCAGCGGGTGGCCAACCCCGGCGTCGCCCCAGTCGAGGACGACCGGTCCGTCGCTCGTCCACCTGACGTTGCCGGGATGAAAGTCGCCGTGGACGAACGTGTTCGGGAGCCCGCACGAGTCGAGATCGGCGAACGCCTGCGGCAACCGTTCGACGAACGGGTCGAGAACGGTGCGCAGCTCCGCAGTGGCGTCGCGTTCCACGACGGCCTGAGCGAGAGGGATGAACGCTGACGAGCGCCAATCTGGTGCACCGAGCGCGAGCACGTCGTCGACCCGCCCCGCCCACGCCCGCTGAAGGTCGACGAGCGTGTCCACCATCGCCTCGAGCTCCGGGCGCGTCGCGTCGTAGCAGTCGTGGCCCGGGACATCGGCGAGCAACATGCGACCGGGCTCCCCGGCGATGAGATGCGGCACCGGCGCTTCACCGCCGAGAGCGCGCAGCATCGCGGGCTCGTGGGCGAAGAACGGCGGAACGTGCTTGAGCCACACGAGCCCGTCGCGGTAGGGATCCTCCAGATCGACGAGAGGTTCCAGGTGCGCACCTGCACCGGTGGTCCCGTGAACGTGACGTGGCGAGCCGCCCATTCGAGGTCGGCCTGCGGTCCGCCGGGGCGCGCGGTACGCGGCGCGGAGCGGGTCGTCGGCGATCGGCTTCGTCCACGGCTCGAGCAGCGCGTGCCGGATCGCCGCGGCGATCTCGGCGAGATACGTCACCGGCGAGACGAATGGCGTCTCGCCCTCGAGCACCCGCAGCATCACGATCTCGACGCCGAACTCGTCGCGCACGGCGTGACGACCGGCTCGACTTCCTGCCAACACGGGGTGTGGAGCGTGAACGTCGGCAGCGCGCCGCGCGGCCGATCGAGCACCACCGTGACCACTCTCGATGTCGGCATCGTCAGGTCGCGCCTCCTGGTCGCCCGCCAGAGACGCACCGGCTCGGGAATGCCCTTCATCACGACCGGCCCGAGCTCGTCGAAGCACACCCCGGGCACGCGGCCCTCGACCGACAGGCGGGTGGGCTCGGACGCGAGCACCTCGCCCGGCCCCGCGATGTCGAGGATGCGCGACGCGACGTTCACGTCGTGGCCGACGAGGTCGGTGCCCTTCATGAGGGCCGTGCCGCAGTGGACACCGATGCGCACCCAGAGGGGGAGGTCGATCTCGTTCTCGAATCGGTCCTGAAGATCGAGGCTCGTCGTGACCGCGCTCGGGCCGTCGGGAAACCACAGCAGCAAGCCGTCGCCGAGCTCCTTGACGACGCGAGCGCCAGCGGGCAGTGATTCGGTGACGACGCGCGCTTGTGTGTGCAGCACCTCGAGCGCCTGGTCGTCACCTTCGAGCGCGGTGAACTCGGTGAAGCCGCTGATGTCGGTGAAGACGATCGCGCCCGAGACGGACGGCGCGGTGGCGGCCGGGCGAGCGGCTCGAGGCAGGTCCCATCAGCGCGCGGCGATCTCGATCTTGCCGCTCACCGTTCTGACGTCGACGTCCACGTCGTTGCCTTCTTCGCACTCGCAGCGCACCTTGCCCCGCCCTTGGCCCGGACGTTCGGCCGCACGCCCGGCGGCAGCGTGACCTCGATCGAGCCCGAGATCGTCCGCGCCCGCACGGGACCCTGCACGCCGGACTGGATGTCGACCTTGCCGCTGACGGTGCGCACCTCGACGCCGCTGCGCGCCGATGCGCACGTTGCCCGACACCGAGCGAGACTCGACGTCGCCCGCCTCGCCGACGTCGACCTTGCCGCTCTTGTTCGACGCGCGGCACATCCCGGTGCACTTCCCGACCGTCGCGCCGCCCGACACGGTGCGAAGGTCCGCGCTGTCGACGCTCTCGACCTCGATCGATCCGCTCGACGACGTGACCCGGACCGCGCCGAGGCTGCCTTGCGAGGTCGACGTCTCCCGAGACCGTGCCGACCATCACCTCGCTGCCGGGGGGCACGCACGTGCACCGACCTCGACGCCTTGCGGCTTCACCTCGACGGAGCCGTCGTCGACGACTTCCTGGTTGCCCTTCGGCTCGATCTCGATGTCGGCGCGATCCTCGCCCACGACGACCCGGCCCGAGACGGCCGAGAGCCTCAGGCGAGGCGGAGACATCGGCCCATTGTCGCATCGGGCGGTCTCGTAGCCGTTGAGTCGTTGGTCACCCTCGGCCGAGCGCCGACCGCCTAGCGTCGTGACGGAGGTGGTCGGATGCGGGAGCGTCGCCGACGTCCACGTCGAACTTCGGAGTCGGACGGCGAGAGAGCCACGACGCGTCCGCCTTCTACGATCGATTCCAGCCCCCCGAGCTGTCCGAGGACGACGAGGTGCAGCCACCGAAGCCGATCGCCGATCCGTTCGTCTGTGGCGATGCCCGCTCGATGGACGAGATCGACGACGGCTCGGTCGCGCTGGTCGTCACGTCGCCGCCGTACTTCGCCGGCAAGCACTACGAGGAGGAGCTCGAGAAGGAAGGGGTGCCGAGCTCGTACCTCGAGTACCTCGAGCTGCTGCACGCCGTGTTCGCCGACTGCGTTCGCACGCTCGAGCCCGGCGGCCGCATCGCGATCAACGTCGCCAACCTCGGCCGCAAGCCGTATCGCAGCCTGTCGGCCGACGTCATCGCGATCCTGCAGGATCGCCTCGGGCTGCTGCTCCGCGGCGAGATCATCTGGCAGAAGGGCGAGGGCGCGAGCGGATCGTGTGCGTGGGGATCGTTTCGCAGCCCGGCGAACCCCGTGCTGCGCGATCTCACCGAGCGCGTCGTGATCGCGAGCAAAGGCCGGTTCGATCGCGCCCGAACTGCGAAGAAGCGCAGAGGCGAGGGTCTTCCCAACGAGCCGACGTTGACGACCGACGACTTCATGTCCCTGACGCTCGACGTGTGGGAGATCCCGCCTGAGAGCGCGTGCCGTGTCGGCCATCCCGCTCCATTTCCGGTCGAGCTGCCCGAGAAGCTCATCGCCCTCTACACGTACACCGACGACCTCGTGCTCGACCCGTTCATGGGCAGTGGCTCCGCCCTCGTCGCCGCCGCGCGCCTCGGTCGGCGCTACGTCGGCTACGACCTCGACCCGAGTATGTCGAGATCGCTCGCCACCGGGTGGCGTCGGAGCTGCGCGCCCGTGACGTGAGCACCCTGTTGCCGACTCCCGTGCAGGGAACGAAGAAGCTCGCGGAGGAGACGCTCGCCGATGCCGGCTTCACGATCGTCGCCCGCAACCGACGGATCAACGCACCGGCGCCGCGCTGACCTTCGTCGCCGAGGATTCAGGAACGTTCCGTGGGTCTTGGAGGTGGCCGGCCCGGCGACGTCGCATCGAGGTGGCCTTGCCCGCACCGACGCCGTGTGGCGCACGCTCGGCCGTGTTTCGGCGGTCCACGATCACCTTCCCGGTCCGCTCTTGGTGCTGTCCCCGCAGCTGCCGCGCAAGGGATCGAAGGCGACCTCGCGTTGCGTGCCGCCGGGCCGCGGCGTTCTTCGACGTGATCGACCTGCAGTCCGACGACGCGACGCGCCCGCCTCGCCGCCTACGCCGCCGGCCGGCACCACGTCGAGCCCGCACTGGGCTTTTGGACCTCGCAGGATCTCGCCCCGCCCCTCACCGGCTGATTTTCTTGGCGCGAGGGTCCCTGAGACTCCACCGCGCCAAGAGAACCGGCCCAGTCCCAGGGCAGTGGCGGCGCCGAGCGTGCCGAGCTGCGCGATGTCGCGGGGGAACAGCAGCCCGATCGTCCAGTCGGTCACCACCCTCGCCTTGCGGGCGAGGCCCGGGATCATCAGCAGGTGGTAGCTGCGTCCCATCCACCACGCGATGAAGCCGCTGAACGTGAGCCCTTCACCTGGGCCACGCCCTGCCACTTGCCGAGCGTCACGGCGAGACCTCGGTCGCGGTACCGGAACGACTCCTTCTCGCCATGGCCGAGCCCTGCGGCAACGTTCCGCCCGGCGAGGATCCCCTGGCGGAACGCGTGCTGCGCGGTCTGCGGTGAGGCACCCGCCGTCCGGATCGGGCACGGCTGCCGCGTCGCCGATCGCGAACACGCCAGCGTGGCCCGGCACCGCGAGGAACTCGTCGATGATCACGCGCCCATGCCCGTCAGTGGCGAGACCGAGCGACATCACGAACGACGAAGGCCGCTGTCCGGTGGTCCACACGAGGGTGCCGGTGCGGTAGGACTCGATCGCGGTCGGGCTGTCGATCTCGACGACCTTGTCGACACACGAGCGCAGCCGAGTGTCGAGCAGCACCTGCACGCCTCGGCTACGGAGATGGCGCAGCGCGTACTGCGCGAGCTTCGGGCTCAGGCTCGGGAGCAGCGTGCCCTGTGCTTCGATCAACACCCAGCGCAGATCCACGGGCCTCAGTCGCGGATACAGATGCAGCGCGTCGCGTGTCAACGACTCGAGCTCGGCGAGGGCTTCGACCCCGGCGTAGCCGCCGCCGACGAATGTGAACGTCAGCAGCTCGCGGCGGAGGTCTCCTTCGGGGAGGTCGTGTGCGGCTTCGAGCTGCGCGAGCACTCGATTGCGCAACCAGATCGCGTCGGGGAGGGTCTTGAAGCCGACGGCCTCTTCCGCGAGGCCCGGAATCGGCAGTGTCGCCGGGACCGATCCGGGCGCGAGCACGAGCGCCTGGAAGCGCAGCTCGTGGCGAACGCCGGCATGGTCGACTGCCGTCGCGGTGCGCGCCTTCACGTCGAGCTCGGAGACCGCGCCGGTGATGACGTGCACGCGGCGCAACATCGGGCGGAGCGGGACGACCGCATGGCGAGGTTCGATCGTCCCGGACGCGGCTTCGGCCAAGAGGGGAGAGAAGAGCAAGAAGTTCTCCGGCGTGACGAGGACCACCCGGTCGGCGCGGTAGCCGAGCCGCCTCCCGAGCTCGCCGTGCCGCGTACGCACCGCCGAAGCCTCCGCCGACGATCAACACATCGCAGTCGAACACGGCGTGATGTTAGGCTGACCACATGGCAGAACGATCGTCTCAAATAGTGAGAACACGGGAGTTTGGCTGCCGGCGTGGGACGGCGCCGCCTACGCCGCCAACACGGGCCATCACCGCGTGTTCGACGCCGCGTTCCTGGCCACGCTGCCCCTCGAAGGGGACGAACGAATCCTCGACCTCTGTTGCGGATCCGGCGACTTCACCCGCGCGCTCGCCGACCTGGTGCCCGACGGCGAGGTCGTCGGGGTCGACGCGCAGCCATCGATGATCGAGCTGGCTCGGGCGGGCGCGGCGCCCAACCAGAGCTTCGTGCTCGGCGCCGTGCAGCACCTCGACACACTCCTGCCCGACGCGGGCGGCTTCGACGTCGTCATGAGCCGCTCCGCGCTGCACTGGGTACCTGAAGCCGACCACCCACCGCTGCTCGCCGAGTGCTTTCGGCAGCTACGGCCGGGCGGGCGCCTCCGACTCGAGTTCGGGGGCGGCGACAACGTGCGGGCCATGCTCGCGCTCTTCGACGATTGCTCCGACCGGCTCGGTGGTCCCCGATGCCCGTGGACCTACCTCGGAGCGGGTCACTACCTCGAGCTGCTCGAGGGTGCGGGGTTCTCGGCGGGCGACGGTTGGGTGCGCACCGTCGCGCAGCGACGAGCCTTCGACCGAGCGTCGCTCGTCGGGTGGCTCGAGAGCCAGTGCTTCCAGGCCTATGAGGCGTTGCTTGCTCCGGAGCTGCGTCCGGAGCTGCGGCGGCAGGTGCTCGATCGCGTCGACGAGATGCGTCGTGCCGACGGCACCTACGACCAGACCTTCGTGCGGCTCGACGTCCTCGCGCACCGGCCCTGAGCTGCCGCCACCCGGCCCTGAGCTGCCGCCTCCGGCCTGACCGCATGGGCCGTTCGGCTCATCCGCGCCCGACGGCGGAACCGTCGCCGACGTTCAGGCGTTCCTTCCTCTGGCAATCGAGCAGGAGGAATGATGACCGGGCCGGTGGACGACGTATTGGAAAAGATCGTCGAGGAGTACCTCGCTCGACGGACGGCGTTCGTCCGTGACAAGGCCTACGCCCTCGCGTATGCCGTGCACTTCGATGTGACCGTGCAGGTGGACGCCACCGCCGGCGACCCCGAAGTGCTCGTGGAGCAGCGAGGGATCATCCCGCTCGCGATGACCGACCTCTCCGACATCGAGGACGACGCGTGGCGCGAGCAGTGCCGCGAGATCGAGTTGCAGCTGTGCCCCGAGGGCTGGCCCGAAGTTGAAGAGTGGAAGGCTGCGTACCCGCTCGGCTTCTCGCCGCCCGAGTGGGAAGACGGTCAGCTCATCTTCCGCTACAACGCGCGGTCCATCGCAACGTGCACCCTCGCGCTCGACGATGCGCAGTTCGAGCGCTACGTGACGGCGCTGTTCCGCTGGCTCGGACGAGCCCGCGAGCTCTGGATCGAGCAGATCACGTCGGGTGTCTACGGCGGCCTCGACGAGGTGACACAGCTCGTCGATCCCGACGCCTACGACACGCTCACGACAGCGCATCCGAACCTCAAGCCGAGCGAGATCTTCGGCAGTTGAACACGAGATGTTGAAGACAAGGGGCATGGTCGTCGCGCTGGCGATTGGCGCGATCCTCGTCGTCGGGTCCGGCTGCGGGTCGAAGCACGACGAGGACGGCGCGCCGAGCGACGCCGTGACGACGCGTCAGCGAAGCGGGTGGGGAGATCGACGCGGGCAGCGAGATGGCCCGCAACCTGGTGTGGACCGAGGTCGCGATGGAGGACTCCCAGAAGCTGGAGAGCCTGTTCGGCGAGATCAGCAGTGCGGGTGGTGCAGGCGACGTCGGACGCGTCCTGTCCGCCTGCGCCCAACTTGTCCCTGCCTCCGAGTCGATGGCCGACCACGTGCCCGACACGCAGGCGGGTCGTCACGCCCGTAGCGCCGCCAACTTGTTCCGCGAGGCGGCTCACGCGTGTCTTGACCTCGAGGCCGACGACGGCGGCGGAGCTGATCAGCGCGGGGAGCGTCGAGATCGCCAAGGCCACCGAGCTCATCGCGGCGAGCACGAGCGGCGTCGCCGGCTGACACTCTCGCCGCCTCCTGGCACGGCTGCCTAGCGTGACGGTGTGGCGGCGCGACGGTGGTGGCAGCGGGGGACGCCGGCGTCCGACCGGCGAGCCGGGCAAGGGCGTGTCGTCGTTTCACCTCTGGTGGCTCGACGCGCCGCGCGAGGCGGTGACCGCAGTTTCGGTGACACTCGAGGTGCTCGAGCCGCCGACGGTGTCCCGTCTCTACTTTTGGGCACTGCAGGCGACGTTTCATGACGGCGCCCGCGCCTATGGCGGCGCGCACCTCGGGTTGCAGTGGAATCCCCGGTTTCCCGACGCCCGCGCCGCGAACTGGGGTGGCTACGCCGACGTCGGCAACGTCACGTCGATCCTGGAGGGGACGCCGTCGCCGCTGCCGAGCACGCCGAATGACCCCAACACGCGCGACTATGCCTGGCAGCCCGGAGTGCCCTACCGGCTCCGCATCTCCCACGCCGACGAAGGCTGGCGTGGTGAGATCACCGACCTTGGCTCCGGCGCCACGCAGCTGGTTCGCCACCTGCTCGCGCCCGGCGACCGGCTCACCTCGGCGGTGATGTGGTCGGAGGTGTTCGCCCGCTGTGATCATCCGACCGTCGCGGTGCGCTGGTCGACGCCGGAGTGGACGCTCGTCGACGGCCAGACGCTCGCGCCCACACGAGTGCGGGCGACCTTCCCGGCGGGGGGCGACTGCCCGAACACCGCTATCGGCGTCGACGCGCAAGGCATCTTCCAGCGCACGAACGCGGAGCGCACGAATCGCGACGGCGACGAGCTCTTCCTCCCGGCATGATCGCGACGTGGACATCGACGATCATCCGAGCAAGGCCGACATCGACGAGCTCGAAGATCTCCTCAACGAGTTCAACTTCGCGACGACAGGCATCCGCGACGGACTCGAGCTCGCGATCTTCGAGCGCGACGACGATGGCCAGATGGTCGCCGGGATCTACGGGTGGACGTGGGGCGGCACGTGCGAGATCGACATGCTCTGGCTCGACGAGTCGCTGCGAAAGCAGGGCAAGGGAACGCTGATGCTCCGCGCCGCGGAGGAGGAAGCGAGGCGGCGGGGGTGCACGCAGATCACGCTCGGCAGCCACGGGTTCCAGGCCCCCGACTTCTACCTTCGTCACGGCTACACGCTTGTCGCGACGGTCGACGACTACCCCCGGGGCAGCAGCGACAACTGGTTCCTCAAGCGTCTCTGACGCCCAGACCGTTTGCGCGCCAGTCCGACGCATTGTCGCTGCTGACGCGCAAACGCCCCGGTGAGCGTGAAGGGTCAGGTCGTGCAGACCGCTGCGAGGCTGGCGAGGGCGGTGCCGCGCCGGGGTTCGCGGATGACGTTGAGGTCGACGCCGTTCGTGCAGTAGCCGAACGACAGACCCGTCGCGGGATCGGCCCACGCGATCTGGCCGGCGGCGCCGTTGTGCCCGAACGTGCCGGGCGACACCGTGCGGCCCATGCCCCGGATGTTGGAGCGACCGTCGTCGCCCGCGAGGATCAGGCCGAGGCTGCGGTTCGCGGGCGTGTTGCTCAGCGGGTCCGGCAAGGAGTTGCGCACATGTGTCGTGACGTCGGCGAGGACGTCGGGCTTCCACACGCCTGCCTTGTTGTGGAGGAGCGCCTGGTAGAAGAGCGCGAGGTCGGCAGCGCGCATCGCGGCGCCACCGCCGGGCACGCCGAGCGCGCGCACGTCGGGATGGTTGAAGCCGAGCAGGGCCTCGGTGGTCACCTCGGTGACCGGCAGCTCGCTGATGCCGAACACAGCCTTGATCTCGTCGGCAGTCGCGAGCTCGCCGACGGGGACGAGCTCGGCGATGCCATCCTGCTTGTCCTTCGCGAGGCCGAGGACGCGGGGCATCCCCAGTGGGCCGGTGACGCGGCGCTCGAGCTCGTCGCAGAAGTTGCTGCCAGTGACCCGGTCGATGATCTCGCCGAGGACCCAGTGGGCCGACGTCGCGTGGTACTCGTAGCGCGTGCCGGGCTCCCAGTTGAGGCGCCATTCGGCGAACCGCTGCACACGACCTTCGCGTGTCCACCACTGCGGCGCGCCGAGCGGGGCGTGGGGGAAGCCGGCCGTGTGCAGCATCACCTGCTCGACGGTGATCACGTCCTTGCCGTTCGTGCCGAACTCGGGGATGTAGTCGATGACGAGCTTGGACGGATCGATCTGTCCCTCGCCGATCAGTGTCCACACCGTTGACGCGACGAACGCCTTTGTGCACGAGAAGACCGCGTAGCGCGTGTCGAGCGTGGCATCGCCGAATGCTTCGAACGCGACGAGCTCGCCTTCATACGCCAGCGCGACTTGTGTGGACGGCAGCAGCCCTTCGTCCACTTCGCGACGGGCGCGGGCCAGCAGTGCGTCAACCTTGCTCTTGTCGATCCCCATGAGGGCGGACGATAGCCTCCGCCGATGACCGGTGACTTGGCGTGGATCGATGCCGTCGGGCAGGCGGATCTGGTGCGCGCGAAGGAGGTCACGCCGGTCGAGCTGGTCGATGCCGCCATCGAGCGCATCGAGCGTGTGAACCCCGAGCTGAATGCGGTGATTCATCCGCTGTTCGAGAAGGCTCGGGCCGCCGCCGAGTCCGATGCGCTGCCAGATGGGCCGTTTCGCGGAGTGCCGTTTCTCATGAAGGACGGCGTCGCTCACACGGCCGGTGATCCGTTCCATTGCGGCATGGCGTTCTTGAAGGCGCGCGGGCACACCGAGGAACACGACAGCTACTTCGCCGCGAAGCTCCGCCAGGCAGGCTTCGTGTTCGTCGGCAAGACGAACCTTCCCGAGCTCGCTGCGTCGTTCTTGACCGAGCCGATCGCGTACGGCGCAACCCGCAACCCTTGGGCGCTCGACCGGTCCACGGGTGGTTCGAGCGGTGGTTCGGCGGCTGCCGTCGCCGCGGGGCTCGTGCCCTCCGCGCACGCGAACGACATGGGCGGATCGATTCGCGTGCCCGCGAGCGCCTGCGGCCTCGTCGGGCTCAAGCCCACTCGGGCACGTACGTCACTCGGACCCTTGTTCGGGGAGTACTGGGCGATGCTCACCCACGAGCACGTCGTCACCCGATCCGTACGCGACTCCGCCGCGATCCTCGACTCCACTGCGGGAGCCATGCCCGGCGACCCATACACAGCGCCGCCTCCCGCTCGACCGTTCGCAGAGGAGGTTGGCGCCGACCCGGGCCGGCTGCGCATCGGCTGGCGCACCACCCTGCCCGCCGCGGAAGGCTCAGGCCGAGGTGCGGCCGAGGCTGAGTGCGTCGCCGCGGTCGAAGCCGCCATCGCGTTGCTCGAGTCCCTCGGTCACCGGGTCGAGAGCTCGAGTCCGGCCGCGCTGGATCGGTGGCCAGAGGCGTCGCTCATGATCTTCGGTGCTGTCGTCGCGCGCGATCTCGACCGATGGGGTGAGCGTTTCGGCGTCACGATCACCGAGTCCGATGTGGAGCCATCCAACTGGTTCCTCGCGCAGATCGGGCGCGGCATGAGCGCGTCGACGTTGCTCGCCGCGACCGAGACCATCCAACGCTGGAGTCGTGACGCCGCGCAGTGGTGGGCGGACGGCTGCGACGTGTTGGTCACGCCGACACTGCCGATGCTGCCGCCGCCGATCGGTGCGGATGAGGGTGTGATCGATCTCGGACCCTTCACCATGCCGTGGAACCTCACGGGACAGCCGGCGATCTCGGTGCCGTTGCACATGAGCAACGACGGCCTCCCCGTGGGTGTCCAGCTCGTTGGGCCATACGGGCGCGAGGACGTGCTGATCCGGCTCGCATCTCAGCTCGAGCAGGCCGTGCCATGGGTGCACCGGCGGCCGCCGGTGCACGCGTAGCCCTCAGCCTTCAACGTTCAGCCGGCGGGGAGCTCGGCGGCCTGGGTGGCCGCGACGAGCGCGGTGCGCTTCGACTCGCGATCAGCGCGGGTGCCGAGCGCCCACATCCCCCACAACCCGGCGAGGACCGTGGCGACCCCGCCCACGGCCATGCCCCACCGAGGCCCGACGTTCTCACCGATCCAGCCGATGATCGGGCCGCCGAATGGCGTCGTGCCCAGGAACGCTACGGCCCACAACGCCATCACGCGTCCGCGGTACGCCTCGTCGGCGCGCAGCTGCATCGTGGAGTTGGCGACCGACAGGAAGGTCACGCTGCCGGCGCCGACCACGACCAACAAGGCGATCATCGAGGGCAGCGTCGGCATCAACGAGGCCGTGACGATGACTGCGCCGAAGACCAACGTGGATCTGATGAGCGGACCGTCGCCAGTTCGTGACCGTGACGCAGTGAACAGCCCGCCGATCACCGCACCGACTCCCATCGCGCCGGTCATGATCCCGTAGGTCGCGGCGTCGCCACCGAAGGTGTCGCGGGCGATCAGTGGCAGGTTCACCTGGAACTCGTACGCGAGCGTCCCGACGACAGCCATGATCACGAGCGGTGTGCGGAGCTTCGGGTTCGACCACACGTATCGGAAGCCGTCGCGCACCTGCCCCTTGGCGCGTGCCTGTGCGGGCGCGATGTGAAGGAGGGTGACGTCCATCATGAGCAGGGCGACGATCACTGCGACATAGGACGCCGCGTTCACGAAGAAGCACGGCGCGATGCCGATGAGACCGATGAGGAGTCCGGCGACAGCGGGACCGATCACCCGCGCCATGTTGATGTTGACGGTGTTGAGCGTGACTGCGTTGTGGAGGTGCTCGCGACCGACCATCTCCATCACGAACGTCTGGCGGGCCGGATTGTCGAGCGCGGTGATGCACCCGAACGCGAAGGCGCACAGATACACCATCCAGAGCTCGACGACGTGAGTGGCGGTGAGGATGCCCAGCGTCAGCGCCACGAGCCCGAATGCCACTTGCGTGATCAGCAGCACCCGCCGCTTCGGGAAGCGATCGGCCATGAGCCCCCCGAACGGAGCGAACAGCAAAACGGGAAGAAACTGCAGTGCGACGACGAGGCCGAGCGAGGTGCCGCTGCCGGTCAGCTCGAGGACCAGCCAGGCCTGGGCGACGGTCTGCATCCAGGTGCCGGTCAGCGAGATCGACTGGCCGATCATGTAGAGCCGGTAGTTCCGACTGCTGTGCAGGGCGCCGAAGGTCTGGCGCGTCTTGTGGGTGAAGCGGGCTCGCATATCTGTTAGAGAGTCTAACAACTATGCGAT
Source organism: uncultured Acidimicrobiales bacterium (assembly GCA_963759645.1). Lineage (GTDB taxonomy): Bacteria > Actinomycetota > Acidimicrobiia > Acidimicrobiales > DATKAS01 > DATKAS01. The sequence continues at coordinate 555,032 of CAVXAI010000013.1, read as the reverse complement.
CGAACCTCTCACCGGTTGCGGGGCTGGCGGAGCGGGTGCAGACGTCCGGCGCGAGTGCAACAGCCAGGCGATCGCTCCCAGACCGAGGGTGAGCGCAGCGGCGCCGATGAACAGCGCTCCCGAACCGATCGCCTCGTACACCGGGGCCGCGCCGAGCGCCATGAGGCCAGCGCCGAGCTGGCCCGACGCCCCTGCGAGCCCCTGGCCGGCCGCGAGCCGCTCGGGTGGACACGCCTGGGCCATGGCGGCCTGCGATGCCGGCACCGCGACTGCCTGGATGACCGCTTCGATGATCGCGAAGGACACGATCACGATGGGAACGGTGAACAGGCCGTACACCGCGATCACCGGGGCGATCAGCACGAGGCAGACGAACGCGGCGCGGAACGGGCCGACGCGGTCGGCCAGCCGGCCGCCCCGCGACGCCAGCAAGATGAACGGGACGCCGTAGAGCGCGAGCGTGATGCCGATGAACAACGTGCTCGCGCCTCGGTCTTGCAGATAGCGCGACCACAGCGAGTCGTAGATGCCGACTGGCATGAAGAGCGCCAGAGCCAAGATGCTCGCCACGACGACCTCGCGGTAGCGCAGGAGGTCGAGCGCGACGCTGCTTCGAGGGGCTGCCGGGTCGAAGCCGGGCGCCGCTCCGGGGACGGGCCGGCGCGCGAGCGCCACCAGCGCAACCAGCATCACGGCGGCGAGGAGCCAGAACGGCGCGTCGAGCCCGAACGCCTTGGCCACAGCCGCGCCGAGAACCGGGGCGGTGACGAACCCGCCGAGCTCCATGCTCGCGAGGCGGCCGAGGTTGCGCCCGACGTGCTCCGCGTCGAGCCGGGCGACGATCGACCGAGTGGCGGGCCACATGCACCCGATCGCGAGGCCCGACATCGCCCTCGCAAGCGTGAACTGCCACAGCTCGGTCGAGACGGCGAACGTCACGAGCGACACGAAGCTCAGGGCGAGGCCGGCGACGAGCAGTGACTTCGCTCGGCCGCGATCGGCCTGTCCCGCCAGCGCGAGCTGGGCGAACAACGCGGTGAGGAACGACGCCGCTGAGATGACGCCGAGGCCATAGGTCGGGAGGTTGTGCTCGTCCTGCAGGTCGGCGAGCAGTGGGAACACGACACCGTTCGCGGCCGCGGCGAGGAACGTGACGATGTACAGCGGGGCCAGATCGTGACCAGCGCGGTCGTGACCCGAGCGGTCGTGACCCGCGCGAGCGTGCACGGGGGGTCTCGACCATCAGCCCACGCTACTGGCGTGTGCAACGATCGCCCCATGGTTCAGTCGAGTGCAGCTACGCCCTTCCGGATCGATGTGCCCGACGACGTGCTCGCCGATCTCCGTGATCGGCTGGCGCGCACGCGCTGGCCCGCTCAGCTCGATGACGCGGGTTGGGACTACGGCACCGAGCTCTCGTACCTGCAGGAGCTGTGCGCGTACTGGCAGAACGACTTCGACTGGCGCGCCGCCGAGGCCCGTCTCAACTCGTGGCCGCAGTTCGAGACCGAGGTCGACGGCGAACACCTCCACTTCATCCACGCCCGCTCGCCTCACGCCGGACGCGGTGCCGTTGATCATCACGCACGGATGGCCGGGCTCGGTGGTCGAGTTTCTCGACATCCTCGGCCCGCTCACCGACCCTGTCGCCCACGGCGGTGACGCGGCCGACGCGTTCCACGTCGTGTGTCCCTCGATGCCGGGTTACGGATGGTCCGGGCCCACGCACCAGCAGGGATGGGACATCCGGCGAGTGGCCGAAGCGAACGCGACACTCATGGCGCAGCTCGGATACGAGCGCTACGGCGCGCAGGGCGGTGACTGGGGCGCGATCGCAACGACGCTGCTCGGATTGGCCGACCCCGACCATCTGATCGGCCTCCACGTCAACATGGTGATCGCCGGGCCGCCGACCGGTTCGTCGAACCCCATGCAGGGGCTCACCGAGGCCGAGACGCAAGCGGTCGCGGACATGACGCACTTCCAGCAGCAGGAGACCGGGTATCAGGCGATTCAGGGGACGAAGCCGCAAACGCTCGGCTACGGGCTCACCGACTCACCCGCAGGCTTGGCCGGATGGATCGTCGAGAAGTTCCGCACGTGGAGCGACTGCAACGGCGACGTGGAGTCGAGCTTCACGAAGGATCAGCTCCTCACGAACATCACCGCTTACTGGGTGACGAACACGATCTCGTCGTCGGTCCGGCTGTATTGCGAATCGCAGCGCGCCCGCGCGAACGGGCCGGCGCCTGACTTCGTCGAGGTGCCGACCGGTGTGGCGATCTTCCCGAAGGAGCTCTACCGCGCGCCGCGCTCGTGGGCCGAGGCCGCGTACAACATCAAGCACTGGACCGTCATGCCGCGTGGAGGGCACTTCGCGGCGATGGAAGAACCCGAGTTGCTCGTCGACGACATGCGGGCGTTCTTCCGGCTCGTGCGGTGACGCCGTACCTGACGCCGTACGATCGCGCCTCGTGACCACGATCCCGACGCGCCACCGGCTGAACACGTCGTTCGAGTGGAGCGACCATCGGGGGCCTCTCGAGTTCGTGAGTGACGACCAGATGCGGTCGTTCGACGAGCATGGCTACTTCTTGCTGGAAGGAGCATTCGACGCCGGAGGAAGTCGCGCGGGTCGTCGCCGCAATCGACCCGATCCACGAGCGCAGCGTCGAGTTCCTGCGCACGCGGGAGGACGAGAAGCTGTTCATCGCCGAGGCTGGGAACCTCGTGTTCTCCACTCATCTCGTGCTCCGGTCGGCCTTCCTGCGCGACTGGGTCGCCGGTCCTGTGTTCACCGCTCTGGTTCGTGGACCTGATCGGTCCCGACGTGCGCCTCTACTGGGAGCAGGCCGTCTACAAGGAGCCCGAGAAGCCGCGCGCGTTCCCGTGGCATCAGGACAACGGGTACACGTTCATCGAGCCGCAGCAGTACCTGACCTGCTGGGTGGCGCTCACCGACGCGACGACCGAGAACGGCTGTCCGTGGGTGGTGCCCGGCCTACATCGGCTCGGCACGCTCGAGCACTGGATGACCGACTACGGCTGGGAGTGCCTGCACGACCCCGAAGGCGCGGTGCCGGTGCCCGCACATGCGGGGGACATCGTCGTGTTCTCCTCGCTCACACCTCACCTCACCGGGCCGAACACGAGTGGCGCGGTGCGCAAGGCCTACATCGTGCAGTACGCGCCCGATGGCGCAGCGGTGAGCGGTCCGGGCCCCGCGACCGAGGGCCTGCAGAACGACCCCGATCGTCAGTACGTCGTGCTGCGCGACGGCGAACCCGTCAGCGCGCCGCCGCTTCCAGAACCGAGTCGCTGAGCGCGGGCCACGCGGCCTGGGCCCACGGGCCGAAGCCCGCATCGGTGAGGCAAATGCAGGCCAGCCCCGCCACCGGATCGACCCACAGGAACGTGCCCGTGCGACCGAAGTGGCCGAACGTGCGTGGCGAGTTGCGCGCTCCCGTCCAGTGCGGCTGCTTCTCGTCGCGGATCTCGAACCCGAGGCCCCAATCGTTCGGTGACTGCCGCCCGAAGCCCGGGAGCACCCCGTCGAGGCCCGGGAACTGGACGCTCGTCGCGTCGGCCAGCGTGGCGCGAGCGATGAGCGTGGGCTCGAGCAGCTCGACGGCGAACCGAGCGAGGTCGACGCTCGTGCTGAATGCGCCGGAGGCGGGGGAGCCGTCGAGTGCGGTGTTCAACATGGCGAGCGGGTCGAGGACGGCCTCCCGCAAGTAGGTGGTCGTCGGCAGCCCGGTCGCGGCCTCGACCGTGCGGCCGAGCACCTCGAAACCGGCGTTCGAGTAGATCCGCCTCGACGCCGGCGCCGCGATGGACGTCTCGTCATCCGGCGCCAGGCCCGACGCGTGCGCCAGCAGGTGCCGCACCGATGTCCCGGGGTCGATGGGCGCGTCCAGGTCGAGCGAACCCTCCTCGACGGCGACGAGCACCGCGTACGCGACGAGTGGCTTCGTGACACTCGCGAGCGCGAGGCGCTGCTCGGTCGCTCCGCGGCTCGCGACCGTGCCATCGCGATCGACGACCGCGACCGCCCGGTCCCGACCAGGCCAAGCGTCGATCGCGGTCAGTGCGCCGGCAAGCGTCAATCGAGTCCGGCGAGGAACTCGAGCATCGCAGCGTTGGTCTCGTCGGGACGCTCTTGCTGCGTCCAGTGACCGCACCCCTCGAGCATGACGGTGCGCCGGAGGTTCGGCACGAGGGTTGGCAGCGCCTCCACCGCACCCGGGTTCATCGCGATCACCCCGTCGCGGTCGCCCGCGATGAACAGGGCCGGAGGGGTGATCGACCGCGCCAGCCCAGCCGGCAGTGAGCTCCCACGTGCGATCGATGTTGCGGTACCAGTTGAGCCCCCCTCGGAAGCCGACCCGCTCGAACTCGCCGACGTAGAAGTCGACGTCTTCGTCGGTGAGCCACGCCGGCAGCGTGGGCGGGTCGACGAAGTGGTCGGTCATCGTCGCGTCGCGGCCGTGTTGGCCCCACTGGATCTTGCTCGGGTCGATGTCACCCGACGCCACGTACATGAAGCCGCGGATGCTGAAGCGGACGTCCTTGCCCAGGTTCTCCTCGGCCACGCCGGGCTCCTGGAAGTAGAGGATGTACATGAAGTTCTCGCCCGCGAGCATGTCGAGCAGCAGAGTCGGCCGGCCCGGCGCCCGCGCGGTGAACGGCACCGAAAGCCCGATGACGCCGCGAATGCGGTCGGGGCGCCAGAGCGCGGTGTTCCACGCGACGGGCGCCCCCCAGTCGTGGCCAGCGATCACTGCGGTCTGGGCCTCGAGTGCGTCGAGCAACCCGATGATGTCGCCGACCAGGTGGAGCTGGGTGTACGCCTCGACCTCCTCGGGCGCGGTGGTCTGGCCGTAGCCGCGTTGGTCGGGCGCGACGACGTGGTAGCCGGCGTCGCTCAGCGCCTTCAGCTGATGCCGCCAGGAGTACCAGCTCTCAGGGAAGCCGTGGCACAGGACGACGAGCGGTCCGTCGGCCGGCCCGGCCTCGGCAACGTGCATGCGGATGCCGTTCGTCTCGACGAAGCGGTGCTCGATCTCGGTCATCGGGCGATGGTAGGTGGCCGGCGGTACGGTCACCGACGTGAAGTTCGGCTTGTTCTTCGAGCTCTCGGTGCCCCTGCCGCTCACGCGGCAGGCCGAGCAGCAGGCCTACGCGAACGCGTTGGAACAGGCGGTGCTCGCGGATGCACTGGGGTTCGACTGGGTGTGGGCAGTCGAGCATCACTTCCTCGAGGGCTACTCGCACTGCTCGTCACCGGAGGTCTTCCTCACTGCGGTTGCCGCGCGGACCGAGCGCATTCGGGTCGGGCACGGCGCGGTCGTGTGCGTGCCGGAGATGAACCATCCGGTGCGGGTCGCCGAGCGCGCGGCGGCCCTCGACATCGTGAGCGGTGGCCGACTCGAGCTGGGCACCGCGCGGTCGTCCACGTGGACCGAGCTCGGCGGGTTCGGCACCGACCCCGACCTCACGAAGAAGACCTGGGACGAGTACGTCCGGATCATTCCGAAGATGTGGATGCAGGATCGCTTCTCGTTCGACGGCATCTCCTGCCACGTCCCTGAGCGCAACGTGCTTCCGAAGCCCATGCAAGACCCGCACCCGCCGATGTGGGTCACGGTGACAACGCCGGGCACCGAGCTCGACGCCGCCGACCGCGGTCTTGGTTGCCTCGGCGTGGCCGCGGTGACCTTCGCCGAACAGCAACGCCGCACCGCCGAGTACCGCCGCCGCATCGAGGTGTGCGAGCCGGTCGGAGCGGTGGTGACCTCGGCGGTGACCACCCAGAACTTTCTGTACTGCCACGAGGACATCGATGTGGCTGCCGATCGGGGTGGCCGCATGGCCGCGGCGTTCAATTTTCTCAACTCGCACCTCCTGTGGACGCGGGAGGCGTACCCGACGAGCGCCTACCAATCACTCGGGAATCAGGCGACGCGAGCGATGAAGGAGACCGGCGCCCCGGGCGACCGTCGTCCGCTGCCCGAAGGGATCGCGATCGGCGACCCCGCTCGCATCGTCGACGTGATCCGCGAGTGGGAGTCGGTCGGCATCGACGGCATCAACTTCATCGTGAACACCGCCGAGGTCATCGATCAGGCGGACGTGCTCGCGAGCCTGCGACTCTTCGCGACCGAGGTCATGGCGAAGTTCCGACCGCGATGACGCTCTCGGTCGAAACCGCTCGACTTCGGCGAGACCGAAGTCGTGCTGGTCTCCTACGAGCTCGCGGGCGTGCGCGGCGCCGAACTCCTGCCGAAGGGTCTGCACGAGACGATCCCGACGCTGCTCACGGTCACGGCATGGCGCGCCGCCGGCCTCGAGCTGGTGCAGCTGCGCCTCTCGTGTCGAGCCGGCTTCCGGGCGCGGGCGATGCTCGTCGGCGGCGCCGCCCAGGGCTCGCTCGCCCATGTGCTCGCGGAGGGTTGGGCCTACCCGCCGCCGAACTCCGCGACCGTGAGGGTCGAGCGGCGCTACGACCGCGTCGCCGTTTCTGTGGTGGACGCCGGTGTCACCGTGCTCGACGTTTCGGTCGAAGACCCGCGGCCGATCGCAGCTGGCGACATCCAGTACGTGGTTGGTCTGAACCGCGGATTCGTCGAAGGACGGGGAGAACGGCTCGTCCAGGTCGAACCGCACTTCGAACCGCTCCGCGCCGAGCGCGGCCGGCCCCACGTCGGGGCGTTCGACGGCGCGTGGTTCGGTGATCCGCGGGTCACACCCGCTCACCCGGTTGCGGGGACGATCTCCGTCGGCCGGCTCACGTTGCCACCGCCGCGGTTCGCGCAGCGTCCCGACCTCCCCGCTTGGGAAGGCACCGAGACGCTTGCCCCGACGGGCTAGTCCGACGGGCTAGTCAGCCGCCGAGCACCCGGCGTTTCTCCGCGGCGAATTCGGCGTCAGTGAGCGCTCCGCTCGCGTGCAGCTTGGCGAGCCGTTCGAGGGCCTCGATGCGATCGTCGTCGAAGTCGTCTTGTGTGGCCGCCGGCGTTGGGGGAGCCCAAGCGGCACCCGCGGCCGGAGGCGTCATCGACGTGCCCTCGACCTGGATCTGCGCGCCCGGGAACATCTGCTGGAGCTGCGACACGATGTCGCCGGTGCTGCCCGACAGCATCGTCGGATCGAGGCTGTGTGGCATAGAGCCCGGGGGCGTCTCACCGCGGATCATCGATGCGAGCGCGTCCGCATCGGCCTTGGCCGACTCCTCGTGCGACGGGACCTTGTCCCACAGGACCTTGACCTTCTCCGGGTTGGCGCGATCGACCTGTACCGGCAGAACCGTGCCGGGGAACGGCCACTTCTTCGTGGAGACGATCATGTCGTGGACGCGCACCGAGGTGGCCGGCACACCATCGGCCTGGACGACGAGCGTCATCTTGCAGTTTCCCGACGTTGCCCGCGGTGGCGCCGAGGACGAGATCACCTGCGCCATGCCCTCGACGGGGTCCTTCATGCGGTTGAAGAGGCCCATTGCGCTCCTTTCGGGTCGAGGCCCAGAGTAACGAGGTGGATCTTCCGCTCTATGTCTCCGAGACAGAGCGAGAGCCCGAGGCTCTGCACCAAGTCTCCGACTTGGTTTCGTGCGTCCACCCACGTAGTCGAGACCGTCGTCCATGAGATCGGTCGCCGACGCGCCGACACTTGACCGCCTGGTGCTGCCGACGTCGTTCGAGTCCGGCCCGATCCTGGTGATCAGCCGGCTCGTGCTGCTCCGTCCTCACGACGCGGCGACGGCGTTCGACGGATGGCGTCCGACGGTTGACTGCGTGGAGCCGGCGGGCGGCGGTCAGCTCACGCTCGGTGCCGCACTCGACGGGACTGCGGCCGCCTCGGCTGCGAGCGCTCGTCGCCCGCCTGGTCCTCCCTCGCTCCGCAGTGACGCTGCCGGTCGAGCTCGAGCTCATGAAGTGGGACGCGTTCCACACGATCTTGAGCCTGCGGCTGCGGGGCCGAGTTCGGCGAATGGTGAGCCGTCGCCCTCGCTACTTCGCGGCCGGCCACGCCGCGCTCGATGACATCCGCGATCAGCTCGAAGGGCGCGCCGCCGCGGAATCAGCTCGGTCAGAGTGAGTCGAGCGCCTGGCTGAGGTCGGCGACGAGGTCAGACGCCGACTCGATGCCGACGGAGAGACGCACGAGTGCCGGATCCACTTCGAGCGGCGAGTCCGCGGCGGAGGCGTGGGTCATGCGGCCGGGATGCTCGATGAGGGACTCGACGGCGCCCAACGACTCAGCGAGCGTGAACAGCGAGGTTCGGCTCACGACGTCGAGTGCAGCGCCGCTCGCCGCCGGCGCACGTGAACGACACCATGCCGCCGAAGTCACGCATCTGCTTGGCAGCTGCGGCATGACCGGGATGGTCGGGAAGCTGCGGGTACAGCACGCGGTCGACCGCGGGGTGGCCTACGAGGAGGTCGACGATCGCCCGTGCGTTCGCGCAGTGACGGTCCATGCGTACGGCCAGCGTCTTGAGTCCGCGCAACACGAGGTAACAGTCGAACGGGGCCGGCACCGCTCCCGCGGCGTTCTGGATGAACCGAAGCCGCTCGGCGATTTCGTCGTCATTGAGTGCGGAGAAGCCGCCGATGACGTCGGAGTGGCCACCGAGGTACTTCGTCGTGGAGTGCACGACCACATCGGCGCCGAACTCGAGCGGGCGCTGGAGGTACGGCGTCGCGAAGGTGTTGTCGACGACGCATCGCGCGCCGTGCTCGTGGGCGACCGTCGCGATTGCATCGATGTCGATGCACGTGAGCAACGGGTTCGTCGGGGTCTCGAGCCAAACGAGCACGGCGTCGTCGGGCCACGCCGCGGACAGCGCCGCGGGATCGGCGAGATCGACCGCGCTCCACGAGCAGCCCGCCGGCTCATAGACCTGCGAGATCAAGCGGAACGTTCCGCCGTAGGCGTCGGTGCCGAGGAGGATGCGATCGCCGGGTTGCACGAGCGTGCGCAGCACCGCGTCCTCGGCGGAGAGACCGCTGGCGAACGCGAGGCCGTGGTCTGCGCCTTCGAGCGAAGCCAGGCACGTCTCGAGCGATGTCCGTGTCGGGTTGCCGGAGCGGGCGTACTCGTAGCCCTTGTGGTCGCCCACCGCCTGCTGCGCGAACGTCGTCGAGAGCGACAGCGGTGGGATGACGGCGCCGCTGGCTTCGTCGGGCGCTTGGCCGGCGTGGATGGCGCGGGTCTCGAAGCCGAGCCCTTCGAGCTCGATCCTCACCCATCGAGTTGCTCGCTCGGCGAGAGGAATGTGAGCACGTCGGTGCGCGTGAGGACTGCGAGGGGTCGGCCACCCGACAGCACGAGGAGCGCGGGGGCCTCGTCGAGCTTGCGCACCACCAGGTCGAGGGACTGACCGATGCCGACCGTCGGGAGCTTCGGCCCCATGACGTCGCCGACGGGTAGGTCGAGCACCTCGGGATCGTGGAACGCCTTGTCCATCAGCTCGAGCTCGTCCACGGCTCCCTGCACTTCGGCCGCAGCGAACGGCGGCTCGTTCTTGATCACCGGCAGCTGCGAAAGTCCGTGCTTGCGCATCAACGCCACGGCGTCGCGCGCGGTGTCTTCGGGGTTCACGTAGATCAGCGGGGGCAGCGACTCGCTGCGGGCGTCGAGCACCTCGGCGACACACAGGTCGCAGGTGCGGAGGAACCCGAAGTCCGCCATCCAGTCGTCGTTGAACACACGTGACAGGTAGCCGCGGCCCGAGTCGGGGACGAGCACGACGACGATGTCGGACGGGTTCGCCGCCTTCGCCACCCGCACCGCCGCCGCGACCGCGGTGCCGCCCGAGCCGCCGATCAGCAGGCCCTCCTCGCGAGCAACGCGGCGCGCCATGAGAAACGAGTCCTCGTCGCTCACTGCGATCACGCCGTCGATCACCGACGGGTCATACGTCTCGGGCCAGAAGTCCTCGCCGACCCCCTCGACCATGTACGGGCGGCCCGATCCTCCCGAGTACACCGATCCCTCCGGGTCGGCCCCGATGATCCGCACGGCGGGGTTCTGCTCCTTCAGGTATCGGCCGATGCCGGTGATGGTGCCGCCGGTGCCGAGGCCGGCCACGAAATGCGTGCACGCGCCCCGCGGTCTGCCGCCAGATCTCCGGGCCGGTGGTGTCGTAGTGCGACTGCGGGTTGGCGGGGTTCGCGTACTGGTTGGGTCGGAACGCACCGGGGATCTCGCGCACGAGTCGTTCCGCGGTCGAGTAGTACGACTGCGGGATCCTCGGGGAGCACCGCGACGGGGCACACGACGACTTCGGCTCCGTACGCGCGGAGAAAGGCCACCTTCTCGGGTGCGACCTTGTCGGTCATGACGAACACGCACCGGTAGCCGCGTTGCGCCGCGACGATGGCGAGCCCGACACCGGTGTTGCCGGAGGTCGGCTCGACGATCGTGCCGCCCGGCTTCAGGAGGCCGTCTCGCTCGGCGGCGTCGATCATGGCGATCGCCGGTCGGTCTTTCACGCTGCCGCCCGGGTTGGTGGTCTCGAGCTTCACCGCGAGCGTGGCCGTGATGCCCTCGGTGTCCGACAGTCGCGGCAGCCGCACCATCGGGGTGTTGCCGACGAGGTCGAGGATGGAAGCGGCGATCTCAGGTTCGCCGGTCATGGCTGCACGCTACGCCGCGTACCCGCGGAAGCGGTTGGCTTCGTCAGAGGCGACCGGCGGCTGCGGCTGCGTCCTCGGCCTGGTCGACTTGTGCTTCGAGCAGCGCCAGTCCGCCGTCCCAGAAGCCCGGATCGGCAAGATCGCAACCGACGATGCGGCCGAGGTCCTCCGGCGCCATCGACCCGCCGGCCCGCAACAAGTGGAGGTAGCGGGGGACGAAGTCGGAGCCCTGCGTCTCGTACTGGTGGTACACCGACATCGCCAGCAGCTGCCCGTAGGCGTACGCGTAGACGTACCCGGGCGTCCCCACGAAATGCGGGATGTAGCTCCACCAGCTGCGGTAGTTGTCGGTGATCTCGACGGAGTCACCGAGCATCTCGGACTGCGTCTCGGCCCACAGGTCGCCGAGCCGTTCCACCGACAGCTCGCCCTCCTCACGGCGAGCAGTGTGCATCGCCTGCTCGAAGCGGTTCATCGCCGTCTGGCGGAAGACCGTGGCGATGCCACCTTCGATCGACTCCGCGAGCAACGCGAGACGGTCCTGCGGATCGGTCGTCGCCGCGAGCAGCCGACCGAATGTCACCGTCTCGCCGAACACCGACGCGGTCTCGGCCAGCGTGAGGGGCGTCGACTGATGGAACACTCCCTGTTCGCGCGCCAGGTGCCCGTGCAGGCCGTGACCGAGCTCGTGCGCGAGGGTGAGGACGTCGTTGCGCTTCGCAGTCCAGTTGAGGAACACGTACGGATGGTGTGACGGGACGGTGTACGCGCAGAACGCGCCGGGGCGCTTGCCGGGGCGAACGGGCGCGTCGATCCACCGCTCGTCGAAGAAGCGGCGAGCGAGCGCGGCGAGCTCGGGCGAGAACGACGCGTAGGAGTCGAGCACCATGTCGCGCGCTTCGGGCCAGTCGATGAGCGTCTCGCTCGCGGCGACCGACGCGTACCGGTCGTAGTCCGCAAGGCGGGGAAGCCGAGGATCTTGCGCTTCATCGTGTACCAGCGCTGGGGGATGTCGTAGCGGCGCTTCACCGCGTCGACGAGTGCTTCGACGCTCTCGTCGGTGGCTTGGTTGGCGAGGTTGCGGCTCGTGATCCAGGTCGGGTAGTGGCGCAGCCGATCGTCGGTGCTCTTGTCCGCAAGAAGCGTGTTGAAGATGAACGCGCGGGTGCGCAGTCCCGGGGCGAGCCCCGCGGTGATCGCTTCGGCAGCTTGCTGGCGGGTCTCGCGGTCGGGATGCATCATCAGCGCGAGACCGCGTTCGAGCGGCGCCTCGACGCCGTCGGGCAACGTGACGGTGATCTCGGCGGAAAGCTCGCTGAAGAGGCGGACCCACGCGGACCGGCCCGTCACGTTCTTCTCGGCGTCGATCTTCTCCTCGGGCTCGGTGAGAAGGTGCGGCCGGTAGCGCCGCTCCGACTCGAGGTGGTACCGGTAGGGAGCGACGCGCTCGTCGGCCAGGATCGCGTCGGCGGATTCGTCGGGTATCGCCGCCCACTCGAGCTCGAACCAGATCAGCTGGGTGCCGATCGCGGTGGCGCGCTCCTGCACGCGCTGCATGAGGGCACCGTTGGCGGGATCACTCGTGTCGACCGCGAACTTGAGGCCGGCATACGAGGCCGCCCTGCCGATCAGCTCCTGAAGGTCGCTCAACGACGACATGAAGTCCGCGAGCGTCGGCGGCGTCCATCGTGGCGACGCGTCCGCGGTGTTCGAGGAGCGCCGGCAGCATCGTTTCGGCCCGGTCGAGCAGCTCGTCGACGCCTGCTGCGCCCTTCCCGTCGACGAGTGACTCGAGATTCCACGCGACTTCCTCGACGTCGTCGGGCGCGGGGGAGACGGCTTCGTCCGTGAGGGCCATGCGCCCGAGCCTAGGGCGCGTCGTTGTCGAGTCCGACGCCAGTGTCGAGGCCCGAGACGTTGGGTTTGTCGTGCGCGCTGTGCTTGTGGTCGCGTCCGCTCTTGCGCACGACGACGACCCAGCCGATGACGGCCAACGTGGCGAACGTGAACCACTGGATCGCGTAGCTCAGGTGGGGACCGTTGTCGAGATGGGGGAGCGGGATGGGAGTCGGGCCGCCGCGCCTCAGCCGGCGTCGACGACTCGAGCTCCACATAGAACGGAAGCAGTGGATAGGAGATCTGTTGCTGGAGCCGCGCGATGTCGGCCCGGGCCAGTGCGGTGAGGGTGCCCTCAGCCGGATCGCGGGGCCCGAAGCTGCCCCGGCGTCTGCGATGCGCGGACGCGACCGTCGACGGTGACCGTGCCCGTCGGGGGCTCGGGGACCCGGGGACCGTCGCTGCTCGTCTCCAAAGCGATGAAGCCGCGGTTGACGACGAGCGCCCTCACCCGTGGACAGCACGAGCGGGGTGAGCACGTGGTAGCCGGGCGATCCGTTCAAGGATCGATTGCGCACGAGGACCTGCCCGTTCGCGTCGTACTCCCCGGTGGCCTGAACGTTCTGCCACTCGCCTCCGTCGGCCTGCTCGATCGGAACCGCGTCCTGGGTCGCCCGGTCCCGCACTGCGGCGTTTCGCTCTTGCCGCTCGTCCAGCCGGCGCAGCTGCCAGAGCCCGAGGTTCACCATCACCACGACGAGCAGGAGGACGCCGAGCGTGAACGCGATCCACTTCGGTCGGCGGAGGAACGCGTACACGGCCCACGGAAGGTACCGGCGGGCTAGCCCGTGGCGAGCGTCGGCGCAGCGGTGCGCGCGTCGTACGCGATCAGCGCGGGCATCGCAACCGCGAGCACGGCGATGCCGCCGATGCAGGCGAGGCCTCCGATGACGATGGAGGTGTCGACGGTCGTGATTGCCGCGACCGCCCCCGCCTCGAGGTCGCCGAGCGCCGGTCCTGTCGTCCACACCGCCATGCCGACGCCTTCGATCCGTCCGAGCATCTGCGGCGGCGTCGCCATCCGCAGGATCGACTGGCGGAAGACGCCGCTCACCATGTCGGAGCCTCCGGCGACGACGAGCAGGGCGAGCGAGATCGCCAGCCCCTCGACCAGCCCGAAGATGGTGATCGCTGCGCCCCACGCGACGATGGCGAGGCAGAGCGCCAGGCCATGGCGGTGCACCCGGCGCGCCCACCCACTGGATGCGCTCGCGATGAGTGACCCCGCGAACGGCGCCGCGAAGAGTAGACCGAGCACCGCGGGGTCGCCGTCGAACCGTTGGTCCACGAGGGCAGGGAACAGCGCGGCGGGCATGCCGAAGATCATGGCGATGAGGTCCGCGATGAACGATCCCTTGAGCGCGGCTCGACTGCGGAGATACCGGAGTCCCTCTGCGATGGCGTGGAGGGTCACGCCTTGGCCGCCGGTGATGGCGATCCGGCGCATCGTGAGGAGCAACGTGATCGAGAGGACGAACGTCGCGACGTCGACGAGGTAGGTCCAGGCGAGACCGACTTGCGCGATCAGCACGCCGGCGATGACCGGACCGATGAGGCGAGCGGTGCTGCCGAGCACGGCCTCCAGCGCGGTAGCTGACGGAATCTGCTCGCGCTCGACCAGCATCTGCACCGCGGAACGACTCGCCGGCACGCCGATCGAGTAGCAGGCCGTCGTGAGGAAGAACACGACGAAGATCACCCAAGTCTGGGGGTGCGCCGATGCCGCATTGGCTGCGAGCGCGAGCGCGCAGAGCAGTCCGCCGAGCTCGGTGAGCAGCAGGATCCGACGGCGCTCGAAGTGGTCGGCGACGGCACCGCCGATGATCGAGCCGAAGAACAGCGGGAACATCGCGACGAGCCCGAGCAGGCCGACGGCGAGCGTCGACTCGGTCAGGTCGTAGATCTGGAACGCGGCAGCGACCCGCGTGAGCTGCGAACCCGCGGCCGTGATGCCGTCAGCGCCCCACAAGAGGCGGAACTCACGTGACGTGCGCAGCGGCGTGACGTCGAGCGCGAGCTCGCGCAGCTTGCCCATCAGAGCTGCATGTCCATCCACACCATGTCGACTGCGGGCAGGCCGTTCAGCACGAAGTCGGCCGGGTATCCGCGCGCCGGCGAGAAGTAGTCCCGTTCGATCGACAGCAGTCGAAAGCCGCACCGCTGGTAGAAGTCGAGGTTGCCGGTGTCGGCCGAGCTCGTGCCCACGAGGATCCGCTTGACGCCGGTCGCCCGACTCGCATCGGCGACGTGCGGCGAGCATCGTCTTGCCGATGCCCTTGCGCTGATGGGCCTCGGCCACCGCGACGTAGCGCAGCTCGACCTCATTCGGCGCGTGGGGCAGCGCGAGCACGACCCCCAGGTGGTCGCCGTCGTCGGCGACGACGACGTACATCACCCCGTCGTTGATCGCCGCCTCGAGCTGGGAGTCGGAATCCTCGGCGAGGTGAAGCAGCGGGATCACTCGTCGCCGCTCCGGGCCGGCGGGGATCTCCTCGACCTTCACAGTCGTGCCCACACCATCGGGTCGGAGGAGCCGATGTGCTCGCTGTTCGAGGCATCGAGGAGATCCACAGGATCGTGCTTGTCGATGTGACCGATCAGCCCGCGATAGATGCCGTAGCCGCAGAGCTGGCGTAAGCGCGGCGAGAAGCGTGCCGCAATGTCGCGCGGGATGCCGAGCTGCTGGTTCTCCTGCTGGCGGATCCAGCCCGCGCAGTAGTTCATCGCGACGCCGACGCGCCTCTCGCTGGTGGTGTTCGCTCCGCCGCCGTGCCACAGCGAGCCGTGCCAGACGAGCACGCTGCCCGCATCCATCTCCGCGGGGATGGTGTCGTAGGTCTCGCCGTAGGCCGGCGAGTGGTCGGCGGTGTGACTGCCCGGTACGAGGCGGGTCGCGCCGTTCTCTTCTGTGAAGTCGGTGAGCGCCCACATCGTGTTGCACACGGTGGCGACGTGGGGCTTCGGGATCGGGATCAGCTGGTCGTCGGCATGGATGGGCTGCGCGGTTTCGCCCCCGCCGATCGCGATCGACGACAGCGACGAGATGAGGCATCCGTTGTCGAGGACACCCTCGACGATCGGGAGCACGTGGGGATGCACGGGGATGCGCTCGTAGACCGCGCCGTGGACGAGCAGGTTGTAGATCCGCCACGTGGCCGCACCCTCGAAGCTGTTGCCGGCAGGCTGGACGTCGAGCTCGCGCTCGAGGCGGACCAGGTCGTCGCGCAGCTCGGCGATGAGGTCGGGCTCGATCGCATCGGCGATGATCGTGTATCCGACCTGTTCGACCTCGGCGATGTGCTGTTCGACCTGCGTCGCGTCCACGGCTCGACGCTAGCGAGGGCGTCTGCGCCTGACGGGGAGATACGGTCGCCGCCACATGAGCCGTACCGAGCGTCAGCCTCCGATTCCAGGTGCCCGCGCCGACATCACCGACGAGTGGATGTCGCGGGCGCTCGGCGTCGACGTCGCGATCGTCGAGGAGCAGCGGGTCGGCACCGGGCAAGTCGGCATGTGCGTGAGGTACCGGCTCGAGGGCTCCGAGGACGCACCTGCTCGCGTCGTCGCGAAGTTCCCGTCAGACGACGACGTGAGTCGCGCGACTGGCATGGCGATGCGCAACTACGAGCGCGAGGTGCGGTTCTACAAGGAGATCGCACCGACCGTGGGCATCCGCACGCCGCGCTGCTACCACGCTGACTGGGACCGAGACTCAGGGCTGTTCGTACTCCTGCTCGAGGATCTGGCGCCCGCGCAACAAGGAGATCAGATCGAGGGCTGCACCCTCGACGAGGCCGCGCTCGCGCTGGAAGAGCTTGCGAAGCTGCACGCGCCGCGCTGGGCGGATCCGACGCTCGTCGACATCGCGTGGCTTCGCGATCGGGACGCGGACGGTGTGGCCTCGCTCATCTCCTACTACCGAACGTTCTGGCCGGGCTTCCTCGACATCTACTCCGGTGTCATGACCCCCAGCCAGATCGCGCTCGGGGAGCGGTTCGGGGCGTCGATCGAGCCGTGGGTCTCCGGTGACCACGCACCGCGCACGGTGATCCACGGCGACTACCGCCTCGACAACATGCTGTTCGGCACCGAGGAAGGCGGCTATCCGCTCGCGGTGGTCGACTGGCAGACGCCCGGACGGGGCGCGGCGCTCAGCGACGCTTCCTACTTCCTCGGGGCGGGCCTGCTGCCCGACGAGCGCCGGGCGCACGAGGTCGACCTGCTGCGTCGGTACCACGAGCAGCTGCAGGCGGGCGGGGTGCGCGACTTCTCGTGGGACGCCTGTTGGGAGGACTACCGGCGGTGGACGTTCGCCGGCTGCGTCATGTCGGTCATCGCGTCGATGGTGGTGGGCTCGAGCGAGCGTGGCATCGCGATGTTCTCGGCGATGACGGAGCGCCACTTCACGCATGCCGAGGATCTCGACGCGGCCGAGTTCCTACGCTGAGCCCGTGATCGTCGAAGAGCTGACGCTCCAGGTCGCGGCTCCCGACATCGAGGGCTTCCTCGAGGCCGACGCGCGCGTCTGGACAGCGTTCCTCGCCGCGCAGCCTGGGTTCGTACGCAAAGAGGTGTGGGTCCCGGCCGATCGACCCGACACCGTCGTGATCCTGGTGTGGTGGGCGAGCCGTGAGCACTGGAAGGCGATCAGCGACGAGACCGTGGCGGCCGTGGACCGGGAGATGGGGGAGTGGTTCCGCGAGCCGTCCGTGCGCGAGTTCGTCGTCGCTAGGTGAGCTCGACCATGCCGTGGGGGACGCCGTAGTCGGCGAGCTTGTCGAGGAAGGGCACCGCGTCGAACGCTTCTGGGCCGAGGACGCCCACGCCGTGCCAGCGGTTCTCCGCGATCAGCTCCATCGCAACGACCGGGTTGATAGCCGTCTGCAAGACGACGGCCTGATGTCCGTACTCGGCCATCGAGAACTCGTTGTCGACCACCTGGTACAGGTACACCTCCCGACGTTGCTCATCGACGCCGGTTCCCCTCACCCAGGTGCCCGCGCAGGTCTTGCCGTGCATCCGGTTCCCGAGCTCGGCGGGGTTCGGCAGGCAGGCGGCGACGACGTCGCGCGGCGCGACATCGACATCGCGCACGCGGATCTTGTCCTTGCTGTCGAGCCCGAGCCGATGCAGCGTGCGCAGCGTCTCGATGAATTGGTCGCCGAGGCCGTACTTGAACGTGACGCGCTTGCAGTCGACCCAGCGGGGGATCAGCACGACTTCCTCGTGCTCGACGTTCACGCATTCGACCGCGCCGATGCCTTCGGGAAACACGAACGTCTCCGGCTCGGAGAAAGGCTCGGTCGTGAACCAGCCGCGGGCCCGCTCCCACACGATCGGAGGGTTGAGGCACTCCTCGATCGTCGTCCAGATCGAGAACGTCGGGGCGAAGTCGTAGCCGTCGATCGTGAGATCGGCGCCGTCGCGCACGCCGATCTCGTCGATCTCTCGGAAGAGATGGTCCGCGGCGTATCGGGCGAAGACGTCGGAGAGCCCTGGCTCGACTCCGATGCCGACGAGCGCGAGCAGTCCCGCGTCCTCCCACTGCGACGACGCGGCGAACTGCTCGTCGCCGAGCATCACGCCGGTCTGCGAGTACGGCTCCTTGGGGTGCGGCTGCGACACCGTCATCGCCATGTCGAGGTACGTGCAGCGCGGCATCGAACGCGGCCCCGAAGATCGGCGGGTTGAACCGCGGGTCGCACGCGTTGACGATGACATCGGCCCGATGCATGGTGCGCGAGCGCGGCGACGGCAGCTTGGTCGCTCGCGTCGACCCTTGCCGCGGTCAGGCGATCGTCGCCGAGAGTCGACAACGGCTCGCTCGGCCCGCCCGACGTCGAGATCGGCCAGCACCATCGCGTCGAAGAACGTGCGGCGACTGGCGATCGCAGCGATGGCGGCGCCGACTCCGCCGGCTCCCACCACCAGGATGCGCATGGCGGCACGCTAGGCACGCCGTCCGCGCGGCGGGTGATCGTTTCGGGTGATCGTCAGGCGGCGAAGACCCGGCGACTCGCGCCCACGCGCGGGCAACGCCGCGATGCGCCGAGCCAGATACGAGGAGAACCATCCGGCGTAGCGCTGCTGCAGGTCGGGCCGCATCCAGTCGTCGCCGGTCACTCGCTTGCGACAGTGCGGTGTGCCGCACGAGCAGTCGAACTCGTCGTAGTCGGTCGAGTCGCTCATCGCGTAGTCGAACGTGATCTCCTCGCCGGGTTCGATGTCACGCATCGCGACGACGAGCACCGCGCCGACGAGCCCACAGTTCGGATCGCACGAGTGGTTGACGAGGTCGCCGGGCTCGGCCGGATCGGGCCCGACCAAGAACAGGTGGTCGTCGATCTGGATGGCGTGGATGCGACGCTCCGCCGGCAGCGACTCGAGCGTCGTGCGATCGATCGCATAGCCGCCGAACGCAACGACGGTCTCGCCAGCGCGAATCGGCTTCACCGCGTAGAGGCCGTCGCCCTTCGCACCGGCCGAGCTCGCTGCCACCTTCTCGTCGATGTGGTTCATCAGCACGTCGATCAGGGCTTGTCGCCACCAGGCGCGATGTCTACTAACTGACGGACCAGTTTGGACTGATCGGCGGGTCAGCGAAGCACGTGGAAGAACGTGAGCGGCAACCCGTCCGGATCGTCGATCGTGAAGCTGCGATGCCCCCACGGGCGATCATCGATTGCTTCGACGATCGCGATGCCGTGCTGCACCGACGCGATCGTGCAGCGCTTGCGCGTCGTCGACTTCGATGCCGAGTCGCACGCCCTCGGGCCGATGTGCCGGATGATGTGCGTTCGCCTCGAACACCTCGATCATCCCGCCCGCGGCGCGGAACAACGTGCCGCGACCGTCGGGATCGTCCCACGACTCGTGGATCGGGAGGCCGAGCACGTCGGCGTAGAACCCGAGCGTGCGGAAGTAGTCGCTCGCGGTGATGATCACGCGCAGGTCAGCCACGCGCGGAGCGTACGCCCCCGCACGGCGGCCTTGGGACCGATGTGCGCGCCAGCCCGACTCATCGTCGCCTCTGGCGCGCAAACCGCGGTCCGGATGGGGTCAGAGCTGGATGGCGGGGGCGATGCCGACGGGGCGGCGGCCGGAGCCGGCGAGGCTGCCGTGGAACGGGACGTTGCCGAAGCTGAACACGCCGCCGTCGTTCGCCATCACGTGATACCCGCCGCCGTCGAACGCGGCCATGATCGCCCGGGCCGGTCGAGCCCAGTTGATCTTGAGGCCCGGCACGGACCCGTGGAAGTACGCGTCGCCGAACGAGAACACACCGCCGTCCTCGCCGAGCACCCAGTAGCCGCGGCCCGAAGGCGTCGAGGTCATGTCGACGGCAGCCGTCGTCGCACCGACACCGGGCACCGAGCCGAAGAACGCCGCGTCGCCGAAGCTGAAGATGCCGCCGTCGGCGCCGAGGATCCAGTAGCCGGCGCCGGTGGGCGTCGGGCGCAGCTTGCGGGCGGTGGTCGCGATGCCGAGGCCGGGCAAGCCGCCGAGGTCGGTCGCGTTGCCGAACGGGATACACCGCGCCGTCGCTGCCGAGGACCCAGTAGCCGGCGCCGCCGGGACTACCGGCGATGTCGGCGGCCCGGGCCCGGACGCCCTTCTCGGCCAGGCCGCCGAAGTACGGCGCGTTGCCGAACGAGAACACCCCGCCCGCCTCGTTGACGATCCAGTAGCTGTCGGCGTCGCCCGCGGCAGCGATGGCCACCCCGGCTCCCACACCGAGACGCGCGGTGTCGCCGAGATCGAACGCTCCTCCGAATGCGCGCACTCGGCCCTCACTCGACAGCACGCGGTATCCGATGAGGCCGCGCTGCGTCCGCGCCCCTACTCCGGCGCGGAGGTCGTTGAGCTTCGCGTAGAACGCGACACCCGGACATTCGGTGATGCCGAGGTCGCGGTGACCCGTGATGTTCGGGAACGTCGACGTCTGGCCGATGAAGTTCGTGAACTGCTCGGAGGCCCCGACGTCGATGCCCTTCTGCCCGGCCTTCCACGCGAGCACGCGCATCACCGAGACGAGCGCGGCGTCGGTCGGCTGGGCGGCCCGGTAGTCGCCCATCACCATGACGCCGCAGCTGCCGGTGTTGAAGTTCAGCGTGTGCGCGCCGACGACACCGAGCCCGTCGACGGTCTCGCCCGTTGGCACCTCAGGCGGACGGGTAGTCACGCGCCCAACGGCCTTCCCAGATGCGACCGCTCGGATCGACGATGAAGTTGTACGCGATGTCGGCCCAGCCGCGTCCCTCGCGGTGGAACTTGTAGATCGCGCGGATGTCCGCCGGGATGTCGCCGGTGAGGGCAGTCGCCGAGTGGTGGACGATCAGCTTCTGGATCGGCGCGTACGAAATGTCCGGCAACGCGCTTGGTCTCGTCGGCACCCCACGCCGATCGCGGAAGGATGATCGGCGGCGGCACGTTGATCGGCGCGCGTTGGAACTCGCGGGTCGCGACCGGAGCGGAGCCACTCGTCGCGGCGTCTTCGCCACTCACCGCCGCCCTCTTGCGCGCCGGCGATGGCTGATCGGGTTGATGAGTCGGCCGCCGAGGAGCACCGCTGCGCCGGCGCCCGCTGCTTGCAGCACCCGTCGCCGATGAAATTGCCCGTGCGACCGGGGAGCGTCATCGCATTCGCACACGAAAAAAGACCTCGAATGTGGTGGTAGGCGTCGCCCCGCCTCTGCCCCGAGCCGTCACCCTAGCCGTCGCTTTCCGGCGCAAGGTGACACCGCCAGACACGGTGCCGTCGCCGGAGATCGACCGGCTAGCCTTTCCGGCGAAAGAGGGTTTGGTGGTCAGAACCGACCCGCAGAAACAGAAAGAAGGGCTCGGTCTTGGCTACCGGCACCGTCAAGTGGTTCAACAATGAGAAGGGGTATGGGTTCATCGCGCGCGATGGTGGCCCCGACGTCTTCGTGCACTTCAGCGCCATCCAGGGCAACGGTTACCGTTCGCTGGAAGAGGGTCAGCGTGTCGAGTTCGACGTGACCCAGGGCCGCAAGGGCGACCAGGCGGAGAACGTCCGCGTCGTCTGAGCGATCACCAGACAGTTGTGTCGAGCCGCCGGTCTGACCGGCGGCTCGATGCGTTTCGGCCTGCATGCTGCGGGTTCGCGCAACGACACTGGTACTCTGACCAGGTCGAGCGCCGCCAGGGTGGCGGGCTCGCGGGTCAACCTTTCACTCCGAGTGTCACGGTGTGCTCAGGCCGGCCCACCTCGATGACAACGGAGAGAACCTACAAATGACCTCGTTCGCCGCGCTCGGCGTCGACCCCCGCCTCGTCGACGCGCTCGATGCAGCCGGCATCACCGATCCCTTCCCCATCCAGGCCCTCACGATCCCCGACGCCGTCACCGGCCGCGACGTGTGCGGCAAGGCCAAGACCGGCTCTGGCAAGACGCTCGCGTTCGGCCTGCCTCTGCTCGCCATCGCCGGCCAGGCCGAGCCCAACCACCCCCACGCCGTGGTGCTGGTGCCCACGCGCGAGCTCGCCCTCCAGGTCACCGAGGTGCTCGCACCGCTCGGCGACTCGGTGGGTTGTCGCGTCGAGGCGGTCTACGGCGGGGCGTCGATGGAACGTCAGCGCATCGCGCTCGCGAGCGGCGCGGACGTGCTCGTCGCGACTCCGGGTCGCCTCATCGACTTCATCGACAATGGTGCAGTGCGACTCGACGATGTGCGCGTCGTGGTGCTCGACGAGGCCGACCGCATGGCCGACATGGGTTTCCTGCCGCAGGTCGAGTGGCTGCTTCGCCGCATCACCTCACCGCACCAGACGCTGTTGTTCTCCGCCACGCTCGACGGAGCCGTGGATCACGTCGTGCGCCGTCACCTGAAGGACCCGGTCTTCCACGAGGTCCAGTCGGACATGATGACTGTCGAGGAGATGGCGCACCGCTTCGTGCTCGTGCACCAGCTCGACAAGGTGAAAGTCGCCGCCGCCATCAGCCGCGGCGCGGAGCGCTCTCTGATCTTCGTGCGGACCAAGCGCGGTGCCGATCGCCTCGTCGAACAGCTGCTGAAGGAAGGGGTGAGCGCCGCGGCCATCCACGGCGACTTGCGCCAGCAGATGCGCGAGAAGTCGCTCGGCCAGTTCACCGAAGGCAAGCTGCCGGTGCTCGTCGCGACCGATGTCGCCGCGCGTGGCATCCACGTCGACGACATCGACATCGTCATCCACTACGACCCGCCTGAGGACGCGAAGAACTACCTCCATCGTTCCGGCCGCACGGCGCGGGCAGGGGAGTCCGGCCTCGTCGTCACGCTCGTGCTCTGGGACCAAGAGCTCGAGGTGCGCCGGATGCAGCGTCGCCTCGCCCTCGACCTGCCGATCGTCGAGATGCTCTCCAACGACGTTCGGTTGGGTGACCTCCAGGCATGGGATCCGATCGCCGAGCCCGCTCCAAAGGCAGTACGCCCCGTCGCTCGATAGCGCGGGCACTAGGCACCCGCACAACCTGACCGGTACGTTCGGGCGGTGCCCGTAGCAGTCGCGATCGAAGGGCTGATCAAGGAGTACGCGGGCCCTCCATCCGTGCGCGCGGTCGACGGCATCGACCTCGCGGTGAGCGAGGGCGAGATCTTCGGCCTGCTCGGCCCCAACGGCGCGGGCAAGACCACCACCGTCGGCATGTGCACGACTCGGGTGCGTCCCACGGCTGGGCGCGTGAAGGTCGCGGGCATCGACGTGCGGCGCGATCCCCCTGGGGTCCGGCGGCGGATCGGTGTCGTGACGCAGTTCAACACGCTCGACCGATCGTGCACCGTGGTCGAGAACCTCGTGTTCCATTGCCGCTACTTCGGATGGAGCGCGCGTGCCGCCAAGGTGCGGGCGTATCGAGCTGCTCGAGCAGTTCCAGCTCGCCGACCGTGCTCAGGCGACCCCGTACGCGCTCTCGGGCGGCATGGCCCAGCGGCTGCAGGTCGCGCGTGCGATCGCGCACCGCCCCGAAGTGCTCTTCCTCGACGAGCCCACGGCAGGGCTCGACCCGCAGAGCCGTCTGGCGCTCTGGGAGGCCATCGACGAACTGCACAGCGCCGGCTCGACGATCGTGATGACGACGCACTACATGGAGGAGGCCGACCAGCTCTGCGCTCGGCTCGCGATCGTCGACCACGGCAAGGTGCTCGTCTGCGACACGCCCGCGGCGCTCAAGCACTCCGTCGGCGCCGAGACGATGGTCACTGTGCACCTCGAAGGCGACGTGCCCGAGGCGGCCGCCGCGCTCGCGCAGGTCGAGGGCGTGACACGAGTCGAACCAGGACCGGGCTCGGTCACCCTCTACACGAGGGGCACCGACGGGCTGCTGCCGCGAGTCGTGGTCGCGGCCCAGCCGTACGACCTCCGCGACCTGTCCGCGACCGAGCCCACGCTCGAGACGGTGTTCATCAACCTGACGGGACGCGACCTCCGTGACTGACACAGTGCTCGCGGGGCCGCCCGTCCTCACGTCAACATCGGGACGCGGCTATGCGGCGGCGTTCTGGGGCCTCGTCGTGCGCGACCTCGTCGTGCTGCGACGGCAAGGCGCGATGTTCTTCGTCCGCACCGTTATGCAGCCGTTCCTGATTGCGTTCGTCTTCGCCTATGTGTTCCCGCGCATCGGCCAGAGCCTCGGTGGCGATGCTGCCGTCGAGTCTGGCTACGGCACCATCCTGTTGCCGGGGCTCATCGCGTTCACGACGATGTTCCAGGGCGTCTCCTCCGTTGCCCTCCCGCTCGTGGACGAGTTCAACACCAGTCGTGAGATCGAGGACCGCGCGATGGCGCCGCTGCCGACGAGCTTGCTCGCGCTGCAAAAGATCGTCGTTCGGCGCGTTCCAGGCCTTGCTCGCGGCTGTCGTCGTCTTCCCCTGTGTCTGGCTCGTGGCCCGCGACGTCACCTCGCTGCACGTGAACAACTGGCTGCAGCTCGCCGCGATCCTGTTGCTCGCGTGCTTCGGGTCCGCCGCACTCGGCTTGCTGCTCGGCACCGTCTTCGTACCGCGGACCGTGCCTCTGGTGTTCTCATTGATCGTCGTGCCGGTGATGTTCCTCGGGTGTACCTACTACCCGTGGAAGAGCCTCGAGGTCATCCGGTGGTTGCAGCTCCTCGTGCTGATCAACCCCCTCGTGTACGTGAGCGAGGGGCTGCGGGGCGCGCTCACGCCGCAAGTGCCGCACATGTCGCCGTGGGTCACGTTCGGCGCCCTTCTGGCGGCGACCCTCGCCCTCGGGATCGCGGGCACGCTCTCCTTCCGCCGCCGGCTGCTGTCGTAGGACGGGTGCCAGGGCACGGCCCGCTACCGTCTCGCGTCACCGACGAGCCACGGGGGGATACGTGACCGACTGGAACTTCGCCGACATCTACGAACAGATCGCAGGGGCGATTCCCGACGCGCCCTGTCAGGTGAGCGGCGACAGAGTTACCTCCTGGGGCGACTTCGACCGGCGCGCCAACGCATTTGCGGCCGACCTTCTCGACGCGGGGCTCCAGCAGCAATCCAAGATGGCGGCCTACCTCTACAACGGCGTCGAGTACCTCGAGACCTACGTCGGCGCGTTTCAAGGGCGGCTTCGCGCCGGTGAACACGAACTACCGGTACGGGCCAGAGGAGATCGTCTACCTGTTCGACAACGCCGACGCGGAGGCCGTCGTGTTCCACGCGACGTTCACATCGCTGCTCGAGGGCATCCGTGACCGGCTCCCGAAGGTGCGGCGCTGGTATGTCGTGCCCGATGAATCGGGGGCGGGCCCCGACTGGGCGGTGCCGTACGAGTCGGTGGTTTCCGGTGGCGCCGACCGCGTCGTCGCGCCGTGGGGCCGCCGCGGCGACGACCTCCTGCTTCTCTACACCGGCGGCACGACCGGCATGCCGAAGGGCGTCATGTGGCAGCAGGCCGACCTCTTCAACGTCCTCGGTGCCGGCGGGCAGCCGCTGCTCGGCTTGGCCCCGATCTCGGCGGTGCAGGAAGCGGGGGAGCGGGCCGCCGCGACCCCGCAAGAGTCGCTTCCGGTGACGCTCTCCGCGTGCCCGTTGATGCACGGCACCGGCCAGTTCTCGTCGATGATCACGATGGGGCTCGGCGGCTCGGTCGTCACTCTCCCCGACCGCAAGTTCGACGCGGCCGAGCTGTGGCGGGTCTGCGCCGACCGTCACGTCACGTCGCTCGTCATCGTCGGCGACGCATTCGCTCGCCCGATGGTGCAGGCGCTCGAGGCCAATCCTGGCAACTACGACCTGTCGTCGCTGGCTCTGATCAGCTCCTCGGGCGTGATGTGGAGCCACGAGGTGAAGGAGCGGCTGCTCGAGCACATCCCCAATGTCATGCTCTTCGACTCGTTCGGCTCGAGCGAGGCCGTCGGGATGGGCGCCTCCGTGTCGACGAAGGGCGCCGCGAGCGAAACCGCGGCGTTCATGCTCGGCGAGCGCGTCGCGGTCTTCACCGAGGACGGGCGCCGCGTCGAGCCCGGCAGTGACGAGACCGGGATGGTCGCGGTCAGCGGCTACCTCCCCGCGGGGTACTACAAGGACGAGGTGAAGTCCGCGCAGACCTTCCGCATGTTCGAGGATCGCCGCTGGTCGATTCCCGGCGACTGGGCGCAGGTGAATCCGGACGGCACGCTGCATCTCCTGGGGCGCGGGTCGGTGTGCATCAACACGGGTGGTGAGAAGGTCTTCCCCGAGGAAGTCGAGGAGGTGCTCAAGCTGCATCCGGCCGTACGCGATGCGGTGTGCGTAGGCATTCCCGACGAGCGGTTCGGCGAGACAATCTGCGCGGTGGTCGAGCCTTCGGGGGAGATCAGCGACGTCGACGCCGAGTCGGTCATCACACATGTGAAGACCTCGCTCGCGCCGTACAAGGCGCCGCGGAACGTCGTTATCGTCGAGACGATCGGGCGCAGCCCCGCGGGCAAGGTCGACTACAAGGGTCTGAAGGCGCTCGCGGCTGAACGCCTCGGGCGCTGAGGCGCGTGCGCGGCGACGACCTGCGCGCCCGCCTCGGCAGCGGCGAACCGGTGCTCATGCCGGGCGTCTGGGACGCATTGTCGGTGCGTCTCGCCGCCGAGGCGGGCTTCGACACCGTGTTCCTCTCCGGCTACTGCGTCTCGGGCACCCAGCTCGGCCTGCCCGACTTCGGCTACCTGACCCAGCCCGAGATGGCCGAGGTAGCGCGCCGCGTGTGCTCGGCGAGCACCGAGACCATGGTGATCGTCGACGGCGACACCGGCTATGGCAACCCCTTGAACGTCATCCGCACCGTCGCGATGTGGGAAGCCGCCGGTGCGACCGGCATCTTCCTGGAAGACCAGGTCTGGCCGAAGCGCTGCGGGCACATGGCGGGCAAGCAGGTCGTGCCCGCCGAGGAGTGGCTCGCGAAGCTTCGCGCGGCGGTCGACCATCGGTCGCATCTGCACGTGACGGCGCGCACCGATGCACGCGCGGCGGTCGGACTCGACGAGGCGATCGACCGGGCCCGTGCCGCGATCGACGTCGGTGTCGATGCGGTGTTCGTCGAGGCGCCCGAGTCGATCGAGGAGCTCGAGCGGATCGCCGCCGCTCTTCCGGGAGTCGTGCGCGTCGCGAACATGGTCGAGACCGGTAAGACGCCGTTGCTCACGCCGGCCGAGCTCCACGATCTGGGGTTCGACCTCGATCGTCTCGCCGTTGTCAGGGCTGTTCTCCGCGACGAAAGCGCTCCGGGACACCCTCGCCCTGTTGCGGGCCAAGGGGACGCTGCGTGACGACCTCGATCGGCTCGTGGAGTTCGACGCGTTCGGGGCGATCGTCGAGCTCGACCGCCACTTCACCCTCGACGAGAAGTACCGGGCCTGAAACCCTCAGAACCGGTGCTGAATCCTTGGCCGGTCTGCCGAGCGGCCGATAGTCTTTCTGGACTGCATCAGGAGTGGCCCTGACCGGGGGAAACCTCGGGCGGAGGGTCCGGCAACCTGGGACGGACAACCCAAGGTGCCATCCGCAGCGCTGTTTGCTGTGGGATGTGGCCGATCCGGCTTGCCGGCGGCAACGAAGTGTCCGGGCTCACGCCTGATGCTCACCAGTGGTGCGCGAGGGTTGAGATGACAAACAGCGGTGAGATGACAGACGGCGAGCGGATCGAGCGGCCGCCCCTTCCCGCGTCGGGAGCATGGCGCCCCGGCGACCCGGTCGGTCGCCGTCAGTTCTTCGCCCTGCCGCGCGATCGCCCGTTCGCGCTCGAGGGCGGCGGCGCTCTCGACGAGATCGTCGTCGCCTATGAGACATGGGGTTCGCTCGACGACGACGCGTCGAACGCGATCCTCATCTGCCACGCCTGGACGGGCGACAGCCACGTGACGGGCGAGGTCGGTCCGGGCCACGTCGCCCCGGGCTGGTGGGAGGGCATGGTCGGCCCCGGACTTCCCATCGACACCGAGAAGTACTTCGTGGTGTGCCCCAACACGCTCGGCGGGTGCCAGGGATCGACCGGCCCGTCGTCGATCGAGCCTTCGACCGGTCGGCCCTACGGATCGCGCTTCCCGGTCGTCACGATCCGCGACATGGTCCGTGTGCAGGCCGCGTCTGACGACCCATCTCGGGATCGCGAAGTGGCTCAGCGTCATCGGCGGTTCGATGGGCGGGATGCAGGTGCTCGAATGGGGGGTCACGTATCCGAGCGGTGTCCGGTCACTGCTGCCGATCGCCGCGTGTGCGCAGGCCACCGCCCAGCAGATCGCGTTGGGCAGCGTGGGACGTCGCGCGATCAAGCTCGATCCGAGGTGGCGGGGCGGCGACTACTACGACGCCCCTCCCGGCGATGGCCCGCACGAGGGGCTCGCGCTCGCGCGAGAGCTCGCGCAGATCACATTCCGCTCCGACGACGTCTTCACCGATCGGTTCGGCCGGGAGATGGCCGACGTGCAGGAGGGCTTCTCCTTGTGGCAGCGCTTCGAGGTCGAGCGCTACCTCGACTACCACGGCGACAAGCTCGTCCGCCGCTTCGACGCGAACTCGTATCTCGTCATCGGCAAAGCGATGGACCTTCAGGACATCGGGCGCGGACGCGGAGGGTTGGAGGCGGCGATGGAGCGCATCCGTGTGCCCGTCCGCACAATCGGCATCCGCTCCGACGTGCTCTACCCGAACTACCAGCAGAAGCAGATCCGTGACGTGATGCAGTCGACGGGCGGACGCGCTGATTACGTGGAGATCGACAGCGACCACGGCCACGACTCGTTCCTCATCGACCTCGATCAGGTCGGTGTGGCAGTCGAAGGCTTTCTCGACGACGTGAAGAAGGAGCATTGGGACCAGCCATGACGTCCCCTGACCAATCCGACCAACCCGATCAACTGCCCCGGCCCGACACGATCGCGATACGCGCCGGGCGCGGCGACAGCGCGACATCGCTCGCTCCTGCGCTTGTGGGCGACGAGTGCGTTCGTCACGCCCAGTCTCGACGAGGCCCAGCGCATGTCGACGGTGCCTCGGTCGGAGCGCTTCTACTCCCGATACTCCAACCCGACGGTGAAGTCGTTCGAAGACGCGGTCGCCGCGCTCGAGGGCGCTGAGGCCGCGCTCGCGTTCTCCTCGGGGATGGGCGCGGTCGCCACGGCGATCATGGCGCTGTGCTCATCGGGCGATCACATCGTTGCCCAGCGGCACATCTACTCCGGCACGCAGCTGTTCCTCCAAGGCGCGTGTCCCCGTTTCGGCATCGACGTGACGTTCGTCGACGGCACCGAGCCGGGAGCATTCGCGGCGGCGATCATCCCGGGCCGGACGATGCTCGTCGTGACCGAGAGCCCGGCGAATCCGCAGATGGCCCTTGTCGACCTCGATGAGATCGGCGCGATCCGTGGGCCGATCACCGTGGTCGACTCGACGTTCGCGACGCCGATCGGCCAGCGCCCGCTCGAACACGGTGTGGATCTGGTTCTGCACTCCGCGACGAAGGGGATCGCCGGGCACAACGACGCCACGCTGGGCGTCGTCGCTGGCTCGAAGGACCTCCTCGACTCGATCTGGTCGTACTCGGTGCTTCACGGCGCGTGCGCGTCGCCATTCGACGCGCTGAACGGATTGCGAGGCATCCGCACGTTGCCGGTGCGCTTCGCCCGTCAAAGCGACACTGCATTGCGCCTCGCCGGTTGGCTCGAGACGCACCCCGCCGTCGCCCAAGTGCGCTACCCCGGTCTCGACTCGCACCCCCAGCGAGAGCTCGCGAAACGGCAGATGTCGTCGGGCGGGTCGATGTTCGCGATCGAGCTGCGCGGTGGCCTCGAAGCCGGGCGCCAGTTCGTCGAGGGCGTGCAGCTCGCACAGCTCGCGTCGACGCTGGGCGGCCCCGAGACGTTGGTGACGCATCCGGCGTCGTCGACGCACGTCGGTCTGACCCCGCAGGAGAGAGCCGATCGAGGCATCACCGACGGTCTCGTACGCGTCTCCGTCGGCCTCGAGCACGCCGACGACCTGCTCTCCGACTTCGCGCAAGCCCTCGCCGCCCTCAGCTGACCCCGTACCGAACCCACGCGGGGGTTGTCAGGTCAGAAGCTCGGCGAGGCGTTCGTCGGCGGGTGACTCGCGGGCGACGGCGACCGCGACGTACGTGCTGCCCTCGCCGGCGAGGTACACCGACGTCTTGCGAGGCGGGTTCGGGCTGCGCCCGACGATCGGGAGGGGCGAGCCGTAGGAGCTTCCCCTCGCCCACGGCCCCGTCATCACCAGGATCCGATCGTCGACGAGCTCGCCCCGGCCGCGCCGCCACCGGACGCGCTCGGTGCCCGGCGTCTTGCCTTCCGCTGGGAATTCCACGTCGTGGTACTTGCAGTCGAAGTTGCTGCCATCAGGAGATGACCGCAGATCGGGCTCGGCCGCCTTCGCCAGCCAGAACAGCCCGACCAGGATCCCGATCGACACGACCCACCAGAAGAGGTTCACGCGCTTCCAGCATCGCTCACTCGACCGGCGATGATGGTCCGCCATGCCCGAGATGCTCGAGATCGAGTTCTATCGCCGCGCCGCGGAACGCACGGTCGGCCGCACGATCTCCCGTGTCGGGGCTCCGGATGCGTGGTACCTGAAGGCCGGGCTCACGTCGGCGGCGTTGCGTCGCGCGGTCACGGGCCGCACCGTGAGCGCGATCCGCCGGCGCGGCAAGCTCTTGCTGCTCGACACCGGCGACGGCCCCACGGTGGGACTGCGCTTTGGCATGACGGGGCGGCTGCTCGTCGACGGCGTCCCCGGCATGGAGCACCTCGAGTACGGCAGCGACCGGGAGGAGCTCGCGTGGGATCGCCTGATCCTCGGGTTCGCCGAGGGTGGCGAGCTGCGCATCAGGGACCCCAGACGGCTCGGCGGTGTGGAGCTCGACCCCGACGAGGATCGGCTCGGCCCGGATGCGCTCGACATCACCCCCGCCCAGCTCCGCGACATCATCGGATCGAGCCGCGCGCCGCTGAAGGCGCGCCTGATGGATCAGCACGCGCTCGCCGGCGTCGGCAACCTCCTCGTCGACGAAGCGTTGTGGCGAGCCGGTATCGATCCGGCCCGGCCCGCCAACTCGCTCTCGCCCGCCGAGCTGCGCCGCCTGCACCGCCATCTCCGCGCGACGCTCGTCGAGCTCGGGGAGCGCGGCGGCTCGCACACCGGCGACCTCCAAGAGGAGCGGCGCCGCGACGGCATCTGTCCGAAGGACGGCACCCCCCTTCAGAGACGCACCGTGGGCGGGCGCACGACGTACTCGTGCCCGCTCCACCAGCTCTGACCGTGCGCAGGCCTCGTTAGCATCGCCGCCGTGTCGGCCGAGGAGAAGGTGAGAGTCGTTCTGCTCGCGCTCGCGGCGATCGTCCTTCTCATCCTCCTCATCACGGTGCGCTTCGTGCGGTGGACCAAGCCCATCCACCCATCGCTCGAACGGCTCGACGCGATGAAGGTGCGCCGGAGAAAATAGGAGAGCGAAATAGGAGGATTGGGCCCCGCGGGCGCGGCGATACCGTGGGGCGATGGCCGACTCGTTGGATCTCGACGCGATGCTGCAACGGTTCCGGGATCGTGCGGCCGCCGTCCGGCAGCGACCCCTTCCCCCCGTTGCGGGCGCCGAGCGCCAGCAGTTCATCGCGCAGGCCCAGACCGACTTTCAGGACTTCGCGATCATCGGCGATGCGCAGGGCACGATCGAAGACGGCTTCCTGGTGCTCCGTGTCGACCTCCGGCCCCCGGAGGAACGTGCCGAGGGAGCTTCGTCCTGACGACGTCCGTTCCGGCGCCCCCCGCTCCGACCCGCCTCGAGGATCACGCGTGGCTGCCGATCTCCGCGGTCGCGTTCGCAGTGGTCGCGTGGGGACTCGGCGGCGTCGCGGTGAAGTCGATCGACGCCTCCGCGGTCACGATCGCCTGTTGGCGCATGTGGATCGCCGCTCCGATGATGCTCATCGTCCTGTACGCGACGGGTGGCCGTCTCACCCGTCTCGGGTTGCGGCGATCGGTGCTTGGCGGCCTCCTTTTGCCGGCCAGATCGGGCTTTTCTTCGCCGCCGTGCAGCACACGAGCGTCGTCAACGCGCAGCTCATCAACTCGATCCAGCCCGCGCTCGGTGCTGCTCATCGCCGGGAAGATGTTCGGCGAGCGCGTCACCCGCCACGACATCGGATGGATGATCGTCGCCTTCGCTGGGGTAGCCATGGTCCTCATCGCGTCGTCGGGGCAGCCCGAGGTCAGCGGCTTCGGTGACCTCCTCGCGTTCGCGAACGTCTTCCTGTGGACGATCTACTTCGTCGAGGTGAAGCGGGTTCGCGAGCTCGGCATGGGAGCGATCGAGTACATGACCGGCGTCATGCTCATTGCCGCGGTCGTGTTCACGCCGTACGCCCTGCTCACGTCGGACGACCTCGGTTCGCTCCACGGCTCCGACTGGTGGTGGATCCTGTTCATCGTGCTCGTGCCCGGCGCCGGCGGCCACGTCGTCATGGGTTGGGCGCACAAGTACGTCGATGTGTCGATCTCATCGCTGATGACGCTCGGCGTGCCGGTCGTGTCGGCGATCGCCGCGTGGTGGTGGCTGGGCGAGGGGATGTCGGCGGGTCAGCTGGTGGGTGGCGCGATCGTGCTCGGCGCGCTCGGCTGCCATCGTGGGCCGCCACCGCGGACTCGAACGGGCAGAGGACGTGCCCGAGCCGATCTGAGAGGCTGTCGTCGGTTCGCGACACCGTCACGCGACACCAGCGAGGAAATGGGGGGAGTCATGCAACGACTGTCCGGCCTCGACGCCAGCTTCCTGTACCTCGAGACGCCGTCGTCGTACATGCACGTCGCCGGGCTCATGGTGCTCGACCCGACGACGGCGCCCCGCTCGTGGACGTTCGACGAGGTGCGCCAGATGATGGCGGAGCGCCTGCATCTCGCGCCGCCGTTCCGACGGCGGCTCGTCGAGGTTCCGCTCGGTCTCCACCACCCGGTCTGGATCGAGGACCCCGACTTCGATCTCGACTTTCACCTCCATCACATCGCGGTGCCGGCGCCCGGCGCGTCGAAGCAGCTGGCAGCGCTCGCGGAGGAGATCGTCGCTCGGCCGCTCGATCGCCGCAAGCCGCTTTGGGAGGCATGGATCATCGAGGGTCTGGAGCACGGCTACATCGCTGTGCTCACCAAGACCCACCATGCCGCGATCGACGGAGTTTCGGGAAACGAGATGACGCTCGCCATGCTCGACACTGAGCCGGAGGGCCGTCCGGTCGAGCCTGACAACTGGAAACCCGATCATGTGCCCAACGACTTCGAGCTTGTCGGCTACGCGATGTCGTCGCTCGCTCGTCAACCGGTCAGGCTCGTCTCGTCGCTTGGGCGCAGCACTGCAACGGCGTTCAACCTGACGCGCCGGAACCGTCAGCCCGACATCGCGCCGCCGCCGGCGCCGTTCAGCGCGCCCCGCGCATCGTGGAACCACGCCGTGTCTCCGCATCGCTCGTACGCGATGACGACGCTGTCACTCGACGACGCAAAGGTGGTGAAGAACAGCTTTGGCACGACGCTGAACGATGTCGTCATGGCCATGTGTGCCTCCTCGCTTCGGGCGTACCTCGATGAGCGGGGCGAGAAGCTCGATCAGGCTCTCGTCGCGATGGTGCCGATGTCGGTTCGGACGACGGATCAGAGCGGCGAAGGCGGCAACCGCATCTCGTCGATGCTGGCATCGCTCGCCACGACGATCGACGACCCCGTGGAACGGCTGCTTGCCATCAGCGCGGGGATGCGACAGGCGAAGGACCAGCAGAACGCAATCGGGGCCTCGACCCTGCAGGACTGGGCCGAGTTCGCGGCGCCTGCAGTCGCTGGCCGCGCGGCGCGTGCCTACGCCCGGTATCGCCTCGCCGACCGTCACCGCCCGATCTTCAATCTCACGATCTCGAACGTGCCCGGTCCGCCGTTCCCTCTGTACTCGGCCGGCGCGCGCGTCGTCGCGAACTACCCGATGGGTCCGATCAACGACGGCGCCGGTTTGAACATCACGGTGCTCAGCTACATGCACCAGCTCGACTTCGGCGTGGTCACCTGCCGCGAGCTGATCCCCGACGCCTGGGTGATCGCCAATGGGCTGAGTGACGCCCTCGGTGAGCTGCGCAAGCGGGCGGAGGCACCGGCCAAGAAGGCTCCCGCCGCGAAGAAGGCCAAGTCCACCGCGAAGCGCACCACGACGAACGGAGCGTGATGGCCAAGGTCGTGCTCGTGCACGGTGCGTGGCACGGAGCGTGGTGCTGGGAGGGCGTCGTCGACGCGCTCGAGGCGAAGGGTGTCGACGTCGATGCGGTCGAGCTTCCCGTGACGTCGCACGCCGACGACATCGCAGAGGCTCGCAGAGCGATCGAGGCCGCCGGGCCGGGAGCCGTCGTGTGCGGCCACTCCTACGGTGGTCTCGTGATCTCGAACGCCGCGAGTGGATTGCCGGTCGGGCGCCTCGTCTACCTTGCGGCCTTCATGACCGACACAGGAGAGGATGCGTTCGGCTACATGCAGGCTTATCCATCGCCGCTGTCGACCGCGATGCGTACGGACACGGGCATGTTGACGGTCGACCAGTCGCGCGCTGCACGAGTGCTTCTACGAGGACAGCGACGAGAAGCGAGTCGCCGAGATCGTGCCCCTGCTGCGCCCAATGCCGCTTGGCGACGACTTCGAGATGCGGGTCGAGCCGGCGTGGCGGCAGGTGCCGTCGACGTATGTGCTGTGCACGAAGGACAAAGCGATCGATCCGGGGCGCCCAGCGAGCGATGGCGGTGCACGCCGACGAAGGTGATCGAGTGGCCCACCGACCACTCGCCCTTCCTCACCCGACCCCAGGAGATCGCCGACCTCCTCGCCTCCTACACCTGACCCGCAGCACCAAACCCTCATGGGCGGAGGTGGTGGCGGAGGCGCTCCAGGCGGCGGTCCCACTGCGCGCCGGCCTGCATCATCCAGGCGATCGCGTCACTGAGCGGCTCGGGTCGCACGGCGTACCGCACCTCGCGACCGTCCCGCGCGGCGTCGACGAGCCCAGCATCGCTGAGCGATTGCAGGTGCTTCACCACTGCTTGGCGCGAGATCGGCAGATCGCGCGCGAGCGCAGTGGCGGTCTCGGGACCACCGGCGACGAGTCGCTCCACCACGTGACGTCGGGTCGGGTCGGCGAGCGCGCCGAACACCCCGTCGAGGCGGTTCTTCACTGCGGGAGGTTCAGGCGACGAGCGCGGCGGCCGACACTCGCAGCCACAGGTTGTCGAGCCGCGCTTCCCAGTACGAGGCCTTGGCGACGCACGCCCGCGCGGTGGTGGGCTCGAGCGGCGTCTCGGTGACGACGAGGCGCGTCCCTGCCTCGGAAGGGCAGAGCTCGAACGTGACTTCGGAGACCGCGCCGTCGTCGGGCCACCAGCGCAGCGAGAGGCGGTGCTCAGGATCGACGGTGCCCACTCGCGCGTGCCGCACCCTGCCGTCGTCATCGGTGAAGCATCCGGCGCCGCCGGGGCGCACGTCGAGGTCGACCGGTCCGCCCATCCAGCTGGCCAGCTCGTCGGGATCGGTGAGCGCGGCCCACACCTCTTCGAGATCGGCGTCGAGCTGAATCTCTCTGCGCACCCGCATGGCGGCCTCCTGGCTGTCGGGTGTTGTGCAACCCGGGGGTTGCACTTATGATGTGCAACGACTTGGTTGCAGTATAGGCACTGGAGGTCTCGCATGCTCGTCCCCACCGTGATCGAACAGACCAACCGAGGGGAGCGGGCGTTCGACATCTACTCCCGGCTGCTCTCCGAGCGGATCGTGTTCCTCGGCAGCGCCATCGACGACACCGTCGCCAACCTGGTGATCGCCCAGCTGCTGCACCTCGAGAGCGACAACCCCGATCAGGACGTGTCGCTCTACATCAACTCGCCGGGCGGCGACATGACGGCCCTGTTCGCCATCTACGACACCATGCAGTTCATGCGGCCCGACGTCGCGACGATCTGCATCGGACAAGCCGCGTCGGCCGCGGCGGTGCTGCTCGCCTCAGGCGCAAAGGGCAAGCGAGCCGTCCTGCCAAATGCACGCGTGCTCATCCACCAGCCTCACGGCGGCGCCCAGGGCCAGTCGACCGACCTCGAGCTCGCGGTCGCAGAGATGGTCGAGATGCGTCGGCGCATGGTGCAGATCCTGGCCGAGTCGACGGGGCAGACGCCCGAGCGCATCACGTCGGACATCGACCGCGACTACATCCTTCGCGGCGACGACGCCGTGGCCTACGGCCTCGTCGACCACGTGATCGAAAAGCGCGGCATCGTCGGTGCAGTGGAGGTCGCCGCGTCGGCGTGAGGTGTCAGTTGATCGCGTTTGTGACCGCGAGGATGAGGACGAGGGTGCCGAGCACGAAGCGGTACACGATGAAGATCCCGAGTGACGCGTGGCTCAGGTAACGCAGTAGGAACGAGATCGACCAATATCCCGCAACGAATGCAGAGATCGTGGCGATCACAGTCGGCCAGAAGCTCGCTCCTCCCGGATCGCCGATGTCGCCGAGCTCGAAGAGCCCGCTGAGCACGACGGCGGGCACCGACAGCAGAAACGAGTACCGGGCGGCCGACACGCGGTCGAAGTTCACGAACAAGCCGGCACCGATCGTTGCGCCCGAGCGTGAGACACCGGGGATGAGCGCCAGCGCTTGCGCCCCGCCGATCACGGCGGCGTCGCCCGCCTTGAGCTCGGCGAGGCCGCGGTTGCGCTTGCTGACCTTCTCGGCGAGCAACAACACGAGTCCGCCGATGATCAGCGCGATGCCGATGAGGACGAGGCCTCGGCCCTCATCCTCGATCTGATCACGAAGCGCGAACCCGATCACCGCGATGGGGATCGTGCCGAGGCCGATGTACCAACCCATGCGGGCATCGAACTCCTCGCGGACCGAGCGATCGGTGAGGGATCGCAGCCACGCGCGGGCGATCCGCCACAAGTCCGACCAGAAGTGCAACACGACCGCGGCCATGGTGCCGAGCTGGACGACGGCGGTGAACGCGGCGCCGGGATCCTCCCAGCCGAGGAACGACGGGATGATGCGCAGGTGCGCGGTCGAGGAGATCGGGAGGAACTCGGTGAGTCCTTGGACGATCCCGAGGACGATGGCCTGGAACGCGTCCACTGTGCCGCCACCGTAACCGGGAGCATCTACGCCCCTTGGGCATCGGGCCCTTGGGGTCTCAGCGTCGGTTGCTAGAGTGGCAGGCCACGCGGACGTGGCTCAGTTGGTAGAGCATCACCTTGCCAAGGTGAGGGTCGCGGGTTCGAATCCCGTCGTCCGCTCCAGTTTGTGTGCAGCCCCAGTCACGCTGATGGCGGATGGGGTGCGTGCCCTCGAGCGACACGCCAGACGTTGCCTACCGTCGAGGCCGCGGATTGGCCGGCGATGGCCGCGGGGGCATAGCCGAACGCCTTCTCCGGAAGGCGCACGCGTAACGCACCCGGGATGATGCGGAACTGGAGCGGCGACTCCAACTCCAGGGCTTCGCCGTCCACGCCTGCCGCAACGGGAGCGCCCGACGTGACCTCGAAGGTGGGTGCCGTCCAGTCCTCGAGGGCACGCGCGCCGTCGGGGCGCCGCAGGGCGACAAGTGTCGCGAGCTGCACCGCCGCCGCGGTGCCGGACACTTCGACGGCGAGGATGCCGAGCTTCCCGTCGTCGAGGCTGTCGCGCGTCCCCGCGCCCCCGCCGACGCGCAAGCTGTACCGGTTGTTGGAGACCTGGATCAGATGGGCCGAGTCGTGGTGCACGCCGTCGGGACCCGTCCAGCCGAGGTCCATGGGCTCGCCGCCCGGGCCTAGGAGCGTCGGCAGCTGGTCGAGCGTGGTGGCCACCTTGGCGTCGCGGTACTCCTCGGACTGCGTGATCTGCCCGTAGACGCCGAGCGACACATTGTTGACGAACACGCGGCCGTTGACCTCGGCCAGATCGATGCGCCGCTCCACGGCAGGACCGAACGCGTCGAGGGCGCCGACGACGTCGTCGCGGTCGAGCCCGAGGTCGAGCGCGAAGTGATTGCGCGTACCAGCCGGGATCACGACGTGCGCGACGCCGCGCTGCGCGGCGACGGACGCGACCAGGGCCTGCGACCCGTCGCCGCCCGCCATCCCGATCACGTCGGATCCCCGTGCGATCGCCGCCTCGGCCAGCTCCAAAAGGTCATCACCCGGCTGGAGGACCACAGGCTCGATGCCTCGGGCGCGGCATTCGTCCGCCAGCTTGAACCGCTCGGCCTTTCCGCCGCCGGACTTCAGGTTCATGATCAGCACCGGCTGTCTGGCGGCCGGCACGGGCACGCCCGGGGTAGGTGCCGAGATCAGAGAAGCGCGGTCACGTTCGAGCGAGTACCGGGCGAGTGCGACGGCCGCCACCGCCAGGCCGAGGCTGGCGAACAAGGCCAACAGATCGTTCGCCGCGACGAGCACGACGACCCACACCACGAGGGCGACCACCGCGATCACTGTGCTGACAAGCCGCGCTGCACCCCGGCGCGTGATCGCGTTCCACGCCGCGGCCACCGCGACCGCGAGCGATGCGCCCGCGGCCACCATCGTCAACGGGTCGCTGAGCAGCAACAGCACGAGGACGAGCCCGGCCAAGAGCAGCACGACGAACGACGCGATGGCCGCCATCCGACGTGACGGCTTCGGGACGGGGAGCGGTTCAGTGGTCACCGTTTCGAGCACCGTAACGCGCTCGTGTCGTCGCTGACGTCTACGTTCGCGCCGGACCACGACGACACACGGATGGTTTCGTGCAGGCTGACGAGCGCGGGGCAAACCCATCGAGATTGGAGCGTCAGCTGCCGGGCGTGGCCGCGCTGCGGACCTACAAGCGCGCGTGGCTACGGTCCGACCTCATTGCGGGGGTGGTGCTCGCGGCCATCCTGGTGCCGCAGGGGATGGCGTACGCGGAGCTCGCCGGCCTCCCGCCGGTCAACGGCCTGTACACGACGATCGCCTGCCTCGTGGGGTACGCGCTCACGGGTCCCTCGAAGATCCTCGTGCTCGGCCCGGACTCCTCGCTCGGACCGCTCATCTTCGCGGCGATCACTCCGCTGGTGGTCGCCGGCGACGAGCCGGCGAAGGCGATCGCCCTCGCCGGCATGTTGGCCGTGATCGTCGGTCTCATCGAGATCGGTCTCGGCGCCGGCAAGCTGGGCTTTGTCGCCGACCTGCTCTCGAGCGAAGTGCAGGTCGGATACATGAATGGCCTCGCCGTCACGATCGTCGTCGGACAGCTCCCCAAGCTCTGCGGGTTCTCGACCGACGCCGACACGTTCGTGGAGGAGGTGCGCGAGTTCGTAGAGCACTTCGACGAGCTGAACTCGACGGCCCTCGTCGTGGGACTCGTCACGCTCGCCGTGCTGCTGGTTCTGCCTCGCATCACCCGCGCCATCCCGGCCGTCCTTGTGGCCGTCGTCGGCGCGACAGCGCTGACCGCCATCTTCGGTTTCGACCTCAGCACCGTTGGCGCCCTGCCCGAAGGCCTCCCGACGCCGGAAGTGCCGTTTACGGAGGTGAGCGACGTCTGGCCCTTGCTCGTGGCCGCGGTTGGCATCGTGCTCGTGTCGCTGACCGACACCATCGCGCTGTCCACTTCGTTCAACGCGCGCCGCGGCGAGCAGGTCCAGCCGAACCGGGAGATGATCGGGATCGGCACGGCGAACGTCGCCGCGGGCTTCTTCCAGGGCTTCGCCGTGTCGTCGAGCAGCTCACGCACCGCGGTGGCCGAGCAGTCCGGCGCCCAGACCCAGCTCACCGGGGTCGTGGGTGCCGGCGTCGTCGTGCTGCTGCTCGTGTTCTTCAACGGGTTGCTTGCCGATCTTCCGAACTCGGCGCTGGCCGCCGTTGTCATCGCGGCCGCATTCAGCCTCGCGAACTTTGGGGTGCTGGTCCGAGTCTGGAAGGTGCGGCGATCGGCCGTGCTCCTCTCGCTCGCGGCAACCGCGGGCGTCATCTTCCTCGGAGTGCTCGACGGCATCCTCGTCGCGATAGCGCTGTCGATCCTGCTGTTCTTCCATCGGAACTGGTGGCCATACGGCGCAGTGCTCGGCCGGGTTCCCGGCCGTGAGGGATGGCACAGCGATGCTCGCGGGGAGAGGTTGGTCGAGGACCCGGGCATCGTGGTGTTCCGGTGGGAGGCGCCCTTGTTCTTCGCCAACGCGGGGATCTTCAGCCAACAGGTGCGCGAGCTGGTCCACGAACGCCAACCGACCTGGGTGGTCTTGCAGTGCGAGGCCGTCACCGACATCGACGTGACCGCGGCCGCGATGCTCGAACGACTCGACAACGAGCTCAACGCCCGAGGTGTCCACCT
Organism: uncultured Acidimicrobiales bacterium; assembly: GCA_963759645.1. Taxonomy (GTDB): domain Bacteria; phylum Actinomycetota; class Acidimicrobiia; order Acidimicrobiales; family DATKAS01; genus DATKAS01. The sequence continues at coordinate 514,680 of CAVXAI010000013.1, read as the reverse complement.
CGCTTTCGTCGAGCTACGGAGCCGCTTGCACGACCTCGTGCGTGACTACGGACTGCACAAGACGCTCGACGCCGACCACTTCTACGATTCGATCGAAGACGCGCTCGACGACATCGCCTCGACCCGGGGCGATGGGGCTCCCGAGTAGTCCGTGTCAGATGTCTCGCACGAGGTCGAGTCTGCGCTCCGGACGGTCTGCTTGGCGCTTCCGGAGGCTTACGAGGAGCAGGCGTGGGTGGGCACGCGTTGGATGGTCCGCAAGAAGACGTTCGCGCACGTCCTGCTCGTCGACGGCGGTTGGCCGCCCGCATACGCGAAGGCAGCGCGCACCGACGGGCCGGCAACACTGTTGATGTTCCGTTCGTCGGGCGCTGAGGCGCACGCGCTTCGCACGATGGGTCCGCCCTTCTTTGCACCGGTCTGGCGTGCGGACGAAGTCGGCATGGTCCTCGACGCCGCGGTCGATTGGGACGAGGTGGTCGAGCTGCTGACCGAGAGCTACTGCCTGCTGGCGCCGGCGTCCCTCGCCACGCGCGTCGAGCGACCTGACCTCTGAGCCTTTCGCGACGCTGGGTCGAGGAAGGCGTCGCCGGGCGCCTCTATTGCGAGGACGGGCCGTGATCGATGAGCAGCACGACGTTGCCGGTCTTCTGCTCGGTCTCGACGTAGCGGGTGGCTTCGACGACCTCATCCAGTGGGTACGTCCGGTCGATGATCGCTCGATAGCTGCCCGAGTCGACGAGCTCGCGTGCGAACGCCACGTGTTCCTTCCGGTACCGCGGGATTGGGAGCAGCACCCGCTTTGTCCCGAAGAACCGAGTCCACAGCGCGAGGGCCGGCACCTGCCAGAGGTACCCGAGGTCGGTGTCGACGTAGAACCCGCCCGGCTTCAGTGATGCCTTGCAGCGGCCGAACGAAATCTTGCCGACCGCGTCGAAGATCACGTTGTAGCTCTCGTCGTCGCTGAGGAACGGCTCGCGCGTGTAGTCGATGACCGCGTCTGCTCCGAGGGACTTCACCACGTCGACGTTCTGGGTGTTGCACACCGCCGTGACGTTCGCGCCGAGGTGCTTCGCGAGCTGGACGGCAGCGGTTCCGATCGATCCCGACGCGCCGTAGATGAGGATGCGCTGGTCCGGTTGCAGCCTGCCGGCTCGGAGGCACTTGAGCGCGATGACGAACCCATCGCAGATCGCCGCTCCCTCCTCGAAGGTCATGCTCGCCGACATCACAGCAATCGCGTCGCGCTCACGCACCCGGAGGTACTCCGCGTGCGCTCCGAACCGATCCGCGTTGACGCCGAACACCCGATCGCCGCGCCTGAACTCGGTGACGGCGGCGCCGACGGTATGAATCTCGCCGGCGAACTCAGTGCCGAGGACTTGGCGCCGGGGCCGCACCAGCCCGCTGAACAACCGAACGAAGAAGGGCCGTGGATCACGAAAGCCGCAGTCCGTGCGATTCACCGTCGTTGCATGCACCTTGACGACGACCTCGTTGTCCTTTGGCGTGGGTCGCTCGATCTCGGCGACGCGCAACACCTCGGGAGCCCCGTACCTGTCGTAGACGACTGCCTTCACGATGGAGCAGGGACGTTCGACACTGAGCGGTGAGCGCGGACCCGCAGCACCACTCTGTGCTCGCGTGCCGCGCGGGCCCGGAGCTTCTCCCGGCCCTCGTCGTCGAGTTCGCGGCCCAGTGACTCCACGACGGCAGCCATCACTTCGAACGCGCGCTCCTGCTCGATCGTCGCGGTTCCGAAGAGCGTGACGTAGGGAAACGGCATCTGCTCGCCGAGGACGCACACGCTGATCGCCGGATCTCGCCGCAGCGCGGCAGTCTTGGCCCTGTCCTCGGTGATCGAGATGAGCACGTCGTCGCCGTCGACGACGTAGAAGACGGGCGTCAGCGGCGGACCGTCGGTCGCGCCGGATGCGCGGTTCCAACTCAGCACACACAGGCGGTTGGCACGCACGAAATCGCGGTGATGGTCTGGGATCATTGCTCCCACTCCCGTCCGAACCAGCGGCGGACCCGCGTGGTTCCGAAGTCGGCCTTGTCGGCCGCGAGCAACGCGGATGGCCCTTCGAGAGAGCCATGCGGCGCTTGTCCGCTGAGGAATGTGAGGTCCACCTTCGCGACGCTCCCGTGGCCGAACTCGAGATAGCAGATGCCACGCCCGTCGTATCGGGACGATGGTGCGTCGCCGCGGACGCGTGCGGCGACCCTCTCGGCAACGACAACCGCTTGACCTTCGGAGAACACGCCTGCCTTTGGCGTGCCGACACTGGTCACGTCGCCGACGGCATACACGTCGGGGAAGGAGGTCTCGAGCGTGACTGAATCGACGGGAACCCAGCCGTCGATCGTCATTCCTGCTCGCTCGACGACCTGAGGAACGCAGTGCTTCGGGACCCCTAGGAACAGGTCGTAGGGCATCTCAGCCCCGTCGGCGAGGAGGGCCACGCTGCGCGCCGGATCGAGCGATCGCACGAGTGTCTGGGGATGCCACGAGATCTCGCGCTCCGCGAACGCGCCCAGGAGCGCTTCCGACGCGGCGGGGGAGGGCGGGATCGGCACGGGCAACGGCATGACCAGTGCGATCTCGGACCGTTGCCGAACTCCGAGGCTCACGAGGTGGTCGTGCATCAGGAGCGCGGTCTCGCTCGGCGCGGGCGGACACTTGAACGGCGTAGATGTGACCGCGACGATCACCCGCCCCCCGGCGAAGCTCGCGAGCACGTCACGTAACGCGAATGCCCCTTCCTCCGTGTAGAACTCGTACCCGCCCTCGACGAGACCGGGTGTCGCGCTCGGGCTCGAGGTCGGCGCCGAGCGCGACGACGAGGATGTCGGCTTCGAACGCACCGTTGTCGGTCACGACTCGCTTCGCGACCGGATCGATCGACTCGATGTTCGCCTGCACGAAGCGCACGCCCGGCTTGACGAGGTCGCCGTAGCCGATGACGGACTCCCGATGGGACCGCCCGCCCGAACATCACTTCGAGCTTGGAGAAGCCGAACACGAACGAGTCGGTGCGATCGATCAGCACGACTTCGATGTCGGTGCCGAACTCGTCGGACAGTCGCGTCGTGAGCTCCAAACCCGCGAAGCCCGCGCCCAACACCACGACCCGCATCGGCGGGACTCTACGCACGTTGACGCGCGCACTCCCGATGTCCCGTGGGGCGTAAGCCTCGAGGGGCCTCAGCGGCCTGGGTTCGAGTAGACGCGCTCGGGCGGCATCAACACGACCGTGCGCCGCTCGCGAGCCATCGCGCGGTCGTACTCGTCCCAATCGTCGTGGGATCCGCCCGCAGCGGTGAAGACCTCGCGGAGGAGGAGCCGCAGCCGTTCTGCGTCGATCTCGGGATGAGGGTCGTCGGGCCCGATCAGCTCGGCCTCGCCTTCGGCGGTCATCCATTCCCAACCCGAACGCGCCGTGACGGTCAGCTGCGGACGTTCGCGGAGGTTGTGGAGCTTGGCCGGTCCGTAGGTCACGAAGGCGAGCACCTGTGCGCCGGTTGTCGGGTGGGGCATCACCGCGGCGTTGACGAGGGAGGACTGGATGGTGCCGCCTTCTCGGATCGTGGACACGACCACGAGGTGCGACTCGCGCGCCGCGATCGCAATGAGGTCATCGATCGTCGCCATCTACCGAGTCTGCCCTGTTGCCATGGATGCGGTTGTCCACGTGAGGGGAGCGAGGTACACGCCGCCCTGGCCCCAGCCGCAGTGGCTCACCCACCAGCCGCCCGTCTCGTCGCGGACGACCTCGGCGGCGTGCGGCGTCGATCGTGCGCGACCTGATCGGCGAGGTCGAACGACAGGGGGTCGTCGCTTGCGATCACCCGGGTGCGGCGGTACGCGGCGCGGTCGTAGTGCCCGGTCTCCCGCTTGGATCGAACCAGTCCCTCGTAGTCGGGACCGATCAGCAGGTAGTAGGTGCCGTCGCGCTCGCACGACGAACGGTGATTCGGTGGGGCCGGCCATCGTCCCCGTCATCGGGTCGCGGTACACGATGCGCCGGCCGCTCCAATGGGTCAGGTCGTCGGACTCGGCGGCCGCGACGATGTGGTTGCCGCCCTCCGGCTCACTCGTCGCCGTGTAGTACATGACCCATCGGTCGCCGAGTCGCAGCACCATCGGGTCGCGCGCCTCGAAGCCGTCGATCACCATCGGGTTGTCTTCGGATGTCGCTTCCATGACGCGCAATCAGCCGACGTCGCGAGGTGGATGCGGTACGCCGACTTCGACGACCCGCCGGCGCAATAGAACATCCAGTAGGTGCTCGTCGTGCTCGACGATGTGCGGCGCCCAGAGGTGCGTCTCTACTGACTCGGTCGGTCAGCAGAGAGCGCGTAGGGCTGTCGCGTCCACGGACCGTGCAGCGACGGCGCCGTCGCATGCGCGAGGTCGAGCTCGTCGAATGGCGCGAGCGGGCTCCGCGATGGGTGATGCCCACGAGGTGCCACGTCCCGAGGTGGTCACAGATCAACGTGTGGTCGTTGATGTACCAACGCTCGGCCATGCCGTGCGAAGGGTCATAGATGCGGGAGAAGTCACCCGCCACAGGCCGCGGAGAGGTCACGAGATCGTCACCGTAGAACCTCCCCCTTCAGCGCTCACACTTGCTACGGTCCGTCTCGGCACGTGCACACACCAGGCATTACGCCGGCTTGTTCGGGGGGACGAGACGTGGCCTTGCTGGAGGTGGAAGAGGTCTCCGTCCGCTTCGGGGGGATCGTCGCCCTCGACGATCTCTCGTTCGCGATCGACCCCGGGCAGATCTGTGGCCTGATCGGACCGAACGGAGCGGGCAAGACGACGCTCTTCAACGTCATCAGCCGGATCTACGACCCCACCTGGGGCATGGTCCGCTTCGAGGGCGAGAACCTCCTCGACGTCTCTGCGTCGGGCATCGCGGGGCGGGGCGTGGCCCGCACGTTCCAGAACCTCGCGCTCTATCCCGACGATGACCGTCATCGAGAACGTCATGGTCGGCGCGACCTCTCGATCGAAGACGAACTGGGTCACCGCCGCGCTCCGCATCGGGGCCGAGCGTGAGGACCGGCAGCTGCGGCATGACGCGATGGAGATCCTGGCCGAGCTCGACCTCACCCGCTACGCGCTGCATCCGGCGACGGGGCTGCCGTACGGCACCCTCAAGCGCATCGAGATCGCGCGAGCGATGGCGGCACGCCCGCGCCTGCTGCTGCTCGACGAGCCCGCGAGCGGACTCACCCACAGCGAGGTCGACGAGCTCGCGGAGACGATCCGCGTCCTCCGCGATCGCCATCAGCTGACGATCCTGCTCGTCGAGCACCACATGCAGATGGTGATGGGGATCTCCGACCAGGTCGTCGTCTTGAACTTCGGTCGGAAGATCGCCGAGGGCACACCGGCCGAGGTGTCGAACGACCCGGTCGTCATCGAGGCCTACCTCGGAGCTCCCGCATGAGCGAGCCCGTGCTCACGGTCAGCGACCTCAAGGCCTCGTACGGCCCCGTTGCGGTGCTGCACGGCGTCGACTTCGTGGTCCACGAGGGCGAGATCGTCGTGCTGCTCGGCGCGAACGGGGCCGGGAAGACGACCACACTGCGCGCGCTGTGCGGCATGGTCGACACGAAAGGCTCCGTGCGGTTCGAAGGGACCGAGCTCGTCGGCAAGGCGCCCGACTGGATCGTGCGGCGCGGCATCGCGCACGTGCCGCAGGGCCGGGGCACGTTCCCCGAGCTCACGGTCGAGGAGAACCTGCAAGCCGGTGCGTACATCCGCAAGGACCACGATGAGGTCTGGAACGACGTGCAACGCTGGCTCGAGGTGTTTCCGCGACTCGGCGATCGTCGCGGCGTCGCGGCCGGCAGCTTGAGCGGGGGCGAGCAGCAGATGCTCGCAGTCGCGCGGGCGCTGATGTCACGCCCGAAGATGCTGTTGCTCGACGAGCCCTCGCTCGGGCTCGCGCCAATGGTGACGCAGGAGCTGTTCAAGCGGTTCTCTGACCTGAACGGCGAGTTCGGCACGACCATGTTCCTCGTCGAGCAGAACGCGGGCCTCGCACTCTCGATCGCAGCGCGGGCCTACGTGCTCGAGGCCGGTCACATCGTGCTGTCGGGCTCGAGTGACGAGCTACGTGACCATGACGACGTCCGCAAGGCCTACCTGGGGTTCTGACCATGCCGCTCGCGTTTCTCATCAACGAGAACTTCTTCAACTGGACCCTGATCGGCCAGCTCTTCGTGAACGGGATGAAGAACGGGGCGATCTACGCGCTCATGGCGCTCACCGTCGTCATCATCTACAAGACGACTGGCCACCTGAACTTCGCGCAGGGCGAGATGGGCACGCTGGGCGCTTTCATCGTCTTCGTGCTCGTCCTCGAGCACGGCCGGTCGTACTGGATCGCGATCGCGGTCGCGCTCGTGTTCTCCTTCGTCCTGGGCGCGGTGCTCGAGCGCACGCTCATCAGACCGATCGAACGGCGCAGCGCCCTCGGCGTCGTGATCGTGACCCTCGGCATCTTCCTGATCATCAACGCGTTGAACGCGGCGATCTGGGGGACCCAGCAGCTCTCTCCGCTCGCGCCCTTCCCGAACCTCCCCGATGATCAGTTCGTCATCGCGGAGGGTCCACCCCGGTTCGCCGTCCGCTATGGAGCGATCGGGACGTGGGTCACGTTGGCGATCGTCGTTGCAGTCCTGTGGTTCTTCTTCCAGAAGACGAAGCTGGGGCTGGGCTATCGCGCCGTCGCATCGAATCGTGAGTCGAGCCAGCTCGTCGGGGTGCCAGTGGGACGGATGCTCATGCTCGGATGGGCGATCTCGGCGGTGCTCGGCACGATCGCCGCGATCATGGTCTCGCAGTCCGCGAGCACACTCGACTTCAACCTGATGGCGAGTGGTCTTGCTGTACGGCTTCGCGGCAGCGGCGCTCGGCGGGTTCGACAGCATCCCGGGGGCCGTTGTCGGTGGGCTCATCGTCGGCATGGCCGAGGCGTTCATCCCGTCGTTCTTCAGCTTCGTCGGGTCGGAGCTGAGCCTTGCTGTCGCACTCGGGGTCATCGTCGTCGTCTTGCTCGTCAGACCTGAGGGTCTGTTCGGCACCAAGAGGATCGAGCGCGTATGAGCTGGCCGATCGTCATCGACAAGGGCTCGCCGAAGCACCGGCTCTGGCAGCTCGTCGGCTACGCCGCCGTCGCCGGTGTCATCTTCTGGATCGCCTTCCGGTTCGAGAACTACCAGATCCTGAACTTCGCTCGTGTCGCCGCCGACGCCGTCGCGATCCTCGGGCTCATGATCATCATCGGCTACAGCGGCCAGGTCTCGATCGGGCAGAGCTTCTTCTTCGGGCTCGGCGCGTACGTCACCGCGTGGCTCGGCGTCGACCACGGCTGGAACTTCCTCCTGACCTTGCCGGTCTCGGCGGCGCTCGGGCTTTCTCATCGGCTTCCTCGTCGGCATCCCGGCTCTGCGCATCAGGGGCCTCTACCTCGCGCTCGTCACGCTTGCGCTCGCCGCGGTCTTTCCCGTGCTCGCCAAGCTCCAAGTGCTCGAGAGCATCACGGGCGGGGCGAATGGCAAGCCGGCCGGCGACATCATCTGGAAGGCGCCCGGACTGGGTGCCGGGGTCGCCGTCGGACCAGGCCTGGCAATTCCTCGTGCTGAGCTGCGGTGGGAGCGGTCATGTTCCTGCTCGCCTCGAACATGATGAAGAGCCGTCCGGGCCGGTCGCTGATCGCCCTCCGCGACAGCGAGGTGGGTGCGGCGGTGAGCGGCGTGTGGCCGGCCGGCTGGAAGGTGGGCGCGTTCGCCATCAGTGCGGCGTATGGGGCCGTCGGTGGTTCGATGCTCGTGTTCGTCACGCGCATCGCTGCCCCGGAGACGGGTGGCTTCGCGACGGCGATCGCGCTCCTCACCGGAGCGGTGCTCGGTGGCCTCGGCACGATCTCCGGCGCCGTGATCGGCGCTCTCGCCGTCACGTTCGTGCCCTATTACACATCGGACTTCATGTCCGGGGGCGGCTTCCTGTTCATCCCGGCGTCCGACGCGCCGCGGCACTTCTGGTTCTTCTCGGAGGGCGACGGTCCGATCCTCGCCGGCGCTCTCTATGGCGTGTTGCTCATCGCCGTCGTCTTCGTGATGCCCGGTGGCATCACGTACTTCGTGCGGCTGGTGCGTTCGAAGATCATTCGCTTCGTGCCCAAGCTGCCCGACGTCCCCACCATGAGTGGAGGCGAAACCATCCCCGCGGAGCTCGCACCCGCGGGAGCGTCCCATCAGCCCACGGGGGGAGAACCCACATGAGAAGAGCCACCTTGGTCCGCGTCGGCCAGCGCCGCATTGGCCTTGACCCTTGTCGCCGCCGCATGCGGTGACGACAGCGACTCGGAGGGCGCTGCGACGACGGGCGCGGCGACGAGCGCGGCGGCGGCAGCTACGACTGCCGCTGGGGCCGCCACTACCGCCGCGGCCAGCAGCGAGACGTTCAAGGTGCCGACCGATGGTTGCCCCGCGGACGTCAGCACACCGCTGGCAGAAGGGGCGGACATCGTGCTCGGCATCACGGTGCCGTTGACCGGCGCGCTCGCCGCGTTCGGTGCGATCCCGGAGGGCATGAACGCGGTGTTCGCGAAGGTGAACGAAGCGGGTGGCATCGACGGTCACCAGGTCACCCTCGTAGCGAAGGACGACGCCTACGACCCGAACAAGACGCCGCCCCTCGCCACTGAGCTGGTCGAGAAGGACAAGGTGCTGGCGTCGGTGTTCCAGGTCGGCACGCCGAACGTCGCCGCCTCCCAAGCCATCTTCGAGGCCGCGTGCACGCCTCAGCTCTTCGTCGCCACGGGCTTCCCCAACTGGGGTGACCCCGAGGGCCACCCGTGGACGATCGGCGGCATCATGCCCTACAACGCCGAAGCGATCATGTGGGGCGAGTTCATCGCCGAGAAGAAGCCCGGAGCCAAGATCGCCGAGCTCACGTTCAACAACGACTTCGGCAAGGTCTACTCGACGACCATGCAGGAGGTCGCGGCTGACAAGGGCTTCACGATCGTCGACAGCGAGCTGCACGAGGGCACGGCGACGTCGATCGACAACGAGATCACCGCGATCTTGGCCGCCAACCCAGACGTCGTGCTGGGCGAGACGACGGGCGCGTTCTGTCCGAAGCTCATGGCCGGCTTGGCCGCGGGCGGCTACAAGGGCATCACGATCATCTCGTACACGTGCGCGTCGGTGGCGTCGTTCTTCAAGCCGGTCGACCCCGCCGGGAACGGTGTCTACCTCCTCCTCCAGCAGAAGGACCCGAGCGACCCGCAGTACGCGGACGACCCGGCCGTGGTCGAGTACAAGGCCGACATCGCCAAGTACGCGCCTGGGGCTGACCCGAACAACGGCCAGATCCTGACTGGCTACGACGTGGGTCTTCAGGTGGTCGACACGCTCACGAAGGCTGCGGCGATGGACGGAGGTCTCACCCACGAGAACGTGATGAACGCGGCGTGGGCGACCAACTTCACGCTCCCGCTGCTTCTGGGTGGCACGTTCCACGTCGACGGCGTCACGGACGCCTACGGCATTGAATATGCCGAGATGGGCCAGTACGACGCGGCGAAGGGCTCCCAGGTCCGGACGGGTGACGTCTTCGACATCGAAGGCCAAAGCGGCGTCTTCGGGGGCTGACGCTTCAGCACGGTGACAGGACCACCAGTCCCGCGTGCTGAGCGCGCGGGCTGGTGGTCTCCTCCGTCCAGCTGGTGTCCGAGAGGATGTCGGCCATCTCTTCGGGCGTGAGCCGGTCTCGCTCGGGCTCGCCCACCGCCGCGACGCCGCGCGCGAAACCATGCCTGGCGCGCGGCGGCTTCTTCGGTGTCGGGCGTCATGGAAAGGCTGACGGCCAGCCGTGACCTCGCCGTTGCGACCGACCGGATCGACCGGAGCAGCGAGACGAGGACCGGCCGCTCGAGGTACACCGCCACGCCTTCGCAGATGAAGACGGTCGAGGCAGCCGAGTCGAAGCCGCTCTCGCGCAAGGCGGCGGCGATGTTGTCCACGGTGAAGTCAGCGGCCACGAATCGAACATGGCTCGTGTCGATGCCAAGCCGCTCGATGCGGGCCCGCTTGTCGTGTTGGGTGTCGGGGTGGTCGACCTCGAACCACGTCACGCCCGGCTTCGCGTACCGGAGCGCGCGACCGTCGTAGCCGGCTCCGACGATCGCCGCTTGGCGGATGCCCCGATCGAGCGCGCCGACGATCACGCGATCGAAGAACATCGTCCGTGCCGCTAGGTACTGAGCGAGCTCGGTTTCGGAGTCGACCGTGGAGGTCGCGGCAACGTCGCGCCCGAGCCTCGTGTCGGCTTCCGGGTCGCCGTACGCGGCCGGTGCTCGGTCGAACGACAGCCGAAGCAACGCGACCTTCTGCGCGGTGACGGAGGGAGAGCCGGGCTGCACGGACGCACATTGTCAGATCAGCCGTAGCCTGCAGCCATGGCTGATCCGGTGCTGCAGACCGTCCCGCTCGGCTTCCAGTGGGCGACCGTCGATCCGTTCCTCTTCTGTGTGCATCACCTCGACCGCTACCCGGAGGCGAACGAGCACATGGGCCCGAACGCCTCGCTCGCGGCGCGTGACATCGGCATGGACTTCGCGGGCGCCGACGGCTGGCGCATGTACCACGGCAGCATCGTGCCCGGCTTCCCTCAGCACCCTCACCGCGGGTTCGAGACCGTGACGTTCGTGCGCCAGGGCTTCATCGACCACTCCGACTCGCTCGGCGCAACGGCGCGGTTTGGTCGCGGCGACGTGCAGTGGCTGACCGCGGGGGAAGGGATCGTGCATGCGGAGATGTTCCCGTTGCTCGATCGCGACGGACCGAACCCGTGCGAGCTGTTCCAGATCTGGTTGAACCTTCCCGCGACGGACAAGATGGTGCCGCCGTACTTCACGATGTTCTGGGATCAGGACATCCCGCGGCTCGCGACGACCGACGACGAGGGACGCGCCACCGAGGTGACGGTGATCGCCGGTGCGCTCGCGGGCCTCGACGCCCCAGCGCCGCCCCCGAGCTCGTGGGCATCACGTCCGGAGGCCGACCTCGGCATCTGGCACATCGTCGCCGAGCCGAAGGCGCGCTGGTCGCTGCCCGCGGCCGCGGGGCCGGACACCGTGCGCACGCTCTACGTGTTCGAAGGCTCGCTGCGCATCGGCGAACACGACCTCGAGGCATCCACCGGGGCCGTGCTTCGCGCTCAGGACGAGGTCGAGATCGCCGGCGGCGCGTACGGCGCGGAGGCGCTGGTCTTGCAGGGCCGCCCGATCGGCGAACCGGTCGCGCAGTACGGCCCGTTCGTGATGAACGACCGGGCGGGCATCGAGCAGGCGTTCGCGGACTACCGGCGCACGGGCTTCGGCGGTTGGCCGTGGCCGACCGACGACCCGGTGCACCCGCGCGACGCCGGTCGCTTCGCCCGGCACGCCGACGGCCGAGTGGAACGACCCGACGAGGTCGTCGATTCGGTCAGCTCGACAGCACCCGGCTGAGCGCTTCGCGCCGAAAGGCGCGGATGCGTCGCGAGGTGGACGCGTGCGGCACCGACATCTCCGAGCCGTGGAACGCGCCCGGCGTCACGTGCAGCTCGCACGGGACTCCTGCCGCGAGCAACCGAGACGCATAACCGATGTCCTCGTCGCGGAAGGGGTCGAGCTCACCGACGTCGATGTACGCCGGCGGCAGGCCCCGGAGCTCGGCCACCGTCGCTCGCGCCGGCGCCGCGTAGATCGGGACCTCGGTTCCGCCGACGCGATCGCCGAGGTACGCCCTCCACCCGTGCTGATTGGACACCCGGTTCCAGACCTTCGGGAACGTGATCTCGCGGGTCGACGGCGTCTCGTCGCGGTCGTCGATCATCGGATACACGAGGTACTGGAAGCACAACGGGACTTCTCCGCGATCGCGCGCCAACAAGGCGGTGCCGGCGGCGAGCCCGCCACCCGCACTTGCCCCGCCGATCGCCATTCGTCTCGGGTCGACGCCGAGCTCACCGAGGTGTCCGGCGAGCCACTGCAACCCCGCGTAGCAATCGTCGACATGCGCGGGGTACTGGTGCTCGGGTGCGAGCCGGTAGTCGACCGACGCGACGACGCAGCCGAAGTCGCGCGCCCACGTCTTGCACATGAAGTCATCGCCGTCGATCGTGCCGAGGACCATTCCGCCGCCATGGATCCACAGAAGGGCCGAGGTGTTGGCGCGGCGGTCGGGGCGGGCGTACACCCTGACTCGAACTTCCGTGCCGTCGGCGCCCGGCGCGAGGTGGTCGGTGACCTCGACCTCAGGGATGCGCCGGAGGGCGGCGCGCAACGGCGCTTCGAACCGCTCGATGAGCATGCGCAGCTTTGGGATGTTTCGACCGAGGTCGATCTCGGGAGCGGCTTCGAGTGCGACGGCCAGCTCCGGGTCGAGCTGCTCGAGGAACGTCATGGGCGCAACGTAGTTCGCGCCCTCATCCGGGCCGGCTGACGAAGCGCCAGATCTCGGTGAAGTCGCTGTTGGGTAGCGCGGCATCGGTGCGTTGCCACACGTCCGAGACGATGCTTCCGACATCATCGGCTGTTGCGACGGCGCGCACGGTCTCGACGTACAGCCTCAGGTCCTTCGCCATCAGTCGCGTGTGGAACCCGGCGTCGTACGTGCCGGTCATCACTCGATTCGGAAACTTGTCGACGGTGGCCGAGTTGCGTCCCGTCGACGCGTTCAATACGTCGACCATCACGGCCATGTCGAGACCATGGGCCTCACCGAACGCCAACGCCTCGGACGTCGACGGCCAGCGCGGTCGCCGAGAGGAAGTTGTTCAACAGCTTCATCGCCTGCCCCTGGCCGGCGGTCGAGCCCACCGGGAACACCCGCGCGAACGCCTCGAAGAGCGCGTGATGGTCGGCGAGCACCAAGGGTGGCCCCGCGAACATGAGCGAGACCGTGCCCGACTTGGCGCCAGCAACTCCGCCCGACACCGGACCGTCGACGTAGGTCACGCCGAGGGGCGCCAAGATCTGCGCGGCATCGGCGGCAGCCCGCGGTCCGACGGTCGAGAGATCCACCACCGTGGTCACCCGCCGGCTCGGCGCGGCGACGACCGCGGCGACGATCGCGTCCGTCGCTGTTCCGTCGGGAACGCTCAGCAGGATCGTGTCGGCTCGCGCCGCGAGGTCTCCGACGTCCAGTGCGGCCGACGCTCCCGCCGGGAGGCGCTCCTCGGTGCCGGCGGCGTCGAACGCAACGAGCTCGAATCCGGCCGCCGCGATGCGTGACGCCATCGGGTGGCCCATGTTGCCCAGCCCCACGAAGCCGACAACCGACGGGGTCACGAGGCGGGCTCCGGCGTGATGCCCTCGGACTCGAGCACCTGGCGTCCGAGCCGGAACGCCTCGACGCCGGCCGGGATGCCGGCGTAGATCGTGATTTGGATCAGGGTGTCGCGCAGCTCGTCGAGGGTGCACCCGTTGCGGAGCGCACCCCGAAAGTGCGTCTTGAACTCCTCGGGCCGATTCAGCGCGGCGAGAAGGCAGAGGTTGTTGAGGCTGCGCTGGCGATCGGTGAGGGTGGACCGTCCCCACACCTCGCCCCAGCAGTACTCGGTCACGAGCTTCTGAAACTCGATGTTGAAGCTGTCGGCGTTCGCAAAGGCGCGCTCCACGTACTCGTCGCCGAGCACCCGCTTACGCGCCTCCAGCCCGACCTCGAAGAGCTCTTCGTCCATCGTTCCCCCTCAGGCTCGATCGCGCCGGGCCTACAGTACGGCTCGGTGCATCGGGTCTACGCGGTGAAGTACGCGGAACGTGACGCGCGCCGGGCCGAGCACTTCATCGGCGGCGACCCGCACGACGCGCCGATGCCGATGGACTACTTCGTCTGGGCGGTCGTAGGGGAGCATGCGACCTGGGTCGTCGACACCGGGTTCGGCACCGCTGACGCGGCGGCACGCCGGCGCAAGCTCCTGCGCACCGCGGCCGAGGCTCTCGCTGCCGTCGATGTCGATGCCACGTCCGTCACCGACGTCGTCCTCACGCACCTCCACTACGACCACGCGGGCGGCCTCGACCACTTCCCGAACGCACGGTTCCACGTGCAAGAGCGAGAGATGGCGTTCGCGACCGGCCGCAACATGACCGAACCCGCCCAGGGGCACGGCTTCACCGCGGACCATGTCGCCGCGCTCGTCCACCATGTGCACAACGGACGCGTCGTGTTCCACGACGGCGACGACGAGCTCGCACCGGGGCTGTCGGTGCACCTGTTGGGCGGGCACACGGACGGGATGCAGGTGGTGCGAGTCGAGACCGAAGGTGGCGCCCTCGTGCTCGCGTCCGACGCCACCCACTACTACGAGAACTTCGAGACGGGGCGTCCCTTTCCGATCGTCTACGACGTCAGCGCCATGATCGCGGGCTGGGACACGCTGCGTCGCCTCGCGTCGTCGCCCGACGCGATCATCCCCGGGCACGACCCGCTCGTGCTCGAGCGCTACCCGGCGGTGTCGAGCGAGACCGCCGGTGTCGCGGTCAGGCTGGACGGTGGCCGCCGCTGATCAGTTGTGGTGGCGCTCGTAGTGCTGCCGCAGAAGATCGATGCCGTAGTCGTTGCCGTTCGGCGTGCGCACGATCGTGTGCACGTGATGACGCGTCGGCTCTTCGTTCGCGAACACGACACCGGGTTCATGATCGAACTCGATCAGCACAACCGGGCTCTGCACCTTGTAATAGAACGGGCTGACGTCGTCGGTGCCGCCCATCCAACAGAAGTGGGTCTCGTCGAGGTGGTCGACGATGTCGTTCATCGTGAGGGTGGCGTGCCCGTCACGGATGCGACCGATGTACGTCTCGACGAGATCTCGCAACAAGCGCCGCTGTCCGTCTGACATCGCGTCGGCGCGCAGGCCCTCGTACGACAGCCTGCGGTTGTCCTGGAAAGCGCCCGCCTGCATCTGCCCATCGATTGGGACGTCGCGGTCGGGCGGGACGTCGCCGTGGTGAATCGACGAGTACAGGATCGCCTTCTTCGCCTGGTCCTTCGAGAGGGATCGCACCATCGCGAGCCCGTTCTGCTCCTCAGCCTCGAACACACGAAGGCCCGCGAACTCCCCCGGACTTGATGTGACACGGCTCGGCACCGAGGAACGCGGGCGTGAGCGCCACCTGGTCGCCCAACACGAAGCAATGCAGATTGATGTGGTGACCGTCGAGCTGCCAGCCCCAAGGCTCGTCGGCGGATGGCGTTCCGAAGATCGTGAGGAAGTAGGCCCACTCGCCGTACTCGTCGGGGCTGTTCGTGATCTCCGCGAGGAACTCGTTGCAACGCATGAGGTCGCGCACATCGTCGAAACCTCTGGCACTGAGGCTCGCACGCACGAGGCCGAGGGCGGCGGCGCGCTGCCCAGCGTCGAGATCCTCGAGCAGCAGCCCGTGACGCCACATGTAGATGTGGACGTTGCACCAGGTCCGCCACTGGTCGGAATCGACGGGCAGCGTCGCGGCGGCGCGCCGACTGCCGTCGAGAGACTGCAGGTAGGCGTGGGCGGCGTCGACCATGGCGGAGGTGGAGATGCCCGTCTGTCGGATCGGGAAGAGCCCAGGAACCAGGACGCCGTCGGTCGTGATGCCGACGAAGGGCTTCGCCACCGCGTCGTCACCGAACCGCTCGAGGTCAAGGAGCAGGCCCGGCAGCTCGGGCTTGTGGCGCGCCGACAACGGCGGCATCCCTCTCAGGCCGAGCTGCTCGTAGTCGATCAGGGTCACGGTGCCCCCTCCTTTGCGTCGCCGGGCCAAAGCGCGGCCCCGAGCTCGGCCGCTGCGCGCCCGAACATCGTCGCGTCGTTGCTCACCATCACGAACGAGAACCCGCGCTCCGCGGCTGCGTGCGCGGCGGACGTGTCACCCACCGCGGTCCCGCAGGGCAACCCTCGGGCTGCGGTCGCTGCGAGCAGCTTGTCGGTCAAGGCCTGCAGCTCGGGTGCGCTCGGCGGCAGCCCGCTCGAGAGCGAGAGGTCACCGGCGCCGAGGAAGACCGCGGTGAGGTTGCGCACGTCGAGGATTTCATCCATCTGGGCGAGCGCCTCGACGTCCTCGAGCTGCACGCCGCGGACGGTCTGCTGCCCGCGAGCGAGGTAGTCGGCCTGGCCGGTCAGTCCCCAGCCTCCGGCGCGGGACGTGCCGCCCGACCCTCGCGTGCCTTGTGGCGGATGCACCATCAGGTCGACGCATCGCTTGGCCTCGACGGCGTCGGAGACCTGTGGCACGAGAAGCCCGTCGGCGCCCGCGTCGAGCAAGCGTTGCGTGTGGCTGCCGCTGCGATCGGGCACCCGCACGAGCGCGGTCATGTCCATCGACTGCGCGACCACGATCGCGCTGTACGCGAAGTCCAGCGTGAGCGGGCTGTGCTCCATGTCGATGACGACGAACTCGAAGCCCGCCGTCGCGAGCATCTCGAGCGTCTCGAGGCTCGGGAGCTTCACCCACGTCCCGAACGTCGTCGGCCCTGGCCGGCGAAGGCCTTCGGGGACAGATCTCACGGCGCTGCGGTCACGGTACGGGGTACTCGTCGTGGTTCAGCACCCAGCCGGCTCGCTCGGAGAAGTCGACGCGCGGTGGACAGAAGATGTCGATCAGGTGGTGGCGCATCTGCTCGACGCCCTTGACTGGTGTGGATCGTCGGTGGCGGGATGATCGTCACCGCGGGACTGGTGCACCTCTGGTGGTCGTCCTCGCGCCAGGCGTCGATGTCGACCGTCCACGGTGTGCGGATGTGGTGCACGTACTCACCGGCGAGCTGCAGCGAGATCTGCTCGAAGTCGTCGTGGTGGTGGGGCGACAGCTTGTGCGGATCGCGAGGCCCGTCGTCGGGATAGAAGTAGTTGACCATGATCGTGCTGCAGCGCAGCAGGCGGCCGAACCGGCCGCTGTCCTGGGGGATGGCCGCGAGTGGGTAGACGCGGATGGCGTGGCCGGCCGGCGGATCGGGCCAGGGCACGAACGGGGGGACATTGGGATCGGGGGTGGCGAACACGTCCGCGTTGCGGCACTTGTCGGCGAGATCACGCGCCTGCGTCGAGAAGAGACGGACGACGGTGCCCGAGGATCCGAGCGTGATCGCGCTCCGTCCCGGTGGGATGACCACGACGCTCTCGCCGGTGACCTCGGCTTGGTCGTTCCCCGCGGAAATCGTGGCCGCGGCATCGCCGGCGAACAGCACCATGTACTCGTCAGGTTGGTCGGCGCGTTCGAGAACGTCGCCCTCCATGCCCTCGGAGAAGACGACACAGCAGTTCTGGCTGCGCACGTACCACGACCTCGTGCCTGCGTCCGAGACCTCGTCGGGTTCGAGCTTGCCGAACTCGAAGTACTGCGGAGCGAAGCAGGCTCCAGACGGTCGCTCCTTGGTTTGGGTTCCGCCGAGCTGCGAGCGTGGGTCGTTCGCGTCGTAGGGCATCAGCGCTCTCCTTTCTCTGGCTCGTTGGGGCCGAATGGCAGGACACCCGGCTCGTCGCCGAGGAACGCCTGCGTGAGGTGGCGGTGAACGATGCGCCACTGCCCGTCGGCTTCCCTCACGTACTCATCATGGACGTCGGTGACCGACACCGGAAGCGTGAGCTTCAGGGGCGCCTCGCCGTCACGGGCCCAGAGCGTCAGCATCGAGGTGCCGCGCGCCCGGCTCGGCGACTCGATCGTGAGGCGCAGGTTGCTGTGCGCGTGCCGTGAGAGCCGGGGCCCGCGGGCGGCGCGCTTCACGTACGACTCCACGATCGCGGCACGTCCCGCGTTGCGGCCCGTCGCGACCGAGTACACGCCGTCCTCGGTGAACAGGTCCGCGACACCCTCGCCGTTCTGGTGATCGACCCGGTACCAGAACTCGACGCACAGCGCCTCGATCTCGGCGCGGATCTGAAGGTCGTCGTCGGTCATCGAGCGCGTTGCTCCTCGTGAATCGCTGACACCAGCGGTTCGAGCTCTGCCGGCGCGGCGCCGTGCAGGATCACGCCGTCCGCGCCGAGGTCGAACTGCTCCTGCACCTTCGCCGCGCAGTTCTTGGGCGACCCGATCGCGGCGGGAGCGAGCCAATCGTCAGGGATGAGCGTGGCGACGTGCTGCAGCTCCTCGGTCGTCGCCTTGTCATCGAGCGCGCCGCGAAAGCCAGCCACCAACGGGTCGGCACGGAAGCGCTCGAGCACCTTCGGATCCCATCGGTTGGTCGACACCATGAGGTCGCCGTACGCCTGCAAGTACGTCGCGAGGCGTCCGACCGTCTTCTTCAGGCGGACGTCCTCGGGGAGGTGGTCACCGATCGCGGCGGCGACCGACCAGACCTTCACGCTGTCGGGGTCGCGCCCCGCCGCCTCTGCTGCCTGCTTCACCGTGTGGACGCATCGCACCAACGTCTCGTCTGTGAAGAAGGTGTGCAGCACCACGTGGTCGAACGTGCGGCCCGCCAGTGCGAGCGTGTTCGGGCCGAATGCCATGATCGCAAGCGGGATGTGCTCGTCGAAGTCCGGGTCGAGCCTCAGGAACGGATAGCGCCCCGCCGGACCGTCGTGCCCGACGATCGTCTCGCCGCGCCACAGTCGGCGCATCAGCCCCGCGAAGTCCTCGAGCTGCGCCGTGGTCACGGGTGGCAGGCCGAGTGCGCCCATCATCGGCCCGATGCCCCGGCCGAGCCCAAGGGTGAACCGGCCGTCGGTGAGTCGGTGCATCGTGGTTGCGTACGACGCGGTGATGATCGGGTGGCGCGTGTTGTGGTTCGTCGCGCCGGTGGCGATCTGGAGGTTCGTCGAGACGGCTCCCACTGCGCCCGAGAGGGTGGCGGCCTCTTTGATGTTGAAGCGCTCCGAGATGAAGACCCAGTCGAGGCCGAGACGCTCGCCATCTTGGACCTCCTGGATCAGATCACGCGGCGATCGAGGAGCCCCGGCCAGCGTGTAGAAACCCAGCGGTCCGCTCACTGATCCACTCACCAGGCGTAGGCCTCGGGCGCGGTGCCGCCGGGACCCGGAAACAGCTCGTCGAGCCGCCGCAGCGCGTCGTCGTCGAGCGTGATCTCGAGCGAACGCAGGCCGCCTTCGAGGTGAGCCATCGTGCGCGGTCCCACGATCGGAGCCGTCACGGCCGGTTGGTGCAGGAGCCACGCGACTGCGACATCCGCGGGCTCGTGCTCGAGCTCGTCACAGAGCGCCTCGTACCTCTCGATGCGGTCGCGGTGTTTCTCGACGCCCGCGGCGGCCCGCCCACCCTTCGAGCGGCCGAGGTCTTGCTTGCGCAAGATGCCGCCGAGTAGGCCGCCGTGCACAGGCGACCACGGCAGGACGCCGATCCCATAGTCGAGCGCGGCGGGAAGTACCTCGAGCTCGACCGTGCGCTCCATCAGGTTGTAGAGCGATTGCTCACTCGCCAGGCCGGAGAAATGTCGGCGGTGGGCCGCTTCCTGGGCCTTGACGAGGTGCCAGCCGGCGAAGTTCGACGATCCGACGTACAAGATCTTCCCCTGTTGGACAAGCGTCTCCATCGCCTGCCAGATCTCGTCCCACGGCGTCTTCCGGTCGACGTGGTGCATCTGGTAGAGGTCGATGTATTCGGTCTGGAGGCGACGCAGAGATGCCTCGCACGCGAAGCGGATGTTGCGGGCAGAGAGGAACGTGTCGTTCGGCCAGTCCGACATGCTGCCGTACAGCTTCGTAGCGATGACCGTCTTGTCGCGGCGGCCGCCGCCCTGCGCGAACCACCGGCCGACGATCTCCTCGGTCCAGCCCTTGCGGTCGCCGAATCCATAGACGTTGGCAGTGTCGAAGAAGTTGATGCCTTCGTCGATCGCGCGATCCATGATCAGGTCGGAGTCGGCTTCGTCGGTCTGCGGTCCGAAGTTCATCGTGCCAAGGCAGATGCGGCTCACCGACAGGCCGGTGCGACCGAGATGCGTGTACTTCATGGTCGGAATCTCCTCAGGTGAGCGCGGGAGCGAGGGTGCGCCATTCCTCGCGCGGGAACGAAGTGGGATCGGCGGTGAGCACTTGGACGCAGACGTGGTCTGCGCCGGCATCGTGATGAGCTCGCACACGGT
Organism: uncultured Acidimicrobiales bacterium; assembly: GCA_963759645.1. GTDB lineage: Bacteria > Actinomycetota > Acidimicrobiia > Acidimicrobiales > DATKAS01 > DATKAS01. The sequence goes on along the minus strand of CAVXAI010000013.1, from coordinate 494,580 downwards.
CGACGATCGCGTCGGCGTGTCCCCAGGCCACGATCGCGTCGATCAGCCGATCGCTGCCCGGCCCTGCGAAGTCGTCGTCGCCGAAGCCAATGTTGCGGAGGTTGTTCGTGTAATTCGGCAATGCCAGATATCGCGACGCGTGCTCACGAGCGACCGCGCGCGCCGAGGTCGGGTCGTCGTCCAACACCACCATCTGCTCGGTCGCAAGCAACGGACCGACACCCAGCGCCTCACGCGCGATGGCCGTGTGTTCCGGGGGCACGAAGTACGGATGGGCGCCCGCGGTGCGACGCGCCGCGAGCTCGAGCATGCGGGGACCGAGCGCGGCGAGCACCTCTTCCTCGTGGGGGACTGGGGGCGCAGCGGCGTCGAGCGCATCGAGGTACTCGACCATCTTCGTGAAGGGACGGCGGTACTGCTGATTGCTGCGCTCCACGGCCGGCGCGTGGCTCACGCCGAGCCCGAGGAGGAACCGTCCGGGATGCGCCGCCGTCAGCTCCGCGTGCCCAGTCGCGACGTCGTTCGGCTCGTGCATCCACACGTTGAGGATGCCGGTGGCCACGACGGCGCGGGTCGTCGCGTCGAGGAGCCGTCGCGCATCGCCGAGCACCTCACCGCCGGCGCCGCCAGGGATCCACAGCGCCCCGTAGCCGAGCCCCTCGAGCTCCGCAGCCGCGTCCGCGGCTTCAGCAGGATCGCCGCGTCGCAGAACTCCGCTCCAGATGCCGACGCGCGCCCAGGTCCATAAGCCGCAGATTGCCACTCACGAGAGCCAGGCGCGGGCGAGCCGCTCCAGGCTGTCGAGGCGCTCGGGCAGCGCGTAGGTGACCGTGCTCACCATGACCTCGGCGGCGTGCGTGACGCCTGCCAGCTCCTCGAGCCGCGCGACCGCCTCGTCCGAGGTGCCGACGATGCGGTTGGTGGGCAGCGCGCGGGCCTCCTCGAGTGACGGGTGAGTCGCCGCGACCTCGGGTGGCTGGAGCGGCTCGAAGCGGCCGCTGTGCCGGGCGAGCAGCACGATCCTCCCTGGCGATGCGAACCATTCGGCCTCGTCGCGGGTCTCGCCGGTGAGGACGTTCGCAGACACGATCGCGTAGGGCTCATCGAGGACCGGCGACGGGCGGAAGGCGTGGCGATAGAGCTCGAACGCCCGCCCCGTCTCCGCGAGCGACGAGCGGTCGAAGTGATGCGCGAACGAGAAGGGCAGCCCGAGATAGCCCGCGAGCTCGGCGCTGTAGCCACTCGAGCCGAGCAGGGCTATCCAGGGAGTCGACGTCGATACGGGCGTCGCCGCGAACTGGCTCCACAATCCCGCCTCGGTGCGCACGTCGCCCAGCAGCCCCATGAGGTCGAGCACGTGAAGCGGGAAGTCCTCGGCGCCGAGCGCGGCAGGAGAGCGGCGAAGCGCGGCCGCAGTGGCGTGGTCGGTGCCGGGCGCGCGTCCGATGCCGAGATCGATCCGCCCCGGATGGAGCGCCTCCAGCATCGCGAACTGCTCGGCAACAACGAGCGGGGGATGGTTCGGGAGCATCACGCCGCCCGAGCCGACGCGGATGCGGTCGGTGCTTGCGGCCAGATGGGCGATGAGCACGGCAGGGCTCGTGCTGGCGACAGTGCGCATGTTGTGGTGCTCGGCGACCCAGAAGCGCGTGAGCCCCAGCGCGTCGGCGCGTTGCGCGAGCAGGGTCGTCTCGTGCAGCGCGTCGCTGCTCGTCTTGCCCTCGCTCACGATCGCGAGGTCGAGCGCCGACAGAGGGGGTCTCATCGCGGGTCACGGTACATTCGCCCGCGATGGATGCTCCTCTTGCCGCAGCAGAAACCGGTCTTGTCACTGTCGTCACCGGCGCGAACTCAGGAATTGGGCGGGCCACCGCGATCCACCTCGCTGAGCAGGGTCAGACCGTGTACGGCACCGTCCGTGACACAGCGAAGGCGACGAAGCTGCTCGCGATGGCGGGTGACCACGGCGTCGAGGTGAAGCTCGTCGAGCTCGACGTCGGGGAGGACGCCTCGGTGCGCGATGGCCTGGCCTCGGTGTTGGCCGAGGCGGGTCGCGTCGACGTGATGGTGAACAACGCGGGAATCGCGGTGGCAGGCGTCGCCGAGGAGACCGATCCCTCCGTGTACCTCGAGCACATCAACGTGAACGTCTGCGGGGCGGTGCGCTGCATCAAGGCCGTCCTGCCGGGGATGCGCGAGCGGGGGAGCGGGGTGATCGTGAACGTGACGTCCATCGCAGGTCGGATCGCAGCTCTCGCCCAGTCTCCGTACGTCGCGTCGAAATGGGCCTTCGAGGGCATGAGCGAGGGCTTGGCGCAGGAGGTCGCGCCCTTCGGTGTCCGCGTCGCGATCGTCGAGCCGGGTGTGACGAAGTCGGCGATCTTCGCGAAGAGCGTCGACGTGCCGCACGAGACCGGCGCGTACGACGCGCAGTACCGGCGGCTGTTCCAGTTCTACACCGCGGGTCTCAGCGCCGCGACCGATCCCTTCGAGGTGGCGCGCGTGATCCATCACGCGATCACGACCGACGAGCCGCAGCTTCGCTACCAGGTCTCGTGGGGAGCGCGCGAGATCGTCGACGGCCGGCAGCGCATGAGCGACAACGATTGGGTCGCGCTCGGCAACGCGGAGGACGACGACGCGTACTACGACCGGTTCGGCGAGCTCTTCGGGTTGGAGCTTCGTACCGGCTGACGAATCGTCCGTTCGGGATGATGACCCGGAACGTGACAAACTCCACGATGGCCGGGTCATCCGGTTCTACGAGGAGGGTGTTGTGTCGGTTTTGGCAGCGGAATGGGGAACCGGTCAGGTCTTCTGGTCGATGATGTGGTTCTTCATCTTCTTCATCTGGATCTATCTGTTGATCATGGTGTTCGCGGACATCTTCCGCAGCCACGATCTCGGGGGCATCGCGAAGGCGCTCTGGATCATCTTTGTGATCCTCGTGCCCTATCTGGGTGTCTTCGTGTACCTCATCGCTCGCGGTCACAAGATGCAAGAGCACGCGATGGAGTCCGCACAGAAGCAAGAGCAGGCGATGCGTCAGTACGTCCAAAGCGTGGCTCCGGCCGGCAGTCCTGCCGACGAGCTCGCGAAGCTCGCGGACCTCAAGGCGAAGGGCGTGATCAGCGACGCCGAGTACGAGGCGGCGAAGGCCAAGGCACTCGCCTAGCCCTCACGCTACTCGCGATCTGAAGGAAGGCGGCGGGCGAACGCCCGCCGCCTTTCGCGCGGGCCGGGTCACAGGAAGCCGGCGATGATGTTGATCGTCGTCGCCACGATCACCACTCCGAAGATGTAGGCGATGATGCTCTGACGCAACGCGGTACGCCGCATGTGGCGAGTCGAGAGCGCGGTGTCGGACACCTGGTAGCACATGCCGATCGTGAACGCGAGGTAGGCAAAGTCCCCAGTAGTCGGGCGGGCCCCCCTCATCCTCGAACAACACACCGCCGTGGGGCTCTGTGTAGTACATGTGGGCGTAGTGGAGCGTGAACACGGTGTTCACGAGTGTCCACGACAGCACGACGGTGAGAAGGGCGATGCCAACGAGCAGCAGCTCCCCGCCGCCGGTGCGCTCGTTCGCTCGATGCAGCGCGAACGCGACGCCGCCGAGGCTCCCGACGCACGCGAGGTTGATCAGCACCCATGCCGAGGCGCGCGTCTCGTCTTCTCGAGTAGCCAGGTGCTTCGTCCGGTCCGCATCGGCGCGGTAGATCTCGTGCCACACGACGGCGAGAATGACGGCAGTCATTGTGTCCCACGCCCCCAGGAGTGCGAGCTCCCAAGGCACGAAGAACGCCAGCCCGAGTGCGACGATGCCGCCGAGCGCGATCCCGACGATGAGCCGGTTGAGCGCGGGTGCATGCGCGCCAACCAAGCGGTGATACGCGTTCGGCCGCCCGGCGGCGTCAGGCTGCATCCGCATTGGCTAGCCGACCGCGGCTCGGGGCGTCGACCACGAGACGTGATGGACTGGCGTGCACCGGTGAGAGGAGTGCGATGGCCCGGCTCGAGAGACAGGACGCGCTGATCCACTACGACCTGCGCGGCGACGGGCCTGTCGTCCTCCTCACGCACGGCTTCTCGTCGAGCGGTGCGGCCTTCGCTGGCAATGCCACCGCGATCGTGAATGCCGGCTGTCGTCTCGTCACCTGGGACCTGCGTGGCCACGGGCGCTCGGACGCAGGCGCAGACGCCGAGTCGTACACCGTCTCTCGCGTGCTCGGGGACATGGCCGCGCTGCTCGACCACGTCGGCGCCGATCGTGCGGTCGTCGGCGGTCATTCGCTCGGCGGCTACCTCTCGCTTGCGTTTCGCATCGCCCACCCGGACCGCGTCGAGGGCCTGATCCTGCTCGACACCGGTCCCGGCTACCGCGACGACACGGCCCGTGCCGGCTGGAACCGGTTCGTCGACAAGGAGGTGCAGCGGCTCGCCGCCGAGCAGCCCGGCGCCGAATCGGAGGGATGGACGCGGACGGCCGAGAGCATCCTCAAGCAGCACGATGGTTCTGTCATCGAGTCGTTGCCGGCGATCGACGTGCCCGTCCTGGTGATCGTCGGAGAGAAGGACACGCCCTTCCGGGGTGGCTCGGCGTACATGGCGGACAAGATCCCCGATGCCGAGCTCGTCGTCATCGAGGGTGCGGGCCACTCGCCGAACGTGACCCACAAGGAGGAGTTCGACCGCTGCGTCACGAAGTTCCTGGCCCGGGTCGTGACGCCGTGAGTCGCGTGATCACGGTGTCCGCCACGTACGGGGCCGGTGGCAGCGTCGTCGCGCCTGCCCTGGCGGAGCGGCTCGGCTTGCCGTTCTACGACCGTCTCACCCACGGGCCCGACACGCGGACACCGGAGCGCATCGCCGAGCGTCTCACCGAGGAGGAGCGCACACATGCCCCGCCGGGTCGTGTCGTCGCGAGCCTCAGTCACCTCGGCAGCGCGCTCGGGATGCCCGTCGGTGATGCACCCGAGCTCGATCCGAGCTCCGACCTCCGTCGCCAGGTGGCCGAGAGCGTCGCCCGCATCGCGAGCGGCGGCGGTGGAGTGGTGCTCGGCAGGGCGGCAGCGGTGCTGCTGGCTGTGCACGCGACGTCGTTCCACGTTCGCCTCGACGGCCCCGTGGACCGTCGGATCGCGCAGGGCATGAGGATCGAGGGCGTGACTGAAGAAGTCGCCCGTGCGCACCAGGCCGACACCGACAAGGCGCGGAGCCGCTTCGTCCAGCGCCTCTTCGAGCGCGACCCCGCCGATCCGCGGCTCTATCACCTCATCGTGGACTCGACCGCGGTCGCACTGCCGGACGTCGTCGAGGCCATCGCCATTGCCGCCGTCAGCTTCTGGGACTCCGAGCGCTGAGACGTGCGCGTCGCGTTGCGCGGCGGGTCGATCGACGTCGTCGAGCTCGACGGCGATCCCGGCCGACCGCCTGCTGGTCTTCCTCCACGAAGGGCTGGGCTCGATCGGGCTGTGGAGGACGTTCCCGCGCGATGTCGTGGAAGCGACGGGTCGGCGCGGCGTCGTGTACTCGCGGTTCGGCTATGGGCGGAGTGACCCGTGGGTGGAGCCGACGGGTCCCGACTACATGCACCACGAGGCGCTCGTCGTCCTTCCCGAGCTGCTCGGCGCTCTCGAGCATCGAGGCCCCGGTGCTCGTCGGGCACAGCGACGGCGCGTCGATCGCGCTCATCTTCGCTGGCGCCGGGGGCGACGCGTCCGGGCTGGTGCTGCTGGCGCCACACGTCTTCGTCGAGGATCGATCGATCGCGGGGATCGAGGCCAGCGCGAGACACCTTCCTCGACGACCGACCTGGCCGAGCGGATGGCCAAGCACCACGATGCCGGAGCCGCCACGTTCTGGCGTTGGAACGACATCTGGCTCGCGCCCGAGTTCCGATCATGGAACATCGAGGACTCCCTCGGTGGCGTGACCTCGCCCGTGCTGCTCGTCCAGGGGAGCGAAGACGAATACGGGACCGTGCGCCAGCTCGACGTGATCGAAGCGGGAGTGCCGGGCGCTGTCGATCGTCTCGTGCTGGAGGGATGCGGCCACACGCCGCACCTGGAACGGCCCACCGACACCCTTCAGGCGGTGACACACTTCCTGACCTCGCTTGACGGAGCTCTCGCGACTGATTTGACGGAAAGGTGCAGCCATGAGCGTGCTCGACGGCCCCCGACGAGAGCAGCGCCGCGTCCTCCACGCCGGACGGGTGCACTTCTGCCGGCCCGAGGGTGAAGCCCTTCGTCCTCGACGACGGGACCACCATTCCCGAGGCGACCGCGACCTACCTCGCGCCGGTCGACCCACGGACGATCGTGTGCGTCCACCTCAACTACCTGTCGCGCGCGGTCGAGTTCGGCCGCGACCTCGAGGGGGACCATCCCACGTACTTCCTCAAGCCCGCCTCCGCGGTCAACGCACATCGAGGTGACCTCGTGCGGCCGGCCGACTGCGAGCTGCTCAACTACGAAGGCGAGATCGCCGCGGTCGTCGGAAAGCCGATGCGGCGAGTCCGCGCCGCCGACGTCTGGGACCATCTCGCGAGGCTTCTGCGCCGCGAACGACGCGGGGCTCCACGACTTCCGCGACACCGACGCCGGCTCCATGCTGCGGGTGAAGGGCCACGACGGCTTCTGCCCGCTCGGCCCGGGCCTCGTCAGTGGGGTCGACGTGCGCGACTCGACGGTCCGCACGTACGTGAACGGAGTCGTCGTGCAGCGCGCGCCGGTGTCGGAGATGGTGTGGGGCATCGACGCGCTCCTCGAAGACATCACCCGTCACCTCACGCTGCTCCCGGGCGACGTCGTGCTCACGGGCACGCCGGCGAACTCCCGCCCCGTGTTCCCGGGTGACGTGGTCGAGGTCGAGATTGAGGGAATCGGACGTCTCACCAACCGCGTCGTCGACGGCCCCGCAGTTCCGCCGGGCCAGGGCTTTCCGGCCACCGTCTCGAAGAACGGCCTCGGCGTGGCGCTCGGCGGCGACTACCGGCGGCTCAAGGAAGCCGGCGTCGAGCCGTCCGGCAAGGCCTACCTCGAGCGACGCGACGAGCTCATCCCACTCAACGTGCAATGACCACGACGATCGCCGCGGCCTTGACGCGAACGCGACGCACCGACTCCTCCCGCACTGCGCTCGTCTGTGGTGACCGCCCGATCGGCTACGCCGAGCTCGCTGATCGCTGCGATCGCGTGGGTCCGGCGATGACAGCGCTCGGGTTGCGGCGCGGTGATCGCGTCGCGATCCTCGCCGGCAACTGCCACCACTACGTCGAGGCGTACATGGGTGTGCCCGCGGCCGGGATGGTGCTGCTGCCGCTGAACACGCGCCTCGCGCCGGCCGAGCTCGTCGCGATCGCCGATGCCGCCCGCCCGCGCCTGCTCGTGACCGATCGTGATCCCGGTCCGCTCGGCGACGCGGTGCCGCGAGTCGTCACCTTCGACGAGTGGGACGCACTGCTCGATGGCGTGGAGCCCGCCGAGATGTCTGCCGATGGTGACGAGGACGAGCTCGCGCTCCTGTACTTCACCGGTGGGACCACGGGTCGGCCCAAGGGCGTCATGCTGACCCACCGCAACCTCGTCGCGAACTCGTTCCACAAGACCCTCGCGTGTCGGTTCCAGCCCGACGACGTCTACCTCGCGGTGGCGCCCTTCTTCCACGTCGCGGGCACGGCTCCGTTGGTGTCGATCCTCTGGCTCGGTGGGTCGCTCGTGCTGCTTCCCGCATTCGACGCGGGCGACAGCCTCGACCAGATCGAGCGCCACCGCGCCACCGTGGCGATCCCGGTCCCCACGATGCTGGGCGCCCTCGTGGAGGAACAGGGCGCACGGCCGCGCGACGTGTCGTCGTTGCGGTTGCTCGGGCACGCGGGGTCTCCGATCACGACCGATCTGTTGCGGAGGGCGCACGCGACGTTCCCGACTGCCGAGCTCGCCCAGTTCTACGGCGCGACCGAGACGGCGTCGATCGTGACCTGCCTTCCGCACGAAGAACGTCATCTCGAGGGTGGTCGGCTCGGGTCCGTCGGCCAGCCTGCGGTCGGCGTCGAGATCGCCGTGCTCGACACGACGGGAGCCCGCTGTGCCGCGGGGATGGCAGGCGAGGTTGTCGTCCGCGGCCCGAACGTGATGGTCGGCTATTGGGAGAACCAGGAGGCGACCGAAGCCGCGCTCGTCGGCGGGTGGTACCGCACCGGCGACATCGGCTACGTCGACGACGAGCACTACCTGTATTTGCTCGATCGCGCGAAGGACATGATCGTCTCGGGTGGCGAGAACGTGTACTCGCTCGAAGTCGAGGACGCGCTGAGCTCTCATCCCGCGGTGCTCGAAGCCGCGGTGTTCGGTGTGCCCGACGAACGTTGGGTCGAGGCAGTCCACGCGGTCGTGGTCGTGCGCGACGCCTCGCTCCTGTCGGAAACGCTGCCCGACGCGCTTCGCGCCCACTGCCGACAGACGATCGCCGGGTTCAAGGTTCCGAAGCGCATCGACGTGCAAGCAGAGCCACTTCCCAAGTCGGGGCCGGGCAAGATCCTCAAGCGCGAGCTGCGCCGCGCCCTACTGGGAGACGGGGGATCGGTGATCGACTCGGACGAGCCGCTCGTGATCGCTCACGACGGACACGTAGCGACGCTCTGGCTGAACCGCCCCGCGAAGCGGAACGCCGTGACGCGAGCGATGTGGGCCGGCATCAGCGAGATGTGCGCCGTCCTCGCGGCCGACGCGACGGTGCGCGTGCTCGTCGTGCGGGGCGCGGGCGGGCACTTCTGCGGGGGCGCCGACATCGGCGACCTCGACGCCGGGGACGCGTCGTACGGGCGCGTCAACGCCGACGCCGAAGCGGCACTCGCGACATTCCCCAAGCCGACGATCGCGTTCGTGAACGGTGCTTGTGTCGGGGGTGGGGCGGAGATCGCGATCGCGTGTGATCGGCGCATCGCGGACACCTCGGCGACTTTCGGCATCACGCCTGCCCGCCTCGGCATCGTGTATCCGGCCTTCGCTGTCGAGCGGGCGGTCCGGCTGATCGGTCCCGCCGCGACGAAGCACTTGCTCTTCACGGGAGATCTCATCGACGGCAACGCGGCCCTCGCGGTCGGACTCATCGACGAGCTGCACGAACCCGGTGCGGCCGCTGACTCGGCTCCAAGCGCTCACGACCGTGCTCTCCTCCGAGCGGTCGCTGCTGACGCAGATGGCGGCGAAGGCGATGATCGACGAGATCAGTCGCGACGGGAGCGTGACGCGTGAGACCCAGGCACGCTGGGCCGCGGAGCTGCACGCGAGCTCCGACCCCGCTGAAGGGGTGGCCGCATTCTTCGAGCGACGTCCGCCCCGGTTCACCTGGACGGGTCCGACCGACTCCTGACACGCAGAGTCCTGAGCACACAACACCTGCGTTACGTTTCTCGTGATGGACGTCGCGAAGCGCCTCGAGGAGCTCGGCATCACGCTCCCGCCCGTGCAGAAGCCCGCTGGCGCCTACGTCGGCTGCAGCCTCGTCGGCAACGTGCTCTACGTGAGCGGGCACGGCCCGAGCCAGGGCAACCTGTACATCCGGGGCAAGGTCGGTCACGACCTCACGGTCGAGGAAGCCGTAGAGGCCGCGCGGGTGACCGGGCTGTCGATCCTCGCGACGATCGACGATGCGATCGGTCTCGACCGCGTGCGCCGCATCGTGAAGACCCTTGGGATGGTGAACACGGCGCCGGGCTTCAACAACACCCCCGCCATCATCGACGGCTGCTCGAGCCTGTTCATCGACATCTGGGGCGACGCAGGTCGAGGCGCCCGGTCGGCGGTCGGCATGGCCGAGCTCCCGTTCGACATCGCCGTCGAGATCGAGATCATCGCCGAGGTGGACTGACCGCATGTCATCGATCGACCGGACGTGGTCCGCGACGCGAGCCCGCATCAGCTCGATCGATCCTGAGCACGCCAAGAAGCTGATCGACGACGGCGCGTTCCTGGTCGACACCCGTCCGGCGGCCCAGCGATCCGCGTTCGGCACGATCCCAGGAGCCGTCGCGATCGAGCGGACCGTGCTCGAGTGGCGCCTCGATCCCTCGTCACCGCACCGCCATCCCCGGGCGCAGTTCGGGGAGCCGATCGTCGTGTTCTGTCAGGAGGGCTACTCCTCGGTGCTGGCCGTCGACTCGCTCGTGCAGCTCGGGCTGCGCCCGGTGCACGACCTCGCCGGCGGCTTCGAGGCGTGGATGGCGGCGGGTCTTCCGGTGACGAGTGCCGACGCGCTTGTCGCCCACAACGTCGAGTACGCGTCTCGCTTCGAGCAGGGGACGCTGTCGCGCCGACCCACCCGCCGGCTGGCGGTCATCGCGTGCATGGACAGCCGCATGGACCTCTTCGCCATGCTCGGCCTGCGCGAAGGCGAGGCTCACATCATCAGAAACGCGGGGGGCATCGTCACCGAGCACGAGATCCGCTCGCTCGCCGTGTCGCAGCGGCTGCTCGGCACCGAGGAGATCATCCTCATCCATCACACCGACTGCGGCGCCCACGGCCTCGACGACGCGGTCTGGGTCGACGCGATCGCTGCCGAGGTCGGCGTTCGTCCCGATTGGGCTCCAGGAGGCTTCGGGGACATCGACGACGATGTCCGCCGGTCCATGGACATGCTGCGCGCGAGCCCGTTTCTCCCGCACACCGACCGCGTCCGCGGCTTCGTCTACGACGTCACCACCGGCCTCCTCCGCGAAGTCACCTAGCCCAAACCCCGGCTTCTCGCCCGAGTAACCGGCCATTCGCGGCCGGTTATGCGCGCGAGAACGCTGGGGGAGCGGGGTGCGCCCTCACGGCGCGGCGAGGATCGTGCCGGTGGCTTCGCCGAAGCCGATCCGAGGGCGGCCGTCGCCGCCCGCCCAGCCCCGCAGTGTGACCGTGTCGCCGTCCTCGAGGAACGTGCGGGTGCTGCCGTCCGGCAGCGTGATGGGTTCGGCTCCGCGCCACGTCGTCTCGATGAGGCTGCCCCGTTCGCCGGGGTTCGGCCCGGACACCGTGCCCGAGCCGATCAGGTCTCCCGTTCGCGCCGATGCACCGTTGACCGTCATGTGCGCGACCTGTTGCGCGAACGTCCAGTACATGTCGGCGAACTGCGTGCGACAGATGCGGTGCCCATTGAGCAGCACTTCGAGATGCAGATCGACGCCCCAGGGTTTGCCGGCTCGAAGGTAGGGATCGGGCTCGGGGTCCTGCGGCGGCGGTGCCACGAGGTACGGACGGAGCGCGTCGAGCGTCACGACCCAAGGCGAGATCGTCGTCGCGAAGCTCTTCCCGAGGTTCGGGCCGAGCGGCTGGTACTCGTAGGCCTGGATGTCGCGCGCCGACCAGTCGTTCAGCAGCACGAAGCCGAACACGAGCGACGCCGCATCATCGGGCGCAAGCCGCGTCCCCGGTCGGCCGATCACAGCTCCGACTTCGAGCTCGATGTCCAGCGCTCGGCTCGGCGCCGCGGCCGGCACAGCGTCGCCACCGCCGATCATCCCCTTCGGGCGAGGGATCGCGGTGCCCGACACCACGACGCTCCCCGCGCGCCCGTGATACGCGACAGGGATGTGCCGCCAGTTCGGCATCAACGGCTCGGTCCCCGGCCGCAGGATCTGGCCGAGGTTCGTCGCGTGGTGGAGCGACGAGTACGAGTCGACGTAGTCGGCGACCTCGAAGGGGAGCACACACTCGCAATCGGCGATGAGGTGGACGACGTCGTGGCGCGGCGCACCGACGAGCAGCTCGGCGACCGCGTTTCGCACTTCGGCGCCGCGACCCGATGCCATCAGCGCATTGAGCGCTGGTTGCGCCGTCACCTCTGGCGCGATCCCCGCAGCGGCGAGGTCCACGACGTGATCGCCGATGCGCACGACGACGCGCGGCTCGCCGCCACGCACCCGGGCGATGCCGAACGGAAGGTTCTCGAGCGGGAAATCGGACCCGTCAGGGACCGGCACCCACTCTTCAGGCACGTCCCGCCCAGGACCAGGGGTACGAGGCGTCGCTCACCGAGCGCGCCACATCGGTGAGGCCGAGCGGGCGGAACGTGTCCATCATCACCGCGAGCTCACTCGGTGCGGTCGACGCCTTCGCTGCGCTCGCGGCTGCCCGGCTGCGGCCCGTGCACGAAGCCGGCGGGATGGAGGCTGATCGATCCCTTGCCGATGCCGGAGCCGGCGCGGCTCATGAAGTCGCCGTCCGCGTAGAACAGCACCTCGTCGGAGTCGACGTTCGAGTGGTGGTACGGCACCTTCACGGCGTCGGGGTCGAAGTCGTAGAGGCGGGGCACGAAGCTGCAGATCACCACGCCCGGTCCCGCGAAGGTCTGGTGCACGGGCGGCGGCTGGTGCACCCGGCCGACGATCGGCTCGAAGTCGTGGATCGACAGCGCGAACGGGTAGAGGCAGCCGTCCCACCCGACGACGTCGAACGGATGGTTGACGTGGACGTGGCGCGAGAGGCCGCCGCGCGTGCGCACGAGCACGGGGACGTCCTCGCCCTCTGCGCTCAGCGGCTCGGACTCGGGTCCACGCAGGTCGCGCTCGCTGAACGGCGCGCCCTCGGCGAGCTGCCCGCGCTCGGTGAGGTACTTGCGGGGCACGTCGACGTGGCCACGCGCCTCGAACACGAGGAGGTCGACGGAGTCCGTCGACGACGTACCGATGCGTCGTGCCACTCGGGCACGACGACGTAGTCGCCTTGCGTGGCGGCGAGACGGACCGAACACCGATTCGAGAACCAGGCTGCCTCGGTGCACGTACACGAGCTCGTCGCCAGTCGCGTTGCGATAGAGCGGCGGAGGTCTCGGTGACGGTCGCGAAGGCGAGCGAGATCTGGTCGTTGCCGAGCAGGTAGCGCCGCCCGAGCACGGCGTCGGCGTGCGCCGCGGGCGACAGCTCGCCGGTCCGCAGATGGTGAGGCTTCAGCGGCATGTTGGCCGTGAACACGGGCTCCGGTGCTTCGACGCTCTCGATCGTCCGCAGGGCCGACGGCGAGTGGCGGTGATACAGGAGCGACGACGCGGCCGAGAAGCCCTCCTCACCCATGAGCTCCTCCGCGGCCACCTTGCCGTCGACGCGGTGCAGCGTGTGGCGCTTGCGGGGGATGTCGCCGACGCGGCGGTAGGGAGGCACGGCTACAGGTTTCCGCGTCGGGCCTGGTCGCGCTCGATCGCCTCGAACAGGGCCTTGAAGTTGCCTTCGCCGAAGCCCTTCGCGCCCTCGCGCTCGATGATCTCGAAGAACACGGCCGGACGGTCGGTGATGGTCTCGGTGAAGATCTGCAGCAGGTGCCCGTCGTGGTCGCGGTCGACGAGGATGTTGAGTCGCTCGATCTCGTCCCACGGAAGGTCGATGCCGGACAGCCGCTCGCGCGCCTCGACGTAGTAGGTGGAGGGCACCTGCATGAACCGCACGCCGCGGTCGCGCAGCGCCTGGACCGTCGTGACGATGTCGTCGGTGCGCAGGGCGATGTGCTGCACGCCCGGTCCGTCGTAGTGCTCGATGTACTCCTGGATCTGGCTCTTCTTCAGCCCATCGGCCGGCTCGTTGATCGGCATCACGATCTTCGAGCCGTCCCACACGACCGTCGACATCAGCGCGGAGTACTCGGTGCGGATCTGGTCGTCGTCGAAGTGCTGCAGCTGGCTGAAGCCCATGACCTCCGCGTAGAAGCGCACCCAGTCGTCGAGGCGACCCTGCTCCACGTTGCCGACGACGTGGTCGATGCGGGCGAGGCCGACGGGCGGTCCGACCACCGGGTTCGGCAGGTTCTCGTCCGTGTAGCCGGGCTCGAGGAGCTCGCTGCGATAGCGGCTGCGGTCGACGAACGTGTGGACCGTGTCGCCGTAGGCGGCGACCTGACCGAGCCGCAGCTCGCCGTGCTCGTCGTGCTCGGACCACGGCTTGCGGACGGGATGCGCGCCCCGCTGCACCGCCGCGGCGAACGCGGCGTCAGCGTCGTTCACGAGCCAGGCGAGGTCGTGCACGCCGTCGCCGTGACGGCGCACGTGGTCGGCGATCGGTGACTCCGCGTCGAGAGCGCCGGAGACCACGAGACGGATGTCGCCCTGCTCGAGCACGTAGCTGGCCTTGTGTGCACACCCGTCTCGGGACCGGCGTAGGCGGTGCAGCGGAAGCCGAATGCCGACATCAGGAAGCCGGCCGTCGTGCGGGCGTTGCCGACCCAGAACTCGATGCAGTCCCATCCCAGCAGGTGTGCCGCCGGACTTTCGGTGACCGTCATGGTTCGATCAAACCCCGCCCCGCCCGTGACCGCAACCAGGGGCAGGGAGTAGACAGGGATCACCGCCAACAGAACCCGTCGGGAGGGCCGATGAAGCAGCTGAGTGGCCTCGATGCGTCCTTCCTCTACATGGAGACCGGCTCGCAGTTCGGGCACGTGTCGAGCGTGTCGGTGTACGAGCGGCCCGACGACCCTGACTACGACCCGTACGCAGCCTGGCGCGGCGCAGATCGAGCGCCGGCTCCACCTCCTCGAGCCGTTGCGGCGCCGTCTGCGGACGGTGCCGTTCTCCCTCGACCATCCGTTCTGGATCGAGGACCCGGACTTCGACCTCGACTTCCACGTGCGCCACAACGCGCTGCCCCCGCCGGGCGCGGACGAACAGCTCGCCGAGCTCACCGCGCGGATCATCGGCCGCCCGCTCGACCGCAGCCGGCCGCTCTGGGAGAGCTACGTCATCGAGGGACTTCCCGACGACCGGTTCGCGATCCTGACGAAGCTCCACCACGCCACGATCGACGGGGCGTCGGGCGCGGAGCTGCTGACGATGATGCTCGACAGCGACCCGGAGGGTGACTACATCGACCCGCCGGCGACCGCGTGGCACGGCGAGCGTGTGCCGAGCGACGGCGAGATGATCGCGCGAGCGTCGATGTCCCTCGCCCGCAAGCCGGGCCGCGCGTTCCTCCTCACCGCCCGCACGACGCGCGAGCTCGGAAAGGCGACCCGCAACCCCGCGCTCGTCGATGCCGCCAACCAGGCCCGGGCCAGCTTGCGTGGACCGCTCGGCGCGCTCCTCAACGTCGGCCGACCGCGCGTGTCCGGAGGGAGAGCAGCTGGGCTCAGCGCCGTCGCTGACCGCGCCCAAGACGCCGTTCAACGCGACGATCACCCCCCACCGCCGCTTCGCGTTCCGCTCGGTCCCGCTCGACGCGGTCAAGGCCATCAAGACCTCGCTCGGTGCGACGGTCAACGACGTCGTCATGGCGGTGTGCGCCGGCGGACTGCGCAGCTGGCTCGACCGCCACGACGCGCTTCCCGACGGTCCGCTCGTCGCGATGGTCCCGGTGTCGATCCGCACTGGCGACGAGACCGAGAAGTGGACGAACCGCGTGTCGGCGATCTTCGCGTCGCTGCCGACCGACGAGGCTGACCCGGTCGACCGCGTCTCGCGCGTGCACGACGCGATGGCCGACGCGAAGCGGCTCTTCGATGCCGTGCCCGCGGACGCGCTGACGGACTTCGCGCAGTTCCCTCCGCCGGCGGTGTTCGCCCAGGCGATGCGAACGGCCACGCGGCTCAGCGGGCGCTTCGGCACTCCGGTGAACCTCGTGATCTCGAACGTGCCCGGTCCCCGCGAGCCGCTCTACACCGCCGGGGCCAAGCTGCTGCACTACTACCCGGTGTCGACGATCGTCGACGGCCAGGGGCTCAACATCACCGTGCAGAGCTACCTCGAACACGCTCGACTTCGGGCTCGTCAGCTGTCGCGAGCTCGTTCCCGATCTGTGGGACCTGCTCGACGACATCATCGACGACGTCGTCGACGCTCGGGAAGGCGGCGGGCGTCGACGTCGACCTCTCCGCTACTGACTGATGACCGATCGCGCCGTCCTCGACGACCGGTGCGAACTCGGGCATCGGGCTCGCGACCGTCGTCGAGGTCGCCAAGCGGGGCTTTCGTTCGATCGGCTCGGTGCGCTCAGCGCAAGAAGGCCGAGGTCGTCCACTCCACCGCGGCCGATGCGGGTGTCGAGGTCGAGACGATCCTGCTCGACGTCACCGATGCCGAGCAGTGCGAGAAGGCGACTCGTGGGGCTCGACCTCTACGGGCTCGTCAACAACGCCGGTTACGGCTTGACGGGAGCCGTCGAGGATGTCGGTGACGACGAAGCTCGGGCGCTGTTCGAGACGATGGTGCACGCACCGATGCGCTTGGCGCGCCTCGCCCTGCCGGCGATGCGGGCGCAGGGCGTGCGGGCCGCATCGTGAACGTCTCGTCGATCGCGGGGCTCACGACGATGCCGTTCGCGGGCCACTACACCGGGGCGAAGCACGCGCTCGAGGCGCTGTCCGATGCGCTGCGGGTCGAGGTCGCGCGGTGACGGGGTGAAGGTCGTGCTCGTCGAGCCGGGCGGCTTCAAGACCGGGATCTGGGAGGAGTTCGAGCGCGACATCGCCAAGCGGGAGGCCGAGGGGAGCCGCCATGTGCCCGCCGTACCGACGCTCCTTGCAGGGACAACGCCTCATGGAGCCGATCATGGGCAACCCGCGAGCATGTGCCCGCGTGATCGGCGCCGCGCTGACGTCGCGGTCAGCCCCGCAGTCGCTACCTCGTTGGTTTCGACGCGCAAGCACTTCTGCTCGCCGAGCGGCTCACGCCCACATTTGTGAAAGATCGGGTGATGCGCCTCGGCCTCGGCCTCTGAGCCGACCGCCCGGTAGCAACGTGACGCGGCACGCCCTCTATATTTCTCCGACACATACGATCGGGGGGATCGAGTGGGGGACACGGGGGTGGGTCACCCGGCGAACGCCGGTGTGACGCGGCGGGCATGAGCGTGACGGACGCGACCGTCGTCACGAGACGCGCCCCGCGCGTCACGTTCGACCTCGACCGCGCGATGCCCTACCTCCTCGCGCTGGGCATCCTCGTCGTCCAGCAGATCTTCTTCGGCGTGCCGATCGGCATCTTCGTCCGCGGCATCGTCGTCGGCCTTCTGACCGCGCTCATCGCGCTCGGGCATGGCGCTGACCTACCGGTCGAACCGCTTCATCAACTTCGCGCAGGGCGACCTCGGCACGCTGCCGGTCGTGCTGGTCGTCATGCTCATGACGGCGTGGTCGTGGCCGTACCTGCTCGCCGTGCCCGTCGGCATCGTCGCCGCGCTCGCGCTCGGCGCCGTCGTCGAGCTGTTCATCATCCGGCGGTTCTTCAACGCGCCCCGCTTGATGATCACGGTCGCGTCGCTCGGGCTCGCCCAGCTCCTCGGTGGGCTGGCGATCCTGCTGCCCCGGGCTTGGGGCGAGGACTTCCCGCTCCTCGGACAGCGCCTCGCGCCGCCGTTCGACATGGAGCTCACGATCGGCACGGTCGTCTTCGACGCGAACGACGTGATCGCCATGATCGTGGCGCCGCTTGACCCTGCTCGGCCTCGCGATGTTCCTGCGGATGAGCAGCGTCGGCATGGCGATCAGAGCGAGCGCCGACAGCGCGGATCGCGCCGCGCTCCTCGGCGTCCCGGTCAAGCGGCTGCAGACCCTCGTGTGGTCGGTCGCCTCACTGATGGCGTTCATCGCCATCTTCCTGCGGGCGGGCATCATCGGACTGCCCGGTGTTCGGTGCGCTCTCGATCGGCGTCCTGCTGCGAGCGCTCGCCGCGCTCGTGCTCGGGCGGATGACGAACCTGCTGGCCATCGGCGTGAACGCGGTGGTGCTCGGCATCCTCGAGATCGCGATCGGCTTCAGCGCCTCGAGCCCGTTCCTCATCGACCCGATCCTCGCCGTCATCATCATCGTGGCGTTGATGCTCAGCCGTTCGTCGTCGACGCGCGTGGACGAGGCCGACGCGTCGACGTGGCGAGCGGCCGACGACGTGCGCCCGATCCCGGAGAACGTCGAGTCGGATCCCGGTCGTCCGGGCGGCCAAGTGGGGAGGAGTCGCGCTCGTCACGGCATTCGTGCTGATCCTTCCGCAGGTGCTCTCGGTCGATCGCACCTACAAGGCGTCGGTGATCGGTGTGTACGCGGTGCTCGGGCTCTCGGTGGTGGTGCTCACCGGCTGGGCCGGTCAGGTGTCGCTCGGGCAGATCGCGTTCTTCGCGATCGGTGCCGCCGTCGGGGCGAAGGCCACGCTCGATTGGGGGCTCGATCTCAGCCTCGCCCTCGTCGTCAGCTTCGTGATCGGCGCGGTCGTCGGCGGCTGCGGTCGGGCTACCCGCGCTGCGAAGGCGCGGGTTCTACCTCGCCGTCGCGACGTTCGCGTTCTCGCTCGCGACGACGTCGTACCTCCTCAACCCGAAGTACTTCGGATGGGTGCCCGAGGGTCGCATCCCGCGACCGCCGCTGTTCGGCAGGATCGACATCGAGTCGACCTCCGGCATGTACTACGTGATCCTCGGCGTGCTCGTCATCTGCTTCTTCTTGGTGAAGGGCATCCACGAGAGCCGCACGGGGCGGGCGTTCATGGCGCTCCGCGACAACGAGCGAGCGGCCGAGGCCTACGGCCTGCACGCGATCCGCGTGCGCGTCGTCGCGTTCGCGCTCTCGGGCGGTCTCGCCGGCGTCGCCGGGTGCCTTCTCGCGCATCAGCAGCAGGGCCTCGATCCGGAGTCGTTCGGCGCGTTCGCGAACCTGTACATCCTCACGATGGTGATCATCGGCGGCGTCACGACACCGATCGGTGCGCTCATCGGCGCGATGTACCTCGTCGGCACCGAGTCGTTCCTGCCGGTGCGGTGGCAGTTCCTTGCCAGCGGCGATCGGCGTGCTGCTGATCCTGCTGATCCTGCCGAGCGGCATCGGCGGGCTGCTGTACCGCCTGCGCGACCGGTGGCTGGCCAGGGTCGCGAAGCAGCACGGCGTCGAGGCGCCCGGCCTGGCGACCTCGGACCCGCGTGCGGCCGAGTCGGTGCTCGCGGCCGCGCCGCTGGCGCAGAGCTCCGGCCCGGAGCCTGAGCCCGAACCGGCCCGGTGCCTGCGGGGGAGCGCTCATGATCAAGCGCTGGATGTACGGCATCACCGGCGGCGCCGCGATCTACCCGCTGCTCGATCCTGTTCGGCCTGAACGCGGTCGACGAGCTCGACCGCACCGCGTTCGCGGTGCTGCTGCCCGAACATCCGCGACGAGTTCGGCCTCGACCTCACCGGTCTGCTCGCGCTGATCGCGGCCGTCAGCTTCGTCGCCCTCGTCCTCCAGGTCCCGATCGCGTCGTACTCCGACCGCCACAACCGGGTCCGCATCACCTGGATCGGCGCGCTCGCGTGGGCGTTCTTCTCGCTGCTCACCGGGCTGGCCTGGTCGATCATCGTGCTCGGCATCGCCCGGGCCGGCTCCGGCATCGGCAAGGCCGTCGTCGACCCGACGCACAACTCGCTGATCGCCGACTACTACGACATCCCGAGCCGGCCGCGGGTCTACTCGTTCCACCGGGCCGCCAACGCGGTCGGGCGCGATCATCGGGCCGCTCGTCGCCGGCGTGCTGGCCGCGGCCTACGGGTGGCGGTGGCCGTTCATCGTCTTCACGTTCCCGACGCTCGTGTTCGTCGTCCTGGCCTGGCGGCTGCATGAGCCCAAGCGTGGGGTGTTCGAGCGTCGGGCGGCGGGCGCATCCGAGGAGGCCGCGCAGACCGAGGAAGCAAGGCCGAGCTTCGCCGAGTCGTGGCGGATCGTGTGGAAGATCGAGACCCTCGGCGGATCTGGTACTCGCTGCCGTTCCTCGCGGTCTCGTTGATCGGCTTCTCGGTGCTCGCGAGCTTGCTCTACGAGGAGGTCTACGACCTCGACGAACGGGCCCGCGGCATCATCGCCGCGTGCGTCGAACCGGCGCAGCTCGTCGGGCTGATCTTCGGCGCCCGGATCGCCACCCGCCTGATGGTCCAGCGGTGCCGCGGAGGTGATCAAGTTCCTCACCTACGTCATCTACGCGGTCGCAGTGGGCCTGGCGCTGATCGCGGTGGTGCCCAGCCTTCCCGTCACCATCGCGGTGAACTTCGTGATCACGGGACTCGGCGCCATCCTCGCGCCGGGCATCTTCGCCGCGCTCAGCCTCGCCATCCCTCCTCGTGCCCGTTCGTTGGGCTTCTCGGTGGCGTCGCTCTGGATCATCCCGGGCTTGCTGATCCTGCCGATCATCGGGGCGATCGGCGACCGCTGGGGTCTGCGCATCGGGCATGCTGCTCATGGTGCCGCTGTTCTTCATCGGCGGCCTGGTCCTCGCCACCACGAGGAGGACGATCAACGGCGACATCGCCGACGTGTGGCGCGCCACGGCGGCACGGTCCGAGGTGACCTACGAACGCGCGCAGGGCCGCGCCAAGCTGCTGCTCGTCCGCGGTCTCGAGGTGAGCTACGGCAGCGTGCAGGTGCTGTTCGACGTGAACATGGACATCGACGAGGGCAGCTGCGTCGCGCTGCTCGGCACGAACGGCGCCGGCAAGTCGACGCTGCTCAAGGCGATCTCCGGCATCGTCGAGGCCGACCGCGGCGCGGTGATCTTCGACGGCCGCGAGATGACGCACGCGCCGCCGAACGAGATCGCCGCGCTTCGGCATCCGCCAGGTGCCCGGCGGGCCAAGGCGTGTTCCTGAACCTCACCGTCGAGGAGAACCTGCACACGGCCTCGTGGCTGCACCGCCGCGACAAGGCCGCGACCGAGGAAGGCATCGCAGCGGGTCATGAGCTGTTCCCGGTGCTCGCCGAACGGCGGCGAGGATCCGGCCGGCAACCTGTCGGGCGGCCAGCAGCAGATGCTGGCGCTCGGCATGGCGTTCCTCTCCAAGCCGCGGCTGCTGATGATCGACGAGCTGTCGCTCGGGCTCGCGCCGGTCGTGGTCGCGCAGCTGCTGCCGCTGATCGATCACCTGCGCGAGGAGGGCACGACGATCATCCTCGTCGAGCAGTCGGTGAACCTCGCACTCGCCGTGGCCGACACCGCGTACTTCATGGAGCGGGGCCAGATCCGCTTCCACGGCCCCACCCGCGACCTGCTCGAGCGGCCCGACCTCATGCGCTCGGTGTTCATCGAAGGTGCGTCCGAGAAGCTGCACGTGAACGGGGACGAGGCGCCGGCGACCGAGGCGGCTGAGACGATGGCGGTCACCAAGTACGCCCCGGACGGGCCGGCACTGCTCGAGTCGTGCGGCGTCTCGGTCGCGTTCGGTGGCAACCGCGCCGTCGACGACGTGAGCTTCGAGGTTCTGCAGGGCGAGGTGCTCGGCATCATCGGCCCGAACGGCGCCGGCAAGACGACGCTCTTCGACCTGCTCTCGGGCTACCTGCAGTCTGGACTCGCGGAGCGATCCACCTCAACGGCCGCGACATCACCTCGATGGGGCCCGCGTCCCGCGCCGAGCACGGCCTCGGCCGCTCGTTCCAGGACGCTGCCCTCTTCTCGTCGCTCACGGTGGAGCAGACGATCGCGGTGGCGTGCGAGCGCTGGATCAAGGTGCGCGACCCCATATCGGCCGCCTTCCACCTGCCGAACGCGTACGACTCCGAACGCCAGACCATGGCGCGGGTCCACGAGCTGGTCGATCTGCTCGGCCTCGGCGTGCACCGCACGAAGTTCACCCGCGAGCTGTCGACGGGCACGAAGCGCGTCGTCGGCCTCGCCTGCCTGCTCGCGCACCGTCCCTCGGTGATCCTGCTCGACGAACCGTCGAGCGGCATCGCGCAGAAGGAAGTCGAGGCGCTCGTTCCAGTTCTGTTGCGCATTCGTGACGAGACCGGAGCCAGCCTCGTCGTGATCGAGCACGACATGCCCCTCCTGAGGTCGGTCGCCGACCGGATGATTGCGATGGACCAGGGCGCGGTGATCGCGTCGGGTCCACCGGCTGAAGTGTTGGCGTCGCCGCAAGTCGTCGAGTCGTACCTCGGCACGACCACCGACGCCATCGAACGTTCGGGAGCCTTCGGCTCTCGCAACTGACCCCCACCGCCCATCCCGACGAGAAAGGCACACTCATGCAACCGAGCAGCGCCGATACCCCGAGCAAGTCCGGCAGCCCGATGCGCCGCTACGGACCGCTCATCGCGATCGTCGCGGTGATCGCCGTGGTCGCGGGCATCTTGATCTTCGCCAGCGGTGGGGACGACGACGACGACAGCGCGGCGGCGACGACCGCCGCGGTGGGCGCGGGCACAACCGCGGCTGCAGGCGCAGGTACGACGCGCCGCCGGCCGGCACGCGGCCGGAAGGCGCGATCACGTTCGCCCAGGCGCAGGAGCAGGGCCTCGATCTCACGTTCGGAGACTCGTGCGACCCCGAGACCGGGCGGCTCATGATCCCGGACTACTTCGCGCCCGAGTGCTACGCGGACGCCGACGACAACGGCGGCGCGACCGCGCCCGGCGTCACTGCTGACACCATCACCGTCGTCGCCTACGTCGCGCCCGACAGCGACCCGGTGCTCGACTTCATCACCGCGGCGATCAGCAACGACGACACGGCCGCCCAGGTCGCCGAGACCTACCAGAACTACACCGACGATGATGAACGACCTCTACCAGACCTACGGGCGCCAGGTGGAGCTCAAGATCCTCAACGGCTCGGGGACGTCAGAGAACGGCGTCGCCGCACGCGCCGACGCGGTGAAGGCCGTCGAGGAGATGGGCGCGTTCGCAGTGTGGGGCGGCCCGGCGCTCGCGCCGTCGTGGACCGAGGAGATCAAGGCTCGCGGCGTGATCTGCCTCGGCTGCCCGGCCATCGCGGACCCCGAGCCGTACGTGTTCCCGATCACGGCCAGCGGCGACCAGACGCGGCTCCAGCTCGCCGAGTGGATCACGAAGAAGCTGAAGGACGGCAACGCGGAGCACGCCGGCGACCCGGCGATGACCTCGCAGCCGCGGGTGTTCGGTCACATCTACCTCGAGACCGTCGGCGGTCCGCAGCCGCAGGAGGCGGCCGACTTCAAGGCGACGCTGTCGGACGGCGGCGTGGAGCTAGCCGAGCAGATCTCGTACGCGCTCGATCCGGCGACGCTGCAGGAGCAGGGCGCCGGCGTGATCCAGCGCCTGAAGGCGGCCGGCGTCACGACGATCATCTTCAACGGTGACCCGATCGCCCCGAAGATCTTCACCGAGGAGGCGACCAAGCAGAACTACTTCCCTGAGTGGCTGTACGGCGGCTCCGTGCTCGTCGACACGAACGCGTTCGGCCGCACCTTCGACCAGCAGCAGTGGGCCCACGCGTTCGGCATCACCTCGCTGTCGACTCGGGTCTCGCCCGACATCGTCGCCGAACACGACCTGCACACCTGGTACTTCGGCGGCCTGGCGCCGGCCGACGACAGCTACGGCGTCATCTACCCGCAGCCGGCGTTGTTCTTCGCTGGATTGCAGGCGGCCGGGCCGAACCTCACCGCGGACACCTTCCGCGACGGCATCTTCGGATTTTCCGGCACGGAGCTGCCGGAACCCGCGCTCACCCAGCCGCTCATCACGTACGGAGACCACGGTCTCTGGCCCGAGGCGCCCGACTACTTCGGCATCGACGACTTCACCGAGATCTGGTGGGATCCGACCGCGACCGGTCAGGACGAGATCCGTCGCGAGGGCAACGGCATGATGCGCTTCGTCGACCAGGGCAAGCGCTACCGCCTCGGCGAGTGGACGAGCGAGCTCAAGGCGTTCGATCCCGAGAATGCGCCGGCCACGTTCGACGAGCTCCCCGCATCCGAGGCGCCCCCGCTGTATCCGCCGCCTCCGGGGTCGCCCGCAGCGGGCTAGCTCCAGGTCTCTAGCTGCAGATCGCGCTACCAAACCCAGCGCGTCGCTCGCTGCGCGAAGTCCTGTTCGCGTTCGATGACGGCGAAGGCGCGCTGGGGCACGATCTGCCAGATCGCGTTCGACTTCACGAACGTGGCCAACTCGGCTTGCTTGTCGGGGTCGGGCTCGTACTTCGTCGCATAATGACTCGGCCATCGGGTCGATCAGGTCGGCGGCGAGAATGCGAGCCCGACCCTCGACCGAGATGCACTCGACGGTGTCGTCGACCGTGAACACCACCTGCGGGTTCGCCTGCATGTTGCGGGCCTTTCGCGAGGTTGGCGCGCACGAGAACGCGAACGATGACGAGTCGGGGAGCCACACGCCCCAGACCGGCAACGCGTGGGGGCGCCCCTTCGCCGATGCCGTGACGACCCAGTAGTTGCGGTTGCGCACGAGTCGCTCCTCCGCCCACGACCACGGCAGCAAGCCGTCGGGCTCGTCGGGCACGCCGTAGTCCTTCATCGCGGGCCGCTCGGCGCGGGGTTCAGCCACGGTGAGGCTCCTTTCGTCGACTCGTGACCCGAATGAGCTCGTCGAAGAGCCGTTGCTGTTGGGGATCGTCAGCGGCCGTGTCCTCGGGATGCCACTGGACCGCGACGACCCATCCCGCGTCCTCTACCTCCACCGCCTCGATGGTGCCGTCGTCGGCCCAGCCGGTCTCGACGAGGCCCGGCGCGAGCCCGCTGATCGCCTGGTGATGGAATGACGAGCAGCGCGGCCGCTCGGTGCCCATCGCCTTCGCGGCTCGAGATGACGGGGCGAGGCTGACCTCGTGAAGGACACCGTCACGGTGCTCTTGCGCACTGTCTCGATCAGGGAGGTGCTGGATCAATGTGCCGCCGAGTGCGACGTTCAGCACCTGAAGACCGCGGCAGATCGCCAAGGTCGGGATGTCGTTGCGCACCGCGGCACGCGCGAGGGCGATGTCGAATGCATCCACGTCGGCATTGACGCCGGACACCGTCTCGTGCGGGTCCTCGCCGTACTCCGCGGGGTCGACGTCGCCTCCGCCGATGAGCACGAGCGCGTCGAAGTGGCTGAGGAGCTCGTCGGCCTCGGCATCGGTGAGCGGCACCGCAAGCAACGCCGCTTCTTGACCGCCCGGCGCGCCGGATCGCATCGAGGTACCGACGCGAGCACGACAGCACGTCTGCCCGTGCGCCCTTCAGGTTCTCCCGGCTGACGAGCCGCGTGCTCACGGCGACGAGGGGGCGCACGGTTCCTGTCTACCCGCTCGCTACTGGCGCCCGAAGCCTCGTCGCCGAAACGGGACGGCCCGGGGACAGACACCGCCGGATTGGGGCAGACTCCTAGTGCAGCCGCGTCACACGAGGTTGGGGGGAGCCGATGAGTGGATTCGGACGACGGGCGTTCCTTCGAGGGGCAGTGGCGACGACGGGGGGTGTGCTCGTCAGCGGGCCGCTGCAGGCTCTGCTCGCCGACGCGGTGTCGGCGAAACCCGACGGTCCGCTCGGACCCGTCGCCGACCTGCGCGACGGAATCGTGCGGCTGCACCTCCGGCCGGGGTTCGAGTACCGGTCGTTCCACGACACCGACACGCTGTGGAATCCCACACCCGACCCGCCGCCCGCCGCCGCCGGCGGCGCAGCCTCCCCAGCCTCCCCTCGTTTTGCCGGACGGGACGCGCCTGCCCGGTCGGCACGACGGCATGGCGGCGTTCCCCGGGCCGAACGGCAACGTCTGGTTGGTCCGGAACCACGAGATCAACGGACCGGTCGCTGCCGCCTTCGGGCCAAGTGCTCCGGTCCCGGCCGACGCGCCCTACGACTCGCGCGCCGGCGGCGGGACGACGTCGATCCTCGTCACGCCCCGCGGCGAGGTGCTCGACGCGTTCACGAGCCTGAACGGCACGCAGATGAACTGCTCCGGCGGGCCGATGCCGTGGGGCAGCTGGATCACCTGCGAGGAGACGGTCAACGGTCCGGATGTCGGGCCCGACTTCACGAACGTGTCGAACACCCCCCTGACCCAGCGGCACGGCTTCATCTTCGAGGTGCCTGCCGGCGGGAAGTCGAACCGTGAGCCGATCACGTCAGCGGGGCGCTTCGCGCACGAAGCGGCGGCGTACAGCCCGGACGAGGGGATCGTGTACCTGACCGAGGACAACTTCGAGTTCCCGTCGGGCTTCTTCCGCTACATCCCGCCGGTGAACCCGATGGCCGCCGGACACCTCGCGAACGGCGGCGAGCTGCAGATGCTGCGCGTCGTCGGCACCGCCCAGGCGCACCTCGAAGCGAATCAGGCAGATCGGCGCGACCTACGCCGTCGACTGGGTGACGATCGACGACCCGAACCCGACCTTCCCGTTCACGCCCGGCGAGACGGCGCCCACGACGAACGACGACGCCCTCCAGTACGTGGGCAATCAGGGCCGGGCGCAGGGCGCCGCCCACTTCTCCCGGCTCGAGGGAGCCGTGTACACGCGGGGCGAGATCTACTTCACCTCGACCCAGGGCGGCGGGCCAGCCGAGACCGGTCCCGAGAACGTGACCGGCTACGGCAACGGCACCGGCCAGGTGTGGTCCTACGACCCCCGTGCCTCGACCTTGACGTGCCGCTACCAGGCGCCGAACGCCGCGGCGTTGGAGCTGCCGGACAACATCACGGCCCGCAACGACCGGGGCACGATCGTGCTCTGCGAGGACGGTCCGGTCGACAACTACATCCGCGGCCTGACCCGCGATGCGGAGATCTTCGACATCGCCCTCAACCGGCTGAGGCGCAACAACCCGAACACGGTGAACGGCGAGGTCGTCCACCTGGCCCGATTCGGCGAGGAGTTCGCCGGCGCGACGTTCAGCCCCGACGGCGGGACGCTGTTCGTCAACATCCAGGCGGCGCAGGCCGTCACGTTCGCCATCTGGGGACCCTGGGGCCGAATCGGGGTCTGACCCGCGAGACCCCTCTCGCTACTGGCGCTCGAAGCCTCGTCGCCGCTCCCAATCGGTGACGTGCTTGTTGAACGCGTTCCACTCCTGGCGAGCGGTGTTCAGCAAGTGGCGATGGACATCGTCGCCGAAGGACTTGCGAGCGATCTCGGAGCCGTCGAACAGCTCGATCGCCTCGACCAAGGTGTGCGGGACGCGGGCCAGTTCGACGGCCGTGTAGCCGTTGCCGACGAATGGGTCGCCCGGCTCGATGCGGTGCTCGATGCCGTGGAGGCCGCACGCGATCGTCGCCGCGAATGCGTAGTAGGGGTTCGCGTCCGCACCCGGGATGCGGCACTCCACCCGTCGGTTCCGGCCGTGTCCGACGACTCGGAAGCCGAGCGTGCGGTTGTCGAGCCCCCAGGCCACCGCGGTCGGCGCCCACGACCCTGGCTGGTAGCGCTTGTACGAGTTGACGTACGGCGCGTAGCACCACGCCATCTCGCGGGCGCCCGCGATCAGGCCGCCGAGCCACCATCGCCCCGTGTCACTCAGCCCGTGGGCGGCCTCGGGATCCGCCATGAGTGCTTGGTCGCCGTCGAGCGACCACAAGGACGAATGGATGTGGCACGACGATCCGACGCGGTCGATGTCGAACTTCGCCATGAAAGAGATCGACTGACCGTGAGACGCGGCGATCTCCTTCGCCCCGTTCTTGTAGATGACGTGGCGGTCGGCCATCGTGAGCGCGTCGGCGTAGCGCAAGTTGATCTCGTGCTGGCCGGCTTCGGCTTCGCCCTTCGAGAACTCGACCGGGATACCGGCTCCGTCGAGGCCGTTGCGGATCTCGCGGATGAGGTACTCGTCCTTCGTCGTCTGGAGGATGTGGTAGTCGAGGATGTAGTCGTTCTGCGGTCTGAGATCGGCGTAGCCCTTCGCCGCCGCCTCCTCGTAGCTCTCGCGGAACACGAAGAACTCGAGCTCCGAGGCCGTCATCACCTCGACTCCAGCGGCGCGGGCGCGCTCGATCTGGCGCCGCAGGATCTGACGTGGAGAGACCTCGATGGGTTCGCCGCCGTCGACGTCGAACAGGTCGCACACGACGAGCGCGGTCCGGTCGATCCACGGCACCATGCGGAGCGTTGCCATGTCGGGCCGGCACGCGAAGTCGCCGTAGCCCTTGTCCCAGTTGGCGAACTCGTAGCCGGGGAGGACCGTCATGTCGACATCGACGGCAAGGAGGTAGTTGCAGCACTCGATGCCGCCGTCGTCGTCGTTCGCCACCTCGTCGACGAAGTAGTGGCCCGTCACGCGCTTGCCCATGAGCCGGCCCTGCTGGTCGGGGAAGACGACGAGGACCGTGTCGACGTCGCCCGAGACGACCAGCTCACGCAGGGCCGCGAGGTCGAGCATTCCCCGGAGCATCGGCGAAGACTACGAGGGCCTGGTCGTTGACGAACGGTCCGGCCGGTGGTGCAAGGATGGGCCTCCCAGCGTGAAGGAGGACGGCCGATGAACGCCGACGAGGCCAAGGCGCAGGCGGAGAAAGCCTTCGAGAGGGTCAAGGAGATCGTGGAGGCCGCTCTGAAGCGCGGGCAGGAGATCACCAACGACCTCATCGACAAGGCGAAGGAGTACACCAACAAGTCGAAGGATCAGGCCGGTGACACCGCGGACAAAGCCAAGGACATGGCCGACGGACGCGACGGACAAGGCGAAGGACATGGCCGCGGATGCGACGGACAAAGCGAAGGACGTCGCTGCCGACGTCACCGACAAAGCGTCGGCTGCTGCCGACGCGGCAGCGAGCAAGGCGTCGGCTGCTGCCGACGCGGCAGCGAGCAAGGCGAAGGACATTGCCGTCGACGTGACCGAGAAGGCGTCGGATCTCGCCGACTCGGCAGCAGCCAATCCCGAGAAGGCCAAGGAGCTCTGAACCAGCTCGCCGCGCCGTTGTCCGCGCCCTTGCGGCCGGCGTCGTTTCGGATGCGACATCGCCGGCTCGTCATCGGCGCTGCGGTTGTTGCCGCGATCGGTCTCGCCCTCGCCGGATACAACGCCGCGTTCGCCATCGCAGGCTTGTTCGTGGTCGCGGTGCCGTTCGAGAAGCTCTGGCCGCGGCACCGTCAGCGGTTGCGCCGGCCCGAGCTCACCACCGACCTGCTGTACGCGATGCTCGCGCCCATCACGCAGGTCGTCGGGGCCGTCGCGGCGGTGGCGATCGGTCTCGTCAGCCTGGCGCTGGGTTCCCGCGCTCCCGCTCCGGCCGATCGTCGGTTCGCTTCCGAGTCCGGTGCGGGGAGTCGTCGCCATCGTCCTGTTCGACTTCCTCGTCTACGCGAGCCACCGCGCATCGCACGAGGTGCCCTTCCTCTGGCGGTTCCACTCGGTGCACCACTCGACGAAGACCCTCGACTGGGTGTCCGGGTTCCGGGCCCATCCGCTCGACGGCGTGTTCGCGGCCCCGGCGTTCGCCGTGCTCCTCGGCGCCGGGTTCTCGCTCCGGATCGCCGGCGCGCTCGCGGTGGTGCAGGCCGTGCTCGGCATCACGCGCTCACCTCAACGTGAGCTGGCGGCTACGCCCGCTCCAGAAGCTGGTCTTCACCCCTGAGTTCCACCACTGGCACCACAGCAACGAGCCCGAGGCGTGGAACCGCAACTACGGGGTGCTCTTGCCCTTGTGGGACATCGTGTTCGGCACGTGCTATCTGCCCCCCGACCGCCGACCCCAGAGATACGGCATCGACACGCCCATGCCCTCCGGCGTCGTCGCCCAGCTCACGCACCCGTTCCGCCGTGCCCTGCCACTGGATCCTGCCCCGGAGTCAAGGCACGGCCGGTAGTTTGAACACCCGATGACGGCGATCGACACGGACGGCAGCGAACACCTCGACGCCAACGGCGCCTTCGACGAAGAGGTCGAGGACCGTCCGCGCTTCCAATGGACCTGGCCGAAGGTGCTGCTGCTAGTGGGCGCCGTCGCGTTCTTGGCGGCCGCCTCGACCTATTTCCTCACCAACCGCGCCGAGGAGAGTCCCGGAACGGTCGACGTCGGGTTCCTGCAGGACATGATCGATCATCACGATCAAGCGGTCGCGATGGCGCTCAACGTGATCGGGCGGGAGTCGGACACAACGACACAGAGCTTCGCCCGCGAGGTCGTGATCTACCAGCGGTGGGAGACCGGCGTCATGGACACGCTGCTGGCCGGTTGGGGCGAGGATCGTGGCGCGGTCGATCGCCTTGCGATGGGGTGGATGGGCATGCCGTCGCCGGTCGGGGCCATGCCGGGCATGCAGTCGGCCGAGACGCTCGAACAGCTGGGCGAGCTCACGGGGAGCGATCTCGACGAGGCGTTCTTCACCGCGATGCGTGCCCACCACCTGGGTGCGGTGCACATGGCCTCCTACGCGGCCGAGCATGCCGAGACCGCGGAGGTGCGCGAGCTTGCCGCCCGCATGGCCCAGTACCAGCAGATCGAGGCGAACGAGTACACCGAAGCAATGAAGCGGCTCGGGCTCGAATCCTGATGGGTCCCGTCGTCCTGGGCGGCGGCGGTCTGACGATTGATGACGTTGTCGCGGTTGCTCGCGGCGGTCGCATCGCTCGTGCTCGGCGACGACGCCCGCGTCTGCGATGGAGCGCTCGCGCGAGATCGTCGAACGCCTAGCCGGCTCCGGCAAGCCGGTCTATGGCGTCTCGACCGGCTTCGGCTCCCTCGCCGATGTGTACATCGAGCCCGACGACCGGGCCGCGCCTCCAGGCGGCGTTGATCCGGTCGCACGCAGCCGGCCTCGGCGAACCCGTCGAGGACGAAGTCGTGCGGGCCATGATGCTGCTGCGGGCGCGAACGCTGGCGATGGCCCACAGCGGCGTCCGACCGCTGCTCGTCGACCGCCTGCTCGCACTGCTCGCGGCGGGCATCACGCCGCGGGTCCCCGAGCACGGGTCGTTGGGATGCAGCGGTGATCTCGCGCCCCTCGCGCACGTCGCTCTGGTCCTCCTCGGCGAGGGGCAGATTGTGGTGAATGGGGTGTGTGTCGACGCGGCGCCGACGCTCGCGCAAGGAGGGCATCGATCCTGTGGTGCTCGAAGCCAAGGAGGGCCTGGCCCTCGTCAACGGCACCGACGGGATGCTCGGCATGCTCGCGCTGGCGTGTCACGACGCGGCTCGTCTCGTCACCATCGCGGACATCACCGCGGCGATGAGCATCGAAGCGCTGCTCGGCACCGACGCTGTGTTCGACGCCGACCTCGTCGGTCTGCGGCCCGCACGCCGGCCAAGCCCGCAGCGCCGCGAACCTGCGTCGAGTGCTCGAAGGATCGCCGATCGTGGCGTCGCACCGTGTCGGTGACTCGCGGGTGCAGGACGCCTACTCGCTGCGCTGCGCCCCGCAGGTGCACGGCGCGGTCCGGGACGCGCTGGCGCACGTGGAAGCGGTGTGCGCGGCGGAGCTCGATTCCGCGATCGACAACCCGGTCGTGCTCCCGGATGGGCGGGTCAGCTCGAACGGCAACTTTCACGGCGCGCCGCTGGCCTACGCGCGCCGACTACCTGGCGATCGTGCTGGCCGATCTGTCGTCGATGGCCGAGCGACGCGTCGACCGGATGCTCGACCCGGCTCGCTCCCACGGCCTTCCGCCCTTCCTCGCCGACACGCCGGGGGTGGACTCCGGACTGATGATCGCCCAGTACACCGCAGCGGCCCTGGTGGACGAGAACCGCCGGCTCGCGACGCCGGCGAGCGTCGCGTCCATCCCGACGTCGGCGATGCAGGAGGATCACGTCTCCATGGGATGGGCGGCGGCGCGCAAGCTGCGGACCGTGATCGAGAACCTCGGGCGTGTGCTCGCCATCGAGCTGGTGGCCGCCGCACGCGCCATCGAGCTGCGGAGCCCGTTGTCGCCGGGTGCCGGCACCGGCAGCCGCCGTGCGCGCGCTGCGCGAGGTCGTCGCCGGTCCCGGTCCCGACCGATGGGTCACGCCCGACCTCGACGCGGCGGTCGATCTCGTCCGCGACGACGCGTTGCGCCGCGCGGTCGAAGCCGCGACAGGCGCGCTCGAGTGACGTCCGGGCCCCGGATCGTCCGCGCGCCGAGAGGCAGCACGATCACCTGTCGCGGCTGGCCACAAGAGGCCGCGATGCGCATGCTCATGAACAACCTCGACCCGGAGGTGGCCGAGCGTCCCGACGACCTCGTCGTGTACGGCGGCACCGGCCGCGCCGCGCGCTCGTGGGCTGCGTTCGACGCACTCGTGGCGACACTGGGCACTCTGGGCGACGACGAGACGATGTTGGTGCAGTCGGGCAAGCCGGTCGGTGTGTTCCGCACGCACGAATGGGCGCCGCGGGTGCTGATCGCGAACTCGAACCTCGTGCCCGAGTGGGCGACGTGGGAGGAGTTCCGCCGGCTCGAAGCGCTCGGCCTCACGATGTACGGGCAGATGACCGCAGGCTCGTGGATCTACATCGGCACGCAGGGAATCCTCCAGGGCACCTACGAGTGCTTCGCCGAGATCGCTCGGCGCCGGTTCGGCGGTTCGCTCACCGGCACGATCACCCTGACCGCCGGCTTGGGCGGCATGGGTGGCGCGCAACCGCTCGCCATCACGATGAACGGAGGCGTCGCGCTGTGCGTCGAAGTCGACGGTCACCGCATCGACCGACGGCTGGAGACGCGCTATCTCGATGAGGTCGCCGATTCGCTGGACGACGCGATCGCGCGCTGCGGTGCCGCGAAGGCGCAAGGCCGGGCGGTGTCCGTGGGCCTGCTCGGCAACGCCGCGGACGTGGTGCCGCGACTGCTCGATCTCGGATTCGACGCCGACATCGTCACCGATCAGACGAGTGCGCACGATCCCCTGAGCTACGTCCCGAACGACGTCAGCGAGGAGGCGGCGGAGGCGCTGCGGCGGGATGACCCCGACGAGTACGTGCGGCGGTCGCGGGCCGCGATGGCCGCGCACTGCGCGGCGATGGTCGGCTTCCTCGACGCGGGCGCCGAGGTCTTCGACTACGGCAACAGCCTGCGCGCCGAAGCATTGCTCGGCGGCTTCGAGCGAGCGTTCGACTACCCGGGCTTCCTGCCCGCGTACATCCGACCGCTGTTCTGCGAGGGGAAGGGCCCGTTTCGGTGGGTCGCGCTGTCGGGCGATCCCGAGGACATCGCGGCCACCGACGCGGCGGTGCGAGAGGTGCTTCCTGACGACGAGGGCCTGGCGCGCTGGCTCGACCTCGCGGAGGAGCGGGTCGCGTTCCAGGGACTGCCCGCTCGCATCTGCTGGCTCGGATACGGCGAGCGGGCGCGGGTGGGACTGCGGTTCAACGAGATGGTTCGAACCGGTGAGGTGTCGGCGCCGATCGTGATCGGACGGGATCACCTCGACTCCGGGTCGGTGGCGTCGCCCTACCGCGAGACCGAAGCGATGGCCGACGGCAGCGACGCCATCGCCGACTGGCCCCTCCTCAACGCGCTCGTGAACACCGCCGCGGGAGCGTCGTGGGTGAGCATCCACCACGGTGGTGGTGTGGGCATCGGCCGGTCGATCCATGCGGGCATGGTGTGCGTCGCCGACGGGTCGGAGCTCGCCGCGCAGAAGCTCGAGCGGGTGCTCACCACCGATCCGGGGATGGGCGTGATCCGGCACGTCGACGCGGGCTACGAGCGTGCGGCGGTCGTGGCGGACGAACGTGACGTCCGGGTGCCGATGCCGCCGCAATGACGCAGTCGCTCTGGTGCGAGTGGGCATGGCTCGGCGGCGAGGCGGCCGAGTCGGGCGTCGTGATCGAGATCGACGGGGACCGCATCGCGTCGGTCACCGCGGGGATCGCAGTCGTGCCCGCCGGGCGCGGTCGAGGCGAGACGGGCTCACGCTGCCCGGGCTCGTCAACGCGCACTCGCATGTCTTCCACCGCGCGCTCCGTGGGCGCACGAACCGAGGGGCGGGCTCGTTCTGGACGTGGCGGGAGCAGATGTACGAGCTCGCCGCGCTCCTCGATCCCGACACGATGTACGCCCTCGCCCGCGCGACGTACGGGGAGATGGCGCTGGCGGGCATCACGACGGTCGGCGAGTTCCACTACCTCCACCACGGTGCCGAGGGCGAGGGCTATGCCGATCCGAACGCGATGAGCCACGCGATCGCGGCGGCCGCGCGTGGTGCCGGTGTGCGCGTGACCGTGATCGATGCGTGCTACCTCGAAGGGGGCATCGGCCGGCCGGTCGAAGGGGTGCAGCGCCGGTTCAGCGACGGGAGCGTGGACGCGTGGGCGGACCGCGTCGCTGCCCTCGATGCGTCGGACGAGGTGCGCGTCGCTGCCGCGATCCACAGTGTTCGAGCGGTCCCACCGCTCGCGATGGAGGAGGTCGCTCGGTGGGCGCACGAGCGCTGGCTGCCGTTGCACGCGCACGTGAGCGAGCAGCCCGCAGAGAACGCCGCGTGCCTCGAGGCTTACGGGAAGACCCCCACGCGGCTGTTGCACGATGCCGGTGCGTGCGGTTCGTCGTTCACTGCGGTGCATGCAGTGCACGTCGACGGACGAGGACTTGGCGGACTTGCGAGGGGCGACTGCGTGCCTTTGCCCCACGACCGAGCGCGACCTCGCCGACGGCATCGCTCCGAGCGGGCGGCTGCGCGATGCCGGGTTGGAGCTGGCGCTCGGGTCGGACTCGAACGCGGTCATCGATCTGTTCGAGGAGGCGCGTGCCGTCGAGCTCGACGCTCGCTCGGCGACCGGCGCGCGGGGTACGCACACCGCGGCAGCGCTGCTTCACGCGGCCACGGCTGGTGGCGCGAGGTCGCTCGGCTGGGACGATGCCGGCATGATCGCGACGGGAGCACTGGCTGATCTGGTCACCGTCGGCCTCGACTCTGTTCGCTTGGCGGGCGTGCCCGGAGCCGACGTCGTCAACGGTGTCGTGTTCGCCGGCGCGGCTGGCGATGTGACCCACGTGATCGTCGGGGGGCGAGAGATCGTGCGCGACGGCGACCACCTGACGATCGATGTCGCCGGGCGAGCTTCGCCGAGCCGTGCGCGCCGCTTGGCGGGAGTCGTGACGCTCGTCGTCGACCGGATCGGTCTGCTCGTGACGAACGATCCGGCTCTCGGAGACGGCCCGCTCGGCGTCGTCCGCGACGCGGCGGTCGTCATCGACGACGGAGTCGTCGTCGCGATCGAGCGGGCGTGGTGTCGCCGCCGACCGGCGCGTCGACGCCGATGGACGCTGCGTGATCCCGGGATTCGTCGACAGCCACACGCACCTCGTCTTCGCTGGTGACCGCTCGGAGGAGTTCGCGGCGCGGATGGCGGGCGAGCCGTACTCCGCCGGCGGCATCCTGTCGACGGTCGCGGCGACGAGGGCGACATCCGACGCGGACCTCGCGGCTCTTGCTGCCGCATCGCCGCCGCGACGCCCTGCGCGGCGGCACGACGCATGTGGAGGTGAAGTCGGGCTATGGCCTGAGCACGGCGGACGAACGTCGACTCGTCGAGCTCGCGGCGACGCTCACCGACGACGTGACCTTCCTCGGCGCCCACACCGTGCCCGCCGAGTTCGAGGGCCGGGCCGACGACTACGTCGACCTGGTCTGTGGCGAGATGCTCTCGGCCTGCGCGCCTCACTCGCGGTGGATCGACGTGTTCTGCGAAGTGGGCGCGTTCGACGAGGACCAGTCGCGCGCCGTCCTCCGGGCGGGGAAGGCGGCGGGGCTCGGCCTCCGAGTCCATGCGAACCAGCTCGGCGACCGGGACCGGGTGCGCGGCTCGCGGTCGAGGAGGGCGCCGCCTCGGCCGACCACTGCACCCATCTCACCGACGAGGACGTCGACGCCCTCGCCGCGAGCGACACGGTCGTCACGTTCCTTCCCGCCGCCGACTTCTGCACCCGCCAGCCCTACGCGGACGCGCGGCGGGTGCTCGACGCCGGCGCCACGGTCGCCCTGGCGAGCAACTGCAACCCAGGGTCGAGCCCGACGAGCTCGATGCCGTTCTGCATCGCGCTCGCCGTGCGTGAGATGCGCATGACCGTCGAGGAGGCGCTGCTCGCCGCGACGCTCGGCGGCGCCAAGGCCCTGCGCCGGGACGACCTCGGGCGGCTGAGTCCGTCGTCGCGTGCCGACCTCGTGGTGCTCGACGCTCCCACCTACCTGCATCTCGCGTCGCGGCCGGGGATGGCGCTCGCTGCATCGGGTCGTCGCGGGCGGCGAGCTCGTCGACTGAGCAGCGCCCGCGAGCGCTTGGGATACTCGCGGCCATGGCCTTCGACCCGCTCGAGCCCTACGGGCCCCTCATCGAGACCCGCGCGCGCATCGTGACCTGGAACGTGTGGGCCAACTCGGGGCCGTGGGAGCAGCGCTTCGCCCGCATCGAGCAGCTGCTGCGGGGGATGGATCCCGACATCATCGCCATGCAAGAGGTGTGGAAGGCCGACGGCCAGGAGCCCCTCGGCGGAGATCGCGACACCACCTCGGCTTGCAGTACACGCCGTGCACGGAGTGGTTCGAGCCGGCCCAGCTCGACAGCGGCACCGCGGTGCTGTCGCGGTGGCCGGTCAGCGAGACGCATCATCGCCGCCTCCAGGGCTTCGACGGAGGCGACGGTGGGCTCGTGCAGTTCGCGGCGCGTCGACGGCCCTCGAGGGCAGATCGAGGTGTTCGTCGTGATGCTCGACTGGCGTCCCGACCTCAGCCATGTGCGTCAGGCGCAGGTCCGCGAGCTCGCCGCGTATGTCGCCGAGACCAGCAACGCCGCGCATCCCGTCGTGCTCCTCTGCGGCGACTTCAACGCGGGCCCCGACAGTGACGAGGTGAGGATGCTCACCGGGCTCGCGCAGCCGGCCTCGCCCGGCCTCGTCTTCTACGACTCCTGGGAGGTGGCCGGCGAAGGCGGCAACGGGCACACCTGGGCGAAGCGCAACAAGTGGGCGGCGGCGGCCCTGCTGCCCGACCGGCGCATCGACTACGTGTTCTCGGCGTGGCCGCGTGCCCGCGGCGCGGGCCATCCCGTGCGGTGCGAGGTGCTCGGTGCGCCCGGCCTCGACGGCGTCGACCCGTCCGACCACTTCGCGGTGATGGCCGAGATCCGCTACTGACGCCGCGTGGTCCAAGCGAACCCCGGTCCTGTCAGACCGACCCGGTGCACGACTGACGACACTAGGAACGCCTCGGCGCTTGGCCGAGACCGTCACAAGGAAGCGGAGTTAGCAGTGGATGACCTTGCCTCGGTCGATCGGTACTGCCGAGAGGCCGTTGAGCTCATGGCCGCCCGACCAGGGACCATTCAGGAGCGCGTGTACTACTCCTGGGTCGACCGGCTGTCGAAGCTCGAGCCCAGTGAGTTTCCGGCGTCGCTCCAGGACCAGTTCGACATGCTTCGGCTTCTGGTGACGAGCCAGTCGGACCAGACGGGCGGCGCCCTCTACGCGACCATTATGGCGATGTCGGAGCAGGAGGCCGTTGAAACTGCCGCGCTGATGGTCTTACTCGCCCGCGGGTGCACGCCGAACGCTGCAACGGCTGACGCCGAACTAGGGCGCGCTCTCCGATAGTCTCTCGGGTCGGCGAGGTCCTCGAGCGTCGAGCGCTTCACACATCAACTTCCATTGCCGTCGCGACCGTTCCGTCTCGGCTGTCGTCGAGCCCTTGCCCGACCAGTCGAGCGATCGCGCAGCCGGCCGTGCAGACGGCAGCGATGAGGCCCCAGGTCCAGAACAAGGACGCCAGGGTCACGAACTTGCCTCTGTCGCGAGCCCGACCCACCGGTCGACACACCACACCACTTGGTAGCGTCGCATGCTTTTTGGCTTCCCACGCGGATGGTTGTCCTTGACTTCCCGGGGGAGAGGAGTTGCAGACCCGGCAGGCCGCAGACCGGAGGGGTCTTCGATGAGGAGGGAACGTGGTCGAGCGGATGGTTGAAGCAAACGGTGTGGGGCTCTGCACGGAGCCGTTCGGCGACCCCGCCGACCCGGCGATCCTCCTCATCATGGGTGTCGGCGGGTCGATGCTCTGGTGGGACGCTGGCTTCTGCCAGATGCTCGCCGACGGCGGGCGGTTCGTCGTCCGCTACGACCACCGCGACACCGGCCGATCGGTCACGTACACGCCTGGTCATCCCACCTATAGCGGCGCCGACTTGGTCGCTGACGCCGCCGGAGTGCTCGATGCCTATGGTCTGCCGGCGGCCCACATCGTTGGCGTCTCGGCCGGCGGGGCGTTCGCGCAGCTTCTCGCGCTGAACTTCGCCGATCGGGTCCTCTCGCTCGTTCTGCTCAGTACCTCTCCAGCGACGCCCGGCGACCGCGGGCTTCCACCGCCGACCGAGGACTTCGGGCGCTTCGTGGCGACAGTGGAGGTGGACTGGTCGGACGCCGAGTCGGTGATCGAGTATCTGGTCGGCTACTCGCGTGTGCTCAACGGAGGCGAGCGGCCCTTCGACGAGGCGGCGTCGCGTGAGCTCGTCCGCCGCGATGTCGAGCGCGCCCGCAACGTCGCGGCACTACAGAACCACGACGTGATCGCAGGCGACGATCGATTACTGGAGCCGCTGTCGTCGATCAAGGTTCCGACGCTGGTGATCCACGGCACGGCGGATCCGATGTTCCCGCTCAGGCACGGTGAGGCGCTGGCGGAGGAGATCCCGGGCGCAACACTGCTGCCGATTCAGGCGGCTGGACACGGCGTCGATCGAGCGGACTGGGACACCATCGTCCCCGCGATTCTGGAGCACACTCACACTCCCGGCTCGGACTAGCCGCGTGACAGCAGACGCCGTCTGGGCGCTCCCTTCACATCCGCGGGACGCGATGCGAGACTCGGCGCCGACGAACGACGAAGGAGGTCACATGAGCGAGCTGCGCTATGAGGTCGAGGATCCGGTCGCGCTCATCACGCTCGACCGACCCGACAAGCTGAACGCGTTGACCTACCCGATGCTCGCCGCGTTCCGTGAAGCGGTGAACGAGGCGGCGAAAGATCCCTCGGTGGTGGGCATCGTCGTCACCGGCGCAGGACGCGGCTTCTGCTCCGGTCTCGACGCTCAGGTGCTCGGTGAGACGACGACGGCCGGTTCGTCGTCACGGCCGAAGTCCGAGGACGTGCCCGGTCTCTTCACGTGGCTGCTCGCGGTGCCGAAGCCAATCATCGCGGCCATCAACGGTGTGGCCGCGGGCGGTGGGTTCGTGCTCGCCGTGCTGGCTGACGTGCGCATCGCATCGTCGGCGGCCTCTTTCACGACGATCTTCTCGAAGCGCGGGCTGATCGCCGAGCATGGCACCACATGGATCCTCCCCCGCCTCATCGGCACTGGCGGCGCGCTCGACCTGCTTTGGACGTCGCGCAAGTTCGACGCAGCCGAGGCGCACCGCGTCGGGCTCGTGCAGCAGGTCGTCGATCCGGAGGACCTGCTTCCCGCTGCCCGCCGATACGTGACCGAGTTGGCCGAGAACGTTTCGCCGGCATCGCTCGCGGACACTAAGCGTCTCGTCTACCGCCACCTCGGCGTGGGCTATGAGGACGCGCTGCGCGAGACCGACGAGGTGCAGTACGCCGCTCTCGACCGCGTCGACGCCAAGGAGGGGGCGGCCGCGCTCCTGGAGAAGCGTCCGCCGTCGTTCCCCCGCATAGGAGGGTGAGCCACCGATGAGCTGGATCCGCTTGCGACAGATCGCGCTCGTGGCCCGCGACCTGGAGACAGTCCTCGACGACCTCCACGACGCACTCGATCTCGAGGTCGCGTACCGCGACCCGGCCGTTGACACCTTCGGGCTGCAGAACGCGGTGCTGCCCGTCGGCACCCAGTTCATCGAGGTGGTTTCACCGACGAGGGACGGCACCGCCGGTGGTCGCCAGCTGGAGCGACTCGGCGGAGACGGCGGCTACATGGTGATCTGCCACACCGACGACCATCCGATGGCAAAGCGGCGCGTCCAGGACCTCGGCGTCCGCACAGTCATCGACACCGAAGAC
The DNA here is from genome assembly GCA_963759645.1 of uncultured Acidimicrobiales bacterium. Taxonomy (GTDB): domain Bacteria; phylum Actinomycetota; class Acidimicrobiia; order Acidimicrobiales; family DATKAS01; genus DATKAS01. The sequence goes on along the minus strand of CAVXAI010000013.1, from coordinate 454,976 downwards.
CACGGCTATCGCATCATGCAGCTCCACCCGAGCGACACCGGCGGGTCGTTCCTCGAGATCGACTTCCAACCAGGAGGCGAAGACGCGGAGGGCCCCTGGATGCCCGCCGGCCCGAACTGGCAACGCGCCTGCCGCACCGACATCGTAAACGGCATCACCGCGGTTGACCTGCAGTGCAAGGACCCGGAAAAGACCGCTGCGCGCTGGGGCGACATCACTGGGAGGGACGTCGCCGATCGCGTGCTGAAGCTCGACAACGCGACGGTCACCTTCGTCGACGGACCGCTCGACTCACTCGCCGGAGTCACCTTGTCGGCGACGGACTCGACCCGCGCCGGCGAACGACACACGATCGCCGGGGTGACGTTCACGCTCGACTGAAGCTCAGCGTCGGACGTCAGCCTCCGACCACGAGTTCAAGGGCGGCACCGGTCTCCGTTCGATGGCCGAGGAGTTCGCCGAGGAGTTCGCTGAAGACGCGTACGAGCGCTCCACCCCGCCAGCCTGACAAGCGGCCGTCGCGCTGCGTCACAGTCGGACCGGTGCCGCGCGAGGTCAGCCGCACGCCGAGCAGCTGATCGTGCCGTCGGGGAACACAGGCTCGAAGCCGATGCTCAGTTCGAGCGGGGTGCCATCTTGACCTAGGTAGTTGAGGTGGTATCTGACCATGCTGTCGGTGCCCCCTGCGACCCCGGCGTCGGTGAGAGCGCGGTCGATCCGGCGAGTGTCATCGGTAGACAGGGCCAAGCAGTCGTATTGGGCGTCGCTTGAGCCAAGTACCGCCGGCACGGTCAGCCTGCCGCGGAGCAGATCCGCGGCCGGTGCCGGAAGCGCGGCAAGCAGTTGCTCGATCGGTGGGAGGGACACAGACGAGGTCTGAGCTGCCCCCAGCTTGTTCGGGTCGCGCAGCCCGAGGCAGGCGGCGTAGCCGACGGGGACGTATGTCCTGAACTGTGGGTCCTCCCACGCGCTTGGGGGCAGCGATTCGAGCAGCTGTAACGGGTTCCCGTGGCGTGTCCGCACGAGCTCGACTCCCTGAGGGGTCAGGCGCTGCTCCACCCAACCTGTCGACGAAGACCACTCCTGGTCGGGGAAGTGCTGGCGCCAGATCAGCCGCCCGTCGGCGTAAAGGCGAGCGACGCCGGCGTACCGATAACCACCGATCGCGATGAAGTAGCTGTCGACCAGTTCGCCGCGTTCGGGCGCACTGGGCGTGGCGCCCTCCGGTGGCAGACCGATCAGGCCGACCCGTGCCGCCAACGCCGCGGGGGCGGTCGTGCTTGGACCGGCGGCGGTCGTCGACGGGCTGACGGTGGTCGGGACGGCCGGGCGAACAGGTTCGCTGTCGTGTCGGCTCACGGCGGGCACCACCGCGGCGAGGATTGCCACGACCGCCGCCGCCGCACCCATGGCTACGACCACACGCCGCTGGAGTCGACGGGTTGGTCTCGGTTCGACGTCGATGAGTGTCACGGTGCTCGTGCGCAGGGCGTCCAAGTAGTCGGCACTATCGAGCAGCGGGATGGCATCGTCGACACGAGCCGGGTCGGCCCGTTCCAGGACGCGGATCACTTCGTCGTCGGTGATCACCGGGCACCTCCCGTCGGAGCTTCAGGTGTCGCGTTCGGTCTGGATTGCAGCTGGCGATACTCGCGGCCAAGGTTCCCGCGGGCTCGATGCAGCCGTTGCGCCGCCGCGTTCGGGGCGATCTCGAGCACGGCAGCGATCTCGACCACTGTGAGGTGCTCCCACGCCACGAGCCGAAGCACCTCGGCGTCCGTATCACCGAGGCGGGAGATCGCCTCGAGGACGCGCCGGCGCTCATCGCCATCGAGCATCGACTCGTCAGGGGCCGACACGGGACGATCCACGACGGCGCGCATCCGGACATCGAGCCGGCGTCGCCTCGCCGTGGTGCGCCACTGGTGGCCGATCACGCGGTAGGCGACCCCGTACAGCCAGACCAGCGCCGCATCCCCCGCGGGGACATCGTCCAGGCGACGCCACGCGGTGAGGAACACCTCGCTCACGGCATCATCGACGACATCCCCGGCCACGCGACGGCGGCAATAGTCGCGGATCGGTCGGTAGTAACGACGGTAGATCTCGCCGAACCGGAGATCCTCACGCGAGCAGCCACCGAGCGGCGCTTCCGTCCGTCTGCTCATGATGTGTCCATGCCCGGTTGGGGTGCTCGCTTACGCGGAAGCTTCGCGCATCACCAGCAACGGCTCGGTGGGACACGGCTGTGTACGGGGCGCGCCGATGGCCCCGATGGGGTGCAGGACTCGTCCCGCCTGTCCGCCACGAGTCGGGTGGGTGGCTTCGGGGCCATCGCGCGCGAACAGCCAGAGGTGGCGGCGACCGGCGGCGAATGCGAATGCTCAAGAGATAGGTGATTCCAGGGGGCGTATCGCCGTGAGTCCCTGCCAGGGACTACTCGCACCGCGATCATCCGCCTCCCCGGGTGCGCACACAAGCCCCGACCTCAGCCAAGCGGAGCCGAAACCGGGGCTTGCGGTTTTCCCCCGGCTCAACCCGAGCTAGCGGATGTGTAGCGGGAGCCGCTGCCGGGACCAATCCAAGTGTCCGCCTCGTTCAGCGTCCTGGCTAGGCCCGCGCTATCTCTCGTACAGCGCGAGCGGAATGGGAGTACTACTGATCGAGGTCGACCGACCGAGATGTGTGAGATGGGAGGCAACAGAAGTGGAAGCGATGAGGGCCGACGAGGTGCCGATCAAGATCGCTGGCGACGGCGTCGAAGTGCGCATGACCGAGGTCGGGACGATGACGATGTCGTTCATTCGATTGGCGAAGGGGGTCGACCTCGGCCCTGCGCTCGTGGGGCTGCCTGGCGACCTGTGCCCGTGTCCGCACTGGGGGTACATGCTCGAAGGCAAGTTGCGTATGCGCACCCCGGATGGGGACAAGCTGTACGAGGCAGGGCAGGGCTTCTACTGGGCCCCGGGCCATGCACCGGTCGCCGACGAGGACTGCGCCTATGTCGACTTCTCGCCGACCAAAGAGTTCGCCGCGGTCATCAGCCACATCCAGGGAGGTTGAGCCGACGTCGGGTTGCATCGGTCCGAGGTGTCGGCGCGGTGAGCATCTCGACGATGGCCCCGGGAGGGGCCTAGGGACTCGTTGTCCAAGAGTCTGACGGGTTCTCGGGGCCATCGCCGAGCAACTCCTTCCCGCGACATCGGCGCGGCAAACCCTCATGCGGCGACGACATCGCCACTTCGCCGTCGGCGGGGCATTCGTCTGAGCAGGAGCGAATGTGCTGTCCGCGTGTGTACCGCGCCGAACTCGAGCGGGCGCCATGCACGACCGCGGGCTGCATCGGGGCCGAAGGTGTCGGCGTGGTGAAGTGAAAGACCGCCCGGTGAGAACCCGAGGTCGCACCCCCACCTCCGGGGTTCGGAGAAGCTGGGGTGCGGGTCCTTGGGGTTCCTGCCACCTTGGGCGCTAGCGCGGACCGTCCGCCGGATTTCTCAACTCGACGGCCTTTCCGCCGGCCCACATGTTTCGACTGCCGCACGGACAGTCCCAGATGTGCATCGCCGGCTCGGGGCTCGGCAAATCTTCCGGTGCCCCGCAAGCAGGACAGAGGGCTTCGGTGGTTGACACTAGTGCGCCGGTCCCTCCTGCTCGCATCGCCAATGGGTACATCGCGTTCGGGCCGTAGGGCGTTACAGCGCCTTGGGACTTGGGCGCGTCGCCGCGGTTGGCCGAAGGTGTCGGCGCGGTGAGCATCTCGACGATGGCCCCGAGAGGGGCTGGGAGACTCGTCTCGGAGACGAGTCGGGTGTGTTCCCCGGGACCATCGCCACGATGGTCTGCCCCCGAACCTACCGCCCCCAGACCACCTGCCGCGCCAACAAACTCGAGCGGGCCGTGCCCGACACCGGGCCTGCAGTCACCCCGTCGACACCTCCACACCTCGCCGTCACCCCGGCCCGTTTGGGCGTTGGGCGCACGTTTAGGTACCGGTCCCTGGTTCGTTGAGCGAAGCTCGGCAGACACTCGCGGCAAGGCCGTGTCCACCCCCGCTCACGGCTGATTGACGTGGGGGTCGTCGGACTCCCGCCGAGGGTGGACAGGTTCCTCCGCTGTCCAGCAAAGAGGAGTGGCCGAGGGACCTGTCCACCCAACCAAACATCACGGCGGACAATGGCCCCAAGGGGCTTAAGGACTCGTGCCCGAGTCTGGGGTGTCCTCGGGCCCATCGCCGCGACGTGTCCCGTCGCCAACAATGTTTCCCCCGGACGGCCGGCACGCAACGTGTCGACGCGCACAAGCCCTGGCCTCGGACCCGTCATCCGCATCGGGGCTTGTACTTCCCCCCGGGCGCACCCAAGCCTTGGCGGTAAGGCCGGAGCCGCCGGGTCTATTCGGAGCGCCGGATCATCAGGCGACCACGGTCCGGTTCGGCTGAGCTGAGGAGAAGTTCCCACCGGTAGACGTCCTCGGTGACACCACCATCAGGATCGGCGGTCGTGTCGACGTGAACAAACCCGCAACGCTCAAGCACAGCGGTCGACGCGTTGACTTCGGCCAGGGTGTGCGCGACGACGGCCAAGACACCGGCATCGCGGGCGCGATCGATCATCCATCGTGTCGCCGCGGTGGCGATCCCGCGGCCTTGCCGTGACGGGGCGACCGCGTAACCGATCTCGACACGACCCGCGGACGGTGGTCCTTTGAACCCCCCGAAGCCGACCAACGCGCCGTCATCGTCGAAGAACAGGTGGGAACCCCATGGGTCGGCATCGTGGTCACGGGCCGCGTCAACCGCGAACGGCAACGCTTCAGGGAACCCGATCCAGCCCGGCTCGACCGGCACTCCGAAACGCTCGGCGAACACAGCGTCACTCTCGACGAGCGCGGCGAGCCAATCGAGGCGCGCTGGCACGACGCGAATCGGCATTCCTCAAGTGTGACCCGGAGACGCGACGGACCGACGCTGTTCCTGGGGGAAGCGAGTGTGACGCCGTGAGGTCGCCGACGCCTCTTCTTCGAGCGGGGGCGTCGGTCGAGGGGTCTGTGATCGCGGGTCGTCGTGGGTCCCCGCGGTCAGGGCTCCCGCTTGTTTCGTCGGCCATGACCCCACCCCGACGATTTGCAAGCCTCTGGTCGGGCGCACAGCGGGTGCAAGAGTTCGGGCGTGGTCGACCGGCTCGGCGAGCTGCTATTTGTACGCGCGGACTGGCACGCCGACGTTCTGTGTCGTGAGTGTCAGGCCTGGCTGCCCGTCGAGGACGTGGACGACGCCGTCGAGGACGAGGACGAACGAGTGAGCGACTACCCGTACATTCCCGCCCGCCTCCAGTGGCCGCGCCCGAGGGGCATCAGCCCCTGCCTGTTGGTCATCCACAGCATGGAGGCCCCCGAGAAGGGGAAGACCGCCGAGTCGTGCGCCCGGTTCTTCCAGAACGCCAACTCGACCGGCTCGGCGCACCTGTGCATCGACAACAACTCGATCGTTCAGTCGGTCCCGTTCGACCATAAGGCGGCGGGCGCTAGGGGCCGTCTCTACCGCGGGAAGACCGTCAATGACTGGGCCGTCCACTTCGAACACGCCGGGTACGCGCGGCAGACTCCCGCCGATTGGGCCGACGACTACTCGCAGGCGATGCTGTTCTGGTCCGCTCTCGCAGCAGCGAAAGTGTGCAAGGCCTACGACATCCCGGCGGTCGCCGTGGACGCGGTCGGGTTGCGTTCAGGGGCGAAAGGGATCACAACGCATGCGGCCGTGTCGGCGGCGTTCAAGGTGTCCGGCGGTCACACCGACCCCGGCCCCGGCTTCCCCATGGCTAGTTATGTGTCGGCGGTCGCCGACTGGCTGCCGAAGGCATGACAGCTGGAGGCCTCCGGCTGTGTCGATCTTCTCGAGCGCAGGCATGTGGGGCAGCACCGGGATGCGGGAGAGGCACCGGCTGCGCGTCGAGCGAGGCGAGCTTGGTGGGCTCGGCGAATCTTCCGGTGCCCCGCAAGCAGGACAAAGGGCTTCGGTGGTTGACACGAGTGCGCCGGCCCCTCCTGCTCGCATCGCCAATGGGTACATCGCGTTTCGGGGCGCAGGGCGTTACAACTGCTTGGGAGAGTGCAAACCAAGACCGTACGCGGTGGCGAACGGCAAGACGATGGCCCCGAGAGGGGCTGGGAGACTCGTGTCGGCCACGAGTCGGGTGTGTTCCCCGGGACCATCGCCGCGATGTTCTCGCGGCTGCGGTCTGCCCCGAACGGCCAGCACGCAAACCCCCGGCTGACACAAGCCCCGACCCCAGGGCGAGGTCGAGGCTTGCGGCTCACCCCTCAGCGCCCACCCCACAGCTTTGGCGGAAAGCCGGACAAGCAGCCGAGACGAGCGAATGCTAGACAGCAGCTGTCAAGAGGTCCCCTCGGCGCAGCGGGACGACCGAGTTGGACCTCGCGCAAAGAAGGCCCCGCCCTCGAGCGAGAGGACGGGGCCTTCGGTTTCGAGGCACATCGGAGTAACGCAGCGACCCATGGTGTGTTGTTCCTCGACGAGCTCGCCGAGGTCATCGCGCCCGTGATCGACGGGTTGCGCCAACCGCTCGAAGAGCCGTCGCGAAGGCTGCACTCGCTCTCTCTGCTCCCGAAGTCGCGTGCGCCCACCGGTTTCCGCGTCCTAGAGGTATTTCGTCACGGGCCGCATCGTGCAACCGGCTTACGAACGGCGTGTGTCGGCCGGCGCACTCCGAAGAGCGGCTCAGGAGCGGCCGACCGACTTCAAGCGCCGACCCCTCCGACGGGCAGCGGAGCAGATGCGGCACGTGTGTCTCACCCCGGACGTCTCGAACCTAAACCAACCAGTTTCCTCGAAAGGCCCTTGTCCTCTGCTACGTGGCTATCAGCTTCACTGCGTCGACGGTGCTGACGTTGCGCGGTGTCACGGTCGGCAACGCAGCGGTGGCTCGCGCTATCGGGCTCGCAGCAGGTGCTCGTCCAGTCGCACGGCTCGAGCGGCTGCGCAACCTCGCCGGCGACGATTGCGGGCGCGTCGACGACGGCAGTCATCCCGTACCTCGCGCTCACCTAGCTCGACGTTGAGGGCCGAACGGACTGTCTAGCGACGTGTGGCTGCGGCGGCGATCTCAGCGGGTTGCACGGCGGAGACCTATGAGCCCGCTCAGCAATAGGAATACACCGACCGCGATGGTGACGACGTTCCAGCCGCTCAGGCCATCATCGATTGCGTCAAAGGTGTCGGACACGATGACGAGCAGCCCGGCGAGCACCAGCGCGACTGCCCGCGTGCGCGACATCCGGTGATGGTACGCGAAACGGGCGTCGCGTCACCTCCGCTCGGAGTCGTCGCGCGATTTCGGCCCGCATCGATCGCAAGCCCCGGCTCCGGGTCAGCTCTCCCGCTCTCGAAGTCGGGGCTTGCGCGGGGTGATCCAGGTCGTGAGGTCTGTCGCGACATCCTCAGCACGCACCTCGGTATGCCAGCGACACTTGACATGAACCCGTCGACAAAGAGCTGAACGAACTCGTCGGTGGCGGCGCCGAACCGCTCGCGCATCCGAACGAAGTCCGTGTCCGGGCCGGTAACCCATCACCGCGCAACGGAGTGGGCGGCCTCAAGCGACCATGACAGCACGGGTCGCCAGAAGCACGCGACGGCGGCCACCGCCACCAGCTGAAGTGTGCCTTCGTCCCCATCCGGGGGTGCTGATCGGCCGGAAGTTACGGTCGCGCCGTGACCGACATGAACGTCGACCGCGGCAGCAAGACTGGGACACTTGTCGTCGGCACAATGATCGGGATCTTCACGATCTTCGACTCGCTCCTCGTCGGCATCCCGATCCTTGGGTTGGCCACGCTCTACAACCCGCTCATCGTTTTCGCCATCGCGCTGGTCGTCCTGATCGCCGTCAACGTCGCCGCCTGCACGTGGGTGGATTACAAGTGGGACGCCTGGATCATCGGAACCAGGTTCGAAGCCAAGATGCAGGAGGTGAGGTCGGGCAAGCGCGCCAGGAAACCGGTCGAGTGGCTCAGCCGAGGCTCCAACCTCTGGTTCGGGGTCACGGCAGCGCTCCTGAACGCGGTGCAAGTCATCGCGCTCACTCGGCTCATCACGCGAAGCGCAGCCGGGCCGCGGCGCATCCTCGTTGCCTCCGCCGCGTACTCCTTCGTGTTCGTCGGCCTCTTCTCGCTGCTCGGCGGTGTACTCGGCGAGGTGTTCCGAGCCGTCTTCGCTCCCGCGGCCGAGGCCGCTGTGAGCTGGCGGGCTGCGGGGGTGGGTTCCGCTGGGATGGCTCGGTAAAGGACCTGAAGGAGCAGTCGCGGCTGATGGTTTTTCTCTTCGGCGAGGACCTGCGATAGGAGCACGAAAACAAGGAGGTCGACGCCTTGGAGCACACCGCCGGAATAAGGCTGCTTCAAGCGGGTCGAGGCACATGGGCGTAATGCCAGCGACGCATGGCGTGCTGTTGCTCGACGAGCTCGCCGAGTTCATCGCGCCCCGTGATCGACGGGCTGCAACGACCGCGCCCGATCAGACCACGACGCTGCCCGGTGCGAGATCACATCAATGCGGACCGTCGTCGTCGTGGCGGTGGGGTGTTTCGTCGGGCAGGCTGTGTCGGTCAGAGATGGGTGCCCTGTGGTGGTCTCTTGACGGGGGAACGCGAACATCATGACTGGGGAGTTTCCTGAGGTCCGTTACGCCGACTCTGATGGCGTGTCGATCAAAGACGGTGTCGATGTGACTCACGACCGTCACGCCGTCCTGGCTGACGAGTGAGACGCGGTAGGTCGCGACGCCATCATCGGGCTTCGATCTGCTTGCACGCTGGTTCGTTTCGTATGATGCGGCCTGCCGACTTCGAGCCTTCGCTGGCGTAGCGGGACCGTTGGGCGGCCGACCTGGTCCTTGTAGCACTGGGCCGACGTCCCGTCGTCGACGAGGTGTTTGCTGAGACGGATCCCAGCAGGCCAGGGAGGTCCAGACGGTGAGGTTCAGACTGGTAGCTCGCGACAAGCTCGATGCGGACCTCGCACGGATTCGCAGCGAGCATCTCGTCGTGCTCGAGCTGTCTGAGCTCGCTGACCTCGTGTGCGAACCGGACAGCGACCCGTTGACGGGCCGAGGCGGCCCTGAGCGGGCAGGGATTGAGGACATTGCCGCCACGCTGACGGCCGCACGACGCCTACCCGACGACCTCACCGTCCGAGTGGTGCTTCCGGAGGGAGCTGCAATCAGGCCGGCAGCCACCGACGCGGAGGCCTCACTCCACCACCGTGCTCGCTACCTCGCATCCGTCGCGTGGCGAGAGGGGATGGCCGTTCGCGCGACGGGCCTGCGGCAGCTACCTGTCGGCATGGCGGTCGCCGCCGTCAGCTGGGTCGTCGCATATGTCGCCGGTTATCTCGCGACCCAGGTGCACGGAGCCGGAGTGGGTCTTCTCGCCGTGACGGCGATGATTGCCATCACGATCGCGTGGGTCGCGTCGTGGATGATCGTGGAGTCGACGCTGTTCGACTGGCGGCCGGCCGCCCGACAGGCCGCCGCCTTCGACCTACTGTCACGCGCACGCCTCGAAGTCATGAACGACCGCGGCGTGCCGCCGCGCTGAGCCGACGGGACTCAGCCCGAGACAACGGATAACTCGCGCTCTGTCGCTCGCGCGTGACGTGCGACGTTCCTGTTGAGCACGGCGCGTCGCCGTCGTCTGACTAGGCGTGTTGTGAAGGAGTGGTCAGTCCGCGCTCACAGAGGCGAGCAGCACCGCGTCTACCTTCGGGCTGCGGATCCGCTCAGCGGTCAGGGATGACTACGCCAGTCTCGTAGGCGAGCATCACGAGTTGGGCCCGGTCGCGGGCGTGGAGCTTGGTGAGGATGCGGCTGACGTGGGTCTTGGCGGTGAAGAGGCTGATGTAGAGACGGTTGGCGATCTCCGCGTTCGAGAGCCCTTGGGCGACAAGTACGAGCACCTCGGATTCGCGCTCGGTGAGGTGGGCGAGCGCGCTCGGCGGGGGGGTCGGCAGCGGGTTGGGCGGCGAAGCGCTCGATGAGCCGGCGGGTGACGCTGGGGGCGAGGAGGGCATCGCCGGCGGCGACGACCCGCACGGCGTTGAGGATGTCTTCGGGTCGGGCGTCTTTGAGGAGGAAGCCGCTCGCTCCGCTGCGCAACGCCTCGTAGACGTAGTCGTCGAGATCGAACGTGGTCAGCATGATGACCCGTGTCCCGACGAGCTCGGGATCGCCGGTGATCCGTCGGGTGGCCTCTAGCCCGTCGAGTCCCGGCATCCGGATGTCCATGAGGAGGACGTCAGGCCGGCACGCGTCTCGCGACGTCGACCGCCTCGACGCCGTTGTCGGCTTCGCCGACGAGTTCGAGGTCGTCGGCGTAGCTCACCATCGTGGCGAACCCGGCGCGGACGAGTGGCTGGTCGTCGGCGATGGCCACCGTGATGGTCATCACTCGACCGTGCCGAGTGGCAGGCGGGCCCTGACCTGGAACCCGCCGTTGGGGCGCTGGGCCGGCGATCGAGCTCGCCGCCGTGGACAGCTGACTCGCTCCCGCATGCCGACGAGACCGTGCCCGCCGCCGCCCGCCGCCGACGCCGTGGCGCGCCCGTCGTCGCAGACCTCGACCGTCACGTCGGCATCGGTGTAGCGCACCACGACCGAGGCGTGGGCCGGGCCGGCGTGTTTGATCACGTTCGTGAGCGCCTCTTGGATGATGCGGTAGGCGGCGAGACCGACGCCGGTCGGCACCGGCCGTGGCTCGCCCTCGACGCGCACGTCGACGGCGATCCCCGCTTCGGTCACCTGGGCGACGAGGGCGGCGAGATCGTCCAGCCCGGGTGTCGGGTCTGACGGAGACGCCGGGATCGCCGTCGGCGCGCAGCACGGTGAGGATCTGGCGCATCTCGTGCATCGCCGATCTCGCCGTCTCCTCCACCGCGGCCAAGGCCTTGATCGCCTCGCCGGGGTGGTCGCCGCCGACCAGGCGGCCGGTGCCGGCCTGGACGGCGACCACGCTCATCGTGTGAGCCAGGACGTCGTGGAGCTCGCGGGCGATGCGGAGCCGTTCCTCGGCGACCGCCCGCATGGCTCGCTCTTCTCGCTCCCGCTCCAGGTCCACCGCTCGCTGCTGAAGTTCGGCGACGAGCAGCCGCCGGGTCCGCACGTAGTGGCCGAGCAGCCACATGCCGGCGACGATCAGGACCGACTGGGGATCCGTCGCGCCTGCCGCCAGCGGTCGCGCCGATCCATGACGCGACGGCGGCGACGACCAACACCACCCGCGACCGCCGGTCGTCCAATCGGGTGGCCGCCATGTAGACGATGAGCGGGACGGCCGGGGCGAGGATCGGCGGGTACCGCCGGGCGGCATAGACGAGCTCGGCGACGAGCGCGATCGCCAACGCCGCTTCGCAAGCCCGGCGGCGGAAGGCGATCGGCGCGTTGGCGGCCACGACGAGCGCATAGGCGAGCCCGTCCGGGGCCCGGCTGTCGACTGGCCAGTTGGCGCCGTCGGCGGACAGGATCGCCCAGCCCACGGCGATGACGACCACTGCAACAACGGCGTCGATGGCCATGAGAGTCCCGGTCCGGGCTCGCAGCACGACGGCTCGTCACGTCTGGGACGGTACCGAAGGACCCTTCGGTGGTCGTCACTCTCGAGCCGTACTGACGGCTACCGCTCGAGAGCCACGGAGAACCACGCGCCCGCCCGACGACACCTCCAAGCCGCGTCCGTACCGTCGGCAGGTAAGTCGGCATCAGACCGGTTGCCGCTCGAGGAGAGGACACCCATTCATGTCGGTCATCGCACTTGACGCTCTCACCAAGCGCTTCGGCGACGTCGTTGCCGTCGACGACCTCACCGTCCACCTCGAGCGCGGCCGAGTCATCGGGCTGCTCGGACCGAACGGCGCTGGCAAGACCACGACGCTTCGCACTCCTGCTCGGACTCGTCGCCCCGAGTTCCGGCTCGGCCACCATCGAGGGTCGGCCCTATCGCGCCCTCGATGAGCCGATCCGTCATGTCGGCGCCGTGCTCGAGGCGACGAGCTTCCACCCCGGCCGCCGAGCCCGTGACCACCTGCGCGTCCTGGCCGCCACCGCCGATCTCGCCGACCACCGCGTCGATGAGGTCCTCGCCCAGGTCGGGTTGGAGGGCGCCGCCCGTAGACGTGTCGGCGGCTTCTCGCTCGGCATGCGGCAGCGGCTCGGGCTCGCCGCAGCGCTCCTCGGTGATCCCGACATCCTCGTCTTGGACGAGCCAACCAACGGCCTCGACCCCGAAGGCATCCAATGGCTGCGCGACTTCCTGCGCGGCTACGCCGCGTCGGGACGCACCGTGCTCATCTCCAGCCACCTGCTGGCCGAGGTGGCCCGAACCGTCGACGAAGTTGTCGTGCTGGCCGGCGGGCGTCTCGTCGCCCACGCCCCGCTCGCGCAGCTCCCGGGCCGTCGCTCGGTCGTGCGTGTCCGCACTCCCGACGCCGCCGCGCTGCGTGATGCGCTCGACGCCACCGGCATCGAGGCCGAGCTGGCAACCCCCGACCTGGTGCTCGCCCACGGTGCCACCAGCGAGGCCGTCGGGCGGGCCATCGCCGCCACGGGTCTCGTCGCCTACGAGATCTCCCAACAACACACCGACTTGGAGCAGGCCTTTCTCCACCTCACGGCCACCACTACGACAGGGGCCCCCCGATGAACAACCTCATCCGATCTGAACTGCTCAAACAGCGCACGGTCCACCTCCCGCTGATCGCCGTCGCCGGCATGGCGATCGTCGGCGCGCTGACTGCCATCGCCATCATCACCACCGCCGGACACGCCGACAACCCGCCCCTCGACGGCCACAGCCTCACCCAGCTCGTCCACGCCCCGTTCGCGCTCGTCGGCGGCGCCGCGCTGCTGCTCGGCATCGTCGGCACCGCCGGTGAGTTCCGCCACCAGACGATCACCAGCACTCTGCTCGTCGCGCCTCGCCGCGGGCGGCTCCTGACGGCCAAAGTCCTGGTGCACGCCGGGCTCGGCGGCCTGCTCGCCGTCGTCGCGTGCGCCGTGAACCTCGCCGTCTCCGTCCCGTGGCTTTCCTCCCAGCACGTCACCCTCGCGTCCCCCGCCGACGTCGCTCGGGTCGTGGCCGGCAGCGTCGCCGCCGCCGCCCTGTTCGGTGCCGCCGGCGCCGGTCTCGGCACCCTGCTCGCCAACCAGACCGCGGCGGTCACCGTCAGCCTCGTCTGGCTGCTCGCCGTGGAAGGGCTCGTCGTCAGCATCGCGTCCGCACCCAACCTGCAGCAGTGGCTGCCCGGCGGCGCCCTCGGCGACATCGCCACAGGGACCGGCCAGGGTGCCCTCCCACTGTGGGCCGCCGCCGGATGTGCCCTCGCCTACGCCGGCGCCCTCGTCGCCGCCGGCACCAGGTGCCTCATCGATCGCGACATCACGTGAAAGGCCACACGACGATGCACACAACCACGACCCGACGGGGCAGCCTGCTGGCCGCATCCCTCGTCGCCCTCACTGTCACCATCGCACTGGCGGCATGCGGCAACGACGGCGACAGCACCGACAGCAACAACCCGACGAGCACGGCGATCGCCCACCCCGAGGCAACGATCCCCGACACGCCCGTCGGCGAACAACTGCGCTGGGCCCTCGACCACCTCGCGCCGGACGGGCAGCCACCGACCGTCGACGAGATCACCGAGCACCTCAGTGCCGAGTTCCTCCGCGACATCCTGCCCGCGGAAACCGTGATTGCACTCTTCGAAGAGACCGTGGCCGAACGCGGCGGCGTCGACTTCGAACGGTTCGCCTTCACCCCCCGGCCCGAAGCCGCCGTTGCGGTCGTCCGGGCCGGTAGTGGAGAGCAAGCAGCGCTGTTCCTCGAGGTCGAAGCCCAGCCACCTCATCGCATCGAAGCCATCGCGATCAACGAGGCGCCCGTTGAACCCCTGGCGACGGCAGGCGCCCACTCGGGCCTCTTCGAGGTGGCCGGCCGGCAGCTGTTCCTCAGCTGCGTCGGCCAAGGCGAGCCCACCGTCGTCCTCGTGGGCGGTCTGACCAGCGACTGGACCGAGGTCCAACAGGCAGCCTCCGCCACCACACGGGTGTGCAGCTACGACAAGCCCAACGTCCTCGGCAGCCGCAGCGAGCACGCCCCAACCCCCCGCGACTCAGCGGGGATGGCGGACGAGCTCGCCGCGTTGCTCGACGCCGCCGCCGTGCCCGACCCCTACGTGATCGTCGGCCACTCCGATGGTGGCATGGTCGCCCAGATCTTCGCCGCCCTCCACCCTGACCAGATCGCCGCCATCGTGCTCGTCGACAGCGCCCACGAGGACCAGGACCTTCGCGCCGCCGAGCTGGCTCGCAGCCACTTGCCGGCCGAGGAGGCCGAAGCACTGATCGCCGGCATGACCGCCACGCTCCCGCGTCTGCGTCGACCCCGAGCAACTCGACCATGCCCTGAGCCGCGAGCAATTGAGGGCCAGTCGGACGACCTCCCCCCTTCCGACCGTACCCATGGCCGTGCTCGTCCACGGCCTACCCCTCGAACACATCCCACCCCAACTGGCCGAACTCTACGAACCCATCTGGCAGCAGATGCAGCGCGAGGTCGCCGCCCTCGTCCCCGGGGCCAGCTATCAGGTCGTGGCCGACGCAACCCACGACATCCACGGCGATCGTCCGGACGTCGTCGCGAACACCATCATCGACATCGTTGCCGCCGCCCGAGAGCACCACGCCTGAACTCAATGCGAATCGTGCCCGGCGCCGACCGACGCCCCCAGCCGCCGGACTTCCGAGTCACTCTCGCCCATGGCGGCGGACGGCAGCCGACAACGCGACGGCGGTCGAATCCTGCCGGGGGCGCGACCAGGGAAGACCCGGTCGACGCGTCGAGCACCGCGGTCACGCAGCGGCGAAGGCAGCGGATAAGTAGGTGTCGCCGCACCGAGGACGAGATATGAGGGGCGGGAGCGTCGAGCGGGGCGAGCTCGTCGTCGGCCGAGACCGGGCCTGGGCTCGGTCCTCGATCAGTCCTCAGCAGGCTGAGAAACGGTGCGAACTGATGACAAACAGTGAGGATGATATGACCAGGTCAGAGCCAAGATCAGCGTCGAGAGCTCCAGGTCAGCGAAGCACCTCCTAGCCGTCGTAGAAGTACGGGTGGTGCAGGCCGACCAGATCGCGTTGGCGTTGGGTCTGTGCGCGCTCGATGGCTTCGGGCGAGAGCTGGTTGACCTGTTCGGTGGTGCGGATGCGCTGCGCGATGTCGCGGCGGGCGTAGTGGGCCTGCAGGAAGAACCGGCCGTCGCCACCATCGGCGGGAGTGCCGCGGTGCCACACGTCGGACACGAAGAGCGCCACATCGCCCGCATCCGCGGTGAGCAACACGGGCGGACGCCCGTCGTAGGTGAGGTCGGGATCGGTGAGCCGGTCGAACGGAGCGAGGCGGCCGGATCGGTGGCTGCCCGGCACCACTGCAGTAGGCCCGCACGACACGGGGCAGTCCTGCAACATGATGTGCGCGCCGATCGCGAACACCGGGTAGGGGATGCGATCGTCCCACTCGATCCCCTCGGGGCGGGGCACGTGCGGCCCGGCGTCGCAGTGCCACGGACCGCCGCCGAAGTCGGGGAAGTTGCGCCACGCTGTGTTCGCGATCACGTGACAGTCGTCGCCCAGCAGCGGCTCGATCACCGCGAGGATCCGCTCGTGACCGATCGTCGCCTGGCTGAGCGCGCCGCGGTTGACCATCTCGTAGCGGAACTCGTCGCGGTCGGTGCGGTTGCGCTCCGCTGGGTAGGTGTCGAACGTCGCGTCGATCTCGGCACGAAGTGCCGCGATCTCGTAGTCGGTCAGCACGTCGCGGATCACCGCATATCCGTCGCGCTCGAGCTGCACGCTCTCGGCCGGCACCTCGGCGGTGAGAATCGACAGGTTCTTCCCGACTCGCTTGATCACTGGTCCGCCCTCTCGCGGCGGAGCTTCGCCGCCCACGAACCGCATGTCGGCGTAGCGAGCGCCGGCCGCCGCGCCCGGCGGCATGATCGCGTCGATCGCGGCGAGATCGTCGGCCGTGAGCGTGACATCAACCGCGCCGGCGTTCTCTTCGAGATACTGACGCCGCTTGGTGCCGGGGATCGGCGCGACGTCGTCGCCCTGCGCCATCACCCACGCGAGCGCGAGCTGCCCGGCCGTCGCGCCCCGAGCGTTCGCAAGCTCTCGCACCTTCTCCACGAGCTCGAGGTTCTTGTCGAAGTTCTCGCCCTGGAACTTGGGAAGGGCACGGCGGAAGTCGTCGTCGTCGAAGTCGTCGGGCGACTTGATCTGGCCGGTGAGAAAGCCTCGGCCGAGCGGGCTGTAGGGAACGATGCCGATGCCCAGCTCACGCGCGACCGGAAGCACACCGGACTCGATGTCGCGGGCCCAGAGCGACCACTCGTTCTGCAACGCGCTGATGGGGTAGGTCGCGTGCCCTCGCCGTAGGGTCTCGGGGCCGGGCTCGGACAGGCCGAGGTAGCGGACCTTGCCGGCGTCGACGAGCTCACCCATCGCTCCGACGGTGTCTTCGATGGGCACGTTCCGGTCGACGCGGTGTTGGTAATAGAGGTCGATGTAGTCGACACCCAGCCGCCGAAGCGAGGCGTCGCACGCGCTGCGCACATAGTCGGGGTGCCCGTTGATGGTGCGGACCGACGCATCGGCCGGGTCGCCCGCGATGCCGAACTTGGTCGCCAGCACCGCCTCGTCGCGCCGATCCTTGATCGCGGCGCCCACCAGCTCCTCGTTGGTGTTCTGTCCGTACACGTCGGCGGTGTCCAGGAACTTCACGCCGAGGTCGAGGGCCCGATGGATCGTTGCGATCGACTCGTCGCGGTCGCCCTCCCCGTAGGACTGGCTCATTCCCATGCAACCGAGCCCGAGCGCGGAGACCTCGAGTCCCTGGCCACCGAGCTTGCGAGTCGGGATCGTCATGGCGTGCCTCCGTCGATGCGCAGGATTGCACCGGTCGTGAAGCTCGAGGCGGCGCTCGCGAAGTAGAGCGCGGCGCCCACGACCTCGTCGGGCTGACCTCCCCTCCGCATCGCCATCGTCACCTCGGCTCGCTTCTGGAACATCTCGAGGTCCCAGGCCTTCGAGATGTCGGTGAGAAAAGGGCCGGCCTGGATGCAGTTCACCCGCACGGTCGGGCCGAAGGCGTGTGCGAACGCGACGGTCATCGCGTTGAGGCCCGCCTTTGCGGCTGCGTAGGGGATGACGTCGGGGGAGGGCCGGATCGACGCGACGCTCGACACGTTGATGATCGAGCCCCCGTCCCCCTCGGCCATCCGGGTGCCGACGACGGCGCTCAGCCGGAACGGGCCCTTCAGGTTCACGTCGAGCACCTTGTCGTAGAGCGACTCTGTGACGTTCGCGACGGCGTCGTACAGCGGCGACATGCCCGCGTTGTTGACGAGCACGTCGACCTTCCCGAACCGCGCGTAGGCGGCGTCGGCGAGCGCGTCGACCTGCCCCCATTCGCCGACGTGGCACGCGTAGGGCAATGCCTTCCGACCGGTAGTGCGCTCGACTTCCTCCGCGAGCTCCTCACATGACGCCAGCTTGCGGCTCGCGATGACCACGTCGGCGCCGCACGCCGCGAACGCCAGCACCATCGAGCGGCCGAGGCCACGGCTTCCGCCCGTCACCACTGCCACCTTGTCGGTGAGATCGAACTGGTCCAGAGGGTTGCTCATGGCGATGGTGTAGCGCGTCTACTGGGCGGCGACGACCGCTACCTCCACCAGCCACTGCGGGCGAGCCAGCGCCGGCACGTACACGAGGGTGGAAGCAGGTCGATGCGCCTTCATCACGGCGTCGCGAGCCTCCATCACCAGGGCCACGTTCGCGCCCGCCACGACATACGTCGTCATCGACACGATGTCGTCGATGACAAACCCCGACTCGGCGAGGATCACCTCGATGTTGCTCCAGACGAGCTTCGACTGTTCGCCGAGGCCCTCGGGGACCGATCCGTCGGGAGCCACGGGCACGACCCCCGCGGTGTGCAACATCGCCTTTACGCCACTCGACACCACGCCGTGCGAGTACGCCGCGGCCGGAGGCGCGATCGACGCGGGGTTCACGGCGCGGTTCACACCGTGGTTCATGAGGACACCGCCACGCGTGCGGCGACTGCGGTCATGCGATCAACACCTTCCTTCAGCTCCTCGTCGCTGATGCGCTCGAAGTTTCCGGTGTAGAGGTAGTCGCTGATGGCGAGCACCGCGAGGGACGAGACCTTGCGCAGCGCGGCGATCGTGTACAGCACCGACGCCTCCATTTCGACCGCGTAGTGGCCGCGGTCGGCCCAGCGCGTGTGCTTGCTCGTGTCGTGGTCGTAGAACACGTCGCTCGACACGATCGGGCCGACGTGGAACCGCAGCCCTTCCTCCCGGACGGCGGCGAGCGCTTTCTCGACGAGCTGCCAGTCGGCCGTGGGCGCATGGGGATCGCCGCCCACGTAGCTGAGCGCGGTTCGATCTTGGGGCGTCGAGGACACTGCGATGACCACGTCGCCCATCTGCATCGTCGGCTGGAGCGCGCCGGCGGTGCCGACGCGGATGAGGCGCTGCGCTCCGAGCATGATCAGCTCCTCGTAGACGATCGCCGCGCTCGGGCATCCCATGCCCGCTCGCCTGCACTGAGATGGGCTTGCCCTCGAACGTCCCCGTGAAGCCGAGCATGCCTCGCTCCTCGTTCACACAGCGGGGCGAGTCGAAGAAGGTCTTCGCGATGTACTCGGCCCGGCGCGGGTCGCCCGGGCACAAAACCGCGGGCGCGAAGTCGCCCGGCGTCGCGCGGATGTGGATCGGCATCGTCGGCGACGGTACCCCCGCTGGTACCCGTGGGCGCGACGGTGATTGTCCGGGGCCACCGGTAGGGGGCACTGTAGGGAGATGTCGGTCTCGGAGAGTGCTGAGTGGCCGGAGACCGGGACGCCGATCCGCGTGCTCGTCCGTGAGGATCCGACGGAGTACCCCTCACGCATCCATGAGGGTGGCGGACCGGTGCTCCTGGTTGCCGCGCCGCGCAAGCTCGCCGTGTCGCAGCCTTCACCCGGGCGACCAGATCATGCTCTCGTGGGGCGCGAAGTATGGCGCCCGCACGTGTCGCACTCGCCTCGTCGGCATCGAGGTGCGGCCCACTCCCGGTTGGCGGCTTCAGGCGATCGAGACACCGGTCGAGGTGCAGAGGCGCCGGCATGCGCGCATCCCCGTCGACCGGGGGGTCGTGATCCACGTGGGCGATCGTTCCGTGCCCGCCCGCATGGTCGACCGCAGCCTCCACGGCGCCCGCTGCTTCGTCCCCGTCTCCACGCGGCTCGAAGTGGGCGATGTCGTGGACATCGAGATCGAGCCCGACGACATGGTGCGTGGCGCGCGGGTCCTGCGTGCCGATGCGGTCGAGGGTCAGCTGCAGATCGCGTTCAACTGGTAGCGCCCAGCTGTCAGGCCGGTGGCAGGTCGAGGCCGCCCGCCGCGATCTCCTGCTCACCCTCGGGGGTGAACAGAAACTCGATGAACGCGTCGGCCGCACCTGGGTTGGTCGACGCGTTGAGCTTCGCGACGATGCCAGGCACCGTCGCCCGCAGGTCGACGTCGAGCGCGAGCGACGAGACCGCGGCCGTTGCGTCGGTGCGATAGGCGAGCCCCGCGGTCGCCCGCCCGGTCGCGACGGCCTCGACGACCGTTTCGCCGTCGGTCGCGAGCACCTCTGGGCTCACGGTGAGTCCCGCCCGCATCAGCGCGCTGTCGGCCGCCTTCCCGCAAGAGGAGTCGAGGCTGCACAGGGCGACCGCACGGTTGGGGTCGGCCAAGTCGGCCAGACCCGCGACGGCCTCGGGATTCCCGGGTGGGACGACCATCACGAGGGGGTCGCTTCCGAAGACGAGCGGCTCGGCCGCGAGGTGGCCGTTCATGGCGAGAAGGTCGACCGCGTCGCGTCCGATGCTGACGAACACGTCTCCCATCAACCCGCCCGCCACCTGATTGACCAATCCGTTGGCGCCACCAGTGGTCACCACTACCTCGACGCCGGGGTTGAGCTGTGTGAACTTGTTCGCAAGGCGCTCGACGGCTGGGGCGATCGGTGCGGCCGCGAGCACGACGATGCGGCCGGTCGGTGGTCCGGGCACCGTCGTCGCCGTCGTGGTGGCTACGACGACGGGCGCGACCTCGGTCGCACAGCCGGCGAGCACCGCCGCGGCGGCGAACGCAGCGCACGAGAGAAGCCGCCTCACGTCTCGTATCCGGCGAGGATGCGTCGCGCGACGTCCGCGCGGCGAGCATGGAGGGCCGGGTCGTCCCACTCGGCCTCGGCCCCGAGCCGCACGAGCAGGTAGTCGAGGCGTTCGTCACCCATCACGCCCAGCTGCACCGAGAGCCACCCATCGCCGGCGGGCTCGACGCCGTACACCGTGTAGTCGTCCTCGAGGAGGTTGCGGAAACGCTCGGGCACACGCACCGAGACGCGGGTGAGCAGCTCGGCGTACGAGAACTCGGCGGGCACCTCGATCTCGTCGGCGGGAGGTGTGAAACGAGTGCGAGTCATCGCAGCGTCGGCCATGAGGTCGATGCGGAAGTACTTCAGACGCTCGTCCCGGTCGCGTCCGTACACATACCACGAGCCGAACTTTCGGAACACCTTGTACGGCTCGATCTCGCGGTCCGTGGGTTCCATGGCGCCCGGCTTCAAGTAGCCGAAGCTCACGGTGGTTTCTTCTTCGACGCCGTCGCGCACCGCCTCGAGGCAGGGCGGCTCGGGGAGGTGGACGACCACGACCCCGACGAGCGGCTCGAGCTTGTTGAGCGCGGCGTCGAGGGCGGCGTCGGGCCTGACCGAGCTCTGGCTGATGACGAGCCCGGCAAGGTCGAGCTCGAGGGCACTGATCGGACTCGGCGGCAACGACCGCATGTCGCGTAGCCAATGGGCGCCGTCCACCGACAGCGTCTCGTTGTCCTCGTCGTAGGAGAACGCGTCCGCCTCGTCGATCAGCTCCCCGTCGCTCTGTGAGCGAAACGAGAGGTACAGCACGGGCTCGAGCACGGAGCGCAGTGTTGCGACGTCGACGCCCAGGCGTGACGCGGCGTCGGGCAAGCCGACCGACCCTTGTTCCTCGGCCATGCCGAGGAGCGCCTTCAACACCTCGAACCGGCGTCGCGCGGACAGCGCCATCAGCGGAGCGCGGACAGCGCCATCAGGGGAGCTCCGCCATCTGTCGCAGGCGCTCACACAGGTCGGCGACGACGGCGGGTGGCGAGACGATTCGGACCTGTGTGCCGAGCTCCAAGAGCCTGTCGATCAGCGCCTCGTGGTTCTTCGACTCCGTTTCGACTGTCGCGTGGTCGGCCTGTCGGGCTGTGATCTCGCCGCCGACGAGGTGGGCCAACCGGGGCGCGAACGCGACGTTCACGTTGAGCACGATGTGCAACGGTGGGTCGGTGCCCCAGCGGTTGGGGTCCATGTCGAGGGCAGTCTCACGATCGAAGTCGGTGGGGACTTCGAACTCGTCCTCGACGAGGCCGACGTCGCGGATGCGCTCGATGCGGAAGGTGCGTCGATCGCGGACGTCACGATCGTGGCCTACGACGTACCAGTGGCGGCGCCACATGCCGACGGCCCACGGCTGAAGGCGGCGGGGCTTGCCCTCGTAGACGAAGCTGACGCCACGTCGTCGGTGGGCGGCGTCGATCAGCAGGCGGATCGTGTCGGTGACCTCGAGGAACACCTCGGCCTCGTCATCGCCGACAGCGGCGCCCAAGCGCTCCGGATCGTGATCGCGCTCAGCCTCGATGCTCACCTCCACCGCCGCTGACGCCGCGATCAGGGCGCGCCGCTCGGCGCGGCTGAAGAACGGTGGTTGCAGGTGGTACCGGCCTTCCTGCGCGTCGTAGCGCGCTTCGATGCCGAACGCCGCCTTCAGAGCATCGAGGTCGCGCCGGAAGGTGCTCCGGAGCGCCTCGTGGGCCGGCGTGCTCGTGTCGAGGAACTCGCCGTGGGCCCCGCGCGGCACCTGGCCGTAACCGGGGACATCCAGCGTTGCCCGGTCGAGCGTGAAGGTCCGCTCGTGGCCGATGTACGCCGCGAGATCGAGGACTCTCTGGGTGACATCAGCGCTCGCTGGCATCGGGGCGAGACGGTAGTCACGCGCCAGCGCGGATTAGCGCTGGGCGAAGACCATGGTCACCCAGATGCGTCCGTCGTCGCCCTGGAAGATGCCGATGCCCGCCCGGTTGAACGAACCGTCGACCATGTTCGCGTAGTGCGGCGGCGAGTCGACGAGCGCTTGGAAGGCACGATCGAGGGATCCGGCAACGGCGACGTTCTCGCCCATCCTCCGGGGCGCACCGGTCACTCCGTCACGGAGCGTGCTGTGGAAGAGGTTGCCCTGGCCTGCCATCGCCCGGCTCTGGGCCTGGGCCTTGGCGACGAGCTCCGCGTCGGGCAGGAGGGCCGACTGACCCGACTGTGCCCGCACCGCGTTCAGGCGGGTGAAGACCCCGGTCTCCTCTGTCGTCATGCACGCCGAGAGGCCGACGACCAGCAACCCTGCTCCGACCAGGGCGAGGATCTTCCTGGTCACAGGCCCCCCAGCTCGACGCGGACGCACGAGGACAGCCGCAAACTCCACGACTTCCCGGTCGGCGCGATCGCAGCCGGCTTGAGGAACATCGGGGCAGAATGATCGATCGGCCCAGTCTTGTTGGGGGATGGTCACGATGCCAACCACCTTCCCCGCTGACGCTGGGCCAGCCCCAATTCACCAATTTCGGCTTTGGAGGGCGCATGAGCGAGGTCGCCGACCGGTACCACCGGGTCGCCAAGGGGTTCACGGACCGCGCGAACGCGGTTCCCGAGGGGGCGTGGGACCGGCCCGCTCCGTGTGAGGGGTGGGTCGCCCGCGACGTCGTGCGGCACCTCGTCGAGTGGATGCCGGGCATGTTCTTCCCCAGCGTCGGCCTGCCCCTCCCCGTCGGACCGTCGGTCGACGACGACCCGGCGGGAGCGTGGCGGGCGCTCGATGCCGCGTTCCGGTCCGGCCTCGGCGACGCGGAGGTGTGCGCCCGCGAGCTCGAGTTCGGTCCCGCCGGGCGCCACACCTGGGAGGGCGCGGTGGCGACCTTCTGCATCGGGGACGTGCTCGTGCACACGTGGGATCTGGCGAGAGCGACCGGACTCGACGAGACGCTCGACCCCGACGAGGTGCATCTGCAATACGAAGGGATGCTGCCGGTGGACGAGATGCTGCGATCGAGCGGGCACTACGGCCCGCGGGTCGAGGTGCCCTGAAGACGCCGACGAGCAGACCAAGCTGATCGCGTTCACGGGCCGCCACCCATGAGAACGACCCGCTGAGCGGCGAGGGTGTTGGAGGCGGGGCCCGTCGTGGCGATCGCCGGCCGGACGTACTACGAGCGGGGTGAACCGGTCGTGGTCGTCGTCCAGTGGCGTGGACCTGCGGTGCGCAACGTCCTGATTCGGCGCGCGAACGGCGATCTCGTCGTGCGTCCGTTCCGCGGTCTGCGCGTCGCTGCGCCGGCGCAATGCGCCGCGCGGGTGCGCGAAGCACCGATTGTCGAGCGAAGCGAGCAGGAGCCGATCGAAGCGCAGCGGAGAGCGGCGACGAGAAATCGCGGGAATCTCCCACCCCCGTCGTAGCGTCCGACGTGCACTTCCCCTCTCGTCGGCCGGCGCACGCGTGCCGTTGCGAGGGAGGGCTTCATGCTCGCCATCATTCCGTCCGCCACGTTGCTCGGCGTCGAAGGTCGCCCGGTCACGGTAGAGGTGCACGTCTCAAACGGGCTGCCCGCGTTCACGATCGTGGGACTGCCCGACACCGCGTGTCGGGAGTCGCGTGATCGGGTGCGCTCCGCTCTGCTGTCCGGCGGCTTCGCCTGGCCGCTCAAGCGGATCACGGTCAACCTGGCACCGTCGGGCGTGCGCAAGGGAGGCTCGGGCCTCGACCTCGCGATCGCGTTGGGCGTGCTCGTTGCGAACGGGGATCTCGATGCGGGTGCCGCCACAGACATGGCGTTCGTCGCCGAGCTCGGTCTCGATGGGCGGCTGCGGCGGGTGCCCGGCATCGTCCCCCTCACCGCCGTCATCGACTCCGCCGGTCGTGGTCGTCCCGCCTGACTGCGCGACCGAAGCCCGCCTCGCCCACGACGGACAGGTGCGGGTCGCGACGACGCTCAAGGAGCTCGTCGAGAGCCTGAAGGGCGACGCGCCGTGGCCCGACGTCGTGCACCCGCCCGACGACGCCAACCCGCCGCTGATCGCCGATCTCGCGGACGTCCGGGGTCACGAGCTCGGGCGGCTCGCGGTCGAGGTCGCCGCGGCGGGCAACCACCATCTCCTCATGGTCGGCCCTCCGGGTTCGGGCAAGACGATGTTGGCGACCCGCCTGCCCGGCCTGCTCCCACCGCTCACGAGTGCGCAGGCGCTCGAGGTGACGATTGTCCACTCGGCGGCCGGCGTTCCGCTGCCTGCGTGGCGGGCTCGTGCGTCATCCCCCGTTCCGGGCGCCCCATCACAGCTCGTCGATGGTGTCGCTCGTCGGCGGGGGTGGCGCGTACATGCGTCCCGGCGAGCTCAGCCTCGCGACGCATGGCGTGCTTTTCCTCGACGAGCTCGCCGAGTTCATCGCGCCCGTGATCGACGGGTTGCGCCAACCGCTCGAAGAGGGAGTCGTGCGAGTGAGTCGGGCTCGCGCGAGCGTGACCTTCCCCGCCAAGGTGCTGCTCGTCGCGGCGATGAACCCGTGTCCGTGCGGCGAGGGCGGACCACCGGGCGCGTGCCCTTGCAACGAGGCGGTGCGCCACCGCTATGTGCGGCGCGTGTCGGGTCCGCTCGTCGATCGATTCGACCTCCGCGTCCCCGTCATGCGGCCGAGCGTCGACGACCTGCTCGGTCGCCGCGGGCGGTGAGTCCACGGTCTGCGTGGCGGCCCGGGTCGCCGCCGCGCGAGTCGCGCGCCCGTGAGCGGGGCGTCGAGTCCAACAGCGAGATTCCGTCGACGCAGCTCGACGAGGTAGCGCCTCTCACGCGTGCGGCGGCCGGCGCTGCTGCGGCGAGAGCTCGAGGCCGGACGGCTGTCCGGACGGGGTTTGCATCGCGTGCGCGGGTCGCGCGCACGTTGTGCGATCTCCACGGCGGCGACGAGGTCATCGCCGACGGCCACGTCGCAGTGGCGTTGCAGCTGCGGGTCGAGCCCGTCGCGATCGATCGCTTCGTCGCATGAGCGCACTCCGAGCGTGTCCTGATGAGGCCTACGGCGTTGCGCTCGCGGCACTTCCGATGATGGGTCCCGCGCGAGTCGCGCGCGCTGCTCGCGCGCTGGACGCCCGCGGCCGCATGGGCCGCGGTCGCCGCAGACCGCGCGGTCGACGACCACGATCGTCGCGGCCGCGTGCGGGCGTGATCATCACGAGATCAGGGCGGTCTGGGCTCGGGTCGCCAAGCGCATCGAGCCCGCCCGTGAGCTGCAGCGGTCGGAGCGAGCCGGCATCGCGGTGCACCTGCTCGGGCGCGCCGGCTATCCGCCGGAGCTCGCGGCCGACGCCGAAGCGCCGGCGGTGTGCTTCGTGAAGGGAGATGCCACGCACCTCGCTTCGCCTGCACGGGTCGCGATCATCGGCACACGCTCGGCGACGGCGCCCGGCCTCGAGCTCGCCCATCGGCTCGGTCACGATCTCGCCGCGGCCGGTGTGTCGATCGTGTCGGGCTTGGCGCGCGGCATCGACGCCGCGGCGCATCGAGGCGCTCTCGCCGCCGCTGCTGCCCCTCCGATCGGCGTGGTGGGCAGCGGGCTCGACGTCGTGTATCCGGCGAACAACGCGAAGGTTTGGGCGGCTGTCGCCGAATCCGGGGTGCTGCTCTCCGAAGCCCCGCCGGGCGCGCCGCCGTCGGCATGGCGGTTCCCCGCGCGCAACCGCCTCATCGCCGTGCCTCGCCGACATCGTCGTGGTCGTCGAGTCGCGCGCCGTCGGGCGGCTCGATGCTCACGGTCAAGGAGGCGATCCTGCGGGGGCGACAGGTGATGGCGGTGCCCGGGGCCGTCAGCAGTGCTGCATCGGAAGGCACGAACCAGCTGATCTACGACGGCTGCTGCCCGGTGCGCGACTCGCTCGACGTGCTCGTGGCGCTCGGGCTCACCACTGCATCGCGCGGTCGCGGCCGGGTCGGACGTCAACGCCCGAAGCGGCGACGATGGCCGGCTGTTCTCGCTGCTCGACGCCGGCACGTCGCTCGACCTCGAGACGCTCGCTCGCAACTTCGAGCGCTCCCTCGCCGAGACCGCGCTCGCACTCGATCGACTCGAGGCGCAGGGTTGGGTCGAGCGCAACGGCGCGTGGTGGCAAGTGACATGACAGCGGCAGGCGACATGATCGGGAAGGGCGGGTGCGCGCCGGTACCGTGCCTCCATGGCCTGGGAGCGAGACGCGTTCCTGCAGTCGCTCACCTCCGTCGCCCCGGCCACGCGCGAGGCCTATGGCCGCGACATCGAGGCGTTCGTCGACTTGGGCTGAGCGCGCCGACAGTCGACGGACCAGCTTCAGTCGACCGAACGATGCTTCGCCGCTACCTCGCGTACCTCGCCACGCGCCGCTACGCACCACGCACAGTCGCGCGTCGCGCGTCCGCGCTCCGTCGCTACTTCGGGTGGTTGGCGCGGACGCGGTCGCATCGAGGCCAACCCGTCGTCGGGGCTCCGGGCGCCGAAGGGAGAGTCTCGGCTGCCGCGGGTGCTCCGCGGCGACGAGCTGCGCGTGCTGCTCGACGACCCGCCCGCGACAGTCGACGACGACGACGACGCGGTGCGGCTTCGTGACGATGCGGTGCTCGAGCTGCTCTACGGCAGCGGCTTGCGCGTCGCCGAGCTGTGCGGCCTGATCATCGGCGACGTCGATACCCGCCACCGCACCGTGACGGTGTGGGGGAAGGGCTCGAAGCAGCGGAAAGTGCCGATGAGCGAGCCGAGCGCGGAAGCGGTGGCCGCATGGCTCGCCCGAGGGCGCGATGGGCTCGTCACGAGCGAAAGCCCCGCTGATGCCACCTTCCTGAACCGCCGGGGTCGGCGGCTCACTCCCCGTGATGTGCGGCGCATCATCGACCGTCGGGCCGTGTCGCCCACCCACCCCCATGCGCTGCGGCACAGCTTCGCGACTCATCTTCTCGACGGTGGTGCCGATCTGAGAGCGGTCCAAGAGCTGCTCGGCCACGCCAACCTAGGGACCACACAGAGATATACGCATGTCAGCAAAGAGCGTCTCCGTATTGTCCACGGAGCCACCCACCCCCGAGGCTGATGAGCCGTCGCACGCGACGGCCGAGATCGATCGGCTCTGGAACGAGTTCAAGCGCAGCGGGTCGCGTGCGCTCCGCGACAAGCTGATCCTGCACTACTCGCCGCTGGCGAAGTACGTGGGCGCTCGCGTTGCGGCCGGCCTTCCGCAGAGCGTCGATCAGTCCGACCTCGTGAGCTACGGCATCTTCGGGTTGATCGATGCGATCGAGAAGTTCGACCTCGCTCGGGGCTACAAGTTCGAGACGTACGCGATCTCGCGGATCAAGGGTGCGATCCTCGACGAGCTCCGCTCGATCGACTGGGTGCCCCGTTCGGTGCGGGCCAAGTCGCGCTCGCTCGAGAAGGCGTACATGAAGCTCGAGGCCACGCTGCAGCGCAGCCCGACCGACGACGAGCTCGCGGCCGAGATGAGAGTCACGCCCGAGCAGCTGCAGGCGCTGCTCACGCAGATCTCCTCGCTCGGTCTCGTCGCGCTCGACGAGACGCTGTCGTCGGGTGAACGGGGCGAGTCCTCGACACTCGGCGACACCATCCCCGACCGCTCCGACGGACCCGTCGACCACCTATGAGACCGAGGAGATGCGTCACATCCTCGCGACGGCGATCAACACGATGCCCGAGCGCGAGAAGATCGTCCTCACGCTCTACTACTACGAGAGCCTCACGCTGGCCGAGATCGGCCTCGTGCTCGGCGTGACCGAGAGTCGGGTCTGCCAGATCCACACGAAGGCGGTGCTCCACCTGCGCGCCCGGCTGTCGGCCAGCGAGCGCGAGCTCGGCTGATACCTTCGGCGTCTCTCGCTTCCCCCGCGATCACTCGCGTCATGGGGGGAGCTCATGCTCCGTCACCTCTGGGTGTGCACGGCGTGCGTCACGGCGTCGGTGCTGTTCGTCACTCCTGCGCTCGCCGACGAAGACCCGCCGGTTCAGGGTCCGATCCAGGTGCGTCACGCGCCGCCCGTCGAAGGCCCGATCATCGACCACTTCCGCGCGCCGGCGGCGAGATGGGCAGCGGGCAACCGAGGCATCGACTACGAGACGAGCGCCGGGCGAAGCGGTCCTCGCGTCGGCTGACGGCACCGTCGAGTTCGCCGGCCAGGTCGGCGGCACGTTGCACGTCGTCGTCAAGCACGCGGACGGTCTCCGCACGAGCTATTCGTTCCTCGCTTCGGTCTCGGTGGTCGAGGGCCAGCAGCTCGCGCGCGGCACACCGATCGGCCGAGCGGGTCCGTCGGTGCACTTCGGCGTGCGGCTCGGCGACACCTATCTCGATCCCGAGCTCGTGCTCGAGGGCCGCGCCTTCGGCGTGCGCCTCGTGCCGGTCGAGGACCTGACAGAAGCACAACGGCGGCTCGGCGAGATGGCACGCGACGCCATGATCGACGAATGGGCCGCCGCCGGCGGCGGTGGTGTGCCTGCCGCTGTCGTGGGATGGTTGCGCGACACCGCGGATCCGGCCGAGCTGTTGCGTCTGGCCATCCATTACACCGAGGCCGTCTCGGTGCCGGTGCACATCGCGTCGGCGGGCGGCGCGGTGGCGCGGTGGTACCGACAACGGACGACGTGCACGCCGAGCGACGCCGTCACCGCGGTCGCGGAGCAACCGGTCGGCGACCACATCGTGGTGCTCGTCGCCGGGTTTGGGTCGTCGAGCGAGTCGGGCGCGGGCATCGACGGGGTCGACTTCGCGACGATCGGCATCCCCGTCGACCGCGTGATGAGGTTCTCCTACAACGGCGGACGCGTGCCCGGATCAACCAGCGCGGCGAGCGGGCCGTTCGGCGGGCTCGAGACGACGACCTACACGATCTTCGACAGCCAGCGTCCGCTCGACGAGGCCGCGGAGCGTCTGCGTCAGGCACTCGAGCAGGTCGCGGCCGCGAACCCCGGCGCCCCGATCGACGTGATCGGCCATTCGCAGGGCGGAGTGGTGGCGCTCCGCGCGCTCCAGCTCGGGGCCGCAGCCGGATCCCCGCCCGCGGCCGTCCGTCTCGTCACGATCGCGTCCCCGCACCGGGGGGACACGCTCGCGACCGGTGCTGACCTCCTGTCGCGGAGCCCCCTCCACGAGCTCGCGCTCGACGGTGCGGAGGTCGTGATCCCGCAGTTCGCCGACGACGTGCACGACGACGGGTCGGCCAATGACCTCTCAGCGGCGTCGGCGTTCATGGACGACTACCAATCGCGCGGGTTGCCGCCCGGCGTGTTCGCGGTGTCGATCGGCGGTCGATGGGATCCAGTGGTGCCCGCGCGCGATGCGCGCCTCGACGGTGCCGCTCACATCACTGTCGATGTCGGCGGCGTTGCCGCCCACGGCCGGCTGCCGTCAGCCGATGTCGTCACGACACAGATCGCGCTCGCCGTCCGAGGAGCCCGGCCGACCTGCGAGGGTCTGCTCGACGCACTCGCCGACCACCTCGCTTCCGACGCGGTGGCCACCGCCGAGGACCTCGTCGCTCTTGGGTTGGGATGACAGCCTGCGATGGAGGGGCACCAGGGCCAACCGTCTACACTGGCCGGGCTCCGAGGGTCCCCTCGAGCACCACCTACACCATCACCCGTGCCCACCCGCGGTCGCCAGCAGGCGAAGGGTGCGGGCTTCGTCGAACCGCGGGGAGGAGAGCACCATGGCGCCTGTCGTCACCATGAAGCAGCTGCTCGAGGCTGGAGTCCACTTTGGACACCAGACTCGCCGCTGGAACCCCAAGATGCAGCGCTTCATCTTCGGAGAGCGCAACGGCATCTACATCATCGATCTCCAGCAGACGCTGGCGCGGATCGAGACGGCCTACTCGTTCGTCCGCGATCTCGTCGCTGACGGCGGCTCCGTGCTCTTCATCGGCACGAAGAAGCAGGCCCAGGACCCGATCCAGTCCTACGCCGAGCGCTGCGGCATGCCGTACGTCAACGAGCGTTGGCTGGGCGGCATGCTCACGAACTTCGAGACGATCGCGAAGCGCGTCGAGAAGATGCAGGAGTACGAGCGCATGCGCGCGACCGGCGAGTTCGACGCGATGCCCAAGAAGGAGGCGCTGATTCTCGGCCGCGAGCTCGTGAAGCTGCAGCGCAACCTCGGCGGGCTGCGCAGCATGACCAAGCTGCCGGAAGCCGTGTTCATCCTCGACACGAAGAAGGAGCACATCGCCGTCACCGAGGCGAACAAGCTCCACCTGCCCATCGTGGCGGTGGTCGACACGAACTGCGATCCCGACGTCATCCAGTACGTGATCCCGGGCAACGACGATGCGATCCGCTCCGGCACCCTGATGTGCCGGATCCTCGCCGACGCGGTCGACGAGGGCCGGTTCATCGCCGCCCGCCGCAACCCGCGTGCCGCCGGCGGGCCGCCGCCCCGCGACGCAGCCGACGACGCCCGCATCGCCGCCGAGCAGGCTGAGGCCCGCAAGCAGGCAGCGGCTGCCGCGGCCGACCGCGAAGCCCGTGTCCTCGCCGCTCGTCAGAAGGCGCTCACCGAGGACGAGCAGCCGGCGACGCCGAGCCCGCGACGGCTGAGCCCGCGACGGCTGAGCCCGCCGCCGCTGACGTCGAGGCGCCGTGCCGCGAGCCGGTTGCCGCGCGAGGCGCCGGCTGCCGCTGGAGCGCGCCGCGGTGCCTGCGCCGCGGAGCGCGCCCGTTGCCGCTGAGGCGCCCGTCGACCGACATCGCGCACCCGCGGCATCCGCCACCGAATCCACTGAGGAGTGAAAGAGCCCGATGGCTGAGTTCACCGCCAAGGACGTCCAAGAGGTTCGTCAGGCCACGGGCGCCGGCATGCTCGACTGCAAGAAGGCGCTCGAAGAGACGAACGGCGACAAGGAAGCGGCGATGCAGCTGCTGCGCGAGCGCGGCTTGGCTGCGTCTGCGAAGCGCGCCGATCGTGAGAACACGCAGGGCGCTGTCGCCCTCGTGATCTCGGGTGATGCCGCGGCGATGGTCGAGCTGAAGTGTGAGACCGACTTCGTTGCGAAGTCCGAACAGTTCAACGCTGTCGCGACCGAGCTCGCTCAAGCGGTGCTTGCGGGTGGCCCCGACGCCGCCAGTCAGCGCTCGGGCGATCTCGACGAGCTGAAGATCTCGCTCAAGGAGAACATCGAGCTCGGCCGCGTCGTGCAGTTCGCGAAGGGCGCTGGGAACGTCCTCGACAGCTACCTGCACGTGCAGAGTGAGCGAGGCGTGAACGGCGTGCTCGTCGAGACGTCGGGAACCTCGCAGGAGGTCGCACACGACATCGCGGTCCACATCGCGTTCGCGCGCCCGAAGTACCTCACCGCGCGACGAGGTGCCCGCCGAGGACGTCGAGAAGGAGCGCGCGACGCTCGAGGCGATCACGCGAAACGAGGGGAAGCCCGAGCAGGCGATCCCGAAGATCGTCGAGGGGCGCCTGAACGGCTACTTCAAGGACCTGGTTCTGCTCGACCAGCCGTTCGCAAAGGACGACAAGAAGTCGGTGCGCGACGTGATCGGGTCGGGCTCGATCATCCGGTTCGCGCAGATCGAGATCGGCGCCTGAGCCGGCAGTGAGCGACAACGGCGAACGCAACCCGCAGGCCCGCTGGAAGCGGGTCGTGCTGAAGCTCTCGGGTGAGGCGTTCGCCGAATCGAGCGGATACGGCATCGACGGCAACGTCGTCGAGCAGATCGCGAGCGAGATCGTCGATGTCCGCACGAACCTCGGTGTCGACATGGCGGTCGTGGTCGGCGGCGGCAACATCTGGCGGGGCATGCGCGGTGCGGGAAGCGGCATGGACCGCGCGCAGTCGGACTACATGGGGATGCTCGCCACGCTCATCAACGCGCTCGCGCTCCAGGACGCGCTCGAGCGGCTCCGTCAGGAGACGCGAGTGCAGACCGCGATCGAGATGGCGAAGGTCGCGGAGCCCTACATCCGACGACGCGCCATCCGCCACCTCGAGAAGGGCCGCGTCGTGATCTTCGCGGGCGGCACGGGCAACCCGTACTTCACCACCGACACCACTGCCGCGTTGCGGGCGGCCGAGATCGAGGCAGAGGCGATCCTGAAGGGCACGCATTCGGGGGTCGACGGCGTGTACACCGCGGATCCCAAGCTCGACTCGACGGCGACGCGCTTCGATCGCGTGTCGTACATCGAGGTGCTCAACCGCGGTCTGAAGGTCATGGACTCCACGGCGATCACGTTCTGCATGGACAACAAGCTTCCGATCGTGGTGTTCGACCTCATGGAGCCGGGCAACATCCGGTCGGTGCTCGAGGGCGCGCACATCGGTACGCTGGTCTCTTAGATCCGTCCGTCACCCTGTCCAGCACGTGACGGCGTAGGGTCGTAGGCCATGATCGACGAGACCTTGCTCGACACGATGGAGAAGATGGAGAAGGCCGTCGAGCACGCTCGTGCCCACTTCGGAACCGTTCGCACCGGCCGCGCGTCGCCGGCGCTCGTCGAGAAGCTGATGGTCTCGTACTACGGCTCCGACGTTCCGTTGCAGCAGATCGCCGGCTTCAGCGTCCCCGAAGCGCGCCTTCTCGTCGTGCAGCCGTATGACAAAGGCAAGGACGTGATGGCCGCGATCGAGAAGGCGATCCGCAACTCCGATCTCGGCATCAACCCGAGCACCGACGGCGTCGTGATCCGGCTTGCGTTTCCTCCGCTCACCGAGGAGCGGCGCAAGGAGTTCGTGAAGGTCGTGAAGCACATGGCCGAAGAGGGCCGTGTCGCTGTCCGCAACATCCGGCGCGACGCCGCGCAAGCACCTCGAGTCGGCGGAGAAGGCGGGCGACATCTCGCACGACGAGCTCGACCGCGCGGAGAAGGAGCTCGACAAGCTCACACACGAGCACGTCGAGGAGATCGACAAGGCGCTCCAGCACAAAGAGCACGAATTGCTCGAGGTGTGAGTGCTTTGTCCCGATCCCAGGAGGCATTCCATGGCTGAGGACGAGAGCGGCTTTCGACCGCCCGACGACGAGCCCGAAGGAATCCGGCTCGTCGGGCCGACCGACCCGCCCTTGAAGTTTCCCGAGCGCGGCACCGACGACACGACTGCACTCCCGCACTGGTCGGAGCCGGCGACCGGTGAGATGCCACGGATGCTCTTCGACGAGGAGCCCGCCGAGCCCGATCAAGAGCTCGAGGCGTGGTCGTCGTTCGCGGCGACACCCCGCTGGCGCAGCTCGGCTGACGACTGGGACGACGACACCGACCTTTCCGAGCTCGGCGACTCCGAGACCCGCGTCGGCGCGCTCGACTCGAGCCGCGACGACCGCGCCGATGTCTTCGTGTTCGACGACACGACCGAGCCGCCCACCGATCCCGCGCCCGCGGTGACCCCGATCCGGACGGGGACGCGCAGCGCACCCCCGGCCGCACCTGCAGCAGCCGCGAGCAAGACGACGACGGCGGCGCGGAAGCAGTCGCCGTCCCCGCCTCGCCCCGGCGGCGGTTCCGGAGGGGGCCCCGGCGGCCCCGCCGCCGACCGCGACCTTCCCGTGGCGATCGGCGTGGGCGTCGCGCTCGCGGTGGTCGCGCTCGTGCTGTTCTCGATCGGGCCGGGTGCGGCCATGGGACTCGTCACGCTGGTGATCGCCGCCGCGGCGGCCGAGTTCTACGCCGCGATGCAGAAGGTCGGCGTACCGCCCCGCCACCCTGCTCGGCATCGTCGCGTGTGCCGGCTTGCCGCTCGCCACCTACTGGAGAGGCGAAGCCGCGATCCCGCTCGTGCTCATGCTGAGTGTCGTGTTCGGCTTGCTCTGGTTTCTGCTGGCTGCCGAGGACGTCCGCCCCGTCCCTAACCTCGCGGTCACGCTGCTGGGCGTCGTCTACGTCGGATTGCTCGGGTCGTTCGCCGCGCTGTTGCTGAAGTTCCCGAACGGCGTCGGCATGTTGCTCGGAGCGATCATCGCGACGGTCGCCTACGACGTCGGCGGCCTGTTCGTCGGGTCGAGCGCAGGGCGCTCACACCTTTCGCCGAACGTCAGCCCGAACAAGACCTACGAGGGCCTCGCCGGCGGCATGCTCATGGCGATCCTCGCTGCGGTCGTCATCTGCGGCCGGTTCGTGCCGTGGGACAACCTGGGCGACTCGATCAAGCTCGGCATCGTCGTCGCGATCGCCGCACCGCTCGGCGACCTGTGCGAGTCGATGATCAAGCGCGACCTCGGCATCAAGGACATGGGGACGATCCTCCCTGGCCACGGCGGCATCCTCGACCGCTTCGACGCGCTCCTCTTCGTCCTGCCGTCCGTCTACTACCTCGCCCTGGTCACCGACCTCTTCTGACGCGACTGGTTTCCTTGGCGCCGCGGGGTCGCAGAGACCTCGCGCGCCATGAGAAGCGGCCAAGGCCAGCACGGGGCGGGCCGCGTAGGCTGGGTCGGTGGGCACGCGGGTGGCCGTCGCCGGATCGACCGGCTCGATCGGAGTGCAGACCCTCGACGTCGTGGCGGCTGAGCCCGACCGGTTCGAGGTGTGGGGGCTCGGCGCGTCCACCTCAGTCGACAAGCTCGTCGAGCAGGCGCGGCGGGTGCGCCCCCAGGTCGTCGCGATCGCCGATGCCCGGCACGAGCGAACGCTTCGCGAACAGCTGCCCGACTGTGACGTCAGGGCGGGGAGCGATGCGCTCGCGTCGCTCGCCGAGGGCGCCGATGTCGTGGTCAACGGGGTCGTTGGCTTTGCCGGCCTTCCCGTCACGATGGCGACGCTGCTGGCCGGCAAGCGTCTCGCACTCGCGAACAAGGAGTCGCTGATCGCCGCGGGCCCCGTGGTCGCTTCCGCTCGGCGCACGCCTGGCGCGGAGCTCGTGCCGGTCGATTCCGAGCACTGCGCGGTGCACCAATGCCTGCGCGCGAGCGCGACCTTGGGAGGCGCCGATCTCGCGCGGATCGTGCTCACCGCGAGTGGGGGTCCGTTCCGAGGTCGCAACCGGTCCGACCTCGCTCAGGTGACCGTGAACGACGCCCTCGCCCATCCGACCTGGAGCATGGGCCCGAAGATCACGGTGGATTCGTCGACGCTCATGAACAAGGGGCTCGAGGTGATCGAGGCCCACGAGCTGTTCGACGCCCCGTACGACCGGATCGAGGTCGTCGTCCACCCGCAGTCGATCGTGCATTCGATGGTGGAGTTCACCGACGGTGCAACCGTCGCCCAGCTCTCAATGCCCGACATGCGCCTGCCGATTGGCTATGCGTTGGCCTACCCCGAACGCATCTCGACGCCCTTCGGGCGGATGGACTGGGCGGCCACCGGCCGGCTCGACTTCGAGGCGCCCGACCTCGAGACCTTCGGCTGCCTGCGCCTGGCCTATGAGGCGGGGCGGCTCGGCGGCACCGCCCCAGCCTGGCTGAACGCCGGGAACGAGGTCGCCGTCGCCGCCTTCCTCGACGGGCGCATACCGTGGATTGCCATCTCCGACGTCCTCAGCGAGGTGCTTTCCAGGCATGATGGGAACTCGGCCGACTCCATCGACGCTGTGATCGAAGCTGACCGCACTGCCCGGGCCACGGCCGCCCAGGTGATCGAGCGGCGGCAGGCGGCCTGATTACAAGCGGGCACAGCACCAAGGGAGCACATCACACGATGACCGACACCCAGGTACCGGGAGCACAGACCCCCGGGGCCGAGCAGCCGCCCGAGCAGCCTCGGTCGCTCGTCGGCTTGGTGCTCCTCGTCGCGGGCATCGTCGCCTTGGGCGTGCTCGGCTCGGTGTCGGCCGTGATCGTCGTGCTCGCGCTGCTCGTCATGATCTTCATGCACGAGCTGGGCCACTACCTCACCGCTCGGGCCTCCGGCATGAAGGTCACCGAGTTCTTCCTCGGCTTCGGCCCACGCATCTGGTCGTTCAACCGGGGCGAGACCGAGTACGGCCTCAAGGCCGTGCCCGCCGGCGCCTACGTCCGCATCATCGGGATGCACAACCTCGATCCCGTCGAGCCCGAGGACGAGGCCCGCGCCTACAAGAACAAGCCCTACTGGCGGAAGATGAGCGTCGCGTCGGCGGGCTCGATGATGCACTTCCTCATGGCGGCGCTCCTGCTGTTCACGCTCTTCGCGACCTATGGCCAGCGCAACGAGGACAACTGGACCGTCGGATCGATCTCGCGGCTCGGCAACGCCAACACGAGCCCTGCGATCGAAGCCGGCCTCGAGATCGGCGATCGCATCGTCGAGGTCGACGGCATCCCGGTCACGACGTTCGACGCGACGGTCGACCTGATCCAGGCGCGGCCGGGCCAGCAGGTGGTGCTCGCTCATCGAGCGTGACGGCGAGACCTTCGAGACCACGACCACGCTCGAGGAGCGCAACCCCGAGGGCGAGCCGGTCGGGCTTCCTCGGCGTCGGCGCCGCACATTCCCTTACGAGAGCCAGTCGATCCTGTCCGCCGCGAAGAACACCGGCGTCATGTTCAAGACGCTCACGACGGAGACGCTCGGCGGCGCTCGGCTCGTTCTTCTCGCCGAGCGGCATGTCCGACTACGTCGACACGCTGCTGGGACGGCCGGCGACGTCGACTGACACGGGATCCAGCTCGGACGAGGAAAGCCAGGGCGATCGGCCGCTGTCGCCGGTCGGCGCCGTGCGGATCGCCTCGCAGGCCGCCGACGCCGGCGTGCCCGAGCTGCTCTGGTTCCTGATCGTCATCAACATGTTCGTCGGCATCTTCAACCTCATCCCGTTGCTCCCGCTCGACGGCGGCCACATGGCGATCGGCACGTACGAGAAGCTCCGCTCGCGCAAGGGCAAGCGCTACCAGGTCGACGTCGCGAAGCTCATGCCGCTCACGTACGCCGTCGTCCTGCTGATGGGGTTCGTGTTCGTGTCGTCGCTCTGGCTGGACCTCTCGGATCCGCTGCGCAACCCCTTCGGGCAGTGATCGGCGCGGTGACCCCGCGGTGACCCCCACCTATCAACGACGGCGCACCCGTCAGATCCAGGTCGGCGCCGTCGCCCGTCGGGCGGCGACGCCCCGATCAGCATCCAGTCGATGACGATCACCAAGACGGCCGACGTCGACGGCACGCTCGCCCAGATCTACGCGCTCGCCGGTGCCGGATGCGACATCGTTCGTTGCACCTGCAACGAACCCGAGGCGGCGGAGGGCTTGGCCCGCATCGTGCCGCGGTCACCGCTGCCGGTCGTCGCCGACATCCACTTCCAATACAAGCTCGCCTTGGCAGCGCTCGATGCGGGGGTGCATCAGCTCCGGCTGAACCCCGGCAACATCCGCAAGCCCGAGCACATCAAGCTCGTCGCGTCGGAGGCGCGTGATCGCGGCATCTCGTGCCGCATCGGCGTCAACGCCGGCTCGCTCGACCCCGAGCTGTACGAGCGCTTCGGAGGACCGACGGCCGCGGCGATGGTCGAGTCGGCGAAGAAGGAGATCGGCTACTTCGAGGAGGTCGGGTACGACCTCATCGAGATCTCGGTCAAGTCGTCGAACGTGGCCGTGATGATCGAGGCCTACCGGCAGCTGGCCGACGTCACCGATCATCCGCTCCACCTCGGCGTCACCGAGGCCGGCCCGATCCCGCAGGGGCTCGTGAAGGCCACCGCCGGCATCGCGACGCTGCTCGCGGAGGGCATCGGCGACACGATCCGCTACTCGCTCACCGCCGATCCGGTCGAGGAGGCGAAGGCCGGCCGCGTGCTGCTCGAGTCGATGGGCCTGCGTGAGCGCCGAGGCCTCGATCTCATCGTGTGCCCGTCGTGCGGACGAGCGGAGATCGACGTGATCGCGGTGGCCGACGCCGCGCAGCGCGCGCTCGATGGCCTGAACCTCCCGATCCAAGTCGCGGTCATGGGGTGCGTCGTGAACGGGCCCGGGGAGGCGCGGTCAGCCGACATCGGCATCGCCGCCGGCCGCAAGCGCGGCCACCTCTTCATCAAGGGCGAGGTCGTCCAGGTCGTGCCGGAGGACGCGATGGTCGACGAGCTCGTCCGCCTCGCCGAGGTCTACGTGAAGGAAGGCCCCGAAGCCGCGCTCGCGCAGGCCGACCCGACGGCCGCAGCCGAGGCGGAAGCCGACCGCGCCGCGTTGCTCGACGACCGGGGGGCCGATGCGAACGCGAGCGAAGAGCGCGTCGAGCTGATCCGCAAACGCGTCGAGACCTAGGTGTAGCTCGGCGTAAATCGGGCTCGGCCCGACGGCTCGCTTTGGGACCATGGGCGATGAGCTGGAACGAGCGCTTCTCCGAGGACTACGACGTCTGGTCGGCGCCGATGACGGCCGACATCCCGTTCTACGTCGAGCTCGCGTGCGAGGCGCGAGGGCCGCTGATCGAGCTGGCCGTCGGGACTGGTCGTGTCGCCATCCCGGTGGCGCGGGCGACCGGACTGCGGGTCGTCGGCATCGACTCGTCGCCGAGCATGCTCGCACTCGCCCGCGCCGCGGTGGCGGAGGCGGGCGTCGACGTCGACCTGCGCGAAGGCGACATGCGCGACTTCACGGTGGACGAGCCGGCCGCGCTGATCTACTGCCCGTACCGAGCGCTGCTTCACCTCCCGACTTGGGCCGACCGGCGCCGGACCTTCGAGCGGGTCGCGGCCTCGCTCCGACCCGGTGGTCGGTTCGCGTGGAACGTCATCGCCTTCGACCATCAGTACGCGGCTCGCCACGAGGGTGTGCCGCAGACCGAGCCGTCGCCGCACATGGTGCGGTACTCGGTGGGCGACAACCGGATCGATATCGTGCGCGCCGACGGCGCAACGAGCTCGCTCTGGTGGGCGACGAAGAACGAATGGCTCGGGCTGATCGACGTCGCCGGGCTCGAGGTCGAGGCGCTCTACGGCGGCTTCGCGCGCGAGCCCTTCACCTCCGACAGTCGTGAGTACGTCTTCGTTGCTCGCCGCCTACCCTGACCCGATGGCCAAGGGCAGCGTGCTCACCGCGCAGGCCGAGGACTTTCCTCGGTGGTATCAGGATGTCGTCGCCAAGGCCGAGCTGGCCGACAACGGTCCGGTCCGCGGCACGATGGTCATCCGCCCCTACGGCTACGCGCTGTGGGAGCGGATGCAGGCGGAGATGGATGCCCGCATCAAGGCGGCCGGCGCCGCGAACGCGTACTTCCCGCTCTTCATCCCCGAGAGCTATCTGCGCCGCGAGGCGGAGCATGTCGAGGGCTTCGCGCCCGAGCTGGCTGTCGTCACCCACGCCGGGGGCGAGGAGCTCGCCGAGCCCGTCGTCGTGCGGCCGACGAGCGAGACGATCGTCAACACCTACTTCTCGAAGTGGGTGCAGAGCTACCGCGACCTTCCGCTCCTGATCAACCAGTGGGCCAACGTCGTGCGGTGGGAGCTGCGGCCCCGCGTGTTCCTGCGCACGACCGAGTTCCTCTGGCAGGAAGGCCACACCTGCCACGCCACGCAGGCCGAGGCGCGCGACTACGCGACCAAGATCCTCGAAGACGTCTATGCAGACTTCATGGTGAACGTGCTCGCCATCCCCGTGCTGCCGGGCCGCAAGACCGCGCGTGAGCGGTTCCCCGGCGCCATCAACACGCTCACGGTCGAGGCGATGATGGGCGACGGCAAGGCGCTGCAGATGGGCACGAGCCACGAGCTCGGCCAGAACTTCGCCAAGGTGTTCGAGACCCAGTACTCGACCGAGTCCGGCGGGCTCGAGTACGTGTGGCAGACGTCGTGGGGAGCGTCGACGCGCCTCGTCGGCGGCTTGATCATGGCCCACGGCGACGACGCCGGACTTCGCGTCCCGCCTCGCCTCGCGCCCATCCAAGTCGTCGTGCTGCTCGTCCGCGGCGAGGAGGGGGCGGGCGAGGCCGCCGAACGCCTCGCACGCGAGCTCCGCGGCGTCGACATCCACACCGAGGTCGACGCTCGCACCGACATCTCGTTCGGCCGCCGGGTCGTCGACTGGGAGTTGAAAGGCGTGCCCGTCCGCGTGGAGGTGGGTCCGCGTGACCTCGCCTCCGGCGTTGTCACGCTCGCCCGGCGCGACGCGGGCACCAAGATCACGGTGCCCGTGGCCGAGGCCGCGCCGCGGGTGCTCTCCCTCCTCGAGCACATCCAGGGCGAGCTTCTCGCCGAGGCCACCGCCCGGCTCCGGTCGCGGACGGTGGCGGTGAAGACGGTCGAGGAGGCGGCGGAGGCGGCTGCGACCGGGTTCGCAGAGCTGCCATGGGCAGCCCTCGACGGCGACGGCGAGGACCGGCTCCGGGCCGACGGGGTGACCGTGCGGTGCCTGCGTCGCGAGGACGGGTCACTGCCCGTCGACGACGACGAACCGGGGCTTTTGGCCACAGTGGGCCGGGCCTACTGACCGCCCCGCCGGTATACTCGGCGGGTTCGTTTCAGTTCGATCAGGCGTCGACTGAAGGCGTGGGCGCTGCCCACGCCTTCTGTTTCGTCGGCGCTCGGTCGGTTGACAGTCCGGAGAGGAGGCGATGGCGATGAGTGCAACGACCGCGGCCGACAAGGTCCATCGACTCGTCGCGCCCCTCCTTGCCGACCTGAGCATCGAGGTGTCCGACGTCGAGCTCGCCGGGGGCCTTCTTCGGGTCACGGTCGAGCGGGCCGACGGCGCCTCCATCGACCTTGCTGCGATCGCCGAGGCGACCCGCATCGTGTCTCGTGAGCTCGACCTTCACGACCCTGTGCCCGGCCGATACACCCTCGAGGTCTCGAGCCCCGGCCTCGAGCGCCCCCTCCGCACCCCCGCCCATTTCGCGAGGGCCGTAGGCCAGCAGGTCTCGGTCCGGACACAGCCGAGCGTCGACGGCGAGCGCCGGGTGGCCGGACTGCTCACCTCGGCTGACAGCGCTGGCATCGTCGTGACATCCGAAGGCAGCGACGGTCCGGTCCGCCGCGCGCTCGCCTACGACGACATCGAGCGTGCACGGACCGTGTTCGAGTGGGGACCGCCGCCGAAGGCGCCCAAACCGAAAAGCGCGGCGCGGCGGAAGTCAGCATCTGCGAAGGAGACCGCGCGATGAGCACTGGCAACCCCGACATGATGGACGCCCTCAAACTTCTCGCCGCGGAGAAGGGCATCTCGGTCGACGTCCTGTTGCAGGCGCTCGCCGACGCGCTTGCATCCGCCTACAAGCGCATGCCGGGCGCGGCCGACGAAGCCGAGGTCGAGATCGACGCGTTCACCGGTGACATCAGGGTGATGGCGTACGACATCGACGAAGAGGGCAACTGGGTCAACGCACGCGACGACACGCCCGACGACTTCGGCCGGATCGCCGCGCAGACTGCCAAGCAAGTGATGGGTCAGCGCATCCGCGAAGCCGAGCGCGAGCGCAAGTACGAGGAGTACGCGGGGCGCGAGGGCGACATCGTCACCGGCATCATCCAGCAGAGCGACCAGCGCTACACGCTGCTCGACCTCGGCAAGGTCGAGGCGTTGCTGCCGCAGGCCGAGCAGGTGCCCTACGAGCGGCCCGAGCCGAGCACTCGCCTCAAGGCGTACATCGTCGAGGTCCGCCGCACGTCGAAGGGCCCGCAGATCGTGGTGAGCCGTACTCACCCTGGTCTCATCAAGCGCCTCTTCGAGCTCGAGGTGCCGGAGATCGCGGACGGCGTCGTCGAGATCAAGGCGTGCGCACGCGAGCCCGGTCACCGTACGAAGATCGCCGTGTGGTCCAACGACCACAACGTCGACCCCGTCGGCGCGTGCGTCGGCGCCCGTGGCGCGCGCGTGCGCATGGTCGTGAACGAGCTGCGGGGCGAGAAGATCGACATCGTCCCGTTCTCCGACGATCCCGCCGACTTCGTCGCGAAGGCATTGTCACCCGCGAAGGTGAAGGAAGTCCGCATCCACGAGGACGCCGGCAACGCCGAAGTGATCGTGCCCGACTACCAGCTGTCGCTGGCGATCGGGAAGGAAGGCCAGAACGCGCTGGCTCGCCGCCCGGCTCACGGGCTGGCGAGTCGACATCAAGAGCGAGACGCAGCTGGCCGACGAGGAGCGCTACGCCGGCGAGGAGTGGGCGCAGGGCCAGTGGGTCGAAAACCCCGAGACCGGCGAGATGGAGTGGCACGACGCCGAGGGCGGCGAGGCGGTAACCGCCGGCCACTGGCAAGGGACATCGGCGGACGAGGAGCCCGAAACCGTCGTCGATGTCACCGAGGCCCGCGGAGGCGAGTCGAGCGCAGCCGAGGAACCGGCAGCAGCCGAGGAACCGGCAGCAGCCGAAGAACCGGTACCCGTCGAGGCGGCCACGGAGGAGCCTTCGGCTGACGAGAGCTGACGGGCCTGTCCGCACCTGCGTCGGATGCCGGCGGCGCCGGTCGTCATACGACCTGGTCAGGGTTGTCGCGGACGCCGACGGTGAGCTCGTTGTGGGACGCACGCTCCCCGGACGGGGGGCGTGGCTGTGCCCGGAAAGCCCCACTTGCCTGACCCAGGCGTCGAAGCGGGATGCACTCGGGCGGGCGCTGCGCCGTCCCCTCCGTCCAGAGGCTTACGCTCGGCTGCAATCGGTCCTCGCACGACCATTGGAAATCCGTCCGGACGTGCGAGAATGATGCACCGCGCTCGACAGCCGCATCGGCTGGCGCGCACGTGAACTGATCTTCGTCCCCATCCGAAAGGCTGAACGCAACTTGCCCGCAAAGATCCGCCTCCACGAGCTGGCCAAAGAGCTCGGGATGACCAACAAGGAGACGCTCGACCTCGCTGTCGCGCTCGGTATCGGAGTGAAGAGTCACTCGTCGAGCATCGAAGAGGCGCAGGCCGATCGAGTGCGCCGGCGGGCGGAGCGAGACGGGCTGATCCGGCCCGAGCAGCCAGAAGAGGTGAAGCCGGCGAAGCCGGCCAAGGCGGCCTCGAAGACCACGAAGAAGGCAGCCGCACCGGCAGAAGAGAAGCCCGCCGCGGTCGACGTTCCGGCTGCGGTCGCGCCAGAACCTGCGACTCCAACCGTCGATGAGCCCGCCGCCCCGGTGGCCCCCGCTCCGGTCGTACCCATCACCGTGAGCGAGCCCGAGCCGGTCACGGTGGACGTCCCCGCGGCGGCGGTCGAGTCGCCGCCTCCGGCCGCCGAGCACCGCGTGGTGCGCAGCCGCCCCCTCGAGCCCGGCGACATTCATGGTCCGTCGATCGCGCCGGCCGCGCGGACATCGGGACCCGGTCTGTCCGAGCGCGCCGCGCCGCGTTCGCCGAGTGGCGGGCCGGGTTCGCCGACTGGGACCTCGCCGAGTGGCGCGACGGTCCCCGCACCGCCGTCTGCACCGCGCCCGGTTGCGCCTGCCGCAGCCGCGACCGCGCCACCGGCGACGAGCACGGCCCCGGTCGCGGCACCCACCCCGCCAGCGGCGACGAGCACCGCGCCAGCCGCGACAAGCACCGGGCCAGCAGCGACAGGCACAGTCCCGGCGGCGACGAACGCTGCATCGGAGGCGGCGACGGCGGCGACCGCGCCCCCGGGTGCGCCCCCGCGGTCGGCGAGCGGCAAGCCGATCCCTCCGCCCCCCGCCCCGCCTCGTTCCCAGAGCGGCAAGCCGATTCCGCCGCCGCCCGGCATGGGCGGGCGCGGGCCGGCTCCGTCGCGAGGCACGACGACCAGCACCGGCCCGTCGGCCGGACGCGGCCCGTTCGGCGCGCGTCCCGGCGGGCCTCCCCGCACTTCTGGTGGTCTCGGCAGCGGCCCGAGCGGCGGCCCCGGCGGTGGCCGCGCTCCGTACGGCGCGCGTCCTGGTGGTCCCGGTGGCCCGGGGGGTCCCGGTGGGCCCGGCGGGCCTGGCCAGGGCCGGGGTTCCGGCCAGCGCCGGCCTCGTCCCGCCAAGCGCCGCCGCCGTCGCAACCTAGAGGAGCTGCAGCCGCAGTCGGGGCCGACCTATTCGCCGACGGATGCTCC
The DNA here is from genome assembly GCA_963759645.1 of uncultured Acidimicrobiales bacterium. Taxonomy (GTDB): domain Bacteria; phylum Actinomycetota; class Acidimicrobiia; order Acidimicrobiales; family DATKAS01; genus DATKAS01. The sequence continues at coordinate 410,819 of CAVXAI010000013.1, read as the reverse complement.
GATCCCCGAAGGCACGATCATCGTCGAGCGCGGGGCCAGCGCACAGGAGCTCGCGCCGAAGCTGAACCGCACCGCCGCAGACGTCGTGCGCTATCTGCTGCAAGAGGGCGCGATGGTTACCGCGACCATGTCGCTCACCGACGAGCAGATGGAGCTGTTCGCGCTCGAGATCGGCGCCGACCTCCTCCTCATCGAGCCTGGACAGCAAGAGGAGTTCGAGCTCCAGCAGCTGTTCAACGACGACGATGACGACGACCCCGACGCACAACGCACGCGGCCGCCGGTCATCACCGTCATGGGCCACGTCGACCACGGCAAGACCCTGCTGCTCGACCGCATCCGCTCCGCGAACGTCGTCGCCGGCGAGGCCGGAGGCATCACGCAGCACATCGGCGCCTACCAGACCGAGAAGGACGGGCGCCTCATCACCTTCATCGACACGCCCGGCCACGAGGCTTTCACCAAGATGCGCGCCCGCGGCGCGGAGGTCACTGACATCGTCGTGCTCGTCGTCGCCGCTGATGACGGCGTGATGCCTCAGACGATCGAGGCGATCAACCACGCGAAAGCCGCAGAGGTGCCGATCGTCGTCGCTATCAACAAGATCGACCGTGACAACGCCGATCCCGCGCGCGTCATGCAGCAGCTGTCCGAGCACGAGCTCGTGCCCGAGTCGTGGGGCGGCGACACGATCGTCGTCGAGATGTCGGCCTTGCAGGACCTCGGCATCGACGACCTGCTCGAGCAGCTCATCCTCGTGGCCGACGTCGAAGAGCTGACCGCGAACCCCGAGGGCCGCGCCAAGGGCGTCGTGCTGGAAGCGAACCTCGACATCGGGCGCGGCCCAGTCGCCACTGTCCTCGTAGACAAGGGCACGCTCGCCGTAGGCGACCCGATCGTTGCGGGCGCGGCGTGGGGCAGCGTGCGGGCCTTGATCGACGACCTCGGCGAACAGGTGAAGGAAGCAGGGCCGTCGTCACCGGTGCAGGTGCTCGGCCTCTCGACGGTCCCCGGGGCGGGCGACGAATTCCGCGTCGCACCCGACCTCAAGACCGCCAAGACCGTCGCCGAGGCGCGGGAGCAGCGTCAGCGGCTGACCAGCCAGCGGGGCATGGCCGCGGTGACCCACCGCGGCGTGAAGCTCGAAGACATCTTCGATCAGATTCAGAAGGGCGAGGCCGCCACGCTGAACCTCATCGTGAAGGCCGACGTGCAGGGCTCGCTCGAGGCACTCACCGAGGGTCTCCGCAAGCTCGAGCGCGACGAGGTCAGGCTCGGATTCGTACACCGCGGGGTGGGTGGCATCACCGAAAACGACATCTCGCTGGCCGCCACTACGAACGCGACGATCATCGGCTTCAACGTGCGACCCGACCGCAAGGTCCGCGAGCTCGCCGACGCCGAGGACGTCGAGGTGCGCACCTACGAGATCATCTACCAAGTCCTCGAGGACATCGAGAACGCGATGGTCGGCATGCTCGCCCCCGAGTACGAAGAGGTGGTCACGGGCGAGGCCGAAGTGCGCGAGATCTTCCGGGTGCCCCGGATCGGCGGCATCGCCGGCTGTTACGTGCTCAGCGGCACGATCACCCGCGGTTCCAAGGTCCGCTTCCTCCGGGAGGGCACGATCATCTGGAAGGGCGCGATCCAGTCCCTGCGACGCTTCAAGGACGACGTCCGCGAGGTCAACGCCGGGTTCGAGTGCGGCATCGGCCTCACCGACTTCCAGGACCTCAAGCAGGGCGACATCATCGAGACCTACGAGGAGCGCGAGATCCCCCGTAGCTGACCAAGGGGGCTTGAGCCGTGCACGTGCTGACCCTCTCCGTCGATCTGCACCTGCCGGAGTCCCGTTCGCTGAAGATGAAGCGCAGCGTGGTGAAGTCGATCGTCGAGGGTGCGCGCCGTCGGTTCTCGGTCGCCGCCGCTGAGGTCGAGCATCAGGACCAGTGGCAGCGGGCGGGTCTCGGCTTCGCGATCGTGGCGAACAGCCAGCATCACGCGACGGATGTCATCGACGAGGTCGAGCGGTTCGTGTGGTCCCATCCGGAGGTGCAGGTGCTGAAGACCGAACGGAGGTGGCTGGAGTGACCGCTCCCAAGCGCCGTCGCGCGCAGACGCCCCGGCAGTACCCGCGTACGGCTCGCATCAATGAGCTCGTTCGCGAGATCGCGGCGGAGGAGATCGAGCGCATCGATGACGAGCGACTCGAGCTCGTCGCGATTACAGCCGTCGACGTCGACGCCGACCTGCGCCAGGCGGTCGTGTGGTTCGACAGCCTCCGGGGCGAGGCCGACGACGAGGCCGTGCTCGAGGCGTTCGGCGACGCGGCGGGTGGCCCTGCAATCCGCGATCGGGCGCCAGGCGCGCCTCAAGCGAACCCCCACGCTGTCGTTCAAGCCCGATCCGGCGATCCGCACCGCGGAACGCGTCGAGCAGATCATCCGGGAGCAGCACCGCGACGATGGCTGAGGGGTTCGCGGTCGTCGACAAGCCGGCGGGGTTGACCTCGCACGACGTCGTCGCCCGCGCCCGCAAGGTGCTCGGCGAGCGACGGGTGGGCCACGCCGGCACGCTCGATCCAGACGCGACCGGCATCCTCCTGCTCGGAGTGGGCCGGGTGACGCGCCTGCTTCGCTTCCTCACGCGCGCTTCCGAAGACCTACACCGGTGAAGTGGTGTTCGGCGTCGAGACCTCCACGCTGGACGCGTCCGGAGAGATCGTCGCGACCTACGAGATGCATCCGCAGCACGAAGCGGTGCAGGCGGCGGCAGCCGCTCTCACCGGTCCGATCATGCAAGTTCCGCCGATGGTGTCTGCGCTGAAGGTCGATGGACGCCGGCTGCACGAGCTCGCCGCGAGGGCATCGAGGTCGAGCGGGAGGCTCGGCCAGTTACCGTCCATCGCTTCGAGGTGGCAGCGACGCGCGACCCGCTCGTCTATGCGATCACGGTCGAGTGCTCGTCGGGCACCTACGTTCGTTCCCTCGCTGCTGACCTCGGACACCATCTCGGCGGGGGCGCGCACCTGCGCGCATTGCGGCGTACCGCCGTCGGTTCCTTCACCGAGTCTGAGGCGACGTCGGTGGAGGATGTCGTGCTCGCGCCCGCGGCCGTCGCGCTGCGTGACTACCCGCGGGTCGAGGTGAACGCTCAGGTGGCTGCCGCGATCGCGCACGGCAAGGCCATGGCCCGTCACGATCTCGTCGTCGAGGGCGACGGACCATGGGCCGTCGTCGACGGCGAAGGCGTGTTGCTCGCGGTGTACGAGGTCGGGTCCACGGTCGGTGTCGTGAAGCCCGCCGTCGTGCTCGCCTCCGCGGGCTGACCGTTAGGGTTCGCGGCGTGGAGGTGATCCGCGACGGCGACCCGTGCCCCCATCCGCCCGAGGGCAGCGTGGTCACGATTGGCGTGTACGACGGAGTGCATCTCGGGCATCGCGCTGTCATCGCCGAGGTGAAGCTCCGGGCCGCTGAGCTCGGCGCGCGTTCGGCGGTCGTGACGTTCGATCGGCATCCGGCCGCGGTGGTGCGCCCCGAGTCCGCGCCCCTCCTGCTGACCGACCTCGACCAACGGCTGGCCCGCATCAAGGCGACGGGCGTCGACTACACCGTTCTGATCACGTTCGACGAGGCGCGGGCAGCGGAGTCCGCGAAGGACTTCGTCGAGCAAGTGCTCGTCGAGTGCCTCAACGCCCGCGGCGTCGTGGTCGGTGAGGACTTCCACTTCGGGCACCGGCGCGCCGGCAACGTGGCCCTCCTCCAGGAGATGGGGGCCGTCCACCGCTTCGAGGTCGAGCCGCTCGGTCTCGTCGCACCGACGGGGGAGCGCGAACCGGTGTCGTCCACCGCCATCAGGCAGGCGCTGGTGGGTGGCGATCTCGAGACCGCTACGGCGATGCTCGGTCGATATCACGAGGTCTGGGGCGTGGTCGTCGTGGGCGACCGGCGGGGTCGCCAGCTCGGGTTTCCGACCGCGAACGTGGCGGCGTCCCCCGAGATCGCGCTCCCCGCGGACGGCATCTACGCGGGCTGGTACGAGCGGCCCGACGGATCGGTCCACCCGGCTGCGCTGTCGTTGGGACGCCGGCCCACCTTCTATCCCGACCAGCCGTACTCCCTGCTCGAGGCCTACCTGCTGGGGTTCGACGGAGATCTGTACGGCGAGCTGGCCAAGGTGCGGTTCGTCGCCCGGCTCCGCGACGAGCTGCGGTTCGACTCCGTCGAGGCCCTGGTCACGCAGATGCGGGCTGACGTGGCTGCAGCCAGGGCGGTGCTGGTAACCTGACCGGGTCCGTCGCGGCCCATCGCTGCGACGTGATGCGCCGCCAAGGCTTTCGGGCCTCGTCGGCGCGCCTTCCCCGCCCACCGTGGGCGCCGAAGCAGAAAGCGAGCCATGTCCGACAAGTCCACGACGATCTCCGCGCACCGCCTCCACGATTCCGACACCGGATCCCCCGAGGTGCAGATCGCGCTCCTGACCGACCGCATCAATCAGCTCACCGAGCATCTGAAGGTCCACAAGAAGGACCATCACAGCCGCCGGGGTCTGCTCATGCTCGTCGGTCGCCGCCGTCGCCTCCTCGACTACGTCCGTGAGAACGACGTCGAGCGCTACCGCGGGATCATCGCCAAGTTGGGCCTGCGCCGCTAACACCGCGACACAACACACCGAAACAACACACCGAGCGGCTCCGAGGTCAGCTGCCAGTCGCCGGTCTCCCGAAGCTGATTTTTTTGGCGGTCCGCCGCCGTCGAGGGGTCAGCACGCCAAGAGAACCAGCGTTGGGGAGGCTGCCGACTGGGAACTGGCCGCCCGCCGCTCCAGAACGGGGCCGCCACAGGGGCGAGCACCCGAGAGGAGGTCCGCGTGGCGGACATCACATCCGTATCGGCGCCGATTGGCGGCACCGACAAATCCCTTACCTTCGAGACCGGCCGTCTGGCCCAGCAGAGCCAAGGCGCAGTCGTCGGCAAGCTCGGCGAGACCGTCGTGCTCGTCACTGCGAACGCCGCCAAGGGCGTGCGCGAAGGCATCGACTTCTTTCCCTTGACCGTTGACGTCGAGGAGCGCGCCTACGCCGCCGGCAAGATCCCCGGCTCGTTCTTCCGCCGGGAGGGGCGGCCCAACGACGCCGCCATCCTCACGTGCCGGCTCATCGACCGGCCGCTGCGCCCGTCGTTCCCCGACGGCTACCGCAACGAGACCCAAGTCGTGGTCACGGTGCTCGGCGCCGACCAGGACAACCCGCACGACGTCCTGTCGATCAACGCCGCGTCCGCGTCGCTGATGCTCTCGGGCATCCCCTTCGATGGCCCGATCGGCGCCGTCCGCGTCGCGTACGGCACCGACGGCGAGTGGATCGCGTATCCGACCTACGAGGAAGGTGACGCCAGCACGTTCGAGCTCGTCGTTGCCGGCCGCGAGCTTGCCGATGGCGACGTCGCGATCATGATGGTCGAGGCCGGTGGCACCGAGAAGGCCTGGTCGTACTACGAGGCCGGCGCGCCGAAGGTGAGCGAAGAAGTCATCGCCGCCGGTCTCGAGGCGTCGAAGCGGTGGATCAAGGAGTCGATCGCACTGCAGCGCGACCTCGTCGCCAAGGCCGGCGTGCACGAGCCGATCCCCTACACGCCGATCGTCGACTACGGCGACGACGTGTGGGAGCGGGTATCCGCAGTGGGGTCGTCGAAGCTCGACCCGGCGACGCGCATCGTCATCAAGGCCGAGCGCAACGAGGCGATCGATACGGCGACGGCGGAGATCATCGCCGAGCTGTCCGGTGAGTTCGTCGGATCGCGAGAAGGAGATCAAGGAAGCCGCTCGCTCGCTCACGAAGAAGCTGGTGCGCAAGCGCATCGTCGAGGACGGCGTGCGCATCGACGGCCGCGGCGCCACCGACATCCGGCCGCTGTCGGCGGAGGTCGGTGTCGTGCCGACCGCGCACGGCTCGGGGCTGTTCCAGCGCGGCGAGACGCAGGTGCTCAACATCTGCACGCTCGCGATGCCGCGGATGAACCAGCTGCTCGACACGATTGGTCCTGACACCAACAAGCGCTACATGCACCACTACAACATGCCGCCCTCGGCCAACGGCGAGGTCGGTCGCGTGGGTTCGCCCAAGCGCCGCGAGATCGGCCACGGCTTGCTCGCCGAGCGCGCGCTGCTGCCGGTCGTGCCGAGCCAGGAGGAGTTCGCCTACACGCTGCGCCTCGTGTCCGAGGTGCTCGCCTCGAACGGGTCGACGTCGATGGCGTCGGTCTGCTCGTCGAGCCTCTCGCTGATGGACGCGGGTGTGCCGATCAAGGCGCCGGTCGCGGGCATCGCGATGGGCCTCGTGTTCGCCGAGGGGCGATACACGACGCTCACCGACATCCTCGGCGCCGAGGACGCGTTCGGCGACATGGACTTCAAGGTGGCCGGCACCGCGGACTTCGTCACCGCCCTGCAGCTCGACACCAAGATCGACGGCATCCCCGCCGACGTCCTGGCCGCCGCGCTGCAGCAGGCACGCGAGGCCCGCCTCGCGATCCTCGACGTCATGAATGCGACGATCGCCGAGCCGCGGCCCGAGGTGAACGACACCGCGCCGAAGATCATCAGCTTCACGATCCCGATGGACAAGATCGGTGAGGTGATCGGCCCCAAGGGCAAGGTCATCAACACGATCCAGCAGGAGACGGGCGCGGACATCGCGGTCGACGACGACGGCGTCGTCGGCACAGTGACGATCGGGTCCGTCGACGGCGGTGCCGTTGCCGAGGCTCGCCGTCAGATCGAGCTGATCATCAACCCGCCGAGTGCGTCGGTGGGCGAGGTCTACGCCGGCAAGGTCGTGAACATCACGAAGTTCGGCGCCTTCGTCAACATCCTCCCGGGTCGCGATGGCCTCGTGCACATCTCCAAGCTCGGGCGCGGCAAGCGCATCGAGCGGGTCGAGGACGTGCTCGAGCTCGGCGACGAGATCATGGTGAGGGTCGACGACATCGACCCGAACGGCAAGGTCTCGTTGACGCCGATCGGCGATGGCGACGACGCCGCCGACAGCGGCGGTGAGTCGGCGTCCAGCCGGCCGCCGCGGTCCTCCGGCGCGTCGAGCTCCGGCTCGTCGAGCTCCGGCGCGTCGAGCTCCGGCTCGGCCGGAGGCGCGTCGGCCGTCTCCTTCGAGGACTCGTTCGACGCTGAGGCACGGGAGCAGTTCGGCGACCTGGGCCCGGCCACAGCGGGAGCGTCGACCGGCGGTCGTCCGCCCAGCAACGACCGGGGCAGCGACCGTGGCCGTGGGCCGCGGCGCAGCGGGGGCAGCGGGGGCGGCCGCCGTCGCTGAGCGGTCCCGCATCGAGACGACCGAGCTGGCTTCGGGTGTCCGCGTCATCACTGAGCGGATGCCCGAGGCCCGATCGGCGTGCGTCGGCGTGTGGGTGGGTGTCGGCGCTCGCGACGAGCCCGAGGCGCTGAGCGGCGTCTCGCACTTCCTCGAGCACCTGCTGTTCAAGGGCAGCGAGACGCGCACCGCCCGCGACATCGCGCAAGCGATAGATCGCGTCGGCGGCGACATGAACGCGTTCACGGCGAAGGAGTACACGGCGTACGTCACGCGGCTCCCGAGCCGGCACCTCGATCTCGGGATCGACGTGCTCGCCGACGTCCTGAGCGCTCCCTCGTTGCGCGACGGCGACATCGAGGCCGAGCGCCAGGTGATCCTGGAAGAGCTCATGATGGACGAGGACACGCCCGACGACCGGGCGCACACCCTGGTCTTCGAGGCGTTGTTCCCCGGGCACCCGCTCGGGCGCGAGACCGCAGGCAGCGCGGACACGGTCAGCGCCATCGCTCCCGAGGAGATCCGCGACTTCTTCGACGCGAAGTACGGACCGTCGGCGTTCGTGGTTGCCGCCGCAGGAGATGTCCATCACGCCCACGTGGTCGCTCAGGTCGAGGACAAGATGCGCTCGACCCGTGACGTCACTGACGTAGAGCGCACGCCGCCGATCGAGCCGTCCCGCCGCCTGTCCGTGCTCAAGCGGCACATCGAGCAGGCGCATCTGGCACTCGGGTTTCGCACGTTCGGCCGTCTCGACCCGGACCGCGAAGCGCTCGAGGTGCTGAACCATGTTCTCGGGGGAGGCATGTCGAGCCGGTTGCTCCAGACGATCCGCGAGGACCGCGGCCTCGCCTATTCGGTGTTCTCGGCGCACACCGAGTTCTGCGACGCCGGCGCGCTGACGATCTACGCGGCGACGACGCCGGGTCGCGTCGACGCGGTGCTCGACCTCGTCGACGAAGAGCTCGAGCGCCTGCAGTCCGACGGCATCACCGCAGACGAGCTCGAGGTCGCGCTCGGCTATCTCGAGGGTTCGTTGGTGCTCGGATTGGAGGACTCGGGCAGCCGCATGGCGAGGCTGGGCGGGTCGCTCACGGTCCGCGGGTATGTGCGCACGATCGAGGAGCAGCTCGCGCTGTATCACGCGGTGACCGTCGAGCACGTGCGCGAAGGTCGCGGAGCGGGTGCTCTCGGCCGCCCCGTCGCTGGCGGTTGTCGGCCCCGTCTCGAAGCGGACACTGCAGTCGCGAGTCGCGCGCCAGCGCGTGAGTCAGACGATCGTCGTCGTCTTGCCCAGGTAGCGGTCGCGGAGCAACCGCTTGTAGAGCTTGCCGGTGGGAAGCCGGGGCAGCTCTGCCTCGAAGTCGATGGAGCGGGGCACCTTGAAGCCGGCGAGCTGCTCGCGGGCGAATGCCGTGAGCTCACGCGCGAGGTCTTCTGACCCCTCGACGCCGTCGATCGGTTGCACGACCGCCTTCACCTGCTCGCCGAAGTCGTCGTCAGGAACGCCGAAGACGGCGACGTCGGCGACGCTCGGATGGGCGATCAGCACGTCCTCGATCTCGCGGGGATAGATGTTCACCCCGCCTGAGATGATCATGTACGCCTTGCGGTCGGTGAGAAACAGGTAGCCGTCCTCGTCGACGTACCCGACGTCACCGAGCGTCGACCGTCCACCGGGTAGTCGCGCACCTTCGGTCTTCTCGGGTGCGTTGTGGTACTCGAACTGTCCGGCGCCGGAGAAGTAGATCGTCCCCTCGGTGTTGGGCGGAAGGTCGTTGCCTTCCTCGTCGACGATGTGCAGCTTTCCGATCGCAATGCGGCCGACCGACCCTGGGTGCTCGAGCCAGTCCTCGCTCGTGATGAAGGTGGCGCCGTTTCCCTCGGTGCCGGCGTAGTACTCCAGCAGGATCGGTCCCCACCATTCGATGATGCGGCGCTTGACGTCGACCGGGCACGGCGCGGCAGCGTGGATCGCGACGCGATGGCTCGACAAGTCTGCGGCGAGGCGCACCTCGTCGGGCAGCTTCAGCATCCGCACGAACATCGTGGGCACCCACTGCGAGTGCGTGACCTTCTCCCGTTCGATGAGATGCAACGCCTCGGCCGCGTCGAAGTGCTCCATGATGACGACGGTGCCGCCGAAGCGCTGCGCGTTCACCGAGAACGCGAGCGGCGCGGCGTGGTACATCGGCGCGGGGGAGAGGTAGATCGTGTCCTCGCCCCATCCATAGACGGACGCTGCCCCTCGAGCACGACCGGATCGGGGTCACTCGGCGCCAGCGTCGGGAGCGGCCGCTTCACGCCTTTCGGCCGCCCGGTGGTGCCCGACGAGTAGAGCATCGCCGCGCCCATGATCTCGTCGCCCAGCGGACTCGGCTGATGCCGCTGCGAGCGCGGTGTCGTAGTCGTCATACCCGCCCAGCGCCCCCCCGACCATGAGCCGGGTGTGCACTGCCGGGATGTCGTGTTCGCCCATGAGCGCCGTCGCGATCTCTGACTTCGCCGTCGAGGTGACGAGCGCGGTCGCCTCGCAGTCGTTCACGATGTAGGCGACCTCGGGGACCGTGAGGTAGCTGTTGATCGTCGTGACGTAGAGGCCGGAGCGCAGCGCTGCCCATACGACCTCCAGGAACCGGCTTTGATTCTCCATGAACAACGCGAGATGGTCGCCTCGCCGCAGCCCCGCGTCGCGCAGCACGTGGGCCAATCGGAGCGAGCGCTCGTCGAGCTCGCGGTAGGTGACGACCTCGCCGGTGCGTCCCATGATCACGGCGGGTCGGTCGGGGGCGGTCGCGGCGTAGGTCCCCGGATACACCACGGTGACCGTAGCCCCGGTGTGTAGCGTGCCGCGGATGACGATCCGCGTCGGGGTGTTCGGTGCCGGCGGGCGCATGGGTGCGACGGTGTGCGCCGCTGTCGACGCCGACCCTTCGGTCGAGCTCGTCGCTGCGGTCGATCCGGTCCACGAAGGCGAGAAGGTCGCCGGCGGTGTCGTCATTGCGGGCACGCCGCGTGCGTTGGCCGATGCGCACGCCGACGTCGCCGTCGACTTCACCGTGGCCGACGCGGCGATGGGCAACCTGCGGTGGTGCGCGATGCACGAGGTGCACGCCGTTGTCGGCACGACGGGCTTCAGCGCCGACGAGCTCGATGAGCTACGGCATCTGTTCGCCGCGAGCAACTGCATCGTCGCGCCGAACTTCGCAATCGGCGCCGTGCTCATGATGCGCTTTGCCGAGCTCGCTGCACCGTGGTTCGAGACGGCCGAGGTCATCGAGCTCCACCACGATCAGAAGTCCGACGCGCCGTCGGGCACGGCGATGCTCACTGTCGACCGCATGGCTGCCGGCATCGTCGGACTGGGCGCCCGACCCCACGAAGGTCGAGGTCGCCCCCGGCGCCCGTGGCGGGCTCGGGCCGGGCAACATCCACGTGCACTCGGTACGCCTACGCGGGCTCGTTGCTCACCAAGAGGTGCTGCTCGGCACCACCGGCCAATCTCTGACGATCCGCCACGACTCCTACGACCGCAGCTCTTTCATGCCCGGCGTGCTGCTCGCGGTGAAAGCGATCAAAGACCGCCCCGGCCTCACCGTCGGCCTCGACGCGGTCTTGGGCCTCTAGCTGGCGGCGCAGTGCGCCGCCGGGTGCGCGAAGCACCGATTGTCGAGCGAAGCGAGCAGGAGCCGGGCAAAGCGGAGCGGAGCCCGGCGACGTGAATTCTTGGCGCGAACGGGTCTCAGGGACCCGATTCCGCCAAGAGAACCGGCTTAGTGAGCTGGCGGCGCAGTGCGCCGCCGGAACCGCGGCGTGCCGGATTGTCGAGCGAAGCGAGCAGGAGCCGAGCGAAGCTCGGCGACGAGGATCAAACGTGGTGGCGGCAGTGGGTGGGGGTGCCGAAGCGCGCGTTGAGCTCGCGCTTGAGGCCGTGCGGCGCGTCTTCGCGAACGATGCGGTGTGCGGAAAGCAGCGCGCGCTGTGCCTTTACGTCGCCCGCGAATGCCTGCGTGCAGAGCTCGGGCTCGAGGTTCGCCGCGGCGAGGATCACGCCTGTGCAACCGAGCGCGCCTGAGTACAGCGCCATCGCCGCCGAGCCGGTGTAGAGCGGGCCCCCGTAGACCGCCTGCTCCTCGAGGAGGCGGGTGGGGTCGCCGGTCGAGTCCTTCAATCCGGCGACGGGAAGCAGGTTCAGGACGTCGACGCGGATGCCTTCGGTGCCAGAAACCGCGGGGTAGTGGTAGGCGATGACGGGGAACGTGCCCGCCGCGGACGCGATGTCTTCGTAGAACGCGCGCACGTCGCCATGGTGCGGTGACAACGCGAGGGCAGCGTCGGCGCCGTGGTCGATCGATCGTTTCGTGAGCTCGGCCGCGCTCACCCCGGAGGGAAGACCGCCGGTGCCGAGGATGACAGGGACGTCGGAGGGCACGGCGGCGCGGACTGCGTCGAGCAGCGTCAGCCGCTCCTTCATCGACAGGTGGGGTGCCTCGCCGGTCGTGCCGGCGACGACGATCGCCTTCATGCCTCGCTCCGCGAGGTGAGAGGCATGGCGGGCGGTAGTGGCGGCGTCGACCGTGCCGTGCTCGTCGAAGAACGTGACGGTGGCAGCGGCGACGCCGGTGAAGACGGGATCGGGCATGTGGACTCCTGTTCTCGCTGGGCTCAGGGTGGGATGTCGGGGCCAGGACTGCGGTCAGGACGGTCGGCGGTGGAACATGCGGGCGTTGGCTTGGTCTCGCGGCATCAGGACGATCTGGTCGATGTTCACGTGCGACGGTCGCGTCACCGCGAAGGTGACGCACTCCGCGACGTCGTCGGCGGTGAGGGGCGTGAGGCCGTCGTACACCTTGGCGGCCCGCTCGGCGTCGCCCTCGAAGCGCACGAGCGAGAACTCGGTCTCGCACGCGCCCGGATCGATCTCGGTGACACGGATCGGACGGCCGAGGAGCTCCATGCGCAGCACTTGGTGGAGGGCATGCACGGCGAACTTTGCGGCGTTGTAACCCGAGCCTCCGATGTAACCCTCGAGCCCGGCGACGGAACCCATCAACACGACATGGCCGTCTCCCGTCGCTTCGAGCTTCGGAAGGAGCGCCTTCGTCATGCGGACGGTGCCGAGCACGTTCGTGTCGAACATGCGCTGCCAGTCTTCGAGATCGGCCTTCTCGACCGGGTCGAGCCCGAAGGCACCGCCCGCGTTGTTGACGAGCACGCGGCAGCCTTCGATCGCGTCGCAGAACGCGTCCACCGACTCGTCGTCGTCGACGTCGAGCGGGAACGCCGTGCCGCCGATCGTGTCAGCGAGCTCGCGCACGCGGTCGAAGCGTCGAGCGCCGACTACGACGTCGAAGCCCTCCTTCGACAGGTGCCGTGCGGTCGCCGCGCCGATGCCGCTGCTCGCCCCCGTGACGACCGCGACCCCCCGGTGCATTGCGGCGGACGTTACCGGACCTCCTCGTCGGGCTCGACGGTCGCCTCGCGGTCATCCGTCGCGTCGGACTCGGTCGCCTGGGACTCGGTCACCTCGGACGCCCCGTCCGCCAGCGCCTCCGTCTCGGCCTGGATCTCGTCCTCGATCTTCTCGATCGGCTCGATCTCACCGCGCGCCTGGGCACGGCCAGCTTGGAAGACGACGATTGCGACGGAAAGGCCGAGCAGCGGCCACTGATACCGCTGGATGAAGTCGAGGACGTACCCCAGCGGCTCCTCGAGGGCTCGACCCAGGAACCAGATGAGGATCAGCCGGCAAATCGTGCCAAGGATGTTGAGCGTCCAGAAGAGACGTGGTCGCATCCCCGAGGCCCCGGCGAACAGGCACACCAGGTTGTTCGGCATGACGGCGACGAGGGGCGCCCCGATCTTGCCGAACACGCGCTCGACCCACCTGAGCTGGCGGGTCGCGCCCGTACCGGCCTTGTGTTCGAGCCACTTCAGCGCCCCCTCGCCGTACCAGCGCCCGAGGAGGAAGAAGAGCGGGTCGGAGACGAGCAGCCGGACGAAACCGATGAGGAAGTACGGCAGCGGGTCGATGTCGGCCGCGACGACGAGCAGCAGATGCCGGTTGCGGGCGTCGAGCGTGATCAGCCACACCGGATGGTGATTCACCAGGGTCGGCGCGAGCGCGGTGCCGACGTTCGCCATCACCACGAGGATGCCGATGGGCACCAGCAGCAGAGTGAGGCGCCGCCGGTCGAAGCGCGGGGGCTCTATGGCTTGGTCGGCGGACGACACGACAGGCCCGAGCGTACCGGCGGGGAGTGCCCGGCGACGCCGCTTCTAATCTGGTGTGAGACGGGCTTCATCCACGGCACGCTTCACCAAAAACGGGGGCACTCATGCAGGGCTTGATGCAAGACCATCCGCTCACGATCCCGCACCTCTTTCAGCGCGCCGAGCAGCTCTTCGCCGACAAGACCGTGGTGACGGCCACGGGGAGTGGCATCGAGCGCGTCACGTACGGCGAGTGGGCCGAGCGCACGCATCGCGTCGCCGGGGTGCTCGATGCCCTCGGCATCTCGGCGGACGGTCGAGTTGCGACGTTCGCGTGGAACACCTCCCGGCACCTCGAGCTCTACTTCGCGGCGCCCTGCACCGGGCGTGTGCTCCACACGCTCAACATCCGCCTCTTCCCCGACCAGCTCACGTACATCGTGAACCACGCCGAAGACGAGGTCATCTTCGTCGACAAGTCGCTGACCGGCTTGTTGTGGCCACTGCTCAAGACGTTCGACACCGTCCGCCACGTCGTGGTCATGGACGATGGCAAGGGCGCGATCCCGGAGGAAGGCGGCGACGGCTTCGAGATCCACGACTACGAGTTGCTCCTCGCGAACGCGTCGCCGGTCGAGTTCGGTGTCGAGGACGAGAACCGCGCCGCTTCGATGTGTTACACGAGCGGCACGACGGGCAACCCGAAGGGAGTCGTCTACTCGCACCGGTCGACGTTCCTGCACACGATGGGCGCGATGACCGCCGACTCGCTCGGCGCCCGCGAGTCCGACGTGATCCTCCCGGTGGTGCCGATGTTCCACGCGAACGCCTGGGGGCTCGCGCACGCCGCAGTCGCGTCCGGAGCGACGCTCGTGATGCCGGGCCCTGATCTTTCGGGAAAAGCCATCGCCGACCTGATCGTCAACGAGCGCGTGACCGTCGCTGCGGGCGTGCCGACGATCTGGATGGGCGTGCTTCCTGAGCTGAAAGGTCGCGACACCTCGAGCCTGCGGGTCATTCCGTGCGGAGGCTCGGCGGTGCCTCGCGCGCTGTCCGAGGCGTACCGCGAGCAGGTGGGGTTGCCGCTCCTGCAAGCGTGGGGGATGACCGAGACGAGCCCGATCTGCTCGGTCTGTCGGGTGAAGACGACGCTGGAGAGCGACTCGATCGACGAGATGGCCGAGCGGCGCACGACCGTCGGTCCGGCGGTAGTGGGCGTCGAGCAGCGCGTCGTCGCTCCTGACACGACCGATCCGCTGCCGTGGGACGGCGAGAGCAGTGGCGAGCTGCAGGTGCGCGGTCCGTGGATCGCGCGCAGCTACTACCACGACGATCGGGCGGCCGAGTCGTTCACCGACGACGGTTGGCTGAAGACGGGCGACGTGGCCACGGTCGACGCCGACGGCTACATCCGCCTCGTCGACCGCACAAAGGACCTCATCAAATCGGGCGGCGAGTGGATCAGCTCGGTCGAGATCGAGAACGAGCTGATGGCCCATCCGAAGGTTGCCGAAGCCGCGGTCATCGGCATCAAGCACCCCCGTTGGGCCGAGCGGCCGCTGGCGTGCGTCGTCGTCAAGCCCGGCGAGGAGCTCACCAGGGACGAGGTGCTCGAGTTCCTCGCCCCGAAGCTCGCCAAGTGGCAGCTCCCCGACGACGTGGTCTTCATCGACGAAGTTCCGAAGACGTCTGTCGGCAAGTTCTCCAAGAAGGACCTGCGCTCCCGCTTCGCCGACTACTCGTTGCCCGGCTGAGCCGAAGATCAGCCCCGGGGGCCGTGTGACGGACGGCCCCTGGACGGTGAGACAGTTTTCGTCTTACCATCTCAGCGTGCCGGAAGTGCTGCTCGACCTGACCCTCGAAGATCGGGTGCTCGACGCGGCCAAGGCGTGCTGCGAGCGCTGGGGGATGGCCAAGGTCACCGTCGACGACATCGCCGCCGAGGCGCGGTGCTCCCGGGCGACCGTGTACCGCCTGTTCCCGGGCGGCAAGGACAACATGTACGAAGCGCTGCGGCAGCGCTCGACCAGGGAGTTCTTCTCTGAGCTCGACGCGCATCTGGCCGAGGCGACCAGTTACGAGGACCTGCTGGTGCGGGGCCTGGTCGCCGCCACCCGAGCGCTGCGCGATGACGAGCACCTTCAGCTCATGCTCGCCTCATCGCCCGGCGAAGTCATGACCGAGCTCACCGTCGCCGGGCTCCCTCGCATCTTCGATGCCGCGACCCTCTTCCTCACCCCCCGGTTTGCCCCTCACATCGGCACAGAGGCGTCCGGCCGCCTGGCCGAGTGGCTGGCCCGGGTCGTCATCTCCTACTTCTTGTCGCCGTCGCGCCATGTCGACTTCGGCGACCCCGAGTCCGCCCGTCAGTTCGTCGACCAGTTCGTCCTACCTGCGTTCCCAGCACTCCCGAGAGAGGCCTGACCGCCATGAGCACGGAGATCTCCGACATGATCGGCCGCGACGACGTCAACGACGTCGAAGCGATCCTCGCGATCACCAACACCGACGTCGACGCCGTCCAGCACGCGGTGAAGGACAATGCCGACGCGCTCTTCACGTGGGACTACGACCTGTCGCGCCCGGCGCTGCGGAAGCTCTACGAGAAGGCGAAGACCGGTCAGTGGAACGGCGAGACCGATCTCCCATGGCAGACCGAGGTCGACCAGGAGGCCGTTGTCATCGCGAACGCCGCTGCCGCGCAAGGTGGTGTCGGCACGAATCCCGACCACTACATCGGCTCACCGGTCGAGAAGTGGGGCGACAAGGAGTGGCTCGAGTTCGGCATCCAAAGCCAGAACTGGACGCTCAGCCAGTTCATGCACGGCGAGCAGGGCGCGCTGCTCTGCACTGCGAAGATCGTCGAGACGGTGCCGTGGTACGACGCCAAGCTGTACGCGTCGACGCAGGTCGTCGACGAGGCGCGGCACGTCGAGGTGTTCGCGAAGTACCTCGACACGAAGCTGTCTGGTCACTATCCGATCAACGCGCACCTTCGCATGCTGCTCGACGACATCGTCAACGACAGCCGATGGGACATGACCTACCTCGGCATGCAGATCATGGTCGAGGGCCTTGCCCTGGCCGCGTTCGGCTTCATGCACCAGATGACGACCGAGCCGCTCCTCAAGCAGCTGCTCCGCTACGTCATGAGCGACGAGGCTCGCCACGTGGCCTTCGGCGTGCTCAGCCTGCAGGAGGTGTACGCGGGCATGGGCGCCGCCGAGATCCGTGAGCGTCAAGAGTTCGCGTTCGAGGCGTCGGTGCGCATGCGCGACCGGTTCCTGCAGCAAGAGGTGTGGGAGCGGATGGGGATCTCGCCGAAGGTCATGATCCCGTACATCCTGAGCGACGACACCCGCGGGCTGTTCCAGCAGATGCTCTTCTCGAAGATCGTGCCGAACTGCAAGAAGCTCGGTCTGCTCGACGCCGCCGACGGCTGGCTCCGTCGTCGCTATGAGGAGCTCGGCGTCATCCAGTTCGAGGACTGGGCCGACACCGGCGAGGAGTACGGCGAGTTCGCCCTCCCGGACGGCGCGGTCGCCTGAAGCCGCCTCACCTCCCGCCCGCAAGTTCATCGGGCTGAGCAGGGCCCGCTGGTAGGTTCGCGCCGGATGGCCCACCAATCCGACCCGCATCTGCTCGTCGCCCACGCGCTGCATGTGAAGGGCTTCGGCACCGTCGAAGACATCGCTCGCATCACCGGGCTCACCGAGCCCCAAGTCGAGTCGCAGCTGGTCCCGATGCTCGAGCGCGGCCTCGCGCAGTTCCGCGAGGCGCGGGGCCTCTGGATGCCGACGCCCGAGGGCAAGCAAGTCGCGGCCGACCTCGTTGCCCGCGAGCTGAAGGACGCAGGCGTCGAAGAGGGACTCCGCGAGGCCTATCCCGCATTCCTCGAGCTGAACGAGCAGTTCAAGGCCCTGTGCGGTGACTGGCAGCTGTTCCCCGGTGAGGGCGACAACCGGGCGCCCAACGACCACTCCAATCGCGGACTATGACGCCGCGATCGTCGCTCGCCTCGCTGCGCTCGATCGCCTCGCCCAGGGCTGCTGTGTCGTCGTTCTCCGACCATCTCACCCGGTACGCCCCCTACGGGCCGCGTCTCGACCGCCGCCCGGACCCGCCTCGAGGCGGGGGACCAGAAGCAGTTCACCGGCGTGATGTGCGGCTCGTATCACGATGTGTGGATGGAGCTGCACCAAGACCTCTTGCTGACGCTCGGCATCGATCGGGCGGACGAAGGGAGCTACTGATGGCCGGACGATTTGGTGCCGTGCTCACCGCGATGGTCACGCCGTTCGATGCGGACGGCGCACTCGACCTCGACGCGGCGGTGAAGCTCGCGCGCTGGCTCGAGGCAAACGGCAACGACGGCCTCGTCGTCGCCGGTACGACAGGGGAGGCACCCACGCTCACCGACGAGGAGCAGCTCGACCTGCTCGCCGCGGTCAGCGAGGCGGTCACGATCCCGGTCGTCGGTGGCACAGGGTCGAACGACACTCACCACGGCATCGAGATGACGGCCAAGGCGTCCGGCACCGGCATCGCCGGCGTGCCTCGTCGTCACGCCGTACTACAACCGTCCGTCACAGGCGGGGCTCGAGGCGCACTTCCGCGCTGTGGCCGCGGCGACTGCGCTGCCCGTCATCCTGTACGACATCCCGATCCGTACGGGGCGCAAGGTGGCCACCGACACGTTGCTTCGACTCGCGCGCGACGTGCCGAACATCGTGGGCGTGAAGGACGCAGCGGGCAACCCCGCGGAAACGGCGTCGCTCATCGCTCGGGCTCCTGGTGGCTTCGAGGTCTACAGCGGCGACGACCCGTTCACGTTGCCGCTGCTCGCGGTCGGCGCGGTCGGGATCATCGGCGTCGCCACTCACTGGTCCGGCGTGGAGCACAGCGAGATGGTCTCTGCTTTCGAGAAGGGCGACGTCGTCGCGGCGCGAGAGGCGAACGCTCGCCTGCTCGAGTCGTTCGCGTTCGAGACGAGCGACGACACGCCGAACCCGATCCCGGCTAAGGCGATGATGCGGGTGATCGGGCACGCGGTAGGTCAGTGCCGGCCTCCGCTCGGTCCGGCTCCTGCGGGCACCGAAGAACGGGCTCGGCAAGTGCTCGACAACTTGCGCAGGGTGTGACGAGCCGGCGGCTCGCAGCCCGTGGCTGATCCCGTCCGCATCGTCTTCCTCGGAGGCCTTGGCGAGATCGGGCGCAACTGCGCGTGCATCGAGGTCGACGGGCGCATCATGCTCCTCGACTGCGGCCTCATGTTCCCCGAGGCCGACATGCCGGGCATCGACCTCGTGCTTCCCGACTTCACGTACCTACGCGAGAACGCGCATCGCATCGACGGCTGCGTAGCCACCCACGGCCACGAGGATCACGTCGGGCGGCCTGTCCTTCCTGCTCCGCGACGTGTCGTTTCCGATCTACGGATCCCCGCTCACGCTCGGGTTGGCTCGCAGCCGCATCGAGGAAGCGGGTCTGCTCGGCCGCACCGAGCTCGTGCCCGTGCGCGACGGCGAGCGTCGCGTCGTCGGCCCGTTCGACCTCGAGTTCATCCCCGTGACTCACTCGGTGCCCTACGCGTTCGCGACCGCATTTCACACACCTCAGGGCGTCATCCTCCACTCCGGCGACTTCAAGCTCGACCTCACTCCGGTCGACGGTCGCCGCACCGACCTGTCCCGAATCGGCGCGATCGCTTCGTCGACCGGCGTCCGTCTGCTGCTCTCCGACTCGACGAACGCGGAGGAGCCCGGCCACGCTCCGTCCGAGCGCGAGGTCGGCCGGGTGTTGATCAACCTCTTCCGGCAGCACGAGGGGCGGCGCATCATCACCGCCTCGTTTGCGAGCCACATCCACCGCATCCAGCAGATCGCCGACGCGGCCATCGCGTGCGGACGCGTCGTCGCGACGCTCGGACTGTCGGTCAAGCGCAACGTGCGCCTCGCGCGCGACCTCGGATTGCTCACCATTCCTGACGACTCACTCGTCGACATCGAGGCGATCGCAGACCTTCCTCCCGGAAAGGTGTGCGTCGTGTCGACAGGGTCACAAGGCGAGCCCATGTCGGCGCTCGCGCTGCTCGCGTCGGGCGACAACCGTTGGCTCAAGCTCACCAGCGAGGACACGGTCATCCTGAGCTCGCACGCCATCCCCGGCAACGAGCACAACGTGAACAAGGTCATCGACGGGCTGCTGAGGGTCGGCGCCGAGGTCGTGCACTCGGGAGTGGCCGATGTGCACGCCACCGGCCATGCCCAGGCCGAGGAGCTCAAGATGCTGATGGCGCTCGCGAAGCCCGAGCTGTTCATCCCCGTGCACGGCGAGTTCCGCCACATGATGGCGCACGCCCGCCTCGCCAATCAGATGGGGCTGCCCGACAGCAACATCCTCCTCGCCGAGGACGGCGACGTGGTCGCGCTCACCGACGACGGCATCGACTTCGCCGGACGAGTCCCGGCCGGTTACCTCTACGTCGACGGCATCGTCGGCGATGTCGGTCACGGCGTACTCCGCGATCGTCGCGTGCTCGCGGAAGAGGGCGTCGTCGTCGTCGTCGTGACCGTCGACGTGTCGACCGGAAACGTCATCACCGGGCCCGAGATCATCACCCGAGGATGGGTGTACGCGCCCGAGGCCGAGGACCTCATCGACGAAGCCACCGATCACGCGCGCCGCGCGGTCGAGCACGCGTTCGCGTCCGGTGCCCACGACACCGAGGCGCTGCAACGCCACGTGCGTCAGGCGGTCGGCCGGTTCGTCAGCGAGCGCACTCGCCGCAAGCCGATGATCGTGCCCGTCGTGATGGAGGCGTAGGCGAGTCGTAGGTGACTCAACCGAAGGTGTAGATGTAGGCCACGATCGCGTCGATCTCTTCGGCCGACAGATCGTCGCCGAACGACGGCATCGAGCCGCTGCCGTCAGTGACGATCGCGACGACCTCGGATTGATCAGGGAAGCTGCTCCTCGAGGTTCTGCAGCGAGGGTCCGAGGCCACCCCCTCCGTCGTCGCCATGGCACGACGCGCACTCGTCGTTGTAGAGCGCCTCGCCGTCGACCGCACTCGCTGTGGTGGTGTCTGCGGCTGCCGTTGTGTCTGCGCCGTCCGGGGTCGAGTCAGCGCCCCAACGGTCGTCTCGGGCGCCGCGGTCGTGCCGGCCGTCACAACGGTGGACGCCGCGGCTTCGTCGCCGCCTCCGCCTTCATCGTCGCTCGACCATGGTGGGAACGACGACGTGAACAGCGAGACGATGAACAGCGCGGCCAGTGCCAGCGCCACGATCTGGAGCACGTTCGTGATGCGCTTCATCGAGTCCTCAGCATCGAGCCATCAGAACGAAGGGAACCCGTGCTCGAACCACCACCACACCGCGCTCGTCGCCCACACGAGGATCAGCGCGGCGAACACCACACCTCCTGCGACCGGCAAGCCCCAACGCGGGAGCTTGCGATTGCGCACGCACAGCACCTTCGTCACGAACGCGCCGTACACGATGCATCCGACGACGGAGTGCACGGCCCACCACGGGTTGCCGTAGTCGTTGAAGCCGAGCGCCCACAGGCACTGAAAGGCGACGGGCAGGCTCACGATGAACGCCAGCGTCCCCGCCATGCGATGCGCCTGCGGCATCCACGGCTTGCGCCGGCCCTGTGCGCGCTTTCCGAAGAGCCGGCGCCCCACCCACTCCTGGAAGACGGCGAGTGCGGCAGCCAATGTGGCGAACCACACCTTGAACTCCGGCTGCCCGCTGAAGAACCAGACGAACGGTTGCTCGAAGGTCGGGTCGTGGACGTTCGCGTACACGCCGAGCGCGAGCGCGACGAGACCGCCGATGCCCGAGAAGATGAGCATCCGCCGAAGTCGATCCGGCGGTGTCTTGCCACTTGCGGGCCGGCGTGCGGGCGGCTCCGCGGTCGCGACGGCAGGCCCGACGACGGTCTCAGGTTCGGCTACGGGCTGGGCGACGGTGGCCGCGGTCGACTCGCGGCGGGGCGAACGGGGGCGGCGGCACGCTCGCCCCGCGCGGCGGAGGCTTCGGCGGAGTCGGACGAGAGCCCGGTTGTTGCTCGTCGGCCACCGCTCTCCCTTCCTCGCCTCCGACCTCGTCGCGCGCCAGAGGCGTCCGCTCGTCGGGCGACGCTAGCCCGCGCCGTCCGCGCGGGCATCGGGAGTCTCGGCGGGGCATGACCCACGGGTACCCTGAGATCAATGGCCGTGCGCTTCGTGATCATCGGCGGTGGCCCCGCGGGCAACCAGGCCGCGACCTACGGCGCTCGCCTCGGGGCTGAGGTCGTGCTCGTCGAGAGAGACATCGTCGGCGGCGCCGCCCACCTGTGGGACTGCATCCCCTCGAAGACCATGATCGCGACAGGCGGCGCGATGTCGTTCTTCCGGCGTGCGGAGGGAATGGGTCTCGACGTGGATGCCGCCCTCGACCGCGACAGCTTGAGGAGTCGAGTCGACCGCATCGAGGAACGACTCCATCGCGCGGTCGTCGAGCTGTTGACCAGCCAGAACGTGCGCCTCATCGAGGGCGCCGCGCGTCTCAAGGGCCCGAACCAGGTCGTCGTCGAGACGGCGACGGGAGTCGAGGAGCTCGAGGCTGACGCCATCCAGCTGTCGACTGGGTCGCGGCCGCGGGTGCCCGAGTGGTGTGTGCCCGACGGCAACCGCATCTTGACGACGCGTGACTGCTATCCGCCTCCGCAAATCCCCGAGCATGCGGTCGTGGTGGGGTCCGGTGTCACCGGAGTGGAGTTCGTGCACATGCTGTCGTCGCTCGGATCGAAGGTGACGCTCATAGTCAGCCGCCAGCAGGTGCTGCCAACGAAGGATCCCGAAGTCGCGGCGGCGCTCGAAGCCGATTTTCTCGCGCGCGGAGTGAGCTTGCTGAAGGGAGCACGCGCTGTCGGCATCGATGTCGTCGACGAGCGCGTCGTCGTGCGATGTGACGACGGGCGACAGGTCCACGGAAGCCACGCCATCCTCGCGATCGGCTCGGTGCCGAACGTCGAGGGTCTCGGGCTCGAAGCTGCAGGAGTCGAGACCGACGACAGCGGTTACGTGCGCATCAACCACCACTGCCAGTCGAACGTGCCGCACATCTACGCGGCCGGCGATCTCTCGGGGAAGCTTCCCTTGTCTTCGGTTGCCGCGATGCAGGGCCGCAAGATCGCCGAGCACGTGATGGGTCTGCACACGCGCGAGCACCGGCACCTCGACTACGACAAGGCGGCCTCGGCGATCTTCACGGAACCCGAGATCGCCGATGTGGGTCTGGCCGAGGCCGAGGCGTTCGCCGAAGGGCGCAAGATCCGCGTGACGAAGGTGCCGTTCTCGGCGAGCGCGAAGGCGCTCATCAACAACGATCCCCGCGGCTTCGTGAAGATCCTCTCCGACCCTGCCACCGGCGTCGTGCTCGGCGGCTCGATCGTCGGCCGCCACGCGGCAGAGCTCATCTCCGTCATCGCGCTCGCGGTCACCGCGAACCTGAAGGTGAGCGACATCTACGAGAGCCTTCTCGTGCATCCGGCGCTGGCCGAGGCACTCGCGGACGCCGCCGAGTAGCTCTGCGGGGTAACGCTCGGTCAGCTGCGGAGTAAACGCTTCGTCAACAACGGAGACCGCACGGACAACACACGACTTCGCGGGACTTGATACGTTGGCCGCCTTGCGAAGCGAATGGTCTATCCCGAAAGGCCTGGAGGTTTCCATGACCCGTCGATTCCGCCGATCCGTCGCCGCATTGATCACAGGATCCTTGCTGGCCTTGGGGGTCGTCACGGCCCAGCCCGCGTACGCCGCCTCTTTGACGTGGACCGGCAACAGCGGCGCGCTCTGGAGCACCGTCGCGAACTGGAGCCCGGCCCAGGTGCCCGTCAACGACGACGTGCTGACCTTCCCGCCGGTCGCCTCGTCGAAGAACAATCAGTACGACCTCGGGAACGGCACCAGGCTGACGCTCAACTTCAACGGCGCTGATTACATCGTGGGCGGCACCAACGTGCTCGACCCACAGGCGATCGTGCAGACGGTCGCGGGCACAAACCAGATCTTCACGCCGATCACGGGGACCATCGGGAATCTCCCGATCACGGTCGCTTCGGGCGGGAATCTCGGTCTGATGGGGCCCATGGGTGGTCCGTTCAGCTTGACGAAGGGCGGAGCGGGCACGCTCCTTCTCGGAGGGAACGCCCTCTACACCGGCGGCACCGTCGTCGGCGCAGGGAGCCTCATCGTCAGCGGAACCATCGCCACGAGCCAGACGCAGGTCCAGAGCGGTCTCCTCGGCGGCACTGGCGTCACCGCCAACGTTGGCGCGACGGCCGGCACCATCGCTCCCGGTATCACCGGTGCGGGCCTCTTGACGGTGAATGGCTCCCTCACGCTCAACGCCGGTGTGACGGTCTCGCTCGACATCCTCGGCGCCGCTCAGGGCACGCTGCACGACGCCCTGCGCGTCACGAATGGGGTCTTGCTCAACAACGCGACTCTGGCGCTCGCCGGCAACTTCGTCGGCCCGGCCAACCAGACGTTCACCGTGATCGACAACACCAGCGCCGGCGCGATCCAGGGCACGTTCCTCAACCTCCCCGAGAACGCGACCTTCGCCGCGGCAAATGGCATCTCGTACCGCATCACGTACGTCGGCGGCACCGGAAACGACGTCGTGCTGACGCAGGTCGGCAGGTCGGGCATCCGGCTCGCCGGCGTCGACCGAGTCGACACTGCGGTCAAGATCTCGCAGAACTCATTCCCCACGAATGGGTCTGCGACCACGGTTGTCCTCGCCCGCGGCGACATCTTCCCCGATGCCCTTGCTGGGGCCCCTCTCGCCGTCTCCAAGGTCGGCCCGCTCCTGCTCGCCAACCTCGTGGCCGGGGCGACGACGGTGGACGCTAGAACGGTGGCCGAGATCCAGCGCGTGCTGACAACGGGCAAGACGATCCTCGTGCTCGGCGGCCCGTCAGCAATCCCTGACTCGATGGTGCAGCAGCTCACCGCGCTGGGGTACCAGGTGCCGAGGCAGTTCGCAGGCGCAGACCGCTTCCAGACCGCGGTCCTCATCGCGCAGACGGGCCTGAACAACCCCGCGAACCTCTTCCTCGCGAGCGGCGTGAACTTCCCCGACGCTCTGTCCGCTGGACCCGCCGCAGCGAAGCTCCAAGGGGCGATCCTGTTGACGAACGCCAACGTGATGCCGGCATTCACCTCTGAGTACCTCACGACTCGCGCCGGTGCGACAATCTTCGCTCTCGGCGGCCCCGCCGCCGCCGCTGGCGGGGCGCCGGCGGCGAACCAAATCGTGGGTGCCGACCGATACGGAACTGCGGTCGGGGTCGCGCAGAGGTTCTTCCCGAACCCGACCGCGATCGGGATCGCGAGCGGCGAGGCCTTCCCTGACGGTCTCACGGGTGGCGCGCACATCGGCAAGATCGGCGGCCCGCTTCTGCTGACCGCTCAGGCCTCGCTGCCGGGCAATGTCCAGACGTACTTGCAGAGCGTCAAGGCGACCGTCAACCAACTGTTCATCTACGGCGGCGAGGCTGCCGTCAGCACTCAGGTCGTCACGCAGATCAACACCGCAATCGCCTGACAGGGCTTGTCCTCCGAAAGGCGATCGCCGTCGTAGCCGCGGCCGGCGTGGCAGGGCTTCTGGTCCTGCCCGCCGGCTCGGCGCGTGAAGGTGGAAAGTCCGGCTGCTAGCCGATCACGACTACGACGTCGCCGGCACCCACGGTGACGCCCTCGGTCACCTTGACCTCGGTGACCGCGCCCGCCCGCTCGGCGACGATGTTGTTCTCCATCTTCATCGCCTCGAGCACGCACACGGCTTGACCGGTTTCGACGGTGTCGCCGACCGCGACGAGCACCTTCACGATCGTCCCCTGCATCGGCACGGTCACTTGTCCGCTGCCCCCACCGGCCCCGGAGCTGGAGCTCGCGGCGCGACCGGGGCGGGCTCGCGTCGCATCCGACCCAACGCCGGTGGTGACGGACCCGGCGGACTCGGGGACCCAGACCGTCACGGCGAACCGCTTGCCGTTCACCTCGACATCGACGTCGCGACGCACTCTCGGCCCGTCCGTCTCGCCGTCGGCTGCAGGCGGGGCGGCCGTGGGTGCTGCGATGCCGCTCAGATCGAGGCGCTCCTCGACCCACTTGGTCGAGTGCTGTGCATCGATGAAGTCTTGATGGGTGAGGATCGCGACGTCGGCGGGAACCGTCGTGGCGACGCCTTCGACCACCAGCTCGTCGAGCGCCCGGAGCATGCGCTTCCGGGCCGTCTCCCGGTCGGCACCCCACACAACGAGCTTGCCGATGAGGTTGTCGTAGTACTGGCTGATCTCGTCGCCGCTGGCGTAGCCGCCGTCGAACCGAACTCCGAAGCCGTCGGGCACGACGAGCTTGGTGATCTTGCCGGGCGACGGCAGGAACCGGCCCCCGGCGGGGTTTTCGGCGTTGATGCGGCACTCGATCGCATGGCCTCGTCGTTCGATCGACGACTGATCGAAGGAGAGGGGCAGTCCGGAGGCCACGCGGATCTGCTCGGCGACGAGGTCGATGCCGGTCACCATCTCGGTGACGGGGTGCTCGACCTGCAGTCGGGTGTTCATCTCGAGGAAGAAGAACTCGCCGTCCGTGTACAGGAACTCGACGGTGCCGGCGTTGTAGTAGCCCACCGAGCGCGCCACTGCGACGGCCGCCTCGCCCATCGCCCGGCGCACCTCTTCCGCGAGGAGGGGAGCGGGGCTCTCCTCGACGAGCTTCTGGTGCCGCCGCTGCGCCGAGCAGTCGCGCTCACCGAGCCAGACCATGTTGCCGTGGGTGTCGCCGATGATCTGGACCTCGACGTGCCGCGGCCAAGGCAAGTAGCGCTCGACGTAGAGCTCCGCACGCCCGAAGTACGCCTGGGCCTCCCGCGCGGCGGACTCGATCGCGGCCTCGACCGCGTCGGGACCAGTGACGACCTTCATGCCCCGGCCGCCACCGCCGTAGGCCGCCTTCACGGCCACCGGCCAACCGTGCTCGTCCGCGAACGCCCGGACCTCGTCGGGTGACGTCAACGGCTCGCTGATGCCGGGCACGCCCGCGACACCGGCGCGGTCGGCGGCGAGCCGAGCCGAGATCTTGTCGCCCATCGGCTCGATCGCCTCGGGCGGGGGGCCGATGAACGTGACGCCTTCCGAGGTGATCGCCCGTGCGAAGTCGGTGTTCTCCGAGAAGAAGCCGTACCCCGGATGGACTCCGTCCGCTCCGCTCTCTCGAATCGCCGAAAGGATCGCGTCGGTGTTCAGGTACGACTCCGCCGCGGTCTGCCCTCCGAGTGCGTAGGCCTCGTCGGCCAAGCGGACGTGCATCGCGTCGCGATCGAGCTCGGAGTACACGGCGACTGAGCGAATGCCGAGCTCCTTGCACGCACGGATGACACGGACGGCGATCTCGCCGCGGTTCGCGATCAGGATCTTCGTCAGCATGAGGCGCCTATGTTGGCAGGCGGTGGCGTGGACCGTGGAGTGGGTCGCCGAGACCGGTTCGACGAACGCCGATTTGATCGAGGCGGCTCGGGCGGGCGCGCCCGCAGGCACGGTGCTCGTGGCCGACCATCAAACGGCCGGCAGGGGCCGCCTCGGACGGCAATGGCACGCGCCGCCAGGCAGCTCACTGCTGGCGTCGATCCTGTTCCACGCGCCCGATCGCGCTGCACTGCACCGCTACACCCAGGCCGTCGGACTGGCGGCCGTCGATGCCTGTCACTCGGTCGCCGCAGTCAGGCCGGTGCTCAAGTGGCCGAACGACTTGCTCGTCGGCGACCGCAAGCTGGCCGGAGTGTTGGCCGAGAGCGCGCCCAGTGAAAGCGATCGGATTGCTGTTGTCGTGGGCATCGGCGTCAACGTGAATTGGCCGACTGAGCTGCCGGTCGACTTGGCCCGAACGATGACCGCGCTGAATCACGAAGCAGGTCACGATCTCGATCGCCGGGAGCTGCTCGACGCGCTGCTCGACGCGCTCGACGCGCTCGATTGGACTGCGCTCGCGCCGCGCTATCGCGCCGCGCTCGCCACCCTCGGCCGACGGGTCAGAGTCGAGCAACCATCAGGTTCCATCGAAGGTGTTGCGGTCGACGTCACGCCCGATGGGCACCTTGTCGTGGCGACGTCGGCAGGTGACGTCGCCGTCTCGGCCGGTGACGTAATGCACCTTCGCGATGCGCCCGCATGACGGATCCCCGCGAAAACCCTCCTGTAGCGTGACCATCCGTGTCAGCGCGCCGTTCGAGCAAGTCCAAAGCGGCGCTCCCGCGGCCTCGGCGAGTGCGCCGGACATGGCCACAGCGGATGCTCATCGGCTTCAACGTCTTCTTGATCGGCGTGTGCCTTGTCACCGCTGGCGGCATCTTCTACACGTTCAACAAGTTCGGTGACCTGCCGCGCGTCGAGCTCGCTCATGTGCTCTCACCCGAGCCGCAGCAGGAAGCGATCGATCGCGCGCAGAACTTCCTCCTCGTCGGCTCCGACAGCCGCGCTGGCATCGCGCCGGATGATCCGAACATCGGTGCGTTCGGCAGCGAGGCCGAGGTCGGTGGGCAGCGCTCCGACACGATCATGGTGCTGCGCATCGATCCCGAATCCGAACGGGCGTCTGTGCTGTCGTTCCCGAGGGATCTCTGGGTGTCGATCGCGGGCACCGGCGCGAAGCAGCGGATCAACACGGCGTTCTCGCGTGGTCCCGACGTGTTGGTCGCGACGCTGCAACAGAACTTCGGCATCCCGATCCAGCACTTCGTCGAGGTCGACTTCGTCGGCTTCAAAGGCCTCGTCGATGCCGTCGGCGGTGTGCCCGTGTACTT
This sequence comes from uncultured Acidimicrobiales bacterium, assembly GCA_963759645.1. GTDB lineage: Bacteria > Actinomycetota > Acidimicrobiia > Acidimicrobiales > DATKAS01 > DATKAS01. The sequence goes on along the minus strand of CAVXAI010000013.1, from coordinate 382,421 downwards.
CGAGAACCCCGCTCGCGACAAGAACACCGGTCTGAACATCCCGGTCGCCGGCTGCGTGAACCTCAACGGCGACCAAGCCCTGGCGTATGCACGCTCCCGGCACTACGAGTACCGATCCGGCGATCGGTGGCGCACCGACGGCACCGGCGACCTCGGACGCATCAGCCGCCAACAGGACTTCATCCGCCGCACGTTGGTGAAGGCCGTGGCCCGGGGCGTCCGCAATCCGATCGTGCTCAACGAGCTGATCGACGTCGGCATCCGCAACGTCACCGTCGACAGCGGCCTGTCGGCCCGCGACCTCATCCGCCTCGGCAACCGGTTCCGTGAGCTCGACCCGTCCAAGATCGACATGTACACGGTCCCGATCACACCCACGTCGATCAACGGTGCCGCGGTGCTGCTCATGCAGGAGGAAGCGGCCCAGCCGGTGCTCGATGTCTTCCGAGGCCTGCCCACGGAGACCGGTGACGGCACTGCCGAGCCGCCGGCGCCGACGGTCCCAGCGTCGACGGTGCAGGTCCAGGTGCTCAACGGCGCGGGGATCCGCGGGCTCGCGAGCCAGACGAGCGAGTCGTTGGCCGCGATCGGCTTCGAAGTCGTCGACCCGGGCGACGCGGACAGCACGCAATACGAGCGCACGGTCATCCGCTACGCGAAGGGCCAGGAGGGCGCCGCCCGCACGGTCGCCGCCTATCTCGACTCCGGGGCCGAGCTCCAGCCGGTGAACGAGGTGGCGACCGGTGATGTCGTGGTGATCCTCGGCCGCGACTTCACGCAGGTGAACACGGCACCCTCCACGGTGCCGTCCGGCGATTCGGGCTCGGCGGCAACGACCACCCCAGTGGCGTCGTCGACGACCGTGATCGGCGTCATCCCGCCTGCCGAAGCGGCCTGCGGGTAGGCCCGCGGCGATCGGTCGCCGCGTGCGAGTGGCGCTCACCCTCGAGCAGTGCTGGCACCGCGTGCCAGGCGGTACTGCCGTCGCGGCGATCGGGCTCGCGAAGGCGCTGGCCGGCGTCGAGGGCGTGACGACGATCGGCGTCACGGCCCGCCACCGGGGGCTCCCGGCCCCGCCGTGGACGCCGCCGCTCCCCACGGTGTCGTTGCCCTTGCCGCGCGCCGCGCTGTATGAGGCATGGCACGCCGCGCGGTGGCCGCCAGTCGAGCGGGCCACAGGGCCCGTGGATGTCGTTCACGCGACGAGCCTCATCGTTCCGGCGACGAGCGCGCCGCTGGTCGTCACCGTGCACGACCTGGCCTTCCTCGACGACCCGTCTCGGCTGACGCCTCGCGGGCACCGGTTCATGCGGCGGGGCGTCGAACTCACCCGCCGGCACGCCGCCGTCGTCGTGTGCTCGTCGGAGGACACCCGGCGAGCGTGCATCACGGCCGGGATCCCCGCGTATCTCCTCCGCGTCGTGCCGCTCGGCACGGACACAGAGCCGGCTTCCCTCGCTGCGATCGCCGACGCGAAGGCACAGTTCGGATTGCGTCGCCCCTACATCGCGTGGGTCGGCACGGTCGAGCCGCGGAAGAACGTGGCCGGTCTCCTCGCGGCATTCGCGACGGTGGCGCAACGGGATCGGGACCTCGAGCTCGTGCTGATCGGACCGTCGGGCTGGGGCCCGCAGCTCAGCGCCCTCGCGGAGCGGATAGATCCAGAGGTCCGGCGCGTGTGCGCGCTCTCGGGTTCCTGCCGGACGCGGAGCGCAATGCAGTGGTCGCGGGCGCGTCCGTCTTCTGCTACCCGAGCACGCGTGAGGGATTCGGACTGCCGGTGCTCGAGGCAATGGTGCAAGGCACGCCCGTCGTGACATCCCGGGCCACCGCGACCGAGGAAGTCATTGGCGACGCCGGCGTCGTGGTCGATCCCGATCAGCCCGACGAGATCGCGAACGCGCTGTCACGGGTCATCCGCGATGACGATTTGGCCGACGAGCTCACGCGTGCCGGCCGGGCCCGAGCCGCGGAGATGACGTGGGCGAGATGCGCCGAACGCATGGTCAGGGTGTACCGGGCGGTCGCAGCGGGCTCGCTCCGGTGAAACCCCTCCGCGTGGGAGTGAACCTCCTGTGGCTGGCGCCCGGCGATGTGGGCGGGTCCGAGGAGTACGTATGCCGCCTCCTCGACGGCCTCGGGGAGGTCGACCGCCATGAGCTCGAGCTGACGCTGTTCGCGAACAAGCGCTTTTGGGCAGCCCATCCGACGATCGCGAACGCCCACCGTCTCGAGGTCGCCGCGGTCTCGGGTCGATCCCGGGCGACGCGCATCGCGGCGGAGGGGACGTGGCTCGCCACGCGGGCCAGGGGCCTCGGCCTCGACGTCATGCACCATCCGGGCGGCACGGTGCCGGCGCGGACAGCCGAGCCTGTCGTGCTGTCTCTCCACGACCTGCAGTACCTCGAGTACCCCGAGTTCTTCTCGCCGCTCAAGCGGACTTATCTCCGCAGCGCGGTGCCGCGATCGACGAGACAGGCAGCGATCGTCACGGCACCGAGCGAGTTCGCGCGCGGCACGGTCATCCATTTTCTCGGCATCGCCGCGGACCGGGTGCTCGTCGTGCCGCACAGCATCCCCGCGGGTGAGCCCGGTTGGGGCACTTCACCCGACGTGGTCCGCGCCCACTACGACATCCGCGGTCCGTTCCTCCTGTATCCCGCAGTCACGTGGGCGCACAAGAACCACGTTGTGCTCGTGCGTGCGCTTTCGGCCTTACAGGGAAAGCACCCTGACCTCACCCTCGTCCTCACTGGCGCCACGGGTCCGGCGGAGGGGGCCCTCACCGCGGAGATCGACCGGCTCGGGCTCGCCGACTCGGTGCGGCGCACCGGGCGAGTGCCGGCCGTGGACGTCAACGGTCTCTACGACGAGGCCGTGGCAACAGTCGTTCCCTCGCGGTACGAAGGCTTCGGCATCCCAGCCCTCGAAGCGATGCGCCGGGGATGCCCCGTTGTGGCCGCGAACGCCACCGCCCTCCCGGAGGTGGTCGGCGACGCGGGTGTGCTCGTCGAGCCCGACGACGTCGACGGCTGGGTGGCGGCGATCGACTCGATCATGGGCGACCCGGAGCGGCGGAGTGCGCTCGTCGAGGCCGGACTCTCCCGCGCCGCGTCATTCAGCGGTGAACGAGCCGCGGCGGCGCTGCTCAGCGCGTACCGTCGCGCCGCGGAGGTCCAGAACTCGTGAAGGTCGAAGCCTCGTGAGACTCGTCGTTCTCTGCCCGCATTTCGCGCCAGACGTGGCGCCCACGGGCGAGGTGATCACCAGGATCGTCGAGGAGCTCGCTGCGCGCGGCCATGCCATCGAAGTCATCACCGCGCTGCCCTGGTACGAGCACCATGCGGTCGAGCCCGAGTTCCGGGGAAAGGCGGTCCGCCGCGAGACCACGCCGTGGGGCGAGATCGTGCGCGTCCACCCGTTCCCGACGGACAAGCGCGACATCCCGCGGCGAGCGCTCGCGTTCGGTGGGTTCAGCGCGCTGGCGGGCGCTGTCGGTGTGACTGGTGGTCGGGTCGACGGCGTGTTGGCGATGTCGCCACCGCTGACGCTCGGGCTCACCGGCTGGGGCCTCGCCCTCGCCCGCCGAGCCCCGCTCGTCTTCAACATCCAGGACGTGTTCCCGGACGTCGCGATCGAGCTCGGTGTCCTCCGCGGCGAGCGCGTGATCGCCGCGGCCCGTTGGCTCGAGCGAGTCGAGCTACGCGCGCGCCGACGCCGTGACCGTGCTGTCCGACGACCTCAGGGACAACGTCGTCGCGAAGGTGGGCGGAGCCGCGGCCGCCAAGGTGCACGTGATCCCCAACTTCGTCGACACGGACAGGATCCGGCCGGGACCACGCGACAACAGCTATCGGCGCGAGCTCGGCCTCGGCGGGGAGACGGTCGTGATGTACGCGGGGAACATCGGCATGTCCCAGTCGCTGGAGCTCATGCTCGACGCAGCCGCCGCGCTCGCGCACGACCCCGAGGTGGTCTTCGTCATCAACGGCGGGGGAGCGGCGCGGCCGGGCCTGGAGACGGCCGCCCGGGGCCTGCCCAACGTGCGGTTCGTCGACCTCCAACCGCGACAGCGGCTTCCCGAGGTGCTCGCGGCTGCCGACATCCACGTGGTGCCCCTGAAGCGGGGCCTCGGCCGGTCGAGCGTGCCTTCGAAGACGTACTCGATCCTCGCCGCCGGACGTCCGGTGCTGGCCAGCGTGGACCGCGGCACCGAGGTGGCCAGCCTCGTCGAGCGCTCCGGTGCCGGGGTCTCGGTGCCTCCCGACGATCCTGAGGCGTTCACGAAGGCGCTCGGCCGACTCGTCGCCGCGCCCGACGAGCTCCTCCGGATGGGCGCCTCCGGCCGCCGTTTCGTGGAGGGCTGGGCCTCGCCCGCCGCGGTCGCCGAGCAGTACGAGACGCTGTTCGAACGGCTCCAACACCGCCGCGCGTGACTTCGGACGCCGAGAGCGCACGGCTAGCGTTGCATCCCTATGGGTAAAGCCTCGTCGGCCAAAAAGGTCGCCCGCGCCAGCCGTGCCGGTGGCGGTGGGAAGGTTTCACAGCAGCGCAGCCTCACGTTCCCCGTGACGATCGCGGTGGTGCTCGTGCTCGGCTTTGCGCTCGTGATCTTCGCGAGTCGTGACAACGAGGCGACGGCCGACGATTCCCCGCCCCAGGCGAACGTCGACCACTGGCATGCCGCGTATGGCATCTACGCCTGCGACGCCTTCCTCACCCCGATCGAGGTCCAGGATGACCCCGAAGGGATCCATAGCCACGCCGACGGTGTGATCCACATCCACCCGTGGGTCGGTGCAGCCGCCGGAAAGAACGCGACGCTCCAGGTCTTCGCCGACGCGGTCGGGCTCGAGCTCAGCGACGACGAGATCACCGTGCCCGGCGTCGCCACGTTCAAGAACGGTCAGGACTGCAACGGCGAGCCGGCATCGTGGAAGGCCGCAGTCTGGGCCGACGAGAACGCCGAAACGCCGGTCCTCGTCACGGAAGACTTCGGCGACATCCATTTCACCAACGACCGCATGCTGATCACGCTGGCGTTCGTGCCCGACGGCACCGACATCCCGAAGCCGGAGAGCCAGGGCCAGCTGGACCAGCTGACCGACGTGCCCCAGCCACCGAGCACGCCGATCGTGGACTCGACGATCCCGCCCGATGCGTCGTCGCCGGCCACGACGGCCGCGCCCTCGTCGACCGCTGCCGCCACGACCGGTTCGTGAGGGCGGTTGTCCTCGTCGGAGGCTTCGGTACCCGGCTCCGACCGCTGACGCACACCAAACCGAAGCAGATGCTGCCTGTCGTCCACAGGCCGATGATCGACTGGGTGGTCGGCCACCTCGCGCCGTTCGGCATCGACGAGGCGATCCTGTCGCTCGGGTACAAGCCCGACGCGTTCATCGAAGCGTTCCCTGACTCCATCTGCGCGGGTGTGCATGTGCGTTACGCCGTCGAGTCGGAGCCGCTGGACACCGCCGGCGCGGTCGGCTTCGCGGCCCGTGACGCAGGCATCGACGAGACCTTTCTCGTCGTGAACGGCGACGTCTTCACCGATCTCGACGTGAGGTCGCTGGTCGACTTCCATCGCGCGCGTGGCGCGGAAGGCACCCTCCACCTCACGCCGGTCGACGATCCCTCGATGTTCGGTGTCGTGCCGACCAACGACGACGGCCGCGTGATCGCGTTCATCGAGAAGCCGCCGCGCGACGAAGCGCCGACGAATCTCATCAATGCGGGCACTTACGTGCTCGAGCCGTCGGTGCTCGACCGCATCGCCCCTGATCGGAAGGTGTCGATCGAGCGCGAGATCTTCCCCGCAATGGCGTCCGAAGGACGTCTCTACGCGATGTCGACGAACGACTACTGGCTCGATACCGGCACGCCTGAGCAGTACCTGCAGGCCAACATCGATCTCCTTTCGGGCCGCCGAGGCCGAGCGTTCGAGGGAATCGATCCCACCGCCAAGGTCGACCGCGCCGCTACCGTCGAGCGGTCGGTCATCTCGAGTGGATGCCGCATCGACGCTGGAGTGATCGTGCATGATTCGGTGCTCATGGAATCGGTAACCGTCGAGACGGGCGCAACCGTCAACAGCTCGGTCATCGGCAGCCGCGCGCTCGATCGGTGCGGGCGCCACACTCGACTGTGCGGTCGTCGGCGACGGATACGTCGTCGCACCCGGCGAATCGCTTTCCCAGACCCGCGTGCCCGAGCCCGCCTGATGCGCGCCCTGGTCACCGGCGGAGGCGGGTTCATCGGGTCGAACCTCGTGGACCGCCTGCTCGCCGAAGGGCACAGCGTCGACGTCGTCGACAACCTTCTCACCGGCAAGCTCTCGAACCTCGCCGAGGCCCGGCGTGCCGGCGGCCACGCCCTCACGATCCACAACCTCGACATCCGTGCTCCCGAGCTGGTCGCGCTCGCCGGAACGTCAAAAGCCCGAGGTCGTGTTCCACCTCGCCGCGCAGTCGAGCGTGAGCATCTCGGTCTCCGATCCGCTCCTCGACGCCACGGTGAACGCGGTGGGCACGCTGAACGTCCTCGAAGCGGCCCGCGCCGCGGGCAGCCGCAAGGTCGTCTACGCCGCGAGCGGCGGCACGATCTACGGCGACATCGACCCCAGCGACCTGCCGGTCAAGGAGTCGCACTCGCAGCATCCGCTGTCGCCCTACGGCGTGTCGAAGAAGGCGGGCCACGACTACCTCGTCGCGTACCGCGAGCTGCATCAGGTCGAGTTCACGTCGCTCGCTCTCGCGAACGTGTACGGGCCGAGGCAGGACCCGCACGGCGAGGCCGGCGTCGTGTCGATCTTCGCGGCGCGACTGCTGGCCGGTGAGCCGTGCAAGATCTTCGACGACGGCGAGGCGACCCGTGATTACGTCTTCGTCGACGATGTCGTCGACGCCTTCGTGCGCGCCGCGTCGAAAGGCAGCGGCTTGCTCCTGAACATCGGCTCCGGTCGCGAGACGACGACCAACTCGCTCTACAAGGCCCTGGCGTCAGCCGCAGGCGTCACTGCACCCGCACTGCACGCTCCGCCCCGAGCCGGTGATCTCGCCCGCTCGGTTCTCGATCCGGCGCGGCGCCGAGCTGCACCTCGGCTGGAAGCCGTGGACGTCGCTCGACGAGGGCATCGCCGCCGTCTTCAGCTGGCTTCAGCGGAACAAGTCCTCCTGAGGGCTCCGCACCACCTCGTCGCGCACCGAACCGTCGCGTAACCACTCGGGATCGACGCCCCGCACCACCGCGACCGGGATGCCCGCGGACTTGCCCATCACCATCTCCGCCGCGCCGGCGAGCTCGTCGGCCACGCACACCTCGGTGACCTGCATGACCCGCCCGAGGGCGTCGGGGGTACCGCGCAGGTCGAACACGCCGGCGATCCCCGCGCACCCGATGGCCACGTCGGTGAGGCCCTTCCGCCACGCTCGTCCGAACGTGTCGGAGACGATCACGCCCACCGTGCACCCGCTTCGCGCCCGCACACCATCGCGGATGCGGCGGGCCGACCGATCGGAGTCGAGGGGAAGGAGCGCGGCCCAACCTCGTTCCATGTTCGACAGGTCAACACCCGAGTTCGCGCACACGAACCCGTGCCGAGTCTCGGTGACGATGAGGTCTCCTCGCCTCCGGACGATCCGCACGGCTTCTTCCTCGACGAGGTGCTTGTGCGACACCGGGTCATCGGGGTCGATCGCGACAACCCGTCCCTCGGCCTTCGAGACGATCTTCTGCGTCACGACGAGCACGTCACCGTCGCGCAGCGCCGTCGTCGCGTCCGCGGCCGCCATCGCCGCGATCGCCTCGACGATGTGGTCGGCGAGCACGTCACCGGGCCGGATCTCGCCAATGCCCTCGACGCCCCACATCTCGATACGACTCACGCTGTGCTCGCTTTCTCTAGCCCGCGCTCGTGATCGCAGTCTCGGCGAGCGCCGCCGCGATCGCTGGCGTGCTCATGACGGTCTCGGCCACGATGCAGCGCATGCCGACCTCCTCGACCGCGTCGACCAGGCCACCATCGGCGACATCGACGACGAGCGCGGACGCGATCTCGGCGTAGATGCGGGCGACGCCCACGACCGACGCCTCGTGGCCGAGGTCGGCCATCAGTCGGTCCGCGGGGCCCTTCAGCGCGGCGCCCGCGACGATGGGCGACACCGCGACGATTCGGTCGCGCCGCGCGATCAGCTCGTCGCGGATGCCGGGCACCGCCAGGATCGGCCCGATCGAGATGAGCGGATTCGACGGCGCGATCACGATCGTGTCGGCGCTGCGCAGCGCCTCGATCACACCGGACGCCGGCCGGGCCGACTCAGCGCCCGCGAAACGCACCGCCGCCACAGTCACATCGTGCCGGCGAGCCACGAAGTACTCCTGGAAGCCGATCTCGCCCTCGCCGTCGACCGTGAATCGGGTCTCGACCTGATCGTCGGTCATCGGGACGAGCCGCAACCCGAGTCCCCATGCGCCGGTGATCTCGGCGGTGACCTCGGACAGCGACGCTCCCTCGGCCATGCGGTGCGTGCGATACATGTGCGTCGCGAGGTCTTTGTCGCCGAGCCGGAACCACGTTGCGCCCGCCGCCGAAGCCAGCGGCCGGACGTCGGCATAGCGATCGAGCGCGCCCATCGCCTGCCAGGTCTCGCCGACCAGTCCCCAGCCCGTCTCCGGGATTGATCGCGCCGGCCAGCGTGTACATCACCGTGTCGAGGTCGGGACTGATGCGCAGCCCGTGCATCACGACGTCGTCGCCGGTGTTGACGATGGCCGTGATCTCTGCCTGGGGACGCACCTGCACCAGCCCGCTGAGAAAGCGAGCCGCGCCCACACCGCCGGCTAGGACCGTGATCACCGGGCCTCCATCAATGGCCTCCATCGCCCGACGGTAGATCGACACGAGCCCCTCGACCGTGGCGTCCCACGAGAACGCGCCGAGCCGGCGGCGACCGCGTTCGACGAGGCCCGCGCGCGCGGACTCGTCGGTCAGGACGTCTTCGAGCGCGCCGGCGAGCGCGTCGACGTCGAGGGGGTCGACGAGCCGCGCCGCGTCGTCGGCCACCTCGGGGAGCGCCCCGGCCCTTGCGGCCACGACCGGGACGTCGTGCTGCCACGCCTCGAGCATTGGGAGCCCGAACCCCTCGTCGAGCGACGGATAGGCGAGCACGGTCGCGGCAGCCAGCAGCGCCGCCCGCTCGCCATCGTCGACGAAGCCCATCGTGCGGACACGCTCCCTCGTCCCGGCAGGCAGAGCCTCGATGGCGTCGCGAACAGCGGGCGCGTCGGGACCGTCCGGCCCGGCGAGGACGAGCACCACGTCGGGTTGGCGTGCCGCGACCGCGGCGAACGCCTGCACCAGCCGCGGGAGGTTCTTCCGCGCTTCGAAGGTGGCGAGGGAGAGGACGAATGGCGCGTCCGGAGCCGGCCTCGCCGCGCTGACCGGATCCATCGTCCCGACCACCTCCTCAGCAGCAAGGTGCACCGCCACGACGTGCGATGTCCCGAACAGCTCGCGCGCTTCGTCGGCGACGTGTTCGGAAAGCGTGTGGATCCAACCGCCGGTGGCCGCGATCCGCCGCACGACCGGACCAAACGCGGCAACCGTCGGCGTGCAGCGCTCCGGCGCGGTCACGAACGAGCAGTCGTGCACGCTGACGACCGTGTGCGGACCGGGCGGAGCGATGTAGTTCGTGCCGTGGATCGTGTCCGGCGCGGGGAGCACGCGCGCGAACGTCGGGCCTCCGCGGCCCCACGACCGCACCGCGACGCCCGCCGGAATGACCACGCGTTGCGCCCCTTCCGGGAGCTCACCCGCACGAGCGCTCCGGCTGAGCACATACGGGCGCGCTTCGATGCCCTCGAGGCGCGCCAATCGGGGCAGCACTGCCTCGACGAACCGCCCGACACCAGTGCGGGGGCCGACGAGCGGCGTGGCGTCGACGGCGACCCGCACGAGGCCGACGCTACCGGCGCCCGCCCGCATGCGGCGCGCTCATGGCGCTCTCGACGGCGGACCGGTGGTCATCGTGGTGCCGTCGGGCAAGGTGACCGTCAGCGTTCGATCCGGGCAGCAGCTTCAGCTTCCAGCCCTTGTCGTGCACCGCAACTGTGGTGTCGAGCTGCACACGGGCAGCAGGTTGTCGAGGTCGGTCGGACCGCCGTGCTCCCACCACCACACGTGATGCACCTTGCAGCGCGAGAACCGCACCGGACACTCGGGGACCGCGCAGGTCGGGTACAGCGCGCGCAGGACACGCCGCTGCGCCGCGCTCGCGAGCCGCTGGGAGCGCCCGAGGTTCGAGGTCGGCGGGCGGCCAGATCGCGACGACGTGGGTCTTGGCTCGCGCGAGCAGGTCGCGCCAGGCGTCTCGCGGAATGTCGACGGGCAGCCCACAGTCGATGATCGGCTCGCCGTTCTCGTCGAGCGCTGTGGCGTCACAGACCACGATCACCTCGGGCCGACCCGACCTGGCTCCCTCGCCCAGCGAGCAACGACAGGACGGCCAGCGCCGCCAGGTACTGCTGGCGTTCGATCGGATCGTCGGGCGCATCGTCGGGCACGCCGTCGGCGAACAGCCGATCGACTTCGTCTTGGATCCGTTTGTCGACCCACACCGCGGTCTGCGGATCGAGCGACAGCGCAGCCCGCCACATCCCGAACACTCTGTCGACCCAACACCGCAACCGGATCGAGCGCTTCTGCTGCTGCAACCTCGACACTCCGTCGTCGTCGAGCAGCTTGCGTGCCTCCACCTTCAGGCGTTCCTCGAAGCTCGTGCGCGGGCACCGACGCGGCCACGTGGACCATGCTGTCGACCTTCTCAGCGAGCACCTCTCGCCGCGACGCTGGCACCTGCCGCAACGCACGGGTCGCCGCATCGACGTGGGCGCCGGACACGTCGCCGGCCTTCACCGCGGCCTCGAGCCGTGGCAGCTCGCGCAGTGTGCGACCGCGCTCCAACACCTTCTCGGCCGCGTGCATCGAGATGTTCGTCGCGTCCGCGAGGACCTTTTGCCCATAGCCGGTCTTCGCGTTCGAGCGCGCGCCCGACCTCGATGTCGAACGCGTCGAGCCACGCCCGGATGCGGCCGGACGCGGTTGCTCTCGCCACCAACTCGTCGCGGTCGTGCGACAGAGGGATCGCAGGCGGCGAGCTCGGCCACGAGCGCCAGCACGTCCATCCCGCACCGCCCGACACCAGTGCGGGGGCCGACGAGCATCATGGGGTCGACGGCGACCCGCACGAGTGCCGACGCTATTCGGTCGGGCAGCAGCTTCACGCTTCCAGCCTCCGTCGTGCACCGAAACGGGACCGCGCGACCCCTCCGGGTACCCTTGAATCGCTCATGTCCGCTGATTCCCCGCTCCTCGAGGTCGTTCCGCGGCGGACCGTCGCCGAGCACTTTCGCGACGTGTGGGCCTACCGCGAGCTGCAGCTCGGCCTGGTGCGCCAACAGCTCAAGGTCCGCTACAAGGGAAGCGTCCTCGGGTTCGTCTGGTCGCTCCTGAACCCGCTCCTCTACCTCGTCGTCTTCTACTTCGTCTTCCAGGTCTTTCTCGGTAGCGGCATCCCCTCCTTCCCGATCTTCCTGCTCTCGGGCCTCCTCGTCTGGAACCTGTTCCTCGGCTCGCTCCCTCCGGCCGCGGGATCGATCATCGACAACGGCTCGCTCGTCAAGAAGGTGTGGTTCCCCCGCGAGATCCTTCCGATGGCATCGGTCGGCGCGGCGCTCGTGCACTTCTTCCTGCAGCTCGGCGTGCTCTTCGCGGCCATCGCGATCGTCCGGTACCCCGTGCCGTGGTCGTACCTGTGGCTGATCGTCCCCGCGCTGCTCACCCTGCTCGTGCTCACCGCCGGCCTGAGTGTGCTGCTGAGCGCCGTGAGCGTCTACGCCCGCGACATCCGCCACCTGCTCGAGCTGGTGCTGCTCGCGTGGTTCTGGATGACGCCGATCGTGTACCCGTACGAGCTCGTGGCCGCCAAGCTCGGCGACAACAGCTGGGTCGCGTTGCTGAACCCGATGACGTCCATCGTGCTGTGCTTCCAGCGGGGCATCTACGGCAAGGTGAACGGCGAGGTGCAGCCCGACGGCACCGCGCAGGCGATCCTGCCCGACGAGTCGCAGTGGTGGTACCTGCGCAACGTGCTGATCATCGCCGCCGTCGCCAGCGTGCTCGTCGTCGTCGCGATCAAGGTCTTCGACCGCCTCGAGGGATCCTTCGCGGAGGAGATCTGACGTGGCCGCGGTCGCCGTCAACGTCGAAGCGGTCTCCAAGCGGTTCCGCCTCAACACGGGCAAGGCCCGCTCGCTGAAGGAACGGGTCGTGCACCCCAGCGCCGGACGGCGGAGGACTTCTGGGCGCTCCGCGACATCTCGTTCGACATCGAGGCCGGTGAGACCGTCGGCCTGCTCGGCCACAACGGCTCGGGCAAGTCGACCCTGCTCAAGCTGATCGGCGGCATCATGCAGCCGACGACCGGCATCATCCGGGTGCGCGGGCGGCTGGCCTCGCTGCTCGAGCTCGGCGCCGGGTTCCATCCCGAGCTCACCGGCCGCGAGAACGTCTACATGAACGCCGCGGTGCTCGGTCTCAAGCGCAAGGACATCGAGGCCCGCTTCGACGACATCGTCGAGTTCGCCGAGCTCGAGCGGTTCATCGACCAAGCAGGTGAAGCACTACTCCTCGGGGATGTACGTGCGGCTCGGCTTCGCGGTGGCCGTGAACGTCGACCCCGACGTGCTGCTCGTCGACGAGGTGCTGGCCGTCGGCGACGAGACCTTCCAGCGCAAGTGCCTCGACCGCGTCCACCAGTTCCAGGACGAGGGCCGCACCATCGTGGTCGTGTCCCACGCCGCCGACCTGCTGCGGCGCATCTGCACTCGCGTCGCCGTGCTCGACCACGGCGAGATGGTGGCGCTCGGCGCACCGGGCGAGGCGATCCGCGTGTTCCGTGAGCGACTTCATGCGGAGGAGGTCGAACGCCGCGAGCGCCTCGAGCACCGCGCGACTCGCGGGCGACGCGCACACCGCGCACGGCTTCACGCAGGAGGAGCGGCGCAACCTCAAGGTGCGCATCACCGAGGTCGAGTTCGATCATCCGGGACGGGCCGACCGCCGCTATCTCCTGCCCGGCGAGCCGCTCTCGATCCGGGTCACCTACGAGTCCGACGAGCGCGTTGACGACGTCGTGTTCGGTTTCGCCGTCTACGACCTCGCCGATGGTCGCCACCTCTACGGCGCGAACACCGAGATGCTCGGCGTGCCGATCCCGTCGGTCGAGGGCGCCGGTGAAGTCGTCTTCGACATCTCCTCGGTGCCGCTGCTCGACGGCACCTACCCGATCACGCTCGGCATCCACAGCCACGACGAGGGCACCGTCTACGACTGGAGCGAGCAGCGGCACTGGTTCGAAGTGATGAACCCCGAGCGCACCACCGGCACCGTCGCACTGCCCGTGAAGGTGAAGGTGACGGGGTGAGCGACACGAACGACACCGAAGTGGGCGACAGCGACGCGAACGACAGCGTCGATCTGGACCTCGTGATCGCGGAGATCTACGACGCGGTCGCCCAACGCCGCGCGAGCGGCGAGCTGCCCGCTGACCTCGAGGCCGAGCTCGACGCCGAGTTCGCGAACTACGCGCCGAACGCGGTGTCGGGCGACTCGCTCTCCGGAGTGCTCAGCCAGGCGGACAAGGCCGTGACGATCGATGTCGACGCGCCGACGGCGGGCCGCTTCCCAGCGGGCCCGGTCAAGAAGGGCGTGCGCAAGCTCACCTTCTGGTACATGCAGTACCTCGCGAACCAGGTGAGCTCGTTCGGCAGCGCGACGGTGCGGGCCCTGCGGATGCTCGACCGGCGCGTCACCGTGGTGGAGCAGGCGACTCCAGGCGCGAGCCGCACGGTGGCGAACACGCTCGACGCGATCGACCCCGCGCCGCTGCCCGGTCCGACTGTGAAAGCGGTCGTCGCCAGCCTCAGTGGGGTACGAGGCCGCGTCTTGCACACCGAGTGCGGCAGTGGCGAGCTCGTGCGGGCGCTCGCCGACGCCGGTCTCGACGCCTACGGCGCCGAGCCTCGTCGCCGGCTGCTCGCTCCAGCGCTGCGTGACGGCCTCGAGATCCGCCCTGACTCGGCGACCGACCACCTCACGGCGATGGCGCCGGCGGCGCTCGGCGCCCTGGTGCATCTCGGGCACCGACACCCGCCCGACCGGCGCGCAGGTCCACCTCGCCGACCTCGCGGCGCGCGCCGTCGCGAGCGGCGGGCGCCTCGTCGTGCTCGGCAGTCAGCCCGAGGCGTGGGCGGCGGCCATTCCGATCGTCGTCGCCGATCTCGCGCCGGGGCGCCCGCTCCACGCAGAGACATGGGAGGCGTTGCTCGCGGGCAAGGGATTCGACGTGACCGAGGTGCTCGACGTCGCCGCCGCACCCGAGGTGCCCGGCTACGCCGTCGTGGCCACGCGTCACTGACCGTCCCGTGCCCCGCGCCGACCGCATCGCCGTCCATCAGGTCGTGCCGACCTTCGCCCGTCGCGACGCGATCGGCGGTCATGCGTTGCTCGCGCAGCGGCTCTTGCGCGCCGAGGGCTTCAGCTCGCAGATCTTCACCGCCTCGGCGCCCCGCCACCTTCGCCATCTCGTGCGCGACGTCCGCGCGCTGCCGGCCGACGAACGCACATGGATCCTTTACCAGTGCTCGACCGGAGCGCCCATCGCCGACGACCTCTACGAACGGGCCCAGCCGCTCATCGTCGACTACCACAACATCACGCCCGCCCGTTTCTTCGTCGCTTGGGAGCCGCGGATCGCGAATCGAGCTCGCCGCCGGGCGTCAGCAGATGACGCGTCTCGCCGAACGGGCCGTGCTCGGGCTCGCCGACTCCGGGTTCAACCGGGCCGAGCTCGACCGCGCGGGATACCGCGCAACGATGGTGGCTCCCGTGCTCATCGACTTCGCCTCGTTCGATCGCCGCGCCGACCGCCGGGCGCTCGACCGCCTGCAGCGCGACAAGGCGAGCGGCGGAGCGGACTGGCTGTTCGTCGGACGCCTCTCCCCGAACAAGGCGCAGCATGACATCGTGCAGGCGTTCGCCGTCTACCGACGGTGTTACGACCCGCAGGCCCGTCTCACCCTCGCGGGAGGATCGTCGTCGCTCCGCTACGAGCGCGCACTTCGAGCGTCGATCACCGCGCTCGGCCTCGACGACAGCGTGCGAGATGGTCGGCTCCGTCTCGGCAGCCGTGCTCGCCGCGCACTACCGCACTGCGGACGTGTTCGTCTGCCTGTCGGATCACGAGGGATTCTGCGTTCCCCTGCTCGAAGCGATGCACCACAGGTTGCCCATCGTGGCGTTCGCGGCCACGGCCGTCCCCGAGACCCTCGCGAGCGGCGGTCTCTGCCTTCCCGACAAGGAGCCGGCCGCGGTCGCTGCACGCGGTGTCGCGCGTGTTGACCGAGGATGCGCTGCGCGCCCATCTCGTGCGGGCGGGCGAGCAGCGGGTTCGCGACTTCGACCTGACTCGCACGGGCGCGATCTTCACGTCGGCCATCACCGAGCGCGATCGGCGTCGCGGCGTGAGAGCGATCCACCAGTTCCTCCCGACGCTCGATCCCGGTGACGCCGTCGGCAATCACACGCTCGAAGCGCAGCGGCTGCTCCGGGGACTGGGCCTGGAGAGCGAGGTGTACACGCAGACCGTCCATCACTCGATGGTCGGCAAGGCGCTCTCGTTCCAGAAGTTCACCGGCGGTCCGGACACCGCAGTCGTGTACCACCTCGCCGTCGGTTCAGTGCTCGCGCGACCTGCTGATGTCGCGACCCGAGCCGCTGATCGTCGACTACCACAACATCACGCCGGCCCGGTTCTTCGACGAGTGGGATCCGCCGATCCTCCACGCGGTCGAGTGGGGGCGCAGCCAGCTCGCCGCGCTGGCGCCCCGGTGCCGGCTCGGGCTGGCGGACTCCGAGTTCAACCGCACCGAGCTCGCGTCGACCGGCTACCGGCCGACCGTGGTCGCGCCGATCCTCATCGACCTCGAAGCGTTCGACCGCGACTTCGACGAGGTCGAGTTCGCCGCGCTTGCAGGCAGCCAAGGCGACGGGCGGCGCCGACTGGCTGTTCGTCGGCCGCATCACGCCGAACAAGTGCCAGCACGACGTGATCAAGGCGTTCGCGGCGTACCGCCGGCTCCACGATCCGCAGGCGCGTCTGCACATCGTGGGCGTCGTCGCGTCCGAGCCCTATGCGGCGGCGTTGCGTGCGTTCGTGCGCAGCCTCGAGCTCACCGACTGCGTCGACCTCACCGGGCCGGTGTCGGCGGGCGGCGCTCGCGGCGCACTACCGCAATGCCGACGTGTACGTGTGCCTGTCGGAGCACGAGGGGTTCTGCGTCCCGCTGCTCGAGTCGATGCACCACCACGTTCCGGTCGTGGCGTTCGCCGCGACGGCGGTACCCGAGACGCTCGACGGGGCGGGCATCTGCCTGCCCGACAAGTCTCCGGCCGTTGTCGCGCAGGCAGTGCATCGCGTCGTCACCGACCAAGAGCTGCGCGCCCAGCTGCTCGCCGCCGGCGAGCGACGCCTGAATGACTTCACGCTCGAGCGGAGCCGCGCCCGGTTCCTCGAGGCGATGGCGCCCGTGCTCGACGGGGCGATCCGATGAAGCTCGCGTTCGTCAGCCCGCGGTACGGCAGGGAGGTCGTCGGCGGGGCCGAGCTCGGCGCTCGCCTGCTCGCCGAGCACCTCGCCGCGCTCGATGGCTGGACCGTCGAGGTCCTCACGACCTGCGCCCGCGACGCGTGGACCTGGGCCAACGAGTATCCGGCCGGCACCGTTCACGAGAACGGCGTGACCGTCCACCGCTTTCCGGTTGCAGGGCAACGCGACCCTGACTTCCGGCGGCTCACGCTCACGCTCCTCGCCCGTCCGGAGCGCGTCGACGACGAGGAGGGCCATGACTGGATCGTGCGGCAGGGCCCTGTGGCGCCCGCGCTCATCGACGCGATCGGTGCAAGCGATCACGACCTGATCGCGCTCACGCCGTACCTCTACCACCCGACGGTTGTGGGCCTCCCACTCGTCGCGGACCGCGCGATCCTTCATCCGGCCGCGCACGACGAGCCCGCCATCCGCCTCCCGCTCTTCGATTCGGTGTTCGAAGCCGCACGCGGCCTCGCGTTCTACAGCGAGGGGGAGCGTGCGATCACCGAGGAGCTCTTCCCGTCGACGGTCGCCAAGCCGCAAGTCGTCGTCGGCCTCGGCATCGACCCACCGCCGGCGGGATCCGACTCGACCGACCTGGGCGCCCTCGCTGGGCGGCCGTACTTGATGTGCCTGGGCCGCGTCGATCACAGCAAGGGGACGCACCTCCTCGTCTCGCTGTTCGCGCGGCTACAAGGAGCGCCGCCCTGGCCCGCTCGCGCTCGCCGTCGTGGGGCCGGTGCAACGGCCCGTCCCCGAGCATCCCGACGTCGTGCAGGTCGGCGAAGTCGACGAGTCGGCGAAGTGGGCGCTCCTCCGCGGATCAACAGCGCTGGTCTCGCCGTCGGCGTTCGAGTCGTTCTCGCTCGTGCTCTTCGAAGCGTGGGAAGCGGGCCGTCCGGTGCTCGTGAACGCCCGGTGCGCGGCGACGCTCGAGCACGTGACCCGCTCGAGTGGGGGCCTCGCGTTCGACACGTACGCGGTGTTCGAGGCGACGCTCGATCGGCTGCTCGGCGACCGCGACCTGCGCCGCCAGCTCGCGGAGGCCGGGGCGCGTTACGCGGTGCAGTACCGGTGGCCCGCGGTCGTCGACCGCTACCGGCGCTTCGCAGAGCGCCTCGCCTCTACGCTGCCCGCCGATGCCTGACGACGACCTCGAACGCACCCTCGCCGAGCAGTGGGAGCGCGTGCAGCAACGAGGCAGCTACTCCGCCGCGCTGTCGGCTCCCATCGACGCAGTCGCAGCGACGGGTCATTTCCGCGTTCCGGATGTGCCGGGATCGTCGAAGGTGCCCGGCGGCGGCGCGATCACGCTCGGTCGTGGGCAAGACGGTGACGCGTCACCTCACCGACCTGTGCGCGCAGCTCGACGAGTTCGCCCGGTCGGTGCACCGTGCGCTCGTCGCGATCGTCGACGCGCTCGATGACCCCGCACCGCCTGAAGTGCAGGCGCGTCTCGACGACGTCGCCGACCAGCTCGCCACGCTGCAGCGCGAGCTCAACGCGATGCGCGACGCCGAGTGACGCCGCTCGTCTGGATCGGCTCGCTCGCGCCGAACGGAGGCGCGGAACGGGTGATCGCCGCGTTCGATCTGCTGTGCACCTACGACGAGCCCGGCGCCGAGCTCGTGATGGCGGGCCGGCGCCCGATCCGCGCCACCTCGCTGCGCTCACGCGCTACCGCGACGAGCTGAAGCTGTTCGGGCTCCGGTTCCATGTCAATCCCTCACCCGCTGAGCGGGCCGCGCTGCGCGCCCTCGGTCCCGCCTGGCCGGATCAGGTCAGGACCGCGTGCGGCTGCTCTATGTCGTGCCCCGCTACGGCGAGCAGGCCGCGGGCGGCGCCGAGGGCGCCTGCCGGTCGTTCGCCACGCGGATGGCGGCGCGGGGTCACGCCGTCGAGGTCGTGACCAGCTGCGCGATCAGCTACCTCGACTGGGCCAACGTCCTTCCCCCGGGGGCCGGCGACGACCTTGGCGTGATCGTGCATCGCCTCCCGACGGTCGCGCCGCGCGACATCGAACGGTTCTCCGCGATCTCGATGCGCGCGTCTGACGGGCGGCTGCCCGCTCCTGCGCACGTGCAGCATGCGTGGCTGGCCGAGCAAGGGCCAAGCCTCGACGGTCTCGCGCCGTGGTTGCAACACAACGCGGCTCGGTTCGACGCGGCCGTCGTGCTGCCCTACCTGTACCTCCCCGCGTTCGACGCGATCACGACGCTCGCCGGGCGCCTCCCGATCGTGTTCCACCCGTGCGCGCACGACGAACCGCCGCTTCGCCTCGGCGTTTACGAAAGGCTCTTCCGCCTCTCCGACGCTCACGGCTTCTTCACCGAGGAGGAGGCCGCGCTCGTGACTCGCCGATTCCGCGTCGAGCGCCCTTCGCTCGTCACCGGGATCGGCGTCGAGATCGACGACGCGCCGATTGCGCCGACACAGGTGGCCGGGCTGGGGGAGCGGCCGTACTTCGTGTGCGTCGGACGGATCGATCCCGGCAAGGGCACGCTCGAGCTCGTCGAGTGGTTCGCCCGCTACAAGGAGGCGCGTCCCGGCCCGGTCGCGCTCGTGCTCGTCGGCGATCCTGCGAACGAAGTGCCCCCTCATCCCGACGTGATCCTCACCGGGGTCGTCGACGAGCGGACGCGCGCGCGCGATCGTCGAGGGCAGCATCGCTTTCGTGCAGCCGTCGCACTACGAGAGCTTCTCGCTCGTGCTCATGGAGGGATGGGCGGCGGGCAAGGCCGCTGCGGTGCAGGCGCTCAGCCCCGTGCTCGCCGGCCACGCCCGGCGCAGCGGAGGGGCGCTGCCGTACCGCAACGAGGAGGAGCTGGTCACGGCCCTCGATCTGCTCGTCGGGGAGCCGGGACTGCGAGATCGACTCGGAGCTGCCGGCAGGCGGTACGTGTCCGGGAATTTCACCTGGTCAGAGGTGCTAGGGCGGCACGAGTCGCTGGTCGACCGGGCACTATCCTCGTTCTCGTCCCCCCAGCGACAGAGGTAGTCGATGCCCCGCGCCCTGATCACCGGCATCACTGGCCAAGACGGCCAGCATCTAGCCGAGTTCCTGCACTCCAAGGGTTACGAGACGTTCGGACTGGTCAAGGGCCAGGCCAACCCCAAGGCCGAGCTGATCGCGCAGGAGCTTCCCTACGTCGAGCTCGTCAGCGGCGATCTCGCCGATCTTCCTTCGCTGGTTGCGACGCTCGAGTACACGCAGCCCCACGAGGTCTACAACCTCGCCGCGATCTCGTTCGTGGCGCTGTCGTTCAAGCAGGCCGAGCTGACCGCGAACATCACCGGCCTCGGCGTGTTGCGCATGCTCGAGGCGATCCGCATGATCGGCGGTTCCGAGAACAACCCGATCCGCTTCTACCAGGCGTCGTCGTCGGAGATGTTCGGCAAGGTGCGCGAGACGCCGCAGAACGAGAAGACACCGTTCTACCCGCGGAGCCCCTACGGCTGCGCGAAGGTGTTCGGCCACGACATCATGGTGAACTACCGCGACTCGTACGGCTTGTTCGCGTGCTCGGGCATCCTGTTCAACCACGAGGGGGAGCGCCGCGGGCTCGAGTTCGTGAGCCGCAAGATCACCAACGCGGTGGCGCGCATCAAGCTCGGCGTCCAGGAGGATCTGGTGCTCGGCGACCTCGAGCCCAAGCGCGACTGGGGCTACGCCGGCGACTACGTGAAGGCGATGTGGCTCATGCTGCAGCAGGACGAGCCCGACGACTACGTGGTCGCGACCGGCCAGACGCACAAGGTGCGTGAGTTCGTCGAGGCCGCGTTCGAAGCGGCGGGCCTCGACGACTGGCAGAAGTACGTGAAGCAGGACCCGCGGTTCTTCCGCCCCTCCGAGGTCGATCTGCTCGTCGGCGACGCCACCAAGGCCCGCACCAAGCTGGGCTGGCAGCCCGAGGTCGACTTCCGCGGTCTCGTGGATCGCATGGTCGCTCACGACCTCGCCGTCGAGACCCGCAAGGCCGAGCGGCGTTAGCCGCCCGGGCGTCAGGGCTCGAGCGGAAAATCGTGGAACGCCTCGACGAGTGATTCCTCGTCGGGCGCATCGCCTCGCTTGATCAGCGGGTGCAGCAACAGCGCGAACACCGCGAGCGAGATCGCCGATCCTGCGACCAATCCCGCCTCGACGCGGAGCAGAAGATCGGTGCCGGCCGCGACCACGCCGATGAACACGATCGTGCCGCAGATCCAACCGATCGCGACTCGGGCGTGGCCGTGCAACGCGATGAGCGCCTGCGACATCGAGATGCCGACCATGTAGAGCGCGCTCGACGCGGCGAGCATCGTGATGTTGCGACGACCGAGGTCGTACTCCTCGCCGAAGAGGATGCGTATGACGAGCGGGCCGATGAGGAACGCGCCGACGACGGCGACCGCGCCGAGCGCGATCACGACGGTGAGCAGACGGCGGAAGCCCGATCGGAAGTCGGCGAACTTGCCGGCGCCCGCGAGGGCGGCGAGCTTCGGGAGCAACGAGGCCTGCACGGCCTGGAAGAGGAACAAGGGGACACGGGCGATGACCGTGCTGGTCGTGAACGCACCCGCGAGCGTCTCCTCGTCGGGTGTCGCGAGCAGCTGCACGGTGATCGGCCCCGCGTTGATGAGGAACGCCGCAAACACTGATCCGGCCAGGAGGTAGCCGAGGTTGCTCGTGAGCTCCGCCCATGGTGCGGGCGGTCCCGGTTCGACCAGGTTGTGCTCACGGCTCACCGCGATCGCGACGGCGATGAGCGGCGGGATGCCGACGGCGAGGCCGTAGAACCCGACGGTCTCGACGCCCACGAGCGGCGAGTGCGACGCAGAACGCCATGCGGATCGTGCCCTCGCCGCCCATGTAGAGGCCGTACGCGCCGAAGCGGCCCATCCCTGAGAACGTCCCCCGCCCGAGATGGCCGGCGTAGTAGCCGACGAGGCCGAGCAGGAAGCCCACGAGGAGCAGCCAGCTCCCGTCGAAGAGGTGCTCGACCATCCACGGGCTCACGATCAGCGTGATGACCACGAGGATCGCCGCGAGCAGTCCGCCGAGCTGCGCGGCCCGCCCGATCACCGGTCCGCCGCCGATGCCATTCGCGCGTCGGTGGGCGAGGGCGCGGCTCACCTCCTGCTCGACGGGGAGGAAGAAGCCCGGCCCGGCGAGGAACGTGATGATCCACATCACCGAAAGTGGTGCGAACGCATCCGGCCCGAGCGCGCGGGCGGAGATCGCGAGGAAGCCGTAGCTCGCGAGCCCCGCGATGACGAGCCCGGTCCCGACAGTGATCGTGCCTTCGGGAAGCGGGTTGCCACGAACCGCCGCGGGGCGGCTGTCAGGTTCGGGCGGAACGCGAGCGGCGATGGGGTGCTCCTGGAGATCCGGGCCGGTGCGCAGCATAGGAGCCATGTCGAAATCAATCGGCATCACCGGGGGCGTGGTGAGCGCTCGTCTGCCCTGGCTCATGGGACTATGGGCCCGGTGTATGACGCCGTCGTGGTCGTCTCGTTCGGCGGCCCCGAGGGGCCCGACGACGTCCTCCCGTTCCTCGAGCGCGTCACGCGCGGCCGGAACGTGCCGGAGGATCGGCTGCGCTTCGTCGCCCGCCAGTACGACTCGTTCGGTGGCGTGAGCCCGATCAACGGCGCGAACCGCGCGCTCGTCGCCGCGCTCGATCGAGAGCTCGCGGCGTCGGGGCACTCGCTGCCGGTGTACTGGGGCAACCGCAACTGGCACCCGTTCCTCGACCGACACCGTGCGCCAGATGCGCGACGACGGCGTCGAGCGAGCCCTTGCGTTCGTGACGTCCGCGTACAGCTCGTACTCGTCGTGCCGGCAGTACCTCGAAGACATCGAGGCCGCGCGCGCGTCAGTCGGGCCGGGCGCTCCGGTGATCGACAAGCTGCGCCAGTTCTACGACCATCCCGGCTTCGTCGAGCCGTTCGCGCGGAATCTGGCCGACGCGATCAGCTCCCTTCCGATCGAGGTGCGCGATCATGCTGCGATCGCGTTCACCGCGCACAGCCTCCCCATCGCGATGGCCGGCGCCTCCGACTACGTCGCGCAGCTTCGGGAGGCAGTCCCGCCTCGTCATCGAGCGCGCCGGCGCGCCGAATCCTGTGGGAGCTCGTCTTCCAGAGCCGCAGCGGACCGCCGACGCAACCGTGGCTCGAGCCCGACGTCGGCGACCACATCGACCGGCTCGCCGCAGACGGGGTGCCCGCAGTGGTCGTCGTCCCGATCGGGTTCGTCTCCGACCACATGGAGATCGTGCACGACCTCGACGTCGTCGCCGCCGAGCGAGCGGCGCGTGCGGGCATCGCGTTCGCAAGAGCGGCGACGCCCGGGAGTGCGCCGGAGTTCGTGGCGATGGTGCGCGAGCTCATCGAGGAGCGGCTCGATCCCTCGTTGCCTCGACGTGCGCTCGGCCGCCTCGGCGTGCGGCCCGATGTGTGCCCCGGTTGCTGCGCTAGCGGGCGGTGACACCCACCTCGCGCAGCGCGTCCTCGCCGAGACCGAGCCGGAGGAGCTCGAGGTCGATCGCCGACGGCCGTCGCTCGTCGAGGCGCCACCGGCGCTCGACCGCGGTCGAACTCCTCACGGGTCGCGAACGTGGAGCGAGCCGTTCGGCGCGTCGGGCGTGCGGAACACATAGAGGCACCACGCGGTCGGTGAGCCCGAATCGGGCGACGTGCGGATGCATGCGGCGTTCGACCTCGGGGCAGCGCACGAAGCCGGCGGTCTCGAACTGCTCGGTCCACCACCGGTACGACGCGATCGTGACGTGACCCTCCACGAGCTCGCCGCGTGCGTCGCGCGCCAAGTCCTCCTCAGCGACTGGCCCGTCGAAGTCAGGACCCAACTTGTAGAGCGCGCCAACGCGGTCGTCGCGCACCTTTCCTTCGAGCCATCCCGGTGGCCCACCCGCGTTCGGACCGAAGGACGGGATCGTCGCGACCACCCAACCACGGCACACCCGGCGCAGCTCGTCGAGCGCGTGTGGCACCAGTCCGGGTGGGATGTGCTCGAGCGTCTCGAGCACGCTCACGACGTCGAACGAATCGGCTGCGAACGGGAGGTGCTTCGACACGCTGGCCCTGCGCACGAACGGACGCGCTGCTCGTGACGCATGCGAGATCGCCCAGCGGCTCGCGTCGACACCCTGCGCGTCGACGCCGAGCTCGCGCAGCGCCTCGACGACGTAGCCCTGCGCGCAGCCGACGTCGAGCACATCTGCGGCAGGCAGGAACCGCCACAGCAGGTACGCGGCGACGTCGGCGTTCGAGCTCGCGCGGGTGTAGCGCTCGTACCCCGACACTCCGCCCCGGGTTCGCGGGTCCCGGCCCCGGCCGTAGTACGACGCGCCGTAACGGCGTGTCCACAGCACGATCACGAGGCTATGGCCGTCGTCCCTGCTCATCGTGGATGCACCAGGCGACCGACGCGACGCCAGTACCGTCGACGCGATCACACGCACCATTCGCGCCTGCTTCATCGCGGTGCTCGCGTTGATCGCGGTGATCCCGATCGCCGACGCGAGCGCCCAGTCCGCACCCGCCTCGCCCGTCACGTTCCTCGTGCAGGGCAAGGGCTGGGGGCACGGTCGCGGCCTCGGTCAGTGGGGCTCGCTCGGCTACGCGCTGAAGGGCTGGAAGGTCGACCAGATCCTCGCCCACTACTACGGCGGCACGACCGCCGGCACGATCGATCCGAACTCGGAGCTGCGCGTCCGTCTCGCTGCGCGAAGACGACATCGACGTGATCGTCGTCTCCGAGCGCGGGCAGCTCGTCTCAGGAGCCGCGCCGGGCACGTTCACGGCGCTGCGGGCGCAGCCGCAACCGGGTGGCGGCTACCTCGTCCAGTCGGGACCGGGGTGTGCGGGGCCGTGGACCGATGTCACGACCGCGCCGAGCGTCGATTTCCGTACCGACCCTGCGGCGCTCGACAGCCCCGATCCCGCCGCGCTGCTCGCGGTGTGTGAGGTCGGGGGAGTGATGCGCTACTACCGCGGCAGCCTGCTCGCGGTCCGCGACGCGAACGGCGCCTCTCGTGCCGTGAACATCCTGCCCCTCGACAGATACCTGCGCGGTGTCGTGCCCCGCGAGTCGCCAGCGGCGTGGGCGGGTCTCGGGGGAGGCGCGGGCATCGAGGCGCTGAAGGCGCAGGCGGTCGCGGCGCGGTCGTACGCGTGGGCCGAATCGCGGTACACCTACGCCCGGACCTGCGACAGCGTCTTCTGTCAGGTGTACAGCGGCGCGGCGGTGCGCCCCGCCGGTGGAGCGATCTCGGTGCTCGAAGACGCGCGCACAGACAAGGCGATCGCGGCGACCGCCGGACAGGTGCGGCTCGACGGCAAGGGGGCGGTCGCGCGCACCGAGTTCTCGTCGTCAACGGGCGGGTACACCGCAGGCGGCGCGTTCCCGGCGGTCCCGGACGAAGGCGACGCGGTGTCGATGAACCCGAACGTCGGCTGGACCGCATCCGTCGGCTCCGACGCCGCGCTCGCCGCGTTCCCGCAGCTCGGCGCACTCACGGGCATCGAGGTCGTCGGCCGTAACGGGCTGGGACCGTTCGGCGGCCGGGTCACGAAGGTCGCGCTGCGCGGCACGAAGTCGACGGTCACGTTGTCGGGAAACGAGTTCCGCTCGGCCTTCGGGTTGAAGTCCGATGTCTTCCAAGTCGCCGACTTCGGCACCTCGCCAGCCGTCGGCGTCGCGAACGGCAAGGGTGACGACTACTGGCTCGTGACCACGACCGGGGGAGTGTTCGCGTTCGGCGGCGCGCCCGACCGCGGATCGATGTTCGGCGTGAAGCTGAACGCCCCGATGGTCGGCATCACGGCGACGGCCGACGGTCAGGGCTACTGGTTGCTCGCGAAGGACGGCGGCGTGTTCTCGTTCAACGCGCCGTTCTACGGCTCGACCGGCAACATGAAGCTGAACAAGCCGGTCGTCGGGCTCGCGGTGCGGCCGCAGGGCGACGGCTACTGGTTCGTCGCGGCGGACGGGGGCATCTTCAGCTTCGGCGCGGCGCCGTTCTTCGGATCGACTGGCGACCGCAAGGTCACCGCGCCCATCGTCGCCATGTCGCCGTCTCCGTCGGGTGGCGGCTACTACGTGATCGGCGTCGACGGTGCGGTGCACCCGTTCGGTGACGCCAAGGACTTCGGATCGCTGCCGGGATCCCCGTCACCGATCGTCGGCATCGGGGTGCGGCCGCAGGGCGACGGCTACTGGCTCGTCGCGGCCGACGGCACCGGTGAGCGCGTTCGGCGCCGCAGTCGGCGGTCAGCGGGAGTGGAGCAACCCCGGCCGCTGCCGCCCCGGTCGTGGGGATCTCGGTGACGGCAAGCGGACAGGGTTATCGGTTGGTGCGAGCCGACGGGAGCACCGCCGGCTTCGGTGACGCGAGCTGAGGAGCTAGCGCGTCCGAACTACGCGGCCTGCGGCTCGGAGCCGCGGCTGACGAGGTCCTTCAGCTGCGCGCGGGCGGTCTTCGCCGCGTCACGCGCTTGCTTCATGAGCTCGGCCGCCTGCTCGGGCAGGTTCGCCTGGAGGCTGTCGAGGATGGCCTCGAACCGGTCCTCGAGGGCGGTGAGACGCTCCTCGAGCTGCTTGGCCTGCGCTTCCCAGCTCTTGCTCACGCCGTCGAAGCCCTTCGTGACCGAGTCGAGCTTGGGCAGCTGGCTCGTGAACGTCTCGAACTGGGTCTTGCCGTCCGAGACCTGCGTCTCGAACCAGTTGCGCAGGCCTTCCTGGCCTTCCTTGGCCTGCTGGAAGCCCATGACGCCGAGGCCGACGGTGACGTAGAACGCGTTCTTGGCGGCCTTCGTGGCGGTGTCGATCGGGCTGGTCGTGGTTGTGGCGGTGGTGGTGGGCATCGCTCCTCCTGGGGGTTTGCGACGTCGAAAGTGCTTGCCACACTAGCGCGGTATGTTAAACAGTTGCAAGCAGTTGTGATCGATTGCACAGTCGCTCGCGATCGGCAGCACAGGTCGCGCCTCAGAGCCCTTGCCGGTGGCCGTTTCCGGACGACCTCGGGCGCTAGCCTCGGAGCCTCGTGGATGTCCAACCGCAGGCGGCGCCGCCAGTCGTCGCCGTGGTGGTGGCCAAGGACCCGGGCGAGTGGTTCGACGAGGTGCTCGGTGCCCTAGCCGCCCAGGACTACCCCAATGTCTCGGTGCTCGTGATCGACGCCGGCAGCGACGAGATGGTTGCGGGGAGGGTCGCCGCCCAGCTCCCCGACGCCTACGTCCGCCGGCTCGACGACAACCCCGGGTACGGACCCGCCGCCAACGAGGCCCTCAACCTCGTCGAGGGCGCCGGCTTCTTCTGCTTCATGCACGACGACGTCGCCCTCGAGCCGGCGACCATCCGCCTCCTCGTCGAGGAGTCGTACCGGTCCAACGCCGGCATCCTCGGCCCGAAGCTCGTGGAATGGGACGACCCCCGCCGCCTGCTCGCGGTCGGGGTGGGGGTCGACAAGGCGGGCGTGCAGGTCCCCCTCGTCGAGCGGGGTGAGCTCGACCAGGAGCAGCACGACGCCGTCCGCGACGTCTTCATGGTCCCGGGCGCCTGCATGCTCGTCCGGGTCGACCTGTTCGACGCGCTCGACGGCTTCGATCCCGAGATACCGGCGTACGGCGAGGACCTCGACCTGTGCTGGCGCGCCCACGTCGTCGGTGCGCGCGTGATGGTCAACCCGGACACCCGCGCCCGCCATCGCCAGGCGATCGCCGAGACGCAGCCCGAAGAGGAGCGTTCGCGATCTGCTCGCCCGGCACCGGCTCCGCACCGTCATGAAGAGCTACGGCCTGCTGCACCTGATCCGGGTCCTGCCGCAGATCGCGATCATCACGATGGCGACGGTGATCTCGTCGTTGCTCACCGGTCACCCCGGTCGAGCGCGGGACGCGATCGGCGCGTGGACCTGGAACCTCGCCCGGCTCAGCGACATCCGCCATCGCAGCAACTACCTCGACCGCATCCGGCTCGTGCCCGACGCCGAGGTGCGCTTCCTGCAGACGCGGGGGAGCGCACAGGTGCGCGCGGTGCTGCGGCGGCGCCCCTCGGACGAGCGGTTCGCGGCCGCCGCCGCGGTCGGGCGCACCGTCGCCGACACCCTGGCGGCCGGGCCGCAGCGCACCGCATTGCTCGCGTGGGCGGCCGTGGTCGCCTTCCTGATCGTCGGCGGGCGCGAGCTCATCACCGACGGAGTGCCGGCGATCGGCCAGCTCGCCCCGCTGCCCGACTCCGCGACCGACCTCTTCCAGACGTTCACGTCGGGTTGGCGCACCATCGGCCTCGGCACGACCGCAGCGGCTCCTACCGCCTTCGCCGGCATCGCGTTCGCGGGCATCGCGCTGTTCGGGCAGATGGGCCTGCTCCACACCCTGCTCGCCCTGCTGCCGATGCTCATCGGGCTGATCGGCATGTGGCGGCTCACCGCGCCGATCGGCTCGGTCCGGCCGCGCATCGCATCCCTCGTCGTGTACGCCGCCGTGCCGCTGCCTTACAACGCGATCAGCAACGGCCGGTGGGATGGGCTCGTCGCCTACGCCGCGCTGCCCTGGGTGCTCTCCCATCTCGCGGGGGCCAGCGAGCTCGCGCCCTTCGACGCGCGGCCGCCCCGCCGGTGGTGGTCGAGCGTGATCGGCCTCGGGGTCGTCATCGCGCTCGCGATGGCGGTCGTGCCGTTCGTGCTGGTGCTGGTGGTGATGGTGGCGACCTCGATCGTCCTCGCATCCGTGCTCGTCGGCGGATGGCGGGGCGCGTTGCGAGCGTTCGGTGTGGCGCTGGGTGCTCTCGTCGTTGCGGTGGTGCTGCACCTGCCGTGGTCGGCGACGGTGCTTTGGCCCGGCAGCGACTGGTCCGGGTTCGGCGGCGTGGAGCCGGCCGGAGTGGGCACGCTCTCACTCGGTGAGATCTTGCGCTTCGAGACTGGGTCACTCGGCGCCGCTCCGCTCGGTTGGGCGTTCCTCGTCGCTGGCGCTCTCGCACTGGTCCTCGGCCGCGGTTGGCGCCTCGCGTGGGCGACGCGGGCGTGGACGATCGCCGCGATGTCGTTCGCGCTCGTGTGGGCGTCATCGCGCGGGTGGGTGACGGTCGGGCTGCCCTCGGCTGAGGCACTCCTCGCGCCCGCCGCAGCAGCGCTCGCCCTCGCCGCCGGACTCGGCATCGCCGCCTTCGAGATCGACCTTCGCGGCTACCGCTTCGGATGGCGCCAGCTCGCATCACTAACGGCCGCTGTCGCGCTCGTCGTGGGGATGGTGCCGGCCCTCATCGCCGCCAGCGGGGGACGGTGGCGCGCACCGCACAGCGACTTCGCGGCCTCGCTCGGCTTCATGGATCAAGACCCGGAGGCCGGAGCGTTCCGCGTGTTGTGGCTCGGCCAGCCCTCGATCTTGCCGCTCGCCGGGTGGCAGCTCGGTGAGGGCGTCGCCTACGCGACGTCCGACGACGGTCCTCCCGACGTGACCGACCTATGGGTCGCCAGCGCGCCGGACTCCACGCAGCTCATCGCCGAGAGCGTGGCTCTCGCCGCCAACGGGCAGACGGATCGACTCGGCCACCTGCTCGGGCCGATGGGGATCCGCTACGTGGTGGTGCCCGACCGGCTCGCGCCCGCCATCGACGACACGCCGCTCGTGCCCGCGCCCGCCGCACTCACGATTGGGCTTGCGTCGCAGCTCGACCTCCGCCACGTCGAGGTCGACGAAGCCCTCGACGTCTACGAGAACACCGCGTGGACACCGGTGCGTTCGCTGCAGCTGGCGACGCCCGCCGGACACGGCCGAGGGCGCTGCACCCGTCGCGCCACAGCCCGTGCTGCTCGACGAAACCGAGGTCGCGACATTCACCGGGGAGCTCGCCGCCGGGACCGTCGTGGTTGCCGACGCGGCGACCGACCGCTGGACGCTCCGGGTGAACGACTCCGAAGTGCCGCGCGAGACGGCCTACGGATGGGCGAACAGCTACGCGGTCGCCGACCCCGGCGCGGGCTCCCTCTCGTTCGACACCCCGCTCGCTCGCACCCTCGCGATTGCGGGCCAAGCGGTCGTTTGGCTTCTCGCGATCGTGTTGTTGCTCCGGTGGAAGACCTCGATGCGTTGGCCGCGCGGCGCCCGCGTCGCCGCTCCTGCGAGCGCCGCTCCGGAAACGGCATCGGTGGCGAGTGCGGAACTCGAGACGTCAGGAGCGCCCACGTGAGCGTGCATCGCCTCCCGATCCTCCTCCTCTTCGGAGGCCTGCTCGCCGCCGGGCTGGTCATCGACCAGGATCCGCCGCCCCCCGACGAAGTCGTCTTCGGCACCGCGACCGCGCCTGTACAACCGGTCGCGTCGCCGGTCACCGCGGCTACGTCGACATGGTTCTGTCCTGGCGTCCCCGCGCCGCCCGACGGCAGCGTGGCCGGCTTCGTCACGATCACGAACCCGACCGAGGTCGAGCTGCCCGCGCTGCTCACTGTCGTGCCGAACGAAGGCAACCCCGCGACACGGAGTCTGACGCTTGCCCCCCACTCCACGACCTCGATCAACCTCGCCGAGGTCGCGCCGGCCGCATACGTCGCCGCCCAGGTCGACATCGAAGGCGGCGGAGTCGTGGTTGAGCAAAGCGTGGCGAGGGGTGAGATCCGCGATCCGAGCGCGTGCGCGACCGCAGCCGCGGCGAGCTGGTACTTCGCCGACGGCGTGACGACGCGAGACGCGCGGCTCACCTACCTGCTGTACAACCCCTATCCCGACGACGCGATCGTCGACATGGAGTTCGCCACGAACGAGGGTCCGTTCTCACCGCAGCCTCTCCAGGGGCTCGTGGTGCGCGCGAACTCGGTGCGCGTCGTGGACATCACCGAGCAGGTCCGCCGGCGCACCGCCGTCGCCGCCACCGTCTCCGCCCGGTCGGGACGGCTGGTGCTGGGGCGCATCCAGACGTTCGACGGCAGCGAAGGCCGCGAGGGCTTCACGTCTGGGGTGGCGGCGCCCACCACCGCGCCGGCGTGGTTCTTCCCGGACGGCCGGCGCGTCCCGCAGGTGAGTGAGCGCGTCATCGTCTTCAATCCGGGCGACGAGGTGGCCGAGATCGACATCGAGGTGCGTCCGGAGCCGGCTGACGGTGACGAGCCCGACGACGCGCTCGCCACCGTGGTCCCGCTCAGCGTCGCGCCGTTCTCAGCGGGCCAGTACGACATCACCGGCGATGTCGGTGTCGTCGACGGGTTGCACAGCATCCTCGTCACCTCCGCGAACGGTGTGCCCGTCGTCGCCGAGCGCGTCATGAACTTGGTGGCCGACGAGGGCACGCGGGGCGTGAGCTCGCTGCTCGGGTCGCGGGTCGCCGCTGCGCGCTGGCTGCTGGCGGCCGGGGGCACGTCCGACACGGTCGTCGAGGAGGTCACGGTGCTCAACACGGGCGATCAGCCCGCGTTGGTGCGGGTGTCGCGGCTCGACTCCGACGGCTTCGTCGCGCTCGGCGATGAGCTCGAGGTCTCGGCGGGCGGCGTCGTGCAGCTGCGGGTCAACGACGAGATCACCGAGACGCCGATGACACTCCTCGTCGAGGCGGATGCGCCGATCGTCGTCGAGCGAGGGTTGATCTTCCGGGAGCAAGCGGGCACCTCGCGCCAGCTCGGTGTCCCGCTGACGTGACGCGGGCGCTGCTGGCTCTCGCGCTGGGCGCCAGCGCGGTGATCATCGGGTTCCTCGTCAACCGGCGCCGCGTCCACACGTCGGCGGCGCCCGGTGTGCGCGTGCCTGATCGCGTCGCGCGCGACGACTTCGCCCGGCCCGACGCCCGAGTCCTCGTGGTCGTCTTCACGTCGGCGTCGTGCGCCACGTGCGGGGCCATGCTGACTGTTGCAGCCGCCGTCCGCAGCGACGAGGTCGCGGTCGACGAAGCCGAGGTCGGGGTCCGGCCCGAGGTGCACAAGCGGTACGAGATCGACGCCGTGCCGATCGCGCTCGTCGTGGATCGCGCTGGCGCCGTCCGCGCGTCGTTCGCCGGCTCGGTGACGGCCGACGAGCTGCGCGAGGCGCTGGTCTCGGTCATGGAACCGCCCGGCACTTGACCCGGAGCGCGCCCGAATGGGCGCGCTGGCGGTCGAGTCGGCGAGAGGAAGGTCAGTCTGAGGGGACGGGCGTCGGCTCGGCGGCCGTTGGCGCGGTGACCGACTGCTCGCTGTCCTCCGAGGGGCTGTGCTCCTCAAGCCCCTGCTGCACCAAGCGGGAGACGTCCGCTCCGTCGATGGTCTCGCGCTCGAGCAGCGACTGCGCGACGAGATCGAGGCCCCGGCGGTGCTTCGTGAGGAGATTCAACGCACGGTCTTCCTGCTCCCGGAGGATGCGCTCGACCTCCTCGTCGATCACGCGAGCGGTGTCGTCGGAGTAGTCGCGGGTGTGCATGAGGTCGTCGCCGAGGAAGACCTGCCCCTGCGAACCCCATGCCATCGGGCCGACGCGGTCGCTCATGCCCCACTCGCGGACCATCCGGCGAGCGAGCTCGGTGTTCACGACGAGGTCGTTCTGGGCGCCGGTGGACACCATGCCGAAGACGATCTGCTCCGCCATGCGGCCTCCGAGGCGCATGCACAGCGAGTCTTCGATGTAGGCCTTGCTGTGCATGTGTCGCTCTTCGGGCATCTGCTGGGTGACACCGAGCGCCATGCCCGTGGCGAGGATCGTGACCTTGTGCAGCGGATCGGCGTTCGGCAACACCGCGGCGAGCACGGCATGGCCGCCTTCGTGATAAGCGACCGCGCGCTTCTCCTCGCCAGAGAGCACGACGGACTCGCGTCGGGCGCCCATCATCACCCGGTCGCGCGCCGACTCGAAGTCGATGCGCTCGATCGTTTTCGACTCGCGCCGGACGGCGAACAACGCCGCCTCGTTCACGAGGTTGGCCAGATCGGCGCCGCTCATGCCCGGCGTTCCCCGCGCCATGATCTCGAGGTCGGCGTCGGGCCCGAGCTTCTTGTCCTGTGCGTGGACCTTCAGGATCGCGAGGCGCTCCTCGAACTCGGGCATCGGCACGACGACCTGACGGTCGAAGCGGCCCGGGCGCAGCAGCGCGGGATCGAGGATGTCGGGCCGGTTCGTCGCGGCCATCATCACGATGCCCTCGGTGGCCTCGAAGCCGTCCATCTCGGAGAGCATCTGGTTGAGGGTCTGCTCACGCTCGTCGTGTCCACCGCCGAGCCCGGCGCCGCGCTTGCGGCCGATCGAGTCGATCTCGTCGACGAAGATGATCGCTCGGCCGAGCTTGCGGGCCTGCTGGAAGAGGTCACGCACGCGCGACGCGCCGACGCCGACGAACATCTCCATGAAGTCAGAGCCCGTCACCGACAGGAACGGCACGCCCGCCTCGCCGGCCACGGCACGCGCGATGAGCGTCTTGCCGGTGCCGGGCGGGCCCACGAGGAGCACGCCCTTCGGGATGCGGGCACCGATCTCGCGGAACCGCTCCGGCATCTTCAGGAAGTCGACGACCTCGCGGATCTCCTGCTTGACGCCTTCGTAGCCGGCGACGTCGGCGAACGTGGTCGACGGCTTGTCGGCGGAGTAGGTCTTGGCCCGCGAGCGACCGATCGACATCACGTTGCCCATCTGGCCCGCAGCGCGCCGCTGCATCCACACGAAGAACCCGATGATCAAGCCCACCGGCAAGAGGAGCGGGATGAGGCTGCCGAGGAAGCTGCTCTGCGGCGTCTTGAACTCGACGTCGACGTTCTTCTCGTTGAGGAGCTCGAGGTCGGCATCGGGGAGCGGGATCTGCCCCGTCGTGCTGAACTCACTGCCGTTCGTCATCTGGCCCTTGATGCCGCCGGTGTTGTTGTTGACCGTGATCGACTCGACATCGCCTTGTTCAACGAGTGAGCGGAACTCGGTGTAGCTGATGTCGCGGCCGTCGCTCCTCGACAGGAGCGTCGGGATGAGGAGCGCGCCGGCGAGGAGGCCGAGGAACACCCAGATGGCCCACTTCGGGATGCCCGTCGACTTGCCTTGGCGTCCGTAGGGTCCGCGATCGTTGCCGGGTCCCTCGCCCGGAGGGGGACGCCGGTCGCCCGAGCCGCGACCGTTGCCGGACGGCGGGGGCGGGGGGAGCTGGCTCATGCGACCATGCTAGGGCCCGGGGTGTCCCCAATGACGCCGCTGGTGACAGGTATCGTCGCCCGAATGCGCCGTCAGTGCTGCCGCCCCGCGTGCGCGGAGCCCGCCGTGGCGACAGTCACCTACCACTACGGCGAACAGGCGGCGTGGCTCGATCACCTCACTGTCGAGCGCGACCCACACGCCTACGACATGTGCGCCCGCCACGCCGAGCGCCTGCGCCCGCCCCGGGGCTGGATGCTCGACGATCGCCGCATGCGATCGTCTGGCCCGGTCGCCCTCGCCGTCTGAGCGGTCGGCCACCGTGGCCGACGAGACCGCGACCGCCCCGGGGATCCGCGACGCCCTGCTGACGTGGCTCGCCGCCTTCGTGGTGTCGAACCTCGTGGGTGCCGCGGTGCTGCTAGCGGCGGGCTACGGCGCCGCGGACGATCCCGACCCTCCGCTGTGGCTCACCGCCGTCCTGCAGGTGCCGCTCTGGGTCGTGCTCGTCGGCGGGACTGTGCTGTTCTCGCGTCGCAAGGGCACCGGCGACCTCACGGTGGACATGGGACTGCGAGCCGGGCCCCGCGACGCCGTTCGTGGTCTTCCGATCGGCGCGGTGACCCAGCTGGTCCTCGTGCCCCTGCTCTATGTCCCGATCTTCTGGATCTTCGACCTCGACCCCGACGAGCTGGATGACGCGGCCCGCGAGCTCACCGACCGCGCCAGCGGCGCGGGCATCGTCGTGCTGGTGCTCCTGGTCGTGATCGGCGCGCCCATCGTCGAGGAGCTGTTTTTCCGCGGCTTCTTGATGGGAGCGGTCGACCGGGCGTTCGGGACCGGGTGGGGGCTGTGGCTGAGCGCACTGTTCTTCGGCCTGATCCACTTCCAACCCCTGCAGTTCCCGGCGCTGGTGCTGTTCGGGCTCGTCGCCGGGCTGCTCGTCCACCGCTACGGGCGGCTCGGGCCCGCGATCTTCGCCCACATGGGCTTCAACGCCGTCACGATCACGATCCTGCTCCTGCAGGAGTGACTGCTCACGGCCGATGGTGTGATGCGAACATGTCAGGGCTGATGACGGGCCTCGTATGACCGACCTCCTCGAGCAAACCCCTCCGGAACCTCCCGGGCCCCCGGCCGCGCCCGCCGGGGAGCGCGTCGACGCGCCCGCCGAGCGCGGGCCCGGATGGGTCGAGCGGCTCGCCCGGCGTCTCGCCGCCGTCACCATCGAGGGCTGGATCACGTTCGGGATCGTGGTCGGCGCCGTGGTCTTCACGCTGGCGCAGCTCCATCCCGATCTGCTGTTCTCGAACAGCACGCCGACCGGCGGCGACATGGGTGCCCACGTCTGGGCGCCGGCGTACTTGCGCGACCACCTCCTGCCGCACTTCCGCCTCTCGGGGTGGGCGCCCGACTGGTACGCCGGATTCCCCGCCTACCAGTTCTACATGGTCATCCCTGCGCTGGCGGTGGTCATCCTTGACGTCGTCCTGCCCTACGGGCTCGCGCTCAAGCTCGTGTCGATCGCGGGGGTGCTCACCCTGCCCGTCGCCGCGTGGGCCTTCGGCAAGCTCAGCGGGCTGCGCTTCCCGGCGCCCCCGATGTTCGCCGCAATCGCGGTCGTGTTCCTCTTCGACGAGACGTTCACCATCTACGGCGGCAACATCGCGTCGACGATGGCGGGCGAGTTCTCGTTCTCGATCGCGCTGTCGCTCTCGCTCGTCTACTTCGGCGTGCTCGCCCGGGGGCTGCGCACCGGTCGCTACCGTGCGCTCGCCGCGGGCTTGCTCGCCCTGTGCGTGCTGTCGCACCTCATCGTCGCGATCTTCGCCGCGGCCGGCACGATCGTGTGGTTCCTCCTCTACCTGGATCGGCACCGCTTCAAGTGGCTCGCGACGACGCTTCCGGTCGCGGTATTGCTCACCGCGTTTTGGGTCGTGCCGTTCTGGATGCGGCGTCACTACCTCACCGACATGGGGTACGAGCGACGCACCGACTACGTCAACCTGCTGTTCCCGGGCACATGGAAGTGGGACGCCATCCTCGTCGTGCTCGGCGTGATCGGCTTGCTCGCCGCGATCGTGCGCCGTCAGCGGACCGGCATCTGGCTCGGGTTGATGACGCTCATCTACGGCGTGTGGATCATCGTGTGGCCGCAGAGCATGTTCTGGAACGCGCGGCTGACGCCCTTCTACTACCTGTGCAAGTACCTCCTCGCGGCGCTCGGTGCGGTGGAGATCGGGCTCTGGCTCGCGTCGATCGCATCGCGCCTGTTCGGTCGGGGCGCGAAGCGGGCAGTGATCGCGCTCACGCCGGTCGTCGGTGCGCTCGTCTGCGTGATCGTGCTCGGAATGAGCCTGCGCATCCTGCCCGGCGGTCACATGGTGACGGTGCAGAGGGCGTCCGGTCCGGTCTCCGCGTACAGCTGGTTGGGTCTCACCAACACGAGATCGGCGTTCGTCGACGACTGGGCGAAGTGGAACTACCTCGGCTACGAAGGCAAGCCCGCGTACGGCGAGTACCGAGACGTGATGACGACCATGGACGACATCGGCCAGACGCGCGGTTGCGGGCGAGCGGAGTGGGAGTACGACTCCGAGCTCAATCAGTACGGCACGCCGATGTCGATGATGCTCCTCCCGTTCTGGACCGACGGCTGCATCGGGTCGATGGAGGGGCTCTTCTTCGAGTCGTCCGCGACGACGCCGTACCACTTCCTCGCGAGCTCGGCGCTGTCCGCCGCACCTTCTCGTCCCGTGCGCAACTTGACATACGACCCGCTCGACGTGCCCAAGGGCGTCCAGTACATGCAGCTCCTCGGGGTGCGGTACTACATGGCCTTCTCTCCGGCGGCCGTGAAGATGGCACGCGAGGACGAAGGCCTCACCGAGATCGCGACCTCCGGGCCGTGGGTGATCTTCGAGGTCGCCGACTCCGAGATCGTCTCCCCGCTCGAGAACGAGCCTGCGGTGGTCGAGGGTGCTGACAAGAACTCGAAGAGCTGGTTGCACGTTGGCGAGGACTTCTTCCTCGACCCGGCGACCTGGAACGTCGAGCTGGCCGCGAGTGGGCCCGACGAGTGGCAGCGCATCCAAGTTGGCCAAGCGCCCGAAGAGCGGCCGCTCCAGCCCGTCGAGGTCACCAACATCACGACCGACGACGACCGCATCAGCTTCGACGTCGATCAGGTCGGTGTGCCGGTGCTCGTCAAGGCCTCCTATTTCCCGAACTGGCAAGCATCGGGCGCCGACGGCCCGTGGCGGGTGACGCCCAACCTCATGGTCGTCGTGCCGACGAGCGAGCACGTGTCGCTCCACTACGGGCGCACACCGATCGACATCGCCGGGATCCTGCTCACGCTGCTCGGCTTCGCAGGGCTCGTCTGGCTGATCCGCAGCCCGGCGCTCGTGTTTCCCGCTCCGAAGGAACGTCCCGGCGCGGCGCCCGACCACGATGACGGTTGGGACGTCGACGATGCCTCGTCGACCGACGAGCTGTGGGACGACTGGGACCAGTGGGAGACCGACGACGACTGGCGGCCCGACATGGCCGACCCGGGAGGGGACCCGAGACCGCTTCAGTAGGGTGCCGCCGTGTCGCTCGACGTGATCTTCAAGGCCTACGACATCCGAGGCACGGTTCCGGAGCAGCTCGACGCCCGCATCGCCGGGGCGATCGGAACGGCGTTCGCCCGCTTCGCCGCCGCCCCTCGCATCCTCATCGCACGCGACATGCGCGAGTCCGGCGTCGAGCTCGCCGCGGCCTTCGCTGACGGCGTGCGCCGCGAGGGCGTCGACGTCGTGCAGCTCGGCCTCGCGTCGACGGACTTGCTGTACTTCGCCGCTGGTCGACTCGACGCTCCGGGGGCGATGCTCACCGCGTCGCACAATCCGGCCGCGTACAACGGCATCAAGCTCTGTCTGTCCGGCGCACGCCCCGTCGGTGTCGACAGCGGGCTCACCGAGATCAAGGCGACGACCGCCGAGCTGCTCGAGCGGGGCGACACGCGCCCGCTTCGCGGTGCGGTGAGCGAGCTCGATCTGCTGGATGACTTCGTCGCGCACGTCCACTCGTTCGTCGACACCGCGAGCCTCCGGCGCCTGAAGGTGGTCGCCGACACCGCCAACGGCATGGGAGGTCTCATCGTCCCCCGCGTCTTCGAGAAGCTCCCCGTCGACCTCGACGTGCTGTTCCCCGAGCTCGACGGGACGTTCCCGAACCATCCCGCGGACCCGATCCAGCCCGCCAACCAGAGCGACCTCCGGGCGCGCGTGACTGCGACAGGCGCGGACCTCGGGCTCGCATTCGACGGCGACGCCGATCGCGTGTTCCTCGTCGACGAGCAGGGGCGGGGGCTCTCAGGCTCGACGACCACGGCGATGCTTGCCACGCGGGTGCTCGCGAAAGAGCCCGGGGCGAAGATCATCCACAACCTGATCTGCTCGAAGGCAGTGCCCGAGGTCGTCCGTGAGCACGGCGGCGAACCGGTGCGCACCCGCGTCGGCCACTCCTACATCAAAGAGGTGATGGCCGAGACCGGCGCCGCGTTCGGCGGCGAGCACTCCGCCCACTACTACTTTCGGGACAACTACCGCGCGGACTCCGGCATCATCGCCACGATGTTCGTGCTCGAGGCGATGTCGCTCGCGGAGCAGCCGCTCTCTCAGCTGCGACGGCCCTACGAGCGCTACGCCGACTCGGGCGAGATCAACACCGAGGTCACCGACCCGCAAGCGACGATCGAACGCGTTGCGCAGCACTACGCGGGGGCGAAGCAGGACCGACTCGACGGCCTGACGGTGGACTTCGACGACTGGTGGTTCAACCTGCGCCCGTCGAACACCGAACCGCTGCTGCGCCTGAACCTCGAAGCGGCCACCCGCGAGGACTGCGACGTGCACGTGGCCGAGGTCTTGGCGCTCATCACACTCGGCTGACGTCGAGTGTCGCGGAGTAGTGTCGCCTCGATGGCGCTCGATCCTCTGCTTCTCGAGATCCTCGCATGCCCCGAGGACAAGGGCCCGCTCTACTACTTCGTCGACGAGGACGCGTTGTACAACCCGCGTCTCAAGCGTCGCTACGCGGTGCGGGACGACATCCCGATCATGCTCATCGACGAGGCGGAGACCGTGACCGACGCCGAGCACGATCGGCTCATGGCCAAGGTCGCGGCCGAGGGCCTCGAGCCGACGTTCACCCCGTGATCGCCGGGGTCGAGCAATGACGAGACTCGACTCGCTCGGCATGTACGAAGCAGCGCTCGCGCTTCCCGAGCAAGTGGCGAACGCGGCGATCTCGGTGGCAGGCGGCGTCGACGGTTTGCCGGCCCGCGAACAGGTCGCGCACGTACTTGCGCTCGGCATGGGTGGCAGCGGCATCGCCGCCGACGTGATGTCTGTCGTCGCCGGCCCGTTCGTGCCTGTCCCCATCCTCGTGTCGAAGGACTACGAGCTGCCCGGCTTCGTCGGGCCGCGGACCCTCGTCTTCGCGATCTCGTTCTCGGGCAACTCGGAGGAGACCGTCGAGGCCGCGACGCAGGCGGCGGCGCTGGGCGCGCACGTCGTCGCCGTGTGCGAGGGAGGCGAGCTGGCCGGCCTCGCCGAGCAATGGGGTGGCACGGTGCTGCGGGTCCCGCCGGGCATCCCGATGCCCCGCGCGGGCATCGGCGCGTTGTCGATCCCTCCGCTGCTCGCGCTCGAGCAGATGGGGTTGTTCCCCGGAGCGGCGGGGTGGATCAGCGCAGCCGTCGACCAGCTCGGACGCCGCCGTGATCAGCTCGCGGCAGCGAACAACGCCGCCGAGCGGCTCGCGCGTGTCATCGGTCGCACCATCCCGCTCTTCTACGGCGCCGGACCGCTCGGCGCGGTGGCTGCGCAACGCTGGAAGGCCGACGTCAACGAAAACGCGAAGGCGCCCGCGTTTGCCAACCGGGTGCCCGAGCTGTGCCACAACGAGGTCGCGGGATGGGGCCAGCACGGTGACGTCACTCGCCAGGTGTTCACCATCGTGAACCTGCGGCACGACCACGAGCACCCGCACCTGGCACCGCGCTTTGCCCTCGTGGACTCGCTCGTGGAGGAGGTCGTCGCCTCGATCAGCGAGGTGCGAGCCGAGGGCGAAGGACCCTTGGCTCAGCTGCTCGACCTCATGCTCTACGGAGATCTCGTGTCGCTCGCCATGGCCGAGAACGAGGGTGTCGATCCGGGGCCGATCGCCGCGTTGATGTTCATCAAGGATGCTCTCGCCGGCTCTCCCTGACCGGGCTCGGGCGCAGCCGCCGTAGACTCCGGCGCCGTGACCACCACTGATGCCCCTCCCACGCGGCGCGACTTCCGCGTCGCTGACCTCTCCCTCGCACCCTTCGGTCGCAAGGAGATCCACCTCGCCGAGCACGAGATGCCCGGCCTTCGCGCGCTCAGGGCCGAGTTCGGCCCGAGCAAGCCGCTCGCCGGCGCGCGCATCTCCGGCTCGTTGCACATGACGATCCAGACCGCGGTGCTCATCGAGACGCTCGTCGAGCTCGGTGCGGAGGTTCGCTGGGCGTCGTGCAACATCTTCTCCACCCAGGATCACGCTGCCGCGGCCGTGGCGGTGGGTCCCGAGGGCACCGTGGATGACCCGAAGGGCATCCCGGTCTACGCGTGGAAGGGCGAGTCGCTCGAGGAGTACTGGTGGTGCACCGAGCAGATGCTCGACTGGCCGGGCGGCGACGGCCCGAACATGATCCTCGACGACGGGGGAGACGCGACGCTCCTCGTGCACAAGGGCGCGGAGTTCGAGCGGCTCGGAGACGTGCCGGAGCCTGAGACGGCTGGTTCGGTCGAGTTCGGCGTCGTGCTCGCGCTGCTCCGCAAGACGTTGCGTACCGACCCGACGAAGTGGACCCGGATGGCCGCCGCGATCAAAGGCGTCACCGAGGAGACGACGACCGGTGTCCATCGCCTGTACCAGATGCAGCAGCAAGGCTCGCTGCTGTGGCCGGCGATCAACGTGAACGACTCGGTCACGAAGTCGAAGTTCGACAACCTCTACGGCTGCCGTCATTCCCTGATCGACGGCATCGCCCGCGCCACTGACGTGATGATCGGCGGCAAGACCGCCGTCGTGTGCGGCTTCGGCGACGTCGGCAAGGGATGCGCGCAATCGCTACGCGGCCAAGGCGCCCGCGTGATCATCACCGAGATCGATCCCATCAACGCGCTGCAGGCGGCGATGGAGGGCTACCAGGTGACGACGCTCGACGACGTCGCGAGCTCCGCTGACATCTTCGTGAGCGCGACCGGCAACCTCGACGTGATCACCGTTGACCACATGGCGCGGATGAAGCACAACGCGATCGTGTGCAACATCGGCCACTTCGACAACGAGATCGACATGGCCGGTCTCGCGCGCGTTCCCGACATCGAGCGCATCGAGATCAAGCCCCAAGTCGACCTGTGGTCGTTCCCCGATGGCCACGCGATCATCGTCCTGGCCGAGGGCCGGCTGGTGAACCTCGGTTGCGCGACCGGCCATCCGAGCTTCGTGATGTCGTGCTCGTTCTCGAACCAGGTGCTCGCCCAGATCGAGCTGTTCGCGAACCCGGGCAAGTACCCCGTCGGCGTCTACGTGCTGCCCAAGCAGCTCGACGAGAAGGTGGCCCGCCTCCATCTCGACGCCCTCGGCGTGAAGCTCACCAAGCTCGACGACGAGCAGGCCGACTACCTCGGCGTCGCGCCGGGCGGCCCGTACAAGGCCGAGCAGTACCGCTACTGAGGTGCGCGAGCTCGAGGGCAAGGTTGCCGTCGTCACCGGCGGCGCGAGTGGCATCGGACGAGCGTTGGCCGCGAGGTTCGCGGCGGACGGCATGCAGGTGGTCATCGCCGACGTCGAGGGCGCCG
This sequence comes from uncultured Acidimicrobiales bacterium, assembly GCA_963759645.1. Classification (GTDB taxonomy): domain Bacteria; phylum Actinomycetota; class Acidimicrobiia; order Acidimicrobiales; family DATKAS01; genus DATKAS01. The sequence goes on along the minus strand of CAVXAI010000013.1, from coordinate 340,762 downwards.
CGCTCGACGCGACGGCGGCCGAGCTCGGCGTCGTAGGCGTGCGCACCGACGTGGGTGACGCCTCGTCGGTGGCAGCGCTCGCCGATCAGGTGTGTGATCGGTTCGGCACCGTGCATGTGCTCTGCAACAACGCGGGCGTTGGCGGCGGCGGGCAGATAGCCGACCTCACATTGGCCGATTGGAAGTGGGTGCTCGACGTGAACCTGTGGGGGGTCATCCATGGCCTCCACTCGTTCCTGCCTCGTCTGCTCGCCAACCCCGATGGCGGGCACGTCGTGAACACTGCGTCGATGGCCGGGCTCTTCGCGTCCGCGGGCATGGGGCCGTACAACGCGACGAAGTTCGCCGTCGTCGCGATCAGCGAGACCCTCTCGAAGGAGCTGCAAGCGGCGGGTTCGTCAGTCGGTGTGTCTGTGCTGTGCCCCGGATTCGTACGCACGAACATCTTCGACAGCCAGCGCAACCGACCCGCCGCCTTACGCAACGCGACCAAAGCCGTCGGCGACGCACGTGAGCGCAACGACATCCTCAAGCGATTTCTCGAAACTGCAATGGATCCTGCTGACGTGGCCGAGCATGTGCGCGACGCGATTGTGGAGGATCGGTTCTGGATCACCACACATCCCGAGTTCTTCAACGCGGTCACGGAGCGGGCGGACGACATCGTGGCCGGCCGCAACCCGATCCCGAGCACCTTCGAGTCGCAATCGGATTGACACAGGGGATGCACCGGGGCGTAGGGGACCGCCCACTAGCGTTCCTGCATGCTTCGTAAGCCGCTTGCTCTCCTGTTCGCCGCTGCCTTCACCGTCTCGCTCGCCGCGTGCGGTGGCGACGACAGCGATTCCTCCGCCCCCGATGAGGGCTCCGACAGCACGGAAGCGGCGGCCGCGCCTGACTCTTCCGCCGGAGGCGACGAGTCCGCGGCGTCGACCGGGGCGCCCGACTTCTCTGGCGAGGGCGGAGGGGAGTTCTGCAGTCAGGCCCAGGGCTTCGACGAGGTCTTCGGCGACGAGGCGTTCCAGTCGAACGATCCCGCGGACCTGGAGGATCAGTTCAACGCCTCGCAGCAGGCGCTTGCTGACCTCGAGAACAGCGCCCCCGACGAGATCAAAGAGGATGTCGGCGTGATCGCGGATGCGCTCGCGGGCCTCATCGAGGTGTTCGAGGCCGCGAACTACGACTTCACGGCGCTCGCGCAGGATCCCGAGGCGATCGCGCAGCTCGAGGCGTTCAGCAGTAGTGAGATCACTGACGCCAGCACCCGCGTCGAGGCGTACCTGACCGAGGTGTGCGGCATCAGCACCGAGGATCCGGCTGTCACATCGTCCAGCTAAACGGGCGGTGTGCTGCTCGTCGCCCGGTGTCCGGTCTGCCGCTGCGTTGAGGCGGGCGTCTGTGCGGCCTGCGCCGCCCAGCTGCACTGCCGCCGCCGACCCGATCCCGATCCCACCGGGCCTCGACAGCCTCAGCGCGGTCATCGCGTACGAGGGTGCAGGGCGAAAGCTCATCGCCGGGCTGAAGTACCGCAACGCCCGCGGCGGCGTCGACGCGTTGGCGGCCGCGATGGCGGCTCGCATCGAGGCCATACCCGTCGAGACCGCCCCTCTACAGGTGGTCACCTGGCTGCCCACGACCTCACGGCGCGCAGGGCACCGCGGCTACGACCAAGCCGAGCTGCTGGCTCGTCAGGTGGCTGCTCGGCTCAGGCTGCGGTGCCGGCGCCTCCTCGTGCGGCACGCGGGGCCGGCCCAGACCGGGCGCGGTCTCAGCGACCGGCTGCTCGGCCCCGACCTGACGGGGTTGCGCGCCGCGGCGGACCTCGTGGTGCTGCTGGTCGACGACGTGGTCACATCGGGCGCCTCGATGACGGCCGGAGCCCTGGCGTTGCGGCGAGCGGGAGCGCGCGAGATCCACGGGGTCGCCGCCGCCCAGACGCCGCGTACACTCGGTCCTCCCGGCACTGCGAGGAGCGGCCCGTGGACATCACCGTGAGCAGTCGCCACGCCGACGTGTCTCCCGCCTTGCGGTCGGCGGTCGCCGACAAGATCGGACGCCTCGATCGATTCCTCGACGGCATGGAGCGCGCCGAAGTGCACTTCAGCGAGGAGCGCAACCGGCGCATCGCCGCCCGGGAGGTGTGCGAAGTGACCCTCGAAGGGCACGGCCACCACGTGCGGGCGAAGGTCGCGGCACCCGACCAGTTTGCGGCGGTCGACCTCGCGGTCGCGAAGCTCGAGCACCAGCTCACACGGCTGAAGACCAAGCTCGTCCGGCGCAACCATGGCAGCCGGGTGTCCGCGAACGGCAAGGGCGCCGCGGTCGCGGAGGTGGCGACCGAGGGTGGTGATCCCCGCATCGTGAAGGTGAAGCGGTTCGCGATGAAGCCGATGCCGCCCGACGAGGCAGCGCTGCAGATGGACCTGCTCGGCCACTCGTTCTTCTTCTTCTCGAACGCCACGACGGGCAAGGCTGCGGTCGTGTATCGCCGCGCCGACGGCGACGTGGGGCTGATCGACGAGGCCTGAGCCGACGGCGGCCGTCCCCGCCTCACGGAAGCCGGCTCACGACCACGGGGGTGAGCGTTCGCACGGCAGCGGCGTCGGCCTCGGTCGTCCCGAACGGGACGCCGACCGAGACGTACACATCGCCTGCGAGCACCGACATCTGCAGGCCTGCCACCGAACCGAAGTAGGCGTCGTCGCCGACGTCGGGCACGGGATCTAGGCCGTCGACGAGCTGCTTGGTGTCCTCGAACAGGCGCTCGGCCGAGTACGAGCCGCCGAGCGCGCCACCTGCCTGTGCGGACTCGGTCGTCACGACGGAGATCGACAGCGAGCGGGGAGGCGACTCTTGCGTCGACCAGGTGCACGTGCGTTGTCCGAGCGGGTTCGGGAGGCTTCCCTGGGGGCCGGCCGCGGGTGCGAGGACCGGAGCCTGCAGCGCGGCGCCGACCTCGTCAGTGGTGAGCAGCGCGCACGGATCGATCGCGTTCACCGTCACCGGATCGACCGGTGCCGCGGTGGAGGCGGCGCCGTCCGGTGCGGATGCTGCGACTGCGCCGGAGCTCGTCGCGCTCGCTCCGTCGCTGTCGTCGCTGCACGAGACGAAGGTCATCGCGCTCGTGAGGACGCATACCGCTACCGCCGTCGACATCGGGCTGCCGCCGTGTCGGATCACGGCAGCGACCCTATTGCGCCGTAGCCTGAGGGCCGATGCCACCGATGCACGAGCTCGGGCTGCGGGCAAAGTCGGCGTCCCGTGTCCTCGCGGGCGCGTCGACCGCAACGAAGAACGCGGCGCTCTTGGCCGCGGCCGACCTGCTCGTCGAACGCTCCGACGAAGTGCTGGCGGCAAACTCCCTCGACATCGACCGTGCCGAGGTGGCCGGCGCGACTGCGACAGTCGTCGATCGCCTCCGCCTGAGCCCCGCGCGCATCGAGGGCATGGCCGACGGCCTCCGCAACGTTGCGACGTTGCCCGACCCGATCGGCGAAGTCGCCGACGGGTGGGTGCGGCCGAACGGGTTGCGCGTGCGACGCGTGCGCGTTCCCCTCGGCGTCGTCGCGATCGTCTACGAGAATCGCCCCAATGTGACCAGCGACGCCGCTGGCCTGTGTGTGAAGTCGGGCAACGCGGCGTTCCTGCGAGGTTCGTCGGGCGCGATCTCCTCCAACATCGCCATCGCGGCAGCCCTTCGGGAAGGCTTCGTGAAGGCCGGCTTGCCATCCGACAGCCTGACGCTCGTCGAGGACACCAGCCACGACGCGGCCGTCGAGTTCATGCGCCTGCGCGGCGTCATCGACTGCCTCATCCCTCGCGGGGGGTCGTCGCTCATCGCCAGCGTCCTCGAGAACGCCACGGTGCCCTACGTCATCGACGGCGACGGAAACTGCCACATCTACGTGGACGCGACCGCGAACCTGCCGAAGGCATCTGAGATTGTCCTGAACGCGAAGCTGCAACGCCCGTCGGTGTGCAATGCGATGGAGACGTTGCTCGTGCACCGAGCGATCGCGGGACCGTTCCTGAAGCGGGTCGCGCGGGGTCTGGACAGCGTCGAGCTCGTCGGCGACGAGGCCACTCGCGAGATCCTCGGTGCCGATCGCGTCGCACCGGCGACCGACGATGACTTCGCGACCGAGTTCCTCGCGCTGAAGCTGGCGGTGAAGGTGGTCGACTCCGTCGACGAGGCCATCGACCACATCGCGCGCTTCGGCTCCGGCCACTCGGAGGCGATCCTCACCGGTTCGGTCGACGCCGCGTCGCGTTTCACGCGTGAGGTCGATGCCGCCGCGGTCCTCGTGAACGCGTCTACCCGCTTCGTCGATGGTGAAGAGCTCGGGTTCGGCGCCGAGATCGGGATCTCCACACAGAAGCTGCACGCACGGGGTCCCATGGGCTTGCGCGAGCTCACCACCCTCAAGTGGGTCATCGAGGGAGACGGACAGATCCGGGGCTAGCCGCGCCCGATGCATGCTCCGGGTTGTGCTGGAGCAGCACCCGGCTGAAGAACACGACGATCGTGCTGGCCAGCACCACGCCGAGCAGGCCGGCCCGGAGGCTGATCGCGTCGGCTGTGAAGCCGACGATCGGCGGAGAGGCGAGGAAGCCGACTCGCAGCAGCACACTCACCACGGTGAGCCCGACCCCCGGCGGCAGCCCGGGGAGCTCGTCGCCCGTGTGCATCGCGGCGGGCACGAGGGTGGCGACGCCGAGGCCGGCGAGTGCAAACCCGATCAACGTCGCCGACGGCGTGTGGACCAACAACGCGAGAGCCATGGCGACTGCGGCGAGGACGGCGCCGCTGCGCACGACCGTGCGCTGGCCGAAGCGGTCGACGACGCGATCGCCCGTGAGCCGGCCAAGGGTCATCGCGGACTGGAACGACACGAACGCGAGGCCCGCCGCGGCCGCGGCCGTCCCCAGATCGTCCTGCAAGTAGAGCGCGCCCCAGGACGCGGCGGCGTCTTCGACGACGGCACCACACGCGGCGAGGACGCCGAGGGCGGCGAGCGCCCAAAGCGTCGTCGAGGTGACCTGTCGCATCGAGAGATGAGCCGGAGTCCCGCGATCGACGCCGTCGCGGCCGGGCAGCATGAACCGGTAGCTGACCAACGCGACCACGGCGAACAGCACCGATGCCGTAAGGAGCGCAGCGCCCAACGACACGTCGAGGGCCAGCATCGCGGCACCCATGAGACCGCCGGTCACCGCGCCGATGCTCCAGACGCCGTGGAACGAGTTGACGATGGACCGGCCATAGCGGCGCTGGACGCGGAGGCCGTGCGCGTTCATCGCGACGTCTGTGACAGCGTCGAGCGCTCCGGCGACGAACATGATGGCCGCGAGAGCGGCCCAGGTGGCGGCCAGAGAGACGGAGGCGAGCGCGGTAGCCAGGGCGACGACGGTCGCAGTGGCAACCCTCGCGGAGCCGAAGCGCCCGATGAGCGGCGCGGCCAGCAATCCTGCGACGAGCGCGCCGAGCGGGAACGCGGCGATGGCGGTGCCGAGCGCGGCGTTGCTCAACCCGAGGTCGGCGCGGATCTCCGGGTAGCGCGGGACGAGGTTCGCGAACAGCGCGCCGTTGGCGAAGAACACCGCGGCCACGGCTATACGGGCTCGTGAGAGGCCGGGGTCGCTCATCGGGATCCAGGTAATCAGGCGACACAACGTCGCAGGTAACTGCCATGGTGATTGACCCTGCGGTCAAGCGGCCCGGTACGATTGCGCAAATGTCCTCAGGAACACCCGGCGCGCAGCCCGGGACCTCGTACCGGTTCGACTCCGTCGCCGACGTCCGTCAAGGCCTTCGCGACGTGCACTACCTGGCCGACGACGGCATCGCCGGAGTGGTGTTCCTGGCCGACCGCCTGCAGAAGCCCGTCCTCATCGAAGGGCCGGCCGGCACCGGCAAGACCCAGCTGGCGAAGTCCGTCGCCGAGTTCACCGGCGCCAGGCTGATCCGCCTGCAGTGCTACGAGGGCCTCGACGAGAGCAAGGCGCTCTACGAGTGGAACTACAAGAAGCAGCTGCTGCGCATCCAGGCCGACCGCAACGCCGAGGGTTGGTCGGACGTGCACGACGACATCTTCAGCGAGGAGTTCCTGCTGACGCGTCCGTTGCTCGAGGCGATCCGCGCCAACGAGCCGGTCGTGCTGCTCGTCGACGAGGTCGACCGCGTCGAGATCGAGACCGAGGCGCTGCTGCTCGAGATCCTCTCCGACTACCAGGTCTCGATCCCCGAGCTCGGCACTGTCGAGGCCACCCAGATCCCGCTCGTGTTCCTCACGTCGAACAACACGCGTGAGCTGTCCGAGGCGCTGAAGCGCCGTTGCCTCTACCTGCACGTCGACTATCCCGATCTCGATCGCGAGAAGGAGATCGTCCTCACGAAGGTGCCCGACATCACCGAGAACCTGGCCGATCAGGTCGCCCGCATCGTGCGGTCGATTCGCCAGCTCGAGCTGAAGAAGGCGCCGTCGGTGTCCGAGACGCTCGACTGGGCCCGCACCCTCGTGCTGCTCGGCATCGACTCGATCGACGCGCAGCAAGCGAAGGAGACGTTGCACATCTTGCTCAAGTACCAGACCGACATCGCCAAGGCGGCAAAGGAGCTGTCCGTCGAGGCAGGGAAGTCCTGATGCGCCTGAAGACGAGCGGCGCGAGGATGCGCCTCGCTCTGCTCGGATGTGTGCTCGCGGTCGCGTGCTTCGTCAGCGCGTGCTTGCCGCCCCCGGGCATCCGGCCCGACGCCAACGGCACCTGGCATCCCGACTACCTGCCCTACCAAGGCCTGGGCGCGTGGGTCGACGCCTTCGACTACCTCGACGTGTACCAGACCAACGGTCGCACCGCGCCGCTCAGTCCTGCCGTGCTCGCCGACATGGCGACGCAGGGCGTCAAGACGCTCTACCTCCAGGCGGCCCGCGACGACGAGAAGTCGCCCGGCGACCTCACCGACCCGAACATCGTCGGCACCTGGCTGCAGACCGCCCACTCGTACGGCATCAACGTCGTCGCGTGGTACCTGCCGCATCTCACGAACGTCGACACCGACCTTCGCCACCTCCTGGCGATGTTCAACTTCGAGTTCAACGGTCACAAGTTCGACGGCATCGGCGTCGACATCGAGTCGCGCGTCGTACCCGACGTCGCCGAGCGCAGCCGCGCGCCTTGTCGACCTGTCCCGCCGCCTGCGGCAGTCGACCGGCACAGCGGTGTTGAGCGCGATCGTCGTGCCTCCGGTCGTGATGGACATCATCAACCCGAACTTCTGGGTCGGCTTCCCGTGGGCCGAGCTCGCGCCCTACTACAACGTCTGGATGCCGATGGGCTACTGGACCGGTCGTACGCAGGCGTCCGGCTACCACGACGGCTACCGCTACACGCTCGACAACATCACCTTGATCCGCCAGCACATCAACCAACCGACGGCAATCGTCCATCCGATCGGCGGCATCGCCGACACGGCCACCGACGACGAGATCCGCGGCATGGTGATCGCCGCCCGTGAGCAGGGCGCGGTGGGCTGGTCGATGTACGACTGGAACACCAGCCGCATGACGTCGATGCCGATCCTCCGCGGCGAGTTCTGAGAACCGTCCGATGCTCGACCTCCTAGGCGGCTTCATCCAGGAGCTGCGAGCGGCGGGGCTCCCGGTGTCGCTCACCGAGAACCTCGACGCGATGGAGGCCGTCAAGCACATCCCGATCGAGGACCGGGACGCGTTCAAGTACGCGCTCGGGGCGACCCTCGTGAAGAACAACGCCCACTGGCGGGCGTTCGAGACGGTCTTCGAGGTGTACTTCTCGCTGCGAGGTCCCGAGTTCGCAGTCGATCCCGACGCCGACGGCGACCAGTGGGGCGAGATGCAGCCGGGCAAGCAGCAGGCGGGCGGTCCGGGCGGCGCGATGGACCAGCTCACGCCCGAGCAGCTCGCGGAGATGCTGTACCGGGCGCTGCTGAACGCCGACGAGGCGATGATGCGGGCGCTCGCCCGCCAGGCCGTCAGCCGGTACGCGGGGATGGAGCCCGGCCGTCCCGTCGGCGGCACGTACTACCTCTACCGCACCCTGCGGAACCTCGACCTCGACGGCATGCTCGAGAAGCTCATGGAGTCCGCTCGTCAAGAGGTGGGCGGCGAGATGACGGCGCTCGAGGAGCGGCTCGAGCGCGACGAGTTCGAGACGCGCATCAATCAGCTGAAGCAGGAGATCGAGGCCGAGATCCGTCGTCGCCTGGTGGCCGACCGCGGCGTCGAGGCGATGGCCAAGACCCTGCGCAAGCCGCTGCCCGAGGACGTCGACTTCATGCACGCCTCGCGCGACGAGATGGCCGCGCTCCGGCGGGCGCTGTATCCGCTGACTCGCAAGCTCGCCGTGCGGCTGGCTCGCAAACGCCGCCACGGTCGCAAGGGTCCGCTCGACTTCCGCAACACCGTGCGGCACTCGCTCTCCTATGGGGGGGTGCCGGCCGAGCCGAAGTTCCGCTATCCGCGCCCGGCCAAGCCCGAGATCATGGTCGTCGCCGACATCTCCGGGTCGGTCGCCGCCTTCGCTCGGTTCACGCTCCACCTCGTCTACGCGATCAGCAACCAGTTCTCGAAGGTGCGCGCGTTCGTGTTCATCGACGGCATCGACGAAGTGACCCGCTTCTTCGAGGGCGTCGAGGACATCACCGACGCGGTGCACCGTGTCAACACCGAAGCCGACGTCGTGTGGGTCGACGGCCACAGCGACTACGGCCACGCCCTCGAGGTGTTCTGGGAGCGGTGGGGCAAAGAGGTCGGGCCGAAGACGACGGTGATCCTCCTCGGCGACGCGCGCAACAACTACCACGCCGCGCAGTCGTGGGTGCTGAAGGAGATGCGCCACCGGGCCCGCCACGTGTACTGGCTGAACCCCGAGCCCCGCTCGTACTGGGACACGGGCGACTCGATCATCGGCGAGTACGGCGTCCACACCGACGGCGTCTTCGAGTGCCGCAACCTGCGCCAGCTCGAGCGGTTCGTCGAGAACCTCGCGTGAGCGTGTGACCCGCCTCGTCCTCATCCGTCACGGCGAGTCGCAGGTCTATGTGGACGGCCTCGTCGGCGGCCTCGCGACCTGCAACGGCCTGTCCGATCTCGGCCGCCGGCAGGCCGCTGCCCTGCGCGACCGGTTGGCCGCCACCGGGGAGCTCGACGCGGTTGACGCCCTGATCGCAAGCACGTTGCCCCGAGCCCGCGAGACCGCGCAGATCATCTCGCCGGCGCTGGGTGATCTGCCCGTGCTCGAGGACGAGGGCCTGTGCGAGCTGCACCCCGGTGAGGCCGACGGCCTCACCTACGACGACTTCCTCGCGACGTACGGCTTACGCGACATGGAGTCGGACCCCCATCTCGAGATCTCGCCCGGTGGCGAGAGCCTGACGGTGTTCCACGACCGCGTCGGCACGACGTTGCGTCGGATCGCGGCCGAGCACGACAGCAAGACCGTCGTCATCGCCTGCCACGGCGGCGTCGTCGATGTCGCCCTCCGCTCGTTGTTGAGCCTCCCCATGGCGGGGGGGTTCGCGCTGCAGACCGAGAACACCTCGCTCACCGAGTTCGTCGATCGTGCCGCCGACCGAAACCCGCCCGGTGCCGCGGTGGCGCCTCGTCCGCTACAACGACGCCGCCCACCTCGCGGGCGTCACCTGATCGGGAAGTCGCTCAGCTGAGGCCTTCGACCATCTGGTCGTAGAGGTGGAACAGCGCGGGGCGGTCGTGCTCCTCGCGCACCAACAGCGCCAGCCGGCGACTGCGCAACACGAGCTCGCGTGCTGCCCGCCCCGGCCACGGCCGCGGCAGGAGCTCGGGTGGCAGCAGGGGATCGGTGCGCGTGCACTCCGACATTGCCACTGCCATCGCGAACGCGAACGGCAGGAAGTGGTCGTCGCTGAAGCGCTCCTTGCGGCGGCGCATGTCCTCGAGCTGCTCGGGTACGTGATGGTGCTGCTCGATGAACTGCTCGTAGGCGCGGGCCACGTCGCCGATGGGCCAAAGCGCCTGTGCGAGCTGACGGGGGTCGCGCACGCCGCCGACCTCGAGGTCGTCGGTCGTCGCGAGCGTGAGGTATTCGTCGACGTCGAGCCGCTTGGCCTCGTGGCGCACGACGTCCTCCCACGGATGCGGTGACACGTACATGCCGCCCTGCAACGCCGCGCCGCCGTGGCCGAGCAACCGGTCACGCAGGTGGTCGCGAGCGGTGCGGCGGTTCTCCGGCACGGCGAACGCGGCGATGTGCCACAAGCGATCCCAGCCCCGCCCCGCCGCATCTTGCTGGTACGCGGTGCGAGTGCGCGTCCAGCCCGCCTCGAGCTGCGCGACGCCCGCTTCGGTGGCCACGAACCGCGCCGACCGTCCCTTGCCGTGCTGGACGTACAGACCCTTCCTTCACGAGGCGACGCAAGCAGGAGCGCACTTGCTCCGATGACTGCCCGCACGCCTCGGCCACCGCGTAAAGCTCGGCGGCGACGATCTCCCCGTCGTCGTGACGCATGCCGGTCACCAGAACTCTGGTCGGGATCGGCACGGTCGTCCTCGTCACGACCGAAATGGTACGTCTTCCGCGTCGGAGCCCTCAGCGCCCTTCGGCCTGCCGGGTCTGACGGCCGTACCAGAGCAGCGCCGCCAGCACGATCAGGAAGAACATCAGCACGAGCACGGTCGAGGTGCCGCTGCTGACTTCGGACGCCAGGACGACGTCGAGCTCGGTGGTGAGCACCGGCCCGCAACGCGCGAGCACCTCGACGCGACCGGGCTCGACATTGGGCACCTCGATCTCGGTCTCGAACGTGCCGTCGTCCTCCGCCGTCGTGCTCCCGACCTCCTCCCCGGCGATCTCGAGCGTCACCGACGCTCCTGGATCGCACCCTTGCCCGGTCGCGGTCGCATCGCCGCCGGGTGGGACGGTCGGCTCCTCGACGTCGAGCGCCCGGACGTCGGGAGTCGTGGTTGTCGTCGTCGTGCTCGCGGTCGTCGTCGTGGAAGCAACGGTCGTGGTCGGGGCGACGGTTGTCGTGGCAGCCGTGGTGGTCGCTCCGGTCGTGGTCGGCGGGCGCGTCGTCGTGGCGGGGACGCGTCGTCGCCGGGGCAGTGGTCGTGGGCGCGGTGGTGGTTGGCGCCGTCGTGGTCGTTGCGGTCGTGGTCGTTGCGATTGTGGTCGTTGTCGTCGTGGTCGCGATCGTCGTAGTCGTGGTGGTCGTCCCGATGATCACGACGAAGGTCGCCGACCCGACCAGGCTCGTCTTCTTGTTCACGTCAGTGCAGAACGACGTGACCATGTGCGCACCAGCAGCGGCATTCAACGGGACCGTGATCGAGCCGGTACGGACAGGCGCGGTGAAATTGCCGTCGTGACTCGACGACAACGTGCCGTCGAACAGGAAGAACCAGTCGGGGCACAGCAGCTCGCGCCGCCAAAGGCGAGATCGATTGCGAGGCCGTGAATGAGCTGCCCGGCAGCGCCCGAGCCCGGATTCACGATGAGCGGCCCCGGGGGCGGCGCCTGCCGCGGGGCCGCGCCGCACCGGAACGGCCACGACGAGCATCGCGACCACCGCGACGACGGCCGCGACGATCCGCCGCTCCGACGCCGGGGGCCCGACCATGCCGCAGTCTCGCCCAGGACCGGCAGCTCTGTCGCGCACCCTCACCACGCGTGGCAGGCTCCGGGCGTGTCTGCGAAGGAGATCGTGCTCGTCCGCCACGGCGAGACGGAATGGGCGAAGCTCGGCCGCCACACGGGCCGCACCGACATCCCGCTCACCGACGATGGCCGCGCGCAGGCCGAGCTAGCCGGTCGTCGTCTCGCCGGTCGTGACTTTGCCCTGGTGCTCACGAGCCCCCTTGGGCGCGCGTTCGACACGTGTCGCCTCGCTGGTCTCGCGGGAGTCGCCGAACGTGATGACGACCTTCTGGAGTGGGACTACGGCGAGTACGAGGGTCGTCGCACCGTAGACATCCGCGTCGATCGCCCCGGGTGGACGTTGTGGGACGACGGCGTGCCCGGAGGCGAGACGGCGAGTGAGGTCGGCTGCCCGAGTCGACCGTGTCATCGACCGCGCGGTGGCCGCTGATGGAGACGTCGCACTCTTCGCCCACGGTCACGTGTTGCGCGTGCTCGGCGCTCGGTGGCTCGGCATCGAGCCCACCGGAGGCCGCCTCTTCGCCCTGTCGCCCGCCACCCTGTCGGTGCTCGGTTACGAGAGGGAGACCCGCGTGTTCCTCCGGTGGAACGACGTCTGTGACCCAGTGGTCGCGCTCCACACGGAAGCAGAGGAGTCGTGATGGCGGTCGAGGTGCACGGTCACGAGGAGCTGGCCGAGCGGGCGGCCGAGTGGATCGCAGCCCGAATGAAGCCGGCGGTCGCTGCCCGGGGCCGATTCACGCTCGCGGTGAGCGGCGGATCGACGCCGGCGGCGATGTTCGCCGCGCTGTCACAGCTCCCGCTGCCGTGGGAACAGGTGCACGTCTTCCAGGTCGACGAGCGGGTTGCCCCCGACGGCGACCCCGACCGCAACCTCGGCGATCTCAGTGCGAACCTTCTGGATCGCGTTCCCGTCGCTGGCGCACCTGATGGACGTCACCGCCCCCGATCTCGCGGACGCCGCGCGCCGCTATGCCGCGGACGCTCTGGGCCGTCACCGGCGACGGTGTGCTCGACGTGGTGCACCTGGGTCTCGGCGACGACGGCCACACCGCGTCGTGGCCGCCGGGCGATCCGGTCATCGATGTCCACGACGCCGACGTCGCACTCACCCAGCCGTACCGCGGGCGCGTGCGGATGACCTTGACCGTGCCCACGGTGAACCGAGCACGGGACGTGATGTTCCTCGCCGCGGGGCAGGCAAGGCAGAGATGGTGCAGAAGCTCGTCGCGCACGATCCGAGCATCCCGGCGAGTCGTGTGCGGCCCGACGCAACCTTGCTCGTGGACGAGAGCGCCGCCGCCACGCTATGACCGGTCCCGGTTTCGGTCTCGAGACCGACGTCGTCGACACCGGGGCGCGCGACCGTGCCGTTGAGCGCTTCCGCACCGCCGGCATCGCGCTGCCGACGTTCGCACAGCTCGCCGATCCCTCGATCGCGCCTGCCGGCGTCGCGTCCCGGCTCGCCGACGGTCGGGCCGGATGACGCCGATGCGACCAACCTCTTCCGCGTCCATTGGTTCAACGGCGCCGACCGAACGACGCGCGATGTCGTCCCCGGGCACCTCATCGTTCCGCGGTCCCTCACAGGGGTCGACGCGACGATCGTGCTCGCGCTCGGAGATCGGTTCCCGATGATCGGGGCCCACAAGGTGCAGGCCGCCTACGCGTGCCTCGCCCCGCGGATCGTCACCGGCCAGTTCGATCCCACATCGCACCGGGCGATCTGGCCGTCGACCGGCAACTACGCGCGCGGGGGAGTGGCCATCTCGCGGCTCATGGGCTGCCGCGGCGTCGCCGTCCTCCCCGAGAACATGAGCCGCGAGCGCTTCGAGTGGTTGGAGGCATGGGTCACCGATCCGACGGACATCGTGCGCACGCCGGGCTCCGAGAGCAACGTGAAGGAGATCTACGACACCTGCAACGAGCTCGTACGAGACCCGGCGAACGTCGTTCTCAACCAGTTCTGCGAGTTCGGGAACCACCTCGGCCATCGCACGGCGACCGCCGCGGCGCTGGAAGCAATCATCGGCGACGTTCGCCAAGACCGTCCCGAGCTGCGGCTCCGGGCGTTCGTGTCGGCGTCGGGCTCGGCAGGCACGCTCGCCGCGGGCGACACGCTCAAGCAGCGCCACGGCTCGCTCACCGTTGCGGTCGAGGCGCTCGAGTGCCCGACGATGCTCTGCAATGGGTTCGGCGAGCACAACATCCAGGGCATCGGCGACAAGCACATCCCGTACATCCACAACGTCATGGGGACCGACGTGGTCACCGCGGTCTCCGATCGCAGCACCGACGCACTCGGTGTGCTGTTCAACACACCCGTGGGCCGAGCCGAGCTTCTCCGGCGCGGGGTCCCCGATGGGGTGGTGCGGGGCCTGCCTCATCTCGGGCTCTCCTCGATCTGCAACCTCGTCGCGTCGATCAAGGTCGCGAAGCGCTTCAGGCTCGGGGCCGACGACCTCGTCGTGACCGTCGCGACCGATGGTGCCGCGCTCTACGGCTCTGAACGCGAGAAGACGATCGCTCGAAACTGGCCCGACGGCTTCGACGACCGCGCCGCCGCCGCCGTGTTCGCCGAGCACCTTCTCGCCGTCTCCGACGATCACTTGCTCGAGTGCTCGGCTCTCGACCGCGATCGCATCTTCAACCTCGGGTACTTCACCTGGGTCGAGCAGCAGGGCGTGTCCTTGGATGACTTCGAGGCGCGGCGCCAGCCCGGGTTCTGGACCGCGCTCGAGGCGCTCGTCCCGAGAGTGGGACGCACTCATCGAAGACTTCAACCAGCGGACCGGTGTGCTCGCCTCTTGGTGATCGGCATGGTGATCGCGTGCGGGCTGTGGGTGGCCCGCACCCCCGCGATCGGCCACGCCGTTTCGCTGTCCTCGCGCCGGCACCGACGACGTCGATCACGTCCTCGTCCGCCGTCTCGACCCGTCGGCGCGCAGTGGCCGGCCGAGCGAGACCCCAACCCGTTCTTGCGCTACCGGCGGCTCCTGGCCGCGTATGACCGGGCCGAGGACGACGCCCACTTCGTCGACGTCGTCACCAAGCTCGACAACGCAGTAGCGGCGGTCGACGGCCGCGGCTTCACCGTGACGCCGTTTGCGCTGGGTCGACTCGCTCGGCGCGTGGGTGAAGGACGAGACGGGCAACGTCGCGGGTTCGCACAAGGGTCGCCACCTCATGGGCCTCGCGATCTGGCTGGACGTCGTCGGCATCGAAAAGTCACGTCCCTTGGCGATCGCGAGCTGTGGCAACGCCGCCCTCGCCGCGGCGGTGATCGCGCGTGCCGCGGGCCGGCCGCTGTCGGTCTTCGTCCCGACGTGGGCAGACGAGAGCGTGCTCGACGCGGCTGCGTGATCTCGGCGCCGAGCTCCACGTCTGCCCGCGGGAACCCGCTGACCCGCCGGGCGATCCGTGCGTCCATCGCTTTCGCGAGGCCGTCGCCGCGGGTGTCGATCCCGTTCTCGTGCCAGGGTCCCGACAACGGCCTCACCATCGACGGCGGTCGCACCCTCGCCTACGAGCTCGCCGACGCCGAGGTCTCGCTCGACGCCCTCGTGGTGCAGGTGGGCGGCGGCGCGCTCGCGTCGGCCGTCGCGCAGGGCCTCCGCGAGGCGGTGGCGCTCGGACGCCTCCCTCGTGAGCCGGCAGTGCACGTCGTGCAGCCGGAGGTGAACGCGCCGCTTGTCCGCGCGTGGCAGCGAGCACGCGGACCGCAGAAGAGGCGCCCCGCACGCGTCGGGCGCATCGCCGCGACTTCATGTGGCCGTGGGAGCCACCGGGCACGAGCGTCGCGACCGGCATCCTCGATGACGAGGCCTACGACTGGGCCTCGGTCGTCGATGCGCTGTTGCGCACCGGTGGCACCGCGGTTGCGGTCGGGGAGGATGACCTCGTTGCAGGCGAACGAGCTCGCGCGGTCCACGACGGGGATCGACGTGGACCCCACCGGGTCCGCGGGCCTCGCCGGTCTCGTCGCGCTGCGGACACGAGGCGCCATCTCGCCCGAGGCACGCGCCGCCGTACTGTTCACCGGATGACCTCGAGTTCCACCACTCCCCAGATCGTCCTCGACGGCCTCTCGTTCGGCGAAGGCCCGCGCTGGCACGACGACCGCCTCTGGTTCTCCGACTTCCACACGCATCGAGTGCTGGCGATGGACGAGAACGGCAACGCCGAGACGATCGTCGAAGTGCCGAAGCGTCCCTCAGGGTTGGGGTGGCTGCCCGATGGCCGGCTGCTCGTCGTGTCGATGCAGGACCGCCGTCTCATGCGGCTCGACCCTGGCGGCCTCGTCGAGCACGCCGACCTGAGTGGTGTCGCGACCTTCGACTGCAACGACATGGTCGTCGACGGCGCGGGGCGCGCCTACGTCGGCAACTTCGGGTACGACTTCGCCCACGGCGAAGCACCGAAGCCTGCGGCGCTCGCGCTGGTCACCCCTGACGGCGCGGTGTCGGCAGCGGCGGACGACCTGATGTTCCCGAACGGCACCGTGATCACGCCCGACGGATCCACGCTCATCGTGGGTGAGACCTTCGGCCGTCGCCTCACCGCGTTCGACGTCGCCGCGGACGGCACGTTGTCGAACCGTCGGGTATGGGCCGACCTCGATCGCGTCACGCCCGACGGCATCTGCCTCGACGAAGCGGGCGGCATCTGGGTCGCCGATCCCACGCATCACCAATGTGTGCGGGTCGTCGAAGGCGGCGAGATCACCGATCGCATCGCCGACCGAGCGGGGGTGCTTCGCCTGCATGTTGGGCGGCGCCGACCGGCGCACGCTCTACCTCGTCACCGGCGACCTGACGGGCGACGAAGCGACACTGCTCGAGCAACGACCCGGTCGCATCGAGTCCGTCCGCGTGGAGGTCCCGGGCGCCGGTTGGCCGTGAGCACCTACGCTGCCGCGATGGAGACCACCGGAGTGAAGCTCGGCATCGACATCGGCGGCACCGGCATCAAGGGAGCTCCCGTCGACTTGGAGAAGGGAGAGCTCACGACTGAGCGCTTCCGGCTCCTCACGCCGAAGCCCGCCACGCCCGAGGCCGTGGCCAAGACGGTCGCGGAGGTCGTCAAGCACTTCGGATACGAAGGCCGCGGTGGGGTGCACCTTCCCGGCTGTCGTGAAGCACGGCGTGGTCCACACCGCGTCCAACGTCGACAAGTCTTGGATCGGCACCGATGCCCGCGCCGCGTTCGAGGAAGCCACGGGGTGCACGTTCACCATCACGAACGACGCCGATTGCGCGGGCGTCGCGGAGATGCAGTTCGGCGCGGGCGCCGGACGGATGGGCGTGGTGATCGTCGCGACCCTCGGCACGGGCATCGGCACCGCCGTCTTCCACGACGGGAAGCTCCTCCCGAACACCGAGCTGGGCCACATCGAGATACGGGGCAAGGACGCCGAGGACCGCGCCGCCGACAGCGTGCGGGAGGCGCAAGAAGCTCGATTGGAAGCAGTGGGCCAAGCGGGTCGACGAGTACCTCGATCAGCTCGAGACGTCTCATGTGGCCCGACCTCGTCATCATCGGAGGTGGCGTGAGCAAGAAGGGTGAGAAGTTCATCCCCCTCCTCACGCCTCGTTGCGAGGTCGTGGCCGCCAAGCTGCTGAACGAAGCCGGCATCGTCGGAGCCGCGCTCACGCGCCTGAGCGGCGAGCCGTCAGGCTGAGAGCACGCGGCGAGCCCGGAACAGCTCGGCCACCGACCACGCCTGGAACGGACATCCCGTCGCGCCGTGCGGCGCGTCGCCGTCGGCGGTCTCCGACACCGAGCCGAGTCCGAACTCACCGAGATGCGCGACCAGTCCGTCGAGCACGTCCACCGGCGGCTCGCCCGTAGCGCAGGCCGCGTCGACGAACGGCCCGATCAGCCACGGCCAAACCGTTCCCTGGTGGTACGCCGCGTCCCGCTCGGCGGGCCCGCCGCGGTGGCGGCCGATGTACGCGGGATCGTGCGGCGACAGTGAACGCAGGCCGAGCGAGGTGAGCAGGTCGGATCGGCAGGTCGAGACCACGGCCGAGGCCAGATCGCGAGCGGGCGCGATCCCCCACCGCCCGATGCCGCAAACGGCCCGTGGGGGAGCGACAGCGCGAGCAGCTGGTTCGGCCGAATGGCTCCGTCGTCGGCGCCGGTCGTGCCGACCACGTCGAGGAGATGGTCTCGCGCGGGCGAAGCGCGTGAGGAACGACGACCGTGCGAACTCCTCGAGCGACTGCCATCGACCGGCGTGCCGGCCGAGTCGGCGGTGCAGGTCGCTCACCGTCCCGAGCGCGTTGACCCACAGCGCGTTGATGTCGACCGCCTTGCCCGAGCGCGCCGTGATCGGCTGCCCGTCGACGCGAGCGTCCATCCACGTCAACGCCCAGCCGGGCGCACCCTGTTGCAGCAGGCCGTCCGCTCGGATCCACCTTGATGCCGAACCGGGTGCCGTGCGAGTGCGCGTCGATGATGGCGTCGAGCGCGCCGTCGAGCTTGGCGAGGAGATCGAGGTCGCCCGTCACGGCGACGTGGCGACCAACGGCGTGGATGAACCAGAGCGTGCCGTCGGCGGTGTTGTACTCGAGGCCGCCCGCGTCGGCGGTGTTCGCGAGCATGCCCTCCGACAACGTGGCTGCCGAACGCAGCAGGAGATCGCGGCCCTCCTCGTGCCGCCCGGCGCGAGAGGAACAGGCCCTCGTAGGAGGTCATCGTGTCGCGTGACCACTCACCGAACCACGGATAGCCCGCGACGACCGACGGGCCGGTCGCGGTCGTCACCACGAACTGGTCAGCGGCTCGCGCCAGGAGCGCATCGACCTCGTCGGTGGGTCGGGCCATGGCTTCGACGCGCGCTGCTCGTGCCTGCGCGCTCGTCACGATCTCCGCGGCCGGCGGTGGCGGCCGATCGCAGCTCGCCGGCCCACGCGACGACATCGGCGCACTCGCCGGGCTGCAGCAGTGGTCGCGAAGCAGCCCGCGGCCCAGAGATCCTCAGTGTCGCCGAGCCCGCGCTCGGCCTCGGCCCGGGCGCGCACGCCGCGGTACCAGGATCCGCCCGCGATCCACTCGGGGCCGCGCACGCGGTAGGCGTGCTCGAAGACGAAGCCGTCGGCCACCGCCTCAACCGACGGGTCCGCGCCGGCGTGACGGTCGCTGTGCCCGTCGCGCCATGTGCACAGCGGCGTGAGCTCGACCCGCACCGGCCCGGGGGCGTGCACCAGCCGGTGACGCACGGCGACCGCGGGTCGACCGTGCACCATCGCGACCTCGCGCTCGAAGGTGATGTCGCCGATCACCCACCGCCACTTCGGGATCCCGAGTGTCGAGCGTGAACGACTCGAGCTCGATGTAGCCCGCCGGGTCGACGGCACCACCCGCCCACTCGTCGGTCGCGAGCCGGATGCGGCGGTCGCCGACGACCAGAGTCGGATCGAGCGCGGCGAGACCGAGCATGCGCCGGCTCACGCCCGCGTCTCCTCCCGCGGCTTCGCCGGCGACCATCAGCAGGCCGTGGTACCGGCGGGTGCGGAGACCCGCGACGGTGCCCATCGCGTAGCCGCCGAGACCATCGGTCACGAGCCACTCGCGGGCGGACGCCTCGGAGAGGCTGCCGCACACTTGGCGGCCGAACTCGATGGGCATGAAGATCCCTCCTCATGTCATCATCGCCCGCGAGGCGCTGGAGTGGAAGGGGCTCGACCGATGGCGTCCACTCGACCTCGGACTGACGACGTCGGCGGAGCGCCGCCGGCTCGAGGAGGCCGATCAAGGCCTCGTTGCCTGGAAGCGATGGGGCCCGTACCTCGCCGAACGAGCCTGGGGAACCGTGCGCGAGGACTACAGCCCCTACGGCACGGCGTGGGACTCCTTTCCCCACGACCACGCGCGGTCGCGTGCGTACCGGTGGAACGAGGATGGCCTCGCCGGCTGGTGCGACGACCGCCAGACGCTGTGCCTCTCGCTCGCGTTCTGGAACGGGCGCGACCCGATTCTCAAGGAGCGCATCTTCGGGCTGAACGCGGAGGAGGGCAACCACTCCGAGGACGCCAAGGAGTACTGGTGGTTCGTCGACTCCACGCCCACCCATTCGTACATGCGGTGGCGCTACCACTACCCCCAGAGCGAGTTCCCCTATGGCCGCCTCGTCGAGGAGAACCGGCGCCGCAGCGAAGCAGGATCCCGAGTTCGAGCTCATCGACACCGGCGTCTTCGATGACGACCGCTATTGGTGGATCGAGGCAGAGTTCGCGAAGGCGACGCCCGACGACGTCTACGTCAAGGTCACGGTCGGCAACGCCGGGCCCGAGACCGGCGACGATCGAGGTCCTGCCGACGCTGTGGTTCCGCAACACCTGGTCATGGGGCATCGATGCCCGCAAGCCGACGCTGACGACCGAGGCACGCGCCATCGTCGCGGAGCACCACGAGCTGGGCCGCTACCTGCTCGAGCTCGCGGGCGATCCCGAGCTGCTCTTCTGCGAGAACGAGACGAACGCGACAACGTCTGTTCGGCATGCCGGGAACACGGTTTCCCGAAGGACGGCATCAACGACTACGTCGTGCACGGCGCGGACACCGTCAACCCCGAACGGTCGGGCACCAAGGCGGCCGCGCGCTATCGACTCACGGTCGGGCCCGGCGAGACCGCCGAGGTGCGCTTCCAGCTCGGCCCGCGCTGCCGACCGCGAGGAGGACTCGTTCGACGACATCCTCTCGATGACGGCGGGCCGAGGCCGACAGCTTCTACGCCCGGCTCACGCCGCCGGCGGCGACCGAGGACGAGGCTCGTGTGCTGCGGCAAGCCTTCGCCGGGATGCTGTGGTCGAAGCAGTTCTTCCACTACGACGTCGCCCGCTGGCTCGAGGGAGATCCCGTCGAGGCGCGCCGCCTCCGCCGGAACGCACGCGCGGGCGCAACAAGGAGTGGCGCCACGTCGACTGCTTCGACGTCATCTCCATGCCGGACACCTGGGAGTACCCGTGGTTCGCGGCATGGGACCTTGCGTTCCACTGCGTGGCCCTCGCGCACGTCGACGCGGACTTCGCGAAGCGCCAGCTGCTCCTGCTGCTGCGCGAGTGGTACCAGCATCCGAACGGACAGCTGCCCGCATACGAGTGGGCGTTCGGCGACGTCAACCCGCCGGTCCACGCGTGGGCCGCGATCCAAGTGTTTCGCATCGACGGCAGGCGCGACTTCGGCTTCCTGAAGCGTGTGTTCCACAAGCTGCTTCTGAACTTCACGTGGTGGGTGAACCAGAAGGACGAAGAGGCCAACAACGTCTTCGAGGGCGGGTTTCTCGGCCTCGACAACATCGGTCCGATCGACCGCGGCGCGGCGTTGCCGGGAGACCAGATCCTCGAGCAGAGCGACGGCACGGCCTGGATGGCGCGCTACTGCCTCGAGCTCCTCGAGATGGCGTTGCTGCTAGCGCTGCACGACCGCGCGTATGAGGACGTCGCGACGAAGTTCTTCGAGCACTTCACCTACATCGCGACGGCAATGAACAAGCAGGGCCTATGGGACGAGGAGGACGGGTTCTACTACGACGTCCTCCGCGGCCCGGACGGCTCGACGACGCCGTTGCGGTGCCGGTCGATGGTGGGCCTCATCCCGATGACTGCCGCGATCGTGTTCGACGATGACGCTCGCTTGCTGCTGCCCGACTTCGCGTTTCGGTTCACCTGGTTCGAGCGGAACAAGCCCGAGTTCGCCGATGTGATCGCCCACACGCAGGAGTCAGGACGGCGAGGGCGCCGATTGCTCTCGATCGTCGGGCCGGAGCGCCTGTCGCGCATCCTCAGCGCCATGCTCGACGAGGACGAGTTCCTGTCGCCCCACGGCATCCGCAGCTTGAGCCGTCGCCACCTCGACCATCCGCTCCGCCTGACGATCGGCGGCACGGAAGCGACGCGTCGACTACCAGCCGGCCGAGTCCACGACCACGTCGTTCGGCGGCAACTCGAACTGGAGGGGCCCCGTATGGTTCCCGGTGAACTACCTGATCATCGAGTCGCTCCGTCGTTACCGGCGCTACCTGGGTGACGACTTCAAAGTCGAGCTGCCGACCGGGTCGGGCCACCGGGTCACGTTGCGAGAGGCGGCTGACGAGCTCAGCGATCGACTCATCTCGACATTTCTTCTCGACGAGCACGGCCGACGCCCGTGCTATGGCGCGGTCGAACGCATTCAGAACGATGCGTCATGGCGTGACCATCTGATGTTTCACGAGTACTTCCATGGCGACAACGGCATGGGGTTGGGTGCATCGCACCAGACAGGTTGGACGGGTCTCGTTGCGAACCTGATCCTTCGGCGAGCAGGTCGCCGAGTAATTTCATGAGGTGAGCTATCCGCGCAAGTGGTTGGCGAGCTCGGTCACCGGTGGTGTCGCGCTCGGTCTCGTTGTCGGTTTCGCGGTGAAGGCGAGCGGCACTGAAGACGACGACCCGCCGACAGTCAAGACCGAGGACACGGTGGCGAGCGGCGATACGACTGTCGCCGCGGGTTCGACCACTGCGCCGGCCGCCGAGACGACGGCCACCACGGTGCTCGCGGTGACAACGGTGGCGCCACCTCCACCTCCACCCCCGCCTGAGACGACGGTTCCCGTCGCGTCCTCGCGCCGCCGGCCCCGTGCCACGACGACCGTGCCGCCGCCCCCACCTCCTCCGCCGCCGCCGCCCCCATCGACGACGCCGTTCGTGACCCCGCCGCCCATCCAGCTCGGCTCTTAGCGGCTCACCTGCGCAGCAGCTCGGCGATGCGGTAGGCGAGATCGAGCGACTGGCGGGCGTTCAGCCTCGGATCGCACATGGTCTCGTAGCGGTCGTCGAGTTGGTGGTCGAGGATCTCCTCCGCGCCACCCAGGCACTCGGTCACGTCGTCGCCGGTCAGCTCGACGTGGACGCCACCCGGCCACGTGCCCTCGGCGGCGTGTGCCCGGAAGAAGCCGCTCAGCTCCGCGAGGACGTCGTCGAAGTGGCGAGTCTTGCGCCCCGACGAGCTCGTGAATGTGTTGCCGTGCATCGGGTCGCACGCCCAGACCACGGGGTGGCCGGCGTCGGTGACGGCGCGCAGCAGCGGCCGAAGCGACTCGTCGGCGCGGGCGGCGCCCATGCGGGCGATGAGCGTGAGCCGTCCGGGCACCCGGTCGGGGTTGAGCGTGTCGCACAACGCGAGCACCTCGTCGGCGGTGGCCGTCGGTCCGATCTTGCATCCGATCGGGTTGCCCACGCCGCGGAGGAACTCGACGTGCGCGCCGTCGAGCTGGCGAGTGCGGTCGCCGATCCAGAGCATGTGCGCCGAGCAGTCGTACCACTCGCCGGTGAGGGAGTCGGTGCGGGTGAGCGCCTCCTCGTATCCGAGGATCAGCGCTTCGTGGCTTGTGTAGAAGTCGACCTCGTGCAGCTGCGGGCTGCGTGCCAGATCGATGCCGCAGGCGGCCATGAACCGCAACGCGCGCTCGATCTCCGAGGCGATCGCCTCGTAGCGCTGGCCCTCGCGGCTGGTCGCCACAAACTCCTGGTTCCACGCGGCGACGCGCGACAGGTCGGCAAATCCGCCCTTCGTGAACGCGCGAAGCAGGTTCAGTGTCGACGCGGACTGGTGGTAGGCCTGCACGAGGCGCTCAGCGTCGGGCGTGCGCGCCGCCGTCGTGGGCACGATGTCGTTCACCATGTGACCGCGGAACGACGGCAGGTCGGTGTCGCCGACGCGCTCGATGGACTCGGAGCGGGGCTTCGCGAACTGGCCGGCGATACGGCCGACCTTCACGACCGGCACCCCCGACGAGTACGTCAGCACGACGGCCATCTGGAGGAGGACCCGCAGTTTCTCCCGGATGCTCACCGCCGAGAAGTCGTCGAACGATTCGGCGCAGTCGCCGGCCTGCAGCAGAAATGCGTTTCCCGACGCGACCTGACCGAGTGACTCGGTCAGCCCGCGCGCTTCTCCGGCGAACACGAGCGGGGGAAAGCCGTGGATCTGCTTGAGGGCCCGGTCGAGCGCGCCCTCGTCGGGCCAGTCGGGCTGCTGACCGGCCGGGAAGGCCCGCCACGACGACGGCGACCAGCGATCGGCCGAGGGTGTGTTCACAGGCAAAGGGTGGCCGTTGCGAAGGGCACGGTGCAAAGCAGATTCGACGGCGCAATGCGCCGGCGGGTGCGCGAAGCCCGCCTTGTCGAGCGGAGCGAGCAGGTTGGGCGGCGCAGATGCGCGCCGGGTGCGCGAAGTACCGATTGTCGAGCGGAGCGAGCCGGAGCCGATCGAAGCGGAGCGGAGAGCGGCGACGAAGAGAGGATGGCGACGAGGACAGGAGCGCGAGACGGCCCGCCGCCCGAGCGCCCGGGGGGCGTGCGCTCGGGGGCGGGCCGTGACGCCAGCCCGACGGGGGGATCAGGCGGCGAGGATGCGAGCGGCGTCGTCGCGGAGACCCGTGACCGCCCGCTTGACGAGGCGGCGAGCCGCTTCGGCGGTGACGCCGAGCTCCTCGCCCACCTCTCGATAGCTGCACTTGCGCCCATCGACGAGACCGAACCGACGCTCGACCGCGTACCGAGCGCGCTTGTCGAGCGTGCCGAGCAGCTCGTCGAGCATGACACCCTCGGCTTCGGCGATGACGGCCTGCTCCGGGCTGATCATGTCGCTCGGCACGAGATCGCCGAGCGTGCTGTCACCGTCTTCGCCGATCGACCGGTCGAGCGAGACCGGCGTCGACAGCCGGTGGAGACGGGCGTTCTCGTCGTCGAGCTCGTCGCCGTCACCCGACACCTGGCGAAGCGCGGCCCGCAGGCTCGCCGAACGATCACCGGGAAGCCGGACGAGACTTGCCTTCTGGTCGAGCGCGCGCCCGATGGCTTGGCGGATCCAGAACGTGGCGTACGTGGAGAACTTGAAGCCACGCCGCCAATCGAACTTGTCGACGGCATGCTCGAGGCCGAGGTTGCCCTCCTGCACGAGGTCGAGGAGATCCATGCCCGCGGGCAGGGGATAGCGGCGGGCGATGCTCACGACGAGGCGGAGGTTCGCCCGGATGAAACGATCCTTGGCGGCGGCCGCGACCCGGATGAGCTCTTCGAGCTCGGGATCTTGGTCGCCGGCGGTGAGACGTTCGGACGCGAGGCGTCCGGCTTCGATCGCGCGGGAAAGCTCCCGCTCCTCTTCAGCGTTGAGGAGGGAGACCTGACCGATCTCATTCAGATACAGACCAACTGCGTCACTCATGGCAGATCCTGCAACCCTAACTACGGTGATGTCATTCCCTTCCTCCTTATCGGCGAGGCGTGTCACATGGCACAGTCCCCATTCCACATTTCTGGTATGCGAACGACAGGTAGCCTGCGGTTTCGTGCCAGCAGCCGAGCAGGGTTGAGACGGTGCCGTCACCTCGACCTGAACCTCGACGTCCTGC
The DNA here is from genome assembly GCA_963759645.1 of uncultured Acidimicrobiales bacterium. Taxonomy (GTDB): domain Bacteria; phylum Actinomycetota; class Acidimicrobiia; order Acidimicrobiales; family DATKAS01; genus DATKAS01. Next base: position 315,690 of record CAVXAI010000013.1, on the reverse strand, counting down.
ACCTCCGCGAACTGCACTTCAACGTCTCGGCGTGTTCGGAGGCACGTTCGACCCCCCACACGTCGGCCATCTCGTCGCCGCCGTCAACGTCCGCCACGCCCTGGATCTCGACCGGGTGTTGCTCGTCGTTGCCAACGTGCCCTGGCAGAAGGTCGGCGAGCGGGAGATCACCCCGCCGGAAGACCGCCTCGCCATGGTCGAAGCGGCCGCACAGGGTGTTGCGGGCATCGAGGCGAGCCGCATCGAGATCGACCGGGGCGGCTCGTCCTACACGGCGGACACCCTCGCAGCGCTCCGCAACCAGTACGACGACCCTGAGCTCTTCCTGATCGTGGGGAGCGACGCCGCCGGTGGGCTCATGACCTGGGAGCGGGTGGACGAGGTGCGCGACGGCTGCACCGTCGTGGTCGTGGATCGCCCCGGCGCAGAGGGGGAGCAACCCCCGGCGGGCTGGCGCTGGCTCCGGGTCGAGGTGCCCAGGCTCGAGGTGTCGAGCACCGACCTACGCGCCCGGGTGACCGATGGGCGGCCGCTCGACTACCTCCTTCCTCCCGGCGTCATCGAGTGCATCCGTAGCCGGGGGCTCTACGCGGTCGCAGTCCGGTGATCGAAGATCCCGAAGTCATCCAGCCCGAGGAGGGCGAACCCCAGGTCGTCGACGTCACGGTCGTCGACGTCACGGACGCGGGACCGATCGCGACGGTATCCGGGCGCGCGCGACACGATTCGAGACACCTCGCCGGGCATGCGCCCGGTCGCGCCGCGCACCGATCGTTGACGAGCCAACCGAACCGACACCGCCGGAGGCGGAACCGACGTCGCCGGAGGTGCGGCCTCGATCTCGTCGCAGCATTCATCGCCTGCGCACGCGTCCCTGGCGCACCGCGGGGATCGCGCTCGCCATGGTGCTGATCGCCGGCGCGATCCCGGTGCTCGGCGCGGTTGCCGGCAAGACGATCATCGACAGTCGCGAAGGCCGGCTCGTTGCGAAGGCGGGCCGGGCCGCGGACGTCGTGCTGCCGCCGACACCGGCGCAGGTCATCGTCGGGCTCGACGCCGAAGGCCGAGCCGAGACGATCGCGGTCGCCTCGCTCCGGCCCGGTGGCCGGGGTGGCTTCTTCATCCTGATGCCCACCCTGCTGCGCGTCGAGGTGCCCGGGCATCGGGCCGGCCCCGCTCGCGAGCGCGTTCGCGACCGGTGGCACGACGCTCCTGCGCCAAACCGTGGAAACGGCTCTCGACATCCGCGTCGAGCAGGTCAGTGTGCTCGACACGACGTCGTGGCCGACGGTCGTCACCGGCCCGATCGAGGTCTCGTTCGACGATCCCGTCGCGATCCCCGGTGTCGACGGGCGGCTCGAGGAGCTGTTCCCACCCGGCCTGAGCTCGTTGACCGCAGACGACGTCCCGGTGGTGCTCGGGGCTGGCACTCCCGCGGAGACCGAGGCGGCCCGGCTCGTGCGTTACGAGGAGCTGTGGACGGGCATCCTCGCGTCGATCGGCGAACAGCACTCCGCCACCGCCGACATCGCCGCCCACGACGTCGTCGAGCGCGGATCCGGTGACCGTGCGCCCTCCGCTGCCGATCGGTCAGCACCTCGCCGCGCTCGCTGGGGGCGACTACGAGGTGCTCGTGCTTCCCGTGCTCGCGCTCGATGGCGAACCGGAGTCGTATCGTCCCGACGAGGGGCCGATGCATCTACTCGTGGCTGAGGCGATGCCCGGCGCGGTGTCACCGCCTACGAACAGTGCGCGGATCCGCCTCGTCAACACGATCGGCGACCCCGATGCGATGCTCACGGCAGCGAACCTCGTGCTGCTGCTCGGCGCCAACCTCGTGATCGCGAGCGACAGTGGGGACGCCGCACCGAAGACCCAGGTCCTGTACTCGACCCCGGGGTTCAAGGGCGCCGCGGAGTTCATGGCGGAGTCGCTCGGTGTCGGGACGGCCGCCCAGGACGCTACGGTCATCGACGGCATCGACCTCACCGTGGTGCTGGGCTCCGACTTCGCGGCCGAGGTTTCCCGCCATCAGGCGTCCTCCACGACGACGAGCTCCACGTCCACCACAGTCCCATCCACCACGAATAGGGAGAGCGGTTCCCCTGGCTGACAGCGTGAGCGAGCACACGATCGAGCAGTGGGTGAAAGTCGCCGCCCGGGCAGCCTCGTCCAAGAAGGCCGATGACCCGGTGGTGCTCGATGTGGGAGCAGTCCTCGCGATCACGGACTACTTCGTCATCGTGAGCGGCTCGAACACGCGGCAAGTGCGCACGATCGCCGACGCCGTCGAGGAAGAGGTCAAGCGCGACGGCGGCCCGAGCCCGATTCGCGTCGAGGGTCTCGACGACCTCAAGTGGGTGCTCCTCGACTACGGCGACTTCGTGGTGCACGTGTTTCTCGACGAGACGCGCAAGTACTACGAGCTCGAACGCCTGTGGTCCGACGTCCCCCGCGTCGCGTGGGCCGAGCGTGTCACGACCGCCTGACCTCACGCGCCGACAGCTGCCGCGGGCTACTCGCCGGCGGCGGCCTTCGCTTTTGCCTTCTCACGCGCGAGGCGGCTGCGTTCGAGCAACGCGGCGGGAACGCGCTTCGCGGCTTCCGACATCGCGTCGTCTGCCGGCGCGTCGCCTGACGTGGCCGGTGCCCCAGCCGCGGGTTCCTCGGCCGCGACGTCCTCGAAGTCCGGCGGCACCATCCCGGGCTGCCAGTACGTGTAAAGGCCCTCGATCACGTCGCTCAGGCCGCTCGTGTCGTGGCCCTTCTTCACGTCGACGGTGATCACGTTCATGTAGACGTGCACACCGTCGACCTTGCCGGTTGCGAGAAGGCGGCGGGCGATCTCGTCGGGCGGCCGCGGGCCCGTCGCGTCGGCAAGCGAGTGGTAGTGCTCGTGTCCCATGCCCGTGAAGCTGCGGTTCGTTTCGAACCGCACGATGCCGGGTCGGTTCGCGGGCTTCTCCGTGACGGCGATCGGCTGACCCACGAGCGAGAGGGTACCGGGAGTGGAGCTAAGGGGATTCGAACCCCTGACCTCTTGCATGCCATGCAAGCGCTCTACCAACTGAGCTATAGCCCCGAGCGGTGATCGACGGTACCAGTCAGGTCACCACGTTCACCATGCGACCGGGCACGACCACGACCCGTTGCACCGGGCGGCCATCGATCGCCTTGATGACCGCCGGGTCAGCCAGAGCAACCGCCTCGATCGCGGTCGGCTCGGCGTCGGCTGCGACCTCGATGTGGGCGCGGACCTTGCCCTTCACCTGCACCGGGATCACCACAGTGTCTTCGACGAGCAACGCGGCGTCGGCTACCGGGAAGGGTGCGTACACGACCGAGGACTCGTGACCCAAGCGGTGCCACAGCTCCTCCGCGACGTGAGGCGTGAGCGGCGCCACCATCAGGACGAGTGCCTCCGCGACTTCGCGCGGCGTCGTGGCGTCCGCCTTGGCCGTGACGTGGTTCGTGAGCTCGGTGAGCTTGGCGATCGAGGTGTTGAACCGCAGGTTCGCCATGTCGGCGCGCACCGCTTCGATCGTGCGATGCAGTACGTGGCGCGTCTCGTCGTCGGCCGCTCGATCGTCTACCCGGAGCGCTCCGGTCTCCTCGTTGATGACGAGCCGCCACAAGCGCTGCAGGAAGCGGTGGACGCCAACGATCGCCCGTCGTCTCCCACGGCCGTTCCTGGCCGAGCGGGCCCGTGAACATCTCGTAGAGGCGCAAGGTGTCGGCGCCGTAGTCGCGGTAGTACTCGTCGGGCGAGATGCCGTTCTTCAGGCTCTTCCCCATCTTGCCCATCTCGCGCGTAGACCGGCTTGCCCTCGTAGACGTAACCACCATCTCGCTCCTCGACCTCGTTCGCTTCGACGTACATGCCCCGTTCGTCGGTGTATGCGGCAGCGAGGATGTAGCCCTGGTTGTACAGCCGTCGGTACGGCTCTCGCGACGACAGGTATCCGAGGTCGAACAGCACCTTGTGCCAGAAGCGCGCGTAGAGCAGGTGCAGCACCGCATGCTCGACTCCGCCGACGTAGAGGTCGACACCGCCCGTGTCGCCGTCCCATTGCGGGCCCATCCAGTACCGCTCGACTGCGGGATCCACGAACGCGTTCTCGTTCGTTGGGTCGAGGTAGCGCACCTCGTACCAACACGATCCCGCCCACTGCGGCATCGTGTTCGTCTCGCGCCAGTACGTCCGCGGGCCGTCGCCGAGGTCGAGCTGCACCTCGACCCACTCCTGCGCACGCGCCAGCGGCGGTTCGGGCTCCGACGTCGTGTCGTCGTCCGCGAACGTGCGGGGGCTGAAGTCTTCGATCTCGGGCAGGAGAACTGGCAGCGAAGACTCGGGGACCGCGATCGGGAGGCCGGTGTCGTCGTACACGATCGGGAACGGCTCGCCCCAGTAGCGCTGCCGGCTGAACAGCCAGTCGCGCAAGCGGTAGGTGATCGTTCCCTCGCCCGCGTTCTTCTGCTCGAGCCACTCGATGATGCGGCTCTTCGCGTCGGCGACGCCGAGGCCGTCGAGGAAGCCGCTGTTGATCGCGGGACCTTCGCCGATGTACGCCTTGCCGTCCCAGTCGTCGGGCGGCTGCACCGTCCGGACGATCGGGAGGCCGAACACCTCGGCGAACTCCCAGTCCCGCTCGTCCTGGCCGGGCACGGCCATGATCGCTCCCGTGCCGTATCCCATCAGCACGTAGTCCGCGATGAAGACCGGGATCGTTGCACCGTTCGCTGGGTTCGTCGCGTACGACCCGGTGAACACGCCGGTCTTCTGGCGCGACTCGACCTGGCGCTCGAGGTCGGACATCGAGCCGGCCGTGCTGATGTACCCGGCGACGGCGTCGAACGGCGTCGCCGCGCCTCCGGTCCACTCCGCGAGAGTGCCTTCGGGCCACTCGCCGGCGGTCAGCTCGTCGACCAGCGGGTGCTCGGGCGCGAGGACCATGTAGGTCGCCCCGAACACGGTGTCGGGACGCGTGGTGAACACCGAGATCGCGGTGTGCGCGGCTGGCACCGGGAAGTGGATCAACGCGCCCTCGCTGCGTCCGATCCAGTTCCGTTGGATGAGCTTGATCGACTCGGGCCAGTCGAGGACGTTCAGATCGTCGAGCAGCCGGTCCGCGTACGCGGTGATGCGCATCTTCCACTGCTTCAGGGGTCGCTTGAACACCGGGAAGTTGCCGCGGTCGCTGCGACCGTCGGACGTCACCTCTTCGTTCGCCAGCACCGTGCCCAATCCGGGGCACCAGTTCACTGGCGCGTCGTCGAGGTACGCGAGCCGGAACGAGTCGACTGTGCGTCGCCGCTCGACGTCGTCGAGCTTCGACCAGTCGCCACCACCTGGAACGGGCCTTGTCCCCGCTTCGAACTCGTCGATGAGCTCCGCGATCGGACGGGCGCGATCGACCGTCGCGTCGTACCAGGAGTTGAAGATCTGCAGGAAGATCCACTGCGTCCACCGATAGAACGAGACGTCGGTGGTGGAGACCGAGCGGCGCGGATCGTGCCCGAGCCCGAGGCGGTGCAGCTGGCGCCGGTAGTTGGCGACGTTCGCCTCGGTGGTGATGCGGGGGTGCTGGCCCGTCTGCACGGCGTACTGCTCCGCGGGCAAACCGAACGCGTCGTAGCCCATGGTGTGCAGCACGTTGTGGCCGGTCATGCGCAGGTAGCGCGCGTAGACGTCGGTACCGATGAAGCCGAGCGGGTGCCCGACATGCAGCCCGTCGCCGCTCGGATAGGGAAACATGTCGAGCACGAACACCTTCGGCCGCTCGGCCACCTCGTCGAAACCGGTCGCCAGCGGCCCCGCTGGATTGGGGGTGCGGTACGTCCCCTCGTCGTCCCACCGCCGCTGCCAGCGCGCCTCGATCTCCTGCGCGAGCGCCCGGTCGTACCGATGCGCCGGGACGTCATCGTTCCTGGTCGCGGGCACCGCTGCGGTCGGAGCGTCGCTCGGGGACATGAGGTTCGAGGTTACTGGCCGACCCTGGGCGAACCCGGCAGTGATTCGTAACCGGCCCCCTTCTGCGCAAGTCTTATGTCCGTGACCCTCACGCCCCTTGTCGCGCGTATCGAGCGCGCGGCCGACCGGGGGCACGGCGCGACGTTCATCGGCAAGGACGAGCGCACCCTGGTGCCGTGGGCTCAGCTGCACGACGACGCGCGGGTGATCGCAGCGGGGATGCAGGCCCGGGGCATCCAGCCCGGCGACCACGTTGCGATCCTGGGGCCGACGAGCCGGCCGCTCGTCACGGCGATCCAGGCGTGCTGGCTTGCCGGAGCGTGCGCAGTGGTGCTGCCTCTTCCGATGCGGATGGGGTCGATCGAAGAGTTCGTCGAGCAGACGCGGACCCGGATCCGAAACGCCGACGCCGCGCTGCTCCTGCTCGACCCGGATCTTGCGCCGTTCTATCAGGCAGTCGAGGGCGATCCGCCGTCGGTGCTGTTGCCCGATCTGATGCCCGGGAAGGGTCGGCCGAGTCCCGAGGCACATGAGCGGGTCCCCGACGATCTCGATCGGCTGGCGATCCTGCAGTTCACGAGCGGTTCGACATCCGAACCCAAAGGCGTCATGCTGCCGCAGCGCGTGCTGTGCTCGAACCTCGACGCGATCGAGAAGGCGACGGAGCTCGACTACGACATCGACGTCCTCGTCTCGTGGCTACCGCTGTATCACGACATGGGGCTCGTCGGCTGCATGACGACTCCGATGACGACCGGTGCCGGCTTGGTGCTCGCGTCACCGCAGGACTTCCTCGCTCACCCCGGCGCGTGGATGGAGTGGATCTCGACCTACAAGGGCACCGCGACCGCGGGCCCGAACTTCTCGTGGGTGCTGGCCACGCGCGCGCTGAAGCGGATGAGCGGGCTCGACCTGTCGCCGATGCGCATCGCGCTGAACGGCGCCGAGCCGATCGATCCCGATGCCGTCGAGGCGTTCGTCGCTGCGGCAAAGCCGCACGGCTTCCGCCCGGGTGCGGAGTTCTGCGCCTTCGGCATGGCCGAGGTCGCGATCGCCGGCACGTTTCCCCCGCCGATGCGGGGCATGGTGTGCGACATCGTGGACCGCAGGGTGCTCGAGACCGAGAAGGTCGCGAAACCGGTCGACCCCGACGACGAGAACGCCCGCCGCCTGCCTTTGCTCGGCGCTCCGGTGCCGGGGCTCGAGATCCGGGTGTGCGATCAGCAGACCGGCATCCCGCTAGGGGAGCGCGAGGTCGGCGAGCTCGAGATCCGCGGTACGTCGGTGACGCCGGGGTACTACAAGCGGCCCGACGCCACCGCCGAGCTGTTCCGCGACGGATGGCTCCGCACTGGCGACCTCGCGTACACGCTCGACGGTGAGCTCGTGCTGTGCGGGCGCATCAAGGACGTCATCATCATCGGCGGCCGCAACCTCTTCCCCGAGGACATCGAGCGCGCCATCGGCCCGATGGAGGGCGTCCGCGCCGGGAACGTGATCGCGTTCGGCGTCGATGGCTACAAGGGCAAGGAATCGGTCGTCGTGGTCGCCGAGACGCGCGCCGAGGATGTGGAAGCGCTGCGCAAGGCCGTCCACCAGCGGGTGCTCGAAGTCGCCGGTGTTCCTCCTCGCGACGTGATGCTCGTCGTCGCGGGCACGATGCCGAAGACGTCGTCGGGCAAGCTGCAGCGCAGCCTGTGCAAGCAGCGCTATCTCGAAGACGCGCTCCAGCTCGCGTAACTCAGACGACAGCAGGCTTGGGGCGAGTGAAGCGCACGAGCACCGCGTACACCGCGAGCGTCGCCAGCGTGATCAGCGTGAGGAAGAGCGTCATGAAGATCACCCAGCCGCGGTCCTCGCCGGTGGCGACGATCAGCATCGCGAGTGTTGCTGCGGCGATTCCCGCACTGGTCGCGCGCACTCGAGCGGGAACGAGCTCACGCCGGCGAAGGACTCGGACGCTCGCTTCGTGCGCGCCGATCAGCGCGAGCGTCACGATCGTCATCACCATGCCGACGATCATCGGGCCGACGGCGAGCGGCCACCAGTCGCTGTCGTCGCCCGTAAGCAGTGCGACGACCGCGCCCACGCCGAGCAGGAACGCGCCGACGATCGGCAACGCGATCCAGAAGCCCGGTGACCCGGTCGCGGCGTCGACCTCACCTCGACGACTGCGCATGTAGAAGATCAAGATCACGAGTGCGGGTATGCCCATGAATGGCCCGAAGGCGCTCAGCGCGACCAACGCGATCGCTGACGAGCATCATGACGATCGCGCGGGTGCGGCCAGGATGGTGGGCCATGCCTTCCTCCAGACGGAGCTTCGGCGCGGAACGAACGACGTCGCCGACCGTCGCGGTGAAGAGCCGAAGTCCCCGCAGTCCTCGACGCTGACGGAGATCGCGATGCAACCGCCGCATCTCCTCGCCGTACTCGCTACGGAACGACTTCGGATACAGACGCAGGAGATGGCGGTAGAGATCCATCAGGCCCGCTTCGGCGCGGGCGTGAATGCGGCCCGGCCTCGACGGACGAGCGAAGCGAGCCGGTCGAGCTCCGCGGTGGCGGCGGCGGCGCCCGAGGCGGTCAAGCGGTAGTAGCGGCGGCGCTGGTCGTCGAGCTCGGGATCGGGCCGTTCTTCGGCCTCCTCGATCATCCCGTCGCCCAAGAGCCGCTTGATCGTGCCGTAGAGGGTGCCGGGGCCGAGCTTGATGACCCCGTCGCTGAGCCCCTCGACATCGCCGATGAGCGCGTAGCCGTGGCGCTCGCCGCGGCCGAGGGCGAGGAGGATGTGGAGCGCCGCTGGTTGGAGCGGCCGTGGATCAGACTCAGTCGGCATCCGATATATCAGGACACGACTGAGTCCCGTTGTCAACCCCGCACTGTGAAGGGCAGGAGCTATGCGGCCTTCAACGCCTCGAGCACCCCGCGCCACCGGTCGGGGTCGCTGCGGTAAGGCGCGTAGAACGAGATGCGCTGGATGCAGTCGCCGTAGCGCCGGTGGAGCTCGGGTGCGATCTGCTCGGGCTCGCCCATCACGGCGAACGTTGTGAGGATCTCTTCGTCGATGAGGTCGCCCATCTTCACCCACTCGCCTTGCTTCGACAGCGAGTTCAGCTCGTCCTGCAGGTCTCCCCAGCCGTGCAGATCGAGCACGGGTCGGTACGCGGGCGTCGAGCCGTAGAACGCGATCTGCTGACGGGTGCCTTGAGCCGCGGCTTTCAGCTCGTCCTCGTTCGTGCCGGTCACGACGAACGACGGCCCCACGATCTCGAAGCCGTCCATCGTCTTGCCGGCCTTCGCGCGCCCACGCTCGAGTGCGGGCAACGTGACCTCACGGAGGTAGCGCTCAGTGGTGAAGCCGTGGCAGATGAAGCCGTCGCACACCTCACCGGCGACCTCGGTCATCATTGAGCCGACGCCGGCGAGGAAGATGCGCGCGTGGCCGTTCGGGTTCGGACCCGGATTGAAGAACGGCGTCATCAGCGTGTGCTTGTAGAACTCGCCGCGGAAGTCGAGCTTCGTGCCGTTGTCCCAGCACTCCCAGATCGCACGGATCGCGAGGATCATCTCGCGCATCCGTGCCGCGGGGTGGCTCCATGGCATGGAGAAGCGCTTCTCGATGTGCGGCTTGATCTGGCTGCCGAGACCGAGGATGAACCGTCCGCCCGAGTACGCCTGGAGGTCGTAGCCGACGTTCGCAAGCAACATCGGGTTACGCGCGAACGCGACCGCGATGCTGGTGCCGAGCTCGATGTTCTCCGTGTGCTCTGCGGCGAGCAGCAGCGGGAAGAACGGGTCGTGACTGGTCTCCGCGGTCCAGATGCCGCTGTAGCCGGCGTCCTCGGCTTCCTGTGCCGCCTTGCCGGCCTTGCTGAGATCGAAACCGATGCCTCCGTCAACCTTCATGGCCGCGGACCATAGCCGGGGCGGCGGGAGTTCAGCCCTGCTCGCGCAGGAAGCGCTCGAGCTCGGCGACGAGGTCGTCCCCGGTCGGCAGGTCGCCGGCGTTGAGCGGAGCGAACGACGACCCGGCGGACTCTGCGGTTTCGGCGTCAGCCTGCAGCTCGAGCTGGTGCAGCATCTCGCGGTGTTCGTCGCTCTGCGCGACGAGCTCGTCGAGACGAGAGACGTGGGCGGCGGCGGCCTGCCGGAGGCCGTCGGCCTTGAGCGACAGCTCGGCCACTTCGCTCAGCCCGTCGATGAGGGCGATCGACGCGGGCGGGTAAGGCATCGCCGCGGCGTAGTGGGGCACTTGCGCCCAGAGCCCGACGGCCGGGAGCCCGACCTCGGCGCATCGTCGCTCGATCGCGGCCTCGACGCCGGCAGGCACGTCGACCGAGTTGCGCAGATAGCCCAGGCGTTCTGCCAAGTCGGATGAGTTCGCGGTCGTCGAGAGCCGTGATGGTCTCGTGTGCGGCGCCGCGAACGGGTACGCGCCGAGTCCGACGACGAGGCGCGTACCGAAGTCGATGGCCAGCGCGACTGATTGCTCGGTGAATTGCTTCCACAGTGCGTCGGGCTCGTGCCCGAGCAGCAGCAAGAGGTCCTTCCCAGCATGGTCCTTCGCATGGTGGAGCTGGATGCCGGGCCACGTCAGCGCCGTGTTCACGCCATCGCGGAGATGCATCACCGGCCGGCGGGCGCGGTAGTCGAGGAGCCGATCGCTGTCGAACGTTGCGATGACCGTGGGTTCGAGATCGGCCACGAGCGCTTGCGCGGCGGTCGCCGCGCCCAGACCGGCGTCGATCCAGCCTTCGAGTGCCACAACGAGCACCGGCGCGTCGAGGTCCGGACGGCTGTGGATCTCGTACAGCGCCGCCGGCTCGGCTGGGCTCACGACCCTCGACCCACGATCTCGGCCGCCATGGCCGCGGAACGTTCGACCTGGAGCTTGAACATCTCGAAGCCTTCGCGGCCCGAGCCCATCGCGCCGGCGACGTAGCGCGCGTACACGCCTTCGACGATGCACGCGAGCTTCCAGTACGCGAACGCCGTGTAGAAGTCGACATCGGCCACGTCTCGGCCGGAGACTTTGGCGTAGCGCTCGAGGAGATCAAGGCGATCGGGGAAGCCCTCGACCGCGGTCGCCGTCGATGCGAGTCCGCCCTCGGCGTCCTTCGGGCCGGTCCAATAGACCATCAGCAGCCCGACGTCGGCCATGGCGTCGCCGAGCGTGCAGATCTCCCAGTCGAGCACCGCGGCGATGCGGCCGTCGCCGCTCACCATGCAGTTGTCGAGGCGGTAGTCACCGTGGACGATCGACGTGCCGACCTGCGGCGGGATGCGGTCCATGAGATGGTGGTACACGTCGTCGATTGCGGGCAGCTCGCGGGTCTTCGACTTCTCCCACTGCGAGTACCAGCGCTTCAGCTGCCGCTCGATGTATCCCTCGCGGCGCCCCAGCTCACCGAGCCCGACCTCGTCCGGGTCGACTGCGTGGATCTGCGCGAGCACGTCGACGAGATCCTCGGCGGCGACGCGCCGGGCACCTTCGTCGAGCGCACGGCGCACGGTGTTGGCGTCGCGTAGGACGTAGCCGTCGACGAACCCCATGACGTAGAACGGCGCGCCGTTCACGTCGCTGTCGTCGCAGTAGCCGAGCGCGGGGGCGACAGGCACGGTGGTCGGACCGAGCGCCGCGATGATGCGGTGCTCGCGTCCCATGTCGTGCGCGGTTGCGAGCACATGGCCGAGCGGCGGGCGTCGCAACACGCGGGCAACACCGTTTGCGTCGGTGACCTTGAACGTCAGGTTCGAGTGTCCGCCGGCGATGAGGTCGTACGTGAACGGTGGCTCAGCTCCGTCGATGCGCTCGGCGAGCCATCTGCCCACGCGTTCGACGTCGATGCCCTCCGGTGCCGTCACGTCCACGGCGACACCGTAGTCAGGCCTTCTCCTCGGTGACGCCGAGCGGACCTTGCTCGCATCGAGCAAGCAAATCGTCGTACCAGGTCTCGGGCCACGGCCAGATGCTCTCGATCGCCCATGTCGCTCCCGCCGCCTCGTACTCCGCGGGATCGATGTCGGGCGCGAGCGTCGCGACGACATCGAAGCCGGTGAGGTCGCCGCGCAGCTCTGTCAGTCGCTCGACGACGTTGGCCACGATCTCGGGCGTGAGCGGTTCGCCGTTGCCACTGAGCGGCACGACGCCGTCCCAGCGAGCCACGCGCCGAAGCGGACGCGGGTTCGGCCAGAGCGCGGCGACCCACACCGGCGGTCGCGGTTCTTGCAGCGGGCGGGGGAGCAGATGCGCGCTGTTCACGGTGTAGTGCGGTCCCGAGTGCGAGAAGGGCTCGCCCCGCCACAACCCGTCGAGGGCGGCGAGCCCGTCGTCGAGCATCGAGGCGTGCACCTTCGGGTCGATCGGCTCGCCGAACGCGCCGTACTCGTCTTCGGCCGGCACGCCGAGACCGACGCCCAGCACCGCGCGACCACGACTGAGATGGTCGAGTGTCGTGATCTGCTTGGCGAGCACCTGCGGCCGCCGACGCGCCACCGGGGTGACCAGCGTGCCGAGACGCACCGTCGTTGTGCGAGTCGCGCAGGCACCGAGCAGCACCCAGGGATCGTCGACGTCGAGGTGCATGTCGCGTCGCAAGTGGAGGTGATCCCACACGAAGAACCCATCCCACCCGGCGGCCTCTGCGGTCACCGCGAGCTCGACGAGCTTGGTCGGATCGCCGACGTTCGGAGAGCTGATGCCCCAGCGCATGCGCGTCTCTACACCACGGCTGTGTCTCCCCGTCGGGACGCAGGCCAGTTCGACCGGCGGGATCGCGAACGGCCGCCGATAGCCTGCCCAGCATGTATGTCGACGTCACCGATGAGACATTCCAGGCCGAGGTCATCGATCGCTCGGCGTCCGTCCCCGTCGTCGTCGACCTTTGGGCGCCGTGGTGCGGGCCGTGCCGGACGCTCGGGCCGATCATCGAGAAGGCGATCGATGAGACCGACGGCCAGGTCGTGCTCGTGAAGGTGAACGTCGACGAGAACCCGGGCATCTCCCGCGCCTTCCAGGTGCAGTCGATTCCGTTGGTGGTCGCGCTGAAGGACGGTCAACCCGTCGACGGCTTCCTCGGCGCGCAGGGTGAGCCGGCGGTGCGCGACTTCGTGCTCGGGCTGCTGCCGACCGAGCAGGAGACGGCCCTCGACGCGCTGATCGCTCAGGGCGACGAGGCTTCGCTGCGGCAGGCGCTCGAGCTCGAAGCTGGCAACGAGAAGGCGATCGTGGCGCTCGCGGAGCTGCTCGTCGAAAAGGGGAGTCCGAGGAGGCCCTCGGCCTGCTCGCTCGCATCCCCGAGACGCCCGAGACGCGCCGCGTGGCCGCGCTCGCTCGGCTCGGCGACGACGCGCCGGCCAGCGATGACTTCGATGAGAAGCTCACGGCACTGCTCGAACGCGTGAAGGACGACGACGCTGCCCGTCAGGAGTACGTGGACCTGCTCGAGCTGATGGGTGCCGATGATCCTCGGACTGCGGGCTACCGCAAAGCGTTGACCGCGCGGCTGTTCTGAGCCCGGGGTCGCGCCAGCGGTGCCCATCGAACGACGCGACGGCTATCTGCTGTGGATCGGCGGCCCCGTGCCGCGCGGCTCCGAGGGCATCACGATCGGTTCGGTGGTGTGCGTCCGCGCACGCGCGGCGGGTCGTCCCCGATTGCTCCGCCACGAGGTGGTCCACGTGGTGCAGTGGTCCGACTTCGGTGTCGTCGGGTTCCTGAGGCGCTACCTCGGCGCCTACTTGCGCAGTCGTGTGCACGGCTACTCGCACAAGGGCGCATACCGGCGGATCCCGTTCGAAGTCGAGGCCGAGTGGGTAGCCCGGCGCGTGGAGGTAACGTCGGGCTGACTTCCTCCCCGTGGTTTCTTGCCGGTGGAGGATGCCGTGTCCGAGTTGTTGCCCGTCCCGCCCCCGCTGTCGTGGCGCGCCCGCGCGGAAGCGCTCCTCGGCGGGCGAACCCTCACGCCCGTACGACTCGCCGTCGCGCTCGGAGGCCTCGCCGTCGTCGTCGGTCTCGGCGGGGTCGTGGCCGTGTGGGTGCTGCGCACTCCTCCGAGCACCGAGTCGCTCATCCCGCTCGCGGCGGGTGCGACCTCGGCGCCGTCATCCGCACCGGAGCTTGCGCCCGTCGAGGGCATCGTCGTGCAGGCCGCGGGTGCGGTAGCGGCGCCCGGCGTGTACCGGCTTCCGAACGGCGCGCGTGTGATCGATCTCATCGATGCGGCGGGCGGCCTCGCGCCCGGCGCGGACCCGAATCGTCTCGCGCTCGCGGCGAAGGTGGCAGACGGGGAGCGCGTGTATGTCCCGGTAGTGGGCGAGCCATTGCCGGCCGCGGTGGGGTCAGGCGGCGCGACAGGAACGGGCGCGGCCGGACCCGTCGATCTCAACACCGCGACCGAGAGCGACCTCGATGCTCTGCCGGGCATCGGTCCGGCCACCGCGGCGGCGATCATCGCCCACCGCGACCGGCACGGCCCGTTCACGTCGGTCGACCAGCTGCTCGAGGTGCGTGGCATCGGTCCCGCGAAGCTGGAACAGCTGACAGGGCTCGTGCGGGTGTGAGCGTCGGGGTGTGAGTGTCAGGGCGTGATGTCGGGGCGTGAGTGTCAGCTCGCGAGGCGCAGCAGCACGCCGACGCCGGTGAGCACGCCTGCCCACAGGCAGAAGGTCACCCACCCGAACTCGACGAACCATTCCCGCCATCCGCCGATCGCTCGTTGCGAGACGCGGCGGCTTGCCCACCATCCGAGAAGCGCCCACAACAGCAGGCTCGTCGCGATGGCGAGGCCCGGCTCGGACCGGACCAACCTCCACCGGGATGCCGAACGCCACGGCGGTGGGCACCGCGAGGAGCGCAAGCACGGAGCCGGCCACACCGAGCATGTTCGAGTTGTGCCCGGTCGCGGGGATCTCGAGGACGATTGCCGCGAGCCCGGCAGTGACCGCGGGCACGAGAAGGGCGACGAACGGACCGCGGCGACGCACCCGATTTCGAGCGGACGCGAGGCCACCGTCGGCCCGTTGAGGCACCGTGCGCGCTGGCGTGATGGAGACCGTTGCTCGCGCTGGCGCCTTCGGCGGCGGCTTCGGAGGCGAAATCGCCACTCCTCAGACCCTCGCCATCCACGCCGTGACTGGGGTGCCGTCGATTTCGAGCTCGTGGGCGGCCCCGTGCCCGTTGACCGCGTCGCCGACTTCGAGCTGTTGCGCGAGGACTTCCCCCGCGATCCAGGCCCGATGCTGGCTCACCGCGTACGCCACTGGCGCGGGAGCGGCGAGCGCCACGGAGATCCGGTCGGAGAGCTCGAGGCCGACCTCCTTGCGCAGATCGTTGATCGCTCGCACGACCTCGCGGGCGGTGCCTTCGTTGCGGAGGTCGTCGTCGAGATCGAGGTCGAGGGCCACCGCCCACGAACCGTCCTGCGCCAGCGCGAAGTCGCGATGGCGCTCGGCGCGCACTTCGACCTCGTCGGCGCTCAGCCGCTCACCGGCAATCTCCACCGATCCGTCGCGCTCGAGCGCGGCCTGGATCTCGGCTCCGTCGGCCGACGCGAGTGCCGCCTTCACCTCGTTCACCTTCTGCGCCGAGCCGTCGGCCCGAGCGCTCGGAAGTTCGGGATCACGGTCCACGAGACGAGGCCAGACAGGCTCTCGATGTCGTCCAACGCTTTGACGTTGAGCTCGTCGGCGATCTCAGCTTCTTGCCTCGTCGGACAAGGTCGCCCCGGGATGGAGCAGCAGGGCTCGCCGCAGGGGCTGACGCACCTTGACCTTCGCGTCGGCGCGCGCGGCACGGCCGACCGACACCAGCCGCCGCACGAACTCCATCTCTGACGCCAGCGCGCCATCGGCGTTGCGAGCCGCCGGCCAGTCGGAGGTGTGCACCGAGAGCTCGCCGGTGAGCCGGGTGTAGATCTCGTCGGACAGGAACGGGCAGAACGGGGCGAGCAGCTGGCTCGTCACGACCAGGCAGCGGTGCAGTGTCTGGTGGGCGACCGGGTCCGAGCTCTTCCAGAACCGGGGCCGGCTGCGACGCACGTACCAGTTCGAGAGGTCGTCGACGAACGTGGCGAGTCGCGTCGCCGCCAGTGAGCGCGTCGAAGTCGTCGAGCGCGGTGGTCACGACGGCGACGGTGTCGTCGAGCTCGTTGAGGATCCACCGGTCGAGCAGATGTGTTGGGTCGACTCGTTCGTCGCTCGGCGCCCACCCGTCGAGGTCCGCGTAGGTAGCGAAGAACGAGAACACGTTCCAGAGCGTGAAGAGCGTCTTGCGTGTGGTCTCACGGAACCCCTCGTCGGAGACCCGGCGCGTCGTCCATGGCTGGCCGCCCGAGAAGAAGTTCCACCGGAGCGCGTCGGCACCGTGGGTCGCAGTCTTCATCCACGGGTCGATGACGTTGCCCTTCGACTTCGACATCTTCTGTCCGTCGTCGTCGACGAGGAGACCCAGGCACACGACGTTCTTGAACGGGGTGGAGTCGAACACCAGCGTGTTCACGGCGAGCAGCGAGTAGAACCAGCCGCGCGTCTGGTCGATGGCCTCGCAGATGAAGTCGGCGGGGAACGAGCTCTCGAACTCGGACTTGCCCTCGAACGGATAGTGATGCTGCGCGGACGGCATCGATCCCGAGTCGAACCACGCGTCGAGCACGGGGAGCTCGCGCTTCGCTGTCGCGGAACATCCGTCGTGTGGGCAAGGGAACGTGACCGCGTCGACGTAGGGACGATGGAGATCGAGGGCCGTGAGGTCGCGTCCAGCGAGATCGGCGAGCTCGGCCACGCTGCCGATGCATGTGTCATGTCCACTCTGGCAGCGCCACACCGGCAGCGGCGTGCCCCAGTACCGGTCGCGCGAGAGAGCCCAGTCGACGTTGCCCTCGAGCCAGTTCCCGAAGCGTCCGTGCTTCAGATGGTCGGGATGCCAGCCGATGCGCTCGTTCTCGCGGAGCAGCGCCGGTCGTTGGTCGGACGTGCGTGCGAACCACGACGTCTTGGCCCAGTAGATGAGCGGGCGTGCCGCAGCGCCAGCAGTGGGGATAGCTGTGCTCGTACGGCACCTCTCGCACGAGAAGCCCGCGCGAGGCGAGGTCGTCGATCAGCCGTCGATCCGCTTCCTTCACGAAGATGCCCGTGAGGCCGGGCACTCGGTGGTCGAAGGCGCCGTCGGCGTCGACGGGATTGAGCACCGGGAGCCCCTCGGCGCGTCCGATGGCGGCGTCGTCCTCGCCGAACGCGGGCGCGAGATGCACGATGCCCGACCCGTCGGTCGTCGACACGAAGTCCGCCACGACGACACGTTCGCCGCTCGAGTCGAGCGGGAGATCGGTGAAGGGACGCTGGTAGCGCCATCCCTCGAGGTCGGGCCCGGCGAAGCGAGCGACGACGTCGTGCGGCCCGTCGCCGAACAGGCGCGGCACCGCGTCGGCAGCCAGGATCAGGTCGCGTCCCGGAGCGGCACCGCGCAGCTGCACGTACGACACCTCGGGGCCGACTGCGGTCGCGACGTTCGATACGAGCGTCCATGGCGTCGTCGTCCAGACGAGAAGGTCTGCGTCAGCGGCGGCGCCCGCGACGAGCGGGAAGCGCACGTAGACGGAGGGGTCGACGACGTCCTTGTAGCCCTGGGCGACCTCGTGGCTCGCGAGCGCGGTGCCGCAACGTGGGCAGTAGGGCGAGACTCGATGTCCCTCGTAGATGAGCCCCTTGTCCCACATCTGGCGGATGATCCACCAGACCGACTCGATGTACTCGTTGGACAGCGTCCAGTACGCGTCCTTGGTGTCGATCCAGACGCCGGAGCGCGCGGTGAGCGCGGCCCAGTCCTCTACGTATCGCGACACCGAGTCGCGGCATCGCTGGGTGAACTCGGCGACGCCATAGGCCTCGATGTCGTGCTTCGAGGTGAGACCGAGCTCCTTCTCGACCTCGATCTCGACGGGGAGGCCATGGCAGTCCCACCCACCCTTGCGGGGCACATCGCGGCCGCGCATCGTCTGGAATCGGGGATAGAGGTCCTTGAACACGCGGGCCCACACGTGGTGCAAGGCCCGGGCGACCGTTCGCCGTCGGCGGGCCCTCGTAGAAGATCCAGGGCTCGGCCCCCTTGCGCAGCCGCTTCGTCTCCTCGATCACGTCCCGCGACCGCCACCGCTCGAGTGTCTCCTCCTCGAGGGCGACGAGGTCGAGGTTCGGATCGACCGGGCCGAAGGGCATGGGGTCAATCGTAGGGGTTGGCCTCCCCGTCCCTGGGCCAGTTCGACTCCCCTGATCCCGGGGCCAGTACGGCGCGAGGTGCGTACAGTACGGACCTCATGACCGCCGCTCTGTACGACACAGCCGGCGACGATGCGATTGTGCTGCGGGTTCACGCGCAGCCCGGCGCGGGCCGTTCCGCGGTCGTCGGCCGCCACGGCGACGCGCTGAAGGTCAAGGTCGCCGCGCCACCGCAGGACGGCCGAGCCAACGAGGCCCTCGTCGGGTTGCTCGCCGAGCAGTTCGGAGTGAAGGCCGCGCAGGTCACCCTCGTCGGTGGAGCGACCAGCCGCTCGAAGCGCTTCCGCATCGAAGGGATCGAGCTCGACGGCGTGCCGCTGTTGCTCGATCGCCTGCTCGCGGACTCCGGCGACGCGATCGATCGCCGGCCCGGCCGGGGTGGTTGAGCCTCGTCGCGGGCAGGACATACAGTTCCGGACCCCTTGCCGGCACGAGAGGACTCCAGATGGCGAAGGCAAGCTCCCCGAAGAAGGTGCCGGCAAAGAAGTCTGCGGCGGCGAAGGCTCCGACGAAGAAGGCGTCCGCGTCTTCGAAGGCTCCCGCGAAGAAGGCGGCCCCCGCCAAGAAGTCGGCGGCGGTCGCGAAGCCCGCGCTCGTCCAAGAAGTCAGCGCCGCGCGAAGAAGGCCGCGCCGGCCAAGAAGGCAACGGCGGCCAAGAAGCCCGCTCCGGCGAAGAAGGCCGCGCCCCCCAAGAAGGTGGCCAGCGAAGAAGGCCGCGCCTCCCGCGAAGAAGGCGGCTCCGGCGAAGCCGGCCGCCGCCGCCGAAGCCGCCGCCTCCGCCGAAGCCGAAGGTGACGCCCTACGACGCGAAGTTCCTCGAAGCGCAGCGCGAGATGCTGCTCGAGGAGCGGGCGCGCTACACGCGCCAGGCCGACCGGCTCGCGTCGGAGGCCGCCGCTCTCGTCGAGGACCTCGAGCCCGGTGACGTCCAGTTCGACGAGGAGTCGGGCGAGGGCGACACGATCGTCGTGGAGCGCGAGCGCGACCTCGCCATGAGCGCAGCACGCGTTGCAGGCAGTCGCCGAGATCGACGCCGCGCTCGCGCGGATCGAGGACAAGACCTACGGCCTGTCGATCGTGTCCGGGCAGCCGATCCCGAAGGAGCGTCTGCGCGCCATCCCGTGGGCGTCTGAGCGAGTGGAGGAGAAGGTGGGCGGACTGGGCACCACCTCACGCTGACGTGACCGGCCGGCGAGGTCGTCTCGTCCTCGCGCTCGGCATCGCGGCCGCCGTGATCGTGGTCGACCAGCTCACGAAGTGGTGGGCAGTCGCCAACCTTCAGGATCGCATCATCCACCTGTTCTGGACGTTCCAGCTGAACCTCACGTTCAACAGCGGCATGGCATTCGGACGTGGGCGAGGCTTCGGTCCGCTCATCGCCGTCGTCGGCATCGTGCTCGTGACCGTGCTGCTCCTCGGCACCTCGCGCGCGCCGACGAAGCTCGCGGCGGTCGCCGGAGGCTTGGTCCTCGGCGGTGCGATCAGCAACTTGCTCGACCGCTTCTTCCGCAACGGCGACGGGTTCCTCGGCGGCCACGTCGTCGACTTCATCGATCCGCAGTGGTACCCGGTGTTCAACGTGGCCGATGCTGCGGTGGTGATCGGTGGCATCCTGCTCGTGGTGATCGGTGTCCGAAGCACGCCGACGGAGGCCGATCGCCGAGCCGTCGTGACACCCTGACCACCCTGTCGTGAACACCCTGCCGTGAACATCACGGAGATCGACGTACCGGCGGCGCTGGACGGCGAGCGACTCGACCGGGTCGTCGCGATGGTGACCGGCGTGAGTCGGGCGGTCGCTGCGTCGCTCGTGGATGGCGGATCCGTCGAGGTCGACGGGAAGCGTCGAGCGCTCCGTCAAGCGGCGAGTGTCCGACGGCTCCCGGGTGCGGATCGAGCTGCCCCCGAGCCGATGTCGCCGGCGTGCAGCCCGATCCGACCGTCGTCGTGGACGTGGTGTACGAGGACGCCGACGTCGTCGTCGTGGACAAACCACCGGGTCTCGTCGTCCACCCAGGTGCGGGCAACCCGACGGGAACACTCGTGAACGGCCTCCTCGCTCGCTTCCCGGAGATCGCCGAGCGTGGGCGACCCCGCCCGTCCCGGCATCGTCCATCGCCTCGACAAGGGCACGTCCGGGCTTCTCGTCGTCGCTCGATCTCCCGCGGCGTACGGCGTGCTCGTCGACCAGCTCGCACATCGGTCGGTCGAGCGTCGCTACACGACGCTCGTGTGGGGGCGGCCCGAGCCGGCGACCGGGGTGATCGACGCGCCGGTGGGTCGCTCGGCGCGCGACCCCACGCGCATGACCGTGAGCTCACGTGGTCGCGACGCGCGCACCCACTACCACGTCGAACGTGCGTATCGCTCGCCCGCGCTCGTGACGCTTCTCGACTGCCGGCTCGAGACCGGGCGCACGCACCAGGTGCGCGTCCATCTCGCCGCCATCCACCATCCGGTCGTCGGCGACAGCCGCTATGGCGGCAAGCGAGAGCCCATCGCGGCACCGCGCCCGCTGCTGCACGCGCGAGCGCTCTTCCTTCGCGCATCCCGTCAGCGGCGTGCGAGTAGAGGTGGAGTCAGCGCTGCCCGAGGACTTCGCGCGCGGTGCTGGCGAGCTTGACGGACTGAAGCGCCTCAGGACCGCTCCTCGGCCGGCCACGGCATCTCGCCGCGGGCCTGCGCCGCGATGTCCGCCAGCGTGTACGACTCGAGGCGCGTGCGCATGTGCTCACCCACGACGTTCCAGATCGCGAGCAGCACGCACTGCCCCTCGTGGTCGCACGCGCCGTCGGTGTGGGGCAGCCCGAAGTCGCCGAGCACGATCGGGCCGTCGACGGCGCTCACGACCTCGGACAGCGTGATCTCCGACGGTGGACGGGCGAGCACGTAGCCGCCCCCGACGCCGCGCTTGGAGCGCACGAGGCCCGCTCCCTTGAGCGCGAGCAGGATCTGCTCCAGGTAGGGCTGGGGGAGTCCGGTGCGCTCCGCGATGTCACGGACCGAGGTCGGTCCCGACTCGTCCGCGTGCAAGGCAAGCGAAAGCAGGGCCCTGCTGGCGTAGTCACCGCGTGTGGACACCCGCACGACCTCACTGTAGGACCTCGCGTCTGCTTCGCTATGGCCCCTGTCATGATCGTGTCCGCAGTCGTCTCGCTCTCTCCGAAGGACCCTCGTGGGTGATAGTCCCGTCCTGCCTGACTACGGCGGGGCCTGCCTCAGCAACGTCATCCCGGCCCTGCTCGGGCCCCACCGTCGACCCCGCGCCGGCGTGGTTCCCCCCGAGCGCCCTGCAGGCCCCGCAGGTCGTGTTCCTGGTGCTCGACGGCCTCGGCTGGGATCAGCTCCAGGCGCACCGGTCTCTCATGCCGGTGCTTTCAGCGATGGACGGTGGCCCGATCACCTCAGTGGTGCCGTCGACCACCGCGACGGCGCTGACCTCGATCAGCACCGGCCTGCCACCCGGGGAGCACGGGGTCGTGGGCTACCGGATCGACGTGCACGGCGAGGTGCTGAACGTCCTGCGGTGGTCGACACCGCGCGGCGACGCGCGCCGTGCCATACCACCGGAGCAGCTGCAGCCGTACGAGCCGTTCCTCGGGCAGCGTCCGCCGGTCGTCACGAAGGCCGAGTTCTTCGGTTCGGGCTTCTCGTTGGCGCACCTCAACGGGGTGCGTTGGCGAGGATGGCGCGTCCCGTCCACGTTGACCACCGAGGTGCGCGACCTGCTCGCGAGCGGCGAGCCGTTCATCTACGCCTACTACGACGGCATCGACAAGGTCGCGCACGAGTACGGGCTCGGCGCGCACTACCGCGCCGAGCTGACGTGGGTGGACCGGTTGATCGGCGACCTGCTCGAGGTGATGCCGCCGGGCGCGGTGCTGCTCATCACCGCCGACCACGGCCAGGTCGACGTCGGCGACAACGTGCGTCCGCTCGACGCGGACCTCCTTTCGCTCCTTCGTGGACAGTCGGGGGAAGGGCGAGCACGTTGGCTCCACGCCTACGACGGCGCGGCTCTCGACCTGCTTGACGCCGCGAAGGCGCGCTACGCGGAGTGCGCGTGGGTCGTGAGCCGCGAGCAGGTGCTCGATGAGGGATGGCTCGGCCCGCGGGTCCTCCCCGGTGCGGCGGATCGTCTCGGTGACGTGCTGCTCGCGGCCCGTGATGATGTCGCGTTCGACGACCCCGCTGACACCGGACCGTTCTCCCTCGTGGCCCGTCACGGGTCGCTCACGTCAGCAGAGATGCTGGTTCCGCTCCTCGCGTCGTCGCCCTAGTGTGCCGGGCATGTCAGTGGCCGTGGGCATGAGTATGAGTGACGAGGTGGTCGTGCCGGCGGAGCTGGTGACGATGCCTGGCAGTGGCTCCGACGTCGAGAAGCAAGACGTCGAGACGATCGAGCAGCCGGCCAAGGTCATGCGGATCGGCTCGATGATCAAGCAGCTCCTCGACGAGGTGCGCGCCGCACCGCTCGACGAGCGCAGCCGCGACCGCCTGCGTGACATCTACGAGACCTCGGTGCGCGAGCTCGGCGAGGCGCTTTCACCGGACCTGCGCGACGAGCTCAACCGCCTGGCGCCGCCGTTCGCCGACGCGACGCCGAGCGACGCGGAGCTGCGCGTCGCGAAGGCGCAGCTGGTGGGGTGGCTGGAGGGCCTGTTCCACGGCATCCAGGCGACGCTGTTCGCCCAGCAGGTCGCCGCTCGCCAGCAGCTCGAGCAGATGCGGGGCCAGCTCCCGCCTGGGCAAGGCCCGCCGACAGGGCCCGACCAGCGGCCAGGGACGTACCTCTGAGCGTCCCTGCTACCGTGCAAATCACACCGTCGTAATTCGCCGCTGGGGAGGGAGTTCGGCATTGGGGGACTCGTTCGTCCACCTCCACCTGCACACCGAGTTCTCGATGCTCGACGGAGCGGCGCGGGTGGCAGAGGTCATCGATGCGGCGGTGGCCGATGGGCAGCCGGCGGTCGGCATCACCGATCACGGAAACATGTACGGAGTTCTCGACTTCTACAAGGCCTGTCGCGACGCGGGCGTGAAGCCCGTGATCGGGATGGAGGCCTACATGGCCGGGGAGTCGCGGTTCGAGCGGCCGACGCGCCGCGGTCGCGTCGATGACTCGGGTGGCGAAACTGAGGGCGGGCAGAAGCTCTACTACCACCTGACCTTGCTCGCCGAGAGCCAGGTCGGATACCGCAACCTCATCAAGCTCGCGAGCCTGGCCTTCCTCGAGGGCTACTACTACCAACCGCGCGTCGACTGGGAGCTGCTCGAGCGCCACCACGAGGGCCTCATCGCGACCACGGGCTGTCTCGGTGGCCACGTGTTGCAGTCGCTGATGGCCGGTGACCAGCAAGGAGCGCTCGACAAGACCGCGCGTCTGCGCGACATCTTCGGGCCGGAGCATCTCTTCGTCGAGCTCCAGGATCACGGCATCCCGGCGCAGCACCAGACGATGGGCGCGCTTTTCGACATCGCCGAGCGCCTCTCACTTCCTGTGCTCGCGACGAACGACAGCCACTACGTGCACCGCCATGACGCGGTCGCGCACGACGCGTCTGTTGTGTGTGCAGACGGGCACCACGATCGACGACCCGAAGCGGTTCAAGTTCGAGGGTGAGGAGCACTACCTCAAGTCGGCCGCCGAGATGCGGTACCTCTTCCGCGAGCGCACCGACGCTTGCGACAACACGCTGTGGGTCGCCGAACGAGCCGATGTCGAGATCGAGTTCGGCAAACCGCAGCTGCCCGAGTTCCCCATCCCCGAAGGCCACGCGGGCGACGTCGAGTACCTCCGACACCTGACGCTCGAAGGCGCCGAGCAGCGATGGGGCAAGCACCTCCACCCGACGATCGCCGAGCGCCTGTCGTACGAGCTGCAGGTCATCGCCGAGATGGGCTTCGCCTCGTACTTCCTCATCGTCTGGGACCTGATCCGCCACGCCCGTGAGCAAGGCATCCGCGTCGGCCCCGGTCGCGGCAGCGCGGCGGGATGTGCGGTCGCCTACTGCCTGCGCATCACCGACCTCGATCCCGATCAAGTACGACTTGCTGTTCGAGCGGTTCCTGAACCCGGGCCGAGTCCAGATGCCCGACATCGACATGGACTTCGACGATCGCTATCGCGACGAGATGATCCGGTACGCCGCCGAGAAGTACGGGCGCGACCACGTGGCGCAGATCGTGACCTTCTCCAAGATCAAGGCGCGGGCCGCGGTCCGCGATGCCGCGCGAGTGCTCGGTTACCCGTACGCGGTCGGCGACAAGGTGGCCAAGGCGATGCCGCCGCTCGTGATGGGGCGCGACACGCCGCTGGCGAAGTGCTTCGAGCTCGACCCGAAGCACGAGGACGGCTACAAGGCGGCGTCCGAGCTGCGGGAGATGTACAACACCGACCCCGAGGTCAAGAAGGTCGTGGATGTTGCGCGCGGCCTCGAGGGGCTGCGCCGTCAGGCCGGCATCCACGCGTCCGCGGTCGTGATCACCCGCAACGAGCTCACCGAGTACCTCCCGCTGCAGCGCAAGCCGGAGAACGGCCAGGATCCCGAGAACGCCCCGATCGTCACGCAGTACGAGATGCACGGGGTCGAGGATCTCGGGTTGCTGAAGATGGACTTCCTCGGCCTGCGGAACCTCTCGGTCATGGACGAGACCGTCGAGCTCATCCGCGCGCGGACAGGCACGTTCGTCGACATCGACGCCATTCCGCTCGACGACGACCGAGCTCTCGCGATGCTCCGCCGCGGCGACTCAATCGGCGTGTTCCAGCTCGAAGGCGGACCGATGCGCTCGTTGATGCGCTCGCTCGCACCTACCAGCTTCGACGACGTCGCCGCCCTCGTCGCGCTCTACCGCCCCGGGCCGATGGCCGCGAACATGCACCTCGACTACGCCGATCGGAAGAACGGGCGGAAGCCGATCACCTACATCCATCCCGACATGGAAGATCTGCTCGCCGACACCTACGGCTTGATGATCTACCAAGAGTCGGTGATGCGAGTGGCGCAGAGGTTCGCGGGCTACACGCTCTCCGAGGCCGACAACCTTCGCAAGGCGTGCGCGAAGAAGATCCGCGAGCTGATGGTGAAAGAGCGCGCGAAGTTCGTCGACGGATGCACATCGACCGGCTACGGCGCCGAGGTCGGCACGAAGCTCTTCGACATCATCGAGCCGTTTGCCGACTACGCCTTCCCGAAGAGCCACTCGTACGGGTACGGGCTCGTGGCGTACCAGACGGCGTTTCTCAAGGTGCATCACCCGGTCGAATACCTCGCGGCGCTCCTCACGAGCGTGAAGGCGAGTCAGGACAAGGCCGGCGTGTACCTCGCCGAGTGCCGTCAGATGGACATCAAGGTCCTCGTCCCCGACGTGAACGTGTCCTCGCTCGACTTCACTGCCCTCGGTGTCGAGGAGGCTCCGCCCGGGATGACATTGCCGGCCGGCTGCGTCGGGTTGATCCCGTTCGGTCTGTCCGCCGTGCGCAACGTCGGCGAGGGACTCGTGCGTCAGATCCTCGAGGAGCGAGACAAGGGCGGGCCGTTCAGCGACTTCTACGACTTCTGCGAGCGGGTCGACCCGAGCGTGCTCAACAAGCGGGCGATCGAATCACTCGTCAAGGCCGGCGCGTTCGACTCCCTGGGCCATCCCCGCCGGGGATTGCTGATGGTCTGCGAGCAGGTCGTCGACGTGACCCTGGCTCGCCGTCGCGAGCGCGACCAGGGGGTGATGAGCCTCTTCGGCGAGGCCGGCGCAGTCGATGCCGCGTACAACGAGCGAGTCCCGATTCCTGACCTCGAGTTCGACAAGGCCCAGAGACTCAAGCTGGAAAAGGAGATGCTCGGGCTCTATGTGAGCGACCACCCGTTGATGGGGGCCGAGGCGGCGCTTCGCCGTCGCAGCGACTGCGCGATTGCCGACCTCGCCGAGAAGCCCGACGGCGACACCGTGACGGTGGGCGGCGTCGTGACCGGATTGCAACGGAAGTACACGAAGAAGGGCGACCTCATGGCGGTCTTCACACTCGAGGACCTCGGAGGCTCGATCGAGGT
The DNA here is from genome assembly GCA_963759645.1 of uncultured Acidimicrobiales bacterium. Lineage (GTDB taxonomy): Bacteria > Actinomycetota > Acidimicrobiia > Acidimicrobiales > DATKAS01 > DATKAS01. The sequence goes on along the minus strand of CAVXAI010000013.1, from coordinate 289,392 downwards.
GATGGTCTTCCCGAAGGTGATGAGCGAGCAAGGGTTCAAGCTCGCCGACGATGTGATGGTGTGCATCCGCGGACGCATCGACGCCCGCGAGGACGTGGCCAAGCTCATGTGCCTCGACGTCTCGGTGCTCGAGGGCATCACCGACTCGGTCGTCCCGCTGCGCATTCGGCTGAGTCCGCATGCCGCAAGTGAGCACGTGATCGACGAGCTGAAGCGGCTGCTCACTGAGCACCCCGGTGAGACCCCCGTGCACCTGCACGTGGGTGAGAGCCAGGTCCTGCGGCTGCCCCCACAGTTCTGCGTCGACGCCTCGAATGGCCTCGCGGGAGAGATCCGCGTGCTGCTCGGACCTGACGCCATCATCGGCTAGCCGAGCGCCGATGGGCGCGATGACCGCCCGAGATGGCAGAATGGGTGTTGCACCAGCGACGATCAGGGGCAGGCTGACCAATGGCGATCGATGTCGAGACGAAGGACTGCACGGCGCTGAGCGATGCTGAGCTCGGCGAGATGGGTGACATCTGCACAGGTGGGTCCGCAGGTTTCGATTTCGGGATGCTCTCGAAGCAGCGGGAAGAGTGGGTGCTCATCACCCTCGCCCGCGCCGAGGGCAAGCTGCAGGGCTTCTCGTTCTGCACGCTCGAGCGCATCGGCGGCACGCCGAGCGTGCTCATCGGCCTCGCGTCGGTGAAGCGCACGTCGAAGCGCGACGCCGTGCTGAGAGCGGTCATGCACGACCAGTTCCGCCGCGCCGTGCTCGCCTTCCCCGATGAGGATGTGCTGGTCGGCACACGATTCGCATCGCCCTCTGGATTCGAGGCGTTCAAGTCGATGAAGGACATCAATCCCCGGCCCGGCCACAAGGCCAATGGCGAGGAGCGCGGCGTGGGGCCGGCGCCTCGCGAAGCGCTTCTCGGTCGAGGGCACCTACGACGAGCACAAGTTCTCGGTCAAGGGCAACGGGTCGGTCGCACGAGTGCTCGATCACGAGTCCCTGAAGCCCGAGGCGATCGCCCCCGACGTCGCGGCGTTCTTCAAGGGGTTCAGGGTCAACCGCGGCGACTGCCTCGTGGCCTTCGGCTGGGTCATGGCCGAAGATCTCGCCAAGCTCGCCTGATCGAGCTCGCCTGATCGAGTTCCGTCAGCTGGGCTGCCAGCTCGCCGGACGCGGATACCAGACCTTCGCCCACGGGTAGGGCCGGAACGGCCGCCACTGACCTTCGGGTTGTGCCAGCCGATCGGCGATGACCGCGAGCACAGTCGGGTTGTGGCCCAGCCCACTGTGGCTGCCGCGCACTTCGATGTTCTCGCTGCGGTCGCTCCGCTCGTCGATGCACGTGTGCCAGCGGACGATGCCGTCGGTGCGTGTGTAGATCGCGGTCGAGGGCACCGCGAGACGGTCACGGTCCTCCTCGCGCTCGGCGATGCGCAGCAGCTCGGCGCGGTGTGCGGGGGACAGCGTCTCGTACATGCCCGACGCCCAGCTGCGGTCACCGTCGACCATGCGGAACGGGCTGCCCGAGCGTGATCACCTGGCGGACGAGCTCGGGCTTTCGCCGCGCGAGCTCGCGCGCGTAGATGCCTCCGAGGCTCCACCCGACGATCGACACCGTGCGGCCGTGGAGGCCGTGGAGCTCGTCGAGCCGTTCCTGGATGCCGGTGACGACGCGGCGTGTCGGCCCGAAGTTCGGGCCGAGATGCCAGCCGTGCGCCCACCACCCCTGACTGCGCAGGAACCATCGCAACGGCATCGTGGAACGATCGCCCGCGGTGAACCCGGGGAGCACGAGCACCGGATGCCGGTCGCCGCGGCCCGCCATCCTCAACAGCGGTGATGCCGCGACGAACGCACCGAGCTCGAGCACGGCGCGCTGTTCGGCGGCGAGCAGCAACGCCGAGGGTGCCCGAACACCCGCATGGCTACGCTCCGCCGCGTCCATGAAATGAACGTACTGTGACGGAAGAGGAAAACCGGCGATGGAGTTCGAAGAAGCCGTTCGCAGCCGGCGCATGGTGCGCGACTTCGATGAGACCCCCGTCGCCATCGAGGTTGTCGATCGCCTGATCGACTTGGCCCGTCGCAGTCCCAGCGCCGGCTACAGCCAGGGTGTCGACTTCATCGTGCTGCAAGGAGCGGAGGAGACCGCACGGTTCTGGGAGGTGCCCGCCGTCCGGGAGTACTGGGAGAGCGTCTTTCCGGGTGTGGTGCGCGCTCCGGTGCTCGTCCTTCCGATCGCCGATCGCGGACGCGTACCTTCGCCGCTACTCCGAGCCGGACAAGGCACCCGCCGGGCTGCAAGCACGCAAGCGCGTGGCCGGTGCCCGTACTGGCTCACCGACACCGCGATGGCGACGATGGCGTTGCTCCTCGCGGCGCGATCGACGAGGGACTCGGAGCCCTCCTCTTCGGGCTCTTCCGAGGCACGCACGTCGAGATGCTCGAACGACTGGGCGTCCCTGCAGGGCCACGAGCTGATCGGCGTGGTGGCGATCGGGTACCCGGCCGATGACCGCCCGACTGGCTCCGCGGCGACCCGGCCGCGCCGACCGCTCGTCGGATGTCATCCATCGCGGCGGCTGGTGACGTCACAATGGAGGCGTGAGCACCACGGCCCCCAAGCGCGAGGTCAGGAAGGTCTCCTCGCGCTGGCCGGTCACGGTTGCGGCAGTGCTGGGGGGTGTCGCGCTCCTGCTCGTCGCGTACGTGGCCCTGAGAAGCGACCAGAACGACGTGCTGTCGTTCGCGGGCCTGCCGAGCGAGGTGGTGGTGGAGAGCGACGCAGGGCTCGTCGTCGTGGTCCCCGCGGACGGCGACGACGTGCAAGTCAGCCGGCGCGCGGAGTGGACGGTCGCCAAGCCGGACATGAAGGTCGAGGTCGTGGGCGGATCGCTCGTCATCCAGGCCCACTGCGACGGTGGCACCTGGCTGTGTGACGTGCAGCATCGGGTCGCGGTGCCCGCCGATGTGCGTGTTCGCATCGTCGGGGAGGGGAGCACGGTGAACGTCGCCGGCATAAGCGGCGCCGTCGACATCGAGACAAGTGGTGGCGACGTGGTCGTCACGCAACCTCACGTCGACTCTGAAGGTCCGCACGGCCGGCGGCGACGTCACGCTCGTCGGAGGTCACCGGCGACATCGACGTCGCGACCGAAGGAGGCACCATCACCGGCGACGCGTTGACGGGCCTCGCGATCCAGTCCGGCACCGACAGCGGAGACATCTCGCTCACCGTCACCGGGCCGGCGGATCGCATCGGTGCCGGGTCGAACTCCGGCGACATCACGCTCGTCGTGCCCGACGTCGGCTATGTCGTCGACGCGCAGGCCGCGTCGGGCGATGTCACGGTCGAGGGCATCACCGAATCGCCGGCCGCGGCGCACGCGATCTCCGCGAGCACGGGCTCGGGGGAGATCTCGATCACCGGCGGGTAGCGTTCGCCTCCTCGGGCGCGGCAACGCGCACGTCAGGAGGCGGCGAGCAAGCCAGTGATCGGTTGATGAGCGAGCCGGCGGGCGGAAGCGGCATCGGACCGGCGCGGTTCGCGTTCGTCTACGCCGCTCGGAGCGACCGCCGCGCTCACCGTCCTCTACTTCGCCGCTGCCGACTCATCCGACACCCCCCTGTGGGGCGCGATCGCGGGGCTCGCTGCGTTCGTCCTGGTCTCGACGGTGGTGCTGTACGTCGTGCTGCGTCGCCACGCTGTCCGGCTGGGCGCGTCGCAGACCGAGCTGTTGGCGTCGCTCTCGAGGTACCGCGAGCTGTTCGAGGCGTCGCCCGACCCGATGTGGGTCTACGACCTCGACACGTTGTCTTTCCTCGCGGTCAACGACGAAGCGGTCACGAAGTACGGCTGGTCCGAGCCGGAGTTCCTCACGATGAGCGTCGCCGACCTTCTCGATCCCGCGGACGTGCCGGTGCTCATGGCTGGGTTTCGCCGGCTCGGCCCCGGTCCGTCCGTTCCGGGCGAGTGGCGGCACCGCACGAAGCGCGGCGCCCACGTGTGGGTCGAAGTCTCGGCGCAGTCGATCGAGTACGCGGAAAGACGGGCGGGTCTCGCTGTCGCGCGCGATGTCACCGATCGGCACGTGGCGGAGGAGGCGCTCGTCGTCAGCGAGCATCAGCTCCGCCTCGGGTTCGAGCTCAGCCCCGTCGGCATGGCCATCGTCGCTCGCGACGGCCGCATCACCCGCGCGAACGCGGCGCTCGGCGACCTCGTCGCGCGCGGGCCGCGGTCCCTCATGGGCGTTCGCTTCGAGTCGCTGGTGCATCCGGACGACCTGGCCACGTTCCAAGATGACGCCGACGGCATGCTCGACGGCGCCGGCCCGGTGCGGTCGCGGGCGCTCCGCCTGCGTGCGGCCCGACGGAACGACCGCCCACGTCGCCGCGGACATGGTCCTCGTCAGTGAGACCGCCGACGAACCGCAGTTCTTCTCGCTCCAGCTGCGCGACACGACATCCGAGGCGCGCCGGGAGGGCCTCGAGACCGCACGGCTCGCCATCCGCGACCGGATCGATCAAGGTCAGCCGGTGCAGGGCACGCTCGACGAGATCTGCCGGATGGTCGAGTCGCAGCTCGATTGGGCGCTCGGCGCGGTGATGCGCGTCCGCGCCGGCGGGCTCGAGCTCGCCGCAGGCGAACGGCTGCCGCCGCTGCTCGAGAGCGCGCTGCGGTCGGTCGCGATGGATCCCTCCGGTGTGCCGTGTCGCGCGCGCCGCCGCGCGAAACGAACCCGTCGTGCTCGCGGACGTGAGCGCCTCGCCCGCGCCCGGTCGTCTTCCTGGGCTCTCGGCGGTCGGCGTCCGGGCGTGGTGCTCGTGGCCCGTCGCTGACCCGAGCGGTTACGTCGTCGCGACCGTCGACGCGCTTCGCACCAAGCCGGTCCCCCTGACGCCAACGGAGGAACAGGCGATGGCAGTGGCGGCCGAGCTCGTCGCTGCCGCGCTCGAGGCCCAGCAGGGACCGGCGGCCGAGCCCGTCGAGCGTCCCGCCGTCACGGTGCGTCGCGTCATCGATCTGCGGGAAGCTCGCCAGCGGGCCCGTGAGACCGGCACCGGCGGACCGTCCGAGCCGGGTCCCTCGACCTGAGCGCTCGACTCAGGAGGCGGCCAGCTGCGTCTCGAGCGCCTCGACGGTGTCCACGGGCGCGAGGCACGTGTAGTCGCGGCATACGTACGCGAAGCCGTCGCGCCGTCCCTCCCAAAGTGGTGAGGAGTACGGCTCACCCCACGCGAGCACTGCGTTGGGCAGGTAGCGGGACTGCGCGACGGCGACCAGATCGGGTCGGTCGCCGACGACGGCGATCTCGGTCGACCCGGACTGATGCAAGTCAACCGCCGACAGGAGCTCCGGAAACGCAAGGGGATGACTCCCCGCGAGTGGCCCCAACAACGCGAGCACTCGCTCGGCGTGCTCGCGGTACCTCTGATCGCCAGTCAACGCGGCGAGGCGCAGGAGCCCGAACGCAGCCAGGCTGTTCGCCGCCGGTGTGGCGTTGTCGAGCAGATCCTTGGCGCGGGTGACCAGCGCCTCGCCGTCGCGGCCGGTCGTGAAGAGCCCGCCCTCAGCGGGATCCCAGAAGAGATCGAGCATCGCGTCGGCAGTCGACACGGCCGCGTCGATCCAGCGGCGCTGACCGGTCGCCTGTCCGAGCGAAACGAACGCCTGCACGAGCGCGGCGTAGTCGGCCGCGAACGCGAGGTGCCGGGCGCCTCCGTCGCGCTGCCACGACCGGAGCCACCGGCCGTCATCGCGGCGCAGGTGCTGAAGCAGAAACTCCCCGTTGGCGACGGCGGCCTCCAGCCAGTCGGCGCGGCTGCGTCGCCGCGGCGGCGCGCGAGAGCGAGTCGAGCATCAGCGCGTTCCACTCCGTGAGCACCTTGTCGTCGAGACCCGGTCGGACACGCTTCTCGCGCGCGTCGAAGAGCAGCTGCCGGGCCGTCTCGACGTCGGGCGGACGCGCGAGCTCGCCCCGAACGGGGCGATGGAGGATGTTCGACCCCTCGAAGTTGCCCGACTTCGTGACGCCGTACCACTCGATGGCGGCGGGCGCGAGCCCGGGGCCGAGGACGTCCTCGATCTCCTCGATTCGCCAGACGTAGAAGCGTCCCTCCTCGCCTTCGGAGTCCGCGTCCTCGGCGGACGAGAACCCGCCCTCGGGCTGGCGCAGGTCGCGGAGCACGTACCCGATCGTCTCGTCGACCACCTGGCGCCAGCGCGCCTCGCCCAGCTGCAGCCACGCGTGGAGGTACACGCGCGAGCAGCAGGGCTTGGTCGTAGAGCATCTTCTCGAAGTGGGGCACCATCCAGAACGCGTCGACCGAGTACCGGGCGAAGCCGCCGCCGAGATGGTCGTACATGCCTCCCGATGCCATCGCATCGAGTGAGGTGGTCACGACGGTCCGGGCTCCGTCTCCGCCGTTGTGTGCGTGCGCGCGCAGACACAGCTCGAGCGTCATCGCCTGAGGAAACTTCGGAGCTCGTCCGAAGCCACCCCACTCCGGATCGAACTCGGCGGCGAGGGCTTGCAGCGCGGCGTTGAGCACGTCGGTGCCCGGAAGCTCACCGTCGCTCGGCCGTGAGCTTGGCGAGCCGGTTCAGCGACTCCGTCAGCTGTCCGGCCTGGTCGAGGAGCTCGGCCTTCGGTTGTTCCACGCGTCGTCGATGGCGCTCAGCAGCTGGAGAAAACCGGGCTTCGGGTAGTACGTGCCGCCGAAGAAGGGCTTGCCATCCGAGGTCAGGAACACCGTCATCGGCCACCCACCATGGCCCGAAACCGCCTGCACCGCCTCCATGTAGATCGCGTCGACGTCGGGGCGCTCCTCGCGGTCGACCTTCACACACACGAACCGGCGGTTCATCTCCGTCGCGACCTCGTCGTCCTCGAACGACTCGTGCGCCATGACGTGACACCAGTGACATGCCGAGTAGCCGACGGACAGCAGGATCGGCTTGTCGGCGGACTCGGCAGCGGCAAACGCCTCCGGGCCCCACGGGTACCAGTCGACAGGATTGTCGCGATGTTGGCGGAGATACGGAGACGTCTCGCCAGCCAGCCGGTTCACGCGGGCAGGCTATACACCTGGCTTCCGCGGCCGACCCGCTTCCGCGGCCCCTAGTCTCCCGTGCCATGCAGGTCAGCCTCGAAGGCAAAGTCGCACTCGTCACCGGTGGATCAAAGGGCATCGGTTTCGCCATCGCGTCGAGCTACGCGGCGGCCGGCGCGAAGGTGATGCTCTCGTCGCGCAAGCTCGACCAGCTCGTCGCCGCCGCGTCGAAGATCGGGGGAGACACCCATGTCTTCGTCGCGAACGCCGGCGACGTCGAGGCTGCGGATCAGGCGGTCGAGGCGACGATCGAACGCTTCGGCCGCCTCGACATCCTTGTGAACAACGCCGCGACGAACCCGTACGCCGGCCGCGTCATCGAGGTCGACGAGGGCCGATACGACAAGACGATGCAGGTGAACCTCAAGGGTCCGATCTTCTGGTCGCAGTCGGCGTGGCGGCGCTGGATGAAGGACAACGGTGGGGTCATCATCAACATCGCGTCCGTCGGCGGGCTGAGGGCCGAGGGACTGCTCGGCGTCTACAACATCACGAAGGCGGGTGTGATCCACCTCACCCGGCAGCTCGCCGGCGAGCTCGGGCCGAAGGTACGCGTCGTCGGCATCGCGCCGGGTCTCGTGAAGACCGACTTCGCGCAGATGCTCGTCGACAACTTCGGCGAGCAGCTCGCGCGCTCCATGCCCACGCGCCGGCTCGGCGAGCCCGAGGACATCGGCTACCTCGCCACGTTCCTTGCGAGCGACCTCGCGTTCGTGGATCACGGGTGAGACCTACGTCATCGACGGGGGCGCGGGCGTGCGCCAGGAGCGCGGCGCGCAGCGCCCTCCTGACGGCGGGGCCGTCAGCCGTCGATCGCGCCGAGGATCTTGGCCAGCTCGGGGTAGCGCTTCGTGTGCGCGCCGCCGTCGACCCGCACGAGGTCCCCCGTCATCCACGACGCGTCGTCGGAGGCCAGGAACAAGGCGACCCCCGCCACGTCGTCCGGGGAGCCGGTGCGCCCGAGCGGAGCGTTCTCGACGAACGCCGCGTGGATTGGCCAGTTCTGGTTGAGGAGGGCGGCGAGCGGTGTGTCGACGAGCCCGGGTGCAATCGCGTTGACACGGATGCCGTACGGTCCGAGCTCCATCGCCGCGACCTTCGTGTGCATGTCGACCGCCGCCTTGCCCGCGCAGTAGACGCCCATTCCCTCTGCCGGCTGGATCGCGTTGAGCGACGCGATGTTGATGATCGAGCCGCCGTTGCCGGCGGCGATCATCTGGCGCGCCTCGTGCTTCACGGAGAGCATCACGCCGCGCACGTTGATCGCCATGACCGCGTCCCACGTCTCGACGTCCTGATCGACCACGTTGGAGAACGCGCCGATCCCGGCGGCGTTGACTCCGATGTCGAGCCTGCCGTGGAGCTCCACCGCGTCGCGCGCAGAGGGCGGCGACGTCGTCTCTCGCGCGTCACATCCGCCAGCGCGCGTCGAGGCGGCTCGGCCGAGCGCGTCAGCCGCTGCTCTTCAACGCTTCCTTCGTTGATGTCGCCGAGTACGACCGTCGCACCCTCGGCCACAAAGCGTCGGGCGATGCCCAGACCGATGCCCGATGCGCCACCGGTGATGACTGCGACTCTTGCCTTCGATGCGACCCGACATCCGCCGGAGGCTAGTGAGGTGAGGGGAGCGCGCCGCGACGCACCTTGCCGAGGGCGGTGCGGGGGATGCTGTCGACCAGCACGAGCTCACGGGGTGCCGCGTGGGCGGCGAGCGCGTCCTTCACCGCGGAACGCAAGGCGTCGAGGGTGGGCGGGCCCTCGGCATCAGGCACGATGAACGCGACGACCCTCTGGCCCCACTCCGTCGTCGAGCCGTCCGGCAACAGCGACGTCGGCGACGCCGGGCACCGTCGCGAGCACGGCCTCGACCGGCTCGGGCCAGACGTTCTCGCCGCCGGTGATGATGAGCTCGCCCCGGCGGCCCGCAACGACAAGCCGGCCGTCGGGCGCGAACTGCGCCGACATCGCCGGTGGTCAGCCATCCGCCACTGTGCCTGGGATCATTGCCGTCCCGGTAGGCGCGGAGGAGCATCGGTCCCTTCACGAGGATCGAGCCGTCGTCCTCGTCGACCGCGACCTCGACACCGTCGAGGGGCCAGCCGTCGTAGACCACGCCGCTCCCGGTCTCGGTGAGGCCGTAGGTCGTGACGACGTTGGCCGGCAGGTCGTCGGGCGGCGCGGCTCCTCCGAGCACGATGCACCGAAACGACCGACGGTTCGATCCGGCGGAGCGCGGTGGCGACGAGCGAGACGAGGGTCGCACCCTTGTCCGCTGCCCCCGCGACTCGGTCCACGTCGAAGCCGGGGTGGACCTCGAGAGGCGTCTCGGTGACGAGGGCGCGGGTCACGACCGAGAGTCCCGCCGACGTGGGCGAGGGGCAGGCACGCCAGCCATCGATCTCGACCTGGGTCGACTCCGAGCCGAACGCTCGTCGCCCGCGCCGATGCCTGGACGGCGTCGTGGGTGAGCACGACGCCGCGGGGTTCGCCCGTTGTTCCACTCGTGGCGACGACAAGGGAGTCGCCCGGCTCGACGGGTTCGTGGCCGTCAGCATGCATGGCGGACTCCTTCGGCATCCACGAGCCAACGGGGCTTCATCGCACCGCAGGAGCGCGTTCCGTGCGCGGCGGCGCGAGCCGGAGGTCCACGGGGTAAACGGCGTCACCGTCGTCCCATGCCCGGCGCAGCTCGTCGACGAAGCGAGGGCCACCGGGGACCGCGAGCGCGACCAGCTCCGGCATGCGCCCGAACCTACCGGGCTGCCATGCTGAGGCTGCGATGCTGAGGAACTCATGACGTCTTCCGACAAGCAGATCGACGAGACGCTCTACCAGCCGATCTCGTGGGTGCGCTCCGGCGACTACCACGACATCAGCTACGACACTGCCGAGGGCATCGCGAAGATCACGATCTGCCGGCCCGAGGTGCGCAACGCCTTTCGTCCCCAGACGCTGTTCGAGCTGTCGCACGCGTTCAACGAGGCGCGGGACGACCCCGATGTCGGCGTGATCGTCCTGACCGGACAAGGCGACCAGGCGTTCTGCTCGGGAGGCGATCAGCGCATCCGCGGCGACGACGGCTACATCGGCGACGACGACGTCGCGCAGAAGGGAATCGGTCGGCTGAACGTCCTCGACCTCCAGATCCAGATCCGGCGCACTCCCAAGCCCGTCGTGGCGATGGTGGCGGGCTACGCGATCGGCGGCGGACACGTGCTGCACGTCGTGTGCGACCTCACGATCGCAGCGGATAACGCGCGCTTCGGCCAGACCGGACCGAAGGTCGGGTCGTTCGATGGCGGCTATGGCTCCGGCCTCCTGGCTCGCATCGTCGGCCAGAAGAAGGCGAGGGAGATCTGGTTCCTGTGCGACCAGTACGACGCCGCGCAGGCGCTGGACATGGGACTCGTCAACACCGTTGTCCCTCTCGCTGACCTCGAGCGCGAGACCGTCGCGTGGTGTCGGAAGATGCTGCGGCTATCACCGATCGCGCTGCGGATGGTGAAGGCGTCGATGAACGCAGCCGACGACGGGCTCGCGGGGATCCAACAGCTCGCCGGTGACGCGACGATGCTCTTCTACATGAGCGACGAAGCGCAGGAAGGCCGCGACTCGTACGTCGAGAAGCGCAAGCCCGACTTCTCGAAGTTCCCGCGTCGCCCGTGATGCCGTGAACCGGTGGGTCCTCGGGGCCCGGCCGCGCACCCTTCCCGCCGCGATCGTGCCGGTCGTCGTCGGAACGGCTTGTGCCGTGGGTGAGGGGGGCGTCATCGTGTGGCGTGCGGTCGCCGCTTTGGCCGTCGCGCTCGCCATCCAGGTCGCAACGAACTACCAGAACGATGTCGCCGACGGCGTGCGAGGCACGGACACCGGCCGCGTCGGCCCGACTCGGCTCGTGGCCTCCGGACTCGCGACGCCGAGCGCCGTGAAGAAGGCGGCGCTCGTGGCCATGCTCGTTGCTGCGGTCGCTGGGCTGGCGCTCGCGGTGGCCGTCACGCCGTGGCTGCTGCTCGTCGGAGCGGCCTCGTTCGCCGCGGGGTACTTCTACACGGGTGGACCGCGACCGTATGGCTACATCGGGCTGGGCGAGGTGTTCGTGTTCGTGTTCTTCGGGGTTGTCGCAACGGTGGGCTCGGCCTTCGTGCAGATCGAGGCGATCACGGCGGTCGCGGTCGTGGCGTCGATCCCCGTCGGCCTTCTGGCGACCGCCCTCCTCGTCGTGAACAACCTGCGCGACATCCCGACCGACGGACCCGCGGGGAAGAAAACGCTCGCGGTCCGCATGGGCGACCGGAAGACGCGGTTCTTCTACGTGGGACTGATCGTCATCGCGTTCGTAGTGCTGCCCGTCTTCGGCGCGCTCGGGCGGCCGCTGGCCGCGCTCGCGTTCCTCGCGGTGCTCGTCGCGCGAAAACCCGTTCAGCGCGTCCTCGAGGGTGCGTCGGGGCCGGCGCTCATCCCGGTGCTCGGTGAGACAGGGCGATTGCAGATCGTGTTCGGCGCCCTGCTCGCGGCCGGCCTCTGCTACGTACCCTGATCCAGCCAGGCTTCGAGGACTCGCGCGAACTCTTCCGGTCGTTCCCGGTGACACGCGTGGCCGGCGTCGTCGATGGTGTGCACGGTCGAGTTCGACCCGATCAACGCCGCCATCCGCTTGGCGTGCGCGGTGAAGCGTTCGTCGAGGGCTCCGCTGACGAGGAGAACGGGCATCGCGAGGGCGCGCAGCCGTTCCCACAGTGGCTCCTGGGTGCCCGTCCCGGCGAGCCGCAAGCTCGAGGCGAGCCCCTCCACGCTGTTCTCACGGCGGGCGTCGGCATCGCGCGCGTCCGGCGCAAGGGTCGCGAAGAGTGGTTGGTCGAGCCAACGCGTGAGGAACGCGTCGAGCCCGTCGCGCTCGATCGATGCCGCGAGTTCGTCGTCGCGGTCGCGACGGGCAGCGCGCTCGGTCGGGTCGTCGATGCCGGCCGTGCCGCTCACCAACACCAGCCGGTCGACGCGTTCGGGATGGGTGATGGCCGTGTGCAACACCATCCGGGCCCCCATCGAGTAGCCCACGAAGGCGGCATGGTCGTCGAGGATCGCGAGGTGGGCCGCGGTCTCCCAGAGGTCGGCCCGCACGTGCGAGGACAGGCCGTGACCGGGCGCGTCGACCGCAATGACCCGGTGGCGTCGGGCGAGGGCCGCCGGCAGTGAGCCCCAACACCCGCGGTTCTGGGTGAAGCCGTGCACCAGGACGACGGGTGGCCCCTGCCCGGACCGATCCGCATGCAGCGTCACGCGGGGCAGGATAGGAGGGCATGGTGATCACCACGGCGGCCACGTTCTGCGCGACCCTCGTCGACGAATGGGTGCGCGCCGGTGTCACCGACGCCGTCGTGTGTCCCGGTTCGCGGTCGACGCCCATCGCCCTCGCACTCGTTCGCGACGGCCGCATCAGCGTCCACATCCACCACGACGAGCGCAGCGGCGCCTTCATCGCGCTTGGGATCGGCCTCGCGTCGGGACGGCCCGCGGTAGTGGTCACGACGAGCGGCACGGCGGCAGCCGAGCTCCATCCCGCGGTCGTCGAGGCCCACCAATCGGGCGTGCCGCTCATCGCCGCGACAGCCGATCGCCCGCCGGAGCTGCAGGACGTCGGCGCCCCGCAGACGATCGAGCAGACGCACTTGTTCGGCGCCTCGGTGCGATGGTTCGCCGACGCGGGTGCACCGAGCGACGACGCCGCATCGAGCTGGCGTTCGCTCGCGTCGCGGGGGGTGGCCGAGGCGCTTGGCGCTGGAGGGCGCGGACGAGGCCCTGTGCACCTGAACCTGCCGTTCCGCGATCCCCTTGTGGGGGACGCGGGGCCGTTGCCGCCCGGTCGGGCCGACGGACACCCGTGGCATCGGCTGATCGAAGACACTGGCGAGCTCGGCGACGACGAGATCGACGCCCTCGCAGAGGCGTTGGAGTCCGTTCGGGGCGTGATCGTGGCCGGCGCGGGGCAGCCGGACCGGGCGTCCACGCGCTCGCCGATCGCGTCGGCTGGCCAGTGCTCGCCGACCCCCGGTCCGGGGCCCGAGTGCCCGCCCGCACGACGGTCGCCGCCTTCGACGCCATCTTGCGGCACCCCCGGTTCGCGACCGATCACCGTCCCGACGTGGTGCTGCGCCTCGGCGAACCGCCGGCGTCGAAGGTGCTGGCCCAGTGGCTCGCGGCGTCGGGCGCGCGCCAGGTGGCGGTGCAGGCTCCGGGCCGGTGGATCGATCCCGACCGCACGGCTGAGATCGTGGTCGCCGGCGATCCGGCGCGGCTCGTCGCGGCGCTCGCCAAGCGGTTGGGCGGAGCCGCGGCGTCGGGGGCTCCGTGGCTGGCGCGGTGGGCACACGCGGAAGAAGTCGCGCAACGTGCGATCGATCTGCGGATTTCGAGCCTCGACGCGCCCTCCGAGCCCGCGGTCGCACGCCAGCTCATGGCGTCGCTCCCCGACGGCGCATCGCTCGTCGTGTCCTCGTCCATGCCGGTGCGGGATCTGGAGTGGTTCGCCGCACCCCGAACGGGAGTCGACGTCTTCTCGAATCGCGGAGCCAACGGCATCGACGGCGTCGTGTCGACCGCCGTGGGTGTCGCGCTCGCCCGTCGCTCGCCGACCGCCCTCTTGATCGGCGACATCGCGGTCCTGCACGACACGAACGGACTGCTCAATGCGGCCACGGCGGGGCATCGACCTGACGATCGTCGTCGTCGACAACGACGGTGGGGGGATCTTCTCGTTCCTCCCTCAGGCGACCGATCTGAGCGCCGACGTCTTCGAGCGGCTGTTCGGTACGCCGCACGCTGTCGATGTCGCGGCGCTCGCCGCCGTGCACGGCGTCCCCGAGGTCGCTGAGGTCGGTGACGGAACAGGCGTGAGGATGGTGCGAGTGCGAACGAATCGTGCGGAGAACGTGAAGGTGCACGACGAGCTGAACCGGGCGGTCGTCGACGCGTTGGGGTGATGGGCGGAAGCGCAGCGGACGACGGCGACGGGGAGTCAGGGGTGATGGGCGGCGCAGTGCGCCGGCCGGGTGTGCGCAGTACGGATTGTCGAACGAGGTGAGCAGGAGCCGTTTGAAGCGCAGCGGGCGGCGCAGTGCGCCGCCGGGTTCGCGTAGCACCGATTGTCGAGCGAAGCGAGCAGGAGCCGGCGGAAGCGCAGCGGACGACGCGCTGGGGTGATGGGCGGCGCAGTGCGCCGGCCGGGTGTGCGCAGTACGGATTGTCGAACGAAGTGAGCAGGAGCCGGCGGAAGCGCAGCGGACGACGGCGACGGGGAGTCAGGGGTGATGGGCGGCGCAGTGCGCCGGCCGGGTGTGGGCAGCACGGATTGTCGAGCGAAGTGAGCAGGAGCCGGCGGAAGCGCAGCGGACGACGGCGACGGAGAATTACGGCCGGAGGAGCGCGCCGAGCATCGCCGCGAACTTCGCTTGGGTCTCGGCCAGCTCCGCATCGGGATCTGAGTCGCGGACGACACCGACGCCCGCGTAGAGGCGGGCCGTGAGACCGCTGATCTGCGCGCAGCGCAGCGCTACCGCCCACCGCCCGTTGCCTGCCGCGTCGACCCAGCCGACTGCGCCTGCGTAACGCCCTCGATCGAGATCCTCGAGCTCGTCGATGAGGGCGAGCGCATCGGCGCGGGGGTGGCCGCCGACGGCCGGAGTGGGATGGAGCGCGCGCACGAGGTCCAAGACCGAAGGAAGCGGCTTGGAGAGCCGGCCCTCGACGAGCGTGCCGAGGTGCTGGACGTTCGCGACCGCGACGATCGACGGCTCCGCTTCCTCGTCGAGGTAGGAGCACCAGGGCAACAGCGTGTCGTGGACCATATCGATCGTCAGCCGGTGCTCGAGCTGATCTTTCGTCGACGCCACGAGTGCGTTCGCGATGCGGGCGTCCACCGCGGGATCGCCGCTCCGGGGGGCGGTGCCGGCGAGAGGATGAGAGCGCACGACGTCGCCGCTGCGAGAAACCAGCAGCTCGGGGCTGGCGCCGATCATCCCGTCCACCGAGTAGACGAAGCTCGACGGGAACGACGAGCGGAGTCGGGCCAGCACTCCGACGACGTCGATCTCCTCGGACATCTCGATGCGCAGCTCGCGCGCGAGCACCACCTTGTCGAGGGCGCCGGCGCGGATCTTGTCGCGCGCCGTTACGACCGCTGCTTGCCAGTCGGCCGGGTCCCGGGAGGAGGTGATGCGAGCGTCGGCCGCCCAGCCCGGTCTCGGAGATACCGAAGTCGACGTGATCTCTGGCGTGGCCGCGCCCATGGCGCCGATTGTCGTCACCCACCTCGTACCGTCCACCGTGCGCCCGACCACGACTTCGGGCACGACCAGCTCCGCGTGCGGAAGAAGCGTGAACGGCAGCGCAGCGAACGCGACTGGGCCGCAACCTGGCAGCCCGACCTCGTCCTCGGTGACGATCGCCGCAAGGCGCTCCTCCGCGTCGGCGATAGGGATGCGCGCCGCGACGCCGGCGCCGGCGAGGCCCGCGCCGTGCTCCTCGAAGAGGAAGCCGTTGGCGCCGGCGACGGCCAGCAGATCGACGTCGGCATCGAGACGCACAGTCCTGGCGATCACCGGCGGGTTCCTGTGAGCAGCTGGGCGATGCCTCCCGAGAGCGCAACGCGCGTCGCGTCGGAAAAGCCCGCGTCGCGGAGCTGGCCGGTGAGCTCGGTCGGAGCAGGGAGGTACGCGACCGATCTCGGAAGGTAGCGATACGCGTCGGCATCAGAAAGGCGGGCGCCGATGAATGGCACGACCGTGCCGAAGTAGACGCCGTGGCCCCATTTCAGCAATGGGTTCGTCGGCGTAGCCACTTCGAGAAGCGCGACGCGACCGCCGGGCCGAACGACGCGCGCCAGCTCGGCGAAGAACGTGTCGAGGTCGCGGAAGTTGCGCAGCGCAAAGCCGCACGTGGCGCCGTCGACATCGCCGTCACGAAGCGGGAGGCGCAACACGTCGGCGCGCACGCGGGGCACGCCGCTCCGGTCGGCGCGCAGCATGCCTTCCGACAGGTCGACGCTGATGGCCTCGATGTCCTTCGAGCGCAGCTCGCGGCAGAGGTCGCCGGTACCAGACGCTAGGTCGACGACGATCGACCGGCGGGGGAGCGCGAGCGACGCGACCGTCGTCCGCCGCCAGCCGACATCCATCCGGAACGTCATGACGCGGTTCACGAAGTCGTAGCGCGGGGCGATCGCGTCGAACATCGCCGTCACTGCTCGGGCCTTCTCCTCGCCCTCGGGCAGCGGCATGTCGGGGCGGGGGATGCTCACAGGCTCTCCGCGCGCTCGGCTCCGCAGTGTTTGCAGCGGGGGTAGGCACGCGACGTGGGGCGTCCGCACGCGGTGCAGCGCACGACTGCAATCTGGCCACGACGCACTCTCCGCACTGCCGACACGAGCATCCCGATCACCGCGACGAGGATCGCGATCTCGATCAGGTCGCGCACCAGGTGGTCCACGCCCTCAGTCTGCCCGCCCACCGCAGGC
This sequence comes from uncultured Acidimicrobiales bacterium, assembly GCA_963759645.1. Classification (GTDB taxonomy): domain Bacteria; phylum Actinomycetota; class Acidimicrobiia; order Acidimicrobiales; family DATKAS01; genus DATKAS01. Next base: position 272,776 of record CAVXAI010000013.1, on the reverse strand, counting down.
GGACAGTCAGGCGGATTCGACGATGGCCCGAGCCCAGCGATAGTCGGCCTTGCCGGCGGGGGAGCGCACGACCTCGTCGACGAACACAAACGCCTTCGGCAGCTTGTAACGGGCGATGTGGCGCTCACATTCGACGAGAAGCTCGGCCTCGGTCTCCGCGCTCGCGGGATGCCCGTCGCGCAGACGTACGACCGCGACGACCTCTTGCCCCCATCGCTCCGAGGGGCGGCCGGCGACGACCGCGTCGTACACCGCGGGATGGTGGCGCAGCGCGGCTTCGACTTCCTCGGCGAAGATCTTCTCGCCGCCGGAGTTGATCGTGACGGAGTCACGGCCGTGCAGCTCGACGATCATGTCGGGCCGCAGCCGGGCGCGGTCGCCCGGCACGGCGTAACGCACCCCGTCGACCGTCGGATACGTCCGCGCCGTCTTCTCCGCATCGCCCAGGTAGCCGAGCGCGAGGCGGCCCGACTTCGCCAACCAGCCGATCTCGTCATCTCCCGCGTTCAGCTCACGGGTGAGGTCCGCCGAAAGCACGTGATTGCCAGCCGAGAGCATGAACGTTCCCGTCGAAGCTGCGCCACCGGCCGAGACGTGTTGCATCTGCCCGCCCGCTTCGGAGGATCCGAGCCCGTCGACGACGATGAGCGCCGGCAGGTGCGCGAGGAACTCCTGCTTCAGCGGAGCCGAGAGGGGCGCGCCGCCCGACAGCAACACGGTGAGCGACGAAAGGTCGTAGGAGCCACGATCGAGCTCGTCGAGCAGTGGCCGCGCGAACGCGTCTCCGACGATCAAGAGCATCGCGACCTTCTCGCGCTCGATCAGCGACCAGATGTCCACGGGATCGAGCCGCTCGGGATGGCTCTGGATGAACACGGTGCCCCCGCGGTGCCAGGTGAGAAAGCTCATCCAGTGCCCGGCGCCGTGCATGAATGGCGGCGCGAGCACGGCGCGGAGCCCACCCTCGGGGCTCGTCGCTTGGATCGCGAGCTCCTCGTAGGTCTCGATCGCGCTCTGATCGGTGCGCCGGCCTCCGAGCGCCTCCACGAAGATGTCCGCCTGCCGCCACAACACGCCCTTGGGCATGCCGGTGGTGCCGCCGGTGTAGAGGATGTAGAGGTCGTCGGGGGAGGGATAGGTCGGCGGTACCGCAGACGAGGCGCTCGCGAGCATGTCCTCGTACCAGACCGCACCGGGCAGGAGCTCGCCGCCCGACTCGTCGGCCACCTGGATCAGCACCGCGAGAGCCGGCAGCTGGGGCAGCACCTCGGCCAGCGTCGAGGCGAACGCCGACTGATAGACGATCGCCTTCGTACCGGCATCGTCGAGGAGGTAGCGCAGCTCCTCGGCCACGTATCGGTAGTTGACGTTGAACGGCGCGAGCCGGGCCTTGAACGCGCCGAGCATCGCCTCGAGGTACTCGTTGCCGTTGTAGAGGTAGATGGCGAGGTGGTCCTGGCCCGACTCGTGGCCGGCGAGGGACTCACGAGGTGTGACCGTGCCCAGGCCGCGGTCGAGCAGCGCGTTCGCGAGGCGACGCGTGCGCTCGGTCACCTCACGCCATGTGAGTCGACGATCACGAAAGACGATGCACTCGCGGTCCGGCACGGCCGCGGCGATCGCCTCGTGGGCCAGCGCCAGGTTCAGGTCCATGGGCCGAACCTAAACCCCTCCCTGCACCGGCACGAATCGACCAGTACCGTGCGCGGCCATGGGTGGGACCATTCCGACATCACTTGACGACTTCACGCCCGCGTGGCTCAGCGACGCACTGAGCGAGACGATCACTGCAGTCGAGATCGAACCGGTGGGGCAGGGCGTTGGCATCCTTGGATTGCTCGCCCGGCTGCATCTGACCTACGCGACAGCGAGGGGCGATCGGCCGTCGACGGTCATCGCCAAGATCGCCTCGTCGAATCCAGAAACTGTGATGGTCGCGGTCCACTACGGCTTCTACCTCAACGAGATCTCCTTCTATCGCGAGTGCGCGTCGACGCCGGGACTGCGCACGCCGGTCCTCTACTACGGCGACATCGACGCGTCGGAGAGCTCGTTCGTGCTGCTGCTCGAAGACCTCGCGCTCGGCGCGGCTTGCCGATCAGATCGCTGGCTGCGCGCCCGACGACGCCGCACATGTGATGGACGCGGCCGCCGCTCTCCACTCGTTCTGGTGGCAGAGCCCAAAGCTCGACGATCTCTCGTGGTTGCGTCCGGTGAACAACGACGCATACAAGTCCTCGCAGGATCAATACGAGCAGGTGTGGCCCGGGTTCGTCGAGCGTTACGGCGACCGGCTGCCGCCCAGTGCGATGGCGGTGGGCGAGGCCTTCATGTCCCGCATTGCCGAGATGTTCGATTGGACAATCGCAAACCACGCGTTGACGATCATCCACACCGACCTCCGGCTCGACAACCTGTTCTTCGACCACCCGGACGGGTCGCCGCTCACGATCATCGACTGGCAGCTCTCGGTGCGCGGCGCCGCCGCTCTCGACGTCAGCTACTTCCTCGCGGAGAGCATGGCGACGGAGGACCGCCGCGCCCACGAGCGCGCGCTGCTCGAGCGCTATCACTCCGGGCTCATCGCTGGTGGAGTGGCCGACTACTCGTTTGACGACCTCTTCGACGACTATCGGATGTCTCTTGTCGGGCAGCTGACGATTCCGGTGATCGGCCAGAGCATGGACCCGGGCAACGACCGAGGGCGCAAGCTGATGGACACGATGGTCGAGCGCAGCTTCATCGCCATCGACGATCACGACGCGGGGCGGTTCCTGCCCGTCTGACTCCGCCTATCGTGCGGACATGACCGACATGATCTTCGGGGCCTTCCTGCCCCAGGGCTGGAAGATGGAGCTGTCGTCAATCGACGGCGCCGAGGCGAAGTGGGCGAAAGCGGTCGAGATCGCCGTGCTCGCAGAGCAGCTCGGCTACGACTCGATCTGGGTGTACGACCACTTCCACAACGTCCCTCGCCCCGCGCACGAAGCCGTGTTCGAGTGCTGGACGACGATGGCGGCGATCAGCCAGCGCACGAGTCGCATCCGGCTCGGGCAGATGGTCGGCTGCAACTCGTATCGCCAGCCGAGTGTGCTGGCGAAGATCACCTCGACCATCGACGTCATCAGCGGCGGCCGTCTCGACTGGGGGATCGGTGCCGGCTGGTACGAGAACGAGTATCGCGGCTACGGCTTCGAGTTCCCCGCGCCGAAGGTGCGCATCGGGATGCTGCGAGAGTGCGTCGAGATCGTGCACTCGATGTGGACCGACAAGGAGACGACCTACGAGGGCCAGCTACTACTCGTTGTCTCGGGCGCACTGCGACCCGAAGCCGTTGCAAGATCCGCATCCACCGATCTGGATCGGCGGCGGTGGCCCGAAGCTCACGCTGCGCGTCGTCGCCCGCCATGCCGACTGCTCCAACTTCGGCGGCAAGCCGGATGAGTACGCCGCGAAGTGCGAGCTGCTCAAGGGCCACTGCAAAGACGTCGGTCGTGACTACGACGAGATCCGCAAGACCTGGTCGCCCGAGGTGTTCGTCCGCGAGACCGAAGCCGAGCTCAAGGACGCGGGGTCGCGGTCGTTCTGGGGCGAGCCCGTCGAGTCGTGGACGGCCGGCAACCTCGTGGGGACACCTGATCAGGTCGCCGAGCGCATCCAGCAGTACCGAGACTTGGGATGCACCGGCTTCGTGCCGTGGTGCGCCGACTACCCCGACACCGAGACGCTCACCTTGTTCGCCGAGAAGGTCATCCCGCAGTTCCGGTGACCTCAGCTGTAGTAGCGGAAGACGACCTCGGCGACGCACGACGGCTTGGGCGCGCCCTCCACCTCGAAAGTGAACTCCATCGTCACCTGCGCGCCGCCGGCGACGTCCTCGACGCTCAGCAGCTTCTGTCCGAGGCGGACCTTCGACCCCACGGGCACCGGCGAGGGGAAGCGCACCTTGTTGCAGCCGTAGTTCACGCCCATGGAGATGCCGGTCACCGCCATGATCTGTGGCGAGAGCGAGGGGCCGAGCGACAGGGTGAGGTAGCCGTGCGCGATCGGGCCTCCGAACGGGCCTGCCTTCGCCCGCTCCACGTCGATGTGGATCCACTGGTGATCACCCGTGGCGTCGGCGAACTGGTTCACCTGCTCCTGGGTGATCTCCACGTAATCGCTGTAGCCGAGGTGGTCGCCGACCTTGGCCTTCAGTCCGTCGATACCGTCGATGATCGTGGTCATGCGCGGATCATTGCCGACGCGTCGGCCCGAAGGCGAACGGGACGACTGGAACCGGGACTATTTGAACCAGATGCGCTCGTAGTCGCGGCTCATCGGATGGAGCAGCAACGCGACGAGCGCGACCTCGAACATCAGGTTGATCAGGTTGGCGCCGAACACGTGGCTGGGGCCGAGGAACAGCCACCGGAGAGCGAACGGCGAGAACGCCGACGCGAGGCCCAATCCGTAGCCCCACTTCTTCTCGTTCGCGATGCCGAAGCCTCCGCCGACCATGCAGACAAGGAGGATCAAGCCCCAGGGCACCCAGCCAAGGAAGCCGCCGAGCACGCTGAAGAACGCGTTGATGTACAGCAGGAACACCGCGATCTGGAGCGTCTGCGGCTGCGAGGGGTTGAACCACCGGCGGGTCTCCATGCCTGACATTCTGGCAGGCATCGTGCTCGCCGCGGGGGGCGGCACCCGGCTCTCTGCCGCTCACCCGACTGCGGCCGAAGGCGTTGTGCCCCGTCGGCGACAGTGCCCCTGGTCGACCGATCGCTCGACCTCCTCTCCGGCGTGCTCGGGGATGCCTCGGTCGACCGGGTCGCGGTCAACCTGCACCACGGCCGAGAGCCTCTCGAGGACCACCTCGCAGGACGGGTTCACCTGTCCCCTGAGGAGACACTGCTCGGCACGGCCGGAGCCCTCGGCCGCTTGCGCACGTGGATGAGCGGGCGCGACGCCATCGTGCTGAACGCCGACCACGTGTCGGGTGTCGACCTCGCAGCGGCGGTCGACACCTGGGACCGCGAGCGCGTCCGCCTGGTCGTGGCCGGCTCCCCGCCCGATTTGGATCCTTCGCTGCAGGCTGTGCGCGGCGCTGATGCCGTGGTGGGCGCTCCGCGACCTCGCCGCCGAACCGAGCGGCCTGTTCCACACCGTCTGGGCGCCGGCGGCGTCGCGCGGAGTGCTGGAGGTGCACGGCGTCGGTGACGTGCCGTGGTTCGACTGCGGGACACCCCGCTCGTACCTCGCGGCGAACCTCTGGACGAGCGGCGGGGCGACCGTGCGTGGGCGCCGGAGCGCGGCTCGCGGGCAGCGCCAGAGCGCAGCGTGCTGTGGCCCGACACCGAAGTGCGTCCGGACGAACGCCTCGTTTCGGCGATCCGGGCCTCCGATCGAGTCACCGTGCTCGTGCGGTGACGGCCGCGTTCGTCAGACCTGGAAGACTGCGCGCCCATGCCCGACTTCCTGAGCGCATACGCGGCAGCCCAGCCCGACAAGCCCGCCGTCATCGAGGACCGTCCCGGAAGCAGCGAGATCCTCTGGACATTCGCCGAGCTCGAGCGAGCGCGCGAACCAGCTCGGCCATGTGCTCATCGAGCACGGTGCCGGCTCCGGGCGCAAGATCGTGTGGTGCGGGCAGAACTCGCCTGGTGTCGTCGCGTTGGTGAACGCGGCACGCAAGATCGGCGCTACTGCGGTGCCGCTGAACTACCGGCTGTCCCCTGAAGAGGCGGCCTACGTCACCGACCACTGCGACGCGACGATCGTCTACGTCGACGCGGAGTTCGCGTCCGCTCTTCGAGCAGATCCGCGCCGAGATCCCCAAGGTCGAGCACATCCTGGTGTTCGATGGCCCCGCGCCCGACGGCATGACCGAAGTCGACCCGCTCATCGACGCGGCGCCGTCGAGCGACCCAGTTCCGCCCGACACTGGCGAGCCAGGCGCGACGATGATCTACACGTCGGGCACGACGGGCAAGCCCAAGGGCGCGCTGCGCACCGGCGCCGGCGACCCTGCCCAGACGGGCGCCCTGCTCGCGCTCATCGGCTACACGCCCGACGACATCTACATCACCACCGGTCCGCTGTATCACTCCGGGCCCGGGCGGCTTCATGGGCGTCGCGCAGGTGCTCGGCCAGACCGTCGTGCTGCAGCGCAAGTTCGACCCGGTCGACTGGCTGCGCCTCGTCGACAAGTACAAGGTCACGTCGACGTTCTCGGCGCCGACCCCGATCCGGATGATCTGCAGCCTTCCCGCGGAGACGAAGGCGAAGTACGACCGCAGCACGATGCGGCGCATGATCGCCAACGCGGCGCCGTGGTCGTTCGCGCTGAAGCAGATGTACCTCGCGGACTTCCCGGGCGACTCGCTGTTCGAGGTGTACGGCTCGACCGAGCTCGGCGTGAACACGGTGCTCGAGCCGCAAGACCAGCTCCGCAAGCCGGGATCGTGCGGCAAGGCCGCGCCGGGCGTCGAGATCGTGCTCTTCGACGACGACGGCAACGTCGTCACGGGTACCGGCCCGGACAACCCTGGCGAGCTCTACCTGCGGTCGGCGGGCGTCTTCGCCGACTACTACAAGCAGCACGACAAGTACGAGGCCGACATGCGCGCCGACTACCACACGGTCGGCGACGTCGCGTACCGCGACGAAGAGGGCTACTTCTACATCTGCGATCGCAAGAAGGACATGATCATCTCGGGCGGCATGAACATCTATCCCGCTGAGATCGAAGCGGCGCTCGAGCAGCATCCGAACATCTACGACGCCGCGGTGTTCGGCGTGCCCTCCGAGGAGTGGGGCGAGTCCGTGCACGCGGTCGTGGTGGTGGAACCGCCGGGATCGCTCAGCGACGGCCGAGGTGATGGCCCACGCCCGCGAGCATCTCGCCGGCTACAAGGTGCCTCGCAGCGTGTCGTTCATGGACGAGCTCCCGCGCACGGGATCGGGCAAGATCCTCAAGCGCGAGCTGCGCCGCGCCCTACTGGGCGGGCCGAGCGTCACAGGTCGGCTGACTGCCGCGGCGAGCTGGCCGCACGCCGCGTCGATCTCGGTGCCGCGATTCGCTCGAACGGTTGCGTTCACACCCAGGGCCCGCAATCGATCTCTGAACCCGAGCACGCGTGCCCGCGGTGTGCCGCGAGTCGGCCACCCCGGCGTCGGGTTCAACGGGATCAGGTTCACGTGCGCCGCGAAGCGGGCGGGCGAGCTCGGCGAGCTCGGCCGCGTCCGTCGGGCGATCGTTGATCCCGTCGATCAACGCCCACTCGAACGACAGACGCCGATTGCGCGCGGCGATCCAGACGGCGCACGCGGCGGTGACGTCCTCGAGCGGGTAGCGCCGGTTGATCGGGACGAGCTCGTCACGCAGCGCGTCGTTCGCGGCGTGGAGCGAGACCGCGAGGTTCACCGGCAATGACTCTGCGGCCATGCGCCGGATGCCGGGAGTGATCCCGACGGTCGAGATCGTGAGGTGCCGGGCCGACAGACCGAGGTCGTCGTGCAGCCGGAGCGTCGCCTCCCACGTGCGGTCGTAGTTCGCGAGCGGTTCTCCCATGCCCATGAACACGACGTTGGACACGCGGCGGCCGAGCAACCGGGCTCGCTGAGCCGCGCGCACGACCTGCTCCACGATCTCCCCGGTCGACAGATGGCGGTCGAAGCCGGCTTGCCCGGTGGCGCAGAACCCGCAGCCCATCGCGCAACCAGCCTGCGACGAGACGCACACGGTCGCCCGCTCCGCGTAGAGCATCAGCACGGTCTCGACGCGTGCATCGCCGGCGAGGCCCCACAGCCACTTGATCGTGGTGCCGTTGTCGCTCGCCGACTCGGCGATCGGCGTGAGGGCGAGCGGAAGATCGTGGGCCAGCTCGGCGCGAAGACTCGCGGGGAGCGTCGTCATCTCCTCGGGATCGATGAGTTGTTGGTAGAGGCCCGTGCCACACCTGGTCGACGCGATACCGCGGCAGCCCTGCCAGCCGCGTCGCGAGGTCCTCACGCGTGACGTCGTAGCGGGTCGGCACCCGCGGAAGGCTACGGGGGTACCGTCCCATCGTGGCCGACTCGCCATCACACGCTGCTGCGTCACAATCTGGTGTGGCCCGGCCAGATCTGCCGCTTGCGCTCGAGAGCCACCACCGCACGGTCACGGGCGGAGCGGCCAGGGCGACGGTGTTCGGCGTGAGCGACGGGCTCGTTTCGAACGTGTCGCTCATCCTGGGCATCGCCGGCGCGGGCACGACCGCGTCGATCGTGCGCACCGCCGGGATCGCAGGCCTGGTCGCCGGCGCGGTGTCGATGGCGGCGGGGGAGTACGTGTCGATGAAGGCGCAGCAGGAGCTGCTCCAGCGCGAGCTCGCGGTCGAACGCCGGGAGCTCCGGCGCCACCCGAAGGCGGAGACCGACGAGCTCGCGCGCATCTACATGGCGCGCGGGGTCGACCCCGACATAGCCCGCGAAGTCGCGGCGCGAGCTGATGAAGGACCCGGATACTGCTCTGGATGCGCACGCGCGCGACGAGCTCGGCATCGATCCCCAGTCGCTCGGGTCGCCGTGGGCGGCGGCCGGGTCCTCGTTCGTTGCGTTCTCGATCGGCGCATTCATTCCGCTGATCCCGTGGCTCGGAGCGTCGGGCAGTGGGGCGAAGATCGCATCGGTCGTGCTCGCGGCGATTGCGGCGGCAGTGGTGGGAGTGCTGCTCGCGCGGTTCACCGGACGATCGGTGGTCTTCTCGGCCGTTCGCCAGGTGCTGATCGCGACCCTCGCCGCCGGCGTGACCTATGGGATCGGCGTCGCGATCGGCTGAGACGCTGCGCCTGGCGGTCAGCTCCCGCGCTCAGCCGGCCGAGCCGTCGAGCACGAACGCGCGCTCGACGTGGTGAAGGGTGAAGCCGAGGTCGTAGTACAAGCCCAGCGCGGGCGCGTTCGCCGATTCGACGTAGAGCATCCCGACCCTCACCCCGCGCGACGCAAGGGACTCGAGTCCCGCGACGGTCATCGCGCGCCCGAGGCCATGACCGTGGAAGTCCGGGTCCACGCCGATCACATAGATCTCGCCGAGCACGGGCGTCGTGGTCGGCATGAACCTTCGTCCAGCAGAAGGCCGCGAGCTGGCCATCGATGTCGTGGAGCAGGAACCCGTCAGGGTCGAACCAGGGCTCCGCCTCGCGCTCCCAGAGCTGCTCGAGCGCCCAACCGCCTTGCTCAGGGTGGTCCGCGAACGCCCGGTTGTTCACGTACAGCCACGCCTGCTCGTCGGTTCCGACGACGAACGGTCGCGTCGCGATCGAGCCGGGCCCCCGCCGTGGTCTCGGGCTCGAGCGGGAGCGGACGGCGCAGCTGGTACAGCTCGCGCTCCTCGGTGAGGCCCAGATCCGCGGCGATCGAACGGTCGGTGGGCGACGGGTCGCGCGCCCACCAGTGCACAGGCCCGCCTCCCTGCTCGCGCACCATCTCGATGGTCGCGCCGATGATCGAGCAGAGGATCCGCTGTCGCTCGGGCCGATGGTGCGGATCGATCTGCACCTCGACGCTCCATGTCGCGTTGCCTCGTCGCACCTCGGCCGTCGCGATCGTCGTCTGGTTCGCCAGATCTCGAGCAACGATCGTCGCGCCGTCGTCGTCCCTCGCGAGGAAGTCGATGCCGATCGAGGTCACACGAGGAGGCTACGGCGCGGGCGCGACGGATGAGCGTGACGCAACGATCGGCGGGGCCTCTACCCTCGTCCGGCATGGGCCGCCCGAGGACTCCGAAGGGGCGGGCGCGCGAGACCGAGAGCCGTCTCGCCGAGGAGTACCCGGACGCTCGATGCGAGCTCGATCACGACGGGCCCTTCCAGCTTCTCGCCGCGACGATCCTGTCGGCCCAGTGCACCGACGAACGGGTGAACACCGTGACGCCGGCGCTGTTCGCTCGCTACCCCACACCCGAAGACCTCGCGGCGGCCGACCCGGCGGAGCTCGAGGCGATCATCCGGCCGACCGGCTTCTTCCACAACAAAGCCAAGAGCCTCGTCGGCATGGCCACTGCTCTGGTCGAGCGCTACGACAGCACGGTGCCGGGTCCCATGGAGGAGCTGGTGACGGTGCCGGGGGTCGGGCGCAAGACCGCGAACGTGGTGCGGAGCGTCGCGCTCGGCTTGCCGGGCCTTCCTGTCGACACTCATGTCCTGCGGCTGTCGCGACGGCTCGGCCTCACGACCCAGACCGACCCCGTGAAGGTCGAGCACGAGCTGAACGCGATGATCTCGCCCGGCGGTCGGGGCCTGTTCAGCCTTCGGCTGATCCTGCACGGCCGCCGAGTGTGTCGTGGCCCGCGAACCCCCGCTGTCCGGACTGCGTGCTTCAGGACTTCTGCCCGACTTCATCGACTCGTCCGGCCCGCTTGAGCAGGCAAGACGTGTCGTAACAGTTGCGGGGAAGCGGGGGGGAGGGGTTGCAGGATGTACCCGATCCAGTAGTGTCAAAGTCTCAACCAGGTTCCCGCCACCTGGTTAGTGGCGATGCCGGGATCCGCCGCCTGGCGTCGCTGCGTGAGACGGCCCCTTCGGGGGCCGTCTCCGCATTTTGGGGTGCAACGCCTCGCGGTGGAGGCAGCCGCGTGTCGACTTCCACGCGCGCGGCGCTCAGCGCGCGAGCGCCCGGGCCGCCACCGAGAGTCGGCGGCTCGCGACGAGCAGCGACCGCTCCGCATCCTCGAGCGCGGCGAGCACGTCGTCGCGTGCGCCCGGACATGTATCGCTCGGTGATCCGCGTGACACGCTTCGCCAGCTCGTCGACCGCCGTCGTGAGCGCGGAAAGCTCGGCCTGATCGGCGCTGTTGTTCGTCGTCACCTGGGCAGTCTCGCGGAAATCACCCTCCGGACGGTCAGGACCTCCCCGGTACCCTGATGCCCGCCCATGCTCACCCGTCTCGACCTCCGAGGATTCTCCGGCGACCTTCGCGCGCGGTTGCCGCGGCCCATGGCTGATCAGGACGTGCCTGTGGCGGCGGTTCGCGAGATCCTCGCCGACGTCCGAGCACGAGGTGACGACGCGGTCCGCGAGCTCACCGAGCGGTTCGACGGCGTGACGCTCGACGACATACGAGTGCCGACGGCGGATCTCGCGTCCGCCCTCGCGCGGATAGCTGCTCCGGTCCGCGACGCGCTCGGAGTCGCGGCGAGCGCCATCGCGGACTTTCACGCGAGCGAACGGCGTCCCCCGCAGCAGCTATGAGCGTGATGGCGTCGTGGTACGGACGATGCCCGTGCCCGTCGACCGGGCCGGGTGTTACGTACCGGGCGGGCGCGCGGTGTATCCCGTCCACCGTGTTGATGACGGCCATCCCGGCGCGAGTCGCGGGTGTGGGACGCGTCGTGTTGTGTGTCCCGCCGGATCGGGAGACGGGTCGGGTGCCCGAGGCGACGCTCGCGGCCGCCGCGATCGCGCGAGGTCGACGAGGTGTATGCGATCGGCGGCGCCCAAGCCATCGGTGCGATGGCGTACGGCACGGAGTCGATCGAGGCCGTCGACGTGATCGTCGGGCCAGGCAACATCTACGTCGCGCTGGCGAAGCGCGAGGTCGCCGGGGAAGGCCTGGTCGGGATCCCCTCGGCGTTCGCGGGTCCGTCAGAGGTCGTGGTGGTGGCCGACGACACCACCTCGGTCGAGCACGCGGCCATCGACGTCGTGGTCCAAGCCGAGCACGGCCCACACGGTCTGGCCTGGCTCATCACCTGGTCCGAGCGAGCGGCGGCCCAGATCAGCGACGCAGTTGACCGGCTCGTCGCGCGCTCCCCGCGGCGAGCAGACATCGAGGCCACCCTTGCCGAGGGCGGCTACGCCGTGCTCGTCGACGGACCGGCCGAGGCCATGGCGGTGGCGAATGCGATCGCGCCCGAGCACCTCGAGCTCATGTCCGCCGACCCGGAGGCGTTGGTGCCCTTGGTGCGCCACGCAGGTGCGGTCTTCTGCGGCCCTTGGGCTCCCGCGTCAGTCGGTGACTACCTCGCCGGGCCGAGCCACGTGCTACCGACCTTCGGTTCGGCCCGGTTCGGCCAGGCTCTCACCGTCGACGATTTCACCAAGCACGTTCATGTCGTCAGCCTCGACGAGGCCGCGCTCGCCAAGGTCGCACCGCACGTCGCTGCGCTGGCGGAGGCCGAAGGACTTCCCGCGCACGCGGCGTCCGTCCGGATGCGCATCACCGAGGCGGCGCGATGATCCGCCCCAAGGTGCGCGACGACCTCGGTGCGCTCGACGGCTATCACTCGCCGCAGGTCGACGTCGACGTCCGGCTCAACACCAACGAGTCGCCCGAGCCGCCGCCCCGAGGCTGGCGCGACGCGCTCGCTGCGGAGCTCAGCCGCGTCGAGTGGCACCGATACCCCGATCGCGCTGCCATCGAGCTGAGGTCGGCGATCGCGGAGCTGCACCACGTGTCGCCCGAGCAGGTCTTCGCCGCCAACGGCTCGAACGAAGTGCTCCAGACCCTGCTCCTCGCCTACGGCGGTCCCGATCGCACTGCACTCACGTTCGAGCCGACGTATCAGCTGCACACGCACATCGCGCGCGTCACCGGGACGAAGGTCGCGGAGGCGGAGCGCACCACCGACTTCGAGCTCGATCTGGTCGCAGCGCGGGACGCGATCGCCTTGGTGCGACCTGCGCTCACCTTCCTCTGCTCGCCGAACAACCCCACCGGCATCGTCGAGACCGAGGCGACGGTCCGAGCGATCGCGTCGTGGGCGCCCGGCCTCGTCGTCGTCGACGAGGCGTACGGCCAGTTCTCGCCGTGGTCGGCGCTGACGCTCATCGACGAGGACACGCCGCTCGTCGTCACCCGAACCTTCTCGAAGACATGGTCAATGGCCGCAGCCCGACTCGGCTACCTCATCGGACCGTCCTGGCTCGTCGCCGAGCTCGACAAGGTCACGCTGCCGTACCACCTCGATGCGACGAAGCAGATCGCCGGCCGGCTCGCGCTTTCGTTCGTCGAGGAGATGGAGGCGCGTGTCGCGCGCGTGGTCGAGGAGCGGGAGCGCGTCGTCTCGGCCCTGTGCGGGCTCGGCGCAACCGTCTGGCCATCGGGCGCGAACTTCGTGTTGTTCCGGCCGATCGGTCCCGGAGGAGAGCCACGAGCCGGACGAGCGGTATGGCAAGGCCTCCTCGACCGCTCGGTGCTCGTGCGGGACTGCTCGTCGTGGCCCCGGCTCGACGATTGTCTGCGGGTCACGATCGGCACCCCGGCCGAGAACGATCGATTCCTCAGCGCACTCTCGGAGGTTCTGACGTGACGGTGCTGCAGTGACGACGCGGCAGGCGACACGCCTGCGCAAGACCCGTGAGACGGCCATCGAGGTCGAGCTCGTGGTGGACGGCTCCGGGAAGGCCGCGGTGAGCACGGGCCTGCCGTTCTTCGACCACATGCTCGACCAGCTCGCTCGTCACGGCGGCTTCGACCTCGCGGTGCGGGCGTCCGGCGACCTCGCGGTCGACAGCCATCACACCGTCGAGGACGTCGCCATCACGGTCGGCGAGGCTCTGAGAGAGGCGCTCGGCGACAAGGCGGGCGTGCGACGGTTCGCCAGCGGTCTCTATCCGCTCGACGAGGCGCTCGTCGAGGTCGCCCTCGACCTGTCGGGACGACCGTTCATCGTCTACGACGTTCCGTTCGGCGAAGTGCTCCCGCTCGGGGACCCGCCGTTCAACCCCGAGCTCGCTGAGCACTTCTTCCAGTCGTTCGCGACTTCCGCAGCGATCACCCTGCACATCTCGAAACGCGCCGGGCGCAACACCCACCACGTTGTCGAGGCCACGTTCAAGGGCGTGGCCCGCTGCCTTCGCGACGCGGTGAGGGTCGAGGGTGACGCGGTCCCCTCCACCAAGGGCTCGCTGTGACGGACGCTCCGCTGATCGCAGTGCTGGACTACGGCATCGGCAACCTGCGGAGCGCGGAGAAGGGGCTGGAGCGCGCGGGCGCCGACGCTCGGCTCACCGCAGACCGAGATGTCATCGAACGCGCCGCCGGTGTCGTCCTCCCCGGCGTGGGCGCGTTCGGGCGCTGCATGGCCGCGCTGCGCGAGAGCGGCCTCGAGCGGGTCGCTCGCGACGCCGTCGCATCGGGACGGCCGTTCCTCGGCATCTGCATCGGCATGCAGATGCTGTTCGACCATTCGGAGGAGAACCCCGACACGCCCGGGCTCGGCGTCGTGCCGGGCGCGATCCGGTTGCTGCCAGAAGGCGTGAAGCGCCCGCAGATCCAGTGGAACGTTCTCGATGTCGTGCGTCCATCGCCTCTGCTCGACGGGCTGGAGCACAAGACCTGGGTGTACTTCGTCCATTCGTACGCTCCCGTGCCTGATGATGCGGACACGGTGATCGCCACCTGCGAGTACGGCGGCACCGTCGTCGCGGCCGTCGAGGCCGGCAATGTCTTCGCGACGCAGTTCCACCCGGAGAAGTCCGGCGCTGCGGGACTTCGCTTGCTGTCCAACTTCGTCGATCTGGTGCGGGAGTAGCCGTGGAGCTCTACCCGTCCATCGACATCCGGGCGGGTCGGGTGGTGCGGCTCTTCCAGGGCGACTACGAGCGTGAGACCGTTTACGGCGACGATCCCGTCGGCGTCGCGCAGGGCTTCGCAGACGGCGGTGCAGCCTGGATCCACGTCGTCGATCTCGATGCCGCTCGTTCGGGGCAGCCGGTGAATCGACCGACGGTGGCGGCGATCGTCGACGCTGTCGCGGGGCGGGCGAAGGTGCAAGCGAGCGGAGGTGTGCGCGACCTCGACGCCGCCGCGGCGCTCGGGGACGCGGGGGTCAGCGCGGGTCGTCGTCGGCACCGCGGCACTCCAGGACCCGTCGCTCGTCGCTCGCATCGCGGGACGCCAGCCCGTCGCGGTCGGGCTCGACGCGAGGCGTGGAGAGCTGGCCGTGAGGGGGTGGGTCGATCGCACGGGTGAAGACGTCTTCTCGGTGCTGCCGCGGTTCGCCGACGTCGGGGTCGAGGCGCTCGTCGTCACGGAGATCGAGCGCGACGGCACGCTCGCCGGTCCCGATGTCGCGGGTCTCCGGGCGATGCTGGCCCGGACCCGCCTCGCCGTCATCGCGTCCGGCGGCGTCGGCGGGATCGAGGATCTCTCGGCATTGGCCGCGCTCGAGGTCGACGGACGTCGCCTCGCCGGCGTGATCGTCGGCCGTGCGCTCCACGAAGGGCGCGTCGCACTGGGTGACGCTTTGGTCGCAGTCGCGGCCCGCTAGGTTCGCCCCCCGATGCGAACCACCCGAGTCATCCCCTGTCTCGACGTGGATCGCGGCCGCGTGGTGAAGGGTGTGAACTTCGTCGGCCTTCGCGACGCCGGCGATCCGGTCGAGCTTGCGGCGCGCTACGACGCAGAGGGTGCCGACGAGATCGTCTTCCTCGACATCACGGCGTCGTCCGATGGACGCGACACGATGATCGATGTCGCCCGCCGGACCGCAGAGTCTGTCTTCATCCCCTTCACGATCGGCGGCGGTGTCCGTTCCGTCGACGACGCCCGCCGCCTCTTGCGAGCCGGCGCCGACAAGGTGTCCTTGAACACCTCGGCTGTCGAACATCCCGAGCTGCTCACCGCAATCGCGACGGAGTTCGGCGCACAGTGCGTCGTGTGCGCGATCGACGCCCGTCGGCAGGCTGCTCCGCCGCTCGCATGGGAGGTGTACGTGCACGGCGGTCGCACCCCGACCGGCATCGACGCGCGTGCCTGGGCGGAGGAAGCGGTGCGCCGGGGCGCCGGAGAGATCCTGCTCACGTCGATGGATCGCGACGGCACCCGGGAGGGGTTCGATCTCGAGCTGACACGAGCGGTCGCCGACGCGGTGAATGTCCCCGTCATCGCGAGCGGGGGAGTCGGGACGCTCGATCACCTCGTCGATGGCGTGCTCGAGGGCGGCGCCGACGCTCTGCTCGCCGCGTCCATCTTCCACTTCGGGGAGTACACGGTCGCCGAGGTCAAGCAGGCTCTCGCTGCCCGTGGAGTCTCGGTGAGGCCGGTGGCCGCGTGAGCACACGTCGCGGCGCGGGCGTTCTCGTGCTCGTCGTGGGGCTCGCGCTCCTGGCCGCTTGTGGGGACGACGGGGGCTCGAGCGACCCGGGGTCACCCGGCGGGGTGGCCGCGGGCGATCCGTCCCAAGACGGCCTCTGTCCGCCTCCCGAGATCGCGACGATCGATCCCGAGGTGCTGCAGGTCGAGGCCGGCCCCGTCGAGCCGCTCGTCTCCGGTCAACCCGCCACCTGGAAGGTGACCATCACGAACACGACCGACGGACCTGTGCCGCTCGTGTTCAGCTCGAGCCAGCAAGCCGAGATCCTTCTCAGTCAGGACGGCGAGCAGGTGTACCAATGGAGCACGGACCGCGCCTTCACCCAGGAGCTCCGTTGCCAGACCCTTGCAGCCGGTGAGGTCTACACCGTGCAGCTCGCCGAGACGAACCCGCTCGACGTGCCTCCGGGCGAGTACGTGCTCACCGCCCGGACGATCACGGCGCCCTTCCCGCCGGACTTCACCGTCCCGGTCACCGTCAGCTAGCGCTCTCAGCTAGCTAGCGCGCGGGCGAAGGCGACGCAGCGTTCCGCGACGACGCTCAGCCGTCCGGCCAAGAAGTGATCGCTGCCCGCGATCTCCTCGACCTGGGTGTTCGTCCAGTCCGCGGTGAACGAACGGACGCTGTCGAACGGCGTGAACTGGTCGTGCTCCGCAGCCACGATCTGCTTCGGGCGCAGATCTCGTGCCGCGATCATCTCGGTGCTGGCCGTGCGCAGAGGCGGCGCGATCGCGTACCAGCCCGAGACGCTCGGGTGGACGACGCTCAGCGAGACGTCCGCGCCGAACGAGTAGCCGGCGAGGACGATCGGCCCTTCGACGAACATGGCCGCCAGCTCGAGAGCCGCGACGACGTCGAGACGTTCTCCTCGTCCCTCGTCGTGATCGCCGCCTGAGCGCCCGACCCCTCGGAAGTTGAAGCGCACCGCGGCGATGCCGTGCTTTGGCAGCTCGTCGAAGAGCCACTGGGTGACCGCCGAGTGCATGTCGCCGCCGAAGGAAGGATGCGGATGAGCCAGGACGGCAGCGGCCCACCGTTCCTTCGGGACATCGATCTCCGCCTCGAGGGCGACGGAGTCGACGGTGTCGATGACGGTCGATTCCCGGGCCACGACGGGAGACGGTACCGTCGAGCCGGTGAAGAGCGAGTCGGCCGAACGCGGTCCCGTGCCGGGCGACTCCAAGCTTCCGATCAAGATGTTGAACGATCGTGTGCTGGTGAAGATCCCCACGGACGAGGGCGAGCGTCGCACGTCGGGCGGCATCCTGATCCCGGCGACGGCGCAGGTCGCGAAGCGCCTCGTCTGGGCGGAGGTCGTTGCTGCCGGTGCGAACGTGCGCACGATCGAGATCGGCGACCAGGTGTTGTTCAGCCCGGAGGACCGCTACGAGGTCGAGGTTCGCGGCGACGACTATCTGATCTTGCGCGAGCGCGACATCCACGCGGTGGCGGCCTCGCGGCTCGATATCGGCAGCACGGGTCTCTACCTCTGACCCCTACGATGGGCGCCATGCCCACCGGCACGCGCATCGAGCCCACGGACGAGCAGCTCGCGACAGTTCAGTACGACCAGCACGGCCTCGTGCCCGCGATCATCCAGCAAGCCGGGTCAGGCGAGGTCTTGATGATGGGCTGGATGAACGAAGACGCGGTGCGCGAGACGCTCGAGACCGGTCGCACTGTCTTCTACAGCCGGTCCCGGCAGGAACGGTGGCGCAAGGGCGACACGTCGGGCGATCGGCAGTGGGTGCAAGCCGCCTACTACGACTGCGACGGCGACACCCTGCTCTTCGTCGTCGAGCAGGAAGGCAAGGGCGCCTGTCACACGGGGGCGCGCACCTGCTTCTTCCGTTCGTTCGGGTGAACATCCACCCCGATCGGGCGGAGTTCCACCGGCTGGCCGGCGAGCACACCGTGGTGCCTGTGTGGACCGAGCTCCTCGCCGACTTCGAGACGCCCGTCGCGGCGTTCGCGAAGCTCGTCGGCGACGGACCGGGGTTCGTGCTCGAGTCCGTCGAGCACGGCGAGCGCTGGAGTCGGTTCTCGTTCGTCGGTCGCCGCCCGACGGCCACGCTCGTGGCCCGCGACGGGCACATCGAGGTCACCGGTGACCTTGCCGCGGACGTGCCGCTCGATCGGGGGGTGCTGTGCGCGCTCGAAGGGGTGCTCGCCGCCTACCGCTCGCCGCCGATGCCCGGCCTTCCTCCGTTGCACGGCGGGCTCGTGGGATATCTCGGTTACGACATCGTCCGCGAGGTCGAGCACCTTCCGTGCATGCCGCGCGACGACCTCGATCTGCCCGACGCCGTGCTGTCGGTGATTGGCAGCCTCGCGGCGTTCGATCACTGGCGTCAGCGGGTCTACCTCGTCGAGAGCGTCGCCGTCGGGATCGAGTCCCCGGCTGGCGCGCTCGACGAGGCCTATGACGCAGCGATCGCTCGCATCGACGAAGCCGCCCGCGACCTCGGAGGTCCGCTTCCGTATCTCCCGGTCGCGCCGCCGGATCCTCACGAGGAGCTGCCGGCAGTGACCTCGACGATGGGCCACGACGCACTTCCGCGAAGCGGTTGAAGTCGCGAAGGAGCACATCCTCGCGGGCGACATCTTCCAGGTCGTGCTCGCGCAGCGCTTCGACCTCGACCTCCAGGCCGACCCGTTCGACGTCTACCGCGTGCTTCGCCAAGTGAACCCGAGCCCGTACATGTACTTCGTCCGCCATCCCGAGGTCACGATCGTCGGGTCGTCGCCCGAGCCGATGGTGCAGCTCCTCGGTGGACGGGTGATCTCGCGTCCCATCGCCGGCACCCGCCGGCGCGGCGAGACCGATGAGGACGACCGTCGGCTCGGCGCGGAGCTCCGCGAGCATCCGAAGGAGGTTGCCGAGCACGTGATGCTCGTCGACCTCGCCCGCAACGACGTCGGCAGGGTGGTGCGGTTCGGCACCGAGCAGGTCGACGAGATGATGATCCTCGAGCGCTACAGCCACGTGATGCATCTCACGTCGCAGGTCTCGGGCGAGCTCGTCGCGGGGCTCGGTCCGATCGACGTGCTGCGGGCGACACTGCCCGCGGGCACCGTCTCCGGCGCGCCGAAGGTCAGGGCGATGGAGATCATCGATGCGCTCGAACCGACCAAGCGGGGCGGCTACGCCGGCGTGATCGGCTATCTCGATTTCTCCGGGAACCTCGACACCGCGATCGCGATCCGCACGATGTTCGTCGGACCGAACGGCGCGTCGGTGCAAGCGGGTGCGGGCATCGTCGCCGACAGCGACCCGGTCGCGGAGGACGAGGAGTGTTGGAACAAGGCGAAGGCGCTGCTCGCGGCCGTCCCGGCCGCTCGACGGATGAGCTCCGACCGTGGATGACGTGTTCTCGGTGCTCGTGCCGCGCGACTTCGTCCAAGTAGCTGGAGCCGACGCGGCGTCGTTTCTGCAGGGTCAGCTGAGCCAGGACATCGAGCCGTTGTCGGTCGGGGAGTCGGCGTGGTCCTTCCTCTTGCAGCCACAAGGGAAGGTGGACGTGTGGCTTCGGATCACGCGGGTCGCCGACGACGTATTCGTGCTCGATGTCGACGAGGGCTGTGCCGACGCGGTGACGACGAGGCTGAACCGTTTCAAGCTGCGCGTGAAGGCCGAGCTCTCGGTGCTCGATTGGCGGTGTGTCGCGTTCCGAGGACCGGGGGCCGAGGACGAGGCGCTCACCGCCACCGGTGCCAGTGACTCCGCGAGGGCATTCGCCGTCGACGCGCAGTGGCCAGGCATCGAGGCGTTCGACGTCATCGGGCCGAGTGACGCCGTTCCGGACACCGAGACTGCAACCTCGATCGAGCAGTACGAGCGGGCGCGCATTGAGAGCGGTGTTCCGGCGATGGGGCGGGAGCTCACTGAGGCGACCATCCCGGCCGAGTCCGGAGTCGTGGCGCGATCAGTCAGCTTCACGAAGGGTTGTTTCACGGGACAAGAGCTCGTGGCCCGCATCGACTCACGGGGCGGCAACGTGCCTCGCCCCGTACGCCTTCTGCGGTCCGAGGTTGCGGTGCCCCCGGGGGCTCGCCTGATGCACGGCGGGCGCGACGTCGGCGTGGTCACGAGCAGTGCGTCCGTTCCCAGCGGCAGCGTCGCGCTCGCACTCGTCGCGCGCGCGGTCGAACCCCCGGCCGAGGTGCAGGTCAGCTGGGACGGCGGCGAGACCGACGGCAGAGTCGAGTCGCTCCCCGAATAGCCGAGTACACCTAGCCGTGAGCCGCTGCCGCTGTAGCCGTTATCGTCCGCTGCGCTGTCGCCCACAGGAGGATGCCCGTGTCCAAAGTTGCTGCCATCGCGAAGCTCACCGCTCAGCCCGGCAAGCGTGATGAGCTCGCCAAGGGTCTGCAGGTGATGCTCGACCAGGTGCAGAGCGAGGCCGGAACCGTGCTGTACATCCTCCACGCGGACAACAGCGAGGCCGACACGCTGTGGTTCTATGAGCTCTACACAGAGCAGTCAGCGCTCGACGCGCATTCGGCGAGCGACGCGATGAAGAGCGTCGGCCCGGTGATCGGGTCGTTGCTCGCGGGACGCCCGGAGCTCCACGTGCTGACCCCACTGGGCGGCAAAGGCCTCTAGCCGCCGCGGCGTCAGCTGACTGGCTGACGACCGAGACGGGTTGTGGCCCCCTCCAGGGCTCGTGCCCACGCGGCGGGCGAGGACGACAGGGCGTCGAGGAACGCGGCACCGGGCACACGCACCAAGCGGGCCGGCGTGCGGGCCGAGACCGTGGCGGTTCGGGGCACTGAATGGATCAGCCCGACCTCGCCGAAGTAGTCGCCCGCGCGCGCAACAGCCACCGTGTGGCGACGGCCACTGGCGTCGACGACCTCGACGTCGAGCTCGCCCGCCATCACCGCATAGAGGTCGTCGGCGGGCGCGCCCTGCGCGATGACCGTGGTCCCCGCGTCGACCTCCTCGACGCTCGACGCCTTCGCGAGCTGTTCGATCGAGGGACGCTGCGCCAGCTCGAGGATGGGGAGGCTGGCAAGCAGCTCGATGATCGGCGCCAGCGAGTCGACCTCCGCGGATCCGACTTCGTCGAGCACGAAGGTGCGGCGAACGCCCGCTATCGCGAGCACGCTCACACCTCCGCCGATCAGCACCAGCATCCATGACAACCCGAACGCGCTGACGAGGGGCGCGACGATCAGCGAACCGGCGAGAATCGCGAGTACGACGGCAGAGTCGAGGAGGCCGAAGACCCGTCCCCTCACGTCGTCGGACACCGCACGCTGCAGCAGAGTGATGGCAAGGACATCGACAGCCGTGCCTCCCGCGCCCGAGCACCACCATGAGCGCCGTGGCCACCACCGGCGAGCTCACGACGGCCAGCACGCGCGAGCGGGAGCGCCGTGAGCACGAGCGCCCCGAGCAACGTCGGCCCGACACGGCGCGCCGCCGCGAGACGATTGGTGATCGGCGCCGCGATGACGCCGCCGGCGCCCAGCGCGCCGAGCAGGTAGCCGTAGCCCTCCGGGCCGGTGCCGAGCCGTTCGTCGGACGCCAAGCACGAGCGCAACGGTCTGCGCCCCGTAGACGAACGCGATGCCGAGGAGGAACGCGACCATCACGCGGGCGCCCGCTGACTGCGTGGCCGCTCGCAAGCCGTCGCGCAGCTGGCCGACGAACGCCGCGAACGCACCGCTCGACGTCTCCTCGACGATCGGCGGACGGTCGAGGCGGCGCAAGCCGATCGCGAGCAGGATCGCGGGCACGCCGAAGCTGAGCGCGTTCAGGGCGAACGCGGTGGTGGGAGAAGTGAGGGCGAGGATCGGCCGCGCCGACCGCGGGACCCACGACGACCGTGAGGTTGTCGACCAGCGTGTTCAAGGCGTTGGCCGCCGCGAGGTCGTCCTCTCCGACGAGCTCCGGAGTGACCGCCATCATCGCCGGCAGATACGCGGTCCCGAACGCGGTGGTCGTGAACGCCAGGAGGATGACCGCGAGCACCGGGCCCTCGAACGCAGCGACGGCCGCGAGGGCCGCCATCGACAGTGCCTGCGCCACGTCCGACCAGATCATGACCGACCGGCGGTCGAACCGGTCGGCGACGAGGCCCCCGATCGGCGCCAGCACGACGTAGGGGACGAGCCGCAGCACGGTCGCCGCCGCGACCCATCCGGCCGAACCGGTCCGGTCGAAGACGTAGACCGCGAGGGCCACGTTGTAGAGCCAGTCGCCGCTCTGCGAGATCGTCGAGGCGCCGAGGAGCACGCGGTAGGACCGATGGCGGAGCGGGGCGCGCAGAGAGGCGCTCGGAGTCCCGCTGTGGCCCATGGCACACGCAGCGTGTCACGCGGGTAACAGAGGGTGGGGCACCGATGAGGCATTCTTCTGGGGAGGGGAACGAGCGGCCACCCGGTCGCCGGCGATCAGGAGGGCCACACAGTGGGAACGAAGGACGCGCTTCGAAGAAGCAGCAGCAAGAAGGAAGCCGAGGTCGAGGGCCACAAGTCGTCAAGAAGGACGCTTCCATCAAGAAGGGCAGCAAGAAGGAAGCCGAGGTCGAGGGCCACACGTCGTCCAAGAAGGACGCTTCGTTGAAGCGGAGCAGCAAGAAGGAAGCCGACGTCGCCGGCCATGTGCACGCTGAAGGGCACCGCCAAGAAGAGCAACGATCCCGAGCGCCGCAGTCCACTAGCTCGCTCCCACAGCGTTTGGCACCTCCCCGGCCCCCGGAGGGGCGGGCCGCGGAGGTGCCATCAGTCGGCGTGGCCGCTCTCGGCGCGCGATGCTGGGCCGGTGACCAAGCCGCGTGATGTGCTGCGGGGTCTGGCCCGCCTCGGATCCGACCTCGGTGTCGCTCTGACGCCGGTCGACCACGACGAAGTCCTGAAGGCCATCTGCGAGGCGGCGCAGGTGGCCTTCGGCGCGCGCGGCATGCTCGATCGCGGTGTTCGACCCCGACGCCAACGAGCTGGTCTTCCGGGCGGCGACGGGAAGTGCCGCCTCGAGCGTGGTCGGCATGCGCCTGCCCGTGAAGCGCGGCATCGCCGGGTACGTGGTCGCGTCCGGTCAGGCGATCGCCGTGCACGACGTGCAGCGCGATCCCCGTTTCGACCGCGAGGCCGCGGAGGCCACGGGCTACCTGCCGCAGTCGATCCTCGCCGTCCCCATCGAGACGGCTTCCGAGGTCTCGGGTGTCATCGAGGTCCTGGACTGGACCGAGGACCGCATCGGCGAAGTCGGCCTCGAGCTGGCCGCGGTGTTCGCTCGCCAAGCGGCGCTCGCGTTGGCGCAAGCCGAGCTGTTCGCCGACCTCGGGCAGCATGCTCTTCGCCGCGGCGGGCGAGGCCGCGAAGTCGGAGGACCCCGATCTCGCCGACGCGCTCCGCACCGTCGCCGAACAAGGCGCCCGGGCCGACCGGCGAGCTCGCCGAGACTTGGCGGCGTGCTTTCGCGAGATCGCCGCGCTTGGCGCAACGGAACGCCGTACCGCGCTCGCGCTGCTCGATGAGTTCGCCGACTACGCGCGGCGCAAGAGTCGCAGACGATGAGACCGGCGTGGGCGGCGGCGTTCGACCGCGGCCGGCTCAGCGACGCACATCCTCTCGACGCACCCGGCCCGATCACGCGGGAGTGGGCGTTCGGAGACGGTCGAGGCGCCGGGGTCCGAGTCGCGGTCGTCGACTCGGGCATCGAGGAGGGCCATCCGATGGTCGGCGCGCTCGCCGGCGCCGTGGCGGTCGAGCTCGACGACGACGCCGAGGACGGCGTGCGGTTCGTCGAAGGACCTCACGAAGACCTGTACGGCCACGGCACCGCGTGCGCGGGAGTGATCCGGGCCTTGGCGCCGGACGTCGAGCTGTACAGCGTGCGCGTCCTCGGCTCCGAGCTCACCGGACGGGCGAGCGTGTTCGCCGCGGGTGTGCGATGGGCGATCGAGAACGGCATGCAGGTCGTCAACCTGTCGCTGTCGACCTCGACGAGGGGAGTGGTACGGCACGTTTCACGAGCTCGTCGACCTCGCCTACTTCCGCCGGTGTGTCGCTCGTGTCGGCCATGAACAACCTGCGCATGCCGACGTTCCCGTCCGAGTTCGCCAGCGTGGTCTCCGTCGCTGCTCACTCGGGTACGAACCCCGAGCGGTACGACTACAACGCGGACGGCCCCGCCGAGTTCGGGGCGCCCGGCATCGACATCGAGGTCGCGTGGTCAGGAGGCGGCACCCTCGAAGTGACGGGCAACAGCTTCGCGGCCCCGCATCTGTCCGGCATGGCGGCGCGCATCCTGGGTCAGCATCCGAACGCCGCCCCGTTCCAGGTGAAGACGATCCTCCACGCGCTCGCCGACAACGCTCGCCGCTGAGCGCGCCGGCGAGGTACTGGGCCAACCCTGCTCTGGGCCCGGGCGTATCCTGCGGCATGGCCGGGCCGGGCACCTACCTCGACGCGATCCTCGCCGCGCATCGAGCCCGCGCCGCGAACGACGCGCGTGACAGCGACCGCCCTGATCGACGCGGCGCGTCGGCCAGCCCGCGACCCGGGGGTTCGCCCGTGCGCTGAGCCTCGCCCGGGCTGTCGGTCATCGCCGAGATCAAGCGGCGCTCGCCCTCGAAGGGCGCGCTCGCGCCCGATGACCTCGATCCTGCGCTGCTCGCGAAGTCCTACGAGGACGGCGGCGCGGCGTGTCTGTCCGTCCTCACCGATGGGCCGCACTTCGGCGGGTCGGCCGACGATCTCGGCCGAGCGCGCGCGGCGGTGGACCTGCCCGTGCTCCGCAAGGACTTCACCGTCGACGAGCGCGACGTCTGTGACGCCCGGCTGATGGGGGCGGACGCGGTGTTGCTCATCGCGGCCGCGCTCGACGGCGACGAGCTGGCCCGGTTCCACTCGCTCGCGAACGCAGCTCGGTCTCGATGCCCTCGTCGAGGTGCACGACGAGCGTGAGCTGGCGGCGGCGCTCGACATCGGGGCGACCCTGATCGGAGTCAACCAGCGCGACCTCGTCACGTTCGACGTCGACCATGACCGCGCCGTCCGCATGGCCGGCGCAATCCCCGACGGCATCGTCAAGGTCGCCGAATCGGGAGTGCGAGGCGCCCCCGACGCGGCGCGGCTCGCGGATGCGGGCTTTGACGCCGTGCTCGTCGGGGAGCACCTGGTCACGTCGGTCGATCCGGCCTCTGCGATCCGCGACCTCCGAGGAGTGTGACGATGCGGTTCCACCTGCCCGCCGACAAGCTGCCGACCTCGTGGTTCAACGTGCTCCCGCGGTTGGACGAGCCCGTCCCACCGCCGCTGCATCCCGGCACCAAGCAACCCGTCGGCCCCGACGATCTCGCGCCGCTGTTCCCGATGGGGCTGATCGCTCAGGAAGTGTCGAGCGAGCTGTGGATCGACATCCCCGGCGAGGTGCTCGACATCCTGCGGCTGTGGCGGCCAACGCCGCTGGTGCGGGCTACCCGCCTCGAGCGAGAGCTGGGCACGCCGGCTCGCATCTACTTCAAGGACGAGTCGGTGTCGCCCGCGGGCTCGCACAAGCCCAACACCGCGGTACCTCAGGCCTTCTTCAACCAAGGCCGAGGGCGTGAAGCGGCTCACGACCGAGACCGGCGCGGGCCAGTGGGGGACCGCGCTGGCGTTCGCCTGCAGTCAGTACGACCTCGAGTGCAAGGTGTACATGGTGCGGGCGTCCTACGACCAGAAGCCCTACCGAAAGATCATGATGGAGACCTGGGGCGCGGAGTGCGTCCCGTCGCCCGTCGACGACGAGAGCTCACCAGGATCGCTTGGCCTCGCGATCTCCGACGCGGTGCGCGACGCGGCGAGCCGTGAAGACACCCACTATTCGCTCGGCTCGGTGCTCAACCATGTGCTCCTGCATCAGACGGTGATCGGTCTCGAGGCGAAAGAGCAGCTCGGGCTGGCGGGCGAGACGCGTCCCGACGTCGTCATCGCGCCCTGCGGCGGCGGCTCGAACCTCGGGGGCTTGGCGCTGCCGTTCGTCGAGGATGCGGCCGTGCGCCTCGTCGCTGTCGAGCCGTCGTCCTGCCCGACCCTCACCGAGGGGCGCTTCGACTACGACTTCGGCGACACCGCGGGCATGACACCGCTCTTGCCGATGTACACCCTCGGACACGACTTCATGCCTCCTCCCATCCACGCCGGCGGACTCCGCTACCACGGCGACGCGCCGATCATCTCCCACCTCGTGCGCACCGGTCGGATGGAGGCGCTTGCCTATCCGCAGGGCAAGGTCTTCGAGGCGTCGAAGCTGTTCGCCCGAGTCGAAGGTCGGGTTCCGGCGCCCGAGTGTGGCCACGGCATCAGGGCCGCGATCGACGAGGCACTCGCCGCGAAGGAGGAGGGCGCCGAGCGCGTCATCCTCTTCAACTACTGCGGGCACGGCCTTCTCGACCTGTCGGCGTACGACGACTTCAACCACGGCCGGCTCGTCGACGCGTAACGGTCACGGTCGCCGCGGGCGGGGGCGGTAGCGTCCGGCCCGATGTTCGTGAAGATCTGTGGGATCACGAACGAGGACGATGCGCTCCTCGCCGTCGCGTTGGGCGCGGACGCGGTTGGCTTCGTGTTCGCGCCGTCTTCCCGCCAGATCGCGCCCACGATCGCCCGCGACATCGCGCGGCGGTTGCCGCCCGAGATCCTGACGGTTGGCGTCTTCCGCGACGAGACTCCCGAGCGGGTCGTCGAGATCGTGCATCTGGCGGGGCTTCGGGGGGCGCAGCTCCACGGCCACGAGACCCCGGAGACCACCCGCTACGTCGCAGCGCGCGTGCCGTTCGTGATTCAGGCATTCGCTGCCGGTGACCCTGCGCTCGAGAGGGCCGCGCAGCACGGAGCCAGCGCCATCCTCGTCGACTCTCCGGCGCCGGGATCTGGCGAGGTCTTCGACTGGGCCCTCGCGGAAGGAGCGCCGTTCGGGCAGCGGGTGCTCCTCGCCGGCGGGCTCACGCCCGAGAACGTCGCCGTCGCGATCGAGGTCGTGCGGCCATGGGGCGTCGACGTGTCCACGGGCGTCGAGGCGCGGCCCGGGCACAAGGACCCCATCAAGCTGAAGGCGTTCATGTCCGCCGCCCGGGAGGCGGCACCCGAGACGTACCGGGGCCCCGACCAGCTCCCCTACGACTGGCAGGAGGACGAGTGAGCTCGCTCATGGGCGAGCCCGACGAGAGTGGCCGGTTCGGTGCCTTCGGCGGGCGGTACGTGCCCGAGACGCTCATGCCCGCCTGTCTCGAGCTCGAAGCGGCCTTTCGCGATGCGTGGGCCGACCGCGCGTTCCGCGATGAGCTCGACGCCCTCCTGCGCGACTACGCGGGCCGCCCCTCTCCGATGACCGAGTGCCGCAACCTCGGCGGTCGCCTCGGGTTGCGGTTGCTCTTGAAGCGCGAGGACCTCAACCACACCGGCTCGCACAAGATCAACAACGTCCTCGGCCAAGCGTTGCTCGCACGCCGGATGGGCAAGCAGCGGCTGGTGGCCGAGACCGGGGCCGGCCAACACGGCGTCGCGACTGCCACCGCGGCCGCGCTTCTCGACATGGAGTGTCACGTCTACATGGGCGAGGTCGACGTCGCCCGCCAAGCGTTGAACGTGTTTCGCATGCGACTTCTCGGCGCCGAGGTCACGCCGGTCTCGTCCGGCAGCCGCACGTTGAAGGACGCGGTGAACGAGGCGATGCGGGACTGGGTGGCGTCGGTCGAGTCGACGCACTACTGCCTCGGGTCGGTCATGGGCCCGCACCCCTATCCGTGGATGGTGCGCGAGTTCCATCGCGTCATCGGCGAGGAGGCGCGTCGAGCAGTGTGACGCTCTCCTCGGGGGTCCGCCCGACGTCGTCACCGCGTGCGTCGGGGGCGGCTCGAACGCCGTGGGCCTCTTCTCGGGCTTCGTCGACACCGATGCTGTCCTGGTCGGCGTCGAGCCCGCCGGCGGGGCGGCCATCGGCCATGGCGTGCCCGGTGTCGTGCACGGCATGAAGTCGTTCCTGCTGCAGTCCGAGGATGGACAGGTCCTCGAGGCGGAGTCGATCTCGGCCGGGCTCGACTATCCGGGCGTCGGACCCGAGCACTCGTACCTCGCGACGATCGGTCGAGCCCGCTACGAGTCGGTGACCGACGCGGAGGTCATCGAGGCGTTCAAGGCGCTGTCGCACGCGGAGGGCATCATCCCCGCGCTCGAGCCGGCCCACGCGCTCGCGTGGGTGCTGCGGGCCGCACCGACGCTCGCCGGCATGAGCGTGCTCGTCAACCTGTCAGGACGGGGAGACAAGGACGTCGCGCAGATGATGGACATCCTGGCGTGACGACGGCGCGCCCCCCGCTCGAGGCGACCCTGCGCGCGGCGCGCGACGACGGCCGCAAGCTCTTCGTTCCCTACATGACCGGTGGGTTCGACGAGTCGTGGCTCGACGTCGTGCGGACCTACGCCGCGGTGGGTGCGGACGCCATCGAGATCGGCATCCCCTTCTCCGATCCCGTGATGGACGGTCCCACGATCCAGGAGGCGTCCGAACGCGCTCTACGCGCGGGCGCGACGCCGACCCGCATCATCGGCGAGCTCGCTGATCTCGACGTGGATGTGCCGCTCGTCGTGATGACCTACTACAACCTTGCGTTCCACGCCGGCCACGAGCGGTTCGCGACCGAGCTCGCAGAGGCGGGAGTCGGAGGTTGCATCCTCCCGGACCTGCCGCTCGAAGAGTGCGAGCCCTGGTGCGAGGCGGCGGACGAAGCTGGCGTCGCCACGGTGATGCTCGCGGCGCCCACCGCCCCCGATGACCGCCTGCCCGCGATCTGCGACCGTGCGAGGGGGTTCGTGTACGCGGTGGGCCTCGTCGGCGTGACGGGTGAGCGGGCGGCGCTCGCTGCGTCCACGACGGTCATGGCCAAGCGGCTGAAGGCCGTCACCGACAAACCGGTGATCTCGGGCATCGGGATCTCGACGCCCCAGCAGGCGGCCGAGGCGTGTGCGGAGGCCGACGGCATCGTCATGGCGTCCGCGATCGTTGCGGATCCTCCTCGACGGGGGAGACGCGGACGCGGTGGGTGCATTCGCGGCTGACGTGCGCGCCGCGATCGACGTCTGACCGGTACGGTGCCGTCGGTGCATTGCGAGCTGTGCGAGGCGGCGCGGATCACGCCATGGTTCTACGAGGACGACGTGTGCTGGATCGCCGAGTGTGAGATCTGCGCGGTCCCGATGGTGGTGTGGCGCGAGCACGACGCGGCACCGTCGGACGAGGTGAAGGCGGTGCTGCACGAGCGCCTCGCAGCCGTCGTCGTCGAGCACTTCGAGTTCGAGCACTACGTCGACGATCACATGCGCAACATCCCGGACCACTACCACGCGCATGCACGTCCCCGTGGCGGGTTCTTCGGTCACGGCCTGAAGCGCCGCACCCCCTAGTCGTCGACTCGTCGTCGTCGATCGATCGTCGTCGAACAGTGTCCCCCGCCCGTAGCGGAACTCCATGTAGAGGCCCTTCGCGGTGCCCGCGATCGGCGTGCCGATGATCGCGCCGGGCACACCGAGCGCGGCCGCGCCGACGAGGGCCGCGAGCATCGTCGTGGGCGGTGAGAGGTTCACTGCGTCGCCCACGATGGCCGGCTGCATCACGTGGTTCTCGAAGTTCATGTAGAGCACGTAGAGCACGAGGCAGATGAGACCGGTGAGCGGGCTCGCCGTGACGGCGAGGAGCACGAACACCACTCCGCCCAGGAAGCCACCCACCTGAGGGATCAGGTCGGTCACCATCATCCACACGGCTGCGAGTGGTGCGAGAGGCACCCCCATGATCAAGCCGACCGCGAGGATGTAGACGCCGGCAAGCACGGCGACGAGCAGCGACCCGGCGAAGTACTTCGCCAGCACCTTGTAGAAGGTGCGTCCGACCCAGTCCGCCTGCGCGCGATGGCGCACCGGCACCAGTCGTCGTACCCGTGCGATCAGGAACTCGCCGTCGAGCAGCACGAGGAAGGCGACGAGCACGACTGTGAACAATGTCGCGGCGCCGCTCACCAGCGCGCTGGTGAGGTTCGTGATCGTGTCCGTGTCGATGCGCGCCGGCAGCTCCTGCGCCCACTCCTCGACTCGGGTGGCGGCGTCGGCGCGCTCGAGGCGCGGACCGATGATCGGGAAGCTGTACATCTCCTCGACGGTTTCGGGGAGCTCGCTGCCGAAGCGCTGGGCCTGACGGACCGCGGCGGGACCCATGACGACGAGCAGCAATGAGAACGCAAGGAGGAGCAAGAGGCCGACGATCACGACGGCGACGCCCCGGCGGCACCGCATCCGTCGTCGCACGGCGCCGACGACCGGATCGAGCGCGAGCGCGAGCACGATGCCGGTTGCGATGCGAAGAAGCGCGTCGCTGCTGCTGCTCACGAGCCCCACCACGATCAGCACCGTGAGGAGCGCGCCGCCGATGGCGAGCAGCGAGACCCAGTCGAGCTCGATCGTCAGCCGGCCGCGTGCCTCGGTGACGGCTTCGGGCAGGGGAGGGGCGATCGGTGTGCCGTCGGCCAGGTGGCTCTCGGCTTCGTCGACTTGGTCGCCAGCCTCGTCAGCCACCGTCGTTACTGTAGAAGCCAATGGTCGATGCCCCGGGGGACCGCTCGCGCAACCCGGCGAATCGATCGTCACGCTCGTTGCGTGTCGCCGTCGCGTTCTCGTCGGTGATGCTGCTGCTGGTCGTCGTCGTCTCGACGTTCGCGGTCCACGACGTGCTGTCCGATGCTCGGCACACGCTCTCGCTGTTTGTCGCTGCGGGGGTGGGTGCGATCCTGCTCACGCCGCTTGTCGAGCTGCTCGGACGATGGATGCGCCGAATCTTGGCGATCACCGTTTCGGTCATCCTGCTCATCGCGGTGACGGGGCTTGTCGCCTGGGGTGTGCTCGGGGATGTCAACCGGCAGATCGAGCGCCTGCAAGAGGCCGCGCCGAACGCGGCAGCCGAGATCGAGCAATCCGATCGGTTCGGGCGCATCGCACGGGACTTCCGCCTCGAAGAACGGGTCACGGAGGCCGTGGACAGCCTCAGCCAAGACGGGTCGCAGCAGGCCCAGCGGGCCGCCCGCCGCGTCGCCACCTACCTGATCGGCGGCATCCTCATGCTGTTCCTCCTGTCTTGGGGACCCCGCATGGGCACCGCGGCGCTGGCCCAGATCCCCGATGACGAGACACGCGTACGGCTCGCGTCCGTCGTCGTCGCGGGACTGCGAAACGGGCGCACCTATCTCCTGTTCGCGCTCGCGCAGAGCTTCGTCGTCGGCTTCGTGGTTTGGATGGCGTGCCGCATCGCCGATGTGCCCGCGCCCGCGCCCCTCGGTCTCATCGTCGGTCTCACGAGCCTGCTTCCGTATCTCGGCATCGCCCTCGGGGCGATCCCGGCCTTGTTGCTCGCCGCGGGCTTCCGTCCGTTCGAAACGGTCGTGGTGCTGTTTGCTGTGTTCGCCGCGCTCCAAGTGGCGCAGGTGATCCTGCAACGACGCCTTCACGGCCGGGTGATGTATGTCGGCCCGGCCATCGTCATGGTGGTGTTCCTCATCGGCTACGGCGTCTACGGCATTGGCGGCGCCTTGTTCGGCATCGCGCTGGCAGTGTTCGCGCTCGCCGTGGCCGAAGCGGTCGGCACGGACGACCTCGAGGTTCCTCCGGTGGTGGAGCCCTCCGCCGCGTAAGGTGCGCGCGTGCTCCGCGCCGGCAAGTGGCTCACGGGGGTCGGCGTGGTGTTTCTCGTGCTCGCGCTGCTTTGGCTTCTGTTCGGGGTGCCGGCGCTCGTGCGCTATCCCCTCGACGTCGATGCGACGCCCCGCTACGAGGGCACGTTCACGTTGTTCGTCGACCCCGACACGTTCGCGCCGCTCGAGACGCCCCGCACGCTCCCGCTCACAGTGACGCGCCACATCGACGCGCGCGGAGACGAGAGCAGCTTCTCGGAAGTGCTCGTCGCGGAGACGATCGAGATCGACGCGGGAGGCGAGTTCCTCTCGACGCAGGAGAACCACTACGTGATGGATCGCCGGTCGATCGAGAACGTCGCGGATGACCGCGCCTTTGCGTTCTTCCCCGACAACGTGGTCGATCGCTCGCCGGCGTTCCGGGTCAACTTCCCGCTCGGCACCGACGAGAAGGAGTACCCGATCTACAAGAACGAGATCGGGGACTCGTACACCGTGTCTCCCGATCCGACCGAGCCCACGGGCGAGATCGAGGGGATTGACGTCATCAACTTCGTCGCGTCGGCGGGTCCGTTGCCCATCACCCAGGCGTACATCGACTTCCTCAGCGAGACCGTCCCGCTCCCCGAGTCCCTGACGATCACGCAGCTCACGCCGTTGCTCGCGTCGGTGGGGATCGACGTTCCGGGCACGCTCGCAGCGCTCGGCCCGGTGATCGCGCCCGAGGACCTCGAGGCGCTCTCGGCGCTTGCGGCCGAGCCGATCGAGCTCGTCTATCTCATCACCTTCAGTGGAGAGGACTCGGTGGAGCCGAAGACCGGCGGGATCGTCGAAGTGCGCGGGGTGGTGGAGACGATCTCCGCGACGGCCGCGCCCGAAGCCTTGCCGCCGATCACCGACATCCTCGGGCGTTATCCCGAAGTGCCAGAGGCCCAGGCGGCGCTCGAGGGGTTGACGTTGCTGGCTGACTCGCCGATCCCGCTGTTTCGCAACGAGTTCTCCCAGACGCCCGAGTCGGTCACGGACATCGCGGGCGAGGTGAAGGACCAGAAGGATCTCGTGTCTCTCGCGGAGCGGACGGTGCCGCTGGTGCTCGCCGGGCTCGGCGTGGTGTGCGGGGTGGTCGGCCTCGCGCTGCTCTTCTTCGGGATGAAGGCGAAGCAGGCGCCCGCCGGCACCGCGGGCGCTCAGCCCGGCGAGGACTCGCCCGACGGGACGTGACGGCGCAGGAAGTCGATCGTTCGTTCCCACGCGAGCTCGGCGGCGGCGGCATCGTGCGCGGGTGGGCGGTCGGACTCGAAGAACCAGTGGCCGGTGCCGGCGTAACGGTGGAACTCGACCGGCCGCCGACACAGGCGAAGGTTCGCTTCGAGGAGCGCGATGTCGTTGTCGTCGACGAACTCGTCGTGCTCCGCGAAGTGCCCGAGGTACGCGGCTTTGGCGCCCTCGAAGTCGACGTCTTGCGCGCCGTAGAACGCCACGACCGCGCTCACCGTCTCGGCCGCGCGCGCGGAGGCCCAGAGTGCCCACGACGCGCCCATCGAGAAGCCCAGGACACCGATGGGACCGTCCGGCGTGACGGGCAGGCTGCGGAGGGTCGCCGCCGACGAGAGCACGAGCGCGGCAGTCGGGTTCGGGTCGATCTCAGCGAGAAGGCGTTCCGCCTCGTCCGGCAAGTCGGCGGTGCGGCCGCCATGCAAGTCCGGAGCAAGTGCGACGAAGCCCTGGTCGGCGAGGCGGTCGCAGACCGAGCGAAAGAACGGGGTGAGGCCCCACCAGGAGTGCAGCACCAACACGCCCGGCCCTCGGCCGGACGCGGGAGCAACGAGGTAGCCCGTACCGGCGTTCGCCACTAGTCGCGACTCTGGCACACTCCCGAGCGATGCCGTCCGTGTACGAGGTCGTCAGTGGGGACGGGTTCTTCGTCGAGCTCATCGACCGCTTCTACGACGGCGTTGCCCAAGACCCGGTGCTCCGGCCGCTGTATCCGGACGACCTCACCGAGAGCCGCGCTCACTTGGCCGGCTTTCTCATCCAATACTGGGGTGGGCCGGGCACCTACAGCGAACAGCGCGGCCATCCCCGGTTGAGGCTGCGTCACGCCCCCTTCGCGATCGGGCGCGTCGAGCGCGACGCGTGGTGGACCCACATGGAAGCAGCGGTGCGATCGATGGATGCAGTGCCAGAGGTCGAGGCGGAGCTGCTTGCCTACTTCGACCAGGCCGCGACCGCGATGATCAACACCGGCCTCTCACAATTCACCAGCTGAGGCCAGTCCTGGCGGTCAGTCGAGGAGCTGAGCTTCGGCTGCTCGCAGCCGCGCGCACAGGTGCAGGAGCAGCTTGTGAGCCAGACCCGGATGTTCCTTCACGAGCGGTCCGAAGTTGAACTGCGCGATCGCGAGGGTGTCCACCGATGTGACGGCGGTGCAAGTTGCGGTGCGGGGCCCGCCGTCGATGAGTGCGATCTCGCCGAAGTAGCTGCCCGGACCGAGCGTCGCACGCGTCCGGCCCTGTCGCTTCACGGCCACCGCGCCGTCGAGGACGAGGTAGAAACGCCCGGAGAGCTGACCCTCGACGGTGATGTCCTTCCCTGCCGGGAAGCCGATCTCCTTGGAGACCGCGAGGATCTGAGTGAGCTCCTTCTTCGAGCACTCGCGGAACAGGTCGACGTTCGCCAGCATCGCCATCGCCGGATTCGTCCTCGCCACGCTCGCCTCCCGTTCCGCCGGACGTCCGGCGTCGAACTCTGGAGGGTAGCGTCGGCCAATGCTCACCCGCCGACTCGGGCGCACGGACCACGCTTCGTCCGTCGCCGTCCTCGGCGGTGCCGCCTATGCCGCGCTCTACTCCAGAGGCTGCAGCCGCGTCGTTCGCAGCCGCTCTCGGTCGAGGTGTGAACCACCTGGACATCGCGCCGCGGTACGGCATGGCGGAGGACCTTGTCGGCCCGCTCGTCCCCGCGGTAAGGGACCGCTTGTTCGTCGCATGCAAGAGCACGCGCCGCAACGGCGACGGATTCCGTGCCCAGCTCGAAGAGTCGTTGATCAAGCTCGGCTGCGACAGGGTCGAACTGCACCAGCTCCATGCGGTGACCTCGCTCGATGAGCTCGACGCCCGAGAGGACGCGGTGCGGGCCTTGCTCGCGGCGCGCGACGAAGGTCTTTGCCGCTTCGTGGGCATCACCGGCCACGACCTCGGTGCACCCGCGGCGCATGCCGAGGCCATCCGCCGGTACGACCTCGACACCGTGATGTTCCCCGTCAACGCCCGCTTGTGGGGCGACATCGACTACCGGCGCGCCGCCGAGGCACTCCTCGAGCTCTGCGCCGCTCGCGATGTCGGCGTGATGGCGATCAAGGCGGTCGCGGCGCGGCCCTGGGCCGACGGGCGACCCATCGGGGATGTCGGCGACCGTTCGGCGACGACGTGGTACGAGCCGTACTACGAGCCGAGCGACATCGCGCGCGGCGTGCGCTTCACACTCTCGGTCGAGGGCGTGCACGCTTTCTGCACGCCCGGCGACGAGCGCGTACTGGCCGAGTCGCTGCAAGCCGCGGAGGCGTTTACGCCCATGGACGACGAAGAAAAGGCCGAGGCGATCGCGGCCGTGGCTGCAGAGCCGCTGATCTTCCCCATGCCTGTCTGACTTCGTCTGCCTGTCTGACTTCGTCTGCCCGTCCGACCGCCAGGTCCGACACCGTCACGAGATCGCAACGGAACCAACTGCCCGTCGATAGACGTCCCACTGGTGTTCGGCACACCCGAGACGCACGTCCGAGACCCTGGGGGACCAGATGACCAGCGCGACCCGTACGACGCCCCGACCCCGCACCATGGTGTTGGCGGGCTTCGCCGCCCTCGTGGTCGGCGGTGCCGTTGTCGCCTCCACCGGCACCTTCGACTCCTCGACGGCAAACGGCGGGACAGCCGCCGTCTCCGGGAGCTCAGGCGGAGATGCGTTCGTCGGCGGGGCAGCCACGACCGCCCCGTACGGTCCTGACGTCGCCGTCGACGACGTCGCGCAAGGCGAGTCCGCGGCGTCGCCCCCGGCGCCGGCGACGCTCGCGAATGGGAGTGCCGACGTCGACGCCCGCGACGTCGCGACCCAGGCACCGACCGACCAGGCCAAGATCATCAAGACCGCCGATCTCACGGTGTCAATCGGCGAAGGCAAGTTCTCAGGGGCCTTCGCGCAGGCGAGCCGCATCGCAGCGGCGAACGGTGGCTTCGTCGTCAGCTCGTCGACCTCGACGACCGGCGTGCCGACGCCCGTCCCGCTCACAGCTGAGGACGACCGCGACGGCAACCGGCCCCGTGCCGGCCAGCTCGTCATCCGCGTGCCGGCCGAACAGTTCGACCGGACCCGGGCGGCGCTCGCCGCACTCGGGACGCTCGACAGCGAGTCCATCAACGGCTACGAGGTCACGAGCCAGCTCGTCGACATCGATGCTCGCCTCACGACGCTGCGCGCCGAAGAGGCCGCCTTCCAGTCACTGTTGAGCCAAGCCACCGAGATCGGCGACATCTTGCAGATCCAGGACCAGCTCTTCATGGTGCGCACGCAGATCGAGCAGCTCGAGGCCGAGAAGGCAAACCTGAACGATCAAGCGACGTTCTCGACGATCAGCGTGTCGATGTACGAACCCGGCGTCGCGTTCACCACCGAGCCAGAGCCCGAGCAGTCGACGCTGGCAAAGGCGTGGGACAAGGCGATGGGTGGCGCGCTCGACGTGATCGGCGGCATGGTCGTGCTCATCGGCTACGCGATCCCGCTCGCGGCGATCGGGCTGGTGGCGTGGCTGATCTGGATGCCGTTCCGCCGTCGTCGTCGCGAGGAGCCGTCCGCGCCCGCCGCGGCCTAGCTCTCAGGCGGGTCGAAGCAAAGCGGCATCGCCCCCGAGGCAGTGCAACTCGATCCAGTTCAGGATCTCCTCGGCCGCTGCCGCGACTTCGGGCGAAGCTGATTCCTCGGCGTCCGCGCCGAGGACGATGCCAGCCGCTTGCTCGAGGTCGGGGGGCGAGTCAGCAAGGGCAGCATCGAAAGCGGCCTCATCGCCGCTTGTCATTGCCGCCGCCCACTCGTCACAGAACGCCACTTCTTCAGCGGTGAGAGCGGTGCCCGCGGCGCCGTTGTCCGCGACAGCGCCGCCGCCGTCGTCTCCGCATGCGCTGCTCAGCAGTAGCGCTGCGACCGCGACGGTGAATTCCCATCTACGCACATGGCCATGATGGTCGATGCCGCTAGCGAGACGTACAAGTGAAGCGGTCAGGCTCAGCGCGCTCGCTCGTAGCGGTTGACTTGTACGCCCGTCTTCGCCGTGACAGCCGAGACGAGCGCGAACGGGCGGGCCGCGCCGTCGCCCGGGAAGATGCTCTTGCCGCCTCCGAGCACGATCGGCTCGATCATCAGCATGAGCTCGTCGACGAGGTCGTTCGCGAGCAACGCGCGGACCAGCGTTGCGCTGCCCATGACGTTCACGTCGCCGCCCGGGCGCTCGCGAAGTGCGTTCACCGCGGTCGAGAGATCGGCGCCGCGGATGAGCGAAGTCGGAGCCCATGTGAGATCGGCCTCGGTCAGGGTGTTCGACACGACGTGCTTCTCGGCCGCGTTGATCCAGTCGGCGAACGGGTCACCGGCCCGACCCGGCCACGCGCCCGCCATGACCTGCCACGTGCGGCGGCCATAGAGCAGCGCGTCGGTGCGCTTGCTCGCCTCGTCGATGCTCGACCCCATCACCTCGGGGTCGAAGAACGGCATCGACCACCCACCGTGCTGGAAGCCCCCGTCCGTGTCCTCCTCGCGGCCCCCGGGAGCCTGGACCACGCCATCGAGGCTGATGAACTCACTGACGACAATTCGCATATTGAAACGCTTGCACACTCGTCGGGTCGTCGCAGCAGCCAGTCCGGTCCCGCGCATACGGTGAATCCGTGCCGTCCTCCGCCCACTCGATCGAGCTGCGCTCCGCGCCGGCGAACGTGTGGGCCTTCGTGTCCGACATCAGTTCGACGCCCCGCTGGCGGACCACGGTGGAGAGCGTCGAGGCACCGTCGCACCTCGACGTGGGAACCCGAATGCCGGCGACGACGCGGGTGTTCGGCAAACGGTGGCGGTGGACGATCGAGATCACCGCGATCGAGGCGCCTCGACGGCTGGCGTACCGCACGACGGGTGTGGCGACAATCGACGTGGAATACGTGGTCGACGCGGGTCCTGACGGCGGTTCGCGTTTTACGTTCACCGGTTCGTCGCCCTCGCGGTTGGCCGCTTTGGCGTGCCGCACCCTCGACCGCGAGGCGAGGACGGCGCTGTCGAACCTACGAGCGATCCTCGACGGCCCGAGCGGATCTCCGGCCTAGCCTCTGACCATGCCGCTCGAGCCCGGTGACAAAGCACCCGCGATCTCACTCAGCGATCAGGACGAGAACACCGTGAAGCTGTCGGCCTACAAGGGGCGCAAGGTGCTCGTGTACTTCTACCCGAAGGCCGACACCCCGGGTTGCACGGCGCAGTCGTGTGGTCTGCGCGACATCGCGGGGAAGGTCGGCGACACTGTGATCATCGGCATCAGCCCCGACAAGCCCGCGAAGCAGAAGAAGTTCGACGAGAAGTACTCACTCGGCTTCCCGTTGCTTGCCGACACCGAGCACACGGTCGCGGAGGCGTTCGATGTGTGGCGCGAGAAGTCGATGTACGGCCGCAAGTACATGGGCATCCTGCGGTCGGCGTTCCTGATCGACGAGAAGGGGAAGATCGCGGAGGCGTGGTATGGCGTCAGCCCCAAGGACACGCCGGCCAATCTGTTGAAGGCGCTCGGCAAGTGACGTTGCCGACCCCGGCCGACGTCCTTCCGCATCGTCCTCCCTTTCTGTTCGTCGACGAAGTCACAGCGCTAGAACCCGGGCAATCGGCGCGGGGCACCTGGCACCTGACAGGGGAGGAGTGGTTTTTCCCAGGCCACTTTCCGGGTCGGCCGACGTTGCCAGGAGTGCTCATGGCGGAAGCGATCGCTCAGCTGGGCGCGGTAGCGGTGCTCACCGACGCGCGCTTCGTCGGCAAGCTGCCGCTCTTCGGCGGGCTCGACTCCGCTCGCTTCCGCCGTCAGGTCGTTCCCGGCGACACGCTCGAGCTCGAAGTCGAGCTCGGCCGGTTGTCCGGCCGGGCCGGGCGGGGGAGCGGCAAGGCGAGCGTGAACGGCCAGGTCGCGTGCGAAGCGGAGCTGCTCTTCGTGGTGGTCGACGCGGGCTAGCTGTCTGTCACCGGGCGGGGCCGAGCACCAGGCAGCCGTTGTGGCCGCCGAACCCGAATGAGTTCGAGAGCGCAGGAGCGGGCTCCCAGGGTCGCGGCTCGCCGTGCACGATGTCGAGGTGCACCTCGGCACTGGCCTTCGCGAAGCCGGCCGTCGGCGGGATGAGCTTGCGCTCCATCGACAGCAGGACGGCAGCGGCTTCGAGCGCTCCGGCCGCGCCGAGCGCGTGTCCGGTGACGCCCTTCGTGGAGGTGACGGGAGGTCCCGGCGTCCCGAAGACCTTCTCGATCGCCTCGGCCTCGGCCGCGTCGTTCAAGGGGGTCGAGGTGCCGTGGGCGTTGATCTGACCGATGTCGCTCGGACTGAGGCCGGCGTCGGCGAGCGCGAGCTCCATGCACGCGATCGCGCCCGCGCCGCCCGGTGAGGGCGCGGTGATGTGGTGCGCGTCGGCGTTGCTGGCCCCGCCGAGGATCTCGCCGTAGATGTGCGCGCCGCGCGCGACTGCTCGCTCCCATTCTTCGAGCACGAGCACCGCGGCGCCCTCGGAGATCACGAAGCCGTCGCGTTCCGCATCGAACGGTCGCGAGATGCCGAGTGATGACAGCGCCGTCATGTTGATGAAGCCCTGGATGCCGACCGCCGTCATCGCCGCCTCGGACCCACCGGCAAGGACGGCGTCGCAGCGGCCGTAGGCGATCAGTCGAGCGGCGTTTGCGATCGCGTGGGTGCTGGCCGCGCACGCGGTGACGACTGTCTCACACGGCCCCTGCCATCCGAACCGCATCGAGACGCCCGCGGCCCCAGCGTTGGCCATCATCATCGGGACGAGGAACGGCGACACCCGGCGCGGACCCTTTCCGTCGTAGACGCGGACCTGCTCTTCGATCGTTTCCAGCCCACCCACGCCTGTCGCGATGATCACGCCGGCCCGGCTCGGGTCAGCGGCCGGGTCACCCGAGTCGTCGAGGGCCATGGTGGCGGCAGCCAGCGCGAACTGGGCGAAGCGGTCCGTGCGACGCGCCTCCTTCGGGTTCGCGAACCACTGCTCGGGCTCGAAGTCGAAGACCCGCCGCTCACCTTCCGGGGCGGGGCCGCAGCAGTCCGTCCCAGAACGCGTCCTTGCCGATGCCGCAGGGCGCGACGACGCCGATGCCCGTGACCGCGATGCGCCTGCCCTCCATCGCCGGACCTACTTCGACGTGATGAGCTGGTACGCCTCGCCGACCGTCTGGATGCCGTCGAGCTCCTCTTCGGGCACCTCGACGCCGAACTCCTCCTCGAGCGCCATCACGAGCTCCACGAGATCGAGGCTGTCCGCGTCGAGGTCGTCGCCGAACTTCGCCTCCATCGTGACCTTCTCCGGCTCGACGGAGAGCACGTCGACGACGCACTTCTTGAATCGATCGAACTTCTCATCCACGGCTCAAGCTCTTTCTGTCGGTGTCGGAACGCACATGGTCGCGCGTCAGTGGCCCATCCCCAACCCGCCGTCCACCGGGATGATCGCGCCAGTGATGTAGCCAGCGGCGTCGGAGGCAAGGAACGAGACGACGGACGCGATCTCCTCGGGGGAGGCGAACCGCCCCAAGGGCACAGCTGCGGTGAGGTCGGCCTGGCGCGCGTCGGCGAGCGCAGCGGTCATGTCGGTCGCGACCGGCCCGGGAGCGACGACGTTCACGGTGATCGCCCGCGAGGCGAGCTCCCGAGCGAGCGAGCGGGCGAGCCCGACGAGGCCGGCCTTGGACGCGGCGTAGTTCGCCTGGCCCGCAGACCCGAGCATGCCGACTACCGACGAGATGAAGATCATGCGGCCGCGTCGCGCCCGCACCATCCCCGAAGCCGCCCGCTTCGCGACCCGGTACGTGCCGGCCAGGTTCGTGTCGACCACGGTGGTGAAGGCGGCCTCGCTCATGCGGAGCAGCAGGCCGTCGTTCGTGATGCCCGCGTTGGCGACGAGGACCTCGACAGGCCCGAAGCGATCCTCGACCGCGGCGAAGGCGGCGTCGACATCGGATGCGCTCGTCACGTCGCAGCGCAGCGAGAAGAGATCGTCCGGCGGAGGCTTCGTCGCGTACGTGACAGCGACCCGGTGTCCGTCGGCTTCGAAGGCACCGCGCGGAGGCGAGCCCGATGCCGCGTGAACCGCCGGTGACGAGCACCGTGCGTGCTTCCGTCATGCACGACCCCAACGGATCACGGCGCTGGCCGACGTCATCCCGGCGCCGAACCCCACGAGCAAGACGAGGTCGCCGTCGTGGACCCTGCCCTGCTCGACGGCGTCGACGAGCGCCAGCGGGATCGAGGCCGACGACGTGTTGCCGGTGCGCTGCAGGACCAACGCGACCTTGTCCATCGGGAC
Organism: uncultured Acidimicrobiales bacterium; assembly: GCA_963759645.1. GTDB lineage: Bacteria > Actinomycetota > Acidimicrobiia > Acidimicrobiales > DATKAS01 > DATKAS01. The sequence continues at coordinate 231,436 of CAVXAI010000013.1, read as the reverse complement.
GCCGAGTCGCGTGGCTGCGGCCTCGATGATGCGGATGTTCGCCTGATGGGGGACGACGAGCGCAATGTCGTCGATCGTCACGCCGGCTTGTTCGATCGACTTCTGGCCGGAGTCGACCATGACCCGCACGGCGCGCCGGAAGACCTCGCGACCGTCCATCTTGAGGTATCCGCCGACGTCCGCGTACAGCAACGATCGCGCGCCACCATCCGAGGCGAGGTCCCATCCCAACAGCTGCCCCGGCCCGTCGGTGGCCTCGAGCACCACCGCTCCGGCGCCGTCGGCGAACAGGATCGCGGTGCCTCGATCCTCCCAGTCGGTGATGCGAGACAGTGTCTCCGCGCCGATGACCAACACCTTGTTCGCGCCCGCGGCGATGAACCCGTGTGCGGCCACGAGGGCGTAGACGAAGCCCGAACACGCGGCGTTCACATCGAACGCGCCGCATTGCACACCGAGCTCGTGCTGCACCGACGATGCAGTGGCCGGCACTGTCTGATCGGGTGTGGTCGTCGCCAGCACGAGCAGGTCGATGTCCGCGAGGTCGACGCCGGCGCTCGCGATCGCCGCACGGCCGGCCTCGACCGCGAGCCCGCATGTGGTGCCCCCGACGCGACGCTCCTTGATGCCCGTGCGCTCGGTGATCCAGTCGTCGCTCGTGTCCATCGTGGCGGCGAGGTCGACGTTGGTGACGGTCTTGTCGGGAAGCGCGGTGCCCCAGCCCGTGATGCGCGCGCCGCGGAGTTGATCGAGTCGGCTTCATGCCGTGCGCAGCCAAGCGATGGGCTGGCTCACCGTCACGCGCTCTCCGTCGACTGCGATGAGTCCCATCACCGATCCGCCGAAGGGGGAGCGCACCTCCTGGTCGCCGACCCGGCCGACGATCGCGCCGGCCTGGATCGTCTCTCCGGGGCCGATGGCCGGATCGGGGGTGAAGACGCCGGCCGCGGGGCTCACCACCAGGCGCTCGGTGGCGAACAGGTGCTCGCCCTCGTGTCCCGCCAGGTGGGGATTGGTGCCTCCGCCGATCGTCTCGAGGAGGGCATCCACCTCGTCGGGCGTGCTCGCGGAGATCGCGCGTACGCCGGGGATCGTCCGCTTGGCCATGCCGGTCAACACGCCGCCCGGTCCGAGCTCCACGAGGGTGGTCACGCCGGCGTCGGCGAGTGCGAGGAGGCATTGGCGCCAACGCACCGGACTGCACAGCTGGGCCGAGAGCAGGCTCGCCCAGTCCGACCCCTGGTCGTGCGCCAGCGCATCCACGTTCGACACGACCGGCACGTCTGTGTCGCGCGGGTTTGCGTCCGCGATGGCCTTGCGCAACCGGTCTCGGGCCGGCGCCATGAAGGGGGTGTGGAACGCGCCGCTCACCGGCAGTGGCAGCACCTTCTTCGCGCCGAGCTCCTTCGCGTATCCCGCGGCGGTCGCCACGCCCTCCGGCGAACCGGCAATTACGACTTGTCCGGGCGCGTTGAAGTTCGCGACCCACACGTCGCTGTCAGCGCGGCGGCACGCGACCTCGACCTCGTCGTCATCGAGGCCGAGCACCGCGGACATGGTGCCCGGTTGATCCAGGCCCGCGGCGTGCATCGCCTCGGCACGTTCCGCGACGAGGCGAACACCCTCACCGAACGAGAGCGCGCCGGTTGCGACCAGGGCGGTGTACTCGCCCAGGCTGTGGCCCGCGCAGAAGCTCGCGTCGAGGCCGGTGCGTTCGATCGCGTCGAGCACCACGAGGCTTGATACGAAGGTCGCGAGCTGCGCGTTGCGGGTGTCCTTCAGCTCGTCCGGGTCGGCGTCGAGCAGCAGTCGCTCGAGGTCGCGGTCGACGACCTCGCTCGCCTCACCGACCAGCTCCCACGAATCCTCTGAGGACCAGGGGCGCCCCATGCCCGGTCGCTGAGACCCTTGGCCGGGGAAGGTGAACGCGAGCATCAGCGGCGGGACTCCCTCTGTCTGTTCACCCGGTGTTTCCGTGGGTGGCGTCTCGTGTGACCTCTCTACGGTGCCGGAAGTTTCTCAGGCTCACCGGTTACCTGTCGGTAAGGATGGATACGCTCCCGGTTCACCGACGCCCGAGTGGTGGAATGGCAGACACGGAGGCCTCAAAAGCCTTTGCCCGCAAGGGCGTGCGGGTTCAAGTCCCGCCTCGGGCACCGCTCGCGACGACGCGACGGGAATCTCACGACTGCAGCTCGATGAGGAACGGGTTCGTCTTGCGCTCCAACCCCACGGTCGTCGTTCCGCCGTGGCCGGGGAGCACGTGGGTCTCGTCGGGGAGCGGGAGGATCTTCTCGGCCATCGAGGTCATCAGCTGCTCGTAGCTGCCACCGGGGAGATCGGTGCGCCCGATCGAACCTTGGAAGAGGTGGTCCCCCGAGAACAGGATCGGGGCTTCTCCGTCGACGTCGAGCCGGAAGCACACGGAACCCTGCGTATGTCCCGGCGTGTGGATCGCGGTGAACGTCATGCCACAGCCGCGAATTCGTTCGCCGTCGTCGATGCCGTAGATCACCTCCGGCGGCCGGAGGTCGAGGTCCTCGAGGTAGTTGCGCAGCATTCCGCTCGTGCCGAGTGGGTCGAGCAGCATGTGCTTGTCCGCGTCGTGGATGCGCACCTCAATGTCGTGATCCGATTCGTGCACCAGTGTGCCCACGCCGCCGATGTGGTCGATGTGGCCGTGCGTGTTCAACAACGCGACGAGACGCAGGCCGTGGTGTTGGAGCCGAGACACGATCGCGGCTGGATCCGGCGGCGCGTCGATGAGCACGCAGTCGCCTCCGGGTCCGTCGGGCGCCACGATCCACGCGTTCGTCTGTGCGAGCCACAGCGGCATCCCCTCGATCAGCACCGATCCTCCCGTGTCCAGGGGTGACCCTATCCACGCGCGTCGGAGGGGGGCATGGTGGCGGAGGTCCGGCGTCCACGCTCGAGCGCAGACGCGACCGAGAGCACGGTGACGTCTTGCTCGACATCCTCCAAGGGCTTCGGAAGCGCGAGTGACCAGTTCGGCCACTCGTCGATGGTGCCGGGCATGTTCGGCCGCTCCTCGACGCAGAGCGCGTCGTCGAGCGTCCCGGTCACCACGACCGACGGCGCGTCGGCGAGCGCACGGTGGGCGGCCACGACGACACGGGCCAGTGGTGTGTCGCCGCTGAGGCCCGTAGCCCGCTCGAGCTGTCTTCGGAACCATGTCGCGCCCGACTCGCTGACCGTCATCCCGATGCGCTTCTGCGCGGCGAGGTCGGCGCCCGTCCAGACACCGGCGACCGTCGGGAGGTCGTGGGTCGTGATCGCGGCGAGGGCATGGACCGGAAACCGCTCGGGCTCGATGTCCTCGAACCAGAGGAGCCGTCGTCGAGAGCACGGCGCGCCGAGCGAGGTCCGCGCGCACTTCGTCCTCGACCGTGCCGAGGTCTTCGCCGACGACGAACGTGCTCGACCTCACGCTCTCGAGGGCCAGCAGGTCGAGCAGCTCGTTCGCCGGCCCGTGGACGTAGGCCCCGCTTCGCGGCGAGCCGTTAGCGGGGATCCAGAACAACCGGTACAGGCCCATCACGTGGTCGACCCGCAACCCGCCCGCCGAGCGCATCGCGGCGCGGACCGTCGAGATCCAGGGCGCGAAGTGCGCCTGCCGGAGCTTCCAAGGCACGAAGGGGGGAAGTCCCCAGTCCTGTCCTCGTCGATTGAAGTCGTCGGGCGGTGCGCCGACGTGGACGTCGAGCGCGAGCAGGTCCTGCCAGCTCCATGCGTCCGCGCCACCGGGGTCGAAGCCGACCGCGAGATCGGTGATGAGACCGGCGCCTCGCCCGCCGGCGCGCGCGAGCTGCACGTCGAGCTGCCATTGCAGCCACGCGTGGAGCTGCAGGCGGCGGCTGGTGCTCGCGCGCGAACCGTGCCACTCGGCCACCGTCCGGGGAGCGGTAGCTCGGGGGCCAGGCCGGCCAACCGCCGCCGTGGCGCTCGGCGAGCGCGCAATAGGTGGTGAACCGCCGAAGGTCGTCCCCGTGGGATGTGCAGAAGCTCGAGAAGCCAGAGCGCTCGTCGTTGCTCGCCTCGGCCGACCACGCGTCGAACAGACGGTCGAACGCGACCCGCTTCAACCGAAAGACCGCGTCGCGGTCGATGATGCGCGAGCGGTTGAGGGCCCGGCCCGCGTTCGCGAGGAGGGTGAGTTCGTCCCCGAGAGCATCGGCGCCGGGCAGCTGCTCGACGGCGAGGTAGAGCGGGTTCCGCCACACGCCGGCTGGCCGGGTAGTACGGACTCGCCTGCTGCGGATGCACGGGGGCCACCGCGTGCAACGGGTTGACGACGAGCGTGCGAGCCCCCAAGGCGCTCGACCACTCCGCGAGGTCGCGCGAGGTCTCCGAGATCGCCGATGCCCCAGCTGTCCGCCGCTGCGCGCCGCGTACAGCTGAAGGGCCCAACCCCACATTCGGCCATCGACGGCATGGGTGCGCAGAGGGGCAACGACCAGCGGCGACGCAGGCCAGCCGTCGCGAGGGACGAGCTGGTGGTACCCGAGCGGAAGGTCGGGCGGGAGCGCCTCCACGTTCTCGACGATGGTCCCGTCCTCGAGGTGGAGGTCGGCTGGGTTCCACAGGCCGATCCGTCGCGCCTCGATGCACGATCCACATCGGAGTCGCAGGATCGGGCGGGCGTTCGTCGTCCGGCGACGCACCCATCGCGGCGCGCAGCACGGCGTGCGTGGCCCGCGAGGTGGGGTGCCATGTTCGCTCGGTGTCCCAGTAGCCATCGGTGATGCCCCACGCGTCGACGGCCATCGGGCGAGTCTGGCACCGCGACTGCCGGGTCTCGTCGAGCCGTGAAGGCAGGCCGCCGCCCCGTACACTCGGCCCCATGTCGCGCTCGCTGATCGAGCGCCGCCTCACCGAGCTGGGCGGTCGTCTCAAGGAGCTCCGCAAGGAGCTGGCGGTCATCGACGAACAGCTCGCGCACCTCGCCTCAACGGCCGACGACGCGCATCTCCGCGCGCTCGTGTCCGAGACACCTCTCGCCGACCACGAACACCGAGAGGCGCAGCGGCATGCCGACGCGATGGCGCGGCAGCGAGACGAGGTCGTCTCGATCATCGCCCGCCTCGAGGCGGATCAGGACAACCTGCTCGATCGTCTCGTGGCGGAGCGGTCCTGACCGCGGGGCACGCCCGATGAGCGCGATCCGCATCCTCGTCGCCGAGGACGAGAGCATCATCAGGCTCGACCTTCGCGAGTCCCTCGAAGAGGAGGGCTATGAGGTGGTCGCGGAGACGGCCCGGGGCGACGACGCGGTCGAGCTCGTCGAGCGTCTCCGTCCCGATGTGGCGATCCTCGACATCAAGATGCCCGGCCTCGACGGCATAGAGGCGGCACGGCGGATCCACGAGGGGCGCTCGGCAGCAGTGCTCATCCTCACCGCCTTCAGCCAGCGCGACCTGGTCGAACAGGCTCGCGACGCGGGCGCGCAGGCTTACTTGGTCAAGCCCTTCCAGCGCGCCGAGCTGGTGCCCGCGGTCGAGCTGGCGCTCGCCCGCCACCGCGAGCGCATCGCGCTGGAGGACGAGGTGCAGCAGCTCGAGGCTCGACTCGAAGCCCGCAAGGTGATCGACCGGGCCAAGGGCATCCTGATCGACGAGCACTTCATGACCGAGGCGGACGCGTTCTCGTACATCCAGAAGACCGCGATGCGCACGAGGACAACCATGCAGGTCGTCGCCGAGCAGATTCTCGCGGGCACCCTCGCCCCGTGAGGGCGTCTCGTGAGGTTCAGCCGGGCCTACGCTCGACCAGTGGCCAAGCTGCTCCTGCTCGATGGCAACTCGCTGACCTACCGAGCGTTCTTCGCGCTGCCCACGGACATGGCGACTGCGTCCGGCCAGGTCACCAACGCCGTCTTCGGCTTCACGTCGATGCTCATCAACTTGGTTCGCGATCAACGTCCCGACGGGGTGGTCGTGCTCTTCGACCGACCCGAGCCGACGTTTCGCCACGACGCCGTCCCGGAGTACAAGGCGCAGCGTGAGGCCGCGCCCGACATCCTCCGCCAGCAGATGGGGCTCGTCCGCGAGATCGTCGACGGCCCTCGGCATCGCGGTCGCGGACCTCGAGGGTTACGAAGCCGACGACCTGATCGCCACGCTCGCCACACGCGCCCGCGACACCGGACACGACGTCGTGATCGTCACCGGCGACCGTGACACCTACCAGCTGGTGGAGGACCCTCACGTCGCGGTGCTCTACAACCGGCGCGGGGTCTCCGACTACGTGCTGTACGACGAGGCCGGCATCAAGGAGCGCACCGGCGTGACGCCCGCGCAGTATCCCGAGTATGCGGCGCTCCGCGGCGATCCCTCCGACAACTTGGCGGGCGTTCCCGGAGTGGGCGAGAAGACGGCGGCGAAGCTCGTCACTACCTACGGAGGCCTCGACGGCATCTTCGAGAACGTCGCGGCCCAGACCCCGAAGCTGCGGGAGAGCCTGGCGGCCAACGAGGCGCGGGTGCGCAAGAACGCCGACGTGATGGTGCTTCGGCGAGACGCCCCGATCGACCTCGAGCTCAGCGATGTGAGCGTGTACGGCGTGCGGCCTCCCGACCTCGGGGAGGTGAAGCGGCTGTTCGAGTTCCTCGAGTTCCGTTCGCTGTTCGAGCGCCTCGCCGAGGTGCTCGACGCTCCGATCGTGGCGACTCGCACCGCGGAGGGACGGCTGTCGGCCGATGTCACACCTCTCGACGTCACGGGTGCAGCGGCCGCATTGGCCGCGCTCGCGACCGGAGACGAGCCTGTCGCCATCGCCCCGTCTTGGGCTGGAGCCCCGGGACGGAGCGCGGTTCGCGGCATCGCGCTCGGCGACGCCCGACAGCGCCGACGCGCTCTGGATCGCGTCGGACGTGCTCGTGCACGACGACGTGCGGGTCGCGTTCGGGGGGCTCGTCGGGCGCGAGGGGCCGGGCATACGCGCACACGACGCGAAGTCGCTCATGCGCGCGCTGCCCGAGATCGGGCTCGACATCGCAGGACTACGGCTCGACACCATCATCGCTGCGTATCTGCTCGATCCCGCAGAGTCGCGGTACGCCATCAACGACCTCTTGATGCGTTACACGGGCCTCGAGCTCGGTGTGACTGAAGCCAACGAGATGCAGCTCGATCTCGACGGCAGCGGCGTCGACGAGAGCACGAACGCGGCACTCGAGGCGGTTGCCATCGCTCGCCTCGCGCCCGCCCTCGAGCTCGCACTCGACCACCAGGGCATGCGATCGCTCTACGACACGATCGAGAATCCACTCGTACGTGTCCTCGCGCGGATGGAGCGCGTCGGCGTCGGCGTCAACGTGCCCGAGCTACGCGCGCCTGAACGATCACCTCGTGTCGGAATGCCGACGCTTGGACAAGGCGATCCAGGAGGAAGCTGGCATCGAGTTCAACGTGAACTCCACGCCGCAGCTGCGGGAGGTGCTGTTCGACAAGCTCGGACTGGCACCCCAGAAGAAGACGAAGACTGGCTACTCGACGGACGCCGCGTCGCTCGAGCGGATCCGCGATCAGCATCCGATCATCGACCTGCTCCTCTCGTACCGCGAGGTCGAGAAGCTTCGGTCGACCTACGGCGAGGGCCTGCTCAACGAGGTCGCGCGCCGACGGGCGCATCCACGCCTCGTTCAACCAGACGGTCGCCCGCACCGGCCGGTTGTCGTCGGACCAGCCCAACCTCCACAACATCCCGGTGCGCAGCGACGGCGGCCGGCAGTTCCGCACGGCGTTCGTCCCCGCACCCGGCTACGAGATGTTGGTCGCCGACTACAACCAGATCGAGCTCCGGTGCATTGCGCATCTCGCCGAGGACCCGGGCCTCATCGCCGCATTCGAGGCGGGCACCGACATCCACACCGAGACCGCGTCGCGCGTGTTCTCGGTCGATCCGAAGAAGGTCTCGGTCGAGCAACGGGCCAAGGCGAAGATGGTGTCGTACGGCCTCGCGTACGGGATGGAGGCCTTCGGCCTCGGCCAGCGCCTGAACATCCCGACCGAAGAGGCCGCCGAGATCCTCGACGCGTACTTCGTCGCCTTCCCTTCGGTGAAGCGCTACATGGAGGGCACGGTCAACGAGGCGCGCCAACGCGGCTACACCGAGACGCTGTTCGGTCGTCGTCGCCCGATCCCCGAGCTGTCGTCCCCGAACTACCGCATCAGACAGGCGGGGGAGCGCCAGGCGATGAACGCGGGCATCCAGGGCCTCGCGGCGGACATCTTCAAGGTTGCGCTCGTCGAGCTCGACCACGAGCTCGAGGCCCGTCAGCTCGGGAGCCGGCTCATCCTCCAAGTGCACGACGAAGTGATCCTCGAGGTCGCGCCGCATGAGCACGATGAGGTCGCGGAGCTCACGCGCACGGTCATGGAAGGGGCCGTCGAACTCCGAGTGCCTCTGGAAGTGCATCTCGCGTTCGGTCCGTCGTGGGCCGATGCGAAGGGCTGACCATAGGCCGAACGGCCCCTTTTGCCGGTTGTCGTCACCGGTCCACAATGGGTTCATGGCCAATGGTCGCAGCAGCTTCTGGTTGCCGCTCTTCCTCGCGGCGATCGTCGTCTATGCGCTGATCTCGATCACGGTGGCCGTCTCGACCGCGAACAAATGCGACAACATCAGCAACGGCAACAAGGACTGGAAGTTCGTGCCGCCGAAGTGGGAGTGCGAGCAGGTCTTCCAGCCGAACTAGCAGTGCCGAACGAGAAATGACAGCGCGAGAGCCTCACTGGTTCGAGCCGATTGCTGATCACCTCGGCGCTGCGTATCTCCGCTACTCGTTCACCAAGGGCACCGCACAAGAGGTCGCGTTCCTCGTCGACGAGCTCGGTCTCGAGCCCGGATCGCGCGTGCTCGACGTCGGCTGCGGTCCCGGTCGCCACGCGGTCACGCTTGCGGCGCGGGGCATCAGCGTGGTCGGGATCGATCTCTCTTGGCGGTTCGTCTCGCTCGGCGCGGCCGGGGACTCGGACGCACGTTTCGTGCACGCCGACGCGCGGGCGCTCCCGGTCCGCGACGGCTCCTTCGACGCTGCCGTCTCCCTGTGCCAGGGTGCCTTCGGACTGCTGGGCGGCCCCGGCGCCGATCGGGGAGGCGAAGCGCGGGTGCTGGAGGCTATGGCGCGTGCGGTGCGGCCAGGCGGGAACGTCGTGGTGTCAGCGTTCTCGTCGTACTTCCAGGTGCGCCACCTCGACGAGGCGAACGACTTCGACGCCGCGACTGGTGTGCACCACGAGCACACCTCTGTTCGGGATGAAGCCGGCGAGGCCGCGCCAGTCGAGCTGTGGACAACATGCTTCACGCCGCGTGAGCTCCGGTTGCTGGTCGCCGCGGCCGGGCTTCGCGTGGATGACGTGTGGTCGGTCGAACCGGGCCAGTACCGTCGCAACCCTCCGGACCTCGACAGCGCAGAGTTCCTGGTGAAGGCCACCAAGGCCGGTGGTAGCCTCTCCGGGCGCTGAGCGAGCCCGCGGTGCGCGTCTCCGATGTCACACGCGCACCTGTCCCGAACGCCGGCCATCACCCACTCACCTTCCAGCCCTCCGGCAAGACCTGAAAGCGAATCCGTGTCCGACGAGCAGCCCAACGACCCCTCCGCCCCTTCGACCAGCCCCGACGCCACTGGCATGGGCACCTTTGACGACGAGGGGGTGTACACGCCTCGGCAGGTTGTCGCCGACGATCTCGGCGTCTCCTTCGACGAGGCAGTTGCGTCGACGATGGTCGAGGTCGAGGACGGCCAGATCGTGCACGGCCGCGTGGTGAAGATCGACAAGGACGAGGTCCTGCTCGACATCGGGTACAAGTCCGAGGGCGTCATTCCGTCGCGTGAGCTGTCGATCCGCAACGACGTCGACCCCTCGCAGGTGGTCTCCCTCGGAGAGGACCTCGAAGCCTTGGTGCTCCAGAAGGAGGACAAGGAGGGCCGGCTCGTCCTGTCCAAGAAGCGCGCTCAGTACGAGCGGGCGTGGGGGAAGATCGAGCAGATCAAGGAGGCCGAGGGCGTCGTCGAGGGCCCGGTCATCGAGGTCGTCAAGGGCGGCCTCATCCTCGACATCGGGCTCCGCGGCTTCCTGCCGGCGTCCTTGGTCGAGCTGCGCCGAGTCCGCGATCTGCAGCCCTATGTCGGGCGCTCGCTCCAGGCGAAGATCATCGAGCTCGACAAGAACCGCAACAACGTCGTGCTGTCGCGCCGCGCGTGGCTGGAGGAGACCCAGAAGGAGCAGCGCGAGGACTTCCTCGACAACCTGAAGCCCGGCGAGATCCGCAAGGGCGTCGTGTCGTCGGTCGTGAGCTTCGGTGCGTTCGTCGACCTCGGTGGCATGGACGGCCTCGTCCACGTGAGCGAGCTGTCGTGGAAGCACGTCGATCACCCCGGCTCTGTCGTCCAGGTCGGTGACGAGATCACCGTGCAGGTGCTCGAGGTCGACCGCGACCGCGAGCGCATCAGCCTGTCGCTCAAGGCGACCCAGCAGGACCCGTGGCAAGAGTTCGCTTCGACCCACCGGGTGGGCGAGCTCGTGTACGGCCGGGTGACGAAGCTGGTGCCCTTCGGCGCGTTCGTCCAAGTGGGCGAGGGCATCGAAGGTCTGGTCCACATCTCCGAGATGTCGGCGCACCACGTCGACCTTCCCGAGCAGGTCGTCACGCCCGGAGAGGAGCTGTGGGTCAAGATCATCGACCTCGACCTGCAACGCCGCCGCATCAGCCTGTCCATCAAGCAAGCCGCCGAGGGCGGCGAAGTCGCGGAGGAGTACCGCGAGCACTTCGGCGAGCACGCGTACGACGCCGAAGGCAACTACATCGGCTCCACCGCGGTGCCCGACGATGCCGACCGCGAGGCGGCGTGGGCGGAGTACTACAACGAGTACGGAGGTACCGAGGGGGCACCCGAGGCACCCTCGGTGACGCCGGACGCAGACGCAGGAACCACCGTCTGAACGACGCAGAAACGCGTCCCCGCGCGCATAGGTCGAAAGACCTATTCGCGGCCCTGGGTCATTCGGATCATTTCGGTGGTATCCCCTTTTCAACGGGCGCGGCCATGTCATGCTGACCACCGAGCGCCATTCACCTTTATGAGTCCGACCGGACTCCAATCCGCACTCGAGCGCTTACAAACGTGAGTGGTCTGCCGACGAGAACGCGGCAGCGCGAGGTTTCACTCGCGGTGAACGACGGAGACCGACGGGGAAGCCCCGCTCGGCGAGATCTGTGAGGTGGTTGTGGGCTCTCGGCGCACAGTGATCTTGATTGCAGCGGTGCTCATCGGAGCGATCGCCGCGTACGCGCTCTACAACTACGTCAACGGCGTGGAAGACCGCGCTTATGACAACGCGAAGCGCGTCCAGGTGTTCGTTGTGAAGCAGCCGATCGCGAAGGGCACTCCCGGCGATCAAGCAATCGGTGACAAGCTCGTCCAGTCGGGTCAGATCCCGCAGGAGTTCCGTCCTGCGACGGCGATCACCGACACCGCGGTGCTGACCGGCAAGGTGGCCCTGACCGACCTCGTGCCCGGCCAGGTCGTGGTCGACGGCATGTTCGTCGACCAGGCGACGGCGTTCGTGACCTTCTCCGAGCGCATCCCCGTCGATCAGGTGGCGGTGACCGTCTCGGTCGACCAGGTACGCGGCGTTGCCGGCCTCTTGGTGCCGGGCGACAAGGTCAACCTGATGGTCGTGCTCCCGCCCGAGCTCGCGTCGCTCACGAGCGGTGCGCCGGGTCAGCCCGCACGGCCGGCGGCCGAGGGTGAGGCTGAGGGTGGCGACACCGTCCGCTTCCTGTATCAGAACGTCGAGGTGCTCGCGATCGGACAGACCGCGGCGGCCGACGTCGGTGCCACCGAGGCACCCGCCAACCCAGGGAGCGGCCTCATCACGTTCAACGTGCCGCCGGATGCAGCTCAGCGCATCGCACTCTCAGGCGCCAATCTCTACATGACCCTCGCGCCGAAGGACTTCCAGCCCGTCGACCTTCCGCCGGTGGACTTCTCCACCCTCTTCCAGCCGGGTGTGCTCACGCCATACCCGACTGGCGGCTGATCGCGGAGGGAATGACCTAGCGTGGAGCGGTCCCCAACGACTCTCAACGACTCGCCCGTTTCGGGCATCGAGGTGCCGATGGCCGATTTCAACGTGGCCGTCATCGAGAGCGATCCCTCACTTCGTGCACAGCTGATCTCTGATCTCGGCGAGCGAGTCCGCGCCGCGGCGTTCCCCACCATCGAGTCGCTCGAAGAGCGAGTCGAAGATGGCACGCCGTTGGTCGCGCTGCTCGGTCCCTCGTGTGCCGGCCCCTCGGGGCTGGTAGCCGTTGAGCGCCTGACGCGGTCGCGTCCTGAGATCGGCACCGTGCTGATGGTCGAGGCGCTTTCCACAGACGTCCTCCAGCGCGCGCTTCGCGCCGGTGTGAAAGACGTCCTCGCCGCGCCGATCGAGGCCGGCGAGCTCGTGCTCGCGGTCGAGAGGGTCGGCGGGACGCTGACGCCGGCAGGCGTCGCGGTGCCCTCGGAAACGGGTGCACCTGCGGGCTACGGCCGTCTCATCACCGTCTTCTCGACGAAGGGTGGCGCCGGCAAGTCCGTGATCGCCGTGAACCTGGCGGTGACGCTGGCGCGCCGAGTCGACCCGACCGGTGGTGCTGGTCGATGCCGACCTTCAGTTCGGCGACGTCGCGGTGATGCTCAAGCTCGCACCGCAGCACACCATCGTCGACGCCGTGAACGCGATCGACAAGCTCGACGGCCCGCTCCTCGCAGAGCCTTCTGGCTCGTCACGATCCCTCCGAGCTGTTGGTGATGCCTGCACCGCTCGAGCCCGCGTTCGCCGATCAGATCGGCTCGTCGCAGATGCTCCGCATCATCGAGCTGCTGCGACAGACCTCCGAGTTCGTTGTCGTCGACGCGCCGGCCTACTTCAACGATGTCGTCCTGGGCCTGATCGAGGCAAGCGACGACGTGCTCCTCGTGGCGGGCATGGACATCCCCAACATCAAGAACGTGAAGATCGGTCTCCAGACCCTGCGGTTGCTCAACATCCCGCTGTCGAAGCTGAAGCTGATCCTCAACCGTGCGAACAGCAAGGTGAAGCTCGACGTCGGTGAAGTCGAACGCACCTTGGGTATCAAGGCGGACTGCCTGGTGCCGAGCGACGTCGTCGTGCCGCAATCCGTGAACCGAGGCACTCCGGTCGTGCTCGACGCTCCGAAGTCCGGGGTGGCCAAGTCGCTGGAGCAGCTGGCTGACCTGTTCATCTCGGCCGACGCCAAGCGGAAGCGTTAGCCGCTTCAGTCCTGGACCCCCTGGCCGATGAGTCCAGGGGAACACATCGAACATCAGGAGGAGCGCAATGTCGCTCTACAAGCGGCTCCACGAGGTCCAGGCGACCACCGGCACGACAAACTCGCGGCGGGACCCGATCCTCGACGAGCTCAGGCAGAAGATCCATCACCATCTGATCGACTCGCTGGGTCCGATCCTCTACGACCGCCGGCTGTCGGAGGACGACCTGCGTCGTCGCGTCCACGAGCAGCTGCAGGCTGCGCTCGCGCAAGAGCGCGCCCCGTTGTCCGCGGCCGACAAGGCCCAGCTCATCCAGGACGTCTCCGACGACATCCTCGGCTACGGCCCGATCGACCGCCTGTTGAAGGACGAGGACATCACCGAGGTGATGGTCAACGGTCCCGACACGGTGTTCATCGAGCGCGCTGGCCGGATCGAGAAGTCGAACGCCTCCTTCGTCGACGAGACGCACCTGCGTCGGATCATCGACAAGATCGTCGGCCAGGTCGGCCGGCGCATCGACGAGGCGACGCCCATGGTCGACGCCCGCCTTCCTGACGGTTCCCGCGTCAACGCGATCATCCACCCGCTCGCGATCGGTGGCCCTTACCTCACCATCCGAAAGTTCTCCACCGACCCGTACCAGATCGACGATCTCATCCGCTTCGGCACCTTGAACGCGCACGCCGCGCGGTTCCTGCAGGCCTGCGTCGTCGGTCGTCTGAACGTCATCGTTTCGGGCGGTACCGGCACCGGCAAGACCACGACCCTCAACGTGCTGTCCTCGTTCATTCCCTCCGACGAGCGCATCGTCACCGTGGAGGACTCCAAGGAGCTGCAGCTCCACCAGGAGCATGTGCTCACGCTCGAGGCCAGGCCTCCGAACATCGAAGGTCGCGGCGAGGTCACCATCCGCGATCTCGTGCGCAACTGCCTCCGTATGCGCCCCGACCGCATCGTCGTCGGTGAGTGCCGCTCCGGCGAGGCGCTGGACATGCTCCAGGCCATGAACACAGGTCACGACGGCTCGATCACCACCGTGCACTCGAACAGCCCTCGCGACACCCTGGCCCGCATCGAGACCATGACCCTCATGTCCGGCTTCGACCTGCCGGTGCGGGCCATCCGCGAGCAGATGGCGTCCGCTCTCGACCTCATCGTCCACCTCAGCCGTCTCCGGGACGGCACCCGTCGCCTCACGCACGTCACCGAGGTGCAGGGCATGGAGGGTGACGTGATCACCCTGCAGGACATCTTCCTCTTCGACTACGGCATGGGCGTCGACGAAGACGGCCGCTTCCGCGGTCATCTCAAGGCGACCGGCGTCCGGCCCAAGTTCGCCGAGAAGCTCGCCGACCTCGGCATCCGCCTCGGCCCCGAGGTCTTCCAGCCCGAGGCCTTCGCCCGGAGGGCGTCAGCACAGTGATACGTCCGATCCGCCGTCCCCGCTTCCGCGACTTGCGCCTCGCCGCGCTCGTCCTGCTGGTCGTCTCGCTGTTCGCAGCCCTCACCGGCACGGCACGCGCGAAGAAGAGCAACGGCTCGTCATCCGCTCGGTCGACGCGCTGCGTTACCCCGAGACCAAGGTGGTCGTGCTGCCTGTCGGTCCCGCGCCGTCCCCGGCGAGCTACGAGGTCGAGCAGAACGACGAGGCCGTGTCTGCGCTCCAGGTCGCGTCGCTCACCGACGTCGGCACGGGTGTCGGCATCGTCTTCGCGGTCGACACGAGCAACGCGATGGGTCGTGAGCAGGCCATGGACAACGTCAAGGCCGCGCTCACGGCAGCTGTCGCCGCGAAGCCCGCGAATCAGCAGATCGCCATCGTCAGCTTCGGCGTCAGCGCCCGCGTCGTGTCGAACTTCACGACCAACGCGACCACGCTGACCAACGCGATCGCGACGCTCCGCCCCTCCCTCGAGCGCCCCGAATCGGCGGAGCGCGACGGCATGCGCACGGCATTGGCCCTGCTCGACGACACGACCTTGCAGGGCAACGTCGTCGTGATCCAAGCCGGTGGCGACGATGTCTCCGTGAGCACGCAAGGCCAGGTCGAAGGCGACCTGATGGACTCGGACGTGATGGTGTTCGGTCTCGGCCTCGACACCGGTGACCTCAGCACTGGCGACCTGCAGGGCCAAGTGTCGACGACGCAGGGCACCTACGCCCAGCTCGACGACATGACCAAGATCGGCGACAGCGTCGCTGTCATCGGGGGCACCGTCGGCGCGCAGCTTCAGCTCTCCTATTCGAGCGACCCTGACGCCACCACGATCGACCTGGTTGTCCGCGCCGGCGACCTGTCGGCGGACGCGACCTACAACCCCGGAAGTCTCACCGTCGGGAGCAGCCTGTCGCCCGACGTCTACAACCCGCCGCTCGCGGGTGGTCCCGGGTTCTTGTCGGGCACCGGGGGCAAGTACCTCGGCGGCCTCCTGGCGCTCGCAGCGTTGATCCTCCTCGCCTACGGCATCGGCTTGATCTTCTTCCGTGATCGCACGGGCCTCGAGACCGCCCTTCAGCCCTACGCCGACAGCTACGTCTCGGACTCCGACGAGGACGAGGATCCGAACGGCAGCGCCCTCGCCCAGACGAAGGTGCTGGCGCGTGCGGTCGAGCTCACGGGTCAGTTCGCTGAGAACCGCGGCTACCTCGCCCGCATCGAGCGTGCGCTCGAGCGCGCCGACGTGCCGCTGCGCGCCGCCGAGGCGCTCTTCTTCTACGTGGCGCTGTCCGTCGTGGTCACGGCACTGGTGCTCGTCGTGAGCCAGAACCTCATCATCACGTTGCTCGTGATGATCGGGTTCATCATCCTTCCGCCGACCATCCTCAACCGGAAGGCCCGCAAGCGGCAGGCGGCGTTCCTCGGCCAGCTGCCTGACACGTTGCAGCTGCTCTCGGGCTCCCTCCGCGCCGGTTACTCCCTCATGCAGGGGGTCGAGGCGGTCTCCCAGGAGGTCGAAGACCCGATGGGTCGCGAGCTTCGCCGAGTCATGGTCGAAGCACGGCTCGGCCGTCCGCTCGAGGTCGCGCTCGACGATGCCGCGACGCGCATGGGCAGCCCGGACTTCGAATGGGCTGTCCTGGCTATCCGCATCCAGCGTGAAGTCGGCGGCAACTTGGCCGAGCTCCTCATGATCGTGTCCGAGACGATGCTCCAACGTGAGCGCCTGCGCCGCGACGTGCGGGCCCTCACCGCAGAGGGACGCATCAGCGCCATCGTGCTGGCGATCCTGCCGCTCATGCTCGGTGTCGCGATGTACATCATCAACCCTGACTACATCCGGGTGCTGTTCGACACGACCGCCGGCAACCTCATGATCCTCGGAGGCATCGTGCTCGCGCTGGTCGGCTTCTTCTGGATGAAGAAAGTCATCGAGATCGAGGTCTAAGGGATGCTCGCTGTCATTGGTATCGGCGCGGCAATTGCGCTCATTGTCTATGCGCTGCTCTCGCAGGCGCAGGAACGAGCAGTCGTTCGCAGCTCACTGCGTCAGCTCGAGGACTACCAGGTCGAGAACGTCCGCGATCAGGAGCTGCTGAACCCCATCACCGAGCGCGCGGTCGCGCCTGTAATGCAGGGCCTCAGCGCCGTGGGTCGGCGGTTCACGCCGTCGGGATACCTCGAGAACATCCGGCAGAAGTTCTCGTCGCTCGGCTCCTACGGGTCCGACGACGTCGACCGGTTCCTCGCGGTCCGCGTCGTCACGATCGCACTCATCCCGGTCGCGATCTTCCTGGTCTACCAGTTCGCCCCGATCGACGGACTGATCCGGCTCGGGCGTCATCGCGTTCATCTCGCTCGCCCTCGCTCTCGGCCCCGACGCCATGCTCAACCGGCGCGTCGCAGACCGCCAGTGGGCCATCCGCACGAAGCTCCCGGACATCCTCGACCTCCTGGTCATCAGCGTCGAGGCCGGCCTCGGGTTCGAGCAGGCGCTCGACCGCACCACCGACGCGGTGCCGGGCCCTCTCGCCCAGGAGTTCTCACGGATGCTCGGCGAGATCCGGGCCGGATCCTCGCGCTCCGAGGCGCTCCGGGCGCTCGAGCGCCGTTGCAACGTCCCTGAGATGCGTTCCTTCGTGCTCGCCATCTTGCAGGCCGACACCTTCGGTGTGTCGATTGGTCGGGTGCTGCGCACGCAGGCTGACGAGATGCGCGTCAAGCGCCGCCAGCTCGCTCAGGAGAAGGCCATGAAGGCGCCCGTGAAGATGCTCGTGCCGATGGTGCTGTGCATCTTCCCGTCGCTGTTCATCGTGGTGTTGGCCCCCGCGGTCATCAACATCATCGAAGCCTTCTGACCGCGCCGCTGTGGCGACGCACCTCGAGCCCTCGGGTGTCAGCGATCCCGCACACGAGCAGCGATCCCGCAGACCGACGCGGTAGAGCCCCGTCGCGGTCGCGGATCTGGCAGCCGACGCCGGCGACGTTCATCTGGCTGTTCGCCCTCGCGTGGGGGCTTCGCATCGGCCTCCAGCCGCTGAGCGACAACAGCCTCCTGACGCACATCGCCACTGGTCGCATCATCTTCGACACCGGGTTCCCGCACAGCGACCCCTACCTGTTCACCGCCGCACGAACCGTCGTGGGTCGTGCAGAGCTGGCTGGGGTCGGTCATCTATTGGAGCCTCGTGAAGGCCTGGGGCATGGGCGCTCTGATGGCGTTCAACGCCGCGCTCACGGCCCTCCTCGCCATCCTGATCGTGCGCCTGGCTCGCCCCGCCGATGGCTTCGTCGCCCGGCTCGGCCTCGTCATCCTCACCCTCGGCGTCGGAGCGAGTGCGTGGGCCGAGCGTCCCCTCATGATCGGGCTCGTCCTGCTCGCCGTCACTCCTGATCGCGGCCGAGGACGGCCTCGATCCGCGCTGGCTCGTGCCCGTGATGTTCGTGTGGGTCAACAGCCACGGTTCGTTCCCGCTCGGGATCGTCGCCCTCGCGTTGCTCTGGGCCGGCCGGCGCCTCGATGGTGGAGACGGCAGGGTCGAGTGGCGATGCCTGAAGTGGGCCGCTGGTGGGGACCGCGGTCGCTGCGCTCAATCCCTACGGGCCAAAGCTGCTGCTCTTTCCCGATCTCGATGCTCCAGCGCAGCGACGTCCTGCGCACGATCCTCGAGTGGCAAGCCCCGACCTACGACACGATCTGGCAGAAGCTGTTTCTCGTCCAGATCGCGGTGGCGGTCGTCGTGCTCGTCCGTCGGCCCACGTGGCGTCTCGCCCTGCCGTTCGTCGTGTTCGTCCCTGCGTCGCTCTACAGCGCCCGCAACATCTTGGTCGCCAGCCTCGTCCTCACTGCCGCGATGGCGCCCTGCCTCGCCGGCGTGGGCGACCTGAAGGCCAACGCACGTCTGTCGTCGACGCCGCTCGCCTGGATGGGAGCTTTCGTCATGGCTGCGCTGTGCGCCGTCACTCTCACGACTCCCCTGGGCAAGCCGGCGCTCGACCTCAGCTCGTATCCAGTGGCGGCGCTGGCGTACCTCGACGCCAACGACCTGGTTCCTCCAGCGGACGGCAGCGAGGGCCGGTTGCTGGCCCAGGACTTCGTCGGCAACCTCAGGGAGTACCTCGACGGGCCGGTGCGGGACGTCTTCATCGACGACCGGGCCGAGGTCATCGGCGAGCAGGCGTCGGCCGACTACATCAGCCTGCTCGGGGGTGCACCCGAACTGGCGCGACGCATTGGATCGCAACGACATCGAGGTGATCGTCTGGCAGAAGGACTTCGCCTTGGCGGCGATCCTCGCCGAGTCACCCGACTGGCAGATCCGCTACAGCGACCCACAGTGGATCGTGGCGCTGCGCCGTCCGCCGGCCT
Source organism: uncultured Acidimicrobiales bacterium (assembly GCA_963759645.1). Taxonomy (GTDB): domain Bacteria; phylum Actinomycetota; class Acidimicrobiia; order Acidimicrobiales; family DATKAS01; genus DATKAS01. Next base: position 212,323 of record CAVXAI010000013.1, on the reverse strand, counting down.
GAGCGCCGACGATCACGGGGAGAGAAGGAGTCAGCTCGCCGCGATGAGCGAGGTGTTGACCCGGGTGTACCCGCTGTTCGTTTCTCCACCGAGGAACTGAACAGCCAGGAAGCACACCATCGCGATCAGGCCGACCATGAGGGCGTACTCCACCATCGTCGCCCCCTGGTCTCCGTCGAGTCGCTTGTTCTGTCGTGCTCGCATGTGAACCTCCGCCGGTTCTGCGGCCCGGATGCGTTAGCTCGCCGAGCCGATGTTGCTGCCGATGGTGCTGAACTTGGACTGCGCCGCGCTGCCGAGGAGACCGATCGACGCGATGCAAACGACGGCGATGAGTGCGACCAGAAGGGCGTACTCGACCATCGTTGCTCCGTCATCTCCTCGCAGGCGGCGTGCCTCCATGGGTCGAATCAGCTGCCGGACTGGATCGAGTTGCCGACTTGGCTGAACTTCGAGTTGGAGTTGGTGCCGATGAGGGTGACTGCGGCGATGCAGATCACGGCGATGAGTGCGACCATCAGGGCGTACTCGACCATCGTTGCTCCGTCGTCACCGCTGAAACGCTTCGCATTCATGCCGGAAACCACCTTGAGGTCAGAGGGAACTTTTGGAGAAAGTGCGGAGGGCGGGCCATCCGGCCCGCCCTCCGGAGTTCACTTTGTGTTGGTTTTCGTCAGCTCGCGGCGTTGATCGAGTTACCGACCGTGCTGAACTTCGAGCTGGAGCTGTTACCGATGAGCGACACGGCGGCGATGCACACCACGGCGATCAGGGCAACCATCAGGGCGTACTCCACCATGGTCGCACCACGGTCGCTATCAGCGAAGCGGGCACGCATCCAAGAGGCGAAGAAGTCCCACTGGGTCTTCAGGTCCATTTATCTCTCCCGTCGGGATTTGGGCTGGTTATGAGCCAGGATGCTGGCGCTTCCTGTGCACTAAGTATCGGTCGGCACCTGGGGCTCGATGAATAGGACGATCGGCCCAATTCACTGAGTGGGGCGAACGGACTACCGCAGGTGAACGATCCCCATCCGGACGGCCTGAAGCACTGCCTGAGTGCGATCGCGAGCATCGAGCTTCTCGTAGATGGACGCGAGGTGGTTTTTCACGGTCTTCTGGCTGATGTAGAGCTTTCCTGCGACTTCGGGTGTCGAGCAGCCGTCTGCGATGAGCTGTAGGACCTCTTCCTCCCGCTTGGTGATCAGCCGGTCCTCGTCCTTTGTCGCCGGTGTGTCGATTTTGTGGACCTCGTCGAGCATCGACGAGGCGATGTCCTGCGACAGCGCTGTCTCACCGGTCGCAGCCTGCCGAACCGTCGCCGCCACCTCGTCGACAGAGCAGTCCTTGACGAGATAGCCGACGGCGCCGGCGCGAATGGCGTCTGTGAGCACGGAATGGTCGGCGTGCATGGTGAGCATCACGATGCGGGCGTCGGGATTCTCGTCGCGGATCCGCCGCGTCGCCTCCACTCCGTCGATCTGGGGCATCGAGACGTCCATCAGGATCACGTCGGGCCGGATGTCGGCCGCGAGGCGGATCGCCTCCTCGCCGTCGGCGGCCTCGCCGACGACGTCGAAGCCTTCGTCGAGCATCGAGCGGCGCAGACCCTCGCGCAGCATCTTGTGGTCGTCCACGAGCATCAGCCGGATGCTCTCGGAGCCGTCATCCATGTCGTCGGCCTCCCTTGTGTCGAGATCGGGCGGTCTCGAGGTTCGGTGTCGGTCAGTCGGGTTCGAGCCACACTCGCACCGCCGTCCCACCACCGGGGTTGGTGTCGAAGTCGAGGCGGGCACCAATGCTGGCGGCGCGTTCGCGCATGCCGATGATGCCGTAGGAGTCGAGTCGGGCGGGCTGGCCCTTGCCCAGCCCGACTCCGTCGTCGGAGACGACGAGCTCGGCGCGCTGACCGTCGCAGCGCCACGTGATGGCGAGCTGGGAGGCACGGGCGTGCCGTTCGACGTTCGCGACGGCCTCCTTGGTGATGCGCCAGACCTCGCGCTCCTGCAGCAGGGGGAGGCGACCGCGTTCCTCGGTGCGGAGAGTGACCCTCAGCCCGCTGCGTTCGGAGACGCGCTCGAGGAACTGCTTGAGGGTCGTGGTCATGTCCTGTACCTCGGTGACGTCGGTGCGGAGGTCGTAGAGGGTGTCCCTGACCTCGCCGATGACGCCGCGCACGTCGTTGCGGAGGTTGTCGAGTGACTCCCTCACCTCGTCGCCCTTGTCGGCGGCCCGAACGATGCGATCGAGCTCGAACGCCAGGTACGCCAGGGACTGGCCGATGCGATCGTGCAGGTCACGGGCGATGCGGGTCCGTTCTTCGTCCGCGCCGACGGTGCGCAGCCGGTTGAACCACCGGGCGTTGTCGACCGCGAGGGCGGCGGGCTCGACGAAGCGATTCAGGAGCTCGAGGTCGCGTGCCGCGAAGGACTCTTCCTTGGTGCGCTCCACCGAGATCAGCCCGATCAAGGCGCCCCGGGCCCGCAGCGCCGCGTAGATGCCCGAGCCGGCGCTCGGCGACAGGCCCGGCCCACCGGACTCGAGGAGGTTCGGCTCGTTCACGCCGGACGTGACGCCCATGGCGCGACGAAGGGGAGGGGGAGACGGTGGGTCGGCAGCGGTCGGGGCACCTTCACGCCGTCGCGGCGGGCGGTGACCCAGGTGGCGTCGGTCTCGTCGAGCAGCAGCACGGCCGCGGAGTCGAAGTCCATGAGGTCCCGGAGCCGAATCATGGTGCCGTCGAGGACGTCTTCGAGGTCGAGCGACGCCGGCAGTGATTGCGCCACACGGTGGAGCGACTCGAGCAGCTCGTTCGCCTCGGTCAGGCGCCCGAGGCGGTCCAGTGCCAGTGACTGCTGACGCTCGGACTCGGTGAAGATGCGACGGGCGTAGCCCGCCACCATGGCCACGAGCAGCAGGAGAAACGCCCACTGCGCCGACCGCCGCAGCGCGTCCTCCCCTTCGCTGGCGGTCGCCAGATAGGGGATCGCGACCGCGGCCGCGGCCCCGAGAGCGGCGTTGATGGCGAACGTGAATCCTCGGGCGAACCCTGCAGCGATGACCGCCGTCATCAGCGAGAAGACGAACGGTGACTCCCAATACCCGGTGGCGCACACCACGAACACGCAGAGGGCGAGCTCGGCGAGGACCCCCCAGACCGTGCCTGGACCCTCCTCGTATCGGATGGGCCGCAGCGTCCGGAAGACCGCGTAGGCAAGGATCACCGCGCCGAACGCGATGATGCGGGTGTCGCCGTCGGCGACATCCGCCGAGCCGAGCGCGAAGCCCACCGCCAGGGCACCCCATCGGATCGCGATGACCGGCGGCGTGAGCGCCGCAACACTCAGATCAGGCAGCCGGCGTCGTTCGCCGCGACCCCAGGTATGCCGCTCGGTGAAGGCCCACGTCGGGTTCTTCTCCTCGGCGGCGGGGTCGGTCTCGGCGGGTGGATCCCCGGGCTCGGGAGCGGGAGGGCTGCTGCGGTCGGGCCGAGCACGCAACGCCATCTCCACCTCCTTCGGGGGTCGGGCGGCAACGCGAACTTGCGCCGACGCCTCAGGGTAAATGGTCGGCACGTCGGCGCCGGTGATTCACTCCCGATCGCGCCCAGGTACCGTCCCGCCGATGATTCTCGTCGGGTTGACCGGGGGCATCGGCGCGGGCAAGTCCACGGTTTCGGCGCTCCTGGCCGGCCACGGAGCGGTCGTCATCGACGCTGACGCGATCACCCGAGCACTCCAGGAGCCCGGGCAACCGGTCCTCGCGGCGATCGTCGACCGTTTCGGTTCGGGCGTGCTGACTGCGGACGGACGTCTGGACCGGGCCGGGCTGGCCGAGATCGTGTTCGGCGACCCCGATGCGCTCCGCGACCTGAACGCGATCGTGCATCCCGCCGTCGGTGCCGAGATCGCGCGGCGGATCGCCGCCGAGCAGGACTCCGGCCGGATCGTGGTGCTCGATGTGCCGTTGCTCGTCGAGACGGGCAGGGGCGGGTTGTCCGGAATTGTCGTCGTGGATGTGCCCACCGACACGGCGGTCGAGCGGCTCGTCGTCCAGCGCGGCATGTCCGAAGACGACGCCAGAGCGCGTGTCGCCGTGCAAGCGTCGAGAGACGAGCGTCTGGCCAAGGCGGATGTGGTCATCGACAACTCGAGCACGCGCGAGGCGCTCGAGAAGCGAGTGGCCGAGGTGTGGGCGTGGATGCAGCAGCTGCCCGACGCGGACCGGCCACGCGAACCCAGAGGGAGTGTCCCACCCCCTCGGTAGCATCGATCGGTGCCTGCGTTCTCGGTGGTGTCCGACTTCGAGCCGGCGGGAGATCAGCCGAAGGCGATCGAGGAGCTCGCCGCCGGCATCGAGCGCGGTGATCGCTTCCAGACACTTCTCGGCATCACGGGCAGCGGCAAGAGCGCCACGATCGCGTGGACGATCGAGAAGGTGCAGCGCCCGACACTCGTCCTCGCGCCGAACAAGTCGCTCGCCGCCCAGCTCGCGAACGAGTTCCGCGAGTTCTTCCCGCACAACCGCGTCGAGTACTTCGTCTCCTACTACGACTACTACCAGCCCGAGGCGTACCTCCCGTCGAGTGACACGTACATCGAGAAGGACAGCTCGATCAACGACGAGATCGACCGGCTGCGTCACGCGGCGACGTCAGCGTTGCTCACCCGCCGAGACGTCATCGTCGTGGCGTCGGTGTCGTGCATCTACGGCATGGGCAATCCCGACGAGTACCGCGGCAAGCTTCTCGTGGTTTCGGTCGGCGAAGAGCGCGATCAACGCTCGCTGCTCCGTCAGCTCGTCGACATGCAGTACGAGCGCAATGACGCCACCCTCGGACGGGGCCGGTTCCGAGTGCGGGGCGACACCATCGAAGTGCATCCCGCGTACGAAGAGATGGTCACGCGCATCGAGCTGTTCGGCGACGAGATCGAGCGCATCACCGTCGTCGACCCGCTCACCGGCGAGCAGGTGAGCGAGCTCACGGACCTCGCCGTGTTTCCCGCGACGCACTATGTCGCCGGCGACGAAGTCATGCGCAAAGCCGTCGTCGGCATCGAAGCCGAGCTCCAAGAGCGCCTGGCGTGGTTCGAGGCCCACGGCAAGCTGCTCGAGGCACAGCGGCTGCGCATGCGCACCCAGTACGACCTCGAGATGATCCAGGAGATCGGCTACTGCAACGGCATCGAGAACTACTCGATGCACATCGACGGCCGCGTGCACGACGAACCGCCGTACACGCTGCTCGACTACTTCCCGAAGGACTACCTGCTCGTCATCGACGAGAGCCACGTCGCGGTGCCGCAGCTGCACGCGCAGTACGAAGGTGATCGCAGCCGCAAGGACACCCTCGTCGAGCACGGCTTCCGGCTCCCGAGCGCGCGCGACAACCGCCCGCTGCGCTTCGAAGAGGTCATGGAGCGGCTCAATCAGGTGGTGTTCCTCTCCGCGACGCCCGCGCGCTATGAGCTCGAGGTCTCGAACCAGGTCGTCGAGCAGATCGTGCGACCGACCGGCCTTGTCGATCCCGAGGTCATCATCAAGCCGACGAAGGGCCAGATCGACGATCTCCTCGAGCAGATCAACCAGCGCGTGATCGCCGGCGCGAGGGTGCTCGTGACCACCCTCACCAAGAAGATGGCCGAAGACCTCACCGACTACCTGCTCGAGCTCGGCGTGCGCGTGCGCTACCTCCACAGCGAGGTCGACACCGTGCAGCGCATCGAGATCCTGCGCGACCTCCGCCTCGGCGAGTTCGACGTGCTCGTCGGCATCAACCTGCTGCGCGAGGGCCTTGACCTTCCGGAGGTGTCGCTCGTCGCGATCCTCGACGCCGACAAGGAAGGCTTCCTCCGGAGTCAGACGTCGTTGATCCAGACCATGGGACGAGCGGCGCGCAACATCGACGGCCAGGTGGTGATGTACGCCGACACGGTCACCGATTCGATGACCCGCGCGATCTCCGAGGTGAACCGCCGTCGCCGTCTCCAGCAGGAGCACAACATCGAGCACGGCATCGACCCGCAGACGATCCGCAAGGCGGTGACCGACATCCTGGCCCACCTCCGCGGCACTGACTCCGCACCCGTGCCGGGCCGTGACCGGCGATCGCGAAGCCGCGACCGCACCCGCTCCGATCTCTCCGAGCTGCCGCACGACGAGCTCGCCCGTCTCATCCGCACGCTCGAGGAGGAGATGAAGGAGGCATCGGCCGACCTGCGGTTCGAGTACGCGGCGCGTCTCCGCGACGAGATCCACGACCTGAAGCGGGAGCTGCGCGAAGTCGTTTGAGAGCCGCGCACGGGCGTCAGACTGCCCGGCTGTGCGTGTTCGCGGTCCGGCTCACCCATTCCCGAGGGAGTGGCGGGATCGAGCAGTACGTGGCCGGGCTCGCGGCGGGGCTCAGCGCTGTGGAGGGCGCGGACACCTACGAGTTCGTAGGCTCTCCGGCCGTGCGGGAGGAGCTTCTGCCGTTCATCGCATCGCCGGCGTCCTTCGTCGTTCAAGCGGCAGCGGAACGGTCGCCGACGCTGGTTCGGATCTCCCGGACTCGACCGGGGCACGTGGCGGTCCGTGTTCGGCACCGCCTGTTACGCGACACCCCCTACACCGTCCGGCGAGCGCCGGACGTGATCGAATCCGGCGGGTACGACGTCGTGCACTTCCCCACCCAGGTGGGGGAGATCACCGATCGGCCGAGCATCTACCAGCCATGGGATCTCCAGCATCTCCACTTTCCGCACTTCTTCACCGGCGAGCAGCTGCGGTCCGAGATGCCCTCTGGCGCGGATGCAGTGAGCGGGCGTCCTTTGTCCTCGTCGCGTCGCAGTTCGTCCGCACCGACGTCATCGACGCATTCCGGATCGACCCGGCACGGATCGCCGTCGTCCCGCCTGGCGTTCCCACGACGCTCCGTCCTCCTCCGCCATCCCCCGGCCCGTCGGCGCGCCGCCGTTTGCGCTGTACCCCGCGCAAGCATGGCTGCACAAGAACCATGTCCGTCTGCTCGATGCGATCGCGCTCCTCCGAGGTCGGAGCTCGACATCTCGCTCGTCTGTCCGGGCCAACCCAATGTCCGCTTCCGCGACCTCCGGACCTATGCGGCCGACCTCGGACTGGACGGTGTCGTGCACTTCCCCGGATACGTGCGTGACGACGAGCTCGCACTCCTCTACCGGCGAAGCCCGCTGTCTCGTGTTCCCGTCCCTCTTCGAGGGCTTCGGCTTTCCCGTTCTCGAAGCGTTCGACGCGGGTCTGCCGGTCGCGTGCTCCTCGACGTCGTCTCTTGGCGAGCTTGCGGGCGATGCTGCCGCGCAGTGCGTCCGCCGGTGTGGAGTCGATCGCGCAGGCGCTTCTCGAGGTGTGGAGCGACGATGCGCTGCGGGCGGCACTCACCGCGAGGGGCCATGAGCGCGCTCAGGCGTTCACTGGGACCGGTTCGCTCGTTCGTCCACGCGCTGCTCGCGCCACAGCACGGCTCCCCTCGGCACGGATGACCGTGCGCTGCTCGCCGCTGCCGGGGAGACGGTCAGCCGGCGACTCCGGGTATAACTGCCCGGAGTGCCTCGGCCGATAGAGGACCGATGAGTAGCGTCTCGGCGGTGTCGGAGCGTGCCCAGCTCACGGAGCGAGCGCCCTCGCACGAGCGCCGGAACCTGGCGTTTGCGTTGTTCCTCATCGGCTGCGTGGCCCTCGCCATCGCGTGGTTGGGCGATCCTCGGGCCGCGTCGTTCTCGGACTCGGGCGGGCGGCTAGCGACCGTGAAGACGATGGCCGAGGCCGATAGCTGGGTGCCCGATCTCGGCTACTGGGCAGTCAGCCGTCGACCCTGACGGGGGAAACCATCCGATCCTGTTCGCGAAGCCCTACGACCACCGCTTCGTCCAAGTGACGAGCGTGCCGCTCGTCGTCGCGGGGAGGCCGCTCTGGAGTCTCGGCGGGGCGCGCGCAGTCGTGCTGCTTCCCCGTCCTCAGCGTCGTCCTCGCGGCCTACGCGGCTCGCCGGCTGTCGCGGTGGGCGTCGGGTGGCGATGGGTGGCTCGCGCTGTGGTTCGTCGGCCTGCTGTCGCCGGTGCTCTTCTACGGCGCTGACTTCTGGGAGCACGCTCCGGCCGTCGCCCTCGGCCTGCTCGCGATCGCTCTGATCTTCGAAGGAGGACGGCGCCGGGTGCTGGTCGGCGGCCTCCTCGCGGCGGCTCGCCATCGTGATGCGCAACGACATCCTCGTCACCTTCGCGACGCTCGGCGCCGCTGCGTTCGTCGTGTCCGAGGAACGGAAGCGGTCCCTCGCCCGATGGCGGGAGCTTGCACTCGGGGCGGGAGCGTGTGCCGTCGCCGTCGCGGCCAACGGGTTGATCGAGCGGGCCCTGTTCTCATCGACGTCGGGATCGGTCCGGGTCGGCCGACCGAGCGGACGTTGCCGGACTCCTCCTCGCCGAGCGGGCGCGTGATGCGGTGATCACCATCGGTCGGTGTCTTCGCGAACGAATACTGGCTCGCGCTGCTGATCGGCGCGGCGATCGCAGTCGGCATCTTGCTGATGGCGGCCGCGGCAGCGAACTCATCGGGCACGCTCCATGACCGGCATCGTCGGCGCAGTCGTGGCGTGGGGTGGAATGGCCTGGCGTTTGACGTTCGGGATCTCCTCGGTGCCCGGCTTTCTCACCGCCGCGCCGATTGCCGCACTCGGCCTCTTCGGGAAGCGTGTCAGTCGTGAGCAGGTGCTCTTCGGCGGTGCCGTGTCGGCCATTCCGCTCATCTGGCTCACCCAATGGGTGGGCGATCACAGCCCCCAGTGGGGCGGGCGGTATCTCCTTCTCCCCACTGCGCTTCTTGTCGTGCTCGCGGCCGGCCAGGTTCGCCGTATCGGCCCGACCCCGCTGATTGTCGCGCTCGTGGGGCTCTCCGCGGTGATGAGCGCGCTGGGGGTCGCTGTGGCACGTGAGCCGTACGCATGGCATCGCGCGTTCGCCGATGACGTCCTCGCCATTCCCGAGGACGTCGTCGTGGTGAGCGACTCGCCGTATCTGGCCACCGAGATCGGCAGTTGGTACGGCGATCGCCGCTGGTTGACCGCCGGCGTGACCGATCGGCACGGCGAACGACGCGGAGATGGAGGCGGTCGTGCGACGTCGCAGGCGAGATCGGCGCGGAACGGATCGACGTGATCGACTCGGACGATGACCCGCTCGAGCGGATCTCCGAGCACCCGGCGTATCCCGGGTACCGATTCGAGAGCGCCCGAACCGTCGAGTTCCTCTGGGACCGACTTCGTGATCCGCCGCTACGTGGCTGACCTAGGGCCGTCATCGTACATCTGTTCGCAATTGCCCGAAACGGGCTACGATCGTCCGGATGGCCGACACGCTGGTCGTGCGAGGCGCCCGCGAGCACAACCTCAAGAACGTCTCGATCGAGCTGCCGCGCGACCGTTTGATCGTCTTCACCGGGCTGTCCGGGTCGGGGAAGTCGTCGCTTGCGTTCGACACCATCTACGCCGAAGGCCAGCGTCGTTACGTCGAGTCGTTGTCGTCGTACGCGCGGCAGTTCCTCGGCCAGATGGACAAGCCCGATGTCGACTTCATCGAGGGCCTCTCGCCGGCGATCTCGATCGACCAGAAGTCCGCCTCGCGCAACCCCCGTTCGACAGTGGGCACGATCACCGAGGTCTACGACTACCTCCGGCTCCTGCTACGCGCGGATCGGAGTGCCGCACTGCCCGAACGACGGCACCCGCGTCGAGCGCCAGACGCCGCAGCAGATCGTCGACCGTGTGCTCCGGCTCCCGGACGGCACTCGCTTCCAGGTGCTCGCCCCTGTGGTGCGCGGCCGGAAGGGCGAGTACGAGTCGCTCCTCGCCGACTTGGCGTCCCAGGGCTACGTGCGAGCCCGCATCGACGGCGAGGTCCGCGACCTCGCCGAGGTGATCGGCGACGCGACCCGGCTGGCGCGGTACGAGCAACACACGATCGAGGTGGTCGTCGACCGCCTCGTGCGACGCGATGGCGTCGAGCGCCGGCTCACTGACTCGCTCGAGACCGCGCTCCGTCTCGCCGAGGGCGTCGCCGAGGTGCAGATCCTCCCGAAGGGAGGGGAGGACGAGGCCGAGATCCTCACGTTCAGCCAGCACCTCGCGTGCCCGAAGTGCGGTACGTCCTTCGACGAGCTCGCGCCGCGCAACTTCTCCTTCAACTCTCCGTATGGCGCGTGCGAGACGTGCGACGGGCTCGGTACGACCTACGAGGTCGACCCCGAGCTGGTCGTGCCCAACCCCGATCTCTCGTTGAACGAGGGCGCGATCGCGCCGTGGGCCGGCGCCCGAACGCAGTACTTCACGCGGCTCGTTGGTGCTGTTGCCCACGAGAACGGCATCGACATGGACGCGCCGTGGTCGAAGCTGACGAAAGCGCAGCAGACCGTGATCCTGCACGGCTCGAAGTCCGGCACGGTGCAGGTGAAGTACAAGAACCGGTACGGCCGTCAACGCTCGTTCCAGACGACCTACGAGGGCATCATCCCGTTCCTGCGGCGGCGGCACACCGACGCGGAGAGCGACTGGGCCCGCGAGCAGGTCGAGGGGTACATGCGCGAGGTCCCGTGCCCGGCGTGCGGCGGGGCGCGCCTGCGACCTGCATCACTCGCCGTCACGATCGACGGACGCAACATCCACGAGCTCTGCAACCTGAGCATCGGAGAGTCGGCCAAGACGCTGGCCTCTCTCGAGCTGAGCGAACGAGACCGGATGATCGCGGAGCGCGTCGTGAAAGAGGTGAACGCCCGCATGAGCTTCCTGCTCGATGTCGGGCTCGACTACCTCTCGCTGAGCCGGTCGGCCGGCACGCTCGCCGGCGGCGAGGCTCAGCGCATCCGGCTCGCGAGTCAGATCGGCAGCGGGCTCGTAGGCGTGCTCTACGTCCTCGACGAGCCGTCGATCGGTCTCCACCAACGTGACAACCGCAGGCTGATCGAGACGCTCGTCCGTCTCCGCGACCTCGGCAACACCGTTCTCGTGGTCGAGCACGACGAGGAGACGATTCGCGTCGCCGACCATGTCGTCGACATCGGTCCCGGCGCGGGCGAGCACGGCGGCGACATCGTGTTCGAGGGCTCCGTGAAAGGGCTGATCCGAGCGAAGGACTCCGTGACGGGTCAGTACCTCGCCGGAAAGCGCACCATCCCGGTTCCGAAGCAGCGCCGCACGCCCGGCGACGCGTGGCTGACGATCCGCGGCGCGAAAGAGCACAACCTGCGCGACATCGACGTGGAGATCCCGCTGGGGTGCTTCGTCGCGGTCACCGGCGTATCGGGGTCGGGCAAATCGACACTCGTCGGCGAGATCTTGCTCAAGTCGCTGATGCAGCGGATCTACCGCTCGAAGATGCCGCCGGGGCGGCACAAGAAGATCGAGGGCATCGAGCATCTCGACAAGGTGATCGACATCGACCAGTCGCCCATCGGTCGCACCCCGCGATCGAACCCGGCTACCTACACCGGCGTGTTCGACCACATCCGCCGGCTTTTCAGCCAGACGCAGGAAGCGAAGGTCCGCGGTTACCTCCCGGGGCGGTTCTCGTTCAACGTGAGTGGCGGGCGCTGCGAGGCCTGTGCGGGCGACGGAACGATCAAGATCGAGATGCACTTCCTCCCCGATGTCTATGTGCCGTGCGAGGTCTGCAAGGGGGCCCGCTACAACCGGGACACGCTCGACATCACCTTCAAGGGCAAGAACATCGCCGAGGTCCTCGACCTGTCGTGTGAAGAGGCGGTCGACTTCTTCGCCAACCAACCCGTCATTGCCCGGCACATGCAGACCCTGGTCGACGTCGGCCTCGGCTACATCCGGCTCGGACAGCCCGCGCCCACGCTGTCCGGCGGTGAGGCTCAGCGCGTCAAGCTCTCCTCGGAGCTCGCGAAGCGGTCGACCGGTCACACGATCTACATCCTCGACGAGCCGACAACTGGACTCCACTTCGAGGACGTCCGCAAGCTCCTGACGGTGCTCAGCCGTCTCGTGGACCAGGGCAACACGGTCCTGGTGATCGAGCACAACCTGGACGTGATCAAGACCGCAGACTGGATCATCGACCTCGGCCCCGAAGGTGGCTCGGGCGGAGGGACGGTCGTGGTCGAGGGCACACCCGAGACCGTGGCCAGCACGCCGGAGAGCTACACCGGCCAGTTCCTCGCCCATCTCCTGCAGAGCTGAGCATGTGGCCTGCGGGCGACCACGGAGGGTGAAAGGGCCTTCCGGCTCATTGCGCGCGACCCCCTGCCGATGATGGAAAGGTGGCTATGGCCCGTTTCGCGCGCCCGCTCCAGTACGCGGGGATCGTCGTCGCGGTCTTCGGGCTCGGCAAGCTGCACGCCGTCCGCCACGTCTACGACTACACCGGCTCATACCGGTTCGGGTGGTCGGCGGCCTACGTCATCCTCCTCGCGGTCTCCTCGTACTCGGTAGGTCTGCCCGAGGTCCTGCGGACTCGGCGCGCCGCGTGGGCCGCGAGCGTCACCGCTTGCGTCGTCGGTGCGCTCGGAGTCTCCGTCGCGCAGCTCCTCACGAACAGCGTCTTGCTGCCGAGGTTGGTGGTCTTCGGCGCAGGTCTGATCCTCGTGCCGTGGTTCGCGTTCTGCGCGACGCTCGCCCGGCACGCGCGCAGTCGGGCAGAGGATCGAGAGAGGCTGCTGTTCGTTGGACGGCTCGACGAAGGGCAGCTGCTCGCCGACGAGCTCGAAGGTCGCCCTGAGCGGCCCGCCCAGCTCGTGAGGGTGCTGACATGCGCTGACGCTCGCTCAACAGGTGACGGTCTCCCGCTCGTGGCCGCCGCAACCGCGGTGAACGCCACTCTGCTCGTGCTGGATCGGGAGGCGCAGGCTGACGAGCACATCGTCGCGCAGGCGGCGCTTCTGCATGAGCGGGGCGCGCGCATCCGCACGGTCTCGCTCTTCTACGACCAGTGGCTTGGCAAATTGCCGCTGGGTGAGCTCGAGCGCGTCTCGCTGATGTTCGACATCGGCGAGATCCATCGCGACAGCTACAGCCGTGTGAAGCGGTTGTTCGACATCGTGCTCGCTGTCGCGTGTGTGCCGATCTTGCTCCTGGCGCTTCCGATGGTCGCGGTCGCGAACCGCTTCGGGAACCGGGGGCCGATGTTCTTCCGGCAACCCCGCGTGGGGAAGTCAGGCCGGGCGTTCACCATCTGGAAGTTTCGGTCGATGCGTGATCTGCCCGGAGCGGTCACCGTCTGGACGTCGGACGACGATCCTCGGATCACGCGCGTCGGACGGTTCCTCCGGACCACTCACCTCGACGAGCTCCCTCAGCTGCTGAACGTCATCCGCGGCGACCTGTCGATTGTCGGGCCACGGCCCGAGCAGCCGTCGTATGTCGAGGAGCTCGTCGAGAAGATCCCGTTCTACGACCTGCGCCACCTGGTCCGCCCGGGCATGACCGGCTGGCGCCAGGTGAAATTCGGGTACGCCGGCTCCGACGCCGAAGCGCTCGAAGGTCTGCAGTACGACTTCTTCTACTTGCGGCATCAGCGCCTCACGATGGACCTGCGCATCATCGGGCGCACGCTCCGCAGTGTGGTGCAGAGGCAGGGGCGGTGACAGAGGTCCCCCTCGTCTCGGTCATCATCCCCGCATTGAACGAGGCCGAGGACATCTCCGGATGCATCGACACCCTCGGGGCGCAGGACTACCCACTCTCGTCCATCGAGGTGATCCTTGTGGACGGCGAGAGCGAGGACGGAACTGTGTCGCGGGCGGGGGAGGCCGCTGCCCGATACGGCTTCAAGAGCTTTCGAGCGCTCGGCAACCCTCGTCGTCGCACCTCATGTGCGCTGAACGTCGGGCTCGCCGACGCGGCCGGTGAGATCGTCGTGCGCATCGATGCCCGGAGCCGAGTGCAGGCCCACTACGTCGGTACGTGCGTGCGCGTGCTGGCCGAGCGGCCCGAGGTGGGGGAGATCGGGGGAGCGCAGGTGGCGACGCCGCGGACGTCGCGCCCGGTCGATGTGGGGTTGGCCCGAGCGCAGCGCAATCGCATCACGAGTGGCTTCTCGCGGTACCGGAGAGCTACGGCATCGGCGGCAGCGGAACACGTGTGGATGGGGGCATTTCGCACCGATGAGCTGCGTGCTCTCGGCGGATGGGATGACGCAACTGCGCTGAACGAAGACTTCGAGCTGAGCCAGCGGTACATCAAGTCAGGGCAGCTCGTCTGGTTCGACGCGCGGCTCCAATCTGGCTACCTCGCCCGCGCCACGTTTCTGGCGCTCGCTCGCCAGCACTGGTACTTCGGAAGGGTCAAGGGCACGTGGTGGGCCCGCGGGCGCCGTCCGCTCGCGCGCCAGGTAGCGCTCCTCGCGATGCCCCCGGCCGCGATGATCGCTGGAGCCGTGGTGTGGCGACGCTGGGGGGCGGTCCCGACAGTCGTGGTAGCGGGCGCCTCCGCGCTCACGCTCGAGGCGGCTGGCTGTCCCGGTCCCGCGGGAGGCATGCGCGAGCGCGCCGTGGCCCTGTGCGGCATCGCGACCTATGGCTCGAGCTGGTGGGTCGGCACCCTCGCCGGCTTCATCGGCGAGAAAGCGGGAGCCGAACACCGCCATGGCTGATCGGCCGCGGAGCTGACTCAGAGATTCTCGCGTTGCTGGTGACGGCGGAGCGGGGCGACGAGCCGCTGAACGAGTTCTGCATTGATGCCGAGCCGGTGCCGCGCCTTAGCAGTCGCGTCGATGATCGGACGCGATCGTGTGTAGAGGCGGGCCGCCGTGTACTTGGGGCCCCGCGCTGGTTCGATGCCCCGTGCCGTGGTGCGGTGCGTCGCGTGCCCGATCGTGAACAGCCTTCGTCGATCACCTATGAGGTCGGCGTTGTGCTGAGCGTCTTCCGACCAGACGTGGACCTTCGTCCCCCCGTACTGCGAATAGCCGTGCCGCTGGTGGACCACCACGACCGTGCTCGACACGTCGATCACCGGTATGTGGCGCGTGCGGGTGTGCCAAATGATCCAGTTGTCATAGCCGGGGCGACCGATCACAAACGGCGGGAGATCTTCGTACTGGCCGCGCGGGAAGACGAAGTAGTCGATCCAGAGCGGTGAGTTGAGCCGGCCCTTAGCGACGGCGTGTGCCCTCGTCTCATCCCACCACCGGGCGCCGCGTTGCTCGAGAAGATGGTCGATCGGCGTGTCCCAACGCTGCCCCACGAGGAGGAAGCGGTCCGCCCATGCCGTCGCCGCCTTCACTGCGGCGAGCAAGTCGGGACCGACCACGACGTCCGCGTTGATGAACATGCACGTGTCCGCTCGTGCCGCTGCCTGCCCTCGCCGAAACAGGTCGTCGAGGAGAGGAACTCCAGCAGCGCTTCGAGCGACCTCGGGTTCATGGCGCGTGCCGAGGTCGCGACTGGTGGACTCGATTCCCTCCTCGTCGCCGATGAGAATGATCTCGACCTCAGGACCGAGCTGCGTCCAGCTCCACACGGCGTTGCGTTGATTCGTTTTTGCTGCGCCCACGAACGACTTTGGCGCACTGAAGATCGTCAACGTGGGCATCGCTCGACTGCTCAATGCGGCGGGAGCTCGCCGGCCCTTACGGCATCGGCTACGTCGGC
This sequence comes from uncultured Acidimicrobiales bacterium, assembly GCA_963759645.1. Taxonomy (GTDB): domain Bacteria; phylum Actinomycetota; class Acidimicrobiia; order Acidimicrobiales; family DATKAS01; genus DATKAS01. The sequence continues at coordinate 196,709 of CAVXAI010000013.1, read as the reverse complement.
GTCGTCTCGTGAGAAGGCCGCGATGTCGAAGTAGAAGTACGGGACGCTGGTCGTCCTGGCGTAGGCGTCGAGCTCCTGGTGCCGGCGAGTATCCCCGATGTCGGTCGTGGTGACGAGAGTGCCGACGCCGTCGTAGAAGAGGAGCGATCCGTAGCCGAGAGACTCGAGCCACGCGATGAAGTCGAGTCCGCTCGACGGTGCGAGGGCCCAGCGCCGCGGGTCATATTCGAAGAAGAGCGTCGGGCAACCTGCCAACGTCGTCTCGGCACCGTGCAGGATGTCCAGATCGAACCCGTCGGTGTCGGTCTTGACCAGTGAGACCGGCCCGAGGTCTCGGTGTCGGGTCATGAGGTCGTCGAGAGTGGCCGTGCGGACGACTTCCCCTCCATCCACCCAGTGTCCGGTGCCGCGTCGCGTCACGATCGATCCGTGTAGAGCACGCGCTGACCCAGCCAGCATGACCTCCTCGACCACGACGCCGGAGAGCGCGCCCACGTTCCGCCGAAGGAGGGGAAGGAACTCAGGCGCTGGTTCGATCGCGATGATCTGCTCGTATCCAGCGCTGCGCAGGAACAACACCGAGTCGCCGATGTTCGCTCCGACGTCCACCGCTGTCGTGTCTGGGTGCTTCTCGTTCACTCTGGTCGCGACCCGCCGAAGGTTGTCGGAATACCCCGGGTGCTCGGCTCGGTGCACGGGCAGATCGTGTGACAACCGGAGACGAAGCTCCGAGCCGAGCAAGGAATAACGAACCACGGGGTCACGAAGCGCAACCAGCGCCCGACGAGCCTCGCGCGAACCCTCCGTGGCGCTCTGCCTCGTTCGCCCGAGGCGGTGCGGACGAGGGCCTCCGATATGAGCTGACCCAACCGATCTGGTTCGCTGACGCTCATGTCACGCGCTCCATCCGCCGGATGTAGATCAGCGACGGCACGAGCACACAGACGGTCTGGGCGATAGCCGTGGCGAGTGGTGGCCCGGCGACGCCGATGCTCTCCACCAGGATGAGCGAGAGAGCAAGGTTGCTGACGCACATGAGGATTGCGATCACCACCTGGAAGCGAAGGACGTTCGCCGCATTCAGCAACATGGCGAGGGGCTGGCTGAGGCTGATCACGACTCCCGTTGCGCCGATTGCAAGCAACAAGGCGAGTCGAGGGTTCGGGTCCGAATCTCCAAGCGTCGCCGAGAGAACGGGACGAACGACCAGCACGAGTGCCGCAGTTACCGTGAGCGCGAGCATGCCGGCGGCGAGCGTCGAGCGTCGAAGCATGCGTCGGGTCCAGTGGATCTCGCCGCGGGCGAACGCGTCAGCGTGCGCTGCCCAGAGGGGAAGCGCGAAGAGGGTGATGAGGGCCGGCGCGATCGCAAAGAGGCGGTAAGGCGCGGCGTACTCCGGGACTGCCTCGACTCCAAGACGGCTCGAGATCACGAGCGCGTCGGTCTGGAATCCGATCGCGGCGGCGACGCCGAGCACGAAAAAGGCGCCTCCACGCCGACGAACGAGGCGCGCCGCGTCCCGGTTGACGAGGCGGCGAGAGGGACGGAGGTCGGGGGCGATGCGTCGGAAGATCACGACCCAGGCGAGCAAGGCCGATGCGAGCAGTCCGACGCAGGACGTGAACACGAACCAGGCGAACCCTGCCCCGGTGACCGCGCATACACACGCGGCGATGAGCTGGACGACCGCGCCCGCGACTCCCGTCACGCCGACCACGTGCATCTGCTGGAGGCCCTGACCGACGCGCTGGGCTACGGAGAGGGGAATCAACGTGGCGACCGACACCACGATGATGAGAAGGCCGAGTGCAAAGTCGTCCCGCGGGACGACTTCGGAGGCTCCCATGGCTGAACGAAGGTCGAGGATGCTCACCGTGAGGCCGAGCGCGACAGCGATCATCAGCCCGAGCGCCGCGAGCATGTACGTGGCCGACGAAACGTAGCGATGGATGCTCGCGCGGCCTGCCGCGCCGCGGGCGGATTCGGTCGCGATCAGCGTGACCAACCCGTTTGCGAGGCCGAGGTCGAGAAAGCCGAGCAGCGCGGGGATCGTGCTCAGGAGGAGCCACGGCCCGAATTCCTCGACTGGCAGTGTGTGCGCCGCAAACGGGATCATCAGGAGCCCGGCGGCGAGCGAGAGCCCACGGTGGGCGCTGAGCGCCACCCCTCCCTTCAACGCGACTCGGGTGCGGCTGGCCAAACCCTGCGGCGCGCTCCCTCTGTCAGCCGCCGGGGACGGCACCGCGGCCGACCCCGATGGCTCGACAGCTATGTCCTGCGTCCTCATCGACGCACGTCAGGGTGTCGACACGGAGACCCGGTAGTGCTCCAAGAACCACGCGTAGGTCGACTCGATGCCAGCGCGCAGCTCGATGGACGCCTTCCAGCCGAGCTCATTGAGTCGCGTGACGTCGAGCAGCTTTCGGGGGGCACCGTCTGGCTTCGTCGTGTCGAACTCGAGTGTCGCGTCTGGGTAGACGACGTCGCGGACGATCTCGGCCAGGTCTCGGATCGATAGATCGACGCCCGTACCCACGTTGATGTGCTGCGCGCCCTCGTAGCTCTCCATGAGGAAGACACACGCATCCGCGAGATCATCGACATGGAGGAATTCGCGAAGTGGAGTGCCCGTTCCCCAGATCGTGACAGTGGGCGCGCCTGTGACCTTCGCGTCGTGGAACTTGCGCACAAGCGCGGGGAGAACGTGGCTGCTCTGTAGGTCGAAGTTGTCGTTCGGCCCGTAGAGGTTCGTCGGCATCGCCGAGATGAAGTTCGCGCCGTACTGCGTGCGGTACGACTGGCAGAGCTTGATGCCCGCGATCTTGGCGATGGCGTAAGGCTCGTTGGTGGGTTCGAGCGGACCGGTCAACAGCGCGTCTTCGGTCATGGGTTGGTCCGCGTTGCGCGGATAGATGCACGAGCTGCCGAGGTACAGGAGCTTCGACACCGAGTGGACGTAGCTGGCCTGCACGACGGTCGCGTGGATCATCATGTTGTCGTAGATGAACTCTGCGGGGCGTGTGCTGTTCGCCAGGATGCCGCCCACCGTGCCGGCGACCAGGTACACGTACTCAGGCCGGTGTGCACGGAACCAGTAGTTGACAGCAGCCTGATCCCTCAGGTCGAGCTGGTCACGGCTCGCCGTGATGATGTTCGTGAAGCCGCCCGACTCGAGGCGACGGAGCACGGCCGATCCGACCAGGCCTCGGTGCCCGGCCACGAAGATGGGTGCGTCATGGGGGACGGTCTGGCTCACGACGGCGCCTCCAGGCTCGCGAACGGGCTCAGCCTACTGTCGGCAGACAGTCGATCTCGTTGAGTCAGGTGATCGCGAGCATGCGCTCGAGAGCAACCTTCGCGGCATCGGCGGTCTCCGCGTCCACGGTGATCTGGTTGACGACCCGGCCGTTGACGAGGTTCTCGAGAACCCAGCAGAGGTGGGCGGCGTCGATGCGGAACATGGTCGAGCACGGACACACGAGTGGGTCGAGCGAGACGACTGTCTTGTCCGGCGTCTCCTCGTCGAGCCGCTGGACCAGGTGGATCTCGGTGGCAACGCCGATGACCGCGCCGGGCGGCGCGGCATCGACGGCGCGGATGATGAAGTCGGTCGAGCCGACTTGGTCGGCCTTCTCGCAGACCTCGTAGCTGCACTCCGGGTGGGCGACGACGATGCCTTCGGGGTAGGTCTCGCGGAACGCGTCGATGTGCTCCGGCCGGAAGCGCTGATGCACCGAGCAGTGCCCGCGCCACAGGAGGAAGGTCGTCTCCTTGCACTCCGCCTCGGTGAGGCCGCCCCGCTCGCGGTGGGGATTCCAGACGCGCATGTCCTCGTGGGAGTAGCCCATCGCCAGGCCGGTGTTGCGACCGAGGTGCTGATCGGGGAAGAACAACACCTTCGATCCGCCAGCGCCCCCGTCGTCACGCGGTCGGAACGCCCACTCGAGCACGGCCCGCGCGTTCGTGGATGTGCACACGGCGCCGCCGTGACGGCCGACGAACGCCTTCAGCGCCGCCGAGGAGTTCATGTAGGTGATCGGGACCAGCTGATCGATGTCGATCACTCGCTCGAGCGGCGTCCCAGGCCTCCTCCACCGAGTCGATGTCGGCCATGTCTGCCATCGAGCAACCGGCATTCAGGTCCGGGAGGATGACCTTCTGATGGTCGGCCGTGAGGACGTCGGCGGACTCCGCCATGAAGTGGACACCGCAGAAGACGATGAACTCGGCGTCGTGCTGCTGCTGCGCGAGCACCGACAGGCGGAACGAGTCGCCTCGTGCGTCGGCCCATCGCATCACTTCCTCGCGCTGGTAGTGGTGGCCGAGGATGAAGAGCCGGGTACCGAGGGCGGCCTTGGCCGCGCCGATCCGCGTTGCGAGATCGTCGGGGTCGGCGCCGGTGTACCCCTCCGGCAGGGGGGTCTGGATCCGCAACATCGCTGGGTTGTCCTCCCCTTGGGGGAAAGGCTCTGGTTGCGGCCGGTGGGGACAGCCTGGTCGCCCTCCACGGGGATGTCGGCCCCAGAGCTTGCATATGGCGCCGGAGACCAGGCCGGCGTGGAGTCAAGTGTACGCAGTCAGCGCGACTTCGGGGCAGGCTGACAGGGCCATGGTCGACCGACCGCCTGCGGGCACGATCCCCGACGCCCCGGGGTCCTATCAGTTCAAGGACCGCGAGGGCCGTGTGATCTACGTGGGCAAGGCCGCGTCGCTGCGCAGTCGGGTCGGGAGCTACTTCCAAGACCCGCGGGGGCTCGCGCCGCGTACGGCTCAGATGGTCGCTGCCGCGGAGTCCGTCGAGTGGATCCAGGTGCGCAACGAGGTCGAAGCGCTCATGCTCGAGTACAGCCTCATCAAGCAGCACCGGCCCCGGTTCAACGTCCGGCTGCGGGACGACAAGAGCTATCCGTTCCTGGCGGTCACGCTCGACGACGAGTGGCCGAGGGCGATGGTCATGCGCGGCCGCAAGCGAAAGGGCGTGAGGTACTTCGGCCCGTACGCGCACGCCTACGCCATCCGGGACACGCTCGACATGCTGCTGCGCACGTTCCCGATCCGCACGTGCAGCGAAAGCAAGCTCGCCACCCACCAACGCCTCGGTCGGCCGTGCCTGCTCTTCCACATCGAGAAGTGCAGCGGGCCGTGCGTCGGCGAGATCGACAAGGAGACCTACGACCGGTTGGTGAGCGAGCTCGTCGAGTTCCTCGACGGTGACACCGAGGGCGCTGTCCGCCGGCTCGAGCGGGACATGCGAGAGGCCGCGGAAGGGTTGGAGTTCGAGCGCGCTGCCCGGCTCCGGGACCGCCTGACCAGCGTCACGAAGGCGATCGAGCGCCAGCAGATGGTGGCCGATCGCAACGAAGACCTTGACGTCGTCGGCATCGCCGACGACGACCTGGAGGCGGCAGTCCAGGTCTTCTACGTGCGGCGGGGGAGAGTGGTCGGGCGGAAGGGATTCGTCGTCGACAAGGTCGAGGACCTGTCCCCGCCCGGCCTCGTCGCCCGTGTGCTCGAAGGTCTGTACGGCGAAGAGCCCCCACAGGGCGTGCCGAAGCAGGTGCTCGTCCCTGTCGCTCCCGAGGAAACTGAGCTGTACGAGGAGTGGCTCACCCTGATGCGAGGATCTCGCGTCGCGGTGCGGGTGCCGCAGCGCGGCGACAAGCGCGCGCTCCAGGAGACCGTGACGCGAAACGCGAAGGAGGAGTTCACACGGCATCGGCTTCGCCGCGCCGCCGACCACAACAGCCGCGCCCGCGCGCTCAACGAGCTTCAGGACCACCTCGGGCTGCCCGAGGCGCCGTTGCGGATCGAGTGCTACGACATGAGCCACATCCAGGGAACCGACTACGTCGGTTCGATGGTGGTCATGGAGGACGGGCTCCCGAAGAAGTCGGACTACCGCCGGTTCAAGGTGAAAGGCGTCGCCGGCAACGATGACTTCGCGGCGATGGAGGAAGTCCTGACCCGCCGACTGACCGCATATCTGGAGGACCGAGATCGTCCGACGACGGGTCGCCCCGGTCGGTTCTCCTATCCGCCTCAGCTGCTCGTCGTGGATGGCGGAAAGGGACAGCTCGGCGTCGCCGAACGCGTCGTCCACGAGCTCGGGCTGGAACACGAGATCCCAGTCGCGGCGCTCGCGAAGCGCTTCGAGGAGGTCTATGTCCCCGGGCGGAGCGACCCGATCACGATCCCGCGTCAGAGCGAGGCGCTCTACCTCCTGCAACGGCTGCGCGACGAGGCGCACCGCTTTGCGATCACCTTCCACCGCGAGCTGCGCGGCAAGCGAATGACGAAGAGCGTGCTCGACGACATCCCCGGCCTCGGCCCAGCGCGTCGCAAGCGCCTCGTGAAGGAGCTGGGAGGCGTGGAGAGCGTCAAGCGGGCCGAGCTCGACACGCTGCGCGCGCTGCCGTGGCTTCCCAACGCGGTCGCTGACGCCGTGCACGCGAAGATCCACCAGCCCCGCTCGTGACTGCCTGCTCATGACAGAGGGCGACGGACTCTGGGAGGTGCACGCCCAGTGGTGGCAGGACGGGTTCACTGACGGTGCCGACCCCGAGTACGAGGAGCAGATCCTTCCCCTTGCCGCGGAGCACTTGGCCGGGGCCTGTCGCGTGCTCGACGTGGGGTGTGGCGAGGGACAGCTCAGCCGTCTCGCGGCCGAGCTGCCGGTCGAGCGCGTCGCCGGCGTCGACCCGACGTGGGCTCAGCTCGAAGTGGCTCGCCGTCGCGGTGGAGCGGTGGGTTACGCGCGCGCGGCCGCTGCCGACCTGCCGTTTGCGTCCCGATCGTTCGACGCGGTGGTGGCATGCCTCGTGTTCGAGCACATCGACGACGTCGACCGCGCGCTCGCCGAGGTCGGACGCGTGCTGGTTGAAGGGGGACGCTTCCTTTTCTTCCTCAACCATCCGCTCTTGCAGACCCCGAACAGCGGCTGGATCGACGACCAGATCCTCGACCCCCCAGAGCAGTACTGGCGCGTCGGCGAATACCTGATCGAGGACCGCACGATCGAAGAAGTCGAGAAGGACGTCTTCATTCCGTTCATCCACCGTCCGCTCAGTCGGTACGTCAACGCGATGGCGGCGGCTGGCCTCGTGATCCACCGAATGGAGGAACCGGCGCCGCCAACGGGCTTCCTCGCGCGCGCGGCGGAGTACGCGGCCGCCGCGACGATCCCGCGTCTGTTGTTCCTACGCGCGGAGAAGGCGCGTTGACGCGAGAGGTCGTCGGTACCATCAAGATGTGAGTGAGTTCCTCGTGGTCACGGGCTTGTCGGGGGCGGGTCGCTCCCAAGCCGCCGTGACGCTCGAGGATCTCGGCTGGTTCATCGTCGACAACCTGCCCGCCACCCTCATCCCGACCATCGCGGACCTCGCCGGCGCGCCGGGCTCGAGCATCGGCCGGGTGGCCCTCGTCGTCGGTCGTGGTCCGAATCCGGGCGATGTGCTGCCGGCGCTCGTGCAGCTGCGGGCGGGGGGCCACCGAGTGCGCATCCTGTTCCTCGACGCGCCGACCGACGTGCTCGTGCGCCGCTACAGCAGCACCCGGCGGAGGCACCCGCTCGCCGACGAGGCCGGCGCGATGACCGACGCGATCGAGCGCGAGCGGCTCCTCTTCGAGCCCGTGAAGGCCGAGGCCGACCTCGTCGTCGACACCGGCGACCTGAACGTCAACCAGCTGCGTGACCGCTTGATGGCGCTTTTCGGTGCTGAGGTGCCGGCCCCCGGCATGCAGACGAGCATCACGTCGTTCGGCTACAAGCACGGCCTCCCGCTCGACGCCGACATGGTCGTGGACTGCCGCTTCCTCCCGAACCCGTACTGGGACGAGAACCTCCGCCCCCGTTCGGGGCTCGACACCGAGGTGCGCACGTTCGTCATGCGTCAGGAGGTGACGGCGGACTTCCTCGGTCAGCTCGACACGTTGCTCACGATGCTGTTGCCCGCCTACGTGCGGGAGGGGAAGAGCTACTTCTCGCTGGCTTTCGGGTGTACCGGCGGGCAGCACCGATCCGTCGTCGTAGCCGAGGAGATCGCCCGTCGATTGCGCCAGCACGGCTACCAACCGGTTGTCGTGCACCGCGACGTCGACAAGTAACGTCGCCCCGGTGACGAGAGGCCGGGCGGGCCTCTCCCGACCGGGAGGACTTCGAGCACATGGCGATCCGTGTGGGTGATCAACGGCTTCGGTCGGATCGGACGAGGCGTCTTCCGCGCCGCCAAGGCAGCCGGCGCCGATATCGACTTTGTCGCGGTCAACGACCTCGGTTCGGTCGACACGATGGCGCACCTTCTCAAGTACGACTCGGTGATGGGCCGTCTCCCCGACGAGGTCCGCGTCGTCGATGACGGCATCTATGTCGCGGGCGACCTCCTCAAGGTGCTCGCGATCCGAGATCCGAAGGACCTGCCATGGGGTGATCTCGGCGTCGACGTCGTGATCGAGTCCACCGGCTTCTTCACCGAGCGAGACACTGCCGCGGCGCATCTCGACGGCGGCGCGCCAAGGGTCATCGTCTCCGCGCCGTGCGGCGGGGCCGATGCAACGTTCGTCGTCGGTGTCAACGACGACACGTTCGATCCCTCGAACCACTTCGTCGTGTCGAACGCGTCGTGCACGACGAACTGCTTCGTCCCCATGGTGAAGGTGCTCGACGACACGTTCGGCGTCGAACGTGGCCTCATGACGACTGTGCACGCCTACACCGGCGACCAGATGCTCGTCGACGGTCCCCACAAGGATCTCCGGCGGGCCCGCGCCGCGGCGATCAACATCACTCCGGCGTCCACGGGCGCCGCGCGGGCCACGGGGCTCGTGCTCGAGGCGATGAAGGGCAAGCTCGACGGCACGGCGCTCCGCGTGCCCGTGCCGGACGGCTCGATCACCGACTTCGTGGCCGTCCTGCGTCGCGACGTGACCGTCGACGAGGTGAACGAGGCCTACGCGAAGGCCGCAGCGTCGGGTCCGCTCGCCGGAAAGCTCGTCTACTCCGACGAGCCTCTCGTGTCGTCCGACATCGTGGGCTCCCCGGCCTCGTGCACGTTCGACTCGGGTCTCACGATCGCGATGGGCAACCTGGTGAAGGTGCTCGGGTGGTACGACAACGAGTGGGGCTACTCGAACCGGCTCGTCGATCTCGCGCTCATCATCGGCGCCGCCAACCAGTGACACCGCACGCCATCCGGTGAAGCTCCCCCTTCTCGAAGATCTGCCCGACGTCGCTGGGCGGCGCGTCCTACTGCGTGCCGACTTCAACGTGCCGCTCGAAGACGGCGAGATCACCGACGATCTGCGCATTCGAGCCGCGCTCCCGACGATCGAGTGGCTCACCGGCCACGGCGCCACGGTCACCGCGTGCAGCCACCTCGGCCGGCCGAAGGGGAAGCCCGACGAGCGGTGGTCGATGGCACCGGTCCGCGCGCGACTCGCCGAGCTCGCCCCGGGGTCGAGCTGCTCGAGAACCTGCGGTTCGACCCCGGGGAGGAAGCGGGTGACCCCGCCTTCGTGGAGCGCCTCGTGAAGGGGCAGGACCTCTACGTCGACGACGCGTTCGGCGCCGCGCATCGCGCGCACGCCTCGATCGTCGGTCCGCCGCGGACGCTGCCCAGCGCGGCGGGGCGATTGTTCGCACGCGAGGTCGACGTGCTGCTCGGTGTCCGCGAGCACCCTCGTCGTCCGTTCGTCGCGGTGCTGGGTGGCGCGAAGGTCAGCGACAAGCTCGGTGTGATCGACTCGCTGCTGTCGGTCGTCGACGCGTTGGTCGTCGGAGGAGCGATGTGCTTCACGTTCCTCGCGGCGCGCGGCGCGGCGATCGGCGATTCGCTCTTCGAGCCCGATCAGGTCGACACGTGCCGCGGGCTGCTCGAGCGGGGCAAGCCGATCCACTTGCCGTCCGACATCGTGGCGCTGTCACCCGCCGGACAGGTCGCCACCTACGGCACGAGGCTGCCGGATGGTTGGAGGGGGCTCGACATCGGGCCGGGTAGCGCAGCGGAGTTCGCCGACGTGATCGCCGACGCCAACACGGTGTTGTGGAACGGACCGATGGGCGTCTTCGAAGACGAGCGGTTCGCGTCGGGCACGCTCGCTGTTGCCCATGCAGTGGCGGACGCGCATGGGTTCACAGTGGTCGGTGGCGGCGACAGCGCGGCGGCGCTCGCCCAATTCGGCCTCGCCGACCAAGTCGACCATCTTTCGACCGGCGGAGGTGCGTCGCTCGAGCTCCTCGAGCTCGGCGACCTTCCCGGTCTGGCGGCGTTGCGTGAGGCCTCAAATGCCCGCTGACGCGCGCAAGCCGGTCATCAGCGGCAACTGGAAGATGCATCTCAACCACTTCGAGGCGCTGCAAACGGTGCAGAAGCTGCACTACGCCCTCACCAAAGCGGACTTCGACGCCGCGGATGTCACGGTGCATCCACCGTTCACCGATCTCCGCACGGTGCAGACGGCGATCGACTCCGATCACATGTCGATTGTGCTCGGCGCGCAGCATTGCCACTGGGAGGACAAGGGGGCGTTCACCGGTGAGGTCGCGCCTGTCATGCTCGCGAAGCTGCAGGTGCGCTACGTGATCGCGGGCCACTCGGAGCGACGGCAGCTGTTCGGCGAGACCGACGAAATGGTCAATCGCAAGGTGCGCGCGATCCTCGCGGCCGGGATGACACCGATCATGTGCGTAGGCGAGACCCTCGAGGAACGTGAGGCCGGCGCGACCGAGGAGAAGGTCGTCGCCCAGGTGCGGGCCGGCCTCGCGGGCATCGCCCGTGAGGCGATCGGCACGATGGTCATCGCCTACGAGCCCATCTGGGCCATCGGCACCGGGCGTACGGCCACCCCCGACGACGCCCAGGCGGTGTGCGGCCTCGTGCGGGCCGAGGTGCGCGAGATCGGGCGGGCCGAGGCCGCCACGTCGGTCCGGGTGCAATACGGGGGGTCAGTGAAGGCGGCGAACATCGCCGAGCTGATGGCGCAGCCCGACATCGACGGGGCGCTCGTGGGCGGGGCGAGCCTCGAGCCGGACGAGTTCGCCCGCATCGTCCAGTACCGGCTCCACGGCGGGTGACCCCGCGCTGTTGACGCTTGTCTGCTGACTGAGTGTCAGCGCGTGTTGTCAACAACCCGTAACGGTTGCTGTCCCATTCCGCCGGGTAGCCCTCTGCTACCGTCGAAAACGGCCATCCGCCCTGGATAAAGGGGAGGTAGGACGGGTGCGCTGGAACCAAACCGTGTGGTCGAACGCCGGCCTTGCCGGGCGGTTCCCGCCGGTGGATCGCGTTGTCTGAGGCGGGTCTCCGCTGCAGAGGGAGGACGTGGATCCATCTCCCCCCGCTCATACCAGGAGGTCCATTTCGTGAGACGAACCCCGAGGAGTGTCAAGGCTCTGGCCTTGCTGCTCGGTCTCGGCCTCTTCGCCGCAGCGTGCGGCGACGATGGCGATAGCAGCAGCGACACCGCAGGCGGCGCTGGCACCACCGCGGCAGCGGGTGCTGGCACCACGGCCGCGGCTGAGGGCGACCGCGTGCCCACCGGTGGCACGATCACCCTCGGCGCCGAGCAGTGGCCCGAGTGCATCAACCCGATCACGCAGTGCGCGAACTCGTCGTGGATGATCTGGACCACTTCGGCGCATGTCAACCCCGGCCTCTGGGAAACGACTGGCGATGGCGGCTTCGAGCCCACCGCCCTCCTGGCTGAGGAGCCGACGCTCGAGAACGGCGGCATCACCGAGGATCCGTTCACTTTGACCCTCAAGCTGAACCCCGACGCGGTGTGGGAGGACGGGACGCCGATCACCTCGGCTGACATCGACTTCACGTGGCGGGCGATCATGGACACCACGGGTTCCGTGACCACCGCGGGCTACGAGGTGATCGAGTCGATCGACACGACCGACCCGCAGACCGCGGTCATCGTGTTCCAGGAGAACTATGCGGCGTACAAGAACCTGTTCTTCCCGCTGCTGAAGGCAGCCGCGTTCCCCGACACCACGAACCTCGAGAACGAGATGGCCGACAACATGCCGTTCTCGTCCGGCCCGTGGCTCCTCGAGTCGTGGAGCCTCGAGCAGGCCGTGCTCGTCCCGAACCCGAACTACTACGACGAGAGCAAGACCCCGCTCGTCGACCGGGTCGTGATGGTGCCGCTGGCGGATCAGGACACCGAGCTCGCCGGTCTGCTCTCGGGTCAGGTCGACGCGATCTTCCCGCAGCCGGCCGCCGGCACCGAGCAACGCCTGACCGATTCGAACATCGACTTCACGTTCGGACTCGGCACGCAGTACGAGAACCTCTGGATCCAGCAGCAGAAGGGTCCTTTCTCGGATCCGATCCTGCGTGAGGCGTTCGTCAGGTCGGTCGACACCACGAAGATCATCGACACCATCTACAAGCCGATCGACCCCAACGCCACGCAGAACGGCTGCATGATCTGGGTGCCGACGATCGGCGACTGGTGCGACACCAGCCTCAACGAGGGTCTCTACGACCCCGAGGCGGCCGCGGCGCTGCTCGAGGAGAACGGCTGGGCCAAGGGCTCCGACGGCATCTGGGCCAAGGGCGACCAGCGGGCCACCATCCGCTTCACCGTCAACACGGGCAACACGCGTCGTGAGAACACCCAGGCGCTGCTGATCCCGGACATGAAGGAGAAGGGCTTCGAGCTCGTCGTGGACAACTCCGATGCTGCGACCTACTTCCAGCAGCGGCTGCCCACGCTCGACACCGAGCTGGCGATGTACATCCAGACCGCGACGCCCGATCCGACACCCACGGGCACGATGTCGTGCGACGCCATCCCCACGCCGGAGAACCCCTCGGGCCAGAACAACAGCGGCTACTGCAACGAGGAAGCATCCGCAGTCATGATCCAGTCCGACCAGGAGCTCGACGAGACCGTCCGCGTCGAGCAGATCCACCAGGTCGGCAAGTTCATGGCGGACGACTTCGTCATGGTCCCGCTGATTCAGTTCCCGACGATGGTCGCATGGCGCACGGACCGTATCGCCGGGCCGATTGACGCCGACGTCAGCAACTACCTCAGCGCCTTCCGCAACCTGTACGACTGGACCGTCGTCAGCTAACGAGGGTTGCCAGAGAGAAGAACTGGAGGGGGCGGTGCCCGGGCGACCGGGCGCCGCCTCCTCTAACGTTGGAGGTGGGGAGGTGCCGGGTTGACCAGATTCGTCATCAAGCGAGCGTTCTGGGCGATCCCGACCCTTCTCATCGCGAGTGTCCTCGTGTTCATCGCGGTCCGATCGTCGACCGACCCGTTGGCGGCGCTCGCCCGCAACCCCCGGGCGAGTCCGGAGGAGCTCGAGGAGTACCGCCGCAGCCTCGGACTCGACAAGTCGCTGCCCATGCAGTACTGGACCTGGCTCAAGTCGTTCGTCATGTTCGATTGGGGCAAGTCGCTCTCGTCTCGCCGCGACGTGTGGCCCGACCTCCAACGCGCGCTCTTCAACACGATCGTGCTCGGCACGTTCGCGTTCATCATCACCATCACGGTGGGCGTCACTCTCGGGATCATCTCGGCTCTCCGCCAGTACTCCAAGTTCGACAACATCGGCACCGGGGTCTCGTTCTTCAGCCTGTCGATCCCGCAGTTCTGGTTCGCCCTCATCCTCCAGCTGTTCTTCGCGATCACGCTGACGAAGTGGTTCAACCTGGACCAGCCCTTCCTGCCGGTCGCAGGGGTCTACCCGCCGGGCCACGAGGGTTTCGACCCCTGGCTGCGGGTGAAGCACCTCATCCTCCCGGCGTTGGTCGTCGCCTTCCAGGGCATCGCCATCTACAGCCGGTACATGCGCGTCCTCCATGCTCGAGGTCATGAACTCCGACTACATGCGCACGGCGCGGTCCAAGGGCATCAGCGAGAAGCGCGTGATCATGCGCCACGGGTTCCGCAACGCCCTGCTTCCGGTAGTCACTTACGCCGCGCTCGACATCGGTGCCATCGTCGGAGGCCTCGTGATCACCGAAGCGATCTTCGAGTACCCGGGCATGGGGCGGTTCTTCATCGACGCCTACAACAACGGCGACTACACGCAGATCTTGCCGTGGATGATGGTCGTCGTGTTCTCGGTCATCCTCTTCAACCTGTTGGCCGATCTCGCCTACGGGTGGCTCGATCCGAGGATCCGCCTTGACTGAGGTCCGATCTGACGCCGAGTCACCCTTCCAGCCGCCCGCCGACGACGTGCTCGAGGTGGGCGCGGTCCAGGAACACGAGATACTCGAGGCCGAGGCCGAGCAGGTCGCTCCGGTCTCGTTGTCCCCCCGCACGCTCGCGTGGCGACGCTTCCGACGGCACAAGCTGGCGATGGTCAGCGCGGTGATCCTGATCCTCCTGAGCCTCATGGCGCTGTTCGCCGGGATCGTCGCGCGGTACCCCTATGACAGGACCGGGGTAGGTCCGGTGTTCCAGGGGCCGAGCGGCGCGCACTGGTTCGGCACCGACGCCATCGGCCGCGACCTCTACAGCCGAGTCGTGTACGGGGGCCGGATCTCGCTCGCGGTCGGGTTCGCGGTCGCGATCGTCGCGACGGTCATCGGCACGATCATCGGCGCGACCTCGGGCTACTTCGGCGGGAAGCTCGACAACCTGATGATGCGGGTTACGGACCTGTTCATCGCGCTGCCTTTGCTCGTCGTGCTGATCCTCATGCGGAATCTCCCGAACCGCCAGCCGTGGGCGCATACGGTCATGGGCGACGCCGGGAGCATCCGGGCAACGGTCATCGTCCTCTCGCTGTTCTTCTGGATGACGACAGCGCGCATCGTCCGCGGCGTGGTGATGTCCTTGAAGCACAAGGAGTTCGTCGAAGCGGCGCGCGCCCTCGGAGCAGACGACCGACGCATCATCGCGAAGCACCTTTTGCCCAACTGCGTGGGCGCGATCGTCGTCGTCGTCACGCTGAACGTGGCGGCCGCGATCCTGCTCGAGTCTGCGCTCTCGTTCCTCGGTTTCGGCGTCAGCCCACCCGTGCCGACATGGGGCAACCTCCTCTCCGACAGCAAGGGCTACTTCGCCATCGCCCCCTGGCTCATCTGGTTCCCGGGGTTGGTGGTCGTGGCCACGGTCCTCGCCGTCAACTTCGTCGGCGACGGTCTCCGCGACGCTCTGGATCCCCGCCAGCAGAAGATCGGCTGATGGCGGTCACGACGCCGGGCGCGGCGAGCGCGCGGGAAGGTGCCGCGGCGGGTGAGCCCGTGCTCGAGATCCGCGACCTGCACGTCACGTTCCCCACCGAAGACGGTCCCGTCTACGCGGTGCGCGGGAACGATCTCGTCGTCCACGCCGGTGAGGTGCTCGGTGTCGTGGGGGAGTCGGGGTCGGGCAAGTCCGTGACGATGCTCGCCGTGATGGGACTGCTCCACAGGACGGCCCAGATCTCCGGGTCAGCAAGGTTTCGCGGCACCGAGCTCATCGGGCTCGAGCCGAGCGAGGCCCGCAAGTACCGCGGGGCGAAGATCGCGATGATCTTCCAGGATCCGCTGACGGCGCTGAACCCGGTGCTGCGCGTCGGCGACCAAATCGCCGAGGCCGTGCAGGCGCACCAGGACCTCAACGGCGACGCGGCCACGAAGCGGGCGATCGAGATGCTCGACCTGGTGGGCATCCCCCAGTCGAAGACACGAGCCGCGTCAATACCCGCACGAGTTCTCCGGCGGCATGCGGCAGCGGGCGATGATCGCGATGGCGATCTGCAACGACCCCGAAGTGCTCATCGCGGACGAGCCCACGACTGCGCTCGATGTCACGATCCAGGCGCAGATCCTCGAGGTCATCCAACAGGTCCAGGAGCTGACCCGCAGCGCGATCGTCTTCATCACCCACGACCTCGGCGTCATCGCCCGTCTCGCTCATCGTGTTCGGGTGATGTACGCGGGCCGCAGCGTGGAGCTCGCGAACATCGACGACCTGTTCGAGAACCCCGCACATCCCTACACAGTGGGGCTGTTGAGCTCGATCCCGACTGGTCAAGCGCATCGGCTGCGTCCGATCCCCGGGTCGCCGCCGAACATGCTGGCCCCACCGCCGGGCTGTGCCTTCGCACCACGGTGCAAGTACTCGGCGGAGATCTGCACGGTCGAGGTGCCGAACCTCCGGCTCGTCGGCGCGCACGACCAAGAGGCGGCCTGCCACTTCAGCGAGCAGCTCATAGGCCACTGGGACATCGAGCAGTGAGCACCATCGCGGTCGAAGCGAGCGTCCCCGACGCGCCGATCGACGCCCCCGATCCTTCGGGTCGAGCACCTCGTGAAGAACTTCAACGTCACGAGCCACAAGGGCATCAAGTCCATCAAGGGCGTGGTGCAGGCGGTGTCGGACGTGTCGTTCGCGATCGCTCCGTCGCAAACCCTCGGTCTCGTCGGCGAGTCCGGCTCGGGCAAGTCGACGGTCGGCCGCTGCATCCTCCGGCTGATCGAGCCGACGTCCGGCTCCGTCTACTTCCGCGAGCAGGAGGTCACCACGCTGGGCCCCCGCCAGATGCGCGCGCTGCGCCGGGAGATGCAGATCGTCTTCCAGGACCCATACGCGTCGCTCGATCCCCGGATGACGATCGGCGCCGCGGTCGCCGAGCCGCTTGTCATCAACAAGGTGCCCGGGGATCACCGGAGCCGAGTCGAGGAGCTGCTGTCGCTCGTCGGGCTGAACCGGCAGCACGCCAACCGCTATCCACACGAGTTCTCAGGTGGACAGCGCCAACGCGTGGGTGTCGCTCGAGCGCTCGCCCTCGACCCCAGTGTCGTCGTGCTCGACGAGCCGGTGTCCGCACTCGACGTCTCGATACAGGCCGGCGTCGTGAACCTCCTCGAGGACCTGCAGGATCGACTCGGGCTCGCGTACCTCTTCATCGCCCACGACCTCTCGGTGGTGCAGCACATCTCGGACGTCGTCGCGGTGATGTACCTCGGCAAGCTCGTCGAGATGGCGCCGGCAGACGACCTCTACACCAAGGCCGCGCATCCGTACACGCAAGCCCTGTTGTCGGCGATCCCCATGGCGGACCCGAAGAAGGAACGCAAGCGCAAGCGGATCGTGCTCACCGGCGATGTGCCCAGCCCCATCGACCCGCCGAGTGGTTGCCGGTTCCGCACCCGGTGCTGGAAGGCGCAGGACATCTGCGCGACCGAAGAGCCAGCGCTGATCGACCGTGGACAGGGCCACCCCGTGGCCTGCCACTTTGCCGAGCTCGCTGCTGAGCTGGTCTGACTGCCGGGCGCTGCGACCCCGCTGGTAACCTCGGAACCCGTGCTCACCGCCCTCGTCCTCGTTGTCGACGTGATCGCCGGCCTGGTCATGGTCTTCCTCGTGCTGCTGCACAGCGGCAAAGGCGGCGGCCTGTCGGACATGTTCGGCGGCGGCATCGGGTCGGCCGCGATGGGCTCGACCGTCGTGGAGAAGAACCTCGACCGCATCACCGTGGTCGTGGCGTTGGTCTTCATCTTCTGCACGATCGGACTCGGTCTGCTCATCGACTGAGCCAGCAGGCTTTCGCTACAGTCAACGGCCCCACGTCGGAGTGGCGGAATTGGCAGACGCGCTAGGTTGAGGGCCTAGTGCCCGCAAGGGCATGGGGGTTCAAGTCCCCCCTCCGACACGAAGTTTGCGCAGTTCAACCCCAGTGCTTGCCCTTTGTCTCAGGGTCCCCGGTCACCAGTTGGTCGCGACGCCGGGAAGATGAGGCTCGCGACTCGCTCGGCGGCGTCGGCTCTCGTCGTGGTGTCACGTGTGAATACGTGTCGCTCGTTATCGATGTCGTCGAGTGACCGAGACGCTCACTAACGATCTTCACCGGGACGCCGGCCTGGAGTGCCAGCGTGGCCCAGGTGTGCCGAAGGTCGTGCAGGCGGATGCGGGCGAGATCGGGGTGCCGGGCGAGCGCCCGGTCGAACTCCCGCGAGAACCGGTTCGGGTTGTACGGCCGTGCGTCAGGGCGATAACGGGCCTCGTGGGAGTTCAAGTCCCCCTCCGACACCACGATCGCCTACGGCTGCAAGGGGTTCCGGTGGTGGGGTTCTGCGCTGAATCCTGTGAGCGGAGATGTCGCGCTCGGCGGACTACGGCCGTCGGGCGGCGCGTCGTGCTGGGATTTGGGTGTAGCCCTGGCCGCGGCGGGACCGAGTGGTCGTCGGCCCCAGTCGCGCAACGGGTTACTGCGAGAGTCGCGTGGGCATCGTGGCTTCGGTGTAGGGCCCTTCCAAGTGCACGCTGATCGCCTGCCCATAGTCCCAAATGCGGAGCCCAAAGTCGTATGCGGGCGAGAACTGGATCTGCACGCCCTTGCCATCCTGGATCGCCGCCCGGATCGCGACGCGGATGGACTCTTGGATTGCGCGCGGGATTGAACTGAAGTATTCGACCTCGTCCGGGTCGGTGATCTCCCCGAACTCCTGGGCCAGCTCGACCAAGCTTCCTTCGGTGGCGAGGCGCGACATCAAACTCGCGTCCCCACCCAACTGTGCGAGGTTCTCTGGCGTCAGCACCGACCCAAGTTTGAAAGCAACTGCGGCTGCTGGCATCGGACACCCCTTCCGGTGCTTTGGAGATGTGCAAGTGTGCATGAGGAAATCGATCTGGGCAACTGCGCCGTATGAGCACGCCTCCGATGACGATCCTCTTCACAGACATGGAGGGCTCGACCGCGTTCGCGAGCGCCCACGGCGACGAGGTGGCGGTAGCGCTTCTGCGTGATCACGAGCGCGTCATTCGTTATGCCGCCGAAGCTCAGAACGGCCGAGTCGTGAAGTCGACGGGTGACGGGTTCCTGGTCGTGTTCCCGACTTGCACTGGCGGCGTTGCGGGAGCGCTCGAAATGCGGGCGCGCCTTGAGGAGCTCGCCAGCGGACACCCTGCCGACGCCCCGCGCGTGCGGTTCGGACTGAACTTCGGCTCGGTCATCGAGGAGCAAGGCGATGTGTTCGGTCTCGCCGTGAACGCCGCGGCGCGCATTGCCGCAAAGGCGCGCAGCGGGCAGGTTCTCCTCTCCGAGGCCGTCCGTGAGCAAGTGGACGCACCGGCGTACACGTTCGTCGATCGCGGGTTGTTCTGGCTGAAAGGTCTTCGCGAGCAGTGGCGCCTGTTCGAGGCGACCGACGGGGAGTTCGCCGAACCGGCACGGCACCTCGAAGGGCGCGCGCCTTTTGTCGGGCGCGAGGCTGAGCAAGCATCGTTGCGCGAGGGAATCGGTCGCGCGAGCGGGGGCCAAGGCGGACTGGTCGTGGTCACGGGCGACGCTGGCGTCGGGAAGACGCGGCTGGTCGCGGAGGTTGGCATCGAGGCCGAGGCGAGAGGCTTCCAGTTCGTCGCTGCTCGGTGCGAGTCGGTCGGTAAGTCGGACCCATACCTCCCGTTCGTAGAAGTCCTCGACGCGTCCCGCCGGAGGATGAGCGCCGAACAGTTCCGCGTCTGTCTTGGAGACGATGCCGGTGCGATAGCGCGGCTTCTCCCGGTCATCCGGCGTATGTACAGAGAGATCCCACCACCGGCCAAGATGCCGGCGCGCGAGGAACGCCGTTACCTGTTCGGTGCTGTCGGCGAAGTGCTCGCAAACCTCGCGCGTGTCCGACCAATGGTCATCCTGCTCGACGACGTTCACTGGGCCGACGAGCACTCGCTCCTGCTCCTCGAGTCCTTCGCTGTACGGCTGCCCGACCTGCCGATCTTCGTTGCCGCGACCTACACGCGCGATGAATCCGTTCCCGCGGCCCTACGAGAGACACTCGTGCGGCTGCAACGGCGCAACCTCATGCGCTCCATCGTCCTCAACGACCTTGCACCTGCAGACGTGGAGGCGTTGCTTATGACGATCGCCGGGAGCACGCCTCCGCCCGACGTGGTCAACGCACTCCATCAGGCGACGCAAGGAAATCCTTTTTTCCTCGACGCGGTGCTCCGCCAGTTCGCGGACGAAGGTCTGCTGGTTGCGGGTGGGGGTTGGAGGACGGTCCTTCTCCGCGACATCGATGTCCCCGAGAGTGCCCGACTCACGATCGAGAACCGCTTGGAGTCGCTCCGTGACGACACGCGTCGGATCCTCACCACGGTCTGTCTCCTCGGGCGCGACTTCGGTTTCGAGCTGCTCGAGGCACTGCAGGAGCTCCCTGAGAACGAGTTGGTCGACGCCCTCGACGAGGCCGAACGCGCCCGCATCATCACCTCGTCGGTCGAGGGCGAGTCGGTTCGGTTCACGTTTGCGCACGACTTGATCCGCAGGACGCTCTCCGACGGGATCACCCTCGTGAACCGGCAGCGGCTGCACGCGCGACTCGCGGACGCTCTCGAGCAAGTCAACGCGACCGCACTGCCGGAGCACGCGGCCTCGATCGCCTACCACCTCGAGCACGCTGGGCGTTGGGCCGATCCCGATCGCACCATTCGCTTCCTCGTCATGGCCGGTGAGCGCGCGCTCGAAGCTGCCGCCTACGGAGACGCGATTGCCTACTTTGAGCAGGCTTGGGAACGTCTTGGCCACGATGCGACCGCGACGCGCGGCGCGTGCTCGAGGGTTTGGGAACGGCCGAGCGTAGCCTCGGTCACCTCGACGCCGCCCTCGAGCGGTGGGGCGACGCTCTGGACGCCATGGAGGAACAGGGCGATGCGCTCGCGGTAGCACGCCTCTGCCTCAGTGCCACGATCCAAGTCGCGTTGTGGCGCCGAGGCGACCTGACGATGCGACTCCTCGACCGTGGGATGCTCGCGCTCGGGGATCGCCCGAGCGCCTACCGCGCCGGGTTCTGCGCACTTGCTGGCCAGCTTGCCAGTCAGGCGGGAGACTACGACCGCGCGGAGGACGAGTTCCGGGAGGCAATCGACGCGGCGCGGGCGCACGATGACGATGGGATGCTCGGCCTCGCGTTGTACTCGCAGGCGGCGCACCACTTCCAGTACCACCAGTATGCGCTCACGCTCGATGAAGGCCGCGAAAGCATCGCGCACCTTCGCCGAGCGGGAGACCTATGGAACGTCGCAAACGTGATGGGGTATCTCGGCACGTCACTCGGCTGGCTCGGTCGGTTCGGGGACGCCGCTGACGCCGGACAGCGAGGGGCTCGCGCTCGCGGAGCGGCTCGGCAACTGGTCGGCGTACGTCTTTGCCGAGCAGAGCCAGACGTTCCAAGAGTTCGGTCGGCATCCGGATGCGGCGGTTCTCGAGCAGCGCGGCCGGTATGCGCTGGAGCTCGGCAGCGCGATGGGATTCCCGTGGATGATGTCGGTCGGCCACACGCGCGTCGGCCAAGCGATGTTTTGGGCCGGCCGCTGGGGCGAAGCGGTCGCCGAGTTCGAGGCGGCGGCGCGTCTCGAAGGCCGCAGCGCGGCTGGAGGACACCTGGGACGGCTGTTCCTCATGCACGCATACTTGGGCAACCGGCAGCGCGCGCTGGAGTTGATCGACGCCGCGCGACCCGAGTTCCCCGTGCGCGGACGTCAAAACTCCACGACGAAGTGGGGCCTCGCGGCCGCCGCTGTTGAGGCGTTCGCGGTGCTCGGTGCGACTGAAGAGGCTGCGTCGCTGTACGACGCGATGGTCGAACTCGCGGCCACCGGTAGCCTGATGCGCAGCTGGGACTACCGCCTGCTCGACACCTTGTGCGGGATCTCGGCGGCCTGCGCGGGGGACTGGACGCTGGCGGAGGGCCACTACCAGGACGCGATCCAACGCGCTACTGAGCTTCCGATGCGGCTCGAAGTCATTGATGCCGGGCGCTTCTACGCGCGGATGCTCCATCTGCGCGGTCTGGCAAGCGACCGCGAGGCCGCGCGCGCGATGGCCGCGGAAGCGATCGACGGCTACGAGGCGCTCGGGATGCCGCGACATGCGTTGTTGGCGCGCTCCGTGTGCGACTGACGGTCGCCAAGACGTGGTCCGGCGCCGTCTCGCTCAGCCGGTGTGTGCTCGAGTTCTCGGGAAAGTCAGACGCACGGAGCTGCGCGAACGGGCGCCGCCCACGCCCCAATTTGCGTGGCGGCTCCCGAATCGGGATCGCGACAAGCTGCTCGGACCTCTCGGAGCACACCAAGAACACGACTGGACGCCCGCTCAGCACTGCAACGCCTCCTCGACCTCATCACATGACAACCCGTCCAAATCAGTGTCGCTGTCGTTTCTTGCCGCAGCGAACCCCGATCACCAGGTGGCACGCAGACGCGCCCGAGTTCAAGCGTGCACCACCGCCGGTCACCTCGATGGTCACAGACTGCCGCGGACAAGCGACAACGGCGGCTTGGTCGGAGTCAAGGCGATGGCCCGCGACCTGAAGAACCAGTGACACCGAAGGCCAAGCCAGCGCAGACAAGAACAGGACCGGTGGGGTTCAAGCCCCCCTCCGACACCGAGATATGTCCGATTGCTGGAACGGAAGTGGTTCCGGGTCGCTCTGAACGTTTGACCTGACATTCTCGCTGCCGGTTTCGAGTCTCACGCACAGGCGCTCGAGGCCGGTGGCGTGTCGAGGAGCCTTGAGATGGCGAGCAGCGACGCCTGCAGGATGAGTCGCTCTGGTATGGCGTCGAAGGTGGTGCCCCGGACCTCGACGGTGCGGCACTCCGAGTCGCCGCACAGTGAGCAGCAGCGGCCGCTTCCGACGGTGCCTTCGAGCCACTCTTCGACCGGCTTACCGGCGATCCAAATGCGGTTCGAGGCAGCCGGGCCCTGCTCGAACGAGACCTCGTCGAGTTCGCGGATCTCAAATTGTGGTTCGAGTGGCCGGAGCGCCTCTTCGAGGGTGTGCAAAGCGTGTTCGACTTCGTGTTGGGTTGCTGCGCAGCGGTCGCACGTTCGGCCTCCGCTCACACAAGGCGGTGCCAGACGATCGGTAGCCGCCTCATGGCCGGCTTAGTTGGTGGCGAGCGATGCTCGCGGTGCTCGCGGCACGCTGAAGCCCTTGCCGAGTTCGTAGGCCTCATCGAGGTAGGCGTTGATGGTCTCGGGTGGGGGCCGCGGTAGCCGCTTAGAAGTTGACGAGTACACCCCTCTCCCGTCCCGGTTTCATCCGTTTCGACGAGCCCGCGACGCACGGGTGTCGGCAGGCGATGCCGGGCGGCGGGATGGGTCCCGAGATCTGGTCATCGTGCGTCGAAGCGCGGTCACAACCCTGGTCACAGACAACCGTGGACAGCCGCCATCGGCGGCCCACGCGGGGTCGACGAGAAAGGCCACGCGACCTGCGGAACCGTGACACCGAGAGCAAGCGCGCTACGGGCGATCACAGGACCGGTGGGAGTTCAAGTCCCCCCCTCCGACACGAAAAGCCCGTAGTGCTGCAAGGGTTCCGGCCGGTGGATTTCGGGTTCTGGTACCGGATTGCTTCCGGGATTGCACACTCGGCGGTCGCGCCGTTTGTCGACGAGCGCCGCGCGGCCGTTCCCGCGCTCTGATGTGCGCCACAAGAACTGTTGCGTCATGCGTCCGCACTGGGCAAGGACGTGATCCTGGTGGGGCACAGCTACGGCGGAAGGTCGCGACGATGCCTGCAGAACTAAGCGCAGCGCTCGCGACTCCGGCAGCTTGAGGCCCAACGGCGACCTGGCGATCGGCACCCGTGACTACCACCCCGTAAACAACGCGACGGCCTTCTACGACATCTCGGTGACGACCAAGAGCTAGCCCGGAGCCGAACCTCTCGGGGCGCAGTCGCCCACCCCTCATCGTACACTTGTTCGATGCCCGACTCAATCGTCCGAACCGTCCAATGCGCCTACTGCCTCCGCCACAGCGTCAACGTCACCTACGAAGCCCGCCTCAACGACGATGGCAAGCGCGTCGAGCGTGAGGTCGCGCGGGCGAAGTGCTCGACCGCCGGCTGCATCGGAGCGAAGCTGCCGCCGCGGTGAACCAACCCTCGGATCGTCTGTATGTAACGCGCAAAGTCCTCACGCGTCGCCACTGATCGCGAGCCCCGACTCCGGGTCAGCTCCCCCGCTCTCGAAGTCGGGCTTGTGCCGCGTCGCGGGCGTCGTCGGGCTCGTCCGGAAGACCGCGTGTGCACAAAGCCTCTATGGCGCGTGTCGAGAGTCGGTGAGTGAGTGCGTGCTTTGTGGTCGCCTCAGCCCGCCGGTTGACCTCCGCGAAGTTTCGGCTCAATGATTGCCGCCGTGGCGGGGCAATCGAAGTCCTTCGAGCATCCGGACGAGGTGTTCGAGAACCCTGGTGTCGTGCAACACGCGGTGACGGTCGGCGATCTCACTGTTGCTCACTCAACGGCGATGCCCGGTTGGCGGTGGTCCGTTCACATGCGCCCGATCGTCGGGGGTGAATGGTGCCAAGCCCGTCACGTCGGCACGATTCTTTCGGGCACATTCGCGTTCGAATATCCGGACGGCAGTCGCACTGAGCTTCACGCGGGTGACGTGTATGACATGCCGCCGGGTCACGACGGCTATGTCGTCGGCGACGCGCCAGTCAGCACAATCGAATGGGGCGGCGTACGCGCCTTCAATTCCTTCCGTGCCACGAAGAGTCGGCGTCTTCTGACACTGCTGCTCACCGACCTCGTCGACTCGACGCCAACCGCTGCGACCGTTGGAGACTCCGTGTGGCGTGACATGCTTTCGGCGCACTACGAGATGGTGCGAACCCAACTCGAACGCTTCGACGGCCGCGAAGTGAAGACGACCGGTGATGGGATGCTCGTCACCTTTGACGGTCCCGCGCAGGCGCTTTGGTGCGCCGGAGAGATTCGAGAGCGAACGAATCGCGAGCGGCTTCACATGCGCGCCGGAGTCCACGTTGGTGAGGTCGAGGTCGTCGCCGCCGACATCCGTGGAGTCGCAGTGCATGAGGTGGCGCGCATCGCGCAGGCGGCCGGGCCGGATGAGGTACTCGCCTCGGAACTGACACGCACTCTCGTGCTTGCATCCGATGTCGCGTTTGACGATCGTGGGATGTACACCCTGAAGGGAATCGGCGAGGCGCACCTGTTCGCGTATCTGGGCCGCTAACTCGTCGGCAGCCTGCACGCACAGATTGCCCGTCGAGCTGGCCCTAGCAGCGCAAGAGGTGAGCGCGTGATGCCATAGTCGAGGCGCTCGGGGCCGTGTCGGCTGCAAGTATCGTGGCCTGTGTCACGGGATCAGCGGACCCGGCGGGGCTACCTGGTGCTGGCCGACATCTCGGGCTACACGGCGTTCCTGGTCCGCACCGAGCTCGAGCACGCCAACGCGATCGTCCACGAGCTGACAGCGCTCATCCGCGAGCGGCTTTCGCCTCCGATGCGCTTCGTCCAGTTCGAAGGCGACGCCGTGTTCTGCTACGCGGACGAGAAATCGTTCGACGACGGTGAGCGGCTTCTGGAGCTCATCGAGAGCTGCTATTTCGACTTCTCCAACCGCCTGTTGGACATGAAGCGCGGGACTACGTGCCGCTGTGTCGCGTGCGCGTCGATCGGTTCGCTGGACCTGAAGTTCGTCGTCCACTACGGCACATATGTGCTCAGCTTTGACGGCGACCGGGAGGACCTCGCCGGACCGGACGTCATCCTCGTCCACCGCCTGCTGAAGAACACCGTGGGCGACGGCGGCGGGCCGCATGCCTACGCCTTCCTCACGGACCCCTGCCTGCAACGCATGCCCCCATCGTTCGTCCTGCCCTCGCACAGCGAGTCCTTCGAGCCGTTCGGTCAGACGACGGGGGGCGTGCACGACCTCGAGCCGGCCATTGCCCGGATGCGCGAAGCCCGCAGGGTCTACATCGGCTCCGAGGATGCCGACGTCGAGATCACCTTCGGCGAGCATCCGTATCCGCCGGCCGTTGTGTGGCAGTACTTCGTCGATCCCGAGAAACGGTTGCGTTGGCAGCCGCTGCAGACCGCGATCAAGAACCAGCCCAACCAGCAAGGAAGGCTCGGACCGGGGGCCTCGAGCCATTGCGCCCACGGGGTTCACGGCGACGCGTTGCGCGAATACCTCGACTGGCGCCCGTACAGCTACTTGACCACCCGCTTCGTCCCCCTGGGTCGCGGGCCGCTCTTCGTCCCCTGCATCGAGACCTTCGAGTTCACACCCACCGACACCGGAACGATGGTCCGCTACAGGTATCGACTCGAGGACTGCGGACTGTTGACGCGGTTCCGATTCCGCATCCTCCGGCGCG
The DNA here is from genome assembly GCA_963759645.1 of uncultured Acidimicrobiales bacterium. Classification (GTDB taxonomy): domain Bacteria; phylum Actinomycetota; class Acidimicrobiia; order Acidimicrobiales; family DATKAS01; genus DATKAS01. Next base: position 170,611 of record CAVXAI010000013.1, on the reverse strand, counting down.
GAGGTCGCAGGATGCTGACTCGGTCAGGAAAAGCGCTCCGGAGAGCCCTCGACGAGGACGCCGCCACCGATCGCTAACCGGCTGGATAACCGAGTTGTGTCATCGATGCCCGGCCGGGTCTGCGCTGGCCGAGCGCGGCGGTGACCTCGCAGCGACGCGACGAACGCCGGATTTACAGCTGCGCCGTCGCGGTCTGGCCGACGTGGGCGAGTGCCCATTCGAGCGCCTTGTCAGCGACTTCCTCCCAGCCTTCCTGCGCAGGCATGAGGTGGGAACGGCCGGGAACTCGACGACTTCGGTGATGGTGTTCGACTCGTAGTGCGTCGCGTTCGACCGTTGGACCGTGGGCGGCATCAGGTGATCGTGTTCGCCGGAGACGAACAGCAGCGGCGGCCGTGCGTCGTTCTTGTAGTTGACCCTCACGTCCTGAGGACCGGGTTCGAGGTTCGCGAGGACGCTGTTGCAGAGGATGTGTCCGGATGCAGGGATTCATGTCCGAGCACGCCAACGCGACGATCGAACACGTGAAGGCCGGCCACCTCTCGCTCATCACCCGACCCGACGCGGTCACGAAAATGATCGAGGCCGCTGCCGCTGCGACGTCCTGACGCACTGAACGTTGAGCGAACGTGCGCCCACACTTGCGGGCGCCGTCCGGGTTTACGGGATCCCTGCAACCTCGTTCATGAGAGGTCCTTCGGCGTCACGAGGTGTGTCAAGTGCGCGTTGCCTCGGCCGAGCTCGGCCCAGCTGACGTGAACGTCGAATGTCGCGAGCGCCCCCGTAGGGAACTTCGTTCGCAGCCGGTTCAGCAGGACAGCATCGCCGTCGCCAGACAGCTCGATCGCGAGATCCTGGAGGCCGGGGTTGTGCGCGATCACCAGGACCTGTGGCATCGGTGCGTCGACGGTCCGGAGCCGCTCCAGGATCTCCGAGGCATCAGCGCCGTACAGCTCGGGTTCGATCGACACCAGTGCCGTCTCGCCGAGTGCCGGTCGTAGCGCCTCGAGCGTCTGGAGCGTGCGCCGGGACGACGAGCACAGCACCAGGTCCGGATGGATGCCTGCCGACGGAAGATGGGCAGCGATCCTTCGAGCCGCACGAGCACCTCGAGGAGCGAGCGGTCGATCGTGGTCGGGGATCATCGCGTCATCCCAGCTGGACTTCGCGTGGCGCAGTAGGTGCAGCGTCGTCACTCGATCATCCTGCCCGCCAGACACGACTTGACCGCTTCACGCCCGCTCCGAGTCATCTGTGGTGTTGCAGGTGCTGGTTGAGTCGCGCGGCTTGGCGCGTCTGATGGTCGCGTTCTGCGAGGTTCGGTGCGTTGCGAGCTGCGTTCGCATAGAGGTGCACCGCCAGTTCGAGATCGCCGTTCTTCTCGTGGAGGTAGGCGGCGACCGCTTCGCGGCGTGGGACGTGTTCGTCGATCTCGGCGAGTGCCGCCAGTCCTGCGGGGGCGCCGTCGGCCTCTCCGACTGCGACCGCACGGTTCAGCCGAACGATCGGAGTGTCGGCGAACCGGAGTAGCTCGTCGTACCACTCCACGATCTGGACCCAGTCGGTCTCCTCGACACGCGGCGCGTCGGCATGGAGCGCGGCGATCGCCGCTTGCGCCTGGTATTCGCCGAGCTGATCGCGCGCGAGCGCAGCGCGGGCGATGTCGATGCCTTCGACGATGAGCCCTGTGTCCCACTGGCTGCGGTCCTGTTCGGCGAGAGGCACGATGCTTCCGTCCGCCCGGGTGCGGCTGCGGCGGCGGGCATGGTGGAGGAGCATCAGGGCGAGCAAACCGTGGATCTCCGGGTCGTCCACCAAGACGACCAGCTGCCGGGTCAGTCGGATCGCCTCGGCCGCGAGATCGACGTCGCCGGAATAGCCCTCGTTGAAGACGAGGTACAGCACCCGCATCACTGTGCCTACGTCGCCGGGACGATCGACCCCGGCCCGACTCACTATGCGTTTGGCGCGGCTGATGCGCTGCGCCATGGTCGGCTCGGGCACGAGATATGCCCGAGCGATCTGGCGTGTGGTGAGGCCACCCACGGCTCGGAGGGTCAACGCAACCGCCGACGACGACGTCAGATCGGGGTGCGCGCAAAGGAAGTAAAGGCGCAGTGTCTCGTCGGCGCTCGGGATCGCGCCAGCCGGCGGTTCGGTGTCGAATCGGACCTCGCGGTCGCGCCGAGCAGCATCTGCCCGCGTCATGTCGAGGAAGGCTCGCCACGCGACCGTGATGAGCCACCCCGTGGGGTCGGCGGGCGGCTCGTCCCCCACGCGGAGAGCGCCCGGATGAGCGCCTCTTGGACGGCATCCTCGGCCGTCGCGAAGTCCGCTCCGCGACGTACGAGGACGCTCAAGACTCGTGGGACGAGCTCGCGGAGCTCGACTGCGTCCGTGTTCATCGATTGGGTCAGTGGGTGAAGTTGGGCGGCGCGGTCAGGAATGGCCGGACCTCGAGCCATTCGTGGATCGGTTCGCCCCCGGCCCCAGGCGCTGCCGACAGCTCACCCGCGAGCTCGATCGCTCGCTCGTAGGTGTCGACGTCGATGACCATCCATCCCGCGATCAAGTCCTTCGTTTCGGCGAATGGACCGTCGGTCACCGGCGACCGCCCCTCGCCGTCGTAGCGGACCCACATGCCGTCGGGCGACAGCGCCTGTCCGTCGATGAACTCGCCGCTGCTCTCGAGCCGAGCTGCGAAGTCGTTCATGAACCGGATGTGTGCCTCGACCTCGTCGGGCGTCCACTGGTCCATCGGGACATTGTTGACGGGCGCCGGCGCACCTCGGTAGTGCTTGAGCAATAGGTACTTGGCCATGGTGTCCTCCCAGTTTGACGTCGGCTCTGCCGACTGTGTGCTGTCGGCCGTGCCGACCGGATGCACCCCTGAGACGGAGCAGGCGCCGAATTCTCGACATCGTCGCCGGAATTCGACACATCCGACACGCTCACCACGGGCCGCTGCGAAGGCGTCAGCCCGAGAATCTAGAACATACTTGTAGTGAATACTGTATTGTGCTAGAAAGTCGCTCGTGCCCGCGAAGCAGGCCTCGAGGAGTCGGCAGTACCGGTCACCGCTCCGGGCTCGCCGCGCCGCCGAGACACGCAGAGCGCTGCTCGATGCTGCACGGGCGCTCTTCATCGACAGGGGCTGGTCTCGTACCGGCATGCGCGAGGTCGCGGCCGAAGCTGGCGTCGCCACCGAGACCCTGTACGTCCATTTCTCCTCGAAGCGGGCGCTGCTGCAAGCAGTGGTCGATGTCGCGGTGGTGGGTGATGCCGAGCCGATCGCCGTGGCCGAACGACCTGAATTCGCGCGGATGGGAACTGGCAGCCATCGTGATCGCACGGCCGCCGCGGCCCGCCTCCTGACCGGCATCTACGAGCGAACGGCGCCGATGCGCAAGGTGGTTCGCGAGGCCGCGGCGAGCGACCAGGAGATGGGCGAGGTGCTTCGCGACACCCGGGAGCGGCAACGCTCCGACGTGGCCGCGAGCGCGGCGCTGATCCTCGGTCGCCCGGCGACACCGACCGAGCGCGACGGGCTGTGGGCGCTCACGAGCCCCGAGGTCTACGAGCTGCTCGTCGACATCTCGGGGTGGACGCCCGCGCAATACGAGCAGTGGATGGCCACGACGCTCGAGCAGGTCATGCAACCCGAAGCGAGGAGAGGAAGGAGACCCTCATGACCAACGCGACGCGTGCAGAAGCAGGGCCGTTGCGAGGTGCAGAGCAACGCACCGATCGGCGCAGTGTGGGACGTCGTGCGCGACGTCACCCGCACGGGGGAGTGGAGCCACGAGTGCGTGAGCGTCGAGTGGCTGGCGGACGCGACCGAGGCTCGTCCGGGTGCGCGGTTCCGCGGTCGCAACCGCGCAAGTGTGTTCCGGTGGGGACGCGTGTGCGAAGTCGTGTCCGCCGAGCCGTACGAGCTCGTATGGAGGACCGTCCCGACCGCGCTCAACCCCGATAGCACCGAATGGGCGATCACGCTCCGCGAAGACGGCCCGGGCACGACGATCGAGCAGCGGTTTCAGGTGATTCGGGCGCCGAAGGTCCTGGATGTGGTGTACGCAACGGTCATCCCGTCGCACCGCGACCGCACGGCGGCATTGACCGAGGATCTCCGCCGGCTCGGCGAGGTGGCCTTTCGAGTCTCGTCACCGCTGGCCAACGCGGACCTCTGATCGCGCGATGTAGCTCTTCGTACCTCAACGCAGGGGCCGGCTCCCAGCACGGCCGAGCGCGACTGCTGCGTTGATCAACCCCGCATGTGAGTACGCCTGCGGGAAATTACCGAGGGCGGTCTCCATCGTGCGGTCCCACTCCTCGGCGAGCAGACCCGTCGGGCCCGCGAGGTCGAGATAGCGGTCGAACAGCTCGCGGGCGTCGTCGACACGGCCGCATCGCGACGAACGCTTCGATCAGCCAGGCCGCGCAGAGCAGAAACCCGCCGCCCTCCGAACCCGACACACCATCCTCGTGCCGGTATCGGAACACGACCTCGCCCTCGCGGAGCACTCGCTCCACGCGCGCGACAGTCGAGATCACCCGGGGATCATCCGGAGGCAGCAACCCAACGAACGCGATCTGCAGGATCGCGGCGTCGACGTCGTCGTCGTCGTAGCTGACCGAGAACGACCCGATCTCGGGGTTCCACCCCCTCGTGAGGATCTCCTCGCGAATCTCCTCGCACGTCGCGGCCCAGTCGGGGTTCGGTGCGCGGCCGGTGTTGCGCGCGATCTTGAGGCCGCGGTCGAGCGCCACCCAGCACTGGAGCTTCGACACGACGTAGTGGCGAGGATTGCGGCGCTCCTCCCAGATGCCGTGGTCAGGCTCCCGCCAGCGCTGGCACACGGCATCGACGAGCGCCTTGGTGAGGTCCCACAGGCGATCGGTGAGGAACATGCCCTCGTCTCCGAGCCGATGGATCAGGTCCACGATGGGGCCGAACATGTCGAGCTGCAGCTGGTGCTCGGCGAGGTTGCCGATGCGCACCGGACGCGAACCCCGGTACCCATTGAGTGTCGGGATCACCGCTTCGGGCAGGAACTCGTCACCGGCCAGCGGATACAGCGGGCGAAGGCGCTCGGCCGACGGGACGTGGGCGACGCGGTCGATCAACCAGTCGAGGAAGCCGAGTGCTTCGCGTGGGCTGCCCACCCGCAGCAACGCATCGGCGGCGATCGCGCCGTCGCGTAACCAGCAGTACCGGTAGTCCCAATTGCGACTGCCGCCGATCTCTTCGGGGAGGCTTGTCGTGGCGGCCGCAAGGATCGCTCCCGTGGGCTGATGGCACAACGCCTTCAGGGTGAGGGCACTGCGGCGGACCATGCGGGGCGAGATCTGGGGCAGCCGGAGCCCGGACGCCCATGTGCTCCAGTACTCGAGCGTCGAACGACGACGGTCGATCTCTGGCGCATGCCACGGAGGCGTCCCGTCCACGCCCACCTGCATCTCGAGCACCAGGGGCTCGTCCGGCTTGAGGTCGAACCTCGCAACCGCGCGTTCGTGCGGGCCGTCCTCGAGGATCTCCCACTCGACGCCCGGTGCGAGCAGCTGCACGCTGTCGCCGGCGCCACGGACGCGGAGAAGGTTCTCGTCGGCGACCTCGAGGCGGGTCGGCACGCGGCCGAAGTCGACGCGAGGTGAGAACTCGATCACGACCCTCACGTCGCCCTCGATGACCCGGATGAGGTCACTGCGTCCCGGCGGCTCGAACACCCGGCCGTGCGCGACATCGAGATAGTCCGTCACTCGAAGGCCGGGCCACCGGGTCTCGACGACGAGTGTCTCGCCGACGTAGCGCTGTGAGAGGGGAGGGCGACTCGGATCGGGGCGGATCGCGAACGTCCCTGCCGTCGGTCCACCGAGGAGCTCGGCGAACACAGCCGGGGAGTCGGCGCGGGGGTGGCAGAACCACGAGACCCGACTGTCGGGCGTGAGCAGGGCGACCGTGCGTTGGTCGGAGAGCAACGTGTGCCGCTCGATCGGAGGTGCGGAGTCACCCTCGAGCCACGCCCGCCGCCGGCCGAACACCTCCGCGAGGAGCCGAGCGACGGAGTCGGTGTCGGGCACTCGGAAGCCCGCGGTGGTCGGGCCCGATCCGACCTTCACGCCGACGTCGGGCCCGGCGAGCACCGCGAACGCGTCCTCGTCCGTGAGGTCGTCGCCGATGAAAAGTGTCCCTTCCGCTCCGATCTGTTGCCGGATGCGGGTGAGGGCCGCGCCCTTGTCGGTGTCGACGAGGGAGAGCTCGATGACCATCTTGCCGTGCTTCGCAGTGACGCCCGGCTGGGTCGCCGCCGCGTCGAGGATCTCCTTCACGGCCGCCGCCGCGGCGGCCGGAGCCGCCTGGCGGTAGTGGAAGGCCACGCTCGCCGGCTTGCGTTCGACGATTGCCCCCGGGGTCCGGCTTGCGATCTCGTCGAGCTGCTGGATCACGCTGCGTCTCGCGGATCGCACCTGGTCGGGGAGGTCCTGAGCGAACCCGGGCTCGAACTCGGAGCCGTGTGACCCCACGAGGTGCACCTCGGGCGGCAACCGGCTCAGTGCGGCCAGGTCCCGCAACGACCGGCCTGAGATCACGGCGACATGGGTGTCGGGGAGCGATGCGAGCGAGCGCAAGGCGACGATCGACTCGCGTTGGGGCAGGGCACGGGCGGGGTCGTCGACGTGGGGCGCGATCGTCCCGTCGTAGTCACACGCGATGAGCAGGATCGGCGCCGAGACCACGTCGCCGAGCGCGGACGCGGTGGGTGGGCGCTCCGGTGTATCGGTGTCCGCCGAGACCATGTGTTCAGCCTGCCAGGGCGAGGGCGTCCAGGAAGCGCTTTGCCCAGTCAAAGACCGTGTGCTGCTTGACCGTCGTACGCAACGCTCGCATGCGCCGGATGACCTCCTCCTCCGGCAACGAGAGGGCGGTGAGGATCGCGCGCTTGATTCCCTCGATGTCGTGCGGGTTGATGAGGAGGGCGTCGGTGAGCTCGTGCGCGGCCCCCGCGAACTCACTCAACACCAGCACGCCGTGGTCGGAGTACCGGCTGGCGACGAACTCCTTGGCGACGAGGTTCATACCGTCGCGGATCGGGGTGACGAGCATCACGTCGGCGGCCTGGTAGAGCGGCGCGACCTCGGCCGGTTCGAGCGGCTGGTGGATGTAGTGGACCGCGGGGGTTCCGACTTCGCGCGAAGTCGCCGTTGATCTCGCCCACGAGCTGCTCGATGCGCCCCCGCTCGTTGCGATAGGCGCTGACGCGATCGCGGCTCGGGCTCGCAACCTGCACCAACACGGCGTCGGGCACCGCGAGCCGGCCTTCGGTGAGCAATTCGCGGAACGCGTGAAGTCGTTGCTCGATGCCCTTCGTGTAGTCGAGGCGATCGACGCCCAGCAGCACCGCACGTGGGTTGCCCAGCTGCTCGCGTAGCTCGATCACCCTCTTCTCCACCTCAGGGAGATGCGAGATCTCGTTCCAGTGCTCGTAGTCGATGGAGACAGGGAAAGCGGCAATGTGCTTGTCGCTCGTCGTGCTCCGGAGGTAGCTCGCGCGATTCCGGTTGGCGAACCGCCCCTCGGCCTCACAGAAGTTGTCGGCGTCACGTGGGGTTTGGAAGCCGACAAGGTCCGCACCGGCGACGCCGTCGAGAAGCTCCTGGCGCCACGGAAGCCGCGCGAACAGGTCGGCGGGAGGAAACGGGATGTGCAGAAAGAACCCGATGCGAAGATCCGGCCGGCGCTCGCGCACCAGCGCGGGGACGAGCTGCAGGTGGTAGTCGTGAATCCACACTGCTGCGTTCGGCGCCGCAGTCGCGGCGACCGCATCGGCGAACGCGTGCGTTCACGCGTTGGTAGTCGTGCCACCAGGCCCGGTGATACACGGGCTGCCTGATCACGTCGTGGTAGAGCGGCCACAACGTCGCGTTCGAGAAGCCGTCGTAGTAGCCGCGCAGGTCTCCGGCGTCGAGCGCGACCGGTTGCAGGTCGTATCCGAGATCCTTCGGGAGGCCAACCGTCTGCCGGCCACCCGGCCAGCCGATCCACACGCCGCCGCGATCGACGAGCGTGTTGTGCAGCGCGTCGGCGAGACCTCCTGGTGATCGGGTCCACGGCCCCCGGCCGCGGGCGGGTGCCTGGACCGGGAGCCGGTTCGCGACGATCACGAGCGGTGACTCGCTGGAGTGGTTCACCGTTTGCACCTCATGGGCTGGGGGAACGGTACTGAGACTCGCGGGAGGGCGCGTTCGGTCCATTCGCCGGATCGTTCCCCCGCGGCTCAGGAACGAGACGCGTCGGGCTCCGACCTGGCCTTTCTCCACTGCGGAAGGAGCACGACGGTGCCGTCCTCGGCGGTGCGCTCTTCCCAGTACGGCACGACGGGCATGCCGATCTCGACGTCGCCTTCCATGTTCCCCACCACGCGGAGGTGCGGAGCGTCGTCGAGGCTCACGAGCACGACCGTGTAGGGCACAGCGTCGACGAGCGCGCGGTTCGCGGCGTAGTGCACGACGGTGTAGCTGTGCACCGTGCCGCGCGGCGCGAGCACGTTCACGTCGAACGACGTCCCGCCGCACCGATGGCAGACCTCCTCGGGTGGATGCTGCAGGACGCCACAGGTCGCGCACTGCTGCACGGCCAGGGCTCCCGAGGTGAACCAGGCGCCGCTCGTGGCGTCGAGCTCAGGCACGCCCCAGTCGGCGGGCAGCGCTGCCACGTCAGAGCGTTCCGAACAGGACAGCGCTGCCGGGTGCGTACCCCGGGCCGGACACCGACAGGCTGAGCTCCGCGCCTTCCACCTGACACGTCGATTCGCCCCGGATCTGCCTCACCGCCTCGAGCACGTTGCCGAACCCGTGGATGTAAGCCTCGCCCAGGTTGCCGCCGCTCGTGTTGATCGGCAGCCGGCCGCCGGGCCACCGGATGTTGCCGTCCGCGACGAACTCATTCAGCTCGCCTGCCTCGCAGAACCCCATCTCGGCGATCGCCATCAGCACCGGGCCGGTGAAGTTCTCGTAGAACTGCGCGACCGGGATGTCGCGAGGCGACACGCCCGATCGCCTCCAAAGCTGTTCACCGACATGGCGGTGATGCGCGGTGGGAAAGTTCGCCTCGCCGAACGCGGCAACGCCGTCGCGGTGCTCGAGCCCGTGGGCGCCGGCAACGATCGCTACCGGTCGCGTGCGCACGTCACGCGCCCGCTCTGCGCTCGAGACGACGATCGCCGCAGCCCCGTCGTTCTCCGGGCAGCAGTCGTAGAGGTGCAGCGGCTCGGCGATCCATCGTGACGCGTGGTACTCCTCTCGCGTCAGCGGCGTGCCATACCGGATCGCGCGGGGGTTGCGCTGGGCGTGGGCGTAGGAGGCAAGCACGACCTCGGCGAGGCTGTCCTGGGTGATGCCGTGGTCATACATGTACCGGTGCGTCTGCATCGCGCAGATCTGGGCGGGCGTCTGCAGGCCGTAGGGAACAGTGAACGCGCCCGCCCCGCGAGATCGTCGGGCCCGCCCGGACTGCCCGTAGCGCCCGAACTGGCCTTGCGCGAGCGAACGGAACACGACGATGCACTCGGCGTAGCCCGCTGTGATCGCGGCGTCCGCGATCGTGACCGCCGCGCCCGCGCCGTTGCCGCCGCCGCCGAAGGTCTGAGCGGTGAAGTCGAGGTCGCCCATACCAAGAGCCGCGCTCAGGCGTACGGGTTCGTTGCGCTCCATGTACGCGACCACGCCGTCGATGTCGCGCATCGAGAGTCCGGCGTCCTCGACCGCGTTACGGATCGCTGTGCACGCCAACTGGAACTCGGTGTCGGGCGCCTCGCCGCGCTTGTAATAGCGCGACTCGCCCACACCGACGACGGCGGCTCTGCCGTGCACTACAGGCCGTGCACTACAGGCGGAACACGCGGACGGCGTTGCCCCCGAGGATCTTGGCCCGGGACCCATCGGCGAGGTTCGCCATCTGACGCTCGATCGATGCGGCCGAGAACGGCCACGACCCCTCGTGGTGCGGATAGTCGTTGGCCCACATGAGGTTGTCGACGAGGTCGTAACCCTCCGCCGCGTCGATGCCGGCGTGATCTTCTTGGAACGTCGCGAAGCAGTGCCGACGGAAGTAGGCCGAAGGGAGCTCTGGGATCACCGGGCGGACCCAGAAGTGGTGCGCCTTGTACGCGTAGTCCATCGTCTCGAGCAGCCACGGCACGTAGCCGATGCCGGATTCGACGAGCCCCGCCTGCAGCGCGGGATGCCGCTCGAACACACCCGACGTGATGAGCTGCACCAGCGGCTCGATGGTCGTCTCCATCGAGTGGCACACGTAGTTGATGATCGCGCCGCCGTTGCCTCCGACCGCGCGTGGGTCGCGGCCGGTCGACACGTGGAAGGTGAGGGGGAGCCCCGCTTCTTCGATGAGAGACCAGAGCGGCTCGTAGACCGGGTCGTTGTACTCGACGTGACCCCACACCTTGGGCCCGTAGATCGGGGAGTTGCCGAGACACACGCCGACGAAGTCATGCTCCGCGGCCCAGGTCACCTCGGCCACCGCACAATCCAGGTCCCCGGCGGCGATAGAGGCGAGCGGGCGCGTGCGTCCGTTGTTCCAGCCGCCCTCGCCGCCGTGGAAGTCGTAGGCCCACCGGTTCCAGGCGCGGCACATCGCGTCGGCGAAGACCGGATCGGGTGTTGCCCAGCAGAGGAGCCCCTTGTTCGGGAAGATGAGCTCGATGTCGACGCCGTCGGCAGTCTGGTCCGCGAGGCGCTCGGCGATGGTGCGGCCGGTGGAGTTACGCAGGACATCCTCGGGCTCCATGCGCGAGCCCCAATGACGTTGTTCGCCTGTCGCTTTCGCGGCCACCGCGTCGGCCGGCTTGATCATCATCGGCCGATTCCCCTCGGTGACCGACCACTGGGATCCGTCGTCGCGCACCTCGATGTGGGGGATCCGCGGGAGGTACTCCGGTTCGATGTACTCGGCAAGGTAGGCGCTTGGCTCGTTCGCGTGGCAGTCGCTCGACACCATGAAGAACTTGTTCGGGTCGTCGGGGTGAGCGGTTCGGGGCCATGACGCCGAGCCCGGAGTCTGCTGGCGCCACTCGTTGCGAGGCGATGCGGCAGTCGTCACATCGCCCAGTATTGCCCTTTCGCCGCTGGGACGACACAGACCCTCGCTAGCGTCAGTTCGTGGCCAAGCTCGACTCGACCAAGCGCGCTCGACCTGCCCGACAGCGCCTTCGCGTACGTCGACTCCAAAGGAAAGCGCCGGCTTCCCATCAACGATGAACCCCACGTGCGCAATGCGCTCGCGCGGTTCGAGCAGGTCGCATTCGAGGACGAGGCCGCCCGGGAGCGGGCCCGCAAGAAGCTCCTCACCGCGGCGAAGAAGTACGGCATCGTGCCGGTCGGCTTCATCACGGGGCAGCTGCAGAACGAGCGCGAGCGGGGAAAGAAGCAGGCCAAGCAACCACTCGCTCTGCCGTCAGGTCTGGTCACGATGATGATGACCGACATCGAGGATTCAACTGGTCTCGTCCACCAGCTCGGCGACGGGTACCGCGACCTCATCGACAGCGTTCGGGGCATCCTCATCGACGCCGCGGTCGGCGCGGGCGGGACCGTCGTCGAGACGAGGGCCGACGAGCTCTTCGCCGTCTTCGAGCGGCCGGGACCTGCGCTCGACGCCGCGATCGCGATCCAGCGTGATCTCCGCACTCGCGCCTGGCCGAGCGCGGCCACAGTGCGAGTGCGTATTGGCATACACACCGGGGAGCCGTCTGTGTCGGAAGGCAACTACATCGGCATGGACGTGCATGCTGCCGCGAGGATCTGCGCGGTCTCACATGGCGGGCAGATCGTCGTCTCGGGGGCTACGCGCGACGCCGCGGGACGCGACACCGTCGAGATGGTGCGCTATCGCAGCCTCGGGGCCCAACGGCTCCGCGGCATCCCCGAGCTCGTCCCGCTCTATCAGCTGGGTGCGAAGGGCTTGGCGGTGAAGTTTCCGCCGCCCCGCAACTCGTGACGGTCACTCGTCGCGAGAGAGGCTGTCGGTGAACGTCACGACGAGGCCCTCGACGCCAAGGCAGCCATAGTCCGAAGACCATGTGTCGCCGGGCTCGACCGGCCAGGCGTCGGTGATTGTTCCTGTCGTGACGATGTCGCCGGCCTGCACCGGCGCCGCGCCCTGCTCGTGCAGCACTCGCGTGAGGTGGGCGAGCGCGAGGGCCGGGCTGTCGAGCACGTCGGACCCGACCCCCCGGTCCACGACGGTGCCGCCCTTCGACAGCGTGACCTCGGTGCGGGGGAGGGCATCGACGAGCGAGTCTCGGTTCTCGTCGGTGACCGTCAGCGGGGTGCCGATCACCAGTCCTCCGTGCAGCCCGAACGCAGCCGTGCAGTCGGGGGCAGCGAACTTCCAATCGGGGAAGTGAGCGTGCACGATCTCGAAGCTCGCGGCGATCCACTCTGTGCGCCTGAGGATCTCGGTGGCGTCGTCGGTCGGGGCCAGCGCCTCGCGCAGGCAGAACACGACTTCTGGCTCGATGCGAGGCTGCACGAGGGGCAAGAGCGAGAAGGAGGCGCGTCCATCGTCGGCGGGGTGGATCCCGTGCTCCCACATCGATGCCCACATCGGCTGCCAGATGTCGTAGCGCGGCCACAACGTCCGGTTCGTGAAGCCGATCTTGCGGCCAACCGACCGCCAGCCGCTCGCCCGACGCCGTTGCTCGATCACGGCGAGCACCTCATAGGCAGCGTCGGTGTCGAAGTCGGGATGCTCGCTCGTGATCGGCGGGATCGTCTCGCGCCGATCGTATGCGTCCATCAGAAGGCTCGCGATCGCCTCGATGTCGTCGCGCATGACGGGACCGTACCGTCTCCGTCCGCCTCGCAGTCACCTACGCTCGCCCGCCGTGGGCATCCTGGACGGCAAGAGGATCGTCGTGACCGGCGCCTCGCGGGGGCTCGGGCGCGCGTTCGCAGTCGCGGTCGCGGCCGAGGGCGCGCAGGTGGTGGTCAACGGCACGAATGAGGGGCTGGTCGCGGGCGTTGTCGACTCGATCACGAGCGCCGGAGGAGTGGCCGTCCCGGCGGTCGGCTCCGTCGCCGACGACGCGCTGGCCGAGTCAGTCGTGACTACCTGTGTCGACGCGTTCGGCGGCATCGACGCGGTCGTGAACAACGCGGGCATCGTCCGCGACCGCACGCTGATGAACATGACTCCGGAGGAGTTCGACGAGGTCATCACGGTAAACCTCCGCGGCACGTGGTCGATGAGTCGCCATGCTGCGAGAGCGATGCGGGAGCGTGGCGGGCTCCTCCTGCAGGTCGTGTCGAACGCGGCGTTCGTAGGGTCGGTCGGGCAGACGAACTACGCCGCATCCAAGGCGGGAGTGATGGGGATGCTGTACTCGTGGGATGTCGAGCTGAAGCGGTTCGGCATACGCGTGAACGCGCTCTGGCCGATCGCGCAGACCGACATGACCCAGGTCGTGTTCGAAAACGCAACCAAGCGTGCTGTCGACGCCGGGCATCCGGCGCCCACCCCTGCCCAGCTCGGCTTCGGCACAACGGACGCGGTCGCGCCGATCGTTGTGTACCTGTGCAGCGATCGTGCCGCGCACCTCCGCAGTCAGCTGGTGACGTTCAACGGCTCCAAGCTCGCGATGTGGTCGCATCCCCACGAGACGGTCCTCGATCGACGTGAGCACTGGTCCATCGACGATCTGGCGGTCGCACTGGACGGTGCAGCCGAGCCGGTCCACGTCATCCAGTACTGAGTGATGCCCGTCCAACCGATGCCCGGCGCCGAGATGGGGATCGATGCCGCGCTCGTCCGCGCCCTGCTCGCCGAGCAGCATCCCGATCTCGCGAAGCTCGAGCTCGGCGCGTCCGCCTCGGGATGGGACAACGTGATGTACCGCCTCGGCGGAGACCTCGTCGTTCGGCTTCCGCGGCGGGCTCTCGCGGCCGCACTGATCGAGCACGAGCAGCGATGGCTCCCTGAGCTGGCCGCGCGATTGCCGCTCCCCACATCAGCACCGGTCCGGAACGGACGACCGGGGCACGGCTATCCCTGGTCGTGGAGCGTGTGTCGCTGGCTCCCGGGAGAGAGCGCGGCAGTGCATCCTCCGGCCGATCTCAAGCGCGCGGCGGAGACTCTCGGCCGTTTCCTCGCCGCGATGCATCAACCCGCTCCGAGCGACCATCCGGTCAATCCCTACCGCGGCGTGCCGCTCGCCGACCGGTACGAGATCACGTGCGAGCGCGTCGAGGAGCTCGGCGAGACGATCGACCGCGTCGCGGTGCGCTCGCTGTGGGATGAGCTCGTCGCCGCGCCCGTGTGGAATGGCCCCCCGCTGTGGCTTCACGGCGATCTTCACCCCGCAAACCTGATCGTGCACGACGGCGAGCTGTCGGGCGTCGTCGACTTCGGCGACCTCACCGGGGGAGATCCCGCGGGCGATCTGTCGGTCGCGTGGATGCTGCTTCCTGCGGACGCCCGCGACGTGCTCCGAGCGCATGCGGGTCACATCGACGACGGGACGTGGGCACGTGCACGGGGATGGGCGCTGGCCCTGGCGCTCGCGATCTTGGCGAGCTCGGCCGACAACCCCGTGATGCGCGGGGTGAGCCAACAAACGTTGGATGCCGTCCTGACGGACGACGGCTGACCGGAGATGTTGCTCCCGTTGTCACCCGCGAACGTCGCTCGAGCGTCCGTGCTGTGATGGACCTCGTCGATGTACTCCGCCGCACCCGCGCGCTGGTGTTCGCCGGCGTGTTCCTCGGCGTCGTTGTCGGTGGCCTTGGGGGCCGGCTGGCAATGCTGACCCTGCGCCTCACGTCGCCCGACTCCGTCAGCGGGGTGCTCACCGACGACGGCTTCGAGATCGGCCAAGTCACGCTGTTGGGCACGCTCAGCCTCATCTCGTTCGCGGCCATCCTCGGGCTGGTCGGCGCCGTGGTCTACGCCTTGGTGAGGCCGTGGCTCGTCGGCCCCGACTGGTTCCGCAACCTCACGTGCGCCGTCGGCGCAGGCGTCGTGGTCGGGTCAGCGCTCATCCACGCCGACGGCATCGACTTCATCCTGCTCAAGCCCGCCTGGCTCGCCATCGCCTTGTTCGTCGTGATCCCGGCGTGCTTCGGGGCGCTCATCGGGCCGGTGCTGGCGTGGTGTGACCGGCCGGGGACGTGGGTGAACACCGGCAAGTACCGCCCCTGGATCCTGCTTGTCGTCGCGTTCGCGTTCTCCCCGGCCAACATCGTGCTTGCGGTTTTGATCGCCGTGGTGATCGGTGTCTGGCGTGTGGTGCGCGGCTCGCTGCAGGGGATCGGTCGGAACGGCGCCGCTCGGCTTGTGGTGCGCGCGGCCTGGGTCGGGATCGCCCTCCTCGGCCTGACGGTGCTCCTCCAGGACATCCAGGAGATCCGAGACCTCGTCTGAGCCGATTGGCCGTCCCGCTTGAACTCGATGAGCCCGCGGCCGACGAGTTTCGTACGCTCTGCCCGGAGGGAAGGAGGAAGCATGCGCGCGATGTGGCTGATCCCGTTCCTGTACCTCTGCTTCGTCGGGTTGACGATGTCGATCGGTTCGGCTCGCAAGTGGAGCGACACCGACCTCGACCGCGAAGCCGCCGTGCTGTTTCGGGATCGTGCGATTCGCAACCTCACGGCCCTTCTGGCGACAGCGCCGCTACCGGTACGGTGGACGCGCCTTCGGGGATTTGGCAACCGGATCGCGCTCGACCTCGGGGCCGGAGTCGGCGAGATTGTCGCGTCCTGCTACCACGCGCCGTCCCATCGCATCGCCGTGGTCACCAAGCTCAGCTTCGAGCCCGCGATCGGTTGGGTGATCGGCGTCGACGGCCCGGATGGTTCAGATCACCTCTCCGCGTGGTCGCTCGAGGTGCATCCGGCCAGGTCTCAGTAGCCGCCGGGAGGCTTGCGCGGGGCGCGTTGGTAGCCTCTCTCGATGCGGCGCGTAGCTCTGCTCGCACTTCTTGCCGTCGCACTCACGGTCGTGGTCGGCGCGAGCGCCACCTTTCGCTCCGAGCCGCCGAGCGCGGGCGCAGAGTCAGTGCGGATAGGCATCGATCACGCGACCGTCACCGCTGCACGCGGCTCCGTTGAGAGTCCGCGCGCGGGGTTGGCGATCCTCGCCGCCATCGTGATGCTCGTTGCCCTTGCTTCGCTCACGATCTCACCGGCGGCCGACGCGTGCCTCATCCCCGTTGCGCCCGCCCGAAGAGATCACTCGCGAGCTCCTCCACTGTTCTGAGCGCCCGCACCTCACTGGCCCGGAATCAAGGCGCACGCCCGACACGCGCGTGCCGGAGAGAGGATCGCGTCTATGAACACTCCAGAGCCCATCACCGAGCAGGACCTTCCCGGCATCGGTCGGCGCTATCAGCTGCACGACGACTCCGGTCAGCTGGTCACGATCATCGTCCATCACTCCGGCCGCCGGGACCTGTACCTGACTGGTTCGGGGCGCGGCGAAGCCGACGCGGTGAGCTTCACCGATGACCAGGCGAGAAGAGTCGGCGCCATCCTCGCGGGCGTGTACTTCAAGCCCGCTGCCGTGGCGCAGGTCGAGGCGGTCATCGGCGGTCTGCTGATCGACTGGGTCACGTTGCACGCCAGGTCGCCGGGGGTCGGGCGCTCCATTGCCGATCTCGAGGTCCGCCGGACGACGCGCATGACGATCGCCGCGATCGTGCGGGGCGACTCGCCGATCGTGGCTCCGGACCCCGCGACGCCGCTCGAGGTCGGCGATCGGCTCGTCGTCATCGGCCGGCCTGAGGACCTCCCGACATTTCTGTCGGTGGTGGTGACCTGATGGAGAATTTCCTCATCGCCCTCGGTGGGGCGTTCCTCGCGGCGGGCCTGCTCGCTCGCGCTGGCCGGCGGATCGGGCTGCCGACGATCCCGCTGTTCATGGCCGCGGGCATCGTGTTCGGACCGAACACTCCGGGCATTGCGCTCGTCGACCATCCCGAGGACCTCGAGTTTCTCGCCGCCCTCGGGCTCGTCCTGCTGCTCTTCCACCTCGGGCTCGAGTTCTCGCTCGACGACCTCTCCTCGGGAGGCAAGCCCCTTGCGATCGCCGGGGCGACCTATCTCGCCCTGAACCTGACCGGGGGCCTGCTGTTCGGCTTCGCCATCGGCTGGGGCACACGTGAAGCGCTCGTCATTGCCGGCGCGGTCGGCATCTCGTCGTCGGCGATCGTCACGAAGCTGCTGGTCGAGCTCCGGCGGCTCGCGAACCCCGAGACGCGGCTGATCCTCGGCATCGTCGTCGTGGAAGACCTGTTCCTCGCGCTCTACCTCGCGGTGCTCCAGCCGGTGCATCTCCGGGAGCTCGGGGCTCGGTGCGGTGCGCGATGTCGCGATCGCATTCCTCTTCGTCCTCGTCGTGGTGGTGATCGCGAGGAAGGGGTCGTTTCTCGTCGGAAAGCTGATCGCGACCCCGGATGACGAGCTGCTGACAGTGGGCTTCCTGGGCGTCGCCCTCCTGACCGCGGGAGTCGCCGAGGAGCTCGGCGTCTCCGACGCGATCGGGGCTTTTCTCGCCGGCACGATCGTCGCCGCGACCGTCGTCGCGCCACGCGTCGAGCGGCTCGTTCTGCCCCTTCGTGATGCATTCGCCGCGGTCTTCTTCTTCGCCTTCGGCCTCAGCCTCGATCCCGGAGACGCCTCCGACGTGCTGCCGGTGGTTCTGGCGGCGGTGGCCCTCTCTTTCGTGCTCAACACGCTCGCGGGGGTGGCCGCCGCTCGGCTGATCAAGCAGGGCCCTCAGGCAGCCGCGCGGATCGGTCTCACCGTTCTCGCTCGGGGCGAGTTCTCGTTGATCCTCGCCAGCTTGGCGGCGGCCGCCGGACTCGACCCGCGCATCACGCCATTCGTCGGTCTCTACGTGTTCATCCTCGCCATCGCCTCACCTGTCCTCGCGTCGAGGCCGACGTGGCTCGCGCGGGTGATCAGCGCGACCAACTTGGTGCCCGCGGCTCGGTGAACGCGTTCACGGAGCGCCGCGCAGAATCGCGTCCGTCTCGTCATCGCCGGGAAAGAACAGCTCGACGGCGAGCTCATCGAGCGTCACATCTCGCGGCGTGCCGAACGTGGTGAGCGTCGTGAACATCGACAGCACCGCGTTCTCGACCTCGATGATCACGGGGACGAGCAACGGGGGCTCGTCCCACGTCGCCCAGCGCGGTGGCGCCGATTGCCCGCACGTTCGGGTAGGCGCGTGACTTCCTCCTGCAGCTCGATCAGCTCTGAGATCGTTCGTCAGCACGACCGCCCGGTGGAGCTGTTGCAGGAGATAGCCGCCCCACTCGCGGAAGTTGCGGGTCCGAGCAGCGAGGCCGTCGGGGTGGAGACACACCCGGTACACGTTGAGTGGGGGCTCCAAGAGTGCCGGTGGCAACCCGGCGACGAGCGTCGACGGCGGCGGCGTTGCGTGAGCACGACGTTCCAGTGCCGATCGATCACGACGCCGGGATACGGATCGTGCGCGTCGAGCAGACGCTGGAGCGCTCCGTGCACACGGGCCATCGACGGGTCGGAGAGCGGGGTCTCGCCATAGCGGGGCGCGTAGCCGGCGGCCAAGAGCATGGCGTTGCGTTCACGAAGCGGCACCTCGAGCCCCTCGGCGAGCGCGAGCACGAGCTCCGGGCTGGGCTTGGCGCGACCTGTCTCCACGAAGCTGAGATGGCGGGCGGACACCCCGACTTCCGAGCGCGAGATCGAGCTGGCTGCGGTGGCGGCGCGTCCGCCAGTCGCGTACGAGCTCCCCGACGACGAGACGTTGCATGAACCGAACGTACGGGCGGCGCGCGCTCGCCGCCATTACCT
The DNA here is from genome assembly GCA_963759645.1 of uncultured Acidimicrobiales bacterium. GTDB lineage: Bacteria > Actinomycetota > Acidimicrobiia > Acidimicrobiales > DATKAS01 > DATKAS01. The sequence goes on along the minus strand of CAVXAI010000013.1, from coordinate 151,762 downwards.
CTCAGGTAGCGCGCCGGTTACCCAACGGGTAATCGCAGAGCGGCCGCGGCTGCGTGAGAGTCGTCTCAAACGGATTGGTTCATTCACTCAGGAAGGAGCTCCCATGGACGACGTGACGACGATCATCGACACCTATCTCGAGGCCTACAGCGAGGTCGATCCCGACCGCCGGCAGAAGCTGGTGGAGCTGGCCTGGGACCCGACGGGCCGGCTCGTCGACCCGCCGCTCGCAGCGCGAGGGCCACGACGCGATCAGCGAGCAAGCCGTCGCGGTGAAGACACACTTCCCCGGACACAGCTTCCGGCGGACGACCGGCATCGACGCGCACCACGAGTTCGTGCGGTTCGGCTGGGAGCTCGTCGGCCCCGATGGCGCAGTCGCCATCGCCGGGTACGACGTCGGCGAGCTCGCGGACGATGGACGCCTGCGGCGCATCACGGGCTTCTTCGGCGATCCCCCCGCCCTCGAGGAGCAGTGAGCCTGTAGGCGTCGTGCACGAACGCCTCGACCTCCCCCCAGTCGATGTCGGCGAGGTCGAGGCGCAATCCCAGCCAGCCCTTCGGTCCCACATAGGCGGGGATGAAGAACCGGACCGGATCTGCCCTCACCAAGGCCTGGTTCACGCCCGGCTCCGCCTTGCAGGACAGCCGCGACCACGCCGTCGCCATGGTGGTCATCGAGGTAGTAGCCGAACCTCTTGGCCTTGTAGAAGAGGCTCAGGTGCTGGTCGCCCGTCACGGTGGTGTCGGGGAGCGCAAGCACGATCTTGCAGAGTCGGGCTTTCCGCCGAGCGATCGTTCTTCGATCGACGAGCTCATGGTCATTCACGGCGGCCTCATCCACCGGCGGATCCTGGCACTCGGCGGAACCGAACCGAGCGCTCCGGTGTAGGTGAGGGCATGAGGAAGCTTCTGGTCGGTCTCGGTCTCGTCGTCGCCCTGCTGGCGATCCTGTCGCCCTCCGCGCTCTGCCGGCGGGTGGGCGGTGAGCACGCTCGATCCGATGGACCCGCCCGTGGCGGGCCAGGAGACCGAGGTGGGGTTCACGATCCGCCAGCACGGCGTGACGCCGGTCGACCTCGAAGACGTGGCGGTCGCGATCACTGGACCGTCGGGTGCCATCGCGGTCTTCGACGCGCGGCAGGACGGCAGCGACGGGCCACTACGTCGCGACTGTGGTCTTCGAGGCGGGCCCGTCGACGTGGGAGATCCGCCAGGGTTGGTTCGCGGCGCAGTCGCTCGGTGTCATCGACGTCGGAGCGTCCGCCTCTCTGGAGACTCCGGTCGCCGTCGAGTCATCGTCGTCGTACCGCTGGCCGTCCGCGGCTCGAGCCCTCCTGCCCGTCGCCGCGATCGTGCTCGCGGGAGTCGCGATCGCCGACGCGGTCGTCGAGTCGCCGGCGGAAGGAATCGGCGAGCCAGTGACGAAGACGGGCGTCGCCGCCGCGATCGGCGCGGTCACCCTCGTCGGCCGCGGCGTTCATCGGATGGGACACGGTCTCGACACCTCCGTCGGCGCCGGCATCCAGAGCGGCGCTCGACGGCGCGGCGCTGTTCCAAGCGAAGGGCTGCGCGACGTGTCACACCGGCCCCGACAGCCAGGCGCTGTTCCTGGAGTTCCCCAACCTCTCGGACGCGGCCTCGTTCGCGGGCGATCGCCGGCCCGGGGATGAGCGCGGAGGAGTACCTCACGGAGTCGATCCGGGTGCCCAACGCGTTCATCTCGCCCGCGTTCCGGCCGAACGGGCCGACGGCGAACATGCCGACCCTGAACCTCTCCGATGCCGAGGTCGAGGCGCTGGTGAGCTACCTCCTCGGCGACTGAATTCAGATGCGACTTCCGAAGCAAGGACGGGTGGAGTAGGACGAACGGATCGACGACCTGGAAGAGCGAATCGTTCGGCGCGCCCAGCGATGGTGACGCTGAGGCGTACGGCGACCTCGTGGCTCGCCACCGCGCCGGCGCGCTCCGAGTCGCGACCGTCGTGCTCGGGTCACCAGATGGAGCCGACGACGTGGTGCAGCAGGCGACAGAGCGAGCGTGGAAGTCGATGGACACGTTCGACCCGGCTCGGCCGTTCCGCCCCTGGTTCCTGAGGATCGTCGCGAACCTGGCCCGCAACGACCGGCGTGCGCGCGGACGCCGGGCCCAGCTCGACGTGCGGGCCGCGTCCGCGGATGCCCGCCGTGAGGTCGCGACGCCCGAGGACATCGCCGTCAGCCGACGCGGAGCGCCGCCGGGTGATCGAGGCTCTCAACCGCCTCGATCGAGATGATCGGCTCGTCGTCGCGCTGCGGTACTTCGAGCAGCTCTCGGAGTCCGAGATGGCCGAGACACTCGACTGTCCACCGGGCACGGTGAAGTCGCGCCTCTCGCGCGCGATGGGCAGGCTGCGCAGCGCCCTCGAGCTCGAGGGGGTGCCCCATGGCTGAAACCTTCTCCGACGCGCGCCTCGAGGCCGATCCTCACGAGCGTCGGCGAGCATCTCGTTGTCAGCTCCGAGGCGCGGTCCACGACGGATCGCGCCGGCCCTCGCACTGGCCGCGGCGCCTCGCGGTCGCGGCCGCGGTGCTCGTCGTCGCTCTCGTCGCCACGCTGGCGGTGGCGCCGGCGCGCGAAGCCGTCGCCCGCTGGCTGGGAATCGGCAGCACGCGCATCGAGCGGGTTCCCGACGGCACGAACGACCCGAGTGGGCTGCCCACGATCAGCAGCGCGCTGACGCCCGCGAGCGTCGAGGAGGCCGAGGAGGCGTTGGGCGAGGCGCTTCCGGTCGTGCGAGGCGCTCGGGCCGCCGGAAGCGGTCTTCGTCCCGCCGGAGGGCGGCGTCATCCTCGCCTGGCCAGAGGGCTCAACCACGCTGTGGATCCGCGACTCCTGACTTCGAACCGGCGATGTTCGTCAAGAAGCTGGTCGATGCCGGCGAGCCGGCCGAGTCGATCGCGGGCGTCGGAGACGAAGCGCTCATCGTCGAAGGCACCCACGTCTTGGAGACACCGCACCGGCGGCTCGCCGCGGACACCGTGCTGCTCTGGGTCGACGGTGACAAGGAGTACCGCCTGGAGTCGGACCTCGACCGCGACGACGATGGTCGAGATCGCGCGGTCGGTCGAGCCCGGCGGATGGGGCGCGATCGCTAGCCTCGCTGCCGTGGCCGACAACAAGACGAAGCCGAGCCGCGCGAGCGTGAGCAAGTTCCTCGCCGCAATCGACGATCCCGTCAAGCGGAAGGACGCCCAGACCCTCTGCAAGATGATGGAGGGGGCCACCGGCGAGAAGCCCGTGCTGTGGGGCGACGCGATCGTCGGCTTCGGCACCTACCACTACAAGTACGCGAGCGGCCGTGAGGGCGATGCGCCGCTCGGTGGGCTTCTCGCCACGGAAGCAGAACCTCACCGTGTACTTGCTCTACGGGTTCGACGAGCACACCGAGCTGATGTCGAAGCTCGGCAAGCACTCCACCGGCAAGTCGTGCCTCTACATCAAGCGGCTCGAAGACGTCGATCAGAAGGTGCTGCAGAAGCTCATCACCGCGTCGGTCAAGCAGGTACGCCGGCAGTCACACGTGTAGCCGCGTCGAGCCCGACCCACACACCGTGCAGACGCGTGCGCCGCGGCGAGGTAGAGGTGGGCGTACGACGCGTCCCACGCAGCGGCGTCGAGGCAGGCGAGGGTGTACTTCGCGAGATGCGCGTCGTGATGGACCGCGGCACGGGTCGCGAGCTCGGTCGCTGATCTCGCCGTACGTCGCTCGCGGCGCGTGCCACACCGCGCCGGCGGCCGCGTCCGGGTCCTCAGCGAGGGCGCGGCGACAGATCGATGTCGGGAGCCGGGGGAGACCACGACGGGTCGAGCGGTTCGGCCGCGAGCGCAGCCCGAAACCCGACGACGTAGGTCGCCGCGATCGCCAGCGCGTCGGACGGGTGGCGCACCAGACGCGATCGACAGCACCGCCTGCGGCATCGTCAGGCAGTGGCTCCAGCCGTACGGAGCGTGGTCGGCGGGCTCCTGCAGCATCGACCACGCGGCCGCTCGCAGGATCACGCGTGCGCCGGCATCGAAGTCGACCGCCTGCGTGTCGGTGCAGCGAGCAGCTCGGCCGCGACGCCGCGGCGTTCGACCTGCGACATGAGCGGATAGATGAACGAGGAGCCGGGGACGCCGAGTCGCGGCGTCGCGGCGAGCGCTTCGAGGAGCGCCTCCGGCTGGCAGCTCCCCCGGGTCGAGCGCTCCGCATGCTCGAACCACGTCAACCGCCATCCCGGCTGGCGGCCGAGCTCGCGAGCGAGGGGGCGGAGCAGCTCGCCGGTGAGCTCGCCGCGCGGAGCGACGCGTGGCATCTGAGCGAGGAAGATCGATCCGTGTGCCGCCGCGGCGAGGCTCGGTGCGATCTCGGCGGTGAGGAGCCGGGCGAGGTCGGCCGAGGTGGCGTGGCGCCCGATCCATGCGGCAGCGGCATCGACGTCGTCCAGCTCGCCGGCGCGGAGCGCCGCGACGAACATGACGGTGGCCTCCTCCAGGGAGTCCGAGCGCCAGCTCGCGGGGCGGTGACACGGCGGGACCGAACCGCTCGTACGCATCGGCGACGACGATGATCTGGCGTCGCGCCTCAGCACGTGCAACGGGAGCTACGTAGGGGAGGAGCGCGGCGCGGGCCGCCAGCTCGAGCGGGGCATGGAGCACGAACGAGTCCGCCGGATCCACCCGAGGGTGTCGAACGACGTCGGCTGCGGCGGCGACGAGCTGGACATCGGACAGGTCATCCCAGGTGGAGTCCATGACAAGACCGTACAAGTTGAAGTTCACTTCAAGTCAAGAGAGACCTCGAGTACGATCAGTCGATGGTCGACGAGCTGCTCACCATCGGTGAGGTCGCCGCTCGCACAGGCCTTTCGACCTCTGCGTTGCGCTTCTACGAGCGCGAAGGGCTGTTGCACTCCGAGCGCACGGCGGGCGGGCAGCGTCGGTATCCCCGTGAGGTGCTTCGACGCGTGGCGTTCGTCCGCGTCGCGCAATCCGTTGGTCTCGATCTGGAGCAGATCACCGAGATGCTCGCGTCGCTGCCCCAGGGGCGCACCCCCACGAAACAGGACTGGGCCCGACTGTCGCGCGGGTGGCGGCCGATGCTCGACGAGCGCATCGCCACCCTCGAGCGACTCCGTGACCAGCTGTCCGACTGCATCGGGTGCGGGTGCCTCTCGCTCCGAGCGTGCGCGTTGTACAACCCCTCCGATCGAGCCGCCGGCCTTGGCGCCGGCCCTCGCTATCTCCTCGGCGATCGTCCCGAGGGCGCCTGACATAGAAAGTAAACCTTGTCTAGACAGTAATTCCTGTCTTATAGTCCTCTCGTGTCGTCGGCGACGCCAAGAGTCCGGATCGTGGAGGACCTCGACGAGGTGCAGGCGCTCACGCACCCGGTGCGTCTCGCCGTCCTGGGCGCGTCTGCGGCAGCCGGACTCGGCGGCCGGTGTGGCTCGTTCGATCCGCCAGTCCCGCCAGCTCGTGAACTACCACCTGAAGGAGCTCGAGCGAGCGCGTTTGGTCGAGCGGTCCGGGGAGCGGCGGAAGGGCAACTTCGTCGAGCAGCTGTACCGCGCCGTCGCGCATTCGTTCACCGTGTCGCCCCGACTTGCCTGGAGCGGCCCCGAGCGCAACCGGGCACTCGCGCGACCAGGTGTCGCTCGATCATCTCGTCGCGATGGGGGAGCAGCTCCAGCGCGACGCCAGCGCGCTGCTCGATCGCGCCGCGTTCGACGGCGAGCAGATCGACAGCGCGTCGGTAGAAGCGGACGTGCGCTTCGCCGACGCGGCGGCGCGCGAGCGCGTTCATGACCGAGTACCTCGCGCTCCTCGGACCATTGCTCAAGAAGCACGGATCTCGGTCCGGAACGCCGTTTCGCGTCGCGCTCGCGACGTACCCCGACCCCACGGAGGGCTTGTGATGGAAGACGGATTCGAAGCCACGTTCGTCGTCAGCGCCCCGACTGAGCGTCGTTTGGGAACGCCTCTCCGATCGCAAGGGCGACCTCTGGCGGCTGCCTTCGTTCGAAGGCCTCGGCGAGGCGCTGCACGTCGATCCGGGCCAGCAGCTCCACGTGCGCAAAGTGACCGAGCCGTGCGCCGGCACCGAGATCGTGATCACGCTCGAGCACGAGGGATCGGGCACGAAGGTGACGATCGTGCAGTCGGGCTTCGGCGCGATGTGGACGTTCGCCGCGGACGCGCTCGAGGTCGGCTGGCGCCACATCGTCGCCGACCTCGCGCTGTACCTCGAGCGGGGCGTGCACGGCAGCCGCCACATGCGCCGGTGGGGCAATTTCGGCTGCGTGTTCAGGGACACGGACTTCGGGCTCGAGGTGGTGAGCGCGATGGGCGACTCGCTCGCGCAACGCGTCGGACTGACCGCGGGCGACATCGTGATCGCCGTCGCCGGCGCTCCAGTCGTCACACGGGCCGAGCTCGAGTCGCTGATGCGCGTGCTGCCCTCAGGCGAGACCGTCGAGGTCGAGTGGGTGCGAGGCGACGCCAAGCTCGAGGCGAAGGCCGCTGTCTGAGCCCGTCGCCTGCGATCAGGCGTCGGCCAGCAGCGTGTAGATCTTCTTGCGGGCGTCGGTGATGATCTCGGAGACCTTGGCGATCTGATCCGGGTCTCCGGTCATTGCGACCTGCTTCGCAGCGAGGTGCAGCTGGCGCAGCGCATCGCCGAACTCCTTGTAGCGGCGACCCGGCCCTCCGGCCGCTACCAGCGGCCCACGGAGGACCGCCGGCTTCGGCCAGCCGTTCGGTCGTCGCAGTGTGTCCCTGCGTCGGTGAGCTCGTAGACCCGTTTGCCATCGCGCTCCGTCCGAGCGCACCAGACCCTCGTCCTCGAGCAGCTGGAGGGTGGGGTAGATCGACCCCGCGCTCGGCCGCCATGCACCCTGGCGTCTTCTCCTCGAGCCGCTGGATCAGCTCGTAGCCGTGCGCCGGCGCCTCTTCGAGCAGCGCAAGCACGGCGTTGCGGATGTCGCCCCGGCGGCGGCGGCCACCGCCCGGCCGGATCGGCGACGTCGAACGTCCACGGCCCGCCGGTTCCAGCTTCTGTGTCCTTCCATGATGACCTCAACTCCTTCTATCGCTGTATTGCGATATATCGGTAGATATCGCCACTATAGCGGTAGGTCACCAGGTATCAACGCAGGGCCGCTTTTTTCCTGTCCGGGCAGGGGGAGGGGGGCGGCCCGCAGCGCCTCGATCACACGGCGGCGGCTGTCGAACGGGTCGATCACGTCGTCGATCTCGAAGTGGGTGGCCGCGTTGATCGCCTTCCCGTGGTCGTACATCCGGGCGACCATCTCCTCGAACACCTGAGTGCGCTCGGCCGGATCCTCGATGGCCGCGAGCTCCTTGCGGTAGCCGAGCTTCACCGCCCCCTCGAGGCCCATGCCTCCGAACTCACCCGTCGGCCACGCCACGGTGAAGATCGGCGCGTGGAAGCTCGCGCCCGCCATCGCCTGCGCGCCGAGGCCGTACCCCTTCCGCAGCACGATCGTGAAGAACGGGACGGTGACGCTCGCGCCGATGACGAACATCCGGCTGCAGTGGCGCACGAGCGCGGTCTTCTCGACTTCGGGTCCGACCATCATCCCGGGCGTGTCGCAGAGGAACAGGATCGGCAGGTCGAACGCGTCGCAGAGCTGCATGAACCGCGCCGCCTTGTCGGCCCCGTCGCTCGTGATCGCGCCGGCGAGATGCATCGGGTTGTTCGCGATCAGGCCGAGCGGGCGTCCCTCGATGCGGATGAGCGCGGTGACCATGCCGTTGCCGAAGTCGCGGCGCAGCTCGAGCACCGAACCGGTGTCGGCCATCGTCTCGATCACCGATCGGATGTCGTAGACGCGCAGCCGGTTCTCGGGGATCGCCGACCGGAGCAATCGCTGATCCGCGCAGTCCCACTCGGCGACCGGTCCCTGGAAGTAGGAGAGGTACTGCTTCGCGACCGCGCACCGCTTCGGCCTCGTCGGCGACGGCGATGTCGACGACGCCGTTCGGCACCTGCACCGACATCGGCCCGACCTCGTCGGGATGGAACACGCCGAGGCCGCCGCCTTCGATCATCGCGGGACCGCCCATCCCGATGCTCGAGTCCTCCGTGGCGATGACGACGTCCGCGCAGCCGAGCAGCGAGGCGTTGCCCGCGAAGCACCGGCCGGAGTTGATCGCGACGAGAGGTACGAGCCCGCTGAGGCTGCCGAACAGGTTGAACGCCATGCAGTCGAGCCCGGCGAGACCGGTGCCGTCGGTGTCGCCCGGACGGCCTCCACCGCCTTCGGTGAAGACGACGACCGGGCAGCCGCAGGCGCTCGGCGAGCTCGAACATCCGGTCCTTCTTGCGATGGTTCTGGAGACCCTGGGTGCCGGCGAGGACGGTGTAGTCGTACGACATCACCATGCACCGCGACCGCGTCGTCGCCGAACAGGTCGCCGTTCACGCGGCCGATGCCCGCGACGAGCCCGTCGGCCGGGGTGCGCGCGATGAGGTCTTCCATCGTGCGCCGGCGCCGTTGCGCGGCGATCACGAGAGAGCCCCACTCGACGAACGAGCCGGGATCGCAGAGATCCTCGACGTTCTCGCGCGTCGTGCGCTGATCGGTCGCGCGGCGGCGTGCGACTGCCTCGGGACGCACCTCGTCGCGGGTCATGCCCTGACGCTGCAGGGCCTCGGCGAGGTCGGGGCGGATCCGGTCGAGATCCACCGCCTCCTCGACGGTCGTTGCTCCGCGGTCGATGTCGTCCGCGTCCACGACGACCAGGGGATGTCCCTCGAACACCGTGTCGCCGACTGAAACGGCGACCGCCCGCACGACGCCGCTCATCGTCGACTCGATGAGGTGCTCCATCTTCATCGCTTCCATCACGAGAAGCGGCTGACCGCGGTGCACCTCGTCGCCGGGACCGACCTCGATGCTCACGACCGTCCCCTGGATCGGAGCCACGACCGCGGAGTCGACGTCTGCGACCGCGGCCATCTCTCGACGAGACACGCGGAAGCCTTGCCGTGGTGAAGCACGGCAAGCGGGTCGCTGGCGTCCACGGTGGCTCCGGCGCGCCGGGCACTGACTGGCTCATCGCTCTGCGTCCTGCGTGTCGCAGTTGCCGCGAGCTCAGCTGACGTTCCGATCGACGAAGTCCGTCGTCGTCCGCCCGGCCCGAACTTCGGGCTCGGCGAGGACGGCGAGCAAGAAGGGCATGTTCGTCTCGACACCGTCGATGCGCAGCTCGCCGAGCGCACGCGCCGTCCGCTCGATCGCATGGGACGGATCCGACGACGGCGCGTGACCGATCACCTTGGCGAGCAACGAGTCGAAGCTCGGGTTCGTCTGGTAGCCGGTCGACGCGAACGTGTCAGTGCGCACGCCCGGCCCGGTCGGGGCTTCGAACACCCGGATGACCCCGCCGGTCGGTCGCACGGTGCCGTCGGCGGCGACGGTCTCGAGGTTCACGCGCGCCTGGACGGCGAAGCCTCGCGGCAACCGGCGGCGGTCGTCCAGGCCGAGGTCGCGCGAGCGTCGCACCGGCGGCCAGGCGCAGCTGGGCCTGCACCAGATCGACGCCCATCACCTCCTCGGTGACCGTGTGCTCGACCTGAAGACGGGCGTTCGCCTCGATGAACCAGTGGGTGGGGCCCTCGGCCGCGCTGTCGCGTCGGACGAGGAACTCCATCGTGCCCGCGTTCTCGAAGCCGACCTCGCTCGCGATCCGCAGTGCGTCGCGGGTGATTGCGTCGCGGACCTCGTTCGCGAGCGCTGGAGCGGGCGCCATCTCGATGAGCTTCTGGTGGCGGCGCTGGATGCTGCAGTCCCGCTCACCGAGGTGGACGACAGCACCGGTGTGGTCGCCGAGCACCTGCACCTCGATGTGGCGCACGTCGTCGACGAGCTGCTCGACATACACCCGGCCGTCGCCGAACGCGGCGGTTGCCTCCGAACGGCATCGCTCGTGGGCAGCCTCGGCGTCGTCGCGTGAGCGGACGACACGCATGCCTCGTCCTCCGCCACCCGCGATCGCCTTGATCATCATGGCGCCGCCCTCACCGAGGTCGTCGAGAAAGGCGATCGCCTCGTCTGCGGTGGCCTCTCCCGTGCCGAGCACCACCGAGACGCCGCACTGCTGGGCGATGGATCGGGCTCGCGCCTTGTCGCCGAGGGCGGCGAGAGTGCTCGGAGACGGCCCGACGAAGACGATGCCCCGCGCCGCACAGGAGACGGCGAACTCGGCCTGCTCGCTCAGGAACCCGTAGCCGGGGTGCAGCGCAGAGCACCCGGTTGCGACCGCGACGTCGAGGATCTGCTCCGCATCGAGGTACGCGGCGGGGCCGCGGCCTCGAAGGGCGACGGCCTCATCAGCCCGCGTGACGTGCAGTGCGTCGGCGTCGTCCTCCGAGTAGACCGCGACGGCCCGGACGCCGAGCTCGGACGCTGCTCGGATGATCCGCACCGCGATCTCGCCGCGGTTGGCGACGAGCAATCCGGACCACGCGTTGAGGTCGTTGGCCATCTGCTCCCCGCTCAGGCGGTGGTGATCGAAGCAGCTGCCTCGAGGCCCAGCTCCTCGATCGCCATCTCGCGCATCTTGAACTTCTGGATCTTCCCGGTCACCGTCATCGGGAAGTCGGTCGTGAACTTGAAGTAGCGGGGCACCTTGAAGTGTGCGACGCGGCCGCGACAGAACTCTCGCAGCTCGTCTTCAGTTACCTCCGCGCCCTCGCGCACCACGACCCACGCCATGAGCTCCTCGCCCATGCGTTCGTCGGGCACGCCGATCACCTGCGCGCTCGCGACCGCGGGATGTTGGAACAGCAGCTCCTCGATCTCGCGTGGGTACAGGTTCTCGCCGCCTCGAATCACCATGTCCTTGATGCGCCCGACGATGTTGAGGTAGCCGTCGCTGTCCATGACGCCGAGGTCGCCGGTGTGCATCCAGCCCGCCTCGTCGATCGCCTCACTTGTCGCCTCGGGGTTGTCCCAGTACCCCCGCATCACGAGGTAGCCACGCGTGCACACCTCGCCGGTCTCGCCAACGGGGACGGTCTTCCCGCTGAAGGGGTCGACGACCTTCCCCTCGACGTTCGGCAGCAGCGTCCCCACGGTGCTGACGCCGCCGTTCGATGTCGTCGTCGGGTCGGGTGAGGAACGAGACGGGTGCCGTCTCGGTCATGCCGTACCCGATGCAGATCTCTCGGGCGTGCATCTCGTCGACGACTCGCTTCATCACCTCGACCGGGCACGGGGCGCCCGCCATGATGCCCGTCCGGAACGAAGAGAGGTCGAACTCGCCGAACCGAGGGTGCTCGAGCATGCCGATGAACATCGTCGGCACGCCGTACACGCTCGTGCAGCGCTCCTCGGCGATCGCCTCGAGCGTCGCGAGCGGTTCGAAGCTGGCCGCGGGGTACACCATGGCGGCGCCGGAGGTGACGCAGCCGAGGTTGCCGACCCCCATGCCGAAGCAGTGGTAGAGCGGAACGGGGATGCACACGCGGTCCGCGGCCGTGTAGCGCATGACCTGCGCGAGAGAGTGACCGTTGTTCAGGATGTTGTGGTGGGTGAGCGTCGCGCCCTTCGGGTTGCCCGTCGTACCACTCGTGTACTGGATGTTGATGGGGTCGTCGGCGTCGAGCTGCGCCTCCCGGTGACCGACCTGTGAGGGGTCGATTCCGGATCCGAGCTCGAGCAGCGCGGACCAGACGAGGTCGCGCTGTCCCCCCGCCGCCTCCCCGTCGATCGTCACGGCCATCTCGAGCCGGGGAAGGTCGGCGCGCACCGACGAGAGCATCTCGAGGTAGTCGGACGTCTTGAAGGAGCGAGCAGTCACGAGCAGCCGAACGCCCGACTGTCTCAGCGCGTAGGCGAGCTCGCCCGGCCGGTACGCCGGGTTGACGTTGACGAGGATCGCGCCGACACGCGCGGCACGCGAACTGCAGCAGCGTCCACTCTGCGCAGGTGGGCGCCCAGATGCCGACCCGATCACCCTTCTCGATGCCGACCGCCAGCAGGCCGCGCGCCACGGCATCCACGGCCTCGACGAGCTCCCCGTAGGTGAGGCGGATGCCTTGGTGCCGTGACACGAGGGCGTCGGCGTCGGGCCGTGCAGCCGCGACCCGAGCGAGTGCGGCACCGATGGTGTCTCCCAGGAGCGGGGCTCCCGCTCCTCCTGAGTCGTACGAAGCAGACAGGCGTGACATCTGTTCCCCCTCGCGGGCCTGGCGTGGCGCGAGCGTACGTCGCCCATCCCCGAGTTGCGGCGGGCCAGATGCGAAACTGGGCAACGTTCCCGCGTCGGGAAGTGGGGGAGGAAACCCATGATCAAGGGCCTGTTGATGCTGGTGATCGCGTTCTTCATCGCGACCTTGCCAGCGACGTGGATGCTGATGCTGTTCCTCGGCAACATCGGGGCGAACGTCAGCTACTGGGGCGCGCTGCCCCTCGGCGTCCTCGCCTCGGCGCTGCTCGGCGCGGCGACCTCCGACTGGCGCTGACCCGAACCGCGTGACCTGACGGGGGGACGATTCCCCCCGTCGCTAGCCTTCTGAGCGATGGAAGGCCACGATCGCGGCGGTTCCGTGGCCCTGGCGTGGCCGGCCCCGCAACCACCTCCACCTGCTCCTCCCGCGCCTCCTCGGCCCGCGGGCTGGCGCGGCGTCTCGACGGCTCGCGCTCGTCGTTGCGGTCGCGCTGGCGTTCGCCGACGCGTCGATCGTCGTCCTTGCCCTCCCCGAGATCTACACCGAGCTCGACACCACGATCGTCGGTGTGTCGTGGGTGATCACGGCCTACGCGCTCGTCGTCGGTGTGGGCGCTCTGCTCCTGGCACCACTCGCTCGCAAGGTTCACCCCCACGCTGCTGGTGGGATTCGGCCTTGCTCTGTTCTCGGCTGCGTCGCTGGGGGCCGGGCTGGCCGGGAGCGCGTCCGTCGCTCCTGTTGGCGCGGCTGCGTGCAAGGCGCCGGTGCCGCCATGCTCCTCGGTGCGTCGTTGCCGGTGCTCAGCGCGCTGCGCGGTTCGCGGGCGGCGGGCATGCGCCTCTGGGCCGCGGCCGGGATCGCCGGCGCGGTCATCGGTCCTGCACTCGGGGGCCTGCTGACCCAGCTGCTCGACTGGCGGGCGATCTTCTTGGTGCAGGCGCCGGTCGCCGCGCTGGCACTGATCGTCGCCATTCGTCCACCTCGAGTCGAGCCCGTCGTCACGACGCCGGACACGCGGGTGACGGGCCGTGTGGTCGCGGCCGATCTCGCTCTCGCGCTCGTCGGTGCGGCGTCGGTGGGTGCGCTCTTCCTCGGCGTGCTGCTCGTCGTGGAGGTGTGGCGCTACGAGCCTCTCACCGGTGCCCTCGTGGTCAGCGCCCTCCCCGTTGCCGCGCTTCTCGCCCGCCGGGGCGCAGGATGGGCCGGCGCCCGGACTCGGCTGGTCGCGGGCGTGGGCCTCATCGCGGCGGGGCTCGTCGCGCTCGCGCTCCTACCCGACTCGAGCCCCGCCTACCTCGCCGCCGCGCTCGCCGTCTTCGGCGCGGGACTTGGATTCGCAACCGACGTGTTGGGGCCGCTGGCGACTCCGGCGGCGACAACGGACGGCCCGGCCGCCAACCTGTCGATCGGGGCGCGCCATCTCGGTCTGGTGCTCGGTCTCGTCGCGATCGCCCCCACGCTGGCGGCGAACCTCGAAGGCGCGGCTGACCGATGCGACGTTGTCGGGCACGGCCGTCGTGCTCGACGCGAACCTTTCCGTGCGCGAGAAGATCCCGCTCGCGTGGGAGATCCGCAACGTGATGCTCGACGCGGCGGACGGCGAGGTCCCGAACCTCGACGAGGCCTTCGCGAAGCGCGACGTAGAGAGCAAGCCGGAGCTGGCCCAGGTGCAGACCGACCTCACCGCGGCGATCAGCGACACGCTCACGCGCGCGTTCCGATCCTCGTTCTTCATCGCGGCCGCGCTCGGCGCGCTCGCGTTGATTCCCGGATGGTTCGCGTGTCGCCGAGCGAGAGCACCGGCGAAGCGCAACGTCGAGGGGCGCTGTTGGCGCTCGCTGGCTCTCGGAGCGGTGTCGATTGGATTGATCGGCACAGAGGTGGCCGCAGGAGCGGCCGACTTCGGTCGGGCCGAGCTGGTCGATCCGTGCACGGCACCGGCGTCGCCGTTCGACGGTGACGGCATCGATGGCGCCATCCAGCGCATCGCCCTGGGCGGACTCAACGGCGCCGCCTGCGAGCTCGGGGTGGGTCGGGAGGAGCTCGTCCTCAGTCTCGATCCGGATTCCGGCGCGGGCGTCATCGACTGGGACTCCGAGACCGTCCAGGACGCGGTGAGAGCCGGGACTATCCGTGCGATCGAGGACGCCGAGAACCGAGACACGCTCCCGGGCTGGGCGGCCAGCGCGCTCACATGGGTCGTCGAGCGCGCGCCGGTCTCCTGGTTCCTCGAGAACATCTCGCTCGACTTCCTCCAGGACATCCCCTTCGTCGACGAGGTCGGCGACTTCTTCGGCGACGTCGCCGAATTGTTCGATTGAGAGGAATGGATGGCGGAGCAGTGCGCCGCCGGGTGCGCGAAGCACCGATTGTCGAGCGAAGCGAGCAGGAGCCGGGCGAAGCAAGCGGAGCCCAGGCGACGAGGAATGAATGGCGGCGCAGTGCGCCGCCGGGTGCGAGTACCGATTGTCGAGCGAGGCGCAGTGCGCCGCCGGGTGCAGCGAGCAGGATTGTCGAGCGAAGCGAGCAGGAGCCGGCGGGGACGGCGACGAGGAGAATGGCGGCGCAGTGCGCCGCCGGGTGCGCGAAGCAGCGATTGTCGAGCGAAGCGAGCAGGAGCCGGCGGAAGCGAAGCGGACGGCGGCGACGAGGAGAGCTAGGTCGTGTAGTCGGCGTTGATGCGCACGTAGCCGTCGCTGAGGTCGCAGCCGTAGACGGTGAACGCGCCCGTCGCCGATGCCGAGGGTCACGTGGATGAGCACCTCGTCGCCGGCGAGGTACTTCGTGAGCTCGACGAGGTCGGACTCCTCGGTCGCTCCGGGGTAGAGCTGTTGCTCGCCGAACCGGATCACGACCCGGTCCTGATCGATGTCGATGTCGTCGCTGCACTTTCCGACCGCCATCGCGACGCGACCCCAATTCGGATCGGCTCCGTGGACCGCCGTCTTCACGAGCGGCGAGTTCACGATTGCTTTCGCGACTCGCTTCGCTTGCGCGTCGTTGCGCCCGCCGTCGACCGTCACGACGAGCAGCTTCGTCGCGCCCTCACCATCGCGGGCGATCATGCGGGTGAGCGCGAGCGCCACCTCGTGCAACCCGACTTCGAGCCGAGCGAGGTCGACTGGTCCCGCGGCTCCGCTCGCCATGACTGCAGCGGTGTCGCTCGTGGAGGTGTCGGTGTCGACGCTCACCGCATTCAGCGTGCGATTGATGACCCGCCGGAACATCGCGTCGAGATCCGGCGAGTCCACGGCGGCGTCGGTCATGAACAATGCGATCAACGTCGCCATGTCGGGCTCGATCATCCCGACGCCCTTGGCGAAGCCGACGATCGTCACGTCGTCCACCATCGTCGACGAGACCTTTGCAAATGTGTCCGTGGTCATGATGCCGAGGGCCGCGGGCTCGACCTCGGTCAGCGGAGGCGGTGGATCGAGCGACGCGAGGTGCACTCGCACCCGGTCCATTGGGTAGCGACGCCCGATGACACCGGTGGAGGCGATGAGCACGTCGTTCTCGCCGAGGTCGTACGCCTGGGCGACACCCCGGACCACCTCACGCGCGTCTTCCATGCCCTGCGTCCCCGTGGCGACGTTCGCGTTCTTCGACACCACGACGTAGGCCTGCAGTGCGCCGTCGGCGACACTTGCGCGGCTGAGAACGACGCTTGGCCCTGCGAATCGACTCCTCGTGAACACCGCGGCGGCGCTGCACCGGCGGTCCGCGACGATGATGACGAAGTCGTCGGTCTCATCCTTGATGCCGACGTTCGCCACGTGCGCGCGGAAGCCGGCCGGAAGCGGGGTGGCCACGGGAGAACGGTAGACCGGAGGTCTACGGACTGCCGCTGGCCAGGATGTCGACTCCTTCCTCTAGCCTGAGCGCCGTGTTCAAGCGGGCGGCGCGTGCGATGGTGCTGGTGGCCGTTTGCGCCGCGCTCATCGCCGCGACGACGACCGTTGCTCATGCGGCGGAGTCGACAGTCGGAGGTTCTGCGGCGACGCTCGGCTCACCCGGTGTTGTGGCCCACCCCGCGGTGGCCATCGCCTCCGATCCGAGTGGTGCGGGCTACTGGCTGGCGTCGGGCGACGGCGGCGTGTTCACGTTCGGCTCGGCGCGGTTCCTCGGTGCCGCGGCAGGAACCGCGCTCGCCGCCCCGATCGTCGACATCGCGCCCACACCCGATGGCGCTGGCTACTGGCTGGCGGGCGCGGACGGTGCGGTGCTGTCGTTCGGCAATGCCGTGTTCCAAGGTTCTCTCGCCGGTGGGCCGGTGCCGAAGCCCGTCGTCGCGCTGACGGCGACTCCTGATGGCGGCGGTTACTGGATGCTGACGGCGGAGGGCGGCGTCTTCACGTTCGGCACGGCGCCGTACCTCGGCTCGCTCCCGGGCGTCGGAGTCTCGGCCCGCGCAGTCGACCTCGTCGCTCGCCCTCAGGGAGACGGGTACTGGATCCTCGACGATCGCGGCGGCGTGCATCCCTTCGGTGGCGCGCCGGGCGTCGGCTCCCTTCGCGCGTTCGCCATCGCTCCCGCCGGCAAGGTCGTCGGTGGCGCGGTGACTCCATCGGGCGGCGGCTACTGGGTCGCGAGCCTGGAAGGCGCGGTCTACGCGTTCGGCGACGCAGCGAACCTCGTGCCCGCGCCGCTGCCCGCCGGACATCACACCGCGGGCATCGCGGCCGCGCCGGGCGGCACGGGGTACTGGCTCGCGACTGCCGATGGCCTCGTCGCTGCGCTCCCGGGTGAAGAAGGCGCACACGTGCGAGCGGTCCAAGAGAAGCTCACCGCGCTCGGGTACTGGATGGGTCCGATCGACGGCCGTGCGGGAGCCCTGATGGCCCAAGCCGTGATGGCGTTCCAGAAGTACAACGGCATGCCCCGCAGCGGCGTGGCGGATCAGGCCACGGTTGACGCCATCAACATCGCAGCTCCACCGCGTGCACGGACCACCGCGGGCAACGTCGTCGAGATCGACAAGCCCCGTCAGATCCTCTTCATCGTGCGCGACGGACGCACTGTCGCGGTGTTCAACGCGTCGACCGGTTCGAACGTGCCGTTCCGCGAACGCGTCGAAGGTGGCCGCATCGCCACTGGCAGCGCCGTGACGCCCGAGGGTCGTTTCTCGATCATCAGAGAGCTTCCGAACGGCTGGCGGATCTCCGACCTCGGGCGCCTGTGGAGGCCGAAGTACTTCACGAACACCGGGATCGCCGTGCACGGGGCGACGTCGGTGCCGGCCCAGCCCGCCTCGCACGGCTGCACGCGAGTGTCGGTTGCCGCGATGGACCACATCTGGGCGACGAACCTGATGCCCAGGGGCATCTCGGTCTGGGTGTACTGAGTCCGACTTCCCCACTTGCCCACAGGCGGCCTGCGGGGCACGCTGGCGCGGTCCTCCCGTTTCGGGAGCGACGCTTGGAGGTCGTCATGGGTTTCATGGACAAGCTCAAGGGCATGGTGTCGGGCAACAAGGACCAGGTGAACAAGGGCATCGACACTGCGGCCGACAAGACGCAGGACGCAACCGGCCACAAGTACGACGCGCCCATCGACACCGGCGCGGAGAAGGCAAAGGACGTCGTCGAGAAGCTCGACGACTAGAGGTTTCGGCCTGCGGTCAGCGCGGCGGCGAACCGACGCGCAGGGCGCCGCCCCACCAGCGCAGCGCGGCCGCCCGGATCACGCTCAAGCCGAAGAATCGCGATGAAGAGCGCTGCGCCGATCATCGCGACGGACTGGCCGCGGTCCACTCGTCCACTTGATGCCAGCAGAGCCAGGCGACGAGGGCGGTCGTCGGGATCCACCAACCGGTGCGCTGCGCTGGTTGCGTGGACCGGCTTCCTCGATCGACGGGCCGGCAGTTGCGGTCGGTCATCATCACGTCCCGGAGCATCGCTCACGCCACGTCGCGAGTGGTGGATTCCCCTGTGCTCAAGCCCCTAGGCCATACGGCCCAACTGCGCTTCGTGAGGTAACCAGCGCTGGATCGCGCTCTCCGTGGTGCCGATGAGGATTCGTGGTACGACTGCCGCGTCCCCGGCCTTGGTGGTTCGCGCTCTCGTCCCTCGCGCTCACGACCGTCGTCGTCGTCATCCCGGGAACCCAGGCGGCCGCGATCTCGACAGTCGCGGCGGGCACGTGTGCGGCAGGGGCGCTGACGCTGCGTGCGCGCCTGACTCCCGGGCAAGCCCGCCGCCCGTGGGAGCTGCTCGCTCTCGCCACGTCGGTGATCGTCGTCGGTGCCGCGATCTGGAGCGTCTACGCGCTCCTCGGCCAAGGGCGACCCCCGGTGTCGCCCGCCGACGGCCTCTATCTCCTCGCGTATCCCCTCATCACCCTGGGGGTCGGGTGGCTCGTGATCATCCGCACTCCGCTCGGATGGCGCGACGGGTTGATCGACGGGGCGGCGATCGCGATCTCCGCCGGGCTCGCCATCTGGCAGTTCCTCATCGTGAACACGGGGCTCACCGACGACGGTGACATCTTTCAGGTCGCGGTCCTCGCGTCGTATCCGTTGCTCGACGTCGTGCTCGTCGCGGCGCTGCTGTGGCTCCTGCTGATGCCCGGACGCCGGTGCGCGTCGCTGTGGTTTCTCGGCACTTCGCTCGCGCTGATGCTCTTCGCCGACCTCGCCCAGAACTCGGTCGGCCTCGTGAACCGTGACGTCACCACGCAGTGGGTCGACCCTTGGTACGTCGTCGGGTTCGGAATGCTCGCGCTCGCCGCGGCGCATCCGTCAGCGGAGACCGTCGCCCGTCCGCTCCAGCATCTCGCGGCGCCGGGCATCCACCCGACTCGGTTGATCCTGCTCGCCGCGGCGCTGCTGCTTCCCCCCGTTCTCGCGGCGACCGGACCCTCTCTCGGCTACGACATGAACGAGGTCGTCGTCATCGGGGTTGCCGCGGTGGTGACGGTGATCGTCGTCACCCGTCTCGCCGTGCTCCTCAACGCTGCGAACCGCGCGCGGGAGAAGTCGGCGCGTGCCGAAGCCGAGCTAGCGCACCAGGCGACCCATGACGCGCTCACCGACCTCCCCAATCGCGTGCTCCTCCTCGACCGCACCCAACACGCCATCGACCTCGTCGGCCGGCGGCGCGGCACGCTGGCGGTGCTCTTCCTCGACCTCGACCACTTCAAGATGGTGAACGACAGCCTCGGTCACAAAGCCGGTGATGTGCTGCTTCGTCAGGCGGCCGAGCGCATCCGCCAGGTCGTCCGCGTCGGCGACACCGTTGCGAGGCTCGGCGGCGACGAGTTCGTGGTGCTCTGCGAGGACCTGACGGACGTTGCGGAGGCCGAAGAAGTCGCGGAACGCGTGATTCGCACGCTCAACGAACCATTCGATCTCGACGGGTTCGAGGCCTTCGTCTCCGCGAGCGTCGGCATCGCTGCTGGCGAGCGAGAGCGAGGTCGATGCCGGCGCGCTGCTGCGTGACGCGGACATCGCGCTCTACCAGGCGAAGGAAGACGGCCGGAGTCGCTGCCAGCTCTTCGACTCGGAGATGCGTGCGTGGGTCGCGAGTCGTCACGACCTCGAGAATGCGCTGCGACATTCGGTGACCCGCGGCGAGCTGTTCCTCGTGTACCAGCCTCGGGTCGACCTGGGCACCCGCTCCCTTGTCGGCTTCGAGGCCCTCGTGCGGTGGCAGCGGCCGGGAGAGCGGACAGTGCTGCCCGAGGAGTTCATTCCCATCGCCGAGGCGCTCGGTCTCATCAACAGCATCGGTGGCTGGGTGATGGACCAGGCCGTGCGCCAGCTCGAGATGTGGAACGCGCAGTTCCCGGATCGGTCGATCTCGCTGTCGATCAACGTCTCCGCGCGCCAGCTGAACCAACCGGGACTCGTCGAGAACTTGGACGAGCTGCTGACGAACTGCTCGGTCGAAGCGCAGCAGATCGTGCTCGAGCTCACTGAGACCTTCCTCGTGAAGGATCCCGAGACCGCCGTGCTGCGACTCGAGGAGCTGCGGATGCTCGGCGTTGGTGTGGCCGTCGACGACTTCGGCACCGGATACAGCTCGTTGGCCTACCTCCGCCAGTTCCCCCTCGACTCGCTCAAGATCGACAAGTCATTCGTGAAGAACCTCGGCCATCCGGGTCAGGACACGTCGGTGGTCGCCGCGATGATCGCCTTGGGTCATGCCCTTGGCCACCGCGTTACTGCGGAGGGCGTCGAGACGGCGGAGCAGATGGAGACCCTCACGACCCTCGGCTGCGACGAGGCGCAGGGGTACTACTTCGCTCGGCCGCTGACGTTGGCCGAGGCGGAAGCGATCCTGCGGGAGCCCGCGCTGGTGCCGGCACTGGCGCAGATGACCGCAAGAGCGTGACGCTGCAGTAGGTTCACCCGACTTCTCCCGCACCGGCGCCCTGCCGCGGGAGGACTCCAATGAGCGATCGGGCGGTGTACCTGCTCGCCGTGGTGACCGGGCTCGGCGCGGTCGTCGCACTCGCGGTCCACCCGCTCATCGGCGTCGCCCTCCTGTTGCTCGGACTCGGTCGGCGACGAGCGACGCTCGTGATCCTGGCCGGCGGCCTGCTCGCATCGTCGCTGTCGGCGCGGGCCGAGGAGGGTACGCAGTCGCTTCGTGCCCGCCGTTTCACGGGATGGGTCACGTTGCTCGACGATCCGGCGCCGGCGCCCGGGGGAGTGAAAGTCGTCGTGCGTCTCGACGGGCGGCATGTCGAGGCGTGGGCCCAGGGAGTGGCCGCGTTCGAGGTCGGACGCCGCCTTGCCGGCGAGCAGCTGGCGGTGTCGGGGGTGATCCGCCCGGTGCCCGAGGCGCGGCGGCAGCGCGATGCGCATCGGCACGTAGTCGGCCGGCTCACCATCGCGGTCGTGCACGGAGCGGGGCCGGGCAGCCCGCTTCATCGCGCCGCGAACTGGGTGCATCGCACCCTCGCTCGCGGTGCGCGATCACTTCCGTTGTCCGAACGCGGGTTGTACCTCGGGTTCGTCGTCGGTGACACGCGACTGCTCGGCGTCGACACCGCGGCGCTGTTCCAGCGTGTTGGCCTCACCCACCTCCTCGCCGTGTCGGGATCCAACGTCGCGTTTGTGCTCGCCGCCGCGGCACCGTTGCTTCGCCGGCTGAGGATGCGCGGGCGCGCTCTCGGCGCCCTGGCGGTGATCGGCTTCTTCGCCACCGTCACCCGGTTCGAGCCGTCGGTGCTTGCGGGCGTCGGCGATGGCTGCACTTGCCGTGCTGGCTCAGGCGTCGGGCCGTCCGGCATCGGGCCTCCGGCTGATCGCGCTCGCGACGACTGCACTCGTGATTCTCGACCCGTTCCTCGTCTGGTCGATCGGCTTTCTGCTGTCGGTCGGCGCGTCGCTGGGCATCCTCGCTCTCGCGGCGCCGATCGGTAGGCGCTGCCCAGGGCCGCGGTGGCTGGCGGAGCCGCTCAGCGTCACCGCGGCCGCGCAGATCGGCGTGGCTCCCGTAGCGATCCCCGTGTTCGGAGGCCTGCCTCTCGCCGCGTTGCCCGCCAACCTGCTCGTCGCACCCGTCGTCGGCCCGCTGATGATGTGGGGCCTCGTCGGTGGCACGATTGCGGGCGCGTTGGGTGAACGAGCGGCGGGCGTGCTGCACGTTCCCACGCACCTCCAGATCAGCTGGGTGCGGCTCGTCGCCCGCGGCACCGATGCCCTGCCGTCGGCGTCGATCGGTGCACCTGCCGCGACAGCGATCGCTGCCCTCGTCCTCGTCGTGATCGTCGTGCGGTGGCGACGGCTTAGGCGTCGGCTTGGACGAAGGCTAGGTTCGCCGCCGTGGAGGTCGATCTCGGCGACACCCGCTTCGACATCACGTCTCGATCGCTCGTGATGGGCATCCTGAATCGCACGCCCGACTCGTTCTTCGACCAGGGCGACTACTTCGGGTTCGACGCGTTCCTGCGCAAGGCCGAAGAGCTTGTGCTCCAAGGCGCGGATCTGCTCGACATCGGCGGGGTGAAGGCCGGTCCCGGACCGGAGGTGAGTGAGGCAGAAGAGCTCGACCGGGTCGTGCCGGCCATCGAGGCGTTGCGGGCCAGGTTCGACGTGCCGCTCTCCGTCGACACCTGGCGGGCCGCGGTGGCCAAGACTGCGTATGCCGCCGGAGCAGTCATCGGCAACGACATCAGCGGTTTCGCCGATCCCGAGTACCTCGCGGTCGCGGCTGCCTCCGGCGCGTCGGTCGTGGCGACCCACATACGGCTTGCACCCCGCGTCGCCGATCCTGAGCCGATCTACGAGGACGTCGTCGCGGAGGTCGTCGGCTTTTGCGCTGACCGCGCTGCTCGAGCGGTCGCCGCCGGCATCCCGCGCGAGCGCATCATCGTCGACGCGGGCCTGGACCTCGGCAAGACGGAGTCGCAGTCGCTCATGCTGCTCAGGGCGACGGACGCGCTGGCCGCGCTCGGTCATCCGGTGCTCCTGTCGGCGTCCAACAAGCGCTTTCTCGGGCTCGTGCTCGACCTCGACGTGGACGACCGTCGGGAGGCCACGATCGCCGCTCACGCCATCGGCATCGCGCTCGGGGCGCGTGTCCTCCGCGCCCACGACGTGCGGGGTGCCCGTCGCACCGCCGACGTGATGGCCGCGCTTCTCGACGCGCGTGCACGCGCCCTCGCATGACGACCCATCTGTTGCGGGGCGGTGATCCCGCGCTGCTCGCTGACGCGGTTGCGGAAACGGTGCACACGCTGGTCGGGGAGGAGGACCGGGCCCTCGTCGTCGACGATCTCGCGGACGAGACGTACGAGGTCGCGCGCATCGTGGACGCGGCTCGAACGCCACCGTTCTTGACGAGTCGGCGCGTAGTCGTTGCGCGCCACGTCGAGCAGTTCACCCGGCAAGAGCAGGTCGCGCCGCTCATCGAATACCTCGGCAACCCGCTCGACACGACCGAGCTCGTCCTGGTCGCCGGCGGCACCGCGCACAAGGCGCTCGTCGAGGCCGTGAGGATGTTTGGTGGCACCGTCGTCGACACCGACCCGGGGCGCGCCGCGAAGGAGTGGATCAACGCGCAGTTCGCCGCCGCCCCGATCAAGCTCGAACCGGGCGCGCGCGACGTGATCGTGGACCGCCTCGGCGAAGACCTCGGCCGGCTTCCCGCGCTGCTCGATGGCCTCGAAGCGACCTACGGCCCCGGAGCCCGACTCGGCGAAGACGAGGTCGAGCCGTTCCTCGGTGACGCGGGCGGCGTTCCTTCGTGGGAGCTCACCGATGCGATCGATCGCGGTGACACCGCCGTGGCCCTCGATCGGTTGGCGCGGATGATCGGCGGAGGGACTCGCCACCCTCTCCAGGTGCTCGCAACGCTGTCGGGCCACTACAGCCGGATCTTGCGACTGTCGGGCTCCGATGCCGCGGACGAACGCGCCGCCGCGGCGCTGCTCGGCCTACGAGGCTCGACGTTCCCGGCGCGCAAGGCGCTCGACCAGGTCCGCCGGCTCGGTCCTCAGGGAGTCGCGAGGGCCTTCGAGCTGCTCGCCGGAGCCGATCTCGACATGCGTGGGCGCGTCGAGTGGCCCGATGAGCTGTTGCTGGAGGTGCTCGTCGCGCGGCTGTCGCGCTTGGTGCCGGCGGCCAGCCGGCGGCCCGCTAGGACTGCTCGGCGGCCAGCCGCTTCATGAGGCGCGACTTGCGCCGAGCGGCCTGGTTCTTGTGGATGACGCCCTTGGTGGCGGCCTTGTCGAGCCGCTTCTGAGCGGCGAGCGCGGCATCGGTCGTGTCCTCGCCTGCGCTCCAGATGGCGATCGCGGTCTTCACGCGAGTCTTGAGCTCGGAGCGCACAGCCTTGTTGCGGTCGGCTCGCTTCGCGTTCTGGATGATGCGCTTCTTCTGGCTCTTGATGTTGGCCACAACGATCCTCTCGATTGAGCCCGACGAGGCTACCAGCCCGCCTCTCCGGACCCAAGCCGCGCTCTCTCATCAGCGACGGCGCCGTGGGGTCACGTTGGTAGCGTCGAGCCGGTCATGGACCTGGCGCGGATCAGAAATTTCAGCATCATCGCCCACATCGACCATGGCAAGTCCACGCTCTCGGACCGGATCCTCGAGCTGACCGGCGCGGTGGATGCGAGGGAGATGCGGGAGCAGTACCTCGACTCGATGGATCTCGAGCGCGAGCGCGGCATCACGATCAAGGCACAGAACGTGCGCGTCGAATGGCGCGATCACGTGCTCCACCTCATCGACACTCCGGGTCACGTCGACTTCGGGTACGAGGTGTCCCGGTCGCTGGCGGCCTGCGAAGGGGTGGTGCTCGTCGTCGACGCGGCCCAGGGAATCGAGGCGCAGACCCTCGCCAACTGCTACCTGGCGCTCGAGCACGACCTCGAGATCGTCGCGGCGCTGAACAAGATCGACCTTCCCGCGGCCGACCCTGATCTCTACGCCGACGAGATCGAACGCGTGCTCGGCATCCCCGCCAGCACCATTCTGCGGATGAGTGCCAAGACCGGGGAAGGTGTGCCCGACCTCCTCGACGCCGTCATCCAACGCATCCCCCCGCCGTCGGGTGACCGCGATGCGCCGCTGCAGGCGCTCATCTTCGATTCGTACTTCGATCAGTACCGCGGCGTGGTCAGCTCGGTTCGCGTGATGAACGGGCGGCTCGCCACCGGTGCGAAGCTCCGCTTCCTGCAGGCGAGCGCGGTCCACGACGCCGACGAGGTCGGCGTGCGTGCCCCGGCGCCGACGCCGGTCGCGGTGCTCGAGCCCGGCGAGGTCGGCTACCTCATCGCCGGCATCAAGGACGTCGGGGAGGCGCGATCGGGGGAGACCGTCACCGAGGCGAGCCGTCCTGGTGCGCCGCTCGCCGGCTACCAGGACCCGAAGCCGATGGTGTTCTGCGGCTTGTACCCCGTCGACGGCGACGACTTCTCCGACCTCCGCGAGTCGCTCGAGAAGCTCCGCCTCAACGACGCCAGCGTGACCTACGAACCTGAGACCTCCGGCGCCCTCGGCTTCGGCTTCCGGTGCGGCTTCCTCGGTCTGCTGCACATGGAGATCGTCCGCGAACGGCTCGAGCGCGAGTTCGACCTGAGCCTGATCGCGACTGCACCGTCGGTGGAGTATCGAGTGCACACGATCGACGGCAGCGTGGTCGAGGTCGACAACCCCGAGCGCGATGCCGCCTCCCACTGACGTCGTCGCGATCGAAGAACCGATCCTTCGCGTCACCGTCCTGTCGCCATCGACCTACACCGGCACGATCATGGATCTCTGCCAGACCCGTCGGGGCGAGATGGTGAAGCTCGAATACCTGTCGCCGGAGCGAGTCGAAATCGTCTACCGGGTGCCGCTGGCCGAGGTCGTCGTCGACCTCTTCGATCAGCTCAAGAGTCGGACCCAGGGCTACGCCAGCCTCGACTACGAACCAGCCGGCTACGAGCAGGCGAACCTCGTGAAGGTCGACGTGCTCCTCAACGCGGTCCCCGTCGACGCGTTCAGCACGATCGTGCACCGTGACAAGGCCTACGAATACGGCCGCAGGATGTGCGAGAAGCTCCGCGAGCTCATCCCTCGCCAGATGTTCGACGTGCCGATCCAAGCTGCGATCGGCGGGCGCATCGTGGCGCGCGAGACCGTGAAGGCGAAGCGCAAGGACGTGCTCGCCAAGTGCTACGGCGGCGACATCACGCGGAAGCGCAAGCTCCTGGAGAAGCAGAAGGAAGGCAAGAAGCGGATGAAGAACATCGGCCGCGTCGAGGTGCCGCAGGAAGCGTTCATCTCGGCGCTCCGCCTCGAGGAGTGAGTCAAGGATCGACGGGAGCGTTCAGCAGCCGCCGACGGTGCGCAGGCGGCGGGGCTCGTGCACGATGACCTCCAGCACGAGCGGCCCATCCGTCGTCGATCGGGCCAGCTTGCGCACCGTCTCGCGGATTCGGGCCCCCGCCCGGCTCGCGTCGACGAGCACCTGGACGTTGGTCGCGTCGCCCGCCCGTTCCAAACCGACCGCGACGATGCCATCAGTCTCGCGGAGTGACATCTCGAGATCTCGTGTCGGGTTCGTGTCGAGGCGGGAACGGTCGAGGCGGAACGCGACGGTGCAGAGACGATGCGCGTCGCACAGCAGGTCGTGATGCTCGGGTCGCTCCGGCACGGTGTGGATGCCCGGTGACCGCTGCAGCGCGACCTGACGCTCCCACCCGACCGTGATCGGAAGGCGCCGCCGGTTGAACACCTGGACGGCGCCCTCGTGCTCGACGACCACGAGGGCGTGATCGAGCGCGAGCTCATCAGTGAGCCTCGCCAGGCACGAGTACACGAACTCGGTGCCCGAACGGGCGGTGGCCAGGGCGTCGGCCAGCGCGTCGAGCCGTCGTGGATCTGTGGCCGTGTGCCGTGCTGCCGTCACCTGTGTTTCTGACACCCGTGTGCGCTCCTCGCCGACGTGCCCAAATGAAGCCGGTCACCGTCCCACGGGGCGCACCCCGTTCCCGACGGTCACCATAACCGTCGATCGGCCGATGAGGAAAGGGTCTGGAACGCACAGAGCCGTGGGGCCCTCGGGGTACCTCGGTAACATCCGTGATGTCGTGATCACGCGAGAGTGTCTTCGAGAGCGCTGACAGCCATGTTGGACGAGCGAAAGGCGGCGATCCTCCAAGCCGTCGTGCAGGAGTACATCCGCACCGCGCAGCCGGTGGGATCGAACCACGTGGCCGCGGCGTCCTCGATCGACGTCTCCCCGGCAACGGTGCGCAACGAGATGGCTGCGCTCGAGGTCGACGGCTACCTGCAGCAGCCCCACACGAGCGCAGGGCGCATCCCCACCGACAAGGGGTACCGGTTCTTCGTCGACACCCTGGCGAGCCCCGGACCGCTCGACTCGGCCCGAGCCCAACAGGTGCGCACGTTCTTCGCGCACGCGCACGGCGCGCTCGAGCAGATGCTGAGCGACACCAGCCTCCTGCTCACTCGCCTCACTCATCACGCCGCTCTCGTCGTCGGGCCGGCGGCCGAGCAAGCGACGATCCGAAGCGTGCAGCTCGTGGCCCTGTCCTCGCGGATCGTGCTCGCGGTGACGGTGCTCTCGAACGGCGGAGTCGAGCGCCACACCATCGAGCTGGGTGCCGAGCTCACCGAAGAGCAGGTCGCGCCGGCTTCGACTCGGCTGGCCCGCCAGCTCGTCGGCACCACCGTCGGTGTGCGCGCTCCGACGCTCGCCTCCGGCGACGCTGCGGTCGACGCGCTCCTCGAGGCCGCGACGAGCGCACTGTCGGCGAGTGGCCACGGCCCTGAGCCGATCTACGTCGGTGGAGTGGCCCGCATGGCGGAAGCGTTCGACGCCGTCGAGACGGTTCGCTCGGTGCTGCGCACCCTCGAGGAGCAGTACGTCGTGGTGTCGCTCGTTCGCGACATCCTCGACCGGGGCCTGAGCGTGGCGATCGGCTCCGAGCTCGGGCTCGAGCCGTTGGCGTCGTGCTCGGTCGTGGTCGCGCCCGTTCGAGGTCGACGGTGAGCCGGCCGGCTCCATCGGCGTGGTCGGCCCCACACGCATGAACTACGAGCAAGCCCTTGCGTCTGTCGCGATCGTGAGCCGTCGCCTCGGACAGCGCCTGAGCGAGGGCTAGGTTCGGTCCGGTGCCGAGGGACTACTACGAGGTGCTCGGCGTCCCGCGATCAGCGTCGGCGGACGAGATCAAGCGGGCGTACCGCCGCTTGGCGCGCGAGCACCACCCCGACGCGAACCCCGAATCACCCGAAGACGAAGCGCGGCTTCAAAGAGGTCGCACAGGCCTACGAGGTCCTGTCGAACCCCGAGCGGCGCGAGCGGTATGACCGTTTCGGCCCCGAAGGGGTCTCCGGCGTCGCGGGCGACGCGCAGGGTTTCGGCGGGCTCGGCGACCTGTTCGACGCGTTCTTCGGCGGAGGGTTCGGCGGGTTCCCAGCGAGGGCCCGCGGGCCCGCCCCGCGGGTCCGACCTCGAGGTCGTCCTCGACCTCGACTTCGAACACGCAGTCTTCGGCACCCAGGAGTCGGTGTCGGTGCGCACCGCGGTCCTGTGTGAGACATGCACAGGACGCGGAACCGCAGAGGGCACGCAACCAGTCGAGTGCTACGAGTGTGGGGGTTCGGGCCAGGTGCGCCGGGTCCGGCAGTCCATCCTCGGCCAGATGGTGACAGCGGGTCCGTGCTCGCGCTGCGGCGGCACCGGCGAGGTGATCGCCTCGCCGTGTACCACCTGCCGCGGTGAGGGCCGAGTGATCGAGCAGCGGTCCTATCGTGCGGACATCCCGGCCGGCGTCGACACCGGCTCCACGTTGCGGCTCTCGGGCCGCGGCGCCGTCGGACCCCGTGGCGGCCCGGCCGGCGACCTCTACGTCCACATCCGCGTCCGCCCGCACGACCGCTTCACCCGTGATGGCCACGACCTGGTGTGTGAAGTCCCGCTCGCGTTCACGCAGGCGGCTCTCGGCACCCACCTCGAGTTCGAGACGCTCGACGGCACGGAGAACCTCGTGATCCCTGCGGGCACGCAGAGCGGCCGGGTGTTCAAGCTGCGCGGTCGTGGCGTGCCGCACGTCAACGGGCGGTCCCGAGGCGACCTCCTCGCGCGAGTGCGGGTCGAGACACCGACGCGCCTCTCGCGCGCGGAGGAGGATCTCTTGCGCCAGCTCGCCGAGGAACGCGGGGAGACGGTGGTCCCCGCGGACTCGGGCCTTTTCGTCCAAGATCCGCTCCGCGTTCAAGTAGCGACATGACGGCCCGGGCCACCGGCGATGCGCCCGATGGCCGCGACGGACCCCACCTGTTCGTCGATGACCTCGAGGCGCCGCAGATCACCGATGACGATCGGCATCACCTCGCTGTCCTGCGCGTGCGCAATGGCGACTCGATCACTGTGTCCGACGGGGTCGGTCGATGGCGCCGGGCCCGGTTCGGGCCCAGTGTCGATCCAGTCGGCGAGGTCACGCTCGTGCGAGCGCTCGTCGCCCGCGATCACCGTCGCGTTCGCTCCGGTGAAAGGTGACCGGCCCGAGTGGGTCGGTGCAGAAGCTCACCGAGCTCGGCGTCGACCGCATCGTCGTGATGGAGACGGAGCGGTCGGTCGTGCGATGGCAAGGCGAGCGGGCGGCGGCGCAGACGGCGCGCCTGCGGCGGATCAGCCGCGAGGCGGCGATGCAGTCGCGCCAGTGCTACCTGCCCGAGGTTGTCCCGCCGTTCGGGTTCACGGAGGCATCGGCCCTCCGAGGTGCGTGCCTCGCACACCGCGACGGCCCGCCGCCGGACCTCGACTGCAGCGTCGTGCTCGTCGGACCCGAAGGCGGGTGGTCCGATCGCGAGCTCGCCGCCGAGGTGCCTCACGTCCGCCTGAGCGCGAGCGTGCTGCGGTCGGAAACGGCGGCAGTCGCCGCCGGTGTCCTCTTGACCGCCCTCAGATCTGCCCTAGTCGAGTCGTCACGTTGGGTGAGGTGACGGCCGCGAACGATTGCAGAACGTGGCCGGCTCACCTATGGTGGCGGCGGGACGGGGTACTGGGTGCTGGGCGAGCCCAGGGCGAGACAAGGGCGAGCATGACAGAAGATCGACTGTCGGACGATGAGCCGCAGTCCACTGCATATGGACGCCGGGTGGGCGAACGCCTCCGAAGCATTCGCCGCCAAAAGCGGCTTTCGTTGCAGGACGTCGAGGCGAACTCGGCCCAGGAGTTCAAGGCTTCGGTGCTTGGCGCCTACGAGCGTGGTGAGCGTGCGATCTCCGTGCCGCGCCTGCAGCGGCTCTCCCGCTTCTACAACGTGCCCGTCGATCAGCTGTTGCCTCCCGACGAGGGGCCCGATTTCGACGGCGCCGAGATCATCGACCTCACCGACCGCCGGGCCGAGCGACCAGTCGAGAAGCTCGCGATCGATCTCACGCGGCTCGAGGAGATCCGTGGCCCCGACGCCGAGATGTTGGGCCGCTACCTCTCCATGATCCAGGTGCAACGGCAGGACTTCAACGGTCGGGTGCTGACCGTGCGCGCGGACGATGTACGCGCGATCGTGTGCATCCTCGACGTCGAGGCCGATCAGGCCTCCCGTCGTCTCGAGGATCTGGGTCTACGGCTTCCTCGCCCCTGAACACCGGGACCCTGAACGAGTCGCCCGTCGAGCCCTTCGGCGTCTACGTCCATATCCCGTTCTGCGCCAAGCGATGCGACTACTGCGCGTTCGCGACGTGGACCGACCGGATCCATCTCGTCGACGAGTACGTCCGCGGCGTGCATCACCGATCTCGATCGCGCGCTCGCCAGCGGCCTGGCGCCGGCGACGAGCGTCTTCTTCGGCGGGGGCACGCCGTCGCTGCTGCCCGCCGACTCGCTCATCGCGATCCTCGATCGCATTCCCCGGACGAACGACGCCGAAGTCACCGTCGAGTGCAATCCGGACACCGTCTCGCGTCGAGCTCGTCGCCCGCTATCGGCGAGGAGGGGTCAACCGGCTCAGCTTCGGAGTGCAGTCGATGACGCCGCACGTGCTGACCGCGCTCGGTCGCACCCACGATCCCGCGAACGTCGCGACCGCGGTGCGAGAGGCTCGCGACGCCGGCTTCGAATCGTTCAACCTCGACCTCATCTACGGCGGCGTCGGCGAAAGCCTCGATGACTGGAAGCGCACACTGGCCGACTGCGCTCGCGCTCGAGCCCCCGCACGTGAGTGCGTATGCCCTCACGGTCGAACCGGGTACGCCGCTCGCCGAGACTCCTGAACGCCACCCTGACGACGACGATCAAGCGGACAAGTACATCGCGGCGGACCGACGCGTTGAGCAGCGCGGGACTCGACGCGTACGAGATCTCGAACTGGGCGTGTCCCGGGTTCGAGTGCCGGCACAACCTGTTGTACTGGTCTCAGGGGAGCTATCTCGGTGTGGGCTGCGCGGCACACTCGCACCGTCAGGGATCGCGGTGGTGGAACGTGCGCACGCCGGAGCGATACGTCGAGGCGATCACCTCCGGGCGCTCACCCGTGGCGGGATCAGAGACGCTCGACGCCCAGACTCGTCGGCTCGAACGGCTGCAGCTCGCGCTGCGCACGCGCGACGGAGTGCCCGAAGACGCCCTTCCCGACGACCTCGATGATCTCGTCGAGCGAGACGAGCGGTCGTGTGACGCTCACCATTCGGGGCGACTCCTCGCCAACGAGGTGGCGCTGAGGCTCAGCTGACGGGCGGCAGCGTGAAGACCTGTCCGGGATGGATGAGATCGGCTTCACCCGGGACGACCAGGTGGTCACGGTTGGCTTCGATGAGCACCCGCCAGTAGCGCGCGACCTCCGCATCCGACGGCGCGAGTCCGGTGGCGCTCCGCACACGTTCAGCGGCGATCGACCAGAAGCTGTCGCCTGCCATGACCGTGTACGACGTCTCGGGTGCGAGGAGCGGCGGGCTCGGCTCCGGGACGGGCGACAGCAGCTGCATGACCGGCGCCTCCTGGGCAGCGGGCGCCACGTCTCGCGAGACCACCATCTCCGGACCCGGTGGCGGGCGATCCGCGAACGCGGCCGCGCCCGCCGGCAGCGCACCACCGATGGTGAAGGTGAACGCGGCGACGGGAGCGATGAGAGGTCGGAGCGACGGGAGCATCAGCCGGACAGTGGTCCTCGCGAGCGTCGAGCTTCGAGCGACGACGGCGAGCAGCCCGATCGCGCCGATCACCGTGGTGTACACGGCAGCAAGGAGCGCCACGCCGCGGAGCAAAGCGAACGCGGCCACGAGTGGCCCCTGGTCGAGGAGCCAGCGCTCGGTGTCGGTGAGGGAGAACCCGTCCGGCAGTGGGAGCGAGCCCCGCATCTGCCACAGCAGGAGGGCGACGAGCGCAGGTGTGGCGATGAGCTGCAACGCTCGGCTCGCTGCCCCGCGCCGTGAGCTCATTCGCCGACCTCGAGCGATCGTGGTCGCGCCTGACGCGTCGACGACGGTCAGCACGCCGCACCTCGGTTCGCCACCTTGCAACGACACTGCGCCCCGAACGGTCTGCACCAGTCGCGCCGTCGCGGGCGCGTCGACGCCGGCCCACGAGTCGAACACAAACAGCTCGCCGGTATCGGGTCGGAGCACCGCGGGTGTGGCTCTACCGTCGCAGTCCCAGTCGGAGACGGCCAGGCTTTCGCCGGCCTCCCCAATCTCGTATCGAAGGTTGCCGACCACGATCGCTCCGTCCGTCACGGTGACCGGCTCGGTGCACCCGTCACCGTCGACGTCGTGGCGCTCGCCCGCGTCGCTCGATCGGGGCGCACGGGCCCGATGTCGGCCAGACCCTCGCGGTGGTCGGTGCGGGGTCGGGGACGGGCGGCATCGTTGTCGCGACGATCGTGGAATCGGGCGGGTCCGCCGCATCGATCGTGTTCGCACCTCCGCGCGCCGTTGCGACCCGAGTTCCCACGCCGACGACAAGGAGCATCCCGACGACGACGCCGACAGCAGCGAGGAGCTTCGTCCGCGGCAGCCGCGCGACGAGGTCACGGGCGACCTCGTAGGCAGGCTCGAGGGGGTTGGTGTTCCCGGTAATGGCCGGCTCGGGCCGGCCGAGGGGGCGCGGCCCGGCGGGCGATGGGGGTTCGCCCGCGATCTCGGCCAACAGCGACGCGAGCGCTCGGGCCCCGGCCGGCGAGTCGGGTCAGGGTCGGCCGCTCGCTCCGCGACAGTCCGCAACCGGTCGAGCACTTCACGATCGGCAGCCGACGCGCGAAGCCGGGGGAGAGCGGCGGTGCGCTCGGGCGGGAGCTTGCCGAGGAGCACGTGCGCCAGTCCGCCGACGTCCTCGGCGGGGTTCGCACCCCGCTCTTCACCGGTCTTCGAGGCGCCGGCGAACCCGGCCAGCACCACTCGCCCGAGCCCGTCGAGCAGGACGTGGTCGACCGCGATCCGGCGATGCACGATGCCGCGGTCGTGCAGGTCGGCGAGGGTGCGGGCGAGCTGGGCTGCCATCGCCGCGAGCCGGCGCGGCGGCGGCTCGGCCGCCTCGAGGCTGCCGCCGCCGAGCCAAAGCGTGGCCAGGGTCGTGACGTCGGCTTGGTCATCGAGGTCGACCAGCTCGACGACGCCGGGATGGCGCGCGAGCTCGAGCAGCTCGGCTTCCCGTCGCAACCGAGCTCGCCCCTCGTCGTCGTGGGCTCGTTTGACCGCGACGGGCTTTCCGCCGGCACCGACCTCGACGCTCACCTGCTCGCTCATTCCGCCGTGCCCCTACTGTCCGCCGATCGCAGGGCGACTGCCGCCAATTGGTTGCTCGTTCCCGCCGAACGAGCCTCGACATCCAACCATGAGGGTGGGAAGAAAAGCAATGGAACAGCATGAAACGATCTATCGAGCGGCCGGAGGGGCGTTGTGTAGGCTTCGAGGTCTCGGGGCCGTTAGCTCAGTTGGCAGAGCACTTGCATGACGCGCAAGGGGTCAGGGGTTCAAATCCCTTACGGCCCACCCCGGCTCGTCCCGCTCACACGAGCCGCACGTCCCAGGCCCTCGCGACGATCTCGTCGACGGTCTCCTCCGGGGTCTGGGTCGAGCTGTCGAGCCAAAGACCCAACTGGGGTGTCGAGGTGCGCAGCACCTCGTCGAGCCCGGCGATGTCGTGCCCACCGGCGTGGTATCCGACCTTGTCGCGCTCGGCCTCACGGTCGGCGACCGCCTGAGTCGAGGGTGCGAGCACAACCACACACAACGGACGGCTCCGTATCAGCTCCAGGTAGTCGGCCAGCAGGGGGCCGATGACGACGTCCTGCACGACCACTGAGAAACCCGCCTCGAAGTAGCGGTCGGTAGTGGACGCTCCCAGCCGATAGCGCAGCCGCAACTGTCGCAGCGCTTCCTCGCTCGGTGACGCGGTCATGTCCTCACGTCCCGCCACCACCATGCGGCGGAAGACGTCCCCTTTGACGTGCACACCTCGGCGGAACCGCCGGGCGAGGCCGTCGGCGACCGTCGACTTGCCCGAGGCGGACACGCCGGTGATCAGCACCGCGACGTGCTCGTTCAGTAGGCCCATTGGCGCACTCTGGCACGCAGCGTTCCGAGCGATCGGGTCCGCATTTCAGCGGAGCGGCCGGCGGGCCTGCGGCACAATTTGGTCCATGGGTACGACGACGCTGTGGAGCGCACTCGCTGCCGGTCTCGGGTCCGGTCTCCTCGTCGCCGCCCAAGTCGGGCCCATCTGGCTGCTGTGCGCTCGGAGCGTGCTGCGTCACGGCTGGCAAGTCGGCGCCGCGATCGGAGCGGGCGCAGCGTTGATCGACACCACGTACGCCGCTCTCGGCGTTGCCGGTACCGCCCGGCTCCTCACCTTGCCCGGACTGCGGCTCGTGCTCGGCCTCGCAGGCGCGGCAGTGCTGCTCGTGCTCGGTGCGCGGACGCTGTGGACGGCGCGTCGCGTGCGCGACGGCGGGGAGGCCACCGACGAAGTCGACACTCCCAGGCGCGCCTTTCGGTTGTCGCTGGTGGCGACAGCTTCGAACCCGTCGACGATCGCGTCCTGGGCGGCCCTTTTCGCCGCTGCGTCGGCTGCCAGTGTCACCACCAGCGCCAGCTCCACGGTGACGTTCCTGCTCGGCATCGGCGTCGGCAGCCTCGGGTGGTTCCTGCTCCTCTCGAGTGGGATGGCGATCCTCCGCCGGCGGGCGGGGCGACGGGCGCTGCAGGCAGCGGATGTGGTTGCCGGGCTGGGGGTCATGACGTTCGGGGGCGTGCTCGCGCTGAGGACTCTCCGGGAGCGTTGAGGCCGCTACCGTCGACTCTCGTGCCGAGCGCGCCGGAGCCCAACGCGGCGATGGCCCATCACTGGAACGTCGAGGCGGGGCCTGCCTGGGTCCTCAATGAGCAGTACCTCGACGCGATGCTCGAGCCCTTCCTCGTTCGCCTCATGGACGTCGGCCGACCGACGACCGGGGAACGTGCGCTCGACATCGGATGCGGGTGCGGGGCGACGACCATCGCGCTGTGCGCAGGCCGTTGGCGCCGACCGGGTCGGTGCTCGGGCATCGACCTGTCCGGGCCGATGCTCGACCGCGCCCGAGAACGGCTCGACGCACTCGGCCTGGACAACGTGACGGTCGAGAAGGCTGACGCGCAGCAGATCGCCTTGTCGCCCGTGCACGATCTCGCCATCTCACGGTTCGGCGTCATGTTCTTCGACGACCCTGTCTCGGCGATGGCGAACATCGGTGGCGGGTTGCGCGACGGTGCTCGTCTGGTGTTCGTGTGCTGGCAAGCGCTCGCGCGCAACCCTTGGATGAAGGTGCCGATCGACGCAGTCCTGCCCCTGGTGCCGACCCCACCTCCGGTCGTGCCCAATGCACCGGGGCCGTACGCTTTCGCCGACCGCGACCGTGTCCACGGAATCCTCACGGCGGCCGGGTTCCGCGACGTAGCGATCGACCCGATGGAGGGCAAGTTGGTGCTCGGCGGCACGGCATCGGTCGACACGGCGGTGACATTCGCGACCCAGACGGGGGCGTTGCGCGGGCTCCTCGGACAGGCTGACGACCTGGACACGCGCGAACGCCGTGAAGGCCGGTACGCGCGGCCGTCGAGCCTTACGTCGGCAGCTGAAGGTGTGTGTCTCGACTCCGCCGCGTGGGTCGTGCACGCACGGTGGACGGGTCACAGACGAGAGGTGAAGGTGAGGAAGTGAATCGTTCGGCGGTGCACCGGCGGCAGCGCGTCATGGGCGCGCTCGTGGGCTCGATCGTGGGCGACGCGCTCGGCGCTCCGTTCGAGTTCCGACCCGCAGGCTCCTACACCCGTCGGTTCCCCGAGCCGGTGCTACTGGGCCACGGCGAGATGGTCGGCGGGGGCGGGTGGCAACCCGGGGAGTGGACCGACGACACCCAGATGTCTCTCCTCGTCGCCGAGTCGCTGCTCGCATGCGGGGGGCTCGACGAGGCCGACCTCTATCGCCGCTTCCAGGCGTGGCTCACGGGCGCTCCCAAGGACGTCGGCGTCCAAACACGGGCGGTGTTGAGCTCGCCGCTCGGCTGGGACGAATCCGCGCACGCCTACGCGGCGGCGGGCAATCGCGCGGCCGGCAACGGATCACTGATGCGCACGACACCCGTCGCGATCGTGTTCGCCGACGCCGGCCGTGAGGCGACGATGGACGCCGCCCGCCGTGTGTCGTTGCTCACCCACGGCGATCCTGCCGCGGGCGAGGGGTGTGCGATCTTCGCCGAGCTCGTGCGCGTGGCCCTGGACGGGCGGTGATCCGCTCGCCGCGGTCGCAGCCGACGCTCGCGCTCGTCGACGAACGCCTTCGAGAGCGATTCGAGCACGTCCTCGACGAGGCGTGGCAGCCCGACGGCATCGAGGCGAACGGCGCGGTGTGGGGCGCGCTGGGCACGGCCGTGTGGGCGCTGCGCCAGGCGTCGTCGTTCGCGGAGGCTGTCGTGCGTGCCATCGACACCGGTGACGACGCGGACACGGTTGGCTGCATCACCGGCGGGCTCGCCGGGGCAGTCTTCGGCATCGGTGGCATCCCGTCTCGATGGTCGTCACCGATTCACGGTTCGCTGATCGGTCCCGCGGACAGCGGATACGACCTCGCATCGTTGCGAGACCTTGCCGCCGAACTCGCGGGCCTCGACCCCGACACGCCTCCGGAGGAACCCACCTGGTCGCCTCGCGGGCCGCACCTCGTCGACGTGCGCGGCCTGTGGGTCGCCGATCGGGAGGGAGCGTCGCGCTCGCACGAAGTCGTGCCGAACGCGCACGTGATCTCGCTTGTCGAAGGTCGCGTACGTGCCGTCGCAACCGCACTGGCGGCGTACGTATTTGGTCGACTCCGAAGATCCGGACGAGAACCTCGCCCTCGAGCAGGTTCTCGACGACGTGCTGAGCACCGTGAAGGCGTGCATCGAGGCCGGTGATCCCGTCATCGTCCACTGCTATGCCGGCGAATCTCGCACCGGATTGGTGCTCCGAGCGTGGCTCATGGAGCGAGACGGCTTGACCGAGGCCGAGGCAACTGCGGCCGCACGCGAGCTGTGGCCGCACATCAAGACGTGGAACACCGCGTTCACCGATCTCCTTCGACGCCGCGAGCGCTCCGGTACCGTGCCGCGCGGAGGTCGGCAATGACCAGCTGGTACTACATGGAAGCCGGGCAGACCCGAGGGCCCGTCGACGACGATGCGATCCGAGTCCTTGCGTCCGCCGGACGGCTGAGCCCCGCGTCGTCGCTGATGATGGCCGGCTCGTCGGAGTGGTCGACCGTGGGTGCGTTCGAGGCGATCCTCGGCCTGCAGCGCACACCGTCGGGCAGCTATGCGCCCCGCCGGCGCGCCACCGCCACCACCGCCGCCGGGGTATGCCGCGCCGCCACCCGGGTACGCCCCACCGCCGCCCGGCTACGCGACGCCGCCACCGGGCTATGTCCCACCGCCACCGGGCTACGGCGGCCCACCGCCCGGCTACGGCGGGTCGGTCTACGGCGCGGCGATCCCTCCCATGACGGTGTTCGGCCAGATGGCCTCGGCCTGGTGGAAGCGCGCCGTCGCCCTGATCATCGACTCGTTGGTGCTCGCGGTCCCGCTCAACCTCCTGACCGCTGTGCTGGGTGGGTTCGAGGCGCGCACCGTCGACGGCGAGACGCAGTTCAACGTTGAAGGCCCCGGGCTTCCTCATCTCGATCGTCGTCGCGATCCTGTACTACACGTTGCTCAACGGCGGGCCGAAGGGACAGACCGTCGGGAAGATGGCACTGCGCATTCAGGTGCGCGACATCGACACCGGTGGACCGATCGGATACGGGCGCGGCCTCGGCCGGCAGCTGATGATCTATCTGTTCGCGCTCGCGTGCGGCATCGGGCTGCTGCTCGACTACCTCTCACCGTTGTGGGACAAGAAGCGACAGGCCTGGCACGACAAGGTGGTGCGCAGCGTCGTCGTCGACGTCGAATAGCGCGTGACAGAGGTCCGGGTGCGCCGGTCGCGACGCTCGGTACGCTCGCTCGTGTGAGCACCAAGGCGCCTCCGGTCGAGGGCAGCTACCCGGCGGAGTGGGAAGCCGATGTCGTGCTCAGCGACGGCGGCACGGTGCATGTCCGCCCGGTCTGTCCCGACGACGCCGACCGACTGGTCGCGTTCCACGGTCGCTTGTCGCATCAGAGCGTGTACTACCGATTCTTCAGCCCGAGGCCGCGGCTGAGCGCCGACGACGTCCGGCGGTTCACCACCGTCGACTACGACAACCGCATGGCGCTCGTGGCGCTGCTCGGCGACGACCTCATCGGCATCGCGAGCTACGACAAGTGGCCGGGCCGTCGCGACGCGGAGGTCGCGTTCACCGTCGACGACGAGCACCAGGGGCGCGGTGTCGCGACGGTGCTGCTCGAGCATCTCGCGGTCGTTGCCCGTTCGCACGGCATCACGCGCTTCACCGCCGAGGTGCTTCCCGAGAACCGTCGGATGTTGTCGGTCTTCAAGCGGGCGGGGTTCGAGGCGCACAGCGCGTTTGCCGACGGCGTCATCGCGGTCGAGATGGGCATCCTCGAGACGGATGCCGCGCTCGAGGCCATGCACGAGCGCGAGCACGTGGCCGAGGCTCGCTCGATCGCGCGGCTCGCTCGCGCCCCGCACCATTGCCGTCATCGGTGCGGGCGAGCATCGGGGCACCGTCGGGCACGAGGTGTTGCGCAACCTCATCGACCACGGGTTCACCGGAGCGGTCTATCCGGTGCATCCGACGGCGCACGCGATCGCGAGCGTGCGGGCCTGGCCGACCGTGCTCGAGGTGCCCGACGACGTCGACCTCGCGGTCATCTCGGTGCCTGCATCAGAGGTGCTGAAGGTCGTCGAGCAGTGCGCTCGGAAGCGGGTACGCGGGCTGATCGTCCTCGCCGCGGGTTTCGGCGAGGTCGACGTCGCGGGGGCGACGGCTGAGCGTGAGCTCGTCTCGATTGCGCACCGTCACGGCATGCGCTTGCTGGGGCCGGCGAGCATGGGCGTGATCAGCACGGTGCCCGAGGTGTCGATGCACGCGACGTTTGCACCGGTGTCGCTGAGGCCCGGTCGGGTCGCGTTCTCCAGCCAGTCCGGTCCGCTCGGGGTGGCGCTGCTCGAGCAAGCTCGCCGCGCCGGCGTCGGCATCTCGCACTTCGTCGCGCTCGGCAACAAGGCCGACGTCAGCACCAACGACTTCCTGCAGTTCTGGGAAGGCGATGACGCGACCGCAGTGATCGCCTTGCACATCGCGTCGTTCGGGAACCCTCGCAAGTTCACGAGGATCGCGCGGCGGGTGTCGAGGACGAAGCCGATCGTCGCGGTGAAGACCGGTGGTGGCGATGCCGATCGCACGGTCGACGCCCTGTTCCGCCAAACCGGTGTGATCCCGGTGAGCCAGCTGGCCGAGCTGTTCGACGTCGCCCGCGTGCTCGAATCTCAGCCGCTGCCGTCCGGGCGCCAGGGTCGCGGTGCTGAGCAACGCCCACGGCGCCTTGTCGCTGGCGCAGGCGGCGGTCGCGCAGCTGCGGACTCGAGCTTGCCGAGATCGGCAGCGACGCGCGGGCACATCTCGCTTCGGCGCTTCCGACAGGCGCGTCCGTGACCAACCCGATCGACCTCACCTTCGGCGCCGAGCCGTCCGACTACGACGTCGCCCTCCGAACGGTCCTCGCGGAGGACGGCGTGGACTCGGCCCTCGTGATCTTCGCATCGCCCTTGCCGTCCCGCGTCGAGGACATCGCCAGCGTGATCGTCGCGGCCCACGTCTCGCACCCCGAGAAGCCGGTGTTGGCGAGCGTGCTCGGACTCGGCGACCGAGGCCTGCACGGCGAGACCACGAGCACCGTGCCCGCGTTCGCGTTCCCGGAGACCGCGGTGGCGACGCTCGCTCGCGTCACCGAGCACGCATTGTGGAAGCGCCGCCCCGAAGGCCTCGTTCCCGATGTCGGACGCGCTCGGCGTCGACCTCGGTCGGGCGGCCGTGCTGGTGCAGCATGCGTTGGATGTGAGGCCGTCGGGCACGCTTCTGCCGTGGTCGGTCGCGGCCGACCTGCTCGACAGCTTCGGGATCGGGGTGGCGCGGGGCGTCGCCGTCACCTCTGTCGAAGCGGCAGTCGACGCGGCCGACGCGCTGGGGTACCCGGTGGCGCTCAAAGCGACGGGCATGACTCGTCGCGGTCGGTCGGAGGCGGCTGGCGTCGCCCTCGACTTGCACGACGCCCGAGGCGGTGCGGGCCGCATACGGGCGGATGCAGCAGTCGCTGGGCGTGGGCATGGCCGAGGCGCTCGTGCAGGTGATGACCGAGCCCGGTCTCGAGACTGCGGTCGGCATCCGTCACGACCCGACGTTCGGTCCCGTCGTCACGTTCGGCCTCGGAGGTGCGTTTGCCCGCGCCATCGCCGACACCGCGACCCGCGTGACGCCACTGACCGACCGTGACGCCTACGACTTGGTGCGCGCCGCGCGCGCGTGGTCGGTGCTCGCCGAAGGCGACTACGCGATCGAAGCGGTCGAGGACCTTCTGCTGCGGGTCGGCCTGCTGGCCGACTGGGTGCCCGAGGTCGCGGAGCTCTCGATGAACCCCGTGCTCGTCTCTGCGTCGTCGGCGATCGCGGTGGACGTGTCGGTGCGTGTCTCGCCCGCTCCCGCTGACCCGATGGCCGAGGCGCGGCGGATGCTCAGGACGGCGTCGGAGACCTGAGCCCAGGCGCCGTCACCCAGGTCAACGACGGCTCGCGGGGAAGGCCGAGAACCCGTTCGCCGATGATGTTGCGCAACACGTTCGAGGTGCCCCCCATGATCGTGTACGCCGGCGAATAGCAGAGACCCTTCGCGAGCGCGGCCCCACACCATCGCGTTCGGCCCCGGCGACTCGTGCGACGAACGCCGCGACCCGTTGCTCATGCTCGGTGCAGAACGTCTTTGTCGCAGCGGAGAACGACTTCGGCGCCTGGCCCATGACCTCGCGCAGCACGAGGAGCCGCCCGATGCGATACCCCGACTCCAGAGCGGCGATCTCCTGACGCACGAGGGGCTGACTGGTGTCCGCCTCCGCGCGGGCCACGAGGTAGAGCGCGTAGTTCGACAAGAGGCGATCGATGCCACCCCGCTCGTGCTCGAGCTGCCGCATCGTCTGCTTCCACGAGCCGCCTT
Organism: uncultured Acidimicrobiales bacterium; assembly: GCA_963759645.1. GTDB lineage: Bacteria > Actinomycetota > Acidimicrobiia > Acidimicrobiales > DATKAS01 > DATKAS01. The sequence goes on along the minus strand of CAVXAI010000013.1, from coordinate 110,478 downwards.
CCTCGCCGACGATGTTGGCCGCCGGCACCCGCACGTCTTCGTAGAAGACCTCGCAGAAGTGGCGGTTCGTCGTCATGTCCTGGATCGGGTTGATCGTGATGCCCGGTGAGTCGAGTGGCACGATCAGCTCGCTGATCCCAGCGTGGGGAGGCCCGTCGGTCGACGTGCGGCAGATGAGGTAGCAGTAGTCGGCGGTCTCGCCGAAGCTCGTCCAGATCTTCTGCCCGTCGATGACGAACGTGTCGCCGTCGCGGATCGCACGGGTTCGCAACGACGCGAGGTCAGAGCCGGCGTCGGGCTCGCTCATCCCGATGCACCATCCCGTCTCGCCGGCGATGATGCCGGGGAGGAACTGCCGCTTCTGCTCTTCGGTGCCGTAGGCCAGCAGAGACGGGCCCATCTGGCGGTCGGCGAACCATGAGCCGGCGATCGGTGCGCCGCGCTCGATGAGCGTCTCGGTCACGACGAAGCGCTCGAGCACCGTGCGGGCGTGGCCGCCCCACTCCTTCGGCCACGTCATGCCCAGCCAGCCGCGATCGACCGAGCTCGCGCGAGAACTCGCGTGAGTAGCCGTTGATCCATGCGTCGTCGTGCACGCCGTAGTCGGCGACCGCCTTGTCGGCGACCTCCTCGGCCTCGGCGCGCAGCGCGAAGAAGCTCAGGCGACCAGTCGAAGTCCACCGTGTGATCGTAGGTGGCTGGTCGCGCCTGTCCGAAGGTCAGCCGGTCGTCGTGTTCTGGCCCACGACGATGCGCCACTCGCCGCCCGCGTCGTCGCCACACGTAGCTCGGCAAGCCTGCGCTCGTCGGGCTGCCGTCGGGGGCGAGGTACTGCTGACGGACGCCGGTGAGCACGACATCGGGGGCGATGAACAGCGACGTGCTCGATCTCGTAGGTGACCGAGCCCCCGTCGGCGAACGCGCCGGGCAACGCGCGTTGCGTGAACGGCGCGGATCACATCGAGCCCGATCAGACGCTTTCCGCCGCCCGTCACCCAGACGGCGTCGTCGTCGAACAGGGACAAGAACCCGGCGACATCCTCGGCGCGCTGCGTGCGTTCGACCTCACGCACGAGCGCCGTGAGCGCGTCGACGACCTCGCCGGGACCGCCGACTGGCGTGACCGTAGGCATGCCGAACAGCCTACGGACGGACTGCGCTGTTACATCCGGTCGACGATCGCCTGCGCGAACTCCGAGCACTTGACCTCGGTCGCGCCGTCCATCAGCCGGGCGAAGTCGTAGGTGACGACCTTGTCGGCGATCGTCGCTTCTATCGCCTTGACGATGAGGTCGGCCGGACCCTGCCATCCGAGGTGCTCGTACATCATCACGCCGGACAGGATCACGGAGCCGGGGTTCACTTTGTCTTGTCCCGCGTACTTCGGCGCGGTGCCGTGGGTGGCTTCGAAGACACCGTGGCCGGTGACGTAGTTGATGTTGCCGCCGGGCGCGATGCCGATGCCTCCCACCTGCGCGGCGAGGGCGTCCGACAGGTAGTCACCGTTGAGGTTCGGCGTCGCGATGACGTCGAACTCCGCGGGTCGGGTGAGCACTTGCTGCAGCGTGATGTCGGCGATGGCGTCCTTCACGAGGATCTTGTCGCCCGGATCGCCACCGCAGTCGTCCCATCCGACGGCGACATCGCTGAACTCCTCGCGGACCAGCTCGTAACCCCAGCCGCGGAACGCGCCCTCGGTGAACTTCATGATGTTGCCCTTGTGCACCATCGTCACCGACTTGCGATGACGGGTGACCGCGTACTGCAGCGCGGCGCGGATCAGCCGCTTCGACCCCGATCTCGCTGATCGGCTTCAAGCCGAAGCCAGAGTCGGGCCGCACGTTCCATCCGAACTCGCTCTTGACGAAGTCGGCGAGCTTCTTCGCCTCGGGTGTGTACGCCTCGAGCTCCATGCCCGCGTACACGTCCTCGGTGTTCTCGCGGAAGATCACCATGTCGACGAGCTCCGGATGCTTCACCGGCGAAGGCACGCCGGCGAAGTACCGCACCGGTCGCAGGCACACGTACAGGTCGAGGATCTGACGCAGCGCGACGTTGAGGGAGCGAATGCCTCCTCCGACCGGAGTCGTCAGCGGGCCTTTGATGCCGATGAGGTGATCACGGAAGGACTGGACGGTCTCCTCGGGGAGCCAGTTGCCGGTCTGCTTGAACGCCTTCTCGCCGGCGAGCACCTCTGTCCACGCGACCTTCTTGCCGTACTTCGCCGCCGCGGCGTCGAGCACGAGCTGCGAGGCGGGCCAGATGTCGACGCCGGTGCCGTCGCCTTCGATGAACGGGATGATCGGCTCGTCGGAGACGTTGAGCGAGCCGTCGGCGTTCTGCGTGATCTTGTCGGCCATGCGGGCACTCTACGCTGCGCGCTCGTGATCGTCCGCCCGGTGCGTGAAGACGAGTACGACGCGGTCGGCGACCTCACGGTGGCGGCCTATCGAGCCATTCCTGGCGCGCCGTCGGTTGCGGTCGACGGGTACGAGCACGAGCTCCGCGACGTGCGTGGACGAGTCGACGCCGGAGCCGAAGTGATGGTGGCGGTGACCGCCGAGGGCGCGCTCGCGGGCGGCGGTCACCTATGTGCGGCGACCCGTCGAACAAGTACGCCGAGTTCGACGATGCGGACGCGGCCGGGTTCCGCATGCTCGCGGTGGCGCCCGATCAACAGGGCAGCGGAGCGGGCTCCGCGCTCACGAAGTGGTGCGTCGACAGAGCGACGAGCCACGGGACGGAAGCGGATCATCATCCACTCGACGCAGTGGATGACCACCGCGCACCGCATCTACGAGCGGCTCGGCTTCGAGCGCGCGGAGCATCTCGACTGGTCTCCCGTCCCGGGCTTTCTGCTCATGGCGTTCGTCTTGGAGGTGTCGTCGTGAAGGCGGTCGTCCTCGAGTCCTACGGTGAGCCGGAGGTGCTCCGCGTCGCCGATGTGCCCGAGCCGACGCCCGCGCCCGACGAGGTCATCGTCGAGATCGCCGCATCCGCCCTCAACCGCGCCGACCTGTTGCAGCGACGGGGTGGCTATCCCGGTCCGAAGCTCGTGTACGGCGGTCGCACGTTCGACATCCCCGGGATGGAGCTCTCCGGCAACGTCGTCGAGCTCGGTTCGCGGGTCAGCGAGCTCGCGCGTCGGTCAGCCGGTGATGGCGATCGTGAGCGGGGGCGGGTATGCGGAGCGTGTCGCCCTCCACGAGCGGCAAGTCCTGCGAGTCCCGTACCAGCGTCGCCGTCGCTGATGCGGCGGCCATCCCCGAGGTCTTCATCACGGCCTGGGATGCGCTGGTCGTGCAGGGTGGGCTCACGTCGGGCCGCATCGCCGCTCGTGCACGCGGGCGCGTCGGGCGTGGGCACTGCGGCGATCCAGATCGTGAAGGCGATCGGCGCCCGCATCATCGTGACGACGTCGAGCGGCAAGGTCGAGGCGTGCAAGGCGCTCGGCGCCGACCACGTCGTCGACTACGCGCAGCGAGGACTTCGTCGTCGCCGCACTCGACGCAACCGGCGGGCAGGGCGTCGATGTGGTCCTCGACGTCATCGGCGGCGACTACCTCGAACGCAACCTCGACGCATTGGCAACGCAGGGCACGATCGTGCAGGTCGGCGCGATGGGCGGCGGCATCGGCGACGTTCACGCTCGGCAAGATGCTCTACAAGCGCGCCCGGCTCATCGGCACGGTGCTGCGCGCCCGTCCGCTCGAGGAGAAGGTGGCGATCAGCCGCCGCTTCGGTCGCGAAGTCGTGCCCCTGTTCGACCAGGGGCTGCTGAAGCCGGTGATCGACCGGCGATTCCCGCTCGACGACGGTCGTCGAGGCGCACCGCTACATGGAGAGCAACGCCAACGTCGGCAAGATCCTGCTCGACGTCCTGTCCTCGTCGCCGTCCGCCGCTGCGCTTCGGCCGGCTCCTGCTCGCTGACGCTCGACAATCGGTGCTTCGCGCACCGGGCGGCGCATTGCGCCGCCCCTGATTAGCGCTGGTCGAGGGCGACGTAGTCGCGCAGCGGCGGGCCGACGTAGGCCTGGCGGGGCCGCGAGATCTTCTGGTCCTTGTCGCCGAGCAGCTCGACCCAGTGCGCGAGCCAGCCCGAGGTGCGGGGGATCGCGAAGAGCACGGTGAACATCTCGAGCGGGAAGCCCATCGCTTGGTAGATGAGGCCGGAGTAGAAGTCGACGTTCGGGTACAGCTTGCGGCTGACGAAGTAGTCGTCGTTGAGCGCGACCTCTTCGAGCTTGAGAGCGATCTCGAGCAGCGGGTTCATCCCCGTCACCTCGAACACGTCGTAGGCCGCCTTCTTGATGATCGTGGCCCGCGGGTCGTAGTTCTTGTAGACGCGATGCCCGAAGCCCTGCAGCCGGGCCTTGCCCTGCTTGACCGACTCGATGAACGCCGGGACGTTCTCGACCGACCCGATGTCGGTGAGCATCCGTACCGCCGCTTCGTTGGCACCACCGTGCAGCGGGCCGTACAGCGCGGCGGCCGCGGCGGCGCACGCCGAGTACGGATCGGCGTGGGCCGACCCCACCACCCGCATCGCGGTGGTGCCGCAGTTCTGCTCGTGCTCGGCGTGGAGGATGAAGAGCAGATCGAGCGCCTTCACGAGCGTGGGATGCGGCTCGTACTCCCCGATCTTCCACATCATGTTCAGGAAGTTGGCCGGGAAGCTGAGCGTGTTGTCCGGATACACGAAGGGGAGGCCGACGCTGAAGCGATGGCAGCAGGCCGCGAGAGTCGGCATCTTCGCGATCAGGCGGAGGGTCTGCTTGTCACGCGACTCTGGGTCGAAGATGTCTTTCGCGTCGTTGTAGAACGTCGACAGCGCCGCGACCGTCGATACGAGCATCCCCATCGGATGTGCGTCGTAGTGGAAGCCATCCATGAACCGCTTGCGCATGTTCTCGTGGATGAACGTGTGGTGCGTGACGTCGGCGGTCCACGCGGCGAGCTGCTCCGCGTTCGGGAGCTCGCCGTTCAGGAGGAGGTAGGCCACCTCGAGATAGGTCGAGTGCTCCGCGAGCTGCTCGATCGGGTAGCCGCGGTACCGCAAGATGCCCGCGTCGCCGTCGAGGAACGTGATCGCGCTCGCACACGCCGCGGTCGACAGGAACGCGGGGTCGTACATCCGGAGGTCGGGGTCGAGCTCTCGCAGCTTGGAGGAGGGGAACACACCGTTCGTGATGTCGACGGTGATCTCCTTGCCGGTGCGGTTGTCGATGATGGTGATGGTGTCAGCCACCGTCGTAGCCCCCTTCTCGGTTGTCCGTTCCAGAGTATCGGCGTCGTCCTGGGACCGTGCCGGGCCGGGCCGCCGGTCAGAGCGGCGAGTTGTCATGCTTGCGCCCGACGATCGCCTCCCGCTTGCTCTCCAACATCATGAGCGCGTGCGCGATCTCGGCCCTGGTGTCGGCGGGGTCGATCACAGCGTCCACGTACCCGCGCTCGGCGGCGATGTACGGATTCAGGAATCGCTCCTCGTAGGCGGACTCGAGCGCCGGACGGTCCTCGGGCGCCACGCGGCGGTGCAAGATCTCGATCGCGCCCTTCGCGCCCATCACGGCCAGCTCCGCGGACGGCCACGCCAGGCACAGGTCGTTCCCCATACGCTTCGAGTCCATCACGATGTACGCGCCGCCGTACGACTTGCGCAGGATGATGCAGATCCGAGGGACCGTCGCGCGGGCGTAGGCGAACGCGAGCTGCGCGCCGTGCCGGATCATCCCCCGCCACTCGAGGTCCTTGCCTGGGTAGAAGCCGGACGTGTCGACGAACGTCAAGATCGGCAGGTTGAACGAGTCGCAGAACGACACGAACCCGGCACCCTTCTGGGAAGCGGGGATGTCGAGCGTGCCGGCGATCGCCAGCGGCTGGTTGGCGATGACACCGACGGGGCGCCCGGCGACCGTCGCCAACCCGGTCACGAGGTTGGGCGCCCACCGCGGTCGCAGCTCGAGCAGGTCGTCATCGTCGACGATCGTGCGGATGACATCGCGGACGTCGTAGCTACCCGCCGGCCCCGCGGGCAACAGCTCACCGGCTTCCGGGGTCGGTCGTTCTTCGGGGTCCGCGGTCGGCCAGCGCGGCGGCATCTCGTCGGCGTGGGCAGGGAGATACGCGAGGAGGGCGGCGACCATCTCGCGAGCACGGTCGACATCATCGACCACGATCGTCGCCGCGCCGGTGCTGCGCGCGTGCACGTGGGCTCCGCCGAGCTCGTTCGCGTCGATGCGCACGCCGGTGAACTCGGTGACCATCGTCGGCCCGCTCACGAACGCGTAAGCGTCGGCTGTCATCACGACGAGGTCCGCGAGCCCGAGCAGCAGGGCCGGACCGGACACGGCCGGCCCGGTGACGACGAGCACGATGGGCACGATTCCCGAACAGTCAGCGAGGGCTCGGGCGGCCAAGCCCCACCCGTGCAGCGCGGCCATTCCCTCGACGATGTCGGCACCGCTCGACGCGATGTACCCGACCAGAGGGATCCGCTCGGCGAGAGCGGTCTCCGCGGCAATGGCGATCGACTGACCGTCGACCGAGCTGAGCGCTCCCTTGCGGTCGGTAGGGTCGATCGTGATGACCACCGCGGGGCGTCCGTCGATGTCGTCGACGCGGGAGCTGACACTTCCCTTGGTGCCAGCCCGGATCGCGACACTCACGGGGCGGAGGTTACGTCTGAATCAGACCGCGGCGGCCGACGGAAGTGCGAGATGCAAACCCGGCTGGTCCGTGGCCTGCGCACGCACGACCCCACGCACGAGCTCGGCGACGCCCTGCGCCTGAGGTGTCAGCGCGCCACGACGCCGCCGGGCGAGACCGACGTGACGCCGGTGAAGCCCGCGGACCGGGATGCGCTTCCACGCGCCCGTGAGCCAGCCGGGGACCGCGGTTGCCGGGAGCACCGCGGCGCCGAACCCCTGGAACGCGAGCGACGCCGCGAGCCGCACGCCGTCGAGCTCGGCCTGCGCCTGAAGTCGTACACCCGCGCGGGCGGCCTGAAGCTCGAGCTCGTCGCGCAAGGCGGTGCCGGGTGCGCTGAGGAGGAGCGGATGCTCGCCGAGCTGTGCGAGCGTCACGCGATCGTGCCGCGCCAGCGGGTGGTCGGTGGGCGCAACGAGCACGAGGTCTTCCTCGAACAGCGGCTCGGTGGCGAGCTCGAGATCGTCGACGGGCAGGTTGACGACCGCGAGATCGAGGTGCCCGGATTCGCAGCTGCAGCGTGAGCGAAGTCGTGCTTGCCTCCACCACGACCGTGCGCACGCGGGGGTGCTCCACCCGGAGCCCGTCGAGCAGGCCCGCAACGAGCCAGCGGGCCGTGGTGCCGATGACGCCGAAACGGACGTCGCCGTTCAGCTCGGTGCCGAGGCGCGCGACGTCGGACCGGATCGCGTCGAGCTCGGCCTGGATGCGTCGGGCTCGGGCCACCACCGCGGTTCCTTCTTGGGTGAGCCGGCCGCTTCCGCGGTCGACCAACCTGGTGCCGAGCTCGTTCTCGAGGCGCGCGACGTGGGCCGAGATGTTCGACTGGACGGTGTGGAGGGCCTTCGCGGCGCTGGAGAACGTGCCGTGTTCCGCGACGGCCACCAAGGCCTGGAGCTGACGCACATCCACGGCTCGTCAGTCTGCCACGCCTATCGCTCGGAGCGATGACCAAGGTCACTGATAACTATTGGACAGATTGTGTCGCACAACGGCATACTGAACGTCACAAGATCGAAGTGGACCCGTCCCCCCGGGAGTCACCTCGATGTGAGCTTTGGCGGTCCCCCCACCGCAGGGCTCCAGGTTGAGAGGGCCGGCCAACCCCCCAAGGGCCGGCCCTTTCCCGTTTTCGACCTCGTATCTAAGGTGCGCACGTGAGTTCCCCGTCCCCGTCGACCGCCGCGTTCTTCGACCTCGACCGAACGTTGCTCTCGGGCGCAAGCGGTCCGATCATCAGCGCTGCGCTGCGCGACGCGGGAGTGATCGCGAACCGCGGGATCCCGGGGGAGGCTTTCGTCTACGGCATCTTCAACCGGCTCGGCGAGACGCTCCCGAGCATGGCTCTCGCCCGGCAGGCCGCCAACGTTGCGAAGGGCTGGAGCCAGTCGCTTGTCGATGATGCCGCCAAGAAGGCGGCCGAGGCGTTGCTCGAGCGAGTCCAACCGAAGGCCGCGCAGCTCTTCGAGGAGCATCGACGTGAGGGGCGCATGCTCGTGCTCGCGACGACGACGCCCTATGACCTCGTCAGACCACTTGCCGATCTGCTGGGCTTCGACGACGTGGTCGCGACGCGCTACGGCGTCGCCGACGACGGCACGTACAACGGCGCGATCGTCGGCAACTTCGTGTGGGCCAACGGAAAGCTCGCGGCGGTGCGCACCTGGGCGGCCGAGCACGGCATCGACCTGGCGAAGAGCTACTTCTACTCCGACAGCGTGTACGACACGCCGCTGCTCTCAGCGGTCGGCCACCCGGTGGCGGTCAACCCCGATCCCCGGTTGCAGCTCGTCGCCACGGCCCGACGGTGGCCTATCCTCCACCTCGACGTGCCCGAAGGTGTTCCGAAGATCCTCGGCGTTGAGCCGCAGCAGGTGGCGCAGGCCTTCAACCGGCCTGAGCTGATTCCCTACGCCCGGTTCGAGTTCGAGGGCGAAGACCGGATCCCACGGCGCGGTCCGGCGATCGTCGTCGCCAACCACCGCAGCTACTTCGACATCGTCGCGATGTCGCTTCTGTTTGCGAAGGTCGGCCGGCCCGTCCGCTTCCTCGGAAAGAAGGAAGTGTTCGACGTGCCGGTGGTCGGTCAGGTCGCGAAGGCGTTCGGTGGCATCCGCGTCGACCGGGGCACCGGCTCCGACGAACCCCTTCAGGCGGCGGTCGCTGCGCTCGATGCCGGTGATCTCGTGGCGATCATGCCGCAGGGCACCATCCCTCGAGGCCCCGCGTTCTTCGATCCGGTGCTGAAGGGACGTTGGGGCGCGGCGCGGCTCGCGCACATGACCCGCGTGCCCGTGATCCCCGTCGGGCTGTGGGGCACCGAGAAGGTGTGGCCGCGGTCGGCGCGGTTGCCGAACATGCTGAACCTGACGAATCCGCCGACGATCAAGGTGCGCGTCGGCCCGGCGGTCGACCTGAAGTACAAGAACATCGACAAGGACACCGAGCGGATCATGGAAGCGATCATGCAGCTGCTTCCGCCCGTGGCGCGGATGCCGCACACCCCGACACCGGAGGAGCTGCAACGCACGTACCCGCCCGGCTACAAGGGCGATCCGGGCGCGAACCGAACGGCGCCCTGGCACGGACTAGCGCCGCGTTCGGCGATGTGTGTTCGCGAGGTGGGGTCAGCTTGGTGACGGCGCGGGCCAGTTGTCGCCCGTGGTGCCGTCTTCGACACCACCGTGGTCGAACGTGCCTCTGATGGGTAGCCGGTCCATCGCCAGGGGAATGGCTGTCGCCAGCTCGTCCGGGGTCATTCCCATCGACAAGGTGATGTGCGGAACCCACGCATCGAACTCGAAGTAGGGCCACGGCTCGACGGCCACGGGAGCCAAGGCGAGATGTACCCGCCGCTGTTCGGCGAGCAAAGCCTGATTCGCGACGCACGCAAGAAAGAGGGCGCCTTGAGGGGGGAAGACTCCTACCGATCCGATCAGGAGAGGTATCGGTCGAGAGGGAACGACGCCCACGGCGTCGAGAGCCTGGTCCGCGGAAAGGTCCTCCGCCACGCTCAGTGAGCAGTGGGGTTGGTGGAGTCGATGCGTATGGGTCGTCAGGCTCGGTAGTCCACGGGCGCTGAGCGCATCCCAGAGTCCTCGGACAGCAGCCGCGGCCCTTTCGTCGGGCCACAGGACGACGCCACGACTCATGATGCGGACGGTATCGGAGCCCTATCGGCGGGCAGGGCGATGTGGGTGAGCTTGACGCTCGCTTCTCGCCAGCCCCTCAGCGCCGGGCGCTGATGATGTTCAGCGCGCTGCCGGCGCGGAACCACTCGATCTGCTCGTCCGAGAACGTGTGGGTGCAGAAGAACTCGACCGTCGAGCCGTCCGGCTTGCGGATGCTGCATCGCACCGGGCGGTCGGGGGCGAGCGCTGTCAGCTCGTGGACCGAGATGCGATCGTCCTCACCGATCTCGTCGTAGGTCGCCGGGTCCGCGAACGTCAGCGGCAGGAGTCCCTGCTTCTTGAGGTTCGTGTCGTGGATGCGGGCGAAGCTGCGGGCGAAGATCACCCGGCCGTTGCGGAAGCGCGGTTCCATCGCGGCGTGCTCGCGCGATGAGCCTTCGCCGTAGTTCTGGTCGCCGACGGCGCACCACGGGATGCCCGCCTCGGCGTAGCGCTTCGCGATCTCGGGGAACGGCCGTGTGCCGCCGTCGGTCTGGTCCTTGCCCTCGCCGGTCGCGCCCGTGAACGCGTTGACGACCCCGAGGAAGAGGTTGCCGCTGATGTTCTCGAGGTGCCCGCGGTACGTGAGCCACTTGCCGGCGGCGGAGATGTGGTCGGTGGTGCACTTGCCTTTCGCCTTCATCAAGACCGGCATGTCGACGAGGTCCTGCCCGTCCCAGGGCGGGAAGGGCTCGAGCAGCTGCAGTCGGGTGGAGTCCGGGCGGACGACGACCTGCACCGCCGTGCCGTCCTCGGGCGGGGCGAGGAAGCCGCTCTCGCCAGGATCGAATCCCTTCGCCGGCAGCACTTCGCCGACCGGCGGATCGAGCTTCACCGCGATGCCCTCGTCGTTGGTGATGGTGTCGGTGAGCGGGTTGAAGTCGAGCGTTCCCGCCAGCGCGTAGGCGATCACCGTGTCGGGCGACGTGACGAACGCGAGCGTGTTCGCGTTCCCGTCGTTGCGCTTCGGGAAGTTGCGGTTGTACGAGTTGATGATCGTGTTCTTCACCGATGGGTCGATGTCGGTGCGATCCCATTGGCCGATGCACGGCCCACAGGCGTTCGCGAGCACGCTCGCGCCGATCGCTTCGAGGTCGGCGAGCAACCCGTCGCGCTCGATCGTCGCCCGCACCTGCTCGGAGCCGGGCGTGATCAGGAGCTGCGTCTTCGAGGTGAGGCCCTTCGCCGCCGCCTGGCGGGCGATCGACGCGGCGCGGGTGATGTCCTCGTAGGACGAGTTCGTGCAGGAGCCGACGAGCGCCGACGAGATCGTGAGCGGCCAGTCGTTCTTCTTGGCGGCGGCGCCGATCTCGCTCACCTTGTGGGCGAGATCCGGCGTGTGCGGGCCGTTGATGAGCGGCTCGAGCGTGGTGAGATCGATCTCGACGACCCGGTCGAAGAACCGGCTCGGATCGGCCTCGACTTCGGGATCGGGCCGCAGGTCACTGGCGACCTGGTTCGCGGCATCTGCGATCGCCTCGCGTCCGGTCGCCTTCAGGTAGGCGGCCATGTTCGCGTCGTACGGGAAGAGCGAGGTCGTGGCGCCGATCTCGGCGCCCATGTTGCAGATCGTGCCCTTGCCGGTCGCCGAGATCGAGTCCGCGCCCGGGCCGAAGTACTCGACGATCGCGCCCGTGCCGCCTTCGACGGTGAGGATCTCCGCGACCTTGAGGATCACGTCCTTCGGCGACGACCATCCCGACAGCTCACCGGTCAGGTGGACGCCGACGAGCTTCGGCCAGCGCACGTTGAAGGGAAAGCCGGTCATCACGTCGACCGCGTCGGCGCCGCCGACACCGATCGCGACCATGCCGAGCCCGCCCGCGTTCGGCGTGTGGCTGTCGGTGCCGATCATCATCCCGCCCGGGAACGCGTAGTTCTCGAGCACGACCTGGTGGATGATGCCCGATCCCGGCTTCCAGAAGCCGATGCCGTACCGCGCCGAGACGGTGCGCAGGAAGTCGTAGACCTCGTCGTTCATCGTCAGCGCGATCTTGAGGTCGATGCCCGCGCCTTCCTTGGCCTGGATCAGGTGATCGCAGTGGACCGTCGTCGGCGCAGCGACCTCGTCGAGGCCGGCGGTCATGAACTGGAGCAGCGCCATCTGCGCGGTGGCGTCCTGCATCGCCACGCGGTCGGGGCCGAAGTCGGCGTACGAGCGCCCGCGTTCGAGCTGCTGGGCCTCGGGATCGCGGAGGTGGTTCACCAGGATCTTCTCGGCGAGGGTGAGCGGACGGCCGAGGCGCCGGCGCCCGACGGCGGCCCGGTCGGGGAGCGTCGCGTACACGCCCCGCACCAGCTCGATCGGCGTCTGCGCAGTCACAGCCATGTCTGGCCCCCGTTCTTGGCTCGCCCGTTGTTGACCCGGATCTCGATGTAGACAAGTATAGGACAAGTGCGTGAGGTCCGCTACCTCGAGATTGCCGCCGACCTCCGCAAGCGGGTCGAGGCCGGCGAGTTCTCGGCGGGTGGCGTCCTCCCGAGCGAGGCGGATCTCACCCGAGCGTATGGGGCGTCGCGGGTCACGGTCCGAAGGGCGCTCGAGTCGCTTCGGGACGGCGGGCTCGATCGACTCGCGTCAGGGCTTCGGCTGGTTCGTCGCCGTCGATCGGGTGCGCCAGAGCCTGGCTCAGCTCTCGACGATCGAGCGTGACCTCGCCGAACGGGGCGTCGTGACGGAGCGCCAGATCCTCGACTTCGCGTTCGTTGCCGCGAGCGCCCATGTGCGAGGGGTGCTCGGCGTCGACCATGTGCTCCGCGTGCGGAGGCTCAACCTCGCCGACGGATCGCCGTTCGCCCGGGTCACCGTGTGGTGCCCGGCCGAGCTCGGCGCCTCCTTGTCCCGCGCCGATGTCGCGGCGCGGCCGTTCTACGAGCTGCTTCCCGTCGAGATCGGGGGCGCGACGCAGACCATCGGCGCCGCGCTCGCCGAGAGCGCCGATGCGAACGTGCTCGCGGTGCCCGTCGGCTCACCGGTGCTGCGCTGCGAGCGCGTCACCCGCGACGTCGACGATCATCCCGTGCTGCTCAGCGTCCACGTCTTCCCCGCGCATCTCACGGAGTTCGTGGTCGATCTGCCGTCGCCTTCGAGCTTGAGCCTCGTCGAGTGACAGGATCTCGGTGTGCGAGCGTGGCCTGAGGAGGGCGTGACCCGCATCCCGTACTGGGTCTACTCCGACCCCGATGTGTACGCGCTCGAGCAGCAGCGCGTGTTCGGCGGCCCGTTCTGGTCGTACGTCGCCCTCGGGTGTGAGGTGCCCGAGCCCGGCGACTTCATCTCCACCTGGATCGGCGAGCAGCCCGTCGTCGTCGTGCGCCAGCCGGACGGGTCGCTGCGGGCGTTTCTCAATCGCTGCGCCCATCGGGGCGTGGCGTTCTGCCGGGCGCCGAGCGGCCATGCCGACGAGCTCATGTGCCCGTATCACCAATGGGTCTACGACCTCGGCGGTGACCTCGTCGCTGCGCCGTTCCGCAAGGGCGTCAAGGGCCGCGACGGTGCGCGCCAGGGCGGGATGCCGGACGACTTCGAGCTCTCGGACCACGGGCTCGACCTCACTCGCGGTCACCGAGCGCCACGGCGTCGTGTTCGCGTCGCTTGGGCAGCCGCCGGCGTTCGACGAGTACCTGGGACCGACGATGCTCGGCTGGTTCGACCGGGTCTTCGACGCTCGTCCACTCGAGTTGCTCGGCTACATGCGCCAGCGGGTCCCCGCGAACTGGAAGCTGATGTTCGAGAACATCAAGGACCCGTACCACGCGTCGTTGCTGCACGTGTTCCTCGTGACGTTCGGGCTGTTCCGGGCCGACAACCCCTCACTCACCGAGATGGACGAGACCGGCCGCCACAGCGTGCTGGTCTCCGAGCGGGGCGAGGCGGCGACCGAGGCGACGAGCGACATGCGCGCGTTCCGCGACGTCACGTTGCAGGATCCGCGGTTGCTCGACCCGGTTCGGGAGTTCCCTGGCTCGGCCACCGTTGTGATGCAGACGCTGTGGCCGAACCTCATCGTCCAGCAGCAGTCGAACACGCTCGCGATGCGACAGCTCGTGCCGCGGGGGCCAGAGCACTTCGACCTCATGTGGACGTTCTTCGGCTACGCGGACGAGGACGCCGAGATGCGGCAGCGTCGGCTCCGGCAGGCGAACCTCATGGGTCCCGCCGGCCTGGTCTCCATCGACGACAGCGAGGTCATGCGACTCGCGCAGCTGGGCGCGACTGCGGGCGCCGATGATCGCGCACGCGACCGCGTTCGTGGAGATGGGCGGCGTCGACACCGAGCGCGCGCCGATCACATCGTGACCGAGTCGGCGATCCGGGCGTTCTATGCGTACTACCGCGAGGTCATGGGCCTGTGACACCCGGTGACGTGTTCGCTGCGTACGCGGATGTGCTCGACGAGGGCCCGCTTGCAGGAGTGGCCGACGTTCTTCATTGAAGACGCGACGTACCGGATCGTCGCGCGAGAGAACTTTGCGCGCGGTCTGCCGCTCGCGCTCGATGCTGTGCGAGAGCCGGGCGATGATGGAAGACCGTGTTCGGGCGATCGAAGAGCTTTCGATGTACGCCCCGCGGGTGCTGCGCCACGTCGTCAGCGCGGTGCGCGCGGCGGCCGACGACGCCGACCGCGTCACCGCGAGCTACGCCGTGTTCGAGACACCGCCCGAGGGCGACACACGCGTGTTCAGCACGGGTCGATATCTGGGCCGCCTCGCGCTCGACGACGGCACCGTGCGCTTCTCCGAGCTCACGGTCGTCTACGACACCGCGCTCATCCCGACGTCTTTGATCTACCCGCTCTGACCCCCGCGGTCAGGTGCCCGCCCCCCGAGCTTCTCGCGCAGTAACCGGCCAAACTTGGCCGGTTACCGGCACCAGAACGCGACGAGCACCCACGCAACGACGACGCGTGGGCGATTTTGGTCGAGAGTGGTGGGCGATGGATGCTGCGTGGCGACGAGTTGCGGCCTACGTCGTGTGCCGCGACGACGAAGCACGATTGCTGCTGACGCGCGTCGCGCTACCTGGCCTGCCAGACGACGGCAAGTGGACGATGCCAGGTGGAGGTATGGAGTGGGGCGAGCACCCCGCGACGACGGGGCTTCGAGAGCTGATGGAAGAAACGGGGCTCCGCGGCCGCATCGGCGCCGTTCTCGGCATCTTCTCGCGCTGGTTCGAACCTGACGAGAGCTTCCGTGGCGAGGCCGGTCACGTGATCGGGATCGTGTTCGA
Source organism: uncultured Acidimicrobiales bacterium (assembly GCA_963759645.1). GTDB lineage: Bacteria > Actinomycetota > Acidimicrobiia > Acidimicrobiales > DATKAS01 > DATKAS01. The sequence continues at coordinate 95,372 of CAVXAI010000013.1, read as the reverse complement.
GGCAACCGACCTCACTGGTGACTTGCGCACTGCATTTGATGACGGAACGACGAATGGTGCCGCGTGGTTCTCGCTTGACGAAGTTCAGGCGCTCCATCGCGTCGAACTGGTCGACTTCGTCCTGGATCTGATCGCGCGGTGAGTGCGAAGGGCTACCAGGTGTCCCAGTGCACGAACTGGTCGAGCGGGAGGCGCTTGGCTGGCTTGAAGTCGGTGCCCTTCGTGTAGGCGATCGGGAAGAGCCCGGCCTGCGACCACTTGTCGTACTCGATGCCGAGGAGCTCGGCGACCTCCTTCTCGTTCGGCAGATGGAGCGTCGTCCACGCCGACCCGAGGCCGCGCTCGCGCGCGGCGAGCATCAGCGACCACGCCGCCGGCAGGATCGAGCCCCAGAACCCCGCCTGCACCGCACCGGGCATGTTGTCGACCCGGCCCCGAATGACGGGGATCACCATGAACGGCACCCGGTGAAAGTTCTCCCGGAGGTACATCGCCGACGAACGCACGCCGTCGCGCTGATCGTTGCGAGGGTCTCCCTCGGGATACTGCGCCCCGGCGCTCTGCGCGTAGAGGTCGAAGTTGCCGCCGTAGTAGTCCGCGATTGCGCGCTTCTTCCCCGGATCCTCTACCACGACCCACGCCCATCCCTGGCTGTTCGAGCCGGTCGGCGCCTGCATCGCGATCTCGAGGCACTCCTCGAGGACCTCACGTTCGACGGGCCGATCGAAGTCGAGGCGCTTGCGCACGGAACGGGTGGTCATGAGGACGTCGTCGGCTGAGAGGTTGAGGCGCATAAGCGCAGCATGCCACCAGCGCCCGAAAGGGGCAGACTGGCGCCATGTCTGATCGAATCCTGTGCACCATCGAGAACGGCGTGGCCGACGTGCGGATGAACCGCCCGGACAAGATGAACGCGCTCGACGGTGCGCTGTTCGGCGCACTCGTCGAGACGGGCGAGTCGCTGAAGGCCGATCCCTCCGTCCGAGCGGTCGTGCTGTCGGGGGAGGGGCGGGCGTTCTGCGCCGGGCTCGACTTCGGGATGTTCCAGGCCATGGCGGGCGAGGGCGGCAAACCAGGGGGCGCCCGCGGTCGCCCGCCGCGGCGGGGAGATCACCAACCCCGGCCAGCAGGCAGCGTTCGTCTGGCAGGAGATCCCCGCGCCGGTGATCGCCGCGGTGCACGGCGTCGCGCTCGGCGGCGGGTTCCAGATCGCACTCGGTGCCGACATCCGCATCGTGGCGCCCGACGTGAAGATGTCGGTGCTCGAGGTGCGGTGGGGCCTCATCCCCGACATGACGGGCACGCAGCTGCTGCCGCGGGTCGTCGGCCTCGACGTCGCCAAGGAGCTGACGTTCACCGGTCGCATGGTCGGCGGCGAGGAGGCGGTGCGCATCGGCCTCGCCACCCGCGTCAGCGACACTCCGCTCGACGATGCGCTCGCGCTCGCCCATGAGATCGCGTCGAAGAGCCCGCAGGCGGTCAGGGGCGCGAAGGCGTTGCTCAACATGGCGGGCACGGTGCCGCTCGCCGAGGGGTTCAAGGCCGAGGAGCGCACGATCACCGTCGCTCATCGGCTCGCCGAACCAGGTCGAGGCCGTCAAGGCCTACTTCGAGAAGCGCGACCCAGTCTTCAACGACTGATCGCGGAACGCGCCGGCGCTCTGCGGTCGTTTTCGCGTCATCGGTGACGCGTACTTGCCGAGGAACGCTCGGCGGGCCTTCGGACCGGGGAATTCGGCGATCCCACCAGCGCTCTGGACTATTCTGAAAACACCTGCAGCCCGGGCCAGCGCTGTCCCAACCTGCTGCGTCACCCAAACGAGCGACGTGGATGGACAGTGATGTCGAGAGACATGCGACCTGAGCTGAGCACCCCCTGGTCTGCCGACCTTCCGGCCGCGTTCGGCCTGTACGACCCCGCGAATGAGCACGACGCCTGCGGCGTCTCGTTCGTCGTCGACATCAAGGGTCGGGCCAGTCACGAGATCGTCGCCATGGGCGTCGGAGCGCTCTGCAACCTCGAGCACCGGGGCGCCCAAGGGGCCGAGGCGAACACCGGCGACGGCGCCGGCATCACGATCCAGATGCCCGACCGATTCCTCCGGGAGGTCGTCGACTTCGACCTGCCCCCCGCCGGTCAGTACGCGGCGGGCATCGCGTTCCTGCCGACCGCGCAAGCCGACACCGAGCAAGTCGTCGCCCTCATCGAGAAGATCGTCGGGAGTGAGGGCCTCCGGGTCCTCGGCTGGCGCGACGTCCCGGTCGACGACTCGATGATCGGCGCGGGCGCGCGCGAAGTCATGCCCCTGTTTCGCCAGCTGTTCGTCGGCGCCCCCCTGGGTCCGATCGACCGGATGAGCCTGGAACGGCTCGCGTTCGTCGTGCGCAAGCGGGTCGAGCACGAGGTCGGACGGTCGGTGTACTTCGCGAGCCTCTCGTGCCGCACCCTCATCTACAAGGGGATGCTGACCGCGCCGCAGCTCTCCCAGTTCTTCCTCGACATCGTCGATGAGCGCGTCGAGTCCGCGATCGCTCTCGTGCACTCCCGGTACAGCACGAACACGTTCCCGTCGTGGCCGCTCGCTCACCCGTACCGCTACATCGCGCACAACGGCGAGATCAACACGGTGCAGGGGAACCGCAACTGGATGCGGGCCCGCGAGGCGTTGCTCGAGAGCGACCTCATCCCGGGTGATCTCGAGCGGATCTTCCCGATCGTTACGCCCGGGGGGAGCGACACCGCGAGCTTCGACGAGGTGCTCGAGCTGCTGCACCTCGGCGGGCGCCGGCTGCCGCATGCGGTGCTCATGATGATCCCGGAGGCGTGGGAGAACCACGCGTCGATGAGCCCGGAGAAGCGCGCCTTCTACCAGTTCCACTCGTCGCTGATGGAGCCGTGGGACGGGCCGGCGTCGATCGCGTTCACCGACGGCACCGTCGCCGGCGCGGTGCTCGACCGCAACGGTCTGCGCCCGAGCCGCTACTGGGTCACTGACGACGACCGCGTGATCATGGCGAGCGAGGTCGGCGTCATCGACATCGACCCCTCGCGCGTCGTGAAGAAGGGACGCCTGCAGCCGGGTCGGATGTTCCTCGTCGACACGAGCCTGGGCCGCATCGTCGGCGACGACGAGATCAAGACGAACCTCGCGGCCGAGCTTCCCTACGACGAGTGGTTGCACGGCGGGCTCGTCCATCTCGCCGACCTTCCTGATCGCGAGCATGTCGTGTACAGCCACGACTCGGTGATGCGGCGCCTCCAGACGTTCGGGTACACGCACGAAGAGCTCAAGATCCTGATCGCGCCGATGGCGGCCAATGGCGCTGAGCCGATCGGCTCGATGGGCACCGACACGCCGGTCGCCGCACTGTCGGACCGGTCCCGCCTGCTCTTCGACTACTTCCAACAGCTGTTCGCCCAAGTGACGAACCCGCCGCTCGACGCGATCCGCGAGGAGCTGGTGACGTCACTCGGGTCCACGATCGGGCCGGAGGGCAACCTGCTCGCGCCGACACCGGCGTCGTGCCGGCAGGTTGCCCTCCCGTTCCCGATCATCGACAACGACGAGCTCGCCAAGCTCATCCACATCAACGAAGACGGCGACATGCCCGGCTTTGCTGCGGTCATGCTGCACGGTCTCTACCCCGTCGCCGGGGGAGGGGCGCGCGCTCGCGGAGGCGCTCGACACGCTCCGCCACGATGCCAGCGAGGCGATCGCCGGCGGTGCGCGCATCCTCGTGCTCTCCGACCGCGACTCGACCGAGGAGCTCGCGCCGATCCCATCGCTCCTGATGACGGCGGCCGTGCACCACCACCTGATCCGCGAGAAGACCCGCACCCAGGTCGGACTCGTCATCGAGGCGGGAGATGCCCGCGAGGTGCATCACATGGCGTTGCTCGTGGGCTACGGCGCGGGAGCGATCAACCCCTACCTCGCGTTCGAAGCGATCGAAGACATGATCGCCGAGGGGCGCCTCACCGGCATCGACGCCCACAAGGCCGTGAAGAACTACATCAAGGCGGCGGGCAAGGGCGTCCTCAAGGTGATGTCGAAGATGGGAATCTCCACCGTCGCCTCCTACACCGGCGCGCAGGTGTTCGAAGCGATCGGGCTCGGACGCGAGCTCGTCGACGAGTACTTCACCGGCACCGTGAGCCGTCTCGGCGGTGTCGGTCTCGACGTGCTCGCGGCGGAAGTTGCAACCCGTCACGCGACGGCCTACCCGGCGAATCCAGCGCTGCGCGCGCACAGGTCGATCGAGCTCGGCGGCGAGTACCAGTGGCGCCGAGAGGGGGAGTACCACCTCTTCAACCCGGAGACCGTGTTCAAGCTGCAGCACGCAAGCCGGGCGAAGCGCTACGACATCTTCAAGGAGTACACGAAGCTCGTCGACGATCAGTCCGCGCGCCTCGCCACATTGCGGGGTCTCTTCCGCTTCAAGGCGGGTGCCCGCCCGCCCGTCCCGATCGAGGAGGTCGAGCCAGTCGGTGACATCGTGCGGCGGTTCGCGACGGGAGCGATGTCGTACGGCTCGATCTCGAAGGAAGCGCACGAGACGCTCGCGATCGCGATGAACCGCATCGGCGGCAAGTCGAACACCGGCGAGGGCGGCGAGGACGCCGATCGCTACACGCCTGACGAGAACGGTGATCTGCGCCGGTCGGCTATCAAGCAGGTTGCGTCGGCGCGCTTCGGGGTCACGAGCGAGTACCTCGTCAACGCCGACGACTTGCAGATCAAGATGGCGCAGGGCGCAAAGCCGGGCGAAGGCGGCCAGCTGCCCGGCCACAAGGTGTACCCGTGGATCGCGAAGACGCGGTACTCGACTCCGGGCGTCGGCCTGATCTCACCGCCGCCGCACCACGACATCTATTCGATCGAGGATCTGAAGCAGCTGATCCATGACCTCAAGAACTCCAACCCCCGGGCGCGTGTGCACGTGAAGCTCGTCGCCGAGGTCGGCGTCGGCACCGTCGCCGCAGGTGTGTCGAAGGCCCACGCCGATGTGGTCCTCATCTCCGGCCACGACGGGGGCACCGGGGCGAGCCCGCTCACGTCACTCAAGCACGCGGGCGCGCCGTGGGAGCTGGGACTCGCGGAGACGCAACAGACGTTGCTCGTCAACCGGCTGCGCGATCGCATCGTGGTCCAGGTCGATGGCCAGCTGAAGACGGGGCGCGACGTCGTGATCGCGGCCTTGCTCGGCGCCGAGGAGTTCGGCTTCGCGACGGCGCCTCTCGTCGTGTCCGGTTGCGTGATGATGCGCGTCTGTCATCTCGACACCTGCCCGGTCGGTGTGGCCACGCAGAACCCCGAGCTGCGCAAGCGGTTCAGCGGCAAGCCGGAGTTCGTCGTCACGTTCTTCGAGTACATCGCCGAGGAGGTGCGCGAGCACCTCGCCGCCCTCGGCTTCCGCTCGATCGCCGAAGCGGTCGGGCACGCCGAAGTGCTCGACACCACGGGCGCGGTCGACCATTGGAAGGCGTCGAACCTCGACCTGTCGCCGATCCTCGAGATGCCCGAGATCGGCGCCGACGAGTCCCGGCTCTGCGTCGCCGCACAGGACCACGGGCTCGATCGTGCCCTCGACCAGACGCTCATCCAGCTCTGTGAGGGCGCGCTCGAAGACGCCCGTCCCGTCCGCCTCGAGCTGCCGATCCGCAATGTCAACCGAACCGTCGGCACGATGCTCGGTTCGGAGGTGACCCGTCGCTACGGAGGCGAGGGACTGCCGGACGGCACCATCACCGTCGACTTCAGCGGCTCCGCCGGGCAGAGCTTCGGTGCCTTCGTGCCTCGCGGCATCACGTTGCGGCTGGAGGGCGATGCAAACGACTACTTCGGCAAGGGGCTCTCGGGTGGGCGTCTCGTGTTGTTCCCCGATTCGCGCTCACCGTTCGTCGCTGAGGAGAACATCATCGCCGGCAACGTCGCGCTCTACGGCGCGACGAGCGGTGAGGCACTGATCCGGGGCGTCGTGGGCGAGCGCTTCTGTGTGCGCAACTCGGGCGCAACCGCCGTCGTCGAGGGTGTCGGCGACCACGGCTGCGAGTACATGACCGGCGGTCGAGTCGTCGTGCTCGGCAGCACGGGACGCAACTTCGGGGCCGGCATGTCCGGCGGCATCGCGTATGTGCACGACCCGACCGGCGTGTTTCCGTCGCTCGTGAACTACGAGATGGTTGACCTCGAGCCGCTCGACACGGAGGACACCCACTTCCTCCTCGACGTCGTGAGCCGTCACCGAGAAGAAACCGGGTCGGCGGTAGCCGACCGACTGCTCGGCGCCTGGGACGACACGATCGCGGCTTTTCACAAGGTCATGCCGAAGGACTACAAGCGCGTGCTCGAGGTGATGCGGCAGGCGGAGGAGCAGGACCTTCCCGAGGCCGAGACCCTCGCGCGAGTGATGGCGTCGTCCCATGGGTGATGTCACCGGCTTTCTCAAGTGGCCGCGGCGCGGGCCGTCGCGACGCCCCGTCCCCGTGCGGTTGCTCGACTGGCACGAGGTTTACGAGCCGTTCGCCGAAGAGGAGCTGCGCCACCAAGCCGGTCGGTGCATGGACTGCGGCATCCCCTTCTGCAACAACGGTTGTCCTCTCGGCAACCTGATCCCCGACTGGAACGACCTCGTCTACCGAGACAGCTGGCACGAGGCGATCGAGCGGCTTCACGCGACGAACAACTTCCCCGAGTTCACGGGTCGGCTGTGCCCGGCTCCGTGCGAGGCCGCGTGTGTGCTCGGCATCAACAGCGATCCGGTGACGATCAAGCAGGTCGAGGTCGAGATCATCGACCGGGCCTGGGACGAGGGATGGGTCGAGGCGCAGCCGCCCGCCGTGCTCACCGGGAAGAGTGTCGCGGTCGTGGGCTCTGGCCCCGCCGGACTCGCGGCGGCGCAGCAGCTCACCGCGCCGGCCACCGGGTCGTGGTCTTCGAGCGAGCGGACCGCATCGGCGGCTTGCTGCGTTACGGCATCCCCGAGTTCAAGATGGAGAAGCGTTTCCTCGAACGGCGGCTGGACCAGATGCGCGCGGAGGGCACCGAGTTTCGCGCCGGCGTCGCGGTAGGTGTCGATGTCACGATCGACGAGCTCGACGAGGAGTTCGACGCGATCGTTTTGGCGGCGGGCGCGACCGCGTGGCGCGATCTGCCCATTCCGGGACGCGAGCTCGGCGGGATCCATCAGGCGATGGAGTTCCTGCCGCTTTCCAACCGCGTGCAAGAGGGCGACCTCGACGCGCCGCCCATCACCGCCGAAGGCAAGCACGTCGTGATCATCGGCGGCGGCGACACGGGTGCGGACTGCCTCGGCACCGTGCACCGGCAGGGCGCAGCCGCCGTTCATCAGTTCGAGATCCTCGCCAGGTTCCCCGACGAGCGCGCGCCGTCGAATCCGTGGCCACAGTGGTCGATGGTCCACCGCACGTCTTCGGCCCACGAGGAGGGTGGGGAGCGCGTCTTCAGCGTGAACACCGAGCGCTTCCTCGGCGACGACGAGGGCAACGTGCGGGCTCTGAAGGCGCACGAGGGCGAGATGCGAGACGGACGCTTCGAGAAGATCGACGGCACCGACTTCGAGCTGCCGTGCGAGCTGGTGCTGCTCGCGATGGGCTTCGTGGGGCCGGAGCGCGGGCCGATGCTCGATCAGCTCGGCGTGGAGATCGACGGTCGGGGGAACGTCGATCGCGACGCCGGCTTCCAGACGTCGGTCGAGGGTGTCTTCGCATGCGGTGACATGGGCCGCGGCCAGAGCCTGATCGTGTGGGCGATCGCCGAAGGGCGGTCGTGCGCGGCGTCGGTCGATCGTTGGCTCACCGGCGACACGACGCTCCCGTCGCCGATCCGGCCCACGACGCGCGCGCTCGTCTGACGAGACCCGGGAGGTACGGGCTCAGTGCGAGATGAGGGCGTCGGCTTCGAGGTGATGCACGTCGTTGAGTGAGCGCAGCGCCCGCACGCCGTGTCCGGCGAGACAGATGCTGACGGAGGCATGCGCCGGGCGGAAGAACATGTCGTAGTCGACCCCGATGATGTGGCCGATGTAGGCGTTGATGACCCCGCCGTGGCACGCGACGACCACGCGTTCCCCAGGATGCGTCGCGAGGATGCCCTCGATGGCGTTGACGGTGCGCTTGCGAAAGTCGAAGCTCGACTCGGAGTAGGGGTAGACGTCCCAGCTCTTCTCGTTCTGCATCCGTTGGCGGATGCCGAGCAGCAGCTGGCGACCGACGAAGTCGACCGCCGACCGCTCGGGCGGGATGTCGCGGAAGATCTCCACCTCGCGCAAGTCCTCGAGGACGATCGGCTCGAGGTTGTGGTGACGAGCGATCTGTCGGCCGGTCTCGAGCGCGCGCACGAGGTTGCTCGCGTACACCACGTCGACGTGTTGTGTGCTGAAGCGCAGGCCGACGGCTTCGGCCTGCTTGTTGCCCCGCGCCGAGAGCGGAGGATCGATGATGTCGCCGACGGGACCGCCCCGGAAGTTGGCCACGTCCTGCTCGCCGTGCCGCACCATGATGAGCTCGGTGACGTCCTCGACCCCAGTGAGGAACGCGAGGTCGAACACTTCGGGCAGCCGGCCGAGCGGTGGATGCGCGCTCGGGCCTTGTGTCGGGATGTCGGGACTCGGCGTGTCGGGGCTCACCCGGCGGAGGCTACCGGTGGCTCGACGACGTCAACGCGGGGTCTTGGCACGGTTGCATGATCGGGTGTGTCACTGGCGTGACCGTCCTGCCCCGTCCGACGGTCACGGCCGCGATGATCGACGCGGCGACCGCGAGTGCGGCGGAGATCCGCATCGCGGTCGTGTAGCCGGGCAACGATCCTTCACCACCGGTCAGCTCGAAGCCCGCGAGCGACGGGATCACGGCGACTGCGAGCAGGCCCGCCAATCGGGCGACCGCGTTGTTCGTGCCCGAGCCGACACCGAGATGATGCTCATCGACGGCGCCGAGCACAGCCGCGGTGAGCGGCGCAACGGTGACGGAGAGCCCGAGGCCGAAGACGAGTGCAGCAGGGAGCACCGTGGTGAGGTACTTGTCGCCGGCTTCGATCTGGCCGAGGAGCAGGAGCCCGATGGCGACGATCGCCGGTCCGACGGTCATGGGGAGACGCGGCCCCGTTCGCTGGGAGAGCGCGCCCATGTAGGACGACAGGAGCAACATCACCACCGTCACCGGCGTGAGCGCCGCGCCGGACTCGAGTGCCGAGTAGCCCAGCGCATCCTGGAGGTTGACGACGACGAAGAAGAAGGCGCCACCGAGCCCCGCGTACACCGCCAGGGTGACGAGGTTCGCGCCCGTGAACTGCCTCGACCGGAACAGTGCGGGCGGCAGCATGGGCGCGGGACTTCGACGCTCGACGACAACGAACGCTCCGAGGAGTAAGACACCGGCGATCACCGCGGCCACGGTGACCACGGTCCATCCTGCGCCGGCTTCGATGAGGCCGGCCGTGAGCGAGGCCAGGCCGAGCGCCACGATCGTGGCGCCCAAGAGATCGAGGTGGGCGGGCGCGTCCGGATCGGTGCTCTCAGGCACGCGACTGGCCGCGAACAACACGACCACCGCAAGGGGCAAGTTGATGAGAAACGCCCACCGCCAGGACGCCGCGTCGACGAGCCATCCTCCGAGGAATGGTCCCGCCGCGGCCGCGACGCCGGTCAAACCCGACCACGCACCGATCGCGCGCGCACGGTCCTCTTGGCGAATCGTGGCGGACAGCAGCGCCAGGCTGCCGGGCACCAGCATCGCGGCCCCGACTCCCTGCAGCGCGCGGGCCGCGATGAGCGCGCCCGTCGTGGGCGCGACGCCGCAGAGCAGTGACGCGAGAGCGAACGCGCCGACCCCGATGGTGAACACTCGGCGGCGGCCGAACCGATCGCCGAGCGCGCCCCCGAGGAGGAGCAGCGCGGTCAGCGTCACGAGGTACGCGTCGAGCACCCATTGGAGGTCGGCGAGGTCCGCGTCGAGGTCGCGGGCCATCGCGGGCAGGGCGACGTTGACGATCGTGCCGTCGAGAAACGCCATGCCCGAGCCGAGGACCGCGGCGGCGAGCACCCACCGTGCTCGCGGCGACCCCCAGGCCACGCTGTGCGCCCGCGCCGTGTCCGACATTTCCGGGAACCTACTCTCTGCTCCGTGATATTATCGAACACATGTTCGTACAGTCCTCTCTCCTTGACGCGGGGAGCCCCAGTGTGGACCCGTCGTTCACCGAGCTCGTGCGTCACGACCTCGACGAGTGGTCGTGGCTCGAGCATCAGCCATCGTGGGTCTCGGGCTCGGACTCGGTGTTCAACGAGTTGCTCGACGTGCTGCCCTGGACCCGTCCCGAAGTCACCATGTACGACCGGGTCCTCGAGCAACCGCGTAGCACCGCCGGCTGGGCCCTTGGTTCGCGCTTCGACCTGCCCTTCATCGACACGATGGCCGCCGCGATCAGCGCGCGCTACGCCGTGTCGATCGGATCCGTGTGGTGCAACCTCTACTGCGATGGCAACGACAGCGTCGCGTGGCACGGCGACCGAGTGCTGCGCGACCGGTCCGACGGCCTCGTCGTCATCGTGTCGGTCGGGCATCGCCGCCGGTTCCTCATCAAGCCGGCCTCGGGCGGACCGTCGCGCACGTTCGAGCTCGGTCGAGGCGACTTGTTCGTGATGGGCGGTGACTGTCAGCGCCGCTGGCGGCACAGCGTGCCGAAGGTGTCGCCCGCGTCGCTCGTTGGGCCCCGCATCAGCATCACGATGCGCCCCGGCTGACCGCGACTACACCCGTGGCGCGACATCGCGCATGAACGTCCGCAGCTCCGCCGCGAGCGCGTCGAGTGATCGCCATGGCATCGACAGCATGAGCTCGTCGAGACCAGCGGCCGCGTAGTCGCGGACGTCTGAGGCCTGCTCCTCGGGTGAGCCGGTGAGGACGGGCCGATCGGTGCCCGGCGCGGCGCCGCGGGGCATGTGGCGAAGGCAGATCGGCCCGGGGGTCCGTCCGGCGGCGTCGCACGCGCTCCGATACGCGGTCACTCCCTCGGCGAGCTCGAGAGGGGTGAGGTTGATCGGGTGCCACCCATCGCCGAGGCGCGCCGCCCGGCGAATCGAGGGCGCCGTGTTACCGCCCACCCAGATCGGGATCGTGCCCCGCCGCTCTGTCGCGGTCTTGGGGAACATGCGCATGTTCTCGTAGTGCTTCCACTTGCCGTCGAACGACGAGGTCTCCGTCTCCCAGAGGTTGCGGATGACTTCGAGGTACTCGTCGGTCTGCGCGCCCCGTTGGTCATAGGACGCTCCGAGTGCATCGAACTCCTCCTTCAACCAGCCGGCGCCGACGCCGAGCACGAGCCGGCCGCCGCTCAGCACGTCGAGGCTCGACAGGTACTTCGCGGTGAACACGGGGTCGCGGTACGGGATCACGAGCACACTCACACCGAGCGCGACGTGGGTGGTGCGCGCGGCGACATACGACAGCGCGGCGAGCGGCTCGAGCATCTGCTCGGGGATGTAGCTCGAGCCCTCGGGCACGATGATGTGATCGCTCACCCACAGCGAGTCGAATCCGAGCTGCTCGACGAGAGCCGCCATGCGATCGAGCGCAGGGCTGGTCGCAAAGCGGTTGGCATGAGGGATGGCGACGCCGTAGCGCATCTCAGGCGAACCGCAACGTGATCCCACAGGCGCTCACGGTCTCGCCCGCTCGACTGCGATCGACCGCGGTGACGGTGACGCCGCAGACACCGTCGTCCTCGCGTCGCTCGCTCTGAACGAACGAGATCGACGTGCCGTGGTCGAGTGCGATCTCGGCTCCCGCGGGGGAAACGCCGAACACATTCGGCCCACCGACTGGCCGTGGCACCCGGGTCCTCGACCGCGAGTGTGACCCCCGAGAGCCCGGACACGACGTCGGTGCGCACGTGCTGCTCCCAGTCGGGTCCGGCCCACCGCCAGCTCTCGGGCGGATCCATCCAGTCGAGCGAGAGGATCGTTCCGCCGACGTCCTTCGGATGAAGGTGGGTGCCGGCCGCGTCGCGCAGGTCGGCCTTCCAAACCACCCGTACGTTGAGGCCGTCGAGCCGAGCGCGTGCCGCGTCGAGATCGGAGAGCTGCATGATCACCATGTACCCGTAGTCGCCCCCGTGCTTGTCGAGGAGGCGACCGGCCGTCGTGCCCTCCTGCACGGGTGAAACGATCTCGAGGAACGCATCGCCGACTGGGAACACGGCGTTCACCAAGCCGAATTCGGCGATGCCGGGGTCGCGGTAGCCGACTTCGATGCCGAGCGCGTCGCTCAGCTCCTTGATCGCCGGTTCGAGGTCGCGAGCGACGAGAGCAACTTGGCGGAGACGGATCATGGCGCCACCGTATGCCGCGGCTGCTTCCGGTGGCGCCTGACCCCCGCAGGGGGTGGTAGCCACGAGATCAGGCTCAGTCGAGGTTTGGCCAGCTCCGACTGGCCTTGCGTCGGCGACCCTTCCGGTCGCCGAGGGCCCACGCTCGACGCCACGACGGTCCCTCGGGGCCCGTCAGCATCGGCGTCTCGCCGCGGGCCGCTCGCCGGCTCGCGGCCCACCAGTCGGTCGCAGCCTCGTCGGCGAGCCGGTAGACGGCATGTTCGATTCGGCCCCCGAGCGAGCGCGCATCGTCGCCGGGTTGCGGAAACAGCGGGCTGCCGAACGTGACGAGCGTGCGTCCCGGCCGCGGCCGGTTCATGCCGCGGCCCATGATCCGCCCGGTGCCCTCGAGGTGGATGGGCACCACGGGCGCGCCGGTGCGGACCGAGAGGTACGCCGCGCCACCGCGGAACGGTTGGCCCCAGCCGTCGGGGCTGCGGCCGCCTTCGGGGAAGATGAGGATGCTCCAGTCGTCTTCGAGCAGCTCGGCCGCGAGGTCACCCGAACGCCGGTTCACGCGCGACCGGTCGATCGGGATCGCTCCCATCGCCAGTGCGGACAGAGCGCCGGTGAAGCGTGTCGCGAAGAAATAGTCCGCGGCCGCGCCGACGACGAGGCGGTGCCGCCACGGCTCGGGCACAGAGGTGATCAGCAGCGGGGCGTCGACGTGGCTGTGATGGTTCGCCGCGAAGATGACCGGCTTCTTTGTGTCGAGATCTGACAACCGGTCGAGGCCAGTGCGCTCCGGGTTCGCCACGCCACGAACGGCGCCGCGCATCGGTCCTTCGACGATCAGCACCCGAGCGAGCCGGGCCGGCAAGCGGCGCGCCCACGCGGTCTCGAAGTCCGCCCCGGTGCGGCCCTTCTCCGGCAGAGGCGCGACACCTCGTGGTGTTGCCGCGGCTCGCCACGGGAACCCCACGCTGGTCCTCGTGCTGAGCCGGCGCACCAGCGCTGCGAGAATCACCGAGGGAGGCGGCTCGGCTTTTCATGTGACGTCGCTGATGAACATCGGCGGGTTGTGCATGTAGGTGATCGACGGATGGCGTCCGACGACATCGGTCGCCATCTCGAGCGCGTCGTCGAGGGTCGACGCGGGACGAAAGCCGAGCCGCCGAACCGCCCTCGGATCGCCGCCCATGACGATGACATCGCCCAGGTGCTGCAGCGCGTGCGCGCACCAGTACCACATGTAGAAGGGATGAACGCCGTGATACGCGTACGACGTTCGGTAGAGGTGCCGGTACCACTCGTCCTCGGCGAAGCTCTTCTCGTACTTGGCCTGGATCTCGTCGAGGTCGGTGGTGTCGGCGAGCACCTGCTCGAAGAAGTCGATGTAGCTGGGGTGGTGTACCGGGTGGAATTCCCACGTCGTCGGGTGTCCCATGATCACGACTCCGCCCTCGCGCACGAGGGGCCTGCCGCGGTACAGGTTGAAGAAGTACCCGAGGCCGAGACAGGCGACCAGGATCGGGTTCATCACCGAGTTCACGTTGTAGGGGCACAGAAACGGAAGGCCCATGAGCAGCACGTCGGTCTGGCCTTCGACCGAGACGAGCTGCTGCTTGTGGACCCACTCCGTCGTGCGCTTGTGGACCGCCTCGACCTCGCCCGCCTGGATCGACGTCAGCGTGTACGGGGCCTCGAGCGACTGGAAGATCGACCGAGCGAGGCGCCGAGGTGCGCGGTCGACGGACTTCGACGCGGCGATGAACGTCATGCGATCGCGGGCTGACCATTCCCACTCGCGCCGCTGGAGGAAGTCGAACGGTGCCGGGAACGTGTCAGTGTTGAGATTGGTCTCGATCTGGAACACCTTGACGCCGCTCGCTGCGATGAGCCGGCCCATCCGCCAGTTGGAGGAGTGCAGCTCGCTGCGGTGCTGATCCATGAAGGACCGGCTCTGCCTCATCGTGTCGACGTTGTGGTGGTGACGCAGGCTGCGATACGAGGCGAGACCGGTGGCGACGGACTTGTGGCCTCCGTCCATCGCCACCAAGTTGATGTTGACGTACACGAGGAGGTCCGACTCGGAGGCACGCCGGCTGATCTCGACTTCCTCACCCTGATCGGTGGTGCCGAGGAAGGCCATGGCCTCGGGATCCTCGGCGTCATGGTTGTAGAGGCGGCCACGGGGTGCGAACGCGTCGTAGACCCGATCCCCCACCGCTCGCCGGAGCTCCGCCTCGGTCATGCGCCGATGCAGCGCGAGCGCTGCAATCAGCTCAACGTCGTCGACGCCGGCGTCGGCGGCGAGGTCGAGCACCGCTTCGATGACGCGCTGGCGGATGTCCGGGCGACGCATCTGCGGCAACGGCAGAGAGACGTCGTCGAACGCGATCGTGAGCTTCATCCCCGAGTGGAGGAGCGCAGGGAGTGGATCGGCGTCGAGGGGGTGCAGCAGCGCGTCGCGGATCGCACCATCGACGTCGTCGAGTCCGTCGAGCGGCTCGGGTGGATAGATCGCCCGGGCGCCCGACGGCAGCTTGTGCAGCCGGAAACCCTCCCCGTGATGGAAGAGGAGGGGAGGGGTGGAGCGGTCGACCTCGAGGACGAAGCCGGGGCGGGGCATCAGCGGTTCCTCTCGCGTTCATTGCGCATGTCGAAGGCGATCTTCACAGCACCGCGGCGCCCCGCGGAGGCCGCGTGCTCGATGGCATCGCGGTACCGGCCCAGGGGATACGTACCCGACACGAGCCGCTCGAGCCCGGCCGAAGCGACCAGGTCGAAGGCGAGCTGGAAGGTTCGGCGCTGCGTGCCGTCAGCCATCGACTCCGTGCCGTATGCGTAGGCGCCGACGAGGCGCGTCTCGCGATGCCAGAGCGTCGTGAGGTCCACCTTGACCGACCCCGGCATCCCGACGAGCACGACCGTGCCTCGGGGCCGCACCATCGAGAGCGCGTCGGTGATCGAGTCGTCCGATCCCACGCAGTCGAGCACGAAGTCGGCGCCGCCGGTGAGCTGCGAGGCGACCGCGAGCGAACCGGTCAGCCGCCGCACGGCCCGTCCCAGCTCGTCCGGCTCGACGACCAGGTCGGCTCCCAGGGCCGACGCCAGGTGCTGTTGCTGGGAATGCTTCGCGCCCACGATGAGCGTCGTCGGCGTCGCGTGCTCGCGGAGCGCGGCGATGCACGCGAGGCCGAGCGTGCCTGCGCCAAGCACGGCGACCACGGAGCCCGGGGTCACGTTCGTCATGACGGCGTGGATCGCACATGCGGTCGGTTCGATCATGACCGCGGCCTCATCACTCATCCCGTCCGGGACGGGGTGGAGCTGCGACTCGTGCGCGACCATCGAGATCGACCAACCGCCACCGGTGTCGCAGCAGAACCCCGACTGAAGGCCGGGTTCGATGCGGCCGAACGCGATTCGCTCACAGTTCCCGAGGTCGCCGCGCGCGCATGCGTCGCACCGAGGCGAGATGCCACGCGCGACGCAACCCAGGACGGGCTCGACGACGACGCGTGTCTGGTCATCGGTGTCAGCCACGACTTCGTGCCCGGGTACGAAGGGGAACGAGACGATCGGGTCGAAGTAGCGCGTCGAGCGACCGTCGATCGTGGCGAGGTCACTACCGCAAATGCCGGCGAGACGCGGTCGGATGCGCACCCAATCGGGTCCCGGAAGGTCGGGCGGGTCGATGTCGACGAGCCGCAGGGGGCCGACACGCGCGCCGCCACCCGGGAGCACCTCGCTCGCGACGCGCGCCGCGACGTAGCGAGCGGGCTTTCGCTCGAACTGCAGGGCCTTCACAACGGCTGCGCCTTCACGATCGGACCTCACGGAGCGGGCGGGGCCGGCGCAGCTTCGCAACGGTCGCGTGGGGCGGACCCATCGGGAGGAGCGAGCGCGGGCCGCCCGACGACTTCGCCCACTGCTCGACGAGCCATCCGCGCTTTCGGGCGATCGTCGCCAGCCTCACCTCCGGATTCACGGCGACCGGGTAACCCACGGCCTCCAACATCGGCAGGTCCGACGACGAGTCGGCGTAGGCCACTGACTCGCTCAGCTCCAAGCCCTCGGCGCGCGCGTAGTTCGCCATCACCTGAGCGCGTGCCTCGCCCGTGGGAGGCACATCGACGAGCTCGCCCGTGTACCGGCCGTCGGGGGTCACGCCGAGATGCGCGCTCACGACGTCGTCGAAGAGGGGGAGCAGGGGCTTCACGACGAGGTCGAGCGCACCGGTGATCAGCAGAGTGCGATGGCCCAGCGCGCGGTGCTCGCGGACCCGCCGGATCGCCGCGGGAAACGACTTCGTGAGGATCAACGCGCTCATCAGCTCGGTGGCGTCCTCGTCGAGCTGCTCGACGGGTGCGTCCTCGTACCGGCGGTAGAAGTACCGGAGGAAGTCTCCGCGATCCTTGCGGTCGAGGGCGAGCAGTGTCGGCGCTTCGCGCACCGTCTTCACGATGAGCTTGAGCCGCTCGTCGCGGTCGAGGCGCCGGCTCGCCAGCCAGGCGTAGGACTCGACGACGTTGGACGCGATGAGCGTGTTCTCGAGATCGAACGCGGCAAGGTGGCGGCCGGGCGCGAGAACGGCGGCACGGAGCCGCTGCTCGCGCGACGGGCCGGAACGCCCTCCCGGCGTGGTGCGGACGCGCGCGTGCTGCACCACCGATGGGAGGTGCACCTCGGTGACGTAGTGCGTCCAATCGATCGCTCGTGGGTCGAACGCGAACGACGCGCGGTCGGCGTCGTCGAGCTGATCCCACATCCCGAGGAGGCGATCGACGCGGTAGATCGCCTCGCACTCGGCGTACGCGCCGTAGAGCTCCACGTAGCTCAATGCACGTTCGATGTCGGATCGCCGCTCTTCCAGTCGAGCGGGGATCTGTGCGGTCGGGCCGCGCACCGGGAGCATCGACAACGCCTTCTCGGCCCGACCGAGCATGCGCTTGGCTCGCAGCAGCTGGCCCTGCACCTTGCCCCGTCCCGGGAAGGACCAGTCGGGCACGACGATCGGTTGGCCCGAGCTGTCGTACAAAGGATGAGCGCTGAACCAGTCGCGCACCAGATCCACGAGGCTCCGGTAGCGGAGCGGGTTCGTCGAGCCGGACGCGACGTGCACGATGTTGGGCGCTTGCTCGGGGCCGAGCGCGGCGACCGCGCAGATCGCGCCGACGACGAGATCGACGGGAATGACGTCGATCGTCCCTTCGGGAACCCCCGGGAACTCTCGCAGCAGGCCACGCGCGTAGGAGATGATCACGGGCTCGGCCATGCGGAACCCGCGGATCCAGCCGGGTCGGGGCTCGACCAGCGCGGACTCGATGATCGAGGGGCGCACGATGCTCACCGGCACGTCGCCCTTCATCTCCATCAGCGCGCCTTCGCCGAGCGCCTTCGTGTAGGCGTACGCGTCGGGCCATCCGAGCGACGATGCGCGAGATCGGCCAGCCGCGATGAGCTGGTCGGAGACCCAGCGTTGGCGCAGCAGATTCGGTCTTGGCCGCCAGCGCGGGGGTACCGGCCGCGCCGAGCTCCCCTCGGGCCTCGCTCCGAAAGCGCGCCAGTCGCGCGGGATCCCGACTCTCGGCGTCGGCGTCGGCTCGTGCGCGACGCGCGGCGGCGACCTCGCCTCGCCAGTCGACGCCGAGGTCGAACGGCCCCTCGCTCACGAGCTGTTCAGGCGCGTCGCCGCGCCGGTTGCCCGCGACGTAGGCGGTCGACACCGCCACGAGATGGGGTGTCACGCCCAAGTCGCGAAGTGTCTCCACGATGCGAACAGGACCGAGCAGATTGACCTCGACGGCGTCGTCGATCGCGGAGTCGAACGACACGGTCGCGGCAGAGTGGATGAAGATCTCGCACGCCGCGAGCGCAACGCGTGCCCGCCTCATCGAGCCCGAGCCCGTCGGTGCTCACGTCCCCCGTGATCACCGTGACCCGCCGCGCGATCTCCTCGTCGAAGCGGTCGCCGAGCAGCTCGCGGAGATGGTCGAAGGCGTCGTTGCGCAGGATCTCGCGCTGCACCCGCTGCGCGGCCGAGGTGCGGCGGCCACTCCGCACGAGCAGCACCAGGGAGCAATCGGGCACGGCTCGGAGCAGCCGTTCGACGATGGCGGTGCCGAGGAACCCCGTCGAGCCCGTGACCGCGATGCGGCGGCCGGCCAGTGCCTCCCGGATCATCGCGCTCTTTTCTACCATTTGGTAGAGGGCCGTGTCTACCAAATGGTAGACACCGACGAGGGGCTGCCGTACCCTCCCGAGCGTGGCCACGCGCGACCGGATCCTCGACGGCGCGCTCGGTTCGTTCGGGACGCGAGGGTACGAGGCCAGCTCCCTCGACGCGATCGCCTCTGAGCTCGGTGTGCGCAAGCAGACCATCCTGTACTACTTCCCGTCGAAGGAAGTGCTTCTCGAGGCGGTGATCGACCGCAGTGCCGACGAGCTCTCGACGGCGCTCGAAGGGGCGCTCGTGCGCGCGGGTGTCGGGTGGGACCGGGTCGAAGCGGTGGTGCGGTCGGTGTTTCGTCTCGCTCTCCGCCGACCGGAGCTGCTGGGGCTGTTGCGCGAGGTCAGCCGGCTCGGCCCGCCCGCCGCGACCCGCCTGACTGAGGCGCTCGATCCGCTCGTGCAGCGGGCCCGTCAATTCCTCGAGGCGGAGATGGACGCCGGAACGATGCGGCGGCAGGACGCGAGGCTCGTGCTGCTGTCCGCGTACTCGGCGGTGATCGGCGTGGCGACCGAGGTCGAGGTGCTCCGCGCCGTCGGGATGGACCCGACGCTGCGTTCACTCGCGGTCCGTCGGTCGGGAGCTGCTCGCGTTCCTGCGATCAGCCCTCCTGGTGCACGCCCCACGTCCCTAGCCGCACGCCGGCGGGTTTCCCGAAAGCTTCGCGGCGATCAGGTCGGTGGCGGACCCGGGTCCTCGGTCGTCGTCGGCGCCTCGGTGGTCGTCGGCGCCTCGGTGGTGGTGGGCGCCTCGGTGGTGGTGGGCGCCTCGGTGGTGGTGGGCGCGGTTGTCGTCGCAGCGATGCTGGTCGTCACCGCGATTGTGGTCGGCGCCTGAGTCGTGGGCGCGTGTGTGGTGGTCGCCCCCGGCTCGGTCGTCACGGTCGGCCGGGTGGGGTCGTCCTGACCCGGCTCCCTCGTCGTCGCTGAGTCGGAGCCCGCCTTCGTCGTCGTGGGAGCGAGGGTCGTCGCGGTGCTCGAGGTACCCGGTCGCGTCGTCGTCGATGCTGCCCGGGTCGTGGTCGGGGCCACGGTCGATGTCGTCGTGACGACCGCCTTCGGCGGCTTCTTGGAGGGCGGGGGCGGAGGAGGTGCGTTGACGACGTAGTGGATGATGAACGCGAAGCCGCTTGCGTTGCCGACTTCGTCGGCCGCGGTGACCTCGATGAAATTCCCCCCGAGCTGCAAGCGCGACGTCTCGACCCCACACGCCGTTTGCGTCGGCGAACGACTCGACGCCGGCGATGTTGACCCGTGCCCCGGGCTCCGTGAGCCCGCTCACCAGCAGGTGGTCGACGCCCGACCTCGATGCCGTCGAACAAGCTGGCGTCGAGCGAGAGCGGGGGAGGAGTGGTGTCCTGAGGAATCGTGACGACGGTCGTCGTCGCCCTCACCGTGGTCGTGGTCTCGTCAGTGGTCGGCGACGCGGTGACCACCTGGGTCTCCTCCGCCGTGGAGCCGCCGCTGTCGGCGAGCACCGCGCCAGTCATCGACAACAAGGCGACCCCGCTCAGGCCGAGCATGATCCCCGGACGGCCCACCCAGTCCTTCGCGTTCACCACCCGACTATCGGCAGGCCAACGGAGGCGAATTGAGGCTGGTCAGCGGGTCAGGCGAGCTTCGCGGCGATGGACCCCGCGCTCCGGAGCGCGGTGCCGTCGGCCCCCTCGGTCGAGTACTGGGCGGTCGGGCTCTGCACCGCCTCGGCGAGCAACGTCGAGAGCAGCGCCGAGAACGGCACCCCCTCCGCCGACCAGAAGTACCAGGCGAGCGAGCCCGGGATCGTGTTGATCTCGTTCACGAACACCTCGTCGCCGACGAGGAGGAAGTCGATGCGAGCGACCGACCGCACCAGCGCGGCCGCAACGACCGCCCGGGCCGCCGTCGTTGATCTCGGTCGCGATGGCTTCGGGCAGCGCCGCCGGCAGCTCCCGCTTGGCGCTCGCCATGCCCTCCCCGCCGAGGTACTTGTCGGCGTAGGAGTAGATGCGGGTCTCCCCGCCCGTGCGGAGCGGCCGCTCGATGCCCGAAAGCCGGAGCTCGGGATGGGTCAGCACGGCGACGTTCAGGTCGACCGCGTCGGTGAGGTAAGGCTCGATCACTGCTCCGGCGCGGTAGTGGGGCGACGCCCGGACGAGGGCCGCGGCCGCGGCCGGATCGTCGGTGATCTCGATGCCGATGCTCGAGCCGCCGAAGCGGGGCTTGACGATGTACGGGCCGTTGAACCCGGGAGGCGGCCCGTCGGCCGTCGAACGCCTGCCGAGGCAACGCGGCGATGCCTGCCGCCATCATCGTCCCGGCGAATGCGAGCTTGTCCATGCCGAGCGCCGCGCCGGCCGCCGACGGACCCGTGTAGCGCAACCCCGCGAGGTCGAGCGCCGCCTGCAGCGTGCCGTCCTCGCCCGGTCCGCCGTGGCAGCAGTTGACGATCGCGCGAGATCGACAGCGGCGTCCGCCGCGCCGAGCCTCCCGGCCTCGGGAACGAAGCCGGCGCCGGGTCGAGCGACGAGGTCGAGCCGCGTCGCGCCGCGCGGGACACCCTCGACGAAGGCAGCGGGGTCGAGGCCGACGTCGACCTCGTAGAACTCGGCGGCCTTGGACCAGTAGATCGCGGTGACGTCGACGCCGTCGTTGCGGAGGGCGGTGACTGCCTGGAGACCGGTCAGGACGCTGATGTCGTGCTCGGGGATGGACCTCCGAACAGCACTGCGGGACGCGTCACCCGAACATGCTGGCACGGGCTCCGGCCGGCTCAGGCACGGCTCCGGCACGGCTCAGGGATAGTGGTCGGGCAGGTCGTTCTCGTACAGCACGACATCGCCGGGGACGAGCTCGGAACGAACCCAGCGCGACCGCTTCCTCGCGGGTCCCCATCGCGTGCGTCGCGGCGAGGCCGTCGGTCACGCCCTCGAGCAGCGCACTCCGGTTCGTGCGACCGATGATGATCACGTCGTCGGCGACGACACGCGGCCGCAGCCGCGAAGCGCTTGTTCTCCTGCCCTTGCTCGCTACCGAGCTCGACCATTCCCGGCGTCACAACGACGCGTTCGCGCCGCGACTTCGCCGCTTCGGGCCAGCACCTCGAGTGACGAGGCCGGCGCTCGCCGGGTTCGAGCTGAAGGTGTTGTCGATGACGAGCACTCCCGAGGCGGCGGTGCCGACCTCTTGGCGATGTTCGGGGTGAGGAAGCGACTGCGAGACGATCGACGATCTCGTCCCACGACACGTCGAGCGCGAGCGCGATCGCGATCGCGCAGGCGAGGTTCGAGGCGTGCGCGTCGCTCTCGATGGACGCACGCCGACCTGCCCCGGCGTCGATGGTCAGCCTGCCGCCGTCCCGAGTGGCGCGCACATCCACCGCGGCGCCCTCGGCTTGCGCCGAGCAAGCCACCACGGTGACACCCCGGAGGCGGGTGCGATCAGCAAGCGACGCAAGGCCGTGGGCGTCGACGTTCAGCACCGCTGTGTCGACAGCATCGAGGATCTCCGCCTTCGCGGCGACGATGCCGTCGAGCGTCTTCATCCGCTCGAGGTGCACCGGGCCGATCGCGGTGATGACGCCGACGGTCGGCTTGATCCACCGGGTCATTGCCTCGATCTCTCCGGCGCCGTAGGTGCCCATCTCGGCGATGAAGACCTCGGTTCCCGGCGCGAGATGCTCGTTGATCGCGCGTGAAAGGCCGGCCGCGTTGTTGAAGCTCGCCGGGCTCGCCAGCGACCCTCCAACGGCCGCTGAGCAGGTGGCGGGCGTACTGCTTCGTCGTCGTTTTGCCGTACGAGCCCGTGATCGCGACGACCTTCGGATCGATGCGTCGAAGGGTCGCCGCCGCGCGTGCCACGTAACGCGAGGCGAGCCGCCGCTCGACCGGCGCGACGAAGCAGGAGCGCAAGGTCGATCAGCACGGGAGCGCCGAGCGCCAGCGCCGCGCTCGTCGCCGCGAGCCGGTCGACCATGGATCCGACGAGGAGCACGACCGCGGCGACGATCGCGCTCACGACGGCGAGCGTGCGGACGCGGCGGGTCCAGGCGAGCTTGCTCGTACGACCGCGCACACCGAGCCCGAGCGGGCCGACGAGCCCGACCACGGCTGCGGCGAGTCCGGCTAGAGGCCAGATGAAGCCGGCGACGAGGGCGACGACTCCGAGTGAGATCAGTGCCGCGTTCGCCGAGGAGCAACGCCACCATCGCGACGCGAACCTCGTCGCCGATCCGGCGAGGTAGTGCTCGCGTTGCGCGACGCGGAGCCACCGCAGAGCTGCGACGCAAAAGGCGCCGACGCCGGCGATGGCGACCACCGCCTCGACCGTGCTCACGGGCGACGTGGCTTCGGGGCGAGGAGTCGCTCGACTGCGGCCCGGAGCTCAGCCGGAGCCGTGAGCGGAGTGAGGTGCCCGGCTCCGGGTACCACCGTGAGAGACGGATGCGTGAGCAGCTCGACGGCGCGCTCGGCCACCGCGACCGGTACCTCGGTGTCGTCGCTTCCCCACACGAGCTCGACGGGACACGTGATCTCGCGGAGCTCGTCCTCGTAGGTCTCGTTCACGAGGCGCACGAAGACATCTCGCATCACCCCGCTTGCGGCCCGGTAGTCGCTCGAGCCGGATCGGTGGCGGCGCGCCTCCATTCGGGCGTCGGTGATGACGCCCCATTGATGGAGTTGGCGAGCGATGCGGTACCGCATGCTCGGAGCGGGGGCGTTGGTGAGCCGCAACAGCGGCACGCCGGCGAGGACGACGCCGGAGACCCGGGCAGGGTGCGACGCGGCGAGGTGCACGGCGACGCGCCCACCGAACGAATGACCGATGACGACGACGGGATTCGCCATCTCACGCAGGAGGGTCGCCGCGGAGGCGGCATAGTCGCTCGCTCCCCAGGCCTCCGGTGGTGGCGGCGATGCGCCGAAGCCGGGGAGATCGATCGCGACCGCATCGAGTCCCTCGAGCACCTTCCGGAAGTCGCCGCGCTCGCGCCGCCATCCGTGGAGCGCGAGCACTCTGGGAGATACCGCTCCCGTAGGCGTCCCCGAAGATCTGCCCATCGGCGTACACCCGCAGCACGCGCGGCACGCTACGCGAGCGGCCGTGAGCTGCTGTCGGATGCCGCGTCAGCAGAAGGAGTCGGTCAGTCGGAAAGCAGCTCCGCCATCGCGGGCAACATCGTGGCGGGCGCGGAGACGAGCATCGTCGTCAGGCAGGTCTCCTTCCAACGCGGCAGCTCCGCCTTGATCTTGTCGACCGGCCCGACCAGCGCGAGATCCTCGACCATGGCCAGGGGTACCGCCGCGATCGCTTCGGCCTTCTTGCCGCCGAGGTAGAGGTCTTGGATCTTGAGGCACTCGGCCTCGTAACCGAGTCGAGCGAACACATCGAAGTGGAAGTTCGTGCCCCGGGCTCCCATGCCCCCTGCGTACAGCGCGAGCATCGGGCGGATCATGTCGGCGCACCGCTCGACGTCGTCGCCGGGGACGATCATCATCGTGGACGCAACCTCGAAGTCGTCGGCCGTATGCCGTGCGCCCGGACGGGCGAAGCCCTCGGCGAGCGCGGCACGGTAGAACCCGTCGGCCTTCGGCGAGAAGAACAACGGCAACCATCCGTCGCAGATCTCCGCTGCGAGCGCGACGTTCTTCGGTCCCTCGGCACCGAGGTAGATCGGGATGTCGGCGCGGAACGGGTGCAGTGTCGACTTCAGTGGCTTTCCCAGGCCCGTTCCGCCGCGCAGCGGCATCTCGTACTGCTCGCCGACGAACTCGACCGGCTTCTCGCGGGCGACGATCGATCGGACGATCGAGACGTACTCGCGTGTCCGCGCGAGGGGCTTCGGGTAGGGCTGGCCGTACCAACCCTCGACGACCTGTGGGCCCGACGCGCCCGAGCCCGAGGATGACCCGACCCTCGGACAGATGATCAAGGGTCATCGCGGCCATCGCCGTCGCGGCGGGGGTGCGTGCCGACATCTGGATGATGCTGGTACCGAGTTTCAACCGGGTCGTGTGCGCGCCCCACCACGCAAGGGGCGTGAGCGCGTCCGACCCGTAGGCCTCCGCCGCCCAGACCGAGTCGAAGCCGAGCCGCTCGGCCTCCTTGATCGCTTCGAGCGCTCCCGCGGGCGGCCCCGATCCCCAGTACCCCGTGCCGTATCCGAGCTTCATGTCGGCGACGCTACGCCACGGCCGCGTCGGGCTCGACGAAGGGGAGGGACAGCGACTCGGCGACCGCGGGGTTCGTGACCTGGCCGCCGGCGGTGTTCACGCCTTGGGCCAGTGCGGGATCGGCGATCGCGTCGACGCGGACCGGCGATCGGCGACTTCGAGGACGTACGGCAGCGTCGCGTTCGTGAGCGCGTAGGTCGACGTGTACGGCACCGCCCCGGGCATGTTCCCGACCGCGTAGTGGATGACGCCGTGCTGCTCGTAGACGGGGTCGTTGTGCGTCGTCTCGTGTGTCGTCTCGATGCAGCCGCCCTGGTCCACGGCGACGTCGACGATCACCGCGCCGGGTCGCATCCCGCGCACCATCGCGTCGCTCACCACGACGGGTGCCCGGAGCCCGGCGACGAGGACGGCACCGATGACGAGGTCGGCCTCGGCGACCGCGCGCTCGACGGCTCCTCGGTTCGACGCGAGAGTCACGATGCGCCCCCTGTGGATCTGGTCGACGAAGCGCAGCCGATCGAGGTTCTTGTCGAGGAGCATCACCTCCGCTTCCATGCCGGCGGCGATCCACGCGGAGTTCCAGCCGACGTTGCCGGCGCCGAGCACGACCACACGCGCGGGTCGCACTCCCGGCGCCCCGCCGAGGAGCACCCCCCGCCCGCCGTTGTGGCGCTCGAGGTAGTGCGCGCCGACCTGTGTCGCGATCCGTCCCGCCACCTCGCTCATCGGTGCGAGCAACGGAAGCGCGCCGTCGGCGAGCTGCACGGTCTCGTAGGCGATGCCGGTGGTGCCCGCCGAGAGGAGTGCCTTCGCGACGTCGGGATACGCGGCGAGGTGCAGGTAGGTGAACAGGGTGAGGTCGGGTCGGAGCATCGCGAACTCCGACTCCTGCGGCTCCTTCACCTTCACCACCATCTGCTGGGCCCACGCATCCGCTGCGGTCGGGACGATCGTCGCCCCGGCCGCCTCGTAGTCGCTGTCGGCGATCGCAGAGTCGTGCCCCGCGCCCCGCTCGACGAACACCTCGACTCCGTGGTTCTCGAGCTCGCGCACCCCGTCAGGGGTCATCGCCACGCGATGTTCGGCCGTCTTGATCTCGCGTGGCACGCCGACGGTCAGTGAGCTCATGTCAGAACGCTCCCCACGCGTAGGTCTGCTTCTGGATGCGCAAGTAGATGAACGTCTCGGTCGAGCGCACTCCTGGCAGTGCTCGCAGACGATCGTTGACGAGGTCGAGGAGCCGCTCGTCGTCCTCGACCACCGCCTCCACCAGCAAGTCGAACGAGCCGGCGGTGACGACGACGTACGCCACCTCGGCGATG
Organism: uncultured Acidimicrobiales bacterium; assembly: GCA_963759645.1. Lineage (GTDB taxonomy): Bacteria > Actinomycetota > Acidimicrobiia > Acidimicrobiales > DATKAS01 > DATKAS01. The sequence goes on along the minus strand of CAVXAI010000013.1, from coordinate 69,332 downwards.
GACGAGATCTTCTCGGCAAGGACGTTCAGGTCGCCATCGGCGCGCACACCGATCATCGCCATGCGCCGGTAGCCGAGCTGCAGAGGGTCGGTGACGGCGACGACCTGCATCACCCCGTTCTCCAGCAGGCGCTGCACCCGTTGGCGGACGGCGGCTTCGGACAGCCCGACCGCCGCGCTGAGCTTCGTGTAGGGCGCGCGACCGTCGGACTGGAGCTGTTCGATGATGGCGCGGTCGATCTTGTCGAGCCCGGGCGTCGGAGGAGTCCTCGCCATGGGCGCTAGCCCGTCTTGATCATCACGTGCTTGAGCTCGGTGTAGGCCTCGATCGCGTACACCGACATGTCCTTGCCGACGCCAGACTGCTTGAAGCCGCCATGAGGCATCTCCGACACGAGAGGTCCGTGGTCGTTGACCCACACGGTGCCGAACTGCAGCGCCCGACTCACGCGCATCGCTCGACCGACGTCTCTGGTCCACACGCTCGCCGCGAGGCCGTAGTCGACGCCGTTCGCCCACGCGATCGCCTGCTCCTCGTCGCTGAAGCGCTGCACGGTGACGACGGGACCGAACACCTCCCGCTGGATGATCTCCGCGTCCTGCGCGACGTCCGTGATCACACTCGGCTCGTAGAAGTACCCGGCACCTGACGCGGCCGCGCCGCCGGTCACCACTGTCGCACCTGCAGCCTTCGCACGATCGACGAACCCCGCTACCCGGTCTCGCTGCTCGGCGGAGACGACCGGCCCCAGCTCGGTGTCCGGGTCGGTGGGGCTCCCGACGTTGAGGCTCTTCGCCGCGGCGGCGAGCTCGCTGACGAAGTCGTCGTAGATGCCCGGTCCGGTGATCACACGTGTCGCCGCGGTGCAGTCCTGCCCCGCGTTGAAGTACCCGAAGAGCTTCACGCCGGCGACAACAGCTTCGAGGTCGGCGTCGTCGAACACGACCACGGGCGCCTTTCCACCGAGCTCGAGATGCACCCGCTTCAACGTTTCGGCTGCGGCGCGCATGATCGCCTTGCCCGTCGTGACCTCGCCGGTCAGCGACACGATGGCGACCTTGGGATGGGCGACGAGCGCCGCCCCGCAGTGTTCGCCATCACCGGTGATCACGTTGAGCACCCCCGGCGGGAAGAGGTCGGACGCGATGTCCGCGAGCTCGAGAGCGGTGAGCGGTGTGAGCTCCGACGGCTTCAGCACGACGGTGTTCCCGGCCGCCAGTGCCGGCCCGACCTTCCAGGCCGCCATCATCAGCGGGTAGTTCCACGGGGCGATCGAGGCGACGACGCCGAGTGGCTCGCGCCGAAGGATCGACGTGTAGCCGGCGAGGTACTCGCCGGGCGCCTGGGTGGTGAGGTTCCGCGCACCCGCTCCGAAGTACCGCAGGTTGTCGGCGAGGAAGCCGATCTCGTCGGGGACGGCGGAGATCGGCTTGCCGACGTTACGGCTCTCGATCGCGACGAGGTGGTCAGCGCGCTCCTCGAGCCGGTCCGCCAACGCACTCAGGGCTTTCGCCCGCTCGCCGGGTGCGGTCGCGGCCCACTCGTCGAACGCAGCGGCCGCGGATTCCACGGCGGCGGCGACGTCGGCTTCGTTCGACGACGCGACCTCAGTGATGATCTCGCCGGTCGCCGGGTCGATCACGGCGTCGGTGCGGTCGCTTCGGGCGTCCCGCCACGTGCCGCCAATGAAGTTCTTCCGCGCGGTGTCCATGGCGCCCCTCTCTCGCTGGTGCCGCGATCTTGGGTTCACACCTGACCGGGGCGCAAGGGATTCCATCGGGTTCACATACTCTCAACGCGGATTCCCTTGCTCCGTCTCGCCGGACTGCCTTAGGTTCCGCGGGTCATCGGCCCGTGAGACAGGAGCCCGCCCTGGACCGAGCGCTGTTGTTCTGCAACGGAGCGGTCCTGACGTCAGACCCTCGGCGGCCGCTCGCGGGGGCGGTAGCGGTGTCAGCGGGGTCCATCGTCGCTCTCGACGACGAAGCTCTGGCCTGGCGCTCGCGCGGAGCCACGGAGGTGGACCTCGCGGGTGGGTGTCTCGTTCCGGGCTTTCGCGACGGACACATCCACCCGTTGTGGGGAGGCGTCGAGCTCGGCCAGGCCCCGCTCGTCGGCGCACGATCGATCGCCGAGATCGTGGATCGCGTGCGCAGCGTACGCGGAGGCGAACCCCGAGCTCGAGTGGATCGAGGGGGGCGGCTACGACCCGTCGCTGCTGCCGGCGGGCATTGGCGACGCGGCGGCGCTCGATGCCGCGGTGCGAGATCGGCCGGTCGTGCTCGAAGCCAGCGACCACCACACCATGTGGGTCAACTCCGAGGCGCTTCGCCGCGCAGGCATCGACGCGGCGACACCCGACCCGCCGCTCGGTCGCATCCTGCGGCGGGGCGATGGCTCACCGATCGGCACCCTCGTCGAGTGGGACGCGCTGGCGATGATGCGCCGTCACATCCCGCCCGCCACCGCTCGAGGAGCGTCAGGAGGGGCTCGCCCGCGCGATGCGCGAGCTGGCACGCGCCGGCATCACGTGGGTGCAAGAGGCTTCCGCGACCCTCGACGACGTCGACGTCTATGTGGCCGCGGCGCGCTCGGGTGGCCTCACATCGAGGGTCAACATCGCGCTCCGCGCCGAGCCCTCGCGGTGGAAGCGTGACCGCGCGGGGTTCGTGCAGCGCCGCGACGAGCTCGCGCAGGCCGACGACTCGAACGACTTCCTGCGCGCGGGCACGATCAAGTTCTTCGCCGACGGCGTCATCGAGATGGGCACGGGGTTCCTCCTCGAGCCGTACGAGGACGCACCGCACACCTGTGGACTGCCGAACTGGTCTCCGGAGGAGCTGTCAGAGGCGGTGACCGCCTTCGACGCCGACGGGTTCCAGATCCACATCCACGCGATCGGCGACGGCGGGGTCCGCATGGCCCTCGACGCGATCGAAGCCGCAGCCGCGCGCAATGGCCCGCGCGACCGCAGACCTGTGATCGCCCACACCCAGGTCGTGCAGGGCGTCGACCGATCGCGGTTCGCATCCCTCGGAGTGATCGCGAACTTCGAGCCGCTCTGGGCGTGCCTCGACCCGATGATGGAGGAGCTGACGCTGCCGAGGCTCGGCCCCACGCGATCGGCGTTGCAGTACCCGATCGCGTCCATCGCACGCAGCGGGCGCGCACATCTCCTTCGGCAGCGACTGGCCGGTGTCGTCGATGCATCCTCTGCACGGCCTCGCCGTCGCCGTCACCCGACAGAACCGCGACGGCAAGCCCGACGGCGGCTGGCTGCCCGAGGAGCGGCTCCCGATCGCACAGGCGCTTGCTGCCTACACTGCCGGCACGGCCTACCAGGGGTTCGAAGACGACATGGGGGGAGTCATCGCCGAGGGACGTCGTGCTGATCTCTGCGCGCTCTCCGACGACATCAGCGCGATGGCGGGTCTCGAAGTCGCGGACGTCGCAGTGGCGGGCACATGGACGGGCGGGCGGGAAGTGCACACGTCGTGAGCGGCGAACGCGGATCGGTCGAGCTCACCGACGTCACCAAGCGGTTTGGGTCGACGGTCGCCGTCGACAGCCTCGACCTCGACGTGAAGGCGGGGGAGTTCCTCGCCCTCCTCGGTCCGAGCGGTTGTGGCAAAACCACGACGCTGCGCATGCTGGCCGGGTTCGAGCAGCCCGACGAGGGCTACATCCGCATCTCGGGCCAGTACGTGCAGGGCGTCGCTCCTCACAAGCGCGACGTGAACACGGTCTTCCAGCACTACGCGCTCTTCCCACACATGACCGTCGCCGAGAACGTCGCCTACGGGCTTCGGCAGAAGGGCGTGGACAAGTCCGAGACCTCGAGACGGGTGGGCGAAGCGCTCGAGATGGTGAAGATGACGCCGTTGGCACGGCGCAAGCCTCGCCAGCTGTCGGGTGGTCAGCAGCAACGCGTCGCGCTTGCGCGCGCACTCGTGAACAAGCCCTCGGTGCTCCTGCTCGACGAGCCCCTCGGTGCGCTCGACCGCAAGCTCCGCCAGGAGATGCAGATCGAGCTGAAGCTGCTGCAGACGCAGGTCGGGATCACGTTCATCTTCGTCACGCACGATCAGGAAGAGGCGCTGTCGATGTCCGACCGCATCGTCGTGATGCTCGACGGGCACGTCGAGCAGGCTGCGGACCCCGACACCATCTACGACCAACCGGCGTCGGCGTTCGTCGCCGGCTTCATCGGTCAGCAGAACTTCCTCCCCGGCACCGTGAAAGGCGACGGACACGAGCTCGCCGGCGAGGGTTTCACGGTGATTGCCGCGCGCGCCGCTCCCGACGTGGTCGTCGGCAGTCCGGGCCTCGCGGCGGTGCGGCCTGAGGCCGTGACGATCGTGCCGAGCGTCCCCGATCACGCAATCAACGCGATCCACGGCCGGCTGGCCGGTGTCTCGCACCTCGGCGACCTCATCCAGTACGTGGTCATCGCGACGTCGGGTCGGGAGATCTTGAGCCGCCAGCCTCGGCACGAAGCGCCCCGCCTGGATCCGGGCGCCGATGTGTGGTGCCGTTGGGACACCGACCGCGTGCAGGTCTTTGGGGGAGTTCAATCGACGCTCGTCATGGCCGACCCCGCGGCAGACGAGTGCATGAGAACGCAAGGAGACCTTTGTGGCTGATGACCGCATCCGAATCCTGGCGCCGCGCGAGCGCGCAGCGCCTCGGCACCGACCTCACACGGCGGCGCCTCTTGGGACTCGGCGCAACGGGCCTTGCAGGTCTCGTCGTCGGGCCCGGGTTGCTCGCGGCGTGCGGTGGCGACGACGGCGGCAGTGCGAGCGCGACGAGCGGCGGCGGGGGAGGGGGCGGAGGCAACGGCACGCTCAACCTCTTCACCTGGGCGGAGTACCACTCGCAGGAGCTTCTCGATGCGTTCGGCAACGTCACGGTCAGTGTGTACAGCTCGAACGAAGAGGCGATCGCGAAGCTGCAGGCCGCCGGGGGCACGAGCGGCTTCGACGTGCTCATCCCCACGGGTGCGTACATCCCGCAGATGGCGGCGGACGGCCTCGTGCAGACGCTCGACAAGGATCGGCTGGCGAACTTCGGCAACGTTGATCCGATCTACCTGGGTCAGGACTGGGATCCGGGCAACGACTACACGGTGCCGAAGGACTGGGGCTCGACCGGATGGATCTACGACACCACCGTGCTCACCGAGCCGCTGGCGACGTGGCAGGACTTCATCGATGCGGCGATGGGTCCGGCGAGCGGCCAGACGTCGGTCCTCGACACGCCCGGTGAGCTCACGGGCGTCTACTTCTGGGCGAACGGCATCAACTGGACCACCACTGACCCTGCCGATCTCGACGCCTGTGAGGCGTTCATCGTCGACGAGTTCGCCGGGCACCTGAAGGCGTTCGACTCGTATCCCGGCATCAACCTCACCTCGGGCAATTACATCCTGTCGCAGGTGTGGAACGGCGACGCCCGCCAGGGGCTGCTCTCCGTCGACGATCCGGACCGGTTCGCCTGGGGTCTCGGCGCACCGGCCACCGAGCTGTGGATGGACAACTACGCGATCGTGTCCGATGCTCCGAACCTCGACTCGGCGTACGCGTTCATCGACTTCATGCTCGACCCGCAGAACTCGGTGACCGATCTCCAGTTCCACGGCTACAACACCGCGATCAAGGACATCGAGTCGCTGCTCCCCGCTGATCTGCCGTTCAAGGACCTGATCTTCTTCACGCCCGAGCAGGTCGAGACGATGGAGGCGGGCGCGGTCAACGAAGCGCAGGACCGTCTCGTCGAGATCTACAACAAGGCGAAGGCGGAGGCGGGGGCCTGACCCATGACGGCCACGGCGACGACCCCGGTGTCGGTCGAGGACCCGAGCGCACCGCCCCCCAAAAGCCGTCGCCCGAAGATGCCGAGGTTCGGACTCGCGATCCCATCGTGGGTCTGGTACCTCGGCTTCTTCATTGTCCCGGTGCTCGTCGTCGTCTGGTACAGCTTCGGATACAAGCCTCCGGTGACCGCGGGTCAGGGGCCGATCGGCACTGATCGGCTGTCGCTCGACAACTACCGCGAGGCGCTCTCGGACACGTTCTTCACGACGTTCCGGAACACGCTGCGCGTCGCGATCACGGGGACGTTGCTGTGCCTGTTCATCGGCTTCCCGGTCGCCTACTTCATCGCGGTGAAGATGCCCGCGAAGTGGCGGGGGCTGATGCTCGCGCTCGTGATCATCCCGTTCTGGACGAGCTTTCTGATCCGCACGATCGCGTGGCGGATCGTGCTCGCGCCCGAAGGTTGGCTGTCGCACTTCCTGCAGACGGTCGGGCTGCGCGAGACGCCCATCCGCTTCCTCGACACGCGGGAGGCCGTGCAGCTCGGCGTCGTCTACAACTACCTGCCGCTGATGATCTTCCCGCTCTTCGTCGCGCTCGATCGTCTCGATCCGGCGTTGCGAGAAGCCAGCAAGGACCTCGGGGCCAGCCGCGTCAAGACGTTCCTGCAAGTGACGTTGCCGCTCGCCGCGCCCGGCATGATCGCCGGCCTGCTTCTCGTGTTCATTCCTCTTGCCGGTGACTACATCACCGCGAGCGTGCTCGGCGGAGCGAAGGGCAACATGGCCGGCGCGCTCGTCGCGAGCCCAGTTCCTCGCCGCGCAGAACTGGGCGCTGGGGTCCGCGATGGCGGTTGTGCTGATCTTCACGATCCTCGCGTCCATCGCGATCGCCGCCGTCATCGCCCTTGTCGTTCGCGCAGTGATGCGCAAGGTCAGGGCGATCGACGTCGCTCCACCGGCGCCAGTCGGCACGCAGGCGGGAGCCCTGACATGACTGCCGCCATCGAGGCACCACCCTCCCGCGGCCGCCGGTTCGACTTCGTGTCGTGGGGGCTCGGTGTCTGGACCGTGCTCGTGATCGTGTTCCTGTTCATCCCGATCGGGTTCGTCGTCGCGCACTCGTTCAACAGCGGCAACGCACTGCTCGTGTGGCAGGGGTTCAGCACCGAGTGGTACAGCAGCCTCTTCGACAACGATCCGCTCGTGCAGGCGATCCGCAATTCGTTGAAGGTCGCCGTCGGCAGCACGCTGATCGCCGTGGTCCTCGGCGGGACGGCCGGCGTCGCGTTGGCGCGACGCGGCGGCAAGTGGAACCACCCCTTCATGGCGATCGTCTTCCTGATCCTCGTGACGCCCGAGATCGTCGACGCGATCGCGTATCTGATCTGGTTCGTCCGGATCGGGGGGCCGTTCGACGACGGCTTCCTGTTCCTGAGCTCGGGCGAGGTGAGGCTGTTCGTCGGCCACTCACTCTTCAGCTCCGCCGTGGTCACGCTCATCGTGCGCGGCGCGCCTTCAGGGCCTCGACGAATCCCTCGAGGAAGCCGCCGCGGATCTCGGTGCAACGCCCGCACGCGCGTTTCGTCAGATCACGTTGCCGTTGATGTTCCCCGCACTTCTCGCGGGCGCGCTGTTGGCGTTCACGTTCAGTCTCGACAACACCATCGTCTCGACGTTCGTCAGCACCGCGGGGTCGACGACCCTGCCGGTGTACGTCTTCTCGGCGGTGCGGTCGGTGATCAAGCCCGACATCGGCGCGGCGGCGACGTTGATGCTCGTGCTGACCCTCGTCTCCCTGGGGTTCGTCGCGTTCGTGTTGCGCCGAGGCGGTGACTCGGCCGGCGACGTGGCGGCCACCCTCACTGCGAATTGAGCGAGCCAGTAGCCTGTCGCCACCATGCCAAGTAGCACCGCGCCGCGGATTGCTGTTGCGCCGGACTCAGCGCCCGCGTGGATGGCAGAGGCGGTCACCGCGGGCGGAGGCATGGTCACCCCGCTGGCCGAAGCGCAAGCCCTGGTGTGGGGCAGCCCCGCGAAGCCCGCCGCGCTCGCCGAGGTGCTCGAGCAAGCGCCGCACCTCGAGTGGGTCCAGCTGCCGTGGGCGGGCATCGAGCCCTACATCGACGTCATCGACGACGAGCGGCTCTGGACCTGTGCGAAGGGTGTCTACGCGGAGCCCGTTGCCGAGCTGGCGCTGGCGCTCGGACTCGCCGGGTTGCGCGGCCTCGCGACGTTCGGGCGCGCCACCCGTTGGCAGCGGACCCGCGGGCACGAACCTTCAAGGCGGACGGGTCACGATCCTCGGCGGCGGGGGCATCACCGAGGTCCTGCTCAGGTTGCTCGCGCCCTTCGACGCGCACGTGACCGTGGTGCGCAACCGGGTGCGAGCCGATGGACGGCGCCGACGTCGTCGTCGAGGGTGAGCACCTCCACGACGCGCTTCCCGGTGCCGACCTCGTCGTGGTCGCCCTCGCCCTCACGCCCGACACCGAGGGGATCATCGGGCGAGACGAGCTGCGCCTCATGGAGCGCGCATGCGTGGCTCGTGAACGTCGCCCGGGGCCGCCATGTCGTGACCGAGGACCTGGTGAAGGCTCTCGAGGCCGGGGAGATCGGCGGGGCAGCGCTCGACGTGACCGAGCCGGAGCCGTTGCCCGACGGCCATCCGCTCTGGACGACAGCGAACTGCATCATCACCCCCCATGTCGGCAACACGCCCGAGATGGCGAAGCCGCTGCTGGCCGAGCGCATCACGACCAACGTTCGGCGCTTCGCGCACGGCGAGCAGCTGATCGGGCCGGTCGATCTCGAGCTCGGATACTGAGCCGTGTCCCGCGACGACGCGGCCCCAGACCCGCCGCCGCTTCTCCTCGACGCGGGCGCGCTCGCCGGGCTGCTCGCCGATCCCCACCGGCGAACCGTCGTAGCGGCCCTCGTCCTCGGCGCCCACACGCTCGAGGAGGTGCGGGGCGCGACGGGGCTCGATGCAAGGGCGGCAGGCGGAGCACTCACCCGCCTCGTCGGCTGCGGGCCTCGTCGAGCGCGCCGAAGACGGCACGCTGGCATTGCTGGCCGAGGCGTTCGCGCTCGCGGCGCGCGCCGCTGCACCGATCGAACACGCCGACGAGGTCGGTGACGTCGACCCGGATGCGGCGAAGGTGCTCCGTGCCTTCGTGCGCGACGGCCGCCTCTCGAGCATCCCGACCTCGCGCACGAAGCGCCTGGTCGTGCTCGACATGCTGGCGCAGGAATTCGAGCCCGGCGAGCGCTACAGCGAGGCGATGGTGAACCTCATGCTCGGCAAGTGGCACGCGGACACGGCGGCGTTGCGCCGCTACCTCGTCGACGAGGGCTTCCTCGATCGGGACGCCGGTCAGTACTGGCGCATGGGCGGCACCGTCGACGCTTGAGCGGGTTCGCCAAACCTTGGCGCCCCGTTCACTCCACGTTCACCATCGGGCCACTGCGTCGCCACTGCCGCTCCCTACGTTCACGATCGACAGCGAATCACCATCAGGGAGGCACGTGAACATGCGTCGATCGACACGCGGATTCGGCCTGGCGGCCGGCGTCCTGACTCTCGCGCTGCTCGGTGCAGCCTGCGGCGACGACAGCGACAGCGACGAATCGAGCGCGACCACTGCCGAGGATGGAGCCAGCAGCTCTGCCGCCAGTGGTGGGGGTTCCGGCGACCTCTCGGGCGACGTTGTGGTCTCTGGATCCTCGACCGTGGAACCGATCTCAGTGGCGGTCGGGAAGTTGTTCTCGGACGCGAACTCCGCCGTCGCCATCCAGGTCGACGGACCGGGCACCGGAGACGGCTTTGCGAAGTTCTGCGCTGGTGAGACCGATATCTCCGACGCCTCGCGGCCGATCCGGGCCGAAGAGGTGGAGGCCTGCGAGGCCAGCGGCATCGAGTTCATCGAGCTGAAGATCGCGATCGACGGCTTGTCGGTCATCACGTCGACGAACAACGCCGACGTCGAGTGCCTGGCGTTCTCCGACCTCTATGCGCTGCTCGGTCCCGACGCCACGGGCGTCGACAACTGGAGCGGCGCCACCTCGATCGCTGATGGCAACGCGGCAACGCTCGGCGACGAGTTCGGTGCCATCCACGCTCCCTACCCGGATGCGCCTCTCACGGTGACCGGTCCCGGCGAGGAGTCGGGCACGTTCGACTCGTTCGTCGAGATCGTGATCGCTCCCGTGGGTGACGCGCTCGGCGTCGAAGACGCCAATGTCCGCCCTGACTACACCGCCTCGCCGAACGACAACGTGATCATCGAGGGCATCGGGCAGAACGACACCTCACTCGGCTGGGTGGGCTTCGCGTTCGTCGAGGAGAACCTCGACACGATCAAGCCCCTGCAGGTCGACGGCGGCGACGGCTGCATCGAGCCCACCGTCGAGACCATCGCCGACGGCACTTACCCCATCGCCGCGTGACCTGTACGTCTACGTGAACGCGGCCAAGGCCGAGGAGAATCCGGCCGTGGCGGGCTACGTCGACTTCTACCTCTCGGACGAAGGCCTCGGGGTCATCGGCCCCGATGTCGACGCCGGCCAGGTGCCGTATGTTCCCCTCGCATCCGCCGACATCGAAGCGACGAAGGGCGTGTGGGACGCCAAGGAGACCGGCACCCGCGATGGTGGAAACTGATCACGACCGCTGACTGAAGTAACGCTGACCGAAGTGTCGTAGCCGCCGACCGGAGGAGGACCAACAGCTCATGGCGCAAGCCCTGCTCGCGGAGCCGCCGGCGGCGGCTATCGACCTTCAAATGTCCGATGCCCGCCGGCGTCGTGAGACTCGGATGCGCTGGCTGTTCAAGGCCGCAGCAGTCTTCACATTCGCGATCAGCATCGCGATCCTCTTCATCCTCGTCAGGGACGCGTTCTCCTTCTTCATCGACGTGCCCAAGGCGTCGCTGTGGGAGATCGGGTGGTTCCCCCGGCGCGGCACGTTCGATCTCCTCACGCTCTTCTACGGCAGTCTGATCGTCGGCGCGATCGCGATGCTCGTCGCGGCGCCGATCGGGCTGGGGTCGGCGGTGTACCTCTCGGAGTACGCGCGGCCGCGAGTCCGGAGAGTGCTGAAGCCCACACTCGAGCTGCTCGCGAGCATTCCGAGCGTCGTGCTCGGCTACTTCGCGATCAGCTTCATCAACCCCGACCTCGTCGTGCGGTTCTTCCCGTCGGCGAACCACGCGTTCACGCTGCTCGCCGCGGGACTGGCGGTCGGGCTGCTCACGACCCCGTTGGTCGCGTCGGTTGCGGAGGACGCGCTCCGGGCCGTTCCGCGAGAGCTTCGCGAGGCGTCGTTCGGCATTGGCGCCCGACGGTCGACGACGGCCGTCAGGGTGGTCTTTCCCGCGGCGATCTCCGGAATCATGGCCGCGCTGCTCCTCGGCATCGCGCGCGCTGTGGGCGAGACGATGGTCGTGGCGATCGCCGCGGGCGCCGTGGGCGGCGGCTTGCGCACCCTCGACCCGCTCGGTCCCGGCCAGACGCTCACTGCGGCCATGGCGGCGCTGGGCTTCGGCTCCGATCAGGTCGCGGGCGACGATCTGGCGTTCCAGAGCTTGTACTTCCTCGGCTTCCTGCTGTTCCTGTTCACCTTGGGCCTGAACCTCCTGGGCGACAAGCTCGTGCGTCGTCTGCGTGAGGAGTACTGATGACGGCGCTGAGCACGCCCGCCTCGATCGGTGGTCGCGTCGCGACCCAAGAGGTCGAGCGACAGCTGCGAGGGCAGCAGCGTCACATTGGGGGCACGTTGTTCGCGGCGTTGCTGCTCGCATGCCTTGTCATCGCGATGCTCGCACTGCTCACCCTCCTCGTCGACATCGTCCGCCGAGCCGAGCCCGTGCTGACGGAGCGGTTCGGCGACTTCCTCACTTCGGGGACGGACTCGTCGAGCGCGTCGGACGCGGGAGTGTGGCAGGGCATCAAGGGCACGATCATGATCGCCGCGATCGTCGCGCTCGTCGCCTTTCCACTCGGCGTTGCGTGCGCGGTCTACCTCGAGGAGTACGCGCCGCGATCGCGCCTCGCGCGGCTCGCGCGCATCAACGTCCGCAACCTTGCGGGCGTGCCGTCGATCGTGTACGGGATCCTCGGGCTAGCGATCTTCGTGAAGTACCTCCGTCCCCTTACGGGCGGCGCCACCGTCTTCTCCGGTGGCCTCGCACTCGCGGTGCTCGTGTTGCCGATCGTGGTCATCACGGCATCAGAGGCACTGCGGGCGGTGCCGGCGTACATCCGTGAAGGCGCGTTCGGTGTCGGGGCGACGAGGTGGGAGGTCACCCGCAGCCACGTGCTCCCGGCGGCGGGCCCGGGCATCTTGACCGGCACGGTGCTCGCGCTGGCGAGAGCGCTCGGCGAAGCTGCGCCGATCCTGTTGGTAGGCGCGGCGACCGGCCTTCTGATCACCGGCGAGAAGAACTTGTGGGCTCAGCTCAGCGGCGGCTTCACCGCAATGCCGGTCGTGATCTTCTCCTATGCCCGGCAGACTGGGGAGGACTTTCGGGCTGTGACGGCCGCGGCCTCGTTGGTTCTGGTCGTGCTGATCCTGCTGATCAACGGCTTCGCCATCTGGCTGCGCAACCGCTATGAGCGAAAGTGGTGAGGATGGAGACCACCGAGACCCCCGGACCAACCGGCGTCGAGGCGCCTGACATGGACCCATCTGAGCCTGGGCTCGTCCAGTCGATCCAGGTGAAGGAGAGCGAGCCGGATCCGGCGGCCGAAGAGCGTGAGGTGGTGTTCCAGGCGCGCGAGATGAGCGTGTACTACGGGTCGTTCCGCGCCGTTCGTCACGTCGAGCTCGACGTGCGCAAGGGCGAGATCACGGCGTTCATCGGCCCCTCCGGCTGTGGCAAGTCGACCGTCCTGCGCTGCTTCAACCGCATGAACGACCTCATCGAGGGCGCGCGGATGGAGGGCAGCCTCACTTATCACGGCGTCGACCTGTACGGCCGCGACGTCGACCCCGTCGAGGTGCGGCGGCGCGTGGGCATGGTGTTCCAGAAGCCGAACCCGTTCCCCAAGACGATCTACGACAACATCGCCTTCGGCCCCCGCATCGCTGGCGTGAAGAAGAAGTCACAGCTCGATGACATCGTCGAGCGCTCCTTGGTGGGCGCAGCGCTCTGGGAGGAGGTCAAGGATCGTTTGCGCACCTCTGCGATGGGTCTCTCGGGCGGTCAGCAGCAACGCCTCTGCATCGCACGAGCCGTGGCGGTCGAACCCGACGTCATCTTGATGGACGAGCCGTGCTCGAGTCTCGACCCCATCGCCACCGCTCGCATCGAAGACCTCATGCAGGAGATGAAGAAAGAGTTCACGATCGTCATCGTGACCCACAACATGCAGCAAGCCGCTCGCGTGAGTGATCGCACCGCGTTCTTCACGACTGAGATCAGCACCGAAGGTGATCGTCGCACCGGCCTGTTGGTCGAGTTCGACTTCACGAACAAGATCTTCTCGAACCCGTCGGACACCCGGACCGAGATGTACGTCACCGGCCGCTTCGGATGACGGAACGACTTCGATGATGGACGAGGCGCGCAAGACCTATCACCAGGAGCTCGAAGCGATTCGAGCCGAGGTGCTGGCGCTCGCGCAGAAGGTCACGGCGATGATCCCGCAGGGCACCGACGTGCTGCTGCTCGGCGACCTCACCGCGGCAGACGAGCTCATCCGGGTCAACGAGCAGGTCGAGCTAGCCGCGACTCTCCTCGAGGAGCGGTGCTACGAGCTGCTGGCGCTCCAAGCGCCCGTGGCGGGCGACCTTCGGGTGATCGTGGCGTCGACGAAGATCGTCGCCGAGATCGATCGCTCGGCGGGTCTCGTGGTCAACATCTCCAAGGCGGCTCGCCGTCTCTACGGGATGCACATCGACGCGCGGCTTACCGCCATCCTCACGAACATGAGCCGGCAGGCGCATCAGCTGTTTCGATTCGCGACCGAAGCTTTCGCCGGCGCCGACGCGCCGCTCGCAGCGGCCCTCGACGACATCGACGACAACCTCGACCGGCTTCAGGTCGACCTCATTCAGGCGATCTTCGAGAGCCACGCTGACGGACGCGTCGACCTGCCGGTCGCCGTGCAGCTCGCACTCGTGTGTCGCTTCTATGAGCGCATTGGTGACCACGCCGTCAACATCGGTGAGCGAGTGCGGTACATGGTCACGGGGTGGATGCCCCAGCGCGATGCGGGGCAGGGGACTCCGAGCGAGTCCGCGGACGCCTTCTAGACAATCTGCACCGTTCCGATTCGCCCCCGCCGTGAACGCTCGCGGCCCGCCCTCCGTAGGTTGCTTCTGTCATGCGCAAGCTGTTGCTCGGTCTCGGCATCGTCGTCGTACTCGTCGTCGGGGGCTTGGTCGCCGCGTACTTCGCGTTCTTCAACGAGGACTCGCCGCCTCCGCTGACCTTGAGCAGCGGGCACCACTCTCCCCGCCAGCGACGGGTCCACGGACCCGGGCACGACCGCTGCTCCCGTGACGCCCGACACGCTCGCCGCCACCTGGACCGTCGCTGACGGCTCGGTCGCCGGCTATCGCGTGCGTGAGAAGCTGGCTCGGCTGCCGGCGAAGAGCGACGCGGTCGGACGCACCAACGATGTGACAGGCACGGTCGTCATCGACGGTGGAGGCGACGCCCTCACGGTGACCGCTGTCGACCTCACCGTCGATATGACAACTCTGCTGAGCGACAGCGATCGACGCGACGGGCAGCTCCAGCAGCGCGGCCTTCAGACGGCCACGTTCCCAACAGCGACGTTCGTGCTCACCCAGCCCATCGCGATCCCGCCTGGCGCGCTCGACGGGCAGCCCCGTGACGGTCGAAGCCACCGGCGACATGACGATCCACGGCGTGACGAAGAGCGTCACGATCCCGATCGACGCGCAGCTGGACGCCGACCAGATCGAGATCGTCGGTTCGTTGTTCTTCCCGATGTCGGACTTTGCGATCGAGCCACCGAGCCTCGCGGGCATCGTGGACGTCGATCCCGACGCGACGCTCGAGTTCCAGCTGTTCCTGGTCCGGTAGCGCTCGTCCGGTCGCGCTGGACCGGGCAGTACCGTTCGGGGTCTGACCCACTACGACCGACTCGGGGTGCAGCCCACCGCGACCGCGGACCAGATCCGCCACGCGTACCGTCAGCGTGCCCGCGCGTTCCATCCTGATCGTCAATCCGGCCGCAGCGTCCCGGAGCAGCAGCGAGCGTCGGCCGAGATGGCGGCGCTCAACGAAGCCTGGCGAGTACTCGGCGATCCCACCCGCCGGCGCCAGTACGACCAGGCGCAAGCCGAGCCAGCGCGCGCGGCCCGTCCGACGCCGCCTCGCTCGGCATCGACACCACGGCCCGCGGTCGAGAGCGACCTCGGTGCGGACGCCGTAACTCACGTGGTGCGAGGGGCACCGCTGCTCGCAATGCTCGTTGTGCTGTTGCTGATCTTCGTGATCACCGCGTTCGCGGCGCGCGGCGCCCGCGACGAACCGGAGACGCGAGGCAGCGATGGCATCGTTGAGATCGGATCGTGCCTCGCGCTCGCGACGGGTCAGCCCGTCGTCGAAGTTCCGTGCTCGGAGCCGCATGACGGGAGGGCGGCGGCGATCATCCCCCTCGACCTCTCGTGTCCGGCGGACACGGAGTACTACGTCGCGCCGGGCGGCTCGGCGCGGGTGTGCGTCGACACGGAGGAGGTGCCATGACCGTCGCGAAGGTGACTGGCCTCGACCACATCGTGCTCGTCGTCGCGGACATCGAGCGCTCACTCGCTTGGTACGAGGACCGGTTCGGGATGGAGCCGCTCCGCGTCGAGCAGTGGCGCCGGGGGGAAGCGCCGTTCCCGTCACTCCGGGTCAATGACGGCACCATCATCGATCTCATCCCCGGGCCGCGCGCCGGTGAGAACGTCGACCACTTCTGCCTCATCGTCGACACCGACGACCTCGAACCCCTCGTGGCGTCGGGCCGATTCGACCTGGTCGAGGGTCCGAGCGTCCGATGGGGCGCGCGAGGCGACGGGATGAGCGTCTACGTCCGCGACCCGGACGGGAATGTCGTGGAGCTGCGCCACTACTAACGTCGGCCGCGATGGACTTTCGCACCGAGTCACTCGCTGTCCTGTCCCGCAAGGTTCGTGCCAAGGAGCTCTCTGCTCGAGACTTGACCGCGCACGCGCTGTCGCGCATCGAGGCGGTGAATCCCGCGATCAATGCGTTCGTCGCCCTCGACGGAGACCGCGCGATGTCGGAGGCGGCCGCGATCGACGCGCGCATCGCTCGCGGCGAGGACCCAGGACCCTTGGCCGGCATCCCGATCGGCGTGAAGGACCTCGAGAATGCTGCGGGTTTCGTCACCACGCACGGCTCGCCGTTGCACGCCGACGATCCCCCCGCCGAGACCGACAGCATCCTCGTCGCCCGGCTGCGGGCGCGGGGGTGCGTCATCCTGGGCAAGACGAATTCCCCGGAGTTCGGGCACAAGGGCGACACGCAGAACGAGGTATTCGGAGCGACGTTCAATCCGTGGGATCTCGCGCGCTCGGCCGGCGGCTCGTCGGGCGGTTCGGGCGCAGCGGTCGCCGCGGGCATGGTGCCACTCGCGACGGGCTCCGACGGTGGCGGATCGATCCGCATACCTTCGGCGATCAACGGTCTCTCGGGGTTGAAGCCGTCGCTCGGTCGAGTGCCGAGCGGCGGCGCCAGCGCGCCGAGCTGGGCTGGCTTGTCGACGAAGGGCCCCATGGCCCGGCGGATCCGCGACGTGACGTACGCACTCGAGTGCGTTGTCGGCCCCGATCCCACCGATCTCTACTCACTCCCGCTGCCCGATGTGCCGTGGACGAAGTCGCTCTCGGACGTCGGTGCGCCGTTGAAGGTCGGCTGGTCGCCGACGCTCGGGTACGCGCCGGTCGACAAGGAAGTCCTGGCGGTGTGCGAAGGCGTCATCAAGCTCTTGGAGGGTCTCGGCACCGAGATCGTCGAGGTGCCGATCGTGTTCGAGGAGGATCCGATCCGGAGCTTCCTCACGATCGCGGGGGTCGGCAACATGGCGCAGGTAGCCCCCTACCGAGACTCCGAGGCGTACACCCGGATCGATCCGCTGTTGGCGACCACCGTCGATTGGGCTGAGCGCAGCGTGACGGCGCTCGACTTCAAGCGAGCCCAGGACACGTGCCACTTCCTCAACCTCCGGCTGGTCGAGGTGCTCCGCGGTGTCAGTGTCCTCATCACGCCAGCGACCGCGGCGGTGACACCGCTGCAGGGCGAGATCGGAGTGATCAACGGGAACATCGATCCCAACTGGATCCGCTTCACGTATCCCTTCAACCTCACTCGCTCGCCGGCGGGCGTCGTCAACGCCGGGTACTCGTCCACGGGCCTGCCGATCGGCATCCAAGTGGTCGGGCCGCAGCACGGCGATGTAGCTGTGCTCCGACTCCTCGCCCTGCTCGAGGATGCGATCGGTGACGACCGCCTCGCGCCCGCCGCTTGATCGGTGGCGTGATCAGTGGCCATCGATCTCGCGTGGCTCGGAGAGCGCGTCCAGACGTGGGCTCAGGCGCACTACGGCGACACGGCGCGCACGTCCGACCTCGAGACCATGCCGGGTCATGCCGGCCTCTCGTTCGGGTTCACCGTCGACAGCGCGGACGGCCGCGACCAGCTCGTGATGCGGGTGCCGCCGAAGGGGGTGCGTCGCAAAGGCAACACCGACGTGATCCGTCAGGTCCCGCTGCTGCAAGCGCTGCACGCCGACGGTGTACGCGTGCCGCCGGTGCGGTGGTGGAGCGAGGACGAGCAGTGGTTCGACGTGCCTTACTTCATGGTTGACCGCCTGCCGGGACGCACGTTCGCGTTCCGCGACCCGTCGGTGCAGCCCACGCCCGAGCTCGTGCGCTCGGTCTTCGAGCAAGCAATCGACGCGCTCGTGACGATCCACAAGTTCGACTGGCGCGCCCGCCTGCCGGACTGGGAGCCGCCACGTGCGCTGGCCGACGAGGTCGCCTACTGGGATCCGATCCTCGCGAAGGCCGCGGAGCCGGAGTGGGTGGCGATGGGGGAGGAGGTTCGCGATCTCCTCCTCGCGGAGATGCCCGTTGACGCGCCGATCGGGCTTTTCCACGGCGACTATCAGACGTCGAACCTCCTGTTCGACGACCGGTCGGGAGCCTTCCTGCTCGAGGCCGTGCTCGACTGGGAGATCTCGGGGATCGGCGGCCACCGGCTCGACATTGGTTGGCTGCTGATGATGAACGACCCCCAGAGCTGGTACGACGCGGGCAGCTTCAGCGGCGGGCCTGATCTCGAAGCGCTCGAGGCGCGCTACGAGGAGGGTGTGGGCACCGCTGTCGGCGACATCGGTTGGTACCGCGCCCTCTCGGGGTATCGATTTGGCGTGATCAGCGGACTGAACGTGATGCTGCACCGCACGGGCAAGCGGCACGATCCGGAGTGGGAGCGCATCGCCCTCTCTGTGCCGTATCTCTTCGGACGGGCCCGTGACCTGCTGAATGGAGCGGGATGAGCGCGCCGCTCGCCCCTTGGGAGCTCGCGGGCGAGTCGATCGTCGGGCTCGCGCGGTGGCGCGGAGCTCCGGTGCGGTTGCCAGCAGGGCTGAGTCGCGTGCCCGGTCCAACGCTTGTCTCGGCGACGCGCTACACCGAGTCACCCGTGGGGCCATTCGTCGAGCTCGTCGTTGGGCACCCCGCCCGGCTCGGCCTGCGATTCGGCTGGCACATCAGCGAAGCGGTCGTGACGGAAGCGGACGCGCGTCTCGGTGGCCGGCTCAACTGGGGCTTCCCTTCGGACATGGCAGACCTGTCGTGGGAGATCGACGGCGAAGAGCGCGCAGTCGTGTGGCTGTCGCGTGGACTCACGGTGCGGGGGCGGCCGCGCGGCATGCCGCTGCCCTGGCTCGTCCCGGTGCGGGCGTTGCAGCGCCGCAGCGACGGGTGCGTGATCGTCCCCGGCCATCAGCGCGGACGGGCTCGCCTGGCGCGTGTCGTCGTGGAAGCCAAGCCCGATGACCGCCTCGCCGCCATCGAGGGCGGCCACCCCGGCGTGATGGTTGCCGGGTTGCGGGCGACGGTGCGTCCCGCGCGAGCGCCGCTCGGTCTCGCGAAGTCGCTTGTGGCCCCTCTGAGGGCGCCGGAGCCTGCGGTACTGTGTGAGACCTCGAGGGCGTATAGCTCAGTTGGTTAGAGCGCGCGCTTCACACGCGCGAGGTCACAGGTTCGAGTCCTGTTACGCCCACTCTGAGTTCGCGGTGCCTGCCCTGCTCACACGCCCGACCTGAGAGCAGCACACCATTTCGGGTAACGGCGAGGTAACAAAGAGCCCATCCGCTTGGCCACTCTGGAGGACGCTGTACCGTCTGCCGCCGTGCGACTCAGGTGGGGGATGGTGGCGCGGGTGTCTTCGCCCTCGCGTCTGGCTCCTGGGTGCGGTGGGGGCAGGCGGAGTCAGGGCGCGTAGTGCTTCGTGGACCTGACTGTCTTCCCGCTTCCCAACGACACCTGCGCGTAGAACATGCCGTCTGACTTGATGCCGGTCTTGTTGGCAGCAGTCGCTACCGCCATGACTTCACTGAGCGGTGCCCACCACTCGATCTCGTCGCCGTCTTCGAGACGGTAGGGAGTTGCCTTGTTGCCGACCATCTGCACCTGAGCGAGCCGCAGTGCGCCGTAGCCGACCGACCAGCCGGTGACCGTCGCGCTCATGCGCCCCTCGTTGTGGACGTGCACAACGGCAATCGGAACGTCGTACCCAGGTGGCGGCTCGATGTTCCGGAAGCCTTCCCACGGAGCTGTGATCACCGCGCCGTGGCCGTGGAAGCCGCATTCAACTCTACCTTCACTCGTGGGCCAGTGAGTAGGTGCGCAACCACGTTCCACACAAGGGCGGCAATACTGGGCGGCTCCTCGGCCTCGGGACCGCCGATCGCGCTGGCTCAGACCAAGCGGGTGCTCAACAACGCGTTCGCGGTGACGCTCGAGCAGGCTCTCGAGGACGAGGGCGCCGCGCAGACCGTCAACTTCGGCACGAAGGACACGCTCGAGGCGATGTCGGCGTTCGTCGAGAAGCGTCAGCCCAACTTCAAGGGCAACTAACCCGCGGCCCCCGAACCCCCGCTTCTCGCCGCGAATAACGGTCACGCGTGACGCGAAAGTGAAACGAGAAATCGGCGGAGGGATGACGCGAGCGTCTCATCACTCTGCTGCGGTGAAGCAGCTGAGCACCCCGGACCACTCGACCGAGTAGCCCCGCCGAGCCTCCGCCGCGATCGCGCCGAGACGTTCCCAGTGCCGGTGGGTGGGGGTGACGCGGGTGTTGCGGGCGTCGATGGGCGAACACGACCTCGACCTCTGTCATCGCGATCGGCTCCGGGTTGGGATGCCAGGTGATGACGACCCGCGTCGGCGGCTCCCAGACGAGCACCTCCCCCCACGCGTACTCGGTGCCGTCGTCGAGGCTCTCGAGCAGACGTCCGCCGACACGCGGCTCGAACACGACGCTCCCCCACTCACGCGGTCGATGCGCGCGGTACCGTGGCAGATGGCAGTTCACGGTTCGAGGGTTCGGCGCTTCGCGGCTGCAGCCTGTGCTGCGATGGTCCTTGGGCCGGCGCTCGTCATCGCGGTTGCGTCCTCTGCGCGAGCGGCGCCCGGCGACTTCACGGTGAGTCCAACGACACTGTCGTTTCCTGACACGTTTGTCGGGGCGACGCGGTCGCTGCCCGTCACGGTCACCAACGCCAGTAATGCGACTCAGACGCCGAACTTTGCGGGTGGCGCGCCCAATGACCCGACGAATTTCGGTGGCTCTCAGAACTGTGCGGGGGTCGCGCTCGCTCCGGGTGCGAGCTGCGTGTTCACCTACACCTTCGAGCCGGCGAGCGCGGGGCTGAAGACGTCGAGCACGACGATAGGGATCGACACGGACAACTTCTCGATCACGATGTCCGGCACCGGTCTGTTCCCGATCACGGTGAGTCCGACGACACTGTCGTTTCCGAACACCGCTGTCGGGGCGACCTCGGCGCTGCCCGTCACGATCAGGAACGTCAGTAATGTGACTCAGACGCCGAACTATGCGGGTGGCGCGCCGATTGACCCGACGAATTTCGGTGGCTCTCAGAACTGTGCGGGGGTCGCGCTCGCTCCGGGTGCGACCTGCGTGTTCACCTACACCTTCAAGCCGGTGAGCGCGGGGCTGAAGACGTCGAGCACGACGATCACGATCGACACAGTTTCCTTCTCGATCACGATGTCCGGCACCGGAGGGCCCGGGCCGGCCGGCACGATCACGGTGAGTCCGACGACACTGTCGTTTCCGAACACCGCTGTCGGGGCGACCTCGGCGCTGCCCGTCACGATCAGGAACGTCAGTAATGTGACTCAGACGCCGAACTATGCGGGTGGCGCGCCCAATGACCCGACGAATTTCGGTGGCTCTCAGAACTGTACGGGGGTCACGCTCGCTCCGGGTGCGACCTGCGTGTTCACCTACACCTTCAAGCCGGCGAGCGCGGGGCTGAAGACGTCGAGCACGACGATCACGATCGACACAGTTTCCTTCTCGATCACGATGTCCGGCACCGGAGGGCTCGGGCCGGCCGGCACGACCGCGGTGGTGCTGGGCGGCGCGGACCGGATCGACACCGCGATCCTTGTCTCCAAGAGTTCGTTCCCGACGAATCTGTCAGCGAACGCGGTCGTGCTGGCTCGTGCCGACCTGTTCCCGGACGCCCTCGCCGGGGCGCCACTCGCAGTGGCGAAGGGGGGGCCGCTCGAGTTGACCAGCCTGAGCGGACCCTCGTTCATCGATCCGCGGACTGTCATCGAGATCCAGCGGGTGCTGTCGCCAGGCAAGACGATCTTCGTGCTCGGCGGCACGTCGGCCATCGCCGACTCGGTGGTCCAGCAACTACAGGGGTTGGGGTACACGGTCGTTCGCTTCGGTGGCGTCGACCGATTCCAGACCGCCGTCCTCATCGCACAGCAGGGCCTCAACAACCCGGCCTCGTTGTTCCTCGTGAACGGCGTCAACTTCCCTGATGCGCTGTCCGCCGGGCCGGCCGCGGCAAAGGTCGCGGGCGCGATCCTGCTGACGAACAACAACGTCATGCCCTCGTCCACCTCGACCTACCTGGCGAGTCGTACCGGTACGACGCAGTTCGCGATCGGCGGGCCGGCGGCGCAAGCGGCCCCCACAGCAACCGCCGTCGTCGGCTCTGACCGCTATGCCACCGCGGCGGCGACTGCGCAGCGCTTCTTCGCGAACCCGACGGCCGTCGGCATCGCGAGCGGCGTGGCATTCCCCGATGGCCTCACGGGCGGCGCGCACATCGGCAAGCGCGGCGGCCCGCTACTGCTGACCGACCCGAACGCATTGCCCGGCAATACGCAGAGCTACCTCCAGAGTGTGAAAGCAACGCTCACTGAGGTGTTCGTCTACGGCGGCACGTCGGCGGTCGCGACGCCGGTGGTCACTCAGATCAACGCCGCGATCGCCTGAGAGGAACTTGCTGTTCGAGCTGGTCGTGCCCTCGAGTCGCTGGTGTTCGCGTTACCTGGCGACCCAGGCGTCGGTCGTCATCATCTCGACGCCGATGAGCTCGAGTGGGGCGAGGGCCGCACGCTGCAGCGAGTCCACGGTCTTCGGCGACGGCTCATGACGTCGAGCACTCACTTCTACGAGCCGACGATCCAGGGAGACTGGCAGGCTTGTCTTCGAGCCTCCCTTTTCCCGTTCCCGTTCCCGACACAGGGGTCACCGTCGCAGAGCTTCGGTAGGACGAGCAACCTCCGCCGCGACTGACAACCCGATGAGTATCCCCTTCGGGCCGCGACGCATCCGGCAGATCAGGCCCTCGTCTTCGAGTTCCGCGAGCGCACGGGACACCGTGCTCCGGTGCCAACCGAGCAACTCGGCGACAACTCGTTCGTTTACCCGCACGACTTGACGCCCCCGGCGTGGCTGTCGCTCCAGGAGGGCGAGCAGCGCACCCCTATTATTCGGTGGTCGTCCTCTTCTGTTAGCGCTGGTACCGCGACCCGTCAGGGAAGCAGCGAACCAGAACCTTCGGCACCGAGAGGGATGCGCTTCTCTTTCAGGCTTCGACACGGGTAGCCGTCTCGCAGAACGAGTGGACTGATCCCACGAAGGGCCGTCAACCCTTTGAGCACTGGGCAGAATTGTGGCAGGAAGGTACTCACCTACGGGTTGCTCCTTCCACAGCTGCGACGTATGACCAGTTGCTCAGCGCCTATTTGTCGCCCTTCTTCAACGGCATGAAGATCGGTGCGATCGGATGGGAAGACGTAGATCGTTGGGTCAGCCAGATGCTCAACACCAAGTCGCCCAAAATCACGAGGAACGCACTGAGCGTGCTCAACCAGGTGTTCAAGCACGCGATCAAGGCGAAGGCTCGCAAGGACAACCCTGCGCTCGACCACAGGATTCCGCTCCGCAGAAAGCCCGTCATGCCCCTCACGATGGACCAGTTGCGCGACCTGGTTGATGCAGCGGCGGAGCATTGGCGTCCCGCCGTGTGGACCATGATCTACACGGGCATGAGACCTGGCGAGCTTTGTGGTCTCCGGGTCGAGAACGTCGACTTCGAGCGCTCCAGCATCAGGATCATCGAGACGGTGTTGCCCGTGAAGGGTTCGCTCACGTCCGCACCGACGAAGACGAAGACTGGAGAGCGCACCGTGACTCTTCCCACGTGGCTCACATCACAGATCACAGAAGCCCTCGGTAAGCGTGAAGCCGAACAAGGTTCTTCAATGTCTGGGAAGGAGCGAGTCTTTGTTGCAGCCAAGGGCGGTGATCTCGACAGCAGGTGGTTCAACAACCGTGTCGTGAAGCCGGCAGCGCAAGCAGCGGGTCTGCCGCCGATGACGAGTTACAGCCTGCGGCACACCCACGCGTCTCTGATGCTGCACCTGGGTGCGAGCGTGAAGGCGGTGCAGGAACGCATGGGTCACAGCGATGCCAGCGTGACGATGAACGTGTACGGCCACCTGTACGCAGACGTGCAAGAGGAACTGACAGCACGGCTCGATGCAGAGCGTGAAGCAAGTGCGGCAAGGCCCAAGAGCAACGTCGTGGCGATGAGGCGAACGGGAAGCTGAAGCCGTTTCGAGTAACTGCCAGGTAACAAACAGGCTCGAAAAAAGGCCAAACGCGGTACCAGTTTCTTGCGCGGGACTATGCCGAACGGGTGTCCTGATCAGGAAAAACGTAGGTCTCGTCTACAGTTTTCGAAGGGCTAGTCACAGGTTCGAGTCCTGTTACGCCCACTCAGGCTGTTGCGGCAAGTTCGCGCGGGCACGCTTCCATAGGAGGTCCAGCCCGACGCTGAGCACGAGGATGACAACGAGCATGATGGCCGTGCCCGGTTCGTCGACGAGCGTCGTGATCAGGAATGTCACCAGGACGATCGTGGTGCTGGCGAGACCCAAGAGGAGCACGAACAGGTTGGCTCCGGTGTCGCTGCGCACACGGAGGTGGCCGACGGTGATCAGCGCGAACACGATCAGCGCGATCACACTTCCCAGTGAAGCGATCGAGGAGAGGTCGAACCCGACGGCGAGGATGATCGCGGCGACAGCAGTGACCAAAAGCCCGCTCGGCAGGCGGCCACCGAGGCGGCGGCTCAGCTGCGGGGGGAACTGCCCTCTCGAGGTCATCTCCTCGCACAGTCCCGCGGCGGGATACAGACCGGCGTTGGTAGCTCCGGCGGTCGCGAAGAGCGCGGTCACCGTCATCATCCAGTACCCCGCCCGACCGAGCACGGGCTCGGCGGCGACCGCGAGTGCGGTGCCGCCCGAGTCGATGACTTCCTGGACGGTGAGCGTGCCGAAGACTCCGAGGGAGACGGCAATATAGATCACCGTGGCGATGCCGAGCGCGAGGAACAGCGCCCTCGGAAGCTGGTGTGCGGGGTCGGTGAGATCTTTGGCGGTGAACGTCACGACCCCGAACCCGAGAAACGCGAAGAACGTGAGCGCCACGCTCGACACGATGTCCGCAATGCCGGGATAGCCGGAGAAGGCCAAGAGGTCAGCATCGAGATTGCTGAGCGTCGCCACGGCGAACACGGTGAGGATCCCGATCACGATGACCACGACGACGGTCTGCGCTCGCGCTACGGCCTGCGATCCGAGCACGTTGAGCGCGGACATGACGACCACCACGGCGACGGCAAAGACCTTGACTCCGGCTTCACTTCCATCGGTCACCGCGGAGCTGGCGTAGCTGCCGAAGGAGACCGCAACCATGCCGGTCACGATGGCGTTGGCCGCCAGGATCAGCCACGCGATGATTCCTGCCGTATGACCGTTGCCGAATCCTCGAACCACGTACTCGAGCAGCCCCCCCGCTGACGGATACCGCGCGCCGAACTTCGCGAACGAGTACCCCTGCAGGCCGGCGACGGCGCCTGCGATGAGGAACGAGATCCATACCGCCGCGCCCGCGACCTCGCCGGCCGAGCCGAGGAGGGCGAAGATGCCGGCGCCGACCATGGCGCCTACTCCGATGAACGCGGCCTGGCGAACGTTCAACTTGGTCGCCGCCGCCGTTGTTGCGTTCGCCACCCCTCGACGCCTCCCGTCCATCGATCGTCGGTGTGATCGTACGGACGAAGGGGTGGCGAGTCACCAACCCCGGCCCGCTAATTCGACTTCGAGAGCGAGCGCAGCCCGGAGGCGCCGCCGTTGTACGCGGCGGTGCCCATGAGGACCCCGAGGGCGATGGACATCACGGTGATCAACATGTCGACGAGCGCTTGCGCGCCGAGCTCCGGGCGAACTCCGAGGAGCTCGGTGACGCCGATGAGCCCCGCCGCCCCGGGCACCAGGAGCCAGAACCCGGGCAGGAACGTGATGAGCTTCGGGGGGCCGTTCTTGAGCTTGTCCACCGACAGCACCAAGGGCGTCATGGCGAGAGCGCCGAAGAAGCCGCTCAACAGCGCGCCGAACAGCGCCGCCCCGGCGACCTGTCCGGCGTAGGCGACCAGCAGGACGACGGTCATCCACGGAAGTGCGCGCACTGGAGCGGACAAGTGCAAGTGGTTGCCCAGCGCGAAGACGAGCACACCCAGCCACGGCGCCCACCATCCGAGACGGTTCACCGGGTTGTCGACGAGCACACCGGCGGTGAGGTCGAAAAGGGCGCTGGCCGCCAGGATGCCGAACGCGAGGAGCAGCAGCTGCACCAGGCCGCTGACGAGCCGGCTCGCACCCGAGACCATCTGCCCAGCGGCGAGCTCGACTGTTGCCGTCGTCAACGCCCCGCCGGGCAGGAACGTCACCAGGGGCGGGATCAGCAGGCGAACGGGATTGTCGATCTCCACGTGCTGCAAGGTGGCGAAGACGATGACCGCCACGACGAACGAGGCGACGACGGGGAACACGATCTGGAGACTGGCGAGTGGTCGCACCTTCATCGCGCCGACGAGCAATCCAAGAACGAAGGCGGCGCCCACGGCCCCGATGGTCGGTTGGAGGAGGAGGGCGAGGCCAACCGTCAGGATGGCGTGGCCGAGAATGCGGATCGGCCACGAGAACGTCGGGGGCAGTAGGTAGATCGCGGCAAGTCGCTGCTTGGCCTCGGCTGGTGGCAGCGAGGCCGCCGATACCTCGCGGACGAGCGTGTAGAGCGCGGAGACCTGGTCGAAGCGAAGCGGCCGGCTGTCCGGGATTCCCAGTTGGATCTGGGTCCCCGTGCCATACCCGGTGGAGACCATGAGCGACGTGGGAAGCACCGCGATCTCGAGGTGCTCAACGCCGTACGCCGCGACGATCGTGCGCAGCGTGGAGTCGATCGCGTCCACCGAGTCGCCCGCCGCCGACATCGCCGTCCCGAGCTGAACGAGGAGGTCGCGCACCTCTGCGACGAGTGCGTCGCTAGCCCGCACGTCCTCCGTGTCCACGTCCGCCCATCCTGATCAGACGATGGCGCCGACGGCGAGCACGACGATGGTGAGTGCCGCGAGGATCGCGAGCAGCGGCCACACGAATCGGAGGTACTTGCCGTAGGGCACGCGCGCGATCGCGAGCCCGCCCATCACAACGGCGGACGTCGGGGTGACCAGGTTGACCAGGCCGGAGGCGCTTTGGTACGCGGTCACGACGAGGCTGCGGTTCGCGCCGGCGAAGTCGGCAAGGGGGGCAGTGATCGGCATCGCGACCGTGGCGAGGCCCGAGGATGAGGGGATGAGGAAGCTCAGCGGGAGGAACAGGAGGTACGTCACGATCGCGAAGGCGGCTTCGCCGACGTCGCCGAGCGCTTGTTCACACCAGTGCAGGACCGTGTCGGTGATCCCTCCGTTGTTCATGACGACCGTAATTCCGCGGGCGATGCCGATGATGAGCGCGACGCCGACCAGATCGCCCGCGCCGGCGACGAACGTCGAGCTGAGCTCCTGCTCGTTCATCTTGCCGACGACGCCGATGAGGATGGCGAACAAGAGAAACGACGCAGTCATCTGGGGAAACCACCACCACAACGTCGGGAAGCCGATGTTGAGGTCCTCCCAGGGGATGACGCCGTAGATCATCACCGCGAACGCCCCGGCGAAGAGTGCGAGCACCAGTTTGTGCTGGCGGGTGAGGACGACTTCGCCCGTGTCGTCGGTGGCCGCGGTGAAGTGGCGGTCGTTGGCTTCCTTCATGTCGTAGACGAGGGAGGTTGAAGGATCGCTCCGGACCCGCTCCGCGTAGCGGAGGACGAACCAGATGCCGGCGGCCAAGCCGACGATGAGGATGACGATGCGCAACCCGAGACCCTCAGTGAGAGGGACGTCGGCGAAGCCGGATGCGATGCCAGTGGCGAACGGGTTGACCGTCGAGCCGAGCACGCCGATGCCGCAGCCGAGCAGGATGACGAGCGCGCCCGTGAGGGCGTCGTATCCGGCGGCGATCATGACGGTGATGATCAGGACGTAGAACGCGAGGCTCTCCTCGGCCATCCCGAACGTGGTTCCCCCGATGGCGAACACGGTCATCAGGATCGGGATCATCAACCGTTCGTGTCCTCGCAGGCGGCGAACGAGCAAGGCAATGCCTGCCTGAATCGCTCCGGTTTTCATCGTGATGCCGATGAAACCGCCGATGACGAGGATGAACAGAGACACATCGATCGCGCCGAACAGATCGCCGCTGTTGAACACATCGATGTTCCCGGTCTCGGGGTCTTCGATGCCGTAGAGCCCGTTGATCGGCGCCATGAGTGAGTCGACGATGATTCGCGATGGGGTCGAGTCGACTTCCTCGTACGTACCGGGAATCGGAGAGCCGTCGGCGTCGAGCATGTACTGCCCCGCAGGGATGATCCACGTTGCGAGGGCGGTGATGACGATCAGCGCGAACAGGATCGTGTAGGCCGAAGGCAGCGTGAAGCGGGACTTCTCGGAAGTGTCGACGTCCGGGGTTCGGTCCTCGACCGAACCCTGCTCGGTGGGGATGTCGGTCATGGCGAGGCCTCGAGCACCAGCGCGACCGCGTCCTCAGGGTCGGGAATCCGCCCGCCTACCCCGGGGTCGCCCCGTTCCCAGGCCAGGAGGGCGACGATGCCGGCGGCCACGATCAATGCGATCACCCAACGCCCCCACGTCGTATGCAGCATCGCCTCTCCTACGCTGGATCCCGCTCGAGCGGACACGTCATGCAGTGGCCGCCGCCGCGGCCCTTGCCCAGCTCGAAGCCGGCGATCTCGACGACCTCCACCCCCGCCTGGCGCATCTTGGCGATCGTGTAGGTGTTTCGTTCGTAGGCAACGACGACGCCGGGCTCGAGTGCGACGACGTTGTTGCCGTCGTCCCACTGCTCCCGCTCCTGCTGGTACGCGTCGCCGCCCGTTTCCACGACGTGGAGCTTCTTGACACCGAGGGCGTCCGCCACCGTGCCGATGAAGTCCTTCTCGACGGTGACGTGGAAATCACCCTCACTCTTTCCCGGACGGAGGCTGACGGCCCGGATATTGGCAACGACCTTCGGGTAGGCGGTGGCCTTGTCCCGGTCGAGGAGCGTGAACACGGTATCGAGGTGCATGTGGGCGCGGTCCTTGGACATCACACACGCGATGACGTGTTCCGCCGCCCCCTTCGCGAACAAGGCCTTGGCGATCTGCTCGATCATGCGGCCTTGCGACCGTTCGCTCATCCCGATCAGCACCGTGCCGTTGCCGATTGGCATGACGTCGCCGCCCTCGAGCGATGCCAGCCCGAAGTCGGCGATCTCGAAGCGTCCGTCGTCTCCCCGGGGCGGGTACCAGAACTCGAAGTCGGCACCCGAGAACATCGGATGCGCGTGGTAGATCGCTGCGACGTTGTACGCCTCTCGGCGGCGGGCGGGCCAATACATCGGATTGATCGACACGCCGCTATAGATCCAGCAGGACGAGTCACGGGTGAACAACGTGTTCGGCAGTGGCGGGAGCACGAACGCGCTCGGGTCGTCGATCGCGGCGCCGATCAACGAGACCTTCGCGGCTTTGGCGACGTCGAGGCCGGCTTCCGCGATGGTGAGCCCGCCGATTAAGTGCTTGGCCAGGTCGGCCGGCTTGAGATCGGAGAGCAGCTGGCGGATCTCGTCCGCGAGCGACCAGCCGACGGTGTACTCCGAGGCAACCACCTCGATGAGGCGTCGGCGTGCGTCGTCGCTCGCGGCGAGTGCCTCGGCAAGCAGATCAGCCAGGAGGAAGACCTCTACGTCGCGTTCACGCATCCGCGCGACGAACTGATCGTGCTCGTACTGGGCCCGCTCGACCCACAGCACGTCGTCGAACAGCAGCTCGTCATGATTCGTCGGTGTCAGCCGCTGCAGGCTCAGCTCAGGTCGGTGGACCATCACCTTGCGGAGCTTGCCTACCTCTGAGTGCACCCCGAAGCTGCTCATCTCGTTCCCTCCTTCGACGTCGCACTTATCACGCTGGTGCCGGCTCGCCCTTCGACGATCTCCTCGATGTCGGCCAACGCGCCGATCGCGGCGCGCTTGCCGGTCGCCTCCACGAACCTCGAGGCCGCGTCGACCTTCGGTCCCATCGACCCGGCGGCGAAGTTCCGTGCCCGAAGGTCGTCGGGCGTGACCCGATCGAGGCGGTGCTGATCGGCGGTGCCCCACCCGTCGTAGACGCCGTCGACATCGGTCGCCATCACAAAGAGGTCGGCTCCGACCTCCCGGGCGAGCAGCTCGCTGGCGAGGTCCTTGTCGATGACGGCCTCGACTCCGGCAAGCGTGCGGTCACGCCCCGCCACAAACGCCGTCGGGATGCCGCCGCCACCGGCACAGATCACCACAACATCGTGGTCCAGCAGCCACCGGATCGGGCGGATCTCGAAGATCCGCTTCGGCGCCGGCGACGGCACGACCCGCCGGAGCACCTCGCCGTCGCGCTTGAACACCCAGCCCTTCTCGGCCGCGAGCGCCTGCGCGGCGGCATCGTCGTAGATGGGACCGACGAACTTTGTCGGATCCGCGAACGCGGGATCGTCGGCGTCGACCTGGATCATCGTGAGGATTGTTGCGAACGGCACCTCGGCAGGGAGCAGGTTGCCCAGCTCCTGCTCGATCATGTATCCGATCATCCCCTCGGTCTGCGCGCCGAGGACGTCGAGCGGGTAAGGCTCGACGTCGGTGTACGCGGCGGCCTGTAGCGCGAGGAGTCCCACCTGCGGTCCATTGCCGTGAGACAGGACGAGCTGGTGACGCTCGGCCACGGGAGCGAGAGCACGAGCCGCGGTTCGAATGTTCGCCCGTTGCACGTCGGCCGTCATGGGCTCGCCGCGCTTCAGGAGGGCGTTGCCGCCGAGGGCTACGAGGACCCGCATCGTTGACGCTCCTCAGCTGCCAAGGGTTGCGACGAGCAGCGCCTTGATCGTGTGCAACCGGTTCTCGGCCTGGTCGAACACGATGCTGGCGGGTGACTCGAAGACCTCCCCGGTCACCTCGAGCCCTTCGTTCATGCCGGTGTGCTCCATCATCTCGCGCCCGACGACGGTGTTCGGGTCGTGGAACGCGGGAAGGCAATGCATGAACTTCGCCTTTGCGTTGCCAGTTTTCTTCAGTAGTGACGCGTTCACTTGGTAGGGCGCGAGCAGCTTCACGCGGTCATCCCAGACGTCTTTCGCTTCACCCATCGACACCCACACATCGGTGTGCACGAAGTCGACACCCGCTACCGCGTCGTCGGCGCTCTCGGTGATCGTGATCGTTGCTCCCGTGGGGCCGGCGATCTCGCGGGCAATCTTCACGACGTCGGCGGGCGGAGCGAGCGTTGCCGGCCCGGCGAGGCGGACGTCGGCTCCCATCAGCGCGCCCATGACGAGCAGCGAACGGCCCATGTTGAACCGGCAGTCGCCGACGAAGGCATAGCTCAGCGCGTCATAGGGCTTGCCGCTCGCCTCGTGCATCGTCAAGAAGTCGGCGAGCATCTGCGTGGGATGCCACTCGTCGGTCAGCCCGTTGTACACGGGGACGCCGGCGTACTCTGCCAGCACCTCCACGTCGACCTGCTCGTTGCCTCGAAACTCGATCGCGTCGTACATGCGGCCGAGCACGCGAGCGGTGTCGGCCACCGATTCCTTGTGGCCCAATTGCGAGCCGGAGGGATCCAGGTAGGTGACGTGCGCGCCCTGATCGAACGCGGCGACCTCGAACGCGGAGCGTGTGCGGGTGGAGGTCTTCTCGAAGATCAGCGCGATCTCTTTGCCCTCCAGCCGCTTCGCCTCCGTCCCCGCGTACTTCGCGATCTTCAGTGCCTCCGAGAGCTGCAACAGGAACCGGAGCTCGCGCGGCTCGAAGTCGATCTCCTTGAGGAAGCTGCGGTTGCGCAGGTTGAACATGGCGTCACCGTACAACGACCCGGCTAGCTGGCCCTGCGTGGACACCGACCCTTCCGCTGGCGTTTACCCGACGGGCGCGGTCAGTGACCGAGGCCGGTCTTGAGACCCACAACGACGAGCCCGAACGCGCCGGTCGCCGCCGCGAATCTCCACGCGTGCGGATGGTCATCGGACACGAGCACGCCGACGAGGCCACCGAGCGCGACCAGTTGCACCAAGGCGACGGCAACGGCGATCC
The DNA here is from genome assembly GCA_963759645.1 of uncultured Acidimicrobiales bacterium. GTDB lineage: Bacteria > Actinomycetota > Acidimicrobiia > Acidimicrobiales > DATKAS01 > DATKAS01. The sequence goes on along the minus strand of CAVXAI010000013.1, from coordinate 37,407 downwards.
AGAGCGCCACGCGGTCCTCGAGAACACCGATGCGGCCGAGGCCGAGGACGACGGCCGGAGGCACAGCCGCGAGCAGGATCGGGAGTCCGTCCGCCATGGCTCTTCTGATCTCAGTGCGACCCTGCGCAGCTGTGTGGCGAAGGCGATCCCCCACGACTTCGGCGTACAGGTGGGCCACGTACGTCGCGAGGCCGACGCCGCTGACGAGCTCCCAGCCCCAACCGGAGGCCACCTCGTCGGCATCGATCAGCGCGAGCGAGGCGAGGACGAGCACCGTCCCATAGGAGGCGGCGCTGACCCGTTCGGCGAGGCGCTCTCGCGGCCAGCTCTCGAGTTGTTTGAGCAGGTTCATGGGGTCCGTGTGATGTTCGCGTGTCCGGGATGAAATCGGCGACCCGTGTGGAGATGTGACACGCGACGAGGCCCGGGCACCGCACGGGCGCCCGGGCCTCGTCAGTGTTTGGTATCAGCTAGCTCCGCGAACGGAGGAGGCGGGCACCACCGACGAGCACCGCGCCGAGTGAGATCGCGACGATCGCAATCACGAGCGGTGCCTGGCTGGTGGAGCCAGTGGCCGGGAGGGTGCCGGCCGCCGTCGTGGTCGGAGCGACGGTGGTGGTCGGAGCGGCGGTGGTGGTGGGAGCGACGGTGGTGGTCGCAGCGACGGTCGTCGTTGTCGCCACGGTCGTCGTTGTTGCCGCGGTCGTCGTGGTCGTCGCCTGGGCGACCGTGACCGAGGTCGTCGCCCTAGCGGTCAACTGTCCAACCGGGCCTGCGTTCGCCGTGAACGTGACCCCGCCGGCAGTCACTGGGACCGACACGACGAGGGTCTGCGGAAGGGTGGGATCCGGTACGGACCATAGGCACGTGACGGCGGTGGCCGACGAGACGCACGACGACAGGCCAGCCGTGGCCGACACGAGGGTGGGCGCTCCGCCGCCGCTCGTCGTGAGGCTTACCTCGGCGGGCGAGGAGCCCACCGCCGGGATTGAAAACACCCCGGTGACTGTCACGCTCGTGCCGGCAGTCGGGTTCGTCGGGGATGCGGTGATCGTCGCGGCGATGTTGGCTGGGGTTTGCGCGCTCACCGGAGCGCCCAGCAGGACAAGGGCGGCGCCCAGAACACCGAACGCCATCAGCACCTTCTTCATGTATGCACCTCTGCTCTGTCGGGGTTACCGCGGGACATGTTTCCGTGCTGCCACCCTATGCGCCACTCGGAGCAGCGGTGTGGACGAAACGGCGAGGGCCCCGCTTTTCCGCAGTCGTCACAGCACGGCGTTGATGCTTCCCTTCGCTGGCGTTGACGTTACGGTGTGCTTGCTGCGCGACGGCGCGGGGGAGGCACTTGATGGTCGCGACGATGCCCACCACTCCAGCCGAGGGCCAGGCCGACTGGTATCGCCTGTCGGCCGAGGACGTCTGCGGTCGTCTCGACGTCGACCCTGCCACCGGCCTCAGCGCCGGGGAGGTGGAAGCCCGGCGCGCGCGGTACGGGCCGAACAAGCTCGCGGAAGAGGCCAAAGAGCCGGCCTGGAAGTCGTTCCTGCGTCAGTACCAAGACCTCATGCAGCTGGTGCTGGTCGGAGCGGCAGTCGTCAGCATCGTCGCGTTGCAGGATGTCTCGACCGGATTGGTCGTGATCGGCCTCACGGTGCTGAACGCGGTGATGGGGCTGCACCAGGAGGGCAAGGCGGCGGAGAGCGTCGCCGCGCTCCGCGAGATGCTGATCATGAATGCCAACGTCCGCCGCGACGGCCAAAGGGTGCAGATACCGGCGGAGGAGCTCGTCCCGGGAGACATCGTCGGCTTCGAGGCGGGGGACAAGGTTCCGGCCGATGGACGCATCCTCGTGGCGGCCACGCTCGAGATCGAAGAGGCCGGTCTCACCGGCGAGAGCACCCCGGTGTCCAAGGTCGTCGACGCGGTCGCCGGCGAGGACATCCCGCTCGGCGACCGGATCGACATGGCCTACATGAACTCCCAGGTCACGCGCGGGCGGGGCGAGATGGTCGTCACCGCGACCGGGATGTCGACCGAAGTCGGCCACATCTCCGGGATGCTCGCGGGCGTCGAGCAGGAGAAGACTCCGCTCACCAAGCAGCTCGACCAGCTGACCGTGCTGATCACGATCATGGCCGCGGCCGCACTCGTGCTCATCGTCGTCATCGGGCTGATCCGAGGTGAGGACTTCGACCAGCTGTTCCTCGTCGGCATCAGCCTGGCGATCGCGGCGATCCCCACCGGTCTTCCTGCGGTGGTCACGACCTTGCTGTCGTTCGGCACGCAGGAGCTGGCCAAGAAGGGCGCGATCGTCAAGCGCCTCCGCTCCGTGGAGACACTGGGATCGACGTCCGCGATCTGCTCGGACAAGACCGGCACCCTGACGCTCAACCAGATGACGGCGAGAGAGCTCGTCGTCGTCGGTGGGCGCTACAGCGTCGACGGCGAGGGCTACTCGACGGTGGGCAGGATCCTGCGGGTAGCGGGAACCCATGAAGGTTCACTCGAGCCCTTCGTGCTGCCGATGGCCCTGGCCAACGACGCAGTGATCCGTGATGGGGCGTGCATCGGGGACCCGACCGAGGGCGCGCTCGTCGTCTTGGCGGCCAAGGGCGGCATCGACGTCGACGAGACCCGGCGCTACTACCCCCGCATCGCGGAAGTGCCGTTCGACGCCGAGTACAAGCTGATGGCCACCTTCCACGAGATGGACGACGACGGCTCCACGGTGGTGCGCTGCTTCGTCAAGGGCGCCCCCGATGTGCTTGCTCGCCCGGTCGACTCGGTACATGGCGACCGACGGGTCCTCCGCCCCCATGGCGAACGAACATCGCGAACGCGTGCTGTCGGAGAACGATCGGCTCGCCGGAGAGGGGCTCCGAGTGCTCGCGGTGGCACGGCGCGACTTCGATCCCGGCTCTTTTGATCCCGCGGGCGATCTGCTTGCCCTCGTGTCCGATCTCGAGCTCGTCGCCCTGATCGGCATCGTCGACCCGCCCCGCAAGGAGGCGAAGGACGCGATCGCGCTCTGCCACGACGCGGGCATTCGGGTCCGCATGATCACGGGCGACCACGCGACGACGGCGTCGGCCATCGCGCAGCAGCTGGGCATCGAAGGCCGAGCGCTCACCGGAGCCGAGTTCGCCGCGATGCCCGACGAGCAGCTCCTCGCCGAGGTCGATGACATCGGCGTGGTCGCCCGCGTCGCGCCCGAGGACAAGGTCCGCCTCGTCAGCATCCTGAAGCAACAGGGGAACATCGTGGCGATGACCGGCGACGGCGTGAACGACGCGCCGGCGCTCACCCGCGCCGACATCGGCGTGGCCATGGGCATCACCGGCACCGAGGTCACCAAGGACGCCGCCGAGATGATCCTCACCGACGACAACTTCGCCACGATCGTGGCCGCGGTCGAAGGTGGGCGAGGTCTCTACGACAACCTCATGAAGTACATCCGCGTCCAGATGATCATGCTGGCCGGCTTCATCCTCACCTTCGTCGGCGCCGGCATCTTCGACATCGCCAACGGCTCGCCGCTGCTCCCACTGCAGATCCTGTGGATCAATTTCGCCGTCGACGTGCTTCTCGCACTCGGCCTCGGATTCGATGCGCCGTCGCCGGGGCTCATGAGCCGACGTCCTCGATCACCGAGCGAGCCTGTGATCGCGCGGGCCCTCGGCGCTCGGCTCGGTTTCGCCGGTCTGCTGGTGGCGATCGGAACCCTGGTCGTCGTGGCCTGGGCCGAGGACCGTCACGGCCTCGCGGTCGCGACCACCATGGGTTTGATCACCATGTCGCTCCTCCACATCGCGGCGTCCCTCGAGTGGCGCGATCCACATCGGAGCGTCTTCAGCCGAAGCACCATTCGCCAACGGGCGCTTCAACCTCTTGATGCTCACGGCGCTCGGCCTCACGCTGCTCGTCACGACCCTGCCGCTGCTTCAGAGGATCTTCGACACCGTAGACCTCGATGGTGACCAGTGGCGCGTCTGCCTGATCGTGGTGGCGGCGTACTTCGTGCTCGCCGAGATCGGCAAGTTCTTCTTCAATCGCTTCGTGCACGAGGCAGAGTGATGTTCTCTCAACCCGCATTCCCTCAAGCCCATGGGAGGTACGCGTGATCCTCGCCGAGTTCGGCTCCGGTCAGTTCTTCTGGTCGATGGTCTGGTTCACCTTGTTCTTCATCTGGATCTGGCTGCTGTTCATCGTCTTCGGCGACATCTTCCGCAGCCCAGATCTCTCCGGATGGGGCAAGGCGCTTTGGTCGATCTTCATCATCTTCGTGCCCTACCTCGGGATCTTCGTCTACCTGATCGCTCGCGGGCACAAGATGCAGGAGCACGCCGTCCAGCAGGCCCAGCAACAGGACGCGGCCATGCGCCAGTACGTGCAGAGCGTCACTACCACCGGGGGAGCCGCCGACGAGATTGCCCGCCTCGCTGAGCTGCGCGACAAGGGCGCGATCACCGACGCCGAGTTCCAGCAGGCCAAGGCGAAGGCGCTGCAGTGAGCAAGAAGGGCAAGAAGGGCAAGAAGAAGAGCAAAGAGAGCGAGACGAGCAACGATGCGGGGGACGCACACGTCGACAACCCTCCGAAGATGAAGACCAAGGAGTACGAGGCCGAGCTGCGCACGCTGCAGGGCGAGCTCGTTGCCATGCAGGAGTGGGTGAAGGCATCGGGCGCGAAGGTCTGCATCGTGTTCGAGGGCAGAGACAGCGCGGGCAAGGGCGGCACGATCAAGGTGATCACCGAACGGGTGAGCCCGCGGGTGTTCCGCGTCGTGGCTCTCCCGAGCCCGACGGAGCGCGAGAAGTCGCAGATGTACGTGCAGCGGTATCTGCCTCATCTGCCGGCGGGCGGCGAGGTCGTGATCTTCGACCGCAGCTGGTACAACCGGGCCGGGGTCGAGCGGGTGCTGGGCTTCTGCACCGAGGAAGAGGCGGAGCGATTCCTCGAGATGACGCCGGGCGTCGAGAAGGCGATGGTCGATTCGGGGATCGTCCTCCTGAAGTACTGGCTCGAGGTCAGCTCTGACGAGCAGACCCGTCGGCTGCAGAGCCGTGTCGATGACCCTCGCAAGATCTGGAAGCTGTCGGAGATGGACCTCAAGTCGTACAACCGGTGGTACGACTACGCGCGGGCGCGTGACGCGATGTTCGAGGCGACGGACAGCAAGTGGGCGCCGTGGCACGTCGCCATGACCGACGACAAGAAGCGGGGACGGCTGAACATCATCACGCACCTGCTCAGCCAGATTCCGTACGAGCCGTTGAAGCCGAAGAAGGTCAAGTTCCCCGATCGCCAGCCGCCCGGCGACTACACCGAGCCCGATCTCTCGTCGCGTCAGATCCCGACGCCGTTCTAGTGGCATTGCAGGTCTGACATGGGCGTGCAGGCCGGAGGCGATCGTCGATTGGCGATCCTGCTCTCGATGGCCATGTTCGTGCTCGTCGTCGACACCTCGCTGATGAACGTGTCGATCGCGGAAGTGGTCAAGGATCTCGACACGACGGTCAGCGGGGTCCAGTCGGCGATCGCGCTCGAGGCCCTGGTGTCGGCGGCGTTCATCCTCATCGGCAGCAAGGTCGGTGATCTGATCGGACGCAAGCGCGCGTATGTCATAGGTCTGTGCGCATACGCCTTGGGCGCCTTGGCGATGGCGCTCGCCCAAGGACTCACCGCGATCATCATCTTCTGGGCGATCATCGGCGGGCTCGGCGCGTCGATGTTGTTGCCTGCCATGCAGTCCCTGATCCATGGCAACTTCGAGGGCGCCGCGCAGAAGCAGGCGTACGCGCTGGTCGGTGCTGCCGCTGCGATCGCCGCGGCGGTCGGACCGCTGATCGGCGGCTTCATCACCACCTACCTCTCGTGGCGAATCGCGTTCCTCCTCGAGGACCTGATCATCGTCATCGTCCTCTGCGGCATCAAGCTCGTCCGCGACGTGCCGTATACGGGCGAGCGACGCGTCGACGTTGTCGGGGCCGTGCTCTCGATCCTGGGCATGGGCGGCATCGTGCTGGGAATCCTCGTGTGGCAGGAGGGGGGCGAAGCTGTCGCCGCGCTGCTTGTCGTCGGTGCTGTCGCGCTCGGCTCGTTCGCCTACTGGCTGGTGAGGCGCAAGCGCGAGAGCAAGCCGACGCTGATCGACCCGGATCTGTTCCGGGCCCCGCTGTTCAGGTTCGGCATCTCCGGTCAGACGCTTCAGCAGATCGCGCTCGGCGGCATGATGATCGCCCTGCCGATCTACTTGCAGATGGTGCTCGAGTACAACGCAATGCAAGCCGGATTGTCACTTGCGCCGCTTTCGCTGAGCATGTTCGGCGTAGCCCTGCTCGCGAGCAAGAGAGCGGCTCGCCGGCGTCCGAGCAGCATCATTCGCTTCGGTTTCGCGCTGTTGGCGATCGCTGTCGTGGGCTTGATCCCGCTTGTGCCCAGGGTCGACTCCGGCTGGTATCTCGTCATCCCGTTGATGGTCGCGGGGTCGGGCCTCGGTCTCCTGGTGTCGCAGCTGAACAACTACACGCTGTCGCCGATCACGGAGGAGCGCGTCAGCGAGGCGGCGGGCGTGAACTCGGCCGGCGGGTCGTTCGGCCTGTCATTCGGCTTGGCGTTCTCGGGTGCGATCATGCTCGCCACGCTGTCGTTCACCTTCACGAACATGGCGAACGACAGCACCGTCCTGCCTCCCGCTGACAAGCAGACCGTTGCGGACGTGCTCGAGTCCGATGCGGAGGTCATGACGAACACCGCACTCGAGGAGCAGCTTGCGGGCCAGCCTCAAGAGATCCAGGACGAGATCATCCGGATCAACACCGACGCGAGGCCGAAGGCACTTCAGGTGGCGCTGCTCGTTCCCCTCATCGCCGCGCTCGTCGGGTTGCTCTTGTCTTTCCGCATGATGCGGCTCCCCGATCCCACACCGTCTGCAGCCACGGAGGGGATGGCGTTCGGCTGAGTCCCTACGCCTGCAGGATGGCGTGCAGGATGGCAACGTGAGTCGCCTTCGCCATGGGTACACCAACCTCACGCGCCGGCTCCCTGGCGGGGCTATTGAGAAGCGATACGAGGGGCTCGACCGCTTCGCGCGAGCCGATCGCGAGTACGCGTGCCTGGTGGGTCTGGCTCACCTGCTTCCAGTCCCTGAAGCGATTGAACGAGATCCTGCCGTACCGCTGCTCGTCGTTCGGGACATGCCCGGTACGCATGGCCAGGAGATGATCGACGCAGGTCGCGCGCCCGAGGTCTTACGACTTCTCGGTCAGGTTCTCGTGGCCGTCCAACAGCTTCCGCCCACCGCCGTGCCCGGCCTGACGGGAACCGGACCTGTGATCGTCCACGGCGACTTCGGACCACAGAACGTGCTGATCGAGGAGCACGCGGTCAGCGCTGTCGTGGACTGGGAGTTTGCTCACATCGGACAGCCCGTCGAGGACCTCGCCTGGGCGGAATGGATCGTTCGCACGCACCATCCGAACGCAGTGAACGACCTGCCCGAGCTACTCGACGTCGCTGGGATCGGTATCGAGTGGTTGCAGCGTCACCAGGCGATGGTCGCAAGGTGCGAGGAGCTGAAGCGAATCTCGGAGGCCGCCGGGTCGCCTGACTCGATCGCCGTCTGGGGCGATCGACTCGCGACGACCGAACAGTGGACGGAGTGAGGAGGCAGGCCTATGCGAGGTCAGCTCTCCGGCCGAGCACACAAAACTCGTTCCCTTCCGGATCTGCGAGCACGATCCAAGGCCGCTCACCTTGGCCCACGTCAACGCGTGTGGCGCCGATTCCCTCGAGGCGCGCGACTTCCTCGTCGCGATCGCAACCGACGGGGCTCACGTCGAGGTGGATGCGGTTCTTCACCGCTTTCCTCTCGGGAACCGGAACGAACACGAGCAGCAGGTCCGGGAAGGGGGCACCCGATTCGGACATCCAGAACGCGTCGTCCTTCTGCTGCACATCCCAACCAAGAACCGTTCCCCAGAACTCCGCGACCCGGCGCGGGTCATTGCAGTCGATGATCACCTCACGCAGAACAGCGCCCATGTGCGGAAGCTAGTCGGCCCGCGATGACGGAGAATCAGGAGGTGCACGATGACCTGATCGAGTCCGGGCGGCGGCGGCTCCTGGTCGTGTCGGTCCTGGGCGTCGTGCTGCTCGCGCTCGCCCTGACCCTCGTGGTCTTCCCCTTCGCGTATGCGGTCGGCGCGCTTGGCACGCTCCTCCGTGGGTCCGGCGGCTACGGGTGGAGCCTCATCGGCATCAGCTTCGGATCCGCCTTCGCCATCGCGCTGGCGGTATCGGCGCTCGGCTTCCTCTGGGTCTACCGACGGTCCGAGCGCACCGTGCTGACGCCGATGCAGCTGTTCCCTCGCCCGTTCTCCGCGGGCTCCGCCTCGGTCGTGCCGCGCGACCCGGTCGGCGAGCACCGCCGGGTGCACGACCTGCTCGAGGGACTCAGCATCGCGTCCGGAGTCTTTCCACCGCCTTCGTGCGCCGTGATCCGCGACTCGGCACCGAACTGCCTGACTATCGGCCGCCGGAAGGAGACGGCGTGGATAGTCGTGACGACCGGCCTTGTCGACTCGATGTCTCGCGACGAGCTCGAGGCGGTGCTCGCATACGAGATCGGCCGTGTGGCCGCCTATGAGGTGTCGCTCGACACAGCCGTGTATGCGTGCACGGCGCGCGTCTTCGAGCTGTGGGGGCTGCCTTTCGCTGACGGCGAGTTCGACATCGACAACGTCATCTTCCTCCCCATCACCCTGCTCACCACCCCCATCGCGCTCGGTGGCGCGTTCCTACGTCGATACGTTCTGCGTTCGCGGGCCCGCCTCTCCGACGGGCTCGCCGTCCGCTTCTGTCGGAACCCCGCGGCGCTGTTGTCGGCCCTGCGCAAGATCGATGCCGATCCGAAGACTGTGCGCGCTGCGGACCCGGACTCCGCACACCTGTGGCTTCAGTATCCGCACACCCGCGCGTCGAGCTTGTTCTTCGGATCCCGGAAGATCCTGCATGAGCGCATCACTCGGCTCGAGGCGCTCACCGGCCAAGCGAAGGTGGCCCCGGGGTGAAGTACGCGCGTCGTCGAGATCGAGCGTCGATACTTGCTCGACGCGATACCAGGCGAGGTCGTCGAGCCGCGGCAGATCACGGACCACTACATCACGAGCACTCAGCTGCGGCTCCGGAAGGTGGAGGAGCCTGACGGGCCGACGGTCTACAAGCTCGGCCACAAGCAGCGGCCGGAGCCCGCCGATGGCACCGTCGTCCTCCACACGACGATCTACCTCACGGAATCCGAGTACGCCCTGCTGCTCAGCCTGCCGTCACGAGAGCTGCGCAAGACGCGTGCCCGCATCGCGCTCGGTCAACGCGATGCCATCGTCGATGCGTTCGAGGGAGCGCTCGAAGGTCTCGTGCTCTTGGAGGTCACCTTCGACAGTCTGGAGGAGAGCGACTCGTTCGGGCCTCCAGCATGGGTCGGCGTCGAGACCACGCTCTCGGGTGGCGAGCTCGCGTCGATGTCGTCCGACGAGCTTCGCGCTCGCCTCGTGGTCCCCTAGACGCCTGCGGCTGGGACGCGCCACCCTCACGCTGCGATGCTGGGGAACGTGGACGTGACCGTCGACCTCGCCGCGCCGTGCTCTCCCACCGACCTCCTGAGCTGGGTCGCCGATCTCGGGCGCTATCCGGAGTGGTTGTCGATCGTCACGAAGGCGACCCCCGCTGATGCCCTCGCCGGTGACGGAGGTCCCGCGTGGCTCGTCGACCTTCGCGGCCGGCTCGGACCGCTCGCTCGGTCGAAGCGCCTTCGGATGGTGCGCACCTCGTTGTCCAACGACCGCGCCGTGTTCGAGCGCAGTGAGGCCGACGGTCGCTCGCACGCACCGTGGGTGCTCGCGGCGACGGTCGCACCCACCGAAGAAGGCAGCCATCTCGTGATGCACTTGCACTACGGGGGAGCGCTCTGGGGTCCGGTGCTCGAGCGGATGCTCGGCGACGAGATCGAAAAGAGCCGCCCCCGCCTCCTCGCCTGCCTCTCCCGCTGACCGCGGCTGGTTTTCTTGGCGTAGGCGGGTGCCAGAGACCCGAATGCGCCAAGAGAATCAGCCGGGGGTGGAGCGGGCGGTCCAGCGGCCGTCGCGCTGCTCCAGCACGAGGTTGAGGCCGAAGCACTGCGACAACGTGCCCGCGGTGAGTGATTCCTCGATCGGGCCTGAAGCAACGACACGGCCGTCGCGCAGCAGCAGCGCGTGCGTGAAACCTCGTGGGATCTCGTCGACGTGATGGGTGACGAGCACCAGTGGCGGACTGGCGGTGTCGAGCGCGAGTTCGCCGAGACGCGTGACGAGGTCTTCGCGCGCGCCGAGATCGAGGCCTGCGGCCGGCTCGTCGAGCAGCAGCAGCTCGGGATCGGCCATGAGCGTGCGGGCGAGCTGCACGCGCTGTTGCTCGCCGCTCGAGAGTGTCCCGAACATCCGCCCCGCGAAGCCCGCGACCCCGAAGCGGTCGAGCATCTCGATCGCGCGCGAGCGGTCCGCCTCGGTGTAGGTGTGCCACCAAGGCTCGAGCGCGGCATTGCGGGCCGTCATCACGACGTCGACGACCTCGACCTCGCGGCGCAGCATCGCGGCCATCGACGCGCTCGCAAGGCCTATCCGCGGCCGTAGCCGGCGCACGTCGACGCGTCCCAGCTCGCCGCCGAGCACGGTCACGGTGCCGCGCGACGGGTGCAGGTACAGCGACGCGATGCGGATGAGCGACGTCTTTCCCGAACCGTTCGGTCCGAGCACCACCCAACGCTCGCCGGCGCAGACCCGCCAATCGACGCCATCCAGGACGCACCGCCCGTCGTAGACGAGCGATACGCCGCGCAGCTCCAGCGTGGGCGGCGGATTGCTCCTCCGTCACGGTGCGGCGATGGGCAGCTCGAGCAAGTGCGGGCGACCGCTTGCGAGCGCGGCACCGACCGCGTCGCCGACATCGCCCGCCTTCTCCACGAGCATCGCGTCCACTCCCATCGAGCGCGCCAACCCGACGTAGTCGACCGGCGGGTTGTCGATGTCCATCGCAACGAATCGGTCGGCCTTCGCGCTGTCTCGAGCCATGCCCCGGAGATACCCCTTGAGGATCAGGTACTGCCGGTTGTTGACGACGGCGAAGACCACCGGGAGCTGCTCGTGTGCCGCGGTCCAGAGCGCTTGGGGCGAGTACATCGCCGAGCCGTCACCGACGACGCAGAGGACCGGGTCGCGGTCGCGACCGAGGGAGACACCGAGCGCCGCCGGCATTCCCCAGCCGAGCCCTCCGCCCTTGCAGAAGTAGTACCGGCCGGGTTCGGTCCAGTGATGGAAGCCACGTACGTAGAAGCCGGTCGTGATGGCCTCGTCGACGACGACCGTGTTGGGAGGTACACCGCGGACGAGCGCGTGCCCCGCGGCCATCGGATCCATCGGCGACGAGCTGTACCGGGTCAGCGCGGTTTCCTCGAGCTGGTCGAGTTCCGCGTTTCGGCGCGCCCGGGCCTCGTCCACTGCCTCGGCGACCGCCGAAGCGTCGACCCGGGCCGACACGATCGGGAGCAGCGCCGCAAGCGTCGCCTTCGGATCGCCGACGAGACCCAGCCTCGTAGGGAAGAAACGCGCGAGGCGGGCGGGATCGGGACTCAGGTGGATGAGCTCCACCGTCTCGGGCAGGACCGGCCCTGGTGTGTACGGGTACACCATGAAGGTGTGCGCGCCGATCGCGAAGACGCGCCGGTAGGACGCGAGCGAGGCGTGGATGGCCCCCGCCGCCGGTGGGAGCATCCCCGCGTACAGCGGGTGGGCAGGAGGGAAGATTCCGGTCGAGTGGAGGGCCGCTCCGTAGACCGGCGCTCCGAGGGTCTCGGCCAGTGTGACCAGCTCGCCGACAGCGCCGGAGGCCGATACCTCGTCGCCCGCAACGATCGCGACGGAACCGATCGGCGACTCGGTCAACAGCGTGGCGAGCTCATCGAGCGAGGCCACGACCGTGCGCCGGTCGATCGTCGACGCGGGCGGCACTTCGACGTCGCCCTCCGCATCGAGGGTCGACATCGGCAACGACACGAACACCGGACCCACGGGCGGGGAGGCGGCGTCATGGAATGCCCGCCGCATCACCGTGCCGAGCTCGTCGAGGGTGCGCACCTCGTGCACCCACTTCGACACGGGGCGGGCGAGCCCGACGAGATCACCGGAGAGGAGAGGGTCGTTGACGATGTGGCGCCAGTCCTGCTGGCCGGCGGTCACCACGAGTGGCGAGCCGTTCGCGACGGCATTGGTGAGGTTGCCGATCGCGTTGCCCAAGCCCGCCGACGTGTGCAGGTTCAGGAACGCCGGGCGGCCGGTGGCCTGCGCGTACCCGTCCGCCATCGCCACCGCGGTCGCCTCTTGGAGGGCGAGCACATACTCGAGACCCTCGCCGGCCGGACCGGCTAGCGCGTCGATCAGCGGGAGCTCGGTGCTACCCGGGTTGCCGAACAGATGACGCACCCCTTCGGTGCGCAGCACCTCGAGGAGGACTTCTCGACCATCACGTGCTCGAACCGTCACGGTGTCCACCGTATCGGTCGGTCAGCGGGCCAGTTCTGCCTCGCCATCCGGACGACCGGTCATGTGCCGTTGCCAGGTCTCGAACATCGCTGCGTACCTGCCACGCTCGGCAAGGAGCTCAGCATGCGAGCCGAGTTCGACGATGCGCCCGTCGTCGACAACCGCGATCCGGTGTGCGCGCATCGCAGTGGCCAGTCGATGCGCGATCAGGATCGCAGTGCGACCTTCGAGCAGCACATCGAGCCCATGTTCGACTTGGGCTTCGGACCGCAAGTCGAGGTTGGCGGTCGCCTCGTCGAGGACCAGTACGCGCGGCCGGGCGAGAAACGCACGAGCGAGTGCGAGGAGCTGTCGCTCGCCCGAGGACAGCGTCGCCCCCCGTTCGTGCACCAGCGTGTCGATGCCGTGCGGGAGCCGGGAAATGAGCTCGTCGAGTCCGACGGCGCGACACGCCTCGTCCACCTCCTCGTCTGAGGCGTCCGGCCGCGCGAACGTGATGTTCGAGCGCACCGAGCCGGCGAACAGGAAGGCCTCTTGCGGCACGACGCCGAGCTGCCGCCGCAGCGACGCGAGCGTGACGTCGCGCAAGTCGTGGCCGTCGATCCGTACGGCTCCCCGCGTGGGATCGTAGAAGCGCGTCACGAGCTTCGCGATGGTCGACTTTCCCGCGCCCGTCGCGCCCACGAGCGCGAACGTCTCGCCCGGCGCGATGTCGAGCGTGACGTCGTCGAGCACAGGCTGGCCCGCGGTGTACCCGAACGTCACGTGATCGAGCACGACGTGACCGGCGATGGGAGGGAGATCAACCGCGCCGGCACGCTCGGGGACGCTCGGAGGAGTCGAGAGCAGGTCGCGGAGCTTGTCGACCGCCGCCTGTCCCGACTGGTAGGTCGTGTACAGTTGCACGAGCTGCTGGATCGGCGCGAAGAACGCGGCGAGGTAGAGCACGAACGCCGTCAGCTCGCCGATCGTCAGCGTGTCGTTGAGCACCATGTTTCCGCCGATGAGCAGCACGACCGCCTGCCCGGCCGCACCGATGAGGTCTGTCATCGGCCCGTAGATCGCCCCGACCCGCGCCGTGTACTGGTTGGCGCTCTGGTAGTCGCCGACGATGTTGCGGTGCTGGTGGACGTTGTGCCTCCGCCGGTTGTGCGCGGAGATGATGCGCATGCCGGAAAGGCTCTCCTGCAGGTCGGCCAGGACCTCCGCGATGCGCTCGCGGACGCGCCCGTAGCCCCGGTCGGAGGCGCCGCGATACCAGATGGTGGCGATCGTCATTGCCGGCACGACGATGAGGACGGTGATCGCGGCGAGTTGCGGGTTCAGCACGAACAGCACGACCGTCACGACGATCATCGTCAACGCCTGGACCGCGAGGTTCACGATGCCGTCTTGGAAGAGCTGGCTGAGTGCCTCGATGTCGCTCGTCATCCGCGTCATCACGCGGCCCGCCTTCTCGCCTGTGAAGAAGTCGAGCGACAGCCGTTGCAGGTGCGAGAAGACCCGTACGCGAAGGTCGTAGAGGAGGCTCTCGCCGACCTTGCCGGTCCATGCGACGCGCAGGCCGCCGGCGATCATGCTGATGACGACGGTGAGGGCGTAGAAGACGGACGTCGCGACGAGCACCGACGTCGAGGCCGCCATGATTCCCTTGTCGATCGCACGCTGGGTCAACAGTGGCCCTGCTTGGGCGGCGAGCGTCTCGATGCCGACGAGGGCAAAGGCCCCGAGCAGCGCGGCTCGACGGGTGTTGAGGAACCGCCGCAGCGTGAACGGTGCCTCGTCGTGCTCGATCTGGGTGAAGTGGATGTCCGGCGCAGGATGATCGGGCTCGGTGGCGAGGATGTCCTCGACGCGGTCGACGAGCTCCGTCGGCACCCCGGCGAACGGCAGCCCCGCCGCGGCGCTCGATGCCGTCGCGGTCTGCCCGCCGAAGGGCGAGCCGGCGGGGGGTCCGCCAAATGCCATCAGTCGGACCCCGTCACGGCCAGCTCGGCCGCATTGTCAACGTCACCGTCGTGACCCTGGAGGTCATGGGCCGCGCGGGCGAGCACCTCGACATAGCGCGGCTCGGCCGCCATGAGCTCGGTGTGCGTGCCGTCGGCCACGACGCGGCCGCCCTCCACCAGCACGACACGGTCGGCCAGATTGATCGTCGACAGCCGGTGCGCGATCACGAGCGTTGTGCGTCCTTCGAGGAGGTTGCCGAGCGCTCCGTGGATGTGTTCCTCGACCTGCACGTCGACCGCACTCGTGGCGTCGTCGAGCACGAGGACCGGGGGATTCGCCAGCAACGTGCGCGCGATGGCGATGCGTTGGCGTTGTCCCCCTGAGAGGTCGTAGCCGCGCTCGCCGATGATCGTCTCGTAGCCCATCGGCAAGTCATCGATGAACTCGTCGGCGTGCGCAGCGCGCGCGGCAGCTTCGACGTCCTCGGTCGAGGCGTCGGGCCGCGAGTAGGCGATGTTCTCCCGGATCGTGGTGGAGAAGAGGAACGGCTCGTCGAGCACGACCGCGACGTTCGCCCGGAGGCTTCCGAGCGTGAGGTCGCGGACGTCGTGTCCGTCGACGCGCACCGACCCGCTGTCGACGTCGTAGAAGCGGGGCAGCAGCCGCGCGATCGTGGACTTGCCGCTGCCGGTGCGGCCAACGATCGCGACCGTCTCTCCTGGTGCTGAGATGTAGCGAGAAGTGCTCGAGCACGGGCTCGTCCTGCTCAGCTCCGGGGCGGCGGTACGCGAACGTGACGTCGTCGAATTCGATCGCGCCACGGGGAGCGACGAGATCGACGGCTCCCGGCCGATCGACGATCTCGGGCGGCTCGTCGAGGATCTCGTAGATGCGAGCGGCTGACGCGGCGGCCCGCTGACCCAGCATCGTGATCATCCCGAGAAGGCGAAACGGGGCCTGAAGCATGATCACGTAGGCGTTGAACGCGACGATCGCGCCGACCGTGATCTCGCCCTCGATCGCCAGCCATCCGCCGTAGAGAAGCACTGCCGCGAGCCCGAGCCGGGGCAGGTTCTCCATGAGCGGCGCGTAGCGGGCGCGGGTCATCGCGGTACGCACCGAAGCCCACTGCAGACGCTGGGCGGCGCCGGCGAGCTCGTCGACTTGCGACTGCTCCGCCGCGAATGACTTCACGACCCGGACGCCGTTCACGTTCTCGTCGACGATCGTCGCGATGTCGGCCATGCGCGCCTGCACGATCCACGACAGGGGGAACGTGTGGTTCCGCAGCTTCACCCCCGCCAGGTACACGAACGGGATCGTCGAGAGGGCCACCATCGTGAGACCCACGTGGATCGAGAACATGAAGACGAGTGCGACGACGAAGCTGAGGAGGCTGAGCGAGACCAGCGGCGCGAAGGTGAGGAACATCTGGACCGACCGGATGTCGGAATTCGCGCGGGAGATGAGCTGACCCGACTGCACCCGGTCATAGAACGAGAACGACATCCGCGTGAGGTGCTCGAACACGATGACGCGCAGGTCGTACTCGAGTCGGTAGGCGATGCCGTAGAGCGACGACCGGTATCCGAACGTAAGGATCGACCGGAAGAAGAGCGAGGCCGAGGAGCGTCCAGATGTAAGGCGCCAAGGACGACGTGCGATCGATCAACGCGTCGTCGATCGCGTTCATCGTCACGCGGGGGATGAGCACTGCCGCGACGAGTGCGACGAACGCAGCCGCGAGCGAACCGAAGAACCGCGGCTTGCTCGACAGCAGCAGCGGCAGCATTCGCCTCCACCACGACTTGCTCTGATCAGCATCGGGGTGCGCGCTCGGTGGCCCCGAGCGGGGGATCACCCCTAACGGCTCGTACGAAGACCAGGTGTCGGTGGCCGTCACGCGCGGCTCGCCGCTGCCTTGCGCGCCGCTGCCATCGCCTGGCCCCAGAGGGTCAGCCCCTCCACGGCTCGGGGGGCATCGGCGCCGAGATGATCGGCCAGCTCGGCCAGCCGGGCGGAAACCACCGCGTCGGCCTGTTCGAGTGCCCGGCGGCCGGCGGGGGTGAGGCGATGGTGGACCTTGCGCCGGTCGACCTCGTCGCCCTGGCGCTCGACGAACCCCTTGGCCACGAGGCCGTCGACGACGACGGTGATCGTGGGCCGGCTCACCGCGAGGGTGCCGGCGAGGGCCGATGCGCCGGCCGAACCCTCGGCCAGGAAGACCATGACCCGATACTGCGGAAGGCTCAGATCGGCAGCGTCGAGGGCGAGCTCGACCTGCTTGGCCAGCCGGGCGGCAGCGTGGGCCGCCGCTTGCCAGTCCGTGTCTTCGATTCGGTCTCCTCTGGGCTGTTCGATGGTCACATGGTTAGGTTAACGAAGCGAACCTCTGTTCTGCCTCTCACGGCGGGGGGCGCCGGCCCCCGTTCCTTGGCTACCCTTTCGGCCCATCGTGCGGAGACGAGCCCTGGGGCTCCTTCTTGTTGCCTGCGCCGTGGTGGCTTCCTCCGCCGGGTTCGGTCTCCCCGCCGCGTCCGCTGACGACGTGTCGACGGCGCAGCGCCGGGCCAACGCGGCCGCGAACGAGCTCTCGCAGGCCTACACCGAGTTGGCTGATCTCGACGCCGAGGTCGCCCGGATCGAGACCGAGCACGCCGCCGCCGAGGCCGAGCTCGCTGGTCTGCGAGTCGTCGTGAACGAGACGGCGGTCCGCAGCTACGTGCACGCGGGCGGCGCGGACGTGCCGTTCCTCCTCGGCGGCGATCTCAACGTCGAGGTGCGGGCGAATGCGCTGGCGCAGTTCGTCACCATGGGGTCGATGGACGAGATCGATCGGTACCGGTCGATGACGGCCGATCTCGAGACAGGCGCCGCGCTCCTCGCCCAGCGCAAGGACGCGCAGGCTGCCGCGGTCGAGCGCCTGCGGACGAAGAAGGCGGCCGCGTTGAAGGAGCTGGCGCGGCTGCAGGAGCTCAAGCGCAAGCGGGAGCAGGCCGAGGCCGCACGCCGCGCCCGCGCGGCTGCTGCCGCGTCCCGGCGCGGCAGCACGAGCAGCTCGGCGCGTTCCGTCGTGGTCTCGTCGTCGGGCGGCTGGTTCTGCCCCGTGGCCGGCGCGACGGCGTTCGGGAACGACTACGGAGACCGACGTGGTGGTGGCCGCAGCCACAAGGGCAACGACATGCTCGCGGCCAGAGGCACCCCGGTCGTTGCTCCCGTTTCGGGTTACGTGACGTTCCGCAGCGTGTCGATCGGGGGTCGCTCGTTCTTCCTTCGCGGCGTCGACGGCAACGAGTACTTCGGCACCCATCTTTCGGGATACGCGGGCGGGGCCCGAAACGTGAGCGCCGGCGAGGTGATCGCGTACGTCGGTGACGACGGCAACGCGCGCGGCACTCCCCACCTGCACTTCGAGATCCACCCCGGCGGAGGGGGCGCGATGAACCCCTACGCGACGCTGCGCAGCGCCTGCTGACCGGGACGCGACCGCGGTGTCAGCCGACCTCGGCGCAGGCCGGCACCGTCTCGAACGCCGCGTTGATCTCCGGGCTGTCGTACTCCTGCTGCAACGCATTGAACTGCGTCTGGAAGTCCCCCTGGGAACCCGTGATCGAGTTGCCGAGCTCGGTCGCCGCGGCAGAGAACGTTTCCGGGTCGTCCGTCGGAAGGTTCTGTGCCTCCACCACCGCGTCTTCGAACGTCGTCTTCACCGGTTGGAGCGCCGCGAGCAGGTCGGCCGCGAGCTCATCGCCTCGCTCGATGTCGGGCGCTCCGGCGTCCTCGACCGAGCCGAGCATGTCGTCGGTGAGCCCCACCACGTCCTCCATGAACGTGACGAGAAGGTCGCGGCCCTCGTTGAGGTCGGCGATGCCCTGGACGTCGGTGCCGAGCTGCGTCCCCAGGTCGTTGATGCCGGTCAGCCACGAGCCGACCGCGCCGCAGACCGCGCCGGCCCACGCGTCCACCTGATCGTTGCCTGAGCCGCTGCTCTCCGTTGAGTCGGTCGAGTCCCCGGACGTCTCAGCCGAGCTCGTGTCGTCCGACGACGCCTCAGTCGTGTCGGACGATGACGCCTCAGTCGTGTCGGACGACGAGTCGTCCCCACCGCACGCGGCGAAGCCGACGCCGGCGACGGTGACCGCAAGGGCGAGCGCGACGCGATGAAGGTGGGGTTGCATGGCGGGCCAACCTAGGTCAGGCGCCTATCGCGTGGTAGCCACCGTCGACGTGGAGCATCTCGCCGGTCGTTGCCGGAAACCAGTCCGAGAGCAGTGCGACGCACGCCTTCGCGACGGCGCTCGAGTCGGTGATGCTCCACCCGAGCGGAGCACGGTCGGTCCACACATCTTCGAACTTCTCGAATCCCGGGATCGACTTCGCGGCCATTGTGCGGATCGGACCCGCAGCGACGAGATTGACGCGGATTCCCCGCGGCCCGAGCTCGCGTGCCATGTACCGCGACGTTGACTCGAGCGCCGCCTTCGCGACCCCCATCCAGTCGTAGGCCGGCCATGCAACGGTGGCGTCGAAGTCCAGGCCCACGAACGAACCGCCACGTGTCATCAACGGCGCGAAGCAATCGGCGAGTGCTTTGAACGAGTACGCCGAGATCTGCATCGCGACGGAGACGTCGGCCCACGTCGCGTCCATGAAGTGCCCACCGAGGCAGTTCGGGGGTGCGAAGCCGATCGCGTGGAGGACGCCGTCGACCCGTCCCCAACGCTCCTGAAGGTCGGCGCGCACGCTGTCGAGGTGCTCCTCGACAGTCACGTCGAGCTCGAGGACCGGCGGCGGGCGCGGACAGCTTGCGGGCCGTGCGTTCGGTCAGCGACAGCCCACGACCGGCCCCGGTGAGCACCACCTCCGCGCCTTCCCGCTGCGCGAGATCGGCTACACCGAACGCGAGCGACGCGTCGGTGAGCACGCCCGTGATGACGATGTGCTTGCCCTCGAGAAGACCCATGGTGCCTCCGACCGTCGATGCGCTGGCGACGTTACTGCCGGGTCGGGACGCCCAAGGCCGGTGTGCAAGGCTGCGTCGATGCGCATCGGCATCCTCGGCGGAACCGGACCCGCTGGCACCGCACTCGGCGCGCGCCTGGCGTCGGTCGGCTACGAAGTGACGCTGGGCTCGCGGTCGAAGTACCGGGCGATGGAGGTACTCGATGGGCTCCTCGCTCGCTGGACCGACTACGACCTCAGCCTGTCCGCGACCGACAACGAGGGCGCCGCGGGCGCCGACCTCGTGATCCTCGCGACGCCCTGGGACAGCGCGGCAACGACGGCGCACTCGCTCGAGAAGCAGCTCACCGGCAAGGTCGTCGTCTCCATGGCGAACGCGCTGATCAAGGTCGGCCACGAGTTCCAGCCGCTCGTGCCGCCCCGTGGCTCGGTCGCCGCCAGCGTGCAGGCGGCCGTGCCCGGCTGTCGCGTCGCGGCGGCGTTCCACCACCTACCGGCGACCGAGCTCGGCCATCTAGGGGAGCCCATCGAGAGCGACGTGCTCATCTGCTCCGACTATCCCGACGCCGTAACCACGGTGTGCGAGATCACCGCGCGGATCCCCGGCTGCCGGCCCCTCGATGCGGGCGAGCTCTCGAACGCAACCGCGATCGAGATGTTCACTGCGGTGCTGCTGCAGCTGAACGTGCGTTACAAGACCCGAGTCGCTCCCCGGCTGACCGGCATCAAGCTCTGACCGTGTCGATGCGCCTGTACGACACGGCTCGGCAGAAGGTCGTGCCGTTCGAGCCCGGACCGGTCGTCACGATGTACACGTGCGGCATCACGCCGTACGACGCGACGCACCTCGGTCACGCAACGGTATACGTCGTCTACGACGTGTTGCAGCGGCGGCTCCGCGACCTCGGTCACGACACGATGTGTGTCCGCAACATCACTGACGTCGACGATCCGTTGCTCGCGAAGGCTCGGCAGCTTGGCGTGCACTACCTCGATCTCGCCGCGGGCGAGGTCGCGAGGTTCGACAGCGACATGAAGGCGCTCAACGTCCTGCCGTGCTTCAGCGAGCCACGAGCGACGTCGGCGATCCCCGACATCCGAGGCTTCATCGGCATGGTGCTCGACCAGGGACACGCCTATCAGGCTGGGGGAGCGGTGTACTTCGACGTGTCGTCGTTCGCCGGCTTCGGAGAGGTGAGCGGGTACTCGGTCGACACGATGATCGAGCTCGCCCGCGAACGGGGCGGCAACGTCGATGACCCGCACAAGCGCCATCCACTCGACTTCGTCCTTTGGCAGCCGTCTGAGGAGGGCGAGCCGACGTGGGAGACGATGTGGGGACCAGGACGACCTGGCTGGCACATCGAGTGCTCGGCGCTGGCGCTCCGCGAGCTCGGCACGACGATCGACCTGCACGGCGGCGGCACTGACCTGATCTTCCCGCACCATGAGTGCGAGCGCGCGCAGAGTGAGGCAGCGACGGGCGAGCCGTTCGTGCGGCACTGGATGCACGTCGGGTTGGTCCGGATGGACGGCGAGAAGATGTCGAAGTCGCTTGGCAACCTCGTCTTCGTCAGCGACCTGTTGAAGACGTGGGACCCGAGGGCGATCCGCCTCGCGATCATCGAGCACCACTACCGCGACTCGTGGGAGTGGGACGAGCATCTCATGCCCCGCGCCGCAGCGCGCCTTCGAGCCTGGTCCGACGCCGGCGCACCCGGCGACGGTGCACTCGAAGCCGTGCGGGCGGCGCTTGATGACGACCTCGACACCCCCTCGGCACTCGCCGCGATCGATGCTGCCGCCGCGAATGGCCAGCCTGTCCGTAGTGCTGCTGACCTGCTCGGTGTGGATCTGTCGATCGGTGATGAAAGCCCTGTGAAGAGCCCGTGAACTAGGCGGGATCGCGGCCGTCGATCGCTTAGGCTGCGCGCGACTCCTTGATCCGCGATCACGGATCCGCCCGACAGCCCAAGGAGGGCTGATGGCCGAGCCCGGCGCCGGAAAGTTGCAGGACGTGATGCGCGCGGTCGGCGGACCGATCCACCGTGTGCTCTGGAAGATCGATGTCGAGGGCTTGCACCGCCTGCCTCCGAGCGGCGGCGCGATCCTGTGCCCGAATCACATCTCGTTCCTCGACTCTGCCTTCCTGATGCTCGCGGTGCCGCGGCGCATCAGCTTCGTCGGCAAGGCGGAGTACATGGACTCGTGGAAGACGAAGTTCCTGTTCCCCGCGATGGGAATGATCCCGATCGATCGGTCAGGCGGCCGCTCGAGCGACGCCGCGCTGCAAGCAGCATCGTCGGCGTTGGCGCGCGGCCATCTCTTCGGCATCTTTCCCGAGGGCACCCGGTCTCGCGACGGTCACTTGCACAAGGGACATACCGGCGCAGCGCGGCTCGCCCTCGACGACGGGCTGCCCCATCTTTCCCGTCGGGGTCGTCGGCACTGCCGACATCCAGCCTCCTGCGACGCGAAGATGCCCGAAGCTGGGCGGGTCCGCGCAGATCCGCATCGGGCAGCCGATCGACGTCGCTCGCTACAAGGGCCGTGACGGCGACCATCTCGTGTACCGCGAGCTCACCGACGAGCTGATGTACGAGATCCGCGAGCTCACCGGCCAGCACTACATCGACCGGTACGCGACGAAGAAGGCCGAGACGCTGCCGACCGACGTCGCCAAGGTGCGGCTGTCCGAGCCCGTCGAGCACGAACGCGAGCTCGCCCGCGCGGGTTGAGCCCGGCGGGTTGAGCCGGGCGGGTTGAGCCCGCCCGGTTGAGCAATCCCACGGGAGCCGCGAACCCGCACCGGTAGGCTCGCTTTTCCTATGAGCGACCTCATCGACATCGTGCTCCCCGACGGATCGACCCGCGAGGTCGCCGCGGGCACGACGGCCGGCGGTCTGGCCGAGGCCATCGGGCCGAGGCTCGGACGCGATGCCGTGATCGCAGTCGTCGACGGGGTCGAGCGCGACCTCGATTGGGTCTTGTCCGCGGGGAACAAGGTCGAGATCGTCGTTCCGGCGTCCGATCGCGGCCGCTACACACTGCGGCATTCGACTGCGCACGTGTTGGCTCAGGCGGTGCTCGATCTCTTCCCCGGCGCCACGTTCGGCATCGGGCCGCCGATCGAGGACGGCTTCTACTACGACTTCGACCTGCCCGAGGGCCGCACCTTCGCACCCGATGACCTCATTCGGATCGAGGCGCGCATGCGCGAGATCATCGCGGAGAAGCAGCCGTTCATCCGCGACGAGATCAGCGAGGCCGAGGCGGCCAAGCGGTTCGCGGCGCACAAGTACAAGCTCGAGATCATCAGCGGCAAGGCCGACGATCCGACCTCGGGCACCGACGCGGGGCTCGTGCGCGTGTACGACAACCCGCCCGCGTTCTGCGACGTCTGCCGCGGCCCTCACGTGCCGCACACCGGACGCCTCGGCCACTTCAAGCTCACCCGCGTCGCCGGCGCGTACTGGCGGGGCGACGAGCGCAACCCGATGCTGCAGCGGATCTACGGCACCGCGTGGGAGTCAGCCGACGCGCTGAAGGAGCACCTCCACCGGTTGGAGGAGGCCGAGAAGCGCGACCATCGGCGCCTCGGCCTCGAGCTCGACCTGTTCCACTTCCCGCCCGAGATCGGCGGCGGGTTGCCGGTGTTCCATCCCAAGGGTGGGTCTGATCCGCAAGCTCATGGAGGACTACTCCCGCGCCGAGCACGAGCGCGCCGGGCTACTCGTTCGTGTGGACACCGCACATCGCGAAGTCGACGCTGTTCGAGATCTCCGGGCACCTCAGCTGGTACGCCGACGGCATGTACCCGCCGATGGAGATGGAGGGCGCCACCTACTACCCGAAGCCCATGAACTGCCCGGGGCACATGCTCATCTACCGGTCGCAGCAACGCTCCTACCGTGAGCTGCCGCTTCGGCTGTACGAGTTCGGCACGGTGTACCGCTTCGAGCGCAGCGGTGTGCTGCACGGCCTCACCCGGGTGCGCGGCATCACGCAGGACGACTCGCACATCTTCTGCACCTCCGACCAGCTCGCTGATGAGCTCGCGTCGTTGCTCGCGTTCGTGCTGCGCCTCCTGCGCACGTTCGGCCTCACCGAGTTCGAAGCCGAGCTCGCGACCCGGCCGGAGAAGTACGTCGGTGAGCCCGAGGAATGGGACGAGGCGACCGAAGCCCTGCGCGAGGCCCTGGAGACCGCCGGCCTCCCGTACGTCGTCGCCGAGGGCGAAGGCGCGTTCTACGCGCCGAAGATCGACGTGCACGTCCGCGACGCGATCGGACGACGCTGGCAGATGTCCACGCTGCAGGTCGACTTCCAGCTCCCCGCTCGCTTCGACCTCGAGTACATCGGGCCCGACAACCAACGCCATCGTCCCCGCGTCATCCACCGAGCGCTGTTCGGGTCGGTCGAGCGGTTCTTCGGCATCCTCATCGAGCACTACGCGGGCGCGTTGCCGTTGTGGCTGTCGCCAGTGCAGGTGCGGTTGCTCGGCGTGCGCGCCGACCACGACGCGTACGCCGGTCGCCTCGCCGACCGTCTCCGCGCCGAGGGCTTTCGGGCCGACTGGGTGGGCGCGGACGAGCCGCTCGGCGCTCGCATCCGCAAGGCCAAGCTCGAGAAGATCCCTTATGTGTTGGTCGTCGGTGACGACGACGTGCGCGACGGCACTGTCGGAGTGAACCCCCGCGGCGGTGAAGTCGAGCGAGGCGTGCACGTCGACGCGTTCGTCGAGCGGCTGCAGGTAGAGCTCGTCGCGCATCTGTCGTGACTCTCGATCGGCTGTGGGCCGAGTGGCGTTCGACCTACGTGTCGGGGATCGCGGCCAGCGCGCTCGTCCGGGCAGTCAGTCTTCACGCAGATCCTCGGCACCGGCTTGCCCGACGACGAGACACACATCGTGTGGCGCGGAGCGAAGTGCTTTGCGATCCTCAACGCCTATCCCTACGGAAGCGGCCACCTGATGGTGATGCCCTATCGCGAGGTCGCTGCGCTCGAGGACCTGACTGCCCGCGGAGCACGCCGAGCTGTGGGTCGGCGTTCGTGATGCCGTGGTCGCGCTGAAGGCCGCGTACGCACCGGACGGTGTGAACGTCGGCATCAACCTCGGTCAGGCCGCCGGGGCCGGCGTGCCGGGCCACCTCCACGTGCACTGCCTGCCTCGCTGGGCGGGTGACACGAACTTCATGACCTCGGTCGCGGAAGTGAGGGTGCTCCCCGAGAGCCTCGACGTGAGCTGGCAGAAGCTGCGAGCGGCATGGCCGGTAGCGTCGCCGTGATGGCCGACGAGCACCGCGACGCGCTCGGTGACGAGCACCGTGACGAGCTGCCCGGCGAGCTCGACGTCTCGTCGTTCGTCGGGCCCTACCAGTTTCCCGACAACAGCCGCCGGCGCATCCCCGGCTTCATCTACCTCGGTGTCGCGCTGGTGTGCTTCCTGTTGTGGCTCGGCTACGCGGATGGCGGCGTGCTGGTCAACGACGGCTTCCTTTACGTGGCGATCTTCCTTGCGCTGGTCGGCGTCTACTGCATCACGTCGGGCTGGCATCTCGGCATCGACGAGAAGGGTGCGTTGGTCGCGGCATCGAAGGCCGTGGGCTTCCCCGTGGGCCACGCGTCAGCGCAACTCGGCTGGCGAGGGCTGCGGAGCCGGCCGACCTGGCGAATCCTGCTGTACTCGGCGGAGGAACCGCCCACACGGCGCGGGTTCGTGCTCGTCGACGCGGTGGACGGGCGCATCGTCGACCACTTCACCGAGGACAACCCCGAGGAGTGGCCGAGCGTCAGCTGATGCCGGCTTGCACCTCTCGGCGACGCCGTTCGAGGTACGACCGCTCGGGCCCGGTGCCCGCGCACGAGATCGCCCGGTCGTACTCCGAGACCGCCTCGGGCAAGCGCCCCGCCCGGCGCAACAGGTCGGCACGCGCGGCATGCCGAAGGTGGTATCCGTCGAGCTCGGGGCCCAGCGCGTCGAGCGCGGCGACTCCCACATCGGCGCCCTCGCTCATCCCGATGGCGACCGCGCGGTTCAACGCGACAACGGGCGACGGCCACCGATGGGCGAGCACGTCGTAAAGCGCGGCGATCTGACACCAATCCGTCGCGCCCATGTCCGGGGCTTCCGCGTGCAACGCGGCGATGGATGCCTGCACCTGCAGCGGACCTGGCCGCCCTTGGACAAGGGCCTGCTCGACGAGCGCGAGTCCTTCGGCGATCGCGTCGCGGTCCCAACGGCTCCGGTCCTGCTCCTCGAGCGGTGCCTGTGCGCCGTTCGCGTCGATGCGCGTGTCGCGCCGGGAGTGGTGCAGGAGCATCAGCGCCAGCAGGCCTCGTGCCTCGGGCTCGTCGGGCAGGAGGTCGACGCAGCAGGCGCCCGAGCCGGATCGCCTCGTCGCACAGCTGTTCTGCGCACGAGAGCGTCGCCCTCGGTCGCGCTGTAGCCCTCGTTGAACACGAGGTAGACGACCGCCAACGCGGCATCGAGACGATCGGGCAGCGACTGCGGGCGGGGGCAGGGAGAACGGGATGTGCGCGGCTTCGACCTTCCGCTTGGCCCGTACGAGCCGCTGCGCCATCGTCGTCTCGGGCACGAGGAACGCCCGTGCGATCGATGCGGTCGACAGACCGTTGACGACGCGCAAGGTCAGTGCGACCTGCGCGTCGAGGGCCAAGCGCGGGGTGGCAGCAGAGGAAGACGAGGCGGAGCTGATCGTCGGACACGGGGTCGCTGTCGACGTCGGGCTCGGCGTCGCTGCAGTGCCTGCAGTGCCTGCAGCGCCCCCACTCTCGCCGCGGTCCGTTGCGCGGTGCTCGCGGCGCGGAGCCGGTCGATTGCCCTTCGGCGCGCCGCCGTCGTGATCCACGCCGCCGGCCGCCGAGGCACGCCGGTCGCCGGCCAGGTGCGCACAGCGATGGCGAATGCCTCCTGCACGGACTCCTCGGCGACGTCGAGGCTGCCAGTGAGGCGAACGAGGCCGCCGATGATGCGGCTCCACTCGTTGCGGAAGACGGCCTCGACCGCCTCGCTCACCTCAGCCGGCGAGGGCGTCACATCCCTGGGATCGCCATGACCGGCCGCACCTCGACCGAGCCGTACTCGGCTCCGGGGATCTTGGCCGCGTACTCGAGCGCCTGGTCGAGGTTCTCGCAGTCGAGGATGTAGTAACCACCGAGCACTTCCTTGGTCTCGGCGAACGGCCCGTCCGTGGTGAGCCGCTTTCCGTCGCGGACTCGCACCGTGGTGGCGGTGCTCGCGGGCTCGAGCGGATCGCCCCCGACGACCAGACCCTTCTTGGCCACCTCTTCGCTGAACTCGAAGTAGCGCTTCATCTCGAGCTCGGCCTCGGGAGTTCCGACGGCCGGCCCCGCGTCTTCGGCTGTGTAGATCAGCAGCATGTACTTCATCGGGCTGTCCTCCTGTGCGTCGCCGGGCGGCGACTCGAACCGTACGACGGTGCTGGGACCGGGTTTTCGACAGTTCGAGGAGGATTCTTCCTCGGTCAGGCGGCCGGGCGCCGGGTATGCGCGCCGTCGAAGTTCGGGGCGACCTCGCGCATGAACCGATCCATCTCCTCCATGACCTGGTTGTGAGGCTTGAGCCCCACGTTGAAGTAGAGGATGACTTCTGAGAAGCCGGCGGCCTCGACCTTCTTCAGGGTGTCGGTGATCGATTCCGGAGTTCCGAGCAGCACGGAGTTCTCGGTGAGCTGCTCGGCCGTCACGTTCTGGAGACGCGTCACCATGTCGACGAAGTACCGGTAGCTCGGCGGGGCGGTCGCCGGATCGCCCGGGAACGCGGGGATCACGCATTCCTTGTAGTAGCGGATCTGCCGTGCTCTTTGGGCCGCCTCCTCGCCGAGGGTTGTCGTAGAAGTGGATGAAGTAGCTGCACATGAGCCGCCGAGGCCCGCGCCCGTGCTTTGCGCACGTCTCGGTGTAGAGGTCGGCGACCTGCGACAGGCCGCCGTAGTTCATCGACGCGGCGAACGGCGCAACGACGAGTCCGCAGTCGAGCCGGGCGGCCAGCTCGATCGACGGCTGCGAGAACGAAGCGATGTAGGTCGGCACTGGGTTCTGGATCGGCCGCGGCGTGATGCGCACATCGTCGAAGTCGTAGTGCTTGCCGTGGTGGGAGATCGGTTCCTCCGCGTCCCACAGCTTCTGCACGACCTCGATCCCTTCCTCGAAGATGCTCTGGTTGTCGGCGAAGTCGACGTGGAACGGCAGGTACTCGCGGCTGTCGTACCCCCGGCCGGCGGCGAAGTCGACGCGGCCGTCCGAGAGGAGGTCGAGCGTCGCCCACTGCTCGGCGATGCGAATCGGGTTGTGGAGCGGCGACACGGTGACGGCCGGTGCGAGCCTCACACGTGAGGTGCGGGCCGCGATCGAGGCGAGCACGAGATCGGGACACGAAAGCACCCCGAGCGAGTTGAAGTGGTGCTCGCCGATCCACACCGAGTTCATCCCGAGCTCGTCCGCGTAGAGGGCTTCGGCCGTGATGTCACGGACGAGCTGGTTCGCACCGCGGCCGTTGTTGTCGTAGTGGTTGTCGCTGAGCGTGAAGTATCCGAACTCCATGTCTCCCCCTTCGTTCCCCTTGCACTATGTTGTAATCACAACTGTTGAAAATGCAAGAGTTTGGAGAGAGGAAAGATGAACGAACCTGCGCGACTCGACCTCGCGAGCTACCTGCCGTTCCTCGTGAACCGCGTCGGAGTTGCGATCGTGGAGGGCTTCAGCTCGGAACGGCTGAAGGCGGAGGGCCTCACGATCTACATGTGGCGAGTGCTGGCCGTGCTCGCCGACACAGGCGAGCAGCGGCAGGTCGACCTCGCCGACATGACATCGATCGACGCTCCGACCATCTCGAGGCTCGTGACCCGCCTCGCCCATATGAAGCTCGTCACTCGGACCCGATCGTCCACGAGCAACCGCGAGGTAGGTGTGGCGCTGACGCCGAAGGGCGCCGCCGATGGTGCGTCGGTTGATCCCGAGTGCGCTCGGCTGGGAGGACAAGGCCACCGACCGGGATGTCGCCCAAGGAGGTCGCGGCCGTCAAGCGCACGCTCGCGAAGATGTACGAGAACTTGACCGCGACGGGTTAGTCGCCCACGAGCGCTTCGGCTTGGCGCACGAGCCCTCCCGCTTCGGCGATGCCGGCGCGGAGCACGTCGATCGCGCGGCTCCCGCCCCGATCCTCGGCCCAGTTGTCCGCGCCGTAGGTGCCGATCGCACTGACGAGCGCGTTCGCGGAAGCGGCCACACCATCGATCGCATCCGCCGCCGGGCTCAAGGGCGGTGCACCGCCGAGTCGTCGCGTCATGTCGTCGAGCACCTGCTTCACCCGGGAAGCGAGACTGCCGATGGTCGACGGCGCGTTCGCCTGGGTCGGCGCCGCCGCCGCCAACGCCTCGCGTAATCGGCGCGCGAAAAGAGCGCGCCGCGACGACTCCGTCGGAAGGTGAGAGATCGCTCAGTGCGCCTCGGCCTTGGGCTTCGCGAGCTTGTCGACGAGGTGGGACGGCATCGGGTCGTAGTGGCTGTGCGTCGCGGTGAATCGCCCGCGCCCACCGGTCATCGACCGCAGATCGATGGCGTACCTCATGATCTCCGACGTGGGCACGAGCGCGGTCACCTCCTGCTCGCCGCCTCCGACCGCATCGGTGCCCTGCACGCGCCCCCGCCGGGCGTTGATGTCTCCCATCACGTCGCCCTGGTACTCCGCGGGGACGGTGACCTTCAGCACCGAGATCGGCTCGAGCACCACTGCGCTCGCCTTGGCCATCGCATCCTTGAAGCCGAGCGAGCCGGCCATCTTGAAGCTCATCTCGGACGAGTCGACGGAGTGGTACTTGCCGTCGTAGCACGTGACCTTGACGTCGACGACGGGGAAGCCGTAGAGCCCGCCCGACGCCATCGTCTCCTCGATGCCCTTCTGCACCGCCGGAATGAACTGACGGGGGATCGCGCCGCCGACGATCGCGTCGACGAACTGGAAGCCCTCGCCTCGAGGCAATGGCTCCACGCGCAACCAGGCGACGCCGAACTGGCCGTGACCGCCCGACTGCTTCTTGTACTTGCCCTCGGCCTCGGCGTTGGCCGTGATCGTTTCGCGGTAGGGCACGCGGACATCGTCGGTGTCGACGTCGACGCCGAACTTCCGGTGAAGCCGTTCGAGCGCGATCGTGAGATGCGTCTCGCCGGTACCCCGCAGCAACGTCTGCTTCGTCTCGTCGCTGCGCTCGAGCACGAGCGCCTGGTCTTCCTCCTGCAGTCGTTGGAGCGCCGACCCGAGCTTGTCGTCGTCGGCTTGCGTGCGAGCCTTGATCGCGACAGCCAGCACCGGGGGAGGTGGCGCGATCGTCGCGACGCGGACCGGCGTGCCCTTCGGCGCGAGCGTGTCGCCGGTAGCGGTCGCGGACAGCTTCGAGACCGCGGCGAGGTCGCCGGCCGGGACGCTCGTGACGGGGTCTTGGTCCTTGCCGCGCAGCGCGAAGAGCGCGTGCAGCCGCTCGTCGGAGCCGGTGCGCGGGTTCACGAGATGATCGTCGGGCTTCACGGTTCCCGACAGCACCTTGAACAACGAGAGCTGGCCGACGTACGGGTCGGCGATCGTCTTGAAGACGAACGCGAGCGGCTGGCCATCCGCGTCGGGCGCGATGTCCTGCGTCGTCGTGCCGGCCGTGACCTCGATGCCGGGCCGGTCGGCGGGCGACGGGCCGATCTCGCAGATGAAGTCGGCGAGACGGTCGATCGCCACTTGCGTCGCTGCAGATCCGCACACGACCGGGAAGACACTCGCAGCCGCGACGCCAACCGCAAGCGTGTGCTCGAGCTCCGCCGGCGAAGGCACATCGCCTTCGAGGAAGCGTTCGAGCATCTCGTCGTCGGCCACGACGATGCCCTCGACGAGGTTGTCGTGCACCTCGTGCTCGAGCGCCGCGAGCTCGTCGGGGATCTCGCCCTCGGTGTGCGTGCCCCCCTCGTAGAGGAAGCCCTTGTCGGTGAGCAGGTCGGCGACGCCGCGGAAGCCCGCCTCTTCGCCGATCGGCAGCTCGAGCGGCGCGATGCCGGCGCCGAACCTCGCCCGGAGCTCGTCGAGGGTGCGCTGGAAGTTGGCACGCTCACGGTCGAGCTTGTTGATGAAGATCATCCGCGGCAGGTTCAGCTCCGCGGCGATCCTCCAGATCGCCTCGGTCTGCACCTCGACGCCATCGACCGCGCTGACCACGAACACCGCGAGGTCGGCCACCCGCAGCGCGGCGTGGACGTCGCCGATGAAGTCGGCGTAGCCCGGGGTGTCGATGAGGTTGATCTTGTGGCCCTCCCACTCGAACGGGGCCAGCGCCAGCGACAGGCTCAGGTGCCGCTTTTGCTCCTCGGGCTCGAAGTCACAGACCGTGGTGCCGTCCTCGACGCGACCCGCTCGGGTGATCGCTCCCGCTCTGAACAGGAGGGCCTCGGCGAGCGTGGTCTTGCCCGCTCCGGAGTGCCCGACAAGCGCCACGTTGCGGATCTTGGGCGTCGGATAGGTCTTCAACGAACCCCCTCGCGCTGGCGACCCGAGCCCCACCCGAGCCGATCGGGCGCAGCGTAGTTGCGGATTGCGTCCGCCCGATCCGGGGAACCCACTGGTACCCTGACCGGACCCCTTCCCTGGAGCGCACATGTTCGACGGACGGTGGCGGACGAGCATCGAGCGGGGCCTGCAGCCAGTCGGCGCCAACATCCGCCGCACCGGCATCACGGCCGACCATCTCACGGCGTTCGGCCTGCTCACTGCAGTTGCCGCCGCGATCGCCATCGGTGCGGGCGCCCTGCGCGGCGGTCTGCTGCTCGTGATCCTCGCGGCGGTGCCCGACCTTCTCGATGGCGCAGTGGCCAAGGCTTCGGGCACGGCGTCGCGCCGCGGCGCGTTCTTCGACTCGGTCGCCGACCGTGTCACCGACGCGCTGCTCTTCGGTGGCGTCGCCTGGTACCTCGCCACGGTCGACGGCGGCCGGGCCGCGATCCTCCCGCTCGCCGTGCTCGCCCTGTCCTCACTGATCTCCTACGAGCGTGCGAAGGCCGAGTCGCTCGGCTTCGATGCCCGCGGCGGCGTCATGGAGCGGGCCGAGCGCATCATCCTGCTGTGCCTCGGCTTGCTCTTCGACTCGCTGCTCGTGCCGATCCTGTGGCTGATGCTCGTGCTCACCGCGTTCACGGCGGTGCAGCGGTTCGTCAAGGTGTGGCGGCAGGCCAGCGCCGAGCGCCCGAAGCGTGAGCCGTTCCGTTGGAGCGCACGCCGGGTCGCACGGCCGACGGCGCGTGCGCGCACGAGGGCTGAGCGCCGCCAGAACCCCAACGCCTGATCCGACTTGTCGGACGGATCGGCGGTCACCGCCGCGTACAAGGTCGGCGCGAGGCTGGCGCAGGCGCTCCCTGATGCGTTCGTCGAACCTGCGTCGCGCGTCTTCGCTCGGGCGTTCAAGCTCGCGATGCGCGGGCGCCGCGACACGGTCGCGCGCCATCTTCGTCGTGTGCGCGGGCCGTCCTTGGAAGGCGAGGCGCTCGATCGCGCCGTCGACGCGTCGTTCCTCTCGTACGCGCGCTACTGGGTGGAGTCGTTTCGCGTCCCGACGACCTCGAAGGCCGACATCGCCGCTCGATTCACGACCGAGGGCATCCACCACATGCTCGATCCGCTCGCCGATGGCAGGGGAGTGATCCTCGCCCTTCCCCACCTCGGCGGATGGGAGTGGGCGGGGCGATGGGTCGCTGACCAAGGCATCCCGATCACCGTCGTGGTCGAGCCCCTCGAACCGCCTGAGCTCTTCGAGTGGTTCGTGGGCTACCGCCGGTCGCTCGGGATGCACGTCGTGCCGGTCGGCCTCGGGGCCGCGATGGCGTCGATCAAGGCGCTGAGGAGCAACGGAGTGCTCTGTCTGCTCTGCGACCGTGACATCGGGACGGGCGGGGTCGAGGTCGAGTTCTTCGGCGAGCGCACCAAGCTTCCCGCCGGCCCCGCGACGCTCTCGCTGCGCACGGGCGCGCCGATCCTTCCGACCGCGGTGTACTACGAAGCCGGCGGACTCCACGTCGGGAGTGTGGGCGCGCCGATCGAGATCGAGCGGCGGGGATCGCCGGGTGAGGACATCGCGACGTTGACGCAGGCCCTCGCGTATCGATTGGAAGAGCTGATCCGCGCGGCGCCCGAGCAGTGGCATCTGTTCCAACCGAACTGGCCGAGCGACCCCGGCTACGTGGGTTGACCTGCGACGTTCGCCCCTACAGCAGCGTTCGACGCGTTCTGTGGTGGCGCGCCGACGAGTCTACTTCCGTCATCCGGTCAACGCCTCACCGAGCGCCTCTAACTGCGCGACCTGCCATGAGACGAAGGTGGAGTCGGGCGGTGGTGACTCGGTCACATCGAGAATCGGCACGCCAGCGGCCTGTGCTCGCGAACGCAGCTGATCGGCCACTGGACTCTCGGTCTGGGTGTTGAACACAAGGACGTCGACCGCGCCGCCGGCCAGTGCGACCTCGAAGTCGCTGATGTCGCCTGGCGAGGGATCGACCTCGTTCGCCGCGGCACGCACGAAACCTGCCGGCGTCTCATCGGAAAGGCCGACGGCCTGCGCCATGTAGTCGAATACTGGTTCGGTTAGCGGCGTAGGACTTCTTCCCCGCGATCCACGCGCGGAGATCGGACACCTGGTTGAAGTACGGCTGCATCGCTCCTGCCACTCGGTCGCCCTCTGCTGGAAGTACGAAGCTGCATTAGGCTCGACCGATTCGAGCTCCGCGGTAATCGCTTCGGCGACTGCGCTTACGTAGTCGGGTCCATACCAGATGTGCGGGTTGTCGCCGGCAGACCCACCCACGACCTCGCCAGCATCGACGACCGCTGGCTTCGGCGACAACGTGTCGGCAGCCCTCTCCGCCCATGCGTCGTAGTCGAGTCCGTTCAGGACGACCAGGCGGGCGTCATTGAACGCGGCGAGGTCGGCGGGCGTGGCTCGAAGTCGTGAGGGTCGACCGATGTGCCGGAGATGATCGTCGTGACCTGACCGCAATCACCGGCGAGATCGCTCACGATGTCGCCCCACTGGCCCACGGACACGACGATTCGAACCGGTTCAGCTGGGCAGTCATCTGAGTCGGCGGCGCCTCCGCCGTCACCACAACCAGCGACCAGAACACCCAGCGCAAGACCCACCGCCGCCATCCCCGTGCGTCTGGGTGAGAACATGAATGAGAACCATACTCAATACTTGGCGAGGCGGAATTGCCGTCACCACTCCTTCGCCTCGGGTCCGAAGTCGTCCCATGACGGCGTCGCCGTCACCGTCGACGGCTCGACGTGAGCCACAAGGGTGGGAGCGGGTCGGGGGGCCGGTTCGGCGATCGCGAGGGCGGCAAGGGCGGTTGTGAACGGGACGGACAGCACCAGCCCGATGCTTCCCACGAGAGTGCGGACGATCTCGACCGCAACGATCTCGGTGGCGGCGATGCGCCCCCAGCTCTCTCCGCCTTGGAGGAACAGGAGCGTGAGTGGCAGCGACGCGCCGACGTAGGCAAGTACGAGTGTGTTGACAGTGGAGGCGACGTGGTCTTGGCCGATGCGCACAGCGGACCGGTAGAAGGTCGCGGCGTCGAGCCTCGGGTTGGTCGCCTTCAGCTCGGCGACGGCCGAGACTTGGGTGACCGTCACGTCATCGAGCACGCCGAGGGCGCCGATGACCGCGCCGACGATGAGCAGCCCCTTGGGTCGATGCCCTCGGCGGTGACTCGGAGTACCTGCGCCGCCTCGTCCGACAGGCCGGTCATATCCGCGAGATCAACGAACAGTGTGGCCAGGCCGCGACGACCACGAGGCTCGCGAGCGTGCCGAGCAACGCGACCGTGGTGTTCGGGTTCACGCCGTGGGCGAGATACAGCGCGATGTAAGCGACCAGGAATGAAGCCACCAACGCGACGGGTAGCGCCGGGTTGTCGCGCAGCAGTGAAGGCAACATGAACATCAGCACGACCGCCAAGCTCGGATCAAACCGGCGAGCGCACGCACCCCTTGCCATCGTCCGAACACGATCACGACCACGCCGAACAGACCGAAGAGCCAGACCAGCGGAGTCGAGCGCTGATAGTCGGCGTAGGTGTAGCGAAACTCGGGATCTGCGCCGACGTTGTCGAAGAGCACGACCTTGTCGCCCGGGCCGAGATCGGGCGCATTGAACTCGCTGCTGGGAAGTTCGAAGGTTGCGTCGATCCTTTGTTCGAGCCCGAGGTGACCCGGGCGGTGACCAGCTGGCAGTCTTCCGGCGCCTCCAGGTCCTCCAAGCCGCACCGGCTCGGCTCCGATGTGAGGACCGTCGCGTCGACGTACCGCACAGTGATGCCGATCGGCCGGAGATCAGGAGCGGTGCCGCGCGGCCACAAGACCAGGACACCCCCCAGGGTCGACACACCCAACGCGATCGCGATGACGGTGAGCAGCCTTCGGACCTGCGCTGCTGACATGGCATGAGGCGACAGTGGAGCCATGCCGTGCATTGTGTCCCCGGCCGTCGCATGCCGGCCGGAAGCCCTCTGACCGAGGCCCGGGCCATCCTGCTGAACGGTCTGTATCGTACACTTGTTCGATGAATGAGCCGATCATACGAACCGTCGAGTGTCCGTACTGTCTGCGCCACAGCGTGAACGTGACCTACGAGGCGGGCCTCGACGACGACGGCAACCGCGTCGAAAGGGAGATCACTCGGGCGAAGTGCTCGACCCCGGGGTGCGTGGCGCGGCGTCTGAAGCTAACGGCCCGACGAGCAGGCATCGTCACGGGGCAGCCGTGGTGTCCGTCGGTTCAGGGGCGGTCGTGGTTGTTGCAGTTGCCGTCGTGGTTGTCGCTTCGGTCGTGGTGGTTGTCGGCTCGGTCGTGGTGGTTGTCGGCTCGGTCGTGGTGGTCGTCGGTGCCGGGGTGGTGGGTGCGCTGGTGGGCAACCTCGGCAACGTTGGCAGTGGCAGCACGGTGGTCGAGGTGGTGGTCGATGCGGTGGTGGTCGTCGCTGGCGCCGTTGTCGTGGTCGGCCTCGCGGTCGTCGGCGTGGTCTTGGGCGCCGTCGGCGTGGCTTGGGCCGTGGTCCCTGGGGCTGGGCTACCGGCCGCAGCTGCCACGGGCGCGCCGGCCGGCCGCGCGGCGATACCTCTCACAGTCGGCGGCACCGTGGTGGGCGGGCTCGCCGGGGCCGCCGCAACTGTCGACGGAATCGTGGTCGCCGGCGGGAGGGTGGATGACGTCACCGGGTCGTCATCGGTGAGGGAGGGGAAGAGCTCGCCGATCGTCGTCGACGACGTCGAGGAGGTCGACGTGGTGGCGTCGAATTGCAGGGCGACCCGTGGACCGGACTCCTCGTTGAGCGAGCCGTACCCCCACACCAGTGCGGCGGCCCCGGCTACGAGTCCGGCGATGACGAGCAGGGCGCGAGGCATCCCCCTGATTATCCCCCCTGTCTCAACCCGCCAACCTTCGCTCCGCCGATGCGCTAGCGCCAGGTCTTGCTGCCTCCGCTGAGGGCGAATCGCAGGATCACGACGCACATCCACACACACCATGCGAGAAACAGTGCCCAAAGCGCGCCCTGGATCGTGACCTCGAATGCCAGCATCGATCGGCCCCCTTGCACTTGCTCACACGAAGATGCACATCCTGGGCGGTGCAGACGGCCGGCGCAACCGCCGAACTGGACGATCGAGAGCCTGACGGCACACCCCGTCGTATTTCGCCCTCTTCCAGGTGACGAATCTCGGACTCAGGACTTCTGTTCGCCGAACGCGAGCTTCCGCCGAGGTAGCCGGCGCCGGTCGCGGCGGCGGTGCCCAGCAGCCCCCAGAGGACGCCACGGCCGCCGTGCCCGTGGCGACGGGCGCGCCAGGAGAGCGTGAACAGCCCGAGCGCGGTCGCGTTCCCGATCGCGTGGATCGCTGCGGTCCGCCGAGTCTCGGTGTCCTGTGATCGTCGATGCGTCGGTCAACCCGGCAAGTGCGGTCGGCACGGCGCTCAGCGAGCCGAGCCCCATGAGAAGCTGCGCAGCACGCTT
The DNA here is from genome assembly GCA_963759645.1 of uncultured Acidimicrobiales bacterium. Lineage (GTDB taxonomy): Bacteria > Actinomycetota > Acidimicrobiia > Acidimicrobiales > DATKAS01 > DATKAS01. Next base: position 840 of record CAVXAI010000013.1, on the reverse strand, counting down.
GCCCGACCGAGGAGCGAGGAAGTCGAGCGTGACCGCCGACGTCCAGAAGCCGATCGGCAGGTCGGTGAGCATCGGATGCAGAGGATGACCGAGCCAAGCTCCCTTGAGGAGGTCGCCCATGGCGCCCTCGGCCAGGGAGCGACCGACTTTGTCGAGCAGTGTGTCCGCGACGTCGTCGATCGGGTTCCGTTCCGGGAAGTCGCCTTGCGCCCCTTGTGTCGCTGATGCTAGCAATCTAGTATCCTCCCATGGTCGACCGCACGGTCAAGCAGTTCAATGTGTACTTACCCGTCGACCTCATCCGAGCCCTCAAACATCTCGCGGTTGATACCGAGCAGTCCCTGTCGGCGATCGTCACCGAGGCGCTCACAGAGCATCTGGCCCGACACGACCCTGGCCTCCCTCAGGGGTCGAAGAACAGGAGGAAAGCCGGTGGCAACTGACGGCATCGTGGGCTTCTACCTGGAGACGACGAACTTCGGAGCGACGGCGGCATTCTGGGCGTCGCTCGGGTTTGAGAAGGAGTTCGAGACCGACCACTCCTCGGGACAGTTCACCCACCCCAACGGCGGCCCCTATCTCTTCATTGCCGAGCGCCCGGGTCCGGAGCTCGAGACGCACCCGATCCTGTGGGTCGCCGATTCGACGTTGTTCGAGCCGGGGCGCACGCCCGAGTACGCGAAGCCGTTCACGCCGGAGCACTGGGGAGTCGTCGAAGCGACGGTCCTCGACCCCGATGCGGCGCCCGGTGAGTCTCCAGGCGCCGCTGCCGGGAGGTGTGAACGCGCCCGCCGGGCACTGACGCGAGCTTTCAGCCGCGCCCTCCCGGTAGCGTGCGCG